>NZ_CAKLPZ010000012.1 GCF_923081025.1 Neolewinella maritima | reverse complement strand
GCTTGAGAAATAAAATTGAATTTCTCGCAACGGACTCGTCATGTGATCGAATCACTAACAATTATCCGTAAAAATTTCTGTTGCTCTCTTATCCAAACTTGTCAAAGATCGTCTGCCGTCCCGTAATACAATTTCCGTTGGGCGATAGCAGGTCAGGCTAATGATCCGCTATTGGCCCACGAAAGGGACGATAGTGTTGATAGCTCCGGAATCGAACCGAACTGGCGCCTCCATCGAGGGCCACGCACCATGCGTGTATCAATACAGCCAAACGGTCGGAACCGTCGCTGTGGGTACATATATAGGATGTACCGTATTAAATTAACATCAAGGCAGGCAAAGATTAACGCGTATAGAACGGGCTCGAATATGCGGTAGCTCGGACGAACCGTCCGGATCTACCGCCACATTACTTATTACTACGACACTACTGTATTTGATACAGCACCATACTCCGTCTTAAGTCGTCTCGAAAAGGAGGTATTCCAGCCGCACCTTCCGGTACGGCTACCTTGTTACGACTTAACCCCAGTTACCGATTTTACCCTAGGT
>NZ_CAKLPZ010000011.1 GCF_923081025.1 Neolewinella maritima | reverse complement strand
ACCTAGGGTAAAATCGGTAACTGGGGTTAAGTCGTAACAAGGTAGCCGTACCGGAAGGTGCGGCTGGAATACCTCCTTTTCGAGACGACTTAAGACGGAGTATGGTGCTGTATCAAATACAGTAGTGCTGTAGCAACCAAGTGACGCACGTACGAAGTAGACGGTTTGTCTGCTTCTGCATCACATTCGACGCCTAAGGGTTCTGGTAGTAGTAGTTGATACTACGGCCGACTCGCCTGCCTTGATGTTAATTTAAAAGCCACGGCGCTTCACAATGGTGAAGTCCGCACTAACCACAGTCCCGTAGCTCAGCTGGTTAGAGCGCTACACTGATAATGTAGAGGTCGGCAGTTCAAGTCTGCCCGGGACTACCATACCTGGGGGATTAGCTCAGCTGGCTAGAGCACCTGATTTGCATTCAGGAGGTCATCGGTTCGACTCCGATATCCTCCACCCAAGTAGCGTACTACAATGGTAGTATGCATTTAACTCCAGTAGCTCATCAGGCTACCCCGATAGCTATCGGGGCTGATTTGCATTCAGGAGGTCATCGGTTCTCTCGATTGCTATCGGGACGATATCCTCCACCCAGGATGTAGCTGTTCTCCTCACCGGGAATATGCTTCATTTTATTTACCTGCCATTTGATGTGACCTCGGTCATACATATATGATACACGCATGGTGCGTGGCCCTCGATGGAGGTGCCAGTTCGGTTCGATTCCGGAGTTATCAACACTATCGTCCCTTCTGTGGGCCAATAGCGGATCATTAGCCTGACCTGCTATCGCCCAACGGAAATTGCATTACGGGACGGCAGACGATCTTTGACAAGTTTGGATAAGAGAGCAACAGAAATTTTTACGGATAATTGTTAGTGATTCGATCACATGACGAGTCCGTTGCGAGAAATTCAATTTTATTTCTCAAGCGTCTGTTGGATATAATACTCATTAGTTTTAGGCAAGATTTAACGTTACGATTTTAATTCGTTTCGGTTTCTAAGAAACTGCGTCCTCTCCCCAACCCCTCTCCGGAGGAAGAGGGGGTTAGCGGCGTGAAGAATAGGAAGTGAACGAAGGGCGTACGGGGAATGCCTAGGCTCTCAGAGACGATGAAGGACGTGGTAAGCTGCGAAAAGCTAGGAGGAGGTGCAAACGACCGTTAATTCCTAGATGTCCGAATGGGGCAACCCACTAGATTGAAGATCTAGTACTTCCGTAAGGGAGAGGTAACCCGGGGAACTGAAACATCTAAGTACCCGGAGGAGGAGAAAATAATTTAATGATTCCGCAAGTAGTGGCGAGCGAACGCGGAACAGCCCAAACCATTACGATACGTCGTAGTGGGGTTGTAGGACGTGTATAATTGTGTACTGTGTAACTGGAACAGTTTTGGAAAAGCTGACCGGAGAGGGTGAAAGTCCCGTACAGGAAGTAGAGTGCACATGACGCGTATCCTGAGTAGGGCGGGGCCGGAGAAACCCTGTCTGAATTTGCGGGCACCAT
>NZ_CAKLPZ010000010.1 GCF_923081025.1 Neolewinella maritima | reverse complement strand
TGTTCACGGCCATTAAGCTAAGCATTTGACGGCATTAGTCTGCTGCCGAACTTAGGAGCATGACCCGCGCCCTGACTCGCTTTCTGACTCTTCTGCGCAGCTTCCCTGACCTCACCACGGAGGCCCAACGCGCGCAGTATATCGTCGAGCCCCACCGGCACTTCACTCGCTCCAGCCCCCTGACCTTCCGCCGCACCGTAGCCTTCATCCTGCAGCTGGTCCGTAAGTCCACCGCCGTGGAACTGCACGACTTCTTCGGCTCCCTCGGCCGGGCCCCGGTCACTAAGTCGGCTTTTGCGCAGCGCCGGCGGGCCATCCGCCCGGCCTTCTTCCGCGATTTCTTCTACCGCTCGGTCCAAGACTTTTACACTTGCTTCCGCCACGCCCGCCGCTGGCGCTCCCACCTTCTGTTTGCCGTGGACGGCACCGGGCAGACC
Source organism: Neolewinella maritima (assembly GCF_923081025.1). GTDB lineage: Bacteria > Bacteroidota > Bacteroidia > Chitinophagales > Saprospiraceae > Neolewinella > Neolewinella maritima. The sequence goes on along the minus strand of NZ_CAKLPZ010000010.1, from coordinate 1,105 downwards.
CTACCCCGCGAGCACTGGATCGGCCAGGCCTTTGGCTTTCATCAGAACCAGCACGACAAGGTGCCCTCCACTCGTATCCTGCTGACCTACGATCTGCTCAACCGCATCATCCTCCGGGCGGACCTGCATACTCAGCACAGCGGCGAGATCCGTCACGCTTATCCCAATGTCGAGCACCTGCCCCAGCGGGCTATCTATATCTACGACCGCGGATACGCCGGCTACGGGTTGCCCTTCCTGCACCGCCGCCACGGTTCCGATTGCATCATCCGCCTCCCCGTGAGTATGAGTCCCGAAGTCGTAGACTTCGTCCGCAGTGGTCAGCCCGACCGGCTCATCACTGTCCCGCTGCTGGGGCGAGCCCTACGTACGCTGCGACAGTTAGGACTCCGCCCTGAGGAGCGTCACCCCCTGGAGCTCCGCCTGGTGCGCGTCGATCTGCCTACCGGAGAGGTAGAGGTACTTCTGACCACGCTGATGCACCGCCGCCGCTTCCACCACCGGCGTATCGGGGAGCTCTATGGCCTGCGCTGGGGGGTGGAGACGGGCATCTCTCACCTGAAGTCCTTTCTCCAACTAGCGCTTACTTCCGCCTACACCCAACCCGGCGTGGAGCAGGACTTATGGTCGACCTTCTGGTTTTATAACGTACAGAGCGCCTGTCTGCTAGACCGGGAGCTGGTCAAGCAGGCCCGCACCAAACACCGTATGTACAGCTATCGGATCAACCGCAACGTGACCGCCGGACTGATCAAGCGGTGGCTACCCACCCTCTTCCTGGATGGCGTGCGGCGTTGGCGCGCCCGCACCAAGGTCCTGCTGGACGAACTGGTCCACCACCTGGAACCCGATAGGCCCCGCCCGAGCCGTGTTCGACTAAGACGGATCATGCGCAGCCAGGACCGACATGTTTATGAACCTAACTATCGCTCAGCACTCTAGTGGACTACCAAGGCAGCAGGTCACGGCACGAGCCGCCTGACGGCCGGGCGGGGGCACTATGCCCTAAAGTTACTTTCTAAGCTACCGCAACGCAAGAGTAGCCGCTAAGCAACCGTGGTCAAGGCTCCAGTATAGTAGGGAAGAGCTTAGCTTAATGGAGTTG
>NZ_CAKLPZ010000008.1 GCF_923081025.1 Neolewinella maritima | reverse complement strand
AACTGGAACAGTTTTGGAAAAGCTGACCGGAGAGGGTGAAAGTCCCGTACAGGAAGTAGAGTGCACATGACGCGTATCCTGAGTAGGGCGGGGCCGGAGAAACCCTGTCTGAATTTGCGGGCACCATCCCGTAAGGCTAAATACTCCTGAGAGACCGATAGTGAACCAGTACCGTGAGGGAAAGGTGAAAAGAACCGCGAGAAGCGGAGTGAAAAGACCCTGCAACCGTGCGCCTACAAGCGGTCGGAGCTGACCCCTCGGGGTTTAGTGACGGCGTGCCTTTTGCATAATGAGCCTACGAGTTACTCCTCTCTACCGAGTTTAAGGTGTTTTGAAGCACCGGAGGCGTAGCGAAAGCGAGTCTGAATAGGGCGAATAGAGGTAGAGGGGGTAGACGCGAAACCTGGTGATCTACCCATGGGCAGGTTGAAGTTCCGATAGTCTCGGAATGGAGGACCGAACCGGTAAACGTTGAAAAGTTTTCGGATGACCTGTGGGTAGGGGTGAAAGGCCAATCAAACCAGGAGATAGCTCGTACTCCCCGAAATGCATTTAGGTGCAGCGTCGTGGAATGTGTGCCGGAGGTAGAGCTACCAATAGGGCTAGGGGGCTTCACCGCCTACCAACCCCTGATGAACTCCGAATGCCGGCATAACAGTAGCGGCAGTGAGGCTACGGGTGCTAAGGTCCGTGGCCAAGAGGGGAACAACCCAGACCATCAGCTAAGGTCCCCAAATTCGGGCTGAGTTGAATGGAACGAGGTGGGGATGCTAAGACAGCTAGGATGTTGGCTTGGAAGCAGCCATTCATTTAAAGAGTGCGTAACAGCTCACTAGTCGAGCGTTCCTGCGCGGAAAATACTCGGGCATAAGCCCGGTACCGAAGCTATGGATTTGAACCACTTAGGTGGTATCATCTGGTAGGGGAGCATTGTAGTACAGCACTGAAGGTCGGGGGTGACTCCGGCTGGAGCGGCTACAAAAGCAAATGTAGGCATGAGTAACGATAAAAGGGGTGAGAAACCCCTTCGCCGTAAGACTAAGGTTTCCGTATTCGATGTTAATCAGAATCGGGTTAGTCGGGTCCTAAGGTATAGCCGCTAGGCGAAGCCGATGGCAAACGGGTTAATATTCCCGTACCCGCTCACACTGAAAGCGACGGAGTAGTGTAGGTAGTGCGTGCTGACGGAATAGCACGTTGAAGGATCAGTAAAATGTTCCGATAGTACAGTTCTGACTTCGGTCAGGAGTGATAATCTACCGAAGCGACTTCCAAGAAATAGCGAGTGAAGCGGCCCGTACCGTAAACCGACACAGGTAGTCGAGGAGAGTATCCTAAGGCGCTCGAGTGATTCATGGCTAAGGAACTAGGCAAATTAGACGCGTAACTTCGGGAGAAGCGTCGCCCGTGGGTAAGACCACGGGCCGCAGTGAAGAGGCCCAGGCGACTGTTTAGCAAAAACACAGGACTCTGCTAAATCGCAAGATGAAGTATAGGGTCTGACACCTGCCCGGTGCTGGAAGGTTAAGGAAGGGGCTTATCACTTCGGTGAAAAGGTCTTAACTGAAGCCCCAGTAAACGGCGGCCGTAACTATAACGGTCCTAAGGTAGCGAAATTCCTTGTCGGGTAAGTTCCGACCTGCACGAATGGTGTAACGATCTGGGCACTGTCTCGGCCATGAGCTCGGTGAAATTGAAGTATCGGTGAAGATGCCGATTACCCGCAATGGGACGAAAAGACCCCGTGAACCTTTACTACAGCTTCACATTGCGTTAGGGTATAAGATGTGTAGGATAGGTGGGAGACTACGAAGCCGCGGCGCCAGCCGTGGTGGAGTCGTCCTTGAAATACCACCCTTCTTATACTTTGACGCTAACTCCTGCGAAACAGGAGGACCGTGTGTGGTGGGTAGTTTGACTGGGGTGGTCGCCTCCTAAAGTGTAACGGAGGCTCGCAAAGGTACCCTCAGCTTGGTTGGTAATCAAGCGAAGAGCGTATAAGTATAAGGGTGCTTGACTGAGAGAGCGACAGCTCGAACAGGTGCGAAAGCAGGCTTAAGTGATCCGGTGGTTCCGCATGGAAGGGCCATCGCTCAAAGGATAAAAGGTACTCCGGGGATAACAGGCTGATCTCCCCCAAGAGCTCACATCGACGGGGAGGTTTGGCACCTCGATGTCGGCTCGTCACATCCTGGGGCTGAAGAAGGTCCCAAGGGTTGGGCTGTTCGCCCATTAAAGTGGCACGCGAGCTGGGTTCAGAACGTCGCAAGACAGTTCGGTCTCTATCTATTGCGGGCGTAGGAATATTGAGGAGATCTGTTTCCAGTACGAGAGGACCGGAATGGACGTACCGCTAGTGTACCGGTTGTGGCGCCAGCTGCAGTGCCGGGTAGCTATGTACGGCAGGGATAAGCGCTGAAAGCATCTAAGCGCGAAGCCCACTTCAAGATGAGTATTCCCATCCCGATTTAATCGGGAGGAGGGTCGCAGCAGATGACTGCGTTGATAGGTTGTAGGTGGAAGTGCGGTAACGTATGGAGCCGAGCAATACTAATCGCCCGACAGCTTCCTTTATTTTTTCTTTGGAATGAGTT
>NZ_CAKLPZ010000007.1 GCF_923081025.1 Neolewinella maritima | reverse complement strand
GAGCGGATCACCCGGCCTTGTTCGTACCCCACAGAGCGACCTCCAACTGTTCTGGAAGTACGTGGAGGCGGCTAAGCTGGTGGGGTAAACAGTAAGCTAGCGTAGCTCAGTTGGTAGAGCTACTGATTTGTACTCAGTAGGTCGGGAGTTCGATTCTCTCCGCTAGCTCCAACAAAAACACCCGCCGGACGTGAACTCCGACGGGCATTATTCACCGCTCAAAAGCACACTATACCATGAGCAGTTTTTCAAATGTAGCGCCTTCACTGGCCGATTTCAACCCCTATTCATCAGAAGCCGTAGCAGGAATGACCGGCACCCGTGTGGTGAAAGTTTCCCCTCCGCTTGCTGAAAAATGGCTAGCGTGGAATACCAAGAACCGGGCCATGTCCGCACACCACATTTCCCGTATGGCCAAGACGATGAGCCTAGGCAATTGGTGCCTCAATGGTCAGGCTATCGTACTGTCTGACGACGCTACCCTGTTGGATGGTCAGCACCGGCTTATGGCTGTTATCGAAAGCAAGTGTGACGTCTTGTTTGACGTTCGCTTCGGAGTGCCTAACGCCGCCATGCTCACCATCGACGAGGGGAAGAAGCGCAACGCTGCCGACGTGCTCCAGATTCAGGGTCTAAAGAACTCTACCACCGTAGCAGCAGCAGCGAAGCGTGTTATGCGCTACGATGCGGCACTAGTAGCAACCAACAGCGGGGACCGGAGCATCAATGCGACCAACCAGGAGGTAGCAGCGTGGGTAGCACAGAACCCCGGGATTGTAGACGTTGCAGCACAGGCCCATAAGCACTATGCAATGGTGAGCGATTCGCCGCTGTCCAGTGGCTACCTCGCTGCCTTCACGTTCATCTGCAATCGCTTGGATCGGTCCCTTGCGGCAGACTTCTACTTCCGGCTCGCTACGGGTGCCGGACTAGAAATCGACAGCGTGGTGTTCATGCTGCGCAACCGGCTCAATCAGGCTCGGAACAACTCTACCCTGAAGTTCTCTCCCGCCTACATTACCGGGCTTGTGGTCACGGCCTGGAACCATGAGCGGGAAGGAAACAGTGTAAGACAACTACGGTACACTGATCGGAAAGGTATCGTACCAGAATTTAAGTAAACATCGACTTTCTGCGGGGCAGTGTAGTGCTGCCCCGCCTTTAAAACAAGCAACATGCCACCACCTGCCCCCAAGCCATGCCATACACCTACCTAAGCTACCACGAAACCAGGGAAGAGGACTTTCAATCACCTGCCATTAACTCACTATGGGGCGAGATCAAGGACTACTACCCCCGGCTGGTCATTACTGAAAAGGTTATTCCGGTTGAGCGATACCTGCGCAAACCAAAGATGGTGGTCGTGTACAGCGTTTACGGCCTTCACACAGGGCGCACCCGCAAAGACTTCGCAGAGTCAGGCACTCAGCAAGTTGGGCTGGTCGCCTCCTTTTATAACAGTGATGAGCAGTGGAACGCAAACGCGATGGTACATTTCCTCAACGGGCTACGCGAAGCGGTGAAGCATCTGACCGAGCCGCAGACGAACTAACCATGAAAACCCCCAAGCACATCCGCATAGGCCAGCGCACCTACACTGTGTCGCTATCCAAGCGCGAAGGAACAAAGACGGCCTACGCGCCGGAAGGCTACGTGTACATATTCTGCTCCGATTGGGCCACGTCTACCCCTAGCCCGTTCCGCTGGCCTCCAATCGCCTACGACGTGACGTGGGAGGGGTCTACCGCACTACTCACTTCTAAAATTCAGCCCTCCCGATGATCTTCCTACTCTACTTCGCCACCGGCACCCTCATGGCCCTGTACGATTGGTGCTTCTCGAACCGCATCCGCAACCTCTGCGACCACGACTTCGTAGCCTACGGGAGCAATCCCAAGTTCGCCCCCGACCCCCTGTACCTGACCCTCAAGAATACGCTGACCTACGTGGCACTGTGGCCGGTTGTGGTGGTAGCGATCGTGATGGAACACTTCAACCTCTTGGACGAATGATGTACGCCTTTGCCGCCTACGTGGCCCTGGTTGTCCTGGTATCCTTCGTGTGGGCCTACTATCTATCGAGCGACTACTCCGATGACTGCTTCACCAACCTAAATAAAGACGAATGAGAACCCCCATACTAGCCCTAGCCGCCCTCGGAGCGGTCGCCCTTGCCAGCGTCACCTTCCACGCTGCTGCCGATCAGTACTACGCCTGGAGATACGCCCCTGAGCGTCGCAAGGGGGAAGACAGCGATTGGGACCATGGGCATGTGCCGACTATCGTAATCGGCGACGTGCCCGATGAACTACTTGCCATAATGGGTTTCGGACAGCCCCAACGCAATGCCTACCCCACCAAGCGCGAACAGCTCGAACTCGAAAAGGCCGAGGCGTTGGAGGAAGAGGACTACGAACGGGCAGCGGAGTTGCGTGATGAGATTAAAAAGCTGAAGTGATGAACGACACTAACCTAAAGACCAAAGTAGTCCACTCCCGCAGCAAGCCCGCCTGGAACGTGGTGGGTACGAGCCTGGGCGCAAAGCACATGGTTGCTAAAGTGCCCTATGAAGTAGGTAAGTACGGCGACACCCTCGAATACCTGAAGGGCGAAGCAAAAGAACACGCTGACTTTATTTCGCACTGCTTTAATCGGTCAGCTGATATTTGCGTGGCTGTCAAAAAACAACCCAAGTGATGGAAGAGACGAAACACTTAATTGGGTACAGGCGACTGTTGTCCTTGGCTAACAAAGCTGAAAAGTGCATGGACCCGGACAGCCCGAGCGCGAAACACTTTGCAGACCTTGCGCAAAGATACACGCAGGTGGTAGCTGCTCTGACCTGCCTGGTTCCTAATGCTCACCTTAGTAACGACAAGCTGGCTGAGTCAATCGCTCCGGAAGTTAAATCAGGAACCGTAGCGCACCTGGAACGCATAGGCTTTACGTGCGTGGACCAAGCGGGCTGCAAAGAATACCGGACCACCATAGGCGACACCGACATATCAGTAACCTCGTGGTCGGATAGCCCCGGCTACTCTATGGACCTAGTGTCAGGAGACGAATTTGATGTGCAAGCCATTAGCCTACTCACCGACGCCCCCGAAGCGGTTGTCGTCGGCCTAGCTGCTAGCCTTGCTGCTGCGATGCGCGAAGATCTGAAAAACGCCACCCATGATGAATAACCACGACCGCCCCTTATCCGATCTTTCTGTACAGCTAGATAAGATCCGCGCGGCCGGTTTTTTCCCCATTGGAGCAAGCCAGATGTACACCTACGACGTGTTCATCTTCGAGGAGCCTGATGAAGCAGAGGCGGCTTACAAGAAACTGGAAACGGATGCCGATGCACCAATCTCTGCTTTTTGGTACAGCCGCGAAGGTTGGGCCGAAGCCGTAGAGCACTATGAAGATGAGTACTGCCAAGTATTAACCCACTGGATTAACCCCACCACCCATGACTAAGCTACTCTTCCTCTTCCTCCTCCCTGCGTGTTTGGCCGGTCAGAGGACGCCGCTCCCCCGTGTAATCACTACTAGCACCGTTTCTCAATGGGGTGACGTATTCCACGACAACTGCGCCCCCTCCCGTCAATCCTTCGATGCTGAAGCCGCTGTGGTGTGTGAGGAGCGGGGGCACGCCTACGAAGGTGAGTGGGACTACAGCTATCCCGCCCGTACCGTCATTCAGGACAGCACGGGCGTGTCCTATCGGGTCGTTATACAACTAGTGGAAACGCACAAGTCCTGCGCCCGCTGCAACTATCGGTATGCGGATGCCGAGATGAAAGAACTCTCCCGCGAAGTCATATGGCGACGCGAACCCGACACCCTGCGACCTATCATAACCGGCCTACTGCCTACTGTGTGGCTAAAATCTGTACGATGAATAATGAAATGATTAACGATACCCAAGCTACCGAGAAAGTAAGTCTGTGGTGGTATTCCCTCAATATCTTTGTCCTGGGTGGCTGGGTCTTTGATGACCTGGGCCGCCTGTATGCCTATCTAACAGAGGCCGAAACCTACAGCCCCAGACAAATATTTATTCGTGTAGCTCTCATTGCAGTTGGCCTCATTCTTGCATACTGGTCATACAGTCTCGCCAATAAACAGTACGACAATGACTAACCCCAACATGTCACACACTGACGCCCTGCTGTTCGCACTCCGAGCCACGGCTATCATTGCCGCGCTAGTTTGTGTACGTCTCCTAGTTCCCCCTAACGACCTATTCAAGCCCCTAGCGCACGGTAACTGGCTGTGCTTCGTGTGGGGCCATGAGGAGGAACTAGAGTATTTACACACTAGCTACGAGATCGACCCGCAGGACCGTATCATAGCTTACGAGGACGCATACGGCGCTAAGTGCAAACGTGGCCATAGCCTAGGGGAATTTAATAAGCGCACAGATAGGCCATCAGACGAATCGGGTGTTGGGGGCCGACAGCTAGTGCGATCGGCGCGTAACTTTTGGCTAGAGGACCGCTACAACCGTCAGGCGATCCCCATCCGGCCAGGGGTAGATGTTTCACGACTTCACCGGGGCGAAGGTGTCATGCTGTTCACTGGCAACACAGAAAGCTACCATTGGTCGGACTACTATGTTATCGACAGTATAGGCGTAGATACGCTGTACTTAACGCCCCCTCCTGACAGCTTCGCCATGCCGGACACCATGCCCTACATAGAGATCACCTACACCGCAGAGGACGCCGCCTGGGGTAAATTCCAACGTGTCCAATGAGCCGCCTAACCTCTGCCCAATACCAAGCCCTACGCGACCGGAAAAACGCTAAAGCGATACAGGATAACCGCAAGGCCCTCCGGCGGGGCCCTGTGTCCCCTAAGCAGTCCGTACAGCCTAGTGTAGTGATCGGCATAGACCCTTCGGCGCGTACCTCAGGAACCGGCGTGTGTGTCATCAATGGGCGCTACGTATCGTTTGCCCCCAATATGCCCAACCTGGACGCTGTACTGCAATGGCTAGAGCATGAAGCCCCTAATCCGGCGCGGGTAGTGATCGAGAACTCCAACCTGCAAAACACGTCGTTCATCATGCAGGGGAGCAAGGCAGCAGTGGCAAAAATAGCGCGCAACGTAGGGCGCAACCAGGAGGCGTCACAGGCCATTGTCGATGCGGCACGGCGTATCTTTGGGGAGCAGTCGGTCACGGAGATTAGCCCCAAACAGAAGGGGAGCAAATGGTGTCAAAAGACAGCGGATGGGGTAGCGCAATCCTTGGGCCACACCCTACCTAAACGAATGAGCCAGGATAAGCGCGATGCGTATATGTTGGCGGTAAGAAAAGTAAAATGAAGAACAACTACTGGAAGGTCATCGTAGACAGGCACGACCCCGGGCAACTGCTGCTTATGTTGGCCCTATTTGTAATTACGGCTTACTGGACATTGACTAATGAGGGCTGGTGGGTTTTGCTTCCGCTCCCCTTTGCCGTAACGCTGCTGGCTATCATTACCTACCCGGCCGTAAGAAAGTTCCTGCGGCGCAACTTGGACCGCGATTCAGAGTTTTTTGATCCAGCAGGTGGGACTTATGGGCCGATATATGACCTATACATATACATTGCAGAACTTAGCGTTGGCAAAGACCATATCGCGTACACTCAAGCTGCAAGAGAGGTTAAGGATAAGGTAGACGAAATTGTAGCCCAAGGCAAGCACTATCAGTTTGGTCGTTCGACAATCATGTTTAGTGAATCGGTTAAGGATGCTATGCACCGGAGTATTTCGATAGAGTCTGACGGATACGGCTTGATACGGGTAATAACTTCTTTGCGGCCATGAACTCTTACCACAAGGCCCTGCACGACGCCATCTACCCGCCTACCTTTCGCACGAAGTACCTGTACCGGGTTCCCGGGTTCAAGTGGGTGTATGAGGTGGTGCGGCTTCCAGCCTTCATTCGTAAGGCGTCTACTATTCCCACAGAAGGCGGCTGTGACTTCTTTCTAAGTCAGTGTGAGCACAATAGTACATGGCCGTGGCGAGTGACTGCTAGTGTTGTTAAGCGAAGGAAAGAAGAACTAGCCGACCTAGCACGTCATGGCGAATGGGATAAGCATACAGGGCTATGCTTGGAGTGGAATAAGCCGAACGAGCCGGAACAAGCAATGGCACTACCCGAACCCGCCTTAACACTGCCTAAGATCCCCCTTGGTGCAGCCGGAGAGACTATATCTATTCCAGTTCACTGCCACGGTATGTTTGAGGAGGGGACGCTGTACGTTCGCCGATGTGACGGGGAACTATTGAAGGTCAAGTTATGAACCGCCAAATACCGTACACATTGCCCGGCCCCGTACCCGGCGAACCGACTAAACTAGGTGATATATGGCCCAGCAAATAATCAAACAACCCAACGGCAGATTCTGCGTGTGGGATAACGGAAGCTACTCGATGTGCTGTTTTAACGGTACGAAAGAGGAGATTTTAGACTTTTATGAGCGGCAGGTCCGTGAGAGCGTAGAGGACAAGGTGAGATCCGTGCGGGAGGACGTTTCCCTCCAAATGGATCGGATAGAGATGCATGGCCCGAGCCGCTTTGCGCGCAAGTGGGAAGATGTCAGGGGGGTGCTAACCTTGGAACAGGTGAGGGAATGCGAGTAATCATAGCCGGAAGCCGCACCTTCACAGACTACGACCTGCTAGTCAGCACCTGCGACCGCATCCTAGCTAATACGGAGGTCACCCACATCGTCAGCGGCGGCAACGGAACGAAGAAGGACGGTATTGCTACGCAAGGGGCTGACGCGATGGGGGAGCAGTACGCCGCCGAACGTGGGTATCTAGTGAAGCAGTTCCTGCCCGATTGGTCTAATGGTCCCAAGGGCGGGCCGGAGCGCAATGCACTGATGGCGGATAATGCAGACGCTCTCATAGCCTTTCACGACGGAAAGAGCAGAGGAACCGCCGATATGATACGCCGGGCCAAGGCGGCGGGGCTGAAGGTGCGGGTGGTAGCTTTTGTTTGAAATAGCGTATATTTGCTACGTGACAGACGCAGAGATTGCCTTAACATCGTTTGCCCAGGGCTTGACCCCCGATATGTTCCACCTCATGAAGAAGCTCATGCTCTCTACGGTGGCTATTGCAGACGAAGAGGCCATTCTAGCCGAACAGCCCACGCCGGAAGACCGCATGGAGTTGCAGTGTATCGGTAAGGCATGGGCGAGTTTCTGTGTAAGTGTTCGGGACCGGGGGCGGTCCAATTTGAACTAAGTGATCGAACAAGACGGGACGACGGAGGAGCAGGCGGAAAGTAAGCAGCTTACCCTATCGGAGTTGTCAGAGCGGCTGACCGACAAGCAACGCACTTTCGCTAAGGAGTACATTTTGGATCTAAACGCTACGCAGGCCGCAAAACGCGCGGGATACAGCGAAAAGACTGCCGTAGACATTGGGTGTGAGAACTTGAAAAAACCCAACATAACCCAATACATCGACGCCTTGCGAAACGACCTGTTTTCGGCTACGGGAATTACCGCCGCTAAGGTCGTTATGGAACACAAGAAAGCGGCCTTTACCGGCATGGGGCAATTCTTGGACGGGTGGGATATGGAGAAGGATTGGAACGATTTGCCCGAAGATGCTAAAGACATTCTCTCGGAGGTTACTGTTACGCGCACGGTAAACGAAGACGGTAGTCGTACCGTAGAACGGGTGCAAATGAAGCGTGTCAGCAAGACGGAAAGCCTCAAAGAGATCAGCAAAATCCTAGGCATCTACGCCCCCACGAAATCGGAGAACACGGTAGAGGCCAGTGTCAACCACACCGCAGACATCGACCTAGACGAATACCTGAAGTAGTGGGAGTAGCCCCGCTGTATAGAACGTTCGGCCCGCCGGTCAGCCCTACGCTGTACCGTACCGGCCCCAAGACGGCTAGACGGCGTAAGGTAAAGTTCACACCCCACGAAGGGCAAAAACAACTCCTACGGGGCCGCAAGCGATTCAACTACGTCAACTGTGGACGCCGGTTCGGTAAGACGAGCTTTGGCATCTTCCTACTGATGCACTACGCGCTCAAAGGGCGGCCCGTAGCATGGTTTAGCCCCAACTACAAAGATCTGTCCGAGATCTGGAAGATCACCAAGCGGGCCTTTGAGCAAGCCGGGCTGATCGCCAACAAGAACGAGCAGCTAAAGCAAATTGAGCTAACCAACGGTACGGTCATCGACTTTTGGAGCCTGTCGGACCTGGACAGCGGACGGGGCAGAAAGTATGCGCTCATCATTGTAGATGAGGTAGCTAAGATCCGAGGGTTTAAGGAAGCGTGGCAGCAAACCCTCCGCCCAACGCTTGCCGACTACAAGGGAATCGCGTGGCTGTTCTCTACACCCAAGGGGCGCAACAACGATTGGTACGAGGTCTGCACGAACCTTGGACCGGACGCGGCCTACTTCGAGGCGACTAGCTACATGAACCCCCACCTGGACAAATCGGAGATCGACGCGGCACGGGCGGAACTCCCCGAAGATGTATTCGCGCAGGAGTTCCTGGCTAAGTTCGTGGACATGTCCGAGGGGCTGTTCTTCACGGAGTGGGATAACCGCTTCGTGATGAATGGGAAGGAGCAGGTAAAGATTGACCCCACGTGGCCTTTATATATCACCTTTGACTTCAACATTGACCCCACCACGGCCCTGCTGTTTCAGGTCTACGATGAACTGGAAGGCGGTATCTTCTTCCTGGAGGAGCACATGGTCACCGGTGGCACCGAACGGCTTTGTGCGGACCTTCAGGTGTACGTAGACCACCCCAGTCTGCTGTTCGTGACCGGGGACCACTCCGGCAACCACGGCAGCACCGCAGCGGGCCTACTACCGGGGGGGGAGTACAACACGGACTACGAGATTATTAAGCGACAACTGAAGATCAACGATAGCCAGCTCATCGACACGCGTACCCCCAACAAGCGGCACATCCTAAGCCGGGGGCTTATCAACTACGCGCTAAAGAACGAGCTGGTCTGGATCAACGAAAGCTGTTCCCAGCTCATTACTGATATATCCACCGCCGTACCCACATCGAACGGGAAGCTACTCAAGGACCGCAAGTTCTTCAAGAACGACGCCCTGGACGCTTTTCGCTACGGGGTACATACCCAGGCCATGGAAGGGGTAGAATCACTACGCAGGCTAAAAGAACTGACCACATGGAGTACAGAGGAGTAACGTTCCATTTTCGCCGGACGCTCTACACACGCAACGTTCGCCTAGCAATGACCTTTCCGGGCTACGAAGACCACGATGAAATCAAGAAGAACTTCAAGACCGTAGAACAAGCCGCTACCGAGGGTAAGCGCATTGTAGACTACACCTTCCTCATAGCCGCACAGAAAGAACTAGCGGCCAAAGAAGCCACCGATGGGATTTAGCCTAACCAACCTATTCCAGCCCACCTACGACCGGTCCAAGGACGCCAGCCTGGAACTCGCCATGGAGGTAGACGGCCACAGGCTGTACAAGTACCGCTCGATCAACCACCTACCCCTGCTACGCGAAACGGTGGTACGGGTGGGCTACGTGAAAATGGAGTGTGGGGTCAGGCCGGAAGACAGCCTAACGTTCTGTAAGATGCAGTCCGATGCCTTCAATGCCGGGAACGTCACCGAGGCCACCCAACTCCTAGGCTTCTACCAGCGTCAGGTACAGGAGTTCGGTAGCCAACGTGCCGCCCTGGAGATCGGCGGGTATGCTGTACTGGTAGACGATGAGCAGCACCACGAAACGACGCAGGACTACAATGAACTCAAGGCCCGACTGTGTGAGAAGTACAGCACGGTACGCCTTTTTTTTTTGAGCGAGAGCGTTGGTTACGTGACGGCCTTGAACAGTTCTATCGAAGCCTCATTGCTGATGGGACAGTTGACCGACCCGACCCGGCAGCAGAGAGAAAGGGAATTTTTGAGGTCGATCCGGCAGCCCTTGTGCGACGGGTTGTGGACGGTGCTAACGCCACCGCCATCTGGTTGGCAAAGGAAGTTGGCGGCTATACTTCAAAAGACATAATGGCGATGCCGCTGAGTGAGTATGCCGCCCTGCTGCGGTATGAGGTAAAGCGCGCTAAAGATATGGAAGCGGCTCGGGCGGAGGCGCAACGGAGAGCCAAGCGGTAAAGTGCGTATCTTTGGGGATAAGGGAGCGAAGCCAACGCAGGCTTCAGTATGGCGACAATCGCCCGGGATAACATCATCATTCGCTTCATTGCGGAGAGTGCCACCTTTGAACGGGAACGGCGCAAGCTACTTCAGCAGACCAAAGCAGAGGCCGAAACCGCAGCACGTACTACCGGCGGCTTCTTTTCGCGTATTGCCGAAACTGCCGGGGGGTTCCTGACGGCTAACCTCATTCAGGGGGCCATTAGTGGGCTGGGCGCATTGGGGGGTAAGGCGTTACAGCTCTCCAAGGACTACGAACAGACCAAGATCAGTTTTGAGGTACTGACCGGCTCGATTACCGAGGCAGTGGGCCTACTGGAACGCCTGGACAAGTTCAGCCTGGAAACGCCCTTCGAGCCGACGCAAATCAACAACGCGGCAAAGACCCTGCTGGGTTTTGGCCGGTCGGTGCAGGACGTGGAAGAGGATATTCGCCTGATCGGTAACGCGAGTGCCGCCACGGGTGCGGACCTGGAGAACTTAGCCGTTATTTTCGGTCAGGTCGCAGGGGTGAACAAGCTGGGCGGGCAGGACGCGCTACAACTCATCAACGCCGGTATTCCGGTTTACGATCTACTGGCCACTACGCTGGGTAAGTCTACCGCCGAACTCAAGGAATTACAGAGCCAGGGTAAGATCACCTTTCAGGATCTACGCGATGCCTTTGAGGACGCCGGAGAAGCGGGCGGTAAGTTCGAGGGCGCACTCATCAAGCAGTCCACCACCTTCGCCGGTCTAACGTCAACGGCTAAGGGCGCATTTGATAGCATCCTGCGTAATGGAGCAGATGCCCTATTGCCCCTCATTCGGCAGATCCTCCCGCCGCTCATCGAAGGGCTGTTCAAGGTCGTAGAGGTCGTTAAAAGTGCCGCTGAACCCCTAAGCCGGGTACTAGTGGGAACCTTCCAGACGTTCTCCGAAATCATTCAGCCCATCGTTACGGCGGTGCGCTCGTTCTTTAATCGCTTCACCGAGGGGACTACTTCGATAAGTGCGTTCCAGCCGGTGCTCAACTTCCTGGCCCGCACGTTCTCCGTGGTGGCTACCGTGCTGGGTTTTGTCATCGACGGACTAGGCGCGTTCTTCGATGCCCTACGCAACAGCGCAGAACTTAACTCCTTCATTGCCGCCGTCAGCAGAGTGCCGCAACAGTTCGGGGGCATTATCCGCGTCATCGAACAACTGCCCCAAATCGTTAGGGACGCCTTCGGATCGGCCAAGCAATCGGTGGCTGACTTCGCGGAGGACTTGGTGACCATCCTCGACCCCCGCAACCTGTACGACGTGTTCGTGGGCAATACCTCCTTCGCTGACCTGTTTGCCGAAAACGAAGCCAGCCGGTTAGCTGCTTTGGAAAATGGCACCCGGCAGCAGTACAAGGGGCTGGGCAGGTCCGTAGCCGACGCCTATAACGAGGGCTATGCAGAGATCGAGGGGATTACCGTAGAGATCCCAGAACCCGACGCAGGAGACACCGCAGCCGCTACCGCAGCAGGTCGGGAAGTAGGCAAAGCCGTAGGGGAGGGGATCAACAAGGGCGTGAAGGAAACCTTTGCCCCCATCAACTCGCTGGCCGGACTGAAGGAGCAGGTGAGTAGCCTGGAAAAGATTCTCGCCACTATTGCTGACCCCACGGGCGACGGCATTGAGCAGCTACGGCAGGCCATTGACGACATTACCAAGCAGGAGGATGAACTAGCGCGCATTGACCGGCTCATTGCTCGAATGAAGGGAGAAGAGGTTACGATTGCCGTCACCCCCCTGACGGAGGACTACGAATCGGCCCTGGATAAGGTGCTCATCAAGACCACCAAGACCCTAGAAGCCTACGAAGCCCCGCCCCTGACCACGAGCCGCAAGGACCGGGAAGAACAGCGGGCAGCAGCCGAGGCCGAAGCCGTAGAAGCCATTAGCCTAGCGCGTGACCTATCCCTGCAACTCATCGACATAGCCGTACAGCGCAAGGACGCCGAGATAGCCGCCAGCCAGGGTCGTTTGTCCGAACTATCGAGCCTAGCCGAAGACGGCAACGCAGAGCAGCTACAACTGGAGCGGGAGCGATTAAGCAAACTGCAACTAGAGCGCGAGAAAGCGGTACGGCAAAAGCAGCAGCTCGCCGCCGTAGAGATCGCCGTAAATACCGCCGTCAGCGCATCCGAAAGTATCCGGGCCATTACCGAAGCCTTTGCTATTGGAAACATCCCCCTAGGCATTGCCACTGCTGCAAGCCTAGCCCTGACCGTAGGAGCCACCGTGCTGACCATTACCCAGGCGTTTGGGGATCTACCGTCCTTCCGCGTAGGTACGGAACGCTTCGACCCCACCGCACCGGACGGGGACGGGGGAGCACTAGCCGTCCTGCACCGGGGGGAGCGGGTACTTACCGCAGAGCAGAACGCGCCCTTATTGGGGTGGGGGGTACGCAACGACGAAGTACCTCACCTTGTCGGTATGGCACTAGGCCATATCGCGCCCCCACAGCCGGTCTACGCCGTTTCTAGCCCCAACGTGGATATGTCGGGCGTAGAGGGCCGGTTAGCGTCACAGGAGAGCCTGACCAAAGAACTGATCCGCTACGTACGCGGCATGGGCACCAACGTAGTCATCGACGAACGCGGGGTGCGTAAGCTCGGCGACGTGGCTGCCCGTCACGCAGCGCGCAAAGCAAAACTTAGAAACTAGATATGTCAGAACACTTTTGCTGCATTGCCAGCCCCAAGACCAACCCCAACATTCAACGCGCCGTAGGGGTGCGCGGCAAGTACTGGAAACCGGGTCAGAGCATCCGTATCGCCTTCGTGGGAGGAGATGAGGCCCAACGTGCGTTCGTGCGTCGTCACTGCGTAGCGTGGACCGAGTTTGCCAACCTGACCTTCGTGTTCACGCCTGATGCTTCGATCGCTGAGGTACGCATTGCCTTTAACGAGGGGCAGGGGTCGCGGTCCTACCTGGGCCGGGATGCGCTCAACATTCCGGTACAGTACGAAACGATGAACTTCGGGTGGTTAGATGAGGCCGTCGTGCTCCACGAGTTCGGTCACATGCTGGGCCTAGCGCACGAACACCAAAACCCCAACGAGCCAATCCAGTGGGATAAAGACAGGGTGTACGCCGATCTAAGTCAGGCACCCAACTATTGGGATAAGGCGACCATCGACCACAACATCTTTAAAGCCTATGAGCTAGGGGCGGTGGACTCCTCCCCCTTGGACAAGGACAGCATCATGCTCTATCAGGTGCCTAGCCGGTGGACGTTGAACGGCTTCTCTGCTGGGTTCAATACCGCGCTATCCGAGGTAGACAAGGCGTTTGTAGCCCGCATCTATCCCGGTAAAACATCGGGGCTTACCGTAGACCTAGAGGGCGTCTTTACCCGGCGCAAGGACATTGCCAAGCTACCGGAGCGGGTGGTCGTAGCTCTGGGGGAGCGGCTTCGCCTGCCGGTGGACGTGGCCCTGCTGAAGCGGGAGAATGTGGATATGGTGGCTGCTGCGCTGGGGGTGGGTTAGTGCCGCCCAAGAAAAAGCCGGAGAGCCCACCATAGCCCGAAGAGCAGAGCAAGGACAATGCCAGCGATAATGCCAAGGAAGAAGAGTAGGTATTCCATGTAGCTAAGATACAATTTCCCTATCTTTACAGTCCAAACCCAATTCAGGGGATCGCAGGGTAGCAATTCGTTTTACGTTGCACTACCCTGCTTTTACGATAAGCCCTTAGTTTAACGAAAACAACTTCCCCACAAGTGCCGAAACGTTGAACGGGCTTGATGGCATGGAGATTTCGGTAGCGGTGGTTGGTTGTGCATAACTGGCTACCTCACAAACCGGAAGGGTTTATAAGCCCCTGCCCATTCATGACGGGCGGGGCTTATCTTTGGGGTATGGAAAAGACCACCCGCACCAACGCCGATATAGTAGCCCTGAACGAGGAGTATGACGAAGTGCGTATGGACCTTTATTATACGTCCGAGTTGCATAGACTTTCGTCATTATCCGTTTATGCCGGGTCCGAGGTGTGGGAGAATTTTTGCGAAAACTACATATACCCCAATGGGTACGAACTAGAAGACGAGCACGTACTTCAGGCGGCCAACGTTCCAATAACCTTCCTCCAAAAGGTAGGCGAAGCAAAGGAGTTCTGCAACCCCACCCGCACTCAAGATATAGCCTTCCTACACGCCCTAGCAGATATTGGCCGACGGTGGAAGATCGCCATGGATAACCTTATGGCGTTGCCGGAGGAGGAGCCTACTTCAACGCCTTAGTCCGAATAACATCCAGCTCCTTGCCGGTATTGTACTGCTTGACCTGACTGCTGAGTGTGAACAGGTCGATCACGGCACCGATACCCGCAACCCCGCCGGTGAACATCCACAGAAAGCCGGTCCCCCATTTGCCGAGGTAAAAGCGGTGAAAGCCAAGGATGCCGAAGATGCCGATAAGCCAGAGAACGAGTGCGGTAGTGGTAGACTTCATGGGTTAAGTTGTTGTCCCCAAGGAAAGGCGTATCTTTGACATTGTTGTAGCGGGCGATGCTATTTCACGCAAAATTAACCGAATACTACTCGATAAGGTCGAATATGGCGCACAGGGACTGGATGCCCTGGGCCTCACCTTTGGGTTGAACCGCAAGGACCGCACGGTAGGTTTGACGACTTCAGCGGGCCTAGTATTCACCGGTGCGGGCTACGATATGCTCCGCGCTAAGTTCTTCACCGGCTCCTGTCAGGACGAACGGCAGACGGTTGCCGCAGAAGTCTACCTCGAATCGTGTAAGCAGTGGTTTAGCTTCGTGCTGTCCAAAAAAGGGCTAACCTATTGCTCGGATGCGTGTACCATTTCCGCCGACCTGGAAACAGACAGCGACGAACTACGCGCCTACCGCTACCTGAAGGAAACCATCTTTTGGAAGAACGGCTTTGTCGAAGCCTACACCCATCCCAAGGTGTATTACTGCAACCAGCCGGGCTTTGTCCAGTACGCCCTAATGATTTACTTCCGGGTCATGCTGCCCATGTTGGTGGTCATTACCTCGATCTCTAAGGTGGTGCGTACCATCTGCAAGGTGGTCAGCTTCGGAACCGGAAAGTGTGACCTTGGCCCCATTGGCGACATTGATATATGCGCCATTTACGAATACATCGGCGGCTGTGGCCAGTTTGCCCCCTCCCCCCGGGTACTGGACATTCTTACCTTCCACGCCGATAAGGCCGGGTTACAACTCGTTAGCCCCATCTTTACCGAACTACCCTACGCCAATACCGTGCTGTTCCAGTTGCAGTACGAGGGCGGGGTCAGAGATCCAGCCGTGAACTGGCTGGATGCGAACGGGGCCAACCTGACTACCCTGCAACTGCTGGACCTGCTACGCCCCGCCTTCAACCTGGACTACCTCATTACCCCCACTAGGCTCATCGTAGACCGAAAGGACAAACTAGACGCCTACCGCACTAGCCTGGGAGCGGTAGAGGGCGTGTGCTTCACCTTTGCCGAAACCGAACCGTGTGCCTTCGGGGACTACTCCTACACCGATGACCAGATGGACCGGCAGGGTAACCGCCTGCGCTCCAATTACGATGACGTCATTGAGTTCAACCCGGAGAACGCGGAGTGGAAGACCGGTAAGTGTGAAACGCCGGTAAAGTTTGGCCGCGCTAGGTTTCAGTTCGACCAACGGGGCTTCGACAAGGCAGACGACGTACCCGGTGGAGATCGGGAGGGGTTCTTGGGTGACAACTTCATTGACCGCTTTCGTACGACGAACCGCTACAATGTGTTTGGCTGCCGGGATGACCGCAGGGAACGCGACCTGCTGCTGTCCAACGATCAGGCCAGCCAGCTCAAACTACTAGTGCTAGAGCCGGAGTACAACCCCCTGGATGCCTACACCATTCGCCGCCAAATCGGGCAGCGCGACGGCCTGACGTTCTACGCCTATAATTACCCCATGTACTTTGCTGAATCCGAACCGGAGGGGCTGTGGCAAAACTTCCACTTCATCGACCACCCCGACCGGGGAGGACGCCCCATGTATTCGGCCGACGAAGCCACCCTGCCGTATAGCTGCGAGTTGGTGGCGTCCATTAAACAGGCTGAGGGTGGGTACACTGTACTTACTGAATTAGGCGTAGCGGAGGTAGAAGAGATCGAGATAGAAGACTGCACCATTACCCTTAAAAACCTGACCGTACGATGCTCACCCGCGTAGGCACCCCTTCCCCCCTGCAAGTTGCCGCCGGGCAGTACGTCACCGTATCGTTGCAGGTGCAGTCTGACCGTGACCTGACCGGGCAGGTGCTCCGGCTCAACCCGGCCACCTTTTCCACCCTGTCCCCTCCGGCAGGGGTGACGGACGTGTATTCCCTGGTTTACCCCACCGCGCCCGGCACCTACCCCATGCAGTTGGACGGACCTGCGGTGTGGGGTCGCCATCGGGTAGAGATCACCGTACTATCCCCCCGCTCGTTCCGCCTGACGCTAGGCTTCATTGCTACGTCCCTAACGGGCTTTATCGGCGGTGCTACGGCCCCCAATCCGGCCCAACCGTTTACCCCCTACGCTTCGACTGATTCAGCCGTGGGCCTACACCTACGCGCCGGGAGCGACGAACTAACCACCTACGTGCCGGTGGCGCTGCGCCCGTTCTGCGGGGGGTCGGATGTGGAGTTCGTCTTTTCTACGCGCAAGACCGAGGGCAGGCAGCGCATTACCGCCAAGATCAATCCCAAGGCAAACTCCGATGTGTTCGTCGGCGTGTACCGCACCCGGGGAGCTACCGGAGGACGTGGCGTGGTAGCTGACATTGACCTACACTACGCAAAGGCGGGCAGCTCGACGCCGCAGGATGTGGACGGGCTACCGCGAACGGCGTTCATTAAAGCACTCCGCTACGACCCCAGCAGCGGGACGGACGGCGGTAAATCGCTCATCTACATTGACCTGGATACTGACTATGCCGAGGTGGACTACCGGGTGTACGTCGTGTACAACAATGGGGAAGGCTGGGAGTCTTGCGTCAGTCAGGCCAAGCCCGCCCCGGAGCTGCCCGTCATTGCCGGGGACATTAGCTACTCCCTCGATGACGGCACGACGGAATACACCGAAGGCTGCCTAACTAGCATCCCTCCCTGCAAGTCGTTTGCCGTCACGGTTCGGATGGATGCGGCCAGCTACCGGGCCGCGCTCACCGCTGCCGGACTAGACGGCGACATGACCGACTACTTCCGGGGCGTATCGGTTACCCGGCAGGCGTCCTTTACCGGCCTCCCCTCCGGTCCTGCGCTGCTGGTTAGCCAGGGCATTGACGTGAATGGAGCTTTCGCCACGGTACAGCACGAGGTAGACCCCGGAACCACCTTCCTGGTCTTCGCCTTCCGGTTCAAGCTGCCCACTGAATCCCAGGTGGTGTACTGCCCGGTGCAACTCTCTGCGGTGGACTACGGGCAGCTCATCGCCCCGGACAAGGTGTGCGCCGAACAGGCTGAGGCGCTACGTATTGACCTACCCGCCGCCCTGCCCGATGGGCGCGTAGTGGTCACGCAGTACGACCGGGCCGGACAGTACGAGGCCGGGCAGGGTGTGGTCACCGATGGAACCGCTATCGAGATCGACCCCACGACTATTCCCCTGGGTACGTCGCGCTGCTACGAGGTTTGCGTAGAACAGAATGTACCGGCAGCCCAACCCTGTACCTGCGACTGTGGCTGCGTAAATGTCTACTTCCAGGTAAAGCCCAATAGCGACGGGCAGACCTACACCTATACCGTAGGCGTGAACCGGCCCGACCTGCTAGCGTCCAAGATCAAGACGCTCAACGGCGGCGGGCAGACCGTCACAGGACAGGCGCGTATTACCGGCACCGGCACCATTCGGGGAGCCAGCTACGGAGATCCCCAGGACGTGTACCTGTCGGCGGTCGTGACGCTAGAGGACGGCTGTGTGTTCCGTAGCCCCCTACAAACCCTAAGTCCGGCTAATGGAGATGATGTACCCAACCTGAAGCTGTGCGAGGCCACCTGCGACTGTGCTGACGTGCCTCCCCCACCGCCGGAGTGTGATAACTTCGCAAGCATTACCCATGCGTGTACCGATGATGGGGTACTGACCATTGAGCATACGCAGGACTTCTCCGCTACCGTAGCTACGGACGTTATTGAGTGTAGCCTCAATGGGCAGACGTGGGGCGCGTGTCAGGCCAGCTACTCTACTCCGGTACGGGTGCGGCGGCGCGTCACGTTTACCGAAGCCTGCCCACCGATCGCGCTAGACTACCAAGCCGCGTGTGAGGTGCAAGCCGACTGCCTGAATACGGCTGACCTGGAACTGGAGCAGACCGATACTGCCCTTACCCTGACGGTGGTAGGCGACTACTCCAGCCAAGCGGTAACCGAAACGGCCTACTACTCCCTCAACGGGGGGAAGACCTTTGAAGACTACACGGGGCCGGTAACGATCACCGGATCAGAGGACATTCGCGCCTACGCTGTTGTGCGCTTCGGGGATGGCTGCCCCACTATTACCACCCCCATACAGTCCGGGGCCGGGCAGCTCAATACGGCTGACCCCTTCGTAGCCTACTGCGATGAGGCCGGAGAAACAACCGGCTACGCGGCGGTCAGCTTTGCCGACGGCCTACCCCAAACCACCTACTTCGATAATAAGCTACGTCAGCAGGCCAGCCCCCCGGCCGGCAGCCCCTGCGAAGCTTTTGCCCCTTGCTCAACCTGCTAACCTATGCCTGACTTCGATACCTTTCAGCGGGGCGGCGTTGCCCAGACCGGCGATGCCAGCTTCGTACGTGCGCGCGCTGCCACGATCAGCCCCCAGGGGTGTACCGACCTAGGCGGAGTAGCCTACCGGCTCTGTCTGCCCCCGCGTCTGCTATGTGACGCTGCTGTACTATCCGGGCTACTGGTGGAACAAGGGGAGGCGTGGTGCAACACCTGTCAGGTAGATAGCCCCTACGCTATTCCCTACGTGTCCGGCGATACCATTCAGGTTCAAACGCAGTTCTTCGACAGTTACAATGCAGAGCCTAAAGACCCGCAGTCCGGCTTTGGCTCGTTCGTGCGCGCCTTTGTGACCGATGGGGTAGTGCGACAGGAGATCACCACCGGTATGGTCGCCTATGGGTGCGGGAAGTCCTTTCAGATCCTGGCCGTGGACACTAGTACGGTCACCCTGGACTGCTGGGTAGTTGAACTGACGGCCTACAACGCAGACGGCACGGAGCGGCGCACCATTCAGACGCAGCAGTTTAAGCGCGTACCGGATACACAAGCCGGTCAGACCTTCACTATACGGGGTAGGGGTAAGGGCATGGACTGTTACGGCAATTGCTACACTGCCCCGACTGCCTACGTGGGGGAGTTGATCGAATACGACAACACCCTGCGCTTCTACGGCACCGTACGCGATACGGGCGGCAACTTCGACGCCGGAGGGCTGAACGGCGGCTACTTTGCCACCAAGACCATTGAGAACTACCGGCTGTCACTAGCCGAACGCATCCCGCCCTTCGCTAAGAACCTGCTACTGAAGGTGCTTCTAGCGGCCCCGGAAGTGGTCATTAATGGCGAGGTATACGACCTGGATCAGTTCAAAGTGGACAATGAAGTGAAGGATGGCACCATGTTTCTGTTTGGCGTGGACTTGGAGCGTAAGTGTGGGGGAGGGTGCTAGTACGGCACAACTAAAAAATAGTCCGTATCTTTACCAACGTTGGGAGCGCCAAGCATTATGGATGCCGCGCAACATTGTATTACTGAAGTCCGCTAAGGGTCCGCTCGAAATTACCGAAGCGGCCTGGAAGAACGCCCGTTCCGAATACGAGGCGTTGGGTTACTCACAGGCTACCGCCGCTGAAGTGACCGAGCACACCGGAGCCGAAGCAGCCCCGGACGAAGCAGCCCAAGAGGAGGCTAAGGCACCCACCAAGAAAAGCAAGGCGAAAAGTGGAAAGTAAGAACAGCGTCGGGGGCGATGCTCTTAACCCCACCCACCTATGATTACTGCTCTTTGTGGAACGGCTTGCGGCGTCACCGACGGCAAACCCATTCCATCCTACCGTGCCTTCTGTGACGGTGATACGTTCCGCGAATATGGTAACCCCTACTTCGCCCTCATCGACTGTAACGTCAATATCGCTGACATTACCGACCTAGTGGCTGTACAGGCTCTGGTTGACGATGGCAGCATTGTCCTTAGCCCACGGGGTAAGATCGACATTACCGCTCCGACTTCTACCACCGTCCGTATTGACGACTGTGTAGGGGACGTGAGCGTGTCCAACACCTACTCAGTGGCCTACTCCACCTACCAGACCAAGAAGTACGTGCAGGGCGAAGATACCGACGCCGACTACTTCGCTGACCTGCTGGCACGGCACCGCAATTACCGTCTGTTTTGGTTCGACTGTGACGAGTACATCTACGCAACGGACGAGTACGTGGACTTCATCAAAGACCCCGCTACGGCTGCTGCCCCTACGGGTAACCCCGGCTTCGCGTTCACCGTGTCCACCGTTCCCCACCCCGTACGTGGTGAAGGAGATCGGGTACGCTGGGAGACTACCTTCCAGATCAAGGTCAGCGGTAACGAGATCATCCGCTACGCCTACCTGCCCGGCCTGTTTGCCAAACTGACTGCTAAGACCGAAGAAGTCCCTGCATAATTGACCCTCACCCAACTCATCCGCGATAAGACGTTCCTGCGTACGGACCCCGTAACCCCCTACCGGGAGGCGGTGCGTACGCAGGCTATGCGCCATACCCAGCGGCGGGTAGCGGGCGAGGTGGTAGACCTTATCCGGCAGCGTCGCCCCCACGAATCGGAGGAGATCAAGCAGTACCGGGCCGACAATGAGCGGCAGATTACCCGCGCGGGAGTGGAACAGTTCTCCTCCAAAGTGAGCCGCATTATTTCCAATGGCCTGACCATTAACGGGCGGTCAGAGGAATTGCAGGAATACCTGGACGGTAAGCCGTTCTACGATACCGGCAACTACTACGACCTGGAGGGCTACCTGTACGACGTGCTGCTTCCTATGGCCTGGGAAGATCCTAACCTGCTTGCCGTAGCCTTTCCCTATAACCCCCTACGCCCGGAGATTGCGCCCAACAACGCAGTCGTGGACGGCGGGTTAGCGGAGGATGAACGGCTGGGCATTATCCCCCGCGTGGTCCGGCCCACCTACTGCGATGACGACCTGTTCGTCTTCGAGGGCGGGGAGCGGGAAATCATGGTCGGAGAGCAGAAGACGTACGAAACCTACTACTTCTGTGCCGATGCGACGTTCTGGTATACACTCGAACCTTCGTGGCGCATTAAGGATGAGGCCGGAGGGCGCGAGCTAGTCTACACGGCTAAGGTGTGGTATCGCTGGGACTTGGGTAAAAGCCCGGTTAACTACCTGCCGGGGCAGAGCAAGACCACGGACAAGGGCAAATACCGCGAATCGTTCCTGCTGCCCTACTATACGCTGGCTGACGAAGTGATTGGCGCGTTCTCGGACAACCAAGCGGTGCGGGTGCGCTTTCACCACCCCATTGTATCCATTGCCGAGGCTCCCTGCTATAATGCGTCGTGCAACCATGGCCACGTAAAGGTAGACGGTAAGAAGACCACCTGTGGTGTCTGTCACGGCACGAATAAGGTATTGCTGCCCAGCCCTTACGGAACGATAGTTAAGCCCAAGAAGCAGGGCATGGAGGACAAGTCAGCCGGGCAATCTGCCCTCGACTACCACAGCCCCGACATTGGCATTCTCCAGCTATCGGAAACGACGTGGCGAACGCTGCTGAAGGAAGCCCGTCAAACGATCGGTCTGGACCTACTGGACGGCACCGGCGTAGAGAGCGGACGGGCCAAAGACCTTCGCCTGGAAGACCTGCACGACCTGCTGACCAAGATCGGTATGAGTGTAGGCGTGTGTGCAGTACAGCTCTGTGAACAGCTCGAAGCGTTGCGGCAGCGTGACCCCGGACAGCGCAGCGAAATGACGGCCCACCAGCCCCCTAGCTACCGCATCCTGGAAGCAAGTGAGCTAAAGGAGTACGCCGAAGAAGCCCTGTTTGAGGACCGATACGCGGCCCGCATGGCCTACTACGAGCACAAGTACCGGGGGCAGCAGCAGCGTATTAGCCTGTATGAGTTGGCGTTATCCATTGCCCCGGCCATCCTGCTCAACGAAGAGGAGATCCAAAACCGGTTAGCTGCCGGATCACTGACCCGCGAAGACATCCTGCGACGCGACTACTCCATTGCAGTACTGGAACGCCTACTACGTGAAAAGGTGAACATGGAGAAGCTGGGAGAGGAAGAGGCACGTAAGGCCGTGACTGACTACCTCAACAACATGGGCCTGTTAACCTCAGCAGTGCCACTACCCGCTGCCAATGCCGCTTAAAGACGACACCACCCGAAAGTTTAAGCTGGTCAATGCAGCGACCGATGTATTCCTGTCGGCCATTCAGCGCGCCGAACGCTTCGTGTATGGCTACGTGCGGGACTTCCTCGACACGCTGCCCAGGGAGAGTGGCCGGCTTGTTTCCGGCCCGGTCAACCTAGCGCAGCTCAACCGGCTGGAAAGCCCCCTGCTTAATTTCCTAGCCGGTCGGGACGGTATCGGGTCTGCGCTGCCGGACTACCTGCAAAACTTCGATGAGGTCGAACGGCTCAACCGGGCGATCTACTCCGGCTACCTGCCCGCAGAAGATGCCCTACGCATTAGCCGTATGGCCTTTACCCCCGAACGCACCTTCCTGGTTGATAGCGTAACCCAGGGCGTGACCGAACGTGCCGCCCTACGCATCAATCTAGTGAACCCCATTCGCAAGGTGCTGTACGCCGGAATCACCTTTCGTCAGCCCATCAAGACGGTACAGGCTAACCTACGTGACGAACTAGTGACCCAGGCCGGGTCTTCCTCCCGGCTACTGCGCTACACCCGCCAAATCACCCAGGACGCTATAAGTCAGTTTGACGGGGCTATTAATGACCGTATCCGGGATGACCTGGAACTGGACGGCATGTACTACGTGGGTAGCCTCATCAAGACGAGCCGCGACAACTGCGAAGAGCTAGTGCGCGGGTCCGGCCGGTTTGCTGACCTAGCCATTAAGCCGGGGCTATTCCGCGTGAAGGATATTCCCAAGATCGTAGATCGCGCCAAAGGGCGGAGCGGATGGAACGAAGCCTGTACCGCCGAAACCTTTGCCCAGTTCCGGGGCGGGTATGGTTGCCGTCACGAAACGTACTACGTGCGCCTGGATGATGAGGTAGGGACCGAAAAACTTATAAAAGCTACTGACTGATGCCAAAGACTAAGAAGCGTTCCTACAAGATTCCCCTGTTCCCTGCTGGTAGGCTTTACGTGCTGTTTGGTAAGTCGTTTGCCAAAATAGCCAAGGAAGAGAACCTAAACGGAGCATACAAGGACCACGCCGCCGGGGTATGGGTTTGGGAGGGGGACTATTACGTAGGTTTTGGCCTTGACGAATTTAGTATCCCGATTATCGCACACGAAGCGGTACACGTTGCCAACAATATCCTGGACCATGTAGGGGTGAAGGCAGATCACAACAACGACGAAACGCTAGCCTATATGGTGAGCTGGGTAGTAGGCAAGGTGCTGGACGCGCAACATGATCTAAAGGTAGGGGCGATGAAACAGCAGGGTAAATGATAACCGGCTACGTCATCGGCCTACTGGTATCGCTGCTCATCCAACGCTACTACACCTCCCCGGACAAGCAGACCAAATGGCACTACGTGGTCCTGGTGTGGACCTATATCGTGTTCGCTGTGCTCTACGAGTGGGTTAAATCACATTTTTGATATGCTCCACGCCCGATCTTCCTCCCATACCTGCGACCGCGCTACAAAACCCTTACGCCTCATGGTGGGTACACTTCCCGGCAATACATCTGCCTATCAGGGGCGCGGGGTACGTGGCCTGTATGAATTGCGCGTAGACCCCGATGCTACGCCGGGCCAAGTACAGGCGGCCGCTGCCCTAGCTGCTGACTACCTAGCTGCCACCCCTGACGCGAAGGAGCACCTCACCGGCTGGGTACGCGACTGCATCGAAAATAGCCTAGCCATTGTCAACGCGCCCGAACCCTTTGACTTCCACCGTATGATCGACAAGATCCGCGCAGATAGTCAATAAGTTGGCCCCTACCAACTATTAGTGTGAAAAAGTGTAAATTTGTTTTATGTTACTACTCGACGAACAAAGCGGTAAGGCCATTGAAGGACTAACCGAATCCTACATGCAGATGCTGGCGCGCGCTAACCCCGCCCGCTACCAACTCGCAGAGGAGGAGAAGCCCAAGCAGGCCGCCACCAAGAAAGCCACCAAAGAAGATCCTCCGGCAGACCCTGAACCCACCCCAGCCGACACCCAAGACGCCCCGGAAGACAAGCCCGCCCCCAAGAAGCGCGGGCGGCGTCCGAACCGCACTAAAACCACTAAAAGCGAATAATGAAAGAACTAGAAAAACTGGCCCTTGAACTAGGAGCCACCCCCGACTTCATCGCCAAGCTGACGGCAGAGGACAAGCCCGAAGGCTTCGATGCCACCGCAGAGATCAAGCAGTTTGCTAAGGAACGCGAGGCGTTCACGGTCGAAAAGCACACCAAGGCCATTCAGGACGCCTACGAAGAAAGCGAGAAGGGCAAGCGGTACGCCGCTACCGTCACGCCCCTGGTCAACAAGCTGACCAAGGCGTTCAACCTCGACAAGGCGGAGGTCGAAGGTAAGGACATTAAGGACGTGATCGCCCTGGCTGCTTCTAAGCAGGAAGAGGCAGTAAGCAAGGCTACCAGCGCCACGGACGCCGAACTACGCGCCCAGCTTCAGGAGTACAAGGACAAGTACGTAGGGGCAGAGGAGCGCATTTCCACCATGGAAGCAGAGCTGCCCGCGAAGAAGGCCGAACTCGAAAAGAGCTATGCCGAACGCGACGATGCCCGCGAGATTGACAAGTACCTCATGGGGTTTGTGTCTTCTGACAAGTTTAAGGACGCGAAGGACATTGGCGACCCGTCCGACGTGCTCAAAGTGTACATGGACCGGCTAGGCTACAAGTTGGCAGTCGATCGGGCGAATCCTGATAAGCCCGTAGTAAAGATGCTGTCAGCAGACGGCACGACCGCCCTGACCCTAGATGGTAAGCACAAGATTGAAAACCCCGCCGACGGCCTACTTGCTATCGCCCGCGCTAAGAAGATGTTCCCGGAGCACAACGGCGGACGTGGTGACGACCCCAACCCCAACGAGCGCGTCATTGGCGGCAAGAAAATCAATACCGGTGGTGCGTCCTTCCTCAGTGAAGCACTCGCTGCGCAGTAACCCCCGACATGCCAAGCACAACGAACGACAAAGGAGGTAGCGTTACAATAGTTGACGTAGAGTACGTAGCGTATTCAGGCACTGTAACCGCGCCTGCCCTTACTATCGGGGATAAGGTAATTGCTAACGAAGCGATGATAGCGTACTGCCGGAGCCGGACTCCCGGCAATATTGCAGGCGAGGGGTACATCCGCGAGAATAATCCCGCAGAGCCTTTCCTTGCAGTCTTTCAAAAGGCTGACATAGATGGATCTTTCTTTGCCACCCCCGTAGACCGACAAGGCCTGTCTATCAATTCTTCTGAAACAGGTGCACGCGTATCAATCCTCGGCGAGGCTATTAGCACATAAAATAACGTCCCCCTCATATTCATGGCGTCTTTTTACCCACCCCACTTTTAGTAGGGTGGGTTTTTTTGTTTGAAGTTTTCCAACTGTAATTGTAAAACTTGTTGTATATTTGTTGTACAGATGCGAAGAGCGTCTAGCCCGGCGGGGCATACCAATCAATACGTGCCATAGGGCTTATAGGTGCCTACCCAAACCTCGATTAAGGAATAGGGAGCGATCTAACCCATCGTAAAATTGGCACAACGCGCAACCGCAGCAGAACAATGCTGCCTCAAAACTGAAGTTACCCTGGCAAGTATTGCCGGTGGTCTGTACACTAACCTCCAACGCAACGGCCGCACCTTTGGGTCTGCCGCCGCCGTGCTGGATAACGCTGGCCGCAGCATCAATGACGTCATGAACGTCCGCAAGGCCAGCCCCACTGCTACCAATGGCGTCAAGTACGACGTAAAGTACCGCAAGCCCGTCTGTGGCGAATCGGCTACTGACGACGTATCCTTCGACTGTGAAACCCCGGCTAAGGCCCTCGAAGAGTTCGGCTACAACGAGTTCTACTTCGACGACTACGTAGCCGAAGAGTTTAGCCTGTCGGCAGACGACTACGACCTCAACTGTGAAGATCCTTCGCAGGCCCTGGCCCGCATCCTGGCGACCAAGGCCGAGAGCATGATTACCAAGTTCAACCGCAAGGTAGCGGCCAAGCTGGTAGCCCGTGCTGGATCGACCTTCGCCGGAACGGATGCCACGAGCGTTACCCCCGCTAAACTGAAGCTGTTCAAGCCCCTGGCTGACGGTTCCAGTGTTCCCCAGCCCACCGGCCTGTACGACCTGTCCTACGACTACATGCGGATGAACCCCATGGGAGGTCAGCAGCCCGTACTGATCGGTTCCACCAAGGCCATCGGTGCGTTCTCTGCCACCTCCGGCCTGTACGACGGCAACGTGGACGGCCTGGACGTGAACGACTTCCGCAACAACCTGTCGGGTGCCTACATGGACTACTCCCTGCCTACGACCCTGGCCGGAAGTCCCGCCCTCAACCCCATCATCTCCTTCCTGCCCGGTGCGGTGGAGCTGGTGGAGTTCTACCGCTTCGACAACCCTAGCCACCGCATCGTTGACGGAGGCCGCGTCGTATGGCTTCCCGAACCCATCCGGGGCAGTGGCACCATGCTACGCCAGAAGGTAGACATCGGTACGCCCGTCATCGGTCGCCCCTTCATCGTAGACATGCAAGTGCGCTACGACGAATGTACCAACACCATCTCCTACAAGATGCGTAAGGAGTTCGACATCTGGACCATTCCCCAGGACGCTTTCTGTGAAGGCACCACCTGGAATTACATCCAACTCTGGGATGCGGTCTGTGAGGCGTACAACTGCATCGACGTAGTGGGTGAGCCTGCTCCTGAGCCTGCTGCCTAAGACCTAATTTTTTCACTTTTCGCCCCCAACCCGGCGGGGATGGGCTAGTCCCATCCCCGTTTTTTATTCCCCTATGGCTGGCAAAGCAACACTATCCAAACTCTGCTCCTTCACCCAGTCGATCTACGGCTGGGACGTAACGGATGCGGAGGCTCCGGTGCCAGCGGTGTATCATATCCTTATTGATGCCCACGGGAACCCCATTCCTCCAACCTCTACCCAATACCCTAAGAACGAAAGCAAGTTCGTAGGCGACGGGTCGGGCTTCATTCGCTCGTTCTATACCGATCAGGCGTTACAGCCGGTCAGTGTGGGCACGTTCGTCGTAGGGGGTGGCTTTAGTGGAACCACGAACAATACTTCCGGCATGGTCATACGCTCTGAGTACATCGCCTCAGCACGGCTTACCCTGGTCTTTGCCGACGTCAACCGGGACGAACTACCCCAGGTCAATCTATCCCCCGGATCGCTGTCCGTGGCGTGGCGGGACGGTCAACTGGGCCTGTCCGGTCTGTTTGCCGGAACGGCGGCGGATTGGAACGATGGGGTCTTTGAACTCGCCTCCTCCGGGGGTGCAGATCGCGCTACGGTCAACCAGGACGATACATCGGGGAAATGGCCCTACGTGAAGCTGCAAAAGCGGACACGGCTAAGCCAAAGCGACCCCTACGAACAACTCCCGGACACCTCCGCTGATGGGGTGGACTACTTCGACCTACCCATCACAACCCCCGGCACGGTGCGTAAACGCATCACCGGACTGAGTGGGGAGCTAGGGATTAACATAATCAAATTCTAGTGACCGAAGTAGCCCAATATACCGCCTGCCTGGAACCCTACGTGGGGCTGAAGGGCCTGTGTGAGGACATTCCCGGCGCTTACCTGGTCAATGACCTACCCGGTGTGGCCCTACGCACCTTTGCCCATACAGCTACCGAAGAAGATAAGACGGCGCGTGAACTGTTCCTACGCCTGCGCCGGTTAGCAGCAGAACAGGTAGCAGCCGACTTCCTGCACCGGCTGGGGGAGAAGTACGAGGTGGAAGAGGTGGCCGAGCGGCGAACGTTGGGGGATCTCGATACCAATAAGCTAGTCCCCGAAGGCGCGTTCAAGCTGGAACGTTACGCGCCCATGCTGCGGCTACGGCTCGACAAGCTGACGGTGTATGCTGACCGGCTGGGCAATGCTACCCTGACCCTCAATGGGGTAGAAACTACGGTGCTGCTTCAGCAGGGCTACAACGACATTGAAACCGATGTAACGGCCGATACCATTACCGGCTCCCTGGTGGGCGTAGACGGGCTGCAACTAGCCCGTACAACCTCCTACGGGCTGCGCGGAACAACGGCAAAGAGCACCGGCGCGACCTACGGGGCAGCGCAGCTTCACTACGTGGCCCTGTGCGATCAGATCGTGTGCGCCTTCGCTCAGTCGCTGGGTAGAGCCACCCGATTTATGACCGCTGCCCTGCTCATGCAGGAACTCGAATACTCCGACCGGGACAACCCCCTGGCGCGGAACGGCAAGGAAAGTGCGGGCCGGATCTACGCCAGCATCATGGGGACGCGCGACCCGGTGACCGACCTCAAGCACGACTCTAAATACTACCGCGAACTGTCTATGGCAGTGGCCCGGGCCAAGCTATCCGGTCCCTGCGTCAGCTGTACCGGACAGCGCATTATCGAATCAACTCCCTAGTAATGGCCTGTTCCTCCTGCGGCTCCAAAAAATCCAGCCGCCCCTCTACGACCTCCAAGACCTATTCCACGCAGGACGGTAAGACCGTCACCGTGGGGGGTAAGAAGGTCTATTCCATCGTCCCGGCTAAAAAGTAGCCCATGCCCTCTAACCGCCTAAACCTGAAAAAACGTGCGGCTAACGCTTCCCTGGCAGCGGCTAGTACCGCCTTGGGTAGTATGAAGCGGCGCATCTTCAATGAGGGCGAAGCAGAGGAGGGTCGCATTGGGCGATACCGCAGCCGGTCGTACCGCAAGAAGCGGCAGAAGGCCGGCCGGCAGGTAGACTATAAGGATCTCGAATTTGAGGGCGACCTGCGGCGAAGTATCCAGGTGGGCGCGCGGGACGACGGGGCCGTGATCGGCTTTACCAGCGTACACAGTCGCAGAATAGCGGAATACCAAGAAACGGAACGGCAAACAGGAAAAGACATCTTCGGCCTCAACGAAAACGAAATAGCTAAGGCGCGTAGGGCTTTCCTGCGTGAATACAGACGCACGAACTAATGGACGAATCACTACTGACTGACCTACTGGAACTCCTAGGCGAAGACTACCCGGACGTAAAGCTGGTGGAGCGCGCCAAGGAGGGCTTTGACGACCTGACGCGGTATTGCTACCTGCGCCCCGCTGCCACCGGTGACGGGGTGTATGAGTATGGGGCGGGGGAGAACGGAACGTGGCAGGCAAGTTACGTCGCCATAGCAGTGGATAACCGCCCCGGTATCAATTCCTTTACCCTGCTGAATCACCTCATGAGCCGCATCCGGTCCACGGGCGCTAAGGTGACTGAGGCAAGCCGGAGAAGTGAGGCGATCTATGCCCAGGAAACCGGCACGAAGCCGACGCGCGAAGTATGCTGTGTGGCCGTAGCATTTACCATTCACTTTGAACCCCGGCGAATCGTATGCTAGTACTTGAACTATTCGGCTACGCGCTACTGACCGCCTTTATCGTGCATTACGGCGTTCGGGTGCTCGACATTGCGCTGGATTACCCTAGCCCCCTATGGAAGGTACGCTACCACCTCGCCAATATTTACGGGCGCGATCGTACCATTCTGGTGGGGGAACAGCAATCCCCGGTAGCTGACTACCTACGTGGTGCGCTACGGCTGGCTCAACATTCCCCCCTCGCTGAAAAGGGAGCGGTTATGGAGCAAGCCTATAACGAAGTAGGGCGTATTGCCCCGGCCTTTAAACGCTATATCTGCCCATTCTGCCTATCCATCTGGATTGGAGGCTGGGTAACCCTCCTAGTCTTTCTTTTTCTCGTATATTTACACGGCGGATGGGCCATTGTCTACTTAGTAGCGGTCCATCCCTGTATTGGCGCGTTCGCCAAACTTTAGACATACCCCAGGGGGCGAAGCCAACCGGCTTACCTGGTGTACTGTAACCAATTTTCCCTTCATTACCGTGTTCCCCAGTGTGGGGAGGAGCAAACCCTCTTTCGCAGCAGCGATGCGGGCACCTACGTGTTCCGCTACGATTGGCTGGGCCAGCAGTGGTGTGAGGAGATCGAAGCCGGAGCGGATGAAGCCCTTACTCTTCAGGGCAGTTGGTTTAATGAGCGCGCTAAGGTGCTGGGCTACTTCACCGCCCCCACCGGCAACACCCTAACCCTTGACGGGATAAGCAACATTTTAGTCACGATCAACCCCAACTGCTAATGGTGGGGCTGACCACGGACGTGCGGCTATCGGTTCTGCTGGGCAACTTCAGCCCAACGGGAACCTCCGGCAACTACCGGGGAAAGGTCGCCACCGTGGGCAGTGGGCAGTACGGCGTGGCAGACATTGCTGCCGGCCATGTGCTGTACGATGCTACGGCCCTCTATGAGGTGCTGACCGTCACGCTAGACGCTGGACTAGCCGAACTGGACGTGCGCTACCTCGTGGGCAACGGTAGCACGGAGCGCAGCCCCCAGGGATCGCGCGGGCAGGTTACGGCCACCACAGCAGCCGGATTAGTACTTCCTACGCAGGACGGTTCCAACTACCTCAATAGCGAAGCCCTCGCTAAACTCCACGCCCATAACCTGCTGCGGATTCAGACCGCGATAACCACCGGCGGGTCGGGCGGAACGGGCTACGATGATACCGAACTACGCGCCATTGTGGACGACCACGAAGCGCGCATTGATACCCTGGAACAGAGCGGAGGAGTGACTAGCCTGCCCTTCGATTCTACCCGACCCATTCGCAGGCTCTTTACCGTGGGGCTGACCATTGGAGGGTCTACCGTACGCGACGTGCTGGAATGGATGTACTACGCGCCGCCTACGATGAGCCTAGCGCAGTCGCCTAGCACGGCCGTGGTGGAACGGGGGAGCTACACGCGCTACACCTTCACTGCAACGGCTGCTAACCCCTCTTCGGCTACCCTAACGAATGGCCGCATCGAGGTAAATGGCGCACCGCAGGCAACGTTTGGCGGCACGACCACCGGCTCCCTAGTCTTTGACTTTCGACCCAATGGCCCTAGTGGGTTTAATGCGTCCACCTACGCCCTACGCGCAAAGCAGGATTACAGCGGACAGGAAACCGGCACAGCCAGCAGCTCAGAGCGTAAGCTGACAGCAGTCTACGCCATCCTCTTCGGCATTAGCCCCACGGACCTACGCACGGAAGGAAGCCCCTATACCGCCCTGCAAAAGCTCATTGCTACAGAGGGCGATAAGAGCCTTACGGTCAACGGCTCCGGCTTCATCTACTTCCTGCTGCCTAATACCTGGGCAGATAAGGATTTAAGCCGCATTGAGGACGGCAACGGCTTCGATGTCACCGCCTCCTTCGACAAGTTTCAGGTCACGGTCACCACCAATAACCTGACCAATAATACCACCACCACCTACACGGGCTATAAGCTCAAGAACCTAACCCAGGCAGATAATGCAGTCTACTCGATTTTCCGCTAAGGCGCTGGCCTTCGTGTTTTTGCTGCTGCCCCTGCTTGGTGTGGCGCAGATCCGCATTCAGACCAATTTCAACCCCCAGATTGCCGACTTTCTGGACGTGCGGCAGCGCATTACTACCAAGGCAGATACGGCAGTGCTCAATGCAGGATTTACGCCCAATTACTTCATTACTACGGTTACTGCCACCGGGGAACGCCTGCGCAAGGAACCGGGCCTGGGCTGGGTGACGCTCACTAGTTCCTTCGACACCACCGGCCTAGCCACACGCAACTACGTACTGGCCCAGCTTGCCATCAGTCTTCAGGAGGCCAAAGACTATGCAGACGCAAACGATGAGGCCGGTGGCTCCGGCTCCTACGATGATAGCGCACTACAGGAGCGCATTGATTCGGTTATTGCTACGCGGTTTGACCCCACTGCGCTTCAGGCTCAGGTAGACGACAACACTACTGAGATCGCGCGCATTGATGCCAAGCCAACCTACAACGACAGCGCGCTTACTGCCCTGGTTTCGCGCCTCTCAGACACTACCGTAGTGCTACGCAGTGACCTTCAGGCGCTCATCGCGGCGGGCGGCGGAGGAGGCGGCGGCGGAGTGACCACCGGCGGCGGGCAGTTGGTCGTGGCGGCAACCTCGACCAGTAGGCCGAACTACTCCAGTGGTTCCTACAAAGTCCTGAGCTACAACGAGGAGGAATACGACCCAGAGGAAGTCTGGAACGGCAGCCGGTTTCAGCCTACGATAGCTGGGTGGTACAAGCTAGCTGGTGCGTATGGCGTGGAGGATGCGATCAACGAAATGGTCCTCACCTGGGGCGTGTTCAAGAATGGCGGGCTACACAAGCTGATGGCCTACCAACGCCCCGCCTTTGCGACCGGCAGCAGTGGCGTGCTCATCATTTCCGGCTCTGTTCCGGTCTACCTGAACGGTACGACGGACTTTGTAGAGCTGGAGCAGTTTCAGAACTCAGGGGCGAACGTTCGGGCGATAACCGGATATGGTAATTACGTCTACATCGAGCGCATGACCGGCGGCAGTTCCGGCGGCGGCGGCGCGGCCTACGACGATACGGAGGTACGTGCAGCCATTGAGCGTAACCTGACCTCCATTGATAGCCTGCGCGCGCTCAACCATGAAGCCCCCGACCTATCGGCCTACCTGACGCGGGCAGAGCTTCCCGATTCGCTGCAAGCTATGCGCGATAACCTGCTGGCTAATGGCGTAAAAATCGACAACAACACCGCTGCGCTACTTGGACTACAGGACACGACCAGGGCCCTGCGTACGGACGTAAACGACCTGCTGAACCGGCCTACCGGGGGTGAGACGTATGACGACAGCGAACTGCGCAACCGGGTCACGGACGCAGAAACGGACCTCAATGCAGCGCGCTCGGATATTGACGGTAATTCAGCCCGTGCCGCTGCCCTGGAGGGTTACCGACTTGCGCTGGATGAGCAGACCGATGTACTGACCTATGGCCCCTTCGGTGGCGTGGACTTTAGCTACTTCCGCACCCTGATCAACAGTGGCGGCGGCGGAGGGGCAGGCGCAAGCACCGGCCTGCCGGTCACACAGGACAGCCTGGAGGGGTTGAGCGGACCACAGTACGTCTACGTGAACAACACGGTAGAATTGACCAGGGACATTACCACCACCGCCCCCTACGCCATTGTAGAGTTTGGCCCTGCCGGTCAGATTACCGGGGCAGGGCGGGAGTGGACCTACACTGGATTCGTCAAGGCCGAACCCTGGCAGAACCTATTCCCTGACGCTACCATGCTGGTTAACCTTCGTCAGCGGGACGTCTATGCGAACTGGTTTGGCGCTACGGCAGACGGCCTCGTGAACGCAGAGTTCGACGTACTGAATGACAACTACACGAAGTCGTACAACGCCTACCGGCGCGCCGTCCTAGCAGTTACGGAGCGGGGCTTGAGCAATGACCCCTTCACCGTGCGATTCGATGCTACGGTGCCGGGTACGGCCTACGTCATGGGCGACGTGGACGAGTCAACGCGCCAGGGGTTAGCGCAGAACCTATATAATTCGACGGACCCCCGCTACGTCTTTAAAGAATCGAAGTCAGCTATTAAGGCGATCCTGAAGATGGATAGCCCCACCGGCACCATTGCCTTCATTGGCTCCAACGGTACGATCCGGGGCGGCATTTCCGGCGATTGGGAGAGTACGGTTATCGCCCTCCCCAACGAGTACTACAATGTCGCGGATCGCGACGCCTACAAAGCCCACGACTACGAGGTAACTGGTAAGACCACCCCCCTGGGAGATGCTAAGTCGCAGGAAGGAGCGGTCGAATACGGCGAATACGGCGAAGCAGGGTGGGAAGACGAACCCGACCGTGTAGCCGCTTTTGCTCTGGACCTGCCCGTCGGTAGCACCTTTATCCCCTTCAAGGGCAACGACTTTTCCGGCCGGTTCTCGGTGGGAGAACCTATCGTGCTAACGAATGGCGCACACAAGTTCGATGTGCCGGTGGGGTCGTACCGCATCATTACCAAGCTATCGAGCGCGGGTGTATTCATTGACGCGCCCCTAACGCGCGATTACAGCCTGAAAAACGCCAACACCTACGGTAAACTAGCGCAGAGCTTCGTTATGCCCGCCGAGGGAGCAACGGTAGAGGCGGTATTCGACCTACCCAACGAAGACGATGAGAGCCGCCCCGGAGCCATTCAGGATAAAATCTTCAACCTCGCCGGTGACATCTTTGAGCGCGTCGCTATCGGCACGAATGGCTACGTCATCCGCAACCTCGCCGGACAGGGTAACTCTGCCCCCGGAACAACCATCCCAGCCGGTACGGACCTGCTGAAGTTCCGCGCCATCGTTCCGGCCACCCGGCTGGTACAGAACTTCGTCGTGCGCGATATGACGGTCGTTGGACGGCGCGACGGCTTCCGCATGGGCAACCAGATCGGCAACAAGGCGCTCAACTTTCACCTCGCTCACCGGCAGCAGAACGTAACCTACCGGGACGGCCTTTCGCTATCCATCGACGGCGGGCGCGACTTCCTGTGGCGCAACGGTCTACTGACCACCGGCGTGGGGCAAATCGAGGGCGCACAGATCGCCCGGGGAACCCGCAACTTCTGGGTGGACAATGTGGACTTCTCCAACATCGGTATCGAGATCATCGAGCTATCGGACGGCTTTCGCTACACGAACGGTACGTGGGTGCTGGACGGCTCACAGAACACCAAGCCTTACTACCCTAGCCTAAAGTCGCTGCTGCAAATCGGGGGGTCAACCGGCAACCACATCTTCGAGGGGTCCACCTTCGCAGTCATTGGTGGTGGCTTCGTGAACACGTTCATGTCAGATGCCGGGATTGGCAACTGGAACACGACGCCGGGACGCGGCATGGACTTCCGCAACAATACGGTCCTGTTCACCGGGATCACCAATATGATGAGCCACCAGGGCAGCGGCTCCAAGATCACCGGCAACACCTTTATCGGGCAGACGCGCGGCCTGTTCGGTCAGTTGGGTGGTGCGCCCCGGCCCGGTGACCCGCTGGCCCTTTCGGGGGTAGACCGGGGAGCCATTAGCGCGCCTTCCTACGGTGGTCCCTTGCTCATGTCGGACAATCAATTCTACGTCGATGCGTGGCAGATCTTCGACCGCGCACCCCGCGCCCTAGTTGCCGATCAGTCCAACCGGATCGTGCGGCAGTGGGCCTCGGACACCGAACCGGCCAATGCCTACGCTAATGCAGGAACAGAGGGCGGACTAGTATCTGCCGGTAACGCAGGAGAACCTAGCTATGACGTGCAGATCGACCTACGCCTTACCGGCTGGGGCATTCTGGATAATAACCTGAATTACGAGGGGTCACTGTCTAGTGGCGATTACATGCGCTTCCATATTGACAAGCCGCGCGAATACATCAACGGTACGTGGGTGACGCAGGCCACCGATGAAGTGTTCTGTATTGGCGACATCTGTGCTACTGCTGCTAACCCGGACGGATCGTACAATGACCAACCCCTACGCGACGAAATTGCGGCAAATGAAGCGGCGGACAACGATCGGTCCAACTCCAACGAATTACAGCGCATTCTGCTACAGCAGGACAGCCTACTTACCCTGAGCCTTCAGGAGAACATAAAGGTCAACGTGGCCGAACTGATACGTCAGTTTGCGCCCCCCTCGGCGGATAATCAATCCCTATTCGCCGACCACCGCACGGATCGGGTATTTCTCAACATTGCGCGCGGTGGTGGAGCAATTCTGTTCCTGGCAGATTCTACGAAAGCCGGACTACTTAGCCCGGAGAACTTGGCTAAGATTGAAGACGCGGGATCAAACGAAGTATCTAGTATTTCGAGTTCGGGCACACTGACCAAAAAGCTCATTGTAAC
Organism: Neolewinella maritima; assembly: GCF_923081025.1. GTDB lineage: Bacteria > Bacteroidota > Bacteroidia > Chitinophagales > Saprospiraceae > Neolewinella > Neolewinella maritima. Next base: position 31,529 of record NZ_CAKLPZ010000007.1, on the reverse strand, counting down.
CCAAACGGCGGTGCCCAACATCGAAACGACCTTCACCGACCATGTGATTACCGGGGCGCTCTATGATGATGCGACCGAAGAGCTTCAGGTACAGCGCAACGGACTACCCAACATTAGCATCCCGCTGGCTACGCCCAACTTCTACCCCACTGCTGCCCTAGTAACCGGCACGACGGATAAGAAGATGGTGGTGTCCGTGGAGGGCACTAATAACTACGAAACGATCTGGAAGGACCACGTGGTAACCGGTGGCCTGTACGCCAATAACGAACTGCAACTGCAACGCTACGGGCTGCCGAACATCAGCATTCCCCTTACCCAGACGACCTCGCGCTACGTCAATTCCGGCACCGTGACCGGCACGACGGGTAAGACAGCCACCTTCAGCTACAACACGGGCGGCGGCACCTTTGACATGAACTGGAATGATGCAGTCGTTACCGGTGGCCTGTTTGAGGACGGGGAACTACGCCTTACCCGGCACAGTCTGCCCAATGTATCTATTCCCATCCCCACGGCCCCGGCGCGCTACGTAAAGTCTGGTGCGGTAACCGGCGTGCTGGACAAAGATATTACGCTTGCCATGGAGGGCGGTGGCACGGTCGTAGTCCCCCTGGTAGACGTAGCGGTGACCGGTGGGGTGGTATCCAATGGAGAATTGATTTTGACCCGCAACGGTACGACGAACCTGTCCATCGCGCTGCCGTCTGGCGAAGGCGCAGCGGATGGAAACAACTTCCCCACAGGACTTTCAGTCCTTGGCGGATACGGCGCGACCAAGACGCTGGAAATGACGCGCTCGGGGCTGGCCAAACTTACCGCTACCATTAATGACCGATACATCAACTCAGTAGCTTTTTCGGGCACCACCACCAAGACCTTTACCGGAGGCTTCAGCGGTGGCGGGGGGACCGCCACGGCTACCTTCTTAGACTACGTGGTAAACTCTGCTACCATGTCGGGCAATACCCTCATCCTGGGGCGTAACGGCATGAGTGACCTGACCGTAGTGCTGCCTAGCTCGGGAAGCACTACCTCAGATGGCAATAACTATTCGACGGGGCTGAGTATTACCGGCGATTTCGGAGCAACCAAGACTGTGGAAATTACGCGTAGTGGCCTTTCCAAACTGTCTGCCACTATTAGCGATCGTTACCTCACCGGGCAGTCAGTGACGGGAACAGCTACCAAGACTATTACCAATAGCTTCTCCGGGGGCGGCGGCGTAGTCACCAGCACGTTTACCGATAACGATAATCAAGACCTGACGGTAAGTGGCGCTTCTGCTGTGCCAGACATCGGCATAAATGGCTCTACCTCCAAGGTGAGCCTACGCGGCGGGACAAACGTCACGCTGGATAAGTCAGGTAGCACGATCACCATTAACGCTAGCGGGAGTGGTGGAACAGCAGATGGTAATACCACTGTCACCGACTTTGACGTCACAGGTAATGCAACCAAGACAGCAACCATCCAGCAGAGTAACGGGGTGAGCCGGACGGCTACGTGGACGGATAAGGTGCTGTCTCAAACGGAAGTAGATAACATAGCCCAAGCCCGGGGCTATCAAAAGGAGCAGCAAGTATTGGATTTAATCGAAGCGAACCGGCGCGTTTTCGGAACGCACACTGCCGCAGATAAATCTTTTAGCGGAAGTATCACGGGTAACCAGGAGATTATGATTACCCCCTTACCTGTCGGGCTATACACCATAGAGGTAGGCCTATATTTCAATGGGGGAACCAGTGCCGAATTTATAATAGACAGTAATGCCGGCTCGACCAATAATCAAATAAACTATGCAACTGCACTTCGCTACGCTCGAACGAACTTGAACGGCGACGTTACAGGGTATACCGGGCTTTACAATCCTTTTGATTATGACGAAGCGTTGAATGGGCCGATCATAGGCGTCTTTGAAGTCACTACTCCTACCAATATGGCGGTATACATTAAAACCAATGGTACTAGCGCGACCCTTCTTGAGAATAGCTATATGACTATTAAAAGAATAAACTAAAAATAATGAAATACCTCCTATACCTAGCCCTACTTACCTCCACGCCCCTACTGGCGCAAGTAGTAGACGTAACTGTAGAATCTCCCCTGCTCGATACTCTTACAGTCACGCAGGTAGCAGAGAAGCAGGTCGTATGCCAGGAGCGCGGTCACCTTTTGGTCAACGCACAAGTCACGCTCCTGGACTACCAGCCAACGCTAATTGAAAATGATACCGTAACCCTGCAAGTATATCAAAATCCCAATACGCGAATTGGCACCTGTCAACGCTGCCGGCAAGTGGTTTCCGAACCCCTGCAAACCCAGCCGGATACCGTCATTCTCTGGCGGCTTGAATAATTCATAAATCCACCACCTATGAAATACGCACTAATCACCCTGCTGTATATCCTTTCGCTGCCTATGGTGGCGCAAGGGGCCTTCTTTTTGGAGGACGGGGATTTGCCCAAGGTGACCACCCACATCATGCCCGAAGGCCGGGAGTGGCTAACGCCGGACGTGGTGCAGTGGGAGGAGCAGGTAGATACCATTCCCGTCACCCTGCCTAAGGTATCCCTGCTGCGTACTGACCGCCGCCCCATCCTTTCACCCATCAATCCTGAATAATGCTACCTACCCCCTATAACTACGTACTGATCGCCGTCTGCGTGATCGCCATTATTTACATCGTGCGGACGCTGTACACCACGTTCAATAAGCCCGACAATATGGCTCCGGTCGTCGGCCTCACTGTCCTTGCTCTCGGCCTCGCCTACCTAGCCTTCCTCCAATGGTAAAGCGCACCGTCAAACAAGGCAGCCACAACTACCGCCCCGGCTATGCAAAACGGTTCTGTCGCACGGGGAAGGGCTTCACGCTGACCCTATCGTTCGACGCAGGGAGTTGGTTCGACCCCACCGTGCGCGGCCCCCTAGCAAAGGACGGAAAGGACTGGAACAAGGCCGGAGGGATTACCACCCTAAGCATCTGGAAGCCGTCTACGTGGCTCAATAACCACTGTGCTGCCCTGGTAGTCTTTCGCCCCGGTGAGGTCGTAGGAACGTGGGAAATCGCCGCCTACGTGAACGATGAACAGGGCGGCTTTGAGGCCGAACGCCTAGGCACCTTCCAGAGCGGGGAAGAGGTCACTATTGACTGCCACTTCCACCAGGGGACAGCCCGCTACGTCATTGCAGAAGCTGCCGTCGTGCTCGACTTCGACCCCCAGCCCTTCCAGCTACCGATCGGCCCCTGGTTTGGTGGTAACCAAAATAGCCCCAATACCGGGGTGCTGTACTCCATTCAATCCACCCACTAATGCTAGGCAACGTACACGACGCATTCCCCGGAGCCGATAAGCTAGAAAAGCACTTTGAGCGCAAGCGCATTAAACGCCTTCGCCGGTTGGCCGAAAAGCTGAAGCGCGGCAAGATCACTCAGGCGGAATACGACGTGGAAGTAGAAGACCTGGATAACGCAAAAGACAACTGATGGCCTACCTACTCATCGCCTTCATCCTGCTGATGCTTACCCCGCCTGTCTTTAAGGGGCTATTTGATAAAGAATAAAAAACGAACTATGAAATACCTACTAATCGCCTTATTCGCTCTACCCTTCACACTGCCCGCGCAGTACACTATTGAATGGGACGTGGAGTACACAGTAATGGGAGGATGCCCAACACCAAAACCGTACATCGACCCCGTAACGCAGGAGGTGGTAGAGCCTACGTACACGAAATCAATAGCTTGTGTGCGAAAAGAAGAAAAGCACCTTTCCGCAAGCTTTGCCACTGAAGCAAAAATGTTGGCCCACGCGGAGGTGCTGAAAGGTGACCCACGGGTGGTGAAGATATACGGGATTGATTTGTCAGAAGTGCCCAGCGAAAAACGGGGGCGCGTGATTACGATGAATCGTCAGGGCGGAGATGCCCCAATTCAAATCAACCCGCCGAAGCTCCAGCAGACGAATTTCATAGGGTATGACACCACCCTAAATAGCTTCGGCGACACGCTACTATTCCGGGTGCCCCGGAATGGGTGCTGGCCTGCCAAAATCATTCCCAAGAAATAACTATGGCATACCAACGCACAGAACTCCCCCTACCAGATCTCGGCTTCGACACCTGGAAAGTGATCGCCCTGCTTGCTCCCAGGGTGGTAGACGCCATTATGAACCAAGTGGACCCGACGCCCGAAGTATTGGAACGTCGAGCAAAGCGCAGAGCACGCCGGGAGAAACGCCGGGAGGTACGCCGCGCACGTAAGGCGGATAAACGCTTTCGTAAGAACATTGAGGATGCCCATAAGGAATACCTCGATATGCTACGCGACGGCGAGATCGACCAGGCCACCTATCAACAGTGGAAGGACGAATTACAGGACGGAGCCGTATGGCGCGTAGCACCGGACGCCCCTAAATCCAAAGTAGAGTAATGCAGTCACCGCCCGTCATAACCACCTATGAAGGCCCGCACTACGAAACCGTGTACGCCAAGGTGCAAGCTATTACGCACTTCACCGTGTCGCCATCAAGCGAGCACCGGGACGATGACGGGGTGAGCGGTGACTTCGGTCACTGGATAGCTACGCGAAAGGCCAAGGGATATAATCTCGGTACGGCGGACCTAATCGGTGGCAATGGCGACATCTTCCAGGGCTTCCCCCCTGCGTTTTGGGCGCATCATATTGGTGCGCGGGCAGCAGACTTCCGGCGTTTTGGCCTGCCCAATATCAACCGGTGGCTCAACCAGCACAGCATCGGCATTGAGATTGACGGACTCGGACCCCTAGAGCCTGCCCCCGAGGGCGGCGGTATGTTTTGGACGGCTGTACCCACCTACCAGCAAAGCAAGTGGGTGAACCGTATCCGCATACCAGCCGGTCGCGTCACCTACTACCCGGACGGCTTTCGGGGCTTCCACTACTACGAGAACTTTACCCCTGCCCAAATACAGTCCGCAGAGCAACGCCTCCGCTACCACTGCTTCACCCACAAAATCCCCACCAACTACATGGAGGACCAGTGGGACGTGTCCCCCCGCGCCCTGGCCGGAGTTGCCGGTATCTGGTCGCACGTCTCGTACCGGGCAGACAAATCGGACTGCCACCCACAACCGGAGTACATCGCCATGCTGCAACGCTTGGCCCCGAAGAAAACTGTCGTGCCGGTCGCCCGCCCCATCCCGGAAGTCCCCATCGTATACACTGCTGCGGGCCTACTAGCTAACGAAATTGACCAACGCACCCGCGAATGGGTGCCACATATATAAATCATGCCATTCAAATCCATCATTGACGGCGCATTAAACATCTTCTCGAACCGGGGACTAGCCGGGTTAATTGCGCTTGTACTCATCATTTTAGCCTATATCCTGGCCCCGGAAGCGCGGACGTGGATACGCGAATCGCGGGAGCAGGACGCAAAGGACCGGATCGTTCGTATGGACTTCGCAGAGCGGCAGTACGAAAAGCTAGAAGCGCAGGTCGTGCGCCTGGAAACACGCGCCGACGTACAGAGCCTTCAGATCGCGCGGCTGACCGTACAGCTCGAAGAAGCCAGTGCGGGCGATAAGTCAGCACCTGTGGCTATTTGGCGGCTCACAAAGTACTTCCACATTGATGAGGTAAATGACGTGTTCGTGGACCTCATCCTGCGGCCCTACGGGATTACGCGGGAAGATGCAATCGGCAAGTCGTGGTCCGAGGTTTTTCGGGAGCACCCTCAAGCCCTAAGAGCTGCTGCGGAGTACGAGCAAACTGATGTAATGGTCCAACGGTCAGGAAAGCCCTACGTAGACGATTCACTCTACACCATCGCAGCGGACGGCTCGAAGCAGTACTGGCGCGTCACCAAATGGGCGGTATACGTGCGCGGCAACTTTCGCGGCATTAAGGGCGTGGCAACACCGCTATAAAAATCTAATCTGACCGGGCAGTTTCCCGGAGCACTTAAATCCCTATTCTAATGCAAGAATTGATTTCCCCCAACGGAGCCTACGGTATTGACGGCATCCTAGCTGTGATCGACACGGCAAACATTCTCTACGACGGCTACAAGAAAGTCAGCGCAGACGGCAAAGTAGACGTGACCGATGCCGGTATCCTCTTCACTGCCGGTCCTGCCCTCATGGGTACGCTCACCACCGTAGTCAGCAAGGCCGCTGACCTGGATGATGAGTTCATGGACCGGTCGGATGATGAGAACGCGCAGATCCTGGCCCGTGCCGGTCAGCGCATCGACAACGCTACGTACAAGAAGATCCTGTCCGGTCTGATTACCCTGTCGGACGGTATTGCCGAACTCATCAAGACCGATACCCCCACCGCCTAAGTGCATAGTGTGTTTGTTCATAGTTGATTGTTGGCCCCGCTCGGTTCGCGCCGGGTGGGGCTTTTAATGCCTGTCCCATGACCCAGCCCCAAATCAAAGCCCTCCTGGCCTCCAACACCCTCACCATGCGCGTTGCCGAGGAGCTAGTCGCAGCCGGGGTGTATACAAGCCTTCAGACAGCGCGTAAGGAGGTCGCAGGGTATCGTAAGCTATCCGGTATGATCGAGGGCCACCACGTCAGCGATGATGGCCGGCAGATGGAAACAGACATAGGTAAGGGGACGGCGAAGGAAGTATTCACGGTAGACAACCCACCCACCTGCCTGGAAGACGCACTCACTCAATCCCGGGCCGACCTTGACGTATGGGAGCTAGACAAGTGGGTGTGGAATCATTGGGCGGGGAGGTATCAAGTTAAGCTCTGGTTCAAACAGCGCGAACAAGCCGCAGAGGACGTTTTTGCGGGCCTCATGGACGCCTACCGCCTATCTGCACAGCGAACGCCCCGACCGGCAGCACAGGGGAGCGGAGTGGGTGTAGTGGCCCTAGCTGACTTTCACTTCGGCATGGATTACAAGGGCGACTATAAGAACGACCCCTTCAACGTGGACACCCTGACCGATACGGTGCGCCGGGTGGCTGATCGGGTAAATGTGATGGGGTATGAGGAGGTGCATGTGTGCTTACTTGGCGACTTCATTGAAAGCTTCTCAGGAACTAATCATGTTGACACATGGAAACACCTGTCGGAATACGGCTGGGAAGCAGTCAGGGGCGTAACCGAACTGATTCGCACCGAACTGATCGGGCGCATTCGCAACGTGAAGGCCGTCTACCTCGTAGCCGGTAACCATGACCGTACGTCCATGAAGAAAGACCTGGACCCCGATGGGCAGGCCGCAAAGATGGTAGCTGACCTACTGGATATGACGGTGGCCGTTCCGGTTCACTTCGACTACAAGCTGCTTAACCCTATTATTGACGGGGTGCAGTACATCCTGACGCATGGGGATAAAGGATTGAGTAGCCGAGATATGTTGGCGCTGACCCTAGAATATGGTAGTCAGCACCTGTACAACGTCCTGCTACAAGGCCACAACCACAGCCGCAAGACGGTTAAGGGCTACCGTCACGCCATTCAGGAGAATACCACCTGCCTGGAAGAGAGCAACGTTCGCAAAATCACTGTACCACCCCTAGTGACCGGTGGGGCGTACTCTGCTAGTCTTGGACGGCACAGTACAGCAGGGCTAACCATCATTCGCCGGTCGGGTAGGGGGATAGATCACTTGGATGCGGCAGCGTAGGCTAGATTGCTTCGCTCACTGACGTACTCGCTTAGATCAAACGATTCCATGCGCGCCAGCTTCTCATTAATAGCATCCTGTATAAAGGCCGACAACTGAGCGTGCATCTTGTCCCCTTCCTCCATGTACTGAAGCCTGCCCCAGGAACGTACCTCTACGTCTGCAATATGGTTGTGCGCTGCATCGAATATTTGGGTAGGGTAGCCGGGCGTGGATTTCACACCTCCAACTATTAGCTTTTGCTGTTTACGATTCATTGTTAAGTTATCTAAAGTTGATAGAGGCTGTGTGGTAAGTTTGGATACAGCGTAGGCCCAATAGACGCTACCCGGCAACCTTAGGGCTGCGGGTAGCTGGGTATTGGGCGCAATATCAGACAAAGACTACCACGTTAGCAATTTAGCCCGAGCCGCAAATCTTAGGCGGTCACTTGGATTATACATGAACGTTGACCTTTTTCATGCTCAGCCTATTGCGGGCAGGGGGTAGTTCCCACTGATGGTCTGATACTGCGCCCAATACTAGCTAGTCGTCCATGCTACGCACGGCGTCTACCCATAAGGTCAGGAACAAGGTTGCTGCATTCAGCCCGGACCTTATCCATTTCCTCTGCCCCGTACCCCCATAGGTCTCCATGGTTTACCCATTGGGGCCACGGACCTAAGTGGCCTAGCGGTAAATCTTGCCGCCCCTGAATATATTCTTTGAGTGAGTTGACTATCGCTCGACACGTGCCTCCATTTGTAAACCCCCGATTCCAATAGGGGTCATGCAGATATATTTCGCGCTTGGTGTAATCGTCTACGAAGTAGATGCGCCACCCCTTCATGATGAAGTGACCCGTGAAGTCATCCTTTTTATTGTAGAAAAATCTACGTCCGTGAGACGCAATCGCTTTTATGAATTTGTTTGCTATCTCGAGCCGATCTTCGGTGCTCATAAGTAGATGTAAAGCGCCCAATAAAGCAGCACCGTCAAGCTGCCCGTAGGGCTGGTTAGTGAATTGTTGTGTGACGGTGGGCAGCCTGCGTTGCTGCAAACATTATGTCTAAGCGCTGCGGGGTTGCAGATCAGATAGATTCGATGACAATCTTCCCGACCTGTCCAGGTTGTGAGCTGATGTTAAATTTCATGATGATCATTTCAGTGTCAAGACCATCGTCTAAAACAAATTCCTGGTACGACCGGCCGGTAAACTTTCGGACAGTGACGCGTTTCACAGCTTCAGTAAATGGAATTTCTAGCTTATCTATCGCATCCCGGAGAGCGTTAGCCTTTGCCTTTTCGATGTCGAATAGCACCTTGTTTAGGAGTACACCAGCGGCATCTAACGGCGGGCTCGTAGTAACTGTGTCTGGTTTAATTCTTGAAAGCTTCATAATCTGAATGATCTGCAACCCCGACAACGCCTAGCCATAATACTGTGGCTGCGCAAATTGCCGCATAAGGTTAATTAGTGATTTGATGTTTTTTGACGGCGGCAACTTCGCAGCCACCGGCATTGGGTCGCTATTTCGCCCTTCTGTAAAGAGTTTTGGCACCGTAATTTCCATGAGTTTCGCCAGCAAATAACTCTGCGTGCTGAATAAGTACGATGTCGCTATCTACTGGAAACTTAGTGTAATTTTCGTCCATGGTCAAATACAGTTCCGGCTTCAAATCCCCTTCTTCGTCAAAGTATTCGACGCCATCAATAGCGTTGCCTTCGCTATCAAATATCATGACGCCGTTAAAATAAACAGCACCCAATAAAGTGGCATCGTCAATATCCGCGTCAGGCTGGCTACTCTTCATCTTCTCATCATTCATATCAATCTATTGTAGCGTAAACACCCCGCACGGTGGCGTTGGGTGCGGTGGTTAGGGGATGGGGTTGTCGTGGATGTTGCCGGTGACGTGACGTTCCGATTTCAGAGTGAAGGACAGCTCGTGCCCAAGCAACTGCGCGAAAGGGATCGGAATTAATCGCATGTCTTCATAGTCAATGTCAGTCTCGCCCGTGACGCGTTGCCAGTCATGCAATGTGTCGAATAGTAGAGCAAAGCACCCCACCAGTTTGCCTGTGGACTCCTGCCTATCTATGTACACGACTGTTCCGCCGACCTCGAGTTCACACTCTCCTTCGCAATCGTAGAAGAAGTAGTAGTAAACGTCGTCGCCTTCAAATATCTCCCGCCCCTTCTCTGTCTCGATTCCCGTGCCGCGTTGCACAGTAGCAGAGTCTACTACGTGAAAATAGCTGTCTTCGGATAGGATTTGCCAAGTGTGCTGGGAGAGCAAGTCGCCGTGCGCCCACTCCCCGGTGTCCACCCGCTTGCCTCGAAATTTGATTGTGCGGTTCATAGCTATTGGAGTTGAATTAAGCTGTCGTAGTCAGAGACGCCTCGGACGTAGCCTCTTCCATGGTAGTTATCATTAGGGTACTCGTGCCCGTCTATCCTAATCACTTGATCGTCGTACTCCACCTCGTAGTCGATGTATGGATACAGCCAACAGCTTTCAGGAACGGCCATAGTTATTACTCCGTTGCTCACAGCAGATCAGTTAACCCCCACACCCACCCCGCAGCCAGTACGAGCGCGGAGAGGAACAGGGCGGTGAAAAAGAAGATTTTGAAGTGGTATTTGTGTGTCATAGTGTCTTAATCCAATACCTCATAGCCCTGCAACTCAATCGAAGTCAGGAAATTACGGCTATTCGGCGCGTTCTCGTAGCGACAGGCAATGCCCCAGCCAATAGCCAAGGGGCGTATGTCACGCACTGCTAAAACGATGCGAATGCAGCCCCCTCCGATGGGCTGGATGCGCTGCTGGGGGTGTAGGTCTGTTTGTTGCATGGTATGTTAAAAAGCACCCCCAGCCAATCACAACCGGGGGTGGAATCTCTCAGAATAAACTTAGTCGTTGGCGATGATCTCTTGGAGGAAGGTGCGAAAAGCTGCTTCGTCATGGACGCGGATGTTGAACCATGCGCCGTTGTGTTTGGGGTTAGTGTAGAAGGTCGAAACGGTATTGTGACGGTCTACGTCTGCCAATAGCAGGTAGGCCCCTAGAGTGTACTCTTCATTCGCATAACCTTGTGTTGATTTCACATAGCCGGAATCATAGGCGAATCCGCCGCTCCCCCACGCATCACTATCCCCCAACTTATTCACAGCAGCAGCCACCAACTCCGGGATGCTCTGCGCTACCTGGGGAGCCTTACCGAACACCCGGTTAAGGAAGGCCCGCTGTTCGTCGCTCTCTGCCGTAGCGCGTAGCTCTGCGACCTGCTCCGCCGTGAAGCTAGGCGCGTTGTGGTCGCCCGCAAACGCCCAACCTAGGATCTTCACCTGCCAGCCTTTACAGACTAGCCGTAGCCCTTCGGCGAGTTGTTCGGGGGTTAGGGTGTGGGTTGCTTCGGTGTGCGTTGCTTCGGAGGGGGTGATGCGCTCTAGCATTTCGGGGGTCCAGTTGTAGTGGCTACCTATAACCGTGACCTTGGTATCTCTTTTAGACTCGACAGTGAGGGTCTGCCCCAGAAAGGGGCGCATCTTCGGGGTAAAAACGTCGCCTCCGTACCGCCCTACCTTCAAATCCCCCCGGACCCGGACCTGCATACCCACTTCCAGGTCTGCCATGGTGAGGGCCTTGGTTTGGTAGGCGGGGTCTAGCTTGCAGTAGCGGAAGCCCTCTTCTAGCCCGTTTGATTTAGCTACCCGGTGCGGCCACGTCATGCGGCTAAGGTATCGCTCATACGTTGCGGTAACCCAGTCCTGGTGGTCGCGATCCCGCACCAACACCCGATCACCTTGCTTAAATTCGCTCATAGTCGTTCGTTTTACTACCCCGACCCCGTGCGGACAGCTACGGGGTTAAAAGCACCCCCGACCATACGCCGGGGGTGGAAAATGTCTCTCTACTTGAAAACCATGCTCTTAAGCAGCTACGGGGAAACCGTCAGATACCCGGGAAGCTGCGTGAATGTCGAAGATGTACAGGCGCATATACTGGCCCTTGCTTTTGGTGGCGCGGAGTGCTGCCCATTGTTCGGGCTGGACGCCGAAGTAGGCGTATAGGCTGCCGTCGTGAAACTGCACGAACAGGGTGTAGGCAGCGCGTAGGTAACCCATGTGGCTCATCATGGAGCTTTCTACCGGTTGAAGTATCGTGGGGAGGCTACGCTGGCTAGCAGGCTGCATATCGCGGGCAGCAGATTGGCGTAGGGCTTCAGCAGCTACTTCGCGGCGTTCCAGCCACAGACAGTAGCCGTACCAGTCTGCTTCGGTCATGTCCTCTACTACTTCATCGAAGGTGGTGGTAGTGATGTAACCGTTGTCGTCGCCGGCCTCTGCGTAGACCGTAGTTACATCCAGGTCATCCCCGAAGTCGTAGCCCTTGCTGTCTTCCAGGTAGTCAGCGAGATCATCAGAAGTAGTGCGGGTGTAAGTCTTGCTGTCCAGGCTGGTCTTAGCGATACCGTTAGAGAAGCAGTAGTCGAGGGTAGTGGGAATATTCATGGTGTGTTGTTTGATGTAGTACAAATATACACTCCATAGTTGGCCCCTGCAAACTTTACGCACTATGATTTACAAAAAAAAGACCCCACCGGTTAGGGCAGGGTCGGAAAATAGGGGGCCGTAGCCCCGACATCAAACAATACTATGCTTCTAGGAATGCGAAGGCACCCTGTTCGTTGGCCTCCGGTATGGTCACGTCTAAGCAGTCTTTTGCCCAGCGTACAATGCAGTCGATGTACTCCATCATTTCCACCGTCGATAGTCGCTTCGTGCTAGGGGGAAGTGTGACCAACTCCCCGTTCATGTCGGCGACCTCGATACCGTTACTGAGGTGAAGTCGCTTCATAGCGTGGTGTACCCATTCCTGGTGCTCTGCGTTGCTGGATTGTAGGTCGTTGCCCAGGTCGATGAACCCGTCTAGCACGTAGGGAATGACGACCGACCAATAGTAGCGGTTCTGCTGGCTGCTACGTTGGCGCTTTTCTGCCTTGAAGGTGACGCAGATCCGCTTACCCTCAAAGTTGGCGTGAACCTCCTTGCGTAGCCGCTTGGGTAGGTCGATCAGTCCGTTGGTGACCTTTCCGGTATAGGTTAGGGTGGTGGGCATGGGTTAGGTAGTAGTTGCCTTCGCATCTCCGTTCAAGGGAAGCTCAACCTCCGATTCTCGGCCGCTGGTATAATACTGGGCGTGGTTAAGGTTGATGTTCATACCATTCTCTACCCTGTCGCGGGCAGTTTCCGTCCGGTTGCTAACGTCTACACGCTTAACAACTTGGTCGTCTTCATAGCGGATTATTTCAATGTAGTGTTTCATCATTCTAGTTTTAAGCAGCCGTAGCCGCTGGTTTGTTAATATTCATCCGTCTCGGGAAACTCGCAGTTATCACACCGCCAGCCTTCCCCGTTCATATTCCGGTTACTCCCGCACTCCATGCACACCTTTTCCTCCATGCCCTGCGTCATAGGCCAGCCGGTCAGGCGGTGGATGTACTGACATGCCGCACAATTGGCGTCCAATGACAGGCCGAACGCTGTGGGGACAAGGCATAGCCCTAGGCTGTCGTGCTTCGCTGTAAGTAGCTTTCTGACCGTGACACTGTTAGCTCGTTGCTTGTCCGTTTGCGGGAATGGTGGGGTGATTGTGGCGTCCATTGGTGGTTATTTGGCCGGTTCGTTAATACGTGTAAATGCCAAAGTCCTCCGAGGGCCAAAAGTCATACGACTTGTTCCACTCCCCCAACGCAATGCACCGCTCGAAGGCGTCCATGGTGCGCTCTAGGCCGTCCCAGGCTTGGCGCATGGTTACCTCCGTTAGCTCGGTGACGCTTACGTGTGCGTCGTTATCGTAAGCCACCAGGAAGTAGGGTAAGTTTTCGCCCGGACCAATGGTGTAGAGTGCTGCCTGAAGGGGGTAGCGCAGGGCCAACATCTGCCGGTGGAACCTACGCGGGGTAGCATCAGACGTCTTCTTGTAGTCCGCGATGAACATTTCGGGTACGTACTTATCGCGCGCACCCCGCCACGTCCAGCCGAACGCCTCGAAGGATAGCCGATGCTGGTTGATCCCTTCCGCCTCTACAATCCAGCGACTAGCCGGGTTGGTGTGTACTGCCTCGGCGATGACCTTGCATCGGTCCATGGCCTCCGTAGTCATGAAGGTGCGTGTGTCCATCTCTAGGGCAGCGTTCACTACCTCCGACCGGTCCTTCCATGCAGGAACGTCAATGCCCAGAAACTCGGCGTAGGCTTCTACCCCCACCTTAGAGCCTAACGAGCAGTCCGGGGGCAGTACGGCGAACTCCAGGGGTACGCGCTCCGGCTCCGTCAGTAGGTAGTCTACCAACTTTCCTTCCTGCATGGCGGGGGTGGGTTCGTGCTTTTCCAGCTTGTAGTCCACGAAGTGCCGCGGGCTTTCCATGAACTTCTTGATGCTCGAATAACTCAGCGTGATCTCCCGGCGCTCAATCGCTGCGATCAGTTCGTCGGCGTGTTCGTAGGTCGTGCGTACCATTAGGCGGACTGGCTTGATAGCTCCTTGCGGCGGGCCATGATTGCAGCAGGGATGCCGGGAAGGGACTTGTGCTTTAGGTAGAGCTTACCCAGCGTCGTAGAATCTGCCTCAGCGATTGCTGCCATGGCTTTTTCGGCCTTGCTTTCTTCTACCGCCACCTGCGTAGATCCTGGCACGTAGTCGGGGATGTCGTCTTCCGCCCGGTTGAGGTCACGCCCAAAGATGGTGCCAAAACCCTTCACCGCGTTCTTGAACGCAAAGGCTTTAGCTGCCGGAGCGTTCTTTTGTAGAGCGTTGGTGTACTTCGCATCCAGGTCCGTAATGCTGGCCCCCTTCTTTTGCTGAATGGGGACAGAGCCGATGCCGGTGCGGGTGATCCACTGCCGCGCTACGGGGTGGTATACGGCGACTTGGACGGTGACGACGTACTCATTGCCTACCACTTTAGTGTCGGTCGTCTCGGAGGTCCACAGGCCATAGTACAGTTCATCCAGCTTCATTTCCAGGAAGGGGATGGGCAGGTACTTCGCGCCTCCGGCCAGCTTGTTGATGTTGATCGCGTCCGCCGGGGGTTGCCGGTTGAGTAGCTGGTAAAAGTTCTCCATTGCGCCCCCCTCAATAACGGGAAGGGCAGCCGTGTGGGTAGTTAGTGCTTGTGACATAGCTCGTTTGATTTAATCGGTTGTGATGGTGGTGAGCACTCCGGCCTTGGTGAGGGCGGCACGGGGAATAGACGCCAGACGCGATTCCCAGTGGTCTTCAGCGAATTGCCGGCACTCCTTATGAAAGTCAGCGTCAAACTCTTCGTAGTGATCTGCCCCTTTCCGGTAGTGCATATTGTAGGCTTCGCTTTCAGCCATGTCGATGATAGCTTCCACCAAGTCAGGCGCAGCAGCCATGAGTTTAGCATTAGCAGTGCGTACCTCAACCGCCTCAGAAAAGCGGGTGCCAACTAGTGTTGGCACGATCGCTTCGGCAAGATGCCCGTGCTCCCCTGCATTGATACTGGACTTGTGTGTTCCCTCGACCATCCAAGGCCCGGGCGTGTAATTCTTCTGCATAATTGTTTGATGTTTAGCGGGGCTGACCGACATAGCCAGCCCCTAAGCGGAGTTTGACAGGACCGCCTGTGAATGAATGATAGTATAGGTTATTGCCGTTGCCGTCCGCTGCTAGGCTGTACTAAGAGGAACAAGCTCCACATGCCTAAACAGGCCAGGGGAACAAGTGCGAGGTAGGTCAGCAGGGACATAGTGGGTTGTTTGATGTTCACCAAAGTTACACTCCATAGTTCGCACCTGCAAACTTTATACACTGTCTCTGCAAAAAAATACCCCGCTGCCTGGGGAGGAGCGGGGTAGGGGAGGGTGTGTAGATTAGCTAATCGCCGACTTCCTTATAGTGTTCCACCCCTTCCTTCAATTCACCGCCCCATTCATCTTTGTACGGATGCATGAGCCTCAACATGGCATCCCATAAATCATTGCCGGACTCCCATTCATTGAATACCATCTGCGTAGCCTTACCATCCGCATCGTAGAAGACGGTGCAGTCGCAGGTGTGGTTATGGTGACAGTATAGGGTGAGGTCTTCTGTAATTGCATGCGGCCCCTCGCTGGCATATTGTGTTTTAACTTTGGTGTGGCTCATGTCTGTGATTTAGCCACCACATCTTATTTAATGTGAAAGGCAGTGGTGAAATGTGGGATGGTGTTTGTTGGAAGCCCAATAGACGCTACCCGGCAACTTTAGGGCTGCGGGTAGCTGGGTATTGGGGGGCAATCAACCCTGACACTCCGCAGAACAGCGAATGTCGCCGGGTCGAATGACTTGCATCTCTGCCCCGCACAATGGGCAATTGGCAGGCGCAACGGTTCCAAGGCCGTCCGATACGGTAGTGCCGTCGTCCGACCAATCTTCGTCCCGCTCGAAGCAGTCCGAGGTTTCGTACACAGGAATGGCGTCGAAGCGACATCCGCCAGAGACGAAGGGGTAGCCTTTCTTGTAGCCCTCCAGTAGGTGATCCTGCGGGTGCTCTTTCTTCGCTGCCGCCTTTTTCGCCTTCATAGCGGAGCGGTAGGTCTGGTCGTAGGGACTTTCGATGTCTACCACGGCCAACTTCAGATTGGAGTAGTGACGGACCTCACCGGGGCTGGCGAGGTCCGTCACGCGAATGATGAATTTCATTAGGCTTCTTCAAGTTGGTGAGCGCCGCGCAGGGTTTCAAGATCGGCGATGGTCTGAGCATCGTCGCCGGTTTCGCGCTTCACGTTGTGCAGCTCGATGTAGGTGCTGCCGTCTTCGTGCACGTAGATGGTAACGGGGGTGTCGTCGGCAACGTTGGTGTACCCGTCATTCTCGAAGTCCCAACCTAGTTCCTGCATATCGAAAGCGGTGGCGGTGAAGGTGCGGCCGTTAGCGTTGGCGGCGGTAATGGGGGCGGTAATGGGGGCGGAGAGGAAAGTAGCGGTCTGCATGGTTGGATTATTTAAGGTGGGCAACATCGCCCGTTCCCTTATAATACAAATATACGCTCCTTGTGTTCACATATGCAAGCCAAAAGAGAAAAAAGATAAAAATTACCTCGCCCAATACCGCGCCAGCGTACATGCTGCGCACGTCGCCGGCACTCACATTGGGCGCAACTAAGAAAAGCTGTATTTTCTAAGGCGCTTAACGATCTTGCGCAAGTCTTCCATTTTGTCGCCAAAATCAAAGACGGCGGGCTGCTTACTCTCCCACTCTATGTTTTTGTACTCTTCCGTTTCCTTTTTGCCCGCACGAGCAAGTTGTGCCATCCTTTTTAGTTGAGATGTCCTTTTGTCTATCTCTTGACACTTCTCATCCATTTCAAAAGCTACTAAAGCTAAATCGTTGAGATGATCTTGTTTTGACTTTGCCATATTAAATAAAACTGCGCATAATAACTCAACCACGACAACCGGGCGAAGTAGAGCCATTAGCAGGGTTAAAGTTCTTGACACGCCCGGCTGCGTGGTTCGTTGTCCATTAGCCCTACACCACCTCCCTTCCCTCATCCAGCTCAAACAACCGCAGCCGCTCGATCAACCGAATAAGCTTCGTGGGGTAGTTAGGGTCAGTAGCGTAGCCCGCCTTACTCAGTCCCTTAGCCCATCGTTCATAATCGTTGGGGTCCAGCTTGAACAGGGAGCGGTAACGGTCTTTCTCGGCTAGGCACTTGGAGTGATCGCGCCAGCTCTCCCAATCTGAGGCGTAGATCCTGAAGAAGTCCTTGTGGTGGTCGTCATTGTGATTGGTGCAGTGGCCCTTCCCGCACGTTTTGGAGAAGCACTTGATGCCAAAGTTGTTCCTGGACTTCCGCGCCAGGGTGCTCGTTCCTGCACCACTCTCCAGCAGTCCCTGCGCCATGGAGATGCTGGCGGGAATGCCGAATAGCTCCATCTCTTTAATCGCTGTGGCCTGAAACCGCTTCACGTAGGCGCGCTCTGCGTCATTGTTCCACTTAGGAGCGGCTACGGGCGTCTCTACCACGCGATCAGTACGTAAAGGGGGAAGGGGAAGCGCTGCTGCCTCTACTGCGTTAGTACGTGGCTCTGCGTCCTGCACCGGGTAGGTGTAATACATAGCACATAAGGCCAGGGTAGTAAGCAGTAGCGCGATGCGCTCCCAGCGTAGGTGGGAAGCGAGTACCCGGCGTTCGCCCCGGTACACTTCAAAGCCCAGGCCAGTGCCGGAGCGGTAAACGTTATTCGTCGAATCCATGGTGCCGTTTGTCTATGACGGCGGTCCTGTCGGGTGTAAAGATAGGCCATTTTTTGACTTCCCTAACGTTTATAGTTGATTTTTTTCCTAAATTCGTACTACATTCAACAAATCGACTTTAGAAATCCACACATATGACCCCCAATCTCGAACCCTTCCTGGAGCTAGACAGCGAAGAGGGCACTAAAAATATGGCGCTGCTGTATCATGCGCTCATTAAGGACTACGCCGCACAGGGGAAGCGCCCGTTCTACACTAGGCTGACTAAGCTGGTGACCAAACACTACACCCTAAATACGAAGGTGGCGATCTCGCGCGGTAAGGCAGTAGGCGAACGCATCCTGAGCGGGGAGGGGCTGCTGGAAAGTGATTCGCTCATTCGCGCCGTAGATACCGCTAAGGTCATTGCCGTGATGTTGCAGCACAACCACGACGTACCCATGCGTCATGTGCGTCAGGCAGTACGTGACATGGGCGCACCCTACTCTAACCTGCTCAGCCTGGAACTCGTGAAGGAAGAACCCACGAGGGCAAAGACTGAAACCGCTGCCGTAGCGCACCGCCGCATTGATAGCTATGTCGTGCAGCCGGGTATGCTATCCGAGAAGCTGAAGGCACTCATTCCCGAACTCGAAGCAGTGGAAAGTCAGAACTATCAGAATGCTATCAACGCCGAAATGACCCGCCTTGATAAGCTGCGGACAGATACCGAAAACCAGCGGTTAAACCTCGCTATGGAAAAACTTCGCACATCGGCCGAAAATCTTTCCCGGTCCATCGGACACTTAAAAAAGGGGGCAAACCGCGAAGAAGGGTTGAAATTGCTACGTGACAGCATTGATGACATAGTTGAGATTCTGCGGTAGGGCCAACTAAATGTTTGGTTTGGTCTATCTTTAGGGGCATAAACCCTTCAACCCCTTATGAACCCTAGCGTCCTCACCCCCAATACCACCCAAGCTGCCCGCAACGTAACCGAAAAGGCTGACCGCATCCTGGCGATTGCTGAAAAGATGGATAAATTCGTTGCAGATGCCGCCAAAAAAGCCAACTAATGGTGCGCATAGTTTGCATAGTTGAACTATAAAGTGTATTTTTGTTCCCATCGGGAGCACGTAAAGCCCCTCTTCGCTTCAGTAGCGTTGCGGGGCTTTTGCTTCCATTCACTGCCCTCGTGGGCGCAAAAGATGGAACTATGTTTAAAATAGGAGATACTGTTTACGACCCCCGGTTTGAGGGCGCGGGGAAGGTGGTGGAA
Organism: Neolewinella maritima; assembly: GCF_923081025.1. Lineage (GTDB taxonomy): Bacteria > Bacteroidota > Bacteroidia > Chitinophagales > Saprospiraceae > Neolewinella > Neolewinella maritima. The sequence goes on along the minus strand of NZ_CAKLPZ010000007.1, from coordinate 12,381 downwards.
GTATCACATCGCGCCTATAGTGATTATCCTATCACGGCAGAATGGGAGGATGGTAATACAGACTGTTACACGTCTGAGGGCTGTTACGGCTCCGCCAGTGAGCGCCCCATCTTATCCCACACCCCCTGGACCGAACGTGCCGTAACCCGGCGCGCATGGACCCCAGAGAAGGACGAAATAGTCCTGCTGAAGTCCCTGACCTACGGCTGGACTATTGCGCGCTACACCGGCGAGACGCACCCGCCGCTGTTAAATGGCGGTATGACGTACATTCTTGGCCGGGGTAAGGGCCACGACCCCATTCACCGCGAACTGAAGCACATCCGCCCCCTAAGCGATGCGGAAGAACTGCTGGGCAGTCAGGTGGAGGAAGAGAAAGCAGAGCAGCCGGAACAACGGCCCTTTAAGGTGGGGGATCGGGTGGAGTTTCACGGGACTCGTGCCGACAATGCCGCTTCGAGTTGCGGGGGGATACGGGTGGGAAGAATTACGCAGGTGTTTCCATCACTCGGCCGAATTAAGTTTAAGATAGACGGTGACAAATTTGAATGGGCAGCAGCTTCGGACGGTGTAGTCAACGGCTCCTACGAAAATCTCCACATCCGTCACGCCCCCCGCACCCAACGCCCGTTCGGGCCGGAGGATGTAGCCGAACCGTTCGGATGGGATAGTGAGGGCAACCCGGTGATCTGTATTGAGCACGACGCCATAGACAAGACGCTGTTCGTAGTCAGCTCCTCTTTCTCGCACGAGGGATGGATCACCCTGGATGGAAACAAGCATACCAACATAGGCTACCCCCACTGCCCCATAACCCGCACAAAGCCCGCCAAATGAACGCGCCCGACTTTACGGACCTGCCCCACTACCAGGACCAGTATACCCCTAAGCAGCGCGTGTTCTTCCTGCCCCGCGTAAACTCGAAGCACGACGTACAGGAGCCGACGCTAGGCATTGTGGAGGAATACACGGGCGGTTCCTTCCATACGCACCGTATCCGCTTCCGGGGCGGCTCCCAGGACGTTGTAGCGTCCGATATGCGCCCCTATGAGCGCAGTGTGACGCGGCCCTGGGAGATCCTGGTTGAGCGCTACTGCCTGGCCGAGATCGCAGCGGAGGAAGAACCGGACCACCTCATCACCACCTACGAGATCCTGCGGGGGACGGTCGATCACATCGAGGAAGTCATTTCAAACAAAACCGCCGCATGATCTTAACCAACAGTTCCACTCCAAAAGACTACGCAGCAGCCGCCGAGATCCTAGACGCCAGGGTGCGCGATCTCCAACAACTTAAGCGATTTGCGCCCCTTTCGCAGTTGGTGGCCCTGGACCGGCAGCTTCAGGAGGCCAGGAAAAACGCGGCCATCGTGCGTCAGGCAGCCCAAACTTGCCCACAGTGCGTTATTTTTTGAACTGTTTGCCCCTTATAGTTCGCCCATGTCAACTTTAGGGTGTATATTTGTGGAAACGGGGATGCTCCCTGTGGCGGTCGTGAGACACCGCTGATCTTATATACACAGATACTGGTCGGTTAGCCCGACCTAACTTTTGATATTCATATCTGGTCGGCAAGTCTCACACAAGCCATAGAAATGCCCCTACTGTCGCAAGACGGTCGGGGCTTTCTTATTTGTCACACCTTTCTAACTCACCCATGAATCCCTACCGCAAAGTGTACGACGCCGTGAACGCCCAGCTAGAAGCTGCTCAGACGTTTTTCGAAATCGACGCTGCGACGACCAACTTCTATGCCCTCACCCAGGCTATGAATGCTAAAGGACAGGCACACCACCTCAAACAGTGGATGCTCGATGACCTGACTGCTTCGTCGAAGTTCGCCGGTAGGGTAGTGGAGCTGCTGGAAGACCCCCTGGTGGTGTGGGAAGATTAACCGATTTGCTATGACTGTACCATACGCTGAGATACTAGACACCTGCCGTGAATTTGCCCACCAGGGAAGCCCCCCGAACGCTGCATCCGAAAAGCTGTCGGGTATGGTTCGTTTTGATCCTAGCAGTAGGTCCAAAATTGGTGCTGCTCTATCGTACACCTTTCCTACGCACGATTGCTACTTCCGCCATATTAGGGGCCTTACTAATGACGAAAACATTGTCTCATTAGACTTGTGCAAAGAGACTTTCATCACTGCCAAAGAGATAGGGATTCTAGTCAAAATAGTGTACGACCATCACAGGTACGGGGGTTGGCCTACCGTAGGCCACATTAGTGACGGATGCTTTCAGTTAGGCGATAAATGGGCGCAGCTTCTATGTGAATGGCATAGCATGGACTATATAGAATTCGTCGGACTAGACCTACCAAGTTACTCAGACGAATTTGATGATAATTCTATGAGCGCCAATAGCAGCGACGAGTTGTGCCTAAAAAAACCATGCAACCGACACCACGAAATCCGGGTGATAGCCAACTGGATTTCAGTCGATCAGAAAGTAGAATCCTTTCCTACTCTAAAGCCCAAACAAACCTTCATCTACATGATGCGGGACCACCATTCCGGGGCCACGAAGATTGGGCGGTCTAAGCGGCCCACTGTGCGCGAACGCACTCTACAGTCTGAGAAGCCGGACATTGAAATGATAGGCTACTGGCCGGGGACCAATGCCGACGAGATGCGGCTACACGCAATCTATGCCCATAAGCGTGTGCGTGGCGAATGGTTTGATTTGACTGAAGATGAAGTGTGCTCGGTACGCACTTATTGCGAAACCATCCAACAATAGAGCGTAATGACTTGGAAGTTCACTAACATACTACATGGGCCGCGTCTATCGCTGGGTGTTACTCCCAACGAATACTGCGTACTAGATATATACTATCAAAGCCAAACCAGCCCAAAGTACTCTGTAGATGGGTGGTCAGAAAACTCCTACAAACAGATTGGGGCCTTTCTCGGGTTTAGTAAAGGGGCGGTTTTTAAGATGGTGACTCGGTTCGTTGACCTTGGCCTCATGGAGGTTAACCCGGCAAATTCTAAGCAGAAAAGGACAACTGAGGAATGGTATACCATGGCCTATGAAGACGTTTCCAAAGTGAACGCACCCCAACTGGGCGTTTCCAAAGTGAACGCAAAAGTTTCCAAAGTGAACGCTATTCGTTCAATAAGTGAACGCCATATAGAAGAATGTAAAGAAGAAGATAAAAAGAATATAAAGGAAGAACATGTCGAGCTATCGCTCGACGTTTCTTTTCCTAATCAAGGAAGTCAAAGTCCCGATGTAAGCCCGGAGGGTTCCGCCGCGCCTGCTGCACCCGCTACTAAGCCGAAGAGCCTGGATGAAAAGGCACAGTGCGTCCTGGACTACTGGAATTCTACCATCAGAGCAGGGCGTAGACCGTTAACCGGGAAAACACATCGCCAAGAAATAAGAGCACGAATCAACGGTGGCGCAACCTGGTTAGATTGTGTGTCAGTAATCGCGGACAGAGCACTTTGTTGGCTGCACAATCAAGAGATGAAGGATTCGCTCAACCCTACGACCTGCTTTCGCGCATCCAATTTCCCCCGCTACCTCGATCACTGGCTAGACCTACCGGCGCACAAGCAAGCCAAGGTCAAAGACCTGCAATCGTTCTGCTTAGCTCTGCCCCCCGCTACGACTGATGCTCGGAGCTACACCACCCCCTCCACTTCCCCTATTCGCAAAACCTACACTGGCACCCGTCGCCAGCGCGCAAACGCTTCCGCAGCACAATGAGCACCAACCCATCAAACGTCACGGCCTACAACGCCTTACCTGCGCCCTCGACCACTCCGCCCAATGACCGGGACAGTGAGTGGGCCTTAACCGCCGCCCTGCTGGGAGATCCCACCCGCATTCACGACCTCACTCACCTGCGGCCCCTTCACTTCTACGATGTGCGCTTCGCGGCCACCTATGCCGCAATGCGTAGCCTGTCGTTGGATCGCAAGCCGGTTAATATTCTGACTGTGGCTAACGAGTTACGGGCGCAAGGGGAGATGAAGGAAGCCGGGGGGATGGAGATGCTGGACAAGTTACGCCGTACCACCCTACGCTGTGACCTCAAAGCGTGTGAGCTGTCCATCCTGGAACGTTGGCAGCGTCGCGAAGGCCAGCGCATCGGGCAGATCCTTCAGGACGAAAGCGGTACGGTGGAGATGCCTACCTCGGAAACGTTCGCCTACGTAGCCACGCAGCTCGACGCGGTGGCCAACTACGTCAGTGCGGCTACCGCCCCCACGACGCTCGACCAAGTGGAGCAGTTCATCGACTTTGCCGCTAAGCAAGCCGCGATGGGAGACGACGCAAGTTTTCCCCTGTTTGGCATTGAGGCAGTAGACGACCTAGCCGACGTGCTGGGCGGCTCCCTGGTGGTTGTGTCCGGTTCTACGGGTTCGGGTAAGTCCAGTGCCTACAACACGATCCTGAACGCCCGGGTAAATGCCTCTGAGGGCGCTTACTCGTGGAGTGGGGAGAACCCGCCCAGGGTGCAGATTAACCGGCTCATGGCGTCGCGTACCGGCATTGATGCGCGCGACCTGAAGAAGGGGCGCTACCTGGAGCACGAAGACCTCGTGGCGAAGGTAGCAGAGGCCACCTACGTAATCGCCGACAGTGGCATTGTCATCGAGGGCGGGGGGCTGACTGCTGCCCAGGCCATTAGCAAAATCCACTACCTGAAGGCGACGCAAGCTATGCGCGTGTTCCTCTTCGACCGACTGGAACTCATCAATGTGAGCGAACTGAGTCGGGACGTAGAAACCGGGCGGGCCATGCTCATGCAGTCGCTACGGGTGCTGGCCGGTGAGTTGGACGTCATCATCGTCATGGCCTGTCAGTTACGCAAGTCGTACGAAAGTCGGCCCAACCACGAACCGGAGATTGCCGACCTACGCGGTACTTCTGAGATCGGCGACAGTTCTACCCATGTAGTGATGCTGACCCGCCCAGAGTACCACGGACACAGCGAAATGGAGATAAGCCCCGGCAACACGGTTGACTCTGCGGGCATGGGCAAAATGATGGTCCTGAAGAACACAGAGGGCGAGATCGGTAACGTGATTTGCCGCTTCAACAAGACGCTTACCCTGTGGGAATCCTACGACCCAGACGCCTTTGAGGTCAGCCCCTTTCCTAAACAGCCCTACGGAGGGGCAGTAATGCCAAAAATAGAATACAACGATGGAGATCCCTTCTAGCCTTATGCGCGACCTGCTCTACCACTTAGCTGAATCCGGCCCTGTAACTGCTGCCCAATTGCGCGCACAGTGCAACCGCACGGCAGAGGCTACCGGGGACGCCCTGCGCTGCCTGGAGATGGCCGGACTGATCGACCACGAAGACACTAAGTGGCACCTATTGGAGCACGGACAACGCGCCGTAGCAGCCATGCAGGAAGCCCTTGAACCTGACCCTCAACACTAACCGGGCAACGCCCCCTCCTCAAACTATACTAACATGCAACTTTCCCTAATAGATGTTATCGACGATCAACTACCCAACTACAAGGGGAAGGCTATCATGATTGGCCTGTCAGGTGGTATCAACAGCGCGGCTGTACTAGCCTACCTGTCTAAATTTATCGAATACCAGCCGGACAAGCTCTACCTCTACCACGCTAACTTTATCGAGCATAGCCCGGACACCTTAGCCTTCGTGGACGCCTGTGTGGACTATGCCCGCCGCAAGTTCCCTGACGTCCACTACGAGCAGGACGACATAAGCCTACTAGCGCATTTTGAGGAGCAGAAGATTATTTACTCCCCCAAGTTTAGCGGCTGTACCCGGATGCTGAAGATTGCTCCCATGGTGGAGTTCATGCGCCGCCACGACATTGCCATTGATCTAGTGGGCTATGTCCGGGGGGAATATGCCCGGATACAGCGTCAGATTGAGCGCGGGGTAGAGAATAAGGAATACCTTATTTCTCACCTGACCAATGAGGATTGCTTTTCCCTGGTAGCCGATGAGATCGGCTGGTATCCCGACATCTATCACCTGAAATGGAATGACCCCCGCATCCTGCCCTATGTAGCGCAGTACCGCGCCGACCTAAGCGATCAACAGGCCAGTATCATTGAACGCTACGCACGGCGGGGCTACGGCTACGATGGAAGCACTCGGGTATTCAAGCACAACAACTGTTTGCCCTGTAAAAACATGCACCAGTGGGAGCTCTTCATGCTCCGCATATTCTACCCTGGGTATTATGAACGCGCCATGCAGCTCGCCGAACGTATGGGAGGCTACTGGGGGCGAAAGGACGAATCAACGGCCGGCGAAAGCTCAACCTGTACCGTCTGTGCCAACTAAACACTAACCGGGCAACGCCCACAAATAAGCGCATTATGTCATTTGAAATTACCGGAACGCTAGTCAAGAAGTACGAAACCGAAACCAAGGGAGAATCCTTCAAGGTGCGGGACTTTGTTATCAAGGCCGACGACAACGGGAAGTACGACAACTTCGTCAAGTTCCAAACCAGCCAGGACCGCACCGCTATCCTCGACGACTACACGGAAGGCCAGCAGGTCAAGGTCCACTTCGACCTACGCGGGCGGCAGTGGCAGGACAAGTACTTCACCAACCTCAACGCCTGGCGGGTAGAGGCTGTGGGGGCAGATCCGGCGAAGAAAGCGACCAAGCAAGCACCGGAGGAGCTGGTAGCGGAGGATGACGACACGCCCCTTCCATTTTAGCACAAGACCTAAGTGATTCGAGCCCGATCGGTCGCAAACGTGTAGCCGGTCGGGTTATTCACCTTAAATAAACCACCAATGAAAAAAGTCAGCGTAAACGATTACATCAAGGTCAAGCTAAATGATGAAGGCTATGAGCACCGTGCGAAGGTTCATAATGCTTACGCGAACGTCATTACCAGATGGAAGCAGCGGGACGCTGAATACTATCGCTCTAAGGCGGATGAAGACGGCTACACCAAGTTTCAGCTATGGTCATTCGTGGATGAGTTCAGGGACTACTTTCACATAGGCTGCCAACTAGCTTTCGACAACGAGCTGGTCATCGTAGAGAATCCCCACAACTACCCCACCACCCCAATAACGCCCTATGCCCTCGATGCACTAAAGACGTTTGGCAGGGAGCGCGGCGGGGAGTACTGCGACCGCTGGCAGTTCTCCATTATTATGACCGCCCGGCGTAAATGGAGCCTATACCTATTTAATGAAGTAGACGGTGATTTGAACTTCATTAAAGACCTGAAAGACATGGAGGATCTACGCCGGGTCTACCATGCTATTACTGGCCGGGAGTTGGTCTAACTGCCTCATTCACCCCCCTTACAAGCCTCACCTACCCGGTGGAGCTTCTTTTTTAAACTATACACGCTAAAGTTTGCAGGGGCGGACTTCATAGTGTACTTTTGGCGTAGATCAAACTACACGAGATGCCAAATAGAAAAGAATTGTTTGAAAAGACCCTGACTACGCTTATTAGTGCGTGGGAGGATGGGGAGTTGAAGCATGGGACCAGTTGCAAGTGCGCAGTTGGTAACCTGTGTGGGCGGGAATCTACATGGATAGAAGTGGTTGAAGTTGTTGACTGCGATGGCCCTTTAGTGCTAGATCCTAGCGTCGGGGATTCTCACCCCGGAGTAGTTATGATGCGCGCCACTGGCTACACCGTAGAAGAGCTGATGCGAATCGAAAATGTCTTCGAGATGTCCCGGAAGTACGCTCAGTACGCCTCTGAAGAACAGTACAACAGCCTCTGCGCCGTCATCGACGTACTGACCGACATCCACGGCATCGAAGCCCCCAAGAACCAACTCAACGACGTAGCCCGCACGAAGGGGGTGACTAACCTCCAACCTGCATAATGCCCACCTACGCCCCCGCTCCCCCAACCAGCCCCGAAACCCTCGCCAAGTACGCCAGGGTCATCACGGGATACCTCATCAATCGCCGCCCCACGAAGGCCGAAGACATTGCCCAAGCGGTCAGTCTGCCGGTGCGTGACGTGCTCAAGGCGCTCCATAACCACCTGCTGAAGTACGATCTCGTGGTATTTCACTTCAAGTCTGCGAAGTGGAGCCTACCAAAAACACCAGTACAATGAGCGCACTATTCCAAGTAGCAGATGCCTACGCTATGTCCTCCCTCCAATCTGCCCAGGTCGCCCAGCGCAAGACCGCTATTCTCGATCTGATCGCCCTGCACGGCCCCCTGTCTGCTGCTGCGATCAATAGGCACCTCCCCGGCGCGGTCACCAATACGAAGAAGGAAGTGACCTCTAATGCGCTGGCTGAACTGATGAAGGAACTGCCCTATGACCGCCGTAAGAAGGTGTGGGGTGCAAGTGCGGGAGCATGAGAGCCTATACCCCCTGGTCCCTGAAGGAGCGGCAGCTATTGCAACGCGACTATGTAGAACAAGGCGCTACGGCTTGCGCTGAGGCACTAGGCCGCAGTCGCTCTTCGGTGAAGGCGTATGCTATACGAATGGGCTTACGCCGCAGCGGCCCCACCAAGGGCGGAAGGAAGCGCCCGGTCAAGTTCACGGCTAAGGAGATCGCTTACCTGAAGGAGCACTATGCGGACAAGGGGCCGGAGCACTGCGCGTTGCAGTGGAATCGCCCGCGAAAAAGTGTAGTTGCCAAGGCCAATAAGCTGGGGCTGTTCTACCATATGAAGCGCGGGGATGGGATTGCTGTCGGTACGATCACTTTGCGGATCGCCCACGGCGTGAAGCATAAGTTCATCAAGCTATCCCCCGACCACCCCCTGTACGGAAACCGGGGCGCATGGTGCAAACTGCGCCTCTACAACTGGCATGAAGCCTACGGTGCAGTGGCAGATGGCTACCGTGTCGTTTTCCGCGATGGTGACCGAATGAACTGCGAGTTAGCCAACCTTAAAATCCTGTCCCTTTCCGAACACACTGCCCGCGCGGTTGCTCGTGTACCCAAGGCAGTGCAACGCCGCGCCGGTCGCAAAGGGTGGGCTAGCCGGGAGCGTAATCTGCGTAAGCGATTGGGGCTAAAACCCGCTGCGCTATGATTGACCCACACAGCACCGTCTTTAGCTCGCAAACCTGCATGTGGGCTACACCACAGGCCCTATTCGATGAGCTATACGCAGAGTTCGGGTTTGACCTGGACGTTTGTGCAAGCCCCGACAATGCCAAGTGTGAACGCTACTACACCGCAGAAGACGACGGACTACTGATGCCCTGGAGTACCACCAATTGGTGCAACCCGCCCTATGGCAACCGGATAAGCGAATGGTTGGCTAAGGCCCGCCTAACCGCTGCTGAAGGCGGAACTACGGTCTTCCTTATTCCCTCTCGGACGGACGTTCGCTGGTTCCACGAGCATGTATTGGGTGTAGCCTCGGAGATACGATTCATCAAGGGGCGCTTAAAGTTTGGCGATGCTAAGAATAGCGCCCCCTTCCCCTCTATGCTAATAATCTACCGGCCATGAGCACCACCGCCCAACTACAAGCCAGCCTGCTACCCCGCTCTGAGAGCCGCCGCAAGGTCTACCGCACCATCCTGCGCAACCCCGGAAAGACGAACAAGCAAATCGCGGAGCTACTAGGCGAGATCCCCGGCACCGTGTCGGGTCGCGTCACCGAACTCAAAGAGATTGGCTACGTGGCCTCCCGAGAAGCTACCGGTGGTTCCCTGCTGTACGCCATTCAGGACGTGACGGAGCGGTGCAGCATCCAGGCAGCCTACGAACTGGAAAAGAAGCGCCGTAGCCTGGACAAGGTGCGTAAGGAATTGAACGTGCTGCGGCAGGATATGAGTGCTGCCGAGGTCGCCGCTATTCGTGCTACGCTGGAGCGGTTAAAAGCGGAGTTATGAGCAATCTATTCCTCAACGCTGACTGCATGGACCCGGAGGTGGGGCTGCCTAGTCTCCCGTCAGACAGCGTGGACATCATGCCGGTAGATCCGCCATACGGAATTGACTTTCAGTCCGCCTGGCGGACTGAAAGTCAACGGTTCAAAAAGATAGCTAACGACAAGACACCCTTCACCGTGTGGCTAAAGGAAGCCTACCGTGTACTAAAGCCAGGGGGTAGGCTATTCATTTTCTACCGATGGGATGTGGCTAAAGCGTTTCAGGACGCAGCGCAGGAGGCCGGATTCACTGTGGTGTACGAAATGGTCTGGGATAAAGGCAATCATGGGCTAGGCGACCTTAAAGCCTGTCCAGCACCTAAGCACGAAATGTTCCTGTATTGCACGAAGGGACGCTATGAGTTTGAAGGCAAACGCCCTACGTCGATTATAAAGGCCATGCGGGTCAGCGGCCCCGAAATGATACATCCGAACGAGAAACCAGAGTTGCTTTATAAGGCCCTGTACCGCTCGTTCTCTGCCGGTGTCCCTGTTGTCGTTGACCCTTTCGCAGGGTCCGCCGCATCACTTCGCGCTGCCGAATCCATGGGCTTCAACTACGTAGGCTACGAACTAGACCCCGACTACTACGCTGCTGCTCAAGCGCGCATGGCTAAGGGTATCCAAATGCAGCTCCTATGACCCACTACAACACTGCTAAAGAACGCCGCACAGCCTCTGCCTTGCAAATCTACCCCGACAAGCCCCTGGCAGAACTATGCCGCCCACCCCTATGCCGCAAAGACCGCGAGGCGATCCGGCTCATTATGCACGAAGGTGGACCCATGTTCTGTCAGCCCATGCTAGAGCACCTGTTTGGACTACCCAAGAGCATTACCCTCAGCCCCCCTATACGACCCACGTGGATAACCTAGCCCGCCACCTTCCTGCTCCAGCCCTTACCGCAGCGGTCAATCCCGACGTTAGCCGCTTGGTGGATCTCATCTTAGACGCTGCCTACGACAAGGCCATAGCTGAAGAACTCGCTACCTTGACTGACGAACAACACAACGCCAAGTGAGCAAGATTACCGACCACCACCGCATGATGCCCCTTGTCCGGGTCAGCTCGAAGAAGCAGGACCAAGGGAGCAACGAATGCCAGGACAACAACATCGTAAACGTCTACCGCGCCGCTGTTCCTACGGGTAAGGTCATGAACAGCGTAGTCCGTATTCAGAGCGGACGCGAAAGAGATCCCGCCGTACTGGATGAGCTACACACGAAGTTAGCCCGTTCTAATCGCGGTGCAGTAGAACCCCTAACGCTAGTCATGGTGGACACCTGGGACCGCTACTTCCGCAATGTGGAGGCCGGGTGGTTCTATATCCGTAAGTTCCAAAAGATCGGTGTAGAGGTCAACTGTGCGACCCGGTGGATAGACTTTGATGACCCCTACTCGAAGCGGAGGCTAGGCGATGAACTAGCACAGGCAGAACAGGCCAGCAACGACATTAGCCAGCGTAGTAAGACCCGCTACGCCTACCACGTTAAGGACGGCACCTACTGCGCTGCCCGTGTTCCGGGCATCTTCCGCCGCCGATGGATCACCCGACTACCTAAGGTCTACGTCATCGACCCCACTGACCGACTCCCCGTGTTTCAACAAGCCGTAGCCCTTATTCTGGGTGGGGTAGGGGTGAAGGCTGCCTGGGAGGACCGGGGAGGACGTGACGTGCTGGGTAGCGAAGACAGCTTCCGCGAACTGCTGACCAACGAAATTATCATGGGGCGATACCGGGGCCAAGTGGTAGCTGTTCCTTTTGTGCTCGATGAGGCCACCTACCACGCCCTACAACGCGAACTCGCCCGCCGTAAGCCGGTCAGCCGTGCCGGGAAGACGCTGCATAAGTTCTACCTGAAACCTTCTCTACTTTGCCCCAAGTGTGGTAAGGTGCTCACCAGTGACCCGGCTAAGTCAGGACGCAACCCCTACTACACCTGTTTCCATTCCCAGCCCCGGCACTACCGCATCCCCATTGCCGAGGTTCACCAGCCCTTTGATGAAATGCTGGCCGAGCTAACCCTCCAGGCTGACGTAGCCCGCCTAGCCGGTAAACGTGCCGTGGAGCGATCAGAGCGCGACCGTGCCGGAGCGGAGGCCGACGTAAAGCGGCTAAGGGGTGAACTCAAAAAACAGCAGGGAGCCGAAACCAATGCGCTGTTCCTCCTAGCCGATGGAACAATCAGTGCCGCCCAATTCAAGCTACTGGAAGGACGCAAGGCCGGAGTAGCTGCCGAACTACGCGCCGCTGAAGCAATGCTCGAAGCACACGGGCGCATCCTGGAGAACGTACTCCAATCCCTGCAACGGGTAGGTATGATCTTCAAGCAGGGCGTGAATCGGATACAGCTATCGCACTTTACGCGCATGGCCTTCCCGGATGGGTTAGTTTTTGACCGAAAAAACCGTACCTTTCGTACCACGAGTTTGAACGCCGCATTGGGCCTAATCCCCGAACTGTCAGGGAGTTGCACCAAACTAAAAACCCGGCCACCTTCACTAAGTGAAAGCGACCGGGTAATGAGCGGAT
>NZ_CAKLPZ010000006.1 GCF_923081025.1 Neolewinella maritima | reverse complement strand
CAGGGTGAACAGGGGGCGCGCCTAAGTGGGCCGCGGGGGGAGGGGTTAAAAGAAGAAAAACCCGCGGGCAAAAAGGCCCGCCCCCGGGCCAAAGAAACCCCCGGCCGGAAAAAGGGGGGTGGGGAAGGGTTTGGGGGGGGGGGGGGGGGGTTCCCCCCCCCCCCCCCCCCTGCCTATGGACCACCGCATCCCCGACCACCACCCCTCTTCCCGCAGTACACCCTTCCATCGTGGGCCACCCGAAGGTTGGCCGTAAGTACCCCGCTAGACGACCCGCCGCCTCAGCTGCAGAGCGGTACCGCCAGGGGACCACTCAACATCCATATCAAGATAAAGATCTTTTACCAGCCCCCCAGTACCCCCCGAGGACAAGCGGTTCTTTAGCCGCTATCCGGTACTCAATCCCAACCTGACCGTTGCCGGTTAATTAGCCCAACGCGCGAGCGCCCTGACCGAATGGAGCATCCTCTATGCGCTCCTGTTCACCCGTCTAGCCCCCCTCTGGCCGGAGTACGCTGCGGCAGCATCGATCGGTGGAGCTACCGTAGGGGTAGCCATCATCGAGATCGGTTTGCGCCGGCTCTTTCCCTTCGCGTCCAGGACCGTCATTCTAAAGCAGTGGAAGGGTTACGATCCAGGTATTCCATCCGTCGTCCTGGTCGCTACCCTGTTGCTCCTGGGAGCTTCGGCCACCCTATCGTTCACCGGCTCCCGGTCATTGGTGAGTGCCGTAGCTAACCCCCCCTACCCTAGCTAGCAGTACCGCATCGGATAAGCCGGCCGACCAGAAAGGAAGCCTGGCTAAGGCATCGTGGGAGAAGGATGAAGCCGATGTGGCGGGCAGCTATGCCGCCCGCATCACCGCCACCCGTACCAGTACGAGCGGCACGACACGGAGGTTTCAGGGGCGCATAAATCAGCTTAAAGCCAAGAAACGCACGACAGACCGGCGGTACACCACCCGAATAGCTGAACTCGCGCGGGACGAAGCGAAAGCCCTGGCAAGCCGCGGCGAGAAGGTCGCCAGACTCACGGAAAAGCGGGAAGCCGCCCTGACAAAGGCGCGCGATCGGTACCGCGGCGAGCTCGATGCCATTGAGGTAGACAAGGGGAGTACCCGGGCCAACGTCGCCCAGGACAACGAAGCGGCTATGGCAGATCACCAGCTGACCGTAAGCCACCACGGAGGCGGTCTGGCTTGGTTCACCGTCGTGTGCCTGATCGTCCTGTTGGTGTCCATCGTAGTGAAAGAACTTCACCACGCCGGGGCAGGAAATGAGAAACGAGTACAGCCGGACCCCTTTTGCTCTGAGGAAGGCCCGTTACAGTCGCTGTATAAGGTCCTGACGGTCCGTTCACGGCGGGAAGTCTATTGTCTGGCGAAATGGGTGGAGCGGACTACTCCGGACGCCCTAACCCCCCATCCAGTCGCCCGTACTGTGGGAACGGGAGGAAGGCTGGCGGGTGAAGATTACGCGGGCGGCAGAGAGCTACCCGGAAGTGACCGGGGCCACTCCCCTACCCCAGCCAGTGAGCGACCGGGTAGACCCTTTTCAGGCACCTACAACCGACGAGATAGACGCATTTGACAATGAGTCAGATCATGCGTCAGCGGAGCATAACTGGACCGTAAAGCTGGAAACGGAGGAAGTAGCCCCCAGGGAGTCAACCGGGCTAGTGAACGCGTTAAGGCATATCGACGAGCACGACCAGGACGATGGGGACGAGTATGATCAGGACGACGGCGACCGGGACGCGTGTGAGAACTGTGGAGAGGGCTATGACAAAACACGATCCTGGCTACGGTTTTACGGGAAAAATCGCCGAAAGACTTTTCATGCCAAGCAGCATACTGGGGTACCCTCCATTCCGGGAATCGGAGGGAAGCAGTTAGAGAACGAAGTAGGATAAAAGCGCTTCTTAGTGCTTCAAGGAGGTTACTGCTGGATTACAGTAACGAAAAGGGGACCGGTCAACTGACCGGCCCCCCTAGCTTATTCAGGCTGATTAGTCTAGTCGAGGTGGTTGAACGGATCTCGATTGCGTGCGATGATCTTAGTGATCTCTGACTTATTCGACAGGAGGAACCAGCGGACGATGTTCTCGGTCAGGTGACCAACGGGAATTTTTGCAGCCCGCGCCACAGCGTGTAGGGTTTCCTTGGTACTCCTGTCCACGTACAGTTGCTTAGGCCGACTGATGTCCGGGGAGTTGGAGAAGAACCAACCCAGGGCTTCCTTGTCGAAACTGGTGGAGGGCGGCGGGATGGCCTGTTCGATTTCCGGAGCCGTTTCGGGACTGGCTTTAGCGACCACTTTCTTTTTTCTAGGCTCCTTAGTCTTACCCCTCGTTTTCGAAGGTGCAGCAGGAGCGGGGGCAGATGCTGCGGCGGGGGTCGCAGCCGTTGCGGGAGGGGGAGCCGGTTCGGACGGTTTGTTCGGCTCGACCTTGAAATCGTCCTTAAACACGTCGTCAAACTCAGAACCCAGTCCGGGCATACTTACGGGGGTGAACGTACTTTTTGTCTTAGCCATTGGGTATTTATTTAGTGGTCTGGTATAATTCTTCCATGAAGCCACTCAGGTCGATGCTCCGGAAGTTGACGGGGAAAATGGTGCTCCGTGTTTCGGTCCTTTTCAGTTTGACGCTGTACGGAATGTGGTTAGTCAATACGTGAATACCGGCCGCGCGGAATACCTCGTTCTGGGCGGTGATGAGCTCCTCGTGACTGCGCCACAGCACCTTGTTCCAAAAAGCAATAGGCTTAGGTCTTTCCTTTTGGTTGGAGCCGATGCTACCCAGGGCGGTAAGGAACTCGGTCGCGCTCACGAGGCTCATTTCTTCCGGTTCTAAGGGGATGATTACCCGATCAACGTTGCGCAGAATATTCCCCAGTCCTTCGATGGCAACCGATCCAGGTGTATCAATGATGACCGTGTCCGCCGCAATCTTCGGGTGACTGGCTTTCTCGAAGGTGGAGGGCCGGTCGGGAGCCGGACGCTCGAATACATGGTCCATCCTAGATTCAGTGATAGGATAGATTTGGCTCTTTCCACTTTCGGTAAAGGCCCGCATCATCGCTTCGTCCTGTTTGAACCGAGCCAGCTCACGGTCTCGAAGTTTTTTGATGGTGTGCTGGGGATCGTCGGCATCGATCACGACCACACTGTGGTCCTTAACGAAGTACATGTAGCTGGCTAGCATCGTGGCGATGGTAGACTTGCCCACTCCACCCTTCTGGGTAGCTAGAACAATACGGTTGATTTTTTCGCTCATGCTTTATACTTTCTTAGGTAAATATGTACTTATGTACTTACATACTTAAGTAAACAATTAAGTACTTACATATTTAGCTGTATGTTTAATTACTTGTGTGACTATCTGTTTACGCACAAAAGTAAGTACTTGCTTACACAAGCACAAACTTACATACTTGTTGTTTTATGTATTTATGTTTAAATGTATAGATGTGATTAGCTAAATAGGTAAGTAGGTAGAAACACAAATATACAATAACTTACTTACGTGTTTGTGTGTTTATGTTCTGGTGTTTATGCGTGTTTAGTTAAAAAACTAAGCACATAACAACACATGTACATAAAAGATTGGAGTAAATGTAGTGGGTGCGTTGAGCACACATAGATACATAATTATGTGTATAGGCAAATGGTACCAACTAAATCAGCAAACACACTTACATATTTATGTAAGGAACTGAACCTCAAATGGGCATCATCAATCAGTTCATACGACACGTATTTACATAATTATGTAAATACATAGTTTATCTAGTTATATGTTATGTGGGGAGAAATCAGGGGGCCCACCTTCACAAATGCCGATCACCGGTTTATGGTGGCCACGCTCAGGTCACGGCCCACCATACACCACAACCAACCGAAGATGCAGCTCTTCACCCAGCCCCGCAACGTAGCTCGTCACCCAGCTCAAGGAGCCGGCTCGCCCGGCCCGATTTGCCCGCAAATCGGGCCGGGCTCGGGATATGCACATGCACATAGCAA
Organism: Neolewinella maritima; assembly: GCF_923081025.1. GTDB lineage: Bacteria > Bacteroidota > Bacteroidia > Chitinophagales > Saprospiraceae > Neolewinella > Neolewinella maritima. The sequence continues at coordinate 90,817 of NZ_CAKLPZ010000006.1, read as the reverse complement.
GATGTGACTTTAGCTGGAAAAAAAGCTCCCCTATTTTCTCCCAGCTAAATTCTATCTTGTCTTTTGGACGGAGATGCTCGAAACTCGCACGTCCTGAATTGTCCAAAAGAAGTACCGCGCTGCGGTCAAAAGCCACTATCGTGTCCAAGAATAATCGCAAGGGGAGGCCCCTCAAAGCAGCCACCGAAAAGCTGACCTACCGCACTGAAGTCAACTTGTCTAAGGGTGAGTACGATGCCGTGATGGCCGACTATGACCCCATCTTTTACCCCACTAAAACGGCGTACCTCCGCGCCAGGGTAGTGGACAAGAACATCAAAAAGCGTGTGGTCAATGCCAACCTCGAACGGCTGGAACAAACGCTCGTGAATAGCAATGAAGAGCTAAACAAGCTCGGGGTAAACATCAATCAGATTGCCAGACACCTCAATACTTACAAGAGCGCAGAGTACAAAAGTGAGGTACTTTCCTTGCTTCAATTGTTCCTGTCCGCCGAAAAAGTGATGTATGAAATGCAGGGAACCATCCACGAAATTCACGAGAAATGGTAGCGATAATCAAGACAGGTAAGTCAATTTACGGTGCACTTGCGTACAATGAAAAAAAGGTTCAACAGGGTGATGCTGTCTCTCTGGGAGCCATCAACAGCTTGGCACAAGCCGACCGACAGAGCCTGAAAGAGAAGGCAAATTCCCTGCAAAGTATCGCAGACCGGAACACCCGAACGAAGCGAAATAGCGTCCACATCGCTCTAAGTTTTGCTCCAGAGGACAAGCTGAATGAGCAGCAGTTGCGCAGCATTGCCAATGACTACCTGAAAGGCATCGGCTTCGAGAATCAACCAGCCTACATCTACCGCCATCAGGATACCGACAACGACCACATTCACATCGTCACCACCAACATAACGCGGGAGGGTAAGCGCATCGACGATTCGTTCATCGGGGCCACCAAGAGCGAGGTGACACGCAAGGAGATCGAGGTAGACTACCAACTGGTCAAGGCCGAGGAACGGGGACAAAAGCAGGATAAGGCCCAGCGGCTGTCTGAGCTGAACGCCCCGCAGAGCGGCGACCTGTCCGAGCTACGGACCTACGCCCGCCACACCATCCGCGACACGCTGCAGGTCTACAAGCCTGCCAACATCAGCGAACTCAACGCGCTGCTGCGCGACCGTGACCTAAAGGTGCGCGAAGAGAAGGGGCAGACGCCGGAGGGCGCAGACTGGAAGGGGTATTCGGTCGTGCGAATTGACGTCCGGACCGGAGAGGAAAATTCCGCAGCGATCAAATCGTCCAAGGTCTTCGAGAAGGGGTGGGGGAGTACGCTGGACAAATTACTCGAGCGCAACGGTAAGGCGGCAAGCAGATCACTGGACCAGGTTAAAGGCAGCGTCCGGGAAGCATTCGCGGATGACAGGGCTTCAACCGAGGATGTAAACAAGGCACTCGAAGAACGGCAGATCAGGACCATCCACCATAGCAACCAGGAGGGCCGACGGTTCGGCGTTCACTACGTGGACGAGCAAAGCGGCCACATCTACAAGGCAAGCCAAGTAGGACGGAAGTTCACCGCGGCGGAGTGGAACCGGCGCGAAGAATCCAATACCCTCAGCCTGGAAGATTACAAGGCACTGGTCAAGGACGCCAAGCAATACATCGCCAGCCAGCAGGGAGCGGCGGACTATCAGTCGGTAGCCATCAAGCGACTCAACACAGACGACGTGCTGTTCGCGATGGCTCAACTGGGTCACACCAGCGGCCTCATTCGGCCCTATCTCGATGAGATAGTGGCCTCGGAAAAGAAAAGCTACGACACGGCCCTGAAACGCGACGAGAAGGAGCTAAAAGCCCTCTACTGGGGACTGGCCCAGGTTAAGACGGAATTCAGGGGTTCACTCATGAATAGTCTTGGACTAGAGCGGCAGAACGAGCACATCGTACTGCGTGACAACCAGGAGGTCAGCATACCCAGCGATCAGCTGGAGATAGGGGGTGAGGCAGCGGTGAAACTGAAAATCGGAGAGCTATCATCCGAAGAACGGAGAATGCTGATCGGCGTTGGTCGCTACCGGGGCATCGGAGGTATACCGCTCGACGTGAACCTGACTACGGTGGACTGGAAGTACTGGGAAGGGAAGTTCAGGCCCACCACCGCCGAGAAGCTGGGTGCACAGCTGCACAACAATTACGTCAAGAAGGAACTCACCCTGTTGAGTAAGCGCAACACCGAGGGCGGCGGGATAAATCATCCACTCCTGCAACTGGCGAGTAAGGGGATCCTCGTCAAGCCCACCGAAGCGGGCTACCGGGCGCATATGGTCGGCCAGGAAACGTATTCCTTTCAGGTGCCGGGCAACCTAGCTTCCTCCGTCCACCGGCAGGACTACCGGACGGAGCACTACGAGAAGATGAAGTCCCTGCTGGAAGAGAAGATTGGTAAGACGGCCATCGATGCCATCCAGGAGGCCAAAATCACTGAACTGCGCAGCTCGACGGCCAGGCGGAAGCAGGTACCCAACTCCCTGGTGTTTGAACTGCGCGGCTACCTCATGTCCCAGGGAGCGCACGCCAAGTGGAGCGGACTGTACAAAGTGCTGCAGTCCATGGACCAGGACGAGAACCTAAGTATGGACGAGCGGCGGCAAAATCGGGTGTTGCGTCACTAGGTTAATTAATGGCAAAAGATAATTTGTTATTGCTTAATTTTGTCTGTATACCCTTGCCAAACCACCCACCCATTATGAAAAATACCGGAATCACTTACGAAGCGGTCGCCAGTCGGGAAGACGCTAAGGACTACCTGTTCAGTACACGGGTTATTGAGACAACCCGCGGCTATTACATCGAGAAGGGCCTGACCGCCCGGCAGACGATGGAAGTGATGGGCCTCAGCAAGTATTATGAGGACAATGTTGCGTACTTCGGACGGGCGTTCTCCTACCATCTTCCAAAGGAAGGAAAGGGTAGGGGAGGGGCTAGAAAGAACTCCGGGCGACCAGCGGGCAGCTCCATGTGTCCAGGTTGTAACAAGCTGAGGACCGAGTGTACCTGTTCAGATCCACTAAAGGATCCTGACCCCTATACGCTGCTGCAGGTGGTAACGGAGCCAGCGGGCATAGGGTCGTACTCGGCCATTGTAGCCGTCGAGTCCAGCCCCGGTTACTATAAGGCCTACGAGAAAGAGATAGATCGCTGGCCGACGTGGGAGGACATCCGCAGGACGATGCACGGAGGTACCAAGCTGTCCACCCAGCGGGCCAAGACTTACTTCGACCATCTAAAGCAGAAGTGGGAAGGCTAGTCTTTCTCCATCCGCTCCCTAGTTTTTTCTGACTACCCACACTTACCCATACGATGGCTGCACAGAATGACAACAGCTTCATCATGACAGCAGTCCGCGTAGCGGCCCTATTCCTGATCCTGTTGCACACCTACATTTACTACTACGACTGGTGGCAGCTGCAGGGACTAACGCGCCCGGAGGTCGGGCGCTTCCTCCAACGTTTCCAGCACACCCTGTACTTCCGATCCTATGCCGTGTCCTACGCCGTCCCACTGGTGGTACTGGCGGTGGGCAGCATCGGGGACAAGGGCAAGAAGTCAGAAAACTTGACCTACCGGCAGGTCACCATCACCCTGGTTGTGGGACTACTGGTGTACGGCGCGTCAATGATCGCTTTTTCCATCGAGGATTTACAAACGGCGGGAAGCATCTACCTGGGTTGTCTGGCGACAGGGTGGGCCATACTCGGCGCCGGTCTGGTAAACCTGCGCCGGGTGCTCGACTGGAATCCATCTGATGACATTTTCGGAGACAAGAACCGCAGCTTTCCCCAGGAGGAACGGCTGATCGAAAACCAGTATTCAATCAATCTGCCCACTCGTTACCGGCTAAAGAATAAAGTACGCCAGGGATGGATCAACGTCGTCAATCCCTTCCGGGGAACCATCATCACCGGCACCCCCGGTTCGGGCAAGAGCTTCGCCTTCATCAAGCCCTTCATCCGGCAGATGATCGGCAAGGGCTACACCATGTACGTCTACGACTTTAAGTTTCCGGAATTAACTACGGAAACCTATAACGCCCTGTTAAGCAACGTCGATAAGTACACCGTACCACCCAGCTTCTACATGATCAACTTTGATGATCTAAGTAGAAGCCACCGCTGCAACCCGCTCCACCCGGACCTGCTGCATGACATTACCGACGCCACGGAGAGTGCCAAAACGATGCTGCTGAACCTGAACCGCAACTGGATCACCAAGCAGGGGGACTTCTTCGTAGAATCTCCCGTCAACTTCTTTACGGCGGTGATCTGGTTCCTGCGCCTCTACGAGAACGGCAAGTACTGTACGCTACCCCACGCCATTGAATTTATCAGCCGGGACTACGACGAGATGTTTCCCATCCTCGCTAGTCACCCGCAGATTGCTACCCTGGTCAAGCCCTTTTATAGTGCCTATAAGAGCGGCGCGACCGACCAGCTGGAAGGTCAGATTGCCAGCGCGCGCATTCCATTGTCCCGGCTGGCTTCGCCCTCCCTGTACTGGGTATTGACTGGGAATGACTTCACGCTGGACCTCAACAATCCGAAGGAACCAAAGGTCGTTTGTCTGGGTAATAATCCCGACCGGCAGGACATTTACGGAGCCGCCCTGGGCCTATTTAACAGTCGGATAAGTCGGCTGATCAACAAGCCCGGAAACCTGCCCTCCGCCATGATCATCGACGAGCTCGCCACCATCTACTTCCGGGGGTTGGACAACCTGATCGCGACCGGCCGGTCGAATAAGGTCGCGGTGGTGCTGGCCTTCCAAGATATGACGCAGCTGATCCGCGACTACGGGGATAAGGTGGCGCATTCCATCTTCAACATCTGTGCGAACGTTTTTACCGGGCAGGTGGTGGGAACGACGGCCAAGGATCTGGCCGAACGGTTCGGCAAGACCGAACAGGTCAGGAGAGGGTATAGCCAGAATCGCATGGACACCTCCTTCTCCCACAGTATGGTACTGCAGGAGCGCATACCGTCCAGCCGCATCGCCTCCCTATCCCAGGGGGAGTTCGTGGGTACGGTGGCTGATACCCGCCAGCAGCCGATAGAACTAAAAACCTTTGACGCCGAAGTCCGGCTGGACGAAGCAGCCATTGCCAGGGAAAGTAAGAAGCATCTGCCGATTCCTTACATTCGCGATGTTAGCGAATCCGAAGTACTCGCTAACTTTAATCAGATCAGCTCAGATATCGACTACATTGTCGAAATGGAGCTAGCTAGAATTAGCTAGAATTCAAACGTAACCACTTACATGGGAAGCACCAAAGACAAGGAGGCCATCGCCAATATTCAGCGAGAGGTAGGAGCAAAGATCAAACAGATTCGGGTGGATAATCTGGGAATAACCCAGGATGCACTAGGACAGGTCATCCCCCATTTGGAAGGGAAGAACCTTCAGGTACGAATAGCTTCCCTGGAACGCGGCAACGGGTCAGCGGGAACGATTTATACGGTGATGAGGCACCTCTACAGTCAGGGGGTAAACATCAACTTTCTGTTCGGTGAACAGGAAAGCCCGCTGCGGATCAGCAAGCAGGTCAGCCTGTACCCGGAGAACATCAGCGATCACCTGAAAGACGTACTGCTCACTGCCGGCAACGCCCAGGCGCTGATTCAGGAGATTGTGAGCAACACCAAGCGCGTACAGAATTACGTGAACCGGACCGTTCAAATGGCCGAGGAAGAAGCAGAGCAAGCCCAGGAGAAGGAAACCAACGAGGACAGAAAGCTAAAAGGCAGCAAGTAGTGCCTCCCGCAATTCAAGGGGGTCCAAACTTCTGTTGCGGTGAGCGGTAGACCAGTGGAGGTGAGGACCGGTAGTGCGGCCACTGATGCCCACCGTACCGATCGGCGCGGACTGAGCTACAAGATCTCCCGACTGGACCAGGACTTGAGCTAAGTGACCGTAGGAGCTGGTGAAGCCGTTGAGGTGGTCAATCTTCACGTAGTAGCCCAGCACCCGATTGTAGCCGGTACTCACCCGGCCGGAAGCGGAGGCAACGACCAAACTGCCTAGGGGAGCGGCAATATCTACGCCATCGTGAAACCTATTCTCCCCATCAATGGGATGGACCCGGTAGCCGAAGCCACTGGTGAGCGTAGCGGACCTCCGCAGCGGGAGTCGCCAGGGAATACTTCGATCCAGGCGTAATGTGCCGTCTGCGGCGAGGTATACCACGCATCGCCAGTTATCACAAGTCTCCACCCGTTGAAAGGCATCCAGAGACTGACCCACCAGTGTCCCGGACAGATAGACAAGCACTAGCAGAAAGATGGATTGCCGCATATTTAGCTAAAAATATAGTAAATTCGTATGATCGTAGTTGCACTATAATCTAAATTGGCGGCGGTATGCTACTCTACCCACTATAAAACTACAGAATGAAAGCCGAACAAGGTATAGAAAAGGATGAATTGAACCTGCGCGACGTAACGCGCCTGCTGAACATCGACTACAGTAAACTGGCAAAAGAAGGACAAGTAGAGCAGCTGCTAAACAACGGAATCACCAAAGCCCTGCCCGTCCAGGTCAAGATCGACATTGCCGATAGAAAGGACGTGAGTATCAACACCACGGCACGGCTAGTCCTCGGAACCGATAGGGAAGGCAATCGAACCGTTCAAGTCGTGTTTAAAAACGAAACGCCTAAGCTGGAGAAGTACAAGGACGTAGAGCTTAGTGCCGAGCAGCAGAATCAACTCCGGACCGGAAAAACGGTAATCGTTACGGACTCGAGCCAGCGGGATCACTTGGTCAAATTTGACCAGGAACTTAACCGGGTAGCTGGAATGAAAAAGAGCATCTTCCTGGTACCAGAAAAATTAGGCTCCCCCAAGGAAGGCTACACGGCGCTGAGCACAACGCAGCAGTCCAGCCTAAAGCGCGGGGAGGCCGTTGAGCTAGAGATTGGGGGCAGGAGAGTGACCGCCCAACTTGATCCCATCGAGCGTAAGCTCAACGTGCAGCAGTCTCCCAAAGAGTCGCTGGATTTGAAACCGACTGGTCCCCAACGAAAGACTGGTCCATCACTGTAATTGATGAATATAGAGCAGGCTCGATCCCTCTCCCTGGAGAGCTTCATCAAGCAACTGGGGTACCAGGAAGTAACTAAGGGGAAAAGTAACGAAGCGTGGTTCAGGTCGCCCCTGCGCAACGAGAAAACGCCCAGCTTCAAGGTGGACCGGACTACCAACAAGTGGATCGACTTCGCAGCGGAACTGAAGCAGTATGACATTATCGACTTCGTAAAGGCCTACGGCGAACGGAGTGGGTGGGGGAGTCTCAATACCAGTGAGGCACTGCAACGCATTGCTCAAATTACCGGAGAGCCGCCACGGCATACCACGCGACAAACCCAAGCATCTGAGGTCACATCGGGAGTAAAAAGCCAGCCGGCCAGTAGTCCCGATACGTACCGTATTGACCATATCGGACCGCTGCAATCCAAGAAGCTCGTAGACTACCTCCGGGGACGCAAGCTCCTGATTGGACCCGCCAAGGATTACTTACAGCAGATCCACTATACCTATCTGCGGACCAACCGGCAGTACTACGGGCTGACCTGGACCAACGAGAAAGGAGGCCAAGAAATAAGAAGCCCCCACTTCAAGACGATTATTGGAAATAAGGCACCGAGCATTTTTGAGGTCAAGCACCCCAGGACCATGCCGGGTACGGCAGTGTTTGAGGGTATGACGGACTACCTGACCTATCTCCAACTCGCAAAACGCGAGGTGATGGCCAGGGCCATCGTGATGAACAGCACGGCTACCTACCAACGGGTGATCGAGCTAGTTAAAGAGCGGCCCACCACGGAGCCGGCACATGCGTTTCTCCAAAATGATAAAGCGGGCTTGGAAACTGCCATCAAGCTCAAGCAAGCGCTCCCGCACCTCCAAATTCAAAACCATAGCTATTCCGCTTACGGGGACCTCAACGACTACCTCACGGGCAAGCCGCTAGCGATGGAGGACAAGAAATTCGCACAACAGATACTGGGCAGCGAGTTGAAGCAGGAGGAACTAACTGGTGCGCCGAAGAATGCGAAGAGTATATCAATAAGCTGATACTAGCAAGAACTATTTTTACTCAGCCAGCTTTTTCTCATAAAGTGTTTACTTCGGGTTCGTTAGTTGAGGGTTTTCTTTTCCTGGTAAAATCAGACACTGAGCTTTCTCCGAAAGGGGTAGGGGAGGGGGGCAAGCACGCCAAAAGTGCCGAATTTTTTTCCACACTGCCGATCGTCAAGTTCCTTCCTAGTGCGCTTTGTCCCGACCCAACGCGATCATCTGGTATGACCTACTGTGCCAAAACGCGATCATCTGGTATGACGGAAACGCGATCATCTGGTATGAAAAACGGTAAAACTGATTGTCAAGGTCTAAGATGATAGGTAGAACGCGACCATCTGGTATGCTTTTGGAGTCAAAACGCGATCACCTGGTATGATGTGAAAGAATTACCCCTCCCAACGCGATCATCTGGTATGAGAAAACGCGATCATCTGGTATGAGAAAACCTAAAAGTGCGATCATACGGTATGGCTTTCGCGATCAATTGGTACGACAAACCTATATAACCCTTTATCTTCTTCCTTTATAAATCCTATATTGGTACTGTGGAAAAGAGAAAAAGCTGGCTGAGTAAGAGTCGATTTTTCTGCCAATTTGGCATAAACCAAAATTTTCTGGTACATTTACGAGTAACCGGTTATTTTTGGGTCACGATCATTTAGTATGACTAACACTTATTGTATAAGTTTTTAGTGGGAATTTAGATAATCGGTAGTTTAGTATATCTTTATCGTATTATTTTAAAGTAGCAACCCGTAAAAGCACCCATATGGCAAGCAGCCTAAAGTTTGGCGGCGAATCTTCCGCTGTTGTAGACCGCTACCAGGCCCAAATGCGGGCAGGTCAAGACAAGCATGGTGAGTATGACATCACCTATGCGCATGCTTCTATGTGTCAGGTCTACCTACCCTACCAGAATCTGGACTGTAATCTCTATGAGGTGAGCCAAGGTAACCTCACCATGCGGGTTCAGGGTGCTTCCTACTTCGAGGACGGGGACCGTAACAAGCCAGTCAACCGCGGAGTACCCTACGGTACACGGGCAAGACTGCTTCTTTACCTAATCAACGAACAGGCCATCCTTAATCAATCACCGTCCTTCCATCTGGCCAATAGCTTTAGTGATCTCTGTCGTAAGCTCCATATTCCTGCCAGTGGTAGAAGCATGGGCGAGATCAAGATTCAGCTTGAACGACTTTGCACTTCTTCCTTCTCCCTCGAGTGGAAGAACACTCAAACTAAGGGTATGTATAATTTCTTCATCGTCAAGAGCATCGTCACTAACGGAAGGTCGAAGAATATGGACTACTCCGACGTGGTGAAAGGAAAAAAGGGTTTTCACGTAACCCTAAGCGAAGAATACTGGGAGAGCGTAAAGCGTCAGGGAGTGCCGCTAGATCGGCGTACGATCACGGCTCTGCAGAATAACAGCATGTGTCTAGATATATACAATTGGCTAACTCATCGGCTCTACCGGATACCAAAGGGCAGCAACCAATTTATAACCTGGAAGGCAATTAAGGACCAGTTTGGACACGGCTACGCGAAGATGGACAGCTTCAAGCGTGACTTCCGTAAGAACCTCAAGAACGTCACCCTACAGTACAGAGCAGCGAAAATATCGGAGGTGCATAATAAGGGCTTTCAGCTGTATCCGTCCGCTCCTCCAATCGGAGAATTGATGCCCTTTTAAGACTGTTTTATGACCCTATTACCTAAAGTAATGCGGCTACTTCGTCGAGTATGTGGTCGCCTTTCTACTGCCTGAGCTATACGTAACCAAAGCCAACCACCTCATACTATCAATAGATTCTCACTGCCGCAGGCTAAGCAAGCGGTCAGCGAATTAGTGTAAGCGGGCTACACCCTGGAGTGTACATCGTCACGGCGGAAAAAACACTCCCGTTCTCTATTGTGAAGCAGTAAACCACCGAAGGTGAAACCTTGCGGATAACGATCACACCTGTGGTAAGTCGCTGTAGCGATCTGCCCACGCCCCCCATGGCCCGGCGGCCACCAGTGGTAGCTGCCCACTAAGCGGCCCTACAAAGCCTGCTATGGAAGCCCCGGCAGGCACGTAGAATACTACCAGTAGTCCAAAGTCCAGATCCAGAGCCACGGCCCCCCAGGTCCCCGACCCGTTGGTCTGGAATGAGTGGCCCACCCGTACCGCCGCGGGGCACGGACCCGAGGGAGAGGCCAGCAGGCACCTACCCGGTGCTGGTAGCACTAACCGCACACAGGCCGCTGAGTGAGTGGTCAGCGCGTCCTGCGACTGCGTGGTAGCCTATAACACCGTAAACCGAAGCCTGGTACGTAAAATGGCGCGCACCGCCTGATTGCAGCCGGTAGCACAACCCATGGAGAACGACGGTCCTAGTAACCGAGAAGGTATAGCCCGATACGCTGCCATGGAAGCTACGCGAAACCAAGCACTTACCAAGCGTGAACCTGAAAACGCCCTGCGGGTAACGCCCTGGGGCAGCGGGCACGCAGCAACAGCAGCTACCCGAAACAAGGTAGTAATTGTATAAGGATGGAAGAATGAGGGAGACATAGCAAGAAAAGCATGGGAAAAAAGAAAGCCCGACCGCACGCGCTTGGAACGAGCACAGCTGGCAAGGAACATTTTCTTCACTTAGCCGGGTGGGTGCCGTCTGCCATGTGAAGCCCCGGGAGGTGCGCGTAAGCGTAGGCGACCGACATCAGAGGGAGTTCAAACTGCACAAGCAGCTGCTGGGATCACCATGGTAAACGTCGCCCTCCGGCCCGAACTTGTCGTTCCCAGCGCTCTATGCCAACACTGAATTGTACGAAATTCTCCGCAGGACAGGTCAGCTAAGAATCAAGAGATTACTGCTACGTTCAGGTACGGCACTAGGTAAGCTGGTTTGGAGAATGGGGCCTCCGGTAGGGGAGTTAGGCTGTAGTTACTCGCCGGTACGGTATACGAGCAACTGACAAGCTCGTCCAACTTAAAACAATAAGTTTTAACTTAGCGGCAGTTTACTCACTCCAAACAAGTACATATGTCACAGGTAACAGCAAAAGTCGGCGACGTCGTCCAGCTCAAATCAGGTGGGCCGAAGATGACCATCCGTAAAAAAATTGATGAGGACTACCTCTGCCAGTGGTTCGATATAGAGAACTACAGCAAGGTGCGTGAGGCCACCTTTCCAAAGACCAGCGTAGTGGCCGTGACTAAGGAGGCATCCGGAAATGGAACTTCGTATCCGAAGGCAGGGACCTTTCGAAGCTACGCACCATAGATCGATCAAGCACTCGGATCAAACCTCTTCACCAACTCCCTGAGATGGACCATCGCCCCATGCCATGCGCAATCCCTACACGATACGTGATACTTACGCCATTCTAGCCAACCGAATCAGTCGCTACCACTACGAAGCTGCGGCCGGAGATTTGGATCAGGCCTGTACAACACTTACGGGCATCCCTGAGGCTTTCGAACGGTGCTGGCGCAGCCTGAACACACAGTATGAATGTAGTATGCCACTGTTCTGGCTATACACCCTACACCGGGGATCAGCAGCTGACTTCAACTATACGGACATGCAGTACCGGGTCCAGATCGAAGTGGCCGAAACTGGATGCCGGCAGTACTTCGAGCTGCACTGTACGGGGTGCAAGCGGCAGGCGCGGTGGTGCAGTTGCCAGTTGAGTCCTGAATCACGCAGTACCACTACGGATCTAGGGTAGTGGAGATGCAGACTTAGTTACCTGAAGCGGAAATCACTGGTTCAGGTGCTCCAGGAGAAGGAGCAAGCTGCTGGTTTCGATTTGCCTTGATTTTGATTGTGTGAGTCGAAATCAACCCTCCCGTTAACCCAGTGATCAGGAAGTCGCCGAAGTTACTGCGGGTAACCACTTGGCACGAACCATGACTGGGAGTATTCACTTTCGTGCGAGTAAGGGGAATGAGCCCCCAGAAAGCATAGACCTGCTTGCCCTTGGCATAGGTGTAAACATCACTTTGGGTGCTACGGAACTCACCGACGTCGGTCTTAGTGGTCATGCAAGAGAAGGAGGTCTGGCAGAGCACCAAAAGAAGGAAAAAGAAGGTTACTTGCTTTAGGGCAGAGCGGCTAAGGATGGACATCGCTGAAAATTGGTCGATGAGAGGGAGACGGGTGATAAGATCAGGTCCAACAGGACAACGCGATCAGTGGTAGAAGTAACGGACGACTTGTAAAAGCATTGCTAGTGGGCGCAGAATCCGTAGAGAAATAGGTAGTATGTCGCTTCAGGTAGCTGATTAGGTTCAACCTATCGGTTACCTTCATAGCATCTTATACTTTAATTTCTGAATGTTGCTCCTTGAAAACAACAAGAACCATCTTAGTTTGTGTGATGCTATTCGTTGCCGTGTTGAACGTTGACTTTAGCTACCTAAGTAGTTGGAAGACCAATGGAACACACTACATACATATTGTAGGATTCATCATGATCTTGTTTATTTTTTATCGGGAGCGTAGATCGAATACGAGCAAGGTCGTTTAAATCAATAGACGGTATCATGGAGTGGCAGTTGAAGGAACTACCGCGATGCACAATTCCATAATATACATCAAGGTCATAGGTTGGAATGCGGTCCAAATTCAGACCTTACCTTCGCTACACGATCTAAATAAAGCATCTAGCCAAGTAGCTTTTCCAACTGGTTCTAACTAACGGTTTGTCTGTGTGATCACAGGCAATATCACTAACAACGGAGGTAGTCATGCAATTTGATAAGAAGAACGAAAAATATAGCTGGGGTGGTAGTCTTACCGGAATACTAATGTTGTTAGTAGCTCTCTCTCAGTTCTCCTATGACATAGACCACCAGACGGTTGGTTGGAGCACAATATTTGCGGGATTCCCTTTCACAGCCGCCGCAGTCTACTTCATAGTTCAACCGGGTCGTAATACTTAGTGATGGGAGTCATTGGAGTAGACTTCTCGGCCCCGCCCCAGACCCCCCCGATGCGCTCAACCAAACTCCCTCATCGCTAGCACCTGTACAGTACGCGCCTATCCATTGTCGTATCGGACCTCTCTTACTCAGAAACGGCCCCAAATCCTTCCGCATCATCCCAAATTCCGTAAGCAGCGCCGCCCAGTTCCTCGACGCTGAGGTATTTCACTGGTTCTCAACTCCGCCGCTTTGGTGTACGGAGCTCGAGCTCCTTGCGTACCTCGCGGAATACGTGCTTCGTCTGGTCATAGGTTACGACTCCCCCTTTTAAAGGAGGCGCGCAATCAGCTTGGCGAGGGGGTGTACGGCATCCATGAAAGAGATCTATATATAAGGATGTGGGTTGCGAGGCGCCTAGCTACGTGATCCGGATGGGTAGAGGTGATAAAATGCTATCGATGCATCTGGTACGGTAAGCCCCAGCTGACGGGCCGCGGCCACCACGAACTCAGCGGCCGAGCGGGTGGTGAGCAGCTTTTGGCCCTTGGACTTTGAGCGTGTATCAGCGATCCGATTCAGTAGACTCGCGCTCCGGCGCTGACAGCGCACGAAGGGGCCGGGGTAGACCTGCTTTTCATCAGTGGTGAGATCTGCATAGAAAACAACGTCCCGCACGATCAGGTCCATTTCTTCCAGGATCTCAATCAGTAATTCTTCCGAAGGGACAAATTCCCCACCCCTCTCCAAGCGGCGGGCGATCGCCAGCATATAGCCGCGCAGATCCTCGGGCCGGGGGGATGTAACCGCCGGCCAAATCTCGCGCTCGACACGTCGCAGCTTAGTAACGGTCGGACGGCTGACGAGCACCTGGTCAAGTACTTGCTTCCAAAACCGGTACACCAAGTCCTGATCGTCGACCACCCCAAACCGGCGCAAGGATGGGTGGTGCTTGATCCAGGTATCTACACTGGTACGCCACATGGCGGCAGTCATAGGGGGAGGCACGAGATGATCACCCTGTACGAGGCGCTCCCAGTATGCACCGGTCAGCGGGTCGCTACAGAACATGTGGCCGCGGTAGTTCTCTACCAGCCGCAGTTGGTGTAGGGCATCAAATACGGTGAATTCATCTACACCGAGATCTTGTTTCAGAGTCTGCTGGCGGAGCGTCTGAATTTCCGCTAGGGGAGAGGGGGCAATCAAAGTTGACATAAGTGGTGTATCGTATGTTACAAAATTTACCAGCCGCGATCAGCGCGGGCGGCGGTGAGTTTAGCCTGTTGCTTCTCTGTGCGGCAGAAGCGCGTCATCAGTTCGGGAACCTTATCGGTGAGCCGTTCGAGAAGCTCCTCCGAGGTATACTGATCTTCCTGCAGGGATTGACTGAGCACCTGAAGGGCAGAAACAACCTTCAATTCCTCAGCAGTAGCGTAGTCGCGCATATTCTTCCGCGCGTCGCGCTGCGGAAACTTGATCTTCCACTCCTGAGAAGTCATACCCCACATGGCCAGGTTGATGATGTCTCCCACAATCTTACCGGAGAGAAGCTTCATTTCCAGCTTAGCCCCGCGGGGTAGACGCTGCTGCGCCTGGCCCGCGGCCAGCGGGTAGGTCTCGGCGGCAAGCTCGCGGGAGAAGCGTTTGAGCTGAGCGTCCTTGCCATACAAGAGTTCTTGCGCCTGCAGGTAAGCGTCAACCGTCTCAACGTAGAAAGCTGCGCTGAGCCAGTTAGCGAAGTGGATCGCCCACTGGGGGGAGCAGTAGGTTCCCCCGTAGCGACCTCGTTTGACGAACACACCAGTGCACCCCGCCTGCTCCAGGTCCTTAGTGGAGACGTAAAACGTATTGGAGCCAGCTCCACTTTTAATCCCTTCGAATTCGAAGGGATTAAAACTCGGGTTGTGCTTCAGCTCCCAGGCCTCGATGAACTCTACCGTAGCCCGATTCCGCATCCAGTTGGCGATGTTGAGAGAAGGATCCCCCTTTAGCTTGGCCATGTCCGTGATGCAGATGAACCCTGTCTCCTGGTCCATGCGGATCGTAGCCCCTTCAATCGTCAATACCTTCATGCGCTACTTAGTAGTAAATTGAAGTAGCAAGATACTGAAAACACGAGGCTCCTGGTGTGAATAGGACCACGAACCTCAGGCTAATTTCGAGACTGATTCAACTTGGAGTGGGTGGAAAGTGCGCGTTGAGATTTACGCTCTAGTCAAAATACGAAGTTTGTTTTATTATAAAAGTGACTATTGACTCTGACCCCTCTGACCCCTTGACCCCTCCCCTAGAAAGTGCGACCACTGATAACTAGAAAATCTGGCTGATCTAGCTACTTTTAACTACACCGGATCAGCATGAAAAAATCGAAGTTTACGGAAGCCCTGATTGCCTTTGCACTGCGGCAGGCCGAATAGGGTACCCGGGTTGAGTAGGTCTGTCGTAAGCTGGGGATCAATTAGCCCGGCCACCTTCTACAACTTGAAGAAGCAATACGGCGGCACGGGCGTATCGGAACTGCGCCGCCTAAAGCAGCCTAAGAAGGAGAACCGGCAGCTGAAGCTGGTTCATCGCCGACTTCAGCCTGGATGAATAGGTACTACGGGTGGGGTATAAAAGCCTTGACGACGCGGTGCAAACGTACACTGATCGATCATCTGGCGTAAAACCAGCGGAAGTGGGGTCAGCATAATAGGAAGATTGACGATTACTACCCTAGTTTGTGTGCACTATGCCAACCATTGCTACAGCCATACCACTCACCGTAACCAGCAGACTCGGTAAGCTCCGCCAGGACCTGGACGCCCGCATCCCCACCAAGCAGCTCGAGCGCAACCTCCTGATCGCCACCTGGAACCTTCGCAGTTTCGGCAACCTGACCCGTTTATGGGAGTCTACCCCGGAAGACAGCCCCCGCCGCGACCTGGCTAGCATCCACTACATCACCGAGATCATCCGGCGCTTCGACGTCGTTGCGCTGCAGGAAGTGAAGGGAAACTTGCGTGCGTTGCGGGATACCATGAAGCTACTCGGACCGAACTGGAGCTTCATTCTGACCGACGTCAATAGGGGAGACGCTGGCAACGGTGAACGCATGGCCTACCTCTTCGACACCCGCCGCGTCAGCTTAAGCGGCCTGGCTAGCGAGCTAGTGGTGCCGAAGGAATGGTTGCAGGCGACCGGTGGCCAGGAGGTGCTCACCGAGCAGTTTGTCCGCTCGCCCTACGCAGTCAGCTTCCGCTCAGAGGGTAAGACCTTCATCCTGATTACACTGCACATCAAGTACGGCAAGACCTCCAAGGACCGGGCAGCCGAGCTTGCCGGCATCGCCCGCTGGATCCAGGACTGGGCCACTAATATCAACGTCTACGATCAGAACCTCATCGCGCTAGGTGACTTCAACATTGATGCCCGTGGCGATTTGCTTGACCAAACCTTCCTGAAAAATGGGCTCTACGTGCCGCCCGCCCTGCAGGACGCTAGTGTCACCCGATCCATTTTCAACGAGCAGAAGTACTACGACCAGATTGCCTGGTTCCGGGGTGACCGCGGCCGTACCGAGCTGTCGATGAAATTCCTGAACGGCGGTAATTATGACTTCGTGCCGGTGCTCTGGGACCAGGATCGAGTAACTAAGCAGCAGTTCTCGTTCATGCTGTCGGATCACTATCCGCTGTGGGCGGAGTTTGGTGTGCGTTAACTACTAAACTGATCATCGATGAGATTCAATTTTCATTTAGGTTAGTGCAGACCTACGTTTGTGTATTTCGAACACCATCGGTATATTAGTGGTCAAACAAACTTGTTTATACGTGGTCACTATCTTCGGTTCGGTGTCTATTTCAAACCAAATAGTAGCTTTTTCGGTCCGTCTATTAGTCATGGCTAGTTGGATTTCGCTACTATTCATTCTAACTACCTGTGGCGACGCGGCTGAGGACAACCTTTCATTAGACACTTCGTCACTATCAATGACGGATGAGGAGTATGGTGTTTTCAGGTACTATAAATATTACTTAACCGATCAGCGAGATAGCATTCCGGAGGAAGCAACGGCCGCCCACCTAGAGAACTTCTTCGGTGTTGTCTTAGGAGATGAGGCTGGTAGCGCAAGTGAATGTCAGGCTTTGACGTTAAGCGAGTTGCAGGACCTTCTCGCCGCAGAAAGTAAAAGTGCTTGGCTACGCGATCATGGCTTTTATCTGTTTGATCTTCTCCGGTGGCCAGAAGATGAGAAGAAGATAGAGGATTGGCAAAAGATCAAATCGACCGATATCCTCACCTACGGTAGATGTCGAGGCGAGCGCATCGCTAACACGGAACTTAGGGGACGCGGAGCGGCTACAGTCACCGTTATGAAGTCTCTGTTTGGGGATCCGGTCTACAAGAAAGAACTGAATAACTTCAGGTACGCGATCGAAGTAGATAGTAGGCCGAATACAGGTATCACGATACCTTTAGAACTTAAGAACCAGGAAACGTTTGCAGACACGCTGGCCGCGCAGCATATGGAACAGATGGGTAAATCTACTAACAGCGTCTTTCATAAGGTGGAAATCGATGGTACTACTCTATCAGTGTTCGCCCGCGCAAACGGTTTAATCTGGCAAGTTCCAACTACCCCCCCCTTCAATTATTTACGGGTTTGGCCGGAGAATTCATTTGAAGACATCAAATTGATCCTCGAGGATGGCAGGTTTAACGTCCCAAACAATCCGAAAGACCGTCTTGAAGATATTCGAGCAGAGCCTAAATGAATGGACCCGGGTGCCGGGTGAGTTCTAAACTTTCGTCCCACCCTAGCAGTCTGGGCAAGTGAGTATTCTTGTTGCGTTTCCTCACTTTAAGATATTGATTCCGCTCGGCTGCATTTTTCACATCAACCCATCCTTACATTTGATACAACGCTCAAAGTTATTGTGCCACATTTCAGAAGACCATTTTATATTACTTGGCGATGAATTGGCATGTGAATATTTTTCTAAATGCTGTCGATAAGCTAATATCAGTTGTTGCGGTGGAGCTCGAACAGTTAGGGGTAGCGAACTCTACGAGCCAACTTGATAGACAGCACTTTATAGAATGCAAAGAGTCTCCGGTGGACTGTCTACAAAGCTATAAATTCCCAATGTTTACACCACATAGAAATCTATCATTTTCTGAAACCAAAAAACAATTTGGCAACTACGTGATATTTGGTAGCGACCCAGTATATGATAACCTCTACGCTCAGGACTTAGGGCGTAAAAACCAGATCGTGGTGATTGATCAACAAAGCGGTAGCGTCATCTATATTTGCGCTAGATGCTTTAATTCTTTTTTAGCAGCATTTGCTGTGTTAATTGATCGAGATGTTGCTAACCGCACAGAATACAAAGTGCCTTCTGACATGTGGATAGATCAAGCAGCAACTCAAGCGGGTGGGGCAGAATATCGTTCCTTTTATGAGTTTGTGATAGCCTGAATTCGATTTCACGCGTGCCAGGGATTCCTTGCACCCTAATGGATTGTGTCATACCCTAGCGATGCTGGCGGCGGTGACATAGACGGGGTTCGATAAGCAGGAGTGTGTACGTCAAGCTGTGTATGTCAAGCGCACCACCCTGAATTTCCACCTTCTAAGTGCGTCAGATGGTCTACTCGAAATGGGTAGGGTAATTGCTCCAGATCATCAGCACCTGTAATCTTGGTCGGCCCCCGTCGGTGTAAAGTCGCTGCCTATCTTTGTTAGCTAACAAGAACCTAACTATGGGTGAGCAAGACATCGTAACGTTCCAGTACGGGGTACTGGTGCTAAGCGTTACGATTTGGTATCTTGGTACTTGCCTATGACCAGCTTCTGAGCTGTAGCGGGTTTCTATTCAAGCCCAGCTGTCGGCTGAGTAAAAGAAATCCGGAGCCATCTTGTAGATGTCTCTTGATCAGTACAGCGTGAAAGAGCAATCGGTGTAGAGACATCAATATTTCAGACTTGTATTTAACTAAAAATCAGCTTCTTATACCTAGCCTATAACTTATCTTATGTTAAGTAGGACCTCAGAGCACCTTCCGTCGATAGATGGATTGAAACTCAGGTAACCAGTTCAACCACACCCATGCCACTAACCTTTAAAGTACCTTGCAGTAGATGAATTGAAACCCAGAATGCAGTTCTCAACGGTCGTAATGGACACAGCCTCACTGGCTACTTCCCGCAACAGATGGATTAAAACAAAGCGGGGCAGCACAATACCACCCCGCGAAAAGCTCTCATCGTAACCCTTCAGCAATAGTTGAACTAAAGTGGGAGTGGTCCGATCAGATCGTCGACATGACATCACGGGCATCTTCCAGCACAGATGGATTGAAACAGTTGTTCGATCGGATTCATATGCATGCGGTACGCACCTCGCGGGTACATTCCAGCAGTAGATGGATTGAAGCTATTCACCGTTACGCGAATTCGCGTAACGGTGAATATTCTCCTGGGCATCTTCTAGCAACAGATAGATTAAAACGGAGAAAAGTCCGGTGGGATTATGGTTGGAAACCTCCTGCCCAGGTGTATATTCTAGAAAAATGAGTTACTAGGCCATGAGGGTATTGATCCATGAGGACAAGTAAGCGCGGGAAATTGTCTTCCGCGTCAGCCTGATGTACCGACGTGTCATCCCGATACCCCGATACCCGAAGATCTGGCTTAGCAGAACTAGTGCGTGCATACTCTGCCCTTTATCTTTGTAGATGCTCCACCCGTCGGCGGACATCTTCAACTGCCCCCCCCTACCCTCCTGGCCAACTTCAAGAAGTTGCCGTGGAAGTTGACCACTCTTTCTTTTCCAGGCTTGCCCTTCTGGATGACGAACTTATCTCGCTGGATCTAATTCCACCGCAGTTGGATAGTGTCGCCGATTTGGAGCCGAAGTTGACGCCGGCACCAATCAACAGGGCAGTGTTGTAAAGGCAATTTCGATGCCCTGCGCGAAGCACTGGCCCAGCAGGGTATAGAATTGATCTGCCCGCATCGCCGCAATCGCAAAAGGAAGCCAACGCAGGATGGACGAAAACTACGCCGCTTTCGCCGGCGGTGGAAGGTCGAACGCTTATTTACGTGGCTACACAACTACCGACGCTGCGTGGTACGGTGGGACTTCTACGACCGCAACTTTGAAGGCTTCATATTGCTAGCTACTATGGCTATCTATCTGAAAAATGGTTTTGAGATGGCTTCTAGTCTAGGATTTAAGCAGCAGATAGATATTGTCAGCCGTATCAAAGGCTTGATTGTGGACCGCGTATATAGTGACTGGTCTGACTCATCAAAGGAATTATCTGATGTAATCAGCACCGACATTGGACAAAGCTACTCACACCTAAGCCGCACGTTCTCATGCGTTGAGGGGCGTATAATCAGTGAATTTTACCGCCTACACCGCATTGAGCGGGCTAAGCAACCACTTGAACAGACTACCGATCAGATTGGTAACATTGCCCTACGACTGGATTATGGTAGCGCGGGTCGCTTAATCACAGTCTTCAGGCAGAATACGGGCTTATCCTTCACTGCCTTCAGAACACGGGGAAAGTATGTCCCCCATTCATTGGATAAGCTCTAAGGACCTTTTTCCGCATGGCGGGATAGCGCATAAGATAGCAGATATTAGCAAACTATAGCAAAGCAAGGCTCTGCATTACGTGTTGTATAACGAAAACAGCACGCAATGAACCGTATCACTCTTCTTCTTCTGCTACCGGCTTTACTCTTAGCCTGTGGTGATAGCACTGCCCAGACCGAAAACGCTACCAGCACCGGCATCAGTACCCCTGAGCAGATGGAACAACAGCAGGCTTCGGCTCCCGCTAACTCCGATGCTGAGTTTGCCGATGCGATGACCGACAAGGTGTTTCAGAACTACCTGCATCTGCGCAGTGCCCTGGTCCGCTCCGACGCCACGGAAGCAGCCTCCACCGCGGGCAATATGGCCGAAGGCTTCGGGCCCGAACGCTGGGACCTCAAGGAATTGGCCCAGCGTATCGCCGACTCGGACGAGCTGGAGGTGCAGCGCGGCGCCTTCGCTACCCTAGGGACCAAAGTGGAAGAGCTGTTTACGAACGGTATGACGGAGGGCACCATCTACAAGATGCACTGCCCCATGGCCTTCGACGGAGCGGGTGCCGACTGGTTTAGCGAGGTAGCCGAAGTGCGCAACCCCTTCTACGGAGACAAGATGCTCACCTGCGGGAAGGTCACCGATACAATTAGCAAGTAATGACCGAATCCGCAAAATCTACTCGCTCGTCCCAACCTGGCCGGGACTCCCGTCACGACGGCTCCATGGATATGGGAATGAATCCTTACCTCAAGTTCGGGCTCATGATGACCGTATCCTTCGTGGTGATGTACATGGTGATGTTTCTGAACGTTGACCGGCTGGATCACGTCATATTGAGCCCATCCAGGACGTACATGACCTTTCTTATGATCGCCACTATGGTAGGAATCATGATGGGCTTCATGTGGGGAATGTACCGCAACATGGTGTGGAATTACGCCATCCTGGGGGTAGCCGTCTTAACCTTCGTCCTATGCTACGCTGGACTACGCCAGCAAACGTTCGTCGACGATATCGGCTGGATGAAAGCTATGATCCCCCACCAGTAGGCGGCCATTATAGTGAGTCAGAAGGCTCACTTAAAGGACCCTGAGGCCATCAAACTCGCCGAAGAAATTATCGAGGCTCAGGAGATGGAGATCGCCGAGATGAAGCGCATGATCTACCGCCTGGAGCAGCAAGACTAACCAAACCCGTTTTACTATGAGTCTATCCGTATCCGTTAAAGACCAGTACACTGCCTGCATGGAATCGTGCCTGGAGTGTCTGATCGACTGCAAGGTATGTCTGGCCAAAATGGCGGGCATGAAGTCCATGAACGACTGCCCCTACTGCTGCATCCAGTGCATCGAAGTGCTTCAGGCCAGCATCGGTCTGATGGCCGCCGACTCGAAGTTCAGCAAGCAGCAGTGCGTCCTGTGCGCCGAGGTCTGTGACTACTGCGCCGAGCTATGCGCCGCGCACGATCACGAGCACTGCCAGCGCTGCGCCGAGAGCTGCCGCAAGTGCGCCGCCGAGTGCCGCAAGATGGCCGCTTAAACACCGATTGCTAGAAGTACCCCCGTCCGACTGCTTAAGCGGTCCGACGGGGTACTTTTTTACCCCCCCCCCAAAATACCCCAAATATGAAACGGACCCATTTGCTGCTTACCGGACTGCTACTGGCCTCGCTCGGTCTTACCGCCCAGCAGGCCGGTGACGGTACCGCCAGTACCTACGAGGTGATCCCCGGCCAGTCGCTCACCACGCGTACCGGCAATGTAGTGACCTATCACCTTACGGTAGCAGACACCACCGTGGACTTCACGGGTAAGCCCACCCCGGCCCTGGCCACGAACGGCTCCATTCCCGCCCCCACCCTGAACTTCACCGAGGGCGACTCGGCACGCATTTATGTGACTAACCGCACCGAGGGCACCGTATCCTTCCACTGGCACGGCCTGCTACTGCCCAACAAATACGACGGAGTACCCATGCTCAATACCAGCCTCATCGAGCCCGGCGATACCTATGTGGCTTCCTTTCCCATCATCCAGAACGGTACGTACTGGTACCACTCCCACACCGAATTCCAGGAGCAGAAAGGACTGTACGGCTCCATCGTTATTCAACCTAAGGCGGGTACGTCCACCAAGGAAAAAGTAGTGGTACTGTCCGATTTTACGAAGCAGGATCCCCACGAGGTGCTCCGCCAGATCAAACGGCACACCGACTGGTACGCCATCAAACGAAATGCCGTACAGAGCTACGGTAAGGCCCTGGCCTCCGGTAACCTGGGTAAACAGGCCTGGTTGGAGTGGAACCGAATGCCCAGCATGGACCTGGCCGATGTGTATTACGATGCCTTTCTCAGCAACGGCAAAATAACCGACGCCTATGCCGACCTTAATGCGGGCGAGACAGTACGTCTGCGTGTCATCAACGGCTCGGCCTCCTCTCATTTCTGGCTCCAATTTGCCGGAGGGAAAATGACAATCGTCTCCGCCGACGGGCAGGAAGTCGAGCCCGTCGAAGTCGACAAGCTACTTATCGCCACGGCCGAGACTTACGACATCGAGGTGACCCTGCCAGCCGGCGGTCGCTATGAGTTCCGCGCCACCTCCTGGGATCGCTACCGGTACACCACTACCTGGCTAGGCTCCGGTACCGACCATGCCGCCCCGGATCTCCCGCCCGTCGATTATTACGCCCTTACCCAGGAAATGAAAAGCATGATGACCGACATGCCCGGTATGCAGATGGGTAAGGCCCCCAACGATATTCCGGAACCGACGGTCTACCCCGCCGGCCAGGCACCCAGTAATGCGGATATTCTTATGGAATCCATGATGGACATGGGTATGCAGATGGACATGGACGTGCAGGGTGTGGGTACTACGGATATGCAGATGCCCATGAGGAAGGATTCTTCAGCTACGAACATGTCCGGTATGGACCACAGTAAGATGGACCATAGCAAAATGGGTCACGCGATGCCCGGCATGCAGAAGGACACCACCCCACCTACCGGCATGGACCACAGTAAGATGGATCACGGCAAAATGAACCATGCGATGTCCGGCTCGGACAGGGGAAAGACCTACAAGGCCTCCGAGATGGATGGCAAGACGATGGAGATGGACACGGGTGCCGATGCCCCCATGGGTGTGATGATGACCGGCTACAATGAGCTGAAGCAGGCATATCCTGATGAAACTATTTTCGACTACAACATGCTACGGTCCGAAGCGCCCACCGCCCTGAAGGACGGCCGGCCCGTACGCGTTGTGCACCTCTACCTGGGGGGCAACATGCTGCGCTACGTCTGGATGATCAACAACGAACCGCTGTCGGAGTCCGATAAGATCATGATTGAGCGGGGCGAGAACGTCCGCTTCGTGTTCCACAATACCACCATGATGAGCCACCCGATGCACCTGCACGGGCACTTTTTCCGGGTCGTCAACAACCAGGGTGACCATGCCCCCCTGAAGCACGTGGTCAACGTAGCTCCGATGGAAACTACCATCATCGAGTTTGCCGCTACCGAAGACAAGGACTGGTTCTTTCACTGCCACCTGCTGTACCACATGATGTCGGGCATGGCGCGTATCATCGGCTACGAAGGAAGCTCCGATCTACTGATCGCCGACCGGGCAGATTACGATAAATTCGCCATGGATGACCGGCAGTATTTCGGTATGGCCAGCGTGAGCGGCCTGAGTAACGGGGGCTGGGCCGACTTCGCCTATTTCAACATCTACAATGAATTTAGCCTGGAGGGAGAGGCGGACTACGACGGCAACTTCGAGGTGGAGGGTAAGGCCATGCGCTACCTTGACCCCCGACAGTACCTGTCGGCTTACGTTGGCTTCGAGTACGACGGCACCCAGGTCATGGATCCCGAGATCGGCCGCGAGGACCTGGAGACCGAAGCCGTAGCCCTAGCCGGCGTGCGGTACTTTTTGCCCATGATGGTCTGGTCGGACCTGCGCGTCGACCACCGCGGCCGCTTCGAGCTACAGCTGGAGCGGGAGGATATTCCGCTCACCAGCCGCTGGCGCGCCTCGGCCCAGGGGCGGTATAGCTTCACCGGACGGGAGATCGAGTACACCTTCGGTACCAGCTACATCCTGGGGCAGTACTTCGGCGTGGAGGCCCGCTACGACAGCGATTACGGCATCGGTGCCGGTATTAAACTAATGTGGTAAGCGATAGTAAACAGGCACATTATGAAATATTCCCTGCTGCTGCTGCTGCTGACCATCGTTCTTCCCGTCTTGGGAGTTGCGCAGCAGATCGAGGAGTCGTCCGTCGTAAACGCCTCGCTGGCCGAGTTTTCCAACCTCCACCCCCTGGTGGTGCACGTGCCCATCATGCTGCTCCTACTAGCCACCTGCACGCAGCTGGCCACCTTCTTCATCTGGAAAGAGCCGCTCGACTGGATCACCCTGCTACTACTAGCGGGCGGAGTCGCCGGTGCACTAGCCGCCAGCAACTTTACGCATCCCCATACGCACGGCCTGACCCCGGCCGCCCAGCAAGTGCTGAATCTTCACGATACGTATGCGGGATGGACGCTAGGGCTCAGTGTTGCGGCACTCGTCATGAAGGGCGTCAGTCTCTGGATACTCCGGGGCCGCAGATGGCTGGAGATTGTTGTACTACTCGCAGTGGGCGGTTCGGCCTCTACTGTAGGTATGGCCGCGCACTACGGGGGCACGCTGGTCTATATCCACGGGGTGGGTGTACAGGGCAATTACATGGAGGGTCAGTCCGATCCTTCCGAAGAATAAGGTACCTACTGACGATCCGCCATGAAAGACTGCTGCCAACCCGACGGGCCGAAGGGAAAATTTAGCCGGTTCCTCCATACCCTGACCACTACGGTTATTGTGCTCCTCGTCGGCGCGGGCATTGTACTCGTGCTAATGCAGTGGGTCCGTGGGTAACGCCATACAGTGGGGCTTGCTCCTCCGGGAGGTCGGACTACTGCTAGGGGGTAGTCTGCTCGCCGTAGCGGCCCTCCGGTTCGACTTTGCGCACACCGCGGTCCTGGTAGCCCTAATCGGTACCGTCCAGTTTGGTTTTTACCTATTTACCACCTTTCGGCGCGTCTTCAACCACATCAACGGGGATGATATGTCGATCCGCAACTGTCTGGTATCGTTGGGGGTGATGGTGTCCTTTTTCGTCGTTGCCTACGGGGTCAATTACTGCACGCTGACGCTGGCCGATGGCGATGCACTCAAGAATTTCAATCCTCCCTCTCTGTTCTACCGCCTGGTCGATGGGCTATACTTCAGCACCGTGACTTTTACCGCCACCGGTTTTGGGGAATTCGTGCCGGCTACCTACCCCGCCAAGGTGCTGGTCTGGAGCGAAATGGTCCTGGGCTTTGCGACCACCGTGTTTGCCGTTTCCTCCTTTATCTCACTCACCGACAAAAACTAACTATGATATCGCCCACGCGCAGCCTCTGCCTGCTTGCCCTTTCCGCCCTAATTTGCACCTGCGACCCCGCCCCTACCGGTGGGGAAACCAGCGCGCCTACGGAAGTACACGACCACATGGCGGTAGCAACAACATCCAAGCCCCTGAGCCCACATACCGCTGCCATGGGCAGCATCGGAGACGTTCATGTCCACGTCGACTACTCCTCTCCGGGCAAGCGCGGCCGCACGATCTGGGGCGGATTGGTGGCCTACGACCGGGTATGGGCTACGGGCGCACACAACGCCACGTCGGTCAACTTCAGTGGACCGGTACGCATAGCCGGACAGGACGTACCGGCGGGCACCTACGCGCTGTTTACCATCCCGGGGCGGGAGGAATGGACCGTCATCCTCAATGAGAATTACGAACAGCACCTGGCTGACGACTACGACGAGAATCGCGACGTACTGCGCCTGACCACACGCCCGGAGAAATTAGCCGAAGCGACCGAATCACTGACATACGCAGTGAAAGCCACCACTACCGGGGCGGGTAGCATCAGCATGCGCTGGGATTCCCTTCGCGTGTCTATTCCCGTGATCGCCGTCCAGTAAGTCCACCGAAAAACCACATGCCATGACCCATACGTACACCATCGCCGGCCTCAAAGACCAGCAGAGCAGAACCGCCGTACGTACGGCACTGCTCGGGATCGAAGGCGTGGAAACCGTGGAGCTGGCGGACCGGCGGGCGACGGTCACCATGTCGCGTCACGTCACCGATAGTACGCTGAACCAGGCCCTAGGCCGGGCCGGTGCCTACCGACTGCAGGAGGCCGAAGCCGTAGCGGATCACCTGGCGGAGCTGACCGAACACGGGCACGAGGCGGCCATCAGTGACCAGAACCACGACGGAACGGCCACCGTGGACCACAGTACCATGGATCATTCGAAGATGGACCACGGTCGGATGGACGACGGCGAGCACGCCGGTCACCACGATCATCACCGCATGATGATCGAAGACTTCAAGCAGCGTTTCTGGGTGTCGCTGGTGCTGACCGTCCCCGTGCTCCTGCTAGCCCCGATGATTCAGCAGTGGCTGGGGATAGCTTGGGACCTCTCGGGGCAGCTGCTAGTACTCTTCGGCTTGTCTACGATCATTTATTTCTACGGCGGGTGGCCCTTTCTGAAGGGACTGAAGGACGAGCTGGGTAAGGCTGCGCCGGGGATGATGACGCTGATCGCCGTGGCCATCTCGGCGGCCTACCTATATAGCTCCGCGGTGGTTTTTGGATTGGAGGGAAAGACCTTCTTCTGGGAGCTGGCTACCCTGATCGACGTCATGCTAGTGGGCCACTGGATCGAGATGCGCTCGGTACTCGGTGCCAGCCGGGCGCTGGAGGCGCTGGCCGAGCTGATGCCCAATGAGGCCAACCTAGTACACGGCGATCATGTGATGAAAGTCCCCGTAAGCGAGCTCAAGCCGGGTAACCTGATCGTGATTAAACCCGGAGAAAAAGTACCCGCCGATGGCCTCATCACCGAGGGGACGACCGACCTGAACGAGAGCATGCTGACTGGCGAGAGCAAGCCAGTCACCAAAGCCGCGGGAGCCGAGGTCATCGGCGGGTCGATCAACGGCAGCGGCTCGATCCGCGTAGAAGTGAAGGGGACCGGGGAGGATACCTACCTCAGCCGGGTAGTCAAGCTGGTGCGCGACGCTCAGGGACAGAAGTCTCAGACTCAAAAACTGGCCGACCGGGCCGCCAAGTGGCTCACCGTCGTAGCGCTGGTGGGGGGGGTTGGCACCTTCGCGGTGTGGCTGCTGCTGGGTAGCGAGCTGGCTTTCGCCCTGGAGCGAATGGTGACGGTGATGGTGATCTGCTGCCCGCACGCCCTGGGCCTGGCCGTCCCCCTGGTAGCGGCCATCTCGACCAGCGTATCGGCCAAGCACGGCCTACTAGTACGTAACCGCACCGCCTTCGAAAACGCGCGCAAGATCACGACCATCGTGTTCGACAAGACGGGTACCCTGACGGAGGGCTCCCACGAAGTGATGCGGGTAGTCCCCCTGGACGCCGCCTACGACGAGGCGGAACTGCTGCGTTACGCCACGGCCGTGGAGAGCGGCTCGGAGCACCACATCGCCAAGGGACTGCAGCGGCGCGCCAAGGCGGACGGTCTGCGGGTACCCGCTAGTAGCGACTTTGCGTACGAAGCCGGTGTGGGCGTTAGCGGAACGGTCAACGGCAGGGCGGTACGCGCTGGTGGCTACCCCATGCTCGAACGTACCGGCCTCACGGCCCCCGCCGAAGAGCAGGAGACGGTAGACACTAAGATTTTCATCATCATCGACGGTGCGCTAGCGGGCTTCGTGACCTTCGCCGACCGAATCCGGAAAAGCTCCGCCGGCGCGATCAAAACCCTGCAGAATAATGGCATCAAGTGCTCGCTACTGACCGGCGACAACGAGCGGGTGGCCGCCGCCGTGGCCCGGGAGCTCGGCATGGACGACTACATGGCCGAAGTGCTACCGGAACAAAAGCAGGATAAGATCAAGGCGCTACAGGCCGCTGGCGAGTTCGTGGCCATGACCGGCGACGGGGTCAACGATGCGCCGGCCCTGGCACAGGCCGACGTGGGCATCGCCATCGGCTCGGGCACCGACGTGGCTGCCGAGACCGCCGACATAGTACTCGTCGACAGCAACCCGAATGATATCGTCAACCTGATCCTATTCGGCAAAGCCACCCACCGCAAAATGGTGCAAAACCTCTGGTGGGCCACCGGCTACAACGTAGTAGCCCTGCCCCTGGCGACGGGCTTCGTGCCTGGACTGATGATCAACCCAGCCATTGGCGCGGCGCTGATGAGCGCAAGCACCGTGATCTGTGCGGTGAACGCGCAATTGCTGCGAAGCAAGCTTAGTTGATATACCGGACACCGTCCAATCATCGAATTCCTTTTGCTAAACCTACCGTAATGAAAAATTCCTATTCCCTGTTTGCCTACCTGCCCCTGCTATTCGTACTTGCTGGTTGTCAGAGTAGTCTACCCAGTGAATCCAGTCGGGATAATGTCTCTGCGGCGGACACGAGTCAACCAGATAGCACCCTCGGCTCCGTAGCTCTTGAGCTGCTGGCCGAAGGCTTCACCAACCCGCTGAGTATGGAGCAGGGCCCCGACGGTCGCTACTACGTGGTCGACCAACCCGGCGTGGTCTACGTCATCGATACCGCAGGGCAGCTGCTAGACCAGCCCTTCCTCGACCTACGGGATGAAATTATGGACCTCAAGCCCGCGCACGAAGAGCGCGGACTGCTGGGCCTGGCCTTCCACCCGGACTATGCCGCCAACGGCCGCTTTTTCGTCCACTACAGCGTCCCCCTACGCAGCGGTGCGCCGGCGGACTATAGCCATACCAAGCACCTGTCGGAGTTCCGGCGGGATGCCGCCGACCCCCTGCGGGCCGATACCGGTACGGAACGTATTCTCCTGTACGTTGACGAGCCGCAGGGCAACCACAACGGCGGCACCCTCACCTTCGGACCGGACGGCTACCTCTATCTGGGCCTCGGTGACGGCGGTGGGGCTAACGACACCGGCACCGGTCACCTCGCCGACTGGTACGAACGCAACGACGGGGGCAATGGACAAGAACAGACACAAAACCTGCTGGGCAGCATCATCCGTATCGACATCGACCAGGGCGACCCCTACGGTATACCCGCCGACAACTTCCTAGCCGACCGGGAAGGGGTACGCGAAACGTACGCCACCGGCCTGCGCAATCCCTACCGCTTTTCGTTCGACCGCGGTGGTAGCAACGCCCTCTTCGCCGCCGATCTGGGGCAGGACCTATGGGAAGAGGTGGACATTATCCAGTCCGGTGGTAACTACGGCTGGAACGTCAAGGAAGGCACAAGCTGCTTCAACGCCGCTAGCGCCAAGCAGCCCCTGGCCGATTGTCCCAACCAAACCCCCGACGGCGCGCCGCTGATCGATCCCATTGTCGTCCTACCCCATAAAGACACGCTAGGCTACGACGGCTACGGTATCGCCATCATCGGGGGATACGTCTACCGGGGCGGACAGTTCAGTGAGCTGGACGGAGACTACATCTTCGGTATGTGGACCCAGCATCACGACAGCCCGGCTGGCGCGATCTACACGGCCAGGAACAGTGGAGGAGGACCGTATGACGTGTCCGAAGTATCCATACGTAACGCAGCGGACCGAAGACGCGGCCGCTACATCAACGCCTTCGCCCAGGATACCGCCGGTGAACTGTACGTACTCACCAGTGAGACCCCGGGTCCGTCCGGCACGACCGGCAAGATCTACCGTATGGTACCCTCTAGTAACTATGACTATCAGCCTACAGAAAAGTCCGCCGGCCAACAGGGCAGCCACTAGTGTTTCCCGGCACGTATTCCGGTGCATCATATCAAAATATAGAAAAACCGCCGGCCGGACCACCGTGTTTTTCAGTAAAGCCGTGCCACCAAAGGCTTTGTCAACGCATTCACCATGAGCGCTACCCTGGTCTCGCCCCCATCGCCTTCCGCCGCCCGCCCCGCCTCCTTCCCCGTCACCGGGATGAGCTGCGCCAGTTGTGCGGCCGGCGTGGAGAACATCCTGGCTAAGGTGCCCGGCGTACACAGCGTGAGCGTCAACTACGCCAATACTACGGCGCTAGTGGACTTCGATCGTACCCGGATCTCTGCCGAGGAACTCCGCCGTGCGGTACAAGCCGTCGGCTACGACCTGCTGATCGATACCGAGGATCCCGACGCGGTGCAGGAGGAACTCAAGGAGGAGGCCTACCAGACCTTCAAGCGGCGTACGCTCTGGGCCAGTGTGTTCACTCTTCCAGTCTTCATCATCGGGATGTTCTTCATGGAGTGGGAGGCCGGGCGCTGGATCTCGCTGGTGCTGGCGGCGGTGGTGCTCTTCTGGTTCGGTCGCCACTTCTACGTGGGGGCGTACCGGCAGGCTCGCCACGGCACGGCCAATATGGATACGCTGGTGGCACTGAGTACCGGCATCGCCTTCCTGTTCAGCGTGTTCAACACCGTGTATCCGGAATTCTGGCTGGCGCGCGGCCTGCCGGCCCACGTATACTACGAGGCCGCTACGGTCATCGTCGTATTCATCTCCCTGGGCAAGTTGCTGGAGGAACGCGCTAAGTCCAACACCTCCTCGGCGATCAAGAAGCTGATCGGTCTGCAACCCAAGACCGTTCGCGCCATCGTCGACGGTCGCGAGACCGAGCTACCGACTGAAGAGGTGCAGGTAGGGCATATGCTACTCGTACGACCCGGCGAGAAGATCCCGGTAGACGGTAAAGTCACCGCGGGCGAAAGCTTCGTAGACGAAAGTATGATCACCGGCGAGCCGCTGGCCGTGCGTAAGGTGGCGGGCGAGGCCGTTTTTGCCGGCACCGTCAATCAGCGCGGCAGCTTCCGCTTCCTGGCCGAGAAGGTGGGCGGTACTACGCTGCTGGCCTCCATCATCCGTATGGTCCGCGAAGCCCAGGGCAGCAAGGCCCCGGTACAAAAACTGGTCGACCGGATCGCTAGTATCTTCGTACCCGTCGTGATCGGCATCGCCGCGGCGACCTTCATCGCCTGGATGCTGCTGGGTGGAGATGACGCCTTCTCCCACGCCCTGCTGGCCTCCGTGGCCGTGCTGGTCATCGCCTGTCCCTGCGCTCTTGGCTTGGCTACACCTACGGCCATTATGGTCGGCATCGGTAAGGGGGCGGAAAATAACATCCTCATCAAGGACGCCGAGAGCCTCGAACTGGGTCACCGCGTCGACGCTATCGTACTAGATAAGACCGGTACCATCACCCAGGGCAAGCCCACCGTTACGGCTGAACACTGGGAGGGGGTCGCGGACGCCGGTGCGGTGAAGGGCATCCTGCGGGCGGGCGAAGCACTATCGGAGCATCCTCTGGCCCGCGCCGTGGTCGAATGGCTCGAGGACCAACGCCTGATCGAAGCCGAAGTCAACGACTTCGAGAGCCTCACTGGCCAGGGCATTCGCTTCGTGCACGGACCCAACACCTACTACGTCGGCAACGAGCGACTGATGCGCGAGCAAGACCTACAGCTTAGTACTGACCTCCGCACCCGGGCCGAAGCCCTGCGCAACGAGGCCAATACCGTCGTCTTCGTCGCTAGAAATACCGAGGCCATCGGGCTGGTCGCGATTGCCGATCCGGTTAAGGCTAGCTCGGCCAGTGCTATCCGCACGCTCCACGAGCGCGGCATCGAGGTGTACATGCTTACCGGCGATAACCGGCAGACCGCCGCTGCGGTGGCCAAACAGGTAGGCCTGGACGACTACCGCGCCGAAGTACTGCCGGCCGACAAGGCCACCTTCGTAGAAGAACTACAGGGAAGGGGCAGGGTCGTAGCCATGGTCGGCGACGGCATCAACGATAGTCACGCCCTGGCGACTGCCGACGTCAGCATCGCCATGGGCCACGGCTCCGATATTGCCATGGACGTAGCCAAGATGACACTCATTACCTCCGACCTGACCGCCATCCCCCGTGCCCTCGAACTGTCTCAGCAGACAGTACGCGGCATCCGGCAGAACCTATTCTGGGCGTTCATCTACAATCTCATCGGTATCCCCATTGCTGCCGGACTGCTATACCCCATCAACGGCTTTCTACTTGACCCCATGATCGCTGGAGCCGCCATGGCCTTCAGCTCGGTTTCCGTAGTGCTCAACAGCCTGCGCCTGAAGTCCGCAACCCTTTAACCGCCCACCCCCCCTGCCCATGAAGACCATGCGATTCAAAACCAACATCAACTGTGGTGGCTGCGTACGTGGCGTCACCCCCGCCCTGGACGGCCACAAGTCTATTAAACGCTGGAAGGTTGACTTAGAGAGTATCAACCGCATACTTACCGTTCATGCGGAAGATGAGGTTTCTTCTGCCGAAATCAGTGCAGGTATTGCAGACGCCGGCTTTATAGCCTTACCAGTGTAAAAACTGCCTAGAAGTGGGGTTATGTTAAGCAGAGTGTTTTGATATCCTCTCCTCCACCGTTTGGACGCAGTCTTTTGTTGTAAATCTGCTCCCAAAGTAATAGCATTGTCAACACTCTAGGCAGAAACCCAAGTGCCATCAGGATTCTGCCGGGCTCCGGTGAATGCACCACCGCAGACGTATGATCCATTAGGATTCTGCCGCGCTCCGGTAAAAGCACTGCCGCAGACGTATGAGCCATCAGGATTCTGCCGGGCTCCGGTGAAAGCACCGCCACAAACCCATGATCCATTAGGATTCTGCCGGGCTCCAGTGAAAGCACCACCACAAACCCATGATCCATTAGGATTCTGCCGGGCTCCAGTGAAAGCACCGCCACAAACCCATGATCCATTAGGATTCTGCCGGGCTCCAGTGAAAGCACCGCCACAAACCCATGATCCATTAGGATTCTGCCGGGCTCCAGTGAAAGCACCACCACAAACCCATGATCCATTAGGATTCTGCCGGGCTCCAGTGAAAGCACCACCACAAACCCATGATCCATTGGGATTCTGCCGGGCTCCAGTGAAAGCACCACCACAAACCCATGATCCATTGGGATTCTGCCGGGCTCCAGTGAAAGCACCACCACAAACCCATGATCCGTCAGGATTTTGCCGAGCGCCGGTAAATCCACTGTAAGAAACTACTATTGACATTGGTCGAATATTTAATTATTAGGAATTACTGTAGGTGAGATTCGTACAGCTGCAAGAGCTTAGAGCTCTACCTCTTTAGTAGAAGGCGAAACTTGGAAAGGCGATGGAATCCTAGATTCCATCGCCTCTTCAAAGCCTCAAAAATGATTACGCAAACTCTTCTCGTACTACTTGTGCAGTTGCACCGTCTCGTTTAACGGCAGCAATGCCAGTCTCGCGAGCTTGAACAGTAGAGTAAGTTTCACTAGTGCCAATCACTTCATTGTTAGCGGCAACAAGGTTAAACCAGTAGTTGCCGTAGCCAGAACCGTACTTACGGTAGTAACTATCGAATGGGGAGTGCCGCCGGACGGAATCAATACCGTTATCACGACTAGCTTTGGTAGTGTAGCCCTCGCTACGTAAGATAGGTTCACCGTTGCCACGGGAGTGGAGGGTGAAGTAGTGTTGGGAATCGGTACCCTTGAAGGCACGGTAGTAAGCTGCTCGCATGATTTCATGTTTTTAGAGCGTGAAAGAAGCGAGGCAAGACCTGACTAACCTTCATCCGTGCTTGACACGTTACGCGAAAATGCGTACCTTGTCGGGTGCAAACCAGCACAGGAGGTGAGGGCTCGTCAGAGTCTTTGCCTCTTTGTCGTTTGTAAGGTACGGTACTTTTCTGAATATGAGCGAAAGATTAGAGAATAATCTCTTTTTTTTCTTGTTTTTTTCTCATGGCGCAGCTATCTTAGCAGGGAATTTATGTTTGCGGTGAGTCTTTTTGGGCAAATCCGATCCGCTTGATAAAGTAAGTAATATCAAGCATTAGCTACTGTGTCACGACTATACAACTATTGAAAGATGTCTTTACCCGCCCGCCTAAAGTCGGCGCGGGTCCTACGTGGTCTCTCGCTCAAAGAGATGGCTGCACGGACCGGCGACGATATAAGCCTTCCCACTCTCAGTCGCTACGAACGTGGAGAGGTAGACCCTGATGCTAAAAAGCTTCGTCAGATTGCTCGTGCACTCGATTTGAGTTATGAGTACTTCCTGCGTGAACCTAAAGAGATCGGAGAGGTCGCCTACCGAAAAAAGAAGTCGCTGAGCGCGAAGCTCAGCGATCAGATCAAAGAGCAGACCCGCGACTTTCTTGAGCGGTTTACTCAATTGGAACACGTGATGAATGTCTCCTCCGAACCGTTCCCGCGTTATGAACCGAAGATTAATTCACTGGAGGACGTCGCTTCAGCCGCCACTTGGCTACGTGACAAATGGAAGGTGGGTCTGAGCCCTATTCATAGTATAGTAGATGAACTTGAAGCAGAGCATATCAAAGTACTGGCGTTGAAAAGCCACAAATCTTTCGACGGACTAAGCTCACTACCCAACGGCCCCGAAGATTTCATTGTGTTCAACCAGAACCTTCCAATTGATCGACAGCGTTTTACCTTGCTACACGAGCTCGGACATCATCTACTGATCAACGTTTCAGACAAGTTAGATCATGAAAAAGTGGTTAACCGATTTGCTGGAGAGTTTGCGATTCCTGGTGAGGTCATGCGAGAAAGGGTAGGACAGAAGCGAAAGCATATTCACCCAGTAGAGCTATTGGAGCTTAAGGGTGAGTTCGGCCTATCAGTAGCTGCGCTACTATACCGGGCGAAGGACCTACATATATTGACCGATCATGGGTTTAAAAATGCCATGATTAGTATCAGTCAACTGGGTTGGAGAAAAGATGAGCCTGCCGCTTTCCAGGGTAGAGAAAATCCCTCTAGAATGCTGGAACTACTTGGACGTGGAATTGCCGAAGATATTATTTCGCAAAGTAAAGCTGCCGAGCTCTACGGTATGAAGCTGGGTGATTTCCGCGAGGTTTTGTTTAAAGGGTCATAGATTTGCCAGTATTTAGTAGTTTTGACGTCATGTCAAGATTACTAGTTACTGATGCAAACATTCTAATTGATCTGGCTCTGTCCAACAGTTGCGACTTACTAATTCTTATCGATCATCAAGTAGTTGTTTCAATTGATGTATTCTATGAGCTTAATGATGGCCAAATGGCTATTTGGCAACCTTTTGTGAAGGATGGCCGACTGCAATTGGAAGAAGCTGACGAGGGCCTTATTTCAGACCTGCGAGACCAACTTTCTGCTAGTCTGTCTGATCCTGATCTAACCTTCTTTGCGTTGCTTCAAGAGGAAGGTTGTTTAGCACTTAGTGGGGATCGAAAACTCATAAAAGCTTGTCGTGAAGCTGGTCATCGAGCACATGGTTTACTTTGGTTGCTCGATCAACACGCGGAAGATGTAACTAATCATGGCATGTTGCACTCAGTTCTTTCCATAATTATGCAGCACAACTCAAGATTACCGACCAAAGAATGTGGTGAGAGACTGACGTGCTGGAAACAGTAGGTAGATGTTGTTATAGGCTTTTGTAGTTGAGTAATTTTTTCCCTTTCCCTTGCGCTTTTGACTTTTGTATACCTTGCCGATATGACTGATGTATCTCACTTTGTACAAAAGTGGTCCACCTCGGGGGCCGCTGAATCCAGCAACGCTCAAAGTTTTACCAACGACCTCTGTGAGTTGATCGGCGTACCGAAACCGGACCCGAGCCTGCCGGATGAGAGTGAAAACACCTACGTCTTCGAAAAGCGGGTGACCGGTCGGAACGGCAACACCAAGTTTATCGACTGCTACCGGCGCGGCCACTTTATCCTAGAAAACAAGCAGGGAGCTACCCTGGAAAGCGCCGCCGCACTCAGCGCCGAGAAAACCCAGCACCTGCGTTCCCGCAAAACCGGCCACGGGAAACGCGGTACCCGGGGCTGGGACGTGGCCATGGAGAAGGCCCGCAAACAGGCAGAGAATTATGCCCGCTTACTCGACGGACCGGAGATCAGAGGTGGTCGTCCCCCCTTCATTATGGTGGCCGATGTGGGGCACAGCATCGCGCTCTACGCCGACTGGAGCCGCGCTGGCGGGCACTACCAACCCTTCCCGGACCCCAACAATTACCGCATTCCCATTCCGGAACTCCACCGCGAGGAACTCCGCGAGCGCTTGCGCCTCGTCTGGACTGATCCCCTTGTGCTAGACCCCGCCCGCCGCAGTGCGAAGGTGACCAAGAAGATCGCCGATCGACTGGCCCGGTTAGCTAAAAGCCTGGAGCAGGCCCCTACCCTCTCCCTGCAGGAAGATAGCCAGGCGGCCATCGCCAAATTTCTGATGCGCTGCCTCTTCACCATGTTTGCCGAAGATGCCGGCCTGCTGCCCGATGAGGCCTTCACCAAACTGCTGCGCCTGACCAAGCGTCAGCCTGCCGGTTTCGTACCCCAGCTGGAAGCCCTATGGGGTGCCATGGACACCGGGGGATTCAGCATTGCTCTGAACGCGCCGGTTAAACGCTTTAACGGGGGGCTCTTCGCCAACTCGACCGCGATTGCCCTCGACAAAGACCAGATTCAGCTGCTCATTGAAGCCGCCGAAGCCGACTGGCGGGAGGTTGAACCCGCCATCTTCGGTACCCTGCTGGAGCGAGCCCTTGATCCCCGGGAACGACACAGTCTCGGCGCCCACTATACCCCCCGCGCCTATGTCGAGCGCCTCGTGCAACCCACCATTCTGGAACCCCTACGTCACGAGTGGGAAAGCGTGCAGACCGCAGCCCTCGCTCTGGCAGATGAGGACAAGACCGACCGCGCGATCGCCAAGGTCGAAGGGTTTCTGCAACGACTCGCTGACCTGCGTGTGCTCGATCCCGCCTGCGGCTCGGGCAACTTCCTTTACGTCACCCTCGAACTGCTCAAACGCCTGGAGGGGGAAGTAAGGAATACCCTGCGTGATCTCGGCCAGGGACAGATAAGCATCGGCCTCACCGGAGCCACCATTACCCCGGAGAATATGCTGGGCATCGAGCTTAATCCCCGCGCGGCTGCGATCGCCGAGCTTGTCCTCTGGATCGGCTACCTGCAGTGGCACTTGCGCAGCACCGGCGGTGTGAGTGACTTGGGCGAGCCAATCATCCGCGACTACCATAATATCGAAAATCGCGATGCGATCCTGGCATGGGATAGCATCGAGCCCCAACTTGACGATAACGGTATACCTGTCACCCGCTGGGACGGTATCACTTTCAAGGTTCACCCCGCTACCGGTCAGGACGTACCGGATGATACGGCGCGAACGCAGGTACATCATTACTTAGGAGCTCGGAAGGCGGAGTGGCCACAGGCTGATTTCATTGTGGGTAACCCGCCGTTTTTGGGTAAGGGAGAGAAGATGCGCCAGGCTCTTGGCGACGGTTATGTCAAGGACCTACGAACCGTGTACAAGAAAGTACCGGGTTCGGCTGATTTTGTCATGTATTGGTGGTACAAGGCAGCCTTGACTTTGCAAACAGGAAGGTTGGAACAATTCGGATTCATCACCACCAATAGCATCTGGCAAACCTTTAACCGGCGAGTTATGGCCGACTTTTTGGAAGCTAAGAAACCGGTTTCTATCACTTACGCTGTACCTGATCACCCTTGGGTGGACGCATCAGACGGAGCTGCGGTGAGGATTGCTATGACGGTAGCCAGAAACGGCTCCGAGTTGGGGACGCTATTGACTACGGAGGGGGTTGAAAGCGAGCGGGAAAACGGTCAAATTGAGGTAGGCCTCAAAGGTAAACAAGGAAAGATTCTCCAGGATCTGACCATTGGCGCAAACGTTGCTGGAGCCGTAGAACTGAAGTACAGCAAAGACACGCACTCCTTTGGAATGATGATAAGGGGTAGTGGATTCATTCTTTCAGATGAAGACGCTACGCAATTACTAAACGATTCATCGGCAAGCTATGCGGATGTCGTGAAGCCTTACCGAAACGGCAAGGATATTACCCAGAACTCTCGAAATAGCTATATAATCGACTTGTATGGGTTTGAACCTCACGAGGTTCAAGATCGCTATCCCAGAGTCTACCAGCATGTGGTCGATCACGTGAAGCCGGAGCGGGATGCTAGTCGAGACAAGGGTTTCAGAGAAAAGTGGTGGTTGTTTGGACGAACCAGACCTATGCTGCGTAGTGCTCTCAGGGGTCTATCCCAGTGTATTGTGACACCTGAAACAGCAAAACATCGATTTTTCGTTTTCCAGAATGTTGGGATTATACCTGACCACAAACTTATAGCCATTGCTTCATCAGACACCTTCGTCCTCGGGGTATTATCAAGTAATATTCATGTAACCTGGTCGGATGCCGCAGGTGGACGTCTAGGTATAGGAAATGACTCTGTTTATAATAAGACGAAGTGTTTAAACACCTTTCCATTTCCTGACCCTACTGAAGCTCAGAAGGAAACAATCCGTCATTTGGCCGAGCGCCTTGACAGTCACCGTAAACGCCAGCAAGTTCAGCATATGAAGCTGACCATTACCGGCATGTATAACGTGCTTGAAAAACTACGTAGTGAGAAGCCCCTTGATGAGAAGGATCGCAAAATTTACGAGCAGGGATTAGTGGGCATCCTCCGGCAACTCCACGATGATCTCGATAAGGCGGTGGCTGAAGCCTACGGATGGAATAGCTCCCTTCCCTCCGGTGAAATCTTGCAACGACTGGTTGAGCTAAATGCCGAACGCGCCGCCGAGGAGGCGCGCGGACTGGTGCGCTGGCTCCGCCCGGAATATCAGGCTCCAGAGGAGCAAGGGGTACAGTCCACCTTGGTACTGGAGGAAGACAATGTTGCGGTTGTCGTAGTAGCGGAGAAGCGCAAATGGCCAAAAGACCTCACCGAACAGGTTACCTCCTTGCGCGACCTCCTGCGAGAAACGGGAGAGACACCCCTACCGGTCACGGCTATCGCTACCGCCTATCAGCCAAAACTGAGTGCGAAAAGGCAGGCGGAGGCTGCGAACCTATTGGAGATGATGGCCAGCCTGGGGCAGGCTGAGCTGACCGATGGGGGTTGGCGGGGGTAGTGAGTCTGCTCTACCTTACCGACCTATAAAGAAAGGTAGGCGCTAGAAATCGTCTCCTGGGTCAACCCAATGTACCGCCGCGTGACGCCGATATCCCGGTGCCCGAAGATGTGGGACAGCAGGATCAACGCGTGCTCACTCTGGCCGTTATTCTCGTAGATGCGCCGGCCAAATGTCTTGCGCAGGGTGTGGGAACTGGCGTTCTGCGAATCAATTCCGT
Source organism: Neolewinella maritima (assembly GCF_923081025.1). Classification (GTDB taxonomy): domain Bacteria; phylum Bacteroidota; class Bacteroidia; order Chitinophagales; family Saprospiraceae; genus Neolewinella; species Neolewinella maritima. The sequence goes on along the minus strand of NZ_CAKLPZ010000006.1, from coordinate 50,884 downwards.
AGGTCGCGAAGGCGTTCCGGATTCGCTTGTTGGCGGCCGTGACCGAGATCGACTTCTCCCGGTTGCCATCACTCCGCTGGTGGACGAAGACCAAACCAGGATAATCGGCGGAGATCTTCAACTGCCCCCCTACCCTTCTGGCAAGCTTCAGGAAGTTGCCGTGGACGTCGACCATTCTTTCTTTCCCGGTCTTGCCCTCCTTGACGACGAACTGATCCGACTGGATCTGGTCCCACCGTAGCTGGAGGATGTCCCCGATTCGGAGGCCGAAGTAAATGCCGGCACCAATCAGGAGGGCGGTGTTGTAGCGGCGGTCGGCCATCAGGCCCTTTATGAGGGTGTTGGCATGCGTCCACCGAAGGGGGGCGGTGGCGCTCTTGCGTCGTGGTTTTGCCATGTACTTAAGGTACGGACGGGAGGTTACAAAAACCACCGTTCACGCAGGAAAACGAAACCTAGAAATGAAAAAGCCAGAGCCGAATTCGCATAACTAGCTGACTACCAGTAAATTATCTCTTTTTTCTAGGTTACACTTATACACCAAACAGAACCTATGCGGGATGCATCGGATAATGAGGTGCAGAGTTACAAATGCAACTTCTACAGCGCTTCGAACCGGAAAAGGGACCCCCTCAGATCACAGACTGATGGAGTAATAACCCTTCTTCTGTAAGGTGAAGTTGTGCTGAATCCCGTTATCAACGGTCTCAATACCATCGGGTACCAAAGTGGGATCAACCCCGAACTTTTGCATGGAGAAACCACAGGCAACTAGGGTAACTCCTAGTTCGCGGGCCTGATCGATGTAGGGGTTCATCGTCGCTGCGTCCGTGATGTTGACGATATCCTGTCCACAAATGATGATCTGGAAATCGCCGAAGGATGCGCCGTCCTCCTCCCGAAAGTGCTTGGCCGTTAGTAGAATGGGTTTGAGCTGTGGTATCTTCTTGGTCAGTACAACGTACTTCTGCAGGGATTCTACACCCGCGATAATTGTAGTATCATTCGACTCCTGAGCATTGGCAGTACCGCCGATGGCGAGGATAAGAAAAAGTGTAAACAGGATGGTAGTTTTCATCGGATTAGGTTTGGAGATGGGAAATTATTGATAATAAAAAAGAGTAATCCGCCGCTGATGGCAACATTCTTAAACAGTGGCCCCAGGGTAGTTACCTGGCCTATCTGTACGGTGATGGTAATCGGAATGAGCACCGCAAGTAACACCAGCGCGGCGTAGCGCGAAAGAAAGCCGGAGAGTAGGCCTAAGCCTGCCACTAGCATGGTAACTCCTGATAGAATCACCAGCCACTCCGGCTCTCCAAAGTAGAGGGCGAAGTTTTTCAAACTGGCGTGGTGCATCCGGGCCACGGTTGCTTCGGTGTTCAAGAGATGGTTTCCGCCCGCAACCAAGAATATGCCACTGAGCATCACGCGCAGAAGAGTTACGGAAAGAGGGCTTACACTGACGGTGCGGCGCATAGGTACTGGGTTAGATTATCAGGAAGAGACAAGGTATTCTGGGGGGCATCCCATGTCTGTGATGTCTATCACACTCACAGTGCATTAACCTTCCGTTAACTATGTTCTACGTGAGCCTCACGAAAGCTGCTAGTCATGATGTCTTTAACCGTTAATCACACTGCGATGGGAATCGAGTCAGGTTGAATCCAGTAGTTGCCTGTCCCACAAAATCTTTTGGAAACGTCTCCATCCCCGGGAAGCCAAGCTCCAAGTCGGCCTGGTTGCGGGGTTGGTAATTAGTACCAAAAAGGTAGTCCCAGATCGCAAGCGTCAATCCAAAATTCACCCCGTGACGGGTTTCATCGGGCAGGTGGCGCGCGTGGTGCCAGAGATGCATCTCGGGGCTGTTAAATAGGTACGGCATTAAGGGTGCTAGCACGAGCCCTCCGGCAGCCACCCCTCCGGCAAGTCCGGCAAGTGCCGTGAAGTTGGTTGGGTCATCGATCAGGGAGATTTCAAAGCTCCCGCTCCCAATGGCCAAGCCAATTAGTCCACCTACGATGCCCCCGGTCAGCCAGTTTGGTAGTCGAAAATTGGCGTGGTTGTAGTGCCCCCAGGCGAGGCCGACGAGATGGATGACAAAGAAATCATAGAGTCCTATTCCAAGTAGTGCCAGGGGTATGTACTCGATGCTGCGGTACAGTACAATCTCCATCCAGTGGAAGCGCAGGTGAGCGGCAAAGCCCATTTCGCGTACGGAATGGTGGACCTGATGAAATTTCCATAGCGGCTCCAAGCGGTGCATCAGGCGGTGCACCCCCCACTGGATGAAGTCACGAACGAAAAACCCGAGAAGCAGGACTGTCCAAAGGGGCCAAGTGTAGATGGGGTTGAAAGCCTGCAAATCGAACCCGCCGAAGAACTCTTTCACCGTATCGTTAAGCAGAGTGACTACCACCGTAGAAGCAGCATTATAAGCGATCAGGTAGAACAGAAAAAAGTTGAAGAACATGTAGAAGACATCAAGGAAAAAATCCTTCCGGAATATCGACTGTCCACGACGCCATGGTATTAGAACCTCGAGCACGAAAAAGACAGTCGATACCGTGATCAGCAGATAGAAGTAGGAGGTCCACTGAGGGGAGGTAATATCCCGCCACAAATAGTCAGCATACCCATAGTAGCTACTGATGATCGCATCGACGTAACGGTCCATATCCCAAAGTTCCGGCGTGGATCATGGGAAGTTTGTGACCGACATCACACGAGCAAATCACTTTCTGCGGATTCTATTTGTGTAAGGCGTCTTTAACAACTGTACGCGATTACGACCCAACATGACTCCCCCTCGCTGCTCCAAAATCTTGAGCAGACGAGAGATAGCCTCCCGGCTGACGTGCAGTTCATCCGCTATTTCCTTATGGGTAGTCTGTATCGTAAGATCACTGCTCAACTCCGCACGTTTCTGTACGTAGCCGACTAGCCCTTCGTCAAGCTGGTTGAACGTAACCTGACCGATGGTGTGGATGAGCTCACGCAGGCGCTGATCGCAAGTCCGCATGACAAACTTTTTCCATCTCTTGTACAGAGGCATCCACTCCTCGAGTCTCTACTGTGGTAGTCCTAAAATAACGGTGGGCTCTTCCGCCACAGCACGAATCTCACTACGTTTATCGGCCATGCAACACGTAAAGGTCATCGCACAGCTGTCTCCACGGGTGAGGTAATACAAAAACAATTCCATGCCGTCATCTAAAGTTGGGGCTCGGTGAAGTCCGGGAAGTGTTGTTGAACTTCGGCATGTGTTAAGGTCTTGTTCAAAAGGTGTGATTATAGCCTTTGCAACGTTCGCCGTTTAGCCTCGGTTTTTATACAATTGATAAGCTTTAGCTTGTAGCAGCCCTTAAGGTTACCTTTTAGAGTAGCAAGTAACTATCCATTGATCAGTCGAAGTTTCAACCTTCTACTCACAAAGACGTTTTTCCGACGTGCGTTACTCTATGCTTCTCTTCGCGGTCTACCTCTTCGGTATGGCGCTCATCCCCTGCCAGGATGAGCAGCCCCTGGTCGCCTTCGACGCGCCTGCTGAACTGCACGAAGCAAACGCCGAACACGATCACAACGACGCCGGTCACCAGGATCACTGCACACCCTTCTGCGTATGCGCCTGTTGTAGCGCGGTAGCGGATACTCCCCCTACCCCGTTTGAAGTTCTCGAAGAACAGCAACCGCTGCCCCCCCGCGGCATTACCCAGCCCAGCTTCGTCCGGGACTGGAACCCCACCGCTTTAGGTGGCCCCAACGGGCAACCCCCCAGAGTCTAGTTAAACCACTTTACGGGAGTAGTCTCTCCCGTCAGCACCCCTCGGTTTAACGAACTCTCCCCTTCATGTTTGATAAAATTATCGCTTATTCCGTAAGGAATAAGCTAGTGGTCGGACTATTTGTCCTGGCCCTCATCCTCTGGGGTATCTTCTCCCTGCGTCAGATACCCATCGATGCCGTACCCGACATCACCAACAACCAGGTGCAGGTCATTACGACCTCCCCCACGCTCGCCACGCAGGAGATCGAGCAGTTCATCACCACGCCCATCGAGCTGGCCCTGCAAAATCTGCAGGACCTGGTGGAGATACGGTCCATTTCCCGTTTTGGCCTGTCCGTCGTCACGGTGGTTTTCGAAGAAAGCACCGACATCTACCTGGCCCGCCAGTTGGTCAGCGAGCACCTTAAGGAAGCGGTAGCCAATATCCCCGATGGCCTGGGCAGTCCGGAGATGTCGCCGATTTCCACCGGTCTGGGGGAGATCTACCAGTACGTCGTTCACCCCCTGCCCGGTTACGAAGATCAGTACTCGGCCACCGAACTGCGCAGCATCCAGGACTGGATCGTCAGCCGCCAACTCTCCGGCATCGAGGGGGTCGTGGAGGTCAACACCATGGGGGGCTTCCTGAAGCAGTACGAGGTGGCCGTCGATCCGGAGTTGCTGAAATCGGTTGGTATAAGCATCGGAGCGGTCCTCACCGCCCTGGAGAACAGCAACGAGAACACCGGCGGTGCCTACATCGAAAAGAACCCCCGGACCTACTACATCCGCACCAACGGCGTGGTCAATGAACTGGCCGACATCCGCAAGATCGTGGTCGACGTTCGCGCGGGTAGACCCATCCTTATCGAAGACGTCGCTACCGTTCAGTTCGGTAAGGCTCCCCGTTACGGGGCGCTGGTCTGGAACGGAAAGGAGGCCGTCGGCGGCCGGGTAATGATGCTCAAGGGGGCCAATTCGTCGGCCGTCACCGAGCGGGTCAAGGAGCGGGTCGAGCAGATTCAGCAGTCCCTGCCCGAGGGGGTAGTGATCGAGCCCTACCTGGTGCGCGACAAGCTCGTTTCCACGGCCATCGGTACCGTTGAGAAGAACCTGATCGAGGGTGGTCTGATCGTCGTCTTCGTACTCATCCTCCTGCTCGGCAACTGGCGGGCGGGCCTGATCGTCGCTTCGGTCATTCCCCTGGCGATGCTCTTTGCGATCTCGATGATGAACGTGCTGGGCATCAGCGCCAACCTAATGAGCCTGGGGGCGATCGACTTCGGCCTCATCGTAGACGGCGCGGTAATTATCGTAGAGGCGATCGTACACCGGCTTCAGGTAGGTTTCGCCGGCCGTAAACTCACGCAACTGGAGATGGACGCGGAAGTAGAAGGTGCCTCCATCAAGATCCGTAGCTCGGCGGCCTTTGGGGAGATCATTATCCTCATGGTTTACATTCCCATCCTGGCCCTGGTCGGCATCGAGGGCAAAATGTTCCGCCCCATGGCGCAGACCGTCATGCTGGCCATCGCTGGGGCGCTGATCCTCTCGCTCACCTACGTACCGGCTATGGCGGCCCTCGTACTGAACAAGCAGGTGAGCAACAAGCGGACGATCGCCGATCGGATCATCGCCTTCTTCCAGCGCGGATATACTCCCCTACTGCATGCCGCCCTGCGCTTCAAGACGCTGTTTGTACTGGCTACCGTGGCGCTATTCGCCATCAGTATCTGGGTATTCTCCCGGATGGGGGGCGAGTTCATTCCTACCCTCGACGAGGGCGACCTGGCCATGCAGCAGATCCTGCCGCCCGGCACGTCGCTCTCACAGAGTGTCGCACTCACCGAGCGGGTGCAGTTGACCCTACTGGAGGAGTTTCCCGAGATCAAGGAAGTTATCACCAACATCGGTGCCGCCGAGATACCCACCGACCCCATGCCGGTAGAGATCGGCGATTACACCATTGTTATGAAGCCCCGCGATGAATGGACCACCGCCCCCGACCGTCAGGGCATGTTCGCGGCCATCGCGGAGGTCATGGAAGACTACCCGGGTATCGGACTGGAGTTTTCCCAGCCGATCCAACTGCGCTTCAACGAACTGATCACGGGGGCCAAGGCCGACGTAGCCATCAAACTCTACGGACCGGACCTGGAAATCGCCTACCAAAAAGCCAAGGAAGCCGAGGCCATCATCCAAAATGTTCCCGGAGCGGGTACCGTAACGGTCGAGCAGGCCGTCGGAATGCCGCAGATCGTGGTCGACTTCGACTACCCTAAAATGGCCCAGTACGGACTACAGGTGCGCGACGTCAACCGGGTCGTCCGCGCGGCCTTCGCGGGGGCCTCGGCGGGCACCGTGTACGAAGGCGAGCGGCGCTTTGACCTCACCGTACGCCTGCAGGACGATGCACGGGCGGGCATCGACAACGTCGCCAACCTCTACATCCCGCTCGAGAACGGCTCCCAGGTTCCATTGCGTGAGGTAGCCCGCGTTCAACTGGTCGATGCACCCTTGCAGATCAGCCGCGAAAACACCAACCGCCGTATCGTGATCGGCGTCAACGTAGGTGATACGGACGTGGAAACGCTGGTCACCGATATACAGGAAAAAATCAGTCAGCAGTTGGATCTCCCCCCTGGCTACTACCTCACCTACGGCGGACAGTTCGAGAACCTACAGGCCGCCAGTGCGCGCCTGGCTATTGCCGTGCCCGTAGCCCTGGCCCTGATCTTCGTGCTACTGTTCTTTACCTTCGGCAGTTTTTCCCAGGCCGCGCTCATTTTCGTGGCCATTCCGCTGTCCGCCATCGGGGGTATTTGGGCTTTGGAGCTGCGGGGCATGCCCTTCAGTATCTCGGCGGGCATCGGCTTTATCGCGCTCTTTGGGGTGGCGGTGCTCAACGGTATCGTACTCATCGGCTACCTCAACGACCTGAAGAAGGAGGGGTGGGACGACGTTCGGGCGCGCATCATCGAGGGTACCCAGGTGCGCCTGCGGCCCGTCATCATGACCGCGTCGGTAGCCTCGCTCGGCTTCCTGCCGATGGCCATCTCTACCTCGGGCGGGGCGGAAGTGCAGCGGCCACTGGCTACCGTCGTCATCGGGGGGCTCATCACGGCTACCTTCCTTACCCTCGTTATCCTGCCCATTCTCTACAGCTGGCTGGAGGGGTGGAAACAAGGGAGGCTGGCCAAAAAAGCGGGTCTGGTAGTGCTCTTACCCCTGCTGCTACTGCCGAATTTGGCGCGGACGCAGGAGGTGCAAAGCCTATCCCTGGAACAGGCCATCGAGCAAGCCATCGCCGCTAACCCCGACGTGCGGGCCGCTAACCAGCTTATCCGGCAGAATCAAGCGTTACAGGGCCTGCCCTACACGCCCGGCGTCACCGACATCAGCTACAACGGTGACGGACTGTTTCGCGAAAACGGTCAGCGGGTCAACCAACTGTCGGTCGTGCAGCGCTTCGACAGTCCGGCGGCGGTGCGGGCGACTAATGCCGTGCAGGACGCGATCGTCGCCGGCAACCTGGTTAGTGGCCGGCTGACCGAAGCGGAACTGAAGTTGGAAGTACGGCGGGTATACTACGAGCTACAGCAACGCCAAGCCCTGCTAAAGCTTTACGAACGGCTGGTCGACATCTACGCCGAATACTACCGGATCGCCGAGGCACGCGTCCAGGCTGGGGAGGCCAACCGGCTGGAGGCGCTCAACCTCGGCTCCCGCCTGCGGGAACAGGAGCTCTTACTGGAACAAACGCAGCTTTTTACCCGGGCGTTACGCCAGCAACTCGGTGTCCTAATAGGAAGCGGAGTGCCAACGGACGTGAACGATACGCTGCGGCTGGCTACCGCTCCACTCCTACTAGACACCACCCAGGCCTCCCTTTCCGTGCAACTGGCCGACCGCAACATCGCCATTGCCCGCAGCGGTATTGGGCAGACGAGGGCGGAACTGCGACCGGGGTTCCGACTGGGTTACTCAGCCCAGCGGTACTTCGAGGGCGGCTACCTGAGCGGTATCGAGGCCGGGGTGACCGTACCACTCTTCAACCAGCCCGTCCGGCGGCGGATCGAATCCCAGCAACTGGGGGTAGCCGTGGCCGAAAGCCGGCTCGACGCCGAGCGGCTGCGCCTACGGCGCAGCCGACTGGAGCTTACTACCCGGGCGGCTAGCTACGCCGCCGCGGTAGATTACTACCGACGACAACTCAGTGAAGTCAACCCCGAGATCGTACGCCTGACCCGCCTGAATTACCGCGCCGGCGAGCTTTCCTACCTGGAGCTACTCAGTGCGCTGGACCTCCTCGGCCGCTCCGGCCTGGCCTACTACAAACAACTGCTCGCCCATAACCGGAGCGTCGCCGAGCTCCAGTTTCTTCTCAACCAATAACTCCCCCGAAATGAAACCAATAAAAGTATTTATGCCGGCGGTAGTTGCACTGCTCTTGCTGACTTTTTTCAGCACCTGCGGCCCCGCCCGGAATGAAGCGTCTGCCGTCGCGCCCGCAGGTGAAACTAGTCTTGACGACGCTTACGCGGAGGGGGAAGACGAACATGGCGAGGAAGAAAAAGGTGTGCACCTTACCACCGCCCAGATCAAAAATATGGATATCCGGCTCGGTGACTTAAGTGAGCGAAAGGTGAACGACTACCTCACCGCAACCGGTACCCTGGGCCTGCCCCCGAACGGCTACGCCGCGGTAAGCGCCCGGGCCAGTGGCTTTGTCCGCAACGTACGTGGGTACGTTGAGGGTGACTACGTCAGGAGGGGAGCCGTGCTGGGCTACCTGGAAAATCCGGAGTTCATCGATCACCAGCAGCGCTACCTGGAGCTCGCGGCCGAGCTGGTGTACTTACAGCAGGAGTTGGACCGCCAGGAAGCATTACTGGCCGCCGATGCCGGCATTCTCAAGGACGTACAGCGCCTACGTTCCGAGCTCGCTTCCAAAACCGCTACCCTATCCGGCGTAAAGCAGCGGCTGGAATACCTGGGCATCCGCACGGACCGGCTCACCCCGGAGACTATTCTCGAGCGCATCACGCTGTTTGCGCCCCGTAGCGGCTACATCACGACCATTTCGATGCACGACGGCATCTACGTCGAGCCCAGTACCGAACTGATGGAGTTGATCGACGAGGACCACCTGCACCTGGAACTGGACGTCTTCGAGCGCGACGTTGCGCGATTGGAAAAGGGGCAGCGGGTGAGCTACCGCATTCCCGCGCTCGGAACGACTTCCTACGAAGCGGAGATTCACGTGATCGGCAAGGAGTTCAACGAGGAGAACAAGACCGTGCGGGTGCACGCCCACCTGAAGGGCGACCAACCGCCCTTCGTGCAGGGGCGCTTCGCCGAGGCCCGCATCTGGCTCAACGACGAGACGGTACAGGTCCTGCCCGAGGAGGCGGTGCTGCGGGACGGGGAGTCTTCCTACGTGTTTATCGCCCCGGCGGAGCAAATCGGCGACGAGGTCAACTTCGAGCGGCTACCGGTTAACCCCGGCGTGACCGACAACGGCTACACCGCCGTGCGGCTGATCGATCCCCTACCGGCGGGTATGAAGATCGTGACCGAGGGAGCTTACTTCGTGTACGCCCAGAGTCAGTCGGGGGCACTAGAACACGGGCATTAATCTGCTATGCTATGAAGAGGAAATTAATAATTGACGATTTCTCCGAGCAACTCGACGATCTAAGCCCGGAGGTAAAGCAAAAGGCCGTTGAAATTGCTAGCGAGTTGCTAAACGAGGATGCATCCCTTAGTCCGTCACGGGCTATCCAAACGGCAATCCCCCGTGCCGAACAGTGGTACATCGACCGCGCGGGCTGATTAACTAATAACTAAGTATGAGCTATGAGTAAAGTAACACTAGACCTTCCCATTCTCCTTCCCGAAATTCCCGACGAGCGCGACCGCTGTGTCGACCGCCTGCTCACTGCGCTTCAGGTGGAGAGTGGTATCGATCAAGCGCACCTGAAGGAGGGTGCACCGCCGCAAGTCTGCATACACTACGATCGCGACCAAGTGGCCCTGGAGCGGGTAAAGGCGATCGCCCGCCGGGCCGGAGCCGAAATCACCGAACGCTACCGGCACGTGCTGCTCGACGTGACGGGTATCCGCCACCAACGACACGCGCGTCAGACCGGTGAACGCATCGCGAAAGCAGATGGAATTATGGAGGCGGTCGTGTCGGGGGCGGGCGTGGTGCGTATCGAGTACGATAGCGAAGTGATCGATGAGGATAGCGTCCGCGCCGCCGTCGAAGCTACCGACTTGACAATTAAGGACGTGGTCGATGAGCACGCCGGCCACGACCACCCACCGGGACAGCACGGAAGGGAGACACACGCGGCGGGCGACGGTCACAACCACGACCATGGCGGCGTCTTCGGGGAGAATACCGAACTCTATTTCGCCATCCTCAGCGGGGTGTTCTGGTTGGCCGGACTTCTGCTCAGTTTCCTAGGCGGCGTGGCGGAGATCGTGCCAACGGTACTTTACGTCATCGCTATTCTGCTCGGGGGCTACTTCATCCTCATCGAGGCGGTACAGACGATCCGGCAGGGTAAGTTTGAGATCGACTTTCTGATGTTGGTCGCCGCTGCGGGTGCCTGTGCCCTGGGAGCCTTTCAGGAGGCGGCCCTGCTGCTGTTTTTGTTCAGTATCGGTCATGCGCTGGAGAACTACGCGATGGGCAAGGCCCGTAAGTCGATTGCCGCCCTATCCGACCTGGCCCCACCGACCGCCCTGGTGAAGCGTGGCGGCGATACCGTCGAGGTAGGGGTGGGCGAATTGCAAGTCGGCGATACCATCGTCGTACGCCCCAACTCCAAGATTGCCGCCGACGGGGTGATCGTAAGCGGTACCTCCGCCGTAGACCAGGCCCCCATTACCGGGGAGAGCGTGCCGGTCGATAAGCGGCCCGTGGACGACATTGGTAAAGATTACGACCTAAATACCCTAGCCGCCGAGCACCGCGCCTTTGCCGGTACTATTAACGGCAGCTCGCCCCTGGAAATCCGCGTAATGAAGCTGGCGGGCGATAGTACGCTCTCCCGCCTGGTTACCCTGGTCAAGGAGGCCGAAACCCAGCAATCACCCACTCAGCAGTTGACCGATAAGTTCGAGCGCTACTTCGTACCGGCGGTGATCGGACTGGTGGTCCTGTTACTCTTCGCCTTCCTGGTGATCGACGAGCCGTTTTCGGCCAGCTTCTACCGGGCCATGGCCGTACTGGTCGCTGCCAGCCCCTGTGCCTTAGCGATCTCGACCCCTTCCGCCGTCCTGGCCGGCGTGGCCCGCGCGGCCCGACAGGGCGTGCTCATCAAGGGTGGCCGGCCGCTGGAGGATTTGGGCGGTATTACGGCGCTTGCCTTCGACAAGACCGGAACACTTACCGAAGGTAAGCCCCGGCTTACGCAGGTGATCCCCGCCACTGGCGTACGGGAAGAAGACTTACTTAGCACCGCCGTTGCCGTCGAGGAACTCAGCGATCACCCCCTGGCCGCCGCCATCGTAGAGGGGGGCAAGGAGAAGCTCCAAACGACCACGTTACCGAAGGCCGAAAACCTCGAAGCCCTCACCGCCCGCGGCATCAAAGCGACCGTGGAGGGGCAGCAAGTTCACATCGGTAACCGCCGCCTGTTCCGCGAATTGACGGGTGCCGAAGTACCGCAGAAGATTGACCGGCAGATGGCCGAACTCGAAACGAAGGGTAATACCGCCATGATCGTACACCGCGACGGGAAGTACCTCGGCGTGATCGCCGTCATGGACGTAGCCCGCCCCGAGGCGAAGGCTACCCTGGCCGCCCTGAAGGAGGTCGGGATCAAAAAAATGGTCATGCTCACCGGCGATCACCAGAAGGTGGCCGATGCCGTGGCCGCCGACATCGGTATCACCGATCCGCTGGGAAGCCTCCTGCCCGAGGACAAGGTCACCGCCATCGAGCGCCTGCGCGCCGAAGAGGGTATGGTGGCCATGATTGGCGATGGGGTGAACGATGCCCCCGCCATGGCCAAGTCCACGGTAGGTATTGCCATGGGTGCGGCGGGTTCCGACGTAGCCCTGGAGACGGCCGATATCGCCCTGATGGCCGACCGGCTGGATAACCTGCCCTTCGCCATCGGGCTAAGTCGCAAGGCGAAGTCCATCATCCGGCAGAACCTCGTCCTTAGCCTGGGGATGGTCGTCATTCTCATCCCCCTCACGCTACTGGGGATTGCCGATATCGGCCCAGCGGTTATTGCCCACGAAGGCTCCACGCTGGTGGTTGTGGGTAACGCACTCCGCTTACTGGCCTACGGAAACACTAAGAAATAGCTATAACAATTAAGTATGCCAGACAAGCAACGAACGCAGACCCTCCAAAAGGCGGAGCGACTACAGAAATACAACGCACTCTATGACGCAGTTGAGGTGGGGGTTTCCCTGACCGCCGGCTTCACTTCTGGCAGCGCGGCCCTGATCGGCTGGGGACTCGACAGCACCATCGAAGTGATTTCAGCCAGTACGCTCTGGTGGCGGCTGCACGGGGAGATTAAAGATATTCCCGATGAGAAGGTGCACCAGCGGGAGAAGATTACGTTGTACGTCATCGCCGCTTCCTTTCTAATCGTCAGTTGCTTTATCACCTACGATTCTGTAAACAAGCTCATCAACCAGGAAACGGCGAACTGGAGCACACTAGGTATCATTATCCTGTGCGTATCACTGGTGGTCAACCCCATCCTCATTCATTACAAGCGGAAGTACGGTAAGAAGCTGAATAGTGAAGAATTGATTGCCGACTCAAAAGATACTTTCATCTGTCTTTACCAGACGGTCGCCGTCCTGGGAGGTCTACTTGCGGTACGCTTTCTCGACCTGTGGTGGGCCGATCCCGTTGCGGCCCTGCTCATCGTCCCCTACGCCCTAAAGGAGTGTTACGAAGCATTCCGAAAAGCGAGAGTTAAGTAATGCAAGGCAAGTGTCACGAAGCCTATTGCTTTCAAACCTACTAGCGATGTCTACAATAATCGAAACCCTTCAGACGGCGGAAAGCTACTACGGCAAATTATCCTACGTCTACCATTTACTTGCCCCCAGGTGGCCTATTTCCCTAATACCTGACGCTAATAATAGACCGTATAACGACCTATCTTTTCCCGATGGGAGAATGACCGTAGCAGGTCAAGAGAAAGGGAGTCCGGCGATTGATAACCTACGACTAAGGAAGGTTTTGTAGACCAATAATTACGCAGTTTCTCGCGAGTGTCATATAATAATATATCCTGGTAATATTCCCGCCAGTTCCCGTCCCCCTGTCGAGTGGTATCACGGCCGGTTTCTCCGTAATACAAGTAGGTCACGGGCTGATGAAGGTTAAACGCAACACTTGGCAAGCGACGGTTGAGCAAATACACCGGCCGGCCGGCTAGTTTACCGGACTTGATGAAGTCGGTAACGGGTGCGGTACTGTTGACGAGCAGTTCGTTGTCGCGCAAGAACTCCGCAGAAACGGGAAGCATCGCTAAGTTAAATACGAGCACCGGCAGCAATACCCGGTACTCTACGGACAGCGCGGTTGCTCTATTGGACCAGAGTACCGACCCCACCATCACCGCGCAGGCAATTGCGCTCCATAGAAGGTGTACGGGTCCAACTGGCCCCATTGTGACAACAAGTAAGGGCAGCAGTAATGCGCCAAAGAAAATCGATAGTGTGAGCCCCAGTCGACGGCCGATACGCTCGGAAAGCCCCTCCAGAACCGGCACCGATAAGAGAGCCAAGCCTGAGTAAATAGGAAGCACATAAAGGATCAGCTTGGACTGGGCAAAGGAGTAAAACAGTAAGGGAGCTACTATCCAGACCGCCAAAAAGACGTGCCACCTCCACCACGGTAATTTTCTCACTCGCGCAATCAGTAACCAGAACCACGGCAGCGCGGTAGCCGATACTGTGAGTAAGTAGAAGCCCCACGGCTGCGCGCGTTGCCACTGATCGCTGGCATAGCGGTTAATGGTTTGCTCGACTAAGAAGTAGTGTAGGAAGTCCGGGTCTTCACGGATCAGTTCGATGTACCAACTCAGCCCCACCGCGGCAAATACCAGCGCGCCCAGGAAGTGACGCCCGATTAACTTTATCCAGCTCCGCGGTCGGAAAAGGAGATAGTAGGTGGGCAGCAGAACGGCCGGCAGGATCACTACCCCGGCTCCCTTCGTGAGGCAGGCCAGGCCCCAGGCAAAGTAAGCGGCGAGCGTCCAGACCAGGGAATTACCGCGCACTTCACCGCGCAGCCAGCACCAAACGCCTAATAGGAGGAATGTAGTCAGGTACAGATCGGTCGTCAGCGTACGCGAGGCGATCAGCAAGATCGGAAATGACAGGTAGGTCATGGTGGCCAGCCGCGCCCGTTGCCGATCATCAAAGATCAGCTGACCGATACCGTAGATGAGCGCAATCTGTAACAGCAAGGCGATCTGGAGAAAAAAACGCGCGGCGAAGGGGCTGGGGCCGAACAGCCAATACGCTCCAGCGGTGATGACGTAGGTGAGCGGCGGCTTGTGATAGTGCCGTAGTTCCATAAAACTGGGGTGGATCAAATCGCCCGAGCGGTACATCTCCCAGCTCATCTCGGCGTAGCGGGCCTCGCTCGTTTCCAGTACACCCCAGGAGCCGAGTCGGTAGAAAAGCAGGAGGGCAAAGAGGGCGACGACCGCGTAGAAAAAACGGCGTTCGGTAATAATGGACAAGTGGTATAATTCAGCGGTTCACGCCAAATGTCACCGATGACTTTAGAGACTTTTGGGAGAAAAACGGCACCCCCAACCTTTACAGCAGTGGGCGGGGCCGCTGGTGCAGACCAACGGGTGGAGCGGCAAACAGTAAATCCAAAAACCCTACAGTATTACTTCGCAATTTTGCCCCAAATCATTCACATGCGGTACTTACTGCTGTCCTTGCTGCTTGCCGTAACCGGGTATCTAACCGCCCAGATAACGATTGCCGGACAGGTACTCGATGGCGGGGATGAGCGCCCCGTACCCTACGCTACGGTTAGTTTGCTGGCTCCTGACAGCAGTCTGCTCACCGGGATGCTCACCGACGACGAGGGGCGGTTTAGTCTGAGCACCGCTCGGCGGGGCGCGGTGACCGTTACGGTTTCCTACCTCGGGTATCGATCCGTGAGTAAGGATCTCTTTATTGGAGAGAGAAATGATGTTTACGATAGTGGGAAATTGGTTTTGACCCCCGATGCGCAAACGCTGGAGTCGGTCACCGTCACCGGCGAGCGGACTACCCTGAGCGGTGCGCTCGACAAGAAGACCTTCGACCTCGGCGAGCGTCAGGCACAGGGCGGTGGCTCGGTGTTCGATGCCATGAAGGCCCTGCCCGGCGTCACCCTCACCCAGGACGGCAACGTGCAGCTGCGGGGTAGCGATCGGGTAGCCGTGCTGGTAGACGGCAAGCAGTCGGCCATGACCGGCTACGGCAACCAGCGGGGGCTGGGCAGCATCCCGGCGGCCAACATCGAGCGTATCGAGATCATCAACAACCCCTCGGCGAAGTACGACGCAGCGGGGATGGCCGGCATCATCAACATTATCTACAAGGAGGAAAAGACCACCGGCTTCAACGGGGAGGTCGGCCTAAGCTACGCCCTGGGCGAACTCACGACCCGGCGTGCCGACCTGCCCACCGAGCTGGGGCGCTACCGCCTCAACTCCCACCTGCAACCCAACCTGGCCCTCAACTATCGTAGCGGTAAGATCAGGTCGTGGGTGCAGGGCTCGGTACTGGCCCAGCGGAAGCTGCCCAATAACGAGTTCACGCTGCGTAATTACGACGACGGGCGGCGTACCATCAGTCAAGTGCCGGAGAACCGCCGACAGATTCACTACGTGGCCCGCGGTGGCGTGGATTACCTGATCGACGAGCAGAATACCCTGAGCTTGTCTGGCGTGTACGACTACGAGCACCACGTCGATACGGCCCAGATTCCCTACATCGACCTCGATACCGGCCGGCGCTACCGCTACTGGCACTGGAAGGAGGACGAGTCGACCAGCCTGATCAACGGGCGGGTGGATTTTCAGCACGCCTTCGACCAACCGGGGCACCGGCTGACTCTGGCCACCCAATTTAGCCGGGGGAAGGAAGACGAGCAGTACTTCCTGAACGACAGCAGCAGCATCCGGCGGGCCCGGGACACCAGTCACCTGATCGCCATCGAGAACATCACGGCAATCAACGCCGACTACGTGCGTCCCCTGGCCGCCGGACGGATCGAGGCGGGCGGCCAACTTCGTTTTCGCCGCCTGCCCGTCAGTTATACCATCGGTCAGGGCGAGCAGAGCATCATCTATCCCGGCCTGGGCGACGCCTCCCGCTGGACGGAGGACCTCTACGCCGGCTACCTCAACTACGTCTACGAAAGCGCCCGCTTCGAGGCCGAGGCTGGGCTGCGGGCCGAGCAGACGGCGGTGACCTACTCGCTCAGTCCCGAGAATATCTACTACGAGGACAATGACGCTTACGACTACTTCCGCGTCTACCCTAACGTACGGCTGACCTACAAGCTCGACGAGGCCAATAAGCTTTCCCTCTTCTTCAACCGCCGCGTCGACCGGCCCGGGGAGCAGGAACTGCGCGCCTTTGCCAAATACGACGACCCGGAGTTGCTCAAGGTCGGTAACCCTTACCTACGCCCGCAGTTTTCGCAGACCATTGAGCTGGCTTACCGCCGCCTGTGGGACCAGGGTTCGCTGTACGCCGCCGTCTACACCCGCCGCAGCGACGACGCCTTTCAGCGCATCTTTAGCATCGACAACAGCAACCCCGACTACGACATCATCAACCGTATTTACCAGAACACCGGGCGGGCCACCAACCGCGGGGTGGAATTGCTCTACAGCCAGGAGGTGAAGAACTGGTGGAAGTACAGCCTGGGGGCCAATTTCTACCGTATCGGTATTCAGGAATACACCGGCACCCTGCTCTTTCCGACCGCGCGTCCGTTCACCCTCGCGGCCAGCGACGATAATAGTTGGGATGTGAAGTTCAACAACCAGTTCACCTTCCCCAACGGCTGGAAGGGGCAGTTGACGGCGATCTACCTAGCGGCCCGCAACATCCCGCAGGGGCGGGAGCTGGCGCGCTCGTCGGTGGACTTCGCCGTGAGTCGCCCGGTGCTACTCGGTAAGGGGGAAGTCGTACTGGCGGCCACCGATATCTTCAACGGCTTCGGGCTGCGGCAGGAGATCGACGGGGAGGGCTTCACGGCCGAGTACCGCAACTACTACGAGAGTCAGGCGGTGCGGCTGGGGTTTACCTACAAGTGGTAGGTGTAGCTCCAAATTGTCTCCAATATCTATCGCTCCCTTTGTGGCAGCTTGCACCTGCGTCCCCGCCCAATCTGCCTACACTCGACATCATGTATGTACCAACTAATTGGATTGGAATAGCGGCAACCCTTGTAGCAATACACACGGGGAGGGTGAGTGCACAAGCCACCCTGACGGACTACCTCGACCAAGCCCGACTCAACAGCCCCCAACTGACCGACTACCGCAACCAGCAGCGCATCGCGGAGCTGGAAATCGAGCGGATCGGGGTCGACTACCGGAAGCCTAAAATTTCGCTCACCGGTGACGTGCTCTTTGCTCCTTACCTGTTTAATAATCGTAGGGTCTTCTCGGTCTCCAATGCCCCCACGGCCTCGGCCATCGGCTACGACGCGGGGGTCACCAACGGCGGGCTGTATGCCGCGCTGATCGGGGCGGATTACCGGCTATTTACCGAACGACTCAGCGCGCCGGAGATCGATCAGCAACTGCTCGCCAGAAGTATGGCCGATAACCAGGTCCGGCTGAGCGGCTTGGACCTGGAACGGCAGGTGACCGCCAACTACCTCAGTGCCCTGCTGGTGCAGGAACAGCTGCGCTACCAGCGCGAACTGTTGGACCGGCTCGCCGATCAGCGGGAGTTAGTCAGGAAACTGGCCGACCGCGGGGTGATGCGGGTTACGGACTTGGAGCTGCTCAACCTCGAAGTCGGCCGGCAGCGCTACCTCATCGCCGACTTGGAGCTTCAGTACCGGCAAGCCCTACAGACGCTGAACGCCACCGTAGGCAGCAGCGATACCGGAGCGGTCAGCCTGCTGCTCCCGCGCTTGGATACGGTGACGGTACCGAATAGCTCCGCCTTCACCGAAGCCTACCGGCTGGATAGCCTGCGGGCCGCCAACGACCAGGCGCTGTTCGCCACCCGCTACCTGCCGCAGGTATCGACCTTCGCGAACGGGGGGGTCAATGCCGTCTCGCTGAACAACATTCAGCGGAAGGTGGGCGTGAGTGCCGGCCTGCGCCTTTCGTGGCTGTTACTGGACGGGGGACAGCGGGGCATCAACCGCCAGGAAAACGAGATCCGGCGACAGACCGCCGCCCGCTACGCGGACTTCACGCAGCAGCAGCAGCTCAACTACCGCGATACCGGGGTACGCTTACTGGCGCGCTACGCCGACAACCTGGCCCTGCTCGATCGCCAACTCGACGACTACGAGCGCGTACTGGCGACTTACCGCAGGGAATTTGCCATGGGTCAGTTGGGAGTGATCGAATACCTCAACGTGATCCGCTCCTACGCCGATCTGCAGCAGCAGCGCAACCAGCTGACCGTACAGCGGCTACAGACCCTCAACGAGCTGAACTACTGGAACCACTAAGCCCGATTCATGACCAACCGACCGATTTTATGCCTGCTGCTTGCCGGCTGCTTGATCGCGGGCTGCAAAAAGAATGCCGCCCCGCCACCGGAGGCCACCCCCGCCGCGCGTATCGCCACCCAGGTGGTCGTCGGCCCGCCAGTGCGTAGTACGCTGCGCGATTCCACCCTAATGAACGCGGTGACGGTGTTCACGAACCGGGAAAGCATCCGGGCCACGGTAACGGGCTACGTGGAGCGGACCGAAGTGGAGGTAGGCACTACGGTACGTGCGGGGCAGGAGGTGTTCGTACTACAGACGCGGGAGGCGGCCGTGCTCGGCGAAGAAATCCTGAGCGATTCTTCCATCAATATTACGGGGATCGTACCGGTGACAAGCCGTAACAGCGGCATCGTCACCCAGTTGTTCTACCTGGACGGTGACTTCGTCGTGGAGGGGGACATCCTGGCGGAGTTGACCCGACCTAGCGCTCTGGCCCTTAAGCTCTACGTCCCCTTCGAGCGCGGCGATCTGGTGCGCCCGGGCAAGCGGGTGCAGGTGCGCCTGCCGGACGGGCGGTTACTCACCGGCACGGTCGGTCAACTACTGCCCTCGGAGGACGTCAGCTCCCAAACCACTCCCTACCTGGTCTCCCTCAACACCGCGACCTACCTGCCGGAAAACCTTAACCTGATGGTATCGGTGCCCGGCCGGGTGAGTGGCGACGCGCTAACCGTGCCGGTCGAAGCCGTGCAGACCAACGAGGTGCAGACCGAGTTCTGGGTGATGCAACTCGTCAACGATTCACTGGCGGTGCGTCGCGACGTACGACCGGGGATGCGGAGTGATTCCCTCATCGAACTGGTGGGCACCCTACTTACCATCGACGATCGGGTCGTACTAGAGGGCGCCTACGGCCTCGAAGATTCTTCCCTGGTCAGCGTAGTCGCTAAGCTGTAGCCATGATCGACTACGTCAAGTACCGCAACCCCATCACCGCCCTGCTGGCGATCGTGCTCCTGGCCGGCGTGTACAGCTACGGGAAGATGAAGTCTGACCTTTTCCCCGACGTCACCTTTCCCAAGGTCAAGATCATCGCCGAGAACGGGCAGCAGCCCGTCGACAAGATGATGCTCACGGTGACCCGCCCCCTGGAGGAAGCCGTAAAGCGGGCCCCGGGCATACAGGACGTGCGCAGCACCACCAGCCGCGGCAGCGCGGAGATATCCGCCTTCTTCGACTGGTCGACCGACATCGACCTGGGCCTGCAACGGGTGGAAAGCCTCATCAACCAGATCACCCTGGACCTGCCGCCGGGGGTGCGGCTGACCATCGAAAAGATGAACCCCTCCATTTTGCCCATTGCCGGCTACTCCCTGGAGGGGCCGCTGAGCCAGATCGAACTGAAGGACGTGGCGCTCTACACCGTCAAGCCCTTCCTGTCGCAGGTGCCGGGCGTATCGGAGGTGTCGGTTTCGGGGGGCAAGACCAAGGAGTACCACCTCATTCTGCGCCCGCAACGGATGAGCGAACTGGGCATCACCCCGCAGCTGGTCGATAGCGTGCTCAGGCAGGCCAATTTCGTCACTTCCAACGGTTACCTGCAGGACTACGACCGGCTGTACCTCACCCTTACCGATGCGGTGATCAACGACCTGTACGACCTTAAGCAGACCGTAATCTTCGCCTCCGCCATGCGCACGGTGTGGGTAGAGGACATCGCCGATGTAGTCATCACCTCCCAGAAGGAGTACGTCAAGATCAAGGCCAACGGGCTGGACGTGCCCCTGGTGGCGGTCACCAAGCAGGTCAACGCCAACCTGATCCAGGTAGCCGATTCCCTAGAAACTAAGGTAGCCGCGCTCAACGACCTACTGCCGCGGGGGGTGGTACTGCGGCCCTACTACCGGCAGGCGGATTTCGTGCGGGACTCGGTGCGGGGCATCGAGGACGTACTGTGGATCGGGCTGGGGCTGGCCATTCTGGTGGCGATTATCTTTTTGCGGTCGCTTCGCAGCAGCGCGGTGCTGCTCATCACCATACCCCTGACGCTGAGCCTGACCATCGCGGTGCTGTACTTGCTCGGCTACGACTTCAACATCATGACGCTGGGGGCCATTGCGGCGGCTATCGGGCTGGTCATCGACGATGCCATCATCATCGTGGAGCAACTGCACCGCTCCCATGAGGAAGAGCCGGACAAACCGGCCTCCGAACTGGTGAGTAAGACCATCGACTACCTGTTCCCGGCCATGGTGGGTTCGTCGCTGAGTACGATCGTGATCTTTATCCCCTTCGTACTCATGACGGGTATCGCGGGGGCGTACTTCCGTATCCTGACCGAGACGATGATCATTACGCTGGTCTGCTCTTTCACCATCACCTGGATCGGGCTACCGGTAGTTTACCTTCTGCTGAATGCCCGGCGTACCGGGAAAGCGGGTGCCCACGCCGAAACTGTCGCGGAAAAGCACTGGGTCAGGACCGTGATCGGCTACCCGGCCTTCAGCATCGTCGCCGTCGTTTCGTTGGGGGTGGTGATCTACCTGGTCGCTCCGCGCCTGCCCTCGGGCTTCCTCCCCGAGCTGGACGAGGGCTCAATCGTGCTCGACTACAACTCACCGCCGGGTACTTCACTGGAGGCGACCGACCTCATGCTGCGGCAGGTGGACCGGATACTGGACAGTATTCCGACCGTGGTGTCGTATTCGCGCCGCACGGGTACCCAGATGGGTTTCTTCATCACCGAACCGAACCGGGGAGATTACCTCATCCAGCTATCCAAAGATCGCAAGCTATCTACTGACGAGGTGAGTAACCAGATTCGGCAGCGGGTCGAGGCCATCCTGCCGGCGCTGACGGTGGACTTCGGGCAGGTGATCACCGATATGCTGGGCGACCTGATGACCAGCGTGCAGCCCATCGAGATCAAGATATTCGGTAGCGAGCAGCGGGTACTGGACGAGTTGTCGCGCCGGGTCGCCGGGGTGGTGGAGAGCGTGCGGGGCACGGCCGACGTATTTGACGGCATCCAGATCGCCGGTCCGTTGGTGACCGTCGACCCCGATATCGCGTTATTGGAGCAATACGGTCTGTCGGCGGCCGACTTCCAGTTTCAGCTACAGACGCAGCTAGAGGGCACCCTGGAGGGCGGCATTCCGGAACTGAACCAGATGACGCCCATCCGCATGATCTACCCCAATAGCAGCCGCACCACGGTAAGCGATCTGCGGGGGGCCACCCTCTTCACCCCCCGGGGCCGGCTACTGCCACTGGAACGCTTCGGTACGGTAACCGTGGAGGCCGGCACGGCCGAGATCAACCGGGAAAACCTGAAGAGTATGGGCGTGGTATCGGCACGGCTCACCGGGCGCGATCTGGGTAGTACGCTGGCGGACATCCGGGCGGGAATCGCCCGTGAGGTAGCGCTTCCCCCCGGCTACACCATCGAGTACGGAGGGGAATACGCCCAGCAAAAACAGGCCTTTAGTGAGCTGCTACAAATCCTGGTACTGGCCGCCTTACTGGTATTCACCGTGATTTTATTCCTTTTTAAACGCTTCGGCGTAGCCCTGCTCATCGTGCTCCTGGCCGTGCTGGGGGCGGCCGGTAGCCTGGCGGCGCTCTACCTGACCGGCACCTCCCTCAACGTCGGCAGTTACGTGGGCATCATCATGGTGATCGGCATCATCGGGGAAAATTCCATTTTCACCTACTTCCAGTACGCCGAAAACCGCCTGACGGAGGGCCGCGACGAAGCGATCGCGTACGCCATCTCCACCCGCATGCGCCCCAAGTTGATGACGGCCATCGGAGCGATAATGGCCCTGCTACCGCTGGCCCTGGCCCTCGGTACCGGTGCGCAGATGCACCAGCCGCTGGCCATCGCGGTCATCGGGGGGTTGGTGGTGGCGCTGCCCCTGTTGCTGTTGGTGTTGCCGTCGCTTTTACGGTTGATTGAAAAATAATCATTCATAACCTCGCTACGCCCCCACATCTCCAGCCTTTCTCCAGAGTGTGGCCGCAGCTTTACAGCATGCAGTACGACAACTGGAAACACGAGCGGCCCCGTTTTCTGACCCGCGAACAGTGGCAACAACTGGATGACGAACTCCGCTTCATCGAGCAACGCTACAACCAGCCCTCCCGCTGGGGCCGTTGCCATAATTTTCTGCTGTACGTCCTCCACCGGATCGGCTGGCCGCTGGTCGTGCTACTTACCCTGCCCGGACCCCGCATCGGTGCCCAGACCCTACCCGCTACCGACGATCAAGCTTGGGAGCAGGTGAGAAGCGAGGACGGGATCACCGTGTTTCGCCGCTCCGTACCCGACCGGTCGATCGACGAGGTACGCGTACTGGCTACCTTCCCCGTACCGCGTGCCCGGGTCGTGACGATGCTGAGTCAGGTAGACCGCTACCCGGCATGGGTATACAAGTGCAGCGAGGCTACGCTGGTAAAACGGCTCGGCCAGAACGAAATCCTGTACCACACCTCCATCGACCTGCCCTGGCCGGTGGTGGATCGCGACGTGGTGATCCATTCGAGGAACTGGACGGAAGCGGGTACGGGCGATATTCTCTCCGAGTCCGAGGCGGTTAAGAAGACGTACCCCCGAGTGGCCGACCACGTACGGATGACGGACTTTCACTCGAGCTGGCGCATCTCGGCCACCGGGGAAAACGAGACGACCATTGACTACCGCGTCTCTTCGGACGTCGGCGGCAACCTGCCCAACTGGCTCATCAATCTCGGCATCACGACCGGGCCGTGGAACTCGATACGGCAATTAAAGGCCCTGCTTCTTGCGGACTCCTAATTCTCTCCAATAAGCCGTCCGATCTTGATTACCTAACTATAAACTGCCATTCCCGTCCATACATGATTGACTGCTACGATTAGTACCCTTTAAAAGCACGAAATCATGCATACCCCCAAGCATACTTCACCGGACGCCCACTCCCTTCCGCCGCAAGGCAAACAGGATCAGGACAGCCTGTCTCCGCTGGCCTGGAACGAGCTGGTCCGGGAGGTAGAAGTCATCGAGCGGCGGTTTACTTGCCCTACTCCTTCTTGCAGAGCCTGGGCGTCGGTAGTGCTGCGAATAGACCGACTCCTGCGCTACGCAAGCCGGGAAAACGACGAAAGGATCGCCCCACCGCCAGTACAGTAGCCATGCCCCCCTACCGCCCGACCAAAATAACCAAATGCGCCGGCCGCTACGTTGCCCGCCTGCTCATCACGGAACTGCCCGCCGACCGCCTCTACCATAACCTGCACCACACGATCGATGTCGTGCAGGGAGTGATCGCCATTGGTCAGGCCGAGGGCGTCAGTGGTGAGGAGGCCGAACTGCTCATCCTGGCTGCCTGGTTTCACGACCTCGGTCACCTGCGCACCTACTCCGGCCACGAAGCGGTCAGTGCGCAATTGGCCCGGGAATTTCTGCGCAGCGAGCAGTATCCCGAAGACAAGATCACCGTGGTCGCCGACTGCATTCTAGCCACTCAGGTACCCCAACGACCGCAAACCCGCTTGCAGGAAATCCTCTGCGATGCCGATCTGATCCATCTGTCGCACACCACCTACCCGCAGTCATGCGATCTGCTACGGGAGGAATGGAGGCGTGTCCTGGGTAGGACTTTTTCCAATACAGAATGGTTTGCGGAGAATGAGGATTTCCTACGTAACCATAACTATTTCACCTCCTTCGGTAAGACGACCTTACAGCAGCGGAAGGAGCGCTACTGTTTTTGAACCGATTAACTACCTTCCTATGTCACTGACACTTTGGACCCGCACGTCCGACTACCTTTACCGGGACGCCCGACTTGCCCTGCATACCGTGCTGGCCCTCTTGGCCGGCTACCTGCTACTGACCCTGTTCGTTTACCTGCTTCCGGCTTCCCTGGTGGATATCGAGTTTTCCGAAGAGGTGCAGGAACACCAATCCCCCCTACTCGATGCACTAATGAAGGGCATCAGCTGGTTTGGTAGTAACCTGGGGGCAATCATCAGCATCGTGGTAGCCACTCTGGGATTCTGGCTAGCGCGCCGCCGCCGCGAAGCCCTCTTCGTACTAGCCACCGTAGGTAGCCTACCCGTTATCGCCGGGACCAAGCTCATCATGAATCGTTCGCGTCCGACGGCGGACCTGGTGCGGGTGGTGTACGAGGCACAATTCCAGAGTTTCCCCAGCGGGCACGTCACCTTCTATACCGTCTTTTTCGGGTTTATCGCTTACCTGATGTACCGGATGCGGGGCTGGCCTACCCCGGTGCGGGTGGGTATCGGCTCGTTCAGTTTGCTGCTGGTCTTCACCGTTCCCTTCTCCCGGGTCTATCTGGGCGTTCACTGGGGTACGGACGTGCTGGCCGGCTTTTTCCTGGGGCTGAGTCTGCTGATCGGCCTGCTGACCTGGTACAATAAGTCAGGCGATATAAAAGATATTCCCGTTTAGCGCAGGCGCATGCTGTGTTTCCAGTATGTCTACAATTTGCCCCCCGACTTTTACTCCATAGCCCGGAAACGCCGTCATCGACGCGCCACCCGTGCCCTCCCCGCAAGCGGGGAGCATTTTTCATCATCAAATACCGTGTACCATGAATAAGCTATGGATTTTAGGCCTTTCCCTCTTTACCTTCCTGGCCTGCGCCCCCCGGCAGGCAATCGCGCAGGACGAGGTCCCCACAGGGGTGCAACAGCGCTTCGCTAGCCTCCACCCCGCCGCCAGGAAGGTCGAATGGGAAAGCGAAGACGACGGCTACGAAGCCGAGTACAAACTGGACGGCAGGGAATACAGCGACACCTACTCCACCGTTGGAGACCTCCTGGAAACCGAGGAAGAGCTGAAGAAGAAGGACCTGCCGGCCGCCATCCGCAGCACGCTCCAGCGTGACTTTGCCGACCACGAGGTCGAGGAAGTCGCCCGCATCACCTACCCCGACGGCCGTATCCTGTACGAAGTCGAACTCGAGGGCAAGGACGACGCGGCCTTCGACGCGCTCTTCCGGGAGGACGGCACCCTGGTCGAGCGTATTCCACTCGACGAGGAGGACGAGGACTGATCAATTGGGATTATTTTGGGGGCCGGTTCTGCAAAGAGCCGGCCCTTTTTAGTTTGTACCTGGCTACCCTTCTATGTCTACCTCAACACTGCTTATCGATTTGAAGATACTCCTGATAATGGGGGTGATCCTTCTTATCACTCTTGGAATTGCTACTGCGTACAACTACTTCACCCGTAAGTATATCGAACGGACCATCCGGTTACGCCACGTCGACCCGACCGGTTATGAATTTATCCGCCATATTGTATCGGCGATCATCTATATCGTCGGATTCGGTCTCGCGCTGGAGCAGATACCGGAGTTGCGCACGCTCGGTCACTCGTTACTGGCGGGAGCGGGGATCATCTCCGTGGTCGCGGGTTTAGCTTCCCAACAGGCTCTCAGTAATATCATGAGTGGCGTCCTGATCGTACTCTTCAAGCCCTTCAAAATTTCCGATAGAATTACGGTACAAGGCTCCTTTACCGGTATCGTAGAACATCTGAACCTTCGGCACGTCGTAATCCGTGACATCGAAAACAACCGCATCATTATTCCCAACTCCGTCATTAGCACCGAAATTATCACCAATGCTCAGTTGACCGACGAGCGAGTATGTAAAATGATCGATGTGGGCGTAGGCTATGCTTCCGACATCGACCGAGCGCTGGCCATACTTGGGGAGGTAGTGGCGGCCCATCCCCTCCAGCTCGACAACCGTAGCACCGCTGACATAAAGGCCGGTGCCCCCGAGGTGGTGGTAAAGGTGATCGGCCTGGGCACTTCATCGGTAAATCTCCGTGCCTATTCCTGGGCCAGTAACACGGCAAATGGCTTCACGATGTATTATGACGTGTTGGCTACACTGAAGAAGCGTTACGACGCCGAAGGCATCGAAATACCGTACGAATACCGGAATGTTATAATCTCTAATCCGCGGCAGGAAGGGATCGGGGCGGGACCGCAGGTGCAGTGATTCGGGTGGCACCTACCGGCGCAAGGTGCTGAAGTAGCCCACCACTCCCAGCGTCAGCACCGCCGTGCCACCGAATAGTATCCCCGGACCGTACACCAACCATACCAGTCCCGCCGCCGAGCTCGCCCCCAGTGCGGCCAGGCTCTCGAAGGCCCCGTAGGCCCCCGTGGCCGTACCCATCTCGGACTGCGGGCTGACGTGACTGATCCAGGCCTTGGCATTCCCCTCGGTAGCCGCGGCGTAGATGCCGTAAAGCGCAAACAAAACGGCAAACATCCAGGGTGCGGTGGCCAACGGCAGTAAACCGTAAACCACGGCAAAAATCAGCAGTCCCCCAATGAATACGCGTTTCGGCCCGAAACGATCCGCCAGGCTACCGAAGGGATACGCCGCCAGGGCGTACACCAGGTTATAAAAGATGTACCAACCGATGAGGGCCGTATCGCTCAACCCCAACTCTTTGAGCAACAGCAGTAGGAACAGGTCGGAACTGTTGATCAGGGCGAAGGCCGTCAGGCCGATCAGCAGTCGGCGGTAGTCTCGGTTACCCGTCCGGAAGTAGCGAACGAACTGTAGCAGCCCCGGCCGGGATGCAAGTTGAGAGGGCACTACGGCACGCTCCCTGAGCAATAGGGTAGCGGCCAGGGCCAGTATGCCCGGCACCCCGGCCAGGAGAAAAAGCAGCCGGTACTGTCCCGGGTAAGCCCACAGGAACAGCAGCGCGAGCACCGGACCGATGGCCGCCCCCGTCGTATCCATCGCCCGGTGAAAACCGAACACCCGCGCCCTGGTTTCCGGTCGCGCCTCGCCGGAGAGCAAGGCATCGCGGGCACCCGTACGGATACCCTTTCCCAGCCGCTCGGCGGTGCGGGCGAAGAGCACCCAAACCGGTACGGTGAATACCGCCATCAGGGGTTTGGCCACCGCGCTGATGCCGTAGCCCAACTGCACGAAGGGCACCCGCCGGCCCAGCCGGTCGGACCACTGCCCGAAGAACCCCTTACACAGCCCCGCCGTAGCCGTGGCAATGCCCTCCAGCAGGCCGATACCCGCTGCCGAGAACCCGATGCTCTCCAGGTACAGCGGCATGACGGGGTAGAGCATCTCGCTGGCCACGTCCGTAAACAAGCTAATCGCTCCGAGCAGGACCACGGTACGGCTGAGGATTTTGGGTGTTCGGTTCATAGCTCTATCACTGTATCTATCGCACCTGCGTCCCCACCCACATGTACTAAAAACGGTAAGACAGGTAAATTCCAGGGCCCGTAGGCGATAGGGTCAAGCGCTCGCGGGCGCGTGGCGAGCGGTGGAGTAAAGGCACTGAATACCCGATAGCCGCCCCCAGTAAATAGCCCGCCACCACGTCACTGAGGTAGTGCTGTCCGGCACGGATGCGAAAGTAACCGGTGAATGCCGGCAGGCCGGCTGCTAAAGTCCATACGTACGGTTTGAGCTTACTGTCGGGATAGTAATCGGCAAACACCCGCCCGAAAAAGAAGGCGGTAGCCGCCGAGCCGCTCGTGTGCCCGGAGAGGAAGGCTTCCCGATCGTAGCTTTCTACTACGGTAGCCGGGTCCAGGGTCGTATCGTACAGGTAGGGGCGGGGCCGTCGCACGCTGTACTTGACGATGTTGGTTAGCCCGCGCCGGAGGGCTACGGTTTGTCCGTACATCAGGGCCAGCTTCAGTACGTCGCGGCGGGGTCCTTTACCCAGCAGGAGGGCCAGGGGTAGGTAGGTCGATGCGTCGCGGGTGCGGTTGCTTGCCTTACGCGCACTTTCCGAGCTGTAGTCTACCGCGAACCGATCGAAGGCCGGTATGCGCCCGAGGGTAAGCTCCGAGAGGAAAATAGTTGGCACCCGCCGGCGCAGCTCGTCGCTCAGCAGGACTGTCCCCACTGCGGTACTACTGATCACTAGGTCCTTAGACCACTTTAGTCGGTAAGGGCCTGACGGCAGGTTATCCTGTGCCGTAAGGGTAAGGGCGGCCAGTACGAGCAGTAGTACCCCTTGTATTCGGGCTGGGCTACTCAAACCGGTAGCTGAGGTAGATGCCGGAACCGGCGGGGGCCAGGGTGATTTTCTGGTTTGCGATGGGCTTGCGGTGCAGGGCCGGCACCAGGTAGCCTACCACCGCTCCTAGGGCGTAACCCGCTACCACGTCGCTGGGGTAATGCTGCCCGGCACGAATCCGCAGGTAACCGGTCAGGGCGGGCAGGCCGGCCCCCAGCGCCCAGGCGTAGGGTTTGAGCTTGCTGTCTGGGTAGTAATCGGCAAAGGCCCGGGCGAAGAAGAAACCACCGGCGGCTGAGACGCTGGTGTGGCCGGAAAGGAAGGCGGCCCAGTCGTTGCTCCGGATCACGGTGGTGGGGGCCAGGTTTTCGTCGAAGACGTAGGGGCGTGGACGCAGGGCCACCGACTTGACGATATTTGTTAGCCCCTGGTTGAGCGCCATGGTCTCGGCGAAGAGGATGGCCAGTTTGCCGGCATCTCTCCGTGTTCTATCACCCGCTATTAGTAGTATCGGAAGGCCGGCGGATGCGTACAGGGCATAATCGCTCCCCTTCCTGGCCCTCTCCGAACTAAAGCGGGTGGCCGCCCGGTCAAAACCGGGAATCGTACCCAGCCTCAGGTCGGCAAGGACGATATCGGGAGTGCGGCTGCGCAGTACGTCACCCAGCACCACGCTGCCCGTGGCCACGCCGCCGTAGAGCAGGTCGCGCTTGAGCGAAAGGTAGTAGGGGCTACCCTGCTGGGCGGTGGCCGTAGCGGAAGTAAGTAGCAATACCAGCAGGGTAACAAGTGGGGCGCGACGAAGGGCGGTAGAAAGCATGAAGATCGGTGGGGTTTAGTAGGGCACAAAGCTGCCGGCCGATCTTGGAGAAAGCTTGGAGATTAGAAGGTGAGCGTCATCTTATGTAGTCGTCCATCGCGGTCGTAACGAATAGTGAAGCCGAAGCGGTCGCAAATTTCTCGTACCAGTGCCAGGCCTAATCCTAAAGAATCTGTGTCAGTACCTTCCTTGCGAAAGCGATCGAATACCTGTTCCCCCCGCAGATTGGAATCCGGTCCGGTATTCTCCACTACCAATTGGCGGTCACCTAACGTAACGGCCAGCTGTCCCCCCTTTAGGTTGTGGCGCACGGCGTTGCCGAGCAGGTTGTTCAGCAGTACATCGGCCAGGGCCGGGGGCAGGCGCACCGTGAGGGGGTGCAAGCCGGTGGTCAGCCGGATGCTTTTTTCCTCCAGTGCGGGAGCAAGTTGCTTCAGCTTTTCCGACACTAGGGAGTAGAGGTCTAATGGGGCGGCGTCGGGAAACTGATCGTGCTCAATCTTGGTAAGTAAGAGCAGGGTCTTGTTGAGCTTACTCAGACGGGATACGGCCTCACTGATGCGTTGCAAATTGCCGTAGTCCGCCTCCGGCCGGTCGGAGTCGCGCAGTAGCAGGTCCACATGGTTGCGAATGATGGCCAGGGGCGTCTGGATCTCGTGACTTGCGTTCTCGGTGAACTGACGCAGGCTATCGTATTCGCGTTGCATCTGACCGGTCATCCGTTGCAGTTCGCGGTTGAGGTCGGTGAACTCGTCCGTCTCCGAGGGCGGGAACGCAGGTGTAACGGATTGACGGGCGGAGAACGCCTTGATCTCGGCCACCGTACCGTAAAAGGGTTTCCACAGCCGGATGGATAGGTAGCGGTTGAGCAGGTTGATGGCCAACAGGAATAGGAGCAGGCCGGCCAGGACAACCCCCAACACGGTGCGGGTAATATCCTCATTCTCCACCGTGCTCAGACTGATCGAAATGCGGTAGGGGGTATCACCGATCGGGCTCTCATAGGTGTACTTGCGGTAGGGCTCTAACTCCAGCTCAGCTTCTTCGACGTCATACATTTCGATTATAGTGTCCCGGAAGGACTGCCGGTCGGTAACCCGGTCGATGGGCTGTAATTCGATGATCTCATCCATAATCTCCATCCGCGGGCGTAGCGGACGGCCAGCCAGTTCACGGGCGAGGGGCAAGCGGGTGTTCGCCAGTAGTTCGTCACTGGTATGGTTGAGACTATAGCGTAATCCCACGATCAGTGCCAGGGCAATCACGCCAAAGATGAGTAGCGAGAAGAGAAGGTAATAGCGGCTACTTCGTTGGAGTAATTTCATACGGACTCAGCGTGACCACTTATAGCCCACACCGTAGACGCTCTGAATGTAGTCTTCCGCCCCGGCTTCTACTAGCTTCTTCCGCAGGTTTTTGATGTGGCTGTAAATGAAGTCGATGCGGTCGAGGAGGTCGGCATCGTCACCGCTAAGGTGTTCGGCGACGCCTTCCTTGGTGATTACGCGGTGGGGATTGGCCAAGAAGTAAAGCAGCAGGTTGTATTCGGAGCGGGTGAGTTTGACATCCTCCCCGTTTACCGTGACCCGCTGCTCGGTGGGGTTGACCAGTACGTCTCCGTACTCGATCAGGCGTTCGCCACCGAAGGACTTCCGCCGCTGCAGGGCCCGGATGCGGGCGTTGAGCTCGGCCAGGTGAAAGGGTTTGGGCAGGTAGTCATCAGCCCCCAGGTCCAGTCCGGCAATCCGGTCGCCGATACTGTCCTTGGCCGAGATAATGATGATGCCGGCCCGCTGGTGCTCCTGTTTCAGCCGGGCAATCAGGTCGAGGCCGTTACCGTCCGGCAGCCCGATGTCGACCAGGATGCAATCGTACTCGTACACCCCCGACTTATCGTAGGCCTCCCCCAGGGTAGCGACCGATTCGACGAGGTAGCCATCACGCGCCAGGTAGCCCGAGATGGAGCCGGCCAGGTCGGGTTCGTCTTCGATGAGGAGGATTTTCATACGTACAAAAGTGTAGCGGTAATTTGGAGACACTTTAGAGGACGGGACTGAGAGCGTTTCCACTTTTGGCCCCGCCTGCATGATTGGCTCGTAAAGGGAGGCCATGCACCCGGCGTCCGCGCCCAATGATTGCGGACTTCGAGCACGGTGTTCCCTCGATGGAACATCCTTTTACTAAGTCTGATTATGGGGTAAGGTAAGCGGTCAAGCCGCTATCCCCGTTAAAAGCGCGATACCTCCAGAATAGAGATCTTCGTTTTCACAAACGCGGCCATTTACACTTCCATAACTTCAGCTCCGACGCAGGAAAAAGGGATAGACCTCTCCCCTAAACCCTCGTGACATGGAACACTATTAGGATAAGTGTTTCAAAATTTGTCCCTCCCCTACCCCACAACCCAGCGTTTACGTTTGCACCACCAGGAAACTTTCCCTATATTTGAAACACTATACACAGGAAGAGTTTCAACGTCATGGCCGCACCCGATTACGACCTCTTTGATGAACAAGGGAACCGTAAGTACCTAACTACCGAGGAACGTCGGCGGTACTTCTTTGCCATCGACCGAGCGCTGGTAAAATCGGACGATCGGGAAAAGCGCACCTTTGCCCTGTTGCTCTACTACACCGGCTGCCGGATCAGCGAAGGGTTGGCCGTCACCTACAACAATATCGACTTCGGAGCTGGCGGCGTCATCTTTCGTACCCTTAAACGCCGCAAAGCGGTCCACCGATTCGTCCCCCTCCCCCCTACCTATCTAGCTAAGCTGGACGATGTACACAAGGTGAAGGACTTTCAGGGAGGCCGCGATAAAACCAAAGCACGGGAGGAGATTTGGGATTTTGCGCGCACTACCGGCTGGCGAACCATCGGCGCGGTCATGGCCGCAGCAGGTATTGAGGGAGTACAGGCTACCCCAAAGGGACTGCGTCACAGCTTTGTGATTCAGCATCAGGAGTTGGGTACTCCGGAGCATATGATCCAACGTTGGGCTGGCTGGGCTTCCCGCGATATGATGGAAGTATATGGCCGGGCCGTCGGCCAGGAAGAAACCGCGATCGCCCAACGACTCTGGCAGCACTGATCTCCAATCAGCCGGCCCATCACTTATCTAAACTCACCAATCATAAAGCGTACTACCATGGCAGAAGAACACAGCGGACTAGCAATTTTTGAGGGCAAGGAGATTCGACGGGTCTGGGAGAAGGAAAGGTGGTGGTTTGCGGTCACTGACGTAATCGGAGTGCTGAGTCAAAGCACTAATACCCGTGACTACTGGTACCGGATGAAGAAGCGCGAGCTTGAAAGTACGGGAGTTGATCTGTCGACAGATTGTCGACACTTCAAAATGGTAGCATTAGACGGTAAGAACCGCGATACGGAATGTGCTGATTTTGAGCACATGCTACGCATCATCCAGTCGGTTCCCTCTCCACAGGCTGAACCGTTCAAACGGTGGCTGGCAAAAGTTGGCAAGCAGCGTATCGAAGAACTGGAAAATCCAGAATTGGCTCTAGACCGGATGAAGGAGGAATATAGAGCGATGGGATACCCCGATGACTGGATCATCAAGCGGCTGCAGTCCATCAATGTCCGTAAAACGTTGACCGATGAGTGGGATAATCGCGGCGTAGAGAAGGGGCTGGAATACAGTATCCTGACTGCGGAGATCGCGCAAAACACCTTTGGGATCAAGCCGGGAGACCATAAGGCGTTGAAGAAATTAAAGCGTGAAATTCTGCGCGATCACATGACCGATTTGGAGCTGATTTTTACGATGCTGGGTGAAGCTGGAACCACCAGCAAGGCGATTGAGAAAGATGCCTTTGGGTTCTATGAAAACAAGGAAGCGGCAATTGAAGGGGGGACCGCTGCCGGCAAGGCCCGGGAAGCGTTTGAATTAGAGTCTGGTCAGAAGGTGATTTCGACCGCAAACCGAAAGGATCAGATAAGGGTAGCTAAACAGCAGGCTCGGCTAGCCGCGAAGAAGAAAAACTAGACAAAAGCAAGCATTATCTCAATTATGAAGCAACCAGACGTGGCACCAACCAACACGAACGACCCCCGCAGACCCGGCTTTCGCGCGCGCTTCACCTGGGGAATCGATGGATCTATTCTGTGGTTGAAGGACGAAGGAACCGAGTGTCGGTCTTTGACCAACGACATAGAAAACTGTCTGGTGGAACTGTCGGGAGATTTGCCTGCACAAACACAGCTGACTCACTACCACATCATCTACCGTGATAGTGAAGGAACGTGGGACGCCATTGCCATCACGCAGCTGGGTGACGTAAGCTCCGAGCGGGAACGCCTTCAATCCTTCAATCAGCGCAACGTGGCCTACGGGGTGCAGCACCTAAAGTTCCGCTTCTTTCCGATCAGCCAGGAGAGCTACGACGAGGCGGTGACCAGCGTCGTGCGCAACCGCATGTACCGGCACTTCCATCTTCCCTTCCCCCAAAATCACAACCTGAATTAACACCTTCAATCCATAGCCATGAGTGATCAACTAGCATACCGCATAACCATAACCACAGACCAGGGCGAAGTGACCTGGGATTTCAAAGGGTTGCTAAAAGCCAGTTCGGTCTTCGCGCGCCTCAAGGAAGGCAAGGCAGCGCAGCCCTGTACGGTGCGTCTACTCAGTAATGAGGACAACCGCACGATCGACAACTTCGAGATTACAGCGCCCAAGCGACCAGTCAACTACCAGGAAACCCTCGAGCGGTTGAGTAGCCCCTTTCTGCTGGTGGACTGACCGAAAGAAATATCGACCAACGAAGAAGCCCCTACATCACTGATGTAGGGGCTTTCTAATTTCATTCACCACTAGCTTTCTCTTTTTCCGGCAGTTAGTTGGCGGGGACCATTTCGATCTTCAACCGGTAGTTCACGTCGTTGTAGATCTTATCAACCCGGAAGTTCAGGTACTGATCCTGCTTGTACTCGATGTTGTACCAAGTGTCATCGACGCCGCCGCGTCCGTCGAACGGGATCCCGTAGAAGAAAAGGGAAGCATCTTGATCAATCAGTACTGTAGCACTCTTGAAATCAGTATCCGACTCTATGGTGCTACCGCGTGAATCTAAGCAAGGTGATTTTGCATTGCCCAGTTCGTAGACGTTTAGGACTTCTCCGTCTTCACTGGTAGGCAGGAAGCCGTTGAGACCAAAGAAGCCATCCTCGTAGCAGTCAGGACGGAATGCGAGCCAGTCCGTAGTAGACTGGGTAGAGTCGGTCCGCGGCACGTCGGAGGTGACCGATTTGAGTTGCCAGTCGCTTACGCCGACTTTACAGTTCAGTTGATCCAGGGCATCACCGGCAGCACACAGGTTCTCTTCTTCCTCCTTAGAGTTGGAGGGGTCACAGGAGTAAGCCAACGGAAGCAGCAGGAGCAACAGGTAATTTAGGCGTTTCATTACTTGACTTGATTGATGGGTGAAGGCGATACTAAACGCGCGCCGACGATGTCCTTGTTCTTGATCTTAAGGGAATGGTGACGACCACCGTTTGCCTCAAAGACCTCGAGTACCAACCGCTTCTGATCGGGGATGGTGAACTTGTTTACGGCCACTACGAAAGTACGGAGTTGGTGGCTTCCAATGTGGGAAGGTTCCTGACCAGCGGTGTACACCTGCAGCAGATCTACGTCGCGTTCCTGAACAGCAGTACGCTTGGTCTGCTTGGCATCGATCACGTAGAACCGCCAGAAGTCAATATCGTAGCTGACGTTGGATGTGCAGGACAGGGTAAAGCGGTAGAACATGATATCGTCGATGATCCAGATATCATTCAGGGCGAGATCCGATCCGGATCCCTTGTCGGTCGCGACCGTGCCGTCCGTCCGGGTATCATGAATCCGGCTGCTGGCCGTCCACAGGGATTCGGTATTAATCACCGTGCGTCCGTAGTTCATGCTCATGGGGTTATCGGTACTGTCCGGCAGGGAGTGCATATGCAGGGGGGTAGGCGTACCCACTGCCTCCGGATCGGCACCTACCGCCGCAGGGTAGTAGATAGTCGGGGTCGCAACCAGGTCAAGCCCCGGAGCGGATTCCGCCTGGGCGGGTAGGTAGCTCATTGGTACGACCTTGGGCTGCACGGGCCGGTAGGCCGGGGCCAGTTGCTTACCCGGCGAACGGAGGGGAGCCAAGTGATAGGTCAGGGTTGAGGGGTTACGCGCGTAGGTCACGCGGAAGGTGTAGACCATGCCCCCGGAAGTGATTACCGTGAGGGAACTCGGCTCCATCGTTTCACTGGCCGACTTCACCTTGACGATGTTGGTCACCTCGTCCAGCGTCTGCGTAAGCACATCGGCAGTCCCCCGATCTACGCTTACTACATCGTGGGGGAAAATTAGGGTGGTGGTGTGTACGTCGCTAACGTCCAGGTGCCAGTCGTCACCGTGAGTCGAATCCGGTAACCGGAGGCCGTGTTGTGCGGCCAGGGGCCAGGTAAGAAAGCAGACGAGTAGTAGATAAAAGAACCGCCGAAGATCCATGATGGTATGATTTAGGAGTAGAGAAAGTGGGTTACTGATTGCGGAGGATTACCCGGTGACCAGCCTTCAGCTCGACCTTGATCACACTAATTTTTCGGGAGGTGATTTCTTTAATGGTTTGGGTGCCCTGGGCGGCCAACTGTTCGGTCAGGCTTCCCGCACCGATACTGGTGCCCCCCAACCTGCGAGCGCTGGCGGCAGCTTCCCGCTTGGCAATTTGCCGCTCTACCGAGCCGGGAACCGCAAGGCCTTCCTGACCGTCGAGGTCGTACACATTCAGGCCCACGTCGTAGACGTTGCTGCGGAAGTTGATGGTGCTGACCACCACGCTCAGCCGGTCACCCCGAAGGCCGCACTGACCGTAGACGAAGGTGTTGGCAGGGATGCGCTGACCGGCCACGTACACGTCCTCCAACAGGCGCATCTTAACCGTAGAGCCATCCATGACTATCGCCGAATTGTGCACCTGGGCGCGTACGGTGAGCTGGGTAAAATTGTCCGACTGATCGCCCGCATTGTCCGTGAAGAAGCCGACCTGCCGCTGGGCGACCGGGGGGGCTACCGTATCACGGCGGGGAGTGGCACCGAAGATCTCGATCTCGCCGGCAGCGGTGGGCGCATCGGCTACCGGATAAAGGTGCCTGGCGTTCTTCTCCGACCGTTTGCGGATCTCTTCCCGGGCGAGTTCCGGGTACTGCAACTGGTGAGCCCTTTCCATAATCCGGTCCAGGGCTTCAACCTGCTTGTAGGCCGCGCTATCCTGGGCCGTCATGGGTATGCCCCCGTCCGGAGCGTTACCGACAGCATCCATACCGGGCATTGCCCCGGAAGGGGCAAAGGCCGTGCCATAGGAAGCAGCGAAAGCATCCCCCCCGTTCAGCTTGGCGATCGCTTCTTCGATCTGACGGACCTGCTCGTCTTCCTCCTCCGCGGCCAGGTTGGTGGGTGCCGCGCTACGGCGGCGGCGGGAGGAAGAAGTAGCCGCTGGTTGGTTGCGGTTACTGGAACGCTGCCGGTCGGACGAAGCAACGGGCGGCGCGGGGGAAGTTGTCCCACCGGCCACCGCTTCATCAAAGGAATCCAGCTCCCGCTGCAGGTTGCCAGTACGGGCGTTGAAGCGTTGTTCCCAAGCGTCAATTCCGGAGGCGATGGCCCCCGGACTATCGGTTTCCTGCAGCTGGTCGGCGTACGGATCACGCGCCATATCGTAGCGGCGGCGCTCCCGTTCCTTGGCTTCCCGTTCGTAGACTCCCCGCTTACTTTCTTCGCGCTCGACGATTGCGCCCGGTAGGTCGGTTTTGACCTGGCTGACCGGGCCATTAGTAGCGCCGCCGCCGCCGTCGCCCAGTTCTGCCGCATTTCCCTTGCCGCCGTCCAAGGCCCAGAACAGCAGGATCAGGATGGGAAGAACGAACAGGGGAAGAAACGTAAAGAACTTCTTCTTGCGCTCAAACTCGGCGGGATCGGCGGTATCAATGGTGGTATCAATCATGATTAGTGGACGTAAGTTTTTCGAGATAGATTTCTTCCATGCGCTCGACCCCAAACAGTTCGACGCTATCCATAAAGGCTTGATTGCGGCGTAGGTCGTAGAGCGTTTCCAAGGGGTTTTTGTCCCCGAGTGACCGGGTGGTATGATCCAATAGCCTAGGGGAGCTGATCGCCCCTACCCCGTTCATCGAACCGCCGCTGAAGTATAGGATAAGACCAGCACCGCAGGCGGCACTGATTGAGAGCGAAACCAGGACCAGTGAAGCGGTCCGCAGGGAAGTCCGCACCAGACGGCCGTTGATCCACCCGTCCAGGTACCGGACGGGGTGATCAAACAGAGCGGATAGCTTTTCTTTTCCAGGTGAAATCATGGCAGTTCGCTTGGAGGTGGGGGTTAGTTGTAGCGCTTTTCGACGCGCAGGTCTTCGTTTGCTAGAACCCGGTAGCCCTCGATCAAGAAGCCGTGGGGATTGAGCTGGCTGCGCTGGACGTTGCGGAAATAGCCCTCCGAAATCAGTGACCGGGTGGCAATACTGGAAGGGCGGGTGATGGTCAACTCGCCGGTATAGCGGAAGTAGTATGGTTCGGTAGCCATATCCACGTAGATAGAATCCGCAGTGATCGACTGCGACATATTGCTGCTGATTAGTCCCCGGTAATAACCATCCTCATCGTAGGCATCCACCAGCGTTTGCACGCTGTTGTCGGCCATGCTCAGCGCGGCGTTCAGGTTACGGTCAATGACTTCCCGATCGGGATCCAACCCGAACAGGCGCCGGTGAAATAGCTCGACGTGGTTGTTGGCTTCGACGGGTCGATTTTCTAATACATTGATTGCGCTTAGGCTAACCGCATTTTCGCCAATGAGGGCATAGACGATCTGGGATTGTTGGCGCTGCGCACTGTACACGTAAGAAACGCTGGTTAGGGAGACAACCACCATTCCGATCACGCAGACGATCGTCAGGATGCGGGACTGACGAAAGACCTTATCCATATTATTGAGAGACTGCAACATGAGGCGATGATTTAGAGCTAGAGAAGTAGTTTGTGGTGAAGGGAAGGAAGGGAATGACGGGGTTACCGGGAGGGGCGGCCGGGACCCAGGCGAGGAACCTGGGAGGAACCCGCAGAGGCTTCACTAGATGCCACACTGGAAACTCCACTACCGGCAGCGGAGGCGACGCTACCGCCGCCACTGATCACAGAGCCGAGCACCGCACCACCTCCGGTCATAACTGCACCGCCGACTGCGCCAGCGGCCATTTTGCCGGCACCGGCAGCACCACTAAGCAGGGAGGAAGCGCCACTGGCGGTAATCACGTAGGCGGTGATGCTGGGGACCGCGATGTAACCCACAATGCCCGTTACGAGCATAATGGCATACATGATGTCCAGAGACGAAAGGCCCATGTCCGTACCGGTCGCCTGTACGGTTTCCAGGTGGACGAGATTGAACTCCGTCATCACCGTGGTGATCAGGAAGCCGAAGATGTTGGCGACCGGTAACCAGAGGTATACGCCGATGTAGCGACCAAGCCAAGTGGCAAAGGAGGACGAAAAAGGTTTCCAGAGCGAGAAGCCCAGGGCGAGGGGGCCAACCAGGGCGAGTACCGACAGGGTGAAGGTGCGAACTGCACTCAGGCAAAAGACAACCGCAGTGTAAAGGAAGGCCAGCAGCCAGAACAGTGCATTGCGAATTGCCCACCGGATTTTGTACATATGGCTCTCAATCCGCCAGCTCAAAAACTGGCCGATACGGTCAGTACCCATAAACCCCGCTTCATCTTCCAGACCGTAGGCTTCGATGTATTTATCAAAGGAGCCTTCCCCCAGGTCGCCCACGTAAGCATCGTACCGCCCGTTTTCCACGTCGTTATTTAGCATTTCCTCGAGCACGTTGTCCAGTACGTCGCGTTCGCCGTTGACCAGTGCCTTGGATGCGGTCAGCGTAGGACTCAGCACGAGATTGACCGTGTTAACCAGGGGAGTGTACAGGATGAGTGCAGCCATGATCACTAGGGGCCGCGTGATCTCACTGAGGTAGATGGATTTACGGTCCAGCATCCGACCATAGATATGGGTAGAGATCATTACGATAGCCCCCATTGCGCCAATCAGACAAGCAATGGATACGAAGATTCCCGCACGCTCAAAGATGCTGTCGTACACCCGCTCCAACATTGCGTCGGCACGGGTCAGGTCAACGTCCGCGTAGGTCTGGGCGCTGGCCGTGGCGGTGGTAAGGAAAACAAGAACGAGAATCCGGAGTAGGGATTTGGGCATGGCGGGGTTAGTTGAAGCTGAATAATTTGGTGGCACTGTTGTACTCATTCTGCTGGGCGTGACGGGAAAGCGTGGTCTGCTGGGCGCGGCGGTAAAGGTTGTCCAGGAGGGTACGCAGGGTGGTCAGTTCACTCTGCATCCGGTCCAGGTGCTGCAAGCGGTCGGCCGTGCTGGCCCAGTACTTCTCGCGGGTGGATTCCACCCCAGCATTCGCTACCCCATCCCAGGCGTCGATCTCAACGCCCGATACGAGGGTGACGTACTTAAGCGTAGCGATGGCCTGTTTCTCGATCTCCCGCCCGGTGTTGCAGATGAACTTTACTTCGTCGAGGTCCGTCCAGACCTGCCGGTCACTGGTCGCCTCGACCAGGGCGGGTACCATCGCGATAATCGCCTTGAACTCCTTGCGGATATCATCGACCTTGTAGTAGGAGGTGACCAGGGCATCGGCCTGGGACAGTCCATTGTAGTAGTCCGTATGGAGGCTGATTTCGGACTCCATCAGGCCGCTTACCTGCTGGAAGATCTCTTTCCAGTCCGCTCCCTGCTTGCGGGCGTAGTAAATCTGCCAGACCTGGACAATCAGCTCGAATTGATTGTAGCGGCTGCGCCACTTCCGGGTGTCCAACCGTTCCTGTACGCCCTGGCTGGACCGGCGAAGCACCGCGGGTTCAGCGGGGTTAAAGGGGGGTGTGGCGAGTTGGGCGGTGAGCGGTAGCGCAGCTACGGCCACAACCATCAGGGCCGACCACCAGCGGGGGAGCTTAAGGACGGACACGGAACAGGCTTTCGAGGTTGTTGACGTTGGTGTCGCTGCGCTGGGCGGCGAGGTTGAGCAGTAGCACCCGAAAGTCGCGGATGCTAGAAACGATTTCTAGACTTTCCGCATAGAGCCGGTCAACGAGTACAATGCGCTCACTGTCCATCATTTGCAGGTCTCCGTCTCCGCTGGTAGCAACCATAAATAAGTCTTCTGCACCACCAACGATGCGGTCCACCATGCCGTCAAATATGCGCTGCACCTGCTCCAATTCAGCAGGAGTGAAAGTGTCGGTGTTACGAATCAGACCGACTAGGCGTGGTGCGTCTCTTCTAAGGTTTACCAGTTCACGACCGTATATCTTGCTGGTCTCAACTACCTTGTAATAGTTCTTCACTACCGGATTGATGGAAGCCAATTCGACGAAGAATTCCTGGTGCAGCTGATGGTTATCGCTGACCAGTCCGCGCACGATCTCATAGCCGTCGCGCAGGACGACATAAGTCTTGCGGTACTCTTCCAACTGCTGGGCGGCAGCCTGACGTTGCATGGTGTTGAGGGCAAAATCTGCGGACCAGAAGGCCACATCGTCCCAGTTCTGCGCCATCCCCTTACTGGGTGATCCCAGTACCAAGAGACTAATTGTCGCTAAGAAGCCTACGCAGGATTTCCGTTTCAGGTACTGTATCATTTTCACGGTTGGTTTGAATATTAGAAAGGAGGCGAACCAGGCCCTGCAGGTCATGAATGATCAGCGCGATTTCCTGGTCAATCAGTGCGAGTTGGTC
Source organism: Neolewinella maritima (assembly GCF_923081025.1). Classification (GTDB taxonomy): domain Bacteria; phylum Bacteroidota; class Bacteroidia; order Chitinophagales; family Saprospiraceae; genus Neolewinella; species Neolewinella maritima. Next base: position 9,740 of record NZ_CAKLPZ010000006.1, on the reverse strand, counting down.
GGTGCGGTCAATGCTGCGCAGGGTGACCATGAAGTTGCCGTGCTCGGCACGCAGTTCGGCCAGTTCCTCCTGGGAGGTATTGGTACCCATCAGGGCAAACTTGGATGCCTTGACTACCTGCTCTGTGCGGTCGATCATCGCCGTAAGCGTCCGACCGATCAGGTCACGCTCCTGGTCGGTGAACTGGTTCATGCGGATGAATTGCATCCGTAGCTGGTCGATGATCTCGATGATCGACCGGACCCGTTTGCCGATCTCAAGGAAGCCCGCCACCGTCTGGGCGGCATTGCTCACCATCGTGAACTGCTCGTAGTATTTCTGAAAGAGTTCCTTGGTCCGGCGAAGCCCCTCGGACAGCTCCGCTAGTTGCTTCCGCTGCAGGTCGCGTTCGCGTCGCTTGGCCTCCGTCTGTTTCAGCGTCAGGTCGTACTTCATGGTCTTCTCCCCGAGGGTGAGCCACCGCACGTTCTTCCCCTGGGCGTCGCCGGCCTTGATCAGTGCCTGAATGGCCTGGGGGTCCAGATTGAGGGTTTCGGTGACGTACTGGTTGCCGCTGTTAGTAATCTGGGCAGCGGTTTCTTGCGACAGCAGCAGTAGGGCAGCGAACGAAAAGGAGCGGGGGGACCACATAGCTAGCGGGGTTGGGTGAACATCTCCAAACCGCCGTCGCGCTGGACGGCCCGGTTGGTGTTGAGGTAGGTGATGTAGCGGTTGAGCTGGCCGACGGCCTGGACGTTCTGCAGTAGCCGTTGCTCGACGGTTTTGAGTACCTCGAAGCGTTCCAGGTCGGTGAGCTGTGCGTCACTGCCACCCCGAAACAGGGCGACGATCAGCTGGAAATTCGCCTCGGTGTCCTCCATGATCTGGTCGAGGACGCCGGTGAAGTGGCGCAGCTCATCGGTCGTGAAGTACTCCGTTTTGGTCAGCAGCTGACCGGTATCGGCAAAGCGCAGCAGGAGAGTGCGTTGCAGGGTAAATACGTCCCTGACTCGCTTGCCGGTCGCCACGGCACCGTTGGCCGTTTTCAGCCCGGCGTAGATCGACGCAAACAGGTCGTGGTTCTTCTGGATGAACTCGATGATGCGCTGGAAGGCAGCGGTACGTAGTACGTCCTCGGCCTGTTGGGAAGCTACGCTAAGCCATTCCAGGCGGATCGTTTTACGCTGTTCGGCGTTGGTTTGTCCCTTGATGATGTGGGCGGTCACAATCGCGATGGGATCGGGGGAAGTGGTACTACCCGGATCCGCAGGAGGATCTTGCGCCAGTACCAGTCCACTGGAGCATAGCACCAGGCCTACGAGAATAGATTTGGCGGTACGTTTCATCAGGCACGCCATTTGTTAGCCAGGGCTACAATACCGGCCTCGTACGAACCCATGAACTGCGCCATGTCCTCGACGGCCTCCTTTTCCAGTTTCTCCGTGGTGTAGATCAGGTATTCTTCCAGCGGAACCTCTACCCCGTAGACGTTGGAGTACGCGCCCCCCAGGGCAATGAAGCACTCCTTGTACTTGCGGTGGGGGTCCAGGTTGTTGTTGACGCTCATGACCTGGGCCACGTCCTTTTCGTTCAGTCCTAGTAGTGTGGCGATCTCGTCGAAGCGACTGGCGAACTTGCGCTGGTCCATGAGAATCTTGCAGTCGCTGTTGGCGATGATGGACTCCTTGACCACCGGGGAGTTCAGGATGTCATCGACCTCCTGGGTAACCACCCAGGCTTCCCCGTAAAACTTACGGACGGTCTTGAAGAGGTACTTGATGAAGTCGGCCATGCCTTCCTTGGCGATGGCCTTCCACGCCTCTTCGATGCAGATGATTTTGCGCGTCCCCTTGAGCTTGCGCATCTTGGAGATGAACACGTCCATGATCACGATGGTGACCACGGGAAAAAGGATCGGGTGGTCCTTGATGTTGTCTAGCTCAAAGACGATGAAGGGTTCCTGCAGCAAATCGGCCTCACTGTCCGAGTTCAGCAGGTAGTCGAACTCCCCACCCCGGTAGAAGGGACGCAGGACGTAGAGGAAGTTGATCAGGTCGAATTCCTGTTCCCGTACCCTTTCCTGTTCCAGGTGACTACGGTATTCGCGGTCCATGAACTCGTAAAAGGTGTTGAAGCTGGGCTGAATGTCCGGCCGGGCTTCCAGGTGCTTGTAGTACAGGGTAATGGCCGTAGAGAGGGCCACGTACTCGGCCTGTTCGACCGACTTGTTCTGCGACTTCCAGACCGTGACCAGCAGCGTCTTTAGGCTTTCTTTTTTCTCGGTATCCAGAACGTCCAGCTCCCCGATCCGGAAGGGATTGAAGCTGATGGGGTCGTCCTCGGTGTACTCGAAGTACTTGCCACCAACGTACTGGCAGGTGCCGTAGTAGGAGCCGCCCACGTCGACCAGGACGACGTGACTCCCCTGTTTGTAGTAGTTGTGCAGCAGGTGGTTTACGATGAAGCTCTTACCCGAGCCGGAAGGACCGAGGATGAACTTGTTACGGTTGGTCGTCAGTCCGCGCTTGATCGGCTCGTCGCTGATGTCCACGGCGACCGGGTAGCCGGTCAGTCGATCCACCAGCCGAATACCGTAGGGGCTGGCGCTGGACCGGTAGTTCGTTTCTAGGTTGAATAGGCAACTCGCCTGACCCGCAAAGGTGGTAAAGTATTCCTCCCGCGGCAGGTCACCGGCGTTGCCGGGAATGCCCGCCCACCAGATCGTAGCCATCGAGAATTGTTCCTCCTTGGGAACGATGTTCACCTTAGAGAAGCAGGACTGCACCACGCCGCTGTATCGCTTGAGCTCTTCGTCGGTTTCTCCGAAGACCAGGAGGTTGGCGTGGGCCTGTACGATGTTGGCCTGGGAGGAAGTGGTCTCGTGCAGGAACTCGTTGATCTGGGCGGCGTAGACCGCATTGGGGCGAGCGTAGGGAGCCAGGGACTCCATGCGCCGCTGACGGCTCTCTAGTCCGGCAATAACCTCCTTGTCTTCCTCAATGAGGACGTACTGATTGTAGATGTGCGGACTGTTGCAGTACACGCCGAAGGCGTTGCCCATCGACATGTACAGTTTAGCCGCGCCGTGCGATACGTTGCTGACGACCACCCCCGGAGAAACCGTGCCGGGAAGGCAGTCGGCATTACTGATGGTAAAGAGCTTGCAACGGGTGTCGCCGATCTTAATGCCGGAGCGAAAGTCCACGTCCCGCAGGACCGGTTCGGCCTTCGGATTCAGGCTCAGGTACTTTTCAATCACCCCGGCCTGAGTGTGGGTACCCACGATCTCGTCGGAGGTCAGGCGGTGCAGGGTCAGCTTGCCACCGTCGGACAGGATGCGCTCCATCTGACCAACCACCGAAGCGAAATGCTCAATGGCTCCCGGATTGCTGATCCGCTTGGGTACAATCTTGAAACGGTTGAGGGTACTGGTTAGGCTGGTCGCCTTGCGCTTGGTGTTGGTCAGAAAGGTCACGTACAGGTAGCACTCGTGACGCAGGATAGGACGCTCGTTGAAGTGGCGTTCACTGGCCCGGTCACTCATGTCCATTTCAGCGGTCTCGTCGATATTCAGTTCGTAGGACGAATCATAGTACCAGTCCTGCTTATGCACGACGGTACCGGAGGGAAGGACGCACAGCGCCTTTACCCAGTCCACGTGTAGTTGCTCCAGCTGATCCGATGAGAGACTGTAAATCTCCGGGAGTTCCACCCGGAAACCTACGGTCACCTCCGCGTTCTTGCTGATGATCAGGTCGTCCTCCACCGCCATGATGGGCATGATGTCCTCTAGCTTGCGTGAGGGGATGCGGCCTGCAATGCCAGTAGCCATAACGTACTATTTTTTGAGGTTCAGAAAGGCGGAGCGGCTGCGGGTAACCAGGATGCGCGGACGCTTCTGGTAGGCACTCTGTTTCGCCATGCCATGCTCGCCGTGCTTGATCGACATATTCTGACAGTAGAAGAAAGCCCCCCCGATGATCACGAAGAAGACGATGATCCCGATCAGGTTAGAATCGATCAGCACCCGGCAGATGAAAAAGGCGATAAAGCCGAGGAGTAGGCCCAGGGCCAAGTAGCCTAGGAATTTCTCGGATAACCCAAAGATCTCCGGTGATTTGCCAACTCCCCGACTGACTCGGTAAATCCTCACTAGTTCATGGTTACTCCGAACAGCGACGTGATGATGGTGGGGATCAGGATCAGGAATACCGCGCCGCCAAACCAGGAAGCAGCGGTCTTACCGGCACCGGGATCGCCACTGGTCATCTTGGAGTACACCTGTACGCCGCCGACGATGGCGACCAGGGCAGCGATGATGTAGCAGATATTAGTGATGGGCTGGATATAGCCCGTCAAGCCGGTTTCTACGCCGGCGAGGGCGGCGCTACCGGACTGCAGAGTACGCTGTCCTACGAGGTCGGTTGCGGCGATGCAGAGTACGGCAAGGCAGGTGAAGAAGAGCCGCTGAAAGCGAGCGGAAGGGCGGGAGTTAGAAAAAGAAATCATACAGTGGGATTAGTGAAAGTGAACCCTCGCTCGAATACTTTCCCAGCGTGGGAAAGAACAAAAAGAGGGGTTTTTTGGAGGCTACCGGAGGAGTCAGAAACCTGCCAGTGCCCGAATAATCATGGGGAAAATGATGAAGGCCAGACAGCTACCAAACCAGTTGCGGACGCTGGAATAGAGGTCTTCCTCCCCGTCCAAAATCTCGATGTAGGTCCTGAGCGCACCGATGATCGCGCACATAGCACCCAGCACGTAGCAGATGTTTTGCACGCTGGTCAGGAGTTCAGAACCGCCCACGAAAATGGCTGCTTCGTTAGGTTCATTGAGCACTGGATACTGTGCCCACACCTGGACGGTACCCACCAAAATAAGGGTGACCAGAAAGGGATTTCTACGATTCATCATGCCGCGGTCTTTAAGTCTTCCAGAGAATCAGCAGCACAGTATCCGAAGGTCGGCGCAGCCTTATCCAGCTCCGAGGCCAGCAAGGAGGTGAATTCGCTGTTGATCAAATCCTCGTTGGCAAATAAGGATAGGGCTTCGGCCTTTTCGGAGATCACTTCGTTTGTCGGAGTGCCACTAGCCACTGTGGTCATACCCGACGACACCTTGGCGAGGTTGGTAAACATGCTGGCTAAGTCAACCGATCCGTCTACCAGGTCGAAGTCCTCCGTCAAAGGAGTAGCGGGAGCTATCGGCGGAGCAGCGTGATTGGTGATGGGAAGGCCGTAGCTGTTCAGGCGCGGAGCGGGTGCCGGGGTACCGTGTACGTGACCACAAGCCTTGCAAGTAAACGGGGAGGGAGCCGGTGAGGCCACCGAATTATTCTTGCCAGCCTTTTGCTCGAGGGTTTTTCCGACCACGCTTGCAAAGTCTTGGGACGGGTAGCCGTCCCGCGCTGGCTTACCCACCAGACCGGAGGAGGTAGCAGACCTGGAGACCCTATCGCGGTAGAATAGATATATCACCACGACACCATAGCCAACCAATAGGGGGACTGCGAAAGTTAGAAACTGACCCCAGCTAACGCCTGAAAACATTGACGTGGATTTTAAGAAGCATGGATTGAGGTGTAGAATTAGTAGTTAAAGCCATGTGTCCATGAAGCTAATTTAACTAATTCTCCGAGAACAAAGCGCGTAAGACTGCGGAAAGATACACTTTTGATGTTATCTAAGTCGTGAATATACGGAATAGATCATATTTGAGCTATAACTTAACCGTTTTCACGTTAGTTCTATAACTTTAACGGATGGCGAATTATACGTGCCGGGCACGAGGAGGTGGGGCCAACGTACCCGTGAGACAGGTAGGGCCGCCGCAGCTAAGGGTAGCTGACAGGGAAATCCAGGAAGGTGGAGGAACCGGGTATTTTGTTTTCCCGGTAGAAGAATGTGTTGTTAGGTGCTTGTTGACAATTTACTCGGGCAAGGTAATTGACTTCCTCCCGTTAGGCAAATAATGCACAAGCATATTTTGCTTCCCCTACGGGTCAGGCCATCCACTATTCGCTACTCGCTCAGCCCTCCGGGCCGCTGCGCTCCGTTCCTACCCTTAAGCCCTTCCTCACTTCCGATGCCAGAACTGTGGTCCCCTACCCTCGTCCGTGAAGGGGTACGTTAGGACAGTGGAGCTCACCAACTATTGCCGGGAAAAGAGAAGCAGGTAGTGGGAATTTGGATGTGAAAAAAAGATTCAAAGGGGAGAAAATAAGGGATCGAAATAATGTTAATTGATTGTATGTAATTGATTATTTACGTACCTTAGTAGGGCAATCAGTTGGTTGCCTACCGTGCCAGCGGTAGTTCATTTTCAATAGCGTAGCACCTTGAAAAAGCAGATTTTAGAAAAGCTAGAGGTCGGTAGCCTGAACGTAGCCGAGATCAAGCTGACGTACAGCACCGCGATCCCCCCCGGGGACCGCAGAGCAGTAGTAAGCCCCGATGATTTATACGATGTCCTGCGGGAGTGGTGGGATTGGGAGAGTGTCGAACTGTACGAAACCTTTTTCGTCCTTCTGATGGACCGGCAAAGCCGCATCATCGGTATCTACAAGCACACCAAGGGCGGTAGCAGCGCGGTCATGGTAGATACTAAGCTCATTATGGCTGCGGCCCTCAAGTGCAATGCAAGTTGCATCGTACTGGCGCACAACCACCCCAGCGGAAGCCTCAGAGCATCCGCCGCCGACATCACGGCGACCATGGCACTGGCCACCCTCGGTAGGCTCCAAAACATTCCCGTATTGGATCACATCATCCTTAGTCCGTTCGGAGGCTATTACAGCTTTGCCGAACATCTACCCGACGCCATCAAGGGATACCCCCTTGAGGACTTCTACTAATAGGCCCGTACCCCAGCCAGTCAGTCGCCACCCCACAGGGTGCTGACTGACTAAGGCCACCGCATCCCCGACCACCACCCCTGTCAACCCATCACCCATGCATCCTACCAACCAACCCCCCAAGCAGCAAGAGTCTTCCCCTAAGCAGAAAAAGGAAGTGAATTACCGAGAGCTACTGGACCGACTCATGAAGTCGATCCCCCTATTGATCGTCGATGAACCGCAGGGCTACCCCCTTACAGCGGTGGCGCGCGGCACGATCGTGCCATGAGCCACCACATCACTATACCGGCCGAGCAGCCGACCCCGCGGCACTACGAGATTACCATCGAGCAGTACTACACCCGTCGGCTGTAGCGTCGCTGGCGCGTCGCCGGCGCGACGCCAAGCGGATGCTGGCCCACGTCCCGTTGTTTGCCGCCGAGCTCATGCGGGCGGAGTTTCCGGAGGTGACTCCTGAGCAGGTCGTCACGGATGCTACCCGGCCAGCCAGGAAGCAGAAGTCACCACGGACGAAGAAGGACGGACTCAAACAGTATGGTCGCCACCCCAGGTGTAGTCAGGCGATGGAGCGGTACCGCGCTACCGGCGGCACGAACCCGCTGGCCGAAGCCCAGGTCGTCCGCAACTGCATCGCCAAGGACTTACCCTTCGACATGCGCTGTCGGGGAGAACAGTAGACCTACCGACCTCTGACAACGGCCTCCCTTTCGCTGGTCCGCGAAATTGCGGCCCCCGAATTTGAGTAGTGGAATGAGCTAGACCGACAGTGGAAGCCGGTGACCATGCTCCTGCAGTACTAGAGGTATAACATAAAAATGCCCCAACTTCTACCAGGAAGTTGGGGCTACTATTTGCTCCCGGGTGGAAGCCAATAGCATAGCAAGAGCAAAGATAGGGTAATCGGTTACCACCCCACCAGCGGCCATAGTACAGCAGACCGCAGTACTCCCCTACCCTACCGCCCGCACCTGCCAGCGTACCATCCCCGTAGCACTACCCCCGCAGCCGCCCGCATCCTCCGCAGCAGGGACGGACGCAACCCCGATTCCTAAAGCAAGTACAATCTGGCCGCAGTCAAATGGCAGGGGAAATTCCCCTTACGTGAAGCCACGAAACAACTGGCCTAGCGGAGACATCAAGGGTGCGCTCCGCCAGCGGGCTGATTTTATTTTCCAGGTCGCTCACACATCTTCAAAAATAATGATCCTGCTGCCCTTGTCTTAGCCCGCAGTTCGGCCAGTGGTCCGGTGGCAACAAAGGGGGATATCCCCCGCTAACCGACTACAACCAGCAAGCTATGAGCCGTCATTTAGCATACACCACTTGCCGCCAGTACGAAGAAAACGAGCTCTTCTGGCTCGAAGTAACTACCACCGAAATCTTCACCGAAGCCTACTGCTTCACTACTGCCGACGACCGTAGCCAGCAGACGCGCCAGTGCTGCATCAACCACGAAGCGGACATAGTACCTCCCAGTTGGGTTGCCGACTAATCAAGATCCCCATAGGGTCAAAATCGGCGGGTAATCGGGCGGGAGGCGGGCGACATTGTAGCGGCGGATTTAAGACCGGCCATAACAACTTACCGCTGCTATGGTCAGTGAGGTTTGCCGAGAAAGAAGAAAGGGACGGGCGGCAATGAGCGGGTGAAAGTGACCTCAGAAGGGATACATATGGATGATTAAAATAATGTTATTTGGTTGTTTGTTATTGATTTATAAGCTATCTTTATAGGGCAATCAATTGATCGCCTACCGTGCCAGCGGTAGTTCACTTTTCACAATAGCATAGCACATGGCTAATGTAAAGGGCCGCAAGGCCACTAAATCCGCTCCCGTAGACCGTTACCAGCAGATCACCGACCGGGTGATAGCAGCCCTCGAAAGTGGGCTAGTACCTTGGCAATCACCCGTAGGAAGCGCAAACCAAAAGTTTGCCTACAACTACGTCAGCGGCAACGAGTACCGGGGAATTAACTTCTTCCTGCTCAACTTCATGCGGTCACACGTTCAGGGCGCTTACTTGACCTTCAAACAGGCCAAAACCCTAGGGGGGAACATACGCAAGGGTGCGAAGTCCGAACGGGTTTACTTCTTCAAAATGTACTACCGGGATGAAGACGGTAATGGCCTGAGCGAGCGGAAGGCCCAGGAGATACACCAGCGGGGGGGCAAAGTCAAGGCTACACCTTTCTTGAAGTCCTTTCCCGTCTTCAACGTGGAGGATGTTGAGGGTATAGATTTTGACCTGCCACAGGTCGAAACCTTTGACCATACCCCCATCGAACAGGCGGAGAAATTCGTTTTCAGCATAACGGATGGTCCCACCCTGGCCACCGCAACCGGAAGCGCTAATTTTTACACTCCCGGCATGGATACCATCACCATGTTTCCCGGTAACCGCTACCGTACACCCGAAGACTACTATTCGACACTGTTCCACGAATTGACCCACGCCACGGGACACGCCAACCGCCTGAACCGCGAAGGCGTCACCGAAGCCATCAACCCCACAAGCGAACGGTACGCCCGCGAAGAACTCACTGCAGAAATGGGGGCCGCTTTTCTCTGCGCCCTCACCGGCATCGAGGGACAGGTTGACAATTCGGCGGCCTACATTGGTACCTGGTTGCAGCGGCTGAAAGACGATAAAACGCTGGTCTACAAGGCTGCAGCCCAGGCGCAGAAAGCCACCGACTGGCTAAAGGGAGTTCGGTAAGGAGTTTGGCAGGGGCGGGGGAGAATTGAAACCTCCCCCCCCCCCCCCCTTGGGCCCCCCCCCCCCCCCCCCCCCCCCCCCCTCCCCCCGGCACACCCTTCTCCGGGGGGCCCCCCAAGGGGGGCGGGAAAAAACCCCCCAGAAGGCCCCCCCCCCCCCCCCCAGAAGCGGCCCCCCCCGGGGGCCCC
>NZ_CAKLPZ010000005.1 GCF_923081025.1 Neolewinella maritima | reverse complement strand
TACAAAGACTTTGGTGGCTATTGCGGGCAGGATCACCTCTTACCATTCCGAACAGAGAAGTTAAGCTGCCCAGCGCCGATGGTACTTGGACTTGATCCCGGGAGAGTAGGTCGCCGCCAATTTTATGGATGCCTCATCGCTACTGCAGCGGTGGGGCATTCTCCGTTTAAGGGGGGCGCGGGGGGAAGAACTCACCACGGAGGGACACGGATTAAAGCACAGATTGTAATCCGTGCCCAAAATCCGTGTAATCCGTGTTTAACCCAGATACCGCCCAGTATAACTACCCTCCACCCCAGCCAGCTCCTCCGGCCGGCCCTGAAAGATCAGGTGCCCGCCGTCGCGGCCTCCCTCGGGGCCCAGGTCGATGACGTAGTCCGCCGATTTGATCACGTCGATGTTGTGCTCCACGATGAGGACGGTGTGGCCATTCTCGACCAGCGCGTTCAGGGCGGTAAGTAGCACCTTTACGTCATGAAAGTGCAGTCCCGTGGTGGGCTCGTCGAAGATGAATACGATGTGCTCGCCCGCCTTCTCCTTGGTCAGGAAGCTGGCTAGCTTGACGCGCTGCGCCTCGCCGCCGGATAGCGTGGAGCTCGATTGTCCGAGGGTTACGTAACCTAGGCCTACATCCTCAAGGGGTTGTAGCTTTTTCACCACGTCAGCCTCATCGGCAAAGAACACGATCGCCTCCGCGATGCTCAGGTCCAGGATCTCGGCGATATGCTTGCCGTTGTACTGTACGTCCAGGATCTCCTTCTTGAAGCGCGCACCATTGCACTCTTCACAGACTAGCCGTACGTCGGCCAGGAACTGCATCTCTACGATCTGCTCGCCTTCCCCCTTACAGGTCGGACAACGACCACCATCCACGTTGAAACTGAAAAAGCTCGGCTTGTATCCGCGGATCTTGGCCAGCTGCTGCTTGACCATCAGGTTGCGGATGGTATCGTAGGCACCCACGTAGGTGACGGGGTTGGAACGACTGCTCTTGCCGATCGGACTCTGATTCACCATCTCTACCTGGGTGACCAGCTTAGTATCACCGTCCAGGCTGGTGAACGGGCCGGGAGCCTGCGAGGTGCCTTCCCCCAGGGCCCTGCGGAGGGCCGGATAGAAGATACCCTTGATCAGGCTGGTCTTTCCGCTGCCGGATACCCCGGAGACGACCGTGATCGCATTCAGGGGAATCTGTACGTCGATCTTCTTCAGGTTGTGCATGCGCGCGCCCGTTAGTTTGATCCAGTTGGTGAGGCGGCGGCGCTGGGCGGGTGGCTCGATGGCCATCGTCCCGTTCATGTATTTTGTAGTGAGGCTCTCGGTAGCCTCGTCGTAGATCGATGCGTACGGACCGGCGAAGATCACTTCTCCGCCGTACACGCCAGCCTGTGGACCTACGTCGATCAGGTAATCCGCAGCGGCGATGATGCCTTCCTCGTGTTCTACGACCAGCACGGTATTGCCAAGGTCGCGCAGTCGCCGAAGCACGGCTACCAGCCGTTCCGTATCTCGCGGGTGCAGACCAACGCTGGGTTCATCTAGGATGTAAAGGCTGGCAGTCAGGTTACTGCCCAGGGTGCGCGTGAGGTTGATGCGCTGACTCTCTCCGCCGGAGAGTGTATTGCTGAGGCGGTTGACCGTCAGGTAAGTTAGGCCCAGGTCGGTCATACTCTGGAGCCGGTTGTTGATCTCCAGGAGTAGACGGCGGGCAATGGTGGTATCGTGCTCGTTGAGGCGCAGGTCCAGGAAGTGCTGCTGGAGCAGGTCGATGGGTAGGTCTACCAGGTCCGTGATCGGCTTACCGTCGATCTTAACGTAGCCGGCTTCCTTGCGTAGGCGGCCGCCCTTGCAACTGGGGCAGAGGGTACGACCGCGGTAGCGGGCCAGCATCACCCGGTTCTGGATCTTGTAGAGCTTCTTCTGCAGTTCTTCGAAAAAGGCATGTATGCCCCCCGCGTGCCGGTTGCCGTCCCAGAGTACGGCCTTCTGTTCCGCCGTAAGGTCGCCGTAAGGAGTATGGACCGGAAAGCTAAACTTGTTGGCCACCCGCAGGAAGTTGCGCTGCCACTCTCCGTAGGTGTTTCCCGACCAGGGTACGACCGCGCCTTCGTAGACGGACAGGCTCGGATTGGGGATCACCTTATCCTCGTCGATACCCATCGTGCGACTGAAGCCCTCGCAGGTCGGGCAGGCTCCGAAGGGGTTGTTGTAGTTGAACAGGGCGGGGGAGGGCTCCAGGAAGGTCATCCCATCCAGCGCAAAGCGGTTGTTGAAGGCTTCCCACTGGCCGCCCTCCAGGCTCACGATCACCTCGCCCTCGCCCTCCGTGAAGGCGGTCTGGACGGAGTCGGCGATGCGCTTCGTGTTCTCCTCGTCTTCGGGGCGTACCACGAAGCGGTCGATGAGCACCATCATCTCTTCCTCCGTCTCCAGGGCATTGAGCACTTTGGCCAGGCTCGGCCGGTCGCTTTCGAGTACCTCATCGATCTGCTGGGGTTCGTCGTCTACCAGTACGCGGGTATAGCCCTTTTGCTGCAGGAGCTCCAGCTCGCGGCGTAGGGTACGGTCGCCGTAGGTACGCGGCACGGGAGCGTAGAGGTACATGCGGCTGCCCTCGTCCTGGCGGTTGATGTAGTCCACTACGTCGGCTACGGTGTGGCGGCGTACTTCTTCCCCGCTGATGGGGCTATAGGTGCGCCCCACCCGCGCATAGAGGAGGCGGAGGTAGTCGTAGATCTCCGTCAGCGTACCGACGGTAGAGCGTGCGTTGGCCGTAGTCGTCTTTTGCTCGATGGCGATGGCCGGGCAGATGCCGCGGATGTAGTCCACCTCGGGCTTCTTCATACGCATCAGGAACTGCCGGGCGTAGCTACTCAGGGATTCTACGTAGCGGCGCTGCCCCTCGGCGAAGAGCGTGTCCATCGTGATGCTCGACTTGCCGCTACCGCTCACGCCGGTCACTACCACGAGCTGGTTCTTGGGGATGGTGAGGTCTACATTCTTCAGGTTGTTGGCCCGGGCACCCTTGATAAAAATCGCGGTGCGCAGGTCGGCGGCCGTCTGCTCGTTTCGGTTCGTGGACATAGGGGGGGAACGGAAGGACACAGGGTGCGGTTTTGTGTAGTCACTTCTAAAGTGGGCGGGAACGCAGGTGCGATGAAATCTCTACAGGCAAACACACATGACTCCGTGCGCTTTTGGCGTTCAATACCCGTTGTCCAGTCGGGGGCGGCGTACTTTTGCGGCTTATGCCGCGGATCGTGTCCGGCTAAATCCATGAAATCAGCCACCAGTTGAAGTATAGAACCGACATTGACGGCCTACGCGCCCTGGCCGTAGTCTCCGTTATTCTCTTTCACCTAGGGTTCCTGCCTAACGGCTACCTCGGCGTAGACGTGTTCTTTGTCATCAGCGGCTACCTCATCACCAGCATCGTATACCGGGAGTCGGAGCAGGATAAGTTCTCCATCACCCACTTCTACATGCGGCGCATCCGGCGCATCATACCGCTGGTGCTCTTCATCACCGCGGTAGCCTTCGTACTGGGGCTCTGGCTCATGCTGCCGGACGATTTCGAGAACCTCTGTCAGGCCATCGTAGCCTCCAACGTTTCAGCCAATAATGTACTGATGTACATCACCAGCTCCGACTACTGGGCGGTAAAGAACGATTACAAGCCCCTCATGCACACCTGGAGTCTGGGTATCGAAGAGCAGTTCTACCTGCTATACCCCTTCCTGTTCTACTTCTTCAAGGGCAGCAAGGTGCACCGGGTTAAGTACATCCTCATCGGACTCACCGCACTCTCCCTGGGTGCATTTCTGCTACAGGATAACGTAGCCGCTAAGTTCTACTTCATCCAGTACCGCTTCTTCGAGCTGGCCATCGGGGGCCTGGGGGCCATCATGTTCCGCGACGCCCTGATCAAGAACTACCGTACGGGCCGCTTCCTGCTGTATGCGCTGCTGGCCATGATCGCCGTGATTCTGTACTTCCCCATCATCCCGAGCAACGACATCAAGGTGCTGCTGACCACCCTGCTCACCGTAGGTCTGCTGATCGTGGGTAAGGAGTACTTCGACAAGGATGCGTTCTACGAGGGCCTGATGGCCAATCCGGTAGCCCGCTACATCGGTATGATCAGCTACAGCCTGTACATGTGGCATCAGCTAATCTTCGCCTTTGCCCGCTACGCCTTCCTGGACGAGATTACGCCGGAGTGGGGCATAGCGCTCTCCGCCCTCACCTTCGTACTGTCCATCGCCACCTACTACGGCATCGAGAACGTCTTCCGGCAGCGCCGCGTGATGAGCACCCGGACCGTACTCTTCGCTACCGCGACGGCCTTCGTCGTCACCACGGCGGGCGCCTTCTACGTCTATACCCTGGGGGGAGTGGTCAAGGACTATCCGGAGCTGGGACTGACGCGCGCCGATGTGGCCAATGACCGCAATTTCTTCAGCGGATCGAGCAACATCCACATTCGGTACAACGAGCAGGTACGCCAACTCGACCGCGGCTTCGATGACCTGAGCAAGATCAATACCCTGGTACTGGGTAACAGCTTCGGCCGGGATGCGGCCAACATCCTCCTGGAATCCGCAGTAGCCGACCAGCTCGAAGTGCGCTACTTCGAGATCGGGCGGGCTATGGAAGACGACTCCTTGGCCATCCGAATGCAGCAGGCCGATAAGATCTTCATCGGTGCGCAGGGGCCCCTGAGTAAGGACTGGTTTGCCGAACTGGAACAACGCTACAACTTCCAGATCGACCGGGACAAGATCTGGGTGATCGGTACCAAGGACTTCGGCTTCAGCAACGGCATCAACTACAATCGCATTGATGCGACTACGGACTTCACCACCTACCGTACCCGTATGGAGGAGCACGCCACCGAGCGCAACGACGCCCTCAAGGCCGAGTGGCAGGACCGCTACATCGACCTCATCGAGCTACTCGGTGATGGCCGTGGCGACATCCTTGTCTTCACCCCCGAAGGGAAGTTCCTGAGCCAGGATACCGAACACCTCACCAAGTACGGTGCCCAGTACATCGCCAAGCGCCTGGATAGCCGGCTGGCACGAATCGTCGAAAGTTAGTCCGTGTGTACGCCCTAATTGCTCAAAAACGAGTAATTAGTGTACCATGCGCTACCTGCTCTTTCTCCTTCCCTTACTCTGCACCTGCGACCGCGCCCCGCTGTCTGACCGCGCGGAGGACCGTACGATAACCCTTTCCCGGACCGACTACGCCGACCGGCTCGCCGGATTCTGGCTCGGACAGTGCATCGCGAACTGGACGGGGCTGGTCACCGAGATGGATAAGATCGGCAATATCGGCGAACTCCAAACCGGTGCATTCTACACCCGCGACGACTGGGGAGCGCCGGATCAGCCCAGCATCTGGGGGGAAGGCGTGCCCAGTGACCTCTCCGCGACGATCGACTTCGTATTCGTAGACCCCGACAGTATCTGGGGGGCCGACGACGATACGGATATCGAGTATTTGTATCAGTACTTGCTGGATAGTCTCGGCACCACCCGCCTCACCCCGCAGCAGATCCGGGACGGCTGGCTCAAGCACATCGCCAGCGAGGAGGAAAATTACCTCTGGGTAGCCAATCAGCGCGCGTACGACCTGATGGAGGAGGGCGTACTGCCCCCCGAAACGGGCGATCTCAACCGCAACGAACACTACGATATGATCGACGCGCAGCTCACCACGGAGCTGTTTGGACTGTACGCGCCCCTGCACCCCGATGTAGCGCTGCAACTGGCGGACCTACCGATACGCACCGTAGCCCGGGGGAATGCGGCGCACATTGCGGACTTCTACGTGGTCATGTACGCCCTGGCCCCAGGAGTAGAACGGAACCGGCCGCTCGGTCCTCAGCTACTGGCCAATGCCGAACGGGCACGCACCTACCTGCCGGATACCTCCTATGCGGCCAAGATGTACGACGTTGCCCTGGCGCAGTACCGTAGCGGTCAGCCCTGGGAAGCTACCCGCGACAGCCTGTACCAGCGCTACCAGGTCGATCAGCGGGACGGCTACGAGCTGACCGCCCGGGAGCTGTACTGCAATGGTTGCTTTGCCGCGGGCATCAACTTCGCGGCCAGTCTGGTGAGCTTGTTCTACGGGGAGGGGGACCTGAAGGAAACCATCAAGATCGGAAGTCTGGCCGGCTGGGATAGTGATAACCCCACCGCTACCTGGGGGGGTATGATCGGCTTTATCCTCGGTGAGCAGGGGGTAGAGGACGCCTTCGGGCGTAGTTTTTCCGACCGCTACGATATTCACCGGACGCGCAGGAACTTCCCGAACGACGGCATCGACACCTTCGGGCGCATGGCCGAACGGGGCGTAGCTATCGTGGACCGAGTGGTCGTAGACGAACTGGGTGGAAAGCGGGCCGGAGATACCTGGACGATCCCGCTACCGGTGCTGACCGAAGACTAGTTCAGGATATCCACCTTGCCGGAGCCCAGGTGGTAGAAGGCCGGTACGATCTGCACCTTGCCCGCCGATACGGCATCGCGGATGATGTCGCTGCTGTCCTTCAGCTGCTTGGCCGTCAGACGAGCATTCTCCTTAACGACATCGTTGACGGAGGCACCCTCGGGGGCCGACTGGATGGCCGGGGTGATGTGTTCCACGAGGTGGTTCAGGTTCTTGCCGTTGTCGCCGCCCTTCATGGCTGCCGTTACCGCGCCACAGCTTTCGTGACCGAGCACCATGATGATACCCGTACCCAGGTTCGCTACGGCGTACTCGATACTAGCGATCGAGGAGCTGTTGGCGATGTTGCCGGCTACGCGGATCACGAATAGCTCACCTAGTCCGGCGTCGAAGGCTAACTCGGGTACGACCCGGCTATCGGCACAGCTCAGGATGATGGCGTAGGGCTCCTGGCCGGAGGTGAGGGAGTTGCGGCGGTTAGAATCCTGCAGCTGGCCGTCCAGCTTATCGTCTACGAAGCGGGCGTTGCCTTCCTGGAGGCGGGTAAGAACTTGATCTTGGGTCATGGATAGTGTATTGAAATGGAGTAGGTGGTACGAGGGCGGAAGATAAAAGGTTTACTCCCGACGTACAAAAGGAGGTCCGACACTGGGCCGGACCTCCTTTACCATAAATCAGATAGGGAACCTAGATCGTGTTAGCCGCATCCGTCAGTTGCTTACCGAGTTGGCGGATCTTATCCGCTTCGCTGCCACTGGCCTTGCTGGCCATGGCGGTGGTGTGCTGACCGATGGAGTCCAGCGCCTCGCGGAGCTTCTTTCCATCCGGATTACTGCTGCTAAGCATTTTCTCCAGGTCGCGGAGTTCGGAGGCGAGGGTCTGTAGGGCGGGATCATTGGTGCCATTCAGGGTGTCTACCCAGCTACTGATGTTGCTGGAGGCACCGGACTTGGCTTGTTGTAGGCCTTGATCGAGGGAGTCGATGGTGGCGTCGAGTTGGGCGGTAGTTGCCATAGTAAAGGGTTGTTTGGTTTCCCTGATGTAATGGAGCCGCTACACCCTTTGTTGCAAATAATAACAATCGGATAAAAGAGTGAATTATATGAACAATAGGGCATCGTAGTGTAAGTGAGCTTACTGCACGTCCATAGATGCGGCGGCGTCCGTCAGCTTACGGCCTAGTTGCGCGAGCTTATTGGAGGTGAGCCCTTCTGCGCGTCCGGCCGCTGCAGTGGTCTGCTGACCCAGCGAGGCCAGGAGCTGCTTGACCTCGTTGGTATTGACCGTATCCGCACCTAGGGCGCTCTCCAGTAGTTGCAGGTCGCCGGCGATCTTCTTCTGGGCCTGGTCGTTGCTGCCGTTCAGCGTACCGATCCAGTTGTGGATGGTAGCGGAGGCATCGGTCTTTGCTTCGTTCAGCCCCTGGTCGAGGGCAGCGATGGTGGTGTCGAGTTCGGTGTTGTTATTGGTAGCCATAGTCGGGTAGGTTAGGGGGTTAAGGGTACACTATGCCAATCGCCGTAGCTGACAGTTGGTTCACCCTTACTGCTCGGCCCGGCCCGTGTCCACCATGTTAATGAAATCGATCAGTCCGGCGAAGTAGCGGGCCTGATCGTCGTACATCGCCATATGGCTCCCTTCGGGCAGGTAGAGCGAGTAGCCATTGGGCAGCTCCTCCGCCATGCTGGCCATGTAGTCGGGGTCCATCGTATCGTACTCCGCGCCGATACACAGCGTGGGTACCTCCAGGTTCTTGAGGTCGTCGAAGCGATCCCAGGACTCCAGCACCGCCCCCTCGCGTATGCCGAACTCGCTAGGTCCCTGCATGGCCAGGTAGATATCGTAGCTCAGATCGCCGAAACCGCGCAGCACGGGTTCGGGCCACTCCTCGGCCGGCATCCGCAGCACGTGCTCGGGGTAGTAGCTGCTCATTAGCAGTTCTTCGTAGCGGGGGTTGCCGTAGTCCTCGGCGGCCTCCAGCTCGCGGATCTCCCTGCGTACGTCGGGGTCTAGCTGCTCCCCCAGCACCTCCTCGGCGTAGCGGTTGTACGCCGGTATGGAGGCCATCATATTGGATACGATGAGTCCCTTCAGCTTATCCCTGTGTGCAAAGGCGTACTCCAGGGCCAGGATACCGCCCCAGGAATGGCCGAGCAGGTAGAAATTATCTGCATCCAGCCCGAGCGCGCTGCGCACCTGCTCCACCTCATCGACGAAGCGGGGGATCGTCCACAGCGTCGGATCGTTTGGCTTATCGCTGTAGCCACTCTCCAGCTGATCGTAGTAGTAATACTCGATCCCCGCCCCGGGGAAGTAGCTATCGAAGGCCTCGAAGTAGGCGTGGTTGCCACCCGGGCCGCCGTGTAGCAGGAGCACTTTTTTATGGGGACTATTACCCACTCGTTTCGTCCACACCCGGTAGTCCCCCGCGGGGGTCGTGATGGGGATCATGCGTACGCCGCCGGACAGCACATCGTCGCGGCCACTAGTATCGTAATAATCAACCGCCTCGGCATTCACCGCATCCGCTACGGGTGGGGTAGGGGTGCAGGCAGTCACTAGCAGCAGAACAACGAGGTAACGTAACATAGTATAGGTCAGGTAAGTACCGTAGTAAGGTAGTAAACCGGGCGGGGCCGCAGGTGCAAAATTATTCATCGGATAAATTACCCGCACCCGCGTACCCCGCCCGGTTTTTCCATGGCCTTGCTATCTTGCCGGTATGTGTGGTATGTACTATTCACGGTATATCGTACTGCGGCGAATGGTAATGCTCCTTATTGGCGTGCTACTGGCTGCCGCGGGCTACGGGCAAATGATCTTTGACGTCACCCAGACCGTCTACTTCGTACCCCGCAGTGACCGTACGGACTACTACGTCAGTATGCAGCTACCGCTGATCGATGCGCGGCAGGGGGTCGAGGTCATGGAGGTGAGTCCCCTACCCACTACGGTAGCGGAGGATGGTTCGCTCTATGTATGGGACAAGCCTATGGCAGACAGCATACACCTGACCTACCGGATTGCGGCCACCCCGCTGCCGGAGTGGGGAAGCGCCGCCGTAGCCAGCGACACCATGGGGGAACGGACGGCCGCCGCTGCCAGTACAGCGGCCTATCCACTACCGAGGCTTGTACGCGAGGACGTCGCAAGAACGGCGCTAGGTAAAGCAGGCCAGCGCGACGAAGCCACTACCATATACCACTTACTTAAGGTGCTGCGCCGGGTGAAGGCTGTACGCCATCCCGAACGGTTCGATCACACGCAGCCACTACTGGAGGATACGTACCGTCGGCAGACCACCGCGCGCCGCAAGCATCAGCTGCTCTCGCTGGGCCTGCAGTACCACGGCATTCCGCACCGCCTAGTCGCCGGCAAAAACCTGCGTTTCGGCGTCGTAGCGGAGAACCAGTTGTGGCTGGAACTCTTTACGGACGGTCGCTGGAGCCGCATCGACCTGGCCGAGCCGAACGAATACCTGCGTCAGGAATCTACCTACCTGCCCTGCACCTACGACTGGCAGGCGTACACCTTTACCCTCCTGGGTCCGCCCGAGCTCGACTGGCGGGGCGAGTACGAGCAAACCTTACTCAAGCTGTGGGCCGATCAGGCACGGGCCGTGAGCGAGGGCGCTTACCCACTGGCGCTGAGCTACCTGGATACTATGCTACAGTTCGCCCCCAAGATGCTGACGGTGGTTGCCGAAAAGGGGCTCGTGATGACACAGTCCGGCGATCCTATAGAGGGAGTGAAATACCTGCAGTACGCCCTCCAACAGGCGAAAAGTAGGGAAGACAAAGCCATGGCGTTCGAGGCCCTGGCTAAGTACTATGCACTGACCAACCAGCCGGAACAGGCCGTAGAAGCTATCGCCCGCTCCCACAGCTATAGTACCTTCAAAATGTACATGGTGTACGAGGACATGCGATTTGCCTCGCTACTCGATAATAAGAAGGTGATGCGAAAATTGAACGGGCTGTATTACTGATATTTCGGGCTTAGCGCATACGGATACTAGATGTGCATAGTAAATGAGGGGGCGTGTACCTGATCGGCACGTATGGATCGGGCCGGACCGACCTAAGCTACTTTATGCTATCTTACTAGTCCACCAACCACCGACCGCGTATGCCCCTAGCCATCCACAACTGGATGCGCGCCGAACCTCTGGAAGCCACCCTGGCCCGGATCGCACCATTGGGCTATGAGTACCTGGAGATTCAGGGCACACCGGCCGACTACGACCCGACCGACGTAAACCGACTACTCGAGAAGTATGGCATCAAGTGCTGGGGATCGGTCACCCTCATGCTCGGTGAGCGCAACTTACTGGCTACGGACGCAGGTGCCCGGGCCCGCTCCGTACAGTACGTCAAGGACATCATCACCATGGTCAAGGAGCTCGGTGGCGAGATGGTCAGCGTGGTGCCCGGCACAGTAGGTAAGATCATGCCCGGGGCACGACCCGAAGAGGAATGGGACTGGGCGGTGGCCTCGCTGCAGGAGTGCTACACCTTCGCCCAGGCGGCGGGGGTGCGGCTCGGGATCGAGCCCATCAACCGTTTCGAGACCTACTTCATCAACCGGGGCGATCAGGCGCTGGCCCTGGCCGAGGCGGTGGGGCCGGACTGTGGTGTCTGTCTCGACATTTTTCACATGAATATCGAGGAGCAGGACCCCCACGCGACCATCCACCGCGCCAAGGACCGGCTCGTAGGCTTTCACGTAGCGGAAAACAACCGCATGGCGCCCGGCATGGGCAGCATCGACTGGCCCGCCCTGGTCGCTACCCTGAAGGAGGTGGGATACACCGGCCCACTCTCCGTAGAGTTTGCCGCCCCGGTCGACCGCACGCCCGCTAATCCCTACCCCGGCAATGTCGATACCGACCCGCAGGGGCTTTCCGAAGAGGCACGTAAATTTCTGGAGGACCACGGTAGCTCCGCCCTGACCGAAGCATTCTATACCATGCTCACCCGTACCTCCGCCGAAACCTTGCTCCCGCTACTGTGAAGATCAAAGCGATCAACGCCTACTGGCTCCGCTGTCCGATCCCGCCTGGCCGACAGTGGCGGTCCGATTACGGTCAGCTGACCCACTTTGATATGACGCTCGTGGAGGTGATCGACGAAGAAGGACTGACGGGCTACGGAGAAGCTAAGGCCGCCGTAGGAGCCACCGGTGCCTGTGCCAGTATCGTCACCTGCATCGAGCAGGAGCTTGCCCCACAATTGATTGGTCAACAAGCTGGTCACATCACCGCCCTCTGGGACCGCGTGTACAACGGCAGCCGCTACCACTACGCCCGTGATCGGGGCCGCGTCTTTCCCATACTCGGTAACCGGGGTACCACCCTGTCCGCCCTCAGTGGCATCGATACGGCCCTCTGGGACCTGAAGGGCAAGCGGCTCGGCGTACCCGTCGTCGAACTACTCGGCGGTGCCTGCCGCGATACCATGCCCTGTTACGCCAGTGGGGGCTGGGCCGACGTGGGTGCCCTCGGCGATCAGCTGAACCGATACGTAGACCACGGCTACGGCGGCGTGAAGATGCGAGTCGGGGTGATGGACGGCAGCCTGCACCAAACGGTAGCGCGCACGGAGGAAGCCCGCCGTGCCCTGGGGCCCGACGTCGATCTGATGGTAGATGCCCACGGCACCTTCTCGGTCAGCGAAGCCCGCCGCTACGCCCGCCTGACCGAAGACCTCGGACTGTACTGGTTCGAGGAGCCCGTCACTTCGGATAACAAAGCGGGCACCGCCGAGGTCCGCCGGGGTACGACCACCCCGATCGCGGCGGGCGAAAGCGAATTCACCCGCTTCGATTTTCGGGACCTGATCACGCAGAACGCCGTCGACGTGCTGCAACCCGACTGTGCCATCGTTGGCGGCATCACCGAAGCCCGCCGCGTCGCTGCCCTGGCCGAAACCTACCAGCTCGAACTGGCTCCCCACTGCTGGGGCTCGGCCTTCAGTTTCATGGCCGGCGTGCACCTAGCCTTCAGCTCCAGTTCGGCCCACTACATCGAGCACTCCCTGGGGGGAAATCCGCTCCTATACGATCTGGTCCTGGAAGCTCCCCTAGTTACTGACGGCCGTATCCAGGCCCCCGATCGCCCCGGGCTGGGGGTAGAAGTAGATGCAGCGTTTTTACGTAAATTCAAGCTACAACCATAGCCACCCGCGACCCCGCCCCCACACCTCCACTCCAACACCTCCAACACCTGCCCTTAACCCCTTAACTCCTTAACCCCTTGGAAATAAACCACGTCACCCTCATCGTAGACCAACTCGAAAAAGCCGCCGCCTTCTACGAATACGAGATGGGCCTGGTGCCCGTTCCCGCCTTCGTATTCGACTACCCTACGGCCTTCTTTCGGATCACGGATACCACCCAGTTGCACCTGAGTGAGTGGGAGGATACGCGGTCCTTCCGCGGTCACCTCTGCCTGCGCGTCGACGATTTCTCGGCGATGTTCTGGCGCTTCAAGGCCCAGGGCCGTATCGATACCGCTCCCTGGGGTAAGGTGCGCCGCCTGCCGGATGGGGCTATGCAGGCATTCATCCGCGACCCGGCCGGTAACCTGCTCGAACTCACTTCCTACCCGGATGCCCCCATCGATCCGAAAATTCTGGAAGACGAGCTGTACCAGGAAGGCCTGTACGTCAGCGGGCGCAATGACTTTCGTGGCTACAAGGCCGAGAACGCTACGCTGTACCATCCCCCCGGCACCGAATGAAGCCTACCATTCTCTTTCTCGAATCCATCGACCCGGCAGCCATGTCGTTGCTCGCTCCGGCAGCGTACGACATTGTGTTGCCCGGCAGTCCACTAGCGGACTACAGCAACGTACAAGCCATCGTCACCCGGGGGAAGGGGCGGGTAGACCGGGCGCTGATCGATCGCTGTCCGGCCCTTCGGGTCATCGCCCGCTGCGGGGTGGGGCTCGACGCTATCGATGTCGACTACGCTACTACCCGTGGCGTACAGGTGGTGAACGTGCCCGGGGCGAACGCCGCCACCGTAGCCGAACACACCCTGGGGCTCATGCTCATGCTGGTGCGCGGCATGTACCGCCTGGTGCGGGAAGTGAAGGACGACAACTGGGACTACCGCAACGACTACGCGGAACAGGAGCTCCGTGGCCTCACGTGCGGCATCATCGGGATGGGCAACATCGGTACCCGGGTGGGCACGCTCGCAGGAATGCTGGGTATGGAGGTAAAAAGTGCGGGCCGGGACCCGGCGGCGATAGAACGGTTGCTGAAGGATAGTAATGTGGTGAGCCTACACGTCCCTCTCACCGAGAAAACGCGTGGAATGATCAATGAGAATGCCCTGAGCATGATGATACCGGAGAGTTACCTGATCAATACGGCGCGGGCGGAAGTAGTGGACGCTACCGCGCTGTTAGAAGCCCTACAGGGCGAGCGACTGGCGGGCTACGCAAGCGACCTGCTACCCGTAGGGCCCCCCGAAATAGTAGCGGAATTGATGAAGCACCCAGCGGTGCTTATCACCCCTCACGCAGCCAGCTTGACTACGCTGACCTACCGGGAAATATCGGTAACGACAGTGCGCAACGTGCTACGCTACCTACACGGGCAGGATGCAGCGCCCGCCCGCCCGCTTGATTAAGAAAATGTAGCGGAGGAGACGCAAACGCCCGGACTAAACCGCAGGGGGGGCTGTACTTTTACTATCCAACCTACTAACCCACGCTATCGTATGACCGATCCACGCCTGTTCTCCCTATTGCTTCTGGTATTCACGCTCACCTTCGCTACCGGCTGTGGTGGGGACGATGAGGACGACGGAGACGGCAACCCCTGTCAGGTCGAGTTGGTAAGCGTGACCGAGTTTGGTGATGATGACTTTACGGTCACGCTACGCAACTCTTCGGCGCAAACTGTCAGCTACAGCATAGCGGTCCGCTACCTGGATGCCGATGTCCAGCAGAGTTTCAACGGTATCGGTGGGGTACAGAACGTGGACCCCGGCACGACGGTAGAGATCGAGACGGTCAGCGGCGGCGGGTTTACCGAAGACGACTACGACTGCGCCCAGATTATCCTCACGATCATTCCCCAGAGCGGCACTGTACTGTGCAATGAGGGACAGATCGGAGCGGACTGCTATTAGGCGCTTGCCTCTATCATAGCGGTCCACTAACTACCTACTGTATGGGTATACCCACCGCCCTGCCGGTTTGAAGTACCGCAGCGGTGCGCTATTTATACCCACTACAGTCAGGCTATCCAGTTGTACTACTGAGCGCGCATCGCCGCGGACTGACCAATAGTCCGGATCTACCCGCAACGTACCTCCTTCCGCAGATAGGGCAAAGCCCGTACCGGCGTCCAGGCGACCGCCCAGTACCTCCAGGGCGTAGTCGTTCTGCACCGCGAGCAGGGCGGTACGACCGTTCGGCAGCCGGACCGGCAGCGCGTCCCGAATCGGTGCCGTTTGTGCGGACTTGGGCAGGTAGTGGGTCGTAAAGTGGCCGCTGCCGTCGTTTTCTAGGTACACCGAACGGAACTCCTTGGCCTGCAGAAGGAAGCCCTTCTCTCCAAGCGGCGGCATATTCTCCGCCGCCCAACTACCGTACATAGCGTAAGTCGTAGCCTGCTTCTTAAAACCAGGCAACTGTCGGCCCAGCGTATTGCGGGGATGCACGGGGTGCGCATGGTCGGCTATGTACATGGTCATGATGGGGTCCAGGGTGCCGTTGTCGTCGTAGTCGGCTACGCGTAATTCGAGCGGCTGTTGCGGACTGGCGTGATAGGCGCTGTTGAGTCCGACGTTGCCGGCGAGCAGATCGGTATCTCCGTCTCCGTCCAGGTCGGCAGCGGAGAGGCTGTACCACCAACCGGCGAGCGCTTCGTCCGCCGCCTGAGCCTCCAGGGTGCCGGTACGGTTGAGGTACACCGTGGGGGGAGCGTATTCACCTACCGTCATTAGGTCGGGTAGCCGATCGCCGTTCAGGTCGGTCCACACCGCGTCCGTCACTAGACCCGCTGCGACCTGTTGACCCACTACGTACTTTCCTCCCTCGTTGCGTAGTACGTAAGACGCTTCCGCCTCCGGGTAGGCACCCGCCCGGTAGGCGCTACCCACGAAGAGATCCTGGTCACCATCTCCCTCCAGGTCGGCGGCTACGGCTGTGGCCGTCACGGTGAACAGTGCAGGAAGTACATGCTGCGTAAGCTCCAGGGTGCCGCCTACGTTCGCGTACAGCAGGTCGCGGTAGTACACCTCCCGCCCCGTAAATTCTCGACTGCCGTTGCCTACGAAGAGGTCGGTGTCTCCGTCGCCATCGTAGTCCAGGGTGACTAGTGTAGTGGCCTCACTGGCCTCGCTTCCTTCCAGTACCTGTACTTCTACGAGGCCGTGTTTGGTTTGCCTATAGATTGTAGTAGGCTCACCCGCGGCCCCTCCTACGATAAGCTCACTTCTTTTGTCACCGTCCAGATCCGCTGCTGCCAGGGCC
Organism: Neolewinella maritima; assembly: GCF_923081025.1. Classification (GTDB taxonomy): domain Bacteria; phylum Bacteroidota; class Bacteroidia; order Chitinophagales; family Saprospiraceae; genus Neolewinella; species Neolewinella maritima. The sequence goes on along the minus strand of NZ_CAKLPZ010000005.1, from coordinate 255,542 downwards.
GGACCGTCATGACTCCGATCCCGCACCGCCAGCGCGAAATTGTCAAAATCACTGTATGGGCTCTCTACGTGAGTAGGTCCCGCTAAGTGCTGCTCGCGTAGGGTAGGTGAGGCAGCCTTCACCCAGTCAGGGCGGCGGCGCGCAGGTGCGGTGCCTTCCCCAAAGGACAGGCGAACGCATTGATCGGCCGTGATCTTTGTCCGCTCGGTGACTCTGCCGTCCGGCCAGATGACCACTAGGGTATCTACCGCCGTACTGGTCCCCAACCCGAAGTGCAGCAGGGCATCTACGGTGCTTAGGTAGCCCCGCTGCCGCTGCTGCTCGGCGTAGCTGTGCTGCCCCTCCCCGTAGCTGAGGTAGACCTTTGCGCCCAGGGCGTCTAGATTGGTGGGTGGACCGTCCAGTTGCAGGAGGAGGTAGTGGGTGCTGTCCGGCGCACGTTCGCGGCTCTGGTTGCGGTACAGACCGGCGGGTTCGTTAATATTATTGGTGACCAGGTCGAGATCGCCATCGCGGTCGAGGTCGACGTATACCGCCCCATTGGAATACGTCGGCGTCGGGGGAAGCCAGTCGGAGGCAAAGAAGTCCAACTCACCTCGGTTACCGAACACGTAGTTGGGCTGGTGGACACCAGCTAGCTTATGGAGGGCAGCTAGGGTGTTCTGCATGATCGCCTCATCGGTACCGAACATGGCGGTTTGCTGGGCGAAGTCGACGAAGTCCCGGTTGGTCACGTCGCGCAGGTAGCCGTTGGAGATGAATACGTCGCGGTGACCGTTGTTGTCGAAGTCGGCGATCAAGGGCGCCCAACTCCAGTCGGTGGCGGCGATACCGGCCAGGAAGGCCAGGTCGCTGTAGGTACCGTCGCGGTTGCTGACCTGTAGCGTATTGCGCACGTACTGCCTCACATAGCCCCGCTCCTGGGCCCTGGCGTCCAGTTGAAAGGGGATATCCGAGAACATGGTTTTCTTGCGCAGGTTATCGTCGGGTAGCATATCGGCGGTGACGATGTCGGGGTAGCCATCGTTGTTAAGGTCTGCGGCATCTACGCCCATCGAGTTTTTGGAGGTGTGCACGAAGGCCTGCCTGGCCCGCTGCTGCAGCCGACCCGTAGCATTGAGTAACAGCGCATCGTCAGAGATGAAGTCGTTGGCGACGTAGAGGTCGGTGGTACCGTCGAGGTTGAAGTCGTGGGGTACTACGCCCAGTCCCCAACCTTCCATCTTGATGTCGTTGGTGCGGGTGAACTGGGGACCGTCTACCTGGGGACCGTCGTTGCGGTACACTACGTCCAGGCTAGGGGCCGTGCCGCTGCTGTCCGTGCCGCGCAGGGTTTTGCGGCTGGCTGATTCGATGGCATTATTGAGAAGGTATAGGTCCAGGTCGCCGTCCTGCTCCAGGTCGAACCAGGCAGAGTGTACGCTGTAGCTGGGGTTGTCCAGCCCGTACGCCGCGGCTGCTTCCCGGAAGGTGGGGGTGCCATCCTCCCCGTTACCCTGATTGATGAACAAGAGGTTCGGTGCGTTAAGTGCGCCGGTGGGGTTGAGGACGGTGAGATATAGGTCTGCAGATCCATCGCCGTTTACGTCGTGTACGTTTACTCCGCTGATCCAGCTGCTGGTCGTGAGGCCGGCTAGCTCGGTCACGTCGGTGAACTGCCAGGGGGCGAGTTGCAAATACAGCCGGCTACTTACCTTATTTCCGCCAAAGAATAGGTCCGGTAGCCCATTGCCATCGAAATCACCCACGCCTACGCCACCTCCATTATAGAGGTATTCGTTGTAGAGGATGTTGGTGGTATCGTCTTCGACAAGTCGGTTGACGAAGTGTACGCCAGTCGTGGCGGCTGACTGGGGTTCGAGCAGGGGGGGCGGTGTAGCCTCACACGCACAGAACAGGACGATCAGTACGGAGCAGGCCAGCACGGTTGTGCGGTGAAGTAAATCGGGAGCCGATCTAGCCTGAGCAGTACGCATATATGGAGCGAGCGGATAAAATAGAAAAGGATCGCTTTACGGAAAAGCGATCCTTCTCGGTAGCGGTGGTTGAGGATAGACTTGCTGGAGGACTAGTTGTAGCCGGGGTTTTGATCGGCCTGGGAGATTAATGGATTGTTGATGATCTCGTCCAGTGGGATGGGCAGGAGAAACTTTTGGGCATTGTAACCAAGCAAAGCCTCTGCATTTACGATGCCAGCTTCGTGCCAGCGGCGTAGGTCGCGACCGCGGACCTGTTCGGTCACCAATTCGACGGCGCGCTCGAATACGATGGCGTCCATAATTTCGTCGGCCGAGCCGTTTGGGATACCGGCCTCATCTAGCAGGGGTGCACCGACGCGGGCGCGAACCTGATTGATCAGGTCACGGGCCCGATCCAGATCGCCGCCGGTGCGGGCTTCGGTCTCGGCCAGTAGTAGCAGTACATCGGCATAGCGCATAATGATCAGGTTTGAAGAGGTGAGTTGAAAGCCCGGCACTTCCTCTCCACGGTAGTAGATCCCGTACTTGTAGAAGTTGGCGAGCACCTCCTTACCCGCATAATTGATCGGAGCGCTGTTCGCATTGATATCAATCACAAATTCCTTATTCGGACCGTAACGCTCGCCGTTCAGGATGATGATCTCATCCCAACGGGGATCGGTGTAGCTGTCTCCCTTATCCACGTGAGGAATTAGATCGATGAGCGCCTGGCTAGGCACGGCATTACGCCAGAACGGACCGTACTCCTGAGCGCGGGCACTCTGGGAGTTTGGGCCACCCCAGCTGCTGTCACCGGAGTCATCCCAGTTGTAGCCACCATTAGGAGCGAAGATGACCTCGAAGAGCGCTTCTCCAAGGAAGTCATTCTCAACGATGAAGTTATCGCCGTAATTTTCTAGGAGGAAATACTTATCCATAGCGACAATATCATTCAAGACCTCCCTAGCCTCGACCAAATCTCCACTTTGCATTAGACTACGGGCCAAGAACCCCCGGGCACTACCCTTATTTCCCCGACCTAAGGTGCGGCTTTCGGCTAAGTTTTCGACGGCGAAGCGCAGGTCGGACTGGGCCTGGGCGAATACGTCTTCGCGACTCGATCGGGGCTTGTAATCTTCCGTAGAGAGCGAGCGGGTCAGGTAGATCGGCGCGCCACCCCATAGGGTAGCGATCTCGTTATATGCCCAACCCCGTAAGAATTTGGCCTCGGCCTCAAACTCGGTTTTCTTTTCCTCGCTCACCGTTGTATTGCTGGCGATCCCGTCCAGGGCCGTATTCATTCGGTGGATCATATCATAGAGGGCATCGAAAAGCTCGCGGACGTGGCGGCTACTCGAATTCTGCTGGCCCAGGTTCAACTCCGGTGCAATCTGCATTGCCGAGGTGGCCGTATGATGATCGTCCATCAGATCATGCATTATATAGTAGTGCCGCAGGGTCAGATGTTGCGAGCGCATAGAAGCGTAGCCCGAGATAATGGCTGCATCGAGCTGCCCTTCACTCTCGAAGAAATCCTCCGGGTCGATCCGGTTCGGGTCCAACTGAGTAAGATCGTCTTCGCTGCAGCTGTAGTTAACGAAGAGTAAGACCACTATGGATAGTATACTTGTTAAGCGCATGATTGCATGTTATTTGATGTACTAAGAGCGCTGCCGAAGGGCAGTGGTCGTAAAATGTCAGAAACCAAGTTGAAGGCCGCATAGGAACGATCGGGCAACCGGATAGCGACCGGCGTCGAAACCGACCAGACCACCCGTGATCTGCCCGATTTCCGGATCTAAACCGCTGTAGCCAGTTAGTGTAATGGCGTTCTGTGCACTTATGTAAACCCGCAGGTTAGCGATGGGCGAATCACCGCCAAAGGGCATTCTGTAGCCTAAAGTGATATTCTTCAGGCGCAAATAGGAGCCGTCTTCCAGAAAACGGTCTGACATTCGACGGTTGTTATTTGGATCCGTCAGCGCGACACGGGGCACATCCGTGCTGGTATTCTGCGGCGTCCAGGCGTCGAGAAACTTTTCGGGTGCACCATTGAACAGCCGCGTCGTCTGGTAGCGTAGTGAACGAAAGCCGTTATAGATGTCATTGCCCTGGCTACCCTGCAGGAACAGGCTCAAATCGAAGTTGCGCAGGCTACCGGTAAAGTTCAGCCCGTAGGTAAAGTCAGGCAGGTAGCTTCCCAGAATGACCCGGTCCTGCTCGGTGATGCGGCCGTCGCCGTTCTGGTCTACGAATCGGACGTCACCGGGGCTAGCGTTGTCTTGAAACGAGGTGGAAGGATCATCGTCCAGTGCATTGGCCGCGTTGATCTCATCCACGCTTTGGTAGAGTCCGTCGGTTTCGAAGCCGTAAAAAGAAAAAACCGGGTCACCGACGCGAGTGATCGTAGGATCGAACTCGCCGGTATATCCCTGTCCAACCTCGTCGCGACCGAAAAAGATGGCGCCATCTTCTACCGCCAGACGCAGCACTTCATTCGTATTGGTGCTCAGGTTAGCCGATACATTCCAAACGAAGGTCTGACTTCGAGGACTGAAGAACTGCCCCTGGAACTCTACTCCCGTGTTGCGCATCGCCCCGATATTCACCGAGGTACCGTCGGGGCCGAAGGAGGGCGACAGGGGAATATCGAGGATTAGGTTATCTACCTCGCGGTCGTAATATTCCATGCTGAAGTTGAGGCGGTTGTTCAAAAAACCTACGTCAAGACCTACGTTGAGCATATCCGTGATCTCCCAACTCAGTTGTGTATTAGCTAGATCGTTGATGTATGCACCGAGAACCGGTACGCCGTCACCCCCGAGTACCGCGCCGATCGTCTGCTGAATTGGGGCCTGGAAGTTATATGGATTCAACCCGATGCTACCCGTCCGGCCATAGCTGACGCGTAATTTCAGGGTAGATACCCGCGTATCCCGCATGAAGGGCTCCTCACTGATCCGCCAGGCCACGGCGCCGGCGGGGAATATCTCCGTCCCGTTGCCCGGGGCGAAGATCGACGAGCCGTCGCGGCGTACGCTACCACTAATAAGGTAACGTCCCTTGTAGCCATAGGTAAAGCGGCCTAGTGCCGACTGAAGAACCGTCTTACGCCGTGTAGTGGTACCGGCCGTGATCGTAGCTCCTTCCAGATTGACCAAGCCGTTAGTCGTATGATTGCCCTGCACACTCATAAAACCGTTGTAGCTCTCCTGAATTTCTCCCACAGCGGTAGCATTGATACTGTGGTTTCCTATGATGCGGTCGTAAGTCAGCTGCCCACTGTAAAGGGGGGAGTAATCATTGGAGCGCTGCTCAGTAATCACGTTGATATCATTGCTGACCGTCGCTTGGTAAATAGGATCCTGGTTATACGTCCGGAATATTTGGTTGTTGGCGGAAATGAGGACTCGTCCTGTCAATCCTCCTATAATATCGTACTCCAGGGCAGCGGTACCGAATAGGCGGGTGGTACGCGTGCGGTTGATTTCCTGCAGGGCATTGCGGATCGGGTTGCGTGGGTCGGCACTGTCCAGGCCCTGCTGAGCGCCGTTGAAGCCTCCAATATTATTGGGGTTGCGGATTGGCAAATACGGGATACTCTGTACGGCATCGCGGAGCAGGTTATTCTCCAATCCGTTGCGTTCATCATTGGCTATACTTAGTGTTTGGGTGAATCGGAAACGGCCGCTTTCCACCAGGTCGTGGCGGCTATTTATGCGAAAGTTGAAGCGCTCGTACCCGCCGCCTATGATGACGCCTTCCTGCCTGAGGTAACCGAAGGAGGAGAAGAAGCTGCTTCGATCGCTACCCCCACTGACGTGGAGGCTGTTCTGCGTCAGCAGGCCGTCTTGAAACAGGGCATCCTGATAGTCGACCTGCTGTTGGCGGTAGGGGACCGTCTCACCCGGAGGCACTTCATCGAGGGGCCGGGCCAGGGGGATACCCGAGAGTACCTCTGCGTAGTCTACGTAATCCGCCGTAGAAAATCCTTCGTACCGCTCCGGCTGCGTCTGTACGCCCAGCGTAGTCTCGGCCGAAATACGGATGGGCTGATTGCGGCTGCCCATTTTGGTCGTGACAAGCAGCACCCCGTTGGAGGCGCGCGATCCATAGATGGCTGTTGAAGAAGCGTCCTTCAACACCGTGATACTTTCCACATCACGGCTATCGAATTGATTGAGCCCTCCGGCACCGGGGACTCCGTCGACCACGATGAGCGGGCCGGAGCCGAAGTTGATAGAGCCGATACCGCGCACTTGAATCTGGGGGGCGTCGCCCGGAGCCCCATTAGCGATAACCTGTACACCGGCCAGTCGTCCCTGAATAGCCTCCCCAAGGTTGGGAGTAGTCACTTCCGTAAGAGCTTCGCTGTCTACGGCACTAATAGCCCCCGTAACCGACTCGCGGCCCTGGCTGCCGTAGCCTACGACAACGATCTCGTCGAGTAAGCCGGCGTCAGTACTTAGAGTGACATCGATACGGTTGCGCCCGTCGATCAGTACCTCCTGAGATCCGAACCCCGTGTAGGAAAAGCGTAGCGTCCCATCGGCTGGGGCCGAGAGCGTATAGTTTCCGTCCAGGTCCGTGATGGTACCCGAGCTGGTACCTACCACCACTACATTGACACCCGGTAAGCCCAGACCGGCATCGTCGGTTACCGTACCGGTCACGCTGACCTGCGCCCAGGCCGTGGCGCTAAGGGTACATAGAAGGAACAGCAGGCCGAGGCTCCTGAGGTATAGTTTTTGCATCGATCGGTGGGTTCGTACAACTAGTGTAGAGGAAGATTACGTTCAGCCGTACCCAGACTGTTTGCGTCACACTGTGCCACTCACACTGCAGGCGTATAGGCTCGTAAGCTAATATACAGGGATGTATATTGTCAAGTACACTTTTGTATTTATAAATGCTATTTAACCTACTTGAAGAGCATTATTTGTCGCTTTACGACCAATTTTGGCATTTTCCGCCCCGTATCACGTACAGTGGTGTACAACCGGTCCACCTCAACCCACCCGTGGTATGCATTCGATCCGCACTGTATCTACGGTACCTAAACTAAGCTCCCCGCGTGGGGTTGTATGAGGCGGGCGGTCGGGAATGGCCGCTGCGTCCTATATTTAGCCGTAACATTTACCGAAGCCAGCGAAATTTCGCCCCTAGCCATGGAGACAGCTCAGCAAGACAGCCCCAAGACCTCTCGCCCATCTACGACCGCTAAACCCAATGGTGTAGCGAAGGGCACCACCTACAGTAAGGAACAGTACCTGGAATGGTATACCCTAATGCTGCGTATCCGCCGCTTCGAAGAGCGTGCCCTGATGGCCTACGGGCAGCAGGACGTGCGCGGCTTCTGCCACGTCTATATCGGACAGGAAGCCGTAGCCGCCGGCATCGAGAGCGCCCTGACCAAGGACGACGGTATCGTAACCGCCTACCGGCAGCACGGTACGGCCATCGGACGCGGAGTAAGCACCAAGCAGGCCCTGGCCGAACTCTACGGTAAGAGCACCGGTATCGTCAAGGGTAAGGGGGGCTCCATGCACTTCTTCAGCCGCGAGAACAACTACTACGGCGGCAACGGCATCGTAGGGGCGCAGATCCCCATCGGTACCGGTATCGCCTTTGCCGAAAAGTATAAAAAGACCAAGAACCTCTGCGTAGTGATGTTCGGCGACGGAGCATCCCGCCAGGGTGCCCTCTGGGAAAGCTGGAACATGGCTATGACCTGGAAGGTGCCGGCCCTCTACATCTGCGAGAATAATGGTTACGCCATGGGTACCAGCGTAGAGCGTACCAGTAACGTCACCGACCTGAGTCAGCTGGGTGCCAGCTTCGATATGCCCAGCGAGAGCGTCGACGGCATGGACCCCGCCGCCGTACACGAGGCCGTAAGCCGTGCCGCCGAGCACATCCGGTCCGGTAAGGGTCCCTACTACCTGGAGATCAAAACCTACCGTTACAAGGGGCACTCCGTCTCCGACCCCGCCCGCTACCGCGAGAAGGACGAGGTGAAGACCTACCAGGACCGCGACCCCATCAAGGTGACCGAGCGCACTATCCTGGAAAATGGCATCGCCACCGAAGCGGAGATCAAAGCCATCAAGACCAGTGTCAAGGAAGAGATCGCCGAGGCTGCCAAATTTGCCGAGGAAAGCCCGTACCCGGAGGGCGCGGATCTGTACGCGGACAACTACTCCCAGCCGTACCCCTTCCTGACCTAGGGCATCGCCGGCGGGCATCACGTACTTAGTTGTGGAAGTTGCGTCCTATCTTTGCGCGACTTTTTCGACCCCGCTCCAGTGTGGAATGGGTAGGAAGCTAGACTGTTATGGCAAAAAAGAACAACATCGGTCGTCGGCCGACCGGCACCCCACGGGGCGGGCGCAGAAATGCAGGAAACGAAGGCGATCAGGTCCGGATCGAAGAGGATGATACCCTGGTTGATATCGTAGAAGTACGCGATCAAGGGCTCGATTTCTTCGAGCGCAACCGCACGATCATCATCGGTGCGGTGATCGCGCTGATCGTGTTGGTCGCCGCTGCCCTGCTGTACCAGACCTTCATCAAGGCCCCCGCGGAGCGCAATGCCGCCGAGCAGATGCAACAGGCTCAGTACCAGTTTGAGCAGGACAGCTTCAGCCTTGCCCTGACCAATCCCGGGCAGGGATACCCCGGCTTTCTGGATATCGCCGACGAGTACGGCAACACCAAGGCCGGCAACCTGGCCAACTACTACGCAGCCGTCAGCTACCTGAACCTGGGCAAGTACGACGCTGCCCTGGACTACCTCGAAGACTTCGACGCCGAGGGCGAGCTACTACCCGCCATGAAGGCCGGTGTGCGCGGTGACCTGCACAGCGAGCTCGACGACTTTGACGCCGCCATCGAAGATTACGAAGAAGCCGTAGAGGAAGCCGGTGACAACTACGTCACGGGTGGCTACTACCTCAATAAGCTGGCCTTACTGCTGCGAAAGGAAGGACGGACCGACGAAGCACTCGCCGCCTTCGAGCGCCTGAAGGCTGACTTCAGCCTCAGCAACGAAGCGACCCAGGCCGATAAGTATATCGCCACCCTGCGGTAAGCGGGGCTCAGGCACCGAACGCCCGGTGAAGCAAGCGCAGCGTCTTGAGCTTCTTGCCCGTCGTATCGTAGATCGAGATTAGGTACAGCCCGTCGGGCAGCTTGCGAATATCGTAGCCGTTCACATCGGCCGGCCCGTCGAACGAGCGGATCTGGCGACCGAGCGTGTTGGTCACCTCGATACGACTGATCGTAGTACCCTGGGGCGTCTCCACGAAGAAGCGCTCCGTAGCCGGATTAGGATATAGCCGTACCGAAGTAGGGGAGGGGGCCGCCACCGGCACCACGGCCCGCTGACGAATGACCGTACTGACCCGCGCGGTAGCCAGCGTGGCACCGGGAACCGTAAGGTCGGAAAACTGAAGTTCGGTACTCCCGCTACCCGTCACCCCATCCGGCCGCAGTACCACGTAGAAGGTAGCCGACTGTCCGGGGGCCAGTGGAATGTAGCGACCGTTCTCCTGCTCATTTGCCGATAGTACGTAGGGGGTCGTGCGGCTCAGTCGGTCGAGCGCCCGGTAGCTCCAGGCGGCGGGTTGGGGCCGGCGCACGGTCTGCCGCGCCAACCGGATGCTCCGCCCCGAATTATTGGTCACTACTATGGAGGTGACATCTTCGAAGTGCTCCTCCAGGTTATCTACCACTACCTCTTTGTTGATCTCCGCGGGTTCCACGCGGAGTACGCCCCCATCCTGCGCCTGTAGGCAGGTGCACGTAAGGAAGATCAGCAGCAGGTAGAGCGTTTTCATATAGGCAGTGGGGACGTATAGGAAGGTATGTTCCCTATCCGCAACGGCGTGGTAGCAGCAAGGTTAGTGAGTTGACAATAATAATCCGCCCCGGGGCACTTTTCCCTCCGTATAGCTTGAATTTAACATTCATTTACTTCCCTACCTTTGCCCGCCTATGAAAGTATCACTCAACTGGCTGCGCGAATACGTAGACCTGGAGCTCGCCCCCGAACGCATCGGTGAGGTGCTTACCGGCACCGGACTCGAAGTGGAAGGAATGGAAAAGGTAGAGTCCGTACCCGGGGGGCTGGAGGGTGTCGTAGTCGGTCACGTGCTGACCTGCGGCAAACACCCCGGTGCCGACCGGCTCTCGCTCACCACCGTCGATATCGGCCGCCAGGAGCCCGTCACCATCGTCTGCGGCGCACCCAACGTGGCCGCCGGTCAGTACGTACTGGTGGCTACTGTAGGAGCCATGCTGTATCCCACCGACGGCGAACCCTTCCGGATCAAGAAGGGCAAGATCCGCGGTGAGGTCAGTGAAGGGATGATCTGCGCCGAAGACGAGCTGGGCCTGGGCACCGACCACGACGGCATCACCGTACTCGACCGGGCCTACCCTCCCGGCACCCCCGCCGCCGAAGTGTACGAGCTGGAAACCGACTACGTCTACGAGATCGGCCTGACCCCCAACCGCTCCGACGCCACCAATCACCTGGGCGTAGCCTTCGACCTGGCCGCCACCATGAGCGTCGAGGCCGGCGAGAAAGTCAGCGTACGCAAGCCGGATACCTCCGCCTTCACCCCCGGCACCGCACCGGCGTTCCCCGCCCGGGTGCTGGATGCGTGTCAGGCACCCCGCTACGCCGGACTGGTCATCGAAAATCTGCAGATAGCACCTAGTCCCGACTGGCTGCGCGCCCGTCTACATAGCATCGGCGTGCGGCCCATCAACAATGTGGTAGACGTGACGAACTACGTACTGCACGAGTACGGCCAGCCCCTGCACGCCTTCGACCTGGACAAGATCGGTGGGGGGCAGATCGTCGTGAAGAAACTGCCAGAGGGTACCGTATTCAAATCCCTCGACGGGGTAGACCGTAGCCTCTCGGCCGACGACCTGGTCATCTGCGACGGCAACGAGCGGCCCATGTGTATCGCCGGCGTATTCGGTGGAGCGGATAGCGGGGTGAGCGAGGGCACTACCCGCATCTTCCTGGAATCGGCTCACTTTGCGGCCGGTACCACCCGCCGCTCCAGCATGCGGCATACCCTGCGTACGGATGCCGCCCGCATCTTCGAAAAGGGCAGCGACCCCAACGTCGCCGTCGAAGCCCTCAAGCGCGCCGCCTTGCTGCTACAGGAGGTGGCCGGCGGTAAGGTGAGCAGTCAGTTGCTCGACCTGTACCCCGCCCCGGTGCAGCCCCTCGAGGTGGACGTGCGCTACCAGCGGATCACGGACCTGATCGGCGTAGACCTCGGTCGGCAGCGGGTACGCACCATTCTGCAGAGTATGGATATGGAGATCGTGCGCGACAGTGACGCGCAGTTCACCGTAGCCGTGCCTACGAACAAGGTGGAGGTGACGCGGGAAGTCGACGTGATCGAAGAGCTGCTGCGCATCTACGGCTTCAATAAGATCCCGGAACCAGAGATGATCACCACGGCCATGATCGTGGCCCCGCACCCCGACCCCAATACCCTGCGCGAACTGGTGGGTGATCTGCTCGCCGCCAACGGCTACCTGGAAATGATGGCGCTGAGCCTCTCCGAAAGCCGCCACTATGACGGTCGCGACGACCTGGTCGGCATCAATAACACCAGCAACGTCCACCTGGATATCATGCGGCCTGACCTGCTGTTGTCGGCCGTAGAAGCCGTGCGGCACAACCAGGCCTTCAGTCAGCGCGACCTGCGCCTGTTCGAGTTCGGCCGCAGCTACCACCTGGAGGGGCAGGATTACCGCGAGGTCAACCACCTCAGCCTGACCCTGACCGGCCGCCGTCAGCCCGAATCCTGGCATACGGCCGGTGATCAGCAGCCCGGGGCGACCTACTACACCCTCAAGGCCGCCGTAGAATTGGTGCTGCAACGGCTGGGCATCGATAACTACCGGACGGCGGAGGCGCCTACGGAGCAGTTCGCCTACGGCCTGCGCTACCACAAGGGACCGCTGGAACTGGTGGACTTCGGCGCGGTCGCCGGTGCGGTGCTGGCCCGGGGGGCGGTGAAAACGGATGTATTTTATGCTGACTTCAACTGGGACAATCTGCTGCGGGTGCTGCCCAAGAAACCGGTACAGGTCACCACGCCGGGCAAGTATCCTACGGTGCGGCGCGATCTAGCCCTGGTGCTGGATGGCTCGGTCACCTTTGCGGACGTAGAACGGCTGGCGCGGAAGGCCGGCAAGCAATTGCTGAGCGCGGTAAATTTATTCGACGTCTACCGCAACGACGAACAGCTGGGCGCGGACAGGAAAAGCTACGCGGTGAGTTTTGTATTCGAGAGTGCGGAGCGAACGCTGCAGGACAAGGAAGTAGACAAGACCATGCGTGCGATCGAAGGATCGTTGGTCAAACAACTGGGCGCGGAGGTTCGTCGTTAATGCCTACCTTCACCCCGCTAGATCAACCCTCATGACACCGGCAACACAACTTGACGGCATTGAACTAAAACTTCGGCAACTCACCGCCAAGGTAGACCGCCAACGGGCGCAGTACCAGGCGGCGATGACCGAAAACGAACGCCTGCAACAGCAGCTCGACCGCCAGGAGGCGGTGGTGACCTCGTTGCGGGATAAGCTAGCCCAAGCCACTTCCACTTCCGCCGCCCCGGCGGCATCGTCTTCCCCGGCACCCGACCTCAGCGAGCAGCGACAGACCGTCGCGTACTGCCTGCAGGAGATCGATCGCTGCCTCGACTGGCTCCACCGTAACTAAGCTATGGCCAACGCTCAGGATAACAAGCCCATCACGGTAGTCATCGCCGGCCGCCCCTACCCGATCCGCGTAGCGGACACGGAGGAGCAGGGCCTGCGCGCCCTCGTCGGCGAGATCAACGACCGCTTCAATGACTTCCAGATCAAGTACCGCGACCGCGACAAGCAGGACTGTCTGGTGATGACCCTGCTGACCTACGCCAGCGAACTACGCAGTGCCCGCGAGCAGGCCGACTCGGGCGGTAGCAGCGATCAGGAGCTCACGCAGCGGCTGAGCCGGCTGGATAAGCTGGTGGAGGGGATGCTAGGCTAGCGCCCTCACTTTTTTTAACTTACGTACACCATGGAAATCGTCATCGGGCTCGTTATCGGGCTCCTTGTAGGCGCTACGATCGCCTACTTCATCTTTGGCCGCAAGGCCAAAGCACAGGACCAAACCCACCAACAGGAAGCCGAAAAACTCCTGGCCGAGGCCCGCCTCAAGGCCGACAAGGAACTCGCCGATGCCCGCCTTAAAGCCGAGCAGACCTTCGCCGAGTTCAAGGACAAGCAGGAAGAATTCAAGAAACAGAAGATCGCCGAAAGCCGCGAGAAATTTGCCCGCTACAAGGAAGAATTCAAGCAGGAGAAAGCCGAAGAACTGGTAGAACTACGCCAGAAGCGGGAAGCCCTCAAGGAGGAGCAGACCAGCATGAAGGAGGAGCGCGCCAGCTTCAAGGCCGACCTCGATGAGATCCTCAAGGCCAAGGAGAACTTCAAGCAGCGCGAAGCGGAGCTCCAGACCAGCAAGCAACAGCTCGCCGAAGAGATCGACCGCACCCGCAGTAAGCAGGCCGAGCTGGACACCCAGCACGAGCGCTTCGCCCAGGAGCTCGAAAAGATCGCCAGCCTCTCCCAGGCCGAAGCCAAGCAACGCCTGCTCGAGGAAGTACGCGCCAAGGCCGAAACCGACGCCATGAGCCTACGCCGTGAGCTCCTCGTCGAAGCCAAGGAAGACGCCGCCAAGGATGCCCGCAAAGTGGTCATCAATACCATCCAGCGGATGTGTGCCGAAATGACGATCGAGAATACCGTCTCGGTTTTCAGCCTGGAAAGCGACAGCGTGAAGGGGCAGATCATCGGTCGTGAAGGACGCAATATCCGCGCCATCGAAGCCGCCACCGGCGCCGAGCTGGTAGTAGACGATACGCCCGAGACGATCGTGATCTCCAGCTTCGACCCCATCCGCCGCGAGGTAGCCCGGCTGTCCCTGAAGCGGCTGGTCAGTGATGGCCGTATCCACCCCGCCCGCATCGAGGAGGTGGTCGCCAAGACGCGTAAGGAGTTGGAGTCCGGCATCAAGGAGATCGGCCAGAAGACGGTCATCGAACTCGATATCCACGGCCTGCCCGCCGAGCTGATCCGCATGGTGGGGCGCATGCGCTACCGCAGCAGCTACGGACAGAACCTGCTCAAGCACAGCGTAGAAACGGCCCACCTCTGTGCCGTGATGGCTGCCGAAATGGGCCTGAGTAAGAAGCAGGTCAAGCTGGCCAAGCGCGCCGGCCTGCTCCACGATATCGGCAAGGTAGCCGATGAGGACAACGAGCTCAGCCACGCCCTCTACGGCATGCAGATGGCCGAAAAGCTCAAGGAGAGCGCCATCGTAGTGAACGCCATCGGGGCCCACCACGACGAGATCGAGATGAATAACATCATCTCTCCCATCGTGCAGGCCTGTGATGCCATCAGTGGGGCCCGCCCGGGTGCCCGCCGCGAGATCCTCGAAGGCTACATCACCCGCATCAAGGAGCTGGAGGATATCGCCAAGAAGAACGAGGGGGTCAACTCCGCCTTTGCCATGCAGGCAGGCAGGGAGTTACGCGTACTCGTGGAGGCCGATAAGGTGAGCGATACCCACGCTGATGAACTGAGCTTCAAGATCAGTCAGGAGATCCAGGAGACGATGCAGTACCCCGGTCAGATCAAGGTGATGGTGATCCGGGAGACCCGCTCAGTAGCCTACGCCCGCTAGCGTACCATGACCCGGGCCGTAAAGGCACGGTCTCCGTCCGGTACGAATAAGTTGTACACGCCCGTGGACAAGCCCGCTACGCTGATCGTAGCCTGGGGGCCGGCCTGCCGAATATCTACGCGGCGGACCTGACGACCGCTGGCATCGAATAGTATAGCGGTAGACGGATTGCGTAGCTCCCCGAGTGGCAGGATGAACGAGCCGCTGGCGGGGTTGGGATATACCCGTAGGCGATCGGCGATGATCTCGGATGTACCGGTAGATATCACCGTAGCGTCGAAGTTGAGGGGCCACCCGATATCGAAGAAGATGCCCAGCGGGATCTGACCGGGTACACGAATCGCCTCGCCGTTACCGATCTGGGGAGTCATCAGCGCATCCGGCGTTCCTCGGCGATAGGTGCTCTCATCCATGTGACTGACACTACTGCCTACATCAAAGGTCGCGGGGGCGAACATGGGGACGAGTTCGCCGCCGTTCTTAGCCACGCCGCTGTCGCCGGCCCAGTCGAGCTGGGTGATGATGGCGGTCAAGCGTCCGGCGGAAGGCAGACCGGCCGCACCGAATTCGAAAGTATCGACCAGCCGGAGCCCCGGAGGGGTTTCCAGGAAGTTGTCGTAGATGATGAAGCGGTCTACCCCGTCGCTGCCGGTAAACCCGATGTTGGCGGTGGTATCGGCGATGCTATCGACCCGGATACTGCTCAGAAAGCCCAGGCCGTGACCTAGCTCGTGAATCATCACCGTCGCCAGGTCGGTACGTGCCCGGGAGAGGGGACCGGTGGTATTGAAGTTCCAATTGGCGGTGCTATTGACGGTGACGGCGATATCGGCCGAGTCCGGCTCGTTGAGCTCCGCGCCGAACAGTGCCTCTGCCAGTGCGGTGGGGTACCAGACGCTGGAATCCGGCGCGCCCCTGAACTCAGCAAAGACGCTGGTAGGGCCGGCACTGGCCAGCAGACGCTCGTCGCCGCGGTCGCGCCAGTCCACCGCTACGTTGATGGGCACGTCAGACTGTAGGAAGGAACCCCACACATTGCCGGCAAAGAGAATGCTCGCCCTAGCCTCCGCCGGTACGCTATCGCCGAAGGCGAAGACGAACTTAGAGGTGAGGGGGCGGTTGGCTTGGCGGAATTCTATGGGCTGCTCCTGGACGAAGGTGGTGTCGCCGTCATTTCCACAGGTGATAAGAAAACCGGCAGCTTGCTGTTGGCCCCGGAGGATAGGCACGGTCAGGCAGAGGAAAACAATAAGGGAGGCGAGGTGCTTCATCAGGAGTTCGAACGTAAGGAAGGTGAGTAGGTCTAGCGGGTCTAGGTTGAAGTCAGATTAGCATGCTAGATAAGGAGGTTATCGTACTGGGGTGCCCAGCCTAGTCTGCGCAGTGCGGAGGAGTCTACCGTCTTTCCGGAAGCGCCGCCCGCCACAAAGATGGGAAGCGCACGGCCCGTACGGCGGGACAAATTACCGTAAAATGTTCTTTTTGCGGGATGTGTAGCCGCACAGACATTGAAGGTGCCGGTCGTACGGCCATCCAAACACAGGCCGATCGCCCGGACGACATCCGCCTGGTGGACCATGTTTACCGGAGCATCTGCGCGGGTCACCGCTCGGCCGGAAGCGAAAAATGTAGCCGGGTCACGCCCCGGGCCGAAGAGTCCGGCCAGGCGAAGCACGGTGAGCCGGTCCGCGTGCATACCCAGCCACTGCTCTGCCGCCGCCACGGCTTGACTGGAGTGACTGTCCGGTACCAGCGGACTAGCCTCAGTAACTGTTCCCGTGGTAGTACTGCCGTAGACGCCGGTGCTACTAGTAAAGATGACGTGCCTGTCGGCGGAGAGGTAGGGGGCCAGGGGAGCCAATGCTGCGAGGTAGGTAGCCGGTGCGGCCGGGCCTAGTCGCCTGCCACCCGGCGGGAGGGTGATGACTAGCGTAGTGACGTCCTGGAGGAAGGCGTCCAGGCTATCCAATTGAGCCGGAAGGTCAAGGAGATAGGGCGTGACATTCTGATCCAACAGCGCCGTTTGGGTGGCCTCCCGCCGGTAGCTGGCCCGTACCCGGTGGCCCTGGGTGGCGAGGAAGTTTGCCAGGGGGAGACCCAGCCAGCCGGAGCCGATTACGGCGATCGTTTGTGGGGTTTTCATGGGGTAAACGTACAGTAGATGACAGTTAAGGCAAAGGTATAATCAGTATAGTTACATCGAGTGAAATAGCTGATGTTTCGAATCATTTTGCTTGTTTTATAGTGAAGATTTCCGTAAATTTGTGGAGCAATCGGAAGCAGCAATCCGGATAGAATTACATGTTTTGAGTGAGTATTTACGGGAGGAGGGCAAGTAGTCCTCCTTTCTTTTTTTGCAACCTGTTTCGGGAGTCTTGGTGGTCTACACCAGGGCTCTTTTTTTGGTCTACCTTGCGGGTTCAAGCTAGTAGTGTATGAATGAGTTGGCCGATCGCTTTACCGCAGCCACCGGTAGTCCGTTTTACCTCACGGCCGACGACCCGGAGCGTATAGAAGCCTACCTGCAGCAGCTGGGGTACCTGATCCACGGAGAGCGCGTCGTAGCCGTCGCGCCGGCCGGGGAGGGTAATATGAACGTAACGCTGCGGGTGATGACCAGCCGTCACCGGTTCATCCTGAAGCAGAGCCGCCCCTGGGTCGCCAAGTTTCCCCAGCTCGACGCACCCGTAGAGCGCATTCTGGTAGAACACAGTTTCCACCGCGCCATCGTGACCGACCGCTACCTCGCCAACAAGATGCCCGAACTGCTCAAGGCCGACGAGAAAAACTACGTACTGCTACTGGAGGATCTGGGCGATGCCGGCGATCTCACCACGGTATACCAGCAGGACGATGGAATGAGCCGCGGACAGCTCGCCACCCTGCTGGAATTTGCCGGTAAGCTGCACCGCCGTACGCCCGCGGACTTCCCCGCCAACGATAAGCTCAAGACACTCAACCACGCCCACATCTTCGATCTGCCACTACGGGCGGATAACGGCTTCCCGCTCGATGCGATCTACCCCGGTCTGGCCCGCGTGGCCCAGCCCTATCAGCACGATGAAGCCCTGCGCCGGGTGGTTGCCGGCCTGGGAGCGCGCTATCTGGCCACCGGCACGACATTGATCCACGGCGATTTCTATCCCGGTAGTTTTCTGGACGCGGAGGATGGACTGTACGTCATCGACGCTGAGTTTGCCCACCTGGGGCGGCCCGAGTTCGATATCGGCGTGCTGATGGCGCACCTGCTGATGAGCCGGGCCTCGGAGAAACGCATCCTGCAGATCGACACCGATTACGGGAAGCCCCCCGGATTCGAGGTGGCACTGGCCCGACAATTTTGCTACGTAGAAATTATTCGCCGCATCATCGGAATTGCGCAATTGCCGCTGTCCCTTACCCTGGATGAACGGAGCCGGCTGCTCGAACGCGCCCGTGCGGGGCTGGTGTAGCACAACCGCCGGCGGTGTCAGTCCGTTAGGTAGGTTTGGTGACACATTGGCGCACCCGGTCGACTGGCCTGGTATTCGCCCCACCTTCACCGCACCTGCGTTCCCGCCCCTATTATCACGAAAAGCTGTCTACTTATGTTAAAGGCCCTCAAACGACTCTTCGGTTCCAAGCAAGACCGTGATGTTGCTATCTACCAGCCCGTCGTGGAGGAGATCAATGCTATTTATGCGGAACTGACCAGTCTGTCGAATGACGAACTGCGGGGGCGTACCGATACCTTCCGGGCCCGCGTGGCGGAGTACCTCTCCGGCATCGACGGCGAAATCGCTACCCTGCGGGAGGAGGCGGAGGCGGAGCCCGACTTCCGGAAAAAGGACGAGATATTCAAGGAGGTGGACCGGCTCCAGGAGCAGCGGAACGAAGAACTGGAGGTGGTGCTCAAGGAGATCCTGCCCGCCGCCTTCGCTACGGTGAAGGAAGCCGCCCGCCGCTTTACCGAAGGGCCCCTGACCATGACGGCCACCGACGCCGACCGCGAACTGGCCGCCAAGCGCGACTACGTAACCATCGACGCGAACGGGCAGGCGACCTACAACAACGTCTGGATGGCCGCCGGCGGCGAGATCGCCTGGCAGATGATCCACTACGACGTGCAGCTGATCGGCGGACAGGTACTCCACGACGGTAAGATCGCCGAGATGCAAACGGGTGAGGGTAAGACCCTGGTAGCCACCCTGCCGGCTTACCTGAACGGCCTGAGCGGCCGCGGCGTGCATGTCATCACGGTCAATAACTACCTCGCGCAGCGGGACGCCGAGTGGATCGGCCCGGTCATGCAGTTCCTCAAGCTCAGCATCGACTGTATCGACCTCTACCGGCCCCATAGCCCCGAGCGGGTGCAGGCCTACGCGGCGGATATCACCTACGGGACCAACAACGAATTCGGCTTTGACTACCTGCGCGATAATATGGCGCGCTCGATCGCCGACAAGGTGCAGCGCGAGCACCACTTCGCCATGATCGATGAGGTCGACTCGGTACTCGTAGACGATGCCCGTACGCCCCTGATCATCTCCGGCCCCGTAACCAATAACACGGACGACCAGGACTACCTGGAGCTGAAGCCCGCCATCGAAAAACTGATCGCCGCCCAGCAGAAGGTGGCCAACAAGTTCCTTACCGAGGCCAAGCGCCTGTTTAAGGAAGGCTACCTAGGTCCTGAGGAAGGAGAGGCTGGCCTGGCGCTCTACCGCGCCTTTCGCGCCTACCCCAAGAGCCGTCCGCTGATCAAATTCCTGTCTACCGAAGGCGCCCGCGTGCTGCTGCAGAAGACGGAGAACACCTACATGTCGGAGAACAACAAGCGGATGCCGGAGGTAGACGCCGAGCTGTACTTCACCATCGACGAGAAGAACCGCCAGGTAGACCTCACGGATAAGGGCACTGACTACCTCAGCAAGTACAACGAAGACCCCAACTTCTTCATCCTCCACGATCTGGCCACCAGCATGGCCGAAGTGGACAACCGGGCTGACCTGGACAAGGAGGAAAAAGCACTCCAGAAGAATAAGCTGGCGCAGGACTTCGGCGTCAAGTCGAAGCGACTGCACGCGATCTCCCAGCTGCTCAAGGCCTACGCGCTTTTCGAGCGGGACTCGGAGTACGTCGTGATGGATGGACAGGTCAAGATCGTAGACGAGCAGACCGGCCGGATGATGGAAGGCCGCCGCTACTCCGACGGGCTGCACCAGGCCCTGGAATCAAAGGAGAACGTCAAGGTGGGCGAGCTCACGCAGACCTACGCTACGGTGACCCTGCAGAACTACTTCCGCATGTACCACAAGCTGTGTGGCATGACGGGTACGGCCGAGACCGAGGCCGGGGAGTTCTGGGAGATCTACAAGCTGGACGTCGTCGTGATCCCCACGAACCGACCCATTCAGCGCGACGATAAGAACGACAAGATCTACAAGACGGACCGGGAGAAATTCAACGCCGTCATCGACGATGTGGTAGAGCTGAGCAATGCCGGCCGTCCCGTACTGGTAGGTACCACTGCCGTAGACATCAGTGAAAAACTGAGCCGCATGCTGAAACTGCGCGGCATCGACCACAACGTACTCAACGCCAAGCAGCACCAACGCGAGGCCGACATCGTCGCCGAGGCCGGCCGGCCCGGTAAGGTGACCATCGCCACCAACATGGCGGGTCGGGGTACGGACATCAAGATCGGCCCGGAAGTGATCGCGGCCGGTGGCCTGGCCATCGTCGGTACCGAACGCCACGATAGTCGGCGGGTAGACCGCCAGCTGCGCGGTCGTGCCGGCCGGCAGGGAGACCCCGGGTCGAGCCTGTTCTACGTCAGTCTGGAAGACAAGCTGATGCGCTACTTCCAGAGCGACCGGATCGCTAAGTGGATGGACCGCGCCGGCCACAAGGAGGGTGATGTGATCCAGGCGGGCATCGTAACCAAGTCCATCGAGAACGCCCAGAAGAAGGTCGAGGAGAACAACTTCGGTATCCGCAAGCGGCTGCTCGAGTACGATGACGTGATGAACATCCAGCGGGAGGCCATCTACCGCAAGCGCGATAACGCCCTGAGCGGCCAGCGCCTGAACCTGGACCTGAATAACTCCTTCGAGGGGCTGATCGACGACATCGTCTACGCCCATAAGGAGAACGGTACCTACGACACCTTCCGCCTGGCCACGCAGCGCTTGCTGGGCTACGAGTCCGAGATCCAGGCCGCCGACTTCGACAACAAGGATGTCAACGACGTAGCCGATCAGTTGCTGGAGGAGTTCCGGGCCTTCTACGACAAGAAGATGCTGCTGCTGATCGACCGGGTCATGCCGCACATCCGTCGCGTCAACGAGGAGCAGCCCGGCCGCTTCCGCCGCATCATCATTCCGTTCACGGACGGCAGCACCCACCCTCTGCAGATCACCGCCGACATCGAGCGGGCGCTGGAGACCAACGGGCGCAGCATCAAGACCGATATCGAGAAGACCGTCACCCTGGCCATCCTCGACGAGAACTGGAAGGAGCACCTGCGCAGCATGGACGAGCTCAAGACCAGTACCAACATGGCGTCCTTCGAGCAGAAGGACCCCCTGGTGGTGTACAAGATGGAGAGTTACAACCTCTTCGAGGAGCTCATCAGCCGCATCAATATGAAGACCACGAGCTACCTGGCGACCGGTGACCTGGTCGTAGCCGAGCCGCAGGATATCCAGGAGGCGCGCCCGCCGCGCCGCGTGGTCACGCCGCCTACCCGGGTCAACCGGAGCAGCAGCGAGCCTGTGACCGCCGATGCACAGGCCGCCGCCGCCCGCCAGGCCGCCGAATCCGTGAGCCAGCCGCAGAAGGTAGAGACCTTTCAACGGGACACGGCAAAGGTGAAACGCAACGACCCCTGCCCCTGCGGAAGTGGCAAGAAGTTCAAGCACTGCCACGGCCGGTAAGCCCCCCACCGGCGTATATTGCCGCGCTTTCTGCGCCTAGCCCCGCCCACATCAGATTTACCTCAGTGTTGAACCAGCTTATCGACCACACCCTCCTCAGTCCGCACGCCACGGCGGCTGAGATCAAGCGCCTCTGCGAAGAAGCCGTGACCCACGGTTTTCACGCCGTTTGCATTCCACCCTACTACGTCTCCCGCGCCCTGGCCGAGCTCCAGGACACTCCCGTGCGTATCGCTACGGTAGTAGGCTTCCCCTACGGATACTCGGAGACCCTCATCAAAGTGGCCGAAGCCCGCCGCAGTATCGAGGAAGGAGCCGACGAGCTCGATATTGTCATCAATATCGCGGCAGTGAAGTCGGCCGACTGGAGCTACGTCAAGACCGAGATCGAGCAGATGGCCACTACCGTACGCCTGAAGGGTAAGGTCTGTAAGCTGATCCTCGAGATCGGTACCCTGACCGACGAAGAGCGCGACCGCCTCATCGATATCTGCAATACCGTACGGCCCGACTTCGTCAAGACCTCCTCCGGTCTGCAGGGCGGCGCCACGCCGGAACAGGTTCGCTACCTGCGGGCTAACTTACATCCCGAGATCAAGATCAAGGCAAGCGGTGGTATTCGTACCGGCCCAGATGCCCAGGCACTACTCGACGCCGGCGCGGACCGCCTCGGCACTTCCTCCAGTCTGCTTATCCTCACTTAAGTCATCCCCCCGTATGCGTCACCTGCTCGTACTTACTCTACTCCTTACGGCTTCCGCGCTGGCCACGGCCCAGCAGCAGCGTATGATCATGGTCACGCCCGATGCGGATGTGGAGCGCGTACTCAACCTATTCGCCGAGATCAACGAGACCAACGAAGAGGTAGAGGGCTGGCGGGTGCAGATCCTGGCCACCACGGACCGGCAGCAGCTGGAACGTACCGAGACGGAGTTTAAGGCTACCTACCCCAGCGTGCCCGTAGACTGGGTGCACAACTCGCCGTACTACAAGCTACGTGCCGGAGCGTTCTTCACCCGCGCCGAAGCCGACGGACTGCGGCAGCGCCTCAGCCGCGAGTTCGAGGGCGTCTACTTGGTCAAGGACGAAGTCACCGAAGCCGAGTTGCTGGACATGTACTAGGCTATGGCCCGATCCCTCAAGCGGCCGCGCACCGACGTTACTACCGTCATCCTGTACATCTTCCTGGTGTGCACCGGCCTGCTAATGATCTACTCGGTCGGCGCTCCGGCAGACGGCTACCCCGGCGGACTTAGCGGTCTGCTCACTACCCCGGTAGGCAAACAACTCGTCTGGGCGATCATATCGGTGGGCATGTGGGTGGTGGTCAACTACCTGATCGACCGCAAGGTCTGGGTCGTGGGCGCCTATCCCATCTACGCCTTTACGGTACTCCTGCTGATCCTGGTACTGGTGATCGGCAAGGAGATCAACGGTGCCCGTTCCTGGTTCAGCCTGGCGGGATTCACCTTTCAGCCCAGCGAATTGGCGAAGTTCGGGGCTTGTCTGGCCATGGCGGCCTTCATGAGTCAGTACTCCGGTAAGCTGCAGCAGCTGCGGACGGTAGTATACGCCTGCATCATCTGGCTTATTCCGGCCATTGTCATTCTGGGGCAGCCGGACATGGGATCTACCCTCGTGTTTTTCGGTTTTCTACTGGTGATGTACCGCGAGGGCCTCACGCCACTGCTCTTCGTGCTGGGTGGGTTTACGGCCTTCATGGTCGTGCTCGGCATGCTCTTTCCGTTCCAGGCTTTACTCCTGGGATTGCTAACGCTGTCGGCGGCGCTATTTGCTTTTTCGCTGCCGCGGCGGGGACTGCTATACGGGCTCGGGGCGGTGGCCGCGGGTGCGGGGGCCTTCTGGGCCGTGCAGGCCGGGTATGACTGGCAGCCGGTGGTGGGTCTGGTCACCCTCTTGCTGGGGCTGATCGGCTATCATCTGGTGCAACGCAATATGCGCCTGGTGGCGACCAGCCTGTTCTTCATCAGTTGGGGATTACTGCTCACGTTCACGGCAAATTACATCTACACCAGCGACGTGCTACCCGCTCACCAGCACGAGCGGATCGTCGTGTGGCTGCATCCCGAAGACGCCGACCCCCGGGGCAGCTACTACAACCTCCTCCAGAGCAAGCTCGCCATTGCAGCCGGCGGACTCAGCGGCCGCGGCCTGCAGCAGGGCACGATGACCCGCTTCGACTACGTACCCGAGCAGCTGACGGACTTCATCTTCTCTGCCATCGGCGAAGAGCAGGGCTTCATCGGGGTAGGCATGCTGATCTTCATCTTCGGGCTTCTCCTCTGGCGTATTACGGTCATTGCCGAGCGGCAGCGGCGCACCTTCGCACGAGCCTACGCCTACGGGGTGGCGGGTATTCTCCTGGTCCACTTTCTGGTCAACGTAGGTATGACGATGGGCCTGGTACCGGTCATCGGTATTCCCCTTCCCTTCATCTCTAAGGGCGGCTCTTCCCTCCTCAGCTTCACGCTGATGATCGCCGTGCTGCTCAAGCTGGATAAGCACCGCGGAGAAGTGTAGGGCTGCTGATAAAAAACGGGTAAGTGCAGCCAGTGCACTTACCCGTTCTGATGCGCTGCCGGAGGCAGCTTGTGGGCTTCGCAGCCGGGAGGCTGCATTCGACCATTCCGGTGATTAGAAGTTAAAGCGGTAGCCGCCCGTCAGCTGATTCACGCTGAAGAAGTTGCGGGTGGAGAAGTCGGCGAAGAACCGGCCATTGCCCACGGGTAGGTAGCTACCCACTACGATATTGAGTGCGGGGCGGAAGTTCAGCTCGTCGCTATTCTCATCGTCCTTGATCTGCATGGCACCTACTCCGATACCGGCGTAGGGAATAAAGCCGATTTCCCGGGCCTCGTCCGTGATCAGGGGGTAGATGATGTTGGCGAACAGGCCGAAGGTGGTCGGGCTACCGATACCGAAGTAGGCCTCGGGCATAAACTCGGCACGCTGATCGGGGCCGAGTTTGTAGTGCCACCGTACGCCCAGGCCCAGTCCCGTAGCATCACCGAAGTTGAAGCCGGCGGTACCGGACATCCCCGTGTAGGTGAAGTTGGAGAAGAAGCCTTCTGCGTTGTCGTCGGCAAGGTATACGCCGCCGGTATTTACACTGATCTCTTCCAGGGTACGGGTACCGGGTACGATTACGCGATTACCCAGGGAGTCTACCGTGGTCTTGGTAGCCGCTTCCTGGCGGGCCAGGCGGCGCTCCTGACGGAGCTTATCGCGCTCCAGGTCCATCCGCTCGTCGATGGCGTTCTGCTCGGCTTCGCGGCGGGCGAGTTCGCGGTTGGCGCGGTCGAGGTCACGCTGTAGGTCGCGGATCTCTTCCATCATTTCGCTCTGGTAATCGGTCAGGTCACGGATCATTTCCGTGCGCAACTCCTCCGTTTCGCTGGGGTCGCGGTCTTCGCGCAGGCTATTGATGCGCTCGGTCATGCGGCGCTCGAGCTCCTCCATGCGCTCGTCGTCGACGCTGCCGGTGTTGCGATCCATTCCGTTGCGGCGTGCCTCTTCGAGTTCGCGCTCCAGGTCCTGAATGCGGCGATCGGTGATGACCGTGCGGCTGTCGGTACGGGTAGAATCGCTCAGGCGGAGGCCGGTACCGGTGGTTCCACGTTCCGAGCGAAGGTCTTCGATCTCGCGTTCCAGCTCCTGCATACGCTGCTGTTCGGAGGTCATACCCTCCATGTCGCCGCCTTGATCACGCAGACGCTCCAGGCGCTGTTCGAGCTGCTCGATGCGTTCTTCGTCACTGCGGGGAGCGCGGTCGCTGTAGTCCATCCGCCGGGGTGCGGCACCTCCGGTATTAAGCTGGAACAGCATGTCTTCCATGCGCTCGATGCGGCGGTTGATCTGGTCGAGCTGGTCATTCTGCACCATGGGCTGCTGCCCCTGATTCATCTGGCCGGTGTTGCCACCACGGTTGCCAATGGCGTCGATCAGTCGGTCGATCTGCTCGGCCTGTAGGACGATCACGCTACCGTTCGAGCTGTTGGGGTAGGTGGTAGCGGCGCTGCTGGAGGGGATGGGCTGGATCGGCCGTCCCAGTGCTGCGTCGATCTCCGCACGTTCGCGGGCATCGCGCTGAGCATCTGCCTCGAGACTGCGTACAGTGAGTTGGTCCTGGCGGGTCTCAAGCTCAGCTACCACGGCGGTAGCATTTTCCCGTTCGAGCTGAATTTCCTCGGCCGTTTCCAGGTCACCGGCATCAAGTGCGTCGATGAGCTCCTGGTCCAGTACAGCGATGCTATCCTGGTAGCGCTGCCGTAGCTCGACGATTTCGAGTTGATTGGCGGTGCGGATGCTGTCAGCACGCCGCTCGAAGGCGTCTTGCTGTGACTCTAGCCGGTCCTCCAGGGTGGACTGGCGTACGACGTCGGGGTTGTTGCGGTTGTTGCCACCGAGGGTAAAGCCTACGCCGGCGGTGTACATGTAGCTGGTGGTGATCTGCTCGGTGCTGTTCACGTCTTCCAGGTCAGCTCCGGTAGTGAGCACGGCTTTGACGCCGCCGTTGAGGCGCGCACGCTCACCGAACTTGAGGTAGATACCACCACCGCCGGAGGCAAAGCCCTGGCTGGAGGCGAAGTCACCAATTTCCGTTACTCCTTCATTATAGCCCTCGGATAGGTCGATGTATCCACCGCCAATGCTCAGGTAAGGCACCAGACCGGAGGAAGCCTGTGTGAGATTGAAGCGGACATCGGCACCGTAGAGGCTGATATCGTCAAAGTCGAAGTTGATCTCATCGTCCGTCATGCCCCGGTAGTAGAAACCACGCAGGCTGATGAGGGGACCGAAACTGAAGCCTGCCGTACCACCGGCGAAGTAGGCATCGCGGTAGGGTAGGGCATCGTCCCAATCCATCTGGGCCAGGCCTACTTCTACGGGCAAGGATAGACCGGTAAGGCCACCCTGGAAGTTGCGCAGGTACTCCTGGTCGATGTCGCTGAGTTGACCGGGGCGACGGCCACCGAGGTAGAACTGCAGGTTGGCCGCTACGGCGTAGGTGCCGATCTGGTCGGAATCAAAGGCATCCAGATCCAGGTTATTGGCCTGACGCTCGACCTCGTCGAATAGATTGCGTACCGTATTGCCGGAGTAGGCGATGTATTTACCCTCGATGCCGAAGGTATAGCGGTCGGCAGCGCTAAGGGTAAGCCCCAGTCCGAGCGTGCCAAAGATATTCTCGGCACGTTCCAAACCTTCCCGCTTAGTATCCTGAATGCCACCCCCTAGCAACAGATAGGGTAGTAGCGTGCCCCGACCTATGTTCAGCTTCAGCTCTGCGCCGTAGCGCTGAAGATCGACGCCCTGATTGGCAAAGGTGCTGTCTATATCGAGGTCCAGTCCGGCAAAATCAGTGTTTTGATCGAGGGTCTGCATGTAGGTAGCCCGTAGCTCAACGTACTCACCGAAGCCAAAGCCGAGGCGCCCGCCGAACATGAAGGCGTCATCCAGACCGGATTCGTTACCGAACCAGTTGTAAGCTGCCGATGGAGCTACCGTGTAGCTTACCCCTCTGACCTGCCCGAACGCGGAGCCTGCCAGTAATAGGGTAATCGTTAGGAGTAGATAGTTACGCATAAAAATGTAGGTTAGTAATAGACTAGTGGGTCCCGATTATATGTCGATTTAATTCACAAATGTTCGGGATCCGGCGATCAGGAGTAAAAATTCGCTGTGTACTCGCCCGGAGGTATCATAAGCCGATCGGTCCGTAGAGGTTCAACTAAAACGTATTTTGTCAACGATAGGCAGCAGGGTATCCCCTGTACGAAAGACTCCCGATCCGGAAACGGTCACTCCACAGCTGACTATTTCTTCCGGTGGAGCCGATCGATGCTATCCGGTGCAACCCTGAGGGTGCGGTCTCGTCCTTTCCCGTATACACGTACACACCCCGTCAAATCACCCCTGTGGGAGCTCACCCAATCATATTCACCATGCCGACCGCCGCCGACTACCGGGATACCCACCGGGACATCGTACTCGGATGCCAGCGTAAAGACCGTACGGCCCAGCGCCAGCTGTACGGCCACTACGCTAAGCCGATGTACAACGTCTGCCTCCGAATCCTCAAGCACGCCCACGACGCCGAGGACGTGCTCCAACTGGCCTTTGTACAGGTCTTCAGCAAGATCAACACCTTTAACTTCGAGGCTTCGGTCAGCGCGTGGATCAAGCGCATCGTGGTCAACCGCTGTATCGATCACCTCAAAAAGCGACGCCTGCTCACCACGGCCTTCGATCCGGTACGCCACGACCACGGCTCAACGGAGGAAGACACGCCCCTGGACGCGCCCTGCTACACCGTAGAGCGGATCCGCGCGGCGGTACGTCAACTGAGCGAGGGCTACCGCGTAGTCCTTAGTCTGTACCTGTTCGAGGGCTACGACCACGAGGAGATCAGCCAGATCCTCGGGATCAGCGTTGGCACCTCCAAGTCGCAGTACAGCCGGGCCCGCAGGCGCCTGGCCCAGCTGCTCACCACCCCTCAATAAAACGATCATGCACACCGATAAACTCCAAGACTACATTCAGGACCACCGGGCGGACTTCGACGACGCCACGCCCCCCGCCGGCCTCTGGGACCGGGTGGAAGCCGCATTGTCGGCCGGCGACGCTGACGAAACGGTCACGACGGACCCCCTCGAGTCCTTCGTGGCCGAGCACCGGGAGGCCTTTGATGACGCCACGCCCTCTCTGCAGTTCGACCAGGTCATCGCACTCCCGACCAAGTCAGGACCCGCGCTGAAGGTCACCCACCGCCGCCGGCGCACCTTCCTGTACCTCATGGCTATCGCGGCCTCCCTGCTGCTCATGTTCACCGCCTACCGCTTCGGCAACCGGGCGGGCTACCGGGCCGGACAGGAACAGACCGTAGCCCAGCAACTCGAACGACTCCACCCCGAACTGGCGGAGGCCGAGCGCTTCTATCAGCAACGCATCGATGCCGAACTCACTAAGGTCGACCTGGTCAATGATGACCCCCAACTGCGGCGCGACCTGCGTGAGCTGGATGCCGCCACGGCGGAGATTCGCAATCAGCTACTGGAAGTACCCGAAAGCCAGCGCCCCATGCTCGTCAACCAACTCATCGAGGCCCATCGCACCAAACTCGATATCCTGCTGCGTATTCAGCAACATTTTCCCCAATCAAACTCCCCCGGAGCCCCCTGGCCCCGTTCCAATACGTCTACTCATGAAAGCTAATTTTATCCTCCTCCTGGCCGTAGTGGCATTCCTGCTACCCGGCCGCGCGTACGCCACGACCGTCCCGCTGACCGACTTCGAAAAACGACTGTCCGAAACCTTCGACATCAGCAGCGACGGACGCGTGAGCCTGGACAACCGCTACGGTGAGATCAAGGTCGTCACCTGGTCACAGCCCCGGGTCAAGATCGATGTGCTCATCAAGGTACAGGCCAGTGACAAAGACGAGTTCGAAAAGGTCCTGGAACGGATCGACGTAAGCCTGCGTGGCGGTGGCAATAGCGTATCCGCTACTACGACCATCGGGTCGGGCAACAACAACAGTTGGTGGAGCTTCATCACGGGCGGCAACAGCAACGACGACTTTAAGATCTACTATACGGTAACTATGCCCGCCACCGTCCGTCTCGACGTCGAGGCCAAGTACTGCGACGTAGAGCTACCCAGTCTGAGCGGAGCCACCGTCCTCAATGTAGGCTACGGTGACCTGGTCGCCGGCAAGCTGACGGCCGCTACCGAGATGAGCATCAGCTACGGCTCGGCCCGCGTCGAGCAGGTCGGCACCAACAGCCTGGTCAAACTGCGCTACAGCGAGGGCAGCTTCCGCAACGCCGGCGAGCTACGCTACGACGGCCGCTACAGCGAGGTCCGCTTCGGCACGGTCCGCGGCGTGCTGCGGCTGGACGTAGGCTACGAGGAGATCGACGTACAGTCCGCCACCGAGATCCGCCTCAACGGCAACTACAACGAACTGTCCGTAGAGCGGGTAGACCGCGTCTACCTCGACGGTAACTACACGGAGTTCGAGCTGGGCACCGTCACCCAGGTGCTGGAAGTAGACGCCAGCTACGGCGACGTAGAAGTAGGCTCCCTCCTGGCCGGCTTCGACCACGTCGACATCCGGGCCTCCTACACCGACGTCCAGATCGACGTAGCCAACGAGGCCGGCTATACCCTAGACCTCTCCGCCCGCTACGGCGACATCGATGCCCCCACCGGCGAGCTCAGCCCCCGCAACGTAGCCAACGAAAGCAACACGGAATCCGTGAAGGGCACCAAGAAGGGCAGCGGCAGCGGCCTGATCAAGGTGACTACTAACTATGGGGATATTGAGGTGTATTGAGTCGCCTGCGGCGACGCAGACCCTAAAGGGAGTAGACTGCCTTAGGGCAGAGTAGACCGCTTCGCGGGTAGACCGTCTACCCGAAGGGTCTACCTACAGTCCTAACAACAGCAACGTAGGATCCTCCAGCAACGCCTTCACCTTGACCAGGAAGGTGACTGAGCTGCTGCCGTCGATGACGCGGTGGTCGTAGCTGAGGGCCAGGTACATCATGGGGCGGATGACGACTTGTCCGTCTACGGCCACGGGGCGCTCGATGATGTTGTGCATGCCCAGGATAGCCGACTGTGGCTTGTTGATGATGGGCGTACTCATCATACTGCCGAACACGCCACCGTTGGTGATCGTGAAGGTGCCGCCGCTCATCTCGTCGATGCTCAGCTTATTGTCGCGGGCCTTGGCGGCCAGTTCCTTGAGCTTGGTTTCGATCTCGGCGAAGTGGAGCGACTCGATGTTATGGATCGGGGGTACGACCAGTCCCGTGGGGGTGGAGACGGCGAAACTGATGTCTACGTAGTCGTGGTATATGAGTTCCTTCTCGTCGGCACTGATCTCGGCGTTCACATCGGGCATCTCCATGAGCACCTGGGCGCAGGCCTTGGCGAACAGGGACATGAAGCCGAGCTTGACGCCGTGCTTCTTCACGAACTTATCCTGTACACTACTGCGCAGGGCCATCACGGCGCTCAGGTCTACCTCATTGAAGGTGGTGAGCATGGCCGTTTCATTCTTGGCGCTGACCAGCCGGCTGGCGATGGTGCGGCGCATGCGGCTCATCTTCTCGGTGCGCGTGTCGCGGCTGAAGGCGCTCTGTCCGGCGTGGGTAGCAGCTACCTTACCGCTGGTGCCGGTGACCTGTACGCCAGCGGCCGGGGGGGCAGCGACGGCGGGGGCCGCGGGTGCGGTGGTCTTGGCCTGCGTGGCCTGCTGGGCGTCGGCCTTGGTGATGCGGCCATCGCGGCCGGTGCCGTTGACGCTCTTGGGGTCTACGTCGGCTTCCCGCAGGATCTTGCCGGCGGCCGGACCGGTGGTACCAGTAGCGTAAGTGGTTTGGTCCGCCGGGGCCTTTTGCTCATCGGACGAGGGGGCTGCTGCAGGGGCTGCTGCGGCTGGCTCGGCCGATGGAGTGCTCGCACTTTCGGCGGACGAGCCGTTCGTTGCCGAGGTATCGATCTTGGCGACCAGGGCACCGATCTTCAGGTCGTCGCCCTCACCGGCTACGTAGATCAGTTTACCGGCGGCCTCGGCGGGGAACTCCAGGGTGGCCTTGTCGGACTCGAATTCACAGATGGGCTCGTCGAGCTCTACGTAGTCGCCATCGCCCTTGAGCCATTCGCTCAGGGTGACTTCGGTGACGCTTTCCCCGATGACCGGGACTTTCATTTCGACGATGCTCATACGTAAGGTTAGGTTGGGTGGATGCTGAATTCGCTTGGAGTAACGCGGCGGCTGGCCGGGGGTTGAGGATAAAGGTAAGCGATCGGTCCAGACATCGAACGCGCAAGGGTACCTTCGTAGGCCGATGCCGCGCCCTACCTCCGTCTCCCGTCTTCGCTACTGGCTCAGTTACCTGTGGGAGCAGCGCCTGGAGGTTACGGCCTCCGACTACAACGCCTACCTGGAGGTCTGCATCGTACACGGCCGCCTGCAGCTAGTGGCCGAGGATGCTATCTATAGTTTCGGAGATTACTACCTCAACTTCCGCCGGCTCTTCGAGGTCTTCGACTACGACCACCTGCCGGAGCGGGCCTCGGTCCTCGTGCTGGGCCTGGGCCTGGGCAGTATCCCCGAACTGCTGGAACGGTACATCGGCGTAGACTACACCTTCGTGGCCGTAGAGATCGATCCGGTGATCATCGCCCTGGCCAGCAAGTATAGTCTGCCGGGCCTGGCCGCCCCCATTGAGGTGGTACAGGCCGATGCACTGGCGTTCCTGCAGCTGGATGAGCGGCGTTTCGACCTGATCTGCGTGGATGTGTTTCAGGATGCTACGGTACCCGCACACCTGGATCACGTAGACTTCCTGGCCCTGTGCCGCGAGACCCTACTGCCCGGCGGTGCGCTGGTCTATAACCGCATCGCGTCCAGTATACCGGACCGCAACGCCGCGAAGGCCTACTTCACCGAGACCTTTGCACCTGCGTTCGCGGCAGCGTACCTGTATGATACGGGGGGCAACTACCTGCTGGTCAACGATGGCAAGTTCCTTAATTTGCCGGAATGAAACGGATTTGTCCTGAATGCGGGGAGGAGTACACTGGCCGCTCCGATAAGAAGTATTGCTCCGCCGCCTGCCGGGCCACCTTCCACAACCGGGCGCGGGCCGAGGAGCAGGTCTTCCAGCGCAGCATCAATAATATTCTGCGCCACAACCGCAACGTACTGGCCGAGCTCAACCCCGACGGCAAGGCCAACGTAAAGCGGGAACGCATGATCGACCGCGGCTTCAAATTTCGCTACTTCACCAACGAGTACATCACCCGCAATAAGACGCTGTACCATTTCTGCTACGACTACGGCTACAAGGTCGAGGAGGGGGAATGGGTGCTGCTGATCAAGCGGCAGGAGTATGTGGAGTAGAGCCGGCTGCGCCGGGGTTAGACGCCTTCGGCTGGTTAGACGCCTATCGGCTGGTTAGACGCCTTCGGCTGGTTAGGTGATCTAAACCGGGAAAAGTCTGGTAATAGCTTCTTCCCGATCCGTGAAGATCTGCTGTACCTGGCGGTGGACGAATAGCTTGTCGGCGATGGTGCCCAGGATGCCGAGGGGGGCCTGGTAGTGGAGGATATCACGCATCTCGGTGGTATGGTCGTCGATGGCGCGGAAGTGGTGCTGGTGGTGCCAGAGAGCGAAGGGGCCTACACGCTGGTCGTCGATGAAGTGCGCGTGGTGGCGGATGTGGGTAATCTCGGTGACCCAGTCGGTGGTGAAGCCCGGAAAGGGAGTGATGCGGTACTGGATCACGATGCCCTCGTACATCTCCACGCCGGCTACGGGGGTGAGGAATTCAAATTTGACCTTCGGGGGGGTGAGCTTTTCGAGGTTCTCGGGGCGGCTGAAGAACTCCCAGGTAGTGGCCAGGGGGCGGGGGACGGTGGTCGTGGATACGATGCGGCGGGGGGTCATGGAGCGTGTGGGGTGATCCGTACGGGTTAGCGGGATAATGCGCAGTCACCGAAACGGCGAACAGGTAAGTACGGGACAGTGAAAACAGAAGTTAAAGTGGTGATATGGGGTAGGGGAAAGCGTTTGTTAGGTGGGAGTTTAACTTTATTGCGATATGCACCGTATGGGTATTGCGGTTATATTTGTGTACCTATTGCGAATAGTGTTGATCATAAAGCACCACACCATGCAAACACAACAACAGACTAGGTACAGTGATGCAGAGCTGGCCGAATTTAAAACGATCATTGACGCCAAACTAGACGAAGCGCGTCGCCAACTACAGTTTTACCGCGAGCAAATGAGCGAGCAGACGAACAGTGAAGACGGTCGCCCCCGGGGCCTGGACGACGGGAGCACCACCGCCACTAACGAAGACATCAACCGCCTGGCGGTGCGGCAGCAGCAGCTGATCCAGCACCTGGAGAACGCCCTGCTGCGCATCCACAACAAGGTATACGGCATCTGCCGGCAGACCGGCACGCTCATCAGCGCCGAGCGCCTGCGCATCGTACCCCACACTACCCTGAGCATTCAGGCCAAGCAGAACCGCTGACCGGCGGCCACCGATACAAAGTCGATTACGTAAATTGCCAACCTCTTCGCCCATCGCGGAGGGGTTGCTTTCGTTTAGGCCTTTCACCACGCCCCTATGTCCCGTAAGGCCACCGTCTGCTTTGTCGTCTTTGCCGTCCTGCTACTCGACCAGCTGCTCAAGGTCTGGGTCAAGACCCACATGGCCTACGGCGAGGAGTTCGGCATCCTGGGGGCAGACCGTGCCCTCATCCACTTCGTCGAAAACAACGGTATGGCCTTCGGCCTCAGTTTCGGCGGCCGTATCGGTAAGCTGGTCCTGAGCCTGTTCCGCATCGGCGCCGTCGTCGTGCTGAGCATCTACCTGGTAGAGCTGCTGCGCCGCCGGGCCTCCCCCCTGCTGCTCACCGCCTTTGCCTTCATCACGGCCGGGGCGCTGGGTAATATCATCGACAGTGTGTTCTACGGGGTGCTCTTTTCGGCCTCTACCCCCGGCGGCGGGGTGGCGGAATTCCTACCGGCGGCGGGCGGCTACGAGAGCCTGTTTTTCGGCCGCGTGGTCGATATGTTCTACTTCCCGCTCTTTTATGGAGTGTATCCGGAGTGGTTTCCGCTGGTCGGCGGCACACCCTACCTGTTCTTTCGGCCCATCTTTAATGTGGCCGACGTAGCCATTTCGGCCGGGGTGGTGTTGTTATTGCTGTATTACTATAAGAAGTAAAGTATAAACCGACCCGCCGTTGCTCCGTCTATCCTCCAACATCACGCTCTTCCTCAAGCTCTTTTTGCCCGTGTTCTGGACGACCGTCCTCACCGGCATCACACTGGTCATCTGGCTCTCCCCGGAGCACTACTTCGGCGGGGTGTCACTCACCTCGCTGCGCTACGGCATGACCTTCGTCCTGCTGACCTGGCTGGGTCTGTCCTTCTTCGTCCTCTGGCCCCTCAAGCGGGTGGAGACGGACGGCGAGTACGTCTACGTCAGCAACTACTTCCGCACGGCCCGCTACCACCTCATCGACGATGTGCGCGGCATCATCGACGGCCGCCTGCTATTCTTCCGGGTTTGTACGCTGGAGCTGAAGGGGGCCGGTGCCTTCGGTAAGCGCGTCCGCTTCATCGCCTCCCGCAAGCAGTTCAATACCTTCCGGGCGGAGTTCGCCGGTGCGGTGGAATTCCAGTAGGGCACGATCGCTAGAGCCGGGTGTTGATGACGTTATTGAACAGGGAGCCGAAGGTGTAGCTGAAGCCTACGCTGATGTCGGCACTGTAGCTGGTGGCTAGTTGGGTGATACCCAGCAGGCGGTCCTGCTCGGAGATCTCGCGGGCGGGCAGACTGATCTGGTCATTGATGATGTCGTAGCTGCCGCCGATATTGAAGCTCAGGCCCTTGATGATGCGCACGTCGGCCCGGGCGTCGAGCGACAGCCGGTTCTTGCTGAAGTCGTCCATGTAGTTGGCCGCCGAGATACCCGCGAATACCTGACCCCAGCGCTGGCGCAGCCGCAGGTCGATATCCAGACTCTGGCGCACCAGGCTCTCCTGGGTCTGGAAAAAGACGGTCGTGTCGGTGTAAGTATTCCGTACCCAGCCCATCCGGTAGGCCACCGTGAATTCCTTGAAGGGCACCTGATTGTAGTCGAAAATATTATACTCGATGGCCGGGGCCAGGAAGATGCCCAGGTCGATGTTGCGGTAGGTGGAGGAGTTGGCGCTGCCCAGAATGCCCACCGACCAGTGGTTGCTGATGCTCTTGACCACCTTGCCGTCGAACCACTGATCGCGGCGTACGGAGGTGATGGGCTCACCCTGCGACTGGTTGATCTTTTCTATGCGGTAGAAGAAGTTGGGGCTGAAGCGGAGGCGCCAGTCAGGGGTGGTGCGGTCGGCCTCGAAGCCCAGCCGCACCTGCGTCTTGCTGCGCTGACTTTCCTTGCTGGTGAAGAAGCTGGCGGAGGTCTCGAAGATCCAGTTGTTCCAGCCGTCACTGCTGCCGCCACCGCTACCGCTGCCGTCGGCTTCCTCTTCACTCACTTCCGGCTCCGGCGGGGCCTGGGCGGTGAGGTCGACCAGATCGGCATAGGTGGTGCCGGCCAGGAAACCGGCCAGACCGAGCTCGATGCGTTTGTTGAGGTATTCGTCGCGCTCCAGGCTGGTCATCACCGCGGTGGTGGAGACCTTAAAGCTCAGGCTGTTTTCGGCCAGTTGCTGCTGCCCCTTGAACTGCAGGTCGTACACGCGGCCTCCGTTGCTGAGGTAGTTGGTGACGATGAAGAGGTTCACCTGCGCGTTGACCGGATCGATGGTGTGGTTGACGTAGTTGAGCTCCTGTTTGAGCAGCGTCTTATTGCACTCGCAGTCGGTGAACAGGTTGAGGCGAGTCTGCCCGTACGCCGAGGTGACTACCATCAGTAGCAGCACCAGGCAACTGGCGACGGGCAAAATTTTCATTAGCTGGGTAGTTAAAGCGCAAAATTAGTTCGCCGGGGCTGCACGCGGCCACCCCATTCGCACCCCATTTACGTACAAGCCTAACTTTCTCGTGCCTCGGTGAGTGCTTTTTTATACACCCGCAGTGCCCGGTCCCGGCCAAACTTGTGCTCCACAAGCGGCTCGCTGGGGTAGTCGTCCGTATCGTACTCGGGTACCCACTCCTTGACGTAGGCGTAATCCTTATCAAACTTCACCTGCTGGCTGTGGTGATTGAAGATGCGGAAGTACGGCTGGGCATCCGCGCCGCTGCCGGCCGCCCACTGCCAGCCGCCGTTGTTGCTGGCCAGCTCGTAGTCGAGCAGCTTATCGGCGAAGTAGCCCTCCCCCCAGCGCCAGTCGATGAGCAGGTGCTTGACCAGGTAGCTGGCCGTGATCATGCGCACGCGGTTGTGCATCCAGCCGATGGTGTTGAGCTGCCGCATGCCGGCATCCACCAGGGGTACACCCGTCCGGCCCTCGCACCAGGCCTGGAACTGTTCCTCATCGTTGACCCAGGGGATGGTATCGTACTCCCGGCGGTAGCTCTCGTCCACCACCCGGGGAAAGGCCTGTAGGACGTTGGAGTAGAAATCCCGCCAGATCAGCTCCCGGAAGAAGGTATCGTCCTCGAGCTGCATGGCCCGCAGCATCTTGGCCCGTATGCTCACCGTACCGTGCCGCAGGTGGTGGCTGATGCGGCTGGTACCGTCCGTCGTAGCGGGGTAGTCACGGGTGCTGTGGTAGTGCTTCAGTGTTTCGTCAGAGGCTTCCTTGGGCGGAATCTCTATCTCGGTAGGAGTAAAGCCCATCTCCTCCAGCGTAGGCACCGGACTGGGCGCTTTGCCGGGCAGCAGATTGCCGGCGTACTTCTCGGTGGGGTAGGGCTTGAGGTAGTAGCTGATGTCCTCTCCCTCATACGTACTCATGCGCGTAGCGAGTTGCTTGCGCCAGCGCTTCATGTAGGGGGTATAGACGGTATAGGGGCCGCCGGCCTGCTTCTGCACCTCGTCGGATTCGAAGATCACGTGGTCCTTGAAGTGATAGAAGGGGATATCGTGCTCATCGAGCAGCTCCTTCACGGCCAGGTCGCGGGCGATGGCGTAGGGCTCGTAGTCACGGTTGGTGTATACGGCCGTAGGCTGGTGTGCATCCCGTAGCTCCCGTAGGATCTCGACGGGGTGCCCGTAGTACGCCCGCAGATCACTGCCATGTGCCCGGTAGGCCTCGGCCAGTTCGACCACGCTGCGCTGGATAAATTCTACCCGCACGTCCGTCTTGCTCGGCAGCTTATCCAGGATGTTGCGGTCGAAGATGAAGATGGGCAGGACGGGGTCGCCGGTCTTGAGCGCGCGGTAGAGGCCGGCATTGTCGCTGAAGCGGAGGTCACGGCGGTGCCAGAAGATCGTCATGGGGATAGTGCTGTAGTGGGGTAGTGCTGTAGTTCTGTACCGGTATCACTAATGGTGCACTACAGAACTACAGGACTACAGTACCACCATACTAGTTACACCTCGTCCGGGTCCTCGTATTCAACGCGAAACTTCTCGATCATCTCCGTGGAGAGGCTGTCGGCGTATACCCCGTAGGCGTCTACCAGCAGGCCTTTGGTGCCGTCAGCGGCCTCGATGCCATAGAGTACCGAGTTGTCGCCCGCGCTGCTCATCCCCTCGAAGCGGTAGGCGTGGGTGATGGTGAAGTCCTCCGGCTTGTAGTTGTTCTTATTCTGCTTGCACTCCAGGTACTCTTCCTTCTGGTTGAAGTCTTTATCGTAGCCCTTGCTTTTCAGGTCTTCGATGGCGAAGGAGAGGCTTTCGTAGGGGTTATCGTTGATGATCGGCACGTGCGTCGGATTTGGATTGTGGAGGTATAAGGTAGCTAAGGCCGTGCTAGTTCGCTGCCCCGCTCACAAGGCGAAAAACAGCGCCGCCTGCCCCCCGTACCCCTGCCGGATGCTGGTGGATGCCTGACTCTCCCCGGGCTTGATCAGGTTACTGAACCCCTGTAGGTAGCGACCGTCCACCTGTAGGGTTACGGGACCCAGCTCCACGTTCAGTCCCACCCCGGCCCGCAGCCCGTAGTTGATGCGGCCGGGCAGGGGGCGGCCGCGGTAGCTGTTGTCCGGCTCGGTATTGGTGCCGGTGTTGAAGTCAGCGGGGAGTAGCTCTTCCTCCGACAGCGGTACCGATACATAAGGACCCAGCTGGATCAATGGCTGCACCAGCCCGCGCCCGATACTGAACTGCGTCAGGAGCTGCAGCTCGGCGTAGCGGGTCCGTCGTTCGTAGCGGGTGGATTCTCCCCCGTAGGTTTCCTCCCAGCCGGCCTCCACGTAGTTCACTTCCGCCTGGAAACCCACGAGCTGTTTGTCGAAGTAGCGCAGGGCCAGTCCGTAGCTGCGGCCGGGCAGGGTCTGCACGTTCACGCTGGGGGTGAAGTCTACTTCGTGCAGCATATAGCCTCCGGTCACACCCACCTGCAGGCGGGAGACTACGGCACTGCTATCCGTCTGCGAACACAGCACCTGCGGCCCCGCCATAGCCAGTACGAACAGCAGAAAAAGAAGCGGGCGCGTGCGCGGGTGCGGAGAAAGTGGGGGGGAGGCGATAAAAGTGCGGGCTTTATGCGTTAAAGGTATTGTGAGGATGCGGCTCGTCATGATACTGTGGTGCGTAGCGTGGGCAATACCCGCGCTGGCCCAGTCGTCGGTGGGGGTGGCCGACTTCTTCCTCGACCCCGTCGGCAAGCCCTACTTCCTGCTCGACGACGACCGCCTGGTAACCGCTAACCCCCTCGGTGCCAACACCTACAGCTGGTACGACAGCAGCCTCGGCTCGCCCGACTACGTGGACGTGACCAACCCCTTCCAGATCCTGGTGTACTACCGCGACTACGGCACGGTGGTAGTACTGGACCGCACGCTGAGCGAACTAGACCGCCTGGACCTGTTCGGCAACCCCGCCATCGAACAACCCGGGGTGATCGCACGCAGCTACGACAATGGCATCTGGGTGTTCGACAACTGGGCCTACCGCCTGCTGCGCCTCGACGACCGCGGGCAGGTAGACCAGCAAACCAATAACCTCCGCCTGCAGCTCGACGAGCCGGGAGAGCCGACCGCCCTGTTCGTAGACCGCAATACGGTCATGCTCTACTTCCCCGATGTGGGCCGCCTGGCGGTATTCACCAACTACGGACAGTTTCGCCGCTGGATCGAGCTACCCGACGCCGAATCCGTCTCCTGGAACGCTCCCCGACTACTCGGCACCGGCAGTACCGGCAACTGGATCTGGCAGCCCGGACAGCTCGCCGTCACACCCCTCGACGGTCTGCCGGAAACCCTGGCTGCGGAACGTCGCATACGCGTTGGCCCCGGCGGTTACCTGAGCGCCGAGCCTAGCACCCTAGGTCTGCGACTGACCGAGTTTGCCGAAAAAAACTAATCAAACAATTTGTTTGATTAGTTGGAATGGTGTAGCTTTGTCACATCGTATTGTAGATAAAGGTTGCAAAAAATGAAACGTGAATTAACTCGCCTGACGGCCTTCGTCGGCCGGCACTGGCTGCGTATTGGACTGATTGTAGGAGCGCTGATGCTGCTGTCGCAGAAGCAGGTCAACTTCAACGTAAAACTCGGCCATCCGGACCTCAACGGCACCCCCGCCACCGTACCGCTGCAGCCCACCGATCCGGTAGCCGGGGAGGAGCCGCCGCTGCTGCTGTCGGAAGACGGTCCGTCCATGGTAGCCCGGGCGGGTGGCTTCTTCTCCCGCTTCAATTTCTTCGGCGCCGGAGGCGATGCGGCAGACCGGGTCGACCTGCTTGCTTTACAGGGAGACGTGCGTATACGGGGCTTTGTCGAGCGCTTCGGCCACGTGGCGCAGGCGGAACAGGACAAGTTTGGCATTCCGGCCAGCGTGATCCTTGCCCTGGGACTACTAAATAGCGAGGCGGGGCAGGCACCGACCAGTCAGCAGCTCAATAACTACTTCGCGCTGACCTGCGACCGCGGCTGGTCGGGACAGACGGGGCAGGTAGCCGGCAGTTGCCAGCGGCAGTATGAATCGGCCTGGGCCAGCTTCCGGGACTTCAGTACCTACCTGACCTCCGGGTCCTACACCCGGCTACAGCAGTTCGATGCGCGGGATTACCGCCGCTGGGCCCTAGGACTAGAAGAGCTAGGCTATCGGGGCGCTACCGCAGCAGAGATTGTACGGGTAGTGGAGGGGTACGGCTTGGCTCGCTTTGACTGAGTTAAACACAGATCACTCAGATTGAGGCACAGATTCGTCGCGGGATAAAAAACGATCCGCGTTTAATCCGTGAAATCCGTGTTTAACTATTCCTCCTCCCCATCATTCAGCTGAGCGAACAGGTCCTGGTCCAGCATAAAGTGGTACCACTTGAGCAGGCGCTTGATGTCACTGGCGTGGACGCGGTCCTTATCGTAGGTAGGTAGTACGTCTTCGAGGTATTCAAAAAGATCGGCACTGGGGGCATTGGGGGCGGGCGCGGGATTATCCTCGTGCTGCTCCTGCATGCGCTCGAAGACCTTGCGGAGCCCTTCGGCGTCTCCGTCCTCGGTGTATACGGCCATGCTTTCCAGGGGGGCGAACTGGTGCTTACGGGCCGGGGCGAAGCGGCGCTTCTTGGTATCGAGGGCTTCTACGATGAGGCCGCCCTTGCGTTCGGTGACGACGGTATAGAGTCCGGGCAGGCTGCTGACGGCGATGAGGTCCGAGAATTTCATGGTGCGTATGGTTAGTGGGGCGAAGGTAGTGCGGTGCGCGCTAGCTTGTGGCATGCGTTACCTGACCCTCTCCGGCTCCCCCGCCCCCGACAGTGCCAACTCCCGCTTCCTCGCCGCACTCGCTGCACTGACGGAGCATACCGTGCAGCCCGCCCCGAACCCCGCCGACCTGCCCGTCTTCCAGCCCGCTCGCGACCGTGCGCCGTGGCCGGCCTCCGTGCTGTCTTTCCGCGCGGCCGTGGCAGATGCCTCGGCCGTCATCATCTCCACGCCCGCCTACCTGCACAATATGCCCGCCGTACTGAAGAATGCCCTCGAATGGCTGACTAGCTCTGGCGAGTTCCACGAGAAGCCGACGCTCGTCTTCACCCTCACCCCCCACGCGCCACGGGGTGAGCGGGCGCGGCAGTCCCTCCTCTGGTCCCTCGAAGCGCTGAACGCCCGCGTAGTAGCGGAAACGGGGCTCTACCGGGCGGATCTGACGTACGCGGAAGATGGTACCCTCCTCCCGGGCCCCACCCACGAATTGCTCACCGAAGCGCTAAAGCTGCTCCACCCCTAGGTCGAGGCGTTGTACGCCGAGTGTATGCTGCCACCCGCCTGTACTCGCCGTACAACGGCTCGACCTTGAGGATGACCGCCTCTGGGCTAGGCTCAGGTCGAGGCGTTGTACGCCGAGTGTATGCCGCTACCCGCCTGTGCTCGCCGTGCAACGGCTCGACCTTGAGGATGACCGACTCTGAGCTAGGCTCAGGTCGAGGCGTTGCACGCCGAGCGTATGCCGATGCTGGGAAAACTAAGGTCGAGGGCCTCCGGTCCGAGCACACACACAGCTACCGCCCGTCAGAGACTCGGACCGGAGGCCACTCGACCTTTGCTCCTGGTGATAGGTCGAGGCGTTGCCTGTACTCGCCGTACAACGGCTCGACCTAGTAGGCCAGCAATTCAGTGATGGCATCTATCAGCCGGCTTTTGGGGAGGTACTGGTCCTCGAGTCCACCGGCAAAGGGCACCGGCGTATTCAGGCTAGCTACCCGCCGTACCGGGGCGTCCAGCTGCTCGAAGCAGTGCTCGCCGATCCAGGCGGCCAGCTCGCCGCCGAACCCACCGGTCAGGGAAGCTTCGTGAAGTACGATGACACGACTGGTCTTCGCTACCGTAGCACGGATAGCGGCGTAATCCAGCGGGGCCAGACTGCGCAAGTCCACGATCTCCAGGTCCGCGCCGGTAGATTCCGCGGCGGCGGTGGCCCAGTGTACGCCCGCGCCGTAGGTGATCACGCTCAGGGCAGCACCCGGACGTACGATCCGCGCCCTGCCCAGCTCGGCGATCACTAGCCCCTCCGGCACCTCACCGGACAGGGAGCGGTACAACGCCTTATGCTCGAAGTACAGCACCGGGTTCGGATCATGCAGGGCCGCCAGCAGCAGGGTCTTGGCGTCTTCCGGGGTGCTGGGGTAGACGATCTTCAGTCCCGGCACGGCGGTGAACCAGCTTTCCATCGTCTGACTGTGGAAGGGCCCGGCCCCTACGCCGCCGCCCACGGGCAGACGGATCGTCACGTCGGCCGCCTGTCCCCAGCGGTAGTGCAGCTTGGCCAGGTTATTGACGATCTGGTTGAAGCCGCAGGTCACGAAATCGCCAAACTGCATTTCCACCATCGCCTTGCCCCCGCCGATCGCGTAGCCCAGGGCCGCGCCGATCACCCCGCTCTCGCAAAGGGGAGTATTGCGGACCCGCCCGGCCCCGAAGTCCTCCAAAAAGCCGTCCGTGATCTTGAATACCCCGCCGTAATCGGCGATGTCCTGGCCCATCAGCACCAGTTCGGGGTAGGCGCGCATGCCCTCCCGCAGTCCGTCGCTGATCGCATCGATGAAGCGCAGTTCGCGGGAGGCAGCAGCGGGAGTAGGCGCGGGCGCGATCGCGGGTGCAAAGAGATCCTCCAACTCCTCCGCTACGGCTGGCTGCACATTGGGTAGCTCCGCCGCCGCGGCCAGGGCGGTTTCGATCTCGGCCTTAATGCTGGCGGTGAGTGTAGCCGTGTGCTCTTCGGTGAGCAGCTCGCGGTCGCGCAGGTAGTCGCTGAAGGTGTCCAGCGGATCGCGTGCCTGCCAGCGTTCGATGAGCTCGTCGGGTACGTACTTCACGCCGCTGGCCTCCTCGTGGCCCCGTACGCGGAAGGTGCGGCATTCGACGAGTACGGGGGCGGGATCGTGCCGCAGCTCTTCGGCCAGTTGGCGGATGGTCTCATAGACCTCGAGTACGTTGTTGCCGTCGATGCTCAGTCCGCGCATGCCGTAGCCTACGGCGCGGTCGGCCAGGCTATCGCAGGCGTACTGCTCACTGACCGGGGTGGACAGGCCGTAGCCATTGTTTTCGATCACGAAGATGACCGGCAGCTTCCAGACGGCGGCGATGTTGAG
The DNA here is from genome assembly GCF_923081025.1 of Neolewinella maritima. Lineage (GTDB taxonomy): Bacteria > Bacteroidota > Bacteroidia > Chitinophagales > Saprospiraceae > Neolewinella > Neolewinella maritima. The sequence continues at coordinate 212,195 of NZ_CAKLPZ010000005.1, read as the reverse complement.
GGCCTCGTGGAAGTCGCCCTCGCTGGTGCCCCCGTCTCCGGTGAAGGCCAGACTGACCTTGGCCTCCCCGCGTAGCTTATGGCCCAGGGCCGTACCTACCGCCAGGGCCAGTTGGGGGCCGAGGTGACTGATCATACCTACGATATGGTGCGCCGCGCTACCGAAGTGAAAGCTGCGGTCGCGCCCCTTGGTGAAGCCCGCCGGCTTGCCCTGCCACTGCGCGAACAGCTGCAGCAGCGGCACCTGCCGGCTGGTGAATACCCCCAGGTTGCGGTGCATGGTGAAAATGTACTCGTCGGGCTCCAGGGCCAGGGTACAGCCTACACTGATGGCTTCCTGTCCGATGCCGGAGAACCACTTGGAAATGACCCCGCCCCGGAGTTGCTTCAGCATCTTTTCTTCGATGAGGCGGGGGCGCAGGAGGTGCTCGTACAGGCGAAGGAGGGTGGCGGCATCCAGGGAATGGCCGGCGTAGGACAGCGGTGCGGGCGTGGCAGTCATGCCGCCAAGGTACGGGGATCAGCGTTTTGCCACCGGCCGCAATGCCAAGTCCTATGACCTTTTGACGGGGGGCCGCTTTGCCGCCGTTGACGTCGACCGATCCGGACGACGCACTTCGCTATCGGACCAGCGCAACCGAACAATCGTCTCCGCAATCCCTTGGGGTAGCACGAATACCAATCACTATGACCAACCAAGCAGCCCAAAAGAAATTCGGCGAAGCCGTCAATACCGGAAAACTGGAAATGGTCCGCGACGTCGTTGCGGCAGACGCAGTAGACCACGACCCCGCACCCGATCAACAGCAGGGACCCCAGGGATTTATCGATTTCTTCACCATGATGCGTACCGCCTTTCCCGACCTCCATCTCGACGTCGAGCACATGGTCACGGACGAGGACAACGTTTCCTTTGCCTACACCGTCTCGGGCACCCACCGCGGGCCCTTCATGGGACTGGAGCCGACGGGAAAATCCTTTAGCGTACGGGGCCTGCAAATCGGCCGCTTTGAAAACGGCCAACTGAAGGAGCGTTGGGGAAGCTCGGATGAGTTGGGTATCCTTAAGCAATTGGGTGCAAGGGAGATTCCCCAATAGCAAATAGATCAGGCACCGATAGGGTAGCCGGAAAAAAATTACCTTTCAGGTTTTCCGCTACACCGATCATGTTATGGTACGTCGCATTCCGACTTTACTACTGCTCTTCTCGCTGTCGGGTTTGCTGCCCGGGCAATCCAGCCCCCGCACCACGCTCCGCCAGCTGTTCGACGGGATGCGCTAAGCCGACACGACCGGCATGTCCGCCCTCTTTCATCCCGCAGCGGATCTTCATTCCGTAAGCATCGATGAAGCGGGCCGGACGCGGGTGCAACGGGGCGACCTGACAAAGTGGATGGAAGGGATCGCCGCAGCGCAAGCCGGTATGCTCGACGAGCAGCTTCACTACACCAGTATCCGCATCGACGCGCGTTTGGCTACGGCCTGGACGCCTTACACCTTCGTACTGAACGGCGAGGTCAGCCACTGCGGCACCAATGCCTTCCAACTGGCCCAAACGGGAGCGGACAGTAGCTGGCAGATCCTGCATATCGTAGACACCAGGCATACGGAGGGCTGTACCCTATTCAGCCCAAAACCCGCCGTGGAGCAACTGCAGGAATTGGCCAACGAGTGGCACTACGCCGCCGCCCGCGCCGATGCCGCAGCCTACTTTGGGATGATGACGGATGAGGCCGTATACATCGGTACTGACCCGGCCGAGCACTGGACGAAAGCCGAATTTCAAGCATTCGCCACCCCCTATTTCACTGCGGGAGAGGCCTGGGACTTTACGGCGGTGGAGCGGCACGTGTTTTATGACCCGGACAGCGATACGGCCTACTGGGACGAATTACTCGATACCTGGATGGGCCCCTGCCGGGGTACCGCCATCGCCAAACGGGATCCGGTGGGTAACTGGCGAATCGCACACTACACCCTGAGTGTAGCCGTACCGAACGAACGGATGGAAGCCTACCGCAAACTGATCGGTGTGGAGTGATCAATTACCCGGCGTGGCCGATAATAGCATGTATTCGTTAGAACACCATTATCACTTTTTTGGTTAAAGAAAGGCCGAAACGGCTATGTGCACTTAACTATTTATGGCTAAACATACTCACCCGGATCGACTGCTACTGGCCGTCGATTGCATCATTATTGGTTTTCTAAACGGGCAACTAAATTTACTAGTCACCCGGCGGGATCAGGAGCCGCGGCTCGGAGAATGGTCGCTTATGGGAGGGCTCGTCGTAAAGGGCGAATCGATCGACGCAGCTGCCGCCCGGGTGACCCACGAACTGACCGGCCTCGAGAACGTCTACCTGGAACAATTCCAGGCCTTTGGTGATGTGGGGCGGACCGAGGAAGAGCGTACCGTATCGCTGGCCTACTATGCACTGGTCAATCAGGAGAGTGCCACAAGTCAGCTCTCGGAGCACCACGATGCACGCTGGGTATCGATCAGGGACGTGCCGGCCCTGGTCTTCGATCATAATAAAATGGTGGAAGCCGCACTGGTACGACTACGCTACCGGGCCACCCACGAGCCGGTGGCCTTCGCGCTGCTACCGAAAAAATTCACGCTTACGCAGCTACAATCGCTGTACGAAGCGATCTTCGACCGGCCCATCGATCCGGGCAACTTCCGCCGGCGTCTGCGCAAGATGGACTACCTCGAGCGGCAGAACGAGAAGGATGTCACCACCTCGCGTAAGGGCTCGTGGTACTATACCTACAATGCCGAGGTGTACGAAGAGATGAAAGCCGCCGGGGAGGAATTTCTGCTAAAGCCGTAAAGGCCACCCCCTTCACAACGTACCGCAGGGCGCCTACTGTCTAGATATGGCACGTAATGCCACATTAATCAGGGCATTACTATGGAGCAGGACCTACATCAATGGTTCAAAACTCAGCAATGAAAATCCTCACCCTTTTAGCTGCATTGCTTTCCCTTTTCACATACACTATCCGCCCGGCCTACAGCGCCTCGATCCACACATTTCGGTAATACACTTCCGCTCCCTCGGCCTGCAGACCGATCGGGCCCGCGGTGAGGGGTATCCATTGGTCGTCCGTACTGCCCGGGCGGCGGGTATCGGTGATGGTGTTAACGTGATGGCCGTTGACGTAGAAGCTAGCCGTAGGGCCGTCGACCTCCAGCTCGATGGTATTCCAGCCGGGTTGCTCGTAGGAGGCGCTGCGGGTAAAACGGACGTAGCGCTCGCCGGTGCGGATCTGCTCCGCGCCGTCCGGGGCGAAGTCATTTCCTTGGCCGCGCCGCGAGGTGGCCCGCGTACCGATCAGCCAGGCATCACCCGTATCGCCTTCCTGGATCTGGCACTCGAGGCTGGAGGGCCAAAAGATCGTGGTGTCGAATACGTGAAATAGTACGCCCGCGTCGCGGACGGCTTCGGTACGCGGGGCAAATTTCTTCTCCCCCCACTTGTACTCTATGTGGAGGCGGTAGCGGGTGTAACTGCTGTCGCTGACCAGGGCAGCGAAGGGCTGTGCGCTACCGGCCTCGGGTGTGCCGAGGACATGAAGCAGACTGTCTTCCCAGACGAAGTAAGGCTGATCAGCCGTAGGGATGGGCCCCTGGTCGCGGACGATGATGTGCCAGCCGGTCAGGGCCGCGTCGGTGAGTAGCGGGGTGCGGTCAGTCTGCGCGAAGGCCGGGGTGGTGAACAGCAGCAGAACGACGAGCAGATGGGGTCCTATCATATGCCTAAATTAGTCCGCGAGCCGTACATTAGGCGAATGACCTACCGCTCCACCTTCGCTCCGGAAACCCTTGCCGACAACCTGGCCCGCCTGGATCGCCTGCGGCCGGATACCCGCCCCCAGTGGGGAAAGATGAACGCCGCCCAGATGCTGGCTCACCTCAACGTCGCCTACGATATGGAGACCGGGGCCGTGGTGGTGAAGAACAATTTCATATCGCGCTTCCTGATCCGCACCTTCGCCAAATCGATCGTCACCGGCCCCAAGCCCTACAAAAAAAATAGCCGCACCGCTCCGCAGTTCATCATCAGCGACGAGCGGGATTTCGCGCGGGAAAAAGAGAAGCTGATCGGCCACCTGAAGCGGGTAGCCGCGGGCGGGGAGGCAGGCTACGAGGGGAAGGAGAACGAATCCTTCGGCAAACTCTCGGCGGAGGAGTGGAGTACCATGTACCAGAAGCACCTGGAGCACCACTTCGCACAGTTCGGACTGTGAGTTCGATTCGCCTGTCATTCTATCCGGTCCGAACCTGTACTCGCCCTTCCTAGCTATGCCTCTATTTCTATTCTTTTTAGTTCTCTGCGTAGCGTCCAGTCTGTCGGCTCAGTCCGATTCCGCCCGGCTGGAAAACACCCTCACGGCCTACCTCACCTTCGACCAGCTGAGTACCGGACTGCCCTGGCGACTGGATACCGAGCAAAGTACGCCCGGACAGATCGCCGCCCTGACCAGCTTCCGCGAGGCCCTGCCCGACCGCGACCGGCTGAGCGACCGGCAGCGGATCGACCGCGACCTGCTGGCCTACGTACTCGACGACCGCATGTACCGCCTGCGGTTCGGCCACCACCTGCTGCCGCTCGATGCCGAGGGTGGTTTTCTGGCCGAGATCATCTACCGCTTCAGCGGCCGGCGGGTGGCTACGGAGGCCGACTACCGCAAGTACCTCAACGACCTGCGCACCCTGCCCGACTACCTGCGCGGTCAGGAGGCGAATCTGCGCCGCGGACTCGCACAGGGTAAGGTCCATCCCCGCCGCGTGGTGGAGCTGAACCTGGCGCTGATCGACCGGCAACTGGCCAGCCCGGTAGGGGAGGGGCTGTTCGCCGATCCCCCGGAGCGGGCCGACTGGAAGCAAACCGCAGTGACCATCACGCGCGACACCATCTACCCCGCCTACGCCCACCTGCGCCGCTTCCTGGCCGAGGAGTACCTGCCCGCGCTGCCCGAGGAGATCGGCATCGCGGCGATCACCGACGGCCGGGACTTTTACCGGCAGCGCATCCGCTACTTCACCTCCGACTCACTGGCTACGCCCGAGAGCGTTTTTGCCACCGGCGAGCGGGAGGTCGCGCGGATTCGGGCCGAGATGGATACGGTGATCGCCCGCACGGGCTTTACCGGTTCCTTCAGCGACTTTCTTTTGCACCTGCGCACCGCCGCCCAATTTTACGCTGCTTCGCCGCAGGACTTACTGGACCGCGCCAGCTGGATTACTAACCGCATACAGACCGCCGCGCCGCGCTACTTCAGTACCCTGCCCCGGATGCCGCTGGTGGTAGCGCCCGTGCCCGCGGCCCTGGCGCCGAACTACACCGGGGGCCGCTACAGTCAAGGATCCTACGATACGCGCCGGGCCGGACAGTTCTGGGTAAACACCTACGACCTGCCGAGCCGGCCGCTGTACACCCTGCCGGCCCTGGCGCTGCACGAGGGGGTGCCGGGCCACCACACGCAGATCATGCTGGCCGCGGAGCTGGAGGGACTGTCGGACTTCCGGCGCGACCTCTACCTATCGGCCTTCGGGGAGGGGTGGGGCCTGTACGCCGAATACCTGGGGCAGGAGATGGGCGTGTACGAGACCGACTATGATGAATTTGGCCGCCTCACCTACGAGATGTGGCGGGCCTGCCGCCTGGTGGTGGATCCGGGCATGCACTACTTCGGCTGGTCGCGCGAGCGGGCGGTGGCCTACATGGCGGAGCATACGGCGCTGTCGCTGCGGGAGGTCAACTCCGAGGTGGACCGCTACATCGGCTGGCCGGGGCAGGCGGTGAGCTACAAGATGGGCGAGCTGAAGATCCGCGCCCTACGCAAAGAGGCCGAAGCCGCCCTGGGGGCACGCTTCGACCTCGCTGCATTTCATGCGGTGGTACTGGGCAGTGGGGCGGTAACGATGTCGCTACTCGCTGAGCACGTGCGCCGGTACGTGGCCGCTGAGCTGGTGGACTAGTCCTCCTCCATTTCCATGGGCTCACCCAGGGCCGAGTACTCCATTTCGAACTCCTCGCCGTTGAACTCGAACTCCACTTCGTAGTGGTCGCCGTCTTCTTCCCACTCCACGTCGGTGGCACCGGGGTAGGAGGCTTCGAAGGCACTCTGCACTACGGCGGGTACTTCTACGGCAGCGGCGGTCTCTGCCTCGCAGGCAAACAGGGCAAAGGCAAATAGGGTAAAGAGGATAGACTTAATCATAGTAAGGTGGTTTGGTGAAGGTGAGTCGACGCATCCAGGACGTCCGGGCGGGGCGCCGCGGGTGCGAAGAGTTCGAGTGAAACAGCAAAGGCGGGGGGATGTGGTGTGCGCATGGTAAATAATCGTTAAAAGTGAGTTTGGCGGGGTGCAGGCTATTGCGTGCTGTACCCGTCTGCGTATAGCTTTACGCATCGTTTCACACCAAAAATATTTTGTCATGCGTCACATTAATCTATGTGTTTTGCTGTGTCTTAGCCTAATCGGATACGGGCAAATGCAGCGTGGCGATCGCCTGCTTCGCCTGGAATCTCCACTGTATCTCGAGCCCATTGGAGCCACCCCGCTGGATGGGGACAACCTGGCCCGCCTGGAGTACAACTCCCGCTACGAGATCGGACTGCTAAACGCGGGAGTCAACTTTGGTATCCAGTTCGTGCTTTAGCCTGGATTGGCAGGCCTACGGGTCGGTTAGGATCAGTAATCCTTCGAAGTAGTAGTGTCGTTTACCCTAAAACCCCGTACCGTGCGATTTTTTGGCCTTATTTTAAGTCTATTAGTCACCGCTTCCGTATCCGCCCAGATACAGCGCGGCGACCGCTTCCTATCGGTGGATGGCCGGGCCGGAGCCTCCCTTACGGGGGCTTCGGTCACCCCCTTGGTTTCGGGGGATCTGGGCGGGATCGTATTGCCCGGCACCTTTAGTGAAGGGCTGGCGTACGCTACACCGGCCTACGGCCTTGCGCTCACCGATCGGCTGATCGTGGGGGGATCCCTGACCGCGGTGCACCCCTTCGGGAGCAGAAGCGATATAGGAAGTATCGGTCTATCCCCCTACCTCCGCTACTACGGCATCAATCGCGCGCAGCTGGGAGTATACGGGCAGGTAATGACGGGATTGGGGTACCGCAACGGAGACCTTACCGGCCCTGACGCGGTGACCGTAGGCGCTGGCTTACAGCTGCCCCTCGCGGTGGGAGCACGTTTTGGTCCCTCTGTGGATTACGTCATCGGTGGAGCCGGGAACACGCTCGAACTGGGGATCAGGGTCGAGCTTATTCTGGGAAGGAACAACCGGCTGCAGGAAGCTGCGGTGGGTAGTTTCAGCAAGGGGGCCATCATGCTGGGCAGTCAGTTTGTCGGGGCGGTAGTGCGTGAAGACGTGAGTTCGGCGGGAGTAGTGGTAGGGGGGCATTACTTTCTTACCGACCGACTGACCGCCGCACCGACCATAGGCATGGAGGGCTACCAGACGGACTTTAGCCGGCCTAATGTCACCCGCATCACTACGCTGCGCAACTACGCGGTCGGTCTGAGCAGCCGCTATTACCTTACCACCGAGCGGCACCTGCTGTGGTTCGCGGAGGCCGGAGTGGGCTACCAGACGAATTACTCCCGCCGCGACTTCGGCAACGGCGAGATCCGGTCGAGTAGCGATGTATTCTTACTGACGGCGAGTGCCGGGGGGCAGTTGTTTATTCGGGATAATGTGGCTTTGGAGGCCGGTCCGCAGTTTCGGCGCTTTTTCGGTGACGGAGTTAATTACAGCCTGTTCAGCCTAAACGGGGGTATCCGGTTTTTACTCTAGGTATCGCACGAGAGGCTGTTTTGCTGTCCCCGGAGAGGGGACCCTGGCACAGTAAGGCCCTTGTTGCCGCCTGCGCCGACCGCTACGAACCTCGCTCGGGTTAGGGCTTTAGCTTCCGCTACTACAGGCAATTAGGCTTATGATTACAACCATACTAGGATAATATCCCTCAATTGATTAAACCGCCTATTATGAAAGCACCCATTACCCTTCTACTATTATTCCTCTCTATTAGCTGTATTCACGCACAGATACAGCGCGGAGATATTCTACTGACCCTCGGGGGTATAGGGGGGCTCAACCGCGGCGGTACGATCGGCGGCGCCAGCTACGATACCAAGTTCGACGCTGCTACGGTATACGTGCTGCCTACCTTCGGCTACGCCCTGACGGATCGGATCGTGCTCGGTGGTACGACGGGCTTTATGGCCTCGATGGGCCTGGGAGCCAATACAGTCTTTTACCTCAATCCTTACGCCCGCTACTACGTGCTGAATAAGGAAAAACTCAGTGCGTTCGCCCAGGTATCCACGGGATTTTCGGCCGATAGTGATGGCGTATCCCTCTTCGACGAGCTGAACCTCGGCATGGGGCTGCAATTTCCCGTAGCTCCGGGTATTCTCTTTGGACCCACTATAGACTATACCCTCGGCGGGCGGCGCAACACGGTCAATTTCGGCGCCAACTTCGAGATCCGGCTGGGGAGTAACACGCGACCGGAAGAGCCGGTAGTAGCGGGTTTCCGCAAGGGGTCGATCATGCTGGGTAGCCAGTTCGTTTCCGCCTCCTTCCGCAAGAACATCGCGCAGGGCGGCATCGCGATCGGCGGGCATTACTTCCTCACCGATAGACTTACCGCCGCACTTTACCTGGGGGGCGGCGCCAGCGATTTCGAGTTCGGCACCTCCAGCCAGCCGCGTAGTTACCGTTCCGGTAGCTTTTCCATCGACCTGGGGAGCCGGTACTACCTTACGACCCGCAAGCGGCTGGTCTGGTTTGCCGAGGGCGGGGCGGGCTTCCGACGCTCCAGCTTCACCAGTGTAGCGATTGGACAGGAGAGCAGTAGCCGGAGCAACAGTTTCAACCTGTCCGCAGGTGCAGGCGCCCAGTACTTCCTTCGAGAAAATGTCTCGCTGGATGTGATGCCGCAGGTTCGACACATCTTCGACGGCGCATCTTCGACAACTACACTTGGTCTGAACGTAGGCGCCAGCTTCATCATCAATCGCTAGGGAAGGTCAGCCGGTCGGTGGAGCGTAGCTTGCGGTACGCTACTGCTACGCTTCCGCCATGACCGACCCGATCCAGCTTCTCACCCGCCTCATCCAGACCCCCTCCCTCAGCCGGCAGGAAGACGCCACCGCCGACCTGATCGCGGACTACCTCACGGACCGCGGCATCACCCCCCACCGGCACCTCAACAACGTCTGGGCCAGGAGCCGCAACTGGCAGGACGGCCGCTCCACCATTCTTCTGAACAGCCACCACGATACGGTGAAGCCCGCTGCGGGCTACACCCGCGATCCCTACCACGCCGAGGTGATCGACGGTAAACTGTACGGACTGGGCAGCAACGACGCCGGGGGCGCGCTGGTCAGTCTGATCGCCACCTTCGTAGCCCTGGAGAACGATCCGGCGCTGAAGTGTAACCTGGTCTTGGCCGCCACCGCCGAGGAAGAGATCAGCGGAGCCAACGGCATTGCCGCCCTGCTGCCCCTGCTATCACCCATCGACGCGGGGATCGTCGGGGAGCCAACCCTGCTCGACCTGGCCGTGGCCGAGCGCGGACTGGTCGTACTCGATGGGCAAACCCAGGGCCGGAGCGGCCACGCCGCCCGCCGGGAGGGAGTCAACGCGCTGTACCTGGCCGTAGACGATATCGCCGCCATCCGTGACCATACCTTCGCCCGGCCGAGTGAGCAGCTCGGTCCTACGACGGCGACGGTCACCGTCATCGCCTCCGGCACCCAGCACAATGTGGTGCCCGACCGCTGCACCTTCGTGGTGGATCTGCGGGTCAATGAAGCCTATACGAACGAGGAGGCGGTGGCGGAGCTGCAGTCCGTCTGCCGGCACGCTACCCTCAGTCCGCGGAGCCTGCGCCTGCAGAGTAGCCGCATCGCCACCGATCATCCGCTCGTCCTTGCAGCCTGCGTGGCCCGCCCCGCTGCCCGTCCGTACGGTTCGCCGACGCTGAGCGATCAGGCACTGATGGCCTTTCCTACACTCAAGCTGGGGCCGGGAGACAGTGCCCGCAGCCATACGGCAGACGAGTACATCTACCTGCGGGAGATCGAGGAGGCCGTGGCGATGTACACCCGGCTGCTAACTAATTGGTAAAAGATTTGGTGGTGCAGGCAGCGCTATCCCCCCGCCTACCGTTTTGGCTACAGTTTTGATAATTACTGCAGCCTCACTTTGTACTCACTACTATCAACTGGCTGTTAACGCAAGCAGGGGAAAACGGACACCCGTTTTCCCCTGCGTTTTTTAGTTCGTGACCTATTAGTCGCGATTCATCACGCTCAGTAGCCGCAGTACCTCCACGTACAGCCACACCAGGGTCACGATCAGGCCCATGGCGCAGAACCACTCCATATACTTCGGGGACCGCATGGCGGCGCCGCGCTCGATGTTGTCGAAGTCGAGCAGCAGGTTCAGCGTAGCGATACCGATGATGAACAGGCTGATGCCGATACCGATCAGGCCCCCCTCGTGCAGGAAGGGCATGTTGATGCCGAAAAAGCCGAGGCCGATATTGAGCAGGTAGACCAGCAGGATGCCGCCGGTAGCCATCATGATACCGGAACGGAACTTCTCCGTCACCTTGATCAGGCCCGCCTTGTAGACGAAGAGCATCATGAACAACAGGGCGATCGTGATCATGATCGCGTTGAACGCCAGGCCGACGCCGAAGCCCGCTACGTACATCGACGTGACGGAGCCCACGAACAGACCCTCCAGCAGCGCATAGATCGGTGCCAGCGTGCCGGATAGTTTCGGCTTAAAGGACATGATCACGACCAGCACCAGTCCGCCGATCGCGCCGCCCCATAGGAAGAGGCTGCTGGGGAACAGAAAGGAATACACCGCCGTGCCCGCCAGGAGCAGGGCCAGTAAGAGGGTTTTATTGACCGCGCCGCTGACGGTCATCACGGTATCGTCGGCCCGGGTGATGAAGCCGCCGTCGAGCGGTCGCTGGGATGCCTTGGCCAGCCGCTCCTCACTCAGGATGGGGTTGCTGGACTGCTTAAAGCGATCGGATAAAGACATGTAGATTCGTTTAGTTAGCTTATAAAACACCCCGTGGGTGCATCTCGTTGTGCGTCACACAAAATACTGCACGGCCAGCTCGTAGCCCCGCAGGCCGAAGCCCACGATGATGCCCTCGCAGACCGGCGACAGGTACGAATGCTGCCGAAAGGCCTCCCGCTTGTGCACATTGGAGATATGTACCTCGATGACCGGCGTCTCGATGGCCGCCACCGCATCCGCCAGGGCCACGCTCGTATGCGTATAGGCCCCCGCATTGAGCACGATGCCGTCGTAGTTGAAGCCGATCTCGTGCAGCTTGTCCAGTAGCTCGCCCTCGTGGTTGCTCTGGAAATAGCTCAGCTCGACGTCCGAGTCGATGAATTTGCCCTTGAGGTGGATCAGAAAGTCTTCGAAGGTATCCTCCCCGTACACCTCCGGCTCGCGCCGTCCGAGCAGGTTCAGGTTGGGACCGTTGATGATCATGACTTGGAGCATGGGGTTAGGGGTTAAGGAGTTAGGGGGTTAAGTAAGGTAGGGTGTGGTGGGCAGATGTACCTTGTCCGGACAGAACTACCGAACCACAAGACTACAGAACTACCCCTTGCTCTCTTCCTTTTTTCGCAATGCCGTGCTGGTGCTTGTGCTCAACCTGGGGGTGAAGGGCGTCTACCTCTTTGCCATCGAGCGGACGGTGCAGAACCTGCTGCCGGAGGCTGAGTACGGACTGTATTTCTCGCTGCTGGGGCTGGGGCTGATCCTGCAGATCATCGCCGATGCGGGCCTGCAGTTGTACAACAGCCGCACGATCAGCGGGCACCGGCAGCTGCTGGCCAAGTACTTTCCCTACTTCCTGCTGCTCAAGGCGGTGCTGGGGGGGGCGTTCTTTTTGTCCCTGCTGGTGGTGGGCTACGCGCTGGGCTACCGGGGGGCGGAGATCGGTCTGCTGCTGCTCATCGGCACCGGTCAGCTACTCAATAGCCTGGTGTTGTACCTGCGCTCTAACCTGGCGGGGCTGGGGCGGTACGCGCTGGACAGTGCCTTCAGCGTGCTCGATAAGCTGTGTATGATCGCGGGCATCGGGGCGCTGTTGCTGCTGGCTCCGGAGCGACTCAGTATGCACCTGTTTGCGGGGACGCAGGTGCTGAGCTGGCTGATCACGGCGGTGGGCCTGGCGGTGCTGCTGCGGGGTAAGTTGCGGTTCCGCTGGCCGACCTTCCGGGCGGCTACGCTCTGGATGCTGCTGCGGGGCGGGGCACCGTATGCGCTGGCGATCCTGCTACAGACGGCATACAGCCGCACCGACGCCATCATGATCGAGCGCCTGCTGCCCGGTGGGGCGGAGGCGGCCGGGCACTACGCCGCGGGCTACCGGCTGCTCGACGCCATCAATACGGTGGGCTGGCTGCTGGCCGGCCTGCTACTGCCCATGTACGCCCGGCTCCACGCGCGGCGGGAGGATGTGACGGAGCTGCTGCGCTTCAGTGTGCACCTGCTGGTGGGGGGGAGTCTGATCGTAGCGGTGGCGGTAGCGACCTACGCCGCGCCGATCGTGGAACTGCTGTACGACTTCGCGGAGCCGCGTACGGCCCGCGTTCTGTTCTTCCTGGCGCTCACCTTCGTGGCGCAGTGCCTCAACTACGCCTACGGGGCCCTGCTCGGCGCGACCGGTCTACTGGGCCGCATGAATTACGTCTTTGCGCTGGGCATCCTCGTCAATGTAGCCGGCAATTTGTGGGCGCTGCCGCGCTACGGGGCAGCGGGTGCGGCGGCGGTGACGCTACTGACGCAGTCCTTCGTAGCGCTGCTGCAGGCGGGACTGGCCCACCGCTGGCTGGCGCTGCCGGCCGGGCGCGTCTACTGGGGCCGACTCGCACTACTCTGCGCACTACTAGTGGGGATGGGTGTGCTGCTCGTCCGCTACGCCGGGCTGGGGTGGTTGGCGGAGTTTCTGCTGCTAGGGGGGAGTGGGGTAGTGGTGGCGGTTGGCCTGCGGCTGCTCGATCTGCGGCAGTTGCTTACGCTGCGCTGACTTACCTTGGCCGCATGAGCGTACTGGGCCGCAGGCTGGTTTTTTGGGCGCAGTTGGTCACTACCTGGACGCTGGCCTTCGTGCTCTTCGGTTTCCTGCGCAACTTCGGCTGGCCGAAGGCTAGCGGATTCGATCCGTCCTATAGCAACTCCTTCGGTCTGCACCTGGCGCTGGGTCTGGTAGTGGGCACGGTCTACTTTCTGATCGAGCTACTGATGAAGCGCCGCATATTTCGGCGGCTGTCCTTCGGGCGCTGGGCGGGACTGAAGTTGATCATGCATTTCTTGCTGGCGCTTGGACTGTTTTCGCTGGCCGTTCTACTGTATCCCGTCTTTGGTGGAGAGGTGCGTGTGGGACTGACCTTCCAGGAGGTTTTATTCAGCAGGCTACTCCTGGTAGCGCTGGTCTATTTTTCGGTGATCAGCCTGGCCATCACGCTGTTTACGCTGATGAATCAGAAGCTGGGTCCGGGCATTCTCCCCAACATGCTGCGCGGCAAATACCACCATCCCCGCACGGAGGAGCGCATCTTTCTGTTCATCGACCTGCGCTCCTCCACGACGATCGCCGAGCAGCTGGGGCACGTACGGTTCAGCCGGCTGATCCAGGACTGCTTTGCTGATGTCACGGATGCGGTCACCCGGTACCGGGCCGAGATCTACCAGTACGTGGGGGACGAGGTGATCCTGTGCTGGACCTCCGCCGCCGGACTGCGCGACAACAACTGCGTAGAAGCCTACTTTCACTTCATGCGTACCCTGGATAACCACGCCGCGCACTACGAGCGGGAGTACGGCCTGCAGCCCGTGTTCAAGGCTGGTGCCCACCTGGGGGAGACCACGGTAGCCGAGGTAGGCATCATCAAACGCGAGCTGGCCTACCACGGCGACGTACTCAATACCGCCGCACGTATTCAGAGCAAGTGCAACGAACTCGGGGAATTGCTCCTGATCTCTCCTGCCCTGCACGAGGCTCTGCCGCTGGGGGATGACTACACCGCTCAGACCTTCGCGCCCGTAAAGCTGGTCGGTAAGGCGGATGCTATGCCGGTGATCGGCCTGCGGCGGCGGCGGCCGCACGGCGTTGCTCCCACTCTGCTCTGATGCGGGGCAGCTCCTGCTCGAGGTGAAGGAAGTAGTCCTGGATGCGCCGGAGATCGGCGTTGAACGCTTCGTCCTCCGTGTCCTTGCGTAGGTCCACTACCTTTTTCATCGTGGCCACGAAGGGGGTGATGGTTGTGAAGCTGTCCTGGATCTGCTCCAGCCACTTCTGGGAGCTTACGCGGAAGTACCGCTTGCGGTCGCCGGGCTTGGTCGTATAGTCGACCCGCCCTTCGTTCATCAGCCGCTTGAGCGCGTTGCTGATCGTACTCTTGCTGGCGCCGAGGAATTCCTGAATGGCAAAGAAATCCAATTCCGGTGGGTCGGAGAGGAGCAGTAGCGCGAAGGTGCGGGCCTCTACGGGGGTGAGTCCGGTGGACTCGAAGAATTTGCCGATCTCCTCGACGCGCAGTTTGATGTCTTTGATCAAGGTAGTGAGGGGATGGGGAGGCCAGAAGTACCGCCAGGTTTTTTCGTTCCGTGCCAATCGGTAACAGGACGGCTGTTGCTAAAGTTGCTGAAATATGATAAAAAATTGCATCAGGAACGGTATTCCGGCGATAAATCTTACAACTAACTGCAGGGGGGATAGCTGGATCGAGTGCTGCGCAGTACTGGATCTAGCGTACGGACGGTAGGTGAGCCTGATAAAGGGGGAGGAGGGCAAACACTAAACACCCCACTCCCCTACATTCACTAATTAGGCTATTCTGGGGCGGGAAGCCACCTATAGGTGCTTCCGTGTTATTTCTCTGGGGTAGCTCAGAGCCGCTACGCTACTAACTGACAAAAGGTGCGTTTGGTTCTGTAAATAAAAAACTAATTTACCAGTGTATCGGTACCCGGCAATAGAGGGCCAACCGTGAGTACTCACAGCCGGCCATCCGAAAAAATCTCTCAAAACTAGATAGTCTTAGGTTCGCATTACCGGATCCCACTGGTCTAGTCCGTCACCAGCTCATGGGTAGGGAAGGGAAGTTTTGGGCTACTGTCCGATCATAAAGGCGGACAGCTAGGAGGACAAAAGCTAACAGGTGGGATCCTAAGTACTCGAAAGAGCACACGTAGCGCGATAATTATTCGGCAAACACCTAAAAGTTCCGTTAGTTCTATCTGGATAGAACTAATTAGTTGCACGCTGTTCTCGTGGCTTCGTAGGGTGCCCATGCAGCGTGCAGTAGGCAGCGGGGGAAGAAGTGAGGTTGGTAGCTTGGCACCAGATGTTTACAAGGGGCGCAAGACGCAGGTGCGAGGTATCCACCACGGCGGCACCTAAAAACCGGAACTGTCTTACCGACACGGCAAAATCAGCGTTAATCCGCGAATACAATCTGCGTAGATCTGTGGTGAACTCCTCCGGAAAGCCTTAATCTCTTCACATCCGCTGGGCCGCTAGCCGGTTAATATCCTTGTTCTCCAGGATCTGCTGCTCGGGCGGGTGTAGTGCGACCTGGATCATGGCCCGTCCGATGCGGCTGCTCGTCGTGGCCCAGTCGAAGCGCTTCAGCAGGGGGAACAGCGGGCGCAGCACGGTAAGGAAGGTGTTGACCCAGCCGGTCTTGGACTGCACGGCGGTATCCGGGATCAGTACCCCGAGCCGGAACATATAGGCGGCGCGGAAGCCGAGCTCCAGCAGGGCGTTCTCCGTGCGGCCCTTGACGCGGGCCCACATCATGCGGCTGGTCTCCGTACGGTCGGTACCCGAACCGGAAACATAGGTAAAGACCAGGTCGGGGTTGACCTCGTGCAGCGTGCGGGCGAAGGAGGTGACCAGGGTGTAGGTCAGCTGGGTATACTCCGCTTCCGACTTCCCCGCCGCACTGACGCCGGCACAGAAGAAGCAGGCGTCGTAGCCCTTCAGCAGACCGCGGATGGAGCCGATGTCGGTGAAGTCCCGGTGCAGCAGCTCGGTCAGCTTGGGATGCTGCAGGGCTACGGGCTGCCGGTTGATCATCAGCACCCGCTCGACGTGGGGACTGTCCAGGCACTCGAGCAATACGGCGCGACCGACCATGCCGCTGGCGCCGGTGAGGATGGGAGAGATGGGCATGGGGGGAAGGTACGGGGATTGGGGCTCGGATCAGCTATTGCGCATCGCCATACCATTCACCCTAAGGCTAACGCACGGAACCCTAGTCACGCCGCAACGTGATCGCAATCACCCCGCCGGTGGCATCGCTTCCGTATACATTGGTCTGGCTCGGTCCCTTAAGTACTTTGACCGACTTGACATCGCTCATGCTGATCGAGTTGTAGATCGCTGCGTAGTCATGTCCCGACGGACGGCCATCGACCACGAACAAGGGGGAGTTTCCGTTGCCCTTCGTTCCGTTGTCCCCCCGGATCATAAATCGTGCATTGGCTTCAGTATGAACGGGCAGAATGGATAGGTAGGATTAGTTGTCTTCGGAAGCTATGACCAAGGTAACCTCATAAAGCTGGTAAGTTGAGCCTTCATGTTTGCCAAAACCACGTTCCGTACCGTCTTCCAAAGTATCTCGATATTGAACCTCAATACCATCGTCTAACAACTTACTCCTTTTCTCTATTACCCACATATGATAGTAACTTTCTGGGTCAACTATACTTACTGTGTCAGAGCGATAAGATTGCGCATCAAGTAGAATAGCTTCGTCACTACCTAAGCCACAGGAGGCTACAGAAGTAGTCACTAACAGTATTGATACTAGTAGGTTATTGATTTTCATGTATAGATAGTCCAAATTATATTGAGTTATAGTAACTATTGTCGGAGTGCAAAATTGACCTGTGGAGGGTACACTGAAATGGGAGTGGCTGAATTTAACCTATTGCTAAAATAAGCACGGTGATCTTGCCCACTGAGACTTTTGCAAAAAGTGTATCAGAGAGCTATATAGGCCCCTCCCGAGCCGTGTTCGACTAAGACGGATCATGCGCAGCCAGGACCGACACGTTTATGAACCTAACTATCGCTCAGCACGCTAATGGACTACCAAGGCAGCAGGTCACGGCACGAGCCGCCTCACGGCCGGGCGGGGGCACTATGACATAAAGTTACTTTCTAAGCTACCGCAACGCAAGAGTAGCCGCTAAACACCCGTGGTCAAGGCTCCAGTATGGTAGGGAAGCGTTTAGCTTAATGGAGTTGGCGCCGTGTTAGCGGCATTTTATTTATTCCCTTTTGACCTATTGTGAGTTTTACAAAGCATCTGACAGTTTTTAATATCTGTAGCTCCATTCTTACTCCAAGCAGTTACATGGTCCGCATCCATTTCTGAAAGCTTGTAGACCCTATCTTTATTAGATTGATGACCGAGTGTGCAAAGTGGGCAGTTAGATAAACCTACATTTTTTGCTTCTACAGTTTGTTTTTTGTAGACTTTTCTCTTAGTATCCTCGTCAAATACTCTAATATCTAAAAGTTTTGTGTCTTGAAGTCCCCCTAAGATATATTCGAATATTCCCTTTCTATTTTTAACAAATGGGTCACTATACAATACCTGGACTTTTCTAGAAATTTCTTCAGGATCATAAGCTATTCTGTGATATGACTCATATAGCATTCCCCATTCTAATCCTCTCATTTCTTTTTCAACGTCGATAAATATGTTTGAAACCCAATCAATAACAGTATCAAAATATACTTTCAGTTCTGAAATACTATCATTGTATCTGTGTTTACTCATATAATTCCCAACCTCTTCTTTACTGACCCATGCTAATGCTGTTGCGAGAAAATCTTGTCTATTTGCAGACCCCCTAATATAAGAACTCCATTTTTGAATATTTGCATTAGAACTGTTACTGAATTCTTCTTTCGCTTTGGTAACGAATGGTCCTGAATACACAGCATTCAATAATTCTTGACTGTTTAAAGGAACTCCTGCAATATTGATTGTCCTAAACCATTCTTTAATCTCCGATTCCGAACCTTCACATACATAAATCAAGAGCTTAGTATTCAGTATTTTCGATTTTTTATCCGCAGCCAATCCGGTAAAGTACTGTTCCATACCATTGGAATCTTTTATTGCGAATTTATTAGTTACAAATCTTCCAAAGCTAGTAATACGTTGCTGGCCATCTAAAACTTCATACTTTTCACCTGCTACTTTGTTAAAGTATATGAGTCCTAATGGATAACCCTTCAATATTGAATTGATTACTGCGACATCCTTTTTCCCATCTGCATATATATAATTCCTTTGGTATTCGGGCTGAATAGTTAAGTTGCCTGACAGGCCAAATAGACCTCGCCCTTCCAATTCGTTGTACACAAATCCTTTAGTAATGTCACCAATTGTTATTTCTATTTTAAGTTCCGTTCTCATGCATATCTATTTATGGTTGATTAAAATCCGTTGAAATACTTTGACAAGCAACCCATCTCTTTCTACAACACCGTTTGAATTTAAGTCATATGAACCTTTTTTACCAAATTTAGCCAGGTAGGCTTGCTTGCATTCTTCTCTTGTAAATACTCTAGACTTTAGATCGTATAAATTTTCATTCTCACACATTCCTACAATCTCAAATTGATTGGGGTTATGCTTAGCAAGGAAACTAACAGGTACTCCCATAACACCTGCATAATCACTTGGTATAAATTTGACTTTAGGAACTTCAATCGCATCATAGTTTACATATTTTTCGAATGGCTTTTTTAGTCCAAATTTGACGACATCCTTTTGCGTCATTAATGGGATTGGTTGATGTCTTCTTCCATGATCAATATTGGTAAACCAGCAGGAATTTCCAAGCCTAGTATAATTACCAATATAGCCTAGCTTTTCAGCCTTCTCCTTATCCTTTTCTTTTACAACTGCACCTTCTGGTACTGAAAACACCATATCACTACCATTTGCCGTAGCACCTAACCACAACTTATCATTTTGGACTAAAGGAAAGATTTCTTTATAGTTAGCCGCACTCATACTTCCAACTACAGAAAATAGTTTATTTGCATCAAAAACCCATTCTACGAATTCTCGAAATAATGAAAAAGGAGGATTCGTAATAATTATATCAGACTGATCTCGAAGGTTTGTAATTTCCTTGCTTTTAAAATCGCCATTACCTTCTAGATATTTCCACTCTAAGTCTTGTATATCAATTTTTCCGTCTCCTGTTTTATCATATCCTAATTCAAATATTTTACCATTTTTAATTGCCTTTACTTCATCATACGATGGATCACTCGTTTCAAATAATGAAGGTTGGTAATCACTGGTATGCTTTTTGCTATCAATCGAATAGCTTGTGCTGATCAATTTTTTGAGTCCAAAACGACTAAAATTTTGTGCGAAATATTTTGTAAAATTACTCCATTCAGGGTCATCACACGGTAACAGTACAACTTTATTTCTGAACACATCTGGGTTAAATTCCAAATAAGCATTCATCTCTTTTTCGATAGAATGATAAATTGTATAGAATTCATCGTTCTTTTCTCTTTTAGCTGTAGCTAAACTAGCATTTTTCATAGATCGAAGATACTATTTTATTTGTTGCCGCTAACGGGGGCGCCCAAGCAGCCGGGGCATTCTTCATAACCCACCCACAAGGGGGCGGCGCGGCGGCATAGACCGAAACCGACCGTAGGGAGCTTTCGGGCCATTGACGACGCGACGAACCCGGCCAGCAATAGCACTTAACCAACTTTAAAATCACCAGCTCCGGTTGACGCTGGGCGCAGTGTTCACGGCCATTAAGCTAAGCATTTGCTGGCATTTGTCTACTCCCGAAATTAGGAGCATGACCCGCGCCCTGACCCGCTTTCTGACTCTTCTGCGCAGCTTCCCTGATCTCACCACGGAGGCCCAACGCGCGCAGTATATCGTCGAGCCCCACCGGCACTTCACCCGTTCCAGCCCCCTGACCTTCCGCCGCACCGTAGCCTTCATCCTGCAGCTGGTCCGTAAGTCCACCGCCGTGGAACTACACGACTTCTTCGGCTCCCTCGGCCGGGCCCCGGTCACTAAGTCCGCCTTCGCCCAGCGCTGGCGGGCCATCCGCCCGGCCTTCTTCCGCGATTTCTTCTACCGCTCGGTCCAAGACTTTTAGACTTGCTTCCGCCACGCACGCCGCTGGCGATCTCATCTGATTTTCGCCGTGGACGGTACCGGGCAGACCCTACCCCGCGAGCACTGGATCGGCCAGGCCTTTGGCTTTCATCAGAACCAGCACGACAAGGTGCCCTCCACCCGTATCCTGCTGACCTACGATCTGCTTAACCGCATCATTCTCCGGGCGGACCTGCATACTCAGCACAGCGGTGAGATCCGTCATGCTTATCCCAATGTCGAGCACCTGCCCCAACGGGCTATATATATTTACGACCGTGGTTACGCCGGCTACGGGCTGCCCTTCCTGCACCGCCGCCACGGTTCCGACTGTATCATCCGCCTACCCGTGAGTATGAGTCCCGAAGTCGTAGACTTCGTCCGCAGTGGTCAGCCCGACCGGCTCATCACTGTCCCGCTCCTGGGGCGGGCCCTGCGTACGCTGCGACAGTTGGGACTCCGCCCTGAGGAGCGTCACCCCCTGGAGCTCCGCTTGGTGCGCGTCGAGCTCAGCACGGGGGAAGTCGAAGTATTGCTGACTACGCTCATGAACCGCCGCCGTTTCCACCACCGCCGTATCGGAGAACTCTACGGGCTACGGTGGGGCGTGGAAACGGGCATCTCTCACCTGAAGTCCTTTCTCCAACTAGCGCTTACTTCCGCTTACACCCAACCTGGCGTAGAACAGGACCTCTGGTCGACCTGCTGGTTTTACAATGTACAGAGTGCCTGCCTGCTAGACCGGGAGCTGGCCAAGCAGGCCCGAACCAAACACCGTATGTACAGCTATCGGATCAACCGCAACGTGACCGCCGGTCTGATCAAGCGGTGGCTACCCACCCTCTTCCTGGATGGCGTGCGGCGCTGGCGCACCCGCACCAAGGTCCTGCTGGACGAACTCGTCCAGCACCTGGAACCCGATAGGCCCCGCCCGAGCCGTGTTCGTCTAAGACAGATCATCCGCAGCCAGGACCGACATGTCTACGCCGAAGGACCCGATACCTATCGGCGAACCCAACTATCGCTCAGCACACTAATGGAATACCAAGGCAGCAGATCACGGCACGATCCGCCTCACGGCCGGACGGGGACACTATGCCCTAAAGTTACTTTCTAAGCTACCTCGACGCAAGAGTAGCCGCTAAGCAACCGTGGTTAAGACATTATGGTAGGGAAGAGCTTAGCTTAATGGAGTTGAGGCGGTGTTAGCGGCATTATTTTTTTACTTTTTCCATTGAATTGACCGCTATTTCAACAAGTTTTGGTGCAGAATAGATGTATTCTAAAATAGCTAGCGATAGATTTTCAACGATAGGAATTTCATCATTACTCAACTCGCCTATTCCAGCATGAGCTCCTATATTGCCAAAATTCTTCAAATACTTTGCGATTGACGCCAACTCATCAGGCAATATGCTTCTACTAGCCAGATCATTAAGCATCGAAGCTAGCGTATTTCCGTTGGCTTCCTTATCTAGGCACACCATTTCAAGCATCCTTCTAATCAATACTACATACGCGTTCACATCAATACGCTTAACTTTGTAAGCCGCCTGAAAGGCTATAGATATTTTCTTTGGAAGTCCAATAGGCACCTTGCTTTTCACCGGATAAATTGCTTGATACCTTGGTTTATCTATCTCAGGCATCATGGTATCATCCCAATCGTAATAGAAGACGTTCAAACAATTACATCCTCTACATTTACATAGATTAAAAATGGTGCCCCAGGAGAAAGTATGTTCTGCATCTTCATCATATTCTTCTTCTTCATAATAGCTCATAGTATCAAGAATTGCCATCTTTGATACGCGAAGGCATACTACACACTCCAGCGATACTATCGTTTTTTTCATTGTTCTATGAGCTTTACACGAGAAAAATTCATTAACCTTTAATGCTATATACATCAGATTTACGCATCATCCATTAAGCTCCTAGTGATGTCTTTATAGTGATCTATTTGATCTGACAATCCATCAAGCAACATTGATAGCCTTTTGAATGTACTCCTCAAATTTTTTATACAAATATAGTCATGTATTTGCGTAAGGTTTCCCGCTTTGTCTACTGGATACCTGAAGTGCATTGAGATTGGATCTGATCCAGATAACTCCTTAATAATTTGATCCATAGCTTTAAATTCGTCATCGTCATCCTTTTCACCTATTTCTCGGTATTGCCGTTTAAACTCTCCCCACATATTATCAATTCTATGGTGAGATGGGAATCCATAGTTTTGACTGTTGCAATAGTTTAGACCCTGAATTAACTCTTTCAGCCTTAACTCTACATAATGCCTGATTAAGAAAACGATCGGATAAACTAGGAAGTCTTTACCGTCCTGCTCTTCTCTAAGCACGATACTATCTATTAAATATTTTGCTGCATATCCATAACTAGTCGCGTAGGTGCCGAACTGTTGGAACGATTTATGCAACCAGGCTTTGTAAATGACAGGACCGTCATCTATAAATAACTTGTCATCTTTTCGCGGAAATTCAATTTCTTCTTCTAAGAACATAGATATCTATTTAATTGTCGCCCATCATCTGTATCAACGATTGCGTAAAGCCCCCCAATCTACGGCAATAACCTGACGTGAATACACCACTTGACGTGAAGCGCCCGGTTGTCGTTGTTCCCCCAGTTGCGTAAACACTCCACCCGTCTGTTGTATATACGCAATAGAACTGCCTTACCCCCAAACGGCTTCGCCCTCCATGCGTCGCCCCGCCTGCCCCTAGCTGCACCCCTGGAAGTCTAATCCGTAGCACCGCCTAAACATAGCAAGCCTGCTCCACATATGACTGCTATTCTAATACCTTTTAGAATAAGGGGTAGAAGCTGCCCTCCAGACTATCCCCCGCACCGGCGACCGCGCCCGCAATCATGTGTTACACCACCAGTTGGATGCAGTACCAAACCACACCCACCCCCCAACTTCAGCTTTTACACAGCCCTAACGTTGAGATTGTACAGCTTCCGGGTGCATCAAGCCCACCGTATCTTCCACACCACCAACCCGACCTACCGATGCGCTACCGGCTTACCCTCTGCCTGCTCCTCCTGGCTGCGTGTGTCCTGGCGCAGATCCGCCAGCCCGTAGATTACGTCAACCCCCTGATCGATACCCACCAGTCGCGCTGGTTCTACTTCTCGTCGGCGAGCCGGCCGTTCGGGATGGTGAACCTGAGTCCGGATACGAACGTGCGGGGGAGCTGGGAGTCGGGCTACCTGTACGACTCTACCGTGGTGCGCTGCTTCAGCCACGTGCACGCCTGGCAGCTCGCCGGGGTGCCCGTCATGCCCACGACCGGGGAGATGCGCGGCCACCTCGGCATGGATAGCACCCTGAGCACCTTTTCCCATGCTACGGAGCAGGTCAGCCCCGGCTACCACCGGCTGCACCTCGACCGCTACGGCATCGACGTGGAGCTCACCTCCACCACCCGCGTGGGCCTGCACCGCTACCGCTTTGCGGACGACGGGCAGCCACGCCACCTGCTGTTCGACACCGGGGCCTTCCTGGCGCACGATTCGACCGACTACTCCATGGTCCGCCGCGTATCGCCGACCGAGCTGGAGGGCTACGTCATCCTGGGCCCCACCCACCGCCGGCCCAAGCCCGTCCGGCTGTACTTCATCGCGCATACTGACGCGCCCGCAGCGGCATTCGGCGGTTGGCGTGCGGGGTCGCTGGTGCCGGGTCTCGCGGAAGGCCCCACCGACAGCCTAGCCGGCAAAGACATCGGGGCCTACCTCACCTTCGCCGATACCCTCACCGACCTCCAGCTCAAGGTGGCCCTGAGCTACACCTCCCTGTCCGCTGCCCGCGCCAACCTGGCGGCCGAGCTCGATCACTGGGACTTCGACCGCGTCCGCCAGGACGCCCGCGCGGAGTGGAACGCTATGCTGGGGCGCATCGAGGTCAGCGGCGGCACCGAGGCCCGCCACGTCAAGTTCTACACCGATCTCTGGCACGCCCTGCTGGGCCGGCGCATCATCAGCGACGCAGACGGCAGCTACCCCGATAATACGGGCGGGGTAACGCAGGTGCGTAAGAGTTCCCACGGCTATCCTCACTACAACTTCGATGCCTGGTGGGGCAGCCACTGGTCGCTCAATCAACTCTGGTCCCTGGCCTACCCGGAGATCATGGACGGCTTCTGCAATACGATGGTGGATATGTACCGGAATGGCGGACTGATCCCCCGCGGTCCCTCCGGCGGCAACTACACCTACGTGATGATTGGCGATCCGGCAGCCAGCTTTTTCGCCGCGGCCCTCAACAAGGGCATCGACGACTACGACGTGGAAGCCGCCTACGCCGGACTGCGCAAGAACGCCTTCGTCGGCGGTATCCGCGACCACGCCGGCTACGAGCACCGTACGCTGGCCTTCGGGGGCGGCATGCAGTACTACGAGGAGCGCGGCTACGTCCCCGAGGGCATCGAGGGGCCCGGCGGACACAAGGACGGCGCCAGCATGACCCTGGAGTACGCCTATCAGGACTGGTGCCTGGCCCAGATCGCCCGCCGCCTGGGCAAGCAGGAGGACCACGACTTCTTTCTGCAACGGTCGCAGAACTACCGCAAGCTGTGGAACCCCGCCACCGGCTACATGCACCCCCGCGAGATGGATGGCAGCTGGATGGAGGACTTTCAGCCGGTCGTCGACGACTTCAACGCCCGCGGCTTCTGCGAGGCGAACTCGGCCATTTATACCCACTACGTACCCCACGATCTGCCCGGACTGATGGAGCTCTTCGGCGGCCGCCAGACCTACCTCGATTCCCTCAACGGATCATTCGAAAAAGCGGAGCAGGACTGGCTCAAGGCCGCCGGCAAGGTGCACGCCGCCAACTGGGTCGACTACGGCAATCAGCCGGGCACGGCCATGGCCCACCTATTCAATGTGGCCGGAGCACCCTGGCTCAGTCAGCGGTGGGTGCGCGCCATCAAGGATACCTACGCCGACACCACGGCCTACGGCGGCTACCACGGCGATGAGGATCAGGGGCAAATGGGCGCCCTGGGCGTACTCATGGCGATCGGACTGTTCAGCGTAGACGGCAGCGCCGCTGCGGAGCCCAGCTACCAGATCACTACGCCGGTATTCAAGGAAATCATCGTCCACCTCTCGCCGGACTACTATACCGGCGATACCTTCACGATCCGCGTAGCCGGCGAGCCGGAGGAAGAGCTCTATATCCGTGGCGCAACACTCGACGGGCAGGCGTGGTCCGGCGTAGACCTGCCCTTCGACCGGGTAAGCGGGGGAGGCGTGCTGGAACTGACTACGGATAGTGTGCCCCATAAGAACTGGGGGCGGTGAGGGGTTTTGCACGTAGCTTTGCACCTGCGACCGCGCCCCGACTACCGGCGAAAATTCGCTCAGAACCTTTTGCCGCCGCGAAAGTTTTAGCACTGTATTCAAACAAACCAACTACCATGAAACATCTTCTTCTCCTAGTGCTTGCACTAACCGTTCTGGCCTGTGCCGAACAACCCGCCAACACTACCGAAACCGACATGGACACCGATGTGGTGACCACCCCCGACATGGACCGCCCCGAGGTCGACATGCCCGCCGCCGATCCTACCCTGACGGCTACCATCGATGCGGTACAGTCCACCGGTGGTGACATCACCGCCCTGCCCGCCGACGCCGCCGTATCCAACATCGATACCTGGATCAACAAGCTCGACGGAATGGACGGTACCGACGGTATCGTCTCCAACCTGCAGAGCCTCAAGGGGGAACTGACCTCCGGCAGCATCGACGGAGGCCGCGTCTCCGAGCTGCTCTCGACCCTCGCCAGCGAAACCCGCTCCGTGAGCGGTGGCAACCAGGGCCTGAGCGCCCTCGCCAGCGCACTGGAAGCCGGTGCCGAGAAGCTGGGTGGCAAGTAAGCTGACCCGCTTTAGCACCCATACAGAAAGCCCCGCGACGGATCGTCGTGGGGCTTTTTTGTTTTCCCGCCAGTGGGGCGATCCAAACCTCCCTTAATATTTATTGGTTATTGGTAGGTATCATTCGTTAACGGCGCTGATATGTTACTTCGCAACGGTATTCCGCTCCGATTTATCTTCCGTCAGATCCGGTTGGAACTGCTCCTCGTGACCCTATTCGTGGTGATCATCGGAGTAATCGACGAAAATAAGTTTTTGAACCTCGCTATTCCCGCTACGGTGCCCACTATTCTGGGTACGGCCATTTCGCTTCTGCTGGCCTTCCGCACCAATCAGGGCTACCAGCGGTGGTGGGAGGCCCGCATCGTCTGGGGTGCCATCGTCAACGACTCGCGCACGCTGATCCGGCAACTGCTCGCCTTCACGCACGACCATGGGGATTACCTACCGGACCTCTACCGACGCGTCGCGCACCGGCAGATCGCTTTCTGTTATGCGCTGGGCAACTCCCTACGCGGTATGGATACGCTACCCGCTATCGGCGGACTGATCGATACAGAAGAGCGCAGCTTACTACGCCGCCACGATAACGTACCCAATGCACTCCTGCAGCTCCACGGCGACGACCTGGCCGAGCTGCTGCGGCGCGAGTGGGTGAACCCCTACCAGCAGGTCCAGCTCGACGATACCCTGCGCCGCCTGTGTGATTCGATGGGAAAGTGCGAGCGGATCAAGAATACAGTATTTCCCAGTGCCTACAATATCATCATCGTACTATTCATCTACCTCTTCGTATTCTCGCTGCCCTTTGCACTGGTAGAGTCCTTCGGTCTGGGACAGATCCCGATCGTGATCGTAGTAGCTGCCGCCTTCTTCCTGATCGAGAAGTCAGCCATCTACCTTCAGGACCCCTTCGAGAACAGACCCACCGACACCCCGATGACCGCCATTGCCCGCACCATAGACATCAACCTCCGACAAATGATCGGGGAGGGGGAGGTGCCGGAAAAACTGCCGGCGGAGGGCTTTTACCTGATGTAGTAAGCGGTGTAGACGCTATCAAAAAGTGGTAGTGAAAGCACCCGTTTAATGCCCATCAATACGCCAGAAACACGGCCAAATCGCCAACCCTACGCACCTCCAACTTGTTAGCATAAGCTTACCCACGACCCAGCGGCTGACCTCCTTTATCACCCACTATTTCCCATGCCGCAACTGAAACGACAACGCACTAAGCCCCTGAAGGTCAAGGACAACGGCCGCTCGGCCGACTACGTCACGCCTAACTTCATCTACGGATGCCTGGGGGGCTGCCGCGATAGCTACTGCTACGTGATGCGCTACAACCACGACAAGGTCTATATCAACGAAAATACCGAGCAGCTACTGGGTAGCGTCGCCAAGCACGCCGACGCCCTCGCCTGGCCCAAGCGCCCCAATCAGACCGACCCGACCTACTACACCTACGACATCGGCTGCAGCACCGATATCGGACTGCACTGGAAGCACTACGACTGGCTCCAGGTCTTCGCCTTCTTCCGCGATCACCCCACGGCCAAGGCCACTTTCGCCACCAAGTACGTCAACGACAAGCTGCTAGACTTCGATCCCCAGGGCAAGGTGCGCATCCGCTTCAGTCTGATGCCCCAGAAGATGAGCGACCTGGTCGAGCCCCGCACCAGCAAGATCGCCGACCGCATCGCGGCCATCCCCCGCTTCATCGCCGCGGGCTACGACGTGCACGTCAACTTTAGTCCCATCATCTTCTGCGAAGGCTGGCTCGACGACTACCGAGAGCTCTTCGCGCAACTTGCCGCCGTGGTCACCACGCCCGCCCACCGCGCCATGGTGCAGGCCGAGGCCATCATGGTCACCCACAACCCCTGGCAACACGAGCGCAACCTCGCCGCCGGCATGACCGAAGCCGAGGCCCACCTCTGGCGCCCCGATATTCAGGAGCACAAAAAATCAGGCTACGGTAGCAGCGCCGTACGCTACGCCCGCGGCTTCAAAGCCCAGCTATGCGAAGAGTGGCTAGCCGTCCACGACGCGGTGATACCCTGGAACACCGTACGGTATCTGTTTTGATGGGATGCTTACTGGAGGATCAGTATGCGTAGCAGCAGGCGTACGCTCATGAATTGTCCGTTGTAATCTGACCACTGCTGATAGGGAACTGTGAGGGAAATCACCGATACGCGAAAAAGCGTATCGGTGATCTGTTTAGATTCAACTGGGTCTGAAAATAGCCTGGAGGCTAGTAGGAAATTGTTTATCATTTCAAGAATTTCCATTCTCAATTCGACTACTACTGGAAGATGGCCCGGAGGACCGTTACGCGAATTCGCGTAACGGTGAATATCACCCAAGTTTTAATCCAACTACTGCTGGAAGATGGCCCGGAGGGTGCGGGGGTTCTGCTTTAGGTCCACAATGTATACCGTTTCAATCCAACTATCGCTGGAAGATGGCCCGGAGGCCTACACCCCACCATGAAGCCGGTCGAGCTGGTAGGTTTCAATCCAACTATCGCTGGAAGATGGCCCGGAGGATGGACTTCAAGACCTCCCTGGTCGAAGAACCCCTGCTGTTTCAATCCAACTATCGCTGGAAGATGGCCCGGAGGGGGTTTGATCTTGGCGACACGTTCGGAATCCTTCGTGTTTCAATCCAACTATCGCTGGAAGATGGCCCGGAGGCGTTTGCGGACGTAGTTGCGCAGGAACTCGCCGGGATGTTTCAATCCAACTATCGCTGGAAGATGGCCCGGAGGGGATCACCGGGCACCGCGACTTTGACCTCGGTTATTGTTTCAATCCAACTATCGCTGGAAGATGGCCCGGAGGAAGGGTTCAAGATTGGGGGTCATGTGTGGAAGTTTCGTTTCAATCCAACTATCGCTGGAAGATGGCCCGGAGGCAGCCAGATCATGCGAGCCCATGAAGCCGGCCGGATGTTTCAATCCAACTATCGCTGGAAGATGGCCCGGAGGAACCGCAAGTTCTGCGAGGCCCGCACCCGCTATAGCGTTTCAATCCAACTATCGCTGGAAGATGGCCCGGAGGCAACAGGTGTTTAGCGTGACGGCGTACTAGTGTGATGTTTCAATCCAACTATCGCTGGAAGATGGCCCGGAGGACTTTACTTGAACCTGCTTATGCTGTTTATAAGCAAGTTTCAATCCAACTATCGCTGGAAGATGGCCCGGAGGCCGGTTGGGTTCTGGAGGATGGGATGGAAGAATATTAGTTTCAATCCAACTATCGCTGGAAGATGGCCCGGAGGTGGGGCTCACTTCCATGTCACCGAAACCGGCAGCATGTTTCAATCCAACTATCGCTGGAAGATGGCCCGGAGGTTAAGGCAGTAGAGACCGGCTCTAACGTGAACCGATGTTTCAATCCAACTATCGCTGGAAGATGGCCCGGAGGTTTGCTCG
Organism: Neolewinella maritima; assembly: GCF_923081025.1. Classification (GTDB taxonomy): domain Bacteria; phylum Bacteroidota; class Bacteroidia; order Chitinophagales; family Saprospiraceae; genus Neolewinella; species Neolewinella maritima. The sequence continues at coordinate 182,595 of NZ_CAKLPZ010000005.1, read as the reverse complement.
TCAACCGCAACACCATCCGGAGTAGCTAGTTTCAATCCAACTATCGCTGGAAGATGGCCCGGAGGACCGCCCGATCGAAGTGCGGCCCGCTAACGTCAGCGGTTTCAATCCAACTATCGCTGGAAGATGGCCCGGAGGATTGCTGGGACGCGGCTTTGTACTTCGTGAATAGGGGTTTCAATCCAACTATCGCTGGAAGATGGCCCGGAGGCATTAGCGATGGTATTGCTAGTACAAAGATGGCGATGTTTCAATCCAACTATCGCTGGAAGATGGCCCGGAGGCGTAAAGGCGACACTATCGGCCATAATAGAATTATTGTTTCAATCCAACTATCGCTGGAAGATGGCCCGGAGGCTTTTTTAGCCGACGTAGTTGGTACTGACTTAGGTAACGTTTCAATCCAACTATCGCTGGAAGATGGCCCGGAGGATAGCTCGTTCCAGTTGTAGTCTGAGTCGTATACGGTTTCAATCCAACTACCGCTGGAAGATGGCCCGGAGGCTTCGCACAACGCTGCAAGACCTCAACCAGCACATGTTTCAATCCAACTACCGCTGGAAGATGGCCCGGAGGAAGGGTTCGAGATTGGGGGTCATGTGTGAGAATTTCGTTTCAATCCAACTACCGCTGGAAGATGGCCCGGAGGTTTGCCCCGGTCGAGAATGTAGGTCAGGCCGCCATTGTTTCAATCCAACTACCGCTGGAAGATGGCCCGGAGGACAGCTATTCGCCTTCGGGTAGTGGGTGTTGGTGGGTTTCAATCCAACTACCGCTGGAAGATGGCCCGGAGGTGTTTTTCGGAAATCAGATATACGAGGTTGTAGAGAGTTTCAATCCAACTACCGCTGGAAGATGGCCCGGAGGCGTCACTGTTCATGTGGGCTACGATATTAGAGATGGGTTTCAATCCAACTACCGCTGGAAGATGGCCCGGAGGTTACGATTACTTTGATACTGAGTTTGCTCAGCAAATGTTTCAATCCAACTACCGCTGGAAGATGGCCCGGAGGTGTAGAACATCTCAATATGTGCAACATCGTATACACGTTTCAATCCAACTACCGCTGGAAGATGGCCCGGAGGCGTGCGCAACGCCTTCATGAAGTCGGCCTACGTGCAGTTTCAATCCAACTACCGCTGGAAGATGGCCCGGAGGACCCACGCTGACCATCAGCTACCGGATTGGTGAAGTGTTTCAATCCAACTACCGCTGGAAGATGGCCCGGAGGAGGGCGGGACGTTTTACGGCGGTCATAGTGTAGTATGTTTCAATCCAACTACCGCTGGAAGATGGCCCGGAGGCATCGTCACGGCCTTGCTGTTCGCCGCGCACGCCTGGTTTCAATCCAACTACCGCTGGAAGATGGCCCGGAGGTTTCGATCATCGGGGATGGGCTAATCATCTAGGGATGTTTCAATCCAACTACCGCTGGAAGATGGCCCGGAGGAGTGGTTGACTCCTATCAATCAGCTTCTGCAGGGTGAGTTTCAATCCAACTACCGCTGGAAGATGGCCCGGAGGCACACTACACCATGGGCCAAGCAGCCGATGACATTTGTTTCAATCCAACTACCGCTGGAAGATGGCCCGGAGGATATCACCGGCAACTACCCAGGCGCCGGCTTCACCCGTTTCAATCCAACTACCGCTGGAAGATGGCCCGGAGGCCCTAGCGGTATTTGTCCTGTTCGCAAACATTGCGGGGTTTCAATCCAACTACCGCTGGAAGATGGCCCGGAGGCATCACAACCGATTAAATCAAACGAGCTATGAATACGTTTCAATCCAACTACCGCTGGAAGATGGCCCGGAGGTGATTGGCCGGGGGTGCTTTTTAACACACTATGACAGTTTCAATCCAACTACCGCTGGAAGATGGCCCGGAGGCCCACCCTGACCTACTGGTATGTAGATAGCCTGGGCGTTTCAATCCAACTACCGCTGGAAGATGGCCCGGAGGATGGCGGGCATAGAGGCGTCCAGCAGCATGAGGTAGTTTCAATCCAACTACCGCTGGAAGATGGCCCGGAGGCCCCACACGGTACAACCGGTGTACTAGTCAGGGACGGGGTTTCAATCCAACTACCGCTGGAAGATGGCCCGGAGGCCATTTAGGCGCTTTACTTGACATTATCGGGTTTTTGTTTCAATCCAACTACCGCTGGAAGATGGCCCGGAGGGCCGCCGGAGGTGGACCGGCCGACTGGACCGAGATCAGTTTCAATCCAACTACCGCTGGAAGATGGCCCGGAGGGTAGGCAGCGCATTACCGCAAAGATCAGCCCAAAAGGTTTCAATCCAACTACCGCTGGAAGATGGCCCGGAGGCTCCACGTATGCGTCGTGCGGGTAGCCTGCCTTTGTGTTTCAATCCAACTACCGCTGGAAGATGGCCCGGAGGTGTTGTCGTCTACCTGAGCCTGAAGCGCAGTGGGGTGTTTCAATCCAACTACCGCTGGAAGATGGCCCGGAGGTCTCGACATCCCGCACTAACACCCGATCACCTCTTTGTTTCAATCCAACTACCGCTGGAAGATGGCCCGGAGGTGATTCACTGGCACGGAACCACCTACTAATCACTTGTTTCAATCCAACTACCGCTGGAAGATGGCCCGGAGGGCAGCGCGAACTTGCCAAGATGCCGAGCGTACGGCTGTTTCAATCCAACTACCGCTGGAAGATGGCCCGGAGGTATATCTGTTCCGACTGTTATTCCAGGACTGTACGTGTTTCAATCCAACTACCGCTGGAAGATGGCCCGGAGGAATACAGCAGCGCCGGTGAGAACCGTTACACGTACGGTTTCAATCCAACTACCGCTGGAAGATGGCCCGGAGGCCTTGATCGACGTAAGTGTGACGGGAGGGGTGGTATGTTTCAATCCAACTACCGCTGGAAGATGGCCCGGAGGACAGATTCTGGGCCTCGATCAAGCCCAAAGCGACATGTTTCAATCCAACTACCGCTGGAAGATGGCCCGGAGGAGCGCATCACACGCCGAGCAGTACCCAGGGAGGAAGGTTTCAATCCAACTACCGCTGGAAGATGGCCCGGAGGGTACCCCTGCGCACAATAAGGCCGTGGGCGGTGTCCGTTTCAATCCAACTACCGCTGGAAGATGGCCCGGAGGCATCTACATGATGCGGGACCACCATTCCGGGGCTACGTTTCAATCCAACTACCGCTGGAAGATGGCCCGGAGGCCGTCCTGCCGCTTCGTCCAGGTCGGCTGCGAGTGTGTTTCAATCCAACTACCGCTGGAAGATGGCCCGGAGGCCGTTTGCCGCCCTTGCGCATGGACGTGATGATGAAAGTTTCAATCCAACTACCGCTGGAAGATGGCCCGGAGGGGTCGCCGGTTTTCTTGTCGATGTATGCGGTACCCGGTTTCAATCCAACTACCGCTGGAAGATGGCCCGGAGGCAAGGCGCTTGCTGATCGGTCCCGGCGCTGAATCCTGTTTCAATCCAACTACCGCTGGAAGATGGCCCGGAGGCAAGTATGCTAAAGATGGTAAACACTGCAAGCGCTGGTTTCAATCCAACTACCGCTGGAAGATGGCCCGGAGGACGACTTTTTAGTATATCGTGACCGCGTATATCAGGGTTTCAATCCAACTACCGCTGGAAGATGGCCCGGAGGAGCGGTAAGCGGTATTGGTTTCACGGCGATGGCCTATGTTTCAATCCAACTACCGCTGGAAGATGGCCCGGAGGAACATCCACAGAAAGCCGGTCCCCCATTTGCCGAGGGTTTCAATCCAACTACCGCTGGAAGATGGCCCGGAGGAATGGGGATCTGTGCTGCGACACACAGGGGTAGCAGGTTTCAATCCAACTACCGCTGGAAGATGGCCCGGAGGATGTCCCTCTCCATAACCTTTTGAAAATAAATAACTTACGTCCAATTTTGCACTGGAAAATTGCCAATGAAGCAGGTCAACTACTTCCCGTACTGGGTCGAAAGGGCTAAGGCTCCGCATTGGCAAACGGTTGAGCGTCAATTGCTTAGCCCGACTTTTACGGGAAGAATAAATATGAACGCGTCCGGTCACTGGATACACACCTTTCGGTAGGTGCAAGTTAGGCAACGTTTCTTATACTTGGTGGCTCTAGGGAAGGTATTATTTTCTACCACCTCCCGAATTTCAGCGGCTGTCTGCCTCACGCCGTCGAGGGCCAGTTCGGGCGTCGGAAGCTCAACGACTTTATTATTACTCCGGGTATACACGATGAAGCCCCGGGTCACCGATTTACCGAAGATGCTCTTGATCAGTAAGGCATAGCAGTAGAGTTGCGTCAGGTAGGTTGAGAATACCCGATCTTTATATTCTGCAAACTTATAATCTAGCGGTGCAAAAGTGCCGTCTTCGAGCTCCAAGACCTCATCGATGCGGCCGCGCAAAAAATCGTTGGTCAGGTACTGATCGTCTAGGCGGCTGACTACTCCCAGCCGCTTACGCAGGTAACCCTTGTTACGCTCCAGCCGCTCGTCGTGTAGCTGGCGGCCGCGTAGTACTTTACTATACTTCTCCTCATTTTGCGGAAGCCGTAGCACCCACTCAAAGTAGGTGAAGCGCGGACAGTATAAGTGCTGAATGATATGAGAAGGGGTAATGCTGAACATTGCTCTTTGTAAGTTTTATGCACCTGCGTCCCCGCCCTAAAGTAGCAAGTGGCGCACCTCGGCGGTAACGAACTTGCGGTTGAAGGCCTGCCCGAGTAGAATGGCCTGCTTCAACTCCTGTTTGGTCAGGGAAAAGAGGTAGACCTTGTCCACATTCTCGTCGATCTCATCCAGCACGTCTAGGCGTAGGGCGTCGCGCTCGTCGGCCGATACTTCTCCCAGAAATACGCTGTACTGTACCCGGTAAAGGCCAGCCTGCTTACAGAAGCGGGAAACCCGGGTGCGTGCCCGATCGTCGGCGATGTCATACAGTACCCACAGGATCATACCTCCATTATTTCTACATCGCCTACTTCGACTTCCAGCAGTTCTTGTGCGAACCGGTGCGCATCGGCCAGCATAGCGTTGGCCCGACAGCGGTTGCGCCGCCCGTGCCGGACTTTCTCTCCCTCGAAAAACTTACCCATTGCCTCGATTAGTTTCTCCTTGCCGGGTTTTAGGAGCGTGATACCACCGGCCAACGCTCCCCAGTCATCGAGGCCTACTACCTTGCGGGAAAACAAGCGAAAGACCACCCAGTCTACCCACGGCCGGTAGGGCTCGATGAAGTCGAATACCATGCTTTTCTGGTTGTAATCGTCGCGGTGCATGAAGCCTACGTAGGGGTCGAGACCGGCGATCATCAGTGCCTTCTCGACCCGCCCGTAAAGGATACCGTAGCCATAATTGAGAAAAGCGTTAAAGGGGTCCGCAGCCGGACGCGAGCTGCGCCCCGCAAAGCAATACTGCTTCGGTATCAGGGCACTCAGCGTCTGAAAATAGAGCCTGCCCGCCGTGCCTTCTAGCCCGCGTAGTGTCTCGGCAACGTCGCCCGTCCGCTGACCGTCCGTCACGCAGCTGGTTATGGCCGCCGACAGTGCGGCAATACGCTCTCGCCGCTCATCGAGAAGTTCGTGGTGCGCTTTACGGTGCTTTCTGAGACTGTGGAGTAGGTCGCACTGCGCCGCCAATTTGGCCGTCAGCCACCTGCCGGTGTACGCCAACCCCTCGCTACCGAGGCTGGCCTCCAGTTGCCGCTTCCTGATCTTGGTCGTACTACCGAGCTTCGCGTGCCAGAACCGGCCGAGCGGTTGTCCGGAGCGATCGGCGAGGATCAAATCGACGTTATGCACGAGCGCCAGACGTATCGCATCGCTGCTCATTGCTCCGGCCACGGTCAGTATGATCGCCTTGACTTTCTTAGCCGCTAGGTGATGCACGGTGTTTTCACCCCCCTCGCCGGGCACCCGTATTTCAAACATGGCGTCTCGTACGTGAAGGTAGGTACCGAAGCTATTCAAGTAAACTTGCATGGCCGTAAAGCTGGGGCGGGGCGGTGTAGATTACCTTCAGCGGGCGGGGACGCGGGTGCGAAGAAATTCCGTTACGCAGGCACCACCGTGCCGAACCCTTTGCTAATCGATTTTCCGATACCCAATCGTGGGGGCAACAGTACGTTGGCGGTGAACGTGCCGGTATACATCTGCATGCGCTGGTTCTTCACGGTGATTAGGCGCGGGCTTAGCCGGTGGCTAAGCATAATGGGCTGCTCGGGGGTCACCGTGCATCCGATACCCCTGAGGGCGGTGATGAGGTGACTGGTAAGCACCTTGGTGATAAAACCACGTAGCTCTGTTTCCGGCAGTTTACGAAAGATGGCGTAGTTATCCTGATTGAAGGCGAAGAGGGGGGAGGCAAGGCGGTATTCGTGCAACTCGCTCACCACGCCGGCCCGCACTTTTTTTACTTCCAGCTCCTTATCATCAACGTTTACTGACTGGCCAGCGATGTCAATGTTGTCTACGTTCATGAAGGTGTCGAGCACCGGGGCGGCACCGGCCGCAACGCCGAGCACGGTCGGTGTGCCCCCGATCACTTTGTACTGGATTAGGGAGTAAGCATATCGGAAACCTTCCTCCGGCGTGTGGTTGTGAAACAATACCGAATCCTGGCCGAAGGCACCGGCGAAGTAGCCGCGGAGTTTACCGGCATCCGCGGCGCGTAGGCGTAGTGCGGGAAAAGTTAGGGTGGTGAGGTCGACGGTGGTCGTAGCATCTAGAAGCATTCGGTCGGCTTGTCGTCTGGTTCGAAGTAGCCAGTGGTGAGGTCGTAGCAGCGGCGGTAGTCATACTTGCCGGGTTCGGCAGTTAGGCGCACGAAGGGTTTGTTCTCCGCTTCCTCCCGCAATTCCTCCGGCAGGTACTTAGTAGGAAACTGGACGACGTACTGTAGTAGGGCAGGCCTTAGCAGCCGGAGTTCACGTTTCTTATCCCAACGGCCCAGCTCATCGTTGTGTAGGATAGCGACCATCCGGTCATACACTTCACGGCTCGTCAGCGACATGTCGTTGTGAGTAACCGTCGGTAGACGGTCGGGGTCGTCGATAAAAACGCCATAGGTAATGTATTCCTGTTCAATTAGGGAAAACGCTTTTTCCGCCGTCTCGAAACGGAGTTGGTAAAGATGATTTAGTATGGTTTTTGAAGTGGCGCTACCGTCGGCGACCGCCTTGCGTACCTCCACGGCGTAGGCTTCGTTGAGGGAGTAGAATTGTGCCTCCGAAATCGTCGTCTTGCCCGTTTCGCGGAGTTTGGCCTTCAGCACGCGTTCGGTTTTTTTGAGTAGCTCGGGTGCGTATATTTTATCTGCCCGTATGCTCTTAAACAAGCGCACCGCACCCGTGGCCCCGCCCTTCATGTTGCGGTTGCAACGGCCCGCCGACTGGTTGATGCTATCCAGCGGAGCGAAAGCCCGGTAGACCACGTCGAGATCAATATCTACTCCAGCTTCCACGACTTGCGTACTTACGACCACCTTACGTAGCCCATTGCTCGATTTGATCTGACGGATGCGGCGCTTACGTTCGATCGGTAGGATGGCGGAAGAAAGGTAGATGTACTCTACGTTGGGTAGTGCCCGTGCCGCTAACGCTTCGAACACTAATCGGCTATCCTTCACGAAGTTGAAAATGAACAAGAAAGATCGGCTCGTTTCTTCACGCACCGCGATGTCAAAGAGCTCAATCTGTGCTTCGAGCTGGTCCGGCCCTTCCAACCAAAGGCTAAGGTCAAGATCTATGCGCGGCATACGCTCGAATAGTTCGCGGGTGTAGACGTACGTGGGATCGGTAAGCTCGATCACCGCCGTTGCGTCGCGCATTAAAAACGGCTGCGTCGCGGTCACGAAAATGAAGCGTGTCCCCAAGTACTTATGTATGCCCTCGAACAGGTCGCTGACTAGATTAAAGTATCTAGGGGGTATGCTCTGTACCTCGTCCAAGATAACGACGGCATTTGCTAGATTATGAAATTTACGCAGTTTGCGGTTGCGGTTGCTAACTAGCGTTTCAAGAAACTGCACGAAGGTGGTCACCGTAAGGGTGTACTCCCAACCTTCCACTAAGTATTCCTTTTCGCTGTACTCCAGGTTGTTCTCTTCACCGGCCCCACCACGAGTATCGGGCCAGTCGGCGAGGTAGTGGTGCTTAGCCAGCTCTCCGGTCAGGGGGATGTCGGTGCTAGCTAGTATCTTTTCCAGTATAGCTGCGTTCTGGTCGATCACGGAGGTGAACGGCAGGCAGTAGATAATTCGCGGTAGGCAGTCTGGATCAACCCTTTGTAGACGAACAGCTGCATTGTAGGCCGTCAGGGTTTTTCCCATACCCGTCGGCAGGGTAATGGAGTAGAAGCCCGCCTTCGGGTTAGCCAGTAAATTCTCCTGCACGCGCTGGTAAGCTTCTTCCCGCCAGGCATTCATCTGCGAAGGCTGTGCCTCGCCGAAAGCGAGCTGTTTATAGCGGTCGATAAGGTCTGCCGGCAGCCGGGCTACCGTACCAATGAGCTTGCGGTCGCGCAGCATCATGTCACCCTTGTCACCCGACAGCAGCAGGGAAAAAAGAAACACGGTGCGTAGGTAGGGTAGGAGCGACTTGTTATCCATCAGCTCCAGGTATACTCGTGAAAAGTAAATACTTCTATACGCTGCCTGGAGCCCTTTTAATTCAGCCGCATACGCAACGCCTACCTTTTTCAAAATCGCGCGATAGTCATCGTGGTTGAAGTGAGCCCACTGCTCGACCAGCGTACGCTGATGGTGTTCAGCTCCTCGCTGAACATCGTCGTCAAAGTCTTTTAGGTTTCCATGATGACGCGCAATGACTTCGTAGATCATTGTGCGTTGTAGGGGCGACGTATCGTCCGGTAACGGCGACTGCACGATAAAAGCACCGATCAGGGAATGGCCCCGCAGGTCGCCATCATCTTTCGCCGCTTCGAGCGTGCGCCGGTCGGGGTGGCGCGCAAAGTCCTTGACATAGGCCGTATCCAGTCCTTTCAAACCGGCATTTTCTTTACGGGCAACCTCGGTAATGCGCCACTGAAAGTAATCGGTAGCCTTTCCGAAATCATGGAAATAGACCAGCAATCGCCGGATCGCTTCGATCTCTTGCTCCCCAAAAAAGTCTGGTGATAACACCTTCCCCTTCAGTGCCGCCGCGCTGGCCTCGTCGACCGAGCTCAGGTGCTGCCACAGCGATTGGTGGGGGTGGCTGACCAAGCGGTCCTTAGAAGAATAAGACACGGTCGGCATTTTCTGAAAGTCCTGTGATTCGATAGGCGTCGGTCACGCGAGCGGCAATAGGAAGGCCGCCGCGATCTAGTACGATGTTCTCCCGCACCGTTACGTCGCGGCTTGGCAGCATCTCTACGGCATACTGTCCGACCTCCATCAGCCGGGTGTTGCGACCGGGTGGCGGGGGTAGTAGCTTTTCGAGCGCGCGCTTGGGTAGTACGCTATCAATGTCTTCCTCCCTACTGCTCTCGGCTTTTCCCTCGCCTACGTAAGTAATTTGCCCGATGAGATTGGCGATGCCTAGGGTAGGGGTATAAAAGCTTTGTCCCCGCTCGAGTAGGTCTTTCAGTTTCCCGTACAGCTCCTCATCTCGGTGCGTGAAGTAGATTCGGTAGTGCGGCCGATCGACGAACTCCATCAGGGTCGGCTTACGATTTTCAGTGCCGCGCAGTGCGCCGAAGGAGGGACGCAGATTGATCGTCAGTCGCTGCACTGCCACGGGCCGCATCAGCCGAATAGCCACCCGACAACTCCCTTCTCGAAACGAGTTGAGATAATTATTGCCTTCCTTTTCCAATCCCAGTATCGCGGCGAAGAGCCCGTAAAGACTTGACTTCGGTGGAATTGGATAGGTCAGCGCCGTAGTGGTCGCAAAAATCTTTTTGTAGTGCGCGAATGGCCCGGTCAGGTCGAACACGAGCACCGGCATTCCGTCTAGCTCACTCACTTCGTGAAAATTGGCGCGCTGAGTTGCAGACGGTCGTCCTGACGGACGTGTACGGCAGCAATCCTGTCCGCATTCTCGGCGAGTACGCGGTTGAGAGTGGTGGTGTCCAGCACGTAATCTGTGACGTCGGTTACCTCCTTAAAGTCAATATTCTCTTGGTTTTGAAACGCCAGTCGCTCCAGCAAGTCACCGATGAAAAACATGGGCTCACTGTAGTCGATTTTGACGAGTAAGCGGGGCATGTGACCCTTCTTGGAGCGGCTAAGTAGCCCTTTAGTGCCGGCCCAGATGGCTTCCATCAGTTCGGAGATGTCCTCATCGGTGGTGCCGGTATGTCGCGCAGCCTGCTCGTTGATGACGCCGTGGAAGCCGATGAGCCCGTAGGTGATGTTGTACTCTTCGCGAAAGGTTTTCTGTTGCGCGCCTTCCGTCGTTGCGAATGCCCCCGTTCCCTTCAGATAATTCATTTCTACGGGGTGCAGGCTTGTGCCCATACCGAACTGTACCGGACCGGTAAGGTTAAATGACATTTTCTTTTTCCCTTTCGGTGCCGATACTCCGCCGAACAGCCGTACGTCGATGAATTTGCGGGTAAATTCCTCCTTGTCTTCGTAGCTCTCCGAGCGTTTGGCGCCGGTCACGGGCTGGCCGTCTTCGTCGCGGATAAAAATGTCCTTATCGGGTGTACTCCCATCGTAGCCCTTTTCCATCAGGTAGTCGCGGATGGTGCGCTTCAGTCGCACGTCGGTCACCAGACAGGTGCGGGTCGCTTCGTGCAGGCGCGGCTGGTTGCCGTTATTGGGGTCGCCGTTAGGGTTGCAATTTTTGCAGTCGTAGAGAAAGAGGAGCTCACTGCGGTGGCTAATAGTTGACATAAGTACTGGGGGTTTGTGCCGGTATGGCGGCAATTGTAGAAGAAAAGTTGGTGGGCGGGGACGCGGGTGCAGGCTTATTCAGTGGATGCGGGCTCCTGCTGCTCTTTGGCTTCTCTGCGCTCCCGGGCCATATCCATACCGAATTTATCCTGCATTACTAGGCCGGTAGAAAAAGCGAAAGAAAGATCGTCGCGACTGGGTTTCTTACCCTCGATCAGCAAGGAATTTGCTTCAGAAAGTAACTGCGTAGTCTCCGTGTGTGAGGGTGCATAGCCGCCGGATTTTCGTCCCTGGTATTCCTGAATCTTATTCAGTAGCGGGGCGGATAAGGCACGCAGCTCATCCAGTCCCATATTCAGGTTATTGAGCTTTTTCAGGAATGGCTTACTCCTTAGGTGATCGTACTGCGCGTAAGCGAGCATACTCGTCAGGCAGCCGAGCAGGAAAGCACCCTTGAGCGCCGGCTGCGGGTCGAAGAAAGCGGCGTGTTCCGTGAGATAAGCTTCCCTGCGGAGGGTAATCGGGCTACTGGGTTCGTCCATAATTTGGTAAGATGTATGATTAAAAAGGCCTAACCGTCCCAGCAGCGTACGGGTGGCTATGGCCTGTTGCACGGTGGTGTGGAAGGGCAGGTGATAATCGTCGCCGTCCGTTTTGAAGGCTTCGCGAATCTTGCGGGTGAGGGCGGCAACGATGGTCGCTTCATCGAGCGGCTGGCCGTAAAATACCCCTTCGAGTATGCGAAAAAAGGCAGGGTCGAAACGGATCTTTAGCCCCTTACCCTCCGAAAAGAAGTTTTTGACCATACCGAAGTGAATCCGGAACGGAACAAGTTCTTTGTCTTTGTTGCGGTAGCCGAAAGCCCTACCGTAGCGATCACCGATTTGCTTGATAGTGTTCCGGAGCTGTACGAGCCGGGCGGGCGCAACATCTTGTAAGTGAAGTTGCAGGGCCAGTTGCGCCTGCTTGCGCTGGTAGAATAGAATATCAAAGATGACGCCCGACCGCTGTATGGTTTCATCACTGGCCAGTATGTCGATCAGACCACCCGCCTTTAGTATGGGTGTAGCTTTACCCGCAAGGGTTGTGTCATTCTTGTCTTTGATCATCTTACGCGCCATTGTGAGCAACTGTGACGGGCTGCCCTCAATCATCCTTGGTACAATTAGATATTCCAGGGTATAAAAGCGATCGGTCAAGTTAGAGAAAGCGTAGCGTCGGGCGGCCTCTAGTGCCAGCGCCGCATCCTTACTTACCGGGAACATCCGAAAAGAGCTTGCCCCGTCAAATCCCCCACGGCTGAAGCTGATGTCGTTGACGGTAAATCCCAGGGTGTCGATCCTTCCCCATACCTCGACGTCCGTTTCGTGACTGAGGGCACAGGTTTTGGCCTTACCCCTACTTTTTTCGTAGTACTTCGTGTAGGCTTCCTGGTCCAGCAAATCGCGAAGTTCCTCGTACTCTCCCAGATACTTATCGTTAACCCTAAGGGTATAGATGTAGCGGTGGTCTTTACTGCCCGTCTCGTTATAGAGAAGCTCATTGATCCGTGCCAGGCCGACTTCTTTAGCTGCCGTAGAACTGAAGTAGACACTCTTACCGTCCGGAATAGCACGACCGATCCGACTCATGATCTTTTCGACATTGTCGCGTTGAGTCTCCTGCTGTTTTTCCGTCTCCAGGCTATGTACGGGGTAAAAGGGCCCAGTCGCTACCAGTGGAGCACCGCGCGCTCCCTTTGGCTTTCGGTAAAGGTAGCGATGAGCGTGAGCGGGTGAAAATGTCTCCATGTCCGTGCCCATCACCTCGTCGTTCTTGATTTCGAGTACGATCACCTTAGCCCGGTCCAGCTCGTCAAAGCCGGCGAAAGGATTAGCGTAGCTGGCAAAGTAGGGGGCAAAATCTTCGTTAGTCTTGAGTGCCTGGCCGAGCGCGTAGAGAGATTGGATCATGGGGTAGTCAACTGATGGGTCAAAGATGGGGTAGCTCAATGTAGCTTACCTTCAATCACTTCCAGCCGCTAGGTCGATAAAGTTTGTAACCATCTGCCTTAGGTACGGTGGGAGGTAGCTGACTGTTTCTGAGCAGCGTTTCGTTCATGTAAAAGTGATTACCCATACGTTTCTTGATTTCCCGTGATTGCCGGTTGGGTGGAAAGACCGGTACAACTATCTTTTTATAGACATCACGAGCTTTCTCCATTGGCAGGATGAGATCGCTATCGGCAGAAACCACGAGGCAGACATCGGCGGCCCCCGCGGCGGCATCAACAAGCAAGTGAGTAGCCAGATTTACGTCGGACTCTTTCTCTTCCGCTACCACGTATGTTTTACCGCACTTGCGACACTTCACCTGTTTGTTAAGATACTTGCCCAGCACGATTTCGACTCCGGTGACTGCAAGAGCCTCCAGGTAGGTTACCTGACGCTTGATCTTCAGTTTATCTTTACCTGTTATCCGAGCCGTGAAATAGTAAACAGTACCCAACTGTTGGTCCTTTCTACAGAGCTGCTTGCCCATCTCCAGCAGGTCAAGCCACTTATACTTACTTCTAAAATGACGTAAACCAAAGTAAAGGTTGAAGCCATCAACGTAGAGATTAACCTTTTGCAACTTGTAAAATTTGTCAGATAACTGTATCTTCGTGTCGCAGGCGAAAGCCTGCATCACCCCCCCAGGGATAGCATCCCTGGCCCAACGCGGCCTCCTCTTCGGAGGGGCCGCGTTTATTTTATCCGCTTTGTAGTGGAATTAGTTAATCGTTTCGCGTTGATGTTTCAATTCTAACAGTGAAATTTGATCAAAGCGAAGCGATAGTGCAAGTATAAAGGATTATTCCCGTACCTACAAGCTTTTGTGTCAAAAGCTGCACCACTTCCCGTTCAAGTACTCCCGAAACGCCGCCCCGTCTCCCCCGGCCAGTACGCGAACCTCGGCACATAACCCCAGTACCCACCGCCCTACGCCCTGGAAGCCCCTGACGGTCAGGTCGGCCAGGAACCGATCCTTGTCCAGCTCGGTGAGATAGGGGCGCACGGCGGGGTAGTCCTCTAGCAGCAACTGTTTCGACCGACTCGTTAGTTCCAGCTTCACGTTGTACCAGCCGTCGCCCGTCCAGCCGAATAGGTCCGGGATAGCCTGCGTGTGTTCGCCCGTGATCGGTTGTTGGGTTAGCTCAACGTAGCTGATCCTGCTCAGGTGAAACTGCCGGTAGTCTTTGCGGTCTAGGTCGTAGACATACACATAGGTGTAATCCTGCTGGAAGGCTACCGGCTCTACGTAGCGGGTGGTTATGGTGCCGCGCGCATCCCGGTAGTTGATAAGCTTGACCCGTAGCTTGTTTTCGATGGCCTTTGTAAGTACTGCCCGGTGCTCGGAGGGGGTGTAGCGGGTGAGACTCTCTACCACCGGCCCGATGGCGTACTGCTTGTTGAGCCACAGCAGGAGCTGGTTGCGTCGGTGGTCGGTATCCGGCATCTGCCACAGCATCTCCTGTAGGTACTTGGCTTCGTCTACCCCCAGGCCGTCCGCTAAATTCGATCTGCGTTCAAGGGGCAGGAAATACTGATTGTGCTTGTTGACGTCTGGTTCGTAGCCAATTACTTCCAGCAGGTTCAGGTAGTTGTATACTGTCTTCTGACTAACGTCAAGTCGCGCGGCCAATTCCTTTACCGAGTAGTACGGAGGTGCACTGAGCAGCTTGATGAGATTGAATATCCGGTACAGTTTCGGCAGCTCCCGGCGATCGGATCTGGTGACCATAGTTTTGCCGGGAAGATAGTCGCTCCCTTCCAACTGACCTTGCACCCGCGTCCCCGCCAAACGTCAGCCCAGCAAGCCCTCTACCGCCACTACCTCCGCCTCCGTCAACCGCCACTCCGAGGCCCGCACGTTGCCCGCTACCTGACTGGGCTTGGTGGCCCCGGCAATGACACTGCCGACGGTCTTGTGCGCCAGCAAGTAGGCAAAGGCAAGGTCTAAAACGGTATGCCCCTTCGCTTCCGACCAGGCGATGAGTTGCTCGACGGTGGTGAGGTTATCGGTAGTCAGTAGCTTGTTACCGCTACCCTCAAAACGACTGCCCTCTTTGCCACCCAGGCGACTGTCGGAGGGAACAGCCCCGTTAAGCCGGTACTTGCCGGTAAGCAGGCCGCTCTTTAGGGGGAAGTAGGGGATGAAGGCGATACCTAGCTCCCCACAGGCCTGCAGTACGCCGTTGCTCGTCGGTTCGCGGGAGAGTAAGCTGAATTCATTCTGCACCGCGGCGAAGTGCGCCGGACTGTCGACCGCTGCCGCCTCCCGCAGTTGCGCCGCCGAAAAGCCCGAGCAGCCGATCTCGCGTACCTTACCCTGCTCGACGAGCCGCGATAGGGCCCCCAGGGTGTCTGCAATGGGGGTCTCCGGGTCGGGCCGGTGCAGGTAGTACAGGTCGATGTAGTCGGTGCCGAGCCGCCCGAGACTGGCCTCCGCGCAGGCGAAGACGTTGTCGGGCCGGGCGTTGGTGCCGAGCCCGAACTTCGAAGCGATCACGACCTCCTTGCGCCGCGTACCCAGGGCCCGGCCCAGAAAGCGCTCGCTTTCCCCCTCGCCGTACAGGTCGGCCGTATCGAAGTGATTGACCCCTTCATCCAAAGCTGCGTCCACTACGCGATGGGCCGCGGCATCGTCAATGTGCCAGCCAAAATTGTTACAGCCGATGCCGATCGAAGTGACCCCGAGACTGCCGATAGGATGTGTATCCATGCCCCGAAAATATGGTAAATACGCCAACCCAACCCACGACCCAACGACCGACCCCCCTTTATCACCCACTATTTCCCATGCCGCAACTGAAACGACAACGCACTAAGACCCTGAAGGTCAAGGACAACGGCCGCTCGGCCGACTACGTCACGGCTAACTTCATCTACGGATGCCTCGGGGGCTGCCGCGATAGCTACTGCTACGTGATGCGCTACAATCACGACAAGGTCTATATCAACGAAAATACCGAGCAGCTACTGGCTAGCGTCGCCAAGCACGCCGACGCCCTCGCCTGGCCCAAGCGCCCCAATCAGACCGACCCGACCTACTACACCTACGACATCGGCTGCAGCACCGACATCGGCCTGCACTGGAAGCACTACGACTGGCTCCAGGTCTTCGCCTTCTTCCGCAATCACCCCACGGCCAAGGCCACCTTCGCCACCAAGTACGTCAACGACAAGCTGCTAGACTTCGATCCCCAGGGCAAGGTGCGTATCCGCTTTAGCCTGATGCCCCAAAAGATGAGCGACCTGGTCGAGCCCCGCACCAGCAAGATCGCCGACCGCATAGCGGCCATTTCCCGCTTCATCGCCGCCGGCTACGACGTGCACGTCAACTTCAGTCCCATCATCTTCTGCGAGGGCTGGCTCGACGACTACCGCGAGCTCTTCGAGCAACTCGCCGCCGCAGTCACCACGCCCGCCCACCGCGCCATGGTCCAGGCCGAGGCCATCATGGTCACCCACAACCCCTGGCAACACGAGCGCAACCTCGCCGCCGGCATGACCGAAGCCGAGGCCCACCTCTGGCGGCCCGACATTCAGGAGCACAAAAAGTCAGGCTACGGCAGCAGCGCCGTACGCTACGCCCGCGGCTTCAAAGCCCAACTATGCGAAGAGTGGCTAGCCGTCCACGACGCGGTGATACCCTGGAACACGGTGCGGTATTTGTTCTGACGGTGTGCCGGGTAAGTCGCCGCTAAAGCACCTCCCGCTTTCGGAGAAAGCCTCCCACAACCGCAGTCGGAGACCGCTGCGTACTGTCCCACCTAACGAGCGAAGCCCTCTACCCGCTGAAAGCGGTCTACCCCCCGAAGGGATCTACCGAGCCGAAGGCGATCTAACGAGCGCAGCGATCTAATGAGCCGAAGGCGATCTAACGAGCGCAGCGATCTAACGAGCCGAAGGCGATCTACCCAGCCGCAGGCGACCCACCCTCCAACTCAACATCACGCCCTACCTTCGGTTTTCCCACCCGCACCCCCTACGTACTAGATCCCAACTGCATGACCACTCCCTACCGCCGCGAGCCCCTTTGGTATAAAGATGCCATTATCTATGAGCTAAACATTAAAGGATTTTTCGACGCGAACGGCGACGGTATCGGCGACTTCGCCGGCCTGGAGCAAAAACTCGACTACCTGGAAGAGCTTGGCGTGACCGCCATCTGGACGCTGCCCTTCTACCCCAGTCCCCTGCGCGACGACGGCTACGATATCTCGGACTACTACAACGTAAGCCCCCCCTACGGGAATCTGGAAGACTTCAAGCGCTTCCTCGACGCCGCCCACGCCCGCAACCTGCAGGTCATCACCGAACTGGTCATCAACCATACCTCCGACCAACACGAATGGTTTCAGCGGGCCCGCCGCGCACCCAAGGGCAGCAAGGAGCGCGACTACTACGTCTGGAGCGATACCGACGAGAAGTACCCCGACGTACGCATCATCTTCACCGATACCGAGACCAGCAACTGGACCTGGGATCCCGTAGCCAAGCAGTACTACTGGCACCGCTTCTTCCACCACCAGCCCGACCTCAACTATGACAGCGAGGACGTACAGCGCGAGATCTTCAAGGTGCTCGACTACTGGATGAGCATGGGTATCGACGGCTTCCGCCTCGACGCCATTCCCTACCTCTTCGAGCGCGAAGGCACCAACGGCGAGAACCTGCCCGAGACCCACGTCTTCCTCAAGAAACTGCGCAAGCACGTCGACGACAATTACGACAACGTGCTCTTCCTGGCCGAGGCCAATATGTGGCCCGAGGAGAGTGCCAGCTACTTCGGCGACGGCGACGAGTGCCACATGAATTACCACTTCCCGCTCATGCCCCGCATGTACATGAGCATCAAGATGGAAGACCGCCACCCCATCACGGATATCTTCGACCAGACACCCGAGATCCCCGAAAACTGCCAGTGGGCCACCTTCCTGAGGAACCACGACGAGCTGACCCTCGAGATGGTCACCGACGAGGAGCGCGACTTCATGTACAACGTCTACGCCAGCGACCGCACGGCGCGCATCAACCTGGGCATCCGCCGCCGGCTGGCCCCGCTGATGGACAACGACCGCAATAAGATCGAACTGCTCAACGTGCTGCTGATGAGTCTGCCGGGCACGCCGGTGCTGTACTACGGCGATGAGATCGGGATGGGCGACAACTATTATCTCGGCGACCGCGACGGGGTACGCACCCCCATGCAGTGGAACAACAATGAGAACGCCGGTTTCTCGGAAGCTAACCCCCACTCACTCTACCTGCCCGTCATCCGCGATACCGAGTACAGCTACCGCTGGGTCAACGTGCGCCGCCAGCAGCAGAACCCCAACAGCCTGCTCAACTGGACCAAAAAACTGCTCGCCAAGCGCAAGGCCTTCAACGTATTCGGCCGCGGTACCATCACCTGGCTCAAGCCCGACAACGGCCGCATCCTGGCCTTCGTGCGCGAATACCAGGAGGAGCGGGTCGTAGTGATCGTGAACCTGAGCCGCCACCCCCAGGCCGTACTACTCGATCTGAGCGAGTACGCCGGCAGCAAGGTGCAGGAAGCCTTCGGCCGTACTTACTTCAACGACATCACGCGCGACCTCTACCAGGTGACGCTCTCCGGCCATGGCTACTACTGGCTCGAGATCGAAGCCGCCAGCGGCCCCCTGATCGACAACCGCGAACTGGGCCGGCCCACACTGCGCACCGCCGAGATCAAGGACTTCTTCAGCAAGTCCAACCTGCGCGCCCTGGAGCAGACCGTGCTGCCCAATTACCTGCGGTCCGTCTCCTGGATGGGCGCGCGCGCCAAGCAGCTCGACCAGGTCAAGATCTACGATTACCGCATGCAGGCCACCGGCGAACGCCACTTCGGCTGGCTGCTGCTCGAGGTCACCTACCTGGAGGGCCTGCCCGAACTGGTCCAGCTGCCGCTGGCCTTCCACAAGTTCCGCGAGGACGTCGACTACGCCGCCCGCGAGGAAGTGCTGGCCATCCTCACCCAGGACGACCGCCACGTGGTGCTGCTCGATGCGCTGTACGACGAGGATTACCGCCGCGGGCTCCCCAGCGGACTCCGGGAATACGGCGAAATGAAGGACTTCCGCTTCTTCGCCCAGGAGATCATGGCTACCGCCGGACAGCAGGACGCCAACCTGGTCCACTCCGGCAACGAGTACATGATGCTGCAGAGCCGCGACTACAACATCAAGTTCTACCGTCGCGTCGACGCCCACGACGTACCCGATCTGGAGGTCAAGCATATGCTCAACCGCCGGGGCTACAACTCGGCCCCCAGCGTGCTCGGTACCCTGCACTTCACCCCCTCCCAGGGGCTCAACGCCACCTTGGCCATCTTCGAACAGCGGCAGTACAACGAAGGCAGCGCCTGGGAGTACGTGCTCAATAACCTGCGCCGCTTCGCCGAAGAGATCATCAACCGG
Source organism: Neolewinella maritima (assembly GCF_923081025.1). Lineage (GTDB taxonomy): Bacteria > Bacteroidota > Bacteroidia > Chitinophagales > Saprospiraceae > Neolewinella > Neolewinella maritima. Next base: position 163,292 of record NZ_CAKLPZ010000005.1, on the reverse strand, counting down.
CTACAGAATAACGGTACGGCCGACGCCCAGCCCGACGCCATCCAGGTCACCGACTCGATCGTATACCGCGATATGCCGGAGGTGATCCAGGATATTCTCGGCCCCAGCTTCGTCATTAAGCTCGCCGAGCTGGGCCGCGCCACGGCCGCCTACCATACGGTGCTGAGCGACGTGACCGAGAACGGCTTCCTCCCCGAAGCCCTGAGTATCCACTACCAGCGCAGCGTGTACGCCGGACTGAAGGGCGACGTGCGCGCCACCATCGACCTGATCAAACGCGTCAATGGCGGACTGGAGGGCGAAACCGCCACCATGGCTGAAGCATTCATCGCCAAGGAAGACGTGCTGCACGAGAAGCTCAAGCGCATCTACCACCACAAGATCGAGTCCGATAAGATCCGCATCCACGGTGATTTCACGCTCGAGCAACTCATCCTCAGCGACGAAAAACTGCTGATCGCCAACTTCGACGGTGATCCCGACCGCAGCTACAGCCAGCGCCGTCTGCGCCGCAGCCCCGCCAAGGACATCGCCAATATGATGCGCTCCATCAGCTACGCCGCCGGCATGGTCTACGACGAGGATATCCCCGGCCTCAAGCAGAGCACGAAGAGCGCTCTGGCCGACTGGCTGCGCACCGCCAGCCGCTACCTCTCGGCCGAGTACCTCACCGCTTACCGCAAGGCGACGACCGGCACCCGGCTACTGCCCGCCGACGAGTCCGACCTGGAAGTACTACTCGACACCTTCCGTATCGAAAAGGCACTACAGGAACTCCGCTACGACCTCAATTACCGTCCCGGACAGGCCAGCATCCCCCTGCGCGGACTCCTGGAACTGCTCGAAGAAGACTAGGTCCGCAGCAGCCGGGCGTAGACCGCAGTCAGTACATCTTGCGATGCGCCCAGCCGGTACAGCGTGTACAGCAGCACGTACACCAGCTGGGTGCGTACAAAACCGAATCGCAGGTACTTGCGCGGCGAGGTCGTCACCGATCCCGCCAGTATCCTGAACCCTCCGCAGTGACGCCGCAGTCGCCGGATCAGCTCGTTGTCCTCCAGCAACCGCCAGTCCGCGGCGTAGCCACCGATCGCCTCGAAGTCCTCCCGTCGTACCCACAGCGACTGGTCGCCGAAGCGGAAGGCCTGCACGTCCAGTCGCGTAAAGGCGGCGTAGAGGCGCAGCAGCGGCATCCCTTCCTGCCCCGCAAAGCGCAGGCGGAAGCAGCAGGGTAGGGGACCGTGCTCCCGCAGTTGCCGTAGCCAGTCGACGGGCGGCAAACTATCGGCGTGGAGGAAGTACAGACTCTGCCCCCGGGCGTGGCGGGCCCCCTCGTTCATCTGCCGGGCGCGGCCGCGGGTGCAGGAGATAAGCCGGGCGCCTAGGCGGCGCGCGATGTCCTGGGTACCGTCCGTGCTGCCTCCATCTACGACAATGACCTCATACGAATCCGTCGCCGCTACTGCCCCTGCTACCGTCTGCTGTCCGCTCCGCTCCCGGTGCTGATGCAGCCGCCGCAGCGTCGCGCTCAGGTGGTCGGCTTCGTTCAAGGTGGGCAGGATCACGGAGCACCAGGGTGTCGTCGGGCTCATCCGCGGCGGTGGGTTTGGTAGTGGGGAGGTAGTGAATGACGGCCGCGACTACGCCGATGATCAGCAGCCACCAGTCGAGCAGGCTGGTATCGGTGCGGGTCAGCAGCACTTCGACGACCTTGGCACCCAGCAGCAGGCCGAAGGCGCCGTAAATGATGACGTGTTTGAGGTCGCGGGTCATACGCGGAGGGTGTTAGCTACTCAAAGCGATACACCGTAGTAGTGTTGTAGGTGTCGCCCACTTTGAGCAGGGGAGTCTGAAAGTTAGCCTGATTCGGGGAATCGGGGAAATGCTGTGTCTCCAGACAGATGCCGGTGTGTGGCTGCACTGGTGCACCGTCGCGTACGGTAAATTCACCCGGCGTAAAATTGGTGGTAAATACCTGTACCCCCGGCTCCGTAGTAAAGCAGCGTAGGCTGCGCCCCGACACTGGGTCAGACAGCAACGCAAACTCCCGCAGGCTCCCGTCGTAGCCGTTGATCGCCCAGTTATGATCGTAGCCCCCGGCCCGCGCGATCTGTGGGTGATCCGATGCGATGTCCTTACCCACAGCCTTCGCCACGCGAAAGTCAAAGGGTGTACCAGCTACCTCGGTAAGCTGTCCGGTCGGGATCTGCTGCGCGTCGACCGGCGTATACCGGTCCGCATCCAGCCGCAGCATCTGGTCCAGCACCGACCTGCCACCGCCCCCGATGCTGAAGTAGGCATGATTGGTCAGGTTGACGATGGTGTCCTTATCCGTCGTAGCGGTATAGTGGATGCGCAGCGTGTTATCGTTCGTCCACGCGTAGCTACAGCTGACCCGCAGGTTGCCGGGAAAGCCCATCTCCCCATCCGGACTGATCCGCGACAACATAACCGTAGCAGAATCCTCCGTAGTCGTCTGCTCCACCTGCCACGGGTGGCGGTTAAAGCCCACACTGCCGCCGTGGAGCTGATTGGCGTTCTCGTTGGCGTCGAGCACGTAGGTCGTGCCGTCCAGCGCGAAGCGGGCCCCGGCGATGCGGTTGCCGTAGCGGCCGACCAGCGCGCCGTAGTAGGGGTATTCCCCCAGGTAGCCGGACAAGTCGTCGTAGCCCAGGATCATCTCCTGTCCGTCCATCCGGATCGACTGGATGATCGCGCCGTAGCTTAGTACGCTGATGCTATTGCCTGAGTCGTTGGTCAGGGTGAATCGCTCGACGGGGCCGGCGGGGCTGTTGCCCCAGGGGGTTACGGAAATAGAGGGCATATCAGAATGTCTTGGTGGCTAGAAATCGGTGGCTTCCGCAAAACCACCCTGCGCCTCGATGGTGCGAAAGCGCTCCCAGGCGGCATCGACCAGCTGCGCGGTGAGGGTGTCGAGGTAGTAGCTGCCGGCGGCGGGATCGGCGTAGTCCGCCAGTCCGGCCTCCAGCTTCAGCAGGTGCTGGATATTGATGGACAGCCGGTGGCCAAGCGGCGTAGGCGGCGCATCGTCCCCCTCGGGTGGTGCCAGGAAGAGCAGTTCTGCCCCACCGGTGACGGCCGAGAGCGCCTGGGTGGTCAGGTGCAGCAGATTTTGGTCTCGGTCCGCCATAAGGGTAGCTACGTCGGAGTGCGCCGCGATCACCACCGGCGGGGCCGATTCGATCCCGAATCCCCGTAGCACATTCGCCCACAGCACGCGGAAGGCCCGCAACTTGGCGATGTCTACGTAGTAGGAGCTGCCCACCGTAAAGGCGAACTGCAGGTGCTGATTGACGACCGCGGGCTCGGCCCCACGCTCCCGCAGCTGCTGCAGGTACTCCGCCCCCTTGGCCAGGGCCAGGGCCAGCTCGGCGTCTGCCAGGGCCGGACCATTATTGAATCCGGCCGCATTGACCTGTAGTACCCGGAAGTCGGGCATCCAGCGATTCACGAAGCCCAGCAGGCGGATCAGCGGGGGGAAGGGCGGCTCGCTCCAGTCGAGCAGGGGGTCGAAGTCTACCGAGCCGCGGATCTGCCGCAGGTCGTAGCCCTCCCGCCGCAGGTAACCGACCAGGTCGCGGAAGAGCTCCGCCGGATCCTGACCGGGATAGCGCAGCGCACAGTGCAGCGAGATGAAGTCTAGCCGCACGTCGTGCAGCAGCGCATCGATATCCGCCGCGCCGGGCTGCCGGAACAGGCGAAACAGCAGCCCTTCGGCGCCCTGGTTCAGTGCCCGTAGGGCGGAGGCGTTGATCGCGTCATTCGTGCCGGAGTCGACGTAGGCCCCGATGGTCCAGCCCGCGGAGCGATCCAGCGCGGGGAGGGGGGTGACGTCTTCGGCGGTATAGTGGGCCGATAGGCGGATGCGCTCGTTGACCTCCCAATCCAGTCGGTCCAGGTCGCGGCCCTTGAGTTCCTTGGTGGCCCGTTCCAGCCAGTCGGTCTTGTCGGAGTCGGGAAAGGAGGGAGTAGCGACGGAAGCAGGCATGAGCGGCAGTTAGATGGCGCTAAATGTACGGCTTGCGGCCTACCTGAGTTGCTTCCGCAGTCCGACCTGCAGACCGCCCATCCAGTAGTGCTCCGCCAGGGTGGCTTCGGGAGCGGTAAAGGAACCCAGGTACTGCTTGAAGAAGGGCTCCAGCAGCAGTTGGATGCCCCGCTGCTTGCCCACCGTGTAGGTGGTGGTCAGGGAGGTAGTCCAGCCCAGCCCGACGGAGCGGCGGTACTGCCCGTCGGCGGCGAGGTCGCGGGGCTGTGCTGAGTCGGGGTGTAGGAATTGGCCGCTGACGCCGGTGCTGAGGTGTACTACCGGACCGGCATTCACACTGAGCCGCAGCCGCCGGCCGGGCAGTTCGTAGCTGGCCAGCAGGGGCACTTCCAGCATGCGCAGGCGGTTGTTGCTGCGCAGCAGGCGGGGACTACCCTGTAGCATCGCCTCGTACTCAAACTGGTTGCGCAACTCGACGTAGGTAAGTCCGGTGAGGATGCGCCACGGACCCCCCAGTCGGTAGCGCAGGCGGGCACTGAGCTGGTAGCTCACTTCCGGAAACTCGCTCACCTCACGCAGCGTGCGCTGCTCCTGCGCAGTCGGGCGCTGTAGTCCGAAGCGCTGATGGGCGTAGGCCGCGCCCAGCAGTACCTCCCCCTGCAGGCGGTGGCGACCACTGGCCCGAAAGCCTCCCTCGGAGGCGACAAGCACTGGTCCGGTCTCAGGAAGCAGATTGGCTACGGGCAGGAAGTCAGCGGGTAGGGTAGCGACCGACCGGGCGGTGGTCGCGCTGCGGGGTGCCCGCACGGGTGCATCGGCTGCCGCAGCTGACTGTGCAATAGGTGGAGCGCTTGAGGAAGCTAATGCTGCGGTATTAGCCGGCGGCGTGGCGGGGGGTACCGTGCCGATATCAACAGAAGAAGACTGCGGTGAAAGGGGTGCATCCGCTCGATCGTTGGAGGTAGACAGCTCCGTAGATGCAGCCTGCGCGACCGGTACTTCATTTTGCACCTGCGTGCCCCGCCCGTCTGGAAGGGGGGAAGAATCGAGTGTAGGGGCCGTATCCCATACGAAGTAGCCGGTAGTTAGGCCGAGGAGTAGTAGGAGGGCAGCGGCGTAGCGGTAGTACGGGGTGGTGCGGCGGGCGGCGGCGATGCGGGCCCACATATTCGGGGGTACGGCGGCCTGTCGGGCACCTAGTGCGCCGGCGAAGGCCTGGTCGAGGGCTTCCCCTTCCGGGATGCTGGCCTTGTTGGCGGCGATGCGCTGCCAGAGGTCGGCCGGTACGTCGGGTTTGCGATCGCCGAGGCCGTCGCGGAACAGTTGGTCTACGTCACTCATATAGCGATGCGTTGGCGGTGAGCGATTTGTTGTTGCAGGGTCTTGCGGGCCTTGAGGAGCTGGGAGCGGGAGCTGGCCTCCTGGATGCCGAGCCGCTCGCCGATCTCCTTGTGGCTGTAGCCCTCGATAGCGTAGAGGTTGAACACGATGCGGTAGCCGTCGGGCAGTTGCTGGATCAGTTGCAGCAGTTCTTGTTCCCCCAGGTCGGCGTAGGCGGTGGGCGCGCCGCCGCGCTCGGGGGTATTGTCCAGGCCGGTCTGCTCCATCGTGAAGCGCTTGCGCTGGTAGGTCTTGAGGGCTACGTTGACGCACAGCCGGCGGGCCCAGCCGGCGAACGAGCCCTGGAAGCCGTACTTGGGCAGCTTGGCGAACAGGCGCACGAAGGTGTCCTGCAGCACGTCCTCGGCCTCGGCCTGGGTACGGCAGTAGCGCTGGCACACGCCCATCAGGAGCGGTGCGTAGCGGTCGAAGAGGGCCCGCTGACAGCGTTCGTCGTTGCGCAGGGCACCCTCGATGAGTTCTTTTTCCTTCATGCTCAGCATTGCGGGGCGCTGGGGTTTAAACCCAAGATACGGTGGGGTGGGGGATGCGTGGTCCGGACCCGGACAGATCACATGGGGCAGCCCGTATCTTTCTCCCAAATTCATGTCCGTGCGCGGTGTCTCCCTTCTTCTACTTTTATTCCTTACGCTCTGCCTGCTGTCCTGCGAGTCGGAAGCGGATAGCCCGCCGGGCTTCGACGGCAAGACCACTCCCGGTATCCAGTTCAACCAGGTGGGCTACTATCCCGATCAGGACCTGCAGTTCACCTACGTAGCGGAAGGTAGGATGGCCACCGACCGGCCGGACTCCACCTATTACATCACCAACGTAGCCGGGGACAGCATCGTACGCCAGGGCTACCTGGGTCGGCGGCAGGACTGGACCGCCCTGGCCGGCGTACTCGCCCAGCCCACCCGCAGCGACCCCCTGCCCGTGGGCGACTACCGCATATATATCTCTGGGGCTGGCTATTCGGACGTTGTGCACGTATCCGATCGGGTGCTGCAGGAGCCGTTCATCGCTTCGGTGCGGGGACTGTACTACCAGCGGGCCGGTGAAGCACTGCCGGAAGGATATGCCGGGGAATACGCCCGGGCGGCGGGGCACCCCGATACGGACGTGCGGTTTCATCCGTCTAGCGGTCGGCCTGCGGGAAGCATGAGCTGCCCCGGCGGCTGGTACGATGCGGGCGACTACAATAAGTATATCGTCAACGGAGCGTTCCCACTGGGGCAGTACCTGAGTCTGTACGAGGATGTGGGCGACCCCGCGCCCGACGGCAGCCTGAATATCCCCGAAAGCGGCAACGGACGGAGCGACTACCTGGACGAACTCCGCACGGAGCTGGACTGGATGCTGACCATGCAGGACAGCGACGGCGGGCTGTTTCACAAACTCACCACGCTGGAATTCGAGGGCATGGTACTGCCCGCTGCGGCTACCAGTCCGCGCTACATTGTGGGTAAGAGCACGACCGCCAGTTTTGACTTCGCGGCCGCTACCGCCCAGGCATCCCGCGTGTACCGCCCCCTGGATGCCGCCTACGCCGACCGCCTCCTTGCCGCCGCCCGCCGGGCCTACGACTGGGGTATCGCTCATCCCTCCGCCGTGTTCCGGAACCCCGCCGACGTCAGCACCGGAGAGTACGGCGACGACAATGCCGACGACGAGCGCGCCTGGGCCGCCGCCGAGCTCTTTGCCACTACCGGTGAGCAGGCGTACTACAATGAACTGCAGGCCCGCCCGCCCCGCATCCGCTACCACGCCGGCGAGAGCTGGACCGGCTACATGGCCAACCTGGCTGCCTTCAGCCTGCTGCGCTTTCCGGACCGGGTGCCGCAGGAACTGCACGACGAGCTGCGGGGACTGGTCATCACCCTGGCCGATAGCCTGGTCCTGGGCATCGATCAGAACCCGTACCGCCAGCCCATCACGGACTTCGAGTGGGGCAGCAACTCCGATGTGCTCAACGCCGCCATGCTCCTGGCCGCCGCCCACCGGCAGGATCCACAGCCCACCTACCTGACCGCCATGCAAGACTGCGTCAACTACGTATTCGGCAACAACCCGAACGGGGTCTGCTACCTCACCGGCTTCGGCAGCCGCTCGCCCATGAATATCCACCACCGACCCAGCATCGCCGACGGCATCGCCGCTCCGGTACCCGGCCTGCTCTCCGGCGGACCCAACGCCAAACAGCAGGACAGCGCGTACGTCAGCTACGCCGACGGTCTGGCCCCCATGCAGAGCTGGGTGGACGAAGAAGGGAGCTACGCCAGCAACGAGATCTGCCTCAACTGGAACGCCCCCCTCACCTACGTACTGGGCTACCTGGAGGCTAATCAGTAGATCGACATCGTATACCTCTACTCCTCACAGTACTCCGAAGGGGCCGGGGGAGAGGAAACAAAAGCCAAGCTACCGTAGCCACCCACCAAAAAGTGGGAACAAAAACCCCCGGGTTCGGGTAGTACAAGCACATTTAACCCCCAACCAAACCGACCCATGGCCAACGACCAACTCACCTACCTGATCCAAGAAAGCCTCGCCTCCATGAAGGCCGGCGGCGAAATCGCCAAGAAAGCTACCGCTGAGATCAACAACGCAGCGAGCAATCAGAAACTGAAGTCCGCCCTCGAAGCAGGCAACAAGACCGCCGAGCAGTGGCGCAAGCGCGTCGACGAAGCCCTCAAAGAATCCGGCGGCAGCTCCGAGCCCGGTAACCGCATCATCGAGGCGCTCTACGACGTGAGCACCGACGTCGTGAAGAAGTACACGGACGACTACTCGCGCGACCTGGCCATCATCGAGACCGGACAGCTCGCCCTCCACTACTGGATCGCCGCCTTCGGTACCATGGATGCCTACGCTAAGCGCGCCGGCCTCACCCAGACCTCCAAGAATATGGAAACCTGCCGCAAGGAAGCCGAGCAGGCCGATAAGCAGCACACCGATATCGCCCTGGAGATCATCGAGTCGCAGAACTAGTCGAACACTAGCTACGAGTAAAACGGCCTGCTTCCAGCACTGGAAGTAGGCCGTTTGCGTTTACTCCACCCACAGTGACGGGCGCCGGATCGGGAAGTTGCGCTCGATCTCCTGGGACTTCCGCTCCGGGTCGAGCTCCTTCCAGGCGTCCAGCAATTGCTCGTCGTCGTACGCCCGCGCCGCCAGCAGCATGCCGGGCGACTGGATCGGCACCTCGTCGTAGTAGGCCACATCGGGCGGGTAGGGCCAGCCGTCCTTGTCCATCAGGTAGGGGGCCATGAAGGCAAAGGCGCGCTGCAGACTACCGTCGCCGTCCGCGCTTTCGTAGTCCCACAGCTTGTGGTCGCCGTCCCGCGAGCCGTAGTCGGCCAGCACCGCGAAGCCCTCCAGGTTAAACAGGGTGTAGATGTAGGGCTTGGTACGCTCCAGTTCCTGCGGGAAGCCGCCGGTGCTGTCCATCTGTACGGTCAGCATGTTCTTATAGGCTTCACGGGCCAGTCCCAGCTCGGCTTCCCGGCCGGCCACACTGGCGAAGGCGGCCACCTGGGCGGCCCACCAGGTGCTGTGGTTGTTGCCGTTATCGCGCTCGGCCAGACCGTATTCGTGGGTCGTCATCCACGTCAGGTACTGATCGAACCAGCCGGTCAGGGCTTCGTCCTCCGGCCCGTCCAGGTAGCCTAGCGCCCGCAGTACTTCGATGGCCTTGGCCACCTCGATCAAGTGGATGGTATCGATGATGCCGATGCCCCGACCCGTCACCCGACCGCTGATCGCCTGGGCGTACAGCAGGTTGGGCATCATACTCGTCTCATCGCTTACGAACCAGGCGCGCAGGTGTTCCATCGCCTTGTCCGCGTACTTCTCCTCGCCGGTCAGCTTGTAGGCGGCCACCAGGGTGGCTACCTGCTTGCTCATGTCTACCATGGCTAGCCGGTGGGCTACGAAATTCTCCGGATTGCTCTCCCCGTCGCGTCGGATGTAGGGGCCGTCCGGGTTCGCGGGATCGGGCCACCAGTAGTCGCCTTCGGAGTAGAAGTCGCGCGGACCGCCCGCACTGCGCTCGCTCACGGAGGCGGTCAGGGGCACGGGCGCTTCGTCCAGGTAGGCCTCGGCGGTTTCCAGCAGTTCGTCCCGGTCGAAGTAGTCCGTCGTATCGTCCACTGCCGTCACTACGGGCGCGTCCGCCGGTGCGGTGGATTGCTGGCAGGCGGTGAGGCTAAACAAGCACAGGAAAAACAAGCAGGCGCGTAATGGATGGATCATAGTAGTGTGTATTAAGGTCGAGGCGTTGTACGCCGAGTGTAGGCGGGTGATCAGCAGTCACTCGGCGTGCAACGCCTCGACCTGGGTTTGCTAGCGCTTAGTGGTATCCCCCGCTTCGATGACGAGGTAGCTGCCCTTGAAGTCCTGGTTCCGCGCCTCGATCACGGTACGGCCCGCAGCCGGTACCAGCTCGATGGCGGCCCGGCCGTTAGCCATCTCGATGACCTGGCTGCGGGTGGGCAGGCCCCAGTCGACCAGCAGCTTACCAGGCCCGCTGTGGTCGAAGTAGACCCGACCCTCGTAGTCCAGCACGCGGCGGCCTTCGCTATCCTGCATGATGGCTTCGACGAGTACGTTGCCGTTAGCTAGCGCACGGTGGCTGAGCACGATGCGGCTGGCCGTGCCGGCCCGGTCGAAGGTGTAGTTGACGGTCAGGGTATCGCGGGCCACTTCGGCGCCCGCCCGGTAGGCGACGGCTTCGAAGGTATTGGCCCCGGCGGTGAAGTCGACCGGCCAGTGGAGGCCCGAGGCGGGAAAGGCGTTGATGTCCTTAGTCTTGCGGCCGAGGGAGGTGCCGTTGTGAAAAAACTCTACCTCCTCGCCGTTGCTGAATACGGACACTTCACGCTCCTTGCCCTCCGGTCCGCTGCGCTCGGTCCAGGTGTGGCTCTCGATCCAGGCGAAGGGGTCGTCCGACCAGTAGCTCTTGAAGACGTAGTAGGCATCCTTGAGATTGCCGGCGCGGTCGACCAGCCCCTTCTGGTTGAGGTAGGGGATAGGGTTTTCGGGACGTAGCGGGGTACCGAAGTCCTTAAAGGCCCACTGAGCATTGCCTGCGAACCAGTCGGTGGTCTCGGACACCCGCAGGTGCCAGTCGAACAGATCGACGATGTAGTTCTCGGTCCAGTCGCCGGTCTGGGCGATGTTGGTTACGCCCACCTGACTGACGGCCTCGGCCCAGTCGTCTTCGGCTACGGAACCCTCCCCCGTGATGGGGTTCTCGGTGTGGCGGCCTATATGGCTGGAGCCTCCGTATTCCATGTGCAGGAAGCGCGGGTACTTCTGCCGGCTATCCTCCAGTGCCCTGGCGTAGTTGCTGTACACCCCGGCGTACCAGCCCGACCAGATGGAGGGGGAGAACACATCGGTGATGCCGGCCCCCTCGTAGTACTTGCGCATGGCCGTGAACCGGTAGGGGTCGAGCCGGTTGGCGGTCTGATTGAGGGTACGTAGGAAAGTATTGAGCCCCTCGGTATCGTCACCACCCTCGAAGTCGGGCAGCCAGTATAGTTCGTTGCCCAACGACCAGAAGAAGATGCTGGGGTGGTTGTAGTTCTGCACGATCTGCTCCTCCAGCAGGCGTTGGGTGTTGGCCTCCCAGGCGGGGCCGCCCTTGCCGCCGCGGCACCAGGGTAGCTCGTCCCAGACGATCAGTCCCAGTGAGTCACAGGCGCGGTATACCTCCGGGTCCTGGGGGTAGTGGCCCAGGCGGACGAAGTTGCCACCCATCTCACGGATCATTTCCATATCGCGGCGGTGCAGCGAGTCGGGCATGGCCGCTCCCAGTCCGGCGTGCTCCTCGTGGCGGTGGGTGCCACGCAGGAGGAGCCGTTCGCCGTTGAGGTAGAAGGCTCCATTGGGCTCGAAGCGGTAGAAGCGGTAGCCGTAGCGCTCGCGGTGAGTGTCGATGAGCCGGTCACCCTCGTACACCTCTACCAACAGCGTATATAGGTCAGGACTAGCCGGTGACCAGAGGCGGGGGGCGGTCACTTCGGGCAAGTCGATGCGGTAGTCGAGACTGTCTCCTGCATTGGTGAAGTCGCGGTGGATCTTGCTCAGTTGCGTTCCGTCGGGATCGATGACGGCGGCCTTGACCCGGTAGGTCGTGGGGACGGTGGTGGCCGTCTGTATTCGCCCCTGCACCTGCGTGCGCGCCCGGTCCTTGGTGACTTCGGGGGTACTGACGTGGGTGTGGACGAGGTAGGTAGCGGGGACCACGTCGAGCCAGAGGTCGCGCGTGATGCCGCCGTAAATGAAAAAGTCCGACTTCTGAGACGGGATGACGTCGGGATTGTAGCCGTTGTCTACCCGGATGGCGAGCGTATTGTCCGCGCCGGGGGTGATGAAGTCGGTGATGTCGACCCGGAAGCCGACGTAGCCCCCGACGTGTCCGCCAGCACGTTGGCCGTTGACGTACACTTCGGTGGTGATATTGGACCCCTCGAAGTAGAGCAGGTAGCGGGCATCGCCGTAGTCCCGGATGGGGAGGGTCTTGCGGTACCAGCTGGCGTCGCGGCGGTAGCCGGCCGCATCGTCTACGGCGTCCCACTGGTTCCAGGTGTGGGGCAGGGTGACCGGCTCCCAATCGGTGGCCGCACCGAGATCCGCTACGTCGGTGAGTGGCTCGGCGAGGTACTGCCAGTCGGCATTGAGGTTGAGGTGATGGCGGAGCGTATCGGCGGCGAAGACGTCAGCGGTGAGCAGCGTCAGGAACGCCAGTAGCAAGGTGTGGTACATAGATCGTGGTCTGACGGCTAAGATACGCTAATCTGCGTCATGATGACACGGTTATCCCAATACGGTCGTCACGGTTACGGTCTCGTGGAGGGTGCGGTGGACCGGGCAGCGGTCGGCGATCTGCAGCAGGCGGGCCTTCTGCTTCTCGCTAAGGTCACCCTTCAGAACGACGACGCGCTCGAAGTGATCGATCTTGGTGGGCCGCTGATCCGAGGCCTGCATATCGGCGGCGTAGTCCTTCTTGTGGTTGAGGTGCACCTGTACTTCCTCCACGACCCAGCCCTTGCGGCGGGCGTACATCTGGATGGTCATGGCGGTGCAGGCGCCCAGTCCGGCACTGACCAATTCGTAGGGGCCGGGGCCGAAGTCATTGCCGCCCACCTTCACCGGCTCGTCGGCCGTCAGGTGATGCTGTCGGACCATGACTTCCGTCGTGAAGCCCTCCTGTCCCAGGCGGACGGCTACTTTATGGTCGCTCTCCAGCGCAGTGACTTCCGGCTGCGGCAGGTAGCGACTAGACCAGCCTGCGATCACCTGCCCTACGTAGTGACTGTCTTCGTTGCTGGACAGCAGGTGGTCGGCCCCGTCCAGACTGACGAAGCTCTTCGGGTGGCGGGCGGCGGTGTAGAGCTTGGCCGCCTCGTCGATGGAAACGGTCCTATCCTGCGGAGAATGGAGGATGAGCAGACTGGCGTCGAGGTCCCGGATGTTGTCCTGCAACCGGTGAGTTCCCAGATCGTCGACAAACTGCTTGGCGATCTGGAAGGGACGGCCTCCGATATCCACGGTGGCCTCTCCCTCCGCGGCGATCTGATCGAGCTGTTCGGCGAAGTGCCGGGAGACGTGATCCGGCGCGAAGGGGGCGGCTACGGTCACCACCGCCTTCACGGAAGGAAGCTGCCCGGCCGCGCACAGTACTGCTGCACCGCCCAGGCTGTGCCCGACCAGCAGGGCGGGGGGCAGGTGGTGTTCCGCGAGCCACTCCCCGGCGGCCACCAGGTCGGAGATATTGGTCGTAAAGGTGGTGTCCACGAAGTCGCCTTCGCTATCCCCCAGGCCCGTGAAGTCGAAGCGCAGCACGCCGATACCGACCATATTGAGTTCGCGGCTGATGTTGCGCGAGGCCGTGAGTCCGGAGCCACAGGTAAAACAGTGGGCGAACACCGCAAAGGCGTGGGCGTGGCGATCCACGGGCAGCTCGAGGCGCGCCGAAAGCTGGACGCCGGCGGCATTAGGAAAGGAAACTTTTGCAGCGTTCAAAGTGCTTGTATTTAAAACAAATTGTTTGTTAATGTGGGTCTCAGCCCCTAAATTTGTAGCGCCACCCGGGGAATCACCTAGCTCAATCTCATCTCATGTCCCTACCTAACACCGACCCAGCCGGCACCACCCCCACCACCAAAGCGCCCGGTAAACTACCAAAACCCCCGGAACGCGACCGCCTGCGCGACATCATCGTCGTCATCGTCACCTACCCCCTCACCCCCACCAAAAAGACCGGCCTACTCGCCGAAAAAAAGCCCTGGCTCGAGTTCATCAGCCTACTACTCAAGGTGGTCCTGGCCGCTTATGCTATTTATGAAGCTGCTGGGAAGTAGACCCTTCGGGGATAGACCGCTGTCGCGGAGGTAGACCACTATCGTGGGTAGACCGCTTCGCGGAGTAGACTGTCTACCCGCGAAGCGGTCTACTTAGCCGAAGGCGATCTACTCCGCGACAGCGGTCTATTTCCGCGACAGCGGCCTACCCTAATGCTCCGCCAAATAAGCATGCACGAACTTGATCGCCATGGCCCCCTCGCCTACGGCGCTGGCTACGCGGTTCATGGCACCGCTGCGTACGTCGCCGGCCGCGAAGATGCCGGGCTGGCAGGTTTCCAGGAGGTAGGGGTTGCGCTCCAGGGGCCAGCCCTTGCTGCGGGCTTCGGTGGCGAGCAGGTCGCGGCCGGTGATGACGAAGCCGCGCTTGTCGATCATAATCTGTCCGGATTCCAGCCACTCGGTGCGGGGGCGGGCGCCGATGAAGATGAACAGCGCGTCAGCGTCCACCTCGTAGGTGCTGTCGTTCTCCATGTTCTTGAGGACCAGCCGCTCTACGTGGTCGTCCGCACCGCAGACCTTGACCACCTCGCGGTAGCCCTCCACGCTGATGTTGTCGATGTTGTCGATCTGCTCGATCAGGTAGCTCGACATGCTGCTCGTCAGGTCGGGCTTGCGGACCATGATCGTGACGTGGCGGGCAAACTTGGAGAGGTACACCGCGCCCTGCCCGGCACTGTTGCCGCCGCCCACGATGAATACGTTCTGGTTTTCGCAGGCCTTGGCTTCAGTGATGGCCGCGCCGTAGTAGACGCCCGCCCCATTGAAGGTATCGGCCCCCTCGGCGGGTAGCTTGCGGTACTCTACGCCGGTGGTCAGGATCACGGCTTTGGTCTTGACCGTGCTGCCGTCGTCCAGGGTGAGGATCTTGTAGTCGTCCTGGATCTCAATGGCAGTCACCTCCCGGGGGCTCACCACGTCCACTCCGAAGCGGAGGGTCTGCGCCATGGCCCGCCGCGTCAGCTCCGAGCCGGATAGGCCGCTGGGAAAGCCCAGGTAGTTTTCGATGCGGCTGCTGCTGCCGGCCTGTCCGCCCGGAGCCCGCTTTTCGATCACCAGTGTCTTGAGGCCTTCGCTGCCGCCGTAGACCGCCGCGGCCATGCCCGAAGGACCGGAGCCGATGATAACCACGTCGTACAATTCTTCGCTCACCGTAGCGCTCATGCCTAGCTTCTCGGCGATCTGGTCCAGGGCGGGGTCGGCCAGGGTGCTGCCGTCCTCGAAGATGACCAGTGGCAGCTCCTTCACCTCGCAGTTGTGCAGTCCGATCACCTCTTCGCCCTTCGGACTGCGGGCGTCGACCCAGCGGTAGTGCAGCAGGTTGGCGGCCAGCCAGTCCTTGATGTTGTGCGACTTAGGCGAGTACTGGTAGCCCACCACGCGGATGCCCTGAAACTCGGGGCGGTAGGCCATCTTCCAGTCCTCGAGCAGCTCATTGAGTACGGGGTACAGCTTCTCCTCCGGGGGGTCCCAGGGCTTCATCAGGTAGTAGTCGAGTTGTACCTCATTGATCGCCTTGATGGCGGCATCGGTATCGCTATAGGCAGTGAGGAGCACCCGCTTGGCCTTGGGGAAGAACGGCTTGGCATTCTCCAGAAAGTCTACGCCCAGCATTTCCGGCATGCGCTGATCGGAGAGGTAGAGGGCGATCACTTCGCCCTTCTTCTTGAGTTCCTTGACGGCGTCCAGGGCTTCCTGCGCGCTGTCGGTGCTGATGATGCGGTAGTCATCCTTGTACTGATTGCGCAGGTCGCGCTTCAGGCTACGGAGCACCTGCTGGTCGTCGTCGACCGACAGGATGATGGGTTTGCGGTCTTTAGCCATGGGAGGTGGTTCTGTAGTTGGGTAGTTCTGTGCTTGGGTAGTGGGTAGTCGGGTGGGGTAGGTGCTATGGCTAGGATAGGGGTCGCGAATAGGGTAGGTACGCTAGGGGCGGGGCCGCAGGTGCAAAGAAATGCGGCCGGATGTGCGGGGGCTAGTGGACGGGGAAACAAACGCGAAACACGGTGTGGCCCGGCTCGCTTTCTACGGCGACCGATCCGTTGTGGTGGTCGATGACGCGGCGCACGATATCCAGGCCCATGCCAGTGCCTTCGCCGATGCCCTTGGTGGTGAAGAAGGGCTCGAAGACGCGCGTCTGGATGTCTTCGGGGATGCCCGGACCGTTGTCCTCGATCTCTACGCAGACGCAGTCACGCTCCTGAAAGGTACGGATCGTGAGGTCGCCACCCTGCTCGGGTAGCGCATCGATGGCGTTAGAGATCAGGTTGGTCCACACCTGGTTGAGCTCGCCGGCCAGCGCCTTGACGGGGGGTAGGTCATTGGCCAGGTCCTTGCATACCGTGATGTTTTTCTTCTTCATCGCGTGGTAGAGCATGGTCACGGTAGACTTGATGCCCTCGTGCACGTCCACCGCCTCCAGGCTGGGCTCCTGGTCCATGTGGCTGTAGACCTTGATGGATTTGACCAGCTCGGCAATACGGCTGCTAGCGGTCTGGATCTCGTTGACCAGGGTTTCGGTGGTGAGATTGGTCTCGACCCACCAGAGGACCGGCTCGACGGCTTCGGCGGGAATGGCCGCGGCGATAGCTTCCAGGTGATCTTCCGTGAAGCCGTAATCGACGAAGGTATCTACGATGCGGTCGGATTCCTGTACGCCGTGATCGTCCAGCCAGTCCATCAGCTCGTCGCTGCGCTCCTCCCGCTCCATCAGGCTGAGCTCTTCGCCGGACTGACGGTACGCGATGCGGTCGAAGAGTACCTCATTGACCTCATCTACGGACTCCGGAGTGACGCGCATGGTCATTACCGACTTAAAGCGCTCGGGAGTTTGTACCAGGTGTTTGTGCAGTTCCTGGCTGCCGCGCACCATGGCCGAGGCCGGGTTGTTGAGCTCGTGGGCCAGTCCGGCACTCATCTTACCCAGCGCCATCAGCTTTTCGTCCATGAGGCGCATCTGCTGGAAGTCGCGGACGCGGTTGGTCATCACGGCTACGAGTGCCTGCGTAAGGTCGTAGCTGGTATTGACCATTTCGACGAAGCAGTCCTTGTGGAGCAGCAGCACGTAAGTATCGGCGATGCAAACCCCCTCGGAGAGCGTTTCCTTCATGCGGCTGAAGGGCAGGATACCGGCCACGTAGGGGGCCTTCCAGACGCCGAGCTCTTTCTTGCGCCCGTCGGATTCGCGGCGGATCACGTAGCCCCCCTTGAGCATCACCTGCATGTGGTCTACGGGCTCGCGATTGCGGAAGATCAGGCTGTCCTTGGGGTACATCACGTAATCCGACCGATCGATGAGCCACTGCAGGGCGGAGTCGTCCACTTCGTCAAAGATGTCGAAGGTGCGGAGTTGATCGAGTAGATCGGGGGTCTTATCCAGGGAGGTCACGGTAGCGCATTGTACTGCGGTAACGTAGTAAGCGCCCCCCGGGTTAGCGGTCTAATCCAAATACTACCCCCAGGCCCTTTTCCGCCAGTTCCATCTGCTCGTCCGTAGCGTGACCGATCTTCTGGATCATGCGCTTCTCGCTGATGCTGCGGGTCTGGAAGCAGTCCGCCGAGCTTTCCTTATCCAGGTGGGTGACGTCGTCACTCGGTAGGTGTATCATCCAGGGTACGACCCGGTAGTGGGACTTCCAGTTGGTAATGGGCGCGATGATGCGCAGGGGTAGCTTACCCACGTCGTCCATATTGACGATGAGCGCGGGGCGCCTCTTGGAAATTTCGGCCCCTACGGTGGGGTCTAGGTTAATCAACCAGATTTCTCCGCGCTTCATTCTTCTTCGTATTCGTGGTCCAGACAGTTGAAGCACAGAAGATCGTCCTCCTGCTGATATTCCAGTAGCATCACGTCGCTGGCAATATGCATCAGCGTCGGGTTACTCACTATACCCTGGCGGTATAGGTCGTTAAGGAGCAACTCCAGCAAGTGCAACTTGGCGGGTTGGTCTAGACCATCCAGGGTATGCTCCGTGATCTTCATGGGGGTGCAACGCCTACCCTACCCAATAGTGCGCCGGCCGTAGCGAATAAACACCAGCGGATGGGCAAATCGTCGGAAATTCTACTAAGCTCATCGGATTAATGGTGGCACATGCAACGGGTCCCGTGATCTTATAGTCATTCCAGTACATCACCTACTCTTGGTACTGTACATTCATCATTAACCACTTTGTCATGAAAACCCTGCTATTTGTTTGTCTCCTGTGTGCCGCTGCCGTATCGGCTAATCCCGCACCCCAGCAGGGCGTTGCCGCGCCCACCGCCAAAGCTGCCGTAGAACCCCTGATCACCCGTACCATGGTCGTCGACCAGCAGCTCGGGATCGTCCTGGCGAACCTCGAACGGGTGCGCACGCGGGTGAGTATTACCCGGATGGGCTCCGGTGAAGCCATCTTCCAGAAGCACATCAAACGGCACAACGGCTACTCCGCCATGCTGAACCTTAAACACCTGGACGACGGCCGCTACGTGATCACCGTCAAGAAAGGCGACGTCGTGCGCAAGCAGGTCGTACTCAAGGACGGTGACCTGCTGATGTGCAGCGACTGGGCCTGAACTGAGCCCCCGCTGACTGTTTTACCGCCCCGCCCGACTCGTCGAGCGGGGCGGTTTGTTGATCGGTAAAAGTTGCCCGGGCAGTATTCCTGACTCACTTTAGTGGAATCAATTTAAAATGCTCCCGGAGCAGTCACTTTATTTAACCGATATAGTATGAAATCTTTCTTCTTTCTTGCCCTGCTTTGCACCAGCGTCCCCGCCCTGGCCCATACCGAGGTGACGGATACCGATGCCCTGGTCGCACGTACGCAGGTCGACGCCTTTGAGTTGAACGTACAACTCATCAATCTGCAGGGGCAGCGCGCCGTAATTACCCTACAACAGCTCGACGGCACCACCGGCTATCAGACCCGCGTGAAGGAGCATAATGGCTATACCCTGACGCTACAACTGGACGAGGTGCCCGCCGGCCGCTACCTGCTGACCGTGAAGCAGGGTAAGACCGTCCGCCGGCAGGTGGTGGTGAAGTCCGCCGCCGGCATCCTGTGCAGTGAGTGGAAGTAAATACCGCCGCACCCTAATCCTGAAGGAGGCCCCCGACGTTAGCTGCGCATGCGTATGCTGATCTTGGTGGGCCTCCTTCTGTGTTTGGGTAGCTGCGGCGACGCGCCACCCCCCGTACCCAAACCCCGCTCTTACCCCCGGGTGGAGTACCCGCCACGGCAGTATACTGACCTGGGCGCGGACTACTGCCGCTTCACCTTCGAGCGGCCCGCCTCCACCACCGTGGAGCAGGAGACGAGCTACTTCGACGAGGCACCGGCCGATCCCTGCTGGTTCAACCTGCGGCTGGCCGGCGCGCTCAACGGCACGCTGCACTTCTCGTACTACCCCATCCGCTCCCCGGATCAGTGGGAGGAGCTGCGCGACGAGGCCTTCGAGTTGGTGGGCGTGCACAACCAGCGGGCCAGCAGCATCGAGGAGATCGTGATCCACCGCGACGCGGCCCGGGTGCACGGCGTGGCCTTCGATATCGCGGGGCCGGCGGCCAGTCCGTTTCAGTTCTTTCTTACGGATAGCACCGAGCACTTCCTGCGCGGCGCCCTGTACTTCGAGACCCAGCCCAATCCCGATTCCCTGGCCCCGGTGATCGACTACGTGAAGGAGGATATCTTCCGCATTGTAGAAACCCTGGCGTGGCAGTAAGCGTCGAAAGCGAAATTTCGCCCCCGGTACTGTAAATTGCCCCCACCATGAGGGCAAAAACCGCCAACGAGCGCATTATATTCGGACTAAAGGTGAAGCAGCTGCGGCAGCAGCGCGGCTTCAGCTTTGACCAGCTGTCGAAGGCGTCGGGCATCTCGCTGTCGTACCTCAACGAGATCGAAAAGGGCAAGAAATTTCCCAAGCTCGGCAAGGTCGATAGCCTGGCCGCCGCCCTGGGTTCCACTACGGCGGAGCTGACCGATGGAGAGCTGGGCCGCGAGCTGGCCCCGGTGAGCCGGCTGCTACAGAGCAACTTCCTCAACGAGCTGCCCCTGGAGCTCTTCGGGATCGAGCTCAGCAAGGTGGCCGAGATCATCGCCGCGGCTCCCCTGCAGGTGGGCGCCTTCATCAGTACCCTGTTGGAGATCAGCCGCAGCTACGCCCTGCGGGAAGAGAACTTTTACTTCGCCGCCCTGCGCTCCTACCTGGAGCTTAATGCCAACTACTTCCCGGACCTGGAGCAGGCCGTGGAGACCTTCGCCGAGCAGTATGACCTGCCCAGTATCCGCCCCCTGCCCCCGCGGCTGCTGGGCGAACTGCTGGAAGACCGCTTCGGCTACGAGATCGTGCCCGAGGGGCTGGATCAGCAGCCGGCCCTGGCGGGTCTGCGCTCGGTGTACCAGCCGGCTACCGGTCGGCTGCTGCTCAACGGCAAGCTCACCCCCGTGCAGCGCGGCTTTCAGTTCGGCAAGGAGCTGGCCTTCAACCACCTCAAGCTCGAGGAGCGCGCCAATACCAGTAGTATCCTCAAGGGCCGCGTCTTCGAGGAGGTGCTCAACCACAGTAAGGCCACCTACTTCAGCGTAGCCCTGCACCTGCCCCTGGCCCCCTTTACGCGGGAACTGCGCACCTTCTTTCAGCTGCCGCGCTGGGATGCGGCGGCCTTTCTGCAGCTAATGCAGCGCTTCAACGCTACGCCGGAGATGTTCTACCACCGGCTGACCAACGTGATCCCTCAGTTCTTCGGCCTGCGGGAGCTGTTCTTCCTCCGCTTCGTACATGACCGGGGCACGGACCACTTCGTCGTCGATAAGGAACTGCACCTCAACCGCCACCACCACCCCCACGAGAACGGACTGGCCGAGCACTACTGCCGCCGCTGGATCAGCCTCCACCTGCTGCGGGAGCTCAGCGCCGACCCCCGCGAGAACCTACGCATCGAGGCGCAGCGCAGCCTGTACTACGGTACGGACGACGAGTACCTCTGCATCACCCTGGCCCGCACTGACTATCCCCGCGAGGGCAAGAACGTGAGCGTGACCCTGGGGCTGCTCATCAGCGACGAGCTGCGCCGCGAACTGGCGTTTGTCGACGACCCGGCCATCCCCCGCGTGGTGGTCAACACGACCTGCGAACGCTGTCCGATCCCCGACTGCCGGGTACGGGCCTCTCCGCCGCTGGTGGTCGAAAAGCGCGAACGGTACCGGGCCACCAAGGCCGCCCTGCGGGCACTGGAGATAGACTAGCGCAGCGTCCGCACCCGTGCTACGGCTGCATGCAGATCCAGTTTACTTTGGTCCATCACCGCCACGGCCCAGCCCTGCAGCTGTGCCCGCTGGGCCAGGTACGCCTGTTCGGTCTGCCCGGGGGTGGGGATGAGAATGGCGGGCTTGCCCATGGCCCGCAGGTCCATCAGCGTGGAGTAGCCGGGCCGGGCAATGACAAACTCAGCCGCCGTCAGCAACCGCGATAGGGTAGGAGTGTCGGCAAAGGGCAGCACCTCGGTGTGGTCCAGCCGGAGCTCCGGTGTATCGGGCGCGGGCAGGCCCCGCACCAGACGAACGGACAGCTGAGTAGCACCGAGTTGCGGCAGCAGAATATCCTCCAGGCGGGTGCGCATGGGCTCCGGGCCGGAGAGTAGGGCCAGCAGGTCGTAGGGCTGTTCGCCCGCGGCGGGAGCGGTATGGGGGAGGGGCCCGATGTACTTCACCCGGTCGAAGCCCCGCGCGGAAGACAGCTTGCCACTCAGCCGGTCGTGACCGGGATGATCGGGCACCCAGTACGCATCGAAGTGCCGCAGCTGCCAGGCATAGGCCGCGGACGCCGGTGCGAAGTGGGTGATCGGGTGCAACTGGTGACTCAGGAACACGGATTCCACCCTGGGGTCGTAGCAGCCGAAGCGGCTATCGGATACGATCCGGTCCGGGCCAAGTTCCGTAACGAGGCGGGCGGTGGCGCGGCGTTCGGCGCGGATGGTGGCCTGCCAGTGCCAGAGCTGCCGGCTGACGTTCCAGACCATGGAGGTGCTGCGGTAGTGCACGCGGTAGGACGGCAGGCGGTGAATGCGCGTCCCTTCCGGCAGCTCGCGGCGCAGCATCTCGGCGGCCGGGCCACTGCAGGCCCAGCTGACCCGGTCGCCCCGGGCCTGCAGCTGGCGGGCCAGGGCCAGGCTGCGGGCCGCGTGTCCGAGCCCCCAGTCGAGTGGAGCGATAAGGGTATGCATTGGCAAGACAACGGACGGGCGGGAATACCTAGTATGGTGCCCGTGGCAGACAAGAAACGACGCCCTGGCTGCGTTAGCTTTTCGCAGTGGACTTTGTGGTCTGCCTGCACCCATGAAAATCACCACCCATGCGCATCTTTACCCTGCTCTGCTTTCCACTGCTTTTTCTGGCGCTCAGCGCCTGTAAAGTCACCAAACACGAGGCGATCGATCATGATGATGTGGCCGCAGCGGGCTATCCCTTCGAATACGCCGACACGGCCGGCAACACCTACCTGCGGGAACTCCGCGAGGAGTACCGCCTGGAGGGGGTCGTCGCCGGTGCGCAGTCTGATCGCGAGCGCGCCCTGCGGGTACTCGACTGGTCGCGCAAGCAGTGGAACGGCCACGGTAAGAAGCTGCCCAGTAAGGGCGATGCCCTCACCATCCTGGAGGAGGCCGACCGGGGCCGCAAGTTCCGCTGTGTAGAGTACGCCACGGTCACCTCGGCTGCCCTGAGTGCGCTGGGTATGCCCTCCCGTCGGGTGGGATTGAAGAAGAAGTCGGTGGAGACCGCCGTAGCCGGAGGGGGCCACATGGTCGCCGAAGTATGGCTGGCCGATGAAGACAAGTGGGTCGTCATCGACGGGGAGTACAACCTGATGCCGGTAGTGAATGGCCGGGCCCTCAACGCCGTGGAATTCAAGCGTGCGCTACAGAACGACGAGGCCGTTGGGTACGTGAGTGCCGCCGGGCCGGTCAAACCAGCCAAGCAGAAGCGCTACCGCGAGTTTATCGAGCGCTACCTCTACTACTTCAATACCCGCTTCGACGAGCGCCGCCTGGCGCAGCCCTACAGTCCGATCACTTACCAGGGCAAAACGCAGCTGATGCTCGTACCCAAGGGAGCCGCCGAGCCAACGCGGTTTCAGCGTAAGCGGATGATGGACAAGTTCATCTATACCCGCTCGGTAGCGGACTTCTACGAAGCGCCACGGGTAGCCAGCCGGTAGTCCGGCAGTCTAAAAGTGGTAAGAAGCAGCCGCCCGCAGCGCGAAGGACGTGCCGGGGGTGAAGTGGATCTCTTCCACGGGCGCGGCTTCGTTGCGGAGGCGGGACTCGGTGGCGAACTGGGTCTCCTTCCACTCGGTATCGAGGGCATTTTCTACGACGAGGCCGAGGGTCAGGGGACCGAAGCGGTAGCTGGCGCTGGCATCGACGATCAGGTAGCCTTCGGCTACGATGGCATTATCCTCCGTGGCGGGGCGGTCGTGTACGTAGCGGTAGCGTAGGCCGGCCGTGAGCCGCTCGTGTACTACGTTTAAGCCTCCCGTGCCGGTCAGGTTCGGGGCCAGGGGAATGTAGCTGGCGCCCTCGGGTTCGTCGATACTACGCGCCAGCGCATAGTTCAGATCGAAGTCGGCAAAGAGCCAGGGCGTAAACTGATAGCGCAGGCCCAGGTCTACCCCCAGTCGGCGGGTT
This sequence comes from Neolewinella maritima, assembly GCF_923081025.1. Lineage (GTDB taxonomy): Bacteria > Bacteroidota > Bacteroidia > Chitinophagales > Saprospiraceae > Neolewinella > Neolewinella maritima. The sequence continues at coordinate 139,864 of NZ_CAKLPZ010000005.1, read as the reverse complement.
TCGCCACTCGGCTCCACTACACCGGCGTCGCCTACGTAGACGAACTCCTGCTCCAGGTACAGGTACCAGAGGGCGGCCTGGAGGAACAGCCGGTCGGTGGGTCGGTAGATCGTGCCCAGGTCGGCACCGAGTGCCCGGGGCAGGATGGCGGCCGCGCTGCGATCCAGGACTACGCGGCTGTCGTTGGCGTGAAAGCCGACACCCATCTTGAGGTATAGTTGGGTGCGGTCATTGGCAGTGTAGAGGATATTGAATTTTGGACTCACCGCGGCCTTGCGCTGTTCCTGCCGGTCGTAGGTAGGTTGTAGTTTATCCACGTAGTTGAACACGAACTGATCCAGGCGCAGACCGGGGTGGATGAGCCAGCGCCCAAACTCGAAGTCCGCCCCGGCGTAGGCAAACAGGTTCGTCTCGTCGATGTCGCCGAACTGCAGGCGCTGCAGCAGGTCCTGCCGGTTGCGGGTACGGCTGAGCTGGTTGTCGTCGATATCATCGTAGCGCAGTCCGATACCGGCTTTCAACTGGCTTTCTCCCCCGGCGGCATGAAAGTCGTGGGTGAGCTCGGACTGGAAGCCGAACAACTCCCGGTCTTCGTACTGGCGGATCTGATCTCCGTTGACGGGATCTTCCAGGAAGAAGGTGAAATTGGAGAAGAGCTCGAAGTCGTAGTGGGTGTAGTAGGCGGTGGTCTTCACGAAGGTGCTGCGGTCGACCACATTCACGAACGCTCCGATCAGGTTACTGCGGCTGGTGAAGCCACCCTCGGTATCATCGATGGCCCCGAAGCGGCCGATCAGCCCCTGCTCTACGGCGCGTACCGGTATCTGGCCCGAGGCATCCCACTTACTGCTGAAGTGGCTGGCTAGTAGCGACAGTCGGCTCCCGTTTTCCAGCTCCGTAGTATAGCGCCCCATCAGGTTGAGGCGGCTGAAGTGCTGGCTGGAGGTGAAGGGGCCGTCCGTAAGGGTGTACTCGGTAGCTAGGTAGGCGTTGCTCTGCGGGCGATCGAGCAGGTCGTAGAGTCCTACAAGCCGTAGGGTATTGAAGGAGCCTGCCTCGGCGGTGATCAGGGAGCGATCGAGCCGGTCTTTGAGGGAAAAGTCGACGTAGCCCGCCGTGGCGAAGTTGCCGCGGCCGGCGTAGTAGGGCCCCTTGCCGTAGTCGATCTTCTGGATCGTCTCGGGAATTACGAAGTGCAGGTCTGCGTAACCCTGTCCGTGGGCGTGGCTCACCATATTGACGGGCATACCCTCTACGGATACGGCCACATCCGTGCCGTGGTCGATGTCGAAGCCGCGCAGGAAAATCTGCTCGGCCTTGCCCCCGCCGGCGTGCTGGCCGATGATGAGTCCGGGTACGCGCCGCAGCACCTCCTGGCTGGAATTGACGGGGCGGAGCCGGGCGTCGATGTCCGCCACTACGTTCAGGGCCGCTACCGTGGGGCGTACCGTGATGGTGCGCAGGTCGATGAAGGATTCCTTGAGGGAAATGCGAAGCTCCGATCCAGCCGCCGGGGCGGGCACGGTGGCGGTGCGGTAGCCCAGGTAAGACACGCGTAGTGAATCACCCGGAACTACGCCATCGACCTGAAAATTGCCCAGCTCATTGGTGTGGGTGTGGGCTTCGGTGCGCAGGTGAAGGACGTAGGCCCCGACAGCGGGTTCACCGCCCTGCACGTTCACCCGGCCCCGGAGGGGGGTAGACTGGGCGAAGAGCGCAGCGTGAAAGCAGCAACAGAGGAGCAGAAAACGGTACGGCATACACTCCATACGATAAACAGCCGGTCAGCGGTCGTAGAGCTACTGAAATAGTAGCTCGTCATACAGTCGGCTGCGGCGGGGACGCCATACGCTGTAGCCGCCGGCCAGTAAAAGGGTCACGGCAGCTACGTAGGGTAGGGCCGGGACGGGTACGCCGTTCCACCCCATGAAGGAGAGCTGATCCTGTAGATCGGACCCACTACTGGTGGTGAGGGCCGTCTGGTAGGACATCCAGAACACGGCTCCCAGAATGGCAAACATGGCCAGTTGGCGGCCGCTGTGGTGCAGCAGGGGGGTGGTCTTGATGGTGGAGGCCTTCACGGCCGGGTGGCCCCGCAGGGAATCCATCACCTGGTTGCGGTCAGTCACCGAGCGGAGCTGGAAGCGCTGCCGCCTACCCCGGTACAGGTGCGCCGTGACCGTGGTGGTATCGTGGCGGGAGCGAATACGCCGGAGTTGGGGATTGGGGAACAGCACGGCCCCGTCGGGCAGCTCGCCCCGTTGCAGCGCCCGCATGGCCGTCAGGGCCTGCGGCCGGTCGACATGCAGGGTGCCGAGCCCGCGCTCATCTAAAAATAGGTAGGCACGCTGGGGGGAGTTTTCCCGGGTGCGGAGGGGCCAGAATTTCATGGGTGGGATCGAATGGGGCAAAAGCCGGTGCTTCCAGTGCCATAAAAGCGGTGAAAGCGTACGGTGTATCCAACGGTAGAATCAGGATACTTAGTGTAACATGTACAGGTGCACCTAAATACCCAGGAAGATCAGGCGAGTAGTGTACGTAAGTGCCAGCCGTGCCACTACCCCCAAAACGACGGCCAGGACTGCCCTGCCCCGGTGCACCCCGAACGCGGCGCGGACCGCGGGGCTCCAACAAAGGGCTAGTGGCAGGCAGCAGATAAACAGTACAAAGCAGATCTCAAACAGTGGCCACGGCTGCAGGTACGTCGCCGTAAAATCGGTCCACGAAAATGGCTCACCGTATAAGACGTAGCGACTGCTGAGTAGCGCCAGAAAGCTACCCTGAAAAGCGAACAGCCCTACCGCCAGGTACCACCCCAGGCTCCGCCACCGATACAGCGGAGGAATGCTGGTGAAGGCAAGTCCGGTGAGTAAAGCAAGTATGCCCAGCAGCAGTGGAAACGAGCCCGGAGGGCCGGTCAGATGCACCGCCAGATTCGTAAAGAACGAATAGTGGCACTGTGCGATCACCAGCGCGACGCAACAGATGGTGAAGGCTCTGATCCATCTGGTGGAGCCGGAAACGGGCCGGGCACCGACCAGCAGTTGATGGTCGAGCGCAGGGTGCGGGTCGTGGATAGGCATCACGGACAAGGTAGGTGTTTGCACTGCACCTGCGGCCCCGCCCCGGGTGCTATATTTACGGGATGACCCGTCCGCTGTACCTGTTCCTGCTCCTGCTGTGTCTGCTGCTCCTGCAGGGATGCCGGGCGGCGGGCTGTGGCTGCCCCATGTACTAGTGGTTAATCCGCTACATTTGTTGACTTTTTTGGGGCTGACGGCGTTCACCGGATGTACCTCATGCTTTGAAGTCGCTAAAAATCACCGCAACCTATGGCTTTTGATATTGATCTGATCCGGCGCGTATACGACGCGTTACCCGCTAAAGTAGCCGCGGCACGCCAGCAACTGGGCAAGCCCCTGACCCTGACCGAAAAGATCCTATATACCCACCTACACCCCGAGAGCCGCCTACAGGCCTACGGCCGCGGCAAGGACTACGTCTTCTTCCAGCCCGACCGCGTAGCCATGCAGGATGCCACCGCCCAGATGGCCCTGCTGCAGTTCATGATGGCCGGCCGCGATAAGGTAGCCGTACCCAGCACCGTGCACTGCGATCACCTGATTCTGGCCGAGACCGGCGCCGACGCCGACCTGGCGCGGGCCAACGACGAGAACAGCGAGGTCTATGACTTTCTGAGTACGGTGAGCGATAAGTACGGTATCGGCTTCTGGAAGCCCGGCGCCGGAATCATCCACCAGATCGTACTGGAGAACTACGCCTTCCCCGGCGGCATGATGATCGGTACCGACAGCCACACCCCCAATGCGGGCGGACTGGGCATGGTCGCCATCGGTGTAGGCGGCGCGGACGCCGTAGACGTCATGGCCGGTATGCCCTGGGAGCTCAAGATGCCCAAGGTGATCGGCGTGAAGCTGACGGGTAAACTCAGTGGCTGGACGACCCCCAAAGACGTCATCCTCAAGGTGGCCGGCGTACTGACCGTGAAGGGCGGTACCGGAGCCATCGTCGAATACTTCGGTGAGGGCGCCCGCAGCATGAGCTGTACGGGTAAGGGCACGATTTGTAACATGGGTGCCGAGATCGGCGCCACGACCTCCACCTTCGGCTACGACGACTCGATGAGCCGCTACCTCAAGGCCACCGACCGCGCCGATGTGGCCGAGCTGGCCGACCGCGTAGCCGAGCACCTGACGGGCGACGCCGAGGTATACGCCAACCCCGAGCAGTACTTCGACCGGGTCATCGAGATCGACCTGAATACGCTGGAGCCGCACATCAATGGTCCCTACACGCCGGACCGCGCCTTCCCCATCAGCCAGTTTGCCGCTGCGGTGGAGAAGTTCGAGTTCCCCCCCGTACTCGAGGTAGGTCTGATCGGTAGCTGCACCAACTCCAGCTACGAAGACCTGGACCGCTCGGCCAATATCGCTAAGGACGCCAAGGCCAAGGGCTTGCGCTTCAAGAGCGAGTTTACCGTGACCCCCGGCTCGGAGCAGATCCGCTATACGGTGGAGCGCGACGGTATTCTGGCCGCCTTCGAGGAGACCGGTGCCACCGTACTGGCCAACGCCTGTGGCCCCTGTATCGGACAGTGGGCGCGGCATACGGATGACCCCAACCGAGCCAACTCCATCCTCACGAGCTTCAACCGCAACTTCGCCAAGCGCAACGACGGCAATCCGCAGACGCGCGGCTTTGTGGCCAGTCCCGAACTGGTGACCGCCATGGCCCTGAGTGGCAGTATGAAGTTCAACCCCCTGACCGATACCCTGACCAACGATAAGGGCGAGCAGGTCAAACTGGATCCCCCCACCGGCTACGAGCTGCCCCCCAATGGATTTGCCGTAGAGGACGCCGGCTTCCAGTCGCCCGCCGAAGACGGCAGCGGCATCGAGGTGCGGGTGAGCGAGACCAGCGACCGCCTGCAGTTGCTGGAGCCCTTCAAGCCCATTCAGTCCGAGCAGGTGCAGAATATGCGCGTGCTCATCAAGGCCAAGGGCAAGTGTACCACCGACCACATCTCGATGGCCGGCCCGTGGCTCACGTACCGCGGTCACCTGGAGAACATCTCGCAGAACTGTCTGATCGGGGCCATCAACGCCTACAGCGAGAAGACCAATACGGTACTCAACTACGTCACGGGCGAGTACATGGCCGTACCCGACAGTGGTATCACCTACCGCGACAACGGCATCGGCCAGATCGTAGTGGGCGAGGAGAACTACGGCGAGGGATCGAGCCGCGAGCATGCCGCCATGGAGCCCCGCTTCCTGGGCGTACACGCCGTGCTGGTCAAGTCCTTTGCCCGCATCCACGAGACCAACCTGAAGAAGCAGGGTATGCTGGCGCTGACCTTCGTCAACCCCGACGACTACGACAAGATCCGGCAGGACGATAAGGTGAGCATCACGGACTTCAGCGCCATGGCGCCCGACCGTCACCTGACCGTACAGCTCGACCACGCGGACGGCACCCACGAATCGTTCCAGGTAGCACACACCTACAACCTGGCCCAGATCGATTGGGTACGCGCGGGTAGTGCACTCAACAAGATCCGCGAGGAACTCAGCCGGTAAGCCGGTCTGTACCCCAGCTTACAAAAGTGCGGACCCCGAAGCCGTCGTCGCACAATGGGTGCGGCGACGGCTTTTTCATACCGTATACACTATCGCCTATGTCCAGATTACTACCCATCCTTCTTCTGGGACTGCTCGTCTTCAGCGGCTGCCCACGCGATGAGCCGGAGGACGACTTTCTGATCACCTCGGACCTTTACGGCACCTGGGCGGTAGATCGCTTCGACAGTGAGTTCACTACCACGGGGACCTTCCTGGGGGAGGACGTCGACCAGTCGGGCAGCAGTCAGATCAGCAGCAGTGCGCTCGAAATGACCCTGCGGCAGGACGGCAGCTGGAGCTCTACCGGCGACTACGACCTGAGCATCACGACCGAAGACGGTACGGAGGTGACCCAGCAGCAGGGCATCGGTCAGGGGAGTTGGACCTTCAGCCAGGATACGCTCTACCTGGACGGACTGCAGAACTACAATGGAGTGGGGAATTTCTCCCTCGCCCAGCCCCTGGTCGTGACCGACTTCGAGCGTGACCTGCGCACTGACCTGAGCACGCAGACGGATGAGACGGAGGAAGATGTCGACTTCGGTACCGAGCTGCGGGTACGCTCCGACTGGGACATTCGTATCGTACGCTAGCTGACCGGGAGGCTTGTTAAAGTGCCGCTAATGTAGATGGTGATGCCCGATGTGGGGGTTTGGATAGTGAGGAAGTGAATATCTTTCGTCCTCCACCTTATCCCCTATTGAACAGCACTTACCCCTGTACATGAATCGTTGGTTATCCCTCAGCCTACTGCTCGCCAGTAGCCTTACGCTCTTTGCCCAGTCCAATCCCCTCCAGCCCGGCTACGACCTGCTGTCCACCAGTAAAACCGAAGAGGCCCTCAACTACTTCAGCGATCGCCTGACCGGCCCCCAGGGCGCGGAGGCTACGATCGCCCTGTCGTTCGCCCAGTTACAGCTGCGGCGGGGAGCAGCATCGGCCGCTACCTATTACGACTACACCACACGTGATACCGATGCGGCGCGGCGCAATGCCTACCTGGACGCGCTCTGGTCGGCCGGACGCAGCGAAGTAAGCAAGGAGCAGTACGACTGGCTGGAAGAGTTGGTCGATAACCCCTACACCCGCATCAGTCCGCTGGCCTACTACGCTCTGGGGGAGCACGAGCACCTGTCGGGTAACGTCAAGAAAGCGCGCAACTACTTCGCCGAGATCGGCACGGTACGCCCCTGGCAGGTGGTGGGCCCCTTCGAGAATATTTCGGAGAGCGGTTTTGACCGCGACTTCGGCGTACTGGATCAGCCCCAGGCTGACGCCGTATTCACCAACAAACTGGGGGTGCCGGTCGGCTGGATCCCCGGCGTGGAGCCCGGCCGGCAGGGCTGGCTGCATATGGGCAACCACATGAATACCGGCAACTCGATCAGCTACGCCCAGACGTTCTGCCGCAGTCCGCGCGCCCAGGAGGTGGTCTTCCGCCTCGGCGCCAGCGGCTCGGTCAAGGTGTGGGTAAACGACCAGCCCGTATTCACCGAATGGCACGAGCGCGATACCCACCTGGATGCCTACACCTTCGCCGTGCCCCTGCAGGCGGGGCACAACCGCATCGTCGTACAGATCGGTGCCTCCTCCGGCACGGGAGCCAACTTCCTGCTCCGCATCACGGATACCGGTGGCCAGCTGATCCCCGCCCTCGAGTTCACCGACCAGCCGCAGCCCTACACCAAGGCAGTCCAGCAGGAGCAGCGCGCCTACCCCAATCCGACCGAAGCCTACTTCCGGGCCCGTATCGCCAACGAGCAGGCGCACTACATCGACTACCTGGCCTTCAGCCAGTTCTACCTCATGAACGGCTTCCACGAGGAGGCCCGCAGTCTGCTCGAAACGGCCCGCAAGCGCTACCCCGAGAGCGAGCACGTGATGGAACAACTGATCGCCGCACGGCGCTACGTAGACGACCAGACCGGTGCCTCCGAACTCGAAGAATACCTGGTGGAATACGCCCCCGAGAATGCCTTTTCTTTGATGCAGCGGATGCAGGATGCGAAGGACCTGGAGGACTGGCCCACCTTCGAATCCCTACTGAACACCTACCGCCGGCTGTACGGAGAGTCCGAAGTAACCCTCGGGCAGGAGGTGGTCCTGGCCGGTGGCCGCAAGGAGACCGAGCGGGTCATGGACCTGGTCGAAGCCGGGATGAAGCGCTACCCGGAAAGCGCCGACGTGGCTACCGCCAAAGCCGGACTGGAGAGTGGCTTCCGCAAGCGGCCGCGACAGGCCATCAGTACCCTGGAGAAATACCTCAAGCAGCACTACCGCGACGCCGTAGTGGAGCAGCTCATCGAGCTGCGGCTACAGGCCGGAGAGGCCAGCGAGGTGCTCGAACTGTTCGATATGCTCATCGAGCGCGAACCGACGAACGTGAACCTCTACGCACGCCTGAGCCGGCTGTACTACCTCATGGGTAACTACCGCGGCAGCCAGAATGCACTGGACAAGGCGCTGGCCCTCTCGCCCTACACGGGTACGCTGTACAGTAGCCTAGCCGGTATCTACGCCGAGGGCGGGGAAAAGGAAAAGGCGGCCACGGCCTACGAAAAGGCACTGGCCCTCAACCCCTACGACTTCGATAGCCGGGATGCCCTACGCAACCTGCGCGGCACCTCCAGCTCCGCCTTCGATGCCCTGCCCAAAACGGACTACTACGCCCTGTACGCCGGGGCGGGAGGGCAGGACGCTTTTCCCGACGACAACAGCGCCATCCTGGCCTACGACGTGCAGCAGATCGTACACCCGGGCGGGGCCAGCGAGACCCGTACCGTCGTACTCGCCAAAGCGCTTAACCCCGCCGGTGTAGACCAGTGGAAGGAATACAGCATCGGTATCTACAGCTCGCAGCAGGGTGTGGTGGAAACGGTCGAAGTACTTGACCCCGACGGCAGCCGCCACGAAGCCTCCCGCTCGGGTGCCGACATCGTCTTCGACCGCCTGCAGCCCGGCGGTGCGATCTACCTGGTGTACCGCGTGAAGGACTACAAGTACGGTCGCCTAGCCGGGAAGTTCTGGAACGATCACCCCCTCACCATGGCCCTGCCCAGCCTGCAGAGCACCTTCAGTCTGCTGGTACCGAAGGGCACCGAGTTCACCACCAAGATCACCGGTATGCAGTACACCGATCTGCAGCCCGAGCGGAGCACCGTGGAGGGCAACGACCTCTACGTCTGGCAGATCAAGGACCAGCCCGGCCTGCAGGTCGAGGCCGTCACGCCGGACTACTCGGACATCAACACCACCGTGCGAGTATCCAACATTGAAGACTGGGAGTTCATCGCCAAATGGTACAGCGAGCTGACCTACGCCAAGGTGCGCGTAGACGACAACGTTCGGCAGGCCACCGAGGAGCTGTTCGCCGACGCGCCGGCCGGACTGACCGAGCGCGAGCAGGTCGAACGGATCTACGGCTTCGTGAGCGGTAGCATCCGCTACATCTCCGTCCCGTTCCTGCAGTCCAACTACGTGCCCCAGAGCGCCGCCAAGACGCTGGCTACGCGACAGGGTGACTGCAAGGACGTCAGCTCCCTCTTCGTAGCCATGTGCGACGTGCGCGGTATCGACGCCAACCTGGTGCTCATCAATACCCGCAACCGCAGCCGCAATGACCTGGCCCTGCCCGGTACCGGCTTCAACCACTGTATCGCTCGCGTGGATCTGGACAATACCCCCTACTACGTGGAATTGACGGACGAGAATCTGCCCTTCGGCACCGGCGACTGGTCGGTCAACAATGCCTTCGCCCTGGCGATCCCCCGCCGGGGGGAGTCGTTCGACGGTACGGCCGGCCCGGTCAACCCGCCATCCCGCGGCGTGAACAGCGTGGTCCGCAGTGGTACGGTCACCTTCGATAACGGCGACATGATCTTCGACCTCAAAAATCAGAAGATCAATGCCGTCGCCTCCGGTATGCGTAGCAGCTACCGGACCGACAGCGAGGACAACCGCCGCCGCAGCATGCAGGAAGCCATCAGCGACAACTACCCCCGCGTAGAATTGACGAAGCTATCCTTCGACGCCGGATTGGAGGATGTGTCGAGCAACACCGTAGGCTACGACTACAGCTACCGCGTAGCCGACCCCAGCAGCAAGATCGGCGGGATGAAGATCTACCCCATCGTGCTCAGCGACCAGTTCACATCGCCCTCCTACACGACCACCGCCACGCGCAAGCTACCCATCGATCTCTGGAAGACCTTCCGCGCCGAGTATTACGAGCAGACCCTAGACGTAGCCACGCCCGCCGGTAAAACGCTGGTGGAGATCCCGGAGTCCATTTCGGTCAGCAACGACTATATCGACTACACCATCGAGTTTACGCCCACCGATACCGGCTTCCAGCTCAAACGCAGTATGCGCCTCAAGACCGACATCGTCCAGCCCGATCACTACGCCGACTTCCGCAACGACATCCTCCGCATCGTCGAAGCCGATAAGGTCAATGTGGCCTATCAATAGCTAGGGGGCGGAATCAGTGCGCGAACTGTGGGGCCAGCGCGGCCTGTACTAGCCCGTCTTCGTTCAGCTCCTGTAGTTCGAGCTCTACGAGGTGGTTCACCCAGCTCTCCTCCGCCGGGAAGGCTACCTTAACGTAGTTGTCGGTGAAGCCGTGGAGGAGGCCGTCCGTCCGGCTGCGTTCCAGAAGCACGGGGCGTACCTCGCCGAGGTGGCGGGCGGCGAAAGCAAGGCGCTTGCGCTCGCTCAGTACGGTCAGTCGCTTGTTCCGGCGCCGGCGCTCGGCCAGGGGCACGGCGCGCTCCATGCTGGCGGCCGGGGTATTGGCCCGCTCGCTGTAGGTGAATACATGGAAGTAGCTGACGTCGAGCGCTTCCACGAAGCGGTAGGTCTCCTCGAAGTCCTCCTCCATCTCCCCGGGAAAGCCGACGATCAGGTCCACCCCGATACAGGCGTGGGGCATCACTCGCCTGATGTGGGCGACCCGCTCGGCGTACAGCTCGCGGCGGTAGCGGCGGCGCATCTGGGCAAGCTGCTTGTTGTTGCCGCTCTGCAGGGGCATATGAAAGTGGGGCGCGAAGCGCTGGCTACCGGCCACGAAGTCGATCACCTCGTCCGTACACAGATTAGGCTCGATACTGGATATCCGAAAGCGGGTGATGTCCTGCACTCGATCCAGTGCACGGGCCAGGTCGACAAATAGGGCCTCTTTACGCGGCCGCTGTCCCTCGATCACGGCCGTGCCATTACCGAAGTCACCGATATTTACGCCGGTCAGTACGATCTCCTTCACGCCGCGCCTGGCAATAGCTTCCGCGTCACTGACGATCTGCTCTACGGTGCTGCTGCGGCTCGCTCCGCGGGCCAGGGGGATCGTGCAAAAACTGCAGCTGTAATCGCAGCCGTCCTGCACCTTGAGAAACGAGCGCGTCCGGTCGCCGAAGCTGAACGACGACACGAAGGTATCGGCCTCCCGCACCTCGCCGGCGCGCACCATCCCCTTACCGCTGCCGGCCGTGATGCCGTCGATGTAGTCCAGAATACGGAACTTCTCCGCCGCGCCCAGCACCAGATCCACGCCTTCGATGCCGGCGATCTCCTCGGGCTTGAGCTGGGCGTAGCAGCCTACCACTACGATCTTCGCACCTGCGTTCGCGCCCAGCGCCTTGCGTACGACGTTGCGGCACTTGCGATCGGCAAATTCGGTGACGGAGCAGGTATTGATCACGACCACGTCCGCCCCCTCCCGGAAGGGCACCTCGCGGTAGCCCGCGGCGGTAAACTGGCGTCCGATCGCGGAAGTTTCGCTATAGTTGAGCTTGCAGCCGAGGGTGTAAAAGGCTACGGTACCTGGAGTCATGGAGCAAAGGTATGCCTTCGGTGTATTAGACCGCCTTTGGCGGGTAGACCGCTACCGCGGGTAGACACGCTACCCCGAAGGGTCTACCCCGCGAAGCGGTCTACCCCGAAGGGTCTATCTTCCCCCTACATGTACAAAAACCAAAAAGTAGTAGTAGTCATGCCCGCCTACAATGCGGCGCGTACCCTGGCGCAGACCTACCTGGAGGTGCCGCGGGAGTTGGTGGATGAAGTGGTGCTGTGCGACGATGCGAGTGGGGATGAGACCCTAGTCCTGGCCAGACAGCTCGGCGTGGATCACGTGATCACCCACCCCCGCAACCGGGGCTACGGGGCGAACCAGAAGAGCCTTTACCGCAGGGCGCTGGATATCGGGGCGGATATCGTGATCATGCTGCACCCCGACTACCAGTATACGCCGAAGCTGATCCCGACAATGTGCAATATCATCGGGGAGGGGCTGTACCCGGTGGTGTTGGGCTCGCGGATCCTGGGCAAGGGGGCGCTGCAGGGTGGGATGCCGCTGTACAAATACGTCGCCAACCGTGCCCTGACCGCCGTGCAGAACCTGCTGCTGAACTATAAGCTGAGCGAGTACCACACGGGCTACCGGGCCTTTAGCCGGGAGGTGCTGGAGACGATCGACTTTGCGGCGAACGACGACGATTTCGTGTTCGACAATGAGATGCTGGCACAGATCATTTACCACGGCTTTGATGTTGCGGAGGTGACCTGCCCGACCAAGTACTTTGCCGAGGCCAGTAGTATCGATTTTGCGCGGAGCAGTACGTACGGACTCGGTGTGCTGCGCGTAAGTCTACAGTACCGCCTGGCCAAATGGGGCTGGATCGAAGAACCTAAAATTTACGCCCGTGCGTCCTATCTCGTTTAAGGGAATCCTATTTGATCTCGACGGCACCCTGGTCGACAATATGATGGTCCACCACCGGGCCTGGCAGCGCAAGCTCAGCGAGCTCGGCCTGGAGTACTCCCTGGAGCGGGTCAAGGAGGAGATCCACGGGGTGAACCTGGAGATCCTCGAACGGCTCTTCGGCGACCGCTACAGCCACGACGACCGGGTGAAGATCGCCTGGGATAAGGAAGCCACCTACCGCGACATCTTCGCCCCGGAACTGACGGAAAAGACCGTAGGCGGTGCCCTCGAATTCATCCGCAAGGCCTACGCCCAGGACGTGCCCCTGGCCATCGGCACGGCCGGACCGAAGGAGAACGCCTTTTTCGTCATCGACGGACTGGGTATCCGGGAGATGATGGGCCACATCGTACACTCCGGCATGGTGACCAACGGGAAGCCCGACCCGGAGGTGTTCCAGCAGGCGGCCGATGGCATCGGGGTGGACCTGAAGAACTGCCTCATCTTCGAGGACAGCGTGACCGGCGCCCGGGCGGCCAATAACGCCGGCTGTCCGGTAGTCGTGCTCACCACTACCCACTCGCGGGACGAATTTGACGGGCTGGACGTGGCGGCCTTCCGCGAAGATTTCCGCGGCCTGCTCATCGAACGGCGGGAGGACGGCTTCCTGCTCGCCCAGTGAACCCCTGGATCCCACACTTCCGGGCCTTCGAGGCGTACCTGACGCTGACGCGGGGTTACAGCCCCCATACCCTAAAGGCCTACCGCAGCGACCTGGAAAAGCTACCGGCCTACCTCGAGCTGCGCGGCTGGCAACCGGGGGTGCGCGGCGTGGAGCGGATGCACCTGGACAGCTTCGTGCAGCAGTTGGCGGAGCTCGGTCTGGCCCCCCGCTCCCAGGCCCGGCTGGTCTCGGCACTCAAGACCTTCTTTGCCTTTTTGCTGGACGAACAGGTCATCGACACGGACCCCACCGAACTGCTGCGCGCACCCAAACTGGGACGTAAGTTCCCGGAGGTCCTGACCTACGAAGAGATCCGTGCCCTGCTCGGCGCCATCGATCTGAGCACTGATCACGGACTGCGCGACCGGGCCCTGCTGGAGGTGCTCTACGCCTGCGGACTGCGGGTGAGTGAGGCGACCGGCCTGCGGCTCTCCGATCTGTACCTGGATGAGGAATTTATCCGGGTGACCGGCAAGGGAAATAAGGAGCGTATCGTACCCATCGGCGGCGGCGCGATCCGGCACGTAGAGATTTACCTGGAGTACGTGCGCAAGGTGCTCCCCCGGATAGTAGATGAGAACATCGTGTTTCTGAACCGACGGGGTGGGGCGCTCAGTCGGGTATCGGTCTTTACGGCCGTAAAGAAGTACGCCGTGGCGGCGGAGATCGATAAGAAGGTGAGTCCGCACACCTTTCGACACTCCTTCGCTACCCACCTGATCGAGGGCGGCGCGGACCTACGGGCGGTGCAGGAAATGCTGGGCCATGAGTCGATACTGACCACCGAGATCTATACCCATTTGGATACGGATTTCCTGCGTGAGACCATCCTGTCCTTCCACCCCGCTAACCAGGGCTAGAGGAACTTCGCGATAGTAGGGATAAAGAAGAGCGAAAGAAAAACGAGGGTCAGGAAAACCATAAAGAGGATGCGGGCGAGGTCGCCACCAACTTCTGCGGAACGTTTCATGTGTGCTGTGCTTTGGGGAAAAATGGTGTACATACACCTATTCACTAAACGGGCCGCGGAAGGCGTCCGTTCGGTCCGGCACGCACTTTAACAAAACCGGCAGCGGATAAAAATCGGGTAAGCGTAACGGCGGGGCCGCAGGTGCGATAAAGGCACACACAAGCAAGCCAATTCCGCTATGACCTACCGCATCCTGTTCCTCCTGTTCTTTCTCCTTATCGGCCTGTGCCTGGCCGCCCAGCAACCGGTCAAACGCGCCAAGCAGCGGGCCAAGCACCGCACGGAAAACCGGGCCAATCAGCGCATCGATCAGAAAGTGGACGAGGGGGTCGATAAGGCCTTCGGTGCCATCGAGGGCCTGTTCAAAAAGAAACAGGCACCGGCGGCCGCGCCCGTCGATACCGTAGCGGAGGAAGCTTACGTTCAGTCCGTACTGTACGGCACAGCGCTGGAGGAGGGGGAGTTTGAAGCGTACCAGAACCCTACTGCCTTCAGTCTGCGGATGCTCATCACCGAGCGCAAAAAGAGTGGGAAAGAAAACCGCAGTACGATTCAGCTGGGGGCTATCCCCGACCGGTTTGCTATGCTGGTGACCGACGAGGATGGCAGACAGAGCCAGATGATCCTCAACACCCAGGATGGGAAGACCACCACCATCACGACCAACAAAAAGGGGCAGAAAGAGGGCTTCCGTATGCGGATACCTAATCTGGGGAGCAAGGTGGATGGAGTGCGCGATGAAATGGCGGACTACATTACGATCACCCGCACCGGCGAGCGCAAAACGATCGACGGCTACGCCTGCGAAAAGTACCTCGTAGAAGACAGCAAGCACGGCACGACAACCACGAGCTGGGTGACTCAAGACCTGGCCCTGACCCCCGAGGACGTCTTCGGGGGGATGGTAGGCATGATGGGCGCGGGCAAGCAATTGTTCCGCACGCCGGAGGGTGGGATGCAGTCCTTTGACGGCTTCCCCATCCAGTCGACCACCCGCAACGGAAAGACCGAAACCGAGATGTACTTCACGGACATCCGCGTCGGCGAGGGTAGCGTCGACCGGTCGCTCTTCGACACGGAGGGGGTGACGATCCAGGAGATAAGTTTCGGGGGGTAGATACCGCGCACGGCAGGAGGAAACTACAGGGGGTTAGGGAATCTGGGGAGGTAAGGGGTGCTCAAGCCTTATCTCCGTACCTTAGCCCTCTGACTTGCGTACGCGCCGGTCGATCCTTCACCCCGCCCTCCACCACCCACCCTATGGCTACCCCCACCGCACCCGACGGCCGCGCCCAGCTACCGCCCGTACAGTCCATCCAGATGGTCGACCTCAAGACCCAGTACGAACAGATGCAGGAGGAAGTAGACGGGGCCATCCTCGACGTGGTGCGCAGCGGAGCGTTCATCAACGGACCGGCGGTCAAGCAGTTTCAGGCGGGCTTGGAGGAGTTTTTGGGCAGTGCCCACGTGATTCCCTGCGCCAACGGCACGGACGCGCTGCAGATCGCCCTCATGGCCCTGGACCTCCAGCCGGGAGACGAGGTGATCGTACCGGCCTTTACCTACGTGGCGTCCGCCGAGGTGATCGCTCTGCTGGGCCTCAGTCCGGTCATGGTAGACGTGGACCCCTTCACCTTCAATGTCACCGCCGCACAGATCGAGCCGGCCATCACGGCGCGCACGAAGGCGATCATCCCGGTCCACCTGTTCGGACAGAGCTGCGATATGGAGCCCATCGTCGCCCTGGCTAAGCAGCACGGACTGCACATCGTGGAGGACAACGCCCAGGCCATCGGAGCCGAGTACACCTTTAGCGACGGGCAGCAGCGCCGCACCGGCGCGCTGGGGGATATCGGCTGCACCAGCTTCTACCCCAGTAAGAACCTCGGTGCGTACGGCGACGGGGGTGCCATCAATACGGACAGCGACGAGCTGGCCGCCCGCCTGCGCATGGTCGCCAACCACGGACAAAATCGGCAGTACTACCACGACGTGGTAGGCTGCAACAGCCGGCTCGACTCGATCCAGGCCGCCGTGCTCAACTGTAAGCTCACGCGGCTGGATGACTACAATGCCCGCCGCCGCACCGCCGCCCGCTACTACGACGAGCAATTGGCCGGCATCGATGGCCTGCTGACTCCCGCCCGTCTGCCGGCCAGTACCCACGTCTACCACCAGTATACCCTGCGTATCGCGGGCGGCCGGCGGGAGGCGCTGCAGCAACACCTCCGCGAGGCGGGCGTGCCCAGTATGATCTACTACCCCGTACCGCTCTACGATCAGGACGCCTTCCGCGGCACGGCGGCTAATGCGGTGGACTTTTTGCCGGTCACCGATGCCCTCTGTAGGGAGGTGCTCTCCCTGCCCATGCACAGCGAACTGACGGAAGATACGCTGGCTTATGTCTGCCAAACCGTACGCGCCTTCTTTACGACATAAAACAAACAAAAAGTTTGTTAAAAGCAAACCAATTGTTTGAACGAAGTGTTTTCTACGTACACCAGTACGCTGAAAATCATCTTGTTATGGCACTTCCGATCGTGATGCAAAAGGTCAACTCTCAGATGCTGTCCGAGATGGGATACCTCCGGGCGGCCAACACTTTGTTTGTAAAGTTCCGCAACAACGGGGCGGTATACGCCTACTTCGGGGTGCCGAGCGAGCACTGGCAGCGCATCCGTGCCGTAGCCAGTGTGGGCCGCTACATGCAGCGGCACATCTTCAAGAAGTATGCCGCCGCACGGATCTCGGAGGGGGAGCGTACGAAGACGGCGGAGGCCGCCTAGCGGCTTACTCCCGCGCGTAAGGCGCCGGTAGCTACGCGCCGACTGTATTATACAGCAGGTGCCCCGTGACGCTGGAACATCAGTCGTACAACGGCGGAAATAGAGACGGCTAAGAGAACAACTAAGAGGGTGAATGGCTTCATAGCCAGCGACGCACCCGTGACGTATAAGCTGGTCCCGCTGCCGTAGCTGCCCCGAAAAATCCACCACTGATGCGTTTCATCTATTTGCTCTTTCTGCCCTTGTTCGTGACTGCTCAGGCGGATTCCGTTCGTCCGCTGGATGCCCGACTGAGTGACTACGCCTACCCCTATGCCGTAGATACCCTTCGGCTCGAGTCCCAGCAGCAGCCCCTGGAGATGCTGTACATGGACGAGCGGGCCGACCAGCCCAACGGAAAGACCGTAGTGCTCCTACACGGCAAGAACTTCAACGGGGCCTACTGGGCTACCACTATGGAATGGCTGATCCGCTTCGGCTACCGCGTCATCGTGCCGGACCAGATCGGCTTCGGTAAGTCCTCCAAGCCGGAGCGCTACCAGTACACCTTCCAGCAGCTGGCCGACAACACCCGGCAGCTGCTCGACCACCTGGGCGTGGATACCACCATCGTGCTGGGGCACTCCATGGGCGGTATGCTGGCTGCCCGCTTCGCGCTGATGTATCCCAAACAGACGGAGCAACTCATCCTGGTCAATCCCATCGGACTGGAAGACTGGAAGCTGAAGGTGCCCTACCGTACGATCGATGCGTGGTACGCCCGGGAAATGGATAAATCCTACGATAGCATCCGCGCCTACCAGCAGGCCAACTACTACGATGGGCAGTGGGAGCCGGCCTACGACCCCTGGGTCAATATCCTGGCCGGCTGGGCACAGAGTGAAGACTACGGGCTGGTGGCCTACAATGCAGCTCTGACCTACGATATGGTGTTTACCCAGCCGGTGGTGTACGAGCTACCCGGTCTGCAGGTACCTACGGTGTTCATCATCGGCACCCGCGATCGTACGGCCCTGGGCAAAGATCTGGTGAGTAACGCCGTAGCCGAAACCATGGGGCGCTACGACCGCCTGGGCCGCACGATCACCGACAAGATCCCCGGCGCGCGGCTGCTGGAGCTGGCCGGCCTAGGTCACCTGCCGCACATCGAAGACTTCGACCGTTTCGCCGCCGCGCTGGAGCAGGCCCTAAGCGGGGACTAAGAAGGTGCGGCGGATGTTAGATACCGAGTCGGCGTACTTTTCCATACCCTTGATCTCGATCCAGGTGGGGTGGTCGCTGAACTTGCCCCAGTTGGTGTTGCGGGCCTCCATATCGGTGAACTGCAGCAGGTACACCAGGGCCGGGCGGTAGGGGCCGGCCAGCATATCACCGAAAAAGACGGGCTTGAGTCCGGTTTCGTCGAAGATGGTCAGCTCGTGGTCGTTGAACATGCCGATCTTGCGGCGCACCGCATCTTCGGAGTAGCCCTCGTAGGTGCGTAGTTCGAACAGGCCGGAGGCCGCGTCGGGGGTGACCGACTGCGGCATACCGGAAAAAGCAGACAGCAGCCAACTGGAGTAGCGAGTGTAGATCGGCTTGGCTGCCTTGAGCGCATCGTAGTCGGCGGCGGCAGCGGTGTAGTCCTGATCATCCGAAAGGTCCTGCACCGACAGGTAGGTAGCCGCGTCCGGGTAGCTGATCATCACGTAGAGCTTGGCGGGGTTGGGGTCGCCGTACTCCTTGAACTGCACGAACTGGGTGGCGCCCTTGCGGTCCAGGGCCGGCTCGAGGGCATCGGTGAGGTAGCGCGTCAGTAGTCCCTGATCGCCGCCGAAGTTCATCTCATAGGTGCGCCACTCGATCACTTCGGGCTCTGGACCCACCGCGCGGCTGGCGGCCAGACTGGTTTTGCTTCCCGCCAGGGCTAATGCACCTGCGACCCCGCCCTTGATAAATTTCCTACGTTCCACGATTGACTAGTTTTGCTCCAAGATACACGCTAATTCCTCTCCCCCGGCCCCTCTCCATAGGAGAGGGGGGCACCGTACCGCATACCTATGACACATCCGGAATGGGCAAAGACCGCCACGATCTACCAACTGAATACCCGCCAGTTCACCCCCGCGGGAACGCTGCGGGCGGCGGCGGAGGAGCTGCCACGGCTACAGCAACTCGGCGTGGGTATCATCTGGCTCATGCCCGTGCACCCCATCGGGGAGCTGCACCGGAAGGGGGAGCTGGGCAGTCCGTACGCGATCCGGGATTACTACGGCGTGAATCCGGAATTCGGAACGCTGGAGGACCTGAAGGACTTCGTACGGCGAGCCCACGTGCTGGGGCTGTACGTCATTCTCGACTGGGTGGCCAATCATACGGCCTGGGACAATGTGCTCGTAAGTGCCCATCCCGACTGGTACGCCCGCGACTACAAGGGCGACTTCCGGCCCACGCCCTGGTGGGACTGGACGGACATCATCGACCTCGACTACCGGCAGCCCGAGCTACATACCTACATGCGCGACGTAATGTGCTGGTGGGTACGCGAGGTGGACATCGACGGCTACCGCTGCGACGTGGCCGGCTACGTACCGCTCGACTTCTGGGAGCCCACCCGTCAGGCACTCGACGCCATCAAGCCCGTCTTCCTGCTCGCTGAGTGGGAGGCGCGCGACCTGCACCGGAGCAGTTTCGATGCTACCTACGCCTGGAGCTGGCACGAGGCGGTGCACCGCATCTGCCACGGCAAGGCTGACGTGAGCAGCCTGTACGTCTACTACTCCTGGAACGAGCGGGCCTGGCCCACGGATGCCATGCGCATGACCTTCACTGATAACCACGACAAGAACGCCTGGGAGGGTTCGATGTACGAGCTGCTCGGCGACGGGCTCGAAGCGGCCATCGCCCTGTCCTTCCTCGGCGAGGGCATCCCCCTGATCCACAACGGACAGGAAGCGGGCCTGGACCAGCGGCTGGCCTTCTTCGAGCGCGACCCCATCCCGTGGCGCGACCATCCCCTGAACGAGCTATTCCAGCGGCTGATCGCCCTGAAGCGAGCCACCAGCGTCCTCTGGAACGCCCCCTGGGGTGCCACCATGATCCGCGTACCGAACACGAAGGAGTCGGACGTCCTGAGCTTCGTGCGTCAGGACGGCAGCAGCAAAATATTCGCCGTACTTAACTTCAGTGCGCGGCCGCAGGTGCTCCGCTTTGGCGAACGGCTCTACCCGGGCGACTATCGGGATGGAATGACGCAAGCGGCCGTGACGCTGCGGGAGGGCGACGAGCTGACGCTGGAGCCATGGGCCTGGCGGGTGTTCCTCCGCTAAGGTCGAGCGGCCTCCGGTCCGAGACTCCAACGCGCGGCAACAGTACGTGACAGCTCGGACCGGAGGCCACTCGACCTTTTAGGTTCCTAGTCCGCCAGCCCATCCAGCAGCTCCATATCGTCCTCCTGCAGCTCGATGGTGGCCGCCTGCGTGTTTTCCTTCAGGTGCGCTACGGAGCTGGTACCGGGGATGGGCAGGATATTATCACTGTGCGCCAGCAACCAGGCCAGGGCGATCTGGTAGACGCTGGCATTGTGCTTCTTGGCGATCTGCTGGAGGGTGTCGTTGTCTACCGCGCCGGCGTCCAGGGGGTACCAGGGGATGAAGGCGATATTCTGCCGGCGGGTCCACTCGACCTCGTCTTCCCACTTGCGGTCGGTCAGGCTGTACTTGTTCTGTACGCTGACGACCTCGAAGTGCTGCTGCGCCTGCTCGATCTGGTCTATGCTGACTTCGCTCAGGCCCAGGTGGCGGATGTAGCCCTGCTGCTGTAGCTCGGCCAGCTTGCCGAGAAATTCGTCGGCGGGCACTTTCTCGTCGAAGCGGTGGAGCTGGTAGAGGTCGATCCGTTCCAGTTTCAGGCGCTGAAGGCTGCCCTTGAGCGCCTTTTCTAAGTGTTCGGGTCGGCCATTGACGGGCCACTGGTTGGGGCCGGTGCGTTCCAGACCGCCCTTGGTGGCAATGAGTAGCTCGCTGGGGTAGGGGTAGAGGGCCCGGGCGATCAGCTCCTCGGATACGTTGGGGCCGTAGCTATCGGCGGTGTCGATGAAGTTGATGCCTAGGTCCTGCGTAGCCTGGAGTACGCGAATGGCCTCAGCCTCATCCTTAGGCGGGCCCCAGATGCCCTCGCCGGTGATGCGCATGGCGCCGTAGCCGAGGCGGAAGATCTCGAGGTCGCCGCCGAGGGTGTAGGTGCCGGATTGCTCGGCGGGGTGGGTGGAAGTGGGCATGGTATGTAGTTTAGCAATAGTACCCCATCAGCCCGTGAATCGTTCGGGCCAGATCAGCGCGCTTCCTCCTCCCGCAGACTAGCAAGAAAGGCCACCACATCGCGGACCTCCCGCCGCGTCAGCTTCTCTTCCATGGAGGGCATACTCGAGGGTAGCGTCTCTTCCTCCTTGATATCGGCTTGCGCGATGGTCTGGATGTCCTCCTTACCGATCTTTAGCCTGAGGGCATCCGCGGTGCGCTCCAGGACTACGCCGGCTACGGCGCTATCATCGTTGAGTGTGATATATACCGTCTCGTAGCCCGGCGCCATGCGGGCACTAGGACGGATCAGGGACTCCAGTAGCTCCAGCTTGCTTAGCTGGTCTCCGATACCCTCTAGTCCCGGACCTACGTTGCCCCCGTACTCGAACACTGCGTGACAGCGTACGCACTGAGCGGATTCATTGCGGTAGAAGATCTGCTGACCCCGCTCGGCATCTCCCCCCTCCAGGGCCATGGCGTATAGCCCGTAGTCGCCATGGAGGGTGCCGGCGTAATCGGTAAGCAGCGCATTGAGAGCCGGATCGCCGTGCTGCTCGATGGCGTCGGCCAGGTCGAGGCGTACGTCGGCCGGCACCCGGTCTGCCTCCAGGTCGGTGAGGAGGCGTCCGAGTAGGGCAGTAGCCGTAGTATCGTGGATCTCGGCCAGCCCCTGCAGGGCGGCCTGCTGCTCTACGACGGATCCCTGCTGCAGTACCTTATCGTAGAGCTCCACCGAGCGGTCCGGACGCAGGCCCGAGCTAGGCAGTATCTCCAGGGCGCGTGCCCGCACCTCGCTGGTCCGGTCGGCCAGGGCGGTCTGTAGATCTCGGTCCAGCTCGGGTGCGTCGAGCTGCGTGAGGGCATTGAGCGCCTCGATGCGTACGGCCGGGTCCTGATCCCGGGCCAGTAGCTCGGTTAGCTGCGGGATCGTCTCCTCCAGGCGTAAGTTACCGGCAGCAAGGATGGCGGCCCGGCGTACTGCCGTGGGTCCGCGGGCGATGAGCGCTGCTACCACCGGTTCCAGCAGTCGGGCTACTTCCGTAGAGTCGCGGTCCAGCTCACCCCGGTATCGTCCGTCTACGCGGTCGAAGAGCGAGGGAGTACCCCAGTTGGCCAGGGTAGCCAGCGCCTCGGCCCGCATGGCTTCGGGCGCAGACGGGCGGGTCGCATAGTCGACGAGGAGCTGAATATTCTCCGTTGCGCCGACTCGCAGGTTGGCATTTATGGCCCGACGTACGAGCGGCTCGCTGCTGAAGCGTTCTTCCGCTAGCGTAGCTGCAAGAGCGGGCAGTGCTTCCTCGATGGAGTAGTCGTCGTTGATGCCCCGGGCGGCCTCGGCTACGATGTACTCGTCTTCGTCGTCGAGGAAGTCGGCAATGCGCGGCGATTCCATCCGGCGCAGGGCCACCACGGCCACGGTACGCAGGGCGCGGGAGGGACTATCCTGCAGCTCCGCCATGGCCTCCGCATCCCCGATCCGGCCCAGCGCGATCATCGCACCGGCGCGGAGGTAGGTGTCCTGATCGTCATTGGCCTCGACCAGGCGCAGGATGCCCGCTACGGCGTTCTGGTCTTCGGTACGCCCCAGCGCTTCCATAGCCATGAACTGTACGCGGGGCTCCGCATGGTCCAGGGCAGCGATGAGTGCCTGACTGGCCCCACCGAAGCGTACGTCGCCGATCATCTTGGCGGCCTGTGCTACGATCTCGGGATCGCTATCCGTCAGGAAATCAGCTACTACGTCGATCGATTTGCCCCCGCGCCGGTGCATCTGCGCCAGCCCCCAAATGGCGTGAATCCGCGCAAGCTGGTTGGTAGCCGTCCGTGCCGCAGCCAGTAGTACATCATAGCCCTGCCCGCCACGGTGACTGGCCAACTCGAACTGCGCCTGACGCCGCACCCGCTGGTCCTGGTGGGCCAGCAGCAGAGCCAGCGAATCTATGGAGACGGTACCGAAGTCCGTGTTCAGCAGCCGCTGCGTTTCTTGCCGGATAGCCGACTCGGCACCCCCCGGTACGTCGAGTTTCCAGATCCTTCCCTCCTCTTTCTTGCCCCAGCCGTTGATCCAGTCGCCGAAGTACAGGCTACCGTCGGCGCCGAAGTCGATGCCGGTGGGCAGCAGACCGGCTACCACCTCCCGCGTACTGTCCAGCGCAAAGCCCGCTCCGTCCGGCTTCAGCGTAAAGGCGTGGATGGGCGAGTTGCCCGGATTGCCGCGGAACTCGGCGACGAAAAAGTGCTGGTAGTAATCCGGTCCCAGGGCGGTACCCGGATTATAGACCAGCCCCGTAGGACCGTTCACGTAGTTCTGGATCGGAGGCAGGAAGTAGGCGGCCTGCCCCTCCCAGCGCGGCTGGTACATGCGCTCATCCATCCACACTTTGTAGTCGTTGTTGCTCTGATCGCTGTACTTGCCGAACTGCCAGTTGATGCGCCAGCCGGTGTCCGAGCCGTCCACGAGGTATACCAGCCGCTCGCTCTCCCCGGCGTGGTCGCCGTCGTTGTCTACGCTGATCAGGTTGCCGTAGTCGTCGAAGGCAAACTCGTGGGTATTGCGCACCCCGTGGGCGTACACCTCGAAGTTGCTGCCGTCGGGGTCACAGCGTACGACCGTGCCCTCGTTGGGGTACTTCCACTGCTTCCCGTCACGGTCCACCACGTTCATACCCACGTCGCCGGCCCCCCACCAGATACGGCCCTGGGGGCCTACCGTTACACCCGACATCCCGTGCCCGCTGAAGCCCACGTGCACGATCCAGCCATTGCTGACCGATGTTTTCTCGTCGGCAATGCCGTCCTGGTCGGTGTCACTGGTCCGCCATAGATCCGGACCTACGGAGAGATAGACCTCCCCGTTCACGTATTCTACGCCGTTGGCTACGTCGGTCATTTCGCTGTTGAAGTCCTCCAGGTACAGCTGTGCCCGGTCGGCCACGCCGTCCTGACTCTCATCGGTCACGAACCATACTTCTTCCTTTTCCATGGTCAGGTCGCGCCAGTCGAGCACGCCGTCCTCGTTCAGGTCCTTGAGGTGGCGTTCCGACTGCTCGCTGCCCTCCGTAAAGGTCTTGCGCAGGAAGGCCTGCCGGTCCTCCACCGTTTCGAAGGACAGCGAGGCCGTCATCCAGTCGCGGTGTCCGCGGATGTCGAATTCGGAGTGCTCCATCCGGTGCGCGCTGGTGTAGAACACGCGGCCATCGGGTGCTACGCTGATCGCGATGGGGTCGGTCACCAGGGAGTCCGAAGCCCAGAGGCTGAGCTCCAGCTCCCCGTCGAGCTGCACGTTGGCTTCCGACCGGATCTTCTGGGCGAGGGCCTCGGCACCGCTAGGATCCAGCTCCACCACCCGCTCTGGGTAATTAAGGCCCATGTCATTGTCCTCACCGGGGGCGGGGCCGCAGGTGCAGAAGAGAAGCGCGAGGAGTGAAGGAGCGAGGTAGCGTAGCATGGTCTGAAATTGAAGCAACTAAAGATACACCGTCCGACCGTTGTACCTGATTTGCCGTCCCGCTCATACATACCGCACCCGCGTCCCCGGCCCGTGAATGAACATTGGCTTATCCTACCAACAATTCGACCATAGCTGCAATTCCGTCGGTGCCGATCACCGTAACCCCTTCACGTGGTGCGTAGGCTGCTCCCGTTCCGAAACGCACGATGTACGTAGGGGGGAAGCCCAGTGTTTCACGGGCGGTATGGAAAGCCCCTGGTGAGTTTGGGTACCTCTGCGGCCTTTACCTCGATCAATCC
Source organism: Neolewinella maritima (assembly GCF_923081025.1). Classification (GTDB taxonomy): domain Bacteria; phylum Bacteroidota; class Bacteroidia; order Chitinophagales; family Saprospiraceae; genus Neolewinella; species Neolewinella maritima. Next base: position 115,012 of record NZ_CAKLPZ010000005.1, on the reverse strand, counting down.
TATGATGCGGCCGCCCCGTTCCACTACCAGATCGATCTCCGCCCCATGCCCTAGCTGCTTACTTTACGGGGTGGGATGAGGATACGACCGAAAACGAGGGTTCTGCGATTTGTGGCAACGGCGCTAGTGGCTACGTTTCTGAGTGGTCTGTCTGCCCAACGGATGACCGAACCGCCCGATCGCCTGATACCGCACCTGGTGCGCGCCGGGGCCCACGACTACTCGCCCGGACACGGCTTTTCCCTCACGAGGGGGGTAGTCGGCTTCGAGCTGACCTTCTTTCTGCCGGAGTCCGCCTGGTTCGATCCCTCCGATGAGGGTCCGCTGGGTCGCGACGGCAAAGACTGGAACAAGGTGGGCGGCATCAGTTACCTATCACTGTGGCGGCCCGGTACGTACCCGAAAAACCGTCATGCTGTACTGGTGGGCATGCGCCCTGGGCTCACGCCGGGCGATTTCGAGGTCTGTGCCTACACCAATGCTGCCGACGGCAGCTGGGAGGCAGGACCCAGTGTGGCGATCACAGCGGGGGATACGGTGCACGTCGAGGCCCGGATCGAGCAGGATCAGGTGACGTACCTACTCACTACCGCGTCTGGAAGTCAGACTACCGTCCACCGCTTCGAGCCACTCACCTATGCCGTGCCGGTGGGGCCCTGGTTCGGTGGCAACCGGGAGAGTCCGATCAGCCACCAAGTACATACGCGGCTGGTGTTGCTGCGGGAGTAGGGGGCGGGCACGCAGGTGCAGTATATTGGTCCGGTATGCTCACCCTCACCCTCCTACAAAGCGATCCAATCTGGCAAGACCCCGCTACCAACCGGTCCCAGCTGACCGAACGGCTTACTCCACTGGCCGGCCGGACCGATCTGATCATCCTACCGGAAATGTTTACGACCGGCTTTTCCATGGACGCCGCCCGACTCGCTGAACCCCACGACGGAGCGACCGTAGACTGGATGTGCACGCAGGCCGACCGCCTGGAGGCAGCCCTGTGCGGAAGCATCATCGTCGCCGACGGAGGCCGGTACTACAACCGCCTCTACTGGGTAGCGCCCGGCGGACGCACCCTACACTACGACAAGCGCTACCTCTTCACGCCGGGCGGGGAGCACGAACACTACAGCGCCGGCAGCGAACGGCTCGTGGTAGACTACCGGGGTTGGAAGATCTGCCCCCTGGTCTGCTACGACCTGCGGTTCCCGGAATGGTCGCGCAACGACCCGGCCGATCCCTTCGACCTGCTGATCTACGTGGCTAGTTGGCCCAGTGCCCGGGCGTCGGACTGGTGCACCCTACTCGCCGCGCGCGCCATCGAGAATCAGTGCTACGTAGCCGCCGTGAACCGGGTAGGCGAAGATGGGAACGGCCTCCGCTACCGGGGAGACAGTCGGGTAATCGACCCCGGCCCCCGGGGTGTACTCGCTGCGCTATCTGAAGTAGATACTACCCTTACGCTGACGATCGCGCGGCAGGAGGTGCTGGACTTGCGGCGGCGGTTGCCGTTTTTGGTGGATCGGCGGCCTGTTTAGTAGTCCTTGTATTGCGTGGTTTAGTGCTTCCGTCTAATCTTGACCCCGCACCTCCTCCACCACCGGCAGCACCAAGTCCGCCATAATCGCATACCCCCGCGCCGTGGGGTGCACTCCATCTTCGGCGAGCTCCGCGTCCATGCCGTTACTGGCGTTGCGCAGGGCGGTGTGGTAGTCGACGAAGGGGATGTCTTTCTCGGCAGCCAGCTCGGCGAGGCGACGGTTCAGCTCGACGATCATTGCGGAGCGGTCGCCTAGCTCGGGGCGCCAACTGAATCCGGTGGCCGGTAGAACGGCGGCTAGGATGGGCTGGATATCGTTGGCCTGTGCTAGCTCGACCATGGATCGGATGTTGCCCAGGGTGTAGTCGGGGTCGTAGGGGCCGGTGTTTTCCGCTACGTCGTTGGTGCCGATGTGGATGACCACGGCGGTGGGTTGCAGCGCGATCACGTCCTGGCGAAAACGCAGGAGGAGCTGAGGCGACGTCTGTCCGCTGATGCCGCGCCCGACAAGTCCGTTGTCGGCAAAGAAAGCGGAATCCTCCCGTACCCAGCCTTCCGTAATGGAATTGCCGAGAAGCACTACCCGCTGTTCCGTAGCCGCAGGGGCTGCTAGTGTTGCGTTGGCCGCCTGGTAGCGCGCGAGCATAGCAAAGTCATCCTGGGAGAAGGCAGTAGCCGTAGAAAGCAGGAGCAGAAGGATCAGTGGGGTGCGCATAGGGTTCGTTGATTGCCGAATGAGCCTTAAGGTAAGCATTCATCGCACCCGCGTCCCCGCCCGGTGCTGCTGGAAGGGGTGGGGCGACTAGGGGTTCTGGTCGGCGGAGGTCAGGTTAGGGTTGGCGTCGATCTCCCGCTGGGGGATCTTCCAGACCCAGTCGTCGTTCTGGGAGGGACGCTCCTGGAAGTAGCCGTCCTGGTAGAGTGTTTCGGACGCACCCGAGCCGCCGTTGGCCCCGTGGTCGATGGGGTCGTCCCAGCGGATCTTGTCCTGGAAGAGAAAGCCCTCGCCCCAGAGCTCTACGCCGCGTTGGAACTTGATGTGCTCGATGAAGCTTTCTTCCGTATCGTACTGGGTGACGTCATACGCACTGTCGCGGGCCTCCCCCAGGGGGCGGAGCGCTTCCTGGGCCCCCGCGATGTCGCCCATGTAGGCCCGGGCCTCGGCTTCGATCAGGTACATTTCGGAGGAGCGCATGTAGATGATGTCGTCCGGCTCGATGCCCCCCGGATTCTGCTGCCGGAGTTTGACGTGCATGTAGGGGTGGGTGTTGTGGGCCGAGGTCCAGCCCCACTCGGAGGCTAGGCGGGCAATCTCCGCTTCGAACTCCTCTTCCGTGGGGTACAGCGGATTGGTGTTGTTAGTAAAGCCCCCCTCGCCATTGGCCGCCGAAAGGTTGGAGTTGGGGGCGTTGATCAGGAATACATCCTTGCGGTAATCCGTGTCGGGGATAGCGTCGACCAGCCGGCGATCGGCGATCTTGGGGTTGTTCCGTACCTGACTGCCGTTAAAGGTATTGGAGGCCAGGTAGAAGTAGGAGCGGAAGAAGGTGGTCTCGGTGCCGATCACGTTACTACCCCAAATCACCTCAGGTAGTAGCGTAGTATTGAAGCCCGCCTTCCAGTCGGCCTCACTCATGATGGGGTAGTCCTGACGGGCGTTCACGGCCGCCTGCGCGGCGGTCTCCCAGTCACCGCTGGCCAGGGCGGTTCTCGCCTTGAGTCCCCAGGCTACGTCAATGTTGAGGTTCGACTTATCGAAGGCGTTGCCACTGGGCCGGGGAGCGGCGTTCTCGAAGGTGCTGATGGCGGCATCCAGGTCGGCGTTGATCTGGTCGTAGACTTCCTGGACGGTAGATCGGGGAGCGCTCTCGAAGGGCGTTTCCGAAGAGAAGAGGATGGGAACGCCGGGGTCGGTGCTCGGATTGCCGATCAGATAGCCCTTTGCGTAGTGCTGTACCAGGGAGAGGTAAGCGTAAGCACGGTAGGCGTAGGCCTGTCCGAGAATGTTGAGCAACCGCGGGGTTTCCGGTAGATCGCCTTCGCTAATGCGATTGATGAGCGCGTTAGAGTTCGCGATAATGTTATAGCGGTGGTACCAGTGGACCTCTACGGTCAGCGAAGTCTGATCCGTATGGGAGGTCCACTGCGCCTGGTCCAGCCAGCCGAGGTTATTGGCGCTGGCACTGTGGATCAAGCCGCCGGCGAGGTTATCGCCCAGGGGTACCCAGTAGTGCTCGTTCGCCCGGGCAGTGTTGCCGACCGCGGTACCTCCGGGAAGGACGGTCTGCGACTGGGAGTACATTGCACGGTGCATCCCCCTGATGATGAGTTCCATATTGGCCTCGGTCGCAAGGGCATCGGTGGCGGAAATGGCATCCGTCGGCCTGGTGTCCAGGTAATCGTCCTCGCACGAATACGCAAGGAGGGCCAGGCAGACGAGTAGGGAGAATTTTATATAGGACAACATGGGTATCGAATTTTGAGGGGGGGACATTGGCTGTCCGGGGACTAGAAGTTGGCGTTCACTCCGAGCGAGACGATGCGGGAGGGACTGAAATCGTCTCCGGGTGATGTTCCGACCAGGTTGTACTGCGGGTTGAGACCGTCACGCTTGGCGTTCAGGTAGAGGTTTTCCCCGGTGAGGGATATCCGTACGTTCCCCAGTCCGATCCGGTCGGTCAGCCTACTGCCCAGGGTATAGCTGAGGTTGACGTTGCGCAGGGCCCAGAAAGAGGCATCGGTCAGGAAGCGGGTAGACTGGTTGCGCACCAGTCCGTTATTACCATTTTCCAGGCGGGGCACGTCCGTGATGTCCCCCGGTTGGCGCCAGGCGTTGAGGATGTCTGGGTGGAGGGAGGAGCCGTAGCGGTCGCTTTCCATCATGACGGAGTAGCCGTTGTCCAGGATCTCCCCCCCGATCCCGTAGTTGAACAGAATATTGAGCTGGAAGCCCCGAAAGAAGAAATTGGTGGTTACGGAGCCGAGCAGGTCGGGAATGGAAGTAGCCCCCGTGTAGGCCCGCTCCGTCTCCTGCCAGTCGTTGGTCACGGCGTGGCTGCCGTCTGCTGCCAGTACGGGTACCGTTTCGCCCGTGTCGTCGAATACATACTGAAAGAATAACTGATCGCCCGTTGCGGGGTCGACCCCTGCCGTGTGCAGGAGGTAAAAGTCATAGCGTGAACGGCCCTCCGCCCAGCGTTGGTTGTCGTTGATGAAGGGGTCGGGCAGGCTGGTGATTTTGTTCTGAAAGGTCGAGGCCGTGGTGCGCAGTGACCAGCGGAAGTCGGAGGAAGTGATCAGGTTGGCGGTCAGACCCAACTCGAAGCCCGCATTGTACATATCCCCGACGTTGGCGGGGAAGGCATTGTACCCGTTGCTCAGTGCGATCGGCAGGTCATAGAGTAGGTCGGAGGAGTTTCTGCGGTAGTACTCCAGCGAGCCATCCAGGAAGTTGTCGAACAGGGTAAACTCGACTGCCACGTCGAAACTCTCGATCGTCTCCCACACCAACAGATCGTTGCCGATCTCCGAGGCGGTGATGGCCGGGTTACCGGCATTCGAGGTCAGGTCGTAGCGCGCCTGCGAGAGGAAGAAGTCGTTGAGGTCGTCGTTGCCCACCTCCCCGTAGGAGGCCCGCAGCTTGAGGCGGTCTACCCAGGAGACGTTGTCCATGAAGGATTCGCTTCCGATCTGCCAGGAGGCTCCGACGGAGTAGAAGCTGCCCCAGCGGACACCGTCACTGAATACCGACGAGCCGTCGCGCCGGGCCGACAGACTCAGGAAGTACCGCAGGTCGTAGTTGTAGTTGGCGCGGGCGAAGTAGCCCTCGATGCGCTTGACGGTCGTAAAGCCGCCCACGCTCACCGGCGTGGCGAAGTTGGCGAACTCGAAGATGCCCTCGGCGGTCTGCTCTACGGCCAGCGCATCGTTTTCGCTGTAGGTGCGGTCGTAGTTCTCGTGACCCAGCGTGAAGTCGAGGTTGTGGCCGCCGGCCAGCCCCGTCTGGTAGGTGAGGAGCTGGTTGAAGTTCTCTACCTGCCTTCTGAAGCGCGTCTCCCCGTAGCGGCCGGTAGGCTGAGCATCGCCGATGATGTTATTCTCGTATTCCTTCTCGAGGCCCTCGTTGATGTCCCGACCGTAATTGAGCCGGAAGTTCAGCCCCGCTAGGATCTTGAAGTCGGCGTAGAAGCGAAAACCGTAGGTGTTGTCGCGGTCGCGCTCATCGTTCAGCAGGAGTTCCTGCAGGGCGTGGCGCCCCTGGTTGATGGGCCGCGAACCGATGCCGAATTCCGGAAAGCCCTCGCCCGAATCGAAGATGGGGTCGCCCACCGCATCCCGTACGAGGTTCCCCTGGCGGTCGTTGACGTAGACGGGGTAGATCGAACCGATATTTTTGGCAAAACCGAAGGGGTTGACGATGTTGTTGGCGCCCGCCGAGCTGGGGCCCGAGGTGTTGGAAATGGTCACGTTCGCGCTACCCCCCAGCGAGAGCCAGTTGTTGGCGTCGAAGTCGGCGTTGGCGCGGGAGGTCAGGCGGTCGTACTGCGAACGCTTGATGTAGCCCCCCTCGTCGAGGTAGGAAGTGGAAAAGAACACCCGGTGGTTCTCCCCCCCGCTCGATACATTGAGGTTGTAGTTCGTACGGGTGTTACGCTCCTCCAGCTCATCGTACCAATTGAGACTCTGGTAGACAACGTTGGCCGCGGGGTTCAGCCGGCCGTCTTCCCCGACGATCTGGTCGTCGGGTACATCGAAGGGGTTGTAGCCCAGGCTGTTGAAGATATTGGCCGAGGCGAAGGCCCCGTCGCCGCCGGCGGCGCTCGAATTTCTGAGCGCCTCCCACATCGCCTCGTAGTACTGGCCGGGTGTAACTTCGTCGTAGAGCGGGATGGCCCGCGATACGATCCCGTGCTGCACGGAAGCACTGACCCTGGTGCCCCCCGTCCGCGAGCCCCGCTTGGTGGTGATCAGTACCACGCCGTTGGCGGCGCGCGAACCGTACAGCGAGGTGGACGAGGCATCCTTAAGCACTGTCAGCGACTCGATATCTTCCTGGTTGATGTTGGTCAGGGCACCCTCGAACTGAATACCGTCTACGATAAATAGGGGATCGGTATCGCCGTTCAGCGTTCCTACGCCCCGGATCACGATGCCCGGGGAGGAGCCCGGTCCGTCGGAGGCTGAGGTAAACTGTACCCCGGTCGCATTGCCCTCGATGGCAGCAATAGCCGAGGTGACGTTTCGGGTTTCCAGCTCCTGGGAGCCTACCACGTCGGCCGAGCCGGAAAAGGCCTCCTTGGTGGTGACGCCGTAGGCGGTCACGATGACCTCCTCCAGCAGGGCCGCCGAAGGCTTCAGCGTCAGGTCGACGACGGAGCGGTTGTCGATGTTGACCTCCTCCCTGCCGAAGCCGGTGTAGCTGAAGACCAGTACGTTGTTGTCTTCGGGAACGCTCAGGCTGTAGTTGCCGTCGATGTCGGTCACCGTACCCGTACTCGTGCCCTTCACCAGCACGCTCACCCCGATCAGGGTCTCTCCCGTCTCATCAATCACCGTGCCGCTTACGGTGCGTTGGGCCACGGCGACGCCCAGGGCAAATAGGGATAACCCTAGGACCAGTAGGAACCGTCTCATACCTTATGCTTTTGTTGATTAAGTAACTAGTAGCCCTAAAGTAAGCAATTTCTGCTTCAGTTATATAAATTAGTATTCATTCTATTTATATTGGGTTACAAAAGGTAGTATTGGATGTTATATACACTTGCACCCGCGACCGCGCCTCGATTGCTTGGGGGGTACAGTCAATTGACGCAGGGCGCTTGCCCTGACGATCGCGCGGGAAACAGTGCTGGAGCTGCGGCCTGCTAAGTAGTCCTCGCTTGCCTGATGCGCCCGCTGTTATTTCTGGAGGAACCGGTCTACCCGCAGAAAGCTATCCCAGTACTGCGCGCGCGTCGTGTCGGCATAGTGGAGCTGTCCGTGCCGAAACTGATAGATCTGTAGCTGGGCGAAAAGGGTAAGAATGATCACCGCCCCCACCGTAACTCTGCGCAGCTGCGGCCCGACCCGTTCGAGCAACAGCGCCAGGGGTAGGAAGACGAAGGCACTATACTCCAGCATCACCCGCGAGGAGAAACTGCCGCCGTACCACCACGACCACCAGGAGGAAAAGACGTAGACCAGCAGCGCCAGGAATAGGAGTAGTGCAGTAGCCTGGTACCGGTGCACTCGGTAGCGGTAGGCCAGGCTCAGAGTGGCTAGCAGGGCCAGCGGGGTGTAGAGAAAGTACCCCTTGCGGTAGCTGAACAGGAAGTCGGCGATGGCGGGACGCAGAAAATCGAAGCCCTCCTCCCCATAGGCGTAGAACCAGTACTGCCCGGTCTGTAGCCGGTAGATGATCAACTGAATGGAGCAGATCGCTACGACCAGCAGTACCCCCCAGAGTAACTTCCAGCGCAGCTCGAGTAGCTGCTGCCACACGATGGCTACCTGCCCCCGGGATCGCAACAGCGCAAACAGTCCCGGCAGCACGATCAGGTTGATGGGACGAATCAACACCGCCAAGCCGAAGGCCGCCGCCATCAGGAGGTAATACCGCTGCCGCCCCGTATCGCAGAAGCGCAGAAACCACCAGGCCAGGCCCGTCAGGCAGGCGAACGAGTAGGGGTGTGACATACCCGGATCGACGGCCGCGTACACGAAGATATTCGTACCGAACACCATAGCGTAGATGACCGCCCAGCGGTAGCGGCTACGTACGCCGTACCACCGCAGCATGCATTCGAAAAAGTATAGGGCAAGCAGGGTATACGCTACACTGGACAGTACCAGCGCCACGATGTAATAGTAGGAATAGCCGTCTTGCGGCCTACCCGTCAGCACCGTCACCACGTGACCCAGTGCAAAGAAGGGCAGCTGGGCAACCGCCGTACCTGCGTAATACTTATCGACCACGGCCCCCGTCTCGGTAATGACCCGGTAATCACCCCGATCGCGGTCGGACTGATAGCGGTCGCGCACCGGCTCGAAGAAGTCGAACCGCAGGTCGTCGTAGATGAATACCGCCGGCAGGTAGGCGTAGTAGCCGGCGATATCATACTCCAGTACGGACGTCCAGTAGCGATCCAGGTTGATGTTGGCGGTGACCCAACACAGCAGGACGGTCAGTACGAGATAGTGCAGGCGGCCGCTCGCCGGGCGGTGCGGCATCAGGCCCCCTTCTTTGCGTCTTTAGTGGCGTCCAGCAGATCCTGGGTAGCCTTCTTGAGCTCCGCTACATTACCCTCCGGTTCATCGGTGGGCTCGTCGTCGGTGGAGCGTTTCTTGCCGCGACGGCGACTGCGTTTGCCGCCACTGCTGTCGTCTTCTTCGGCCCGCTCGCGCGCTACGGCCTTGGCCTCGGCGGCGTCTTCCGGACTGGTCTCAGCCGCCGACTCTACCGGAAAGGGCTCCTTGCTGAATGCCAGCTCGTCGTCGCCCAGGTCCGCGTAGATCGTATCGCCGGCCAGGAACTTGCCGGAGATGAGGTCCTTAGATAATTTGTCGCTCAGGTCGGCCTGCAGCACCCGCTTCATGGGGCGGGCACCGAACTGTGGGTCGTAGCCCCGCTCGGCGAGCCAGTCGAGGGCGCGGTCGCTGATCTTCATGACCAGCCCCTGCCGGGCCAGCATCTTCTCGGTGCGGCGCAGGAGCAGGCGGGCGATCTGCTTGATCTCCGTGCGGTCGAGCGGCAGGAACATAATGCGCTCGTCGATGCGGTTAAGGAACTCCGGCCGCAGGTTATCCTTAAGGGTCTCGAAGACCTCTTCGCGGGTAGTGTTGATGATATCCTGCCGGTGCTTTTCATCGACATTGGCCAGGTCCTCGAAGTTCTCCAGGATGGTGTCCGACCCCATATTGGAGGTCATGATGATGAGGGTATTCTTGAAGTTGGCCACCCGTCCGCGGTTGTCGGTCAGGCGGCCGTCGTCGAGCACCTGCAGCAAGATGTTGAAGGTGTCCGGATGGGCCTTTTCGATCTCGTCGAGCAGTACGATGGAGTAGGGGCGCTGGCGCACGGCTTCGGTGAGCTGTCCGCCCTCGTCATAGCCCACGTAACCGGGAGGGGCACCTACGAGCCGACTGACGGTGTGCCGCTCCTGGTACTCGCTCATATCGATGCGGGTGATGGCACGCTCATCGTTGAACAGCACTTCGGCCAGGGCCTTGGCCAGCTCGGTCTTGCCTACTCCGGTAGGTCCAAGGAAAATGAAGCTGCCGATGGGGCGGTTCTCGTCCTGTAGTCCGGCACGACTGCGGCGCACGGCGTCGGATACGGCGCGTACGGCCTCCTCCTGACCGATGAGGCGCTTGTGGAGTTGTTGCTCCATGACGAGCAGCTTGTCGCGGTCGCTCTGCAGCATGCGCTGCACGGGGATGCCGGTGGAGCGGGCTACGACCTCGGCGATGTCGTTGGCCGTGACCTCCTCGTTGGTGAAGCGCTTTTCGTCCGGCAGGTTCTCGAGTTCCTTGTCGGCGTTGGCGAGCTGCTTTTGCAGGTCCTGCAGCTGGCCGTAGCGAATCTTGGCTACGGTTTCGAAGTCGCTGTTGCGCTCGGCCTTGGCGGCTTCGTGCTCTAGCTCCTCAATGGTCTTTTTGATGTTCTGGCTGTTGTCGACCAGCTCCTTTTCGTTGCGCCAGCGGGCGCGTAGGGAGTCGCGCTTTTCGCGGGCGTTGGCGATCTGCTCCTCGATGATCTTCAGTTTAGGCGCGCTGTTCTCGCGCTTGATCGCCTCGCGCTCGATCTCGAGCTGACGGACGCGGCGGTCGCTTTCATCGATCTCTTCGGGTACGCTGTCCAGTTCCAGACGCAGACGGGCGGCACTCTCGTCGATCAGGTCGATGGCCTTATCGGGCAGGAAGCGGTCGGCGATGTAGCGATTACTGAGCTCGGCGGCGGCTACGAGGGCTTCGTCCAGGATCTCGATCTTGTGGTACACCTCGTAGCGCTCCTGCAGTCCGCGCAGGATCGAGATGGTGTCCTCCACGCTGGGCTCCTCGATCCGCACGGTCTGGAAGCGGCGCACCAGGGCCTTATCCTTTTCGAAGTACTTCTGGTACTCGTCCAGGGTGGTAGCTCCGATGGTGCGCAGGTCGCCGCGGGCCAGGGCGGGTTTGAGGATGTTGGCCGCATCCATGGCGCCATTGCCCCCACCGGCCCCGATGAGGGTGTGGATCTCGTCGACGAAGAGGATGAACTGTCCGTCGCTGCCCGTCACCTCCTTGATCACCCCCTTGAGGCGCTCTTCGAAGTCGCCCTTATACTTCGCCCCGGCCAGCATGCCGGCGATATCGAGGACGAATATTTTCTTCTCCTGCAGGCTCTCCGGTACGTCGCCCTTGACGATACGCCAGGCGATGCCTTCCACGATCGCGGTCTTGCCCACGCCGGGCTCGCCGATGAGCAGGGGGTTGTTCTTCTTGCGGCGGCTCAGGATCTGTAGCAGGCGACGGATCTCTTCGTCGCGGCCTACGATGGGGTCCAGCTTACCGTTTTCCGCCCGTTCGTTGAGGTTGACGGTATACTTCTCCAGCAGGTTATAGGTATCGTCGCCGGAGGGTTCTTCGACGCTGCGGCCCTTGCGGAGGTCCTGGATAGCCCCGCGGATGCCGTCGTTGGTGGCTCCGAGCTCCTTGAGGATGCGCGCACCCTTGTCGCTGGCGCCCTGGATGATACCGAGCATCATCAGTTCGATGCTGATGTACTGATCGCCGAAGTCGACGAGCATCTTTTTGGACCGGCTGAGGGCGCGGTTAGCATCTCCGGTCAGGTACTGCTTGGAGGCGCCCTTGACGCGGGGGTAGTCGCTGAGTACGGCCTTGAGCTCGCGGCGCACGTCGGCCAGCGTCACGCCTACTTTTTTGAGGATGAAGTCGGCCACGCTCTCGTCTACGGTCATGATACCGGCCAGGAGGTGGGGAGTATCCACCTGCTGCTGGTCCATTTCCTTAGCGATCTTCTGCGCCTGGATGATGGCCTCCTGGGCCTTGGTCGTAAAGTTCTCGTAGGTCATATCCGCTCGTATCGCTTAGTCAAAACGTAAGGTAAAGTAAACCCGCACGGGGCGCTTAGTTGTGGGCACGACCCGCCAGGTGGAGGATTCGACCAGGGCAGTACCCACATAATCCATCGTTGCCCGGTCGGGCTGGCCGCGGAAGCGGAAGTCGGTCAGCTCTCCATCGGGCTGCACCAGGAAGCTCACCCGTACCTTCCCCGCCGGCACCGTCTGCGGCCGCTCGGCTTCGATGCGCTGCCGCAGTTCCCGGTACCCTTCTACGGGCAGGGCCCGGCTTTGTTCCTCCCGCAGGGGTTCGATACCGACTTCGGTGCGCGCCGAGTTTTGTGCAAAGACATCCGCCCGCGCCCGGGAGGCTACGGGGCTCAGGCTGATTTGCAGCCGCTCGTCGGCGTCGAATACCTGCACCGTCTCGTCCTCGTAGCCGGCGGCCCGTACGAGGAGTTGATCCAGGGCTTGGTCCTGCGTCAACTGGAACACGCCATTACTATCCGTACGCGTGCCGAGGGCTTGACCGATCCGCAGCACCTCGGCCCCGGCGATGGGGGTACCGTACTCGTCCGTAACCTCACCGATCACGGGCGGGGTCAGTACGATCGTACTACTGGGCGCGGCAGCCCGGGGCGGTGGTACACTCAGCGGGCGCACGCTCCGGGTAGGCGGTGCGGCGGCGGGAGCAGCAGCGGCCGCATCTTCCATGATTTCTTCCCTTTCTTCCCGTTCCGGTGCACGTTCCGCGTAGGTAGCAGGCTGCTCCGGCTCCGGTTCTGGTTCTGGTTCCGATTCCGCCGCTACCGGGGCTGAGCTAGGGCTCGCTTCCTCACGGGCGGGGAGCGCAGGTGCGGGGGTAACTGGCGCGCGGCGGTCCATGGCGATCTCGGCTTCTGCTTCGGCCGCAAAGTAGTCCGGGAGCAGCCAGACCGATACGCCCAGTAGCATGGCGATGCTTGCCGCGATGGCGAAGGTGGTGTAGCGGGAGATGCTGCGGCGGCTGGTCCGCACGCCTGATTCGGCCCGTTCCAGCATGCGGGTGATGCGCGCCTGGTGATCCGCTTCGGGGGCTGTCCGTAGTCCGTCCAGTGCGTCCTGCAGGCCGGGCTCGGTGGTGGCCCGCCGTTCCAGTTCAGCTTCTTCCGGCGCGGTGAGGGCCCCGCTGATCCAGCGGCGCAGCAGGTAGTCGCTACGGGTGTCGTCAGTGGGCACGGGGATCGGTTTTAGGGGCGGCGTATGCTTCCAGGCACAGTTTCAAGGTACGCCGTCCGTTCTGCAGGTGAGAACGCACCTGCCCTACACTTAGATGCAGCTCTGCGGCCACCGACTGGTAGCTGTGTCCTTCCCGCAGGTAGAACAGATGAATGCAGCGGCGCTGGTCTTCGCTCAGTTGTTTCATGCAGTGGTGAAGGGGGCGGGTATCGGGAGTGGGTTCCTGGGATAGATGCTGCAGATTCGCAGATTGCATACCTGCGTCTTCCGCCGCCGTCAGCGCCAGGGGGTCGCGCTGCTCCCGGCGCAGCTGCATCAGACAGTGGTTGCGCACCACAGACTGTAACCAGGACCCGAAATTAGTGACCTCGTGCTTCGGCAGCTTCCGTAGCAGGACGGGAAATAGCTCCGCACCCGCGTCCTCCGCCCGCTCCGGCGTACCCAAGTAGCGCAGGCACCAGCCGTAAATGCGCTCCGCGTACCGCTCGTAGACGGGCAGTAGCTGCGCGGGGGTAGGGTTGCGCCGGAAGCGCTCGATCAGGTCGGATTCAGTCACCGCTGTGCAAAGTACGGTGTACGATGCAGCCTCCCGGCTGCGCAGTACGCAGCTACCTCCGGTAGCGAGGAAACAAAAAGTTTGTTTGAATAAAAATAAAAACTATCTGTATGTTTATGCTCCAGACTACTACCTACTATGCGAACAGAGTTTATCCCCTCTACTCCTACTCACCTCACCTACCGTCTATATGGAAGTATTCCCAACCTGCCACTTAGTCAACTACACACTAAGCTGAAACTTCGCAAGGCGGAGCTAAATAAGAAGTTCAACCGATCAACCCGCGCCGTGAATCGGGGGGCCCGCGTACAGCACAAGGAGCTACTTACGGAGACGGAGCGGGAATACTACATAGCATTCGATCGCTTACTCGATCATCCTACTAAGGGACCGCGCTACTTAGCAGGTAATAGGGCTAAAAGGGTCATCATTGACTCCTGGCGCTTTATCGCCGAACAGCGTAACTTGACTATCTACGCTATCAGTGTCATGAGCAATCATGTCCACGTGATCTTAAAGAGTGACGTTAGAACAGCACGCATTCCACTGAGCGAGGTATTGCGCGATCACAAGAAATTTACAGCTACCCGATTGAATCGTTTGCACGCAAGTCCGGGTCGGCGGGTCTGGGCGGAAAAAGAGTACTGCCGCACTGTTCGGCACGGGAAGTTCGAGCGGGTGTTCTGGTACGTACTGAACAACCCGGTGAAGGCCGGACTGACGGATGATGCCGTAAACTGGTACGGCAACTACTGGGCACCCGAGCTACAAAGGGGCTTTATTGATCTACGGGTAGCGTAACAGCCACGCGCTACCGGAGGTAGCTGCGGACCGCGCAGCCGGGAGGCTGCCTCCGCAACCACCGCAACGCGCAAACATTTCCCCCCACCGGCGGTACTACCTCCATGAACGAACATACCTACGTAGCCATAATGGCCGGTGGCGTCGGCTCCCGCTTCTGGCCCGCCAGCCGGGAAGACAAGCCCAAACAGTTCCTGGATATTGCCGGGGACGGCCGCAGCCTCCTGCGCATGACCTTCGACCGCTTCCTGAAACTCACTACGGCCGATAAGATCTTCATCGTCACCAACGACAAGTACAAGCAGCTCGTCAAGGATCATCTGCCCGAGATCACCGACCAGCAGATCCTCTGTGAGCCCAGTCGCAACAACACCGCCCCCTCGGTAGCCTACACCGCCTTCAAACTGCACGGTATCGATCCGGAGGCCAACTTCGTGATCGCCCCCAGCGATGCGCTCATCGTCAACGATACGCTCTTCGCCGCTAACATCAACAAGGCCCTGCGCTTCACGGCCGAGAACGATGCCCTGCTCACCCTGGGCATCTCCCCCGATGCGCCCCACACCGGCTACGGCTACATTCAGTTCCTGGACGAGCAGACCGCGACCGACGACGTCTACCGCGTCAAGCGCTTCGCCGAGAAGCCCGACCTGCCCACCGCCAAGGGCTTCCTTAAGTCGGGCGACTACCTCTGGAACGCCGGTATCTTCATCTGGCGCGCCAAGACCATCTTAGACGCCTACGAACGCTACGCCCCCGAGATCTACGCCCTCCTGAGCCAGGGCCTGAACTACTACAATACCGACGAGGAGCAGTCCTTCATCGATGAGTTCTACCCGCAGACGCCCAGTATCTCGGTCGACTACGCCATCATGGAAAGCGCTACCAACATCTACACCATCCCGGCCCAGTTCGGCTGGTCGGATCTCGGTGCCTGGGGTGCCTTGTACCACGAAAGCGATAAGGATAAGGACGGCAACGTCCTCACCGGTCAGGTCGTCCTGGAAGATACCCACAACAGCTTCATCCGCGCCCCCAAGGGTAAGCTGGTCGTTGTAGGCGGCGTAGACGATCTGCTCGTCATTGATGAAGGCGACGTACTACTCGTCTACCCCCGCAACCGCGAACAGGAGATCAAGGCGCTGCGGAGTCGAGTGGAGGAGCAGCACGGGCAGGGATATGTGTGATAGGGTTAAACACGGAGCTGTCATACCTTCCACGCCTACTTAACGAGCCGAAGGCGATCTAACCCGCTGAAAGCGGTCTAATCTGCTGAAAGCAGTCTACCCCGCCGAAGGCGGTCTAACTATACCGTTCAGCAAACTCCCCCGCCCGCGGCCGGAACCAGTAAAAGGCCGCCAGCATCAGCACCACCAGGGCCAGGGGCTCGAAGTTGGCGGTCAGCAGCGCGATCATGGTAAGCAACAAGGTCGCACTGACCAGAATAGCCAAGCGGATGTATACCGTAGCCCGGTAGCTGCTCGTAGCCCGGTTGCGGACGCCCTTTTGCCGGGTCATGGTGCGGGCCCTGAATTGATCGATAAACCACGCCCCTCCGACCATGCAGACTGCGTAGCCCGTCACCACGTAGATGTCCGTATCCGCATCCACGAAGTAGCGCACGGGCTGTCCGCGAATGAGGAACCACACCACCACGGCAAAGATCAGCTGGGCCAGGAGCACGGCGTAGAAGACGGTCTGCAGTCGGGAGTACCACCTATTCGATGCCATGCATCATCTTTTTCATCCAGCCGGAAATCAGTACGAAGACGATACCCGCTACGATCGGCACCGCGGCAAAGATGCCGAAGAAGCCACTCAGACCGATCTGCTCGGCGATGGGGTCGATGTAGGAGCCCGTCAGTCCGGCCGCGAAGTTGGCAATGAAGTTGGCCACGAAGAAAATGCCAAACATCAATCCCACCAGGCGAACGGGGGCGAGCTTGGAAACGTAGCTCAGGCCCACGGGAGACACGCAGAGCTCGCCCAGCGTGTGGAAGAGGTAAGCGGCAATGAGCCAGAACATGCTTACACTAGCCGTCTTAGCGCCATCCGGGATGCTCAGTGAGCCCACCGCGAGGATGGCAAAACCTATTCCTACAAGAATCAGACCCAGGGCAAACTTGACCGGTCCGCGGCGCAGGAAGGAAATTTTACGCTCCCATAGACTGGCGAAGGCCGGGGCGAAACAGATGATAAACAGGCTATTAAAGATCTGGAACCAACCGGCGGGTACCTCGGGGGCAGACTCCGTAAACTGCTCGTACAGCATGATGCCGATCAGGATCCAGATGATCACGAAGGCAATCGCTAGCACAAGGTTGGCCACGGTGTACCGCTTGAAGGTGATACCGAATAGCCGTAGGAGTACGTAGGTGAGTACCAGTACGGGAATTACGGTGATCAAAGTGTTTGCGATACGGAATACAGTAGCACCATCTCCAGTCAAGGTACGCGCTGTGTAGTCCCGTGCGAAGATGGTCATCGACCCGCCGGCCTGCTCGAAGGCCCACCAGAAAAAGACGATGAAAAAGCTGAATACGATGATCGACCATACCCGTTCGAGCTCTACCTTGGTGAGCGACTTATCGGTCACGATCCAGCCCACGAAGGCGATCACCGAACCCAGGATGATGGGTGGCATAAATTCTTTACTGAAGGTCTGCAGCGCGTTCGGCTTGGCTTCGGTATATGTGGCCAGCAAATAGTACACGATCCCCATGATCGCCAGTCCGATGAGGCCCCAGACCAGGGCCCGTTTGCCGTCTTCGTCACCGCCTACCGAAGGAGTGAAGTCCTCTCCCGCTGCAGACCGACTGTCAAGCGGCTCCATGGATGCATCCACGATGAAGCCCTCCGGCTCTACGGCCACGGCTTCGGTGGTCGCCGTTTTCGCCTGGTTGCGCCTATCAGCCTCTCCTGGTGAGAGTCCGATATCACCGAAGATATCCTGGGCAAACCAGAACTGTACGAGGCCGATGAACATAAAGATCCCGGCCAGACCAAAGCCATAACCGTAACCGTAGTTAGGGTTTTCTCCGTAGTAGCTACACAGCAGGATACCCAGGAACGCCCCGGCATTGATGCCCATGTAAAAGATGGTGTACGCCCCGTCCTTACGCTCGGTATCCTTTTCGTAGAGCTGGCCCACGATGGACGAGATATTGGGCTTAAATAGTCCGTTACCGATGATCAGCAGACCCAGACCCGTATAGAACAAGCCAGACGTCTCAAAGGCCATAGCAGCATGCCCCAGTGTCATGATGAAGGCGCCTAGCACTACAGCCTTACGGTAGCCCAGTAGGCGGTCGGCAATGATGCCTCCGATCATCGGCGTGAAGTAGACCAGCCCGGTGTAAATGCCGTAGAGCGCCAGGGCATCCGCACGATCCCAGGGTTGATCTCCGAAGGCTACGTCTACGAGGAACACTACCAGCAGCACCCGCATCCCATAATAACTGAAGCGCTCCCACATCTCCGTAAAGAAGAGTACGAAGAGTCCCGGCCGGTGACCGAAGATGCTGCCCCCATCCTCCGGGTGCCGTACAGTAGTAGTATTCATAGACTAATCCGTGTTTTGATCCGTGCGATAATCTGTGTCGATCCGTGGTTAAGCTCCCGGGGAGCGGAGCGAGCAGCATCCCCCAAGAAACAACTTTACTTTTTACCCCCGCGCCAAGCCACCCGTACCGACGCCCCCAGCAAGCCCCCCAGCCCCGCCGTGAGGCCGCCCCAGAGTGCCGTCACCCCCACCAGTACCCAACCCGTCGGCACGCCGAAGGTCACCGCCAGCCGGTCGCCCAGCCGCCCCTCCGTGATCACATGCAGGTAGCCCGCGTACGCCCCCCACACCATGGCTGCCGCCAGGAACGCAAACCAGAAGCCACCGCGCCGCCATACCGGAAACAGGAAGGCCAGAATCAGCGCACCCACTGCCGGCATGTACCAGGCTGCCCCGACAAGCAGACTGGCTACGCAGACTAGCATCACGGATAGCAAGAGAAAGAGTCGGTACATAGTGCTTATTCAAAGATCCAACTGCCAATGGGGTCCACGGGCTTCGACCACCGCGTCAGCTCGTGGTAGCGCCCCTCGTTCCACTCCTGAAAGCCGTTGTCGTAATAGCGGCTGCCGGGATTGCCCGATGCCCCGCCCGGTAAGGCCCCCCAGCCCCGCGGCTCCGCCCCCAACTCGATGACCATCCGCCAGCTGCCGCCGAAGTTGTCGCCCACCACGCGGGGGGTAGACCGCGCACCCCCCGTAGTGATCAGCGGTGAGCCAAAGCCCGGGATCTTTCCCAGGTGATCGATGTGCGCATCCCGCTCCTCCGCCCAGCTGGGGGGGAGCGCGCCGTCCAGCTCCTCCAGCAGCTCGTCGAACACCCGCTGGGTGAGGGTAGCAGCCGTCTCCCGAAAGTCCGTCGCCACGATATCGAAGACCGGATGGGTAGGCTGTTCGCGGAGCAGGTCGTTCCACTTCCAGTTCTCTATCCGCAGCAGACCACTATCTGCCGGAAACTCGTCAAAAGTCAGCGCATACAGCCGTCGGTAAAAGCGGTCGAACAGCGTGGCCCCCCGGCTTTCCCCCGTGAAGCGGTAGTCCCATTCCGACAGTAGGCGCAGCACGCGGCGCTCGTCTCCGTCCAGCTGTGTGCGGTCCAGGCGGGCCAGCAGGATGGGGGCCAGCTCTTCGCCGAGCAGGCTGTAGTCGTCGAGCTGCAGCTCCTTCATGCGGCGCTGGTTCATGGTGGGCTGCCGGTCGAGCACCCGGTTGATGTAGCGCCCCCGGTACTCATCGAAGCCCCCGAGGTAGTAGTAGGGGTAGCCAGGCCCGGTAGTTTCCTGATTGGCCGAGCTGACGTAGCCCCGAACCGGATTGTAGTGGACCGGCCGCTCGGCAAAGGGAATAGTACCCTGCCAGTTGTGCTTGCTACTGTCTCCCTCGCGGATGTAGCGTCCCTCCCCGGGCGCCCGCAGGGGGAAGAAGCCGTTAGGCCGGATCGCAATGTCGCCATCCCGCGCGGCAAAGGCGAAGTTCTGCGCCGGATCAACGTAGCCCCGCAGCGCATCCACATAGTCGGTGTAGTTGCGCGCCTGCATCAGGTCCAGGAAGGTCATAACCGTCGTATGGGGGCGTACGGTCCGGCCGGGCTCGTCCTGCGCCAGCCAGCGCATGGCCAGTTCGGCGTAGGGACCTTCCGTTTCCGGCACGGGACCAAAGTAGGTCCAGGGCGTCCGCACCACCAGCTCGTCCTCCCCCTTGATCCGCACGGTGTCGGCGATGAAGTCGGTGGTCACTTCCCGCCCGTCGAGCAGGTAGGCCGTGCGGGCCGTGTCCGTCCACCGGATGCGGTACCAGTCGGTCACATCGTGGCCTACGTTGGTCTCACCCCAGGCTACGTAGTCGTTGAAGCCCATCATCAGGCCGGGTGCGCCGGCCAGTCCCACGCCACGGGCATTGCAGCCCGGAAAGGTGATCTGCGCCTCGTACCACACGCTCGGAAAGCTGAGGCTCAGGTGGGGATCGCTGGCCAGCAGCGGGGCCCGGGTGTTCGTGCGGGCGGGGGCCACGGCCCAGTTGTTGCTGCCGTTGTCGGGGTCGGGCGGCATCAGGGTATAGGCTGTCGGCTCAGCGGATACGGCAGCGGGCGCGCTCGCCGGTGCGATGGTAGGCAACCAGGCGGTGAAATCGGGGAGGATAGACAGTTGACTGACCCGGCTACCCGCATCGGGCACCACCGGACTGTTGCGCGGAAACCGCTCGGGGAACAGTTCCCGAAATTCTTCCGGCGGCAGGGCGGCCCGGGTTTTGGTGGCTGCCGCGTCGTAGTACCGTCCGCTCAGTCCGGCCGACATCCCCTTCATGAGCAGGGCCGTGCGGTAGGGAGACCAGCGCAGCGGCGTGTGGCCGAGCAGCTTGTACTCGATGGGGTAGTCGGCCGGTGCCAGCTGATCTACGTAAGCGTTGACACCGTCGGCGTAGGCCTGCAGGGCGGCAAGGTCTTCCGGGAAGTGCTGGCGCATGGTATCGATGCTGCGCCGGGCCATCTCGCGGAATCCCCGGCGCACTTGCAGCAGATCACGTGCCACCATGGACGGGCCCAGCACCTGCGCCAGCGCCCCCTCCGTAGACCGGGTACTGATGTCCATCTGCCACAGGCGGTCGTAGGCATTGGCGTAGCCCTGCAGGAAGCAGGCGCTCTCCAGGCTGCCGGCGATGATGTGGGGCACCCCGCGGTCGTCGAAGTGGATTTCACCGCGGGCTACTGGGTTCTCCAGGTGGAAGTCAAGCTGCTCGGTCCGCATGCCCTCGCCCGTATTCTGCCAGAAGCCCCGGGCGGGGTTGAAAAAGGCACCGAGCGCGGGCAGCGGGAGACCGAAGAGTCCACTCACACTGCCCAGCAGCAGCCAGGCGGCAAGCAGTAATCCGGAAAGAAGGGCAGGAATCCAGCGCATAGGGGTAGGGGGCGGGGGCCCAAGGTACGCGACGGCCCCCATACCCCGGAGCGAACCATTGCCGTGCTCCACCATTATACTGCCTCACGCGTTTTTTGCCCCCATGCGCATACTGTCCCTCTGCTGTTTTTGCCTGCTGCTCGCCGCCTGCGACGGAGCCACCCGCGACCGCCGCGCCGCCCGCGGTGATGCCTACGTGAGTGCGCCGGACCACCTGTACTTTCAGAACATCCGCAGTCGGGACTACCAGTCCGCTACCCTGGACGAAGGCATAGAAAGCTACCGCCACGACGCCCTGGAGGGAGGCGGCGATCTGCTGCTGGTCGAGCATTGGCTGGAGGACCGTGCCGAGCTACGGTTGGACGGTCAAGTCCTGACCCGCACGGAAGTACTCGAGCTGCAACGCGGACTACAGACGGGAAAGGAAGAGCGCTTCGCGGAAGACGAGGCGCGGGCGGCGGCGCTGGAAGTCGTGCAGGACTACCTGCGGCTCACCGGTAGCTGGTAGGGGCAACTATCCGCCCTCTTAAGGAGTATTCAGCCCGTGCCCCATCCCGATACCCACGCCCTGCTAGATCACTACCACGACCGCTTCAACCGGCCGGCCTTCGTACCCGACGATCCCATCGGGCTGGTGCATGCCTTTGACGACCCCCGCGACCGCGAGATCGTAGCCTTCTGGGTCGCCATGCTGGCCTGGGGCCGCCGGGCCACGATCATCGATAAGGGGCAGCAACTGATCGAGCGGATGGGCGGGGCACCGTACGACTTCGTGATGCAGCACGGCAACTGCGCCGAGACCATCAGCCGCGAGCTCGGAGATTGGAAGCACCGCACCTTTACCTTTGCCGATACCACCTACTTCCTGCAGTGGCTGCAGTGGTTCTATACGCGCCACGATAGTCTGGAGCAGGCCTTTACGCAGCACCTCACGGCGGACGATAGTAGTATCGAGCCGGCCCTGCGCGGTTTCCATGAGCTGTTCTTCAGTCTGCCGGATGCGCCGCAGCGGACCCGCAAGCACGTAGCTACGCCGGCCCGCAAGTCGCGCTGCAAGCGGCTCTGTATGTTCCTGCGCTGGATGGTGCGCGACGACGGCCGGGGGGTAGACCTGGGGCAGTGGACGGGCATCCGCCCCGATCAGCTCTGTATCCCGGTCGACGTGCATGTGGAGCGCACGGCCCGCGCCTTCGGCCTGCTGACCCGCAAGCAGTGCGACTGGCAGGCCGTCCTGGAACTGACGGAAAATCTCAAGCAGTACGATGCGCAGGATCCTACCCGCTACGATTTTGCGCTCTTCGGTATGGGGGTGGAGGGTGTGTTGGTTCCGGGTGTTGAGGCGGGGTGAGTGCCGCGGCTGGAAGCCACGAACCGGGAGGAACCAAAAATCAGTTTTGGGGGACAGACCCAAAAAAAGAACCTCCGTACTCCCAAATTGGGGTCGGAGGCTCACTTTACACTCACTAGTATATATGAAACTTAATCAACTGCTTGGATAACCCCACGACAATCGCATTTGTTACATACAGACTCAAAAATTTTGCGTTTTAACAAATGCTTCACTTTTCCGTGACCGTGGCGGGCAGCTTGCCCGACTTGGCGCGGAACAGTTTCCACCAGAAAGTCGGCCGCACCAGTTGCTTGCGCAGTTCGAAATCGGTGTACATCCGACAGAGCAGTTCGACCAGCTTAGGATTCGCCGCCACGATGCCGGTGAGGAAGTTGGTGATCCACTTGTGCTGCATGATCTGCTGCAGCCGGTAGCTCAGGCGCAGCTCCGTACGCAGCACCCGCTCGATGCGCACGTCGTAAGCCGCCAGGAACTTGGCGTCGAAGCGGTTTTCCTTGAGGCACTGCTCGGCCAGCTCGGCGGCGATGAAGCCCGAGTACGTGGCGTTGCCGATGCCCTCGCCGGTCAGGGGGTCGATCAGGTGACCGGCATCGCCCGTCAGCAGGTAGTGGTCGCCGCTCAGGTGACGGTCCTTCGAGCCCAGGGGGAGGCCGTAGCCCACCGTGGGGTCGATCTGCTCGGCGTTCGCAAAGCGGTCGCGGAACTCCTCCGAGGCGATGATTTTGTCGAGCTCCTTGCGCAGATTGAGTTTTTTCTTGGTTACGATGTCGGAGCGCATGCCCAGCCCCACGTTGGCCTCCCCGTTGGGCAGGGGGAACACCCAGAAGTAGCCCGGATTGTACTGCTCCAAAAAGTGTAGCTCGATGAAGTTGTCGGGGTGAAAGCCGGTCACGCCCCGGTAGTAGCTGCGTACGGCGGCAGCGTAGTGGTCCTTGTCGATCTCCTGCCCCGCCTCGTGGCGACTGAACTTACTCTGCGCCCCGCTGGCGTCGATGAGCAAGCGGCACTGCCACTCCTGACCATCCTTGGCCTTGATGAAGTAGCCGTCCTCGTTGCGTACCGTAGCTACGATCTCGGTGCCCAGTTGCAGGTCTATGTCCGCCCGCCGCTGTACCTCCTCGATGAGGAAGGCGTCGAAGTCGATCCGCTTGCTGACGTAGCCCGGAGCCTCGTCCGGTACCCGTTCGTAGCCCACCTTAAAGGGTAGCTCGATGAGTTTCTTGCTGGGTGGGTAAAACCGGATCCCCCATACATCGGCCGGCGTGAAGCGCTGGCGGAAGCGGTCCATAATGGCCGGGTCCAGGCGGTTGAGCAGGGTAGGGACCTTGCCGGAGATCGCATCGCCGCAGACCTTGTCGCGGGGGAAGGTGGCCTTGTCCACCAGCACGCTCGGTATACCCGAGTAGGAAAGCCGCAGGGCGGTAGCGCAGCCGGCCGGACCGGCACCGATAATCAGAATAGGGGTCATAAAGCGTTAGGGCTAGCTATCGGGGTGCGGTGAAACAAGGCTGCGAAGATAACCCCCGACCTCACAGCCGGTTCTCAGGGACTCGATTTCCGTCACCTTGGCTGTTTGCGTGTTACAGCGCTTTCCCTGCACCTGCGCGCGCGCCCCGAAGAACTTTTGCCCTAAGTCCTTCGTTCTCAGGACGAATTGACAATATTAGATTACGCTGCGCCACGTCTGCGCACCGGTCGCCCAACGGGGGCGGCTGTATTTGTTTCCCCTACATGGCTAAGAATATAACTACGAGCGGTAAGCTCAAGGCCCGCGATTTGGAGCGCGCCATCTATCAGGAGTTTAAGGCCAACGCCCGCAAGCAACTCAACCCCAAGCAACTCCAACGCAAACTCAAGGTCAAGAACAGCAAGGACAGCGTGCAGGCCGCGCTCGACAAGCTCGTCAGCACCGGCAAGGTCAAGGTCAACGGTGACTTCCGCTACCAGTATGCCGGGTCGCAACGCAACGGTAGCGACGGCGGCGGCGGTGGCAGCAAGGGCGGTAAGCGCTCCAACGACTACGCCGAGGGCCGCGTGGATATGACCCGCAGCGGTGCCGCCTACGTCATCATGGACGGCGAGGCCAACGACATCTACGTACCCGCCCAGCGCATGAACAATGCCCAGGACGGCGATAAGGTGAAGGTCCGCTTCTGGACCCCCGGCGGCCGCCGCAAGCCCGAGGGCGAAGTGGCCGAAGTGCTGGAGCATAGCGTGACCCACTTCGTCGGTAGCCTCAAGATCCACGACAAGTACGCCGAGGTGAACGTCGACGGCCCCGGCGGCAAGACGCTCAGCGTGGCCGTACACCGGGCCGAACTCATCGGTGCCAAGGATGGCGAAAAGGTCGTCGTAGAGATCACCGACTGGGAGGTCAACCGCTACGGACAGATCAGCGGCAAGATCACCGCCGTACTCGGTACGCCCGGCTCGAGCGACATCGAGATGCAGTCCATCCTGATCAACAACGGCTTCCAGATCACCTTCCCCGAAGACGTGCTGGCCGAAAGCGAGGCCCTGCCCGGTGAGATCACCCCCCAGGAGATCAACATCCGCCGCGACATGCGCGAGGTGACTACCTTCACGATCGACCCCCTGACCGCCAAGGACTTCGACGATGCGCTCAGTATCCAGTACCTGGACGATGGGCAGATCGAGATCGGTGTGCACATCGCCGACGTGAGCCACTACGTCAAACCCGGCAGTGCCCTGGACGCCGAGGCCGCCGACCGCACGACGAGCGTCTACCTGGTCGACCGCGTCTGCCCCATGCTGCCCGAGCGCATCAGTAATGAACTGTGTAGCCTGCGGCCGCACGAAGACAAGCTGACCTTCAGCGCCGTGTTCAAGTTTCACCCCAAGACCTTCAAGGTGACGGACCGCTGGTTCGGCCGCACCGTGATCCACTCCGACCGCCGCTTCACCTACGAGGATGCCCAGGAGGTACTGAATACGGGGGAGGGCGACTTCGTCGACGAGCTCGACATCATGGACCGTATCGCCGATAAGCTGCGCAAGCGCCGCTTCAAGGAGGGCAGCATCGACTTCAACAGCAACGAGGTGCGCTTCAAGCTTGACGACGATGGCAAGCCGCTGTCCGTCTACGTCAAGGAGCGGATCGACACCAATATGCTCATCGAGGACTTCATGCTGCTGGCCAACCGCGAGGTCGCCGGCTTCATCAAGAAGAAGCAGGAGCGGCTCAAGACCATCATCCCCTTCGTGTACCGCGTACACGACGAGCCGGACATGGAGAAAGTCGCCGAGCTGGCCAAGTTCGCCGCCGCCCTGGGCTACGAGATGGACCTGAGCTCGCCGCAGACGGTAAGCAAGAGCTACAACGCCCTGCTCGCGAAGGCCGAGGAAGACCCCATGGTCAAGATGCTGTCGCCGATCGCGATCCGCACGATGTCCAAGGCCGTCTACACCACCGAGAACATCGGGCACTACGGACTAGGCTTCGAGAACTACAGTCACTTTACGAGTCCCATTCGCCGCTACGCCGACGTGTTGGTGCACCGCTTGCTCGCCCAGAACCTCGAAAAGGGCAGCCTCTTCAAGGCCAACGCCGAGAAGCTCGAGGAGACCTGCAAGCACATCAGCAGCCAGGAGCGCAAGGCCGTCACCGCCGAGCGCGAGAGCATCAAGTACAAGCAGACCGAGTTCATGCTCGACAATATCGGGGAGGAATTCACCGGTGTGATCAACGGACTGGCCGATTTCGGAGTGTTCATCGAGCTCACCGAAAGCTTCGTGGAGGGCATGATCTCCTTCGACAAGATGGACGAGCCCTACGACCTCAGTGCCGGCAAGCTCAGCATCGTGGGTAAGAAGTCGGGCAAGAAGCTCAAGATGGGCGACCTGGTCCGCGTAAAGATCGAGGACGTCAACCTGGAGCGCCGCCGCATCGACATGTCGCTGGTGGAGGTACTCAAGATCCACGGCGAGGAAAAGGTCGAGAAGAAGACCCGCTCGCGCCGTGGGCGCTCCTAATGCCCCGTTAAGGTGGCGTTAAAAGCAAGCGGGCGCGGACGCAGGAATGCGGATGTAATGAACTGATAAATAGTGAGTTAGGCCGGTGTAGGAAGGGTTAAACCTTCCTCAAGGGAGTAACTTCGTCGGTACTTGTACGTCTATAGTATAGCAGAGTGGCTCGCTCCTCTGTACTTTTGCCACCCAAAATCAAGTGCCATGCGTCTGCGTAACTATTTGATGATCGCCGTTTTAGCCTTTGCTGGCTTCGGCACCACCCTGTCCGCCCAGAAGATCGCCTCCATTGACATGGAGCGTATCCTCAGCAGCATCACCGAATACCAGGAAGCTCAGGAGCAGCTCGATCAACTGGCCGCCACCTGGCAGCAGGAGATCAGCCAGGAGCAGGATGCCATCAAGGGCATGTACAACAAGCATCAGGCCGAGCAGGTACTGATGAGCGACGACCAGCGGCTGGCCTCCGAGCAGGCCATCATCGACCGCGAAACCAAGATGCGCGAAATGCAGAAGGAGCGCTTCGGTCCCGACGGTGCCCTGTTCCAGCGTAGGAATGAGCTGGTCAAGCCCATTCAGGATGCAATCTACGAGGCCGTCGAAGCCTACGCCAATCAGAACAATTACGACTTCATCTTCGACCGGGCGGGTAGCGCGGGCATCATCTTCAGTACCGATGCATACGACAAGACGGATGAGATCCTGCGTAGCCTGAAGAATTAGTGCCGTAGTGCTGTAGTCTCATAGTTTTGTAGACCGTCAGTGAAGGCGTCACGTGCATACGCAAAGCCGCCTCCGACGACCGCTTACAGAACCACAGAACTACCAAACTACGCCCCCCCCGCTCACATATTTCCCCAAATTGAATTACCTCTTATTATGAAAATCTTCAAACTCGCCTTCGTTGCTATCCTACTGATCGCAGCCACGGCTACCGCCACCGCACAGAAATTCGGTTACGTGAACTCCGCGGAGATCCTGGCCGAACTGCCCGCCATGAAGGCCGCCGAATCGAACCTGGAAGGCCTGCAGAAGCAGCTCCAGAAGAAAGGACAGGCGATGGTACAGACCTTCCAGACTGACTACCAGGCCCTACAGGCGCAGGCGCAGGAGGGTACCATGAGCCCCAAGCAGCAGCAGGAAGCCGCCGCTAAGCTCCAGGTACGCGAGGAAGAGATCGGTACCTTCGAGCAGACCATGATGGCCGACTTACAGAAGAAGCGCGCCGAACTACTCGAGCCGATCTATAACGAGATCAACCAGGCCATCGAGGATGTCGCTAAGGAGAACGGCTACCAGTTCATCTTCGACCAGCAGGTGCTACTGTACGGCGAAGAGAGCCAGGATGTAAGCGCTATGGTGAAGGCCAAGCTCGGCCTCTAGGCGTGTACCTACCCGATCATCACGGAAGTATTGGAGTATTCGACTCCGGCATTGGCGGCCTCTCGGTCGCCAATGCTATTTGTGGGCTACTGCCCCGGGAGAGCCAACTCTACGTAGCCGATAATGCCCGCGCACCCTACGGCGCCCGCACCGACGCCGAGGTGCTCGACTACAGCCGGCAGATCACGGAGTTTCTGCTAGCCGCCGGGGTGAAGCTCGTCGTCGTAGCCTGCAATACCGCCACCAGCGTAGCCATCGATGCACTGCGCGCGTCGTATCCGGATGTACCCTTCGTGGGGTTGGAACCGGCCGTGAAGCCGGCGGCTGCGGGCCGTCACGTCGGTATCATGGCTACGGCGGTCACCCTGCGCAGCGCACGCTACCTCGACCTGCGGGCCCGCTACCTGAGCGACCGGCCGGTCTGGGAAGACCCTTGCGCAGGTCTGGTGCCCCTGATCGAAGCATACGGTAGTGGATCGCCGGAAGTAGGGGAATATCTGCGGGCGCTGCTGCCCCCGGCTGGGGTACTGGATACATTGGTACTCGGCTGTACCCACTATCCCCTCATTCTGGAGGACATCCGGGCGGTGGCAGGGCCGGGGGTACACATCATCGATCCATCGGGCGCCGCGGCGCGGCAGGTACAGCGCTTACTGGAACGGCGGGGGCTCTGTGTGCCTAAAACCGCATCGGGGGGGCGTTGCGACTTTCATAGCACCGGCGGCCCCGCCCCCCTTCAGCGGACGCTGCTGCAGCTGCCGTTATTAAACAAAACGCGGCGATGGGTGACGCCGTACCTTGCGGCAAACCCGCCCCATGGACACCTCAGCTACCGATCGACTCTTTGACCTGCACCTGCAGGCACGCACCAATATGCTCCAGGTGGTAAGCGCCCTGAGTCTGGAGCAGGTCAATCGCATACCCCAGGGGCTGAACAACAACGTGCTTTGGAATGCCGGTCACGTCATTGCCACCTCCGAGCTGCTGGTGTACGCGCTGAGTGGGCACCGGACCCCCAGCGGCAAAGACTTCATCGACCGCTACCGTAAGGGTAGCCGACCGGACGGACCGGCAAGTCTGGCGGAGCTAGACTTCATCAAGGCCGAGTTGCTGGCCGGAAGTCAGCGGTTGCGGCACGACTACGCGGCGCTGGACTGGTCCGGCTATACCCCGTACACGACGAGTTTCGGAGTGGGCTTCGGTACCGTGGAGGAGGCGCTAACCTTCAATAATATGCATGAGACACTCCACCTGGGTGCCGTGCTCGTGCTGCAGCGCTTAGTGTAGGGCGCTGGACGCGCGATCGAAGCGATCGGGGAAAAAGGTGATGAGCAGGCGGTGGAT
Source organism: Neolewinella maritima (assembly GCF_923081025.1). GTDB lineage: Bacteria > Bacteroidota > Bacteroidia > Chitinophagales > Saprospiraceae > Neolewinella > Neolewinella maritima. Next base: position 86,343 of record NZ_CAKLPZ010000005.1, on the reverse strand, counting down.
CAGGTCGCGGTGCAGCGGTTTCGACTCGTGACCATCGAGTACCGTATAGGAGTCGGCACGGATTGATTCCGCATCTCCCTTCGAGCTCGTCAGCAAAGCTATAGTGACGCGCGCCCGGTGGGCAGCGGGCAGCTTCTGGTAGGTATCGAGGAACGACCAACCATCCATAACGGGCATATTTATATCCAGGAACAGGAGGTCGGGTCGTGGATAGCTACCATCTGGCAGGGGGGTCGTCAGGTAGTCCAGTCCCTCACGCCCGTTCATGCGCACCACCACCTCGTCGGCGATCTTCAGCTTACGGAAGCGACGGAGGTGGATAAAGTTATCCGCCTCGGAGTCGTCAATCAGGAGTATTCGGCCCAGTTTCTTCATGTACGTCTGCTAGGGGAAGGGCTACACTGAAGGTGCTACCCTGGCTAATCTTGCTGGTAACGGTAAGCTCACCCCGGTGCAATTGTACTATTTTTTGGCAAAATGCGAGCCCGATTCCCTGTCCTTCGTAAATATCAGCAGGGTGTAAACGTTCAAAAAGGGCAAATATTCGTTGTTGGTCGGCCTTCGTCATTCCGATTCCGTTGTCCTGCACGTATACCACTGCGCGATCGCTGGTGCAGTGTGCCGATATGGTGACCTGTGGCGGCACTCCGGGGGGGTGAAACTTCAGGGCATTGGTCAGTAGGTTCTGGAACAACTGCCGCAGTGCGATGGGATAACCGGGTACCCGGGGCAGGGCACTTACGGTGACGATGGCGGCGGATCGCTCGATCGCAAACTGTAGGTTTTCGAGCACCTCGGTGAGCGTGCGCTGCAGGTCGACCTGGACGAGCTGCTCACCTACTCCTACCCGACTATACTGTAGCAGAGAATCGATCAGCACGCGCATGCGATCCGTAGTACGGTGGATGAGGTGTAGGTGTGCGTGCCCCTCGTCATCGAGCTGCTCCGCGTGATCTTCCGTAAGTATCTCCACGTAATTTCTGACCGTGCGAAGCGGCTCGCGCAGGTCGTGGCTGGCGGTGTAGGCGAACTGGTCGAGCTCGCGGTTCTTGAGGTTGAGCGTAGCAATGAGATCGGTGTTCATCCGCTCGATCCGGATGCGTTCCTCGATCTCGTGATCGCGATCGGCAATGATGCGGAGTTTCTGGGCAAATAGGGGGCGTAGCTGCGTATAGATGTAATAAAACACTAGCGCCAGTCCCACCACGCCGATCAGGCGGAGTACGGTGGTGATACTACTCAGGCGGTTGACCTGGCGGTAGCGTCTGGCGATATCTTCGAGTTCTTCCTGGCGCAGTAGGTCGATAGTGTGGCGGATCCGGTCCATCAGCGTTTCATCCAGCTTACCGTCAAACAGCATATAAAGGCTATCGCGCTGCTCGGTCGTGTGGAGCACCAGGGTCTGGGAGAGTTCACGAAATTTATCGGCCGTCAGCGCATTGACCCGCTGGAGCCGGAGCTGCTGGATGGAGTCTTCGCGTACTTTGCCACCGATCCGGGCCAGAATGGGCGCTACCGTATCCAGGGCCAGGTGGTAGGGCTCCAGGTAGTCATTTTGGCCGGTGAGCAGATAGCCGCGCTGGCCGGTCTCGGCATCCAGAAGGGTAGAGAGGAGCAGTCCCAAATCGCGCTCCAGCTGCAGGGCGTTATCTAGTTTGCGCCGCGTATCGAAGGTGGCGACCTCCATGACTACGGACGCCAGCACCACCGTCATCAGTAAGATGAGGCCGATGTAGAGGGTCCGGAACAGCCGGCTACCCTGCCTGCTCGTAGCGTCGGATGGATGGGGGGCGGAGACGGGGGAGTGGTTTGCCGGGTTCGGGGCTAAAATACAACGCAACCGCAGGCTTGAGCATACACTGCACAAGAACTGTAGCAAAATGCTGTATATTCGCGGCGATACAAAATGACAAAAGTTCGTGCCACGCCCGTGTGGCATCCGTCGGTCTCCAGCGACCCCCGGCGGGAACGAGAGAAGGTGACCGGTCCGCTACCGGTTTTACTTGGTGTAACAGAGGGTGCATGGCACCCGCCCCGGTAGCTACCGGGACGCCCTTAACCCCCCTACTTGTTGGCTGTTTTGTGTCGATCCTCCGGGCCTACGGGCTACGGGGCCAACCTGCATAATTCATTTTAATCTCCAACAAATAATGGGTAATCAAACCCCAATGACGGTCAACTTCGCCCTGCCCAGCGGCCGCGAAGTCACCATCGAAACCGGTAAACTAGCCACCCAGGCCGACGGCTCCGTCGTCGTCAAGTGTGGCAATACCATGCTATTCTGCTCCGTCGTCTCCAGCACCAGCGTTCGCGAAGGACAGAGCTTCTTTCCGCTAAGCGTCGACTACCAGGAAAAATTTGCCGCCGCCGGCCGCATCCCCGGTAACTTCTTCCGCCGCGAGACCCGCCTCAACGACTACGAGATCCTCATCAGCCGCATCGTCGACCGCGCCATCCGGCCGCTGTTCCCGAAGGGCTATATGTTCGACACCCAGGTGATCATCAACCTCATCAGCCTGGATAAGGAGGTGATGCCCGACGCCCTGGCCGGTCTGGCCGCCTCGGCCGCCCTCATGGTTTCCGATATTCCCTTCGCCGGGCCGATCTCGGAGTGCCGTGTAGCCCGCATCGACGGAGAGTACCACGTCAATCCCGACCGCTCCGACCTGGCTAATGCCGACCTCGACCTGATCGTGGCCGCCGACGCCGACAACATCATGATGGTGGAAGGCGAAGGAAAGGAAGTAGACGAAAAGTCCATCCTAGGTGCCCTCAAGGCCGGTCACGAAGCGATCAAGCTCATGTGCAAGAAGCAGCTCGAACTGCGCGAAATGGTCGGCGATAAAGCCACCACCCGCGAAGTAGAGACCGTGGAGCAGGACGAAGAGGTGTTCAGCTACGTAGAGAGTAAGGTGAAGGACGCCATCTCCACCATGGCCCGCGGTGCGCTCAACAAGCAGCAGCGTAAGGACGCCCTGAAGGAGATCAAGACCAACTTCAAGGAGGCCGTGGTCGAAGAGAAGGGCGAGGAGTGGATGAGCGAGAACAAGGAGCAGATCTACGCCGCCTACGACAAGGTACAGAAGAAGACCATCCGCAACCTGATGCTCAACGAAGGCGTACGCCTGGACGGACGCGCCTTTGACGAGGTACGCCCCATCTGGACGGAAGTCGACTACCTACCCAGCGCCCACGGATCGGCCATCTTCAATCGCGGAGAGACCCAGGCCCTGACCAGCCTCACCCTCGGTACCAAGACTGACCAGCAGATGGTGGACGTAGCCCACGAGAACAGCTACGCCAACTTCATCCTTCACTACAACTTCCCGGCCTACTCGGTAGGGGAGACCAAGCCGATGCGCGGTCCCGGCCGCCGCGAAGTAGGGCACGCCAACCTGGCCGCCCGCTCGATCCGCCAGGTACTGCCCGCAGAGATGACCCACACGATCCGCATCGTATCGGACATTATGGAGTCCAACGGATCCAGCTCGATGGCTACCGTCTGTGCCGGCTCGCTGGCCCTGATGGACGGCGGCGTACAGCTCACCCGTCCCGTAGCCGGTATCGCCATGGGTATGGTAGCCGAGGGCGGCAAGATTGCCATCCTCAGTGACATCCTCGGCGATGAGGACGCGCTCGGAGACATGGACTTCAAGCTCACCGGTACCGACAAGGGCATTACGGCCTGCCAGATGGACATCAAGATCGATGGACTGCCCTACGAGCAGCTCGAGCAGGCGCTGGAGCAGGCCCGCGTGGGACGCCTCCACATCCTCGGCGAGATGGCCAAGACCCTGAGCGAGCCCCGTGAGGACCTCAAGCCCCACGCTCCCCGGATCGTGAAACTGGTGATCGAGAAGAGCTTCATCGGCGCGGTCATCGGACCCGGCGGTAAGATCATCCAGGAACTGCAGGAGATGACCGGCACCAATATCAACATCGACGAGGTGGATGGTAAGGGCCACGTCAGCATCGCCAGCAACGACAAGGCAGCCATCGACGACGCGGTAGCCCGCATCAAGAAGATCACCTTCACCCCCGAGGTGGGTGGTGTATACGAAGGCACCGTCAAGACGATCATGCCCTACGGCGTATTCGTCGGCTTCGAGGGAGGCCGCGACGGACTGCTGCACGTCAGTGAAATGAGTCACAGCCGCATCGAAAGCGTCGAGGACGAATTCGAGGAAGGCGACACCGTCAAGTTCAAGATTGTGGACGTGGACGAGCGCACGGGCAAGCTTCGCCTGAGCCGCAAGGCCATCATGCCCCGCGCCGACGGCACCATTCCTACCGACGAAGAGTTGGAGGAAGAGCGTACCGCCAGCAAGTCACGTGATCGCGGCGACCGCCGCGGCGGTGGTCGGGATCGCGGCGAGCGTCGCGGAGGCGGCGGCGGTCGTGGCCGGGATCGGCGGGATCGCGACTAGTACGGTTCTATAGATTTTGGGAGCGCCCGGTGGTCTTTGGACTGCCGGGCGCTTTTTTTGTGTGGGCGGGCGGGGTCGCTGGTGCGGGGTTGATAAGTGTAATATGTATCTCCAGCGGAACTTCTCAGTGAATAGTTAAGTTGTAGGTTAACTATGAAAGACGTGACCACTATACCCGTCGGAGAGCAACTGGCTGCTACAATCATCCAGGAAGTCAATATATACCTGAAGGAGCAGGAGATGAGCCGGACCCAGTTTGCGGAAAAGCTCGGGGTAAGTAAGGGCTATATATCTCAGTTGCTCAATGGGCGTAGCGACCTGAAGCTGTCCAGCATCGCCAACCTGGCCCGGGCCATGGATCGTGATCCTCAATTGCTGTTTCTGCACCGGCGATATGCCTACACTGCCGAATCGGTACCTCAGGTGGCTGAGCCGGAGAAACCCTACGGAGCAGCCCGCCTACACGATAAGGTTAATTGGGAGGCACTCGCCGCTCTGCCGGTACTAGCGCAGACCCGTGCGATGAAGGAACAGGTGGACAGTATGCGCCCCTTCAGCCGCAATATGGAAGCGCATGTCCTGCAGCAAACCCTCCATATCTGGAACTATAACTCTAATGCCATCGAGGGAAACAAGCTCACCTACGGAGAGACGCTGACCCTACTACTCTACGGTATCACCGCAAAGGGCAAACCGCTGAAGGACCACCTGGATATCATCGGCCACCGCGATGCCGTTCACCTAATGCTGGACCTGGTAAAGGGCGACCGACCCCTGCGACAGTCGGATGTACGCCAGCTGCACCAACTTATGCTCAAAGAGGACTACCCCCAGCGGGCGGTGCGACCGGATGGACAAGAAGTATTCCGTACGATCCATGTAGGGAGATATAAGGCGGAGCCGAACCACGTGCGTACTGCCAGAGGAAGTATGCACTACTTCGCCGAACCAAATGCTGTACCCGGCCTGATGGAAGTGCTGGTAGATTGGTACACCGAAGCGGAGGCGCAGGATGTACTTCACCCACTCCTCCGAGCTACCGTACTCCACCACGAGTTCGTGGCTATTCATCCCTTTGACGACGGTAACGGACGTATCGGCCGAATCGTAATGAACTTTGCTCTCATGCGGGCAGGCTACCCTCCGCTAATCGTACCCGTCGACGATCGGCTAGACTACTATCGGTCTCTGGAGCAAGCAGACCGGGGAGATTACACCCCCCTGGCTTCGTTTCTGGGCGACCGTCTGGTGGATGCCTTAGAAGTACAACTCGCTACCGCCCGTGGGGAAGACATCAGCGGCTCGAAGTGGGATACGCCAGATGACGATCCGCGGTAGTCTGCCGGAGCAACGCACTACCACCGCCAGGTGACCCCCGCCCCCACATCAATTCCCGCCGCCCCGATCCCCCCGGCATACGGCCAGTAAAAACGATCTGTCAGATTCTCCCCCTTCAGCTGTACCGACCAGCGGTCACTCAGGGTATAGGTCCCGTATAAGCTCACCGTCCACCAAGCCGGACTGCCCGTACCGAAGGGCGTAAGCTCCGGGTTGTCAGCACTGCCTGTACGGTCGAAAGTGTAGCCGGTGGATGCCGTACCGGTGATCTCATTCACTGCGTAATCCTCGAACTGCTTACGCAACTGAGCAGCCAGGCGCACCTCCCCTGACCAGCGTCCCGACGCATAGTGTACCCCCAACCGCCCGTAAGCAGGGGGAATGTGATCCTGTGGCAGCGTCAGCTCCCGGCCGTCAGGAGTAGCTTGCCAACGCCGACCGCGCAGCCAGTGCGCCTCCCCGCGAAGCTCCCAGGTCGGAGCGATATTCCAGGTGGCTACCGCATCGACGCCGTACACCCAGGCCCGCTCGGCGTTCACGTTGGTGTCAACGAAGAGTGTATCCCCCCGGCTCACGAAGGCCGTCCGCCCGTCGGGTAGCGTGCCGGCCCGACGAATGATCGCGTCCTGCAGCAGGGTGCCGTAGGCCGTAAGCACCAGCCGGAGGGGACCCGCCGTACGGGTATACCCAAGCTCCAGCGTATTCGAGCGTTCGGCACGCAAGTCCGGATTAGGTATCTGAATGCGTCCGCTCTGTTCCCGAAACTTGGCAAAGTCGTCTACGTTTGGCGCGCGGAAGCCCTGGGCCAGCAGTACGCGCAAACCGTGCTCGTCCCGACGATACTGCAGTCCCACCGCCCCGGTCACTGCTGAGGAAGGGTTCACAATACCTGTCAGGTAGTCCGCTGGCCAGGCCACTGGATCATCCGCATCGAAGGTTGCGGTGAGGCGCTGGTAGCTGTAGCGCAGTCCGCCCCGCAGCTGCCAGTAGGTGCCCAGTGAATGACTAAGCTCAAGGTACGCCCCACCGCCCGCCAGCCCGCTGCCCTGGCTTGGGTAGCGCGTGGGTTCGGTAGGGGGACTAGCCGTAGCATCCACTCGCTCAGTCCGTAGATCGAATCCATAACGCAGGTCGGTCCCCGGCTGCAGTCCCTTGGCGTAATCAATTTGGAGGTTCCAGCTGCCGACGTCGACCAGGCTCTCCTCCAGTATCGAACTGCCGAGGCGACGTTGTATTCGGTCCTCCTCTACGTACTGGTACGATAGTAGGTAACTCGCCACGTCATAGAGCCCGGTACCCCGCCGATCATCCAGCCGCAGACTAGCCAGGGCGCGGGTCTGCGGGCCGTAATCCCAGCGCGCCCAGCGCAGCTGTCCGTTACGGCGTTCGATCAGGGCATCGTAGCGGGGCACGTTGCCGGTAGTAGAGAACTGTAGGTTCGCGGTCAGCTCCAGCTGCTTGCCTACCCGATAGCGGACTTTCTGTAGCAGGTTATACTGTGCGTAGCCACTCCCTAGCTGGCGCTGCGGATTGGAATTGGTGACCACCTCATCGCCCCTTACGTATTCAGTACGCAGCCCGAAGTCCCCGTAGCTGTCTGGACGGTAGCCCCCTGCCCGCAGGTCACCGAAGCGCGTGAGCGCATACTGGGTAGTAGCGGCCCAGCGCGTGCTGCCGTAGTCTAGTCCACCGGCCAGATTGGCGGCGTGGGCGGCCGTACTGTAATTCGTCTGTAGGTAACCGGCCGAGCCTCCATCCGGTCGGTAGTCGGGCCGGCGGGTACGGAAATGCACCACCCCCCCGATGGCATCGCTGCCGTAGGCCAGGGCACCGGCACCGTAGATGACCTCGATCCGGTCCAGGGCATTGGGATCTACGGTGATGGCATTCTGCAAATGGCCGCTGCGGTAGATCGCATTATTCATCCGCACCCCGTCGACGACCAGCAGCACTCGATTTGCCTCGAACCCCCGGAGCACCGGACTGCCCCCGCCCAGCTGCGATTTCTGTACGTACACTCCGCTCAGGGAGGCCAGCGCATCGGCCGTGGTCAGACTCTGCACCCGCCGCCGCTCCGCATTCCGCACCAGTTCGATCTGATAGGGTAGGGCGGTAGCCGGCTCGTCCCTACGCCCGATCACGGTAGCGGATTCGAGGAGGATACTGCTATCCAGCGTGACCTGCTCCTGCACCTGCGCGCCCGCCCCCCCAGTCACGCACAGCAGTATCACGCCTACCAGCAGCGCCTTAACCCCTTTTCCCCCTAAGCCCTTAACCCCTTGCCTCACTCCTTAGGGATGAGCACGTAGCCCGTCTGTGCCAGCCGGCCGAAGTCGTCGTAGCTCACCGTCACGTAGCCGCCGGCGCCCCAGTTGCGACCCAGGCTGCTGCGCAGTTCGAAGGTTTCGGCCTCGCCGTCGTAGCCGATTACGGTGAGGAAGTGGGTCTCGGTACCCGGTCCCTCGGGGGTGTAGGTGCTGCCCTGTACGCTGGTAAAACCGGCGTCGGTAGACAGCTCCACCAGCACGGGGTTGCCGCGGCTCAGTGCCTTGCGGGTTTCAAACACGCGGTTGCGCGCCTTGGTCTCGGGCCGGAAGAGGTAGCCGAAGTTCGTGATGCCGAAGCGGGCCACGGAGTACACCGAATTGGGGATCGCCGCACTGTTGTAGGGCACGATGGCCGCCGAGACGGTACCGGAATTGATGAGCAGCGCCAGTCCGTCGACCAGGTTGGGGCGCTGTCCGGCATTGGCCAGACTCATGGTGATGTAGTCGGGACTGAGGTTATCCTTGAAGTTGCTGTTGAGGTTGGTGTAGTACTCCAGGCAGTCGGCTAGGGCGTAGGCCCACTCCATGCCCGTCTGTGGCACCTGGCGGATGGGCATCATGTAGGGCTTGATGTTCTGCCGCAGCAGCTCTTCCCGCGACGCGCTGCCGATGCCGGGAATGTAGTACATGAGCTGGTCGATGGTGGTCAGGTCGCTCAGTCCCTGCAGGGTTTCCGGGCTCTTGGCGGTGCCATAGGGTTGTTGGGCGCGTACGCAGGTGCTCCACGAAGCGTGGGGCAGGGGGCCTACGGTGAAGAAAAGTAGGAGCGACAATTTGATCAGGCGGGGGAAGGTCATGTGTGGTAGTGCTTGTGTGTCATCATTGAACGGTGAAGGTAAAATGTAGCGTATCTACACCGGCACTGTCGTGCACTAAAGTAAAAGGTCGAGGGCCTCCGGTCCGAGGTACCTACTCTGTAAAGTGAGACAAGTAAAGCGGGTTCACGAAGGTGCCTGGCCAGTCCTGCCACCGTTCCACTAGATGTGCCTTGACGGGATTATTCAGTACATACCACATAGCCGTCAGAAACTTGCCGTCGCGAACGGTACGATCGAAGTACTGCCGTTCCCAAAAGGGCTGCCCCGAGCGTTGAAGCAGCTTATTAGCCTGGCCAGCCGTGAAGGTTTTGTGTCTACTCATCAGCTGACCTATCGCTAAGGATTCTTGACGGTTTATGTTACTGACGATCGCATGTACGTGGTTGGACATTAAACAAGCTGCGTATAGGACGAGCTCCTTTCGTTGGTGTAGAAACTGCCAAGAGGCAAGAACAGTATCGCGCAGTTCGGGCTGTCTAAGGTACATCGGCCCACTACCGGATTGGTGAAGGGTATGCTCCATTTTGGCTTCTACCATACGGTCTATGCGCGCCATCTCCTGCTTGGATGCCTCCGCGAAGTGCTGATCGGATAGCTTGCCAAATTGACGCTTCATATCAGCCGTGGCCGACCGGCGGAGCAGTTGTATGCGTTTGAGTTCGGCCTGGGGGATGCTGCCGTATAGCCGGTAGTTGATGTGTACGGGAGTGATGCCTACGGGGAAGTGTGAGACATTGCCGAGCCTATCCATAAGGGCGTGTTTGATGTAAACATCCGTGATCTGTGTGTATTTTCTATATCGAATACTGCTTCTCATCTCGGACCGGAGGCCACTCGACCGTTGATTTGTATGACCCGTATAGCCCCCACGCCCTCCGGCTACCTTCACCTCGGCAACGCCGCCAACTTCGCCGCCAACGCGCTGCTGGCCGCGCGCACCGACGGCCGGCTGCTCCTGCGCATCGATGACCTCGACCGCGCTCGCGTCCGTCCGGCCTACCTGCAGGACGTGTTTGATGTGTTAGACTGGCTGGGGATCGAACCTACGGAGGGACCCAGAGATGTAGAGGATTTCACCGCCCACTGGTCGCAGGAACACCGGATGCCGTTGTACCGCGCCGCCCTGGAGACCCTCCGCACCCGTACCGCGCCTAACGGACCCCAACTGTTCGCCTGCCCCTGCTCCCGCAAAGAACTAGCTGACGGTGTCCACTTCTACGACTGTCCCACCGCCGGTATCGCACTGGCTGCGCCACAGGTGGCCTGGCGGATCGATACCCGGGGACTACCCCTACATGCGCAGATGCCCGACTTCGCCGTACGTAAGAAGGACGGTCGGCCAAGCTATCAACTAGCCTGCACGGTAGATGACTACCACTACCGGATCACGACCTGCGCGCGGGGGGAAGACCTGCGGGCCAGTACCGCGGCGCAGGCAGTTGTGTCGGATCTGCTCGGATATCCTAAGCTGGAGGAGCGGATGGATGTTATTCACCACCCCTTGCTGCTGCATGATGGCGGAAAGCTCTCGAAGAGTCAGGGGGCTGGTGGGGTACGTGAATTAGGGGTAAGTCGAAAAGAGGTATTTGCCATCGCGAAAGCGTGGTTGCACCTGCCCCGATAACTATACCTTGATCCCATCCACCTTACGTACCTCCTTAACAATACGCACGGCATTTTTATCCGGTCGGATGGGGAAGCCGCGGCGCTTGGCCCAGGTGGCGGTAAACTCCGCTCCGAGGAAGAGGATCTGACTGTTGTAGTACGTCCACACGAGCAGCGTAACCAGCGCACCGGCGGCCCCGTAGGTACTGCTGAAGTCGGAGTTGCCGATGTAAAAGCCGATCAGAAATCGGCCCAGACCGAAGAGTAGGGCGGTGAAGATGGCCCCAGCCCAGATATCCTTCCAGCGTGCTTTAGCATCGGGCAGGTAGCGGAATAGCAGGGCAAAGATGACGGCCGTGACGGCGGTGGCCACTACCCAACTTGTGACAGCTAGTACAACCGGCCCCAGGGCGGGCACCATAGCGGCCAGTTTATCCATGAAGCCGATAATCAGTGCATTCACGACCAGGGTGGTCATGAGCAGGAAGCCCAGACCGATCACGAAACTGAAGCTGAGCAGGCGGGTGATGAGGAAGCCCAGAATGTTGTTGGCCGGACGGGCCTCGATCTCCCAGATCCGGTTTAGACTGGTCTTGAGGGTAGCGAATACCGTGGTAGCCGTGAAAACCAGGGTAGCCACACTAAGCGCAGTAGCCCACAGGCTATCCCCCGTGGAGTAGGCATTACTGACAATCTCCTGCAGGGTCTCGGCGGCGTCCGGTCCCAACAGCCCCTCGAGCTCCCCGTAGAGCCGTCCCGTTACGGCCTCCTCTCCCATGAAGTAGCTGGCCACTGCGATGGCCACGACCAGCAGGGGCGCGAAGCTGAACACCGTATAGTAGGCCAGCGCAGCACCCAGGGTGAAGGCGTCGTCCTTACCGAAATTGGTGAACAGGTCTTTGGTAAACCCAACGATGCGTTTAAAAATATTTTCCTGCGCCACGGTAGCTGCTTTGCTAACTGTAAAGCGTTGCCGCGCCGGCTTGTTCGCCGTTGCCGGAATGTGTAATTTGCCCACGACCCGTACCCTATGTCCCGACCCGAATTTCCCCACCACCCCGACCACCAACTCGGCCGGATCTCCCAAGCAACTACCACCCCAACCGCCCCCCAGGTAGCCGGCCACCCCCCCTACCGCCGCGGTCCCTACGCCAGTATGTACGTAGGCCGGCCCTGGACGATCCGCCAGTACGCCGGCTTCAGTACCGCCACCGAGTCCAACGCCTTTTACCGGCGTAACCTGGCCGCCGGCCAGCGCGGACTCTCCGTAGCCTTCGACCTGGCCACCCACCGGGGCTACGACAGCGATCACGCCCGGGTCCGCGGCGATGTCGGCAAGGCCGGCGTAGCCATCGATACGGTGGAGGATATGGAGCGGCTCTTCGATGAGATCCCGCTGGAGAAGATGTCCGTGAGCATGACCATGAACGGTGCCGTGCTGCCCATCATGGCCTTCTATATCGTAGCTGCCGAGCGGCAGGGTGTGTCCCCGGACCAGCTCGCCGGCACCATCCAGAACGATATCCTCAAGGAGTTCATGGTGCGCAATACGTACATCTACCCCCCGGCCCCCAGTATGCGGATCGTGGCGGATATCTTTGGCTACACCGCCCGGCACATGCCGCGCTTCAACAGCATCAGTATCAGCGGCTACCACATGCACGAAGCCGGCGCCCCCGCTGCGGTGGAGCTGGCCTATACATTGGCCGATGGACTAGCCTACGTGCGCGCCGGGGTGGCTGCCGGACTCGACATCGACGACTTCGCCCCCCGCCTCAGCTTCTTCTGGGGTATCGGTATGCAGCACTTCACCGAGATCGCCAAACTGCGGGCAGGCCGCCAGCTCTGGGCCGAGCTGATGGCCGAGTTTCAACCCAAGAACCCGAAGAGTTCCATGCTCCGTACCCACTGTCAGACCAGCGGCTACAGCCTTACCGAGCAGGATCCCTACAACAACGTAGCTCGCACCTGCATCGAAGCCCTGGCCGCAGTTTTCGGTGGCACACAGAGCCTGCACACTAATGCCCTGGACGAGGCCATCGCCTTACCCACCGACTATAGTGCTAAGATCGCCCGTGACACCCAGCTCTACCTCCAGCACGAGCTCGGGATCACCCAGGCCGTCGACCCCTGGGGCGGCAGCTACGCCGTAGAAGCGGAAACCGACCGCCTGCTCGCCGAAGCCCGCACGCTCATGCAGGAAGTCGAGGAAGCCGGCGGTATGGTCAAGGCCATCGAGACCGGTCTACCCAAACTCCGCATCGAGGAGGCCAGCGCCCGCAAGCAGGCCGCCATCGACTCCGGTCGCGAGCAGATCGTAGGCGTCAACGTGTTCCGCACCAAGGAGGGGGCCGACTTCGACCTGCTGGAAGTAGACAACGACCGGGTCCGCGAAGAACAACTCGCGCAGATCGCAGGTGCACGCAGCCGCCGCGATGCCACCACCCATCAGGATGCCCTACAGGCCCTCAAACTGGCCGCCCAGGGAGACGATAACCTGCTGGCCGCCGCCGTCACCGCCGCCCGGGCCGGAGCCACTCTCGGAGAGATCAGCAGCGCCCTGGAGGAGGTTTTCGGCCGTTACCGCGCTACCCATCAGCTCATTAGCGGTGTCTATGCCGGACACTCCGACGCCGGTCGCCTGCAGGCGGTACGCAAGCTATCGGACCGCTTCGTCACCGCCTACGGCCGCCGGCCCCGCATCCTGATCGCCAAACTCGGACAGGACGGGCACGACCGCGGCGCCAAGGTCATCGCCTCCGGTTTTGCTGACCTGGGCTTCGATGTAGATGTAGGCCCTCTCTTCCAAACCCCCGCCGAAGCCGTACGACAGGCCGTAGAGAACGACGTTCACCTACTGGGCATCAGCTCCCTGGCTGCAGGACACAAGACCTTGGTCCCCGAGGTCATCGCCGAGCTCGCCGCCCAGGATGCGGCTGATATTCGTGTGGTCGTCGGCGGGGTGATCCCTCCGGCGGACTATGAGTTTCTGCGCCAGACTGGCGTCGTGGGCATCTTCGGCCCCGGCACGAATATCGGTGCGGCGGCGGAGGAGTTACTGGATCTGATGCTAGCGGAGCGGGTATAGCTCCTACTCCTCCGGCCGCAAATCGAATCGCCGCCGCAGCTCCTCCAGCGCCGGATTCTTATCGCGCATCGCCAGAAATTTGTCCTTGGCCGTCAGCCGCTTCTTGGTCTTGGTCTGTACCGGTTTGAGACTCTCGTCCTCCTCCAGCGTCATGGCCAGGTTGGGTCGGGCAAATACCTCCCGCAAATAGGCGATCAGCGTACTATCGTCGCGCAGAGAAGCCAGCGCACGCGAGGAGCCCAGTTTGACCTTCAGCTCGTCGTCTCCCTCCACCAGCGGCAGCGCCTGTTTCATAAACAGCGCCAGGGTAGTCTCCTTATGCTCTAGGATGAAGGCATCCCAGGCACCGCGCAGGGTCTCATCGTCGAGTTCGGGCAGATCCCCGAGGGGTACGGTCGCCTCCAGTTCTTCGGCCGCTTCGGCTAGCATACTGCCCATGTCAAGGGCAGCGAAGGCCGTTGGCGTGGGTGGGGTAGGGGCCGCGTCGGGTACGGGCTGTAGTTCTTCTACGGGGGGCGTTTCTTCCAGCGCGGGTTCTTCCTCTAAATCTGGCTCCATGGGGGTGCCTGGGGCAGTTTCGCTTACCTCCTGAGGTGATTCGTCAGCTGGAGGGAGGGGCGCGGCCGCAGGTGCGGTGTCGGCTAGCGCGGGCGTGAGGTGGACCGGCTCGTTGCGGAAAGCCCGGCGGATGGTCACCATGCGCAGCAGACTCATCTCTACGTGAAGCCGCTTGTTTCGGGCTACCTTGAAGTGGAGGTCGCAGTCGTTGGCCAGGTCGAGCACGGTTAGCAGTAGGTCGGGAGGGGCGATGGCAGCCTGCTGGTGGTAGCGGGTGCGTAGGCGCTCACCTACTTCGAGAAGCTTGAGGGTGGCGGGATCCTTACAGACCAGCAGGTCGCGTACGTGAGCGGCCAGTCCGTTGAGAAATAGATCCTCGTCGAATCCCCGGCGCAGCACCTCGTCGAACAGGAGCAGCATGCCGGCGCGGTCCTCGGTCAGCACATAGTCCACCGCCCGGAAGTAGTAGTCGTAGTCGAGTACGTTGAGGTTCTCGATCACGGCCTCATAGGTGATCCTATCCCCACTGAAGCTCACGATCCGGTCGAAGATAGACAGTGCATCCCGCAGTGCGCCGTCCGCTTTCTGGGCAATGATGTGGAGAGCTTCCTCATCTGCCGTGATACCCTCCTGCGTACAGATCCCCTGCAGGTGTTCGATGATGTTATGCGGCTGGATTCGCTTGAAGTCGAAGATCTGACAGCGCGACAGGATGGTAGGGATGATCTTGTGCTTCTCCGTCGTAGCCAGAATAAACACCGCGTAGGAGGGCGGCTCCTCCAGCGTCTTCAAAAAAGCATTGAAGGCCTGGGTCGAGAGCATGTGGACCTCATCGATGATGAACACCTTGTACTCCCCCTGCTGCGGTTGGAAGCGCACCTGCTCGGTCAGGGCCCGGATGTGATCCACCGAGTTGTTGCTCGCCGCATCCAGCTCCGTGATATTGAGACTGGCATTGTTATTAAACGCCACGCAGCTGCTGCATTGGTTGCAGGGCTCATAGTCTGCCGTGCGGTTCTGGCAGTTAAGCACCTTAGCCAGAATGCGCGCCGAGGTCGTCTTGCCTACGCCCCGCGGTCCGCAGAACAAAAAGGCGTGTGCCAGGTGATCGGTCTGCAGGGCATTCTTCAGGGTCTGCGAGACGTGTTGCTGCCCCACCACCTCATCGAAGCGAACGGGACGGTACTTGCGGGCGGAGACGATGAACTTGCTCATTGCTGCAAAGGTACGGGAGTTGGGTCGCCTATCGGCTCGATAGACCCTACGGGGTAGATCGCCTTCGGCTTAGTAGACCCGGCTTCGCCGGGGTAGAGCTACCGCGTGGTTCGGTGTAGGGTGCAGCGTTCTACGCCGCTTTAGCGGTCTACCCCCGGCGCATCGCGCCTGGGTCTATTATTCTACCATCTTCCGCGCAATAAGCTCCCCAGCCCGCGAATACACCGTATCGATCCACTGCGGCTCCTGGCGGACGATCCACAGCAGGCTGTCGAAGGACCGGCGGGTGAGGCCGTGCTCGGCCAGCACGGATTCGTGGTACACCGCCTGCATGGAATCGCGTACCGCAACCGGGATCTCTGTGGTGATGGACTGCGCGAGCTGTAGGTCGGCGATCACTTCGGAAAGGGCCACGATGTCTACGGGGGGCGGACCGGGGTCCAGACTCGCACAGCTGGTGGCGAGGAGGAGCGGGAGCAGCAGCAGAAGCCGGACTACGGTCACTTTGCGTCTTTAGGAGAATAGAACAGCGTGCGCTTGGCTTCGGTGAGCTTCCACTTGGACCATTTCTTGGTATCCGCCTTGCTGCCGACAATGCCGCAGGTGGGGACATTGCCGATGTAGTCGTCGTTCTTCAGGGCGTTGGCGGCCTCGGTGTAGCCGGGGTTGTGGCCGAAGACCAGTACGGTGGACCAGTCATCGGGCAGCTGTTGAATGCAGCGTTCGATGGTCTTGGGGCCGGCGTGGTAGAGCTTTTTTTCCTTGAGCACGTGGTCCTTCCCCAGTCCGTAGGCTTCGGCGAAGGACTGGGCGGTCTGCCGAGCGCGCTTGGCGCTGGAGGTGAGGATGCCGTCGATCTTGACGCCTTCTTTCTTGAGGCGGGCGGCCATGCGGGGGGCGTCCGAGCGGCCGCGGCCGTTGAGGGGGCGGTCGTGGTCCTTGAGGTCGGGGTCGGCCCAGCTGCTCTTGGCGTGACGGACCAGATATACGTGCTTCACCTTGCTTAGTTCTGAGTGGCTTTACCTGTGCTTAACGCGGAATTAAGCTGCAAGCTATACACTTAGGCTAACTTTACCCCGCCCTAAACTCCCCCCACCGCATGCCCGCTACCCCGCCGAGGATACTTTTAGTCGATGACGAGCCCGATATTCTGGAGATTCTGGAGTTCAACCTGCGCAAGGAGGGCTTCGAAGTAGCCACGGCCGGCAACGGCGAGGAAGGCCTGAAACTGGCCCACGCGTTCCGACCCGACCTGATCGTACTCGACATCATGATGCCCATTATGGACGGCGTGGAGGTCTGCCGGCAACTGCGCACCGATACGAGCTTCGACAATACTGTCATCACTTTTCTTACTGCCCGGGAGGAGGACTACAGCCAGATCGCAGCCCTCGATATTGGCGGCGACGACTACATCACCAAGCCCATCCGGCCGCGGGTACTCATTAGCCGGGTCAAGGCCCTGCTGCGCCGTAACGCCCGCCAGGAGGAGGAAGCGGCCAGCGTGATCAGCATCGGGGACCTGGAGATCGACCTGGAACGCATCGTCGTACGCCGCAAGGATCAGACCATCGAGCTGGCCAAAAAGGAGTTCGACCTGCTGACCCTACTCGCCTCTAAGCCGGGCAAGGTGTTCAGTCGGGAAGAGATCTTCAATAAGGTGTGGGGTACGGACGTGATCGTAGGTAACCGCACCATCGACGTGCACATCCGTAAGCTGCGCGAGAAGCTCGGTGACCACTACATTAAAACGATCAAGGGCATCGGCTATAAATTCGAATTTTAACCGCCGCCGCGCCGCGTGCGATCCACCATGCTGAAGAACAGTACACCCCGGGAGATATCCATCCGGACCGCCGTCTACATCGGGCTGGCCACGGAGGCCGTGCTGTTGCTGCTCATGGCCCTGCCCGCAGTACCCTTCAGTTGGTGGCTGGCGCTCTGCCTTGCACCTGCGGCCGCGGCCATTAGCTACGGCATCGTGCTGGCTACGCTGGACCACTATATCTACCGCAAGATCAAGCTGATCTACAAGACGATCCACAATCAGAAGGTGGGCCACGACGTGAAGCGGGAGGGCATCGATCCCGACCAGCCGATCATCGAGGAAGTGGAGCAGGAAGTCGCCGAATGGGCCGAAAACCAGCAGGAGCAGATCGACCAGTACGAGCGCTTTGCCGAGTACCGGAGGCGGTACGTGGGCGATATCAGCCACGAGCTCAAAACACCCATCTTCAATATCCAGGGCTACCTGCATACCCTGATGGACCACGGCTACGAGGACAAGAAGATCACGAAGTCCTTCATCAAAAAGGCCGCCAAGAACGTGGAGCGGCTACAGACCATCGTGGAGGACCTGAGCGCGATCAGTCGCCTGGAGGCGGGCGATCTGATGTTCGACCCCGAGCCCTTCGACATCAAGGGGCTGGCCCAGGAGGTGATCGAAGAGGTAGACCTAAAGGCCCGCGAGGCGGGTATCACCCTGGGTTTCAAGGAGGGGGCCGGACAGGGCTTTATCGTGGAGGCCGACCGCGAGAGCATCCGGCAGGTACTCATCAACCTGGTCACCAACTCCATCAAGTACGGCAACCAGGGGGGGGCGACCCGCTTCGGCTTCTACGACATGGATACCTACATCCTGTGCGAGGTATCGGACAACGGCATCGGCATCCCGGAAAAGCACCTGCCGCACGTCTTTGACCGCTTCTACCGGGTAGACAAAAGCCGCAGCCGACAGAAGGGCGGCAGCGGCCTCGGGCTCAGCATCGTCAAGCACATCATGGAGGCCCACCAGCAGACGATCAACGTGCGCAGCACGGCGGGGCTGGGTTCCACCTTCGGCATCACTTTGGGAAAGGCATAGCCCCTCGTCCGCCGACGGTTGCGCAGCTTCCTTCGTCGGCCGAGGAGGTGGAGTGATCCTGCCCGTCGGCGGACGAGCAAAACTTCGTATAGCTCGGCCAACGACAGGCAAATTTGCAACTACGAACCATTTCGTATATATTTGTACGAAACTATTCGTACATGACGCCGACTGAAAGTGAACTCGCCATCCTCCAGGTCCTCTGGATCCAGGGACCCACCACGGTACGCGCCGTCAACGAAGCGCTCAATACCCTGGCTGCCCAGAGCGACCCACCGGATCGCGCCATCGGCTACACCACTACCCTCAAGCTACTGCAGCTCATGGCGGAAAAGGGCCTGGTGACCCGTGACGAGAGCCAGCGCAGTCACATCTATACCGCTGCCGCCAAGCAGGAGAAGACCCAGCGCAGTCTGCTCGGTCGCTTTGTAGCCAACACCTTCGGCGGCTCCCGCTCGGAGCTGGTACTGCGCGCACTGGGCGATGGACAGGCCACCCCCGAAGAGCTGGCCGAGATTAAGGATCTCATTACCCGCCTCGAAAACGACCGCACCCATGGCTGAGATCACCGCACTGGGCACCACGCTGCTCCACTCGCTCTGGCAGGCTACGTTGCTGGCCCTGCTCCTCTGGGGCGTGTCGCGCTACGGTACGCTGAGCGCGGCCGGCAGGTACCGCACAGCCTACGGCGCACTGCTGCTACAGCTCGCCCTGTCGGCGGCCACCTTCGCCTGGTACTATACGCCTACCGGCCACCTGGAGAGTTCCATGCAGCAGTACGTAATCGCTTACGTAGGCTTCCCCTCAGACACTTCCCCCGCCTACGACCGCTTCACCGATCCAGACTTCTGGATGACTGCGCTAGTTGCCTGCTGGCTGATCGCCGTATTCGTAGGTGCCCTGCGTTTGGCTATATCTTTTTGGCGCGTCCGCCGGATGCAACGTTCGTTCCGGGGGGCGGTACCCGAGCCGCTGCGCCGGACCGTACAACGGCTGGCCGACCGACTGGGCTACCGGGGTCCGCTCCACCTCCGTACCGGGGAGGGTATTACCGGGCCCATGCTCGTCGGTCACCTCAAACCCATCTTGCTGCTACCGATCGCGCTCGTCAATCAGCTAACTACCGAGGAGACCGAAACCGTCATCCTGCACGAACTGGCCCACCTGCGCCGCTACGATCACTACTTCAACCTGCTGCAGTGCCTGATCGAAGTGCTGTTTTACTACCACCCGGCCGTGCACTGGATCGGGGCCCGCATCCGCGAAGAACGCGAGCATTGCTGCGACGATCTGGTGCTGGCCTACGGACCGGGTAAGCTACCCTATGCCCGGGCCCTGCTGCACTACGGCGAGCAGGCTGCATCCGCAGAGACTGCCCCCGCCACGGTGCTCTCCCTAACGGATGGGGGCGGCCTACTGGCCCGCGTCCGCCGCTTCATTCATCACCAAGAACGCAACTACACCATGAACAACCGACTGTTTTTACTGCCCCTACTTGCCCTGCTGTGCCTAATCGCAACGGCCGTCTATACCCCGCAGCTAGAGGAGGTCATGGAGCCTCTGCCCGTAGCCACCACTCCCATCTCCGCACCCGCGCTCCCCGCCCCGGATACCCTGCCGCCGGGCACCCACGAAGTGACCAGAATATCGAACGGCAAGGTGACCAAGCTCAAGGTCGCAGACCGCGAGATTCAGGAGCTTGAGATCGACGGCCAGGCGGTGCCCCCCGACGAATTTGAAGAGAATGAAGCCTTAGCTGAAGAGCTCCTCGGTGTACAGCCGCCGGCCGAGCCCTTCCGCTTCGACAACGAATGGCACTTCGACTTTCCACCGGATAGCCTGCACCGGATCGCCGAGCGGGCGCTAGCGTCGGTGGGTAGGGCTAAGTGGTTGACGCACTCATTGGACAGCCTGCAGTGGATCGCCAATCAGGCGCTGGAGTCCGTAGATATGGAAACTATGATGCGAAATGCTACGGCCGATACGAGTATTGTAATTAATAATTTCGAGGGGGGATTCGAGCAGGACACATTCATCAGGCTTTACATGAATACGCCGCGGGAACTGATCAGCAAGCGGTCATATTTGATGGGAATCCGTGACGGTGTTCTCCAGAGCCTCCGACAGCAGGGAATCACCGGGCAGCGGCTGCGGGCTCTGCAGGAGGCAAGGTTTAGTGACGAGGCGATCGAACGGCTCAATGATCTACGTGAACTACGCGACTTGCAGGAGGAGCTGGAACAACACCTGGAGCGTATGCGTGAAGAACTTGAACCTGAATCCGGCGAAGCGCAGGGGGCACTCACTCCCAACCCCTCTCTCGACCAAATGGAGAATCAGCTCGGAGCGCTGATCCGTGAGCTGCAGTTAGAAGGTATTATCGACAATGAGCCAGTGAAGAAGCTTCGCGCTGAGCGCAACAGCCTTACCATCAACGACAAAACGTACGGTCGAAACGTCGCCAGGGAGTTCGAACAGCGCTACCGTGCCGTCGTCGGCTCGAGCTTCAGTCGTGGAGGAAGCATTACCCTCAGTATGCCCGGAAGCTAGACGACCAGAGCCGCAGCGACATAGTCCAAAAAACGATCCATGCCCCTGCGCTTGCCCTGATCGAGGATGTAGTCGATGTGGTGGGTGAAATAGTCCGTGAGGTCGAAATCCGGACTGGGGGAGGGGAGCAGGAGCTGCAGCTGCGGCAGGTGATCAAGACCTTCCTTCAGGGCGGCGTTGAAGTCGGCAATGAAGGATTTCGGTAGCTTCTTGGTGGTCACCCAGGCGGCGAAGACGAAGGGAAGTCCGGTGTGATCCTTCCAGGCTGCGCCCAGGTCGTAGACGTACTGGAAGCGCTTATCGAGTCCGATCGTACGGTCCCCGATGACCAGGCCGCCAATGCTGCCGTTGATGTGGTCGATGTAGCCGTCTTCGGCATCCAGGAAGGTGACCTCGTGCTGCCAGTACTCCTCCAGCAGCAGGCGGGTGAGCATGACGGAGGTGCGACTGTGGTGATCCAGGTATACGTGGGTCATCTCTTCCAGCGGTACGTCGCCGTATACGCAGACGGTGGCCACGGCCCCGTCCGCTCCGATGCAGTAGTCGCTGATGATCTCGTAGTAGGGCAGCTCGGGCAGTACGGCTACGGGCACCAGGGCAATGTCCGCTTCCCCCTCCACCAGTTGCCGGGCGCACTCGCTCGGGATCGCCAGGTCCATCGCCAGCGTGTCGCTGATGGGACTACGCAGCAGGCCGTACAGCAGCGGCTTCGTATTGAGGTAGCTGACGGCCACCAGGCGGTGCGGTGCGGACCGGGCTACCATTTGCCGAGGGTTAGGGGTTCGGGGATGTGGGTGCGGTCGTTCTGCAGGCTGAATTTGTACAGTCCGTCGGGCTGCAGTTCACCGATCCAGAGGCCTAGGTTATGGTGCACCAACTCGTTCATCATGCTGATGGGCCTACCCATCATCAGTGTTACCAGGGCACACATCGCGCGGCCGTGGCTACAGATCAGGAGCTTGTCTTCCGGGCGGTCGCTCAGGTGGGTGATGAAGCGCTGCAGCCGCTCATTGAGCTCCCGGGCACTCTCGCCGCCGCCGATGCGACCGTCCAGCTCGCCGGCGGCCCACTCGTCCTTGACGCGCTTGTACTCGGCGATGCTTTCCTTGGTGCCGGCCTTACCCTCGTGGCTGCCCCAGCAGATCTCGTTGATGTCGATGTGCTTTTCCCAGGGTATGCCGTCGTCGATGAAGCCCTGTACGGTTTCCCAGCTGCGCTTGAGTACGCTGGTGAGTACGACATCGAAGTTCGTGTCTTTATAATGCCGGTAGAAGTGGCGCGCCTGCGTCTCCCCCGTGTGGTTGAGGCTGGCGTCGACGCCGCTGCCCTGCACGATGCCGCGTAGGTTGTAGTCGGTCTGTCCGTGGCGGACGAGGTAGATGGTCTTCATAGTTTGGTAGTGGGGTGGGGAAGGGCTAAACGACCGGTAGGGCCGTATACCCCCGGTACTCCTTGTCGCTGGCAAACCCCACGTCCGTGAAGTCCTTCAGTACACCGTAGAGGGTGTCGCGCTCGATGGGTTGGCGGCCGACGGAGCGGATCATCTTCACCAGGTCTTCGGTGCTCATGGCTGGGTGCTGCTCGCCGCCGGCCATGGAGTAGATGCGGGTGGTGTCGTCGATAGTGCCGTCCAGGTCGTCGACACCAAAAGCCAGGCTGAGCTGGGCGGTAGTGCGGCCGATCATGGGCCAGTAGGCCTTCACGTGGTCGAAGTTGTCGAGGTACAGCCGGCCGATGGCGTAGTTGCGCAGATCCTCCACGACGGTGGTCTCGGGCAGGTGACTGAGCTCGTTGTTCTCGTTGCGGAACTTGAGGGGGATGTAGGTCTGGAAGCCGCCCGTCTTGTCCTGTAGTGCCCGCAACTTCTCCAGGTGATCGATGCGGTGCCCGTAGTTCTCGATATGGCCGTAGAGCATGGTCGCGTTGGAGCGCATGCCGAGCTCGTGCCAGATCTCGTGGATGCGGAGCCACTGCTCGCCCGAGCACTTGCCACCGGCGATCTGGTCGCGGATCTCATCGGCGAAGATCTCGGCACCGCCGCCGGGCATACTGTCCAGACCGGCCTCCTTCATCAGGCGCATGCCCTCTTCGTAGCTGATCTTGGCTTTTTTAAAAATATAGTGGTACTCCACCGGCGTCAGCGCCTTGATGTGCAGTTCCGGGCGGTGGGCCTTGATGCGTTGAAACAGCTCGGTGTAGAAGGGTACATCGTACTGCGGCAGCACGCCTCCTACGATGTGGACCTCGGTCACCAGCGTATCGTCGTACTTCTTGACGATGTCCATGATGTCCTCCAGGCTGTACTCCCAGCCGTCTTCCCGCTTCTTCATGCGCCGGCTGTAGCTGCAGAAGCTACAGGTGTACAGACACACATTGGTAGGCTCCACGTGGAAGTTACGGTTGAAGTAGGTGCGGTCACCGTGCTTCTGTTCCCTGACGTAGTTAGCCAGTGCACCGAGGTAGCCGAGGGGGGCTTCTTCGTACAGCAGCAGGCCGTCGGCCGGGGTCAGCCGTACACCGTCGTAAATCTTGCGGGCGGCGGCGCGCAGGTGCGGAGAAAGGGTCGGGTCGCGAAGGACCATGGCTACGGACGGCGTGTGCATGTGTGGGGAGATTGGGGACGTCTATTCAACACCTCAGTCAACTTTCAGTTTTTTCTGAAAGCAACTAATCGACTTATTCAATACGAACGACGGTGAGCTTGATGTGGTATCCGTCCGTGCGCCAGTCTTCGCGGTAGACTACCGTGATGGGCTGTCCGCGAGTGAGGGTCAGGCGGCGTGCGATGGCCCGGGGTAGGGTGAACGTCTGGGTGCTTCCTTCGGCAAGCAGCACGCGCAGTCGGTCTCCGTTGGGGAGCTGCGTAAGGGTGCCGCTGGCCCGCAAGAGGGTAGGCACTTCCCGCGTAGTGGTGGCCGCCGGACTAGCCGGAGGCTCCTTATCCACCTTGGGGAGTCGGGCTTTTTTCAGCAGGGGGAAGTCACTGTAGTGAAGCTCGGGTTCGAGGGTTCCGGGAGCGAGGGCGCGTAGTAGGGGGCAGTCGGCGGTCAGTGGCTCTACCAGCAGTTCCCCGAGACGGCGGCGGTCGCTGGCTTTACGGGGCGATAGCTGCAGTTCGGCACGGATACGACTGGCGTAGGCGGTGCTGATCGTGAGTACACAGCGGTTGGCCTGCAGGCGGGGGTAGACGAGTTCGGGCGTAGCGTGCATGCAATCACAGACCTTCACGGCTAGGGTGTCAAGGAGAGGCTGGGCGCTGAGCGCGCCCGTCAGGAAACAGCAGCATAGCAGACGAATGAGCATACTGGATAGGAGGTGGTATGTACTAAAGGTAGAAAAGCTCTGCTGGTTGCCACTAGCAGTCGCTGATAGCCTGGCCGGGGCATACTGTCAAGGTAGGCTGCACAGCGATCGGATCAGCTAATCTAGCAGGATAGCTAAGCTGCGAATCGACTTACTTTAGCTAGTATGCGCACCTGCCTCCTGGCCCTGTTTGGCTTACTCCTCTGTACCTGCACTACATCGACGGTTACCGGGCTGGAGGAGGATACTTCCGGGGGAATTGAACGTCCGAACATCCTCTTCATCCTGACGGACGATCAGGGCATCGGCGACCTGTCTCTGCACGGTAACGATAGCATCAGTACGCCGAATATGGATGCCCTGCTGCAGTCTAGTGCCAAATTCGACCGCTTCTACGTCAGTCCGGTCTGTGCACCCACGCGGGCCAGCTTTCTGAGCGGACAGTACCACCCGCGTACCGGGGCCGTATTCGTGACGCGGCGGCGCGAGACTATGGATGATGGGGTCGTCACCCTAGCCGAGCAGCTGCAGCGCCTGGGTTACCGCACCGGACTGTACGGCAAGTGGCATAACGGAGCGACCTTTCCCTACCACCCGGGCGGACAGGGCTTCGACGAATTCCTGGGCTTCACCCTGGGGCACTTTAACGACTACTTTCGGGGGGAACTGCGCGACGAGCGGGATGAGCCGGTCCCCTTTGTGGGCGATCTGACGCAAATCCTGTCCGACTCAGCGGCCCAGTTTATGGTACATACCCCGCAACCCTTCTTCTGTATGCTTACTTACCAAGCGCCGCATACCCCCGTGCAGGTGGCCGACCGGTACTGGGAGCGTAAGCAGGCGCGGGGCCTGAGCGATTACAATGCCGGTATCTACGCCATGGTAGAATCCGTCGACGACCGGATCGGCGAGCTGCTCGACCGGCTGCGGGCCGCAGGAAAGCTAGAGAACACCATCGTAGTATTTGCCACCGACAACGGACCCAACGGCAACCGCTACCGGATGGGACTCAAAGGCACTAAGGGGCAGGTAGACGAGGGAAGCGTGCGGGTCCCCTTCAGCATCAAACTCCCCGGTGACCATCCGGCCAACGGGCGGGTATTCACTACTCCGGCTGCACATATCGACCTGCTGCCTACGCTACTCGACCTACTCGGTGAGCCGGTACCGGAGGACCTGGATGGCGTGAGCCTGAAGCCGCTGCTTGACGGCGGACAGCTCACCGAGCGTTACGTGTACGCCTTTCAACAGGGCTACGACTACACGGGCTACCCTGGCAGTATGCGCGATAGCCAGTACCTGTACGTAGCGCGGGATAGTACTAGCCATGAACTCTACGATCTGTCCCGCGATCCCGGCCAGACTACCAATATCTACACTACTGCTGGCGATACCGGTGCGCTACTAGCCGCTACTTACCAAAAGTTCGCACTCAGTATTGGCAGGCCGGACTTGGTGGCTCCCCAGATAGCCCTGGACGCGGCCCCGGGGCCGGTACGCCTGCTGGCCCATGAGGGCGAACCGCTGGGGCGTACCCACTTCCGGGATACATATGGCTGGGCCAACGACTTCTTTGTGGACCTGGGGATAGACGGTGCATACTGGCCGATTACCACCGACCGCGCGGCCAATTACGCCGTTACCTTACGTTACGCACTGAATGCTGCGTCAACTGGGGTACATGTTGACCGGGGTGAGGACCCTGGATATAAGCCTGATGTAGGTCAGGCAGTAATACTTCGGGCAGAAAATGGCCCCCCGCTGGAGGCCACCCTCCCGGCAACCAAGGTGGAGCAACTTCCCGTCGCCGACCGCGTTGAACGCAAGGAGGTGTACCCCTACGATTGGGCGGAACACGAGCTCGGTATTCTAAGCATACCTGCGGGCAGCAGCGAACTCACTATCAGTACCCCCACCCAGACCGGTGTCGAGACCGGTCTGTGGGTGAAGGAGGTGACCCTGTACCGGGTGCAGCGCTAGCCGCGCTCAGGGCGCTATACTAAGGCGTAGCGTGGTAGTGCCTACCTGTAGCATATATAGGCCCGGCCGGACACCGATCGGTAGCGCAAGCGTCCCGTCGGGGCCAATAGTCAGTTGAGATACGCTACTTCCATTAGTATGTCGCAATACTGCCCTACGGGGACCCTCCTTCGGCAGACCGGTTAAGTGTAGCCGATCCCCTGCTGCCGAGATGGGATTAGGGTAAGCAACCAGCGGTGTATGGTATTCCCCCATAGTAACGGCACGGATGCCGAGCTGCCGTACGGTTCCGTCGAAGTCGACCTGTTCCAGTTGGTAGTAGAGGGTTGCACTACTGGTGGGGGTTCGATCAAGGTGGTGGTAGGTACTTACCTGCCCCGTAGTACCCCTACCGCTGATGGAGGTCAGATGGGTAAACGAAGTGGCATCGGTACTGCGTAGCAGCCGGTAATAGTCATTGTCGGTCTCATCAGCCGTCTCCCACTGCAGCGCTATTCCCTCGGGATGGGCAATGGCACTGAAGTACGTTACCGTGACGGGTAAAATGCCACCAGTGTTGAACTGACAGGCTCCGGTATAGGGTTGGTCGACCGAAAATAGGGTAATGTTGATGCTTAGGCATACCAACAGATCAAGCCTCAGGAATGCCGTATTGTAGTAGTCTGCGATCTCCGGACCGACCAGGCTACCAACTACTGCCCCTCCGGCAACCACGTCGAGACGAACGTTGCGGTCAGTCACTTCCAGGCGGGTATGCTTGCTGACTAGCGCACTGGCTAGCAGGGTAGGATGGGTATGATCATGAAACTTGATGTACACATCGCGCAGGTCGATAAAGGCGGTCAGGTCTACCGCGCCGACTCCCTCGTGGAGAACCAATGTACAAATGTCCTCCGGTACGCTGCAAGCCGGAGAATAGCTCAGCTTATCGTTGACCTTGCTGATCTCACAGGCACAGGAGGCTGCGGACCCAGGAGGCTTACCGGATGCGGTGAAAGAGAAGAGCAGCAGCAAGCTGACGAAGTAAGGTAATGTGTAGAAGTTCATAGTCATAGTATTTAAGCATGAGGGGGGTGGTCGGCTGCGGAGCAGACGTTCAGCCCGGACACAAGCCAGGCAGTACACCCCTGGAAGAGGGTGGATAAGGACAATTACACCGTTGGGGGTACCTGCGTACCGCCCCTAGTCCGAGCTAAGAAGCCAGGAGGGATTAGAGGCCGGGCTACCAGTGATGACCCTCGCGAAAGGGAGTCCACCGGATAGCTCACGCCAAACAGCTAAATCATAAAAAGGAAGAGAGGGGGGGAAGGGGTGTTACCCTAATCCTGCCCGGTGGGCAACGTGTATGTCATAGTGTAAGTAGTTTAGTACAGGTGAGATACATCAACAAATGAAGATATATTGTATAACCTTACCTGAATATACGAAAATATTGTCTACATAGATTTATGTAGAACAATATTTTGCAATATCTACTAAATACAAAACTTGTCGTGTATCTACACGGGATAGTACTAAATGCGGATCACCGCAGGATAACCACCTTGCCAATGCCATTGCGGAAGTACTGATCGGTACCATTGTCGTAAGCCTCGAGTGCGTCGCCCTCCCCGTCAGAGGTAATGACGCGGTAGAGGTATACGCCGTTGGCTAACAAGTCGCCATACTCATCGGTACCATCCCAACTGAAGTCGGTCTGGTGGGTGCCGGGGCTGATGTCTTCGTAGGCCAGCAGGTCGATATCGCGCACGACCCGGCCGCTGACCGTCATGATCTGAATGCGGAACACGTCGGGGGCGGCATTGCCGGTGAGGGTATAGACGAAGCGGGTCTGGCTGGTGAAGGGGTTGGGGTAGGTCAGCACGTTGGTAATGAGCTGGGCGTTAACTACTTCAAAGGACTGCTGGTAGGCCAGCTTACCCGAGGCATTCTTGGAGCGGTCGCTGGCCTGGACGACCAGCGAGTAGGTACCGTCCTGTAGCAGTTCGGGCCGGAAGTATACTTCGGCCATATTCTCTCCGTCAGGGTTAGCGGCGATGAATTCCACCCGGCTGTCGGCCATGCGGATGGTCTCCTTCGCGCCATCGGGGGCGGTGAGTTGAATGAAGTAGGCACTCGAATCGTCCAGGCGGCGGAAGGGGCTCTCGTCGCGCAGTTGCATTAGGATCTCGGGCTTGGCGCTGATGAGCTCGCCGTCGCGGATGCGGTGGCCGTCGTAGTATACTTTCAGGTCGGGCGCGATACGATCGGAAACTACCCCCAGGTCCGTATTCAGGAAGTTGTTGAAGGTGAAGGTTTCGGGCTGATCGCCGTTGGGGTTCAGGGTGAGCTGTAGGCGGATGCGCGTATCCTGTTCGCTGATGGGGAGGTTGAAGGTGACGATACCCGATCCCCGGCCATCTACCGGGGCCTGCCGCTGGCTAAGCTCGGATACGTCGTTCTGCTCATTAATTACGGTAAGGGCGATGAGTAAACTATCCATAGCTGTCGGAGAGAGGTTCTCGTAGCCTACGGTGAACTTCGATAATTCTCCCTGAGCCAGACTCTCCGGCGCGGAATAGGCGATGCTGGGACTTACCGCCACATCACCGGGCCGGATGTAGTCGATATAGATCTCGTCCACGGAAGCTACCGAGCGATCTACCTCGTCGTAAAGCTCCAGGCTGGCGAGTAAGTAAGGATATGCCTGTGCGCTGTAGCCGCTTAGGTCATAGGAGTAGGTCCGCTGCTCACCGAGCATCAGCGGGCCACGCTCGAGCAGGGTGCGTTGTCCGCTCTCCGTTTCTCCGTACAGGTAGAAGTAGGCACTATCGGCCGCACTGATGTGGTCGTTGCGGAAGCGGATCGTCATATCGCGCCACTCCAATGAAGGGCCGACACGATCCGACGTATAGTAACCCACGGAGCGGTTTTCGTAAACGGGCACTAGTATCTCCGTACTGGATGCTTGGTCCGAAGCGATGGCCTCCGCCAGGGCCCCTTTCCCCTTGACGTAGGCGAAGGTATAGGGAACGGAACCCAACTGCTGGAGCAGACGCACTTGTTCGGCTCCCTCGTCTTCCAGTACCCCGTAAATCGTACGGCCCACGCGGGCGGAGTCCGCTAACCAGGCGTCGCTGTGGTACTCGATTTCTCTGCCACGCTGCGCGGAGTACACGAACACGTACCGGCCCGGCTCGATGCCCTCCTGTAAGAAACGGATAAGGCCCTCGCGCCCCTCGGGGGTCCGGGTATCGAAGCTCCAGGGATCCGCCCGACCGGGCACGGAATTATAACTTCCGTCTCCACTGATATCCCATCTGCTATTATTGGTGCTGTCGATCACGAGTACCTGTACACCGGCTCTCACCCTCCAGGGGTGCGGGGAGTTAAAGCGCGTACCGTTCCAGACCAGCGCGGGAAGATTCCGGTCCCGGTATACGGCATTCTTTAGCTGGACGTCGTTGGTGTTTCGGCCGTACCGCCAGATGGGATCGCCGGTGTCGACGATCAGGTCTTTCATAGTCCCACTGGACAACTGACCTGGGTCCTGTAACGCAAAACTCACCCGATCCTCGGTCTGGTCAGTCAGGTAGGTGAAGCTGCTCTGACTCCAGATGAATCCGGCGTCCTCCGTACTGGTACTATCGGGACTAATACGCCAGTAGTAGGTGGTGCTATCCTGCAAACTGAAGGTGGGTGTGTACCGGATGACTCCACCGGGGGATACAATATTTACGTCCGCGATCGGGCTACGAAAGCTTAGGTCATGCGCAACCTGCAGGCGGTACTGCCGCTCGGGCGCGAGCGGATCGGAGGAACTAGCGATGAGCTCTACCCCCGGACCCACCACGGCATAGGGTGGGGGATAGGCGGTCTTGGC
This sequence comes from Neolewinella maritima, assembly GCF_923081025.1. Classification (GTDB taxonomy): domain Bacteria; phylum Bacteroidota; class Bacteroidia; order Chitinophagales; family Saprospiraceae; genus Neolewinella; species Neolewinella maritima. The sequence continues at coordinate 56,409 of NZ_CAKLPZ010000005.1, read as the reverse complement.
TGTGTTGGCAATGACGGTAAAGGGAGTACCCAGCGCATCACCTACGCGCAGCTCGTTATTAGCTTCTGCAGCGGCGGGGGCCTCGGCGATCTGGTCGTCGGCGTCTACTGTGATCAACAGGCGGTTCACCCCCACCGCTTCTAGCCCTACATTTGGGAGTTGTACGGTGACGGACTCATCGTAATAAGGCACCGCCATTCGGTAGTCGGTCAGGTCGCGCACTTCGCCGGAGGGAAGCTGCTGGCGAAAGTGCAGCAGTAGGCTATCGGGCACGTCCGCTGCCTTACTGCCCAAATTGAGCGTGCGCAGCTTAACCATAAAGGAGGTGTCCTGAGCCGGTACCACGTTGGGGTCTACGCTGGTCTGACTGGGATCGATCACCACATCGGGACCGGGCCGGGGGTGGAACCGAAATGCGGGGTCACCACTCAGAGAAAACTGCTCCAGCAATAGCCCCATGGTATAGTTGCTGGTGCCGGCATAGTCGCTCACTACGGCCTTTAGCGCATCTCCGATGCCCTGTCCGTACTGCTCGTTACCGACGTGGTCAAACACAGACCGGCCGAATACGCCCAGCGCGCTGATGAAGCCGATACCCTTAGAGGCCGCAAAGGTAACAGCCCCACCGTCCGGCAGAAAAATGAAGCGCTCACTGATACTGCGAGACTCCGTGAAGGCGTCGCCGCTGTAGCAGCCGAGGCTCATCATGAAGGGGTACTTATCCTTGTTGTTGTAGTTGTCCGGGTTGTCGATATTAAAGTCGAAGCCCTGACTGCTGGAGTGCCCGTAAAACGTAATGATGGACGTACCTGCATTAATGCGCTCGAAGATGGCTTCCTGACGGGTGGTCTCGATGGGATCGGAACTGGTACGGAACACACTGGTGACATTGCCCCCGAAGGTGCTCTTCTCGAAGATGTCCTCCATGGTCCCCAGGTTGTACCGGATGGAGGCCTGCTCACTCGGCGACTGGCCGCCCCCGAGGAACAGGGCCTGCTTCATCCAGTCCAGGTCCTCGATGGTCTGTCCGGCCAGCTCGATCTGCTGTTCGACAGCGCGCAGCTTGGTAGCGTAGATGGCTACTTCTTGTGGCGTGATAGCGGCCAGTCGGCCGGTCGCCAGCCGGGGGGTCACCTCGCCCAGCGGTGCTGAAATGAGGTTGTCGCTGGCGGGTAGTCCGTAGCCAGGTACGAAAAAGGTCTCCTGCGCATCGGCCAGGTCCGCCGCGTTTCGCAGACTGGTGTACTCCCGGCCCTTACCGATGATGAATAGGTACCGAAGGCCGGGGGCTTGTGCCAGGGCAGCGTCCACATAATTCTTCATGGCCTGCGGATGCCGCCCGTAGCCGTAACCAAAGCTGTCGTACAGGTCTTCTACGTAGACGGTGTGTACGTGGTGGCTCCCCCCGAGGGCGGAACTGCGGTGGGCAGCTACCGCATCGATGCCGGCACCGCTTAACCGTCGGCTGGCCAGGATGAGGTAGGTCGCATCGGCCGCAGGAAGGGTTTCCTCCAGCGTAACCGTTGAGGTGGCCGCGGGCGCGGGTGCGCGGGCCATGAGTTGAAAGCGGCGTTCGCTAGTTGCTGCGGGCAGGATAAATTCATCTCCGGCGGGGCGGTAGACCGTACCAGAACTCAGCTCGTAGAGCCGCGTACCCGCCGGCAGGGAGGCGAAGCGCAGGGTCGTGGCCCCGCCGGCCGGCAGGGTGAAGTAGAGCTGGTCATCGCTTAGGGTAGTCGCAGCGGGGTAGCTGATCTGGATATAGGCCAGATTCGCCTTGTCCTGGTCACCGGCCAAGCCCTTGATCTTTACATTCGCGCTGGCCTGAGCGGGGAAGGTGTACTGCTGCGTCTGTACGCTCCAGTCCTGGTTGCGCCGCTCGTCGAGTTGCTGACCGTTGACGGAGATCTGCTGGAGGTGGTTGTCTCCGAAGGCCAGTCCGTACCGCAGCGTCAGGGTAGCGGTGCCGGAGGTCACGGCGGGCAGGTCGAGCTCGGTGACGGTCTCCGTAGTGCCGTTGCTAGACAACAGGTCGCCGCTCTTGCGCGAGCCGTAGCCTTCGGCCAGCTCGTAGTGGGAAAACAGGATGGTATTGCTATTGTCGCGGCGGTAGAACTTACTCTGGTGGTCACTGAACACCCGCTCGGCCGTCCGGTAGATCGTTTCGCTCACCGGCCCCGCACCCGCGGCCCCGCCCCCGGTGGTGAAGCGTGGGGCTGCGGTACCTGCCGCTGCTACACTGAGGTAGTACACGGCCGTATCGGTGTGCATGCCGTAGCGGGGGTTGAGCTGCTGCTGCTGCCCCTGCTCGAACAGGTAGGTGTCCAGCTCGCCCCGTGCCTGCTGCCCGTAGAAGTACAGTCCGTCCGCTGCGATCTCCAGTGGCACGGCCTGCCCGAAGTGGTGTAGAATATACTGGCCGGCGGCCGGGGCGGTGAGGGCAAATCCGGCGGCCTGCAGCGTGGCCGGGTCCAGGCGGTACATACCGTCTTCGGTCACCGCGATCTTGAGGTAGGTGGTACCGGGCGTGACCCACTCATTGCCGTACAGCTCCCCCCGGGGGGTGGCCATCTGGGCGACTAACGAACTGACGAAGAGGAGAGAGACAAGTAGCGTAAAGGTGCGCAGCATAGACCGGGGGGATAAAACTCTGGATAAAGGTAACGTCCGGCCCAGACGGATAGATACGGCCGGAAGCGGGAAAGTGTCCGCTATGCGCTATTTCACCCGCCCGGCTGCTATATCCCGCGCGGTTTTGGATATTTGCCGGACTATGTCGCTACTCCCCACACTATTCCGTTCCGCTTTGCTGTGTTTGCTCCTGTCGTCGTGCCTGGGCGAAGAGGTGCCCGCCACTACCACGGTGGCCGCCCCCTCCAGTGACCTGACCAACGACCTGCTCGGGACCTGGGAGACGGTTGAGCTAGATATACAGTACGCCAGCTTCCAGGGTGGGGATACGGCCTACGCCGAGCTGATCCAGGAGGCGGACTGGGGGCGCAAGTACGGCGTCAGGCCACCCAGTACGGTGTTTACGCCCGACGGTAAGTTGCGGCGTACCCACCGGCTGCGCAGCGGACAGGTAGCCAACGTAACCCACGGCATCTGGCGCACCCAGGGGGACAGCCTGCTGGTGATCGAGCCTAACGTGACCTATACCTACTACCCCGATCTGCGGGGCGATCGCCTGCAGCTCACCGGGATCACGGATCAGGATAAGGACGGGGAGCGGGACGATACCTACCGGGCCGTCTACCGCCTGGTGAGCCGGACCCGCTAAAAAAGCGAAAGGCGCTCCGGTGTGAACCGCAGCGCCCTCGCCCGTTAGAATGGTAGTTAACTTATACGATACAATCTCAAGTAATACAAGGAGTGTTGTTCAGTAAACAGTGTCAATAGTGTCACATAGCCTAACGCAGTACTGCCAGGAGGCACGCACTTAAAATCAGAAAAAAAGGTGAATACGTGTTGTCGTCAATAGTGTCAATAACCGAGCCGGAGACCGGAACACAAAGCTAAACCATATACAAATAGGTGCGCGGTCGTGCAAGTCGGTACGACAAATATACGCCGCAGGCCATACTTCGGATCGATCCACACCTTTTTTCTGATAGATATACGAAACTTTAACGTTTCTCCGCAGCAATCTCTAGGCTCAGGCCGAGTTCTTCGAGCTGTTTGGCATCGATCAGGGCCGGCGCGTCGATCATCACGTCGCGGCCCTGGTTATTCTTGGGAAAGGCAATGAAGTCGCGGATCGAGCTCTGTCCGTTCATCACCGCGCACAGCCGGTCGAAGCCGAAGGCAATGCCCGCGTGCGGCGGCGCTCCGTACTCGAAGGCACCCATCAGGAAACCGAACTGCGCCTCGGCCTCCTCGGGAGTGAAGCCCAGCAACTGAAAGTTCTTCTCCTGCAGACTCCGGTCGTAGATCCGCACCGAGCCACCACCTATCTCCGCGCCGTTGATGACCAGGTCGTAGGCATCGGCCTTCAGGGCCTTCATGGTTTCGTGATCGCCGGTCAGCATCCGCTCCACTTCCTCCCGCTTGGGACTGGTGAAGGGGTGGTGCATGGCGTGAAAGCGCTGGCTCTCTTCGTTCCATTCCAGTAGGGGAAAGTCGACCACCCAGAGGGGCTTGAACACCCCGGCGGGGATCATCTCGTGCTCCGCCGCTACGTGCAAGCGTAGGCTGCCGAGTTGTTTGCGGCTAGCTTCCTCCTCCCCGCTCAGTACCAGCAGCAGATCGCCCGCCTCGGCACCGGCGACCGCGGCCCAGGCCTGCAAAGCTTCCTGATCGAAGAACTTGTCTACGCTGGATTTAATACTGCCGTCGGCGTTGAACTTGGCGTACACCAGTCCCCGGGCACCGATCTGCGGGCGCTTTACCCAGTCGGTGAGCGCGTCGAGCTGCTTGCGGCTCAGGTCGGCCTTGCCCGGTACCCGGATGCCTACCACCAGCTCGGCCGCGTCGAACACCTTGAAGCCCCTGCCCTGGGCTACCGCGCTGAGGTCCACCAGCTCCATGCCGAAGCGCAGGTCGGGCTTGTCGGAGCCGTAGCGGCGCAGGGCCTCGTCGTACTGCATACGGGGGAAGTCGCCCAGCTCCACCTGCTTGACCTCGCTGAAGAGGTGGCGGGTGAGCCCCTCGAAGGTATTCAGCACGTCCTCCTGGGTCACGAAGGCCATTTCGCAGTCGATCTGCGTAAATTCTGGCTGGCGATCGGCCCGCAGGTCCTCGTCGCGGAAGCACTTCACGATCTGGAAGTAGCGGTCGTAGCCGGCCACCATCAGCAGCTGCTTGAAGGTCTGCGGACTCTGCGGCAGGGCGTAGAACTGCCCCTCGTTCATGCGGCTGGGTACGACGAAATCGCGCGCTCCTTCGGGGGTAGACTTGATGAGGTTGGGGGTTTCTACCTCTACGAAGTCCTGCCCGCCCAGGTAGGCGCGCACGGCCAGGGCCAGTTTAGAGCGGAAGAGCAGGTTTTGCTGCAGGGGCCCGCGGCGCAGGTCCAGGTAGCGGTACTTCATGCGCAGGTCGTCACCCCCGTCGGTCTCGTCTTCGATGGTGAAGGGGGGCACCTTCGATTTATTGAGTACGGTGAGCGTACGGGCCAGTACCTCTACCTCGCCGGTGGGGCGGTTGGGGTTCTTGCTAGTGCGCTCGCGCACTTCCCCGCTCACCTGCACGACCCACTCGCGGCCCAGCTTACCGGCCTGGTCGGCCAGGGCGGCATCGTCGTCGCTGTCGAATACGACTTGGGTGATGCCGTAGCGGTCGCGCAGGTCTACGAAGGTGAGTCCGCCAAAATCCCGGCCGGCCTGGACCCAGCCGCTGAGGGTTACTTCTTGGCCGGCGTCGGGGAGGCGGAGCTGGCCGCAGGTGTGGGTACGGAACATGGGAGCGGGGGGTATAAGGGGGCTAAGGGGTTAAGGGCGGCAAAGGTAGGGTAGGGGACCGACTGGACGGGCACGGCAGTGGGCGGGGCCGCCGGTGCGGGGCAAAGCGAACGATCAAGCGAAAATGGAGCTTGACCTGGCGGTTGAAGTCAGTTGACTTTAAAAAGTAGTTTCAACACATAATTTTGTGTGTTTCGCTTCCGTTTTGGCTCCGTCCACTGGTTAATACCAGGGACCCAGTTAGAGGACCGAAGTTCTTCCGAACCACCGCAGATCCGGTTTATGCCGGTACGGCTGCTTGCGTTTATACGCAGTGGGCCCCGGGGGGAATGCTAATTAATCCCAATGAAACAGTGTACCCTGTCAGTGCTATTCCTGCTGCACCTCTCCACGGCTTGGGCTAATGACATCTTTGTTTCGAATGCGCAGACGCTTCGGCGCAACCTGAGTACCGGCACCACGACCCTGTCCTTCGACCTGACGTGGAGCAACAGCTGGCGGATCGAGGGCGGGGCCGATAACCACGATGCCGCCTGGGTATTCATCAAGTACCGTGCGGGCAACAGCGGCTGGCAGCACCTTACCCTCAAGGGGGTGGATAGCCAACCCACTGGCGCGCAAATCGACCTATCGGCGGACACACGGGGGGCGTTCATCTACCGCTCTGCACCCGGCTTCGGTACCTCTACATTTAATGATATCGTGCTGGTCTGGGACGATGCGGCCGACAACCTGCCCAAGGGTGCGGTCGTGACCCTGAAGGTGTTTGCCGTTGAGATGGTCTACGTGCCCGAGGGCCCCTTCTCGCTGGGCTCTAATGGCGGACTCACCTCGGAATTTTACCGGGTGACGTCGGAAGCCGCCCAGCGCACTCCCTATCGCGTAACCTCGGCCGAAAGTATCCCGGTAGGGACTGCGGTGGGAAACCTGTACTACGCCACGAGTCAATTTAGTGGGGACCAGGCCGGACCGATCCCGGCCGCTTACCCCAAGGGCTACCGAGCATTCTACTGTATGAAGTACGAGGTGTCACAGCGGCAGTACCGTGACTTTTTCAATACCCTTACGGCGACCCAGCAAGACACCCTCGGCCTACGAATATTCGACGCAAAAGCGTCTCAGGGCGAGGTGAACCGCAACGGCCTGGCCTGGACGGCTGGTAACGAAGCCACCACTACACTACCCGACATACCGATGAACTTCGTCATGACCGCCACGATCAATGCCTACCTCGACTGGAGTGGACTGCGGCCCATGACGGAGCTGGAGTATGAAAAGGCCGGGCGCGGCCCGGTGGCTCCCGTAGCTGGCGAACGAGCCTGGGGTACGGCAGCGAACCTTAGCGCACGCTTCTTGCTGGCTAATGTCGATACACCGAATGAGCAAGTAACCAATGCTCGCGATACGATAGGCGCTGGGAGCGCCTCCTATATCAGGACCTCCCCGGCTAATGCCAATACTAATGGCCCTCTGAGGTGCGGCATCTTTGCGGCCAATTCCCAATCACTCCGTCGTGCGGAAGCCGGAGCAAGTTTCTACGGCATCCTGGAATTATCCGGCAACCTGTACGAGTCGATCGTTACGGTAGGTACGCTTGCGGGGCGCAGCTTCGTAGCACAGCACGGTGACGGACAGCTTACCCCCAATGGATTTGCCAATGAAGCCAGTTGGACTAACGGAGGAGCAGCCCAGGGTGCCCGGGGCGGCAGCTACGGCACGGGAGCGGCGGATATGGCCCTCTCCAGCCGCATCTACCCGGTCATCAATCATCTCGCCCAGGGGGTAGTCGGTTTTCGGGGCGTGCGCTCCTATCCCGCTAATTAAGCCGGTCCATCCCTCAACGCCAGTCCATCTTCTATGCGCCTCCTCCTTCTCCTTCTCTGTCTACTGTCGGTCGCTACCGCCCGGTCCCAGTACCGGGGGGGAGCCGGTCGGGGCGAAGCCACCCAACAGCCGCCGCAGACCACGCTGACCGGTAGCCCCACCAGTATGATGTACGGTGGGGGCACGGGCTCGGGTAGTGCGCAGAGCCAGTCGGCTACCGCACAACCCTCGCTGCCGCTGACTCTGCTCGACTTCACCGCTACCGTAGTAGCCCAAGGCGTAGCCCTAGCATGGCACACTGTGCGGGAAGAGTCAGTTGCACACCTTACGGTCGAGCGCTCCGCCGACGGGGTGCGCTTCCTTTCCATCGGAAGGCAACCGGCGCGCGGCACACCCTCCGATTCCTCCGCCACCACTGCCTATGCTATGACGGACAAACAGCCGCTGGCGGGATTATCCTACTACCGACTCCTGACTACGGACCTGGACGGCGCCACCCACTACTCCGGCGTGCGTACGGTGCAGTTCACTGCTACGGACTGGTCGTTCGATCTCTACCCCAATCCCACCTACGGAGGCAGCTGTACGCTGCAGCTCAACGGTCCGCCGGACCGGGGGGAAACACTGCTGCGCGTCTTCAACATAACCGGTCATCTTCTCATCGAGCGGACGCTATCTGCCGAGGGTTCCCGGGAGGTGGTGCTGGCACCGGCGGGCTTACCCACGGGTACCTATGTCGTACAACTGCGTCGGGCGGACGGTCCGGTGAGCAGTAAAAAACTGGTCGTGCTCGACTGACCCTACATTCTCTACCTATGCGCAACCGTTTCCTTCTCATTACGTGGCTTACACTGGCCTTGGTCACTAGTCTGCCGGCAAATAATATTCAGGTATCCGATGTCCGGATCGACCAATTATTCAAGGATTCACAGTATGCGTACGTAAATCTCGACGTCAGCTGGGAGAACAGCTGGCGCCTCACCACCGCTCCGGGTAATTACGACGCTGCCTGGACCTTCGTGAAGTACCGGGAGGGAGACGGACCGTGGAAGCACGCCACTATTCTGGGAGCCGCCGGGGTAACGGGTGCGAATATTGCCCTGACTGCAGACCAGCGTGGAGCATTCGTGTACCGTAGCTCCGCCGGCACCGGCGCGGTAAATTTCGACAACGTACGGTTGCTGTGGGACTACGGGGCCGATGGAGTTGAAGACTATGCGCTGGTAACGCTACAGGTGTTTGCCATTGAGATGGTGTACGTCAATCAGGCGTCCTTCTACCTGGCTGATGGGCAGGGGGAAAAGTTTTACCCTCTACTTCGGAACAACTCCGGCGGCGGGTCGGTGGTCTACCGGGTGACGTCAGAATCACCCATCGTGATCGGAACGGCTGCGGGAAACCTCACGTACGGTACCGGCGGTACGGCTGGCGGCGGCGGCGATAATGGCACGCTGCCCGCTGCATATCCGAAGGGGTTTAAGGCCTTTTATTGTATGAAGTACGAAGTCACCCAGCAGCAGTGGGTGGACTTTTTCAACACGCTCACCCCTACGCAACAGACCACCCTCGATATCACGGATGCAAGCGGTAAGGCCAGTCAGGCCGTCGTAGTCCGCAATGGGGTCACCTGGTCGGGCTCCGGTCCGGCGAGCACCTCCCGGCCCTTTGTCCCCGTAAATTTTGTATCCCCCGCCCGTAGCGCGGCCTTTCTTGATTGGTCGGGACTGCGGCCCATGACCGAGCTAGAGTTCGAGAAAGCAGCCCGCGGCCCCCTGACTTCCGTGACCGACGAAGGCGTATGGGGCACTACTACCCGGGCTCAGACCGCCTACACGATCGCGAATCTTGACCTTGCCACCGAGCGCATCTCCAACCCCTCTACTACCGCTGGTAACGTAGTGTACTCCCTTACGCAACCCACGGAAGTGGCTGCCCAGGGGCCCCTGCGCACGGGCGCGGTAGCCGGTAGTCCCGCCAGTCCGACCCGGCAGCGCAGCGGTGCTGGCTACTACGGAGCCATGGACCTGGCCGGCAACGTATCCGAGCTTACGGTCACGGTAGGCAACGCTACCGGGCGAGCCTTCAATGGCCTGCACGGAGACGGTACACTTACCACTACCGGTGCCTCCAACGTAAGTACGTGGCCCCCCACCAATACCGGCTACGGGGAGCGGGGGGGAGACTACTCCCTGACCTTTTACTTCATATATACTTCAGAGCGGGAATTTGCGGCCACTACGTCCAATGCCGGAATTGCCCGGCGGGGCTTCCGGGGCGTACGTACCGCACCCTAAGCCCTGCTTACTTACGCACCCACACCCGTACCTCCTCATCCACATCGCCCGCTACGCGGAAGTGCTCGAGTAGGCGTCGCGTCAGTGGCGTATCGGATCCGGCCTTGTCGGTACCACCCACCAGGTATTTCACCCGGGGATTATCGATGATCGACTGGGCCACCCGCTGCTCGTCAATCTCCAGCGCCGCCGCATGGTGGGCCGAGTACAGCAGGGAAGGATGCGCGTAGGGGGTAGGTAGCGGACGGTCGAGCAGGTGGTAGGTGATCTGAAAGCCGTTGATGGCAAAAAAGGTCTCCCCGGGCTGTAGCCGCGGACGCAGGTATGCCGTGATCGCCTCCGGACGGGCCTCCTTTGCCCCGTAGTACAGCGCATACGCCAATCCAATACCCAGCACCACCGCCCCCAACCCGATGAGTACACCGCGCCGTTGCCACACCTCCCGCCACAGCAGCCCCGCCGTAGCTCCCACCCACAGGGCCACCACGGGGTGTAGTTGTACCTGGTAGTGCCCGTAGCGCTTGCCCGTGATCAGGATCACGAAGGTGACCAGTACGAAGTGCAGGAGGAGGTAGGCGAGCCACTGGATCTGCCCCTTGCTGAACGACCCACGCACCAGCGCGGCCCCGCCCGCAAGGATGAACGGACTGTAGCGCAGCAGGTAATCACCCATGTACTTCAGGCGCAGGTACCAGGGTAGCTCGATGGGGTAGGCCCCGGCCACTTCCACGCTGTAGAAGTAGAGTGCCGGCAGCAGGTCGAGCTGCCAGTAGTAGGCCACTACACCGGCTACGGGCAGCGCCCAGGTACCCACGAGGAGTAGCCCCTGACCGATCATCCGGCGCAGGTTATTGCGGTAGTGCCATACCAGGAAGAGCCCCACGGCACCGGCCTCGGCCGCCGCGAAGGGTTTGATGATGAAGGCCAGGCCCAGCAGGAGTCCCGCCCAGCCCCAGCGCTTGCGGGGGGCGGCTACGCTGATGGCTACGGCCCAGATCGTGAGTGCGTTGAAGTAGTGCTCCGTATTGGGGGCCATGCCGTAGTGGGCGTAGATGCTGCACATGAGCACGTACAGCACCCCGGCTACGTAACCCGCCGTGCGGTCGCCCATAGCGCGCAGATTGGCGACGAACAGGCCCCAGGAACCCAGGGCTACCGCCACCGTAGTGGCCAGCCGCAGCAGGGGGATGCTGCCGCCGGTGATGGTGTTCAGGAGCGCGTAGATCCAGAAGATGCCGATGGGCTTAGTGTCGACCACGTCGCGCAGGTAGACCTTGCCGCGCAGCAGCTCGTCGGCGATGACGATGTAAGTGCTCTCGTCGTGGTCGATCACCGAGACAAAAAAGCTACCCCAGCGCAACGCCACGGCCAGCAGCAGAAAGAACCAGAAGGGCGGCAGACGGGGGAGGCGTACGGACATAAGAAGGGCCGCAAAGGTAGAGCGGCTAAACATATGGTATGCCCCCGTGTATGATTCCCTTACGTATGCACGGATCTATGCTTCGACTTTTCCCACTTTTACTGCTGTTTATTATTAGCTCGTCCACTGCGGCCCAGACGTCCGTCGATGAGGACCAGCTCGGCGCCTGGTACATGTACTTCTTCACCGCCCCCCTCGGCAGTGGACCCCTGGGCGTACAGGGCGATGTACAGTACCGGTCCTGGAACGCCGGCGGCGACCTGGAACAACTACTACTGCGCGGCGGGCTCACCTACCGCCCGCAGGAAACGCAAGTGCTCCTCACCCTGGGCTACGCCAATATCACCAGCGGTACCTTCGGAGACAGCGATGCCACCAGTGGCGAGAGCCGCGTGTACCAGGAGGCGCTGCTGCCGCAGCGGATCAGCGACCGCGTCCGCCTGACCCACCGCTTCCGCTACGAGCAGCGCTGGGTGGAGGGGCAGGACTTCCGGACCCGCTACCGCTACAATATCTTCGTCAACGTGCTGCTCAATAATACCGAGCTGGAACGCAACACCCTCTACCTCGCACTCTACAACGAGCTGTTCATCAACGGACAGACCAGCATCGGGAACGGCCGCACGGTGCAGTTCTTCGACCGCAACCGCTCGTACGCGGCCCTCGGCTACGGCCTGCGCGATAATCTGCGGGTGCAGCTGGGCTACATGCGGCAGCGCATCGTAGCCTATGCCAAACCCCAGGTGCAGCTGAGCCTGCACCACAGCTGGTAGTGACCCGACCGCTACCTTTGCCGTATGCCGCAGGCCTCCGTCATCGTGTCCACCTACAACAGTCCGGCCTGGCTAGAAAAAGTGCTCTGGGGCTTCGAGGTGCAGACGCGGACCGACTTCGAGCTCATCATCGCCGACGACGGCTCCGGTAGCGAAACCCGCCAGTTCATCGAGCGGTATCGGAAGTCTTCCGCCCTGGATATCCAGTGGGTATGGCACGAGGATGCCGGCTTCCGCAAAACGGAGATCCTCAATAAAGCCATCGCCGCGGCACGGGCGGACTACCTCGTATTTACCGACGGCGACTGTATACCCCGTCAAGATTTTGTCGCTACGCACCTGCGCCTGCGCCGCCCCAATAGCTTCCTGTCGGGCGGCTACTATAAACTTCCCCGTTCCCTGAGCGAGCAGCTTACGCAGGCCGATGTAGCCAGTCAGCGCTGCTTCACTGCCGGCTGGCTGCGCCGACGGGGCAAGCCCACCTCCATCAAAGACCTCAAGCTCATCCAGTCGCCCCGGGCCGCGCGCCTGCTCAATCGCCTGACCCCCACCCGGCCCAGTTGGAACGGCCACAACGCCAGCACCTGGACCCGGCACGTCCTGGACGCCAACGGCTTCGACACCCGCATGAAGTACGGGGGCGAGGACCGCGAGTTTGGGGACCGGCTCCTCAACGCAGGCCTCCACCCCGTACAGATCCGCTACGCCGCCGTGTGCCTGCACCTGGATCACGATCGCGGCTACGTCACCCCCGGTATGGTAGCTGCCAACCGCCTGATCTGGGACGAGACGCGGCGGTCAGGCAGTACCCGCACCCCCTTCGGACTAGTCCAGACGTAGGGGGAGGGACACGCTCTGGTCCCGCAGCGGCGGCATGCCCCGGTAGGCCAGTCCGAAGGCCAACTGTACCTCGCCCGGAGCAGTGCCCGGGGGTATGGTGACCGTACCGGTGTAGAGCGGGGTCACGGTATCTGCCGGCAGGGTAGCGGTCTCCAGCGGACCGAGCTTCCAGAATACCTTCTCCCCGTCCGGGTACCAGAGGATGGCGTACAGCTCCAGGGGCAGCTCACTTTCGAGCCGCAGCGGGAAGGGTGCCCGGGCCAATATCCGCACCGGAAAGGGCTGACCGGTGCGCACGGTCTGCGGTAGGTCTACCTCCGGCAGGAGTTCTACCCGCCAGGCGAGCTGAAAGTCCTCCACTTGCTGCAAGCGCATCATGCCTTTGGCGGGTACAAAATCCTGCGCCGTAGGACTATCCCAGTTGCCCTGTCCGAGTAGCCAGACGGTGCGGCCCTGGTAGGCGGTATCACGGTCCCAGAGTCCGTACTGGTTATTGCGGTAGGCTACGTCGGTAAAGGTCCAGGCCGGCCGGCCGCTATAAAACTCGTACAGCGAGGAGATGCGGTAGCTGTTCTCTACGATCACCGGTTGCTCTCCCGTCAGTTGCTGTAGCCGCTCCACCCAGGGTGCGTTGTCGAAGGGCTTGGGGAAGGGGAGCCACTCACGCGGAGCCATCAGGGCCAGCCGACCGATCAGCAGCAGCGCGCCGGTGATCCAGCATAACCGCAGCAGCATGCGCCGGCTGGCGGGCGACCACTGTCGGGCGGCGGTATAGGTCAGGTACACCAGGGGTATGCTGAGCAGGGCCGTCCAGTGCGCCTCCGTTCCCCCCTTGGAGGTGCTGGCCAGGAAGAACAGCAGCAGGCCCACGATCAGCCAGCGGCAGCTGCGCACGAAGCGGTCCGCCGGCCGGCTCTGCACGAAGGCCCGCCCGTAGTGATACAGTAGAAAAGGACTGAAGATCAGCAGCTGGTTCGCTACGTACTGCACCGTGTACTTGAGCTGGTAGGCATCGTCGCGCCCCCGTAGGTGGTAGCGGAAGGAGGGGTAGTCGTGCACCACTTGCCAGTACAGGTGGGGTACGTACAGTAGCGCCCCGGTCACCACCGCCAGCCAGGCGGCAGGTTGGCGCAGTAGGTACAGCATGTGCGGCAGCACCGTAAAGGCGATCAGCAGCACCCCGTGGTACTTCGTGTACAGCACGCCGGCCATCGTGAGGCCCCAAACCAGACTGCTACCCCAGTCCGGCTGCCGCAAAAACCGCCGGAAGGCCAGCAGGTACAGGGCTGTAAATAGTAATAGCGGTCCGTCCGGCGTGGCTATGAAACCATACACCTGTAGGAAGGGCTGGGCGAACAGCAGCGCCGCAGCTAGTAGCAGATCGCGCCCCTGCGGCCGGTCGAGTAACTGGTACACCGCCGTCACGGTAGCCGCGCTCACCAGTACGGTACCCAGCCGCAGCCCCAGTGCACCCGGCAGCCAGTCGCGTCCCAGGGCCACCACCAGGGCTACTGCCGGGGGGTGATCGAAGTAGCCCCAGTCAAGCCGGCCGGCGTACATCCAGTAGTAGGTCTCGTCGGGGTCTACGGGGGTGAGTCCGGCCTGCAGCAGATTCAGCAGTACCCAGGCCAGCAGCAGCCAGACGGGACGAAGACAGAAAGTAGGGCTGGACATTACTGGGGGTACTTCACCGATCAGGCGGGCGGGGACGCGGGTGCAGGGTAAAGGTAGCGGGCGGTGTGCTAAGTTTGCACGATGTACACCCGCATCGTCATTAAGGTAGGTACCAACGTGCTGACCCGTCCGGACGGCCGGCTCGATATCACCAGCATCAGTAGCCTGGTGGATCAGATCGCCGCCCTCAAGGCCGCCGGCGTGGAGCTCGTGCTGATCTCCTCCGGAGCGGTAGGGGCGGGCCGCGAACTGCTGCCCGGGCGGCCCGACGATGGCGCCGTAGCCCAGCGGCAGGTGTACTCCGCCATCGGTCAGGTGCGGCTTATGGAGCTGTACCGCCAGCTCTTCGCCGGTCACGGACTCCTCTGCGCCCAGGTGCTGGCTACGAAGGGGGACTTCCGCGACGATCTGCACTACGATAATATGCTCAACTGCTTCGGTGCCCTGCTGCGCGACGAGGTGGTCCCCGTGGTGAACGAGAACGACGTAGTGGCCGTCACCGAGCTTATGTTTACCGACAACGACGAACTGGCCGGCCTCGTCGCCCGCATGCTAGGGGTCGAAGCCCTGGTGATCCTGAGTAGCGTGGAGGGGCTCTACGACGGCGCGCCCGACGATCCGCAGAGCCGCCTGATTCCTCGGGTGAAGGCGGCAGACCAGACCGTAGCCGCCCACGTGCAGGAACGCCGGACCAGCGGCGGCCGCGGTGGCATGGCGACCAAACTGCGCATCGCCGCTGAAACCGCCCGCCACGGTATTCCCGTACTCATCGGGAACGGCCGCCGGCCGGGCATTTTGGCGACCATACAGTCTGGTCACTGGCCGGGTACCGAGGTCAGGCAATAGCCGGCCGCCCTTCTTAGTTCTTAGCTTTGAGCTCACTACCGTCTATGCGCCTTACCCTATTCCTTGGCCTGCTGCTGTGCCTGATCACCGCCTGTGACCCCGACCGCGATTTCGTCACCGGTGATGCCGTCCGGCTCCGCTTCGAAGTAGATACCGTAAGCTTCGATACGGTATTCACCGCACGGGGCAGCGCCACCCAGCTCTTCAAGGTATACAACGACGCCAGCGAGCCGGTCAGGATCGACCGGGTCGCCGTACAGGGGATGACCGGCGTGACTTTCACCTTCAATATCGACGGCACCATGGGCCCCGAAGCCCGCGACGTAGTGATCTGGGGCAAGGACAGCATCTTCGTCTTCGTGGAGGCGGAGGTAGATCCCTCCGTACCCGAGGAAGTAAGCCCCTTTATCGCCGAAGACCTACTGGTCTTTGAGACGGGCAACGTGCAGGAATCCGTGGTCCTACAGGCCTACGGACAGAATGCGAACTACCTGAATGGCTTTGGTCGGGGGCAATCCTTTTTACTGAGCTGTTCAGGCGGTACGGTGGCGTTGCCGGCCGATCTGCCCACGGTGATCTACGGCTCGCTTTTTATTGACAGTTGTACGGTGCAGGTACTGGCGGGCTCGCGGGTATATTTCTACGGTGGCATCCAGCGCAATAACCCCATCATTGCCGGTGGCGGTGCATACATTGACGGCTTCATCTATACCCTGCCGGGGGGAAGTCTACAGTTGCTTGGCACGGCCGACGAACCGGTTATTTTGGCTACCGACCGCCTGGAGGAAGGCTTTGAAAAATCTCGGGGAGCTTACCAGGGGCTCATCTTTGGTCCCCTGAGCACCAACAATCGCATCGAGTACGCCGAGATCAACAATGCCGCCGCTGGCGTCATCGCAGATAGCTTGGCGGAGGTGACCATCGACAATACAGTAATTGCATTTACGTCGGGACCTTCTCTATCTACTTACCAAGCAAATGTGGAGGTTCGCAATAGCCTTTTTCATTCATCCTCAGGTAATTCCGTACAGGTAGTGAAGGGTGGTAAGCTCGTGTTAGATCACACCACCCTGGCTAATTACGGGGGAGGTGATAATGTCGCGCTATCATTGGTCAACGACATCCCCCTTTGCGTTGCTGAAGAATGTGATCCTTCGCCACTTACGGTTCGGGTTCGAAATAGTATCCTAGCTGGTTTTACTAGTAACGAGTTGATTCTTGCCGACTCGCTCAACGGTACTAACCCTTCGTTCTTTGATGTGCGCATTGAAAACTCAGTAGTACGTACTGATGAGAAGTTCTTTATTGCCGGTCGAGAGGGCGACCCCAATTTCTACGAAACCATCTGTCAGGGTTGCTACAACCTGACCTTCGACGATCCGCTCTTCTTCGACCTGCGCGAGGAGGACTTTCACCTCGATAGCCTCAGTGTGGCCCGTGATCTGGGTGTCTTCCTGCCGGAGCTACCCCGCGATCTGGAGGATACGCCGCGCGATACCGACCGGCCCGATGCCGGGGCTCTGGAGTGGGTGCCGGGCCGCTAAGCGCATGCAAACCTATCCGCGGACCACAACGTTACACCACGAACCCTGAACCCCACCCGCCCGTATGGTCGTTGACAAAATGCTTTACAATCTGGGTCGCTACGTCAACCTGCTGCGCGACGCCATCGCCCGGCCGGAGAAGTTCTCGATGTACTACAAGGAGACGATGCGGCAAATGGACGCTATCGGTGTGGGGTCGGTTTTCATCGTCCTGCTCATTTCGGTCTTCATCGGTATGGTGACGGCGGTGCAGTTCGTCGATCAGCTCGGGGATAGCTTCGTGCCCAGCTACTACATCGGCTACATCGTGCGCGATATCACCATTATCGAGATGGCCCCCACCATCACCTGTCTGGTTCTGGCCGGCAAGGTCGGCTCCAACCTGGCGGCCGAGATCGGCGGCATGCGGCAGAAGGAGCACATCGACGCCATGGAGATCATGGGGGTCAATACCGCGGCCTACCTGATCATGCCCAAGATCATTGCCGCTGTGGTGGTCATACCCATGCTGGTAGCCATTGCCGCCTTCGTGAGTATTGTAGGAGGCTACGTCTCTACGGTACTGCCCGGCTCGCTCTCGCATACGGAGTACGTACTGGGTCTGCGGTCCTTTTTCGTACCCCGCTACGTATTTATGATGTTCGTCAAGGCGGCCGTGTTTGCGTACCTGATCACTTCGGTAAGCTGCTACATGGGGTACTACGCTAAGGGGGGCAGTATCGAGCTCGGTGAGGCCAGCACCAACGCCGTGGTCGTCAGCAGCGTACTTATCCTGGTATTCGATTTTCTCATCGCCCTCCTGCTTACCTAAGCACTCCCCATGATCCGTACGGAAAACATTACCAAGACCTTCGGGGACAACGATGTGCTCAAGGGCATCAGCACGGAATTCTATGCCGGCAAGCCCAACCTCATCATCGGCAGCTCGGGTGCGGGTAAGACCGTGCTGCTCAAGCTGCTCATCGGCCTATTCAAGCCTACCTCCGGTAAGGTGTACTATGATGATGTCGATCTGTTCTCCGTTGACGACGACGCCCTGCGTGAGGTGCGTATGAAGCTCGGTATGCTCTTTCAGGGCAACGCGCTATTTGACTCCATGACCGTAGGCGAGAATATCCGCTTCCCCATGGATATGTTCACCAACCGCACCCTCGGTGAAAAGGAAAAACGGGTCGACGAGTGCCTCGAAATGGTCAATATGGAGGGCATCAACGATCGCTTCCCCTCCGAGGTATCCGGCGGTATGCAGAAGCGCGTAGGGATCGCCCGGGCCATGGTCCTGGAGCCCAAGTACCTGTTCTGTGACGAGCCGAACTCCGGGCTGGACCCCAAGACGGCCATCCTTATCGACGAGCTCATCTGCGACCTGACCAACCGGAACAATATCACCACCGTCATCAATACCCACGACATGAACTCGGTCATGGGTATCGGCGACAACATCGTGCTGCTCAAGGATGGTCACCTGGTCTGGCAGGGGGATAAATCGCAGGTACTGGAAAGCGAAGAAGCCGTACTACAGGACTTCATCTTCGCCAGTCCCTTCCTGCGCCGCCTGCGCGAGGACGCCCTCAAGCAGCGGCACGCGCACGACTGATCGGGTAGCTCGCTGCCAGCGTCCTAACTTAGCGGGATCACCACGCACCAAGCTACGTTCATGCAGTACCTACTCTCCCTCCTAGTCGTCCTACTACTATCCTGTGGACAGGATACCGCCTCCCCCGACCAATCCTCCGCACCCGTGACCCCGCCCTCCGATTCTGCCGCTGTGGACTACGCCCTGGTCATCCACGGCGGAGCCGGTACTATCCTGAAGGAAGATATGACGGACGAGCGGGCCGCCGCCATCACCGCCGCGATGAACGAGGCCATGGACGCCGGCGAGGCCATTCTGAAGGCCGGCGGCAGCAGCGCCGATGCCGTAGAGCGCGTCATCTGGGTGCTTGAAGACAGCCCCTACTTCAACGCCGGCCGAGGGGCCGTCTTCACCAATGCGGGCATCAACGAGATGGACGCCAGCTTCATGACCGGTCGGGACCAGAACGCCGGAGCCGTCGGTGGGCTCACCACCATCAAGCACCCCATCAGTGCCGCGCGGGCCGTGCTGGAGCAGTCGGAACACGTGCTGCTGTCCGGCAAGGGGGCTAACGATTTTGCTACCGAGCAGGGACTGGAGGTGGTCGATCCCAAGTACTTCTTCACCGAAGCGCGCTACTCCGCCCTACAGCGCGCCATCGCGGGGGAAAAGGTGGAGCAGGAGCAGGTAGACGTGGATAAGAAGCACGGCACGGTGGGCTGCGTGGCCCTCGATCGGGACGGCAACCTGACCGCCGGCACCAGCACCGGGGGCATGACCAACAAACGCTACAACCGCCTCGGCGACAGCCCCCTGATCGGTGCCGGCACCTACGCCGACAACGCCACCTGTGGGGTGAGCTGCACCGGCTGGGGTGAGTACTTCATTCGCTACGCGGTGGCCTACGACGTGCACGCGCGCATGGCCTACGGCGGCGCTACGGTGCAGGAAGCTGCCGATGCCATCATTAACCAAACGCTCGTCGAGAAGGGCGGCACCGGCGGCCTGATCGCCATGGATGCACGGGGCAACATCGCCATGCCCTTCAATACCCCCGGTATGTACCGTGGCTACCTCAAGTCGACCGGCGAACGCGAGATCCAGTTTTACGACTAGACGGTGATCACCATCTCATCCAGGGGCAGCCGCACCTTTTTATGCGTCTGGGTAGCATCCTCGGCGGCGCGGTAGCCGATGGGGGCGATCACGGTGGCCGTGAGGCCGCGCTCGGTCAGTCCCAGGATACGGTCGTACTCCTCCGGCTGGAAGCCCTCCATGGGGCAGCTATCGATGCGTAGCTCGGCCGCGGCGGCCAGCAGGGTGCCCAGACCGGTGTAGGCCTGTCGCTTATTCCACGCGATGATGAAGTCGGTCGACTTATCCGTAAGGGTCCCCTTGATGTACTCACCGAAGCCCTGCACCTGATCTACGGGCAGGCCGCGGGTGTCGGCCATTCGCTGCATGTAATCGTCTACGTAGGCGGGCGTCATATCGGTCTTGGCGGCCAGCACCAGTACGTGGGAGCTTTCCGTGAGTTGGGCCTGGTCGTAGCTGGCGGCGCGTAGTGCCTGCTTGGTTTCAGGGTCTTCCACTACTACGATCCGGTAGTGCTGTAGGCCGAAGGAAGAAGCGCTCAGGTTGACGGCTTCGAGGAGGGCACGCAGGTCGTCCTGCTGTACTTTCTTACTGGGGTCGAATCGTTTGGTAGCGTAGCGCCAGCGCAGGGCGTCGAGTAATTCCATAGTCGTGATCATTGTAGCTACATTAATTTGTGAGGCAGTCAATAGTTGCGGGGCGGGTGCGGTGATAATTCCTACCCCGATCCATTGTACATATCAAGTATCCGACTTACTTTTGCAGCCGCTTCTACAGCAAACTTCCTACCCAGGTGGTGAAATTGGTAGACACGCCAGCTTGAGGGGCTGGTGTCCATTGCGGACGTGCAGGTTCAAGTCCTGTTCTGGGTACATACACTACTACGACGGCCTTCCCGCACTGCGGGGAGGCCGTTTGTGTTTCTGCCGGGCTACCTTTACCGTATGATCCTTCCCGCCCTGTCCCGAGCCCGCCACGCCGGCCGTAAGCTCCTGGCCGTTCTCATCGACCCCGACAAGGTCAACCGCCAGAAGCTGGAGCAACTCGGACAGTACGCCGACGCGGGCTGCATCGACTACTTCCTGTGGGGGGGCAGTTTGGTCAATGAACCCCAGTCGGCCCATTACCTGCGCTACCTTAAGACCCACACCGACGTACCGGTACTGCTCTTCCCCGGCTCGGTCTATCAGCTGGACGAGCACGCGGATGCCGTGCTACTCCTATCTCTCATCTCCGGCCGCAATCCGGAGCTCCTCATCGGGCACCACGTCACGGTAGCCGGCCGCATCAAGCAGATGGGCCTGAGCACCATCCCCACCGGTTACCTGCTCATCGATGGGGGCCGGCCCACTTCGGTGTCCTACATGAGCAACACCACGCCCATTCCGGCCGACAAACCTGCCATCGCGGCTGCCACGGCTCTGGCCGGCGAGCAACTCGGGCTACAGCTCATTTATCTGGACGCGGGCAGTGGAGCGGTGCATCCGGTGGCGGCGGACATGATCCGGGCAGTGCGGGAAGAAGTTGATCTACCGCTCGTCGTCGGCGGCGGGATCCGAAGCGTAGAGCAGGCGCGGAAGGCGCTCAGTGCCGGCGCGGATCTGCTGGTGGTAGGCAATGGCCTGGAGCGGGACGTGCAGTGGCTGCCGGATCTGGCCGAAGTAGTGCACGCAGGGGTGCGGGTGTAGGGTATCGCTGCGTACCGTTACTGCCCCGAAGTAATCGCGATCATGCGATCCTCTACTTCCCGGACCAGCTGGACGTAGCGGTCCGTACGCTTAGTTTCCCGGTTGCGCCGCAGGGGCAGATCGATGTGGACGTGCTCGGTGAAGCGGCTCGGAGCGGGCTTCATCATGTACACATCGTCGGCCAGGTAGACAGCCTCGGAAATATCGTGGGTTACGAAAATGACGGTGGGGTGGATGCGGTGCCAGATGTCCATCAGCAGGTCCTGCATCTGCAGGCGGGTATCGATGTCGAGGGCGCCGAAGGGCTCGTCCATGAGTAATACGTCCGGATTGGCAATGAGACTGCGTGCGATGGCTACCCGCTGGAGTTGTCCGCCGGAGAGGGTAGGATACTGGGCGAATTTCTGCTCGTGTCCGCGCAGGCCCACCAGCTCGATCAGCTCTTCGGCGCGGGCCAGGCGTTCGGCCTTAGCTACGCCCTGGTATTCCAGCGGCAGGGCTACGTTTTCCAGGACCGTCCGCCACGGCAGACTGCTATACTGCTGGAACACCATGCCCACCCGCGGGGCTTCGTCGACCGGTTGGCCCTTCACCAGTACCGTACCCTCCGTAGGTCGCTGCAGGCCGGCGATGTAGCGCAGCACGGTGCTCTTGCCCGCCCCTGATGCCCCCAGGATAACGACGAACTGTCCCTGCGCCGGCTTGTCCTCCACCAGGAAGTCCAGCCCCTCGATGATGTAGCTCTTGCCCCCATCGTAGCTCTGCCGGATACCGCGTAGCTCGATGATGTTATCCAGGAAGGTGTCGAAAAAGTCTGGCATGTAGGGGGAGGGTGAGGGGGTGAGTTAGGCCTTCGTCGGAGGTGTGGGAGGCGGGGGCGCGGGGGCGGTGATGGTTTCCGGAGCGCTGGAGGAGCGCAGCTTGATCTCCCCGTAGACGATCAGCAGGGCGGCGGCGGCGCAGATCAGGATCACGATCAGGCCGAGGATAGCAGACGTGCCGATCAGCAGACCGAAGAGGAGGTAGACCATCACGGCACCCAAGATGACCTGGAAGCCGGTCTTGACCTCGTTGAGTCCGGTACGGCGCATCTTGAGGTCCTTGTAGGGAAACAGGCGCAGGTTCATATAGGCGAACAGCTGATCCTGCAGGTAACCGATTATCACGATGAAGATGAGCACGGCGTAGGCGCCGGCGATGTTGCCCTGCCGGGCCAGAATGTAGAGCATGGAGCCCAGGCCGTCGTCGCGGTTGATGCTCTCGGCGATGATGATGTAGGTCCAGCTGATGGCCGTCAGCACGCGGATGTCATCGATGAGCTTGCTGAGTACGCTGGGCAGGTAGACCGACTTGATGAGCTGCCAGTCCGTAGCCCCCAGGGTAAAGGCCGTCTTGAGGTATACATCTTCAGTCTCCCAAAGCCGCTGCATCACCACCGGCAGCAGGTACACTAGGATACCGAAGGCCAGGAAGCTCACTTTGAGGGCTTCGGACTCCGAGCTGTCGAAGGCGATGAGGAAGAGCGGCGTCAGGGCCGTCAGCGGTACGTAGCGGAGCGTATCGATCTGCCGGCTGAACATGGCCCGGGCCAGCGGACTCACCGCGATCGGTATACCGATCAATAAACTAAAGAACACCGCCCAGAAGTAGCCCTGTAGGTTGCGCCAGATCGAGATCCCCGCATTGGCGAACAGCCCCTTATTGATCGAGCGCGGCGGCGGATTCACCAGCTCCCCAAAACTGGCAAACACCCTGCCCGGCGGCGGCAGCAGGGGGTACACCTTCTTGAATTCCGTGGCATTCGCGTAGGCGATGCTATCGGCCCGGATGATGCTGTCGCGCTGCGCCAGCTCGGTAGAGTCCGTCGACAGGCTAGACGGCAGGCGGGTCTCGAAGCTGCCCACCGGCTGCTGGATCGAGAGCTGCTCCGCCAGGGCCCACCAGGCCAGGAGGAAGACCAGTAGGCCCGCCACGGCCAGCAGCGTTTTCTGGAGGGTGGTGTAGCGGTAGGGGGCGTCTAGTAGGGACAAGGGGGAGTGAGGTGGTGAGGTAGTGAGCTAAGGTACAGCGGACGGTAGTTCTACCGCACCTGCGGCCCCGCCCGCCGTTATAAAGATATGGATGCACTGAACCTCCCCGCCCCCCAGGGAAAGCCGCGCATCGTAGTGATCGGCGGCGGGTTCGGGGGACTCAACTTCGTACACGCCCTCGATACGCGGCACTACCAGGTGGTGCTGCTCGACCAGTACAATTACCACACCTTCGCGCCGCTGCTGTATCAGGTGGCTACGGCCGGACTCGACGCACCCGATATCTGCGGCGCACTGCGTAAGTCGTTCCGCAGCAAGAAGGATTTTCACTTCCGTATGCTGCGGGTGCGCGGCATCGACGACGGTGCGCAGGAAGTGCTGACCGAGGCCGGCTCTATCCACTACGATCAGCTCGTACTGGCCACGGGTACCCGGGCGAACTTCTTCGGTAACGATAAGCTAGCCGCCCACGCCCTGCCCCTGAAGACCGTGCCCCAGGCCCGCCAACTGCGGCACCACCTGTTCCAAACGCTGGAGCGGGCCGACCTGACCGATGACCCCGCCGAGCGCAGTAGCCTGATGACCTTCGTGATCGTGGGCGGCGGACCGAGCGGTGTAGAACTGGCCGGTGCCCTGAGTGAACTGCGCCGCCACGTGCTGCAGCGCGACTACCCCGATACGGACACCGATCACCTCCGCTTCATCCTGGTCGAAGGCGGTGATCAGTTGCTGGCGCAGTTCTCGGATAAGTCCAGTGACGATGCGCTGCGCAACCTGGAGGAGATGAATATCGAGCTCTGGTTCGGTAAGCTCATCGCCGACTACGACGGCCGCACGGCTACCTTCAAGGACGGTAGTACGCTGCATACACATACCGTCATCTGGGGTGCCGGCGTGACTGGTGAGGTCATCGAGGGACTAAGCGATAAGAGCGCCGAGAAGGGCCACTACCTTATCGACGACCACATGCGCGTGCGGGAATACCAGAACGTGTACGCCATCGGTGATGTCGCCTACCTCACCAGCGATAAGTGGCTCCAGGGGCACCCCGGCGTGGCCCAGGTAGCGATCCAGATGGGACAGCGGCTGGCCAAGAACTTCAATGCCTTGGCGAAAAACAAGGAGACGCAGCCCTTTGAGTACTTCGACAAGGGTAACCTGGCCATCATCGGTCGCAACCGCGCCGTAGCCGACCTGCCCGGAGGCATCCACCTCAACGGCTTCCCGGCCTGGTTCATCTGGGCGGTGGTCCACATCTTCTACCTCATTGGCTTCCGCAACCGCCTGTTCACCTTCCTCAGCTGGGTAGGCAACTACATCACCTACAACCGCTCGGTGCGGCTGGTGATCGAGCCTACGCTGGAGGAAGAACTGCGGGAGGCGCACACCCCAGCCACACCCTAGCGGCGGGCTACGTAGAACTCGGAGTTCTCGCGCCACTTCGGCCAGGTCTCTCCACTGGCTAGCTCGAGGCCGATTAGGAAGAGTAGCTCGCCGTCCTGCACCGCGCCGGCCAGCGGCCAGTCGCCGGACCGGTACTCGTCCGCCGGCTGGTGGTAACGGGTGGCGACGAAGGCGTCTTTTTGCTCCTTGGCGTAGGCCTTGCCCAGGGTCTGGTGCTCGTAGCCGCCCTTGGCGTACAGGACGGGCACGCCCGACTTAGCAAAGTTGAAGTGATCGGAGCGGTAGAAGTAGCCCTTCTCCGGTTCCTGTCCGCCCTGCACGTAGCGCCCCTGCCCCTCGGCGATGCGCTCGGCCAGCTCATCCATTTCGCTGTGGCCCATGCCGGTGATGGTCAGGTCAGCGGCCGGACCGCTCGGATTGATCCCGTCGATATTGATGTTAGCCACCGTCTGGTCTAGCGGAAAGACCGGGTTAGCCACGTAGTACGCACTACCGAACAGCCCCTGCTCCTCGGCCGTAACGAACAGAAACACCACCGAGCGGGCCGGCGGTTCGGGCAGTTCGGTGTAGGCCTCGGCGATGGCTAGCAGCTGCGCCGTGCCGCTGGCGTTGTCGAGCGCGCCGTTGTAGATGCTGTCGCCGTCTACGATCGGGCCTACGCCGATGTGATCCCAGTGGGCGGTGTAGGTGACGTTCTCGTCGGGCCGACTACCGCCGGGCAGCCGCGCAATGATGTTGTAGCTCTTGTCGCGCCGCAGATCGTTGCGCACCGTGGTGGTCAGACTCGCACCCAGGTCGATGGGCTCGAAGTCGGCCTGCGTAGCCGCCTCGAACCACTTTATGTCATCCACCCCGGAGTTCGTGAACAACTCCCGCGCCGCGTTCAGGGTGATCCAGCCGGCTACGTCGAGCTTGGGCTGTCCGTCGTCGGGCAGGGTGAGCCGCGCCCCCGACCAGCTGCTCTGCACCACGAACCAGGGGTAGCCCGCCGCACCGGTCTCGTGGATGACCAGGCAGCCCGCCGCGCCCTGCCGCGCCGCTTCCTCATACTTATAGGTATAGCGCCCGTAGTAGGTCATCGTCTTACCCTTAAACTGCGTAGAATCCTCCAGGTAGTAGCCCGGGTCGTTGACCATCACTACGACGGTCTTACCCTTTACGTCCACGCCCGCGTAGTCGTCCCAGCCGTACCCCGGGGCTACGATACCGAAGCCCACGAAGACCAGCTCGCTGTCGGTCAGGCTGGTTTCCGCCTCCCCCCGCTCGCTAAAGGTCATATAGTCTTTGCTCACCGTCCAGTCGACCCGTCCCCCGGGCATATCCAGGCGGATGGTCTCATCGGGGTGACCGGTCAGTTCCACCATCGGCACTTCCTGTCGGTAGCTGTCGCCATTGCTAGGCTCCAGACCCAGGGCGCGCAGTTCTTTTTCCAGGTAATCCAGCGTGAGTGCTTCGCCGGGACTAAAGGGCAGTCGCCCACCGTAGCGGTCGTCAGCCAACTCCGCAATGTGCCGGTCGATCGTAGTAGAATCAATGGGCGCGTTCGCCGGTGCGGTGGACGTGGAGGAGGGGGCTTGGTCGCAGCCGAATGCTAGGAGACACAAGCAGGCGAAAAGGGTGGGGCGGTAGGTCATGGCGTGCAATATATCATTGCGGAGACCGAGGACGCTGACGTGCACTCGGACCGGAGGCCACTCGACCTTTTATATGCCAGACCACTTACGCCTCGGCTTACCGCATTTCAAAGGGCATAGCTACCGGTCCGGAAAAGCTCACGTCCGTAAACTCCATCTCCATGCGGGCGGTGCCCTCCTTGCCGCCGTCCACGGCTACCAGTCTACCGCGGGGGAAGGTCTGGCGGACCCCCTCGATCTCGCTGTAGTCAGTGTTCATGACGCTCAGGCTACGGTCCTGCCCCAGCTCCTGCAGCTCCATCAGTTGCGGGCGGTAGGTGACGGGGTCGATGTAGTACTGGGTAGCAAACTCCCTGCTGCGCCCAGTGAGCCGGATGGCGCCGTCGTCGGCCCGGCCGATCTCCAGGTCGTCGGTGAGAAAGACGGCGTTGCCGAAGAAGATCTCCTGCAGCAGGTCGAAGCGGGCGGGGATCTTGTACTTCTCCTCGATGTAGCTCAGGGGTTCGGCGATGTACTCGCCCTCCAGCCGGTTGTAGAGGAAGAAAGAGTCCGGACGGATCAGTGCGCGGGCTCCCTCGAAGCCGAACTTCTTGACGCTCATCCAGATGGCCTCGTCGCGGTGCAGGCGGATGTAGGCTGTGCCACCGATGTTGAGCTTCTCGCTGTCCAGGTCGACCCTGGCCTTGGCGTCCATCCACTCCGGGGCGCTGCGGTTGTCGTCGATGGTGCGCAGGACCTGTGCCAGACGAAGCTTACCCGTAGGGGCCTTCGTGCCGTCCGTTACCGCCCCTGTAGTTTTTCGGCTACAGTTGGCAAACAGGAGTACGGCCAGGAGGGCCAGCAGGGATAAACGCATGGAGGGGACGGGTTAGAGCTGAGCGATCTTGCGGGTCAGGGTGGGGGACTTACTCCCCGCGGCCTTCGCCCGCTGGTAAAGGTCGGCGGCGGCGGCTTTGTTCCCAGCGCTACTCTGGGCATCGCCCATCAACTCCAGCAGCAGGGCGTTGGTGTTGCCGGGGTGATCGGTAGCGGAGAGGGCTGCGGTGTCCGGCTTGCTGCGCTGATCGAGGTACACGGCCAGGGGGGCGGTGGGACCACCGGGCAATAGCGCGGTGTTCAGTTTTTCTGTCTTGCCGCCGGCTAGTTGGTCCAGGGCCTTGCCCAGCTCTTCCAGTGCGGAGCTAGCCTCCGGGCTACCGCTCACCATTAGCTGCGCCTGCTGGAGCAGGCTGGTCGCTTCGTCGAAGTCGCCCCGAAAGGCTTCCCCCAGTGCGTAGTGTACGTAGATCGAGGGTCGGTTGGGGAATACGTCGAGGGCCTGCTCGGCGTATTTGCGCAGCTCGACGGACTGGTTGTCGAGGTAGAGCGTGGCCAGGAGTTGCTCCCAGACGGGGTAAACCGTATCGTCCAGCGCCAGCGTACTACGGTAGGCTTCGGCGGCTTCGGCGAGGCGGCCGGAGTGGTAGTACAGGTCGCCCTCGATGGCGGTGGCCTTGGCGGCATCGGGGTGTACGCGGCGTAGTTCGGCGGTGAGGGCCAGGACACGGTCGGCCAGGGCGCGGTCGCCGGTGCTGGCTACTTGCTGGACCATCGGTAGGAGCTTGCCGATCTTGAGGTCGAGATCTACGTCGGTGCGGGTCAGCACGCTCAGCAGCGCGCTATCGTCGGCGTCGCTGCCGCTGCTGCGCGGACCGGCGTCCTGCAGGGCTAGCTGGGCGCGCACGTCGGCCGGCTCTATGGCCAGGATCTCCTCGTATACCCGTTGGGCTGCCTTATCGTCGCCCTGACTGGCGTAGTAGCCGGCCAGCAAGTGGCGGTAGCTGATCTGGCGGGGGAAAGCGTCGACCAGTGCGACGAGCTCGCGCTCCGCCCGCTTGGTGTCTCCGCTGCCGAGGTAGAGGGCGTGCTTGCGGCGGCTCACTTCGGGGTTGATGCCGTTGCGGGCCTCGAGCTCCTCGTAGGTCTTGAGGGCTCCCTTAATGTCCTGGTCGCGCACCTGGAAGGCGGCCCGTTCGAGGTAGTTCTCGGCGGCCGCGGGGTTCTGCTTGATGAGGGTGGCGTAGAGCTCAGCCCCATCCTGGTAGCGGCCAGACGACTGATAGAGGGCAGCCAGAAAGGCGGCGTATACCTCACTGGGCCGGGCGGCGTAGGCCTGGCGCAGGGCGTCGATCGCAGCCCCGCTGTTGCCGGCGGCATGCTCCAGTCGGGCCAGCTCAAAGAGGATGGCATCGTTCTGCGGCTCGGCCTCCAGGAGGGTACGGAAGAGAAGAATAGCCTGGTCGGTCTTGCCGAGGAGTGCTTCGCGTTTGGCCTCGATGAACTGTGCTTCCCGTTTGACCTGTAGCTCACTGACCTCACCCTGGCCGGGCAGTACGGAACTGAGAAGTAGCAGTAGAAGCAGGGTACGCATAGCGATCGGGCGGGTAGTGTACCGGTAACGCTTGCGGGTGGTGGTGTAGTTTAGTTCTGTAGGCGGGTAGTGTGCACTGCACCTGCGGCCCCGCCCACACCTACCACGCGGCCCTACAGAACTATAAGACCACAACGCTACAGAACTACTCCACCTCCGTGATCTTCATCATGTTGACGCGGCCGCGCTTCTCCAGGGGCATGCTACCGGTGTTGACGATCATGTCGCCGGGTTGGACGTGGCCGTTTTCCTTGAGGATGTTGGTGACGTCCTTGACGGTGTCGTCCGTGCTCTTGAAGCCGTCGTAGTAGTAGCCCCGTACGCCCCAGCAGAGGTTGAGGGTGTTAAGGATATCGGGCAGGTCGCTGAAGATGTAGATCTTGGAGGAGGGGCGGAAGCTCGACAGCTTGAAGGCCGTGTAGCCGGTGCGGGTCATACCGGTGATGGCGCGGGCGCCGACGTTCTGGGCGGCCCAGGCGGCGGCTGAGGTGATGACGTCACTTACGAACGTGCCGCTCTTCGCATTCGCCTTTGGGCGCTTGGTGCCGATCTCGTAGACCTTCTCGGCCTCGTCGATGATGCTGTTCATCCACTTCACGACCAGGGTGGGGTGGCGACCTACGCTGGTCTCGCCGCTGAGCATGACCGCGTCGGTGCCGTCGAGCACGGCGTTGGCTACGTCGGTGACCTCGGCGCGGGTGGGGCCGGGGTTGGTGATCATGGAGTCCATCATCTGGGTAGCCACGATGACGGGGCGGGCCCGCTGGATGCACTTCTTAATGATCTCCTTCTGGATCAAGGGCAACCGTTCCATGGGCATTTCGATACCCAGATCGCCACGGGCCACCATGATGCCATTGGAGTGTTTGATGATCTTGTCGATGTTCTCGATGGCCTCGGGCTTCTCGATCTTGGAAATGATCTTGGCCTGGTGGCCGGCCCGGTCGATGTGCTGCCGTAGTTCCTTACAGTCCTTAGCCTGCCGCACGAAGCTCAAGGCGATCCAGTTGATCTCGGGGATTGTGAGGATATAGGCCAGGTCTTCCAGGTCCTTTTCGGTGAGGCTGGGCAGGCTGATCTTGGTATTGGGCAGGTTGACCCCCTTATTCGACTTTAGGGTACCGGCGTAGAGCGCCTTCAGCCGGACCGTATCCTGGCCGTTGGTGTCGACTACCTCGAAGACCAACGTGCCGTCGTCTACCAGTACCCGCTCGCCGACGGTAACGTCCTGCGCAAACTGGGGGTAACTCATGTACACCCGCTCGGCGTTGCCGATGCACTCGGTGTTGGTGAAAGTGACGATCTGTCCCTGCTCCAGTTCCAGTCCCTCGCCCTCCATTTTGCCTACGCGCAGCTTGGGTCCCTGCAGGTCGGCCAATAAGCTCACGTGGCTGCCTTTTTCCTTATTCAGCTTGACCACATGGTCCACCACCTGCTTGTGATCCGCATGATTGCCGTGGCTGAAATTTAGACGAAATACATCGACGCCGGCTTCGATCAGGTCACCGAGCCCTTCGTACGAATTGCAGGCGGGGCCTACGGTGGCTACGATTTTGGTGTTCTGGTGGTCAGTCATGCGGAGGATACTTAGCTTAGAAAAGACAATAATAGATAAATTAGACCGGCTTTGCCGGCTTAGACCGCTAAAGCGGGTAGACTCGCCAGGGCGAGCGTAGACCCTGCGGGGCAGGGGTCGACCGGCAGACGAGACATGCGGCAGCTCAACCCGCGAAGCGGTCTATTCCCGAACGCGCAAGCGAGCGGTCTACCCGATCGCGAAGCGTCGGTCTAACTTCAAATTCCGTTCCGCATGACTGCGCAGCAGTGTATCTGCCAGCAGGGTCATGGCACCGGCGGCCGCGCCGGATTGGCTCTCGGCCTGGAAGAGGGGGAAGATGCGGTTGTGGCTGTAGGCGTTGAAGGATACGGCGAGTAGCTCGCCGTCGCGCGACTGGATACCCTGGGCGCTGCCCCAGCTGCGGTGGAGGATCTGGTACATGATGCGCTGCATGGCGTGGTAGGTCCACTCGTTGTCGGCCGTTTTGCCGTGGACGGCGAGCCAGAAGTCGGCCACCGCCTCGGGCTTCAGGTTGGAGGCGGGTAGCAGATCGGCCTGTTCGGAGCGGGCCATGCGCTCGTAGTAGCTGGCCGGGAAGTCATCGGTGATCTCCTCGTAGGGCTTGTTGAGGAACAGGGCGTCACCGGCCGCCTGGGTGATGGTGAAGCGGCCACTGTCTTTGGGGACACTGGCGGGCTCCACGGTGAGGGTGCCGCCGCGGTAGTCTTGCGGGATAGCGTCCCAGAAGGCCTGGATACGTTTGGGGCTGAGGGGCTTGACGCTGTATACAGCCAGGTCGGGGATGAGTCCGGGCTGGGTGAGCTGGGTGCGGCCGAGCCAGTTTTTGGTCTTCGGCAGGGGCATGGCCGAGACGTAGTTGTCGCCCTCTACGAGCAGGTCCCACTCCTTGGCCGTGGCGTTGAGGTACCAGTCGTAGCCGTACAGACTGCCGTTGGTAGCAAAGTGTACGCAGCTGTTGTAGAGCTGCTTGTCGAGTTCGGCCTGGGGTACGAAGCGGATATCCATAGCGTACATAACACGTGGGGGCAAAAAGGTTAGCGGGAGCGGTAACCTATCCGCGTACCGGGGTATAAATCGATACACTATGGGTGTTATCTACTGAACCCTTGGTTTTTTATAAGGCTGAATTGGTACCTGCCGGGAGGCGCACGTCAGTGCGGCTCCCGGCCTTTTTTTGGGTAGCTCCGTATCCAAAAAATAGTGGTTTTCCCCACCCACCCTGCACCCGCGACCGCGCAAAAGCTGCGTTTCCACCACTTTTCTGTGGAAAACCCCTATCGTTTTCCACATTGTGAAAAAGGTTATCCACAATGTGGATAAAATAGACT
Organism: Neolewinella maritima; assembly: GCF_923081025.1. Taxonomy (GTDB): domain Bacteria; phylum Bacteroidota; class Bacteroidia; order Chitinophagales; family Saprospiraceae; genus Neolewinella; species Neolewinella maritima. The sequence continues at coordinate 25,051 of NZ_CAKLPZ010000005.1, read as the reverse complement.
ATATTTTTAAATGGCTGATAATCAGTTGATTAATAAATGTTATCCACATGATGTGGAGAAATAGGGTAAAACGTGCGGTACTAGGGTCCCTATCTTGGGCATTATACGAGGGAATCCAACAAAACGCTGGAAACCCCCGGGAAGCTCCGGCTTGCTGATACCACTTAGGCTGAGGCGGCTTCCTCCACCCGGAGGCCGCCTTAGTTAACTGACCACGAATTAAACGTACGGTTTACGCCGCTTTTCCATTCCTGTTGCGGGGTGGAGAACGGCTCTCCGTCGCTCCCTCCTAATCCTTCGCAGTGCATTAGCTGCCGTTCAACACCCTTACAGTATGACCGCCAATCTCGAACCCATCCTGGTTGAAAACCCCAACCGCTTCGTCCTTTTCCCCATCGTGCACGATGATATCTGGCGCTACTACAAGGACAACGAGGCCTGCTTCTGGACCGCCGAGGAAGTAGACCTCTCGGCCGACCTCAACGACTGGAACAACAAGCTGACCGACAACGAGCGCTACTTCGTCAAGCACGTGCTGGCCTTCTTTGCCGCCTCGGACGGCATCGTCAACGAGAACCTGGCCGAGAACTTCGTGGCCGAAGTGCAGTACACCGAAGCCAAGTTCTTCTACGGCTTCCAGATCATGATGGAGAACATCCACTCCGAAACCTACTCGCTGCTGATCGATACCTACATCAGCGATCCAGCCGAGAAAGACCACTTATTCAACGCGATCGAGACCATGCCCTGCGTGCAGAAGAAGGCCGAATGGGCCCTGCGCTGGATCGACAACGGCAGCTTCGCCGAGCGCATCGTCGCCTTTGCCGCCGTAGAGGGTATCTTCTTTTCGGGCAGCTTCTGCTCCATCTTCTGGCTCAAGAAGCGCGGCCTCATGCCCGGCCTCACCTTCAGCAACGAGCTCATCAGCCGCGACGAGGGTATGCACTGCGACTTCGCCTGCCTGCTCTACAACGACCACATCGTCAATAAGCTGGAAGAGGGCGTAGTCACCGGCATCATCAAGGACGCCGTAGCGATCGAAAAGGAGTTCGTCTCGGACTCCCTGCCCGTCAACCTCATCGGCATGAACTCCGACATGATGTGCCAGTACATCGAGTACGTGGCCGACCGCCTGCTCGTAGAGCTCAAGCAGGACAAGGTCTGGAACGTCGAAAATCCCTTCCCGTGGATGGACATGATCAACCTGCAGGGCAAGACCAACTTCTTCGAAAAGCGCGTAGGCGAGTACCAGAAGGCCGGCGTGACCTCGGATCGGGACAAGCAGGTGTTCTCGCTGGATGAGGACTTTTAGATTCCTCTCCCCCGGCCCCTCCCCAAGGGGGAGGGGTGACGCTGCCGCACGGCTCAGGCCGGTAAAGCAGCACATAGTAATGAAATAAAAGACCTCCTCGAAGCCGCTCCCCTCTCCCCCGGAGAGGGGCCGGGGGAGAGGGAAAATACCTCACTCATGCAAGTAATAAAACGTTCAGGCGCTCAGGAAGACGTCTCCTTCGACAAGATCACCGCCCGCATTAAAAAGCTCTGCTACGGGCTGGACGAAAATTTTGTCGACCATATCGACGTCAGTAAAAAGGTCATTCAGGGCCTGTACAACGGCGTCACAACCATCGAACTCGATAATCTGGCGGCGGAAACGGCGGCCTCGATGTCGACCGTACACCCCGACTACGCCCAGCTAGCCGCGCGCATCGCGATCAGTAACCTCCATAAGGAAACCGACAAGTCCTTCTCCGCCACCATGGAGGGACTGTACAACTACGTCGACCCCAAGACGGGCGACGCGGCCGGACTCATCGGCGAGGAGACCATGCAGGTGATCCGTGATAATGCGCGGACGCTGGATGCGGCGATCATCTACGACCGCGACTTCGAGTTCGACTACTTCGGCTACAAGACGCTGGAGCGCAGCTACCTCATGCGGCGCGACGGTGCGGTGGTCGAGCGGCCCCAGCACATGCTGATGCGCGTCGCGGTGGGCATCCACCAGGAAGACATCGATGCGGCCATCGAGACCTACCAGCTGATGAGCGAGAAGTGGTTCATTCACGCCACGCCTACGCTGTTTAACTCCGGTACGCCGAAGCCGCAGATGAGCTCCTGCTTCCTGCTCAGCATGACCGACGACAGCATCGAGGGCATCTTCGAGACCCTGCGCCGCTGCGCCCGCATCAGCCAATCGGCCGGTGGGATCGGACTCAGCATTCACAACATCCGCGCCACGGGCAGCTACATCAAGGGCACTGGCGGCACGAGCAACGGTATCGTACCGATGCTGAAGGTGTTCAACGACACGGCCCGCTACGTAGACCAGGGCGGTGGAAAGCGCAAGGGCGCCTTCGCCGTCTACCTGGAGCCCTGGCATGCCGACATCTTCGAGTTCCTGGACCTGAAGAAGAACCACGGCAAGGAAGAGATGCGCGCCCGCGACCTGTTCTACGCCCTGTGGATGAACGACCTGTTCATGCAGCGCGTCAAGGATGGGGGCGACTGGAGCCTGTTCGATCCGGGCGAGTGCTCGGGTCTGTTCGACGTACACTCCGGTGAGTTCGAAGCGCTGTACCATAAGTATGAATCCGAAGGCCGCGCGGTCAAGACCGTCAAGGCGCAGGACCTGTGGTTCGCCATCCTCGACAGCCAGATCGAGACCGGCACGCCCTACATCCTCTATAAGGACGCCGCCAATAAGAAGAGCAACCAGCAGAACCTGGGTACGATCCGCAGCTCCAACCTCTGTACCGAGATCATGGAGTACACCAGCGCAGACGAGGTAGCCGTGTGTAACCTCGCCAGCCTGGCCCTACCCAAGTACGTCAAGGCGGACGGCAGCGGCTACGACCTCGACCGGCTCGTGCAGATCACCCGCGTGGTGACCCGCAACCTGAATAAGGTCATCGACCGCAATTACTACCCCATCGAACAGGCCCGCAACTCCAACATGCGCCACCGGCCCATCGGACTGGGTGTGCAGGGACTAGCTGACGCCTTCATCATGCTGCGCCTGCCCTTCGACTCCCCCGAGGCCCGGCAGCTCAATAAGGACATCTTCGAGGCGATCTACTTCGCCGCCTGTACCGAATCCATCGCCCTGGCCAAGAAGGACGGCCACTACCAGTCCTACCCCGGCTCACCGGCCAGCAAGGGCGAACTGCAGTTCGACCTCTGGGGCGTCACTCCCTCCGACCGCTGGGACTGGGCCGGTCTCAAAAAGGACCTGGCCGAGCACGGCATGCGCAACAGCCTGCTCGTAGCTCCGATGCCCACCGCATCGACCAGTCAGATCCTGGGCAACAACGAGTGCTTCGAGCCCTACAGCTCCAATATGTACACCCGGCGTACGCTGTCCGGTGAGTTCGTCGTCATCAACCAGCACCTGCTCAAGGACCTCATCGGTCTGGGCCTGTGGGACAACCAGATGCGCAACCGCCTCATGCAGTCCAATGGCTCCATCCAGGAGTTCGAGGACATCCCCCAGCACCTGCGCGAGCTGTACAAGACCGTCTGGGAGATCAGCCAGAAGATCGTCATCGACATGGCGGCCGACCGCGGCGCCTTCGTCTGCCAGAGCCAGTCCATGAACCTCTTCGTCGAGAACGTCAACTTCGGCAAGCTCTCCAGCATGCACTTCTACGCCTGGCAGAAGGGCCTCAAGACGGGCATGTACTACCTGCGCACCAAGGCCGCCCGCGACGCCATCAAGTTCACCGTCGACAAGGACCAACTCGTCAAGCAGGGCGAGGAAGGCGACGGACAGGTCAAGCAGGGGGCGCGTGCGCAGGTGCAAAGTGGAGCGAACGCTGTTTCCCTCTCCCCTAAGCTTACATCTAGGGCCCCTACCCCAGATGACGCTCCACAGGAGAGGGGAGCACCCCAACAAACAAAGTCTTCAACGGGTGCCAACGGCTTCGAGGAGATCAGCGCGGCACAGACCGCCGAGGTAGCCAAGACCTGTAGCCTGGACGATCCGGACTGTATTGCCTGCTCTGCCTAGCGCATGGCCCGTCGTCCGCCGAAGGTTGCGCTAGCTTCCCTCGTCGGCCGCACGGGTATAGTGACCACCTTAAACCGGCCCTGCTCCCCAGCAGGGCCGGTTTTTTATTTTAATACCATAGGTAACTATATGTGCAAACGAGCATAAACAGCATACACCCGCCGGCAAGACTACACATTCATTACCGGCCCCCTTTATTCATTCGCCCCTCAATAACCCACACTATGAAAAGCCTACTGTTTATCCTTCTCCTGATGGGAGCTAACCCCCTCCTAACCGCCCAGTGCAGCGACAATGCGATACGCGACGAACTGGGTGCCCTGACCGCCGCGCTCACCGAAGCGGGCTACGCTACGACCTACCTCACCCGCTGCGGTACCCTGCAGGACGGCGTGAGCCGCATCCACGACGTACAGGTTTACGGCGGCGTGCGCTACAACCTACTGGCCGTCACGGATCAGAACTGTGCCGGCGCCAAGGTGGAAGTCATCGATCGCAAGGGCAACGTGCTGGCACAGCATGACCCCCGGAGTCAACGACAGACCCTGTCCTTCACGCCCCCGAACTCCCGCAATGTCCGCGTCAAAGTGACGCTGGCCGACTGCAAGCCGGGGCGCTGCTACTATGGATTGAGATTGCAGGCCGAGTAAGCACGGCCTGTGTTGATGACGATGGGGAGCGGTGGAATTGACCGCTCCCCGTCTTTTATAATTATACACCATTCAAATTAGATATATAATGAATCATGCAGGACATTTTGAAAAGATTGAAAAGCTAGACGCTAACAGTATCCCTCCCGGACATGCAAAGTCGTGCAGTCAGCTAATGGACTACAGCGCCTTGCAACCCATGAATGCCAGCGGGCTGCTGACGGTAGACTGGCGGGATACCCCTAGTGAGTCAACCCCCACTCTTGAACCAGATCCCTACTACTGTAGGGTGATCCCAATGACCATACCCCGTGATTTTCAGCGTATTACCAGTCTGGACGGTTGGCCAAACGTTGATCGATCAGGCTACGCAGATTCGTTGATCCCCCTGACCGACAGCAGCAGCGAATGCGGCCGCCTCTACCTGATCGATGACCTGAAGGTCGACGAGGGAGCCGAGAGCAATGGACTGGACGGTTACCATCCGAGTTGCGGTAACTACACCTTCTATATGGCGGGAACTAACGGCCGCCCCTGTGCTACACCCATGCGGGGAACCCGGGAAGCTGTATCTCAAGTCACTACCCTGGATACGGAAGTTTCTGCCATTAACTCCTATATCGTAGTGGTTTGGGACTGGACGAAATCATATCCGCTCAACAGCTCGAATTTCCAAAAGCAAGGGGTATTCAAGTTTTTATGGAAGCGATTCAAAAAGCGGACCAGCGTCTGTCTGGTCGGTATGTTAATTCCCGGCAACACCGTAGTTTGGGTGCCCATCCTTCGCAAGAAACGGGCGAAGCGCGCGCGTGAAGTGCTAAGTAGTATTACTAACCCTGTCCTAGTACTGAAGCGGCCGTACTTCGTAGATGGTCCCGATATCTTTATTGCCAACTGCAACTTCAAAGTCGTGCAGTCTCCCCCAACCGATCAACCCATCACCAGACCCGCCCAGAACCCCGGCCGTGTCTTCCACCGCTGACTCAGCCCCCCCGTCAGGCACGCCCGCTGTGCCCCGGCCAGTGCCCGCTCCGGCGGCAGGCCCCGCCAGAGACCGCGGTAAAATTCCTCCAGTACGCCTGCCGTAGCCGCCGCCGGGATGTCGTACAGCGAGGCCACCACGTCCGGTACGCCCGCCCGGTGAAAGCTCCTACGGATGCTGTACGTGCCCTCGCGCCGACTACTCACCCCCCGGGCCGTCGAGCAGGCTGCCAGCACGACCAGGCTGGCCGTCAGTCGCCGACTCCCGATGTGCAGCCCGTTGAGGCTGTCGCGTGCGTTCAGGTACAGGTAGTTGTCGTTCAGCTCTACGGTATTGCCGCGGGCATGTACCGAGAGGTGCAGCCAGTCGTAGCGGTCCCCCTGATCGAGCAGTTGCTCACTGCTACAAGCAGTACCCACGTAGTGTATACTTCGGCTACTGCCCTGTTCCACGAGCCATTCCCCCAGCGGACCCAGGTAGCCAGCCAGTTCCGGATGCGTCCATACCCCGATACGCGGTAGGGTAGGAACTCCCTGCCCGAGCGCCGTGCGCCGTTGCATGTTCCGCCGCTCCGTTTGCCAGCTGTCGAGGTAGCGTATGCTGTGCTGCTCAACCAGGTAGGGGCGCAGCGTATCAGTAAGGAAGGTATCCGTCGCCGGCACACTCAGTATAGCAAAGGGGAAGCGGCTCAGTTGCACGGGTGGTATCAATAGTAGATCCTGCCGCCCGGCCAACAGTGCGGCTACCGGACCGAGCAGTGCATCACCCAGGCGGTCCGCCGCGGCCGTTAGGGCGGCGGTGGTCGGATTGAGCTCCACCAGTGCCCGTTCGATCCCCGGAGCCAGCGCCAGCACGGCGGTATCGACTGGATAGACTACCGCAGTATCGCGGTCTATGTAAAGTACTAGAAGCTCGGAAGACGTTTCGGTGAACTCCAGCAGTGCCTGCTCGGCCGTTAGTTCCTCCTGTACGCCGCGCACCGAGAGGTATCCGGTCGGTTGTTGCTGTCGGGCGAAGTTCTCGAAGGCGGGTTGTAGGCGCTGCTGCAGCCGGTCCCGCTGCCGGATCAAGTTCTCTACCTGGAGCAGCTGTGCGGTCGGCAGCTCGGACTGCTGGGTATACGCCTGCTTCAGCAGCGTCAGCTCCCGGTTCGTAGCGACCAGACTGTCCCGCAGGGGGTGTGCCTCCTCCCGTCGGGCCATGCTACGCTGGGCCAGTTCCTTATTGAGCAGGTAGCTCTTGCCGAACTCCGCCGTGCGGAGCAGCGCATCGCGGTAGGCAGGCTGCGGATCGCGCTGCAGCGTAGCATACGTGATGTCGAGTGCCACGGACACCAGCCGATCACCCAGCGAGATCAGCCGGTGGTAGGCCGACTCCTCGGTAAGCTGCCGCAGGGCATCGTCGTAGTGATCCACCGCCGCCTGGGCCAGGGTATAGGCCACGTCCAGATCCGCTGCCGTTCCCCGGCTGCGGTACCGCTGGTGGTAGATGTAGGCCTGCTCCACCAGGTCGTAGATGCAGGCCGGCCCCCGTGTACAGGTCGCCGCAGCGTCCGCCTGCACGGTCGTCGTGCTATCCTGCGGACAGCAGTCCGCCTCCAGCAGCACCCGGCTGTTGAGTGCCAATGCCTCCTCCCACTGTCCCGTCCGGCCCAGGTATTCGCGCAGTACGAACTGCGCTTCGGAGATGTAGTCGTAGCGAAAGATGGAGTCCCGCGCCAGCAGTTGGCGGTAGTAGTGGCGCACGCTGTCCGCCTGCCCCAGCTGCCGGTGGTAGTAGCCCAGTACGCGGTCCGGCGAGGCATGAGGTGCGCTGGCCGGCGCAGCGTGTAGCCGTATACTGTCTACGAGCGGCCGCACGCGGTCCCGGGAGTCCGGCAGGCGGCTATAGAGGATGGCCAATTCTTCGTAGCCCAACGACAGGCGGGGGGACTGCAGCCGCCGCAGCGTCCGCACCGCCTGCTGCAACAGTCCTCCCGCTTCCCGCAGCAGGGCCTGCTCCCGCCCGGTATCCAGGCTACTGTAGGCATACATCTTGCGCGCCACTCCCCGGGCCACCTGCAGGCTGCCGTACAGCTCGTCGTGCCGCAGATCGGCCTCCTCCAGGATACGCAGGCCGAGGGCAGCGGCCAGGTCCATCTCGCGCCACGTCCAGCTGTAGTACCGCTGCAGCGCCCGGCAAAGCTGCTGGCGCGCCCGCAGGTGCGGAGGACTTTCCGCATCGACAAGATCACCCGCTAGCTCGGTATAGTGCCCGATAGAATCCCGGTACAGACTCCGATCGAAGTGCAGCAATGCGAGGTACTGGTACGCTTCGGCACGTAATTCATCGTGAGTAGCTCCGGCCAGGGGCAGTGCGCGGGCGCGGTCCAGCGCCTGGGCCAGGCGCAGTTGGCGATAGTCTTCTTTCACCTCCGTTAGCCGCTCGCGCAGTAGTCGGTCTGCCGGGGTGTCCGCGTGGGGCGGTGGCTCCGGTACGCAACCCGCCCCCAGCATACCGACCAGTATACCTATCGTCAAAATGCGCAGTGTAAGCCGAACTCCGTAATACACCGGGTAGCTAGATTAAGTGAACCACCCGAAGCTACGCGCTTTTACCGCTCCGCACCTGCGAACGCGCCCGCTTACTTGCGTTTATTGGCCTTCCCGTGAAAGGGTATCCGGATACCCACGAAGATATCCGCCGCCGAACTGCCCTGGCCGACCAGGTGTGATAGCAGGGAGCTCGAACCGACGGTCAGGATACCCGCCCGCACACCGAGCCCGACGGTAGCCGCCGCATCCTGGCGAAAGGTGACGGGGGCATACAGCCCGAACCACCGGCCCTCGTAGCGGGGGGACAGGGTGAGGCTAGAGCGTATGGAATTGGTGTTGGCCGCACCGTCCGCCCGTAGGCTGCTGCTATAGAGTGCGCTGAGGTAGAGCTGGCCCGTCATCCGGTAGTCCGCGAAGGCATGCAGGGCGGCGGGCAGCCCGATGCGTACTTCGGCAGACTCCTCGGCGGTGGCAGGGTAGTGGTCGTCCAGCAATTCCTCGACATCACCGGCGGGTTCGGTATCCGCGGTAGCTATACTGCCCGCTATCCGGTATTCCGTGGTCTGCCCCGAGTACGTGATGCCGCCCAGGTCGGTGACCGATACCCCCACCCGAAGCCGGTACTGCAGGGGATGCCGCGGGTCGTGCGCACCGGTGGGATGCCATTCGTAGACCATGCCCGCATCGAACCCTACGCCAGCAGTGCGCGTCGCGGGGTCTAGTTCGTTCATGTAGAAGTCAGCCGTACGGCCGAAGGTGATGTCCCCGTCCAGGGTGAGCAGGTCCCGGTCGGCGTTGTACTGCCCCGCCAGTGCACGGCCGCTGGAGTGTATAGCGCCGAGCCCCTGCAGGTACTTCAGGGTACCGCCCACCTTGATCCGGTGGTGGGGCGCCTGGAGCAGGACGGTGCCCAGGGCCAGGCCGATCTCCCCGAAGGCGTGTAGGGTAGCGCTGTAGTCGGACTGGGCTACGGTGAAGTCGGGCAGCTGGTCGAAGCCGTCGTACAGTCCCTCCACCAAGTGGCCGTTGACGCCCCGTATGGATTGCAGGGCGCGGGCGCGGGTGAATATGGCCATGCCCGTACGGGGGCTCAGGCGCAGCAGCAGGGAGGGGCCGATGACTTCGGCGCCCAAGTTCATGGTGTGGGCCGGTCCGTCGTTGCGCGTGACTACGGCGGGCGTGAAGTCGTCGTTCTGCAGGGCGGGGCGCAGCTTACCGGCCCGGAAGGTCAGGTAGTCGTTCTGCAGTTGTCCGGCTACGGAGCCCAGGTGCAGGGAGGCCTTGGTGCGGGTCGCGCCCAGCGTAGCCGGGTTGAGGAGCACGGGGTACATGCCGCCGTAGGTATCCAGGTTGGCGCCCGGAAAGGACTGGGCGCGGACGCGGGTGCCGAGAAATAGCACGAGGCATAGGAGGAGGAGGGGGGTGGGGTAGTTCATGGGGAGCAGTGATTGTGGAAGCCTTTTTCACTGTATGCCCCGGTGGTTGGGGAGGTAACCTTGTGAAATAAAATTCTATCCGGGGAGGGCGGACCAACTGCTGCTCAAATAAGACGAGCATAAACTTGTAGACTTCTAAAAAAATAGTCGTATGTTGATACATGTAGTTAGTTCCGTGTCTGGCCCGGACATAAACCAAAAAAAACTTATCTTCCATAGGTTACCTCTTCCCCAGTCCTCGCATCAATGAAGACACATTCCTTTGATCAGACCCTGCTGGAAGCCATTCGCGCGAATGATCCGGCGGCTCTGGACACCGTATACCGCACCTACCGTACGCCCTGCTTGCGCTTCTTGCTGGGGCGGGTCATCCGGCGCAACCACCCCAACCGGGAGACGGTAGCCGTAGAGCTGTTCACCGAGTCACTCATCGTGCTGGTAAACAACATCCGCAGTGGCCGGCTCCGGGAGCTTACTGCCCGCATTGACACCTATTTAAACGCCGTAGGCCGCAACCTGTACCTGAAGCTGGAGCGGCGCGGCCGCGAGATATACCGCGACCCCAGCGAGCTGCCCGAACCCCTGGTAAGTCCGGAGCGGGAAGTGCGCCCCGAGGAGGTGCGGCAGGAGCTGTACCGCTGGCTGGGCAAACTGGGGCCGAGTTGCCGCCAACTAATTGTCCATTTTTATTTTTTAGAGTTAGACTGGAATACCATTGCGGACCTATTGGGGTATAAAAACGCCGCATCCGCCAAAACCAATAAATCAAAGTGTATGTCTCGCCTGCGTAAACTCTACGCCGAGACCGTGCCGAAGTAGTAGAATTAGATGAACCCGCCACCCTCGCTATCGCCCCGACTGCTCGAGCAGTTGGAGGCCTATTACGACTATAGTCTTCCCGCCACGGAAGCTACCCAGCTGCGCGCCGAGCTCGCGCAGGATCCCGCACTGGCCCGGGCCGTAGCCGAGTGGGAAGCCGTCTACCGCCACGGCCTGCGCCAGCCGGCCCCGATCGCAGCTGCGGATACCGACGCCCTGCGCCGGCAGTTTGCCGCCCTCGAAGCCGAGCTACCCCCCCTCACCGCCGAGGCTGCCCCCCGCCGCCGCCTGCCCCGCTGGAGCTGGGCCGCTGCCGCCGCCCTGCTCCTGCTGCTCGGCCTCAGCTACTGGCTCCTCCTGGATCCCTCCCCGACCGAGCAGATCGTGGCGAATGAGTTCGCGTGGTTGCCCCGGCAGGAGGCTACGCTGGGCCCGACGGAGGACATCCCTGATGGCCTGCGCGCCTACGACCGGCAGGACTACGCTACGGCCTACCCCCTACTGCTACAGGGCGTCGAAGCCGGACAGCTCGATAGCATCAACCTGCTCTATACGGGGGTAGCTGCCCTGGGGGCCGAGGCACCCACCGTAGCACGCGATGCGCTGCAGGCCCTGCTCGACGCCGGTACGTATACCCAGTCCGAACCCGAGATCCGCTACTACCTGGCCCTGGCCCACCTGCAATTAGGCGACCGTGGGGCGGGGACGCAGGTGCTGCAGCCACTCACCGAAAGCGATGGCCCCTGGAGCGATCGCGCCCGAAGGCTGCTGGCCGACATCGAGCAGTTGGACTAGATAGGTTACCAGTGGGCCGGTGGGGGTATAGACGGGGTAACCAACAATCCGTACCATGATCGCTAATGGACAGCCCACCCATTCGCTTCTCCCTGCCCTGCAGGCGTATTACGCCGGCGAACTCACTCCCTCCGCCATCAGGCAGCTGCGCAATCTACTCGACCAGCAGCCCGCGCTAGCCCGGGAGGCGGCTTATTACGAGTCGTTGTTTCGTCGGGGGCTCCTCCAGCCGCCGCCTGCCGATCAAACGGAGGCCCTGCGCGACCGCTTCGCCCGCATCGAGCAGACGATGCACGAAATACCCACTTCGTCCGTTCGTCGGCGACTGTACTACCGCTTAGCCGCCGCGGCGACTATCCTCTTACTCCTTGCCGCTGCGATCTGGAGCATCCTGCCGCCCGCCACGCCCTACGTTCCCCTGGCGGTAAGCTACTTCAGCTGGTTGCCCCGCGAGGAGGCCCGGCTCGGGCCATCGGCGGCGGAGGATACGCGTACCGCCGCCCTGACCGCCTACGACCGTCAGGAGTACGCTATGGCCTACCCCCTGCTGCTGCGGGAAGTCAGGGCGGGGCGGCTCGACAGCACTCACCTGCGCTACGCCGGGGTGGCCGCGCTGGGAGCCGGTGACGCCGAAGGGGCCAAACGCATCCTGGGTCCACTGCTCACTCCCGGCGCCTCCCCGGAGCAGGACGAAGCGCGGTACTACCTAGCCCTGGCCGAGCTCCAACTGGGCTATCCGCAGCGCGCGGTATGCCTGCTCTACCGGCTGGCCGATACGCGCGGTCCCCTGGCGCTGCGCTCCCGGCAGCTGCTCGCTGAGCTTGGAGAGCCGCAGGGGGAATAAGTTTACGAAGCGGGTTACTTCCCGGCCTAGTGTAGGATCAATTTATAACACATTCAAGCGCGGTACGCCCCGGCCATCCGCTAAACTCCCAGCACTATGTTACACACGATCCTACCCGGGGGCATCGCCACCCCGGACGACTACCGCTATGCCGACGAACTCCTTTACTTCCACGTACTGCGCTGCATCGACCGTACGCAGGCCATCGCCGATGAATTGGTTGCCTTTGCCGAACATAATGCGTACCCCACCGATACGATCTCCATATCTACCGACGTGCGCTACTTGCCCACTGCAACGTCCACTAACACGTCCAGTCAGAGTAGTACCTGGGAGGGCCCTGCCGACACACCGCCATCGATCGCATACGTATACAAATCCGAACCGAACCGGTCCGCTTCATCCCGCTGATCATGGTAGCCCGTATCCTTGTTCTGTTGTGTATACTCATTCCGGCACGGGCTGCCTTCGGGCAGTCCACGGCCCAGCGACCGGTAGTGGAAAGTATGGTCTACCCCGTATTTCCCCACCTGGGGCAGAAGCTCGCTACGGAGGGGTACGTCCGCCGGGCGGGCAGACTGCGCAAGGGTGCCCTGCACGCTATCGCTCTTCAGCTACGCGCCGGCTACCGGTACCAGATCAGTGCCACCGCTCACTGCCCGTCTAGCATGGAGCTTCAGTTGTATGACGCTAGTAATCGCCTGTTGGCCCGTAGTCCGCGCAGTGGTGCGGCGGCTCAACTTAGCCTCGCCTCCAGGACTACGGCCGTGTACCGGGTGCGGATCATTATGTGGGACTGTACACCCCCCTCCTGCGGGTACGCACTGCGTCTACGGGCGAGACGGTCGCGATGAGCCGCTGCGGTGCCTGAACTACCGCCGCGCCCGCCGCTCGGCCCGCCAGCGGCTGCGCTCGGCCCGCCATTCCTCCAGCCGCCCCCGCCGCTTAAAGTACTTGCGCCGGCCCAGGCGGAACTTCATCTTCAGTGCCCCCTCCTCATCCTGCTGCGCTACCAGGTAGACCTTCCAGCCCGCCTGAGCGTAGCCGGTGGGGGAGGGGACTTCGTCCAGTAAGCCGCGACCGACGTTGCGCAACGGCAGGGAGATCAGAAAGTCCGGTCCGGTAGCATCGTCGTATTCTCCCTCCACAAAGACCTGGATGCCGGTAGACTGTACCTCCGTACGGGGTACGACCAGCCGCCCGCTATCGATACGTACTTCTCCCGCCAGGGGCGCAAAGCGCAGCTGCTCGAAGCGTTTCTTCATCTTCGCCTTCTTGCCCGTGCTGATCAGGAAGGGCCAGCCGGCCAGCTCCAGTTCGGTCAGCGCAAAGGCTACGGTGCCCCGGGTACTGTCGAACAACAAGCGCTGGCGCGACTCGTCTAGCTGTCCGACTAACGAGCCATCCAGCGTAAGTAAGCCCTCGAGGTGTCCCAGCTGATCAGACCGGCTCGTATCCAGTTGACCGAGTTCCTCCAGGAGGAGTTGCAGTGAGAGCGAGTCCGTACTGAAGTCTAGTGTGAAGGGACTTCGCCGCTGCTCGTCCAAATCATAGGTCGCTGCCAGTTCGACCCGCCCGTCGCCCAGCCGGAAACCCGACCGCTCCACGACCAGCTGCGTAGAATCGCGCAGGTGCATTCCCGCATGCAGATCTACGAAGGGAATACGGTTGCCCAGGTAGAAGGTGTCGATAGCCAGACTCAGATCCGGTCGGAAGCTGCTGAATACGCCCCCCGTAGCGGAGAAGAAGTCCTGGGCATCGAAGGCCGTAGTATCGCGGGCGGAGGTGTCTACTTGGACTACTGCCTCTACTTCATCGGTGCGCACGAAGTCGTTGAGGTCCGACCAGTGCAGCTCGGCGGCGGTCAGATCGGCGCGCACGGTAAAGGGCGTGCCCAGCTCGGGGTACAGGAAGCTACTAAGCCCGTTGAGCTCGCCGTTCAGGGCCACGGCCCGGCGGGTAGCGTCGCTTGTGAGCTGGAGTTGGTAACTGGCGCGCTCCTCCGTCACATCCACGGCGAAGTGGCGTACCGGGATGTACACCCCGGCCGGCGGATACTGGATGCGGCTGGAATCGATGTGCAGATGCAGCTTGCCGTTCTGTAGTAGCTCCGGCACGCTGGCGGGCGTACCGTCGAGCTCCAGATCAATGCCGAAGGATCCGCTACCGAAGAAGAAATTTTCGGCCCGGAACAGCGTATTGACGATCTGTGGATCGCCCGTCAGGTGGAGCTCGCTGTGCAGCCGCTCCGGACCGGTCGGTGTATACACCAGCTCCCCCGTGAAGAGCCCGTCCCGCCCGTCGTCGAACTGTAGCCGGCCGGCGTTATAGCCCGGACTGATGCCCAGCGTATCGTCGATCACCCCCCGGTGGGCAAAATCGATGTGCAGGTTGTCGGGTAGCCGTCCGAGTTCTTCGGGGAGCGAGGGGCCGAAATAGTCGATCGTGGGGCCGAGCTTATTCAGGTCCAGGTGCTCGGTGAGCATCTCCAGAGCAAAGGGGGTGCGCCCTGTGATATCACCCAGGGCCAGCCGTGCGCCGAAGCCTACCTCGCTGCCCGCCCAGTTGAAGGAGGTACGCTCCAGCACCAGCGTATCCTGGTTGAAGTGCAGACCGGTCGAGAGATCGGTCAGCGTGAATACATCGTAGTAGGCCACCGTATCCAGCCGCACGTTCAGGTCGGGGTGGAAGGATTCCTGCAGGCCCAGAAGTGCTAGTTTGATCGCCCGGCTCTGGGCCGCATCCTGCTCGGCATCCTGCACCTGCGGCCGCGCCGTAGTGTCCTGTGGGCTGTCTTCCTGCGTGAAGTAGCCGTCCTGGCCGAAGAAGGCGCGGAAGTCCGTCCAGTCGATGCGGGGGGCCAGCAGGGTGACCTCGGTGCGCAGCGCCTCCCCGGGCCGGTCGAAGACCAGGGGCGTGAGGTTGTCGATGCTGCCCACCAGCTCCAGGGCTACGCCGGTGGGCAGTTTGCTGCTCTGGATGTGAAAATTCACGTCCTCGCCCTGCTTGCCTACCTCGATGTAGTCGAAGGGGAAGCGCACGCCGGCCGGTCGGTACACTACGTCGAGGTCCGTGAAGCGCAGTACGCCGTTGGTTTCGTCCAGCAGTTCGGGTAGGGGCGCGAGCAGGGACGCATCGGCGTCGGTGGTGAAGGTGAAGCGGCCGCGGTCGAAGAAGAAGTTGTCGTTGCCCAGCCGGCGGCTGACGGCCTCGGCGCGGCCGGATACGGTGACCGGTGCCCGCAGGCGGGTGTCGGTCGCATTGGCGTACAGCAGGGCATGGGGCATGTCGATGCGCAGCGCGCCCTGGTAGGTGCGCACGCTGTCGAAGTCGAAGCGCATATTCTTGCGGCTGCCGGGGGTGCCGCCGTCGGCCTCGTCCAGCCGGTTGACGAAGGTGCCCCGGGCGTGGGTATTGGTGAACAGGTAGTTGCGCACCTTGACGTCCTGCCCGTCGAAGCGGAAGGCCAGGTCGGCCCGCACGTTCTCGCCGCGCTCGAAGCTACTGTGGATCTCGGCCCGCACCGGGAAGGTGCCCGTGATGTCGTAGTCGGCCAGCTTGCCCTGCAGCTCATCGTGCAGCATGGCGCGCGCCTGACTGAAGTCAGTGGCCGCGTTCTCCAGGGTGATCAGGCTCAGGGTGTTCGGCCTTCGGGAGATGGTAGCGCCTACGTCGAAGGTCTGCTCACCGATCCGCAGGGGGGTGGCGGGGATATCCCACTGCTCGTCGCCAAAGTGCACGTCCAGGTGCCCCTGCACGGGGGTCTGCTGCAGGAAGGCTCCCTTATCGGTATTGAAGGCCATAGCCTCCATGTACAGGTCCAGGTCGGTGGCCAGGTCGATGCTACCGTCCGCCGCGCGGTGGCCACTGGCCGTCAGGCGGTGAAGCTGAGCAAGGATCCGCTTCTTGCGGGGCGGATTGATGAAGGTGAAGCCGACGTCGGTGAGCAGGACTTCCAGCCCGTCGTAGTCCAGGGCAAGGGCGGAGGGCGCGGCCGCGGGTGCGGTGGATGTGGTGTCGCGGTCCAGCAGGCTGCCGGCGTTCGAGCGACCCGCGGAGTCGGAGACCAGGTGAATACTTCCCTCGTGCAGCTCCAGGGCGAGCACGCGCAGGGTATCGTGGAGGAGGGCGTCCAGGCTCACCTCCCCGCGCAGCTGACGGATGTTGAGCAGGGCCGGGGCGTCACGGGGTAGCAGGGAGTCGCGCACCACCAGGCTGTCGACGGCCAGGCTTACCCGGGGGAAGTTTTCCCACACCCGTAGGTCCACGCGGCGAAAGGCCACCTCCATGCCGGCCGTGGCGGTGAGTTCGTGCAGGAGCTTTTCTTCGTTGGAGTCCAGCCAGCTGTTCAGGTACAGCAGGCCGCCGGCCGCCAGGAGCAGCAGCAGAATGACCAGCACGATAAACCCTCGGAGTAATTTTATCACCATAGCACGGACGGAACCACTAGCAGTAACGCACGAAAGTGGTCCGGAGTGCTCAGCCGCCCCAGCCGTCGGGTAATTTCAGCTCGCTTAGCTCCGGCAGCGGCGTGCGGCGCTGCACCGGGTCGTCCTCTATCTCCGGGGGAGTAGCCGTGAACCGACGCACCTCCTTACTGATCAGATCGACCAGTACCAGCCGGTCGGCAGTCAGGGTATCGATGCGGTAGGGGAGGTAGAAGTCCTGCCCCCGCCGGTAGCGTCCGGGGATCCGGCTCTTGCCTAGGAAGTAGTCTACCGAGAGGGTGAGCTCCTGGGAGTCGTCGTCCGTAGTGTAGCGACCCAGCAGGTAGCGACCGGCGCGGCGGTCTGCCCGGCCGTAGTCCTGCTGGAAAGTCTCGTCGGGGGTGAGCACCAGCCGGTAGTCCGTGCCTTCCTCCAGCCAGCTGGCGGACTGGAGCAGGGAGTCGGTCTGGGCCGCGGCGTAGAGCGGCAGACCTAACAAAATGAGTACGAGGTAGCGAATGGGCATCACTGTATATACAGATAGTCAACTGCTTATGCTCACTCTACGGGCCCATTTAGCTTGGTCTTAAGACTTCCGTACCACGCTATGGCAGCCGCACATCCACCACCCCGGACCGATCGCCCACCGAGATGCGACGGCGCGCGCTCTTACCCGACGGGGCCATCAGGTAGATGGTGAAGGTGCCGGCCGACAGCTCGTGCAGCGTGAAGCGGCCCGTAGAGTCGGTGAGGGAGGCCAGGTCCGGAAAGCTGCCGGGGCCGTCCAGGATGGTGACCGCTACTTCGGCGACGGGGGCGCCGGTCTGGTCGATCACGCGGCCTTCGAAGGTATGTGCCATGGGGGGAGACGTAAAACAGCCGGTGGCCACTGCAAGAGCGACCACCAGCCAGGTGAATAGGGACAAGGTGTAGTGTGGCATCTAGCTACCCAGGCTTTTCCAGGACTTCATGAGGTTGAACACCGCCCGCGTGATGCGGGTAGCGGAGTTGCCGCCCGAGCTGCCGTTGGTGTGGATGCCTACGGCGTAGCGCTTGCCGTTCTTGATGTGGTAGAC
The DNA here is from genome assembly GCF_923081025.1 of Neolewinella maritima. Classification (GTDB taxonomy): domain Bacteria; phylum Bacteroidota; class Bacteroidia; order Chitinophagales; family Saprospiraceae; genus Neolewinella; species Neolewinella maritima. The sequence continues at coordinate 7,479 of NZ_CAKLPZ010000005.1, read as the reverse complement.
GGCCGAGCCGCTCTGTCCGCCCGCCGTATCGATATCGTACACGATGGTGCGACTGGTTAGGCTCTTGGCGCGCCGCGAGTGGTACCACATGGTACCGGCGGGTTTATCGCCGGGGTAGCCGACCAGGTTGAGGTACTTCTGCTTCAGGCTGGCATCACCCATATAGGCAAAGCCGAACCAGCCGGTGCGGGCCCCCAGCCGGTGGTTCTCGGGCAGGATGATGCAGCCGTAGTCGCTGTTGCGGTCGCGGTTCTGGGTCCAGCCGGTGACGCTGCGCAGGTGGGTGGCTACCACGGCCCCGTAGGGCATGTTGCTGCCGTTGCGACCGGGCATGACGGTGATAGACTGCGCCCAGCCGCCCTCGTTGTGCATGTACACGCAGTGACCGGCCGTCATGACGGTACGCGGGCCGATGAACCAGCCGGTGCCGATGTAATTCTTGCCGGTACGGGTACGCATCCGCAGCGAGCAGGTCATGCGCCAGGGGTAGGCGGAGGTGTTGTTGATCCGGATCCGGTTGTCGGTGCCGATGACGACCTCGCTGACCTGCGCCTCGGCTTCCGAGGTGGCGGGTGGCTCCTCATCGTAGCTGGCGAAGTAGGCGTCGGGCAGGTTCTCGAGTCCGTCCGTATCGAGCACCTCCTGAGCCGCGCCGGCGTCCTGGGAGCTGACCTCGGTGAGGGCTGCGGCGGTGGCGGATTCATCGTACAGGTCTTCGGTTACGGTACTGAGCTCGGCGATGGGTTCCAGGCCGAGTTCCTGCAGGAGCTCGTCTTCCTGTCCGGGGCTCCCGGCTTCCAGCAGGGTGGTCTCGGCGGAGGTGGTTTTCTTGCCTTTCGCATTGCCATTGCCATTGCCGGTGGTGGATTTGACGTCGCTGCGGACGTCCTCTAGTGTGGTTGCCATAGTAAACGGGTAATTAGCGGTTGAACAGAGTAGGTGACGGTACTCTATGCGGTGGCTAGGCGATTCGTTACTGGTGGGGGGGCAAATTTTTGGGTGGGCTACCGGTAGTTGCGCATAAGCGGTGGTTGCGGCGCAGGATTGGCGGTTTTTTGCGCGTAAGGGAGACTTATTTGCAATTTTTTGCGCGTAAGGGGGACTAGAGGGTAGGTGCGGGGTCGCGGGTGCCGGCGATAATACCTAGTCTCCTAGCTCACTAACCACCGACCGGAACCCCTCCAGCGCCGCCTCCAAACTCTCAATGATCTCTTCCGCCAGCACATCCGGTTCCGGCAGATTTTCTAAGTCGGTCAGGCTCTCGTCGCGCAGCCAGAAGATATCGAGGTTAGTCTTGTCACGAGCGATGATCTCTTCGTAGGTGAACTTCTTCCAGCCCGCTTCCGGATCCTCCTGCCTGGCGCTACGGTTGCCGGACTTATAGCAGTCGATGAAGTACTGAAGGTCTTCTAATTTCAGTGGCCGCTTCTTTAGCGTATGGTGCACATTGGTACGGTAATCGTAGATCCATACCTCCTTCGTCCACGGCTCCCGGGCGGCGGGCTTATTATCAAAAAAGAGAACGTTCGCTTTCACCCCATGCGCGTAGAAGATACCCGTAGGCAGGCGCAGAATAGTGTGCAGGTCGGTACTCTCCAGTAGTTGCTTGCGCACCGTTTCGCCGGCTCCACCTTCGAACAGCACGTTGTCGGGTAGCACCACCGCCGCCTTACCGTTCGTCTTCAGCAGCGTGCGGATGTGTTGCAGGAAGTTGAGCTGCTTGTTGCTGGTAGTGGCCCAGAAATCCTGCCGGTTGTAGGTCAGGTCCTGCCGCTCCTGCTCCCCCGCCTCGTTGGTGATGGTCACCGAGCTCTTCTTACCGAAGGGTGGGTTAGCGAGTACGCAGTCGTAGCGACTGCCGTCGTCGCTAATTAGTGCATCGTTCGGACTAATGCTTGGCTCCCCATCGATCTCCCCAATGTTATGCAAGAACATATTCATCAGGCACAGCCTGCGCGTACTGGCGACGATCTCATTGCCGTAGAAGGTGTCGTTCTTCAGGAATTGCTTTTCCGCCCGGTCCAGCTTATGTTCCCGTACAACGAAGTCATATGCGGCAAGAAAAAATCCCCCGGTACCACAGGCCGGGTCGATGATGGTCTTCATCGGCTCGGGCTGCAGGCAGGCGACCATGGCCCTGATCAGGGGGCGGGGCGTGAAGTACTGTCCGGCACCACTCTTGGTATCCTCTGCATTCTTCTCCAGCAGGCCCTCGTAGATTTCTCCCTTCACGTCGGCGTCCAGTAGGCTCCATTCCTGCTCGTCGATCATGTTGATCACCTTCAGCAGTTTAGCGGGGTCCTGGATCTTGTTCTGGCTCTTGACGAAAATCTGCCCGAGCATACCGGGTTCGGTGGCCAGGGTGCGGAGGAGTTGTCCGTAGAAGGCTTCCAGTTCCGCACCGCGTTTGCTGCGCAGGGTCTCCCAGTCGCACACGTCGCCGTCGGCTAGCTCGTTGCCCTCCACATCCTTCAGGCGGGGGAAGTCGATCTGTTTCCCGTAGGGAGGTTTAGTGAGCTCGTCCGCCATCTTCAGGAACAGCAGGTAGGTGATCTGCTCCAGGTAATCGCCGTAGCCTACGCCGTCGTCACGCAGTACGTTAGCGAAGGACCAGACACGGGAGACGATGGCGGATTGGGACATGGGGTGGGGTTAGCTGCGTTGCTGCATACGATGGTGTGGGCGGGGACGCGGGTGCAATATAGATGGTAGCGCTCATCAACCGCGCGCATCCATAAACCCAGTTAGCACTGGGTGAGAAATGAAGACTAAAACCGCTTTGTCTTCATGAACCATTGTTTTTTGAAGTTGGGACGTTATCTTACTTCAAATTAGTGTAGATGTTGAAGTTTAAAGCTGGTGCGTGGACCAATCAGGGCTATTACAAGGCATTTGTTCCTAACCTCATCAATCGAAGATGGGAGATAAGCGATCCCGAAATCATCCACCTATTGAGTAAAGCCGATCTTGAATTAGGTCGACTGGATGCCTACTCGGGTTACGTCAATATCGATCTCTTCATTAGTATGCACCTGACAAAGGAGGCGGTTGAATCCAACCGGATCGAGGGAACGAAAACGGAGTTTGCCGAGGCATTTATGCAGCAGGACGAATTACCCAACGACCGTCAGCAGGATTGGGAGGAGGTAACCAATTATATAGCGGCGATGAAGCATGCCATTGCGAGGCTAAGTGAACTGCCCATTTCATCACGCTTGATCAGGGAAGCCCACGGTATGCTGCTGGCCGGAGTACGGGGCCAGCATAAATTGCCCGGCGAATTTAGAAGCAGCCAGAACTGGATTGGTGGTGCGAGTATATCCGACGCAGTATTTATACCTCCACCGCCCAGCGACCTGGGTAGGCTGCTTTCTGATCTCGAATATTTTGCCAATGACCAAGAGCACCCACTACCCGATCTTTTGCGAGCGGCGATCATGCACTATCAATTCGAGACGATCCATCCTTTTCTAGATGGCAATGGAAGAGTCGGTCGCCTGCTCATCACGCTTTACCTCATCAGTACGGGAACGCTTCGCAGCCCCGTGCTCTATCTATCCGATTTCTTCGAACGAAACCGCCGCCTCTACTACGATAATCTAGCGGGCGTCCACTCGAACGACAATCTCAAACAGTGGCTACGCTTTTTCCTGGTCGGGGTTGCCGAAACCGCGCGGGATGGCATTAGGACGTTCGATGGGATACTCAAGTTATCGAAGGAAGTCGATGGTAAACTAGTCACGATGGGGCGCAAGGCAATAGATGCCCATACTTTATTGCAGGCGCTCTACGCACGTCCGGTCATCACGATCACTGAGGCCGCCACGCTGATTGGAAAGTCAATGAACACGTCCAGCCGCCTGATTCAGGCCCTGCAGGAAACGGGAATCCTGCAGGAACGACCGACGAGCGGACGGGAAAAGCTATTTGAATTCGGAGAGTATCTAAGGTTATTCTCGCAGCCGGGAGAATAAAGCGTTACAGAATCGCTCTTTAGTCACATTAACTGTCTCCGTCAGATACTAACGCCCAGATCCGCCGTAGCGGTACCCGTGCCCGCCATTCTTCCCCGAGCTTATTGTAGTGCCGGTAGATCTGCTCCAGCACGTCCCGCTCCGACCAGAGGCGAATGTAGAAGTGATCGTCGCGGGCCTCTTTCAGCACGCTCTGCTTGAAACCACCCCAGGAGACCAGCAAGCCGTGTTCGGCCTTCGTGCGCCGCATCACGCCCTGCAGTTCCCGCAGAACCTTTACATCAACCGTACTGGAGGTAAATTTCACCTGCACGCAAATGCGCGGCTCCTGAAAGCCCAGGGGACCGGAACCCGCCAGAATATCCACCCCACCGTCCGCCCCTGGCGAACTCGACTGACTGACGTAGCCCTGCACTTCTAGTAGCGCCGTGATAAGGTCGGCAAAGTTGTGCCCGTCGAGTGTGCGGTTCATGTGGCGCACAATTTCGTCTTCGGCCTGCTGCTCCAGGTCGATCTCGGATTCTTCCACCTCTGTGTCCTCTTCAATAGACTTTTCTACGGGGCGCTTCGCGGTAGTACTTGTCTTACCGGCAACGGTATCCCACACCCGCTGCGCCGCGTCTTCCCGCTTTACGGAGGCGACCGTCAGTAGGGTGCCGAAGGAGTACAGTAGGTCTTTATCAAAGGCCGATCGCGGTATCTCCGCCTTCCACTCTACCGGCAGACAGTGCAGCATCTTCGGATCGTCGGAGTAGTAATACGGTCCGGTCACTCGGCCTACGTGGATGGTCGACTGCATTTTACTCGGCAGCACGATAGTGGCCCCCTTCGGAATGTCGTGACTGAATCGCCAGACCTGTCCGGTCCAGTTGCCCAGCGCGACGGAACTTTTATCTGGATACTGCTTAGCAAACTCGGCCTTCACGGCGTCGCGGGACTTATACTTGCGTAGGTCACCGATATCGTCGAAACCGATAGTGGCCACTCCGCCCTCGATGGCAGCGGCTTCGCGTTCGCCGTGGCGGCCGGCGCGGACTAGGTAGACTTGGGGGTTTTTCACTATAAGGTGTAATCTAAAAAGTTATACACGCCTGTTTTCCACATAAATACAATCATCTTTTTGTTGTTTATATGTTTTCCACAGTGTGGAAAAGTAGTTTAAATTTTCTAACTACATGTACGTCAAGTAGTTAGTAAAATTTATCCACACCCTGTGGATAAATAGAGTGAAAACAATTTGATGCTGATTGTATATTTGTAAAACAAAACGAGGCCGCAACATCACTGCTACGACCCCGAGTTACTTCACCTGCAAAAGTAGGTCTTCCGCCCAGAATTTGCAAACTCTCGTGATGTGGTAACTTGCTAAGTCTCGTACTTTTTCACCCTTTTAATTCATATCAGATGGCAACGAATGGAAAATCCGGCGATGGTCGGCGTCACGGGGCGGTACGCAAACGCTCCCAAACTTTTAATCCCAAAACACAGCAGTATGTGAAACGGGATGCTGACTCAGGTCGGTTCATGTCTGTGAAAAAAGATGGCACCCCTTACAAGGGCGTCACTAAGGAAAATAACTCAGGCAAATGAAGTTTCAGCAGTATAAACTAGGGCAGCAATCTAGAGGAGCTATTGTTGAGATTACTCTTCAGGGGTCTGCCGCTAATGTGAGACTTATGGATTCTCATAACCTCAGTCAGTTCAAGCGGGGCAAAGCACACCGTTATACGGGTGGACTTGCTAAGCGTTCTCCGGTCAGACTCGTAATTCCTAGCACAGGTCAATGGCATGTGACGGTTGACATGGATGGAATGAGGGGCACCGTTCGATCGAGTGTGCGAATGTTGCCCGGAGCACTTCCGACACTACGTCAAAGTAACAGTCCTCTTTCAACCCTGGTACGAGACAAGGATGAGTTCACAGGAATTGGTTCTTCTAGTCCCGAGTACGATGTCTTTGTTTCCCATGCATCGGAAGATAAGAATGATGTAGTCCGTGCGCTCGTATTAGCTCTGCAAGCTCAGGGACTGTCGGTATGGTATGACGAACTGGTGATGCAGATTGGAGATAGCTTACGTCGTTCAATCGATGCAGGACTATCTCGGAGCCGTTTTGGTATAGTAGTTATTTCGCCGGCATTCATTGCAAAGCCGTGGACAAATTATGAACTAGATGGCATCGTATCTAACTCGATAAGTGGAAAGCAGAGGATGCTGCCTATCTGGCATAATGTAGGCCGGGAGGAGGTGCTTTCTTTCAGTCCATCCCTCGCAGACAAGTTAGCAAGGTCAACTTCGAACGTATCTATCGAAGATATCGCTATTGAGATTGCTGGTGTTGTCAAACCTAACGATGGGTTCGGAACTGCCGCCGCCTAGATTCCAATAGGGATTAGCTCTCCAAATGTCAACCTCCTGATGTACTTGACACAAGTGTATCAGGAGGTTTTGTATGCCGTTGAATAAGTTACTCAAATCAACTCCCCCGCAAACGCCCGCTTCAACACCCCCTGCCGCAAGCCCCGCGCCCGCTCCAAACTCACCCCGATCTCCCGCTCGAGGTGGTCGGCTACGGAGAAGCGGGAGTCTATTTCTTGGACGACTTGGTGCTGTTCTATAAGAGATGGGAGAGGGATGGGATAGGAACTAAGTTTTTTTCCATTAATATTTGATTGATTTACTCCATCGGTTTTGACTCTGTTTCCATGCATTTTGGCAGTGTGGGAATTGAGAAAATAGGTCAAGTACTGGCCATCTAGAAAGTTGATGTCTTGATTGATGCGGATGAGATAGCCGGCAAATATTGCAGGCTGTTCTTCATTGTAGATGGCAGTTTTTCCTACCCATTCTGGACTATTAGTGCGATTAAACAAAACATCACCTTTAGAAAGCTTGTATTTCGTAATCTCAGTTTGATCAACAGAATATTTTAGGTCGGACCAGTCTAACCTTCCATTCTGCATATTTCCCATTCTTAGAACTGGGATTGATCCTTCTTTTAAGGACTTTGCTGATGTTCCATACTGAACCCCATTAGATAGATTGCCTAGCGCTTCTACTTGCCACTGTTGTGGCAGCGTCAAATCAAAACTTGATATATCCGCTTTGAATTTGCTGGAATTCCTAGGTTGTGGAGTCAGATACGGTTCATGTTGCCTCTCCCGCCACCCCTCAGTCAACCGCCCCGCAAACGCCTCCTTCAACACACTCTGCCGGTACACCCCCAACTTCTCCCGCGCTACCTCCAGCTCCGCCACGCTCCGGTCCAGCTCCGTGAACAGCCGCTCCAGCTTGGCGACGATGGCGCGCTGCTCGGGGAGGGGGGGGAGGGGGACCTCCAGTTCGTTGAGATTATCAAGTCTTACGCCTAACACGGTGGCAACTCCATTAAGCTAAGCTCTTCCCTACTATACTGGAGCCTTGACCACGGTTGCTTAGCGGCTACTCTTGCGTTGCGGTAGCTTAGAAAGTAACTTTAGGGCATAGTGCCCCCGCCCGGCCGTCAG
>NZ_CAKLPZ010000004.1 GCF_923081025.1 Neolewinella maritima | reverse complement strand
TTTAATCGGGAGGAGGGTCGCAGCAGATGACTGCGTTGATAGGTTGTAGGTGGAAGTGCGGTAACGTATGGAGCCGAGCAATACTAATCGCCCGACAGCTTCCTTTATTTTTTCTTTGGAATGAGTTAGTAGTGTAGTCGTTAGATCGACGAACTGAGACTTATGAGTATTGAAAAGTAGACGGCAGCGCGCTTGTTGAAGTATGTATATAATTTTAAGTAATCGGTCTTAGCGTGTGCTAGCCGGATGTACTGACAGGCAGAAGTAAAAAGGCCTGAAGCTCTCTTATCGAACTTGTTGATCGTTTTGCCAAAGAAACGCGTCCGGCTCCTGCAAGGGAGTGGATACAAAGACTTTGGTGGCTATTGCGGGCAGGATCACCTCTTACCATTCCGAACAGAGAAGTTAAGCTGCCCAGCGCCGATGGTACTTGGACTTGATCCCGGGAGAGTAGGTCGCCGCCAATTTTATGAATGCCTCATCGCTCCTGCAGCGGTGGGGCATTCTCCGTTTGGGGAGGGCGGGGGGGAAGGACTTACCACGGAGGGACACGGATGAGCTACGCTGCTGCCTCCGCCGGTTTAGGCACGGACTATGTACACCACCTAATCTGTGACGTAATCCGTGCCCAAAATCCGCGCAATCCGTGTTTAACCCACAAAACCACCAGCAAAACCCAAGCAAACCATAAACCGTTAGAAAGCTAGCATCCGTCGAATACCCGTCACCGGAATCACCGCAGATGCCGTATTTTTAAGCAAAATAACGTCCCATGCTTCTGCTCACCGCTCTTGCATTATCCCTCTGGTTCTGGCGCCGGAACCTGCGTGATGCTTCCCTCTGGATGGTCCTGACGTACGCTGGAGTAGCTCTGATCGCCTGGACGGACTATACCGCAGTGTCTACCGCCGCCAGCGCCTTTCCGAAGATCCTCAAGGACTTCATCATGCTGGGCATGGTCGGCTTCGTGCAGTCCATGGCTGTCAAGAAGCAGATCTCGGTCTGGATGGCGGTGGTCCTCATCTTCGGGATGTTTGCCGCCGTGCACTACCTGGATGAGCTGATCAACACAGAGGACGGACAATCCGTGCATAGTCCTCAACTCATCTCTGCCACGGATGACAGCTATTTAGTAGAGCTGGGGGAGGGGATGTCTGACAGCGAACTGCTCGCCTTCGCCGCGCAGCACGACCTAACCGCAGCCCGCGCCTTTTTCCCGGATGCAGCCTCCGAGACGTACCTCGACAACTACTACGTAATCGACAATCCAGCCGGTGCACTCAATCTTGAAAACCAGCTGACCGGTCTGGCCACCGTAGTCTACACCGAGCCCAACGAAACCATCACGGTAGAACCCTTTATCGAAGCAGGATCCGTAAGAAGTCCCACCAGTGGTACTGCATCCCTCAGTATCAATGATCCATTTACCAGCGAGCAGTGGGTTATGGAAGTGCTCAAAATGGATGACTATTACCGCCTGCTGCAGCAACAAAGCGCACAAAAGAAAGCCAAGGTGGTGATCTTGGATACCGGAGTAGACGGGTCGCATGAAGACCTGGACGACAACTACTTTTCCATTGAATCTCAGTACGACAACGACCCCCACGGACACGGCACTCACTGTGCCGGTATCGCCGCCGGAGTAACTAACAACGGCCTGGGTATCGGCAGCCTGGCTGGTACCAACGACGAGAGCCCATTCGTAGAGGTCAGCTCCATTAAAGTCCTCAATGCCGGTGGCATGGGCACTCAGAAGACCATCATCGCAGGCATCATTGAGGCAACGGATGAAGGGGCCGACGTGATCTCCCTCAGCCTGGGCGGACGGAGTAACGCCAGTAGCCAGCGCGCCTACAGTGCCGCGGTGGAGTATGCCCACCGCAACGGAGCCATCGTAGTAGCGGCCGCCGGAAACTCCAACCGCGATGCCAATGATTTTGCTCCCGCCAATGCCAAGGGTATCATCACCGTAGCGGCGATCGATCAGCTGCTGCTACGTGCGCCATTCAGCAACCGTACGGACAATATCAAGATGGCGATAGCCGCCCCCGGCGTAGGTATCTACAGCACCGTACCGGGCAACGGCTACAAAAGCTACAGCGGTACGAGCATGGCCTGCCCCTTCGTAGCCGGACTACTCGGCGTCATGAAATCCGTCGATCCCGAACTGGACTACCAGCGGGCCTACCGTATCCTGAACGCTACCGGACAGGAGTCTTCCGAGACCCGGATCACTGGACGCATCGTACAGCCCGCCGCTGCGCTGGCCGCCGTACTGCGCTAGAGCGTATTTTGCCCGTATGGATTTAGGACTAAAAGGAAACACCTACGCCGTAGGTGGGGCTAGTGGCGGACTCGGTCGTGCCATCGCCGAATGCCTCATCGGAGAAGGAGCTACCGTGATCGGCATTGCCAGGAGCCGGGACACGCTCGCGGACATGGCGACAACCCATGGCGATCTATTTATTTCCCACCCAGCCGATCTCACCGACGGTACGGCGGTACGAAAGCTCGGAGACGAGCTCATCGAGCGAAGCGTAGCGGGCTGCGTCTTCAACTCCGGTGGGCCGCCGACCGGCACCATCGCCGCGCTCGAAATGACGGATTGGGATGCGGCCTATGCGAGTACGCTGCGTTGGAAGATCCAACTGACTAAGGCACTGCTACCAATGCTGCGCGAGCAACGGGCCGGTAGCCTATTGTACGTCGAAAGCGTATCCATCAAGCAACCCATCGACAATCTGGTACTGAGCAATGCCTTCCGGGCGGCCGTTGCCGGATTTGTCAAGACGCTTACCCGGGAGGAAGGCGCTGCGGGCATTCGAGCTAATATCCTCGCACCGGGCTACCATGCTACGGACCGCATCACTACGGTGCTGGCGAAGGCCGCTGAACTACAGGGGATCCCGGAAGAGCAAGTGAAGCGTGAATTTCTGGCGCAAGTACCGCTGGGTACCCTGGGGCAGCCCGAGGATCTTGCTAAAATGGCTGCTTTCCTGCTGTCACCGACTGCCCAGTACATCACCGGACAGACCATCAGCGTAGACGGCGGAATGACGCGCTTCCTTACTGGCTGACCCGGTCCGGACGACCCATCCGACGGTCAACCCACCGCATGAAGGGTTTTACGCTCAGCCCGTGCAGAAAAATAGACACCAGAACAGTGAAATTGACGATCGACCAGATGGTATCGATGTTATCAAAGATCTCACTGTTGTGTGCGTAGGCCAGGTAATATAGCGATCCGACCCCACGGATACCGAAGTAGCTGATCGCCACCTTTTCTACCCACGGTAGTTTGGAGGGTAGAAAACTGATCAGTCCGGCAATTGGACGGATCAGCACGATCAGGGCCACACCGACCATCGCGCCATTGAGCGTCAGGTCGTACAGGCCGCCCGTAGCGATGATACCCCCGAAAGCGATCAGGAAGATACCCAGCACGGCCTGCTCGACCTGTTCGGCGGCTTCGTAGGTTTCGATCTGGTCCTCCTTAGCCTCTTCATCGGGGGCTTCGCCCGCACGGCGGCTCACTACCGCAGCGACAAAGACCGCCAGAAAGCCATAGCCTTCGACTACCTCGGTGAGCCCGTACGTCAGTAAGGTAGCAGCCAGTATAAAGAAACCGGACTCGATCTCGGTGTCCCGCACCTCCGCCATCTTACGTTTGAACTCGTAAAAGACATAGGCTAGCAAGCGTCCGATCAGGTACCCCATCAGCGTACCCATCGCTATGCGGTAGCCGAAGTCCCACCACGCCCAGGTCAGCAGGGTGCTGCCCACGTCCGTAGCACCCGCGAGTGCGATAGCCAGGTATACAAAGGGGAAGGCCAGGCCGTCATTGAGCCCCGCCTCCAGCGTAAGACCGAAGCGCACATCGTCCTCCGGTAGATCTTCGTTGGGCGGTCCTACCTGTACGTTAGCGGCCAGTACGGGGTCCGTAGGCGCTAGTACCGCGCCGAGCAGGATGGCACTGGCCGGGGCCAGCCCAATCCACCACCAGCCCAGGAAGGCCACCGCGGCGATGGTGAGTGGCATGGCGATAGCGAGCATAAACAGCCCGGAGCTCCAGTTCTTCAACGAGGGGTCACGGTCCAGCTTCAGCCCGGTGGCCGCTAGACTTACGATCACGATAAACTCCGTGATGTATTCCATCACTTGCCGATCCAGCCGCGCATCTTCCGGATTCATCAGTGGCAGCTCGAGTGGAAGACTGAAGATACCGTATCCAAAGGCTACGTAAATGATCGGCAGACTCACCAATTTATCGCGGATCAGTCCGGGGATGATGAAGGTGCCCAGTAGGGCGATGCCGGCTAATAGTAGCAGAAGAATGTGCGTGCTCAACGGTGATCGAGGGGTTTGTGTACCAACCCTAACCCCAAAGCTGCGGTTCGGTTATCGCCTCATCCGCCCGCTCTGTTTACCTTGGCCCCGCACCTGCGAACCCGCCCCTATGGAATGCCAACGCCACCTTTTTCCGCTGCGCGACGACGAAGCGTACCTCAACGGCGCCAGTCGTTCCCCCCAATTACGTACCGGTGCGGCAGCCGCCCGCCAGGCCCTGCAGTGGCGCGAAGACCATAGCGGCATGCCCATCGAGGGCTTTTTTGCGCCCGTCGAGCAGCTCAAGGCCTCGTTCGCCCAACTGATCAATAGCCCGGAGCCCGGTCGGGTAGCGCTCATCCCGGCGGCGAGCTACGGCATTGCTACGGTGGCCAAGAACCTGCCCCTATCGCGGGGCGAGCACATCCTGGTCGTACAGGATCAGTTTCCCAGCAACTACTATGCCTGGCACCGTCTGTGCGCGGACGCCGGTGCGGAGCTGATCACGGTGGCCCGCCCCACGGGTAGCACATCCGACTCCTGGTCAGACCGGGTGCTCGCTGCAATAGGCCCAGAGACCGCAGCCGTAGCCATTGCCCACGTGCACTGGGCGGACGGTACGGTCTTCGATCTCGAGGCCATCCGCCGCCGTACGGACGAGGTGGGAGCCTGGCTGGTTATTGACGGTACGCAGTCGATCGGCGCGCTGCCCTTCGACGTAGCACGCATCCGGCCGGATGCGCTAATTGCCGGAGGCTATAAATGGCTACTCGGACCCTACGGGACGGGCTACGCTTGGTACGGCCCGCGTATGGACGATGGCGTACCGCTGGAAGAGAACTGGATCAACCGCGCCGACAGTCACGACTTTGGCCGACTAGCCAACTACCGTCATGCGTACCGTCCACTAGCCGCCCGCTACTCGGTGGGGGAGCACAGCAACTTCATCAGCATCCCTATGCAGCAGGCCGCGCTGGATCAACTGAATAGCTGGACGCCACAGGGGGTGCAGGCGTATACCGCACGACTCTGGGAACCCGTCGTAGCGGAGCTTGCAGCTCTCGGTATTCATCTACCGGACCGTCGGGCACATCATTTAGTGGGCGTCCGACTTCCCGCCCGGATAGCTATGGGTCGCCTGCAACACGCCTGTGAAGCGCGGCGCATTTCGCTTAGCTACCGCGGGGATGCCGTGCGGATCAGTCCCAACGTGTATAATCGACCAGCTGAACTGGAGCAGGTGGTGGAGGTGCTACGCGACTGCTACCAATAAAAAGGCCCCTCCGCCTAGGTGGCGGAGGGGCGAAACTTAAAGTCGATCATGCAAAAAATCTTAGTCTAGCCGGAGACTAGTGGTATAGCTTGGGACGTCTGCCGAGGAAACGGTCACGTAGTACTCACCTGCCGGAAGGTTTTCCAGGCTGTAGGCGCGCTGTACCGTGGTACTTTCGGGTAGCTGGTCGGTGATGACCTGCTGGCCCTGGGCGTCGGCGAGCAGGATTCGGGTGCTGCTACCGGTGGTGTTCAGGTAATTGATGGTGAGGAGCTTGTCCGTAAGGTTCACCCGGGGGTAAAAGGTGCGGGTGGCCAGGGCGGGGTCGGCGTCGATGCCGGTCCGGTTGATGGTAAAGGGTTGTACGGTCTTACCCTGTGCGTCCGTCACTTCTACAAAGTAGTTGCCATTGGGGAGGGCATCGAGTTTAAAGCGGCCGTTCAGGTAGTCACCCGGACTGAGTTTGGTAGTGTGCAGGACCAGGCCGTCGCGGTCCTTAAGCTGCACCTTCGTGTCGAGGGATACCGCTACGGTAGTGCGTAGGGTGAGGGTATGGGAGGTAGGGTCCGTCTGTAGGACCAGATCGATGGGATTGACCGAAGCCGACACGGAGGTGAGGGCAAAGACAAGCAGAAAACTGATGAATAGCGTTTTCATGGTGTAACATTTAGGGTTATCAATAGGGTACATTGTGTAATGTGGTGCTCCATGTAAATTGGGGCACCGCCCATGATCAACTCCTTGCACTGCAAAGGTCTGGCGAAAATTCGCCGGCGTACACGCATATCTTGGCGTGCGTGACGCACATATTGATACCCCCCGGATAAGTGCGGGCTATTCGGGTTGAAGGGGAGCAAACCACCCGAACGCTACGCTATAACTATCGTAGCGTACAGCACGTTTTACCAACAGAATCGCCCCCCTATGGACCCGATCACTCAGCCGGTACGCGAGCAGGTGACGCCAGCTCCCGGCACGTCGTTCCTCGTCAAGCACTATCCGCAGCCTCAGCTACGCACCAATAAACTCCCGAAGTGGCACTACCACCCGGAGCTGGAATTGGTGTACGTGCGTGGCGGTCACGGGCGGCGCCACGTAGGGAGCCACATCAGCCACTACCGCGACGGTGCCCTCATTTTGCTGGGGTCAAACCTGCCCCACCTGGGCTTCACCGACCGGCTGACGCACAACGAGAAGGAGACCGTTGTGCAGTTTGCGCCGAGTTTTCCCAACTCAGAATTTCTCGAACTTCCTGAAATGCGCCAGGTCAGGGAACTGATGCACCGTGCGCGTAATGGGCTGAGCTTCTATGGGGCCACCCGCACCGTACAGGGCAGTCGACTGGAGCGCCTCATCGAACTGCCCCCCCTGGGCCGTCTGCTGCTACTGATCGACATCCTGAGCAAACTGGCCGAGAGCGAGGACTGCGAGGACCTCAACGCGGAGGGCTTTCACCTACAGGTGGAAACGCATGGCTACGAGCGCTTCAATGAGATACAAACCTTTATCGGGCAAAACTTCGATCGGGACGTACCCCTGGATGAGATCGCCGGTGTGGCTGCAATGACGGTACCCGCCTTCTGCCGCTACTTCAAAAAGACTACGGGCAAGACCTTTGTCACGTATTTGAACGACTTTCGCATCGTCTACGCCTGTAAGTTGCTGGCCGATGACCATACCACGATCCAGAACGTAGCCTTCGATAGCGGCTTCAATTCGGTGAGTCAGTTCAACCGGGCCTTCAAGAAGCACACCGGTAAGACCGCCACTGAATACCGCAGCGCCTTCAAACTGAGCGTGACGGGGCGGGTGCCGGACTAACTACCGCCGGCACGTAAATACTAGCCCATGACCTTTGCCGACCTAAACCTATCTAACCCCCTGCTGAACGCCCTGGACGACCTGGGCCTGGAACAGCCTACCCCCATTCAGGAGCGCGCCTTTCCGGTCATCATGTCCGGCCGCGACGTGGTGGGTATCGCGCAGACGGGCACGGGTAAGACCCTGGCCTTCCTCCTGCCCCTGCTCCGGTTGTGGAAGTTCCGCAAGGATCCCTACCCTCAGGTGCTCATCGTCGTACCCACCCGCGAGCTCGTGGTGCAGGTCGTGGAGGAGATCGAGAAGCTCTCTACCTACATGAATGTGGTCGCCGTGGGCGTCTATGGCGGTGTAAACCTCAAGGTGCACGCCGCAGCCGTCGAGCAGGGCTGTGATTTCGTAGTGGGTACCCCGGGCCGGCTTTACGACCTGATCGTGATCGGTAGCCTCAAATTTAAGGGGCTGAAGCAACTGGTGATCGATGAGGTAGACGAGCTGTTGGAGCTAGGCTTCCTGCCCCAACTCACCAAGATATTTGACCTGCTACCCGACCGGCGGCAGAACCTCCTCTTCTCGGCCACCATGACGCAGGAGGTGGAAGCTATCATCAGCGATACCTTCAACTTCCCCCAGACCGTTGAGGCTGCCCCCACCGGTACCCCACTGGAGAATATCGAGCAGCGCAACTATCGCGTACCCAACTTCAATACGAAGGTCAATCTGCTGCGCTACTTGCTACAGGATAGCGAGACCTTCCACCGCGTGCTGGTCTTCGCCCCCGGTAAGCGCTTTGCCGACCTACTGGCCGAGCAACTGGAGGAAGACTTCCCCGACCAGCTCGGCGTCATCCACGGCAACAAGAGCCAGAACTACCGCTTCCGTAGCCTGGAGCGCTTCCAGTCGGGCGAGCACCGCGTACTGCTAGCTACCGATCTCGTGAGCCGGGGACTGGACCTCAGCGAGGTCTCCCACGTCATTAATTTTGATACCCCCGAGCTGCCCGAAAACTACATGCACCGCATCGGTCGGACCGGCCGGGCGGACCAGACGGGTGTCGCCATCACCTTCACCACCGAAGCCGAAGAGGAGTACCTCACCAGCATTGAGGCTCTGATGGATCAGCGAGTGCCCGTACTGCCGCTACCAGAAGAGGTAGCCGTATCCACCGAACTGATCCAGGAGGAGCTGCCACAGTCCCTACAGCCCATCGTAGAGGTGAAGATCCAGGTTTCCCCCGAGGGTGCCTTTCACGAGAAGAGTGAGAAGAACAGTAAGCGCCCCATGACCCGGCAGGAACTACAGGCGTACCGCAACCGCCTCAAGGGGGGACGCAAGCGCAAGAAGAATCGCACCGGAAAAAAGTAGGCTGGTACTCCAAAAGTAAAGGTCGAGTGGCCTCCGGTCCGAGCTTCCTACGTGCGATAGCCTTACGCGCTCGGACCAGAGGCCACTCGACCTATCTAAATCCCAAGATTTGTGGTCATTTAAAAACGCCTCGACCTAATCCAGCATACTCAGGTGTATAGTCACCCGTACCGACTTACTGATTGGGCAGTTGCTACCCCGCGCCGTCACCTGACTGGGCACCAGCACGTTAGCCTCCGGAAAATAGGTAGCGATACAACCCCGCGGGATTGAGTAGGGGACCAGCTGAAAGGTGCGCGCCCAGCGTTCCTGTCCGGCATATTCGCTCTTCAGGTCGACCACCGCACCGGCGTGCGCGCCCAGATCGGCCAGGTCGTCGGGGTGGATGAAGACGACGCGCCGCTCCTTGTGTACGCCGCGGTAGCGATCGTGTAGGCCGTAGATCGTAGTGTTGTACTGATCGTGGCTGCGTACCGTGGTCATCAAAAACTCTCCGGTTGCCAGGACGTGGGGCGACAGCGCCGTGGTGGAGAATTGCGCCTTGCCGTCCGAGGTATCAAAGCGGCGCTCCCGGGGGCCGTTGGGCAGGTAGAAGCCGCCCGGCTGCCGCACCCGCTCGTTGTAGTCGTCGAAGCCGGGGATGCAGGCGGCAATGGCGTCGCGGATCAGGTCGTAGTCCTGCCGGTAGGACTGCCAGGGCACCCGGCTATCGGGCAGGGTGGCGCGGGCCAGTTCGCAGACGATGGCGCACTCGCTCATCAGGTCCATATCCTCCACTTCCAGTACGCCCTTACTGAGCTGGACGACGCCCATGCTGTTCTCACAGCTGACGAACTGCTCGCCGGTCTGCTGCAGGTCCTTCTCCGTGCGGCCGAAGCAGGGCAGGATCAGGGCTTCCGTGCCGTGCACCAGGTGGGAGCGGTTGAGCTTGGTGGACACGTGGACGGTCAGGTCGCAGTTGCGCAGGCCCTCGGCGGTCAGTTCGGTGTCCGGGGTGGCGCTGATGAAGTTGCCGCCCATGCCCATGAAGAACTTCACCTTACCGTCGGCCATAGCGTGGATCGCTTTGACTACGTCGTAGCCATCCTCGGTGGGTGGGTCGAAGTGGTAGTGAGTGCGCAGGGCGTCGGCCAGTTCGGGTTTGAGCTTATCCCAGACGCCCATGGTGCGGTCGCCCTGCACGTTGCTGTGGCCGCGCACGGGGCAGATACCGGCGCCGGGCTTGCCGATGCTGCCCTTGACTAGCAATAGGTTGACCAGTTCCTTGATCGTATCCACGCTGTTCTCGTGCTGCGTCAGTCCCATCGCGTAGCACACGATGATGCGGGATGCGCCGTGGATCATTCCGGCAGACTCGTAGACGGCCTCGGCGCTCAGTCCGGTATTATTGATGCAATCCGCCAGATCAGTAGCCGCCAGTTGGGCCGCCATAGCGGGGTAGCCAGAGGTATAGCTGTCGATGAACGACCGATCGAACACCGTACCCGGCGCCTGCTGCTCCTTGTCGTACAGGATCTTAAGCCAAGCGCGCAGTAACGACTGATCCTCGTTGATCTTTACCTGCAGGAACAGGTCGCTGAGTTCGGTCCCTCCCGTGACCATTTTGAGGGGCCGCTGGGGATTCACAAAGTCCATCAGCCCTACCTCCGGCAGCGGATTTACGCTGATCATATGACCGCCGTTCTCCTTCATCTTCTCCAGGGCGGTGAGCATCCGCGGGTGGTTGGTCCCCGGGTTTTGGCCCAAACAGATGATGAGATCGGCTTCGTGGATGTCTTCCAGCGTCACGCTGCCCTTGCCTAGTCCCAGCACTTCGGCCAGGGCCAGGCTCGTGCTTTCGTGGCACATATTGGAGCAGTCGGGCAGGTTGTTGGTCCCGTACTGCCGCACGAAGAGCTGGTACAGAAAGGCGGCCTCGTTGCTGGTGCGGCCGGAGGTATAGAACACGGCCTCGTCGGGCTCCATATCCTTCAAGTGCCGACTCATTAGATCAAAAGCCTTCTCCCAACTGATCGGTGTATAGTGCTGGGCGCCGGGGCGCAGGTGCATGGGCATGGTGATGCGCCCGCTTTTGCCCAGTTCGTAGTCGGTCCAGTCACCGAGTGCTTCTACACTATGCTCGGCGAAGAAAGCGGGGCCGATGCGGCGCTTGGTGGCTTCTTCCGCTATCGCCTTTACACCGTTCTCGCAGTACTCGGCCATGGGGGTACGCGCGCCGTCGGGATCGGGCCAGGCACAACCGGGGCAGTCGAATCCACCCTTCTGGTTCAGCTTGGCGAGGGTTTCCAGCCCTTCGCCTACGTGCATGTGTTCGGTGACGTGCTTCAAGGAGTAGCGTAGGGCGGGCAGACCGGCGGCGCGGCTACTGGGCGCTTTGATCTCCAGATCGGTGAGGCGGGGTGGGGTTAGTTCGGCGGGCATGGCGTAGCTGTGAGTTGTAGGGACTAAACACGGATTACACGGATTTGGGGCACGGATTACTGCGGATTGTGGTCGGTAATACGGTGTGGGTGGCTGTAGCAGTTAAAGCCTGAGGCACGTAGGAAGCCACAGAGCGTGATGCCCTGGTCTTCGGCCAGCTCTACGGCTAGGCTGGAGGGGGCACCTACGCTAGCTACGCAGGCAATACCCGCCATGGCGGCTTTCTGGATCAACTCGAAGCTGGCTCTTCCGCTTAGCAGGAGGATGTGTCGGTCCAGGGGGAGTAGGTCGTGCCGGTAGTAGTGGCCGATGAGTTTGTCCAGGGCATTGTGGCGGCCTACGTCTTCAGCGTAGTGGAGTAGGCTACCGGACGGATCAAACAAGCCGGCAGCGTGGATGCCGCCGGTGGTAGCGAAGAGCTGTTGGGCTTTCTTGAGTAAGGGGGGTAGGGTAGGGAGCAGTGAGGGGGTGATCGTCCACACGGTCGGAGCCTCCGCAAAGGGGATCGCCTGGAAGACCATCTCCAGGGAGGTCTTACCGCATACGCCGCAGCTGCTCGAGGTGTAGGAGTGGCGCTCGATCCGTTTGAGTTCGAGGGGCACGGCGGGTGGCCACGGCACCTTTACGGTATTCCCCCGCACCCGCGCGCGGCCGCCCGCCACGGTGTGTCCGGCTGGAAGGAGACCCTCAGTGAACAGGAAGCCGATGGCGAGGTCCACATCCCGCCCAGGTGTACGCATGGTGATGGATACCGGGTGGGTGCGACCCTGGTGGAGTACCTGCAGTTCCAGCGGCACTTCCTCGGCTACTACATCGGTCACTTCGGTAGACGTGGAAACACTAAATTTAGTGACTTGCGTTGTTTTACTACCGGGATGGGACTGCTGCATGTGTGGGTGAGTATCTTTGCCCCAATTTAGTGCCTATGTCAACCGACAATTTACAACAAGCTCTTGCCAACGCCGCCGCGCAGGCCCGTGAACAGCACCCCGAACTCACCGTGGGGGATGTGGAAGCGGCGTATGCGGCCTACCACAGGCACTTCGAACTGCACCAGGACGAGCCACCCGTCTCTGACCGCCCGGCCGTAGACGAGCTGTTGCTGGCCCTGTGGGATGTGATCGTAGATCGGGAAGAGCAGGGCATGGATGATCCGGCTGATGTACTGGATGCGTACTACGCCGCCGCCTTTTCCGCATTGCTAAGTGCAAACGACAATGAGGATAGCGGACACCCGGTAGTAGCCATGAGTCCACCGGTCGAAGTGGCACCCCAGGAGCCCGCCCCGCCGCTGGAGGAGGACGATGAAGCGGTAGCGGACATCGTAGCGCCCGATGACCCCCGCGGACACATCTACACCGTACGGGTAAGTCTGGATGGCAGCGACCCGGAGATTTGGCGTCGCATCCTCATCCCCAGTACCGTGCCGCAGACCGAGCTGCATTACATCATTCAGGCCGCGATGGGCTGGCGGGGTACGGAGCAGTACCAGTTCCTGCCCCCGCAGGAGCGCGATCTACCCACCAGTGGGGAGCCACTACTAAAGGATCTACTGCCTACCATCGGCGACGACTGTGGCTATGAATTCGACCGCGGAGCCACCTGGTACCACCACCTTCTGCTGGAGGATATAGGGGAAGCTGAAGGCCGCCGGCACTACCCCGTCTGCACCGCCGGCCAGCGCGCCTGCCCGCCGGAGGACGTCGGCAGCCTACGCGAGTACGAAGAGATGATCGCCAAGATGCAGGACCCCACCAACGATGAATACCGCGAGATGGCCGGCTGGCTTACCCAGGACTTTAATCCCGCTGCCTTCAATATCGAGCAGGCCAATCTACGGCTCGGCCGCCACGGGCAGGTGGGTTTTCAGGCGGTGGTGTAGCCCCCACTGGTCTACGGTCGGTCGAAGTGCTTATCTTCATCCCCGACCAACGACTACTGAATGCGCTTTTTTACTACCCTCGTACTACTGCTGTGCGGTCTGGCCCTGACCGCCCAGGAGATCGACTCCGCCCTGTATTCCTCCCTGCAGTTTCGCAGTATCGGCCCCTACCGCGGTGGCCGCTCAGCGGCGGTGACCGGCGTACCCAATAAGCCCAACTTATACTACTTCGGCGGGGCCGGTGGCGGCGTCTGGCAAACCAAGGACGGCGGCCAGACCTACACCAACATTTCCGACGGCTACTTCGGCGGCAGCATTGGCGCGGTGACCGTAGCGGAGTCAGACCCCAACGTGATCTACGTAGGCGGCGGCGAGCAGACCGTGCGCGGCAACGTCAGCTACGGCTACGGCATGTGGAAGACCATCGACGGCGGCAAGACCTGGCAGCAGATCGGTCTGCCCGACAGCCGTCACATCTCGCGCATCCGCGTTCACCCCCGCAATCCTAATCTGGTCTACGCGGCCGTCATGGGTGACCTCTTCAAGGACACCGAAGAACGCGGCGTCTACCGCAGCACCGACGGCGGCGACACCTGGGAGCGCATCCTCTTTGCGGGCGCGGCCGCCGGTGCGGTGGACCTGAGTATGGATCCCTCCAACCCCCGCGTACTATTCGCCAGCACTTGGCGCATCCGCCGTACCCCCTACAGCCTCGAAAGTGGCGGCGAGGGCAGTGGACTCTGGAAAACGACCGACGGCGGCGACAACTGGACGGAGATCACCGAAAACAAGGGCTTGCCTAAGGGTATCTGGGGCGCAAACGGCGTGGCGGTAAGTCCCGTCGACGCCAACCGCGTATACGCCATCATCGAAAATGAGAAGGAAGGCGGAGTCTACGTCAGCGATGATGCCGGCGAGACCTGGAGCGCCCGCAGCGACGACCGCGCCCTGCGGCAGCGCGCCTGGTACTATTCCCGGATCTACGCCGATCCGCAGGACATCGATGGCGTGTACGTGATGAACGTGCAGTACCACCACAGTACGGACGGCGGCCGCACCTTCGAGGCCAGCAACGCCCCCCACGGCGATCACCACGATCTGTGGATCGCTCCGGAAAACAACGAGCGGATGATCATCGCCGACGACGGCGGCGCACAAGTCACCTTCGACCAGGGCGAAAACTGGAGCACCTACGAAAATCAGCCCACCGCTCAGTTCTACCGGGTAGTCACGGACAATAGCTTCCCCTACCGCATCTATGGTGCCCAGCAGGATAATTCTACCGTACGCATCGCCCACCGTACGGACGGCCGCACCATTGGTACTTCAGACTGGGAAGAAACCGCCGGTGGAGAGTCGGCCCACATCGCTCCCGACCCCAACAACCCGGATATCGTCTACGGCGGTAGCTACGGTGGCTTCCTTACCCGCTACGATCACAGCAACAATCAGGTTCGTGCCATCAATGTTTGGCCCGACAACCCCATGGGCTACGGCGCCGAGGGGATGAAGTACCGCTTCCAGTGGAACTTCCCGATCTTCTTCAGTCCCAACGATCCGGAAGTACTCTACACCACCTCCCAGCACGTGCACCGCAGCACCGATGAGGGGGAAAGCTGGGAGATCATCAGTCCCGACCTCACCCGCAACGAAGCCGATAAGCTGAAGAGTAGCGGCGGACCCATCACCCAGGATAATACCGGCGTAGAATATTACGCCACTATCTTTACCGCCACCGAGAGTAACAAAGAGCCCGGCCTACTCTGGACCGGTAGCGACGACGGCCTGCTACACGTGACCCGCGACGGCGGCGAGAACTGGACCGATGTCACCCCCACCGATGCACCGAAATACATCATGTGGAACAGCCTGGATATCGACCAGCGTGGAAATGGCGGTGTATACGCCGCTGGTACCGCCTATAAGCTCGGCGACTACACGCCCTACCTGTACCATACCACCGATTATGGTCAAACCTGGCGACGCATCGACGGGGGCATCGACCGCAATCACTTCACCCGCGTCGTACGGCAGTATCCCGGCAATCCCGAGGTACTCTTCGCCGGTACCGAAAGCGGTCTGTATATGAGTATGGACGACGGGGTGTCCTGGCGGATGTTCCGGCAGAATATGCCCATCGTGCCGGTTACCGATCTGGCCATCAAAGACGACGATCTCATCGTGGCTACCCAGGGTCGCAGCTTTTGGGTCATGGATGACCTCACGCTGCTGCAACAGTTGGGTACCGTAGCGGAGCAGGCAGACTTCCACCTCTTCAAGCCCGCCGATGCCTGGCGGATGGGCGGTAGCAGCCGGACCAGCCGGACCGAAGGACAGAACCACCCCGGGGGCGTCAACTTCCACTTGTACCTCAGTGAGGATACCGCCAAGGATACCCTGCCCATGCAGTTGACCATTCTGCAGGGCAGCGATACCATCCGTAGCTGGACCTCCACCACAGACGAGAAGGAAGACAGGCTCGAGCTGAAGGCCGGAGGTCAGACCGTAAACTGGGATCTATCGTACCCCGACGGTGTGAAGGTGCCGGGCATGATCCTCTGGTGGGCCGGAGCGGGCGGCCCCATGGCCCTGCCGGGAGCGTACACGGTAGCCTTCAAAGTTGGAGAGCGAGAGCAGACCCAGCCCTTCACCATCAAGGCCGACCCCCGGGTGCAGGCCTCGGAGGAGGACCGTACGGCGCAGTTCGAATTTATGAAGGAGATCCAGGATAAGACCAGTGAGGCCCACCAGGTCATCCTGGACCTGCGCAAGGTGCGTGATCAGATCAAGGACTTCCAGGAGCGTACGGACGATGAAGAACTGACTAGCTACGGCAGGCAGGTCATCGACAGCCTGACCGCTATCGAAGAGACACTCTACCAGACCAAGAATCGCAGCGGACAGGACCCCCTTAACTACCCGATCCGCCTCACCAATAAGCTAGCCCACCTGAATAGTCTGACCGGTATCGGTACCTACCGGCCCACCGCCGCCGCCTACGCGGTGAAGGAGGAGCTCACCCAGGCCATCGACGCCGAGCTGGACAAGTACCGCCGCATCGTAGCCGAACGGGTACCGGAGTATAACCGTATGATCCTGGACCGTGGCGTGGACGTGATCGCCGCGCCATCGAGTAGTAAGGCGTCGAGAAAGTAGGGTTCTGGCGGGGTAGGAAGGCCCGGGTGCAACTCCGGGCCTCCTCCCTGCCAGCTACCGCTTCACGAAGGGAAGCAGTAGGGGCGCCTCCGTCGCCTCTCCGATCACCCGCAGGTAGTACGTGGCGGGTGGTAGATCAGCTACGTCCAGGTATCCTACTGTACCGGAGGCGTAAGCCTGCCGATTGACCACCCGTCCGTAGAGGTCCAGGACTTGCGCCTCGAACGCCGCCGGTGATCCGCCTATGTCGAAGGTCAGCCGGTCGGTAACGGGATTAGGATAGGCCCGTAGTTGGCGCACTCCGTTTGCAAACTGGTCCGCTTGTGGAATGGTAGTCTGCGCCGTGGTAGAACGGACGGAAGCGGACTGGCAATTGATGGCCGGTGTACCTAGTCCAGTCGGACTGCTGGCTTGCCGGCTGAGGTATAGCTTGTCCAGCTGCGCACCGGTCTCCCGCGCGGCTACGCGGATGGTGTGGCGACCGGGAGACAGCGAAAAGCGGGTCGACCGCCCGTCGTCATTGACCTCCCGCCAGGCAAAGGTTTCGGTCAGGAGTTGTGCTCCACCGACCTCCTGCCAGAACTTGATCCAGCTTCCGTTGTCCACCTTGACCCAGAAGGAGTTCTTACCGACGGCGCCGGGGCTCGGCGTGCGCAGGCGGAGAAACATACTGTAGGTACCACTCTCGGTAAGGTCGACCGTGAAGCTGAGTTGCTCGCTCGCTACATTCTGAGTAGGAGCAGGCAGGTTGCTGCTGCCGGGGAATACCATGTACGTAGTTCCGGATGCTCCGGAATCACTACCCTTGCGCCAGCTACTACCACCTTCGGCACACTCCGCCTCAGCCGATAACTCAGCCACGGTTGGGCTGGAATCACCACCGGCCCGGCTGATCACCTCCAGGGCCGATACCTTAGGCTGGTCGGTGCCCCCCACGGCCGCGGAGGCATCGAAGAAGAGATTGACGGCACCGTCCGTAATGGTCACCGGGTACTCCTTGACTACGATGGATTCAGGGCCTACCTCCGCATAGATGTCGTAATTATCGAGAATCAACTTACCCTCCAGGCGTACATCGAATATGCGGCTGCCGGGTCCACCCGCACCGCCATTGGTGGCGCCGAAGTAAATCTCCGCAAAGTGCAGCCGCACGGTGTAATCACCATCCGGTACGTCAATTTGGTAACTGTACTGGAACGGGCTGTTCGCGCTGCGTTCGGTTCGGTAGAGGGGGGGTACGGTAGCGGATGAGTTAGTATACGTTTTGCCGCCCGTAAACGAGCCGTCCGCGGCGAAGGTCTCTCCTCCGTAGGAGACCGTCGGACCGCCCGCATTGATCCGCACAGCCATATTGGGTTCGGGTTCGGGTTCGGGTTCGGGCTCTGGCTCCGGCTTCGGCGCGGGCGGTGGTAGCGAGGCTGCACAGTTTGACGCAGCGTCACCCAGTCCGCTGGGCTGTCGATCGGTGCTGGTGAGGAAAAGTTTATCGAGCAGCGTGCCGTCCTCCCGAAGGGCGAACTCGATAGTTGCCTCGCCCGCGGGCAGACGGAACGGACTGTCGACCACTTCGCGCCAGGCAAATCCGCCGGACGTACTCAGGCCCTGCCACCACTTCAGCCACTCCCCGCCATTGATACGTATCCAGAAGGAGTCATCCGCGCCGGAAGGTGCCGCCACCCGGGCAAAGAGCCGGTAGGTAGCAGTACGAGATAGCGTCAAGCGGTAGGATACCCGGTTAGCCGGTACATCGGCCGGTGGGGCACTCATGGAGTTATTTCCTGGTATTGCTTCTACGTAAGCGGACTCGGAGGCACCGTCGTTCGTTGAAACGTTCCAATTGCTTCCTACCACACCGCATTCCGCCTCCAGCCAGTACGCCGTAGCGTCCGACTCCGGACCGCCGGAGGTAGTGACGACCAGGCTGACGGATACCGCAGACGAGGTATAGCCCGCCGAGCTGGCCCGTAACGTATGCGTATACGTGCCTGCGGCAAGCCCCTCCGGGTCCAGGGTCAGATTAATCTCAGCGAAGGACTCCCGGGCTAGTCCGACCGGACGGTCGATCTGTAGCCACGATGGTATGTCGTCGGTCTCGATCACATACGGCACACTGGTTTCAGCGTCCAGATTAGATAGCAGTACGCTGGCCGACTCAGGCTGCGGGCTCGCGGATTCCACCCGGATGGTCGTTCGGTTGAAGGAGAGTGCCTTAGTGGTAGAAGGCTCATATTTCTTCACCCGGCTGTTGGCGCGGGGATTCTGAACGTTCGGTGAGCCTCCATTGAGTACGACCAGATTACCCTGGTAGACCCTTGCCGTAGGAGCCAACAGGGGCTCGGGTAGCTGCATATCGGACCGTACGGTCCACTTGTTACTGGCGGGCTCGTACTCCCATACGTCCCTGCCGCCACTCTCTGCACCCCCTACGGAGACCACCTTGCCGTTGTAGGCAAAGGTGCTCGGCTCGGCGTGCGATTGCTTGCTCGGTAGGTCAGCTAGCCGCGACCAACGGTCGGTAACCGGATCGTAGCGGTGTACGTAGCTGAGATCGGCAGCCCCTCCGCAACCGTCGTGGCCGTTCTGTCCGCCCACCGCGTAGAACGTACCATCGAGTACCACCGCAGCATAGTGGTTTCTGGCTAATGGCATGGGGGAGGTAGCCGTGAGGTCCTGCCAACCCGCAGCGGGCTCGTCCAGATCAAACATCAGGTGGTCATCCACGTCACACTGCGCATTTTCGTCGAAGCCGCCTATGTAGTGCAGGGTATTGCCTAGTCGACCCAGACCGCCACCTCCACGGGCCACCGGTAGGCTTGGTCCCTTGCGCCAGCTATTGTCCGAGATATCGTAGAGCCATACGGCATTCGTCACTTTGCCGGGATGGTCGCCTACGCGTCCGCCGACGATCCACACCACGTCATCTACCACAGCGATCCCGTTGTGGGTCACCGCAGTCAGTTTGCCGTTCACCGTAGGCATGGGCGCCAAACGCGTGTAAGTATTGGTAGCCGGATTGTAGCGCTCCACCCGGTCGTAGATATCGATGTTGCCGTTGAAGCCATTGAAGATGTAATAGGCGCCCTGGTACGTGATGGAGGTAGCCTCGGAACGAACTACGGGCCCCTTTCCCAGCTCCGTCCATTCTTTATAGCCCGTGCCCCCGGCTCCGGGAAAGCTCAGACGCTCCATGAAGACCTCACTAGGTTTGATCTCAGTGCCTCCCCTGGTCTTAGAGCCGGCTGCCAGGTAGATCGCATCCCGATACACTACGGCCTGGGTGGCGTGGCGTTGCAGGACCAGGTCGCCGGCCCGCCGCCAGGTACCGTTGCTGGTGTTCAGTACTTCCGTGTGCGGCAGGGCCAGATTATTGGGCGGATTATCGGCTATCTCTCCGCCGATCACGAACAGCTCGTCATTGATCACGGCGGTAGCCGCTCCCGCCCTGGCCGTAGGTAGCGCTGGGGGTAGCTCGCTACCGGTTAGCCACTGCTCGGTCGTCAGGTCGAAGACATCCACCGCCTGCTCCGTATCGGAAAACGCACCTGCGGCCGCGCCCACTTTCGACCGCCGTCCGCCGGCCACATACAGCTTATCACCGATCACCTCGGCCATAAAGTGGTCGCGGGCGTGGGGGGCATCGGGCAGCACCGTCCAGCGTCCGGTCGCCGGGTCGTATTTGTCCGTCCAGCGTACGTTGGCCGGTGTCTTGCCGTCCTCCAAAAAGGCACTGTGGCCGTTCCGGTTGCCGGACACGATGTAGAACACGTCGTTATACAGTACGATACCACTGGAGCCCCGCCGCCGGTTGACGGGGATGGTAGCGCCCGTGATCAGCTTATCCTGCTGGGGGTCGTAGATGAGTACGTTGGTCAGCGGATCCTCATCGGGGTAGCCACCGGTGAGTGCGCCGAGCAGGTAGATCTTCCCCCGGTAGGCCCGTGCCTGAAAGTGGTGGATGTTGGTGAGTGAAGTATTCGTGTTTGCCCACTGCTTAGTGGCCGGGTCGTATACCTGGATCCTGCGGGTGCCGCGACCACCCAGTAGGTAAAATCGTTCACCCACTTGGACGAAAGCGGATTCGTGGCGTGCCTCAGGAGTCGCGCCCGATGTGTTGACGCCAGTCCAGGAGCCGGTCTGCGCAGGTAGCGGATCGCTGATCAGAAGGGTAAGGAAAACGAGACTGCAAAGCAGCGTGGACAGGGCATAGCGATGCCGGGTAGTGTGTGTTATCATAGTGTCGATAGAATAGCCTCGGGCAGCACAATACTGTCCCAAATACATGTTGTTCGACACTAATATAACCGATGTAACTCACATAACCGACCTGGCGCAGTAGCTACACCCCCTTATCTACTCGCTTCACTAAAAATTATCGAAATTCGATACGCCTACTTTTCGATGGCTTGATACACCATTTGCCGCAGCATACTTTCGTGAAAGTTGGAGTAGGGCGAGCGTTGAGACATCAGGATAGCGATCATATTTTCCTCCGGATCGATGAAGAAGAAGGTCGAGTACGCGCCGTTCCAGTAGTACATTCCCTCCGAGCCCAGGGTGCCGGAGGCAGCCACGTCGGTCACCACACCAAATCCTAGCCCGAAGCCCTGTCCCTGCTCGCGCATGTCACCGACGTGGTTCATCGTCATCAGTTCCACCGTCTTGGGGCTCAGGTAGCGTACCCCCTCGAGCTCGCCGCCATTAAGCAGCATACGGGTGAAGCGCAGGTAGTCACTGGCCGTGGAGTAGAGTCCGAAGGAGCCCCCGTAGACCGTATTGCCCGCCGAAGGGAGTTGTCGTGCGGCCTTGACGATCGTGCCGTTCTGCAGGTCATGGTTGGTGACCAGCCGGGCGGTCTCCGATTCGGGGATATTGTAGCCGGTATCCTTCATCCCCAGCGGCTCGAACAGTTCGCTACTGAGGTATTCGATGACCGTCTGGCCTGAAAACACCTCGATCAGTCGGGCCAGGATATCGGGCGAGGTACTGTAGTACCACTGCGCCCCGGGTTGGCCCACCAGGGGTAGGGTAGCCAGCTTACTGACCCGCGAGGCGATGTCGGCGTGTGGCATATAGTACAGGGCCATCGCGATCTCATTGTCGAGCTTGCTGCCGCTGAGTCCGTGTGAAAAGCCCCCCGTATGACTGAGTACCTGCTGGATCGTGACCGGACTGCTCGCCGTATCGGTGGCTACGCCGACGCCCTCCGTTGTATTCTGCGCCACATTCAGGTCGGCAAACTCGGGCAGGTACTGCGCCACCGGGTCGGTGAGTCGAAAGTGACCCTCCTCGTACAGCATCATAAAGGCTACCGAGATGATGGGCTTGGTCATCGACATGAGGTGGTACACCTGGTTTTCCTCCAGCGTTTTGGCGGTCTCCAGATCACTCACGCCCAGCACCTTATGGTAGCCCAGGCTGCCGTTGCGGTAGATCATGGCTTCGGCCATGGGCAGGCGGCCCTCCTCGATCTCCCCCTCCAGCCAGTCGGTGTAGCGTTCCAGTCCTGCTTCCGAGAGTCCGGCCGTAGCCGCTTGTTGCGCGGTCGCGGGTGCGAGGAAAACACAGCAGAGGAATACGATCAGGTAGTGGCGCATAGTAGGAAGGCTTTTGCCGTAAAATAGGAAGCCCCGCCGAGCTTTACGTTCGGCGGGGCTTTTAAAGGTATGTCGGAGGGGCGAGCCTTACTTGCTCACGCTATTCACTACGGCGGTGAAGGCAGCGGGGTGGTGCATGGCCAGGTCGGCGAGCACCTTGCGGTTGAGGCCTACACCTGCGGTGCTAAGTCCGTGCATCAGGCGGCTGTAGGTGGTGCCGTTCTGACGGGCGGCGGCGTTGATACGCGCGATCCACAGCCGGCGGAACACGCGCTTCTTGTTGCGGCGGTCGCGGTAGGAGTATCCCATTCCCTTGTCGACCGCATTCTTGGCTACGGTATAGACTTTGGAACGTGCGCCGAAGTATCCCTTGGCGGCTTTGAGAATGCGCTTGCGGCGCGCGCGGCTGGCTACCGCATTAACTGAACGTGGCATAATACATTGCTTTTAGTGCAGCACGGAGATCGCCTCGTCGGCGGTACTTTGAGCCCGTACTCTCGTTAAAAAATTTACTTACAGAGCAGGCGCTTGATCCGCTTCTCATCCGCTACCGAAACCAGGGTCGCATCACGCAGACGCAGCTTGGCTTTGTTGGACTTGTTGCGCATCATGTGCGAGGTGTAAGCCTGAAAGCGCTTCACCTTACCGCTACCGGTAATCTTGAACCGCTTCTTCGCACTGCTGTGCGTCTTCATCTTAGGCATGGCACCGTTTTTTACAAATGGAGCGCAAAGGTAGGCAACACCGACTGACTATACAAGCATCCGTACCTTCCCCCCATGAGTAATCGCATCTTTCAGTTTGCCCTGCTGGTCAGGGAGTACGACGAAGCCATCGCCTTCTATACCGAGAAGCTCGACTTCGAACTGCTGGAAGACACCCCCCTGAGCGAGACGAAGCGGTGGGTACGCATCCGACCACGGGGAGACGACCACTGCGGCATCCTGCTGGCCCGCGCTGCAACGGACGAGCAGCGCGCCGCAGTGGGTAATCAGACCGGTGGCCGGGTGTTCCTCTTTATGGCTACCGACGACCTGAACCGCGATTACCGTAACTTCCTGGCCTCCGGGGTACGTATCGTCCGCCCGCCCTCCGTGGAGGAGTTCGGGAAGGTCTTTGTTTTCGCCGATCTGTACGGCAACCTCTGGGACATCATCCAGCACCATCCAAGCCATCCAGTATGAACCGTATCCTTCTACTCTTGCTCATCGCCCTACCGTTTGCGGGCCTCACCGCGCAGTTCGACACCGGGGGCATCGACCTGGGGCGCGACTCCATGCACTACCTGGTGTACTACCCGGCGGGCTACGATACCTCCGCACAGGACTACCCCCTCGTCCTGTTCCTACATGGTGGGGGAGAGGGCGGCGACGACCTGGAGCGGGTCAAGATCAACGGACCCACGCGTCGGGTTGCAGCCGGACACGAGTTTCCCTTCATCCTACTCACCCCCCAAAATCGCTTTCAGCGGGGCTTCTGGGACAACGTCGGACTCGGCTACCTACTGGACGACTTCATCGCCGGCAACCGGGTAGATACCAACCGCGTCTACCTCACCGGCCTGAGTCGGGGTGGGCTGGCCGCCTGGATGCTGGCTATGCATACGCCCGAGCGCTTCGCGGCGCTGGCACCCGTCTGTGGGGCTGTCCCCCATTCCTACGATATTTGGATCCCGGAAAATCTCCCCGTTTGGGTCCACCATGGTACGGACGACGACCTGATCCACCCCAGTGAGTCGGTCGATATGATCGAGAACCTTCGCCGCAAGGAGATGGACCCTATGCCGAAGCTCACCGTGTACGAAGGGATTGGCCACAACGCCTGGGACCCGGCCTACGACGATCCCGAACTGTACGACTGGATGCTTGCGCAGCGAAAGGCACCGCCTTCCAACTAGCGTTGCACCGGCGACCCCGCACTGGCTAACTTCTGGTCTACGAAGGCGCGAATGACGGCCAGTCCCATATTGAAGTCCGTATTGTTATTGACCACCAGATCGGCCCGCTGCATGTGGGGGTGCACGTACTTCTCGTAGGCGGGCAGCACGTGGTGCTCGTAGCGGTAGAGCACGTCGTCGAGGGGGTAATTGCGCTCGAGACGGTCGCGTTTGATGCGGCGCACGACCTTGAGATTATCCTTCGCGTGGAGGAACAGCTTAAGGTCCAGCAGCTTCCATACCTCCTTGTAGTGAAAGACGAAGAGTCCCTCGACGATGATCACCGGAGCGGGGTGAAAGGTGAGCTGGCGGGCCTCGGCCAGTTCGTTATTGAAGACGTACTCCTGCCGCTGTACGGTCTGTCCGGCCAGCAGCAGCTTCAGATCGCGCACGAACTCCTTGCGGTGGATGGACGCCGGGCGGTCGAAGTTGTGGACGCCCCGCTCGTCCTTTTCCTGTAGGTCGCGCGGCACGTAGTAGTCGTCCATACTCAGCAGGCAAACGCGGTCGTCGGGCAGGCCCTGCCGCAGCTGACGGATGAAGGTGGTCTTGCCGGAGCCCGAACCGCCAGTGATACCGATGAGAAAAGGGTGCGTCATCGGGGCCGAAGGTAGAGCTTTAGCCCGTACCGTCCGTATACACGCGCCGCAGATGGGCGGGGCCGCGGGTGCGGTGAACTATGTACCTTGCGGCGTACCCAATCCGTGCTATGCCGACTTTCCTGTATGATTTGTTCCGCACCGCACTGGGAATGAGCGTGATGCTGGGTATCTGCTACACATTCAGCGCCAACCGGCGTGCCATCGACTGGAAACTGGTGGGCATCGGCGTGACGATGCAGGTAGTACTCGCCATACTGATCCTCAAGGTCAACGGTGTAAGTGTAGTCTTCGATTACGTGGCGGCAGGCTTCCGCAAGACGCTGGAATTTACCGGGGCGGGCTCGCAGTTCCTGTTCGGCAGTATCGTGACCGACTTCGATAGCTTCGGCTACATTTTTGCCTTCCAGGTGCTGCCTACCATCATATTTTTCTCCGCACTTTCCGCGGTGCTCTACTATTTCGGCATCCTGCAGCGGGTGGTCTACGGGCTGGCCTGGCTGCTGAGTAAGGCCATGGGCCTGAGCGGGCCGGAGAGCCTGGCGGCGGCCGCCAACGTATTCATCGGACAGACTGAAGCACCCCTGGTCATCAAACCCTACCTGGAGCGGATGACGCGGTCGGAGCTGCTGTGCGTGATGGTGGGAGGTATGGCAACGATTGCCGGAAGTGTGTTCGTGTCGTACATCGGTTTTCTGGGGGGGACTAGTCCGGAGAGCCAGCAGTTCTTCGCCCGTCACCTGCTGACGGCGAGCATCATTTCTGCTCCGGCCGCGATTGTGTGCGCCAAGATGCTGCTGCCTGAAGACAGTAAGGAGTTGGCCGCCGTCACCGGAGCGCACAGCGCGGATCCGCACGAGGCCAAGAAGCCCGAGCGCGACGAGCGGCTAGAAATGGCCGCCGACGATAGCAATAACCTGCTCGATGCGATCAGCCGGGGGACTACGGACGGATTGCGGCTGGCCGTCAACGTAGGCGCGATGCTCCTCGTCTTCACCGCCTTCATCTACATGCTCAACGTATTCTTTGTGGGTGGCACGGACATCCTGAACGACGCCGCCCGCTGGGCGGGCCTGACCGGTACCGACTGGAACGAAGCCATTGCGGCCTCTACCCAGGGGCGCTTCGAGGGCTTCAGTTTCACCTACTTACTTGCCCTACTCTTCGCGCCCGTCGCCTGGATCATCGGCGTGCCCTATGAGGATGTTATCGTTATCGGACAGTTACTGGGCCTTAAGACGGTCATCAACGAATTCGTGGCCTACGACACCTTCCGTACCGTGCAGGCCTCCGGCATCACGCTCAACCCCAAGAGCGTACTGATCGTAGCCTACGCCCTGTGTGGCTTCGCGAATTTTGCCAGTATCGGCATCCAGGTGGGTGGGATTGGGGCCATCGCTCCTGGTCAGCGCAAGAACCTGACCGAGCTCGGACTAATCTCCCTGCTGGGGGGCACGGTGGCCTGCCTGATGACCGGCACCATCGCCGGCATGTTCTACTAACTCCTGACCCGCTAAGTATCAGTTATGCTGCCCGCAATCACTGCCCGCCGATCCGTATTCCCCCAGTTCTTTACCGGAGCGCCCGTAGCGCAGCAGACCCTGGAAGAGCTTATCGAAGCGGCTAATTTCGCCCCCAGCCACCGCAAGACCGAACCCTGGCGCTTCCGCGTCTACCGGGCGGGCGGCAAGGAGCAGTTGAAGCGGGAGCTTTTGGATGTATACGGTCGCCAGAAGGATGATGTAGATGCCATCGCGAATAAGTTCGGGAAGAAGATCGATCAGTCGGGCGCCGTGCTACTCATCTTCCTGCACCGCGATCCGCAGGAGCGCGTACCGGAGTGGGAGGAGATCGTAGCCGTAGGAGCAGCGGTAGAGAACCTGTGGCTGAGTCTGGATGCCTACGATCTGGGTGGCTACTTGAGTAGTCCCGGTTTCGTGTGCGGTGACTATGGAGCCTGGCCCGGTAGTGCGGCCAATGAGCGCTGCCTGGGGATGTTCTACCTGGGACACCACGCGGCGCCCGACCTGATCCGGCCGCGCGGCGACTGGCGCGACAAGGTGCAGTTCGTAGCCGAAAACTAAAGCCGGAAGTTTCGGGTTGGATTTCGCAACTTACCTCCATGCGCCACCAGCTCTTTTCTATCGACACCGCCCTGATCACTCCTCGCTGCGTTGTCCGCCGATTCCGGGAGCACGACGGCAAGGCCTTCTATAAGCTGCTGGATCACAACCGCGACTACCTGCTAGACCATTTCCCCTACCTCATGGCCGAGGCCGGCCGGACGCGCAAGGGCTCGGAAGTATTCGTCCGGGAGTGTATCGCGGAGTGGCTCCTGCAGCAGCGCTACGCCATGGGTGTGTGGTCCAACGACACCACGGAGCTGATCGGCTTCGTCCAGGTCTTCAACCTCGACTGGGCCGTACCGAGCGGCGAGCTGGGCTACTTCATCGACAAGGACCTCATCCGCCAGGGCATAATGACCGAAGTACTGGCCCGGGTGGTCCGCTTCGCCTTTCTCCAGCTCGAGCTCGAAAAGCTGATCGTCAAGACCCTGATCGACAACTACGCCAGTCAGCGCCTCGTACGCCGCGTCGGCTTCAGTCGCGAGGGAGATCTACGCGGCGAATACCGTCTGCCCAGCGGCACACTCGTGGACCTGATGCGCTTTGGCTTTGCCCGAGAGACCTATGGGGAGTAGTTCGCCTATCGGCTTATTAGACCGCTACCGCGGGTAGATCGCTTCGCTCGTTAGATCGCCTATCGCCTCGTTAGACGGCCTAACCAGCGAAGCGTCTAAAAGCGAAGCGATCTAACCAGCGCAGCGTCTAACCAGCCGAAGGCGATCTACCTAAAAACTAGCCGTACCACCCACCATGAAGTTAGTACCGATCGTGGGGTACTGGAAGAAGCGTTCCCGCTTGTTATTGAGCAGGTTGTTGACGCGGACCCAAGCACCGAAGGTGTCGGTGATGGTGTACTCGGCGCTAAGGCTGAGATCGAGCAGAGCGTTGAGATTGTCGGTGCCGCCCTCGGCAGTTTGGTAGGGCAGACCATTTTCGAGGAACAGGTCAGCGCGCAGCTGGAGGGGTATATTAGCCAGGGTGTAGATGCCTGCGGCATTGAGGCTGAGGGAGGGCAGGTGGAAGGGCTTCTCTTCGTCTTCCATGCTGTAGAAGCGCTGGACGAAGGTGGCGCTGAGATCGAGATTCTCCACGAGGGGTAGGGTAGCAGTGCCCTGGAGGTAAACCTGGCTACCGTCGTCGTAGATCACGTCAAACATGGGAATGCCGCTACCGTCGCGGCGCGTGGTGTAGAGGGCCAGGTTATCCAGATACTTGTAGCCGGCCTCCGCCCGGTAGGCGATGCGGCGGAAGGTACCTTCCACGCCGCCGTAGAAGCGGGTGGCCTCGGAGTTGCGGACCCGCAGGCGGGTATTGATCCAGGGGTTGTAGTCAGACAGGGAACGCAGGGTGTTCTTCACCACATTACCCTCGACGCCGGCAAAGGCGCTAAGCAATCCTTCGATGATGACGGCCGAGGCACTGACGTTGGGGAATATATCGAAGTCATCCTCCTGACTGGTCAGGTGTACGCCGGCCTTCAGCTTGATACGATCGGCGATGAGCACGGTGTAGCTAGGGCTGAGACTGAACACATTGAGACTCTGCGAGCTGGTATCCTTGAAGGAGGTGAAGTCGGCGCGGAAGGTGACGTCCAGCGGGTTGGTGCCGTTGATCCACTTGGTGCCGCCTACGGTGATGTCCATGCCCGTCTCCCGTACCGAGGGGTCGGCATCCATCAGGTAAAGCGATATGCCGGCCCGGTAGTCGATGTCGCCCTCCGTGCGGGTACCGTTATAGATCTGCGCGTCGAGGGCGAAAGTGTTGAAGCGCTGGCGCACCTCGTCCTGATCGAAGGTGAGGTTGGAATCGCGCTCGAATTCGGGGAAGTTGTAGCCGTAGTAGTAGCGACTACGGGTGTCGTAGCTCAGCCCGCCCTTCACGGCAAAGCCCTGCTCGAAAAGGTAATTGCCGCGGGCACCGATCTTGGTGTCGCTGGCGCGCTGGTTGGCCAGGTTCTTGTCGTTGTTGAAGCTGTAGTGGTTGGCGAATAGTCCCAGGTCAAGGTTGTCCTGACCGGTGAGGTCGTAGCTCAGGTCGCCATACAGGGCATTGGGCACACCCAGGCCGATCTTGGCGTATCCGTTTTTAATCTCCTCCTGCTCCTCACGCCGTACGGCTCGCGGACGGATCGTGGGAGCGGGATACTCGACTTCTAGGGGACGGGGCAGAATGGTGTAGGTCTGTCGCCGGCTAGTGGTATCGGTAGGTGGGGGCGCGGGGTTCACGCGTACCCGTTCGGCATCGGTAAGTCGGGCCTCGAAGTTGGTGACCACGGTCACGCTGTTGTCCTCCAGATTGGGGTTGCCCTGGGCGGACAACAGCGAGACGGTACAGCACAGGCAGCTAGCCAGTAGAAAGCGGATGGAGGGAGTGCGCATACTAAGGTTAGTTTCCACTGTTGTCCAGCTCGAGGCGGGTGGGGTTGGTAGGTTGAGTGTTCAGGCGACTGCCGGCCTGAATTTCGGCTTCTACGCGGGCGAGTTTCTCACGCGCTTCGGCGACCAGGGTAGTGTCTTCGGAGTAGTTCTCCAGTAGGGCTTCCAGGGCGGCCCGGGCGTTGTAGAGGTCCTTCTTGTCCCGTAGCACATCCGACAGCAGAATTACCGTCTTCGCTACCCAGAAGGGGTAGCCGGAACTCTCGCGGTTAGCTTCCAGGGCCAGTTGCTGGGCGCGGTCGAGGTTACCCTGCTGGTACACCGCACTGGCGCGCAGGTAGCGGGCCTCGGCGGTGCGCTCGTCGTCGCTGTTGGCAATGACCTGATCGAAGTAGGGTAGGGCGCGCACCAGGTCCTGGCGGTCGTAGGCAATCTTGCCGAGGTAGAAGTTGGCCACCGTGCGCTGGGCGGCGGTCGCATTGGCATTACCGGCCACCTTGGCGGCGTAGTCTTCCGTGCCGCGGGCATCGTTGAGGCGGTAGGCAGACTGTAGGGCCCCCACCTGTGCATCGAAGCGGACGGTCTCATTGTCCGCAGCAGCCTCCAGTAGGGTGTACAGCCGGTACGAGCGCTGAAAATCCTGCACGCTGTTGTAGGCGATCACGCTAGCCTTCTTGAGGGCCGGCAGGTAGAAGCGACTCGGTCCGGCGTTGATCACCGCCTCGTAGTCGGGTAGGGCATCATTGTAGCGGCGCAGGGCGACGTAGCTGTCCCCCCGGTAGAATACACCGGGTAGGGTGTTGGGGCTCTGGGGGTACTGCCGCAGGTATTCGGTCAGACCCGTTACCGCTCGCTCGTAGTTGCCGTTCTCGTACTGGCTTACTGCCGCACGGAAGCTAATGCTGTCGCGGGCGTCGGTCGTGATCTCCTGACCCGGCAGGGTTTCGAAGAACTGAAAGAACAGATCGGCCCGACCCATGTCGTCCACGTAGATCTCACGTAGGGCGTCCCGGGCGCGGGTAGCCTCCCCGGGGCTGGGGTTGGAGGTAAAGACCTGTTTGTAGTAGTTGATGGCCGACTCGCTGTTGCCGAGGTTGTAGCTGATCAGACCCAGTTGCAGCAGGCTCTGATTGACCAGCGGGGAGTTTACCTTATACTGGCTGATGATCTTGCGCAGGGGATCCAGGGCCTGCTGTGGACGGTTCAGCTCCTGATAGGTGAGTGCCAGTTGATACAGCGCATCATCGGCAAACTGGCTGTTGGGGTAGTTCTGCACGAGTTGTTCCAGGGCCAGCAGCTTCTCCGCGCTGCGGCCGCGTAGCCCCTCGATGAGGGCCTTTTGGTACAGGGCGTACACGAAGCCTACGGTCTTGCGCTGAATGGCATTGTCGTAGTAGCGGGCAGCCAGATCGTACTGGTTGCGGCTGAAGTAGGCATCACCGGCCCGCAGCACTGCATCACCCAGTACCCGCTCGCGCACGTCGGTGTCGCTGATGTAGGAGAGGTTACGCTCTATGCCCTCCACCGTGTTAGTGAAATAGGTCAGGGCGGCGGCGTAGTTGTCCTGCTTTAGGTAGTTGTAGCCTTGAAGGTAGTTACCGGTGTAGACGGAGGACTGAGCGGGAAGCCCCTGCAGCGTTTTGGCTAGCGAAAGAAACTGATCAGTCAGTTTGATCGAACCGGCATAGTCTCCGCTACGGTTGGCCAGGTCAGCCAGCCAGTAGAGGGCCTGGGCCCGGTAAGAGGCATTTACGGGCCGCTGCAGACTTTTCTCCAACAGTGCTTTGCTCTGGACCAGGTCACCCTGTCCGAGTAGTTCCTGTCCGCGCAGAAAGGCCGCCCGTTGGTAGGCTTCGTCGAGCTGGGGCGAGCGGTCGGTCATGCCCTCCAGAATATCGAGTGCGCGTTGGTAGTCCTGGGTCGTGGTGAATACGTCCCCTAGCAGTTGTTGTCCCTGCCCGTAGAATTTGGAGTCTGCCGGTAGCTGCTGGATCGCCGTAATGGCATCGGCGGGATAGCCTAGCTCGTAGCTTAGTTTGGCGTAGGTAAACAGGGCTTCCTGCTGTACTTCGGGATCGAAGTTTTGCCGGCTGGCCGCCGCAAAGGCGGTGCGTGCGCCGACCCCATCGCCCTGTCGCAGCGCGATATCACCGAGGTAGAAGTTGGCACTCTGTCCTACGGCCGTGGCCTGACCGCTCACGTCACGGAAGGCCTCGGCAGCCAGCGGATAGTCCTTCATCTGGTAGCGGGCAAAGCCTAGTTGGAACAGCTCT
The DNA here is from genome assembly GCF_923081025.1 of Neolewinella maritima. Taxonomy (GTDB): domain Bacteria; phylum Bacteroidota; class Bacteroidia; order Chitinophagales; family Saprospiraceae; genus Neolewinella; species Neolewinella maritima. Next base: position 366,847 of record NZ_CAKLPZ010000004.1, on the reverse strand, counting down.
TCCTCCCGCATCTTCCGGTTACCCTTCGCATAGCTTTCGAGCAGCGGCAGGGCGGCGGCGTAGTTGGCCTGCTCGAAGTACGCCTGCCCCAGCAGCTGCTCCATTTCCTTGCGGTTCTTCAGGCTCGATCCGCCCGACTCCACCCGGGGGGCAGCATAGGCGATCAGCTCCTCGAAGCGCCGCTGGGCGAAGTAGATCTGCGTGATGTAGTAGGGGATGTAGGCCTTGTACTGTGCGTCCTTCTCGGCGATCTCAAATTGCTCGAGCGCAACGTCGTAGTTGCCCTCGAAAAACTGGATGATACCCAGGTAGTAGTTGGTGGGGTAGTAGTACTCGCCCTGGGTGTTCTTGCTGAACTGGAAGTAGCGCTTGGCCTCATCGAAATCCTTCTGTACGAAGTAGGCGTAGCCCAGGCGGAAATTGACCTCCGCCTGCTCACTGCCACTCATCATGTCCCGTGGCACCAGTAAGTAGTACTCGATGGCCTTGTCCAGTTCGTTCTGGTCGAAGTAGTACTTGGCGATCTCGAGCAGGGCCGTATTGGCGATGGGATCGGGCTGATAGCGACGCACGAAGTCCAGGATCAGTTTTTCGCCGTCGCTCTTTCCCAGTCGCACGGCCAGTTTGGCTACATTGAGCTCGGCCTGCATACGGAGCAGTTCGGCTTCCGGCTGGTGTACCGGTAGTAGCATATCCACTACCTCGGCGTATTCCCGCTGGGCTTTTTCGAGGACGTTCTTCTGCCGGTGGTCCTCGGCTTCCTTAAAGGTGCGCCAGGCTTCGGTGTACACGGTAGTTGCCTGGGCCGAAACGGTCAGGGACACCATAAAACAGAGGCCGGGCAGGAGAAAGCGGGTGAATGTCATAGTGGCAGCGTCTAAAGGGGCGGCAAAGATAGCCCGCCGGGCAATAACGCCTGACCATCCATTTTGGTGTTTGCCCTCGCTTATGCCCCCCAACTTTCGTCGTCGCCTGCCGTGTAGGTAGTGTCGTCGATCGTAGCTCCGGCACTATCGGCCATATAGCCGTCGGAGAGGGGGTAGTCGTCCAGATTCACGCCGCTCTCGCTGAACCACTCCTTACGCAGGTGTTCCCCCACACGAATGGCATTAGCCACTACGGTCAGCGTAGGGTTGGTAGCGCCCTGACTAGGCTGAAAACTGGCATCTACCACGTAGAGATTGTCTACGTCCCAGGCCTTACAGTTCAGGTCCAGCACGCTCGTTTTCGGATCGGTACCGAATTGTGCGGTGCCCGCCTGATGCCAGGTGAACTCCAGTCCCTTGGTCGAGCGCATGAAGTCGGTGAAGCCCTGGGGGCGGAGGTAGTTGTCCTGAAAAAAGTCCAGGAATTCAAAGTGGCTCTCCCGGTTATTGGGCCGGTAGTTAAATTTGATGCCCTTGTCCGTCCACTCGATGCGATTGTGCTTGTCCGGTAGGTCTTCGCTGGTGAACCAGAAATCAACGGCGTACTTCTGCACTTCCCGTGCCCGCTTTTCGTCGATATTCTGATCGGCGTAGTCGCCCATGATACGCGTCCAGTGCGCTTTACCCGTGAGCTGTACGGTGCCCAGGGGGTAGGGCATGCCCGGTCCGCCGTTGTAGAAGTCGTGTACGCCCAGCGTTTTTTGAAAGGCGGTCTCATTGGGCTTACTGTAGTCCATGGCCGAGATGCCACTCTGGTTGTGCTTGGTGAAGTTGCGCCCCACCTGGTCCGAGGAGTTGGCTACCCGCGAGCGCAGCAGCAGGGCAGCGGTATTGATCGCACCGCAGGAGACTACTACCAGGTCCGCACTCAGGCTCATCGGCTCGCCGTTCAGCGTACCCTCGATGCGGGTGATCTTACCCCCTTCCTCGATCAGGGTATCCACCCGGGCGCCGGTCCAGAGGGTCACGTTGTCGTGCGCCAGGGCCGGCCGTACGAGGGCGGTCTCGGCGTCCGACTTCGCATGCAGCATACACGGAAAGGGGTCGCAGGTATTGCAGGCGATGCAGGGCCGCCGGTATGGCTCGTCGATATCGCGGTTGAGCGCCAAGTTGGAGTGGTGGGGGTGCAGGCCCAGCTTGGCCAGGTTATCAGCCACCTCCTGAATGCGGGGCTCGTGGGGGAAGGCCTTGAAGGGGAACGGTCCGCTCGACCAGCCGGCCGAAGGGTCCTCCCCCCGGTTGCCGTGGATCTTCATCACGTGCTCGGCCATCATATAGTAGGGCTCAAACTCATCGTAGCTCACAGGCCAGCCGGGACTCAGTCCGCCGCGGTGCTGCTGGTCCTCAAAGTCCTCCGGCCGCTGCCGGTGCAGCAGGGCCCCGTACATTTTGGTGTTGCCACCCACGCGGTGGTAGACGATGGGGCGGATGTCCTCCCCGTCCGGCCCTTCCCAGGTGACGTCCGCCTTGTAGCCATCCTTGCCGAAAATAAATTCAGGGTCCCAATTGCGCTTTTCGCGGGGTAGGAAGGAGCCTTGCTCCAGGATCAGTATCTTCTTACCGGTATCGGCCAGGGTATAGGCAATAGTACCGCCACCGGCACCGGAACCGATGATGATGACGTCGAAATCGTTAGGCATAATATTCAGCTGTTTGGGGTACGACCGGTCGGGGTCGAATAGGTAAGACCATTCCCCCCTATTGGTTCACGCTCCCCGCTGGGTCCCTTCTCCGATGCAGCGTAGCGCCACCACCGTGAGGGCCCTCACCCGGCGCGCCGGTCGCAGCGCGGCAAAGTCCGGTATGCCCCCGAACCAGCGCTCGAAGACCGGTCCGGAAAACAGCCGGAAGTAGGTATAGCCCCCCCCGTACTCCGCCGCCGCCCAGAGTCCGATAGCGTCCTCAAAGTGACCACAGTCCAGGGGAGACAGCCCCGCATTGCACAGCCGCGCCTCCACACCACTCCGCATATTGGGGCGGATCGACAGCCCGAACGGACTCCCGCTAAACCGCTTAAAGTAGTGCAGCCACTCCCGGTACGGAATGTCGTCGCGCACCTCCGCCGGTGCCGCTGCCGCCCGGTAGCTGATGTACAGTCCGGTAGCCGCCGCGCTGGGTTCGATACTGCAGCGGTTGGTCTCGTTAAAGGCCGCGCACGGCAGCCGGCTTTCCGCGTAGTACAGTTCCTTTTTGATGTAGGCCGTCCACTCCTGCCGGGTGCGTCCCGCGTACTGCTCCCCGTAGTACGCGTCGAAGAGGGTGAGCACGTAGATAGCCGCCGCATTATCCGCAGGCCGCAGCAGGTTTTCGTCCCCGCTGCTGCCCAGGTGCTTGTAGTGGCCCCGCATCATCCGTTGCCCCAGGTAGTCGCCGATGCGCCGGAAGTAGGGTGCGTACCGTTCGTCGTTGGTCGCCAGTTGGTAATGCCCCAGTACCGCCCCGGCGTGGGCCAGGAAGAAGACCGAGCGGTCCCAATCCGTGCCGGCGTGCCACTGCGGCAGGTTGCTGGCGCGGATGGTCCAGGCGGCCATGGCCTGCAGCACGGAGTCGATAGCCCCCACCCGTTCCGGTGCGTAGTCGCGCCCCCGGTACAGCGCCTGACTGGCGGAGGAAAACAGGAAGAGCGTCTCCCGCTCATCCCGCAGTTCGGTCGTAGTGTAGAGATCCCGCTTAGCTAGCTCAGTGAGCAGCAGATCGAGGTCGTAACGGGCCTGTACTTTGTTGACGTCTGCCACATAGATTGCCACTGTAGTACCCGCCAGTACGAGGGCGGTGAACGCAGGTGCCAGGCTAAGCAAGCGGCGGTCCCTGCGATACAACCACCAGGCCGGCAGCAAGAAGGCCAGGCTGAACAGCAGGGGTACGAGTAGGCCAGTGAGTGGCATGCAGCAGGTGAGGGGGTCTGCCGCGAAGGTATCCCGCCAGGCTTAAACTGCGCGGCGAACGGACCTAGCCCGTGGCATGCGTACTGGCCTGCGGCCCGGATTGCTTCGATCGATCTGGCGCATGCGGGCAGAGAACGTTTCCTGATACAGCACATCACGACTCAGCAGGAGGTGGTACGCAGACCAGAAGACGATACCGGCAAGTTTAAGTCCGTCTTCAATGAAGAAGACGGCCTCCTTCGGTAACAGCAGCTCCCGCTTGGGAATTTCATCGAAGGCCATGGAAGATCCCAAGAAAGCGAGACTTAACAGCAGCAGTGGGAAGGGAGATCGCAGGATCAGAACCCAGTGCTTAAGCAAATACACCCCAATGGCTCCGCCATAAACTGCGATAGTTGAAGGGATACCAAAGCCCAGTGTAGGGTAGGCTTCGTGCAGCATGAATGCATCGTCGATGGCCAGGATCAGGGTAGCCGCCAGGGCGGGGGGGACGAGCTTACGCAGCGGGCTGCGCCGGGGTGCCTGTACCACGACGAGTACGCCGAGCGCACCCATGGTGACCCACCAAAGGAAGAGGCCGATCTGCGACATAGCCCCGTAATATTCCGGGGCCTCCGCCACCACAAGCGCATCACGAAAGAGTTCCTCAAAGGGAATCTCAAACGCGACTTTGCCAACTATGGCCAGGGCGAGTAAGGACACAGTCAGGAGGGTACCGACCAGAATGGCGGTGCGCAACCGGCGGAACCGGTCAGCGCTGAGGACGTAAAGTCCCCGCAAAAAGCTGTTGTTCATAGCGTGTTTAGAAGAGCAAGTAGTGAGAAGCGCTGCGTACGGTGACGCATTGCGACACAAGGTACTGTCGTAACTGAATCAATTTCAATGTACCTACAATAAATTTTTTCTCACTGGCTCCCCCTCCGACTAAGCCCGGGGGTAAACACGCTGAAACATGGGATAAGTGCAGGGAATATGGATAGGTTACTTCCACAAATAATTGTGATGAACCCTGGATTATCCGGCCGACAGTAGCGGGCCGAAGGCCGCACGTCGTGTATAAAGTGGTCTCGGATGGAATCGAACCATCATCGCAGGCTTCGGAAACCTGTATACTATCCGTTGTACTACGAGACCCGGAATCGACCGCAAAAGTACAGCCCCCCGCGCACTCCACCAACTACCCCCGGAGAAAAGCGTTGTCATTTGCTCCAACCCCTCCGTATGCCCGCTTTCCCCCGACCTTCCCTTGCACCCGCGTGTACCGCCCTCCTGTTCATCCTGCTGGGTACGGCCGCCTCCTGTGTGTTTGTGCAGGAGCGCTACCAGTTTTTGCCGCCGGGGCCCTACCGCGGCGTGCTGGAACTCGAGTACAACCCCATCGTACCCAACCCCAAGGGTGCCCCGATCCCGGAAAAAGTCAATATGGAGTTCGATGAGGTGACGCAGGGGCAACTGCCCTTCACCTTCGACGTGGTGTACGAAAACGACTCGGCCTTTCACCTGCTCATCCATAATGGAGCGGAGGAGATCATGGTACCCGCCAAGGACATTCGCGCTGGCCGCGACCAGCAGGCGGGCCGCGACACCATTCGCATTGACTTCCCGGTCTACGATACCCACATCAGCGCCTACCACGAGGAAAACGTGATCGAGGGGGTATGGGTGGTGCACTACCGCGACAACTACCGTATCCCCTTCAAGGCCTACTTCGGTAAGGGCCACCGCTTCACCCCCCTGCGCAAGGACCCGGCGGCCGACGTGACCGGTACCTGGGCCGTGACCTTCGCCGGCGATGCTTCTGAAGAGCCCTATCCCGGCGTGGCCGAGTTCGTGCAGGACGGCAACCACCTCACCGGCACCTTCCGCACCGAGACCGGCGACTACCGCTACCTGGAGGGCACCGTACAACTCGATAAGCTGTACCTGAGTGTGTTCGACGGCAGCCATGCTTTCCTGTTCGAGGCAGTGATCAGGGAGGATGGAAGTCTGGCCGGCACCTTCCGTAGTGGCCGGCACTACATCACCGACTGGACCGCCACCCCCGATGCCACCGCGGATTTGACTAGTCCCGACGACCTGACCCAGCTACGCGAAGACATCCCCCTAGCCTTCGCCTTTCCCACCGTCGACGGCGATACGGTACGCCTCGCGGACATCGAGGGGCCTAAATTGATCCAGTTGTTCGGCACCTGGTGCCCCAACTGCCGCGACGAGACCAACTTCCTGCAGGACTACCTGGCTAATCACGACACGAAGGACCTACAGGTCGTCGCCCTGGCCTTCGAGCGCTACGGGGCCGATGACGACCGCAGCCGCGCCGCCGTGCGCCGCTACCAGGAGAATATGGGGGTAGACTGGCCCGTGCTACTGGCCGGCAGCAACGACAAAAACGAGGCGGGCCGCGCCCTACCCATGCTCACCCAGGTGATCAGTTACCCCACCATGCTGTTTGTTGACCGCGACAACCGGGTCACGCGCATCCATACGGGCTTCAACGGACCGGCCACGTCCAAGTACGCCGAGTTTGCGGCCTCCTTCGACCGCTCGGTGCAGGACCTGATCAGTACCGACGCAGCAGATCCTGCTGGTGCAGGAGAAAGTCGTTAGTCGGATCGTGCCCCAGCGCCTCCTCGATGTAGGCGCGGGCCGGGGCGTAGTCTCGCTCTGCGAAGTAATAGTTGCTGGCCGCCACGAAGGCCGTCAGCGTCCACAGTTTCCGGTCGTAGCCGTTCGGGATGTCCCGTAGCTGCTTCCGAAAGTGCACTAGCTCCAGCTGTCCGGCAGCCACATTCTCCTGCGCAAACAGATCGCGGACCCGCAGGGCCGTCTGTCGCAAAACGATATCGGCGTAGCGATCGTGCTGCAGCAGAAAAGGGTAGCGCAGCGCGGCTGCTCGTGCCTGGGTCACTAATTCTTCCGGGGACGCGGTCGTCTGCCGCAGATGCACCAGCGTCAACTCTGCGACGTAGGCCTGCCGCTGGGCATCCTGGGGCTGTTCGGCCAGCAGGGCCTCGGCCAGGTGCAGCGCCTGTACGTACTCGCCACGCGACTGGTAGTGGGCCAGGAAGCGCAGGTGCTGTAGCTGCTTTAGTTCATCACACCAGGCAGTAGCCGGGGCGGGGCCGTCCCGACTAAGTACGGGACTAGCTGTCGCGTCGCGGGTGCAATACGTAGTCAGTAGGTGACGGGCCTTGTCCGGCTGATCCTGGGTCAGTAGGAGTTGCTGCCGGTCGTCGAAGTGGCGCAGGAGGGCGGCGGGCAGGTAGCGGTTCGTGCTGTCTTCCCGCCAGCGAGTGAAGAGATCGTCTACGTAGCCGGTCACGTCCGGCGCGCTCAGACTGCTCTGCTGCAACTCGACCGCCCGTCGGTACATCAGGAAGGCCTGGCGGTCGTCGAGCAGCCAGGCCGCGTGCAGATCCGCGATGGCCGAGGTATAGTCGGCCCGGGTGAAGGCGTGTTGGGCGCGGCGAAACTGGGCGTAGGCCGACAACTGCCGAAAGCTGAGCCGTTGGGCAGGCCGGTAGTAGAAGCGGTAGAACAGCTGGTCGGCGGCGGCCGGAGAAAGCTGTGCGATGTCTTCCTCGTGGACGGTGCGCAGCAGCGACAGGTACTCGCGGCGGTAGCCGCGTTCGGCGGCCGGGGTGTGGGTGCGGGTGCCGGGACTGTGCAGGGCGATCGTCCGCTTACCCTGGGGGTCGACGGTAAGGTAGCTTTCCCAGTGGTCGACGTGGGCCTCGTACGGTATGTTATACTTCTCCAGTGTGAGGGCGTAGAGCAGGGTAGCGGTGGCATCGTTGTAGGAGCCGCTGCGGAAGGCATCGGTCAGGCCGGCCCGGGCGTCATACGTCAGTAGTAATTCCCTGACGAAGCGTTCCTGAATGCGCTCAACCTGCTTGTGTACGGGACCCCGTTCTACCCGATCATGGTGGCTGAGCTGAAGGAAGAGGTTATCTAGTTTTTTGGCCAGGTACGCTCGTTCGAGGGTAGCTTCGGCGTCCTCTCCGGGATAGAGCATCCGCAGGCGCCCGCTCAGATCGTCGGCACGAAGGAGGGTGGCGGAACAGGTGATGAGCAGGCAGAGGAGGTAGCGGACCAATGTAGGGGAGGGATGTGGGAGGGGTAACGCCGGCGGTACGCGCTTCGGTACTTAGAGGGCGTAGCGTTCGCGGTAAAGCAGGTCGTGGTGGTAGGTGTGTCCGCAGATGATGAAGGCCATGGCCCGGCAGGACATGCTGTGACCGCTCACCATACCGCTGAACTGTAGATCTTCCGCAGAGAGTCCGCTCACCAGCGCGATCGTGCTCTTACGTATCCCCCGAAACTCCTCGATCATCCGCTCGAAAGGCCGGTTGCTGAGGTTTGCTTGCAGGACGTAGGCGTCCTGTTCGAAGCCCGCCAGGGGCGTCGCATCGCGGCGGCCCAGACGCAGTATCCGGTAGGCGAACACCCGCTCGCTATCGATGAGGTGCTGGAGCGACTGCTTGATCGTCCACTTGCCGGGGGCGTAGGCATAGTCTACCCGCTCGTCGGGCACATTGCTGAGGTAGTCGATCAGGAGGGCGCCACTGTCATCGAGTGCGGTACGTAGGCTGATGGTGGGGGGCACCAACTGAATATAGTTGCTGTAAAACTCACCATACTCAGTGGACGAGAGGTCGGTAACGGTCATAGTGGGCCAAATGTACAGTGTGTGAACTGCGCCCGGGGCATTCCGGAGGGTCCGATGGGGGAGAGCCTAAATTTTGCCTATGTTAGCCGCGGTAGCCGCTACATACTCCGCACCGGCGGCCCCGCCCACCTTTCTAAACGAATAGCAACGATGACCACGATCAAAGGCCCCGCCATTTTTCTTGCCCAATTTATGGGTGACGAGCCCCCCTTCAACAGCCTAGACGGTATCTGTAAGTACATGGCCGACCTGGGCTATAAGGGCGTGCAGATCCCCACCTGGGATAGCCGCCTGATCGATCTGGAAAAAGCGGCCGATAGTAAGACCTACTGCGATGAGATCAAGGGCCGCGTGGCCGAGCACGGACTGGAGATCACCGAATTGGCCTCCCACCTGCAGGGGCAGATGGTGGCCGTGCACCCCGCCTACGATACGATGTACAATGCGTTCGCCCCCAAGGAAGCGCAGAACAACCGCAAGGCCAAGATGGAGTGGGGGACCCAGCAAATGCTCTACAACGCCAAGGCCAGTGCCAATATGGGCCTGACGGCGCACCCCAGTTTTAGCGGTGCCCTGCTGTGGCCGTTCATGTACCCCTGGCCGCAGCGTCCGGCCGGACTGGTCGAGCAGGCCTTCACCGAGCTGGCCAAGCGGTGGAAGCCGATCCTGGATGCCTTTGATGAGGTGGGCGTGGACGTAGGCTACGAGCTGCACCCCGGCGAGGACCTGCACGACGGTATCAGCTTTGAGATGTTCGTAGACTACCTCGACGGCCACCCCCGCGCGCAGATCAACTACGACCCCAGTCACTTCGTGCTGCAGCAGCTGGACTACCTGTCCTTTATCGACCTGTACCACGACCGCATCTGTGCCTTCCACGTGAAGGATGCCGAGTTTAACCCCACGGGCAAGCAGGGCGTCTACGGCGGCTACCAGGGCTGGGCGGATCGCGCCGGACGCTTCCGCAGCCTGGGCGACGGACAGGTTGACTTCAAGGGCATCTTCTCCAAGCTAAGCCAGTACGGCTACGACAGCTGGGCGGTACTCGAGTGGGAGTGCGCCATCAAGAGCAGCGACCAGGGTGCCGCCGAGGGAGCCCCCTTCATCGCCGAGCACATCATCCAGGTTACGGACCGGGCCTTCGACGACTTTGCGGACGCGGGGACTGATGCAGCGGCTAACCGCGACATTCTTGGCCTCAACGGCTAACGATCAGTACCCAGTCGTTGCCACGGGTCGGGTCCAGCGGGGGGTCGAGGACCAGTTCATTACCAGCTTCCTCCGGCGTAAAGGGGATGCGTTCCCCCGATCGCGGGTTGAACCAAGTGTAAGTAGCAGGGGTGGGTAGCTGGTCCGCATCTACCCGCAGCTCGTCGCCATACGGAGTATAAGCCAGCAGGTGAGTCATGTCCTCCGTATGCGCCACAACAGTCTCGCGTCCACTGCTATTAGGCGCGTTGTTGAGCAAGTCCCAGTCTGGGTGCATGTCATAGTAGGGCAGACTCTCCATCAGCTTCCGTAGGTGTCCCATCTGCGCCACCCCGGGGTAGTGGACCGCCTCCTTCCAGGGGGTGCGTGCGCTACTGATCGGTGCGCGGCCGGGTTGCCACATCTGCCAGATGTTGTGGTTGCCGAAGGTATGACCGGCCGTGCCGCTCAGCACACTCCAGTAGGCCGCCTGCCGGGTGTCGAAATCGTCGAACCAGCCGTTGACCGGCCGCCAGTTGACGGGGTGGTCTTCATAGGCCGGCTCTCCGTTGACGACAGGCTTATCCGGTACCGCTTGCCTGACCTCCCGCGGGAAGTCGTAATTCTGCTTGTCATCCCGCCGTCCGTGTCCGCTCTGGAACATGTGGAAGTCTACCCACTCATCCTCGGCAAAAAAGTCGCTCGACTTGTAGCCACCCTGGGGGTGGTAGGTCAGGAGTTGGAGATTGCCCACGGCTGTTTCCAGCCCCGCGGCCATAGCGCGGATAATGGCAAAGTCTTCCTCGTTTTCCGGATTGCGATCACCGCCCAGAATCCAAATGACGTTGTGATCGCGGTAGCGCTCTCCAAGCATGCGGCCGTATGTCTCCGCATTTTCTGGTGTGAACACTTCCGGGCCTACCCCCCACTTCTGGTTGAACTTGTCCCCCCAGGTAGGCAGCAAGCCCAGAAAGATGCCCAGGCTGTCTGCCATCTCCGCTACCCGATCGACGTAGGTGAAGTAAGCCTCATTCCACTGTGTCGGATCCTGGTCTACCAGGGGTAGCTCTCCGTAGCTGTTCGGCGCAGTCAGTCCCTCCAGCTCGGCCAGTACTACGGTCTGGACGACGTTGAAGCCCTTCTTCGCCCGGTCGGTCAGGTACATCCGCGCCTCCTCCTCGTCTGTGCGGTGCAGTAGTTCCCAGGCCGTGTCACCCAGGTAAAAGAAGGGCTGCCCGGTTATGGTATTCACGATATGACTACCCTCGTCGCTAACGGCTAACCGCGTTTGGCTAAGTAATAGGGCGGGGCCGCAGGTGAAAAGTAGTAGACGAAGGAAGAGGAGCATTAGTGCGGTATTGTGTCAGGGCGTTATTGCGTTGTCACCAATTACGCAACAACCCGACAACTGCTCTACAGGCTAAACCGTACCCGTGCGAACAGGTACCGCCCGTTGGAGCCGAACTGCTGACTGCGGCGGCTGTAAAGGAAGCGGCCGTCGCTCTGGTTGGCGGGGGAGTTCAGGTCGGGGTAGATGTCGAGTAGGTTATTGGCACCGATGGTGAGGCCGAGCCGCTCGCTGATATTGTAGCCGAAGCTGAGGTCGGTGATGACCTTACCGGCGAACACCTGGTCGTTGTCGAGGCTATTGGTAGCTTCATCGACGGGGCCGAAGTAGACGTTGCGCAGAAAGATGGTGAACTTGTCCAGATCGTAGTTGAAGGTCAGGTTGGCCTTGGTGCGGGGTACGGCGCTTTCCAAAAAGATCTGGCTGGTGCGGTCGAAGTAGGTGTCTTCCAGTCCCTCGAGTACGGAGCTGGTGTTGACTTCCTGCAGGCTGGTCTTGGCTACGGTGGCGGCCAGGGAGGTCTGCAGGCTGTTGTTGCCGATGCGGGCGTTGTGGGTCACGACCAGGTCGATGCCGCGGGTGCGGCTGTCGATGGCGTTGGCAAAGAAGGCGGCGCGGTTGGCATTGGCCTGCTGCAGGAGCCGGCTGATCTCGCGGTCGCGGTCGTTGTCATCGCCACCCTGGAACTGTCCGGTGAGTACGACCCGGTCGTTAATGTCGATCAGGTAGCCATCGATGGTGATGCTCAGGTTGGCGCTCGGGATGCGGCCGGTAAATCCACCGCTGTAGTTGACGCTGCGCTCCTGCTTTAGCTGGGGGATGCCCAGTAGCTGGGCGGGCCGGCTATCGTTGCTGAACACGCCTACCTCGAAGGGTACGCCGTCGACGAAGAGGGTAGAGGTGGAGTTGAAGTTCAGCTGGTGCAGGCTGGGGGCCCGGAAACCGGTACTGGCTCCGGCGCGGAGGGTCCAGTCGTCGCTAAGCTTGATGCGGGTAGTCAGCTTACCATTCACGGTAGAGCCGAAATCGGAGTAGTTCTCGAAGCGTGCGGCGACACCTACCAGGAAGTTGTCCGTGAGGTCGGCTTCGACGTCGCCATAGATACCTACGCTGTTGCGAAAGGCGTTGACCTCGTTGTCGGGCCGAAAGCCGGGAAATACCTGGGCGCCACCGGGCCGGCTACGTCCCAGCGGATCGAATACGGTGGCGATGGGACCGCTGCCGTCGCGAATCACAATGGTATCCCCACCGCGGGTGACGAACTCACTGGCCGCGCCGTAGTCCGTATAGCTGCCTTCCTCACCGGCCGTGATCTGGTAGTTCTCCAGTCGGTACTCGGCACCGAAGGCGATGTTGAGTCCACTGAGGGCATCGTCGAAGTAGCGGCGGATGTCGAGGTTAGACGTGTTCTGCGCGAAACTGAAGCCACCGGCGTCGAAAGAGGTGGGGCTAGCCGAGCCCAGACTGGCGTTGAGCGTATTGTTGATCAGGTAGCCGAAGCCGTTGCGGCCGTAGACGTTCGAGAAGTCTACTTCCCACTTATTGTACACGCTCACGATACCCAGGGCCACGCTGGCGTCGCTGATGTTGGAGTTGATGGCGGGTAGAAAGCCGTTGGGGTAGATGTCGGTGACGGTACGGTTCTGATTCGGTAGGCGGTAGAAGCCGGTGGCGTTGCCGCGCCGGTAGTTCAGTCCGCCGAAGCTGTAGATTTCGGTGGCGGCAGCGACGGGCAGCTTGAAGTTGTACATCACGCCACCGTTGCGTAGGGCGGACTGGCCGACGCGCATATTGAAGTCGCTGCGCTCCAGGCCGCGACGGGTGAGTTCTGCTTCGGTGATGTCGTCGGTGGGGTCACCGGTGTAGTCCGGATTATTGTAGCCACTGAAGATGTTACCGGTAAACTCCTGCATGCGGTTGGTAAAGTTGCGATCATCGAATACCCCGGTGAAGTTGAGGATACCGCCTTCTTCATTGAGCTTAATGCCGTAGTTGGCACTGATCTGGCTAAACTCGCCGTCGGTGGAGCCCTGGTAGTCGGGGATCTCGGAGCTGAGGTAGGCGCCGGTCTCGGCGTTCAGGCGCAGGCCGTCGGTTTCCTTAAGGATGATATTGATTACCCCGGCAATGGCATCGGAGCCGTACTGGGCCGAGGCGCCGTCACGTAAGATCTCGATGCGGTCGATGGCGGCTACGGGGATGGAGTTGAGGTCCGTACCCACGTTACCGCGCCCGAAGGTGCCGTTGACGTTGACCAGCGAGGTGTTGTGCCGCCGCTTGCCGTTAATGAGGACCAGCACCTGATCCGGACCCAGACCGCGCAGCGAAGCGGGGTCGATGTGGTCGGTACCGTCGGAGATGGTCTGCGTATTGGAGCTGAAGCTCGGAGCTACGTAATTGAGCAGCTGGTTAACGTTGGTTTGGGCCGAAGCAGAGGCTACCTCCGTGACGTTTACGATGTCTACCGGTACCGGGGTGGTCAGTTTGGTGCGGCCGGCAGAGCGGGAACCGATCAGGACGATCTCGTCGAGCACCGTTCCGGCGGAGAGAATGGCGTCGATCTGGTCACTTTCTCCGATCTGAACTTCGACCGTACCAAAGCCCAGAAAAGAAAATACGATGGTATTGGCGGCCTGGGGGACGGAGATCGAGTAGGTCCCGTCGATGTCGGTCGTGGTGCCGAGGCTGGAGCCCTTGACCGTAATGTAGGCGCCGGGTAGCGGCTCGCCAGTATCGTCACTGACGGTACCCGTGAGGGTGCGCTGGGCGGATAGGGATAGGGAGGCTACACAGAGTAGCAGAAACAGGCTGATTTGACGTAAATACATGGCACACTATTAAGGGGGGATGGTAACACACCGTCGCACTAGTAAAGGTACTAGACTGTTAGTTACAAAACAGCACCTTTAATCCTTTAGCGTCCCCTCATATTCGCTCGTTTTACTATTCCGAACTAGCCCCGCAGACGGTCCAGTAAATCGGATAGCAGATCGAATTCATGTGGTTCCAGGCGGCTGAAGCGCTGGATAACATCGCGTTCCATGGCTTCACTGGCCTGTCCTACAATATCCAGGCCTGCCGGGGTGATCACAATATCAACCCGCCGGCGGTCCGTTTCGCACTCTTGCCGTTTGACGTAGCCCTTTTCCTTCAGCTTATCGACCAGGCGGCTGGCGTTGCTCATCTTATCCAGCATGCGCTCGGTGAGCAGCTTTACCGTGGCCGGTTTGCCGTTGCGGCCCCGCAGGATGCGCAAAATATTGAACTGTTGAATGCTTAGTCCGAAGGGGCGCAGCGCGTTGGTAGTCTGCTGATTGATCCAGCCTGCGGTAAAGAGAATATTGAGCTGCGTCCGGTGTGCCGGAGAGCTGAATTTCGTTTGTTGGATCTCTTGTTCAATCGTAGGCATAAGTGTCTCGTGTAGTCACATTTAATACATTGGTGATCCCGCGAAGGTTGAAGTCCGTGCTACCTTGCGACCAAACAGCGGACGATGAAGATACTAGTCATTGGCGGAGGTAATATGGGAAAGACGTATGCCCGGAGTCTGCTGCGTGCTCACCTGGTCAACCAGGAGGACCTGATGATCCTCGAGCGGCAGGAAGAAAAGGCGGCCGAACTGCGCGGACAGGAGCTGGGTACGATCTATACCGGCGCCGAGGCCTGTCTGGCGGTGGCCGATCTGATCATCCTGGCGGTAAAGCCGCAGGACAGCGCTGCGCTGTTTGCTAGTCTGCAGACCTACGCAGATCCACAGCAGGTCTACCTGTCGATCATGGCGGGGGTGACGATCCAATCCATCCAGGCGGGGCTGGGTGTAGAGAAGGTGATTCGCGCCATGCCCAACCTGCCGGCGCAGATCGGATTGGGTATGACCAGCTACACGGCCAGCGACGCCGTGACCCGCATCGAGCTGGTGCTGGTACAGAACCTGCTCAACACCACCGGTAAGGCCATTTACGTAGATAACGAGCACAGCATCGACGCCACGACCGCAATCAGCGGTAGCGGACCGGCCTACGTCCTGTACTTCATGCAGGCCATGATCGAAGCGGCTACCGAAATGGGCTTTAATGAGAGTCAGGCCGAGCTACTCGTGGCCCAGACCTTCCGCGGGGCGGTAGAACTACAGATGAAAAACGACCTGACCTGCACTGAGTGGATCCAGCGGGTATCCAGTAAGGGGGGCACCACCGAGGCGGCGATGCACACCTTTCGGGCCACTAGCGTGTTCGATGACATCAAGCGGGGCGCCCATGCCGCGCTGGAACGCGCCGTCCAGCTCGGCAAAAACTAACCTATGAAAGCTATCGTATTCGACCAGCCCGGTGATGCCCAACAGCTGCACCTGGCCGACGTCACCGACCCCGCACCCGCGGCCGCGGCCGTCCTGTTGCACATTGCCGCTACGGCGCTCAACCGCGCCGATCTGCTGCAGCGGGAGGGCAAGTATCCCGTGCCACCGGGTGCCAGTCCCATCCTGGGTCTGGAGGTAGCCGGTACGGTGCTGGAGGTGGGCTCCGAAGCAAATGGCTTCGAGGTAGGCGATAACGTCTGCGCCCTGGTCAACGGTGGCGGCTACGCCCAGCAGATCGCCGTGGATCACCGCATGCTGCTGAAACTTCCCGAGCGTCTGTCCTTCACTAAGGCGGCGGCCATCCCGGAGGCCTTTCTGACAGCCTTCCAGGCCCTGCACTGGATCGGACGCATCCAAGCCGGTGAGACGGTGCTGATCCACGCGGGAGCCAGTGGGGTAGGCACCGCCGCTATCCAGTTGGTGAAGTTGGCCGGCGCCATTCCTATCGTCACCGCCAGTGCGCACAAGCACGAGCGGCTATTCGAACTGGGCGCGGCGCGGTGTATCGACTACAAGAGTCAGGACTTTGCAGCCGCTGCCCTGGACTTTACCGAGGGGAAGGGGGTGGACATTATCCTAGATTTCGTGGGTGGACCCTACCTGAACAAGAACCTCGAGGCCTGCGCCACCGACGCCCGCATTGTGAGCCTGGCCGCCCTGGGTGGCGCGCGGGTACCCGACTTCACCATGGCCCCCTTCCTACGCAAGCGCGTGCAACTCACCGGCACGACCATGCGCAGCCGTACGGATGCCTACCGGCAGCGGCTGACGGCCGACTTCCGCGAGCGGATCTGGCCGCACTTCGCCGATGGTACGCTCATCGCCGTGGTCGATACGATCTACGACTGGGAGGAAGTAGCCAGCGCGCACGATTATATGGCCAGTAACGCTAATGTAGGTAAGATCGTCATGACCATCGGTATCGTAGACCCTTAGCTAGGGGGCAGGTTCAGATCAGCTAAAATCGCGCTGGATCACCACGGACAGGTCCGTCGGCTGCTGCCCGGTCAAGCGTTCAACGTCGGTGCTCACGTGGTTTACTTTCTTCTGGCGGATCAGCCCGTAGACGGCGATCATGTAATCGGCCACAAAGGCTGGGGCACCCGCCTGCGCTAGTGCGGTACGATACTGCTCATCCGATGGCGCGGGATAGATGATCGGCCGGCTGAGCTGGCTGGATAACACGGTGGCTACCTGCTCCATCGTATAGGTCCGCGGCCCGGTCAGGGTATACATCTGCCCTGCATGCTTATCCTCAGTGAGGGTGAGGGCTGCTACCCGCCCGATGTCTTTCGGATCGACGAATGCCGTAGCGCCCGTACCTGCGGGATTGAAGATCATGTTTCGCTGTTCGATGTTGTCGCGTTCGTACTGCGCAAAATTGCTGGCAAAGAAGGTGGGGCGCAGAATAGTAATTCTGGCACTACGCGCGGACTGCAGCTGGTGCAGACGGGCCTCTAGAAGTTGATGCACGGGGAGGGCGGGCAGCGTTTGCATGCCATACGCACTGAGGTAGGTGATGCGTGGATTTCCGTGAGCGATCAGGTAGTCCAGGAAGGGGGTTACAAGCTGATGCGCCGTGGGGTCCAGGGGAGGGGCAAGGAGGAACACGGCATCGTGGCCGTCGGCCGCGGAAAAAGTAGTTGCGTCCGCATAATCGAAGGGGGTAGCGGACGACCGACTGGCGGCAGTCACACTGATGTCCGATAGGTTCTTCAGGGCGGCTACTACCTCACGGCCTACGGTACCGTTTGCTCCGGTGACAAATATTTTCTGCATGCTGGGTTGAACTGGTGAGTCCCAAAGGTGACTGCAATAGTTTCTTTTCGCAAGTAGGTACCAAAAAGTAGGGTACGTACTTTTTATATACCTTCGCTGTGAATCAGCGAGATACGCCAATGAGAAATACAACAGAAACTAAAATAAGTCACGGTGACTGTCCCGTTATCACCAGTCTTAAGGTGATCGGAGGCAAGTGGAAGCCGGCTATTCTGTATGTGCTTCAGCGAGATCACGTGCTGCGGTTCGGAGAGTTGCGCGGACTGATCACCGGGATCACCCAGAAGATGTTGACGGCTCAGCTGCGGGAATTACAGGCCGATGGACTGGTGGATCGCCGGGTATATGCCGAAGTACCTCCCAGGGTGGAATACCGACTCACGGACTATGGGCAAACGCTGCAGCCCCTACTCTCCGCCATGGCTAGCTGGGGGGCAGTCCACCGCGAACGCTCCATCCAACACTAACGATACAGATGGCTATACCCCGCGTTCACCACCACCATCTCGGCCACCTCGACTACCAGCAGGCCTGGGATCTGCAGAAGCGCTTGCACCAGGAGGTCGTCGACCGTAAGCTGGCCCGTCGCAACCAGCCCAGCCTGGCCCAGTACCACCATTTGCTCTTCGTAGAGCATCCGCCGGTCTTCACCCTGGGCAAATCAGGCAGCGTAGACCACCTGCTACTGAGCGCGGAGGAACTGCGGGAGCAGGGCTTTACCTTTTTAAAGATCAACCGCGGCGGCGACATCACCTACCACGGTCCGGGCCAACTAGTGGCCTATCCCATCTTCGACCTCGATGAGTTTTTCAACGACGTGCACCGCTATGTACGCAGCCTGGAGGAAGTGGTCATTCGCACCCTCACCGACTTCGGGCTACAGGGCGAGCGCGATGCGGGCTTCACCGGCGTCTGGCTGGCCGGCCACCCGGCCCGCCGCCAGCCGCGCCGCAAGATCTGCGCCATCGGGGTGCACCTGAGCCGCTGGACCACTATGCACGGACTGGCGCTGAACGTACGCCCCAACCTGACGCACTTTAATCACATCGTGCCCTGCGGGATCGCCGATGCCGACCGTTCGGTGACCAGCATGAGCGTAGAACTGGGCCGGCCCCTGGAGCTGGACGAGGTGCTGCCCCGCATGGAGCACCACTTCGCGGAGGTGTTTGACTTCACGCCCACCAAAACCCACCGCCCGGGCATCCTATAGCCGTACTTAATTAGTAACCCCTTTGACCACGGAGCAGGAACTCATCAGCGGCTGCAGAGCGAATGACCGACGGGCCCAGCGCGCGGTCTACACGCAGTATGCTCCACTGATGGGCGCGGTGGCCCGCCGCTACTGCCGCCGGGAAGCCGATGTAGATGACGTGCTGGTGTCCGCCTTCTTTCGGGTATTCGACAAGATCGACACCTTCAAGGATGCGGGCAGCTTCGAGGGCTGGATCCGCCGCATCGTAGTGAACGAAGCCCTGATGTTACTGCGCAAGAAACACGCACTCAAGCAGGCCGCCGAGCTCACGGAGGTGAATCCCAGCCACTACTCGATCCCGGCCGTGGCCGCCGAACGACTGGCCGAGCGGGACATTCTCAAACTGCTCGACGGGCTTCCCACCGGCTACCGTACCGTGTTCAACCTCTACGTGATCGAAGGCTACAAGCACCGGGAGATCGCCGAACTCCTTCAGATCAGCATCAACACCAGTAAGTCACAACTCATTCTCGCCAAAAAGCGTCTGCGCGAACAACTCGAAAAACTGGGCTACCCCGCCCGCTAACCCTACCCTCACCATGTCCAGTCCCGATACCTTCGACCGTCAGTTCCGCCGTACCGCCCGGGGCCTGCGCCGCCGGCCCAATCCCGCCAACTGGGACCGCATCGAGCAGCGTCTGGACGGCCGCGCTCGTCGTGGCCGCATGCTTGGCATCCGCCCCTGGATGATCGCCGCGGTCGTACTCCTCGTAGCTGGCTATGCCGTGCTGCTGGCGCTGCCCGAACCTAAAGTGCCCGACCCCCTGGCGCAGCGCGCACAGTCCGTAGAAGACCCCCTGCTCGGCAGTACCGCGCTACCCACCAACCGCATCGCGCCCTACCGGCCCCTGCAGGACGGGCGCACGGACGGCTACCTGATCTCCCACAGCGAGTCTGCCGCACGCCTCACCGTAGCGGCCAAGTACCGACTTTAAGCCACTTTATTCGAAGTCTTCCTCATCCCCCAGCTCCATCCGCGCGCCGGCCAGTTCGCGCATCGCGTGCTGTTCGCCTAGTTTCTTGGTGATCGCAATACCCTTGCTGTAGGCCGTCCAGGCTTCCTGCGGCCGGTCCATGCGTTCCAGCGTCTTGCCCAGGTGGTAGTAGGTACCTACGTACTCCGGCTGGTCGTTGACCAGACTGCGGTAGATATGCAGGGCTGCTACATCATTTCCCTCGCCCTCCCACTCCTTGGCTAGTGCAAAGCGCAAAAACGCGTCCTTTGGGGCACTTTCCAGCATCGCCACGATCTGCTCCTTTCTACTCATACCGCCAAGGTATCACCTTATGAACTACTCGGACACCCTGGACTACCTCTTCACGCGCCTACCCATGTACCAGCGGCAGGGCGACACCGCAATGAAGAAGGATCTGACCAACATCCAACTGCTGCTCGATGAGCTGGACCATCCGGAGCAACAGCTTCGCTTTATCCACGTAGGAGGGACGAACGGTAAGGGCACGGTAAGTCACCTGCTGGCAGCCGCTCTCCAGGCCCACGGCCACCGGGTAGGGCTCTACACCAGCCCCCACTACAAGGACTTTCGGGAGCGCATCAAGATCAACGGCACCTTCATCGCTGAGGAGGAGGTGGTTGCGTTCGTGCAGCGCATGCAGCTGGCGATCGAGCGGATCAAGCCCAGCTTCTTCGAGATCACGGTAGCTATGGCGTTGGTTCATTTTGCGCGGTCGCAGGTGCAGTGGGTAGTCCTGGAGGTGGGACTCGGCGGCCGGCTCGACAGCACCAATGTAGTCGATCCGGTACTCAGCGTCATCACCAACATCGGCTACGACCACATGCAGTTTCTGGGCGATACGCTTCCCCTGATCGCGGAGGAAAAGGCTGGTATTATCAAGGCCGACCGGCCGGTGGTCATCGGGCTTACCCAGTCGGAAACCGAGCCGGTGTTTCGTAGGAAGGCCAAGGCTATGGGAGCATCCATCACCTTCGCCGATCAGGTGTACGGAATCCGTGCCAATTACACGCGGGAGGATGACTACACCCGGCAGCACCTCTTTGCCGATGAGGCTATTCCCCCCCTGGAGTTTCCTATTGCTGTATCGGTCGATGGGCCCTACGTGGCAGAAAACCACCGCACGGCCATTGCCGCGCTACTGGAGCTGGACCGCGGCGGTCACCTCGCGCTCGACCCCAGGGCCGTACGCCGGGCCTGGGGCAGCCTGCACGAACTGACTTACTACATCGGCCGCTGGCAGGTGCTGCGCTCCAGTCCGCTGGTTATTGCCGATAGTGCGCACAATGGAGAGGGCCTCGGTCCGGTCATCGCACTACTCAATGAGCAGAATGCACTGCGCAAGGGGCATCAGCACTTCGTATTGGGCGTAGTTAGCGACAAGGACTTGCACCATATCCTACCGCTGTTCCCGGCGAATGCCAGCTACTACTTCGTTAAGGCGGATATACTGCGGGGGCTGGTGGCAGACGAACTGGCGGCTACCGCAGCAGAGTATCGGCTGATAGGCGAGGTGTATGGTTCAGTCCAGAAAGGTTATCAGGCCGCGGTACGGGCAGCAGGAAGCAAGGATATTGTCTTCGTGGGGGGCAGCATCTTCACCGTGGCGGAGGTGCTGTAACACGGCTTACTTACCCCAGCGCAGCACGGCCGCCGCCCAGGTAAAGCCGGCGCCGAAGGAAGCCAGGGTGACCAGATCGCCCTTTTTGATCTTCCCCTCATCGCGCGCCTCGGACAGCGCCAGGGGGATGGAGGCCGCCGTGGTGTTGCCGTAGCGCATGATGTTGTTGTACACCTGGTCGTCCCGCAGGCCCATCGTATTGGCGACGAACTGATTGATTCGCAGGTTGGCCTGGTGGGGGATGAGCATGTCGAGGTCCTCGATGCCTAGACCGGCGTCCGTAAGTGTCTCCATGATCACCTCGGGGAACTTACGCACAGCCATCTTGAAGACGGCCTGTCCTTCCATGTGGGGAAATACACGGGCTTTATCCAGCATATCCTGGTTCCAGAATACACCACCGTACTTGTTATTCTCCAGATCGTAATCCACACCGAAGCCTTCCATAGCGTACTTCTCCAGGAAGTAGCCCCCGTGGGCACCGGGGTACATATAGCTTAGTTTCTCGGCGTAGGTGCCGTCGCTGTGCATTTTGGTTGAGAGCACGGCGACGTCCTTATCCTCCGTAGGTTCGATGATCACCGCACCTGCGCCATCGCCAAAGATCACGCTGACGTTGCGGCCCCGGGTACTGAAGTCCAGTCCCACGCTGTGCACCTCGGCACCCACCAGCAGGATCTTCTTGTACATGCCCGACTTGATGAACTGATCGGCGGTGCTGAGTCCGTAAATGAAGCCCGAGCACTGCGCCCGAATATCGAGGGCGGCAATTTCGGTACCGCTGATCCCGAGTTCCCGCTGCAGCAGTACGCCGGAGCCGGGGAAGTAATAGTCCGGGCTCAGGGTAGCGAAGATGATGAAGTCGATGTCCTGCTTGTCGATGCCCGCATCCGCGATGGCCTTCAGCGAGGCTTCTACGGCTAGGGTGGTGGTGGTCTCCTTCGTGCGATCAATGTAGCGCCGCTCCTCGATACCCGTGCGTTCGCGGATCCATGCATCACTGGTTTCCATTACTTCGGTCAGGTCCTGGTTCGTGACAATGTTCTTGGGTACGTAATGACCTATACCGGTTATGGTGGAGTGTGGCATGTATCGGAGGTTTAGCGCTAAAGGCGTAAAGGTAGGAATTAGATCGCTTCGCTCGTTAGACCGCTTCGCGGGTGGATCGCCTTCGGCTCGTTAGACCGCTTCGCGGGTGGATCGCCTTCGGCTCGTTAGACCGCTTCGCGGGTAGATCGCTTCGCTCGTTAGACCGCTTCGCGGGTTAGACTGCTTCGCAGGTAGATCGCCTTCGGCTCATTAGATCGCTTCGCTCGTTAGGCCCTCTACCCGCGAAGCGGTCTACCCCAAAGGGTCTAACGAGCCGATAGGCGGTCTACCCCGAAGGGTCTAACGAGCCGACAGGCGATCTAACAAGCCGAAGGCGACCTAATCCCCTAAAACAATCGCTTGCGGCGAAAGTAGTAAATGACTCCAGCGCTAAGTACGATCGATAGTAGCAGGATCAGGATGAAGATGTAGTTCTTTTCCTGGAGGGGCATGGGTACGTTCATGCCGTAGAAGCTGGCGATGACCATGGGTACGGTAAGCACGATGGTGATGAGCGTGAGCCGCTGGATGGTGATATTGAGGTTGTTGGAGATGATGGAACCGTAGGCGTCCATGGTGCCGTTGAGGATATTGGTGTAGATATTGGCCATCTCGAGGGCCTGACCGTTGTCGATGATGATGTCTTCGAAGAGGTCCCAGAGGTCCTCGTCCTGGCGGATGCCGAGGAAGTCGGCGCGCTTCATCTTCATCTTCAGAAGCTCGTTGCCGTTGAGGGCGTTGATGAAGTAAACCAGCGACTTTTCTATACTCAGCAGTTGCTTGAGCTCGCGGTTGCGGCTGCTGTCGTAGAGCTCCTGCTCGATCAGGTTGCGACGTACGTTGAGGCGCTTGAGGCAGGTAAGGAAACGGTATACGGTGTGCTCGAAAATGCGGAGCACGAACTGACTGCGGCGCGCCGGATTGACGTTGCGCACCTTGTTGTCGATAAAGAGCTGCAGGACCGGGTGATCGTCGGTAGACGTAATGGTGATCAGGGCCTCGGGGGTCAGGATGATACCGATGGGGACCGTGATGTAAATGCTGTCGTTCTCGGTTTCTACCTGACTGAGAACGGGGGTGTTGATGACGATCAGGCGAGCATCGTCTTCGCGTTCGTAGCGCGAGCGTTCGTCGATGTCTAGGGGGTCGGTGAGAAAGTCGATCGGTAGCTCGTAGCGCTCCGCCATGCCGGAGAGCTCATCGGCGGCGAAGGGGGGGCAGAGGTGGATCCAGGTATCGGGGCCGGGCTGCTCCACAAGTCCCAGGCGGCCGTTTGTGCTGGCGTAGTAGCTGATCATGGCGGGACGTTTTGGTGAAGCGCCCGCGAAGGTACGACAGCAAGGACCAGAAATTAAGCGCGCCTAATCCCCCGGTTCACCCGGAGCGGCAAAGTGGCGCAGGGCCGGAACGATCCGTACAGCCATTCCGTCTGTCGGCCATGGCCGGCGGAGCCTCGTTAGCCTCTGCGTGGCTTCGTCTCAAACGAGATCTGGGCGAAGGCCGGTAGAGAAGTGATGAGTAAAACTGTGAAGAGGCGCTATTTTGTCTAGGACAGCTGTATTGGCGTTAGCTGACTACGGTATACCGTGACATGCATGAACAAGCTTAGGCACACGGACCGGTATAGGTAGTGAGTAAGCTAGTGGAAGTTCACCATTCGACTGCTATGCGCCTACTTGCCTATAGGCATTCTGCGCGCTCAGATTATATTTAGGTGAGCTGCAACTTCTCCCTTCGGCTCCGACATTTGGTACCCACACCCCTGTTTAATTCTTCCAACCATGGCACGCACGACCCGCGAGCACGTATTTGAGGCGGAGCTCCTGGTCCACTACCAAGTGGTCTACAACTTTCTGCTGCGCATGGCCGGCAACGGCAGCGATGCTGCTGACCTGACGCAGGAGACATATGCGCGTGCCTACCTTAAACTGGATCACTACGAGAGCGGGACCAATGGCCGCGCCTGGCTGTTCTGTCTGGCGCGTAACCTGTTCATCAACGACTACCGCAAGCGGAAGCGGCGGGGCGAGCAGGAGCTGGACGAGCGCAGCGCCTACCAGTACCGCGACGAAGGCAGTCCCATGGCCGGCTTCGCCGACCTGCGCATTGCCGGTGCGCTGGACCGTGACTTCAGCGATCCTATTATGCGCGCCATGGCCCTGCTGAACGACAAGCAGCGGGCGATCGTGCTGATGGCCGACCTCTACGACTTTGCCGAAAAAGAGATCGCCGAGGCTATGGAGCTACCACTGAATACCGTGAAAAGCGTGACCCGCCGCGCCCGCATTGCGCTGATCAAGCAACTACAGGGATACGCCGAGCGTACATTCGGCATTGTCAATACCCGCAACTTAGGTTAAACCCGCGTGCCGCCTCCGATTCCGTTCGGGGGCGGCACGTTTCAATTCTACTGCTATGTTTCCCAGTCATCCCCCCCGCAACGGGGCCCCGTATCGCCCCGGTCGTACGCTGCCCGAAGTGGCTGAACCGGACTGTCCACAGGACGAACAACTAGACAGCAGCAGCCTCACCGACGAGGCCGCCCTGAAAGTATTATTGAAGCGCAACCTGCGCCCCCAGGCCCCTCCCCCCGACCTGCTCGGGACGATCCGCGCCCGCATTGCCGGACTGCGCGCGGACTAGCCGAAAACCTGCGCGCCGTTTTTTCCTTTAAGCTGGGTCAGTAAACGCTAACCCATGGGGGCCGCTCGCAGTAACTCCTTCCACGTACCCGATCTTGTCCACGTCTCCGACGAACAGCCCGGCTGGTCGCGCAAGACCCGCAAGGACAAAGAATTCGACTACTATCGCGAAGACGGTAGCCTGATCGAAGATCAACTGGTGCACGACCGTCTTTCGTCACTAGCCATCCCTCCGGCCTGGACCGAAGTCTGGATCTGCCCCGTAGAGAACGGCCACCTGCTGAGCACGGGCCGCGACGAGGCCGGCCGCAAGCAGTACCGCTACCATCCGGACTGGCTGGCCTTCAACCAATTAGATAAATTCAACACCCTGGTCGACTTCGCTACCGCCCTACCGGGCGCCCGGCGTACCCTGCGCAGCATCATCAGCGATTCCTCGCGGGGCTGGACTAAGGAGCGGGTAGCCGCAGTAGCCCTGGCCCTGATGGATGAGACCGGCATGCGCGTAGGCAATAGCGCGTACCGCAAGCGCAACGGTACCATCGGCCTGACTACCCTGCGGCGCAAGCACGTGGAGGTAGATGACGAGGGTCTTCACTTTGATTATATCGGTAAGAGCGGGCAGGAACGCGAGGTGGACCTGACCGATCCCAAACTGATCCGCATACTGACCAATATGAGTGAACTCCCGGGCTACGAAGTATTTCGCTACCGGGGGGAAGATGGGCGCATGACGAACCTGGACAGTAGTGATGTTAACGAGATGGTCAAGCAGCTCGTAGGCCCGGAGTTCAGTAGTAAGTACTTCCGCACCTGGGCGGGTACGGCCGCAGCGGTCGATGCCTACTGGGAGTTGCGGGAGGAACACGGGGGTGAGCTACCCGAGCGTCCCGATCTACGCGTCGTAGAACGGGTAGCAGAGTTTCTGGGTAACACAACCGCGGTGTGCCGCAAATACTACATCCACCCCAGCGTGCTGGCAGCGGTAGCCGAAGAGCGCATACCGGACGAAGATTCTATTTTAGCCAAGGAAGAGCGGCAGACCGACGGGGAGTTCGACCACGACGAAATTATCGCGTACCGGCTCGCCCGCGGCCTTTAGCCGAAGCTGGCGCCCGAATCTCGCGGTAGCGGCCCGAGCCGGCCGGATCTACGCGCGTCATCATTTGGATGACCGCATTTTGCTCCGGTCCGGTAGCGCCCCGGTAGATCTCAATGATCTCTTCCCGCTTCGCATCCACGAAGGTCTGGACGAGGGCCGAGCTTGGGTACGCCTGGTTGGCGGCCTGCATATCCTCGATGGCCAGTGTGATGTTGTTGCGGGCCGCTATGGGGTCAGTAAGCATCAGGTCCAGACCGAGGCGGTGGTAATTATACAGGGCACGGCGCATGGGGAGCATGCGGGGGCTGAGGAGATTCTCGAGCAGAAAGTAGCGGTTATTGGTTTTTCCGGCTGCCGTCCAGCCGCCGGCGTTCTGCAGACCACTGGGCAGGCGGTTGTAGATCTCCTGGGCCTGCTCGTAGTAGGGCTGGCCACCAAGGGGGGAGAAGGTATCGTAGTCCAGCCCGATGATCAGGTAGGCATAGAAACCCATAATGGAGGCCAACTCTGAAGTAAATGACTGCTCGGACAGCTGAATAGCGGCAAACTGCTCGTAGCTGAAGCCGATGCGCTTATCCTGGTAG
The DNA here is from genome assembly GCF_923081025.1 of Neolewinella maritima. Taxonomy (GTDB): domain Bacteria; phylum Bacteroidota; class Bacteroidia; order Chitinophagales; family Saprospiraceae; genus Neolewinella; species Neolewinella maritima. The sequence continues at coordinate 340,431 of NZ_CAKLPZ010000004.1, read as the reverse complement.
TTGAGTACGGGGGTAACCTCACCTACTCCATAAATGGGCCGGGAGGTCTGAATAGCCATGGTGCCCTTGAACTGATTGGGCACGACCACTTCGGAATCCTGCCCCCGACCATCATCGGTCTGCTCGGCGAGGGTGAGAAAGACCGTAGCCTCGATGCGCTCTTCCGGTTCGAAGCGGTCGTTGGTCCAGGTCTGTCCGTTGAGAAAGATAGCCAGGTCCTTTTCCAGCGTCTGGAACACCCGCTTGTCGGTCTGGGTGATCTGCTGGGTATTCAGGTTGATGGTCCAGTTGATCTCGCTCTGTGCCGTAAGTAAGAGTGGGAGGCAGAACGTGAGGAGGAGGGCGGCGGTCTGTTTCATCGTGTCTGTTTAACGGCTACGAGGCGGTCGAGGATGTCTTCGGCTACGGCGCGCTTCGATTTTAACTCGAAGTCGGTCACCATATTGCGGTCGACCAGCTGGATTTGGTTGGTATCGTGACCGAAGCCCGCTCCCGGGGTACGGGGGGAGTTGAGTACGATAAAATCCAGCTGCTTGCGCTCGAGTTTACCGCGGGCATTCTCCACGCCGTTCTCGGTTTCCAGGGCAAAGCCTACGAGTAGTTGGTCCGGTCGCTTGCTTGCTCCTAATTCGGCAGCGATGTCAGGATTGCGCACGAGGCGGAGCTGTAGTGCTCCGTCGGACTTTTTGATCTTTTCCTTAGCTACTTCGGCGGGGCGGTAGTCGGCCACGGCCGCACTCAGGATACCGGCCGTACAGTCAGACCAGCGTGCCATAGCGGCCGCGTGCATCTCTAGCGCGGAGCGTACGTTGGTCGTCGTTACACCCGGTACGGATGTGGATAACTCGGTAGGGCCCAGGATAAGCTCGACCTCTGCCCCGCGGGCAGCAGCGGCTTCGGCCAGGGCGATACCCATCTTACCCGTGCTACGGTTGCCGAGGTAGCGGACCGGGTCCAGGTCCTCGTGGGTGGGGCCGGCGGTGATCAGGATGCGGCTGCCCGTCAGGTCACCCGGGGAGAAGTGATCGGTGAGGGTCTGTAGGATACGCTCCGGCTCGGCTAGTCGGCCCTGTCCGTTCAGACCGCTGGCCAGTTCGCCACTGTCTACATCGATCAGGTAGTTGCCGTACGACTGCAGGGTGGCTACGTTGGCGCGGGTGGCGGGGTGTAGCCACATGTCCACATCCATAGCCGGCGCAAAGAAGACCGGGCAGCGAGCCGAGAGGTATACGGCTACCAGCGCCGAGTCGCAGATGCCGTGGGCAAGCTTAGCGAGGGTAGTAGCCGTGGTGGGGGCGATTAGATAGACGTCCGCCCACAGCCCCAGTTCGACATGGTTGTTCCAGCCCGCCTCGCTGTGCACGGAGGTGATGACCTCGTGCTTGGACAGGGTAGCCAGGGTAAGCGGCGAAATAAATTCGGTAGCGGCCGGCGTCATCAGCACCCGCACCTGCGCGCCCGCCCGGATGAGGCCGCGGACGATCAGGGCAGACTTGTAGGCGGCGATGCTGCCGCTGACACCCAGAATAACTTTTTTTCCGGCTAGCACGGGGGCGCTAGAGCTCGTCCTCCTCGTCCTCGCGGCGTTCGTTGTAGCGGCTGTAGAGCTCGTCGTCGAGGTATTCGCGCATGGCGATCAGGACGGGGTTGGGCAGCTTCTCGTAGAACTTGGAGATCTCGATCTGCTCCTTGTTCTCTACGATCTCCTCGATGGTATCGGTGACTTCGGCAAACTCTTCGAGCTTCTGGTCGAGCTCGTGCTTGATGTCGACAGCCAGCTGACGGGCGCGGCGGCTCACGATCGCGAGGGACTCATAAATGTTGCCGGTCTTGCCGACGACGCGTTGAATGTCGCGGGCGGCGGTGTCGGGGCTAAGTCCCTGTGCTCGTGCTTTGATATCTGACATCTGCTAGATCGTTTAGTTCTTTCTGTGATTTGGATAGGATGGTGGTCACTTCCGTTTGCCACTGGCTGTTGGGGAAGCGGGCCAGGAAGTTGTTCGCCAGGGCGATGGTAGCTTCCAGGCGTTCCGGTTTCCGGAGGCGGAAACTGCGGTCGGCGTATTCGTACTGCACCTTGGCCATGAGGTAGCGGATCTCCTCGGCCCGTTTGGTCTCGGGGTATTCCTTGAGGACGTTCTCGAAGCTGGTGAGTGCAGACTCATAACGCTCGATGTCCATATAAAGCTTAGCGCTTTCGAAGTCTTTGAGCTCCATCTTGGCGCGCATCTCGTCGATGAGGCGGTTGGCCTCGGCTACGCGCTCGCTGTTGGGGTAGCGGTTGGCGAACTCCTCGAAGCCCTCGATGGCCTTTACGCTATAGCTCTGGTCGAGTCGGTAAATAGGGCTGAGCTCGTAATTGGAGTAGGCCGACATGAAGTCCGCTTCCTCCCGCAGCGCGCTGCCCCCGTAGGTAGTGGCGAAGTTCTTGAAGTAGTAGCTGGCCAGTACGAACTGCTCGGTGTAGTAGTAGGTATAGGCGTAGCGGTAGGCGATCTGCTCGGCCTCGGCGCGGCCGCGGTAGGGGGCGATGACAAGTTCGTACAGGGTCTGCGCCCGCTGGTACTCATCGGCATCGTAGTAGGCATCGGCCTTTTTGAGGATGAGCTCGGGGTCCGTACTGGTACGAATGGTCTCGAACTCGCTGCGGCAGCTCACGAGAAAAACGGCCAGTAGGAGAACGATCAGTTTGATGCTGTACTGCATAAGCGCGCAAAGATAGGGGTTTTACAGGAGACACTTTTGCCCGCCCCCCGGTTGGTAGGCGTGTGCTACCTTTCGGCCCATGCTTCCCCCCCGCCTGCCCGAGCTCCGGCTGTACTACAACACCACCATCCGACCGGAGCTGCTCCGTCTGGAGGGTCTGCGTAAGCGCATTCTCTGGGGTATCGCGCTTTCCCTGGGGGGTATCCTAGCCGTTGGTATCGTTTTCCTGGTCTATGACCTGGGGTTTCTAAACCTGATTCTGGTCATGCCCGTAGCATTTTACATGGGCTGGCTATACCTGCGGATCGAGCGCTTCCGGCAGTCCTTCAAGCCGGCCATCATTCAGCTGCTGCTCGACTTCATCAATGATTCTCCCAACTTCCGGTCACTGGCCTACGACGCCAAACGCCCCATACTGCAGGATCGCTTCGAACGCAGCGGGCTGTTCCGCCCCCATCCGGACAGCTACCGCGCCGAGGACTACATCCGCGGTCTGGTCGGGGAGATGGCCTTCGAGATGGGGGAGGCGTACGTGCAGGAGATTAGTCCGGCCAGCAACCGGCTACAGTTGGTCTTCAGTGGATTGTTCGTCCATGCGGTATTCAACGAGCCCACGCAGGGGCGGCTGGCAGTCTGGCCCCGTCATCACCTACGCCGGCTAAAGCGCTCGGTAGATGCTTACGTGGGCAGTCAGGGCCGATCAGCAGATGTAGAGATCCTGAACCAGGAATTTCGCGACTCCTTCGCTGTCTACGCCTATCCGGGGACTAAGGTAGCCGGTATTCTCACCCCCCCGATGCAGGACGCGCTGCTAGCCTTTTATCAGCGAGAGCACCGCGATCTGTACTTCGCCGTTCACGATCAGGATTTATTTATTGGACTGGAGCATGGCTATGACTTACTGGAACCCCGCTTCTTTCGGTCCAACCTGTCGTTTCAGCTCATCCGCCGCTTCTACGCCGACATCACACTGATGTTGGGCGTCATTCAGGATTTTGACCAGACACACTGACGGGGTCATTCTGCTCCAGCAAAATGCCTTCCTTCATCGCGTAGTCGCTCACCGTAATTTTATCGATACCCGCCAGTTGGATGGTGTGCCGGATCAGCAGCATGGCTACTACGATCAGGTCGACCCGCTCGGGGGGAATGCCCGCGATGGCAAGCCGCTCGGTGGTAGTGGCCGCGATGATGGAGAAATGCAGGGCTTCCAGACCACTCAGGTCGAGCGAATGACTCGTGGCGTGCGCGATGGCGCTGCGGTCCAGCAGCACGTCGGCCATCACGTCGAAGGTGCCGGCGGCACCGACCAGGTGGTGGGCTGGGTACTCCGCCAGCGCATCGCGCAGGGGGGCAAGTTGCTTGTACAGGAAGGTTTCCAACTCGCGGATCTCTAACTCGCTGATCGGATCCGTCCGGTGAAAGAGTCGCTCCAGTACGGCGACGCCGATGGGGAAGGACCGGCGCCAGTGTACGCCCTCCGCCGAGGCGATAATGTACTCCGTGGATCCGCCGCCGATGTCCATGATCAGAATGCGGTCGGTGAGGGGGGGCAGTGCCGCCAGCACGCCGTTGGTGATGTAGCCCGCCTCCGTATCTCCGGGGATGAGGTGTACGATAATGCCGCTTTCCAGTTCGGCCGTGCGGACGAATTCCTCCCCGTTACTCGCCGTACGCAGCGCCGCCGTACCGATGGCCGTGACGTGCCCGACCGCGTGCTGCTCCAGCACGTCCCGAAAGTGCGTCAGTGCTGCGATGCCGCGGGCGAAGGGCTCGGGTCCGATCAGCTCGATGCCCGCACTGGCCAGTTTGACGAATATGCGTTCGCGGTACACTTCCTCGATGCGCTGATCCGGCAGGACCCGTCCGATGAGGAGGTGAAAGGTGTTGGTGCCGAGGTCGATCACGGCGCGCAGGGAGGGGTCGGTCATTGGGGTTGGGCTTGCTGGGCTTGGCGTAGAATATTATTATAGAAGACTACCCCGGCTTCGGTGAGTGCATTGGCGTAGGCGGGCCGTCCGTTTTCGTACCATAGGTAGTACACACAGCCCGCTGAAAAATAAAGGTCGGCTTCCTCGCCCCGGTTCGGACCGGCCTGAAACCAGACGTGGCCCACGGGCGTACAGTCCGGATCGATCTGCGGCGCATCGCTAGCGATATAGGTCAGGCTCTGCTGGATGTCGCCTAGGTTCTGCTGACTGGCGGAGATCGGCAGTTCGTTGAATACCACATCGTAGGTCGTGGCGCTGTCCCAGAGTACGGTGAGGCGCTCCAGGGGCAGAGGCGGGTAGGAGGGTGCGGCCGGTTGTTTTTCCTTTGGTTCCGCTCCGCATCCACTGAAACTGAGCACTGCCAGACAGACTGCATACCTTATGACCGTGCGGATCACTGGGGCTCGGTGGTTTGTGGCAATGCTTCCCCGGTACCCAGCGCGTATACCGCCCGCAGACTAAGGCTGCGCCCCACAAAGCGCGGCCCGTCACCGGCCTGTAGGTCGGTCAGTTGCCGTGTCCAGCGGAAGTTCAGGCCCAGGCGCGACGTTAGATTTAGGCTAACCCCCAGGTGTAGTGCGAGGGCGTCGCCGTCCAGCTGAATATCATCCGTGATGTCGCGATCTCCGGAGTTGGTTATCCGGTAGCTGAGTAGTCGCTGGTAGGCCAGTCCGGCTTCCGCGGTGAGCCGCCAGTCGGTGTATTGGACCATCAGGGGCAGCTCCACCATCTGCAGTCTAAAGGTGCCGAAACTACTCTGGGTCTGCGAATTAGCGTTAGCCCGCGCGCCCTGCTGGGTGAAGAGTAGTTCAGGACCGACCCGCCAGTGCTCCCCGAGTACTGCCACGACCCGGAGTCCCGCGTTCAAACCCGGCTGGTGAAAGCCCAGTAGGTCATCGCCATCGATCTGGCTCAGGTTGATACCGGCCAGGGCGGCGGCACGGAAGGTCTGCGCCGGCGACATAGCCGGTAGCAAAAGAAGACCCAACAGGATGAATACCTTCGCCATCGCATAAATGTAGTACCCGACTACCTTTGCCCCCCTTCTCAGTACCGCACCTGCGGCCCCGCCCCTATGCTGCCTACTACGAAACACAGCCTGAAAAAACTGGAGACCCTGCTCAAGGAACTGGGCTATACCGTGCGCTACGAAAAGGGGCACTTTGCTTCCGGCTACTGTCTGGTGGAGCAGCGTAAGATCGTGATCATCAACCGTTTCTACGATACGGAGGGGCGTATCAATGTGCTCTACGACATGCTCTCGCAGTACCGGGCCGCTACGGACAGTTTGCCGGATCTCAGTCCGCCATCGGCCAAGCTACTGCGCCGCCTGGCACGCTTCGTGGGCCTGCCGGCAGGGGGAGAGGAGGAATAATTAGTGCTTGCGCGAGGCCGAGGGGTGCTTGTAGAAGGTGATGCCCTCCCAGGGTACGTCCAGCTCGGTGGTCTCTACCCACATGCGCGAGGCGCGGGGCATGGTGTAGACGTGGCGCTCTTCGTTGGTATCGGCGGCACTGGCGCGGCTGATCTGGATGAGGTCGAAGTCGGTATCCAGGTTCACGTCCGTGATGTAGCTATCTAGTTGTCCGCAGTCGCCGGGTGTATCGCAGTTCAGGTAGGCGAGCGTTTTCAGGTGCATCATTTGGCCGTCGCGGAGGGCAAACTGGTCGATCCGGTCGCGCTGTGTACCGTCGTAGCGTACCAGGTAGAGGTTTTCCTCGATGCCCTGGATCGCCATGGAGGCATAGAACCTGCCTTCGTCGGTATTGACTTCCGACAGGTAGCTTTCCGGCAACTGAGCTACCTCACCCTCACCCATTTCCAGACCGCGAAACAGGTAGGTCTCCAGGGGGTCCACATTAGGATCGATATAGACGTGCAGGAAGCCGACGTTATTCTCTTCAAAGATGCCGACCAGCTCGTCCAGCTCACTGCCGGTAGCGAGATTAGTCGTCTCAGCGCCTCCGGTGCCCTGAGTATTGGGGGTCTGGGCGCGTACGCAGGTGCAAAATAGACAGGCAAAAAGCAGGGGGAGATAACGCATGTGGGGAGTAGTATTTAACTGTACAACACGCGACTACGGGGGCCGTGTTCTACCTCCGGTCCGGCCGGCGCTTGAATTGACGGCCCGCAGGCACTACTTTCGCCCAAACACCCGCCATGACCTACGCAGAGGCCACCGCCGAGCTGGAGCAGATTCTGGCCCAGCTGCGTGAAGTACCCGCCGACATCGACCAACTGCACGGCCGCGTAGCGCGCGCCGAGCAACTCCTTGTCGCCTGCCGCGCCAAACTGCGGGGCGTAGAGGAGGGCCTGGCCGAGCTGCGCCAACAGACCGAATAAACCCATGCCCAAGACCGTACTCATCACCGGTGCCACCTCCGGCATCGGTCTGGCCACCGCCCGCGCCCTGGCGGAGCAGGGCTGGCACGTACTCCTGCACGGCCGTACCCTGGAGCGCGCCCGTGCGGCAGCCACCGCGATCGGCACCGGCCACATCACGCCATTGGAAGCCGATCTGGGCGATCTGCAGACCGTACACCAGCTGGCCAAAACGGTACAGTCCGAGCACCCACCGCTGGACGTACTGATCAACAACGCCGGTGTCTGGAACTCTACCCGCGAGCTCACGGCCCAGGGGGTGGAACGGACCTTTGCCGTCAATCACCTCGCCTACTTTCTCCTCACGGGACTGCTACGGCCTCACTTTGCGCCGCGCGCGCGAGTGCTCTGTGTAGCCAGCGACAGCCACAAACAGGTGAAGGGAGTGGACTTTGACAACCTGAGCCTGGAGGGGAAGTATCACGGCCTGCGGGCCTACGCGCAGAGCAAGCTGGCGAACGTCCTATTCTGCTACGAATACGACCGGCGCAGGACCGATGATACGGTGATCTGTGCGATTCAGCCCGGACTGGTACAGACCGACATCGGCCTCAAGGGCAACACCTGGCTGCACCGGCTGGCCTGGCGGGTGCGTAGGCAAATGTGGGGTCATAAGACAGCGGAGGAGGGGGCTTCCACCAGTATCTTCCTGGCTACCGTAGCGGAGCCACCACCGAGTGGTCTGTACTGGGATGATTGCGTACCGAAGCAGTCTTACGCCAGCTCGTACTCGGAGCAAGAAGCCCGGAGGCTATGGGAAGAGAGCGAGCGGCTCACCGATTTTCGGTTTATACTTTGACGGTGCTAGGTGCCGGAGTAGGGGGTACGACCGCTGCGAGTGGGACCTCCTCCCGGTAGCGACTGAACAGGCGCTCCAGAATACGCATACGGATGGGGCGTGGGGTAAGGTAGCTGATGGTGAGTAGCAGACGGACCAGGCGACCGGGTACTATGACAGCCTTGCCTTGGAGCATACCCCGCACGGCCTCCGGCGCGATGTCTTTGGGCATCGTGACCAGCAGTTGCGCCCTGGCTCCCTGCGCCTTGACCCGCCGTAGCCCGTCCGCGTTCGTGATCACTGGCCCCGGGCACAGGACAGATACACTTACACCATGGTGGCGAAATTCTTCCCGTAGGGCCAGGCTGAAGTTGTATACCAGTCCCTTGGTGCCGGTGTATACCGTTTTATAGGGTAGGGGGAGCGTGGCTTCCATGCTACTCATATTGAGGATCCCGCCGCGGGTAGCCTTCAGTTGGGGCAGCAGCCGGTGGATCAGCTCGATCATTACCTGATTATTGAGCTGCAGCATAGTGCGGTACTCTGACCAGTGAGTATGCTCGAAGAGTCCGCCGCGTCCGAAGCCGGCATTATTGACCAAATAGTGGAGTAGGATATGCTCTTCGGTCAGCCAGTCCGCTACCCGCTCCACGGCACCCTCGGCGGTCAGGTCGATACCGAGGAAGCGCACCGCCGGTGCTCCGTGCACGGCAAGTAGCTTCCGCGCCTGACGCAGGTGCTCGTCCGGGAGGCCTACAACTGCGACACAGAGTCCCTGCTGCTGGCATTCCTGGGCTAGGGCCAGTCCGATACCGTGTGTGCCCCCCGTAATCAGTACCCATTCGGAGCCAGGGGAGGGGAGGGTGTCGTTCATACCCCCAAAGGTAGCCTAATTACTGCGTCGCCGGTACGGCGCGGGGAGACAGCACGGCAATGGCCCGTTCGAGGAAGCCGGGTATCATCGTATCGTGGGTGCGCGCAATCTTGGTCAGGTCGCTGAGATCGGCCATCAGGCTGAGCCACTTGTCGCGGCCGTGCTCGGCGATGACCTCCGCCTTGATGTCGGGGCGGCTGAAGTGCTGCAGCATTCCGTCGGCATCGGCTTCGGGGTGAAACTGCGTACCGACCATTTCCGGGCTCCAGCGAATCGCCATGGTAGCGCGCTCGAGGTCCAGGTGCGGACGATCTTTTTCGATGATGAGGGTAGTAGCACCCAGTTCCTGCATCCGCGCTGCATCGGGCTGAATGACCTGGTAGCGACGGAAGTCTGCGGCAATGAAGGGGTCGCTGAGGCCGCCCACGATGGGGTCGTCGGCGCCGGCTTCGGTAATGTGCATGGGGAAGGTGCCGAAGCTGAGGCTGCGACGGGGCGTAACGGCGGCCATATTCAGGTGGTGCACCGCCATTTGGAAGCTGTGACAGATGAAAAAGACGAACTTTTTATCCGCTGACTCGGCATTGTGGGCCCGTACGTCGTCAAACCACTTGCCCCACATCGGCTCCCAGACGCCGTCTCCCTCGCGGGGATCGCCGGGGCCGCCGGAGCTGATGTAGATATCGAAGGACAGGTCGGGCAGCTGGTGCGCGGCCCGTACGTCGAAGACCTCGTAGTCCAGCACATCGGCGTAGCGTTCCACGAGCTCGCGGATGCAGCGCATGCCCTGGTTAGGGATACCGTTGTAAAGATCGAGAATAGCGAGACGGAGGCGGCTCATGTTCTTTGGGGGTTTTGCTTACTAACGTATGTAAAACGTAATTCGCGGCTAAATGTCAACGACGAAAGGCAAGAAGTCGGGTCTTTGTATAGTAACGGACGCGGCCCCGCAGCTAGTCTTGTCGGACGAACATCGCCCCCCCGCTTCCCGTTAAAAAAGAAACAAAACAATAAGATGGAAAAGTTAAGAGACCACAAAACATACGAAGGCAATCCCGTAGGACTAAGCGACGAAGCATGCAGCACCATGCGGGAGCACCTGGACCGTCACCTGGCCGCACTCTGGATTCAATACTTCCAGTACCACAAGCACCACTGGCTGGTAGAAGGTCCCCAGTTCCGCGATCTACACCTCTTTCTGGAGGAAAACTACAATGAGATCCACAAGCAGGCCGATGCTGTAGCCGAGCGGATCACTCTGCTGGGCTATGACCCCACCACCCGCATGGAAAACTACGTTAAACTAGCCTACATCGAGCAGGAGCCCGAGGGCGTGTTTCATATCCGTGACGGCATCAAGTCCGACATGCACAACGAAAAGACGATCGCGCAGGAGTTCCGCAAGTCGATCAAGAAGGCCCTCGAGCTGGACGATTTCGGCACCAAGTCGATGCTGGAGAAGTTCCTGTTCAAAATTGAGGACCGCGCGCACCACTGCGAGCACTTCCTGGGTGAGGATAGCCTGTCGATCGGCTTCCTGCACACCGAAGCAGAGGCAGAAGAAGCTACTTCCCACTAGTAGCGACCCGCTAAATAGTCTAACTACCGTAGATCGTCGACTCCCAGCAGGGGGTCGGCGGTTTTTTATATGTGTTGCAGCAGCTCACTGATCTGGCGAATGCGGTAGGTCTCGCCCAGATGCTTGCGGTCGGATGCGCCGGGGTGCCGGAGCCAGCAGGCTGAAAAGCCGTAGTCCAGAGCCCCCTTCACGTCTGCGTTGGGATTGTCACCGATCACTAGCACCTTCGTCCGGTCGGGGTGACCCATTTCCATAGCGGCGTGCGCGAAGAAGGCGGCCTGGGGTTTGGCTACACCGAGCTCGTCGCTGATGGTGATAAACTCGAAGTAGTCGCCGATGCCGGTATTCACCAGGCGCGGCCGCTGCACTTCGGAGAGTCCGTTGGTGATCAGTCCGAGGCGGTAGCGGGACTGTGCGTAGTCGAGTACCTCCAGGGCACCGTCCAGTAGGTGGTGGCTGGCAGCCAGGTAATTGCGGTAGCTGAGCGAGAGTTGCTCGGCGGGGTGGTCGTGCTTGTAGTGGTCCAGCAGTCGCTGAAAGCGCACGTCGCGGAGTTGCTCCTTGGGTAGTCGGCCGTTCTCGTAGTCGTCCCAGGCCGCCCGATTGATGAGCTGGTAGGTGGAGAGTACCTCAGCTGACCAGCCGATATCGCGTTCGATCAGGGTTTGCTCCAGAGCGTGGGCTTCGGCGGCGTCAAAATCCCAGAGGGTGTTGTCGGCGTCGAAAAGGAGCCAGGTGTAGGGGGAATCAGTCATAGTAAGGTCGAGGCGTTGTACGCCGAATGAAGCAGGGTGGGGGTGCGGATACGCACTTCGCTGAAGCTGCTATACTTATTTACAATGTGTTAACAAGCAACCAGCATCCATTCTATCGTACGTGGTGTTTACCACCCAGTTCAGACTAACAAAACACGCGTTCTATGTTTACCTTCCGTTCCACTTTTCTCGCTACCTGCGCCCTTGCCGTAGGACTTGTATCCTGCCAGCAGGGCAACGACGAAGTTCGTGACGCCGCCCGCCAGGACATCGAGACCACCGCGCCCGCCAATCCCGCCGCCGCCGCTCCCGCCCAGCCCGGTGTAGTGACGCCCGCCGGCCCCACCACCAGCCTCTCCTTCGCCGAGAGCGCCTTTAACTTCGGTACCGTGACGGAGGGGGAGATCGTCACCCACACCTTCAACTTCACCAATACCGGTGAGGAGCCCCTCATTGTAGCCGATGCCCGCGGCACCTGTGGATGTACCGTACCCGACAAGCCTACCGCTCCGATCGCGCCCGGCGAGACCGGTGAGATCACCGTACGCTTCGACACCCGCAACAAGGTCGGTGAGCGCAACCAGCGGGTGACCATCACCGCCAATACCGAGCCCGCCCAGACGTATATCTCGCTGGACGGTACCGTCGTAGCCGATCCCAACGCCGCTACGCAGTAAGCTCCGAACACAACGATCCTTCGACGCCCCGTTTGCCCTGCGCAGACGGGGCGTTTCGTATTAGTAGTATTTCAGCGAGCAAACCGCTACTTTTGCGCTCCCCACTGACCGCATGCCCCGTAGACTAGCTATTTCCGATATCCACGGGTGTGCCCGCACCTTCGAAGCCCTGCTCGACCGTGTCAGTCTTGGCACTACGGACGAGCTCTACCTCCTCGGTGATTTCGTCGACCGCGGCCCCCGTAGCGCCCAAGTGCTGGATTACATTATTCAGCTGCAGGACGATGGCTACCGCATCCACGGCCTACGCGGCAACCACGATCAGTACATGATCGACGCCCTGCTAATCGGAGATAAGTCCTCCCGCTCCACCTGGCGCAGCGCCGGAGCCGCCTCCACCAAGAAGAGCTACCTGAGTGACGACAACCCGGAGGGTCGCATCAATCCTATCCACGTCTTCTGGCTCAATGAGCTGCCGTACCATTATCTGCTGGACGACTACATCCTGGTCCACGCCGGATTGAACTTCCGCCGTCGTAACCCCCTCAAGGGTAAAAAGGCGATGCTGAACCGTCGCAACTGGTACCGCCACATCGATTACGACTGGCTTGGCGACCGCAAGATCGTACACGGCCACACGCCCCTGACCCGCCAGCGCATCGAGGCCCAGGCCCATCCCCGCCGCCGGGCCTACCCGGTGTTCGACATCGATGCCGGCTGCTTCCACCCCAAGAACGGCATGGGGCACCTCTGCGCCATGAACCTCGACGAGCGTACCTTCACCTTCGTACCTAACCTGGACCGATGAACTGGGAAATCGTCGAACGCGAACTCGAGCTGCGTACCTCCCGCTCCTCGGGAGCCGGCGGCCAGCACGTCAACAAGACGGAGAGCCGCGTTGAACTGGTGCTCGACGTAGCCGCCAGCCAGGGACTGAGCCGCCGCGAGCGCGACAACATCCGCTTCCACCTCGGCAACCGCCTCGACGGTCAGGACCGCCTGTCCGTCACCGATCAGAGCGACCGCAGCCAACACACCAACCGCAAACGTGCCCTGTCCGCCATGCGCCAGTTGTTGGAACGGGGTATCCGCAATCCCCCCAAGAAACGTACTGCCGGGGCCTTCAAGGCCAACAGCCGTAAGCGGTTGGAAAAGAAGAAACGCCGTGGGGAGGTGAAGAGCGGTCGGGGTCGGGTGAGGTGGTAGAACTACAAGACTACAAGACTACAAGACTACCATACTACTTCACCAAGCCTTCCGCCTGCAGTTCCTTAAGCACCCGGTCGAGTACGCCATTGAGGAAGTCCTTGCTCTTGTCGGTGCTGTAGAGTTTGGAGATGTCCAGGTACTCGTTGAGGGTAACCTGGGGGGGGATTGTGTCGAACTCGAGGAACTCAGCCATGGCCATCTTGAGCAGGATCATGTCGATGATGGCTACCCGGTCGACATCCCAATTCTGAAGTACGGGGGTGATGCGGGTGAGGAGCTGATCGTTGGATTCTACGACGAAGCGGAGCAGTACATCGCCGAATTCTGACACGGCCTCGGAGTTGGACTGATAATCCTTAGCAAACTCTTCCTCCGTGGGTAGGGCCTTGATGGTCTTCTTCATGGCGCCCACGACCAGGCTCTTGTCTTCCTGCCAGAGGGGGAACTGGTCTTCGACCATGGTAAGGAACAGCTCCTGGCTCTGTAGCCACTTGTAGAGTGCCAGTAGCACCTTGGTCGTGTCCTCGGCTTCCGGCTCGGGAATGGCGGCGTAGGTGATGTAGGCGTCGGTGCCGAGAAAGTCGCGGTAGAGCTGCTTGATCTGATCGGCGTCCGTCATGCTGCGGATCCGGTAGCGGTCGTAGTGGCGGCTGAGGTCCTTGTTATCGGTCAGGGAAAGGATGGCGGGATTGGTGGCCAGGGTGGCACGGAAGGCCAGGTCTTCCTCGGTGGGGCGCAGTTTCACCTTGCGGGTAGCTACATCCTGCTTGGCGTACTCGCAGGTGCGCTGCAGGATGAGCAGGTTGAGGAGGTACAGCTCGAAGGAGCGGCGGACCAGCTGCGTATAGTGGCTCTGAATGGGCCGTAGCTCGTGACGCTCCTGTCGTTGGGCGGCGTAGAGTACTTGCATGATCTTGATGCGTACGTTGCGACGACTGAGCATAAGGGGGTCCGGTTTTCAAGGTGGCCCGGATGGAACTACCCGGAGCGCCCCGCAAAGCAACGAAAAAAGGCCGACTACTGCCCCGCCGCCGCCAAAATATCCTGACGGGCAATGTCAGTGAACGCGGGCAGCTTACGGTGGTGCCACTTATTGACGATCACGCCCTGCCGGAACAGCACTACGCCGGGGTTAGAGCGAATGATGGTCTTGAGCAGAATGTCGTCGCCACGGTAGAAGGGGTAGTCCGCCCCCACGGTAGTCCGGAAGTCCTCCAGGGCCGCGTCGCTGGTTAATTTGGTCATGGCAACCACCCCGTGGCCGGCATTACGGGCCTGCTCGACGACGGGTTGGATGTCGTCCCGCCAGTCGGCTACGTAGTCGGCATCCCAGTTACCGGGCTCGCCCTTCAGGTTGTAGGCTACGATGACGAAGGTGTAACCGGGCTGAGCCAGCAGCTCCGGCACTACGTTGTGCCCCTCCATATCGGTGACCTCGAAGTCGCTGATCTTAGTGCGGGCTACGGTGGGTTCGGAGGAGAAGGTCTCAAAGTCCCACTCTTCCTTGGGGTAGTCCTTGTAGACCTTTAGAAATTCGTCGGTCGGCATTTCTACGACCCGCCCGTCGGCCTTGCTAGTCACCTTATAGCCTAAGACGGTGACGGCCCCGGCGGCGGCTTCCTCTGCTTGCTTGATGGCGGCTACGTCGGTGCCGACCTTGAAGGGACGGAAGTCCTGCCCGGGCAGGTCCCAGACAAAGTTGCTCAGGCAGTAGAAGACGGCCAGCGCGCCGGTAGCCAGTACCGCCAGCGTACGCACCCGCGGGGTGAACATCTGATGCAATTTGCTGGGCGCCAGAAGGAACACCAGGGCGGGAAACAGCAGGGCCACGTCCTTCAGAAAACTCGTGCGCGGCTCCAGCTTGAGGAAGTCCCCGAAACAGCCGCAGTCGGTCACCTTCATGTTGGTATCCGCATACGTGCCCCAGCTATCAAAATCGAAGAAGTTAGCCTCCGCCGGCACGTATCCCGTCAGGTAGGTATAGCCCGTGAGTACGGTAAAGAAGGCTACGAGAACGAAGAACAACCAGCTGGTCAGCTTAGGCTTCGCCCCCACGATGAGCATCAGCCCCAGCATGAGCTCGAGTACGATCATGAACACCGAAAAGCCGGCGGAAAAACTGCTCAGCCAGGGAAACAGCGGCGCTAAAAAGCCCGCACCTGCGCCCGCGGCCGTTGCTTCAAACTCCGCGAAGTACTGCTCCATCTTATAGGCCGTACCGAGGGGATCGATGGCCTTGACGTAGCCGGAAAATAGAAACAAGGCTCCGGTGAAGTTCTGCAGCAGGCTTACCGGCAGACTTCGGGTCACGCGCAGAAACGCGTGGGTGAGCGCGGTCAGCGAAACGGCGGCGATGCCGATGTACAGCAGCAGGGTAGTGAGCGTCATGGTCGGGGGAGTATTCCTCTAAGATACAAGTGGCAAACGCTGGGGTTGCGCCGCTACGTGTGTCAGTAGCCGGTCGTACACCTCGCTCTGCCGCAGCACGTCCGGACAGCCCACCAGCACCAGGTGCTCGCGTGCCCGGGTCATGGCCACGTTGAGCTTGCGATCTACTCCCTCGTCACTTAACTGGGAGAGGCGCTCGAGCTGACTGCTGTCGTTGGCGCACAGCGACATGAGCACGATCCGCTTGGCGCTGCCCTGGTAGCGCTCCACGGTGTCGACCGTGTAGGCGTCGGCCGCATAGCCCTCCCGCGTCAGCTGCTGGCGGATGTAGGCGATCTGCGCCCGGTAGGGGGTGATGATGCCGATGTCGCCGGCCTTGATGGGGCGGTCCGTATTCTGATACAGCAGCGTAAAGGCCTCCACCAGTTTGACCAGCAGCTCCGCCTCGTGGCGGTTCACCTTGGGGTCGGGGGTGGAACCATCGACCTCGGTGGGGAAGAACACCAATCGCTGGGCGCACAGTTGATCCTGCAGGTCGCCCTGCGGCTCACCCAGGTCGAGAGGAGCTAGTTGTGCCAGGTGGTGACTGATCGACTCCGGCAGAATATTCAGCTTGCCCTGGTAAAAGTGCAGTGCCGGGAACGCCATAATTTCCCGGTGCATGCGCCCCTGCTGCTGCAGCTGGTCGTAGGCCCAGGTCCACTCGTTGCGCTTGGCCGTCAGGTAGAGGCGCTCGAACAGGCTGGTGCTCAGGTCGGTAAGTCCGGCCGCGCGCAGATCGTCGTCGTTGACCCGGGTCGTGGCTGCCCCCTGCTGCACCACGGCGGGCAACTGCCGGTGGTCGCCGATCAACAGGGCGCGGGGCGCACGCGTGAGGATACCCCCGAGCAGCGGCTCCAGGATCTGACTGGCCTCGTCGACTACGATGCGGTCGAAGGACTTGAGCTTGAACAACTCGTTCTTGCCCCCCACGCTAGCTACCGTACCCACCACGACGCGGCACTCATCGATCAGGCGGCGCAGCTCGCGGCGGCTGCGCGCGCCCTTACTGCGGACTTGCAGCAGTCGGTCGCTATAGTCCGCTGCCGTACCCAGTCGGCTGCCGATGCGCAGATAGTCCTTGTAGGGCGCCCCGTCGATCTCGATGCGTTCGATGCTTTCACAGATCTCGTCGACGGCACGGTTGGTGTAGGCTACCAGCAGCACATTCTCCTGAGTGTTCTTCAGCAGGTGATCGACCAGGTAGTGGAGCATCTGGCTCGTCTTGCCGGTGCCGGGCGGTCCCCAGAGCAGGAAGTAATCCGGCGCCGTGATCACCTTGCGCAGGATCCGGTCCTGCTCCTCGGTCAGGCGGTCGGAGACCGGCAGGGGGTGGGGTGGAGCATCCTGCGGGGGCAGCAGGCCGAGCCACTTTTTCCGTAGTTGCTTGTCGGCGGCAGCCCAGAGGTACAGCCCTAGATAGTGGTTCTTGAAGCCGCTGTCGAGCACGTCCTTTTCGATGCTCCAGTAAGGTTTGCGCAGGAACACCCCGTCGTTCAGTTGCGGATTGCGGGGCCGCAGGTGCACCGTCTGTGGATCAACGGCGATGATGGTAGACTTAAAGATCTGGCCCCGTACCGCATCGCCGGCCTTGGTTTTGGCGGTGGGGGTACCGTACAGGGCAATTACGTCTCCCTGTCGGAACTTGATGAGCTGGCTATCGTCGGCGCGGCGCTGGAGGGTAAGCACATTTTCCTTCACGTCGTAGTGGTCGAAGGTGAGCCCGTCGAGTAGCTCGAAGCGGTCGATCTTATCCTGTCGCTCGTCGAGCCAGAGGCTGGCCAGGCCGTTGATGTGATCGGTCTTTTGCTCGCCGATCTTAGACAGCCGCTGCTCGCGGGCCACGAAGCCCATGAAGGCACCGAGGTAGCGGCGTTCCAGTCCGTCTAGCTCTTCGTAAGTGGCCAGGGTGATGCGATGATCCTGCTCGGTAAACGAACCCAGGTGCTTGAAGCGCTGGGGGTGCAGCTTACTGAACAGGGCATCGGTCTGCTGCAGTAGATCATCTGAAGTGCCGAGCTGCGCGATGAGCATCTCTACCCCGACCAGCTGGTTGCGGGCACTGATGGCTTCCAACTGGCGGTTCCACTCCGGGGGGGCGTAGCGGACGGGCTTAGCGTAGTCGACGCTGTACAGGATGTAGGAGCGCACATTGGCTCCCCGGCCCAGAGCCTGGTTGATCATCAGGTCGTAGAGCAGCGTCTGGATGAAGTTGTCACTGCGGATACCGTGCCGGTTGGGCGCGAAAATCTTGCTGGTCTTGAGTTCGACGATAGACGTGGTGGCGTCTTCGGTGTCGCGCTGGGATTGTAGCAAATCCAGTCGGCCCTGCAATCCGTAGGCCGGGCTCAGGAAGCTGGGTTCCAGCAGCACCGTCTCCCGGTCGATACGTAGCTCCGGTAGCAGCTCACGGACGAACTTCTGCACCGTGACGAAATGATGCTTCAGCTCCTGCATCAGCTTACTTACCTCCCGGTCGTCGAACAGGCAGAGCTCCAGCGGTTGCATCTCGAAGACGGTCGCCTTGATCTTGGCGAACGAGGCATCGGGATCGTGGATGAGCACATCCAGGAAGCTGTTCACGATATTACCCCGCACCAGGGGCGGGCGCTTTTCGAAGGGCAGCAGGCGTTTGGGAATGGAGGTCCAGGGCTGGAAGTCCGGTCCGTTGCTGAAGCAGTTGGCTACGTCGGTGACGTTGACCAGGTAGTCGGGCTCGATGACGATCTGGGCGGGGTACATCCGGCCGTCGTCGTGTACCTGTGCCCGCAGCAGATTAAGGATCAGGTAGGGCCCACTGATCTTTTCGATGATCTGGACGGCCTGGGGGATATGGGAGTCGGCCAGTTCAGGGTCGCCGTAGGGGATGGCATAGACCTGCTCCGAGCGGTTCTCGACGCCGACCCAGAGCAGCTTCTCTTTTCGGTCTACTTCCAGGGCCAGGACGCGCAGCTGATAGTAGGTCTTCTGGATCTCCGCCGGCCGGTAGGCGGGAAAGGTATACTGGCGCAGAGGCGCTAGCTCCGTGGGTACATCGGTGCCGAACAGCTGGTGGTTAAGTTCTACGGCTAGTTTGCAGCCTGCCGTGATCAGGATGGTAAGCTCTTCGTCGGTATGCTGCTTGCCGCGGGCCCGGCGAAACTGCCGCTCCTGCACGGTCAGCTCCCGGGGCAGCTTGTACTTGTGGGCCGCGTAGGTGATCCTGGCGTACAGTGTACTGAAGTGCAGTTCGTCCTCTTCCGTAGCCCGTTCGAAGAGCTCCAAGATGAGGCGGCGTAGGGCGTCTACCTGCTGGGCGGGCGCTAGCTCGGTACTGTCGGTCAGCTGCCGGGTACGGCGGTAAAAGTAGTCGCTTATGGCTTGGTTACGGGGCGAGATATCCATCGCAGACAAGGTACGCACGTTGCACCGGCGTGCCCGCCCCTGGGCCTTGTGAAAAGTGCCCGCAGCACCCACATCCCGTAAAGCCGTAACTTGGAAACTACTCAATCCAATCTGACGGTGTGCTTACGTAGCGGTACATTTTTGCTGGCGTATGTCATGGCAGGCAGTCTGCTGATGGGGCAGGCGACCTTTCAATTCGGTCACATTCCCACTTCGGATGACTACTCGCTAAATCCCGTGATGGACATCGATCAGGATGCGCGCGGACAGATCTGGCTGGCCACCCGTAGCGGCCTACTACGCCATAACGGGCGCGACTTGCGGAAATTCAATGTGGAGCATACAGACTCCTTGCGGCGTGCGGCCAACGTCATCACTGCCCTACGGGTGACCAGCGCCGGGACCATCTGGCTAGCCACGCGGGCAGGTATATACGTGCACCATCCGGCCCTGGCCCGCAGTAGCCGAACGGCCGATACGGTACGCACTGCGGCGCAGGCCATACGGGAGATCGGCGACGAAGTGTGGGTGGGCACCGGAAATACCCTCGTGGGTTTCGACACGGAACGGGAGCAGCTGCGCTGGAGGATCGAGGACTGTCCCGTGGGGCGCATCCAGTCTATCACGCCCGGGAAAGGGCGGGAGGTGTGGGTAGCCGGTACGCAGGGGGTGGCGCAGTATACGGTAGACGATATACCGGTACTCAGCGCCGTGCATTCAGTACCTGCACCGGTGCACTGTATGCTGGATTATGCAGGAAGCTGGTGGCTAGGTACATCGCGGGGGGTATATAGATTCGATCCGGCGACCGGCCAGTTCGACTACGTAAGCAAGGGAGTGGCAACGACGGAAAGCGAGTACATCACTTCACTAACGGTAGATGATGAGGACCGGCTCTGGATCGGTACCTATGCCGGGCTCTTTTTGTATAAGGGCGATACGTATACGCAGCTGCGGCATCAATCGGCCCGCGAGCATAGTCTGGCGGACGATAAGGTAGGGACGCTGTTCACCGACCGGACGGGTATGGTCTGGATCGGTAGTTACTTCGGAGGGCTCAATACCTGGAACCGCCACGACTTTAAGTTTGCCCGTATCGGGGAATCCAATGGGAATCGGCTGCACAATAATGTGGTGAGCGCCATTGTGGAGGGTGAAGGGGGGGAGGTCTACTTCGGTACGGCCAGCAACGGCTTTACGATCTACGAAGCCGGGGCGGACCGCTACACACACGTCGAGCAACTGGACGACGGGCGGCAGATCGGTACGATCCGCTGTATGCTGTACCAGGACCCGGAGCACCTGTGGATCGGTACGTTTCAGCAGGGCCTCATCGAATACAACCCGCGCAGCGGACGCACGGTCCGTTACGTAGATGGACCACTGACGGGTGAAGAGGACCTGGGTAAGGCGATCATGTCACTAGCCCTGCGGGGCCCGGACCTCCTGGTGGGCACGATGAATGGCTCACTGCGTCGCTTTGACACCGACCGGCGAAGCTTTGCTGACCTTCCGGCGGCCGCCGTGGGGGATACCCTAGGCACGGGGGAAGCCGTACGGGAACTGCTGGTCATAAATGGCGATAGTACTCTGATCGGTACGTCGTGGGGGGTGTATCTGCTTCGGGGGGATGTGACTGGTGACGGCCGGGCCGGATTGCAGGCCATTGCATCCTCCGCCCATCCTGACCCCCGGCTATTTATCGAGGATATGGTCAGTCACCGGGGCCGGCTCTGGGTGGCCACTATTGATAAGGGACTGTATGAACTGGTGGCGGGTACGCTGCGGCCGCATCCCATACCCGATGTACGAACGGTGTATACCATCGTGCCGGCAGCAACGGGTGAGCTGTGGCTCAGTACGGACAGCGGACTGGTACGCTACAGCACGGAGCGCGGACGGGCCGATCGATTCGGGCGGCAAGATGGTGTGGCCCCCAATGCCTTTCAGCGCAGTGCTGGCGTGCGGGCCCGGGACGGTACGCTGTACTTCGGTGGCGCTTCGGGGGTGACCGTCTTCGATCCCGCCAAACTCGGCACACCGGATACCTATGCGCCCCGCGTGGTGCTGAGCGAGCTGCGGCTGTTCAATAAAGCAGTGCAGCCGGGTGACCCAACCGCGCTTCTAACTCAGGACATCGACTACACCGAACGGATCGAATTAGACTACGACCAGAACCGGATCACACTGGGTTTTGTCATGCCGACCTTCGTGCGAAATCCTACTATCGTGTACCGCTATCGTTTGCTGGGGCAGACCGATGAGTGGACCGAAACGCAGGATGGTTCCGCATCTTTTCTCCTCCAAGAAGGGCGTGACTATACCTTCGAAGTCACGGCCCACAATAGTGACGGAACCCTGGCAGAGACTACCACTTCACTCGATATCCGTACCGGGCGGGCACCCTGGCGAAGCTACTGGGCGTATGCTGGTTATGCACTACTCCTTGGTGCGTTGAGCTGGTGGGCAGTGCGCATGTACCGTAGCCGGTCGACGTTGCGTCGGCGTATAGCTTCGGAGCGGCGGGAGCGGCGGCTGCAACGGCGCATCAATAAAGCCCAGGAAGAGTTTTTTACCAATATCTCCCACGAACTACGCACTCCGCTGACCCTTATCGCCGGCAATCTGGAACGCAGCCTTAAGCAGTACCGCGGATCCAGCCAGGTATACCGGCAGTTGATCGCTGCTAAGCGAAGTAGCGACCGGATGCGGCGCCTGATCAACGACCTGCTTCGTTTTAAACGCATCGGCAACGATAGCGAACCCCTGCGGGCTACCGAACAGGACCTTACCACTTTTCTCCGTACGGTAGTAAAGTCATTCCGGACGGAAGCCGAGTACCGCCACATCGAGCTCACCCTGCACGCTCCGGAAACTGACTGCACGCTGTACTTCGAAGCCGCTAAGCTCGAGCGTGCCGTGTATAACCTGATTTCCAACGCCGTCAAGCAGACGCCCGACGGGGGGCGGATTTCGATAAGCGTAACGATGAGGTCCACTACGGTGGACATTGCCGTGCAGGATACCGGACCGGGAATTCCGGTGGCGGAACAGGCCTACATTTTCGATCGCTACTACCGGGCAGATCGTCCGGACGCCGCCCGCCCCGTTAGCGATAGTTCGGGCATGGGACTGGCTATTGCGCGCGAGGCCGTCGAACAACATGGAGGAAGTCTCGAAGTACTCAGTGTGCCGGGGGAGGGGAGTACTTTTGTTATCAGCCTACCACGTCATAAAGACCACCTTAGTCAGCAACAGCTAGTGCCACGGGAGCAGCAACCGGTTGGGGAGTCCGCCGAAGAAGCAAGTACGCGTCCGGTCAGTACCGTAGACCACGCCCGTCTGGAGTACCTCGGAAATACTCACGAACAGCTGATCCTGCTCGTCGAAGACAATCGGGAGGTGTCTGAACTACTGCGGCAGGCGCTGAGCGAGCACTTCCGCGTCCGGCAGGCCTTCGACGGGGCGGAAGGTCTCCGCCTGGCCCGCCTCCTGCGTCCACATCTCATTGTGAGCGACGTGATGCTACCCCAGCTCAGTGGCGTGGAACTGTGTGGCGAACTGGCCCGGCAGTCGCGCACGGCGCACATCCCGATCCTGCTGCTTACTGCCGATGCCTCCGAGCCCCGGCGCCTGAGTGCCTTACTGGCCGGCGCGGTGGCCTACCTGGTCAAGCCCGTGTCGATCCACGAGCTCATCATCCGCTGCCAAACGATTTTGGGCTTATGCGGTGCGCAACCCGAGGCTGAACTGGAGGGTGCACCGATCCCGCCCGACGAAGTACTTACGCGCCGCGCTATGCAGATGCTAAACGAACAGGTCGGTAACGTACAGTTCCAGCTTCCCCATCTGATGGAGGCCCTCAACGTCAGTCGGTCCGTACTCTTTGCCAAATTCAAGGAGCAAACCGGCCTTACCCCAAATGCCTACCTGCTGCAGGCCAGAATGAAACAGGCAGCTATACTTCTGGAGTCTCAGCATTACAATGCCAGTGAAGTGGCCTACCGGGTGGGCTACGCCACACCCAGTTACTTCTCCAGATCGTTCAAAAAGCACTTCGGCGTACCACCCTCGACCTACGCCAAGCAGTTTGCGGCTGACAGTGAAGCTAGTATAGACTAATACGCTGATACCGGCGGCGGGTTACTACTTACATTACCCCAATACCTAAGCCCTCCCATCGGTTCTGTGCAGCCGTGTAGTACGAATTGGTGCGACCTAACACATAGAGCGACAGTAACCGATCGAATGAGGCACTCAAGCTACTGAATGCCGCTGTGGAAACAGGACAATACGAGTCTCGACCAGCGGAGCTTATTGCACGAGATGCTGATTGCACTCCGCCTCGACCCGACCCAACAGCAGGCAGCCCTTCGACTGCTCCCCGATCTGTGTACACTGGACCTCAGCGTGGAGCGGATGGACTGTGTACTCCTCGGGACGTGTCCGACAGGTCGATCTGTCGGATCTGGCCGAAGGAGTGTATCTTCTGCGTACCGTTACTACGCTAACCCCGTCTGATCTACCGCTAGTGTACTGAAATCCATACTCCATGTACTACCTCACCGGTTTGTTTCTTCTGTTGTCCTTGTCGCTAAGTAGTCAGACGGCGGTAGGCTCCCTGGTCTGTGAATACCACGAGAACCCTGTAGGAATCGACGTGACCGCTCCCCGGCTGAGCTGGAAGCTGGTCAGCGATGCCCAGGATGTGCGGCAGTCCGCCTACGAGATCCGCGTCGCCAAATCCCCCGATGACCTGGTCAAGGGCCGGCGGCTAAGCTGGGAGAGCGGACGGGTAGCCAGCGATCAGTCGGTGAACGTAGCCTACGCCGGTCCGCCCGTACCCCCCGGACAGCGGCGGTATTGGCAGGTCAGGGTATACGATCAGTCGGGAACCGCCGGTGCGTGGAGTGCGCCCGCCTACTGGGAACTGGCGATCGCTCCTACGGACTTCACGGCCTCCTGGATCACGCTGGCCGGGGAAACCGGCGAGGGGCCGTCCCTACCCAGTCACTACTACCGCAAGGACTTTACGACCCGCAAGAAGGTAGCCCGTGCCCGCCTTTACGCCACTTCTCTGGGGGTCTACGAGATGTACCTCAATGGGGAGAAGGTGGGCGACCGCTACTTCACCCCCGGCTTTACGAGCTACGATCACCGCTTGCAGTATCAGACGTACGACGTGACCGATAGGCTAGCTAAGGACAATACCCTCGGGGCGATGGTCGGCGACGGTTGGTACCACGGCTACCAGGGCTGGAAGGGCGAGCGGGCGTACTTCGGGGATACGATCGGTCTGCTCGCGCAGTTAGTGATCGATTATACCGATGGCAGCACGGAAACGATCGGTACCGACGGAAGCTGGACGGCCGGCACCGGCGCGATCGCCTTTTCGGACATGTTCAACGGCGAGACCTACGACGCCCGACACGAACCTACGGGCTGGGCAATGCCGGGCTTCTCCGGTGACTGGGCCGCCGCCGCCCCGTTCGATCACAGCAAGGATATCCTGGTAGCCGACAACGGACTTCCGGTAAAGGCCATCGAAGAGCTCCCCGCCCTGGAGATCATCACTACACCCGCCGGCGAGACGGTCTTCGACCTGGGCCAGAATATGGTGGGCTGGGTCAGACTGAAGGTGAGCGGTGAGGCCGGCGACAGTGTAACCCTGAAGTTCGCCGAGGTGCTCGATAAGGATGGTAACTTCTACACCAAGAACCTACGCCGCGCTAAAGCCACCGATACCTACGTGCTGAAGGGTGGGGGAGAGGAGGTGTACGAACCCCACTTCACCTTTCACGGCTTTCGCTACGTGCAGGTCATCGACTATCCGGGTACGCCGACCAAGGATGCCATCACCGGCGTAGTGATCCATTCCGCTATGACGCCTACCGGCTCGTTCACCTGCTCCGATCCGCTCATCAATCAGCTGCAGAGCAACATCGAGTGGGGGCAGAAGGACAACTTCCTGGATATCCCCACCGACTGCCCACAGCGCGACGAGCGCGCCGGCTGGACGGGCGATGCCCAGGTATTCAGCGCCACGGCCGCCTTCAACTTCGATGTGGCCAGCTTCTACACCAAGTGGATGAAGGACCTGGCCGCCGACCAGCTCGAAAACGGACTGGTCACCCATGTAGTGCCCGACATCATGCACGAAGAGGGTGGAGCCACGGCCTGGGGCGATGCGGCCACCGTCATCCCCTGGAACGTCTACCTGGCCTACGGCGATGTCCGTATGCTGGAACAGCAGTACGCCAGTATGCAGGGCTGGGTAGAGTTCATGAACGAACGGGCCGGAGAGGACCGCTTGTGGAACAATCCCGGCGACTGGCACTGGGGCGACTGGCTGGCCTTCCACTCCGATCGCCCTGACTACGCCGGCTCGGTCACCGAAAAGGACCTGATCGCTACCGCTTACTTCTATCACTCCACCGATATCCTCCGCAAAACGGCTGAGATCATTGGCAAGGAAGTCGACGCCGCCAAGTACGCTAAGCTAGCCGAAGAGATCCGCGCTGCATTCATCCGTGAATACACTACCGCTACCGGACGGCTGGTGTCCGATACCCAAACGGCCTACGCCCTGGCCATCTCCTTCGGTTTACTACCTGAAGAAATGGTCGAGTCGGCAGGTCGCTACTTTGCCGCTACGGTAGAGGAGCCCAAGCACCTCACGACCGGCTTCGTAGGTACGCCGCTGCTCAATAGCACACTGTCTAAGATCGGCCGCGACGATCTGGCCTATATGCTGCTCAACCGCAGGGAGTACCCCGGCTGGCTCTACCCCGTCACCCAGGGTGCTACCACCATCTGGGAACGCTGGGATACGCAGAAGCCGGACGGTACCATCATCGAGGGCATGAACAGCTTCAACCACTACGCCTACGGCGCCATCGGCGAGTGGCTGTACACCCACGTAGCGGGTATTCGGATCGATCCCGAACAGCCGGGGTATAAGCACATCATCTTCGATCCCCACCCCGGCGGAGGGCTCACCCATGCTGCAGCCACCCACGAGTCGATGTACGGTACGGTCAGCTCCAGTTGGCGCACCGCCGGCGGTCAGGTCACCCTGGAAGTAACGGTACCCCCCAACACAACCGGTACGGTGCTGCTACCTGATGGGGAGGTGACAGTCGGCTCGGGTACCTACACCTTCACCTACGCGCAGCAGCAAGCCGGTAAGTAGGACGTGTGTAAGCGAAAATTCGCTACTTTGCCCCAATGAATCGTCAAGCCCTTCTCGACCGCCTCCACCTCGACATCCCCGTGGTGGTCTCGCCCATGTTTATCGTCTCCCAGCAGCAGCTCGTGCTCGAGTGCTGTAAGAACGGCGTGCTCGGCACCTTTCCCGCGCTGAATAACCGTACGACGGAGGGTTTTGAAGAGTGGGTCATAGAGATCAAGCAGGAGCTGAAGGCCGAAGAGGAGCGCCGTGGTAAACCCCTGCCCCCCTATGGCGTCAACCTGATCGTACACAAGACCAACCCCCGCGTACAGCCCGATCTGGAAGTGATCGTGCGCCAGCAGGTGCCGCTGGTGATCACTAGCCTGGGGGCGGTGAAGGAGGTCGTAGATGCGGTGCACAGCTACGGCGGACTAGTCTTCCACGACGTCACCAATACCTACCACGCCCAGAAGGCCATCGATGCCGGGGCGGACGGACTCATCCTAGTCTGTGCCGGAGCAGGCGGCCACGCCGGCACCCTCAATCCCATTCCCTTCGTGACCGAAATCCGCAAGATGTTCGACGGGGTCATCCTGCTGGCCGGCGCCCTGAGTAATGGGCGCGACGTAGCTACCGCCATGCAGATGGGGGCAGATCTGGCCTATATGGGCACCCGCTTCATCAATACCAAGGAAGCGATAGCCGATGAGGAGTACAAGAACATGATCATCAAGTCCGGCACCCGCGACATCATCTACACGGCCTCCGTCTCCGGCATTCCGGCCAACTGGATGGTCGCCAGTCTGGAGGCCGCCGGTATCAGCAAGGACATGTGGGACCAGAAGGCTAAGGCTGACTTCGGTGCCGAGCACGAAGCCAAGGCCTGGAAGAACTTGTGGAGCGCCGGACACGGGGTGGCCACCATCGACGATAATCCCCCCGCCGCGGAGCTGATCGATCGGCTTAAGCGGGAGATGCGGCAGTCCATTGAGGAGCAGATCGCCTTACTCGAAAAGTACTAGCCCGTGTCCTACTACGCCCCCGATCTCTTTAAGGATAAGGTCGCCCTCGTTACCGGTGGACGGTCCGGTATCGGCTACGCCATTGCCGAAACGCTGCTGCAGCACGGCGCCAAGGTCTGTATCTGCTCCCGTAAGGAGGAACCCCTGGCCGAAGCCGCCCGCACCCTGTCTAAACTCGGGACCTGCGTGTACCGCCCCTGTGATATCCGCAAATCGGAAGAAGTGGAGGCGGTAGCCGACCTGATCCAGGAGGAGTTCGGTCGGCTGGATGTGCTGGTCAACAATGCCGGCGGACAGTTTCCCAGCCTAGCCCGCCACATCAACGACAAGGGCTGGAATGCCGTCATCAATACGAACCTCAACGGCACCTTCTACGTGAGCCGGGTGATGGCCGAGCGCTTCTTCATCCCGCAGCAGGCGGGCAACATCGTGACCATCATCGTCAATATGGCCAGCGGTTTCCCCGGCATGGCGCACACGGGAGCGGCCCGCGCGGGCGTGGAGAACCTCACCAAAAGTATCGCCCAGGAATGGGCCCGCTTCAATATCCGCGCCAACTGCGTGGCGCCGGGTACGATCATTTCCTCCGGCCTCGATACCTACGCCGAGCCCGTACGGCAGCTACTGGATCAACTCAAGGAGGACAACCTCATGCAGCGGCACGGTACCATGGAAGAAGTAGCCAACGCGGTGCTCTTTCTGGCTAGCCCGCTGTCCAGCTACACCAGCGGTATCACCCTACAGGTCGATGGCCTGGATCACCTGCACGCCAACCGGATGCGGCTGGTCAATCTGTTCAACGAGTAAGCTATGGACTACCGCGTCAGTAACCGCACCGCCTACCTCACCTTCGACCGGCCGGAGCGGGCCAACGCCCTCGACCTGGCGGGCTGGGAAGCGCTTCGCAGCTCGGTCGAGCGGGCGGATGCCGACGACGAGGTGCGCGTGATCGTACTCTCCGGCCAGGGCAAGCACTTCTGTGCCGGTATCGACCTGAGCGTGCTGACCGATCTGCAGCAACAACTCAGTGGCA
This sequence comes from Neolewinella maritima, assembly GCF_923081025.1. Classification (GTDB taxonomy): domain Bacteria; phylum Bacteroidota; class Bacteroidia; order Chitinophagales; family Saprospiraceae; genus Neolewinella; species Neolewinella maritima. The sequence goes on along the minus strand of NZ_CAKLPZ010000004.1, from coordinate 312,443 downwards.
ACCAGCAGGATACCCGGGCGTACCTGGAGGAATTCATCACCAACCTACAGGACTGTATCACGGCACTCGAACGCTGCGGCAAGCCCGTCATCGCCAGTATCCACGGCGGCTGCATCGGTGGGGGCGTCGACATCATCACCGCCTGCGATATGCGCTACTGCACCAAGGACGCCAGCTTCTCGGTCAAGGAGGTCGATCTGGGTATCGTGGCCGACCTCGGTACCCTGCAGCGCCTGCCGCGCATCATCAATCCCGGACTAGCCGCCGAGTTGGCCTACACCGCCCGCACCATAGACGGCAAGGAAGCCGAGCGGATCGGACTGGTCACCGAGGCCCTCGGCAACGAAAAGCAACTGCAGTACCGCGTAGGTCAGCTAGCAGATACCATTGCGGCCAAGCCACCACGCATCATCGCTGGCATCAAGGCCACACTCCTGCACCAGCGCGCGCATACGGTAGCCGAGGGGCTGCGCTTTGTGGCCGCCTATAGTGCTGATATTATTGGAGGGTAGGGGGTTAGTTCTGTAGGTGGGTAGTACTGTAGCCAAGCCACGAGAGGTGATAGGCGGGCGGGGGCGTGGGTGCGACGCTTCTTCTATAAGGTAGCCCTGTAGTTTAACCCCTCTGCGTCCTCCGCGCCCTCTGCGGTAAACGCTTTAAGGCAGCAACAAAACCCAGAATCAAACAATTTCACCCGAATATCAGCAGAATACCCGCTTTTATTTAAGAATTTTCGTTGAAAACTTGCGCGGCTGTTTGAAAATGTTTTAATTTGTTGCTGAATAAACTGATACTACGACATGATTACCACTGACCGCCGCGATCTCAACGACCGGTTCATCGAGGTGTTCCAGATTCTGGAGGACCGAGGGGAGATCATCAAGAACGACCGGAACGGCCGCGGACTTGGTGATTTTGCAAAACGCATCCTCAACAACCGTTCCTACGGGCACATCATCCGCGCCTACCTCAACCCCGAGGACAAGCGCTGCATCAACTACGAGCAGGCCCGCCGGGTCTGTAGCGAGTACGGCGTCAATACGACTTACCTCCTGGAGGGCAACGGTACGCCCTTCGGCATGGATCTGCCTACATCCACCACCGGCGACGGGGAGGAAGTGAAGCAGAACATTCTGTTCACCTCTACCGAAGCATTTGCCGGCGCCAGCGTCGACACCGATAGCTTCATCAAGGAGGAGCAGCAGTTCTTTAGTCTGCCCGATCTGTTCGGCGATGGCTACGTAGCCTTCCCCATCAACGGCAATTCGATGGAGCCCGTGATCAATAACGGCGATGTCATCATCTGTCGCCAGATCGCCGGCGTACACGAGATCAAGGAAAATAAGATCTACGCGATCCGGTCCAAGGGAAGCCTCTGGGTCAAGTACGTACAGCCCGTCAAGGACAAGAAGGGCCGCGTACACTCGCTGAAGCTGATCTCGGCCAACTACCTGGAGCACGATCCCTGGACCGAAGAGGTAGACAAGAATACCCGGCTCTACGAGGTGCAACGGCGCATCAGCGAGCTCTAGGCTCCACCCGGTGGTATACGATCCCCTTCAGGCGGTGGTCCGGCCCAACGGCGCCGGGCCACCGCTTTGTCGGTTAGGACCTATCCTGCTGTTTTTTTGTTTTGCTGCCCAGTCCGACTACGCGTCGGGCTGGGTTTTTCTATCCTAAAAGGCTCAAGGTAACTACTTGGCCTGACCCATGACCGTCAGTGTCACCTGCCGCAGATCCTCCGTCCGGCTACTGTTGCCGATCATGATCTGAAAGGTGCCGGGTTCCACGGCGTACTCCATATTCTGATTGAGGTACTCCAGCTGCTCCGGTCCGAGCTCGAAGGTAACGGTCTTGGTCTCCCCGGGGGCGAGGTAGATCTTCTCGAAGCCCTTCAGTTCCTTGACGGGGCGGGTCACCGTACTGTACTCGTCGCGGATGTACAACTGTACAACCTCCTTGCCGGGGCGGTCGCCGGTGTTGGTGATCTTTACGCTTACCGTTGTAGTGCCGTCGACTTGGATCTGATCCGCCGCCAGCTGAGGGATACCGATCTCGAAATCCGTATAGCTCAGGCCATAGCCGAAGGGGTACAGCGCATTCACGTTCTCGAACAGGTAGCCCCGGCGGGCGGTAGGCTTGTAGTTGTAGTACGCCGGAATGTGACCGGCGGAGCGCGGGATGCTGATGGGCAACTTACCGCTTGGATTGACCCGGCCGAATAATACGTCCACCACGCTGTGGCCTGTCTCCTGTCCCAGATAAAAGCACTGAAAAACGGCGTCAGACTTATCGATCAGATTACTGATGTTCAGAGGCCGACCGCCGAAGACCAGTCCGATCATCGGTTTGCCGAGTTCCGCCAGGGCATCGATCAGTTCGTTTTGCGTGCCCATGAGGTCCAGGCTGGGTCGATCGCCTAAGTGACCTTCGGCCCAGGCTTCCCGACTGGTGAGCTCATTACCGCCTACGGCCAGGATGATCACGTCAGCATCCGCTACATCCTCGAGTGCCTGCTGAATGCGCGCGCGGTCGTCTTCCGCACGCACGGCTATAACGGTATCCTTGTACCAGCTACCGGGCTCGGTAAGGCGGGTGCCTTCGGAATACACCACGCTGCCTCCGTTCGCGGCGGTGTAGGCCTCCAGGCCCTGGCGTAGGGTGATGAAGTGTTGTGGTTGGTCGCTGTAGCCCCCCAGAAGGACCTTATCGGCATTCGGCCCGACGACGGCGATGGTGAGTCCGTCCGCCAGGGGAAGCACGCTATCGTTCTTGAGCAGGATCATGGCCTCCGTACCGGCCTCCCGCACCAGCGCATCATCCGCGGGTGTGTTGGACAGGGCCGTACCGGGCTCGATGAAGGGGTTCTCGAACAGCCCGCGGTCGAACTTCTGCTGCAGGATACGGCCTACTGCGGTGTTGAGTACTTCCTCGCTGAGCTCGCCCTGATTGACGGCCTCGACCAGAAAAGGAAAAGCCTCCCGATCCGGTAGTTCGATATCTACGCCGCTGGTGATGGCGCGGACGGCGGCTTCCTTCAGGGTGGCTGCTACGGCGTGGCGACTGTGTAATTCTTTGACGGCGAAGTAGTCCGATACCACCGCGCCCCGATACCCCCACTCCCCGCGCAGTACGTCATTGAGCATCCAGCCGTTGGCGTGACTGGGTATGCCGTTGACCTCATTGTAACTGGCCATGATGTTACGCACCTTGCCGTTGGTTACGATATACCTGAAGGGGTAGAGAAACACCTCCCGCAGGGTGCGCTCACTGATGTGTGCCGGACCGATGTTGTTGCCGCCCTCGGGCTCGCCATGTCCGGCCATGTGTTTGAGGGTGGCGAAGACCTCGCCTTCATTCCACGTATCGTCATCTCCCTGAAATCCGAGCACGGCCTGAAGCCCAATCTGCGCGGCCAGATAGGGATCTTCCCCGAGGGTTTCCTCCACACGGCCCCAGCGGGGGTCGCGGGCTACGTCTACTACGGGAGTGAGTACGACGTGCGCGCCGCGGCTGGCGGCCTGCCGGGCTGCGGTGGCATAAAGTCTTCGGGTAAGGTCCCGATTGAAGGTGGCCGCTACAGAGATCGGTTGGCCCCAGCTGGTGGCATCCCTGGCGGCCAGGCCGTGCAGACTCTCCTCGTGTACCAGCGCCGGGATACCCAGGCGGGTGCTGTCCACCAGCCACTTCTGAATGGCGTTGACGTAGGCGATCTCCTGATCGCCGCTGCGGCCCGGCTCACCACTCCCCGAGAGCTCGCTGGGACGGGTCAGGTGACCGATCCCGTGGGGGATCACTGCCGCAGCCTTGCCGGGGTCGAAGGCATAATCCGCATCTTCCATCCTGTGTTTATCCGCCCAGACGGCCGTGATCTGTGCAACCTTTTCTTCGGTGGTCATGCGGCCGATCAGGTCGGCGATGCGGTCCGTGACGGACTGCTGGTCGTCCCGGTAGATCGCCAACTCGGTATTACTTCGTGGGCTGTCGGCCAGGATAGCCTGCGGAGCGGGAGCTACTTCTATACCCCGGTCGCACGCACCGAGCAGGAGACAAACACAGGGCAGGATGCGCAGTAACATAGGTGGGTAGCGTTGAGTGGCGGCGAGAAGCGAAGGTAAAGCTATTCGGTACGGTGGAAAGTAAGATAAGCTACAGTCCGTCCAGCAGATGAAAAAGGTCTCCGTTGTCAATCAGGGCGCCTTCCTCCATGCGCAGAAAGATATCCTGATCCCGACCGATCGGTATGTAGGCCCGTTCGGCCGTGTACAGTTTAGGGGTGGCACCGTCTTCCTTCAGGCGGGTAAAGATGTCCTGCGGGGAGAGGGTGGTATCGGTGAGGTCTACCCGGGTGCTTCCACTGATGAGCAGACCCCGCATTTCGATCTTGTCCGGTCCGGTACGGTAGGTACGCAGGTCGTGGGGCTTACGGTGCACCAGGTACCGGACCTTGTCGATCACGCCGGCGAATACGATCTGACTGAACTGCAGGATGAGGGCATCGGCCCGGCGCGATTCGTCTTCCTTGATCGCGACCCAGCTGCTCGCATCGATCCCGTTCACGCTCAGGAACTTTACGAATTGCGGCTTGACCTCCTCGAGTTCGTCCCGGCGCAGGCGGCGGAATTTTGTTTCCTTCATGGCCGGACAAACAAATGCCCCGGGGGGTAGTTTTGGCTGTATGTTTGATATCCCCGATTTCGGTAGCGGTGCCGTATGGCTCTCCCTCTTTACTCTGACCTTCCTCGAGATCGTGCTGGGTATCGACAACATCATTTTCATTTCCATCGCCTCTGGAAAGCTGAAGTCGGAAGAGGACCGGAAGAAAGCCACCAATGTAGGCCTCATTCTGGCTATGGTGATGCGTATCGCGTTGCTCTTCGCAGTGTCCTGGCTGGTATCCCTGAAGGACCCCTTCTTCAGCTTCGACTGGGGCTGGGCCAGCGGCGGCTTCAGCGGACAGAGCATCATCCTAGTAGCCGGTGGCATTTTTCTGCTCTACAAATCGACCTCCGAGATCCATCACAAGCTCGAGGGCGATCAGCACGTCGACGGCGATCCGGGTACTCCCTCCGTGGGTGCTTCCCTGCAGTCGGTCATCATTCAGATCACCATCATCAACATCGTGTTCAGCTTCGATTCGATCCTCACTGCGGTTGGGATGACCAACGGACTCTACGGTGCACTGCTGATCATGATCATCGCCGTAGTCATCTCGGTGGCCATCATGATGCTCTTCGCCGTGCCGGTCGGCAACTTCGTCAATCGCAACCCCACGGTACAGATGCTGGGCCTTGCCTTCCTGATCCTGATCGGCTTCATGCTCATCGTCGAAGGGGGGCACCTGGCCGATCTGGTCGTATTCGACAACCACATCGGTACGGTACCCAAGGGCTACCTCTACTTCGCCATCGCCTTCTCGCTGCTGGTAGAGTTTCTCAATATGCGCATCCGGCCAAAGGGCAAGGGCCATCAGGTCAAACTCAACACCTACGCGCAGGAGGCCGCCGACAAGGGGGAGTACGCGCGCATGGAGTAGGTACCGCAGCGGGCGGGGACGCAGGTGCGGATGATGATAGCAAGTAAAACAGAACAGCCACGAATGAGCGATCATTCGTGGCTGTTTCAGTAGTGGGTAGGGTAATGATACTACTTATCGTACAGCGTGATCGCCTCGCCGCCCTTTCCGGCACGACCGGTACGACCCACACGGTGGATGTACGTATCGTAGTCCGTAGGCGCCTCGAAGTTGATCACGTGGGTGATGTCGTCGATATCAAGACCACGTGCAGCTACGTCGGTAGCACAGAGGGCCTTGATCTTACCCTGCTTGAAGGCACCTAGGGCCTTCTGGCGGTAGTTCTGACTCTTATTGCCGTGGATCTCGTCGGCGGAGATACCGGCCTGATTGAGCTTCTTGGTCACTTTCTTGACGCGGTGCTTGGTCTCGGCGAAGATCAGCACGCGCTTCATCTCGGGCTCCTTGAGCATCTCGATCAGCGTATCGAACTTGTCGTCCGGGGCTACGTAGCGCACCGTCTGGTTGATGTGCTCGGCGGATGCTTGTCCACTACTTACTGCCACGGTGATCGGATCAGTCAGGAAGTGGTCGATCAGCTTTTGCTGACTCTTATCTAGAGTAGCGGAGAAAAGCAGCGTTTGATCCCGCTCACCGATCTTATCGGCCAGCCACATGACGTCCTTCTGGAAGCCCATATCGAGCATCCGGTCGAACTCATCGAGCACCAGCACGGAAGCTTCCTGTAGGTCGATCTTGCCTTGCTGGTACAGATCCTTGAGGCGACCCGGGGTAGCTACGACGAGGTGGTAGCTGCGCTTCTTCAGGTTGACAATGTCGGTGTTGATGTTGCGGCCACCGATGAGGGTGATGGCGTTGTACTTCATACCGATGGTGAGGGCACGGAACTCTTCCTCGATCTGCAGCGCGAGCTCCCGGGTGGGGGCCAGCACTAGCGTCTGGAAGGGCTTATCGCTTTCCAGCAGCGCATCGATCAGGGGGATCAGGAAGGCACCCGTCTTACCGGTACCGGTAGTAGCGATACCCATGACATCCTTCATGGCGGCGATGTCCTCGAAGGACTTCTCCTGGATCTCGGTGGGGTATACCCAGCCGGCTGCCTTGATGGCACTCTTGAGCTTGGCGTTGATCTTCCAGTCGGCAAACTTGCTGTCGGCCTTGTACTCGACGGTCTTGAGGGCTACGCCTTCGTGGACCATCATATCGGCGGGTAGGGGAATATAATTGTGGTTGGAGCGACCACCGCCGCTACCGCGCCGGTTGCCACCGCCACCACCGTAGCTGCGCTTGCCGCCGCTACGATTACCATTGCTATTGCCGCGGCCTTTGCCGGAGCGGGAGGGACGTGAATCCATAAAGTATACTATTGAAGGAGCCCCCAACAGAAGAGCGGGGGGAGGGACGTCCCGGCAGCCTGACTGGCGCGACGTAGTGAAGGGCTTCGGTCCGAATGTGAGTAGTACGCAAGGAGCGCAGCTACAGGCGAGGCTGGATCGGAGGAAGCAAGGAGTCCTGGCTCGCGGCCGCAAAGGTACGCATTATTAAATGAATGCGCATATTCCTTTGAAACGTGCGGTGTGGTGGTCCAGCAGGATGCCACATAAATGGCCCGCCGTAGATCAAAATGTGCCGTAGCGCGTTTCACCTATCCACACGGGTCTCAAAATTGGTTGACCCTACAATTTATTTAAATTGGGAAGTGACTTCGGCCTGTCTAGGGCGGGCCTCAAACCCTTCGACTTGTCAGGGCTCGGATCGTACTTCGGTACGTGACGACAAGGGGATTACCGAACCAGGCCAGCTATCCCAACCATGTTCTCATCAGGCGTCAAACCACCTGGGGGCACGTGTGGAACTAAAAAACGCCCGATCATGCAGTGCACGATCGGGCGTTCTTCGTTGTGGTTGCCGGCATTCCTACCGGGGAAGGCGTATCTACTTCCCTCCCTGGAGCTCGTTCTGCAGTTGCTCCAGCTCATCCCAGTTGCCGTCGGCAGCCAATGCAGCCTGCTTGGACCAGGTGCCGGGGTTGTGGACCTTGTAGTTAGGACCCGCGTCGTTCAGGATACCCTGTACGAAGTCCTGATCGGCATCCGCCAGGGCGCGCCAGCTGTTGAGGCCGGAGGCGCTGAGCAGACCGGCGATGGCCGGACCTACGCCCTCGATGACCGTCAGGTCGTTCAGCTTGACCTTGCGACCGCTGGGTAGTACCACGTTTTCGGGCATATCGCTGCCGGTCACTTCGGCCGTATTGAGCGCACCGCCCTGATCGGCGGTAGCTACAGCTAGTTCAGCTTCGTCGGTGATACCGGGTGCCACACTGGGCATCTCGGGTGCGTCATCCAGATGTACGGGAGCGGGATCTACATCAGCCGTAAGGGTAGCCTTGATCTCTACGTCCTTCGCTTTTGCAGTGGATGTCTTCGACGTATCCTGCTGTGCGGACGCCTGGGGGCTATTCGTGCGGCTACTCTGCTTGGCCTGCTTCGGTGCGGTAGCATTTGCTACGTCGCCCGTAGTGCCCGGCTCGATGCTGACGAACATGCGGTCTAGCCGACCCTTGCGGAAAGCTACCTTACCGTCTACCTGTGCGTGGATGGTGAAGTCCTTGCCCATGTAGACATTCGTACCGGGGTGGTACTTGGTGCCGCGCTGACGGATGATAATGTTGCCGGCCTGTGCAGCCTGGCCACCGAAGAGCTTGACGCCGAGCCGTTTGGAGTGGCTGTCGCGACCGTTATCGGTACTACCAACACCTTTCTTATGTGCCATAACAATAGTATTTTCTTGTTTTCGCCGCCCGAAGTCCGCTATTCAGCGAAAAGCCGGTCGCTTAATCTTACTTGGTTTCACCGAATCGTGGACGCGGCAAAAGCAGGAAAATAGCGACATAGACCAACTGGGTGGCTGAAACTGGTTGAGGGAATGATTAGCTCGCGATGGAGTCGATCTTCAATTTGGTGTACTGCTGCCGGTGTCCGTTCTTGACGCGGTAGCCCTTGCGGCGCTTCTTCTTGAAGACTATGACTTTGTCTCCTTTGACGAGGGGGTCAACGACGGTAGCGCCGATGGAGGCGCCACTGAGCATCGGCGTGCCTACGGTGACGTCATCGCCGTCGGCGAGGAGGTGCACTGCGTCGAAGCTGACGGAGTCGCCGGCTTTGGCTTCTAACCGGTGGACGAAGATCTCCTGACCTTCCTCAACTTTGAATTGCTGACCGGCTATGGTTACGATTGCAAACATCTGAGTATGATGTTGGTGAAAAAAATGATTTCGGGGCGCAAAGGTAAGGAGGAATTGTCAATTACCGAAGACAAAGGCGGTAAGCTGCTACGGGCGCGTACGCCGGTGCGATGGTCTAGCCCCGCGTGCCCCCCGTCGAATAGCCAACGCTATTCGATCCAAGCTGACGAACTTGACCAAAAATATGCACGCCATGCTAGACGACATACTCGACGGGGCCCGCAAAGCGGTAGCCGGACTGGCCAGCACCGTAGGCGAGGGCACCCGGGAACGGACCAACAAACTCATCGAAGACTGGCTAGATATCTTTCCTACGCTAGCAGGGTACGGATTGGAGATCACGAGCTTCTCTATGGCGCTCGCCCTAAGCCCGTCCCTAAATGTAGAGCTGCTAGGGCAGCACAGTGACTGGAGTGAAGAAGCGCTACAGGAACGAATGGCCGCCCATAAGGGGGAAACCGCCCTCACCATGGTATTCACCGCCATCCGGACGGCCTACCGCCTACAGCGTCAGACCAAGGCAAGCCTACGCGATCCCCTCATCCTGAAGGTCGTCGTCCGCATCACGCCGGAGGTCCGCGTTGTGCTCGGGCAGCCGATACTGGAGGATTAGGTCGGTTAGGCTGCGGTAGATATCCCGGTAAGCCGGGACAGTGATCAGCGCTAGATGCCGGTCGATAGTAGCGGTATCTCCACGGGCGGCCGCTCCGGTCTGTCGGTCGCGGGGTGGGGTGCCATCCTGCTGTGCTGCAGTATGACGCATGATCGGCAGCAGCAAATCGAAGGGAACATCCGCCTGCTGGCAAAGCCGGTGCGCTACATCGTAAAGCGCCGTGACGAAGTTATTGGAAAACACCGCGGCCAAATGTAGTTGGGCCCGCTGCTCGTCGTCGAGGTAGGCCACCGTATCGCTGAGCGCCCGCGCTACTGCGGTAATTAGTGTCCGCGTGCTGGTGGTGCTGGCATACACGACCAGCGGAAGATCCCGCCAGTCGCTCACCGGTTCGCCAAGCCGTAGCGATCGGATGGGCCAGAGTACACCACGTTCCGTGAAGTATGGATCGATCCGGTCGAGGGGGGTCGCACCACTCGTGTGATACACCGGTAGCGTAGGGGGCAGAATTTCCGAGAGCCGTCTGCTTACTCCGGCAATCGCATTATCGGGTACGGCAAGAAATACAGCCTTGAGGTGATAGTTAGCTAGCTCGCGATGGGTGATGATGGGTACCGGCCAGTCGGCCGGACTACCGCTGCGTGAAACAACTACCACCGGCCCCTCGAGTAGCTGACTGAGGTGCCAGGCCAGGTGGCCGCTACCGACGATAGCGAAGGTGTCATCCATGTAGGCGGCCTACGAAGGTGCGCAGTAGCTCCACGTCCTTAATGCCCGGCTGGGTCTCGAACTTACTGTTGACGTCCACGCCCCGCAGCTGCGGGTGATCGATCCGCCGGATCGCCGCCGCATCGTTCGGTCCGATCCCACCACTCAGCAGGAAAGGGACCGGGCTATTGTATTCGGCTAGCTTACTCCAATCCCACTGCTGCCCCGTACCACCGGCCTGCTGCTTACCACCGGTGTCGAAAACAAATAGCGGACAGCTGCTAGCATAAGCGTGCGTATCGCTGAAGTCAAAATCGGGCGTGATGGAAAAGGCTTTACAGATGCTGGCCTTGCGCAGTGTATTCACGCTCCACAGCAGTTTGAGCTCCTGGCAATAGCCCGCGCTTTCATTGCCGTGCAGCTGCACCCAGTCGAGCTGGTAGTCATGGACGGTATTGAGTACGTAGTCGATCTCTGCGTTGACGAATACCCCGACCAGCTCCGTTTTCTGGAACAGGTCGCGGTTCGCTCCGATCCATTCGCCCAGGGCGGGCTGACCGGCAAAGCGCGGGGAGGCAGGGTGGAAAATAAGTCCGAGGTAGTCGATCCCAAGGCCATTGACGGCGGCGATGTTATCGGGCTCGCGCATCCCACAGACCTTTACTTTCATGCGATAGCGTCCTTGTAGGTAGCTTCAATAGTGTGGGTCTTGCGGATGAACTCCGCACAGGCTAGTCCCGGATCCGGCTGGCGCATGAAGTAGGTGCCGATCAGGAACCCCTTGAACTTCTCCCGCCGCAGCTTCACGATCGTCTGGGGGTCTTCAATGCCACTCTCCGAGATCCGTAGAATGCCGGGGGGCAGCATCGGCTCCAGCTCCAGACTGGTGGTGATGTCCACCTTGAAGGTCGTCAGGTCGCGGTTGTTGATGCCGATGATGTCTACGCTGGGGCTGATCTTGGCCACCTCGTCTTCGTTGTGTACCTCACAGATCACCTGCAGGCCCAGTTCTTCGGCTTCCTCTGCGAGCTCATTGAGCTGGGCCGGACTCAGACAGGCCGCAATCAGCAGAATCGCATCCGCCCCCATGGCCCGGGCTTCGTGCACTTGGTAGCGATCGATGATGAAGTCCTTGCGGATGATGGGTACACTGACAGCGGCCCGTACCTTATCGATATCGTCCGGCTTGGCCCCGAAGAACTGCACGTCGGTGAGGCAGGAGATCGCCGCGGCACCGGCCTCGACGTATCCCTTCGCGACGGCGGCAGGATCGGCTTCGAGATTAATATCCTGCTGGCTCGGCGATTTGCGCTTGAACTCGGCGATGATGCCGAAGTCCTTACTCTCTTCGATGGCCCGGCAGAGGCTACGGCGCGGGTGGGCGTAGCCGGCACTGTCCATGAGAGCCTCTACGGGAAACTGCTCCGCACGGCGGTCTATTTCCAGGCGTTTGTGGGCGACGATGCGGTCGAGTATATTGTCCATAGGCAGCTAGGGTATCCGCACAGTATAAGGCACAAACCGGGCACGGAGTTGGCTCAGCCCAGTAATTTCCGCAGCACCCCACGGGCGCGCCCGCTTACGATACTTTCCCGAGCCTCCGCTACGCAGTCGATCAGACTACGCTCGGGGTGGATGACCTGAATGGCCAGTCCCGCGTTGGCGCACACCACCGCCTGCTGGGCCGACGTGGCGGTCCCTTCCAGTACCTGCAGAAAAATGGCCCGCCCTTCCTCCGGGGTCTCGCCACCGTAGAGCTCCTCGGGTCGTAGTATTGGGAGTCCGAAATCAGCCGGATAGAGCACCCCCTGCATCCTGCGGCCGCGCACACTCGCTCCGCCGGTGAGGCTCACTTCATCGTAGCCGTCCAGGGCGTGCACGATGCAGTAGGCGCGGTCGGATTCGGCCTGGAGAATGTAGTCGTACACCCGGCTGACGCTGCGGTCGTAGGTACCGAATAACTGGTAGGCGGGGAGGGCGGGATTGATCAGTGGACCCAGTAGATTAAAAAAGGTGCGTACGCGTAGCGCCTTGCGTACCGGCACCACATTCTTCATGGCTGGGTGGAAGAGCGGGGCGTGCAGGAAGCAGATGCCCGCGCGGTCCAGATCGGAGAGAAGCCGGTCGCGGTCGTTGCTAAATTCGTAGCCCAGCGCCAGCAGGACGTCGCTGCTGCCCACCTTGCTGCTCACCCCGTAGCTGCCATGCTTGGAGACGGGATAGCCCGCGCCGGCTACGACCACGCACGAAAGGGTGCTGATATTGAAGGTGTGCTTACCGTCACCGCCGGTACCGACGATATCGATGGTCCGGCGGCCTTCCAGATCCAGGGGCACGGCCAGTTCGAGCATGGCATCGCGGAAGCCCTGGATCTCGGACAGGTAGGGCGGGCGCATGTTGATGGCTGAGACGACGGCGGCGATCTCGGGCTCGGCCGCCTCCCCGTTGGCGATGCGCAGCAGGGTCTGGTAGGCACTCTGGCGGCTCAGGGGCGCACGGGCGTAGAGTTGGTTGAGCAGCGTCTGCATCGGCTAGAAGCGAAAGCCTACGCTGGCCTGGATGACGCGATTGTAGTCCTTATCGTCCGTATTGTATTCGATCTCCTCGCTGCCGCCGGGGGCACTATACAGACGCTGGTCGTTCTCGCCGCGGGTCACGTCGGTTAGTCCCAGCTGGTAGCGGGCTCCCAAGTACAGACCGTTGTTGAGGAAGTAGGACACACCGCCGACCAGTCCGAAGTCGAGCCGTCGGTACAGCGGCCGGTTGTCCGTAGCGTTGTAGTAGGCATTGACCACGGCGGGGGCGTTGGCGATCGCGCTGGTATTGGAGAACTCCAGGGCGGCGTTTCGACCAATGGTCTCATCGAAGTAATTGTAGTCGTAGTTGTAGGATAGATCGGCCAGGCCCCGCCCCTGGGGGTCAAGATTAGCAGTGTAGGTGGCCGAGCCGGATGCACGGCTGTTGACCAGCAGACCCATACTGAGTCCGCCCTCCAGCTCTAGGGGGCCGAGTCGGTAGTAGGCGACCACTGGTATATCGATGTAGCTATTCAATGCATCGCGCTCGCTCTGTAGTTCGCCCTGAATGCGTTCCGCGGTCCCATCGGGGGCGTAAAGAAAAAAGTAGGAGGGGCCGGTGTAGAGCACTTCGCCGCCCTTCTGGCTGTACATCAGGTCGGCCTTAAAGCCAAATAGATCCGTAAAGGCGTAGGCAAAGGTGGCCCCGACGTGAAAGCCGGTCGTGCGGTTGAACTCTTCCAGGGTCATATCGCTGCCGCCGATCGCGCCCATTTCCGCATCGCCGTCGAAGGAAATGAAGTTGAGGCCCGCGCGGAACCCTCCGCTGAACTCCTGGGCCGTAAGGCTGGTGCAGGTCAGAAGGGCAAACAGACAAAGGATACGGGGCAGGGGCATGGTGAATAATTTCGCGGCAAAGATGGGCCGAAAATGTGGAACGGTGGCCCGGCGCGGCGCGCGGGTGCGGGGGCTATACTACAGGGAGCGGGCTACCCGCCAGGGGGTTGGCTCAACCCAATCCCGTACCAGGCGTTCTCCCAAAAAAGACCCCTCCCCGATGAGCACTACCACCGCCACCAAGCGCCCCGTTCTCCTCTATACCGAACAGACGCCGAACCCCGAGACCCTCAAGTTCGTCACCAACCGGATGCTGTACAGCGGCACGGCCGAGTTCCGGGAGGAAGAATTTGCCCGCGAGTGGTCGCCCCTGGCCGCCGCGCTCTACGATTTTGCCTACGTCAAGAAGGTCTATATCGCCAACAACTACGTGACCATCACGAAGGAGTTCAACTACAGCTGGGACGACATCATGCTGAAGCTGAAGGAGTACGTCAAGACCTACCTGGAGGACAACCGGCCCATCATCAAGGACGGATTCGCTGAGGAAGTAGCCCGCATTGAGGAAGCCCGCGGTGTCAGCTATGAGTACAGTGAGGACGAAGCCGAGACGGTCGCCCAGATCAAGGAGCTCATCGATACCTACGTCAAGCCTGCCGTAGAGATGGATGGTGGTAATATCGAGTTCAAGTCCTTCCACGAAGGCATCGTGACGGTCATCATGCAGGGTGCCTGCTCGGGTTGTCCCAGCTCCACCGTGACCCTGAAGTCCGGCATCGAGCAGATGCTCAAGCGGATGATGCCACAGGTCAAGGAGGTGGTGCAGGAGATGGGCTAGGAACGTTGCCTGCTCCGCTCGTATTCAATTTCGGTATGCGTATACTCTTTTTACTGGCTGTGCTTAGTCTGGGCACCACCCGGCTGTGGGCGCAGAACGTGTACGTACGTGCCTATGGTACGGCAACAAACCCCGCGCTGCTCTATCTCCACGGCGGACCCGGTTTCAACGCTGCCTCCTTCGAAGTAACGACTGCCCAGGAGCTAGCGGATAGGGGCTTTTATGTCATCGTCTATGATCGCAGGGGGGAGGGCAGATCCAAGACGGTACCGGCCGGCTACACTTTCGCGGAATCACTGGCCGATATCGACACTATTCTGGATCAGCACGCGATATCCTCCATCATTTTATTGGGCCATAGCTTCGGTGGTATTCTGGCTACGCACTACGCTAGCCAGCATCCCGAGCGAACGACTGCGGTAGTATTACTGAGTGCACCGATCGATCTGCAGGCCAGTCTTCGGACCATCCTAGGTCGTTCCAGAGCACTTTACGAATCAAGTAACGACAGTACGAACCTAGCGTACATCGGTATGCTGGAGCAGATGGATACCGCCTCCCTCGACTACGCTACCTACCTGTTTGCCCACGCGATGCAAAATGATTTATACCGGCCTGCCGTGTCGACTCCAGCGGCAGACTCCCTCTACGCATCCATCGCCCGGGACACCAGTGCCCAACGCGCTAAAAATGCCCCGGCCTACCTCGCTGTACAGGGCTTTTACGCCCACGAACGGTACACGATGCTCGACCTTACCGAGCAGATCACAGCGCTTCACACCCAGGGCACGCCGGTGTATGGGCTGTACGGTATGGAAGACGGACTGTTTGATCCCCAACAGTTGGATCACATCGAGAGCTTACTGGGTACCGACTACTTTTTATGCATGGAGTCTGCCTCCCACTTCCCCTATGTGGATCAGCACGCGCGGTTTTTAACTACCCTGACGGCATGGCTAAAGTAGTAGCCACCACTTCCGCCGCCTTCGATCGCCGGCACCTCTGGCATCCCTATACGAGTCTGACCGACCCCCTGCCCGTCTACGAAGTAGCCTCCGCCGAAGGCTGCACGCTGCGGTTGGCGGACGGGCGCGAAGTGATCGACGGCATGGCCAGCTGGTGGTGCGCGATCCATGGCTACAATGTTCCTGAATTGAACGAGGCGGCCCGGGCACAGCTCACCAAGATGAGTCATGTGATGTTCGGCGGACTCACTCACGCGCCGGCCATCGAGCTCGGCAAGCGGCTGGTCGACCTGATGCCCGACGGACTAGATCGCATCTTCCTGGCTGACAGCGGTTCGGTCAGCGTAGAGGTAGCCATGAAGATGGCCGTGCAGTACCAGCACGCCCGGGGCCACGGTACGCAGCGTAGTCAGTTTCTGACCCTGCGCGGCGGCTACCACGGCGATACGACGGGACCGATGTCGGTCTGCGATCCGGTCGGGGGGATGCACCAACTCTTCGCCGGCTTTCTGCCGCAGCATGCATTCTACGATCGTCCGCCGGGCGGGGTGGACGAAGCCATCGATCAGGCTTACCTCGAGGGACTAGAGCAATTCTTCGCGGAGCACGCTGCTCACGCCGTGGCTTTCATCGTAGAGCCGGTGTTGCAGGGTGCCGGGGGGATGCACTTCTACAGCCCCGCTTACCTGCCGGAATTCCGCCGCCTTTGTGATGCCCATGGTCTATTGCTGATCTACGACGAGATCGCCACGGGCTTCGGGCGCACCGGACAGCTGTTCCTGAGCCATACGGCCTCTGCCCGTCCGGATATCGTCTGCATCGGCAAGGCGCTCACCGGGGGGTACCTCACGCTGGCCGCTACGATCACCAGCGCCCACGTCGCAGAGACGATCAGTGGGGGAGCGGCCGGCGTGCTCATGCACGGCCCTACCTTCATGGGCAATCCGCTGGCCTGTGCCGTGGCGGTAGCGAGTATCGATCTGCTGCTTGGTAGTGACTGGCCTTCCCACGTACAGCGCATCGCTTCCCAATTGACCCGGCACCTGCGCGCCGCCGCCCAGCTTGATGCCGTGAAGTATGTACGGGTACTGGGGGCCGTGGGGGTAGTGGAGCTACACGAGGCGGTGGACGTGGCGCACTTCCAGTCCTACTGCGTGGCGCAGGGGGTATGGATCAGGCCCTTCGGCCGGCTGGTGTACCTGATGCCGCCCTACGTGATCACGGACCGAGAAATAGAACTGCTGTGTCGCACGGTGGTTAACTATGTACTAGCTTTGCCCCCCGTAGAAACCCCCTGACCGATGGCCACCGTAAAATTCACCTTTGAGGATAAGACTATCCCACCCCAGATCGTGGAGGGCGTCGAGACCGACGTCAGCATTCTGGAAGTGACCGAGGACAACGGCATCCACCTCAACCACAACTGTGGGGAGGTCTGCGCCTGCTCCACCTGCCACATCTACGTCAACGAGGGCGGTGAGGCGCTGCAGGAGATCAGCGACAAGGAGGAGGACTTCATTGACCGGGCCATCAATCCGCGCATCGAGAGCCGCCTGGGCTGCCAGTCGGTGATCCTGGATGCGGATGCAGTCATTGAAGTAGAGATTCCGGACCAGCGGCGCATTATCGGCCACGAGCACTAACCCCACCCCATGAGCTTCAAAGACTTCAACGACTTTCCCTTCGGCTGGGCCGATCACGAGGATATTGCCATTGCGCTGTACGACCGCTTTGGCGACGAGTTCGGCCAGGACAAGATCTACCGCATCCGCTTCACCGATCTGCTGGACTGGATCGTGGAAATTCCGCAATTCACCGGCACCCGGGAGCAGTCTTCCGAGGAGCACCTGGAGCAGATTCAGGCTAAGTGGGTGTATGAGTGGCGGGAGAATCAATGAACGAATTAGAGCGCTTCCACGAAGTCTCCACCTTCATCTTTGATGTGGACGGCGTACTGACGGACTCCCAACTGCTTGTACTGGAAGACGGAAGCCTGCTGCGGCAGATGAACGTGCGCGACGGCTACGCCATCAAGCGGGCGCTGGACGTGGGCTACAAGGTCTGCGTGATCACCGGCGGCAAAAGCCTGGGTGTCGTAGAGCGGCTGCAGGGGCTCGGCGTAGTCGATGTCTACTACGGCGTGCAGGACAAGGTGGAAGCCTACCGGGAGTTCATGGACCTATACGAACTGGATGACGCCGGCGTGCTCTACATGGGCGACGATGTGCCGGATTACGAGGTGATGCGCTTGGTGGGCTTCCCGACCTGTCCGCTGGATGCCTGTCCGGAGATTCTTTCGCTAGCCAAATACGTAAGTAATAAGGGCGGGGGCGCCGGTGCGGTGCGGGACGTGATCGAGCGGACCCTGCGGGTGAAGGGGCTGTGGCTGCCCGGTAGTGAGGAGGAGGTGCCGCGATCGGTGTAGGTCAGCTTTTCGGTGGAAAGACCGGCGAGTCACCAAAGTCTACATCAGCGTAGAGCTCGGCCATTAACAGGGTGACACCGATGCATTCTAGTACAATAGATGAATCCAGCCCGTCGGCATAGTCATATCTGCCCAGCGTTCCCGGCCCCTGACGCCGGTATATGGTGACGGCGGGGCGATCCTGCTCAATTACCAAATATTCCTGTATGCTTGATAGGGAGAGGTAATAGCGCATTTTAGCGCCGCGATCGTAGTCACCGGAACTGTCGGAAACTACTTCCACCACCAGCGTCGGATTACAAATGGCGCCCATTATTTTATCGGATTCTTTGACCGGCCCGCAGACCACGGTAGCATCGGGGTAGACGTACTGAGCTGCCTCTTCTATTTCGACTTTCAGCTCGGAATTGAAGGTTCGACAACCTTCCCCCCGGCGCTTGGTCTCGCGTAGAAGGATTGCGCTCACATTGGTGCACAGTGTAGTGTGATTAATTGTCCCCCCCGCCATGGCGTATAAATCCCCGTGGTGATACTCTAAACGTACTTCCCCCTGACGTTCTACTTCTAAATATTGCTCGATGGGCAGTTTGACTTTGACGGCAACCATAGCTGATCGTTTGTCCAAATATACACCGCACTCGCGCCCCCGACCAACAAATTGTTGCTTATCTTGGCCGCCCCGCTCAACTCCCGTATAACATGGCCGACACCACCACTACCAGCTACCTCGATTCCCTCAACGATATACAGCGGCAGGCGGTGACTACTACGGACGGCCCCGTACTGGTCGTAGCCGGCCCCGGCTCGGGCAAAACGCGCGTACTGACCTACCGCATCGCCCACATCATCGAGCAGGGTACCGCCCCCTGGGAGATCCTGGCGCTGACGTTTACCAACAAGGCGGCGCGGGAAATGAAGGAGCGCATCGAGACGGTGATCGGCAAGCGCGCCAGCTACATCTGGGCGGGTACTTTTCACAGCCTGTTCGCGCGTATCCTGCGGGTGGAGGCCCAGCACATCGGCTACCCCAGTAACTTCACGATCTACGATACGGACGATACCAAGAGCCTGATCGGTAGCATCGTCCGTGAGATGAACCTGGACAAGCAGGTGTACGGCGCCAACTCCATCAAGAACCGCATCAGCTCGGCCAAGAGTAGCCTGATCACGCCCAAGCTGTACCAGCAGAATGAAGAACTCCTGGCGCAGGATAAGCTGGCCAATATGCCGCTCGTCTCCAAGATCTATACCGCCTACGTCGCCCGCTGTAAGCAGGCCGGGGCGATGGACTTTGATGACCTGCTGTTCCGCCTCTTTGAGCTTCTACAGAACGTGCCGGAGGTAGTACAGAAGTACCGCGAGAAATTCAAGTACGTGCTCGTAGACGAATTTCAGGATACGAATACGCTGCAGTACGCCATCATCAAGAAATTGGTGCAGTATCCCCAGAGTCCTCGTAATATCTGTGTGGTGGGTGATGACGCCCAGTCGATCTACGCCTTCCGGGGGGCTACGATTCAAAATATTCTGGACTTCGAGCAGGACTTCGGGCAGTTTGGCATCCAGACCTTTAAGCTCGAGCAGAATTACCGCAGTACGGAGAATATCGTCAATACGGCCAATGCCGTGATCAGCTACAACAAGCGGCAGATCCAGAAGAGCATCTGGAGTGACAAGGGGGTAGGGGACAAGATCCGCGTCATCAAGGCCGTAGACGACAACGAGGAGGGCCGCCGTGTAGCTGATACCATCCTGGAGCAGAAGAACCGCTACCATCTGCAGAACAGCGACATCGCCATCCTGTACCGCACCAACTCCCAGTCGCGGATCTTCGAGGAGTACCTGCGCCGTTTTAATATCCTCTACCGGGTGTACGGCGGACAGAGCTTCTACCAGCGCAAGGAAGTCAAGGACCTGATTGCCTACCTGCGCATGGTCGTCAACCCCAATGACGAGGAAGCCTTCCGCCGCTCGATCAATCATCCCAAGCGCGGCATCGGGAATACCAGTATTGCCAAGGTTGCGACCCTAGCCCGGGCCGAGAGTATGACGCTGTTCGAGGCGCTCAAGCACGTAGCCCTGCCCAAGCGTACCCGGCATGCGGCCGACGGCTACATCCACATCATCGAAAAGGCACTGGCGAAGGCCGACACAGCCGATGCCTACGAGATCGCCGACATGATCGCCAAGGCTAGCGGTCTGACCGATATGCTCCGCAACGATAAGTCCATCGAAGGCATGGGCCGGTTGGAGAACCACGAGGCGCTGCTGGACGGTATCAAATCCTTCGTCGAAGAAGACACCGTCATCGATACCGATACGCTACCCGATAAGTCGCTGGCAACCTACCTGCAGAATATCGCCCTGCTGACTGACGCCGACGAGGGCGACACCAAGAACGCCGATGTCGTGACGCTCATGTCCGTGCACGCCGCCAAGGGCTTGGAGTACAAAGCTATCTTTGTCGTCGGCCTGGAGGAAAAGCTCTTCCCCAGCTGGATGAGTATGGACTCTACCGACGGGCTCGACGAGGAGCGCCGGCTGTTTTACGTAGCCATCACCCGCGCCGAACTCTACCTCACCCTGAGCTACGCCAATACCCGCTACCGCTACGGGAAGATGGTCATGAACGAGCCCAGCCGCTTCCTCTCCGAAGTTCCGGCCGACGCGGTAGAGAATACGACCGGCGGCGGACGGCGCAGCAACGACTTTGAATTCGATAAGGTAGCACGGCAGCGCGAGCACCGCGCACGGGTCACCGGAGTCACCCCCCGCAACCGCCGGGGTACGGCCCGCTTCGCCTCTCCCAAGGTGGATCCCGCAACGTTCAAGCCTAGTCCCACCACGGAAGTACAGGTGGGGCGCAATGTCCTCCACCTGAAGTTCGGGGAGGGTAAGGTGCTGCACGTGGACGGTGGGTCGGACAACCGTATTGCCACTATTCACTTCAGTGAGTTACCGCAGCCCGAAAAGCGCATCATGCTCAAGTTTGCCAAACTGCAGGTACTGGATTAGGACGGGTACACGTAACTTCCTGCTATGAAGTTACTTTCCCTGCTTCCCCTCCTGGTCTTACTGTCTTGCGGTGGTCCCCCCGCTTCCACTACGGACAATACAGCCGACGTGCCGACGCCTTCCGGTATGGACACTAGTACCGTAGCGGGCCGGTGGTCATCCGAAAAGGCCAGTGCATACTATGCCGCCCGCCCCTGGGTTGTCGGGGCTAACTACAACAACCGCGGTGCCATCAATCAGCTGGAGATGTTCCAGGCGGAAACATTCAACCCCGATCAGATCGATCAGGAGTTGGGCTGGGCGGCTGCTATCGGTATGAATTCCATGCGGGTTTACCTGCACAACCTCTTGTGGGAACAGGACAGTACGGCATTTTTGGACCGGCTGGAGCAGTACCTATCCATCGCCGACCGCCACGGTATCTCCACCACCTTCGTGCTTTTCGATTCCGTTTGGAACCCGGAAAGCGAGCTGGGTACCCAGCCCGATCCTACCCCCCATACGCACAACAGCGGCTGGGTGCAAAGCCCGCCCGAGCGACAGCTGACCGGCGACCGCAGTCATTTTCCGCAGTTCAAGGCCTACGTACAGGGCATGTTACGTCACTTCGATGGTGATGAGCGGGTGTATATGTACGACCTGTACAACGAGCCCGATAACCACAATTTCGGCAAGTTCCCCAAGGAGCAGGTAGACAGCAAGCCCGCGCGCGTGTTCGCGCTGCTACGTGCCACCTTCGAATGGGCACGCGAAGTAGACCCCTCCCAACCCCTCACCGCCGGGGTGTGGTGGCAGAGTATCGCCGATCCCGGGGATATGACGGCCTTTAATGCTTTTCAGCTCAACAACTCCGATATCATCAGTTTTCACTCCTACGGTGATCCGGAAAGTCTACAGGCTCTTTGGCTAGATCACCTGGCGCGCTATGACCGTCCCCTGGTCTGTACCGAATACATGGCACGCACCAACGGGAGTACGTTTGCCGGCTACCTCCCGGTATTTAAGGAGCAGCGCATCGGTGCATACAACTGGGGACTGGTATCGGGCAAGAGCCAAACGATCTATCCCTGGGCGAGTTGGGATTCTACCTTTACCGCCGAACCGGACCTCTGGTTTCACGATGTATTCCGGCCCGATGGCACACCCTACGACACTGCGGAAACGAAGCTTATCCGGCGACTCACCGCGGCGCGCTAGCTACTGCATGTTGGTCAGGTTCCAGATGTAGACCGTCAGAAAGGTGATCACCGCCAGGGCCAATCCACCGATGAAGGTATTGTAGCTGATGGTCAGTAACAAGTACTTGCGGTGCAGTACCTGGCCGAGGTCATAAAGGTCGCGGCCGAGATCATCATACAGACTATCCTGGTCCATCTTCATCCGGGACATATAGCTGATGAAGTCCGACTTTTCCAGTTTCAGGAAGTTGCCGAAATACAGCAGGCTGGCCTCTTTACTCTCCAGCAGTTTACGCTTCTTGATGCGGTATTCGGTGACCTTGGGCCGGGCCGAGAAGACGGCAAAGATGACGGCCGTCAGGGAGCTCATGAGCAGGATCACGATCGGCGCCAAAAATTCCGGGCTGTCGAAGACCAGCTCCTCGAAGAAGCTCAGTCCCGCGCCCGATACGGCGATGAGGATCGACAGAATGATCGTATTGATCGAGATCATCATATTGGCCTTATCGTCGGCGATCCGGCTCAGGTTGATATGGTTGCGGAAGGCCGTACGGTACATCGTATCGATGCCGCGACCGAAGTTCTTGCCCGTTTTGGCCTTGACCTCCTTCTGCTGAATCTTGTAGTTATTGCTCTGCTGACTGCTGACGTTCTTGCGCCGGCGGCTGTCGTATTCCCGCTTTCCCTCATCCGTCAGGTAGTTAAAGCGGAGTAGAAACTCCTGCATTTCTTCGCCAAACTTCACCGGGTCGCCCTGTTTTCCCTCGATGGCTTCCCGTTCCAGTTGCAGCAGGTCGGAGCGGCGATCGTAGCGCTTACGCCCCAGCCAGCTCCAGGCCGCATCGTGCAACAGACGGGTGGGAAAGTCACTCTGGGCGGTGGCCGCCGGTGCGTTTGAGATCCAGTTGGCGGCATCTCCCGCGTCGTAGTTCTTTTGCTTGGCGAAGGTGGTCAGCTCGTCTGCCGACCGCTGCGCCCAGCCCTCGGAGCCTCCGGTGTATCCCAGGGGATAGAACAGGGCGGCAAGCCGCAGACGTTCGGTGGTTTGGTCATCGAGCTTGGCATCCTTGGCCAGCTCTTCCGCCTTGTCTTCGATCTCTTCCGCGTAGGCGTAATTATGAAAGAGGTAGATAGGATCTAGCCCTTCATTAAACCGCGAGCGGACGTACGTTTTGGCGTGGTCGAGGATGGTGACCTTTTTTTCGGCCGGTGCTTCCTCGACTACTGCTTTTTCATCTTTGCTCATCGGTGGTGGTGGGTTGACCCTGACGGGTGAGTGTAGCAATGATTCCGCGCCCGCTGCGTCCCTCGCTGCTGACGTAGAGGTCACCATTTGGACCGAAGGTGATGCCTTCGGGTTGGCTGAACGTTCCCTTTTCCAGCAACTCGACGTGCTTAACTTCACTATCGCGATCGATGACTACGAGAATATTACCTACGGATGAGAGGATAAAAATATTGCCGGAGAAGGGGTCTACGGCAATTCCACTGGGTTTGACCTGGTACTGTCGGTTGGTGCCGTAGACGATCTGGCCTACCTCTAGCTCGTCGACGTAGTAGGTAGGTTGTGGGTTCAGCATCTGGGTGCGCAGGTCGAAGGTGTATACACCCCGCCGCTGGTTGCTGTCCCCGACGGGATTGAGTTCCTGCTCCTTGGGTACGATCAGTAGGGTATTGGTGATCGAGTCGTAGCAGATCCCTTCGGTATCGTTGCGGTAGCTGAAGTCGGTCTCTAACTTGGTGGCCTGTACCTCATCGACGGAATCGAGGTAGGTAAACTGGTGAATGTCACCATCCGTCTCCAGCACGTATACCTCCCGGCCTTTGCGCGTGATGCCTTCGTAGTCGCGATCCTTGTCGAAGCGAAGTCGGCTCAGCAGCTCTCCGGATCGGGCGTTGACGCGAAAGATCTCACCGTCTTCGTCCTGCACCGTCAACAGCTCATCGGGAGCGAAGCCCGGACATAGCCCACTGATCTCCTTAAGATCGTTGGGTAGTTTGACGACCCGCTCCAGCCGGTCGAAGTTGTAGGGAAAGAAGTAGTCGTCATCGACGGTAAAGCTCTCCGTCTCCGGCCGCTGGTTGAGGGTGAAGGCCACGTATCCGGCGGCTACTCCCAGTACGGCGACCAGAATAACGATAGAAATAAGGTTCGGGCTTTCCCAAATTTTGTTCATAAGCTGCTGGATTAGAAGGGGAAGCCCGCGGCGAAGTTAAACCGACCGCGCTCTTCATCCAGAAAATACGTCAGACTAATGATAGTAGCCCCCAGTGGAGCGGCCCAAACTCCACCTCCGTAGCCCACGTGCCAGGTGTCGCTGTCTTCGTCGTCTAGCCATACCCGACCGTAGTCGAGTCCGAGAATAAAGCCGCCCACAGTGGGCACTTCCCCCTTGCCAATACCGAAGCCGGCGAAGCGCAGGTCGATGTTCTGGTATACCATGTTATTACCTAGGTAGCGGTCTACCCGTGCGGCGCGGTAATTACCCCGGCCGCCCATGGAGGCGAGCTGGTAGAACTCGGGATCACCCCCGTTGAACTCCACGCCCACGCGGGTAGCAAAGTTGATGGCCTTGGTGAGCATGCGGTAGAAGGTGAAGTTGCCGCCATACTTGGTGGTGCTGCGGTCCTCATCCTCCAGGTTCCAGGCGTGCCGGGCGAAAAGCTCGTACTTGATCCCGTTATCCGCCATTAGGGGGATGGCCAGGTTGTTGGAAGTAAGTCCGGCGGCGATACCGGCGAAGGTCTGCCCCTCGAATACCCGGTCTGGCAGTCCCTTCTCCTCATCACGAACGAGGGTGAAGTCCGGCGCATCATCCAGCTGGATGTCGTGGTAGAACCCGCCGATCAGAAACTGTGTCCGGTTCCGCTTGCCCCGCAGGCGTAGCATGGGATTGAAGTATACCTCCTGCCGCCGGGCCCGGTTGTACTCCAGTACCTGGTCTTCGTTGATGCCGAACGCATCTAGGTTGTCGTCGTCGGGCTGCCCTACGCCTTCGTTGCCGAGGCCGAAAAAGTTGGCTACGTAACCCGGGCTGAAGTAGTGTGCATCCAGCGTAAGGTCCTTTTTGCGCCCGAACGCATTATTGAACTCTCCACCATAGGTGAACTTGTAGAAATCGTTGGTACTGTAGGTTGCCAGCAGGGAATGCCGCTGCGCGTAGGGGTCTGGCTTCCAGCCCGTGATGGTCGTGCTGAATCCACCGCCGATGAAGAAGCCGTCATCCACGTTGAAGCCCAAAGACGGCACAGGAATCGTGTAGTTGGGGTAGTACTCCTGGAAGTCATAGACATTAAGTTCCGGATGGTTATCACTGCGCCGATCCTTAAGCCGGCTGGTGGTACCAGCCAGCTCCATACCTTCCTTCTCATCATATACCCGGGCACCGAGGCGGCCGTTGGCGGTGACTTCGTCGCCATCAGTACCGCCGATCACGCGGATGTTGATGCGGCTATCCTGCCCGGTAAGTTCGAAGCGGTCATCGCCGTCCAGGCCGTACATATTGAGGTAGCGCGTTTCGTCGTGGGTGAAGGTCCGGTCGTAGAACTTCTCATCGGGCTGACCCTCCTTGTCGGCGTCGAAGACCTGTACGTGCACATCTCCATTTTCCAGACCTTCCAGCAGGAAGTAGTCGTCGTTATCCGTACCGAGTACATTGACCCGTTCGGCCAGCGTAGCGTAGTAGTCTTCGGCAAATTCATCCAGTTGACTTAGCCGTTCCTTGAGTTTTTCACCTACCCGCTCCTGGTCCAGGGTGTAGGGGAGTACCTCGGGGGGCATTTTCTGTAGGGCGGAGTCGAGCAGGGTACCGGATAGGTTATCCTGAATGTACCTGGCTTCCGCGATCATTTCTTCTTTCGTGACTGCATTGAGGAAGACGCGATCATTCCACTTCCCGTTCAGCGCACGCCACTTCGCCTTATCCAGCTGGCCGGTGAAGGGGCGCAGTTTACGTGCCTCGGGCACGAATACGCGCGCCAGTCCGATCAGGCCACCGTCGTAGTTGCTGTACACCTGATCGCGGTCGCGACCGACGGCTTCGTAGCGCGTCCGGCCATCCTCGTCTTCGAAGGCGGCCCAGCGCCACTGATCCCGGTGACGATCCCAGTCACCGATCAGAAAATCGAATAATCTGGCGCGGGCAAAGTTGTTCTGATCGGCATAGTTCTTCCAGCTGTCACGCAGCTCCTCCCGCATATCACTGTTACTGATGATCTCCTTGCTGCCGCCGAAGAAGCGGGTGCCGCTCCAGTCTTCGTCCGGGCGTTGCTCCACCCAGTACATCTCACCCCCGAAGTTGGTATTGAAGCTACCCAGACCAGGCTGCTTGGGAATGTAGTAGAGCAGCGGATCGGCGCCCAGCAGACCGAGCCGCTGTTGCATCATAGGCAGTGTCAGCGGCGCGTAGGGCTGAATGGCGGTAAACTGGTCCTTGGCCACCGTAGCCGCGAAGCTGTTCTCCAATAGACTAGGCAGTAGCTGTGCGGGGTTCTTCCGTACCGAACGCAGCTGGTATAGGTGTCCGTCGGCCCCCTCGGTGTGCAGACTCATAGTGGTCATACCACCCCCACGCCGGTAGGGGGATAGCCCGCCGAAGATCGTGTCAATGTTAAGCACGGGTACCTCCACATCGGTATAGTACAGCGGGCGGTAGTGCCGCCCGAAGGTGGTCTTATAGGTAGCCGTTTTTTTATCTCCTTCGGCAGCGTAGATCGACGCTTTGACGATCCGATCACTCACCTGCTCGGTGGGTATGGCGTCGATGTTCTCGTCCTGGGGGGCAAAGCGGTCGGCAATGATCCGGCGGTAGAACGTACGCTGTTCCTGCCCGTCTTCGTCCACCGTGTAGAAGCCGACGTAGACCGATCCATCTTCGTAGAAGTCCAGCCGACTGTAGCCGATGGCTCCGTGCACGTAGTTCGCATCGTTGCCACCCAGGCCCGGTCCGCGGGTACTGCCGCTGCCGGCTACGACCTGCATGTATTCGCCCTCGTGCACGAGCATCATATTGTGTTCGTGGGCGCTGACGAAGATTACGTTGATCTCATCGTCGATGCCGGCTTTGACCTTGCGCACGAATTCCTGGTACCGCAGATTATGCACGTCCTGCTGGCCGCCGCCCACGCCCTGGATCAGGCGGAAGATGCTACCCACTACAGGAAGGGGAACGTAGGCTCCGGGGATCAGGTCCGCCAGCGGAAACAAGTGCTGCCTGAGGCTGTACTGTCCGCCCCG
This sequence comes from Neolewinella maritima, assembly GCF_923081025.1. Lineage (GTDB taxonomy): Bacteria > Bacteroidota > Bacteroidia > Chitinophagales > Saprospiraceae > Neolewinella > Neolewinella maritima. Next base: position 285,332 of record NZ_CAKLPZ010000004.1, on the reverse strand, counting down.
ATTGCCGTTGGCCTGCAGGGGGTGGTGCATCATTACGATCTTCACCTGATCGCGGTAGCCCTTGATCTCATCCGCCAGGGCGAAGGTCATCGCATCGCGGTTGGTGTAGTCACATCCTTCGCTGACCTCCTCATCGCGGTCCCAATCGGCCATGTACCAGGCCGTATTGACACCGATCAGTCCCACGCGATCGTAGAGTTCGGTATCATCGGGGCCCGAGCAGGCCCGGTTAGGCATGAATTTGACCTTCTTTTCGCTGTTCTCCTCGAAGTACTCCTCCACGCGCTCTAGTCGGCTGAACTGACCGCTACGGCCAATCTCGTTCTCCCCCGGCGTGTAGTATACCTTGCCGGGCACCCGCTGAAGGCGCTCGGCGATAGCGGCCAGGTGGGCCATTTCATCATCGTTATCGTTCTTGCGCAGGCCGTCCGTACCGGTGATATCACCGAGCAGCAGCAGCGAACTTTGCTTCTTCTCCCGTGGCATAGCCTTGATCATGGCCTCCAGGGTGGTCAGCCCCCGCTGGTAGTCGTAGCCCAGGTCTCCGACCATAAAGGTGGAATAGGTCGGCTCGCCCGTCGGAGCCACATCACTGGTCAAGTCCTCGATTTCGGCCTCGTGTAGTTTATAGTCTGCGCAGTGGCTAAGGGAAAGAAGAACCACCAAAAAAGTGATGGTACGAAGTAAGGCTGTGTGCATCTTGGGAGTAATGTTGCAGGGTATAACTGTACTACTGTAACTCTAGTTCGTAATGACGGTGCGAGCAAGCCGCGCCGGTCGGCGTACGTACCTTAAACTGAGGCTTCCCCCCCTTTAGCGTCCCATCATCCGGCAAACTGCCGGAAGGGGGGGTGGATAGGTGTGCTAAACTCCCACTCTCCTGAGGGGTTACTTCACCTTTACCCCCCCCCTCCATGCCCCTCCCTCTTATGAAAGTAACGATCCTCGCCATAGGTGTACACCCCGATGACATCGAACTGAGCTGTGCGGGCACCCTGCTCCGCCACGCCGCTCAGGGGCACACCTTCGGTATTCTCGATCTGACGCGTGGCGAGCTCGGTACCCGGGGCACGGCCGAGATCCGCACCCAGGAGGCCTTCGCCGCCGCCAAGAAACTAGGGGCTCGGTTTCGTGAAAACCTCGATCTACCCGATGGCTTCGTGCAGGGCGACAAGCAGAGCATGCTCAAGATCATCTCCGTCATTCGCGACTGCCAGCCCGATATCGTCCTGGCCAATGCCCTGAGCGACCGCCACCCCGATCACGGCCGCGCCGCCAAGATCATCGCGGATGCCAGCTACTACAGCGGCTTACAGAAGATCGAAACCTACAACCTGGAGGGGGATATACAAGAGAAGTGGCGGCCCCGCGCCGTCTATCATTATATCCAGGACCGCAACCGCACGCCGGATTTCGTGGTAGACATCACTGCCTACTTCCAGCGTAAGACCGAGGCCATCGCCTGCTACGCCTCCCAGTTCAACGCCCACGAATCGACCGACTACGCCGGCGAACCCAGCACACCCATAAGCGGCAAGGACTTCATGGATTACCTGCACGCCAAGGCCCGTGCCCTCGGCCGGGAGGCCGGCTATGAGCTAGCCGAGGGATTCAACATCGCCCGCCAGCCCGGTGTCCGTGACCTGCTGGCGCTCGACTAGGGTCGAGGCCAAGTCCCGGTACATATTCCACCAGCCCGCCCAGCCAAAGTCTTCGGCAAAGCTGCTGTTGTGCCATAGTAGGGCGAAGGGGCCACCGTAGGGTGTTACTCCTTCCTGCAATTCCCGAACCATCGCACCGGCGTCCGCGCCCGAGAGCTGGAGATAGTTCTTTAGCGTCACGTCCATAGCAACGAAGGGGTGAACCGTCAGCTTCGTCTCCTGCTCCCGCTCCAGATCGTACCAGGGGTAGGGCAGGTTAGTGCCCGCCCGCCAGCCCACCCGGTCGGCGTAGCCCATGCTGTGGTCATCGGTGATACCGTGTTGCAGCAACGTACGGTAAGTGGTGGGAAAGCGTAATCGCAGGAAGTGCTGCCGGGAGTGGTGCACGGGGCGGTCCAGTATCCGCTCCATGCGGGTACGTTCCGTGCCAACCAGGTCACCCTCGGTATTGCTGCGGTAGCCGGGGTGGATGCCCTGCTGACTGGCGGGGTCAAGCGATCGCATCAGCGCACGCTGGGCGGCGGGGATGGGGTAGGGATTAATGTCGTGCCGGTCCGTACCATCCGTCAGCAGCCAGAAGTAGGTGGCCTGCAACCCGTGCTGTCGGTGGAGGCGTTCGAGCTGAGGCAGGGTGTTGTAGGGATCGTTGAGGTCCGTAGCGGCCAGGCGGCGCAGTGCGCGGCGGGGATGTCCGGTCAACAGGTCCTTACCAATGTGTGCGGTGCCGCGCCAGCCCCGGTAGCGATAGGCCCACAGCAGGTCGATATCGTAGGTCAGCCGCAACTCCGGGGGATGTACGCGCGGCGGCGGCAGGTCGGGAAACCACTGCTTCAGTTGCCGTCCGATCGCGGCGGTCCACTCCCGCACCACGGGCCGTTGCAGGTAGCCGTGGCGGGCGGCGTGCGATGCGGCCCCGGGAAAGCGATCGTGGGTATCGGCGTCGAAGGGCTGATACTCCTCGTAGCGGCTCAGGGCGAAGAAGATGCAGGCCAGTAAGTCAGACCCCTGGGGCGTCATGCAAAATGCGGGAAGCCCATCGTGCGCATCCACTGCCGCGGCCGCGGGTGCGAAGGGTTGGCCGGACAGGAAGGGGTGCTGAGGGAGTCGGTGGCCTCCTCCATCTCCACCATAGTAAATGGCGAAGCGCGGGGTGGGCGTACCGAACACCGAGCGATCATTGGGGAAGCGGAACGCGTAGCCCAGATCAGCACCGATCACCCCCAGGACGTAGCGCAGGCGCGGGTGGCGGTGGGGACTGATGACGGTGATGACGGGGGGCGACACGGGGAGGACAATTGGACCACTAAAGGTAGGGGCCAACAACAAAGGGGCCGGCTACACTGTATTTTCGGTATATCTTTATTGGCATGCACAGCATCTTTCTCATCTGCTGCGGTCTGTTGCTTTCCCTGGGGTTAGCGGCACAGCAGGAGCTCCCCGGTAACCGCAACATCTACGATGCCAAGGATATCGGTATTGTGTATAATCACGAGCTGACTTTCAACGTCGCCCTGGCCACCCCCCGTAACTTCTTCTTCGGCATCCGTTCCGGCAAGCTGCTCACCTACGATAAGACCCGCTTCTGGACGCTCAGCTTCGGAGATATTCGTCACAGCCGCGAGCGCCGCGAGAATCCCGACCGCGTAAACGTGGTGAGCAACCGCGTCAGCCGTGCCTATGTATTCGGCAAGCAAAATCAACTGTACGCATTCCGTCTGGGCTTCGGTAAGAAGAAGTTCTTGTCCGAAAAAGCCAAAGAACGCGGCGTGGCCGTGGGCTACACCTATGAATTCGGTCCCTCCCTGGGCCTACTCAAACCGTACTACCTGGAGATCGAGCGCAATGATGCCGCCCCGGTAGACGTGCGCTATACGGGTGATAACCTGGACGTATTCATCGATAATCAGATCAATGTCTTCGGGGCTTCGGCCTGGACGGTCGGGCTCGACGAGATCGGGATCCGCCCCGGTATACACGCCAAGGCGGCGGCACACTTCGGTTTCGGCGCGTTTGACGAGACGGCCAAGTCGCTGGAGGCGGGCATTATGGCTGATTACTTTCTCGGTAATACGGACATTATGGTCGAGAGTGACCTCACGCCGGGGGTATCTAATCCGCCCGTCTACCTGAGCCTGTTCATCAACCTGCAGATCGGTAAGCGCTGGTAGAGTCAATGGTCGAGTGGCCTCCGGTCCGAGTGGGTCCCATGCCCTTGTCGTGGCGAAGCCACGTTGCGTACTTGTTATAGTCTCGGACCGGAGGCCACTCGACCTACGCTAGTACAGCCTCCCCCTTTGCCAAGGCGAATTACCTTCGCGGCATGACACTCCCCGTAGGTACCGACTATGATATTCGCATCGAACCCATCGGTGCTACCCACTTCGACTGGCTACGGAAACGGGACTATGCCGGCTGGGTCGTCCTGGTGGATGACCATACCCGTGCGGATTGTCTGCCCCTGATCGAAGCCGAGCTAGCGGGTACACCTACCGTCATCATCGAGGTGCCCGCCGGCGAGCGCTTCAAGCACCTGGATACCTGTCGCTTCATCTGGGAAGAGATGTTCCGGGGCGGGGTAGGGCGGCGGTGGTGCTGCCTGAACCTGGGGGGTGGCGTGATCGGTGATATGGGGGGCTTTGCCGCCAGCACCTATAAGCGGGGCATCGACTTTGTGCAACTACCAACTACGCTGCTCAGTCAGGTAGATGCCAGCGTGGGGGGTAAGCTGGGTATTGACTTTTACGACGTAAAGAATAGTATCGGCCTATTCAAGGACCCGATCGCCGTATGGGTGGATACGCGTTTCTTGGCTACGCTTCCTGCCCGGGAGCTGCGCTCGGGCTACGCCGAGGTGATCAAGCATAGCCTGATCGCTGATCGCCAGCAGTGGGACGAGATCCGGGAGTGGACGGATCTATCTGCGGTGAACTGGACGGATATTATTCCCCACAGCGTGCGCATCAAACGGGATATCGTGCTGGAGGACCCCTTCGAGCACGGCAAGCGCAAGGCCCTCAACTTCGGGCATACGATCGGACACGCCGTAGAAAGCTACTTCCTGAACCGGGAGAACCGACTGCTGCACGGGGAGGGCGTGGCGGTGGGGATGATTACGGAGTCCTGGCTGAGTGCAGACCGTGGGACGCTTGCCGAAGAAGACTTGGCTCGGATAACGGACTACTGCCTGCGGGTGTACGGTCATCAGCCCATTCCACGGGACTGCTTTGACGAGTTGATCCAGCTCATGCGGCAGGATAAGAAGAACGAACGGGGGGAGATCAACTTTACCTTCTTGGCGCGGCCCGGAGAAGCGGTCGTAAACCAAACAGCGACCGCGGATCAGATCACGCGGTCGCTGGAGTATTACAATGCCCTGGGTACGTCCTAGGCGCCGACGTCGATGCGGCGGGGGGTACGGGTCTTTTCTACGGGCTTCAGCACGGGGACGAATACGTGGAGGATGCCATTTTTGTAGTTGGCCGTGATATTGTCTTCGTCTACGCTATCGGGTAGGGTGAAGCTACGCGTGAAGGTGTGGTAGTTGTGCTCGCGGCGGTGGAAGGATTCGTGACCACGGACGCGGTCCTGGTGCAGTTCCCCCTTGATGGTCATGACGTCATTGTGAACGCTGACGTCGAAGTCCTCTTTTTCGTAGCCGGGTGCGGCCAGTTCGATCAGGTAGCCTCCGCGGGTCTCTTCGTCTACTTCGGTGATGTTTGCACCGGGTACGGTGAGCTCGTAGTCTCCGTCGATGGTCCGGTCGCCGTAGAGCCGGCGGCGCTGGAGGTCGAAGAGGTGATCGGTATGGCGGTAACGGCTGTTTTCGGGTGTGATACCGGTAAAGGCGGTGAAGGTGCGCATGGGCGGGATAAGTTAAGGGATGTACAAAATGTCCGCCAAACGGACGTTAATCCAACTGAATCAATATTATAGGTGTTCGTTGTCCACCCCGGCTTACCTTTGTGAGCGCTAATTACGACCTATGTTCCGCCTGTTTTTCCTGTTAGTTTGCCTCTATTCCGGACTACTCGCGGCCCAGCCGCAGGAGGGTGGAAGCTACCGTATTGCCGTAGAGATCGATGACTACGATGCGGATATCCTCACCCTGGGCTACTACTTGCTGGACAATCAGTACATCATCGACACCGCCTACCGCGACGACGCCGGCCAGTACGTATTTGCTAGCGATACGGCTAGTTTGCCCCGGGGCATTTACATCTGCGTGCTGAGCCCTAACAATGAATACTTTCAGCTTCTGATCGGCGACGACGAGGATCAGGAAATGAGTTTTAAAACCCGTGCCGGTGAACTGAATAAGATGGAAACCAGTGGTAGCGCGGAGAATGCCCTGTTCTACGACTATCTAGGTTTCCTGGACGAAAAGCAGCAGCAGAGTACGCCACTACGGGAGCAGCTCAGTGATACCACCCTTGCACCTGCGGCCGCGGCGGAAGTGCGCGCGCAGATGGAAGCCCTGGACCGGGAAGTGAAGGCTTACCAGCAGAACCTGATCGATACGCATCCGGAGTCCTTTGCCGCGGCCATCATCAAGGCCAACCGGCCGGCCCTGCCCCCGGACTTTGCCGATGCAGCCGATGAGGAGGCGCGCCGTGAACTGCAGTGGCGGTGGTTGCAGACGCACTACTTCGACGGGCTGGACCTTAATGACGAGCGCCTGCTACGTACCCCATTTTTCTTCGAGCGGGTCAACTACTACGTCAACACGCTGCAGATCCGCCATCCCGATACGCTGGCGCAGGCCATCGACCGCGTACTGGGACAGTTCGACCCGCAAGGGGAGGCCTTCAAGTTCTTCACGGTCCACTTCACGAATGAGGCGGCAAGCAGCAATATCGTGGGGATGGATGCCCTGTACGTCCACCTGGTGGATACCTACTACCGTACGGGAAAGGCCTACTGGAGCGACGAAGAGCAGCTTGCAAAGATGACCGAGACCACCGACCGGCTGCGTCCTCTGCTGATCGGCAAGACCGCCCCCGATCTGCAGATGATGACCCGGGAGGGCGAGCCCACCAGTCTGTATGATGTAGATGCGGACTATACGGTGCTGTATTTCTGGCGCTACGACTGTCCGGCCTGTAAAAAGTCTACCCCACTGATGAAGGAGTTCTACGACAAGTGGAAGGACCGTGATGTGAAGATCTTCTCCGTCTGTACTAAAGGGGAAGACGAGCTGGGCAAGTGCTGGGACTACGTGGACGAGCAGGAGACCGGCGACTGGGTGCAGGTAGTAGATCCTTACCAACGGTACTACCAGGCATACGACATCAAGTCTACTCCGTCGATCTTTTTGCTCGACCGCGACAAGAACATCCTGAGTAAGCGGATCGGTGCCGAACAGCTCGACGAGGTGCTTACTAATCTAGAGAAGGCTAAAGCGACCGCTGCGGCGGGTAAGTGATGGAGGCTGCCGCATTTATCCCGGATCTCGGTGATCTGTACATTACCCTGGCGGTGTGCGCTGTCGTGATCGTACTGATGGTGTACCTTGGTGTACGCGCCAGCAAACAAGCCGGAGCGGATCCCCGGCGGCGGGTGCTACTGCCGATGCTGGCCTACTTCGGGGGCCTACTGGCACTGATGGCTTTTCTGGGTGCGTTGTGGACTACGTTCAAGTATCCTACGGTGACGATCGCGCCCACTACGATCCTGATCGGTAAGGAGGAACAGCCGCTGCCGCGACTGACTAACGTGCGGCTGGAGGCCGTCGGGCGGGGCGTGAATACGGGCGAGCGGGTCCTGTTGCTGCAGACCCGTGACCGGCGCAACTATGCCTTTCCGGCGGACCGCTACGATATTCAGCGTATGTATACGCTCATTAAAGCAGGGCAGTAGCGCAGTAGGTGCGCCGGAGCAGGGTGGGGGGACTAAACAAACTAAAGTCGCCAACGTACCTGCACCATATACTTTCCCGCCATGCCCCACCGCCTTGCCGACCTATTCGAGGACGCTGAATTTCTCGACGCACTCACTACCATGCTACTGCCGGCCTACCTGCCGCAGCAGCGTTGGTTCACCAGTAAGGGGAAGAGCGTACAACGTACGGGACTGGATGCCTACTATCGTGTCGGGCCGGACACGGGTATCGCGCTGGTACGGGTATATTTCGAAGATGATAGTGCGGAACTGTATCAGCTTCCCCTGTCGCTGAATGTAGGACCCGAACAGCGTAGCTTTTACCGCAGCAATCACCCCAACCTGATCCTGGGGGAGATCACCGGCACCGGTATGTTGGCCGACGCCGTGCCGCGGGCCGATTTCCGGGCGGCGTTGTATGATCTGCTGTACGAGAGTAAGCAACTGGACTCCGGACTCAAGGCGGAGGCAGGGCGGGTACTGTTGCAGGCAAGCGCCTCGGCAGAGAGTATCGTGCCAGCCATCGATACGAGCAATACGGCCATCATCTACAACGATAGCTTCTTTTTTAAGCTATTTCGCAAGCTCGATCCCGGGCTGAATCCCGACCTGGAACTGGTTCGCTTCCTGAGCGAGCGTACTGACTTTCAGTACTGCCCCCCCTACGGCGGTAGTCTGGGCGTAGGAGAGATGGAGGCGGAGGATTACCTCAATCTCGGCCTGATGTCCGGCAAGGTGGACAACCGCGGAGATGCCTGGTCGCTGTTTCAGGACCTGACGCAGCGCTACTTCGCCGGCGACGATCCGGTAGATGAAGAAACTCTGGACCGCGCCCGCCTACTCGGTGAGCGTACCGCCCAGATGCACCGGGCGCTGGCTAGCGCCGGACCGGACCGTCCGGATCTGGTACCGGTGCCCCTGACGGCTACCTACCGCGGCGAGATCACCGATGCGGCTCTGCGCGTGCTCGACCGACAGTTTACGCAACTAGAAGACAAGCGCTCGAGCCTTCCGGCCGATAAGCAGGCACTGGCCGGACGTGTGCTCGGCGCGCGGACCCAACTGGAGCAAAAGCTCAGCGCGCTGCGCGACCGGCCGCTGACCGCTCAGCTTACGCGGATCCACGGAGACTACCACCTGGGGCAGGTGCTGTACACCGATACGGACTTCTATATCATCGACTTCGAGGGCGAGCCCCTGCTGACCATACCGGAGCGGCGGCGGAAGCGGCCACCGCTCAAGGACGTCGGGGGAATGGTCCGCTCCTTCCACTACGCCGCCCAGGGGCAGCTGCTGCTGAACCCAGAACGCTATGCGGGCCGTGACCTTAGTCAGCGGGCAGAGGACTGGTACCGTACGGTAAGTCAGGCCTATCTGGATGCCTACTTTGTAGCCTGTGGCGATGCGGCCTTCCTGCCCGCTGACGAAGACGACCGAAGGGCGTTGCTAGAGCTGTTCATCCTTGAGAAGGCCGTCTACGAAGTGGCTTACGAGCTCAATAGCCGTCCAGACTGGCTGGCTATCCCCCTGAACGGGGTACTCTCCCTGGTCTAGCGTACTTTGGCCGCCATGAAGATCGCGCTACTGGGTTACGGTAAGATGGGTCGCTACATCGACCGGCTGGCTACCGAAGATGGTGACGAGGTGGTGCTGCGCATCGATGCGGATAACCGGGATACAGTCACTGTAGCGCAGTTGCAGACTGCGGACGTGGTCATCGAGTTTTCCCGGCCGGACGCGGCAGTAGCTAATATTGAATGGGTGCTTTCCGCCGGAGTACCCGTTGTGGTGGGCACTACGGGCTGGCTGGAGCAGCTCCCCCAACTGACCGAGCGGGTGACTGCAGCGAACGGTGCACTCTTTTGGGCCTCCAACTTCAGTATTGGGGTCAATATCTATTTCTCCGCCGCCCGGCAACTCGCCGCTGCGCTGCGGGGGCAGGGGTACACGGCGACCATCGAGGAGACCCACCACACCGAGAAGGTAGACGCCCCTTCGGGCACCGCGCTTACGCTGGCGGAGGTGGTTGAAGAAGTACTGGGGCACCGCATCCCGATCACTTCCCATCGGGAGCCTGACGTACCCGGCACCCACGTGTTACGTCTCCGCTCGCCCATCGATACGCTCGAACTCGCGCATACGGCCCACTCCCGCGAGGGCTTCGCCCGGGGGGCACTGGCGGCGGCGCGCTGGCTGCGGGAGCGCAAGGGCGTATACACCATGCGCGATTTGCTGGGTACTGACTAGCCCTGCGTTATCTTTGCTCGCCTAACGCCTTAAGTTGTCCCGCATGCTCCGTTTTCTGCTCTGCCTTGCTTCGTGTGCATTCGCCCTGGGCGGCTTACGGGGGCAGGCCCCACCGACGCAACTCTACGTGTTCGATATTCGGCTGGCGGATACCTCGGTAAGTCTGAGCAATCCACGCTACCTCAGCGGCTTCAACGCGCAGGGGTACAACAACCACCCCAATTGGGCCGATCGCAACCTGCTCTACGCTTCGATCAAGCTGCCGGACATGGTGCAGCCAGAACTGTACCGCTTCGATCTGACCACTAATACCCGCGAGCGGCTCACCGATACCGAGGCCGGCGAGTACAGCCCCAAAAAGATGGTGGGCGGTAGCCGCATCTCGGCTGTGCGTCAGGAATTCACCGGGCAGGATACCGTGCTCCGGGTGTGGGAATTTCCGGCCGACCTGTCCGACAACGGCAAGCCGGTACTCCCCGGCGTGACCGGAGTAGGCTACTACGAATGGCTCAACAACGCCCAATTAGCCCTCTATATGGTCGCCCAGCCCAATCAACTGGTGCTGGCCTCTACAAACGGCGACGCCACCCGTACGCTGGCCACCAATACCGGACGGGCGTTCACGCGGCTCAACAACGGCAACCTGGTCTACGTGGATAAGAATACCACTCCCTGGAACCTGGTGGAGCAGAACCTCTACCGCCTCGACGATGCACCCCGCGTCATCGCCCCCATGGCCCGGGAAACGGAAGACTTCATTCTCCTGCCCGACGGTACCTTCCTGGCCGGCAGCGGCAGCCGGCTCTACCGCCTCGACCCTAGGGACGGCAGCGGACAGTGGCGGGAGGTCGTCGACCTGAGCTACTACGGCTTTCAGCGGATCAGCCGCCTGGCCTACAATGGACAAAACCAACTCGCCATCGTGGCCGAGTAATCATTCTAGTACCCCTTTCCTTCGCCCTAACCAAGCCCCACCGACCCATGATCATCGGATGCCCTAAAGAGATTAAGAATAATGAGAACCGCGTAGCCCTTACCCCCGGCGGCGCGCTTGAGCTGGTCCGCCGTGGCCACACCGTCCTCGTCCAGACCAATGCCGGCGTGAACAGCGGCTACCTGGACAGCGACTACGAAGAGGCCGGCGCACAGATTCAGCCCGACATCGAGTCGGTCTACGCCCGCGCCGAAACCATCGTCAAGGTCAAGGAGCCCATCGAATCGGAGTACAAGCTGGTACGGGAGGGACAGCTGCTCTTCACCTATTTCCACTTCGCCAGCTCGCGGCCCCTGACCGAAGCTATGGTCAACAGCAAGGCGATCTGCCTGGCCTACGAGACCGTCGAAGGACCCAACGGGAGCCTGCCCCTGCTGGTGCCCATGAGCGAAGTTGCCGGTCGCATGTCCGTACAGGAAGGCGCCAAGTACCTCGAAAAGCCGGCCGGTGGACGCGGCATTCTCCTCGGCGGCGTACCCGGCGTACACCCCGCGCGGGTACTCATCCTCGGTGCGGGCATCGTAGGGACCGAGGCGGCTAAGATGGCTGCCGGTCTGCACGCCAACGTCACGTTGATGGATATCAATCTGGAGCGGCTGCGCCACCTGGCCAACGTACTGCCCGCCAACGTGACCCTGGTGTTCAGCAGCGAATACAACATCCGTAAGGAGTTGGACCGCGTCGACCTCATCATCGGTGCCGTACTCATCCCCGGGGCCAAAGCTCCCCACCTGATCACCCGCCAAATGCTGAGCGAAATGCGCGACGGTACCGTCGTGATCGACGTGGCGGTAGACCAGGGCGGCTGCATCGAGACCTGCCACCCCACCACCCACGAAGATCCTACCTACGTGATCGACGGTGTGATCCACTACTGCGTGGCTAATATGCCCGGCGCGGTACCCTTCACCAGCACCCTGGCCCTGACCAACGCGACCTTCCCCTACCTGCTACAGATCGCCCAGAAGGGGTGGGAGCGGGCAACGGACGAAAACCCCGGCCTCAAGGCAGGACTCAACGTCGTACGCGGCGAGATTGTCTACGAAGAGGTAGCCGAAGCCTTCGCCTAATCCACGCATCGATTTTACCGTCCGGAGCAGCACTCCGGATTTGTTCCGCTAAACCATTAGTTCTGTGATTCGCTATACGCTACTATTCATTTTACTCCCCTTGGGCCTTCTAGCGCAGGACTCCACTATTGACCGTGATCTCCCCGAGTTCCGCTTCAACCAGCTCGATCTAGCCGGTGAAATGCACTTTCTGGCATCCGATTACCTGGCGGGCCGCCGTACCGGAGCGATCGGCAACGAGGTAGCGGCTGAGTACATCGCGGCCCTGCTGCGGGGCTATGGGTATGCGCCCATCAACGCGCAGGACAGTAGCTACTTTCAGTCTGTCCCCCTCAACCGGGTCAATGCTCCCCTGGAAGCGTCCCTGACCATCGGAGACAGCACCTATACGGTGGGTCAGCAAATGATCGTGCTGCGGGGACCGGCGGCGGAGGCCACTGCCTCGGTGGTCTATGCCAACTACGGCTGGGTAGATGAGGAGATGGGCCACAATGACTACGAGGACCTGGACGTAAGCGGCAAGATCGTGATCACCCGGGCCGGTATTCCGGGTAACCCCGGGCAGTCGGGCATCTTCCGTGGCGTAAGCGAAAAGGCGGAACTCGCCGCGGCCGCGGGTGCGGTGGCGGTGTTCGAAATCTACGCGCTGCCGTACCCCTGGACGGGCTTCCGCGGCTACCTCGGGGGCGAGCGCATGAGCGTCAGCGACGATAGTGCTCCTGCGAGCATCCCCTATGGCTTCGTCAATTTTGCGAATGCTTCGGTCCGGGATCTGCAGGACGCACCGAACGGTCTGCCGGGTCAGGTGATGAGCACTGGAATGCGCGTCGAGGACATGGGTAGCCGCAACGTAGGGGGTATCCTGCGGGGCAGCGACCCGACCGTGGCCGATGAATACATGCTGATGACGGCCCACTTCGACCACGTAGGCGTGGGTGCGCAGGGTGGGGGATTCTACTCGCCCGGCGACAGCATCTTCAACGGAGCCCGCGATAACGCATTCGGTACCATCAGTCTGCTGGCGGCCGCCCGCGCCTTTGCCGAGGTACCTCCCCGGCGGTCGATCGTCATTCTGGCCGTGACCGGCGAGGAGCTCGGACTGCTGGGTAGCAAGTACTACGCGGAGCATCCCCTGGTGCCGCTGGAGCAGACCGTATTTAACTTCAATACGGACGGGGCGGGCTACGACGATACTACCGCGGTATCGCTCATTGGTGCCGGACGCACCGGTATCGATCCTCAGGTGCAGGCGGCCGCGGCTGCGTTCGGCAAATCGGTCATCAACGACCCCGCCCCGGAGCAGGGGCTGTTTGACCGTTCGGATAATGTGAACTTCGCTGCACTGGGCATCCCTGCCCTGACGTTCAGTGGGGGCACCACCGGCTTTTCGGACGAGATCATGCAGTATTACCATCAGGTGACTGACAATCCGGAAACCATCAATATGCAGTACCTCAAGGTGTACTGTCAAGTATTCACGCTGGCTGCCCGCCTGATCGCTAACCGGGACACCGTGCCGACGTGGGTGGAGGGTGACAAATACGAAGCCGCCGGTAAAACCCTCTACGGTACCGGAAAGTAAACACCTATGACCAAGCCGCTCTACACCTTCGACGACATCCAGAACCTGGAATTCCCCCCGGTCATTGTCTACGCCGTGCCCGTCATGGTGGCCCTGACCATCATCGAATGGTTCCTGCGCCGGCACGAGTATATCCACGAACTCGAGGAGGCCGCCGAGCAGCTGGGCTTCCTGACCGACTACGCCCCCACCTTCCGCAACTCAGGCTACAACCCCATCACCTACACCCAGCGGCGCAATAGCTACGCCGAGGAGATGAAGGCCTACATCGCCGACCGGGCGGGCAGCAGCCATGCGGACAAGCACAAGTATGACATCAAGGACGGCCTGGCGGCCGCCGGCGTCGGGGTGGGTAACCTGATCAGTACCGCGCTGGTCAAGGCGGCTACCTTCGGTATCATCCTGTTTTTCTATAATCTGACGCCGCTGTACGTACCCACTAGCTGGTGGAGCTTTCCCCTGTGCTACATCGTCGTAGACTTCTGTCGCTACTGGGCCCACCGGGTAAGTCACGAGCAGCGCTTCTGGTGGGCTACCCACGTTACGCACCACAGCTCCGAGCAGTACAATTTTACGGTATCCTTCCGCCTGGGGTGGACGCAGCACATCAAGGTAATCTTCTTCGTACCCGCTGCCCTGCTGGGCTTCGATCCCTTCGTGTTCTTCATCTGCATGCAGATCGGGGTACTCTACCAGTTTTGGATCCATACCGAGCTGATCGACCGCATGTGGGCACCGATCGAATTCATCTTCGTCACCCCGAGCCACCACCGCGTGCACCACGCTACGGAGGAAAAATACCTGGACAAGAACTACGGCTCCAGCCTCATTATCTGGGACCGGATGTTTGGCACCTTCTGTCCGGAGCAAGAGACGCCCAACTACGGCATCCTCACGCCGGTGAACAGCTACAATCCGGTCAAACTGGTCTTTCACGAGCACATGGCCATGTTTCATGACATGATGGAGTATCGACACCCCAAGGCATGGTGGCGGATCATCTTCCACGGTCCGGGGCTTACCCTGGACAAGGAGAAGCATTACGGCTTCTACAAGTACAAAGATGGTCAGGTACCCTCGGCCAGTGATGCCCAACAGGATAAGGAGGTAGGCCAGGAGACGCCGGGCAACGTAGTCGTATGACCCCGCCCGATAGTGGGGAGCTACGGTTGGAAAAGCTGCTCGCGGAAATGTGTCCGATGCTTAACGAAGGACGCTATGCGTTTGTGACCCTGCCGTCGGATAGCGCTATACCCCGTGAAACCGTGGCGATGGTCCAGGAAGCAGAGGGTATGAGTCTGATCGTGCCAGCGGCTACCGCGGATAAGCTCGGTCTGGCGTACTCCGGCGCATACAGTTGGATCACGCTCCAGGTGCACTCCTCTTTAGCGGCTGTAGGACTCACCGCCGCGGTAGCCAATGCCCTGACCGCTCACGAGATTTCCTGCAATGTGGTCGCTGGAACTTACCACGATCATCTATTCGTAGCTTGTAGCAAGGAAACACGGGCCATGACGGTGCTCACGAACATGACACAGGGCACGTAGTTTTATACGTACTACCATCAACTGTATAGCATGCCAATCTTCAGCGACCTTAAAAAGATCTTCTTCGGCGCTAAGTCCGTCGCCAAGCACCAGGCCGGTAAGGTCGAAGACGAGCTTACTACCCAGGGAGACGAACTGCTCGAAATGGGTAAACGCGCCGCTGCCGTGGTAGCCGACCGCGCGCCGGACTACATCAAGAAAGGAAAGGACGCATTAAACGATCTAGGTGATGCGGTCTTTCGGGAGCCCGACCCCGTGACGCCCCCAGACACTACGGAGCAGGCCAAGGATATCATCGATGAAGAACTCGGGTTCGGTAGCCTCGATCTGAGTCCGGAGCGAGAAGCTCCCAAATCCGGTAGCATCGACTTCGAGGACGGGCTGGAAGAAGGCACCCCACCCACGCCTAAAGAACCTTCCGCCCTGCGGCAGGTGGCGGACTCCTCCCTCGACGCGGCCGCTCGCGCCGGTCTCAAGGCTAAGGAGCAGGCTGGAAAGCTGGGCGATAAATTGCTCGACCGTGCCGCGCAGGCCGGTGTTGACCTGAAGGACAAGACGGATGCTTTCGTCGAGCACGCCAATCGCGAGACCGAGAAGATGGACCTCGAGGATACCATCCGTGAAGCTAAAGCCGCCGCCGCCCAGGCCGAAGCCCGCGCGCGGGCCTTCGATAATAAGGAGGGTGAGCGGACCACCGAAGACTCCACGCTCAGCGGTACCGACAGCTTTTTCGATCGCGCCGACCGCTTCGCTAAGGGAGACTACCACAATGAGGGGGGTAAGGACATGCGCGTACAGGACGATCCCGACTTCGAACCAAGAAAAAAGAGTGACCTGATCGCCGGCTTCATGGACAACGACGGCGACGGTGATAGCCTCATCGATGATGCCATTATCGAGGAGGAGTAGCCGCCGCTAGTGCCACGCGAATAGCCTGCGCTCGCTCCACCGCTCCAGCATGATCGCCGTGTATACACAGCGTTTTGATCTGTAGTGGATAAGTGATGCCGTCCATAGCCCGCACCTGACCCGCCGCTAATAGTTTGGCCTGCGCCGCAGCCTCTTTGATCGTATCGATACAGGCATTCGGTGCGCTGCGCGACTGGAGGGTAAGATCCGGTGTATAGCGCCGGTCGGCAAACCCCTCGGCAAGAAAAGCTAGTCCCGCCCGCTCAGCCGCGCGGCGCAGTTCTCCGGTGGGCGGCCCCATTAAGTACGGCACCCTAAGCTGGGTAGCTATTCGGGCAATGCCTCGCGCCAATTCCTCGTGCCGGTTGGCGTAATGATAGAGCGCCCCGTGGGGCTTGATATGGTATAGGTCTTCTCCTGCAATAGCACGGACCATACCCTGTAGTGCACTTACTTGATACAGGATCAACGCCTCCAACCGAGGAAGGGGAAGATCCATCTCCACGCGACCGAAATTTTTGCGATCAGGGAAACTGGGGTGTGCCCCGATCCGCACGTCGTGTAGTTTGGCCAGCTCGATCGTGCGGCGCATGGTCAGTGCGTCCCCGCCGTGCATCCCACAAGCGATATTGCACAGGTCCAGGTAGGGCATGAGTCCGGCATCGTTGCCGATGCGTCGGTCATACCAGCTTTCACCCAGATCTGCGTTTAGTAGTAAGGCCATGGGGGTCAAGATACCGGTTCGCGGCATGTCGCTTCGTGGCTTCCAGCCGCGGTGCTAGCTGGTCTCGCATGCCCTAGTCCCTATCTGCTCGGACCAGCCCAATCGATAGTGCTACTCCCCCGGCAGGGATGCCGGGAACCGACCGGTTCGTGGCTTCCAGCCGCGGTGCTAGCTGGTCTCGCATGCCCTGGTCCTATCTGCTGGGACCAGCCCAATCATAAAGCTACTCCCCCCGGCAGGGATGCCGGGAACCAACGCGCCGGCTCGTGGCTTCCAGCCGCGGTACTAGCTGGTCTCGCATGCCCTGGTCCTATCTGCTGGGACCAGCCTAATTGATAATGCTACTCCCCCGGCAGGGATGCCGGGAACCGACCGGTTCGTGGCTTCCAGCCGCGGTGCTAGCTGCTCTCGCATGCCCTAGTCCCTTTCAGCTTGGACCAGCCCAATCGATAGTGCTACTCCCCCGGCAGGGATGCCGGGAACCAACGCGCAGGCTCGTGGCTTCCAGCTGCGGTACTAGCTGGTCTCACATGCCCTGGTCCTATCTGCTGGGACCAGCCCAATCGATAAAGCTACTCCCCCCGGCAGGGATGCCGGGAACCGACCGGTTCGAGGTTTATCCTCCGCACCCGCGTTCGCGCCCGTAAAACTTCCCCTATCTTATGCAGTAAACAGCAGGTATGCACCGCAGGAAGTTTCTTAGATCAAGTTCTCTACTGGCCGCGGCGCTGGCGGCCGGACAGGCCAGTGCCTTTACGCGCTGGAAAAATACCGCCCAAAAACGCGTCGCCCTGGTCGGTACCGGGATCCGGGGCAGTACGCTGTGGGGAAAGAACCTGGTAGAGAACTACGGGGAGCAAGTCACCTTCGTGGGCCTGTGTGATATCAATCCGGGGCGGTTGGAGACGGTGCGGGAGTATATGGGGGTAGACTGCCCCACCTTCACCGACTTCGGGGAGATGATGCAGCAAACCCAGCCGGAATGGGTGATCGTCACTACGATGGACGCTACCCACGATACCTACATCGTGGCCGCCATGGAGGCCGGGGCCCACGTGATCACCGAGAAGCCGATGACGACGGACGCCGCCAAGTGCCAGGCCATCCTGGATACCCAGGCCCGCACCGGCCGTGAGGTACTGGTGACCTTCAACTACCGCCACACGCCGCACAACACAGCCATCAAACAACTGCTGCACGACAAGCGGGTAGGGGAGGTGACGAGCGTAGACTTCCACTGGTACCTCAACGTCTACCACGGAGCCAGCTACTTCCGCCGCTGGCACGCCTACGTGGAGAACAGCGGAAGCCTTTGGGTCCACAAGGCGACCCACCACTTCGACCTGCTCAACTGGTGGGTGGGGGCCACCCCCGTGGAGGTGACCGCCTACGGTGCCCTGGAACACTACGGAAAGAACGGTCCGTATCGTGGGGTATCCTGCCGGACGTGTCCGCACAAGACCGAGTGCCCGTACTACTGGGACATCACCAAGGATGAGTCCTCGATGCGGCTGTACGTGCAGCACGAGGAGATCGACGGCTATATCCGCGACGCCTGCGTGTACCGCGAAGACATCGATATCTGGGACAAGATGAGCGCCCAGATCCTGTACGACAACGGGGTGGTGGTGAACTACTCCCTGACCACCTATTCGCCCTACGAGGGCTATCGCATCGCCTTCAACGGTCACGACGGGCGTATCGATAGCTGGGAGGATATCCCCTACCAGCGCGGGGAGTACTCCGAGCAGGAGCAGGACGCACTGCACGACGACGAGATGGCGACCGGGCAGGGGGAGGTGCCCACGGAATTTTACGAGATCGTAGTGCACGACAACTTCGAGGCCGAGCACGAGAGCATCAAAGTACCCAAGTACCGCTACGGCCACGGCGGCGGAGACCGGCGGATGCTGGACTACCTATTCGTGCATCCCGATGCGGCCGATCCCCTGGGTCATATGGCGGGGACGCGGGATGGGGCGCTGTCGATCCTGATTGGCGTAGCTGCCCGTCGGAGCATCAGGGAGCGGCGGGCGGTGCGGCTGGATGAACTGGTGAAAGTATAGGCGAGCAAACAATTTGGTCCCAACTTTCCTTACTCCACCGCACCCCAACTATGTATACCACGCTATGGCCACGACTAACGTACAGATCGAATCCTCCTGGAAAGACGCCCTACAGGATGAATTCGGTAAACCCTACTTCAATACCCTGATCGGTTTCATCAAGCAGGAGAAAGTGGACGGGAAAACGATCTACCCCGCCGGCTCCCTGATCTTCAACGCGTACAATACCACCCCGCTGGATCAGGTCAAGGTGGTGATCCTGGGCCAGGACCCCTACCACAACCCGGGGCAGGCGATGGGCCTCAGTTTCAGCGTGCCGCGGGGTGTGACGCCTCCCCCCAGTCTGCGCAATATTTACAAGGAGATCGATGATAGCCTCGGCATCCAGAAGCCCGGCCACGGCGACCTCACGAAGTGGGCCGAGCAGGGTGTATTCCTCCTCAACTCCATGCTGACCGTAGAACGCAATCAGCCAGGCAGTCACAAGCGATCGGGTTGGCAGTACTTCACGGATGCGAGCATCAAGGCGGTAAGTGACAAGACCGAGCACACGGTATTTATGCTGTGGGGCGCGTTCGCACGTAAGAAGGCTGCCCTTATCGATGGGGATAAGCACCTGATCCTGGAAAGCGCACACCCCTCGCCATTTTCGGCCGACAAGGGATTCTTCGGTAACCAGCACTTCAAGCAGGCCAACGAGTACCTGGAGGCCAACGGTAAGACCCCCATCGACTGGAGCCTGGCGTAGTGACCTTCCGGTACACCATGCTTTGCCTGTTCTGCAGCCTCGGCTGCGGTCCATCGGACCCGGAACCCATCCGGGAGGTACAGGCGGTGACCGGTCACCTGAGCTATCGGTCGGATACCCGTCGGCTTACCGCCGACCTGATTCTGCCGGACTCGACTACCCGTCCGCCCATTTTTCAGGGTAAAATCATGGAGCCACTACACCGTTTACCGGACCGCCGGTTTCGCTTTGCAGAGGAAGTGGATCTGCGTCGGCCCATTCGGTTCACCCTGGAAGATGGGGAGGAAGATGCGCGCTTTTCGCTGCGGCTGAGTGCCGTACACAGTGACTCGCTGCCGGATACTTTGCACCGTACCGCAACGACCGAGTTTGCGGTCGCCGAGCGGGGGTTAGCCGAAAACGAAAGCCTGGTCGTATCCTTTCAACCGGAGGGGCGGGGGGCCGAGCAGCGCATCCTGTTGACTGGCCCCAGCCGGCAGGGAAGCGTCACCCTGACCACCCCCACACTAGAAGATCTCGCACCGGGCAACTACGCCGTTTACCTCATCAAACAGCAACGCTTCCGCGACCAGCAGGACTACCTCAAGGTGAGCCTGTTGACGGAATACTACACCCCTACCCGCCACGTCGTGGTGGAATAAGCGCCCTACCTTAGCGCGCCCTTAAACCTTGACTTTATGAACGTTCTTTTACTCGGCAGTGGTGGCCGTGAGCACGCCCTGGCCTGGCGCATCAGTCAGAGCCCCCTCTGCGCCCAGCTATTTATCGCCCCCGGCAATGCGGGAACCGAAGCGTACGGTACGAACCTAGCTATCGACCCCAACGATTTTGATGCCGTGCGCGAAGTGGTTCTGGCACACAATGTGCGGCTGGTAGTCTGCGGCCCGGAAGAGCCCCTGGTACGTGGTATTCAGGATTACTTCAGTACCGACGAGCAACTCAAGGCCGTATACTTTATCGGTCCCAGTAAGGAGGCCGCCCGTCTGGAGGGAAGTAAGGCTTACGCCAAGGCGTTCATGGAAGAGTATAACATCCCCACGGCGGGCTACCGACGCTTCTCCGCTGAGAACATAGCGGAGGGGGAAGCTTACCTGGCCCAGCAGGATGGACCCTTCGTACTGAAGGCCGATGGACTAGCCGCCGGCAAGGGGGTAGTGATCGTTGACAATGTAGAGGACGCCCAGCAGGAACTGCGGGCTATGCTCGACGGGAAGTTTGGCGAAGCCAGTAGCACCGTTGTCGTGGAGGACTTTCTGGACGGTATCGAGTTCTCTGTTTTCGTACTCACTGACGGTAAGACCTACCGGATGCTGCCGGTAGCCAAGGACTATAAGCGTGCCGGGGCGGGCGATACCGGCCCGAACACTGGTGGCATGGGGAGCGTGAGTCACCCTCCCTTCGTGGACGCCGATATGCTGCGCAAAGTCGAGCAGGCCATCATCCAGCCAACCCTACACGGTATTCAGGCGCGGAAACTCGACTACCGCGGCTTCATCTTTATCGGTCTTATCGCCGTAGACGGGGAGCCACAGGTCATAGAATACAACTGCCGTTTGGGCGATCCGGAAACGCAGTCCGTACTAGCCCGACTTGAGAACGACCTGATGCAGTTACTGCTGGAAACCGCCGAGGGTGGGCTGAGTGGCGCGGTACTCAAGATCGATGATCGGCAGGCCGCTACGGTAGTACTCACCAGTGGTGGATACCCCGGGGAATACGAGAAAGGAAAGGCCATTACCGGCCTGGACGAGGTGACGGATAGTATGATTTTCCACGCCGGCACGCGCAAGGAGGATGGCGACCGCGTAGTCACCAACGGCGGACGGGTACTCTCGGTAACCAGCTACGGCGAGACCATCGAGGAAGCCCTGGCACGCTGCTACACCTCCGCTAAGCTGATTCAGTTTGAGGGTGCCAGCTACCGCTCCGATATCGGATTCGACCTATAGGCTATGCACGTAATTCTATTCGACGCCGCGGTACGCACCGCCCTGCTGCCGCTGACCTACGCCCGTCCCGTTGCCGACCTCCGGATAGGTAGCCTGACCATCGCCGAGAAGTGGTCCCGCCACCTACAGGCTCCCGTCAGCTACCTGACGCAGGACTACCTCAGTTCTATCTTTCCCCTGGAATCTGGACCCGCTAACCTATTGATCGACGGTAGCTTGTTACCGACGGTGGAACTGCTCTCGCTGCTGCAAAACATTCCGCTACACACCGCCTACTACGAAGGGGATCAGCTTCTCCTAGGCCACCTGGATCAGGACGATCTAGACGCCTTACGCCAGCAACAGACCCTGAAGGCCCGGCGGAAGGATATGCCTAACCTTCCGTTGCTGCGCATCCAGCGACCCGCGGATATATTTCTGCATAATGAGCGCGCGCTACGGGAAGACTTCGAGCTAATCACCAGCGGGCGTACGTCTGCCCCGCTTCCCGATACCAATCAGTTGATCGGACCGGCAGACCAGTTGTTCATCGAGCCCGGCGTGAGCATTGACGGTGCTATTCTCAATACCCGTTCTGGACCGATCTACCTGGGCCGGGATGCTACCATCCTCGAGGGCTGCTTGTTCCGCGGTCCCATCGCTGTAAATGCGGGGGCCGTAGTCAAAATGGGCGCAAAGGTGTACGGGGGTACCACCATCGGTGACCGCTGCAAGGTCGGCGGAGAACTCAGCAATGTAGTTTTCCAGGCCAACAGCAACAAGGGGCACGACGGCTACCTGGGTAATGCTGTGATCGGCGAATGGTGTAACATCGGTGCCGGCACGGATGCCTCCAATCTGAAGAATGACTATGGCGCGGTAAAGGTCTGGTCGTACGCCGACAGGGCCAGGCGGGCGACCGGACTACAGTTTCACGGAATGATCATGGGAGACCACTCCAAAACCGGTATCGGTACGATGCTCAATACTGGTACCGTGATCGGCTTTTCGACCAACGTGTTCGGTCCCGGTTTCCCACCCGTATTTCTTCCCTCCTTCAGCTGGGGTGGGGCGGAGGGGCTCACCACCTACCGGCCGGAAAAGGCGATGGTCACCGCTAGCCGGGTGATGGCACGACGGGGGGATACCTTCGGACCCGACCAGGAGGCCTTGTTCCAACACATCTTTGCGGAAAGCAACTCACTGCGGGAGACAGTCTAAGGCCTCGACCTACTGTTCCGGTAGACTACGTTCGTTCCGGTACACCAGGTACCCCGTCGCGGCCATGCTCAGTGAGCCTACGATCAACAGCGGAATAAAGGATGTATCCATCTCCGTATCCGGCGTGAACTCCCCGTCGGCGTAGGTCATCCCCACCTGTATCCCGTTGAATAGCAGATGCAACAGGATCGGGATCCAGAGCGAGCCCGTCCACCGGTAGGCGTAGCCCAGTAGCGCCCCCAGCAGCAGCCGCGGCATAAAACCGGCAAACTCCACGTGAATCGCCGAAAACACCACCGCGGCGGCCCACACTGCGGCATGCTCCGACATGATGCCGCTCAGCAGCCGGCCCTGTAATAGTCCGCGGAACATCAGCTCCTCACACAGCGCGGGTACTACGGCCACGGTAAGTAGCGCCAGTAACAGCTCCGGTAGTTGGTCAAAGGTGAGTACCCCGGCCAGCATGGTGTTGCCGGTAGCTTCGGAGCGTACCATCCAGTCGGGCAGTGGGATCTGCAGGTTCAGGTAAGCGACCAGACCGATCAGCGGCAGCCCGATGACGAAGGTCCAGATAGACGGCCAGATCAGCCCCGGCCGCACGGGCCGCACCAAGCCGGCAGCCTGGTTCCAGCGGTCGCGGTAGGTAAGCCAGAGGGCCAGGGCCGCGGATAGTC
Organism: Neolewinella maritima; assembly: GCF_923081025.1. Taxonomy (GTDB): domain Bacteria; phylum Bacteroidota; class Bacteroidia; order Chitinophagales; family Saprospiraceae; genus Neolewinella; species Neolewinella maritima. The sequence goes on along the minus strand of NZ_CAKLPZ010000004.1, from coordinate 262,084 downwards.
CGAAGGTAGCCAGGTTATTGACCAGCAGGATGAGCCGGAGGTGCTGTCGGTCAGCTACAGTGTCGAACAGGACGCCGTCCTGACCGATAGCCAGGCCATAGTGCTGCGCCATTAGCGCCACTACGCCACCCCCCAGCAGGATCATGGTGAGCAGGCCCAGCACGGTAAAAAAGAAGAGGCGCAGGGTCGTGTGGCGGAAGGGATCGGTCATGGATGTTGCTCGGCCGACGTAAGGTACTGCCCTAGTACTACCTTTGCGGGCCGTGCAGCTATCCATCGTCATCGTCAGCTATAACGTGCGCTACTTCCTGGAGCAGTGCCTGCTGAGCGTGGAGCGGGCCACGGAGGGCATGGAGACCGAGACCTGGGTCGTGGACAACAACTCCGCCGACGGGTCCGTAGAACTCGTGCGCCGCCGCTTCCCCTGGGTGCGGGTCATCGCCAATACCGCCAATCCCGGCTTCTCGATCGCCAACAACCAGGCCCTGCGGCAGTCCAGCGGGAAGTACATGCTCCTGCTCAACCCCGATACCGTAGTGCAGGAAGACACCTTCCGCCGCTGCTATGCCTTTTCCGAGGCGCATCCGGAGCTCGGCGGACTGGGGGTGACCATGATCGACGGCAGTGGCCGCTTCCTGCCCGAGAGCAAGCGGGGCCTGCCCACCCCCTGGGTAGCCTTCACCAAGGCCTTCGGGCTGGCCCGCTTGTTTCCCCGCTCCCGCCGCTTCAACCACTACCACCTGGGCTACCTGCCGGCCGACGAGACCCACCCCATCGAGGTACTGGCCGGCGCATACATGTGGCTACGTGCCGAAGCCCTGGAGAAAGTAGGCCTGCTGGACGAAGCCTTCTTTATGTACGGCGAAGACATCGACCTGAGCTACCGCCTGCTTCAGGGCGGCTACCAGAACTACTATTTCCCCGAGACTAGTATTATTCACTACAAGGGCGAAAGCACCAAGCGGGGTAGCCTCAACTACGTGCGGGTTTTCTATCAGGCCATGATCATTTTCGCCCGCAAGCACTTTGTCGGGTCGCAGGCCCGTCTGCTGGTGTGGATGATGCAGCTGGCCGTATACGTACGCGCCACGCTCACGGTCGTCAGCAATCTCTGGCAGCGGCTTCGCTTCCCCCTTGTGGACGCAGTAGGTATCTACCTGGGCTTACGCTTGCTCAAGCAGTTCTGGTCGGCCTATCAATTCGGTGACCCTACCTACTTTCCCGAGACCATCAATTACCTACACTTTCCGGCCTACACCCTGCTGTGGATAGGCAGCATATTTCTGGGCGGCGGCTACGACCGGCCCTATGCGTACGGTAGGCTGTTGCGCAGCCTGGTCGTGGGTACCCTGCTGCTTCTGGCGATCTACGCGCTGCTTCCCGAAGTGCTGCGGCCTAGTCGGGCCCTGCTGGTCCTGGGAGCAGCCTGGGCGACGGCCTGGACGTTGGGGGTACGTACCGTAGCCAGCCTGTTCTCCCACGGTACCGTAGGGGCAGCCCATGATCGGCGCCTGGTGATCGTGGGGGGCACGGCAGAGACTCAGCGCACGCTTAGCCTTTTGCAGCGGGCCGGAGCGGTGCGCAATTACCTGGGCCGTATCGCACCCACCGACGAAGCCTGGCAAACGGGCGCGCACGCAGGTGCGGGGGAAACGATCGGAAGCAGTGCCCGCCTCGAAACCCTCGTAGCTCTCTACCGGGTCGAAGAGCTCATCTTTTGCTCCGCCGACCTGGATAATACGGCCATCCAACGGTGGATGAGCCATCTGGGCCCCGGCGTGCAGTACCGCATTTTACCCGAGGCCAGCGGTAGTATCATCGGCAGCCACCAGCGCGACCGCCGGGGCACGCTGTATACGATCGATGTCAACCTTCGCATCAGCGATCCTACCTACCGTCGGGGCAAGTGGCTGTTTGACCGGCTAGGGGCAGTTTGCGTCCTACTCCTGAGCCCCGTGCTGGTCTGGTTTGTCGACCAGCCCCTCGGGCTACTCCGCAATGCCCTGCGCGTACTACTCGCACGCGAAAGTTGGGTAGGCTACCATCCCGATGATCCGCAACGGGACGTTCTTCCGCCCCTGCGGACGGGCGTGCTGTGGCCCGGTATGGGAGCAGAATCCCTGGCTACCGATACCCTGCACCATCTCAACTTGCTGTACGCGCGGGACTATGGGGTAGGGGAGGACTGGCGACTGATCGTGCGTCACCTGCGGCAATTGGGGCGGTAGACGTTTAGCGCTTACCCGTATCCTTGCGGAAGGCGGCAAAGAACTCATCCAGGTTATCGAACTCCCGCTTCCAGCTTAGGCCGGTACCAAACTGCAGGCGGCGGGAGTTGGCAATATCCGGCTGCCGGCGCTGGTAGACGCGCAGCTTAAGTGAGCGGCTGTCATTAAGCACGTACTCCAGTACGATATCGTTACCCACGAAGGTGCCAGTGGTGGTAGCCGCTGAGTTGGTCACCCGGTTGTTCAGCACGTTGACGTCGCCGCGTAGGGTAAGCCGGTTATTGAGGTCGCGCCGGAAGGAGAACTCTACGGCCTGTCCGCTGACTACGCCGCTTTCGTCGGCCGTGACGGTCGTGGAGGTGTAGTTGTTGTAGTCGATATCAAAATCGAAACCTGAGATGAATGCATCCTCCCCGAAGGCGTCCTGCACCAGGTCGTTGAGCAACAGGCTCAGGTAGCTACCCAACCACTCACTCACGGTATTTACGGCCACATCCGCTACGTTGAAGCTCAGATCGGATGGCAGGAATTGCCCCACGGCGATCAGTCCGAAGACCTGGCGGTTGAGCTCGCTCTGGTCCAGCAGCAGCTGCCGGCGTTTGTTATTGGCGTAATTCTCGAGGATGCCGTCCAGGGAAGGGAAGGCAATGTCGAAGGATATATTCGGCTGGGTGAGGATACCGGAGAGCTTCAGGGTGAGGTCTACGTCCGTAGCACGGCCGGCCGCCTGTTGGAGATCGCTATTCACGTTGCTGGATGGAATGTATTCCCGGATGAAGGGCAGGATCGGGGTCTTGAGGTTTTGATAGTCCGCCTCGATATTGATCTGTGCCGCGAAGGGATCGCCAGACCAGGTGACCGTGCCCCCCGGCCGCACGGTAAACTCCTTATTCACTACCCGGTAAAGGGTGAAGAGGTAGTCTCCCTCCGTCAGCGCGATCGTACCGTACATCTGTAGGTCGCCGTCGCGGGGGATGCGGATGGTCAAGTTACCATTGCCCTGCCCCCGCAGTACGTCGCCCACGTCTTCGTCGAAGATGATCTCGCCGATGGCCTGGTCGGTGACTTCGATTTCCATCTCCAGGCTCACCCCGATGGGATCCCCTACGGTAGTTTCTTCTTGTTCTTCGCGGTATACTCTGCGGTTGACGAACCGCACATTGTCGATCGCCCCGGCCCCGCTACCGGCCGCTACGGGAATGGACAGTCGGGAATCGTTGCCCACCGCCGCGCGGACGTAGATGTTCGTCTGCCGAAAGTCACCGGTAAAGCTAACCGAGCCCCGCCCGATGGCCCGACCGTAGAAGGTGGGGTTCTGTCCCGGCGCCAGGTCGAGCGCCAGGAAGCGGTCGGTCTGCAGTCGCGCGTTGATCCCCAAGTTCTTGAGCCGCTCATGGGTGATGCCTCCGGTGAGGCGGGCTACGTTATTGTAGCGGTCGAGCAACTGCGTGCCCGCCAGATCGAATAGCGTGTTCGTGATCCTTACCCGACTGTCGTTGAAGTGGTAGCGCGTCTGTAGGTAGTCCAGGGTAAAGGCTCCGGCAGTGGCATCCAGGTAGCCCTTTACATCGGGCTTCCCCGCCGGGCCCGTCACATTGAGCTGTCCGTCGATCTTGCCTACGATATTGGATACCGAGCCGCCCACCCAGTAGCTGGCGATCTCTAGCGGATAGCCCGTCAGGTCTACGGTCATGTCCAGGTAGCCCTGCTCCTGATCTACCCGGGGGGTCTCGCTTAGCGCGCCGAGGTTATAGGTCGCCTCAGCGATAAGCTGGGAGGTATCGCGGTCGAGGTTCATGTAGGCGGTCAGGCGCCCCTTCGCGTCGGGTGCGCGCAGGTCCATGCGCATATCGCCGTAGCTATCCCCATTGATGAGAAAGCTGTCGCTGCGCACCTCCGCACTCAGTCCCCGTAGCTTGAATACGTCGTCTACCCCCAGGTGAATATTGACCCGCCCGCTGAAGTCCAGCTGCTGGTAGGCCCACACCGAATCGATCAGACCGAGGGCCATATTTTCCAGGTCTAGCTCCAGTCCGCTCGTCCCCTGCTTCGCCAGCCGGATACGGCGGTCCCCGCTGCGCAGGCTGAAGTTGCGGGTGTCGATGTACTGCGGGCCGACCACGATCCGGTTGTCCCGCCGAATGGTCCAGGGCTCCTGAAACAGGACGAGGTCCGACTCATCGAAGCGAATCGCATAATTGGCGGTATCCGGCAGGGTGATCTCCCCGTTGAGGTTCAGCTTGTCGAGGAACACTCCGACGTTGCCCCCGTAATTAATACCGAAATTGATCGTATCGCGGTCGATCAGACTGAGCAACGTAAGCTGATCCAGCAGCGGATTTCCGTTCACAAAGGTGGTGTCGATGACCAGGTCCAGCTCCCCCTCCGAGCCCTCCCCCTTGGTGCGTACGATCAGGTCTACCAGACTGATATTATCGAAGGTGAAGCGTGGCGCGATCAGTTCCGCATCCAGCTTATCCTCGAAGCCGTCATAGCTACCCGTGAGGTGTACATCTACCAGAGGGCCGAGCTTCGGGGCAATGAGCCGGTTGAGTCCCTTGGAGTCGAGGATCGTAATATCGAAGCTAAAGCGGTTGGGTTCGGGTACGAACCGGGGGGGCTGGATTTTCAGCCGGCTGGCCCAGCCCGGATAGTACGTGATCAGGTAGTCCGTCAGACTGGTGGCCACTTCATTGATATCGAAGCGTCCGATAATCTCCCCCCGCGCTACATCACTCTCCAGCTTGACTACCTTCTGACCCTCGGCATTAAAGTTGGAGTAAGCCAGTAGTTGTCCGATCTCGATCAGGGCCGTATCGCGGATAATCTGGAAGCTATCCAGTTCCACCCGACCTTCCATGTCGCTGAACACGGTATTCCGCAGGTTGAGGTCCACGCCACCGGAGAGTACGACCGGCCGCTCACTCAGGTTGAGGGCCTGTAGGTCGAGTTTGTTAATGTCCGCCAGGAAGTCGAATACGGGTATGGTGTCGCGGAAGTCCAATTCTCCCAGGAAATTCAGGTCGATATTGTCATCGGCAATTTCGAAGCTCCCATTAAAGAACTGCTGCTCCAGCCGGCCGTTGATGCGGGCATTTTCGTAGCGATACCCCTTGAAATCCAGGGTTTCTACCGTCGCGTTGAGGTTTGCACTGGCTGATTCGGGGTACAGGCTGACCCCATCATCGATGGCTGCACTGAAGTTTACGCTTCCCAGTTGGGGGTTGTCCGTCCAGCGGCCAAGGGCAAAATTATCCAGCGACAGCCGTCCGCTGTATTCAGCCCGTCGTGCGCCGCCCTCGATATCCATGCGCATATCCAGCACGGCGCGGCCGATGTCGGTCCGCAGATCCCCCTTTGCCGCGAAATCGGTGAAGAAGCCGTCGAACCGTCCACTGAAGTCAAGCCGTCCGAGCTTCGCGAAGTTGGGCGGCAGATTCATCCGGGGGATCAGTCGGCGCAGGGTAGCTACATTAGATTTCAGTACGTCCAGCTTGAGGTTGAGCGCCTCCGAGCCGGGCTGGGCCAGGTTACGGCTGCTGAAGCTCCCCTCGAGGTAGTTGTTGTCGTCCAGCGCCAGGACCACATCGGAGGCGCGCAGGTTATTGACCCGACCACTGAAGTTGCCCCCCAGGCGAATACTCTGGTCCTGGTTGTCCAGGAAGAAGGGATTGAACCGGAGCTTGCGGGCGAAATAGAGCAGGTCACGTACGGCCAACGTACTCGGGGTCAGACCTACCTCCATGCGTACTTCGTTGTTGAAGTCGATCCAGTCTCCCCAGCCCCCCGGGAAGGTGAAGCGCAGTGAGTCCGACAGCTCACTGGCTGGCGTAGTCAGGACCAGGTCGTATAGTTGTAGCTCCGTAGGGGTGACCAGTAGATCCTGTACACTCAGGCGATTGAGGACAAACCCGCTCTGCTCCTCCAGGCTGAGGTGCTTGAGCTTAGCCCGAAACTCGCCGTCCAGGTAATCTACCTCAGTGAGCTCCAGGTCCAGATCGTGGGTATTCAGGCGGGCGAAATCGACGGAAGTGAGGTCGGCAATTTCGATGGGATCCTTGCGAAAGTTGTCCAGGATGAAGGAGCCGTCGATGATCTCGATACTCTCGGCCAGGATGTGTAGACTCACCTGGTTGCTATCGGTAGCGACGGCTTCGATGCTGCGTAGCGCCTCGTCCAGGGCCGGTACGTTCGTCAGGGGGGTTGGGTCGAAGGTGGTCTGCTGCACTACGGGCCGACGGATCTCCGCGCTATTTACCGCGATCACTTTGTTGGGCAGGTCCAGTTGATCCATGCGTACGACGGCCGACTCCAGGCTCACCTCGATGCGCTGCCCGCGTACGCTATCGTTCTGTAGAAAGCGGATGTTCTCTAGATCCAAGCGATCAAGCGCCAGGTTGATTGGTTTTCCGGGCTGGTCGCGGGGCGGGAAGAGCTTCTGTAGGGCGGTTTCCAGATTAGTCTCTGCGTCTCCCAGGTCACGGCGGATGGTGAAGGAGGTATTGGCGATGGTGAGTGCTTCGATCTCCACGGCGTTGTCGAGCAGGGACAGCAGATTGAGGTCAGCCTCGAGGCGCTGTCCGTACAGCAGGGTATCGCCATACTTATCCTCTACGAAGAGTCCTTCGATGGTAAGCTCGTCAAACCACGAAAGGCGCACGTAATCTACGCGCACCTCGGTTTCTAGGGTATTGGAAATGCTAGCGGTAACCCGGTCGGCCAGCCAGTTTTGGAAGTCGGGAAGCTGCAGAAGTCCCAGCAAGAACATTACTCCGACAATACTCCAGACTACTACCCGGCGCAGCAACTTCCACCAGCGGCCTCCACGGCGCGGCTTGGGGGGAGTGGGAGGTAGCTGTTCGGACATGAAGGGGAGCGGCAGTCGGTCTAGTAAACACTAGCCGTAACATCACGAGCGCCGCTAGTGTTATCGGGAATGGCGCAGCGGAGAGCCGCCCCGGTAGCCAACCGGGCGGGTACCGTACTTACTTACGGGGCCGGCCAGACTGTGACGGGCGCGTACGCACCGGTACGGGGGCTGGCTGAGGAGCTGGAAAAAGACTGTTCAAAAGCTCCTGAAGAAAATCGGATAGTTTAGACATGGCAGGTGGGGATTACGATCGTGTAAGGGTAACGGCTGGAAGGACTAAGAGATGCGAAGCAGGTGAAGTATTAACGCATTGTTAGTAGTTGCGGTATGTTGGATGACAGCCCAGGGGGTTTGGCTGGTGCTACCAGTAGTCCGTATCGCACCCGCGAGCCCGCCCTCAACCATGTACGGGCTGCCACGTTTTGTATCTTCGCGCCGCCCTACCTTTTGATCCTTCTTAGCCCCCCTGCCGCTTGAAACATATCCGTAATTTTTGCGTCATCGCCCACATCGACCACGGGAAAAGTACCCTGTCTGACCGGCTTCTCGACTTTACCCAGTCGGTGAACGAACGGGAGAAGATGGACCAGCAGCTCGACGATATGGACCTGGAGCGCGAGCGTGGCATCACGATCAAGAGCCATGCCATCCAGATGCACTACCTGCATACGGACGGCGAGCAGTATACCTTCAACATGATCGATACGCCCGGCCACGTAGACTTCAGCTACGAGGTGAGCCGCTCGATCGCCGCCTGCGAGGGCGCTCTGCTACTGGTAGACGCTACCCAAGGCATTCAGGCCCAGACGATCTCCAACCTCTTCCTGGCGCTGGAGCACGATCTGGAGATCATCCCCGTGCTCAACAAGGTGGACATGGAAACGGCCCGCATCGAAGAGATGGCCGATCAGATGATCGAGCTAACCGGCTGCGCCCGCGAGGATATTATTGAGGCCAGCGGCAAGACGGGCATCGGTGTACCCGAGATCATGAAGGCCGTAGTAGATCGCGTGCCCCACCCGAAGGGAGACCCCCAGGCGCCGCTGCAGGCCCTGATCTTCGACTCCGTATTCAACCCCTTCCGTGGCGTGATCGCCTACGTGCGCGTGATGAATGGCGAGCTGAAGAAGAACGATACGCTGCGCTTCATCGCTACCGACGCCGTCTACGACGCCAACGAGGTAGGTGCCATGGAGATCACGCAGAAGCCCCAGCAGAAGATCAGCTGCGGTAGTGTGGGCTACATCGTGACCGGATTGAAAACCTCGGCCGAGATCAAGGTAGGTGACACCGTGACGCTGGACAGTCGCCGCGGCGAGATGCTCTCCGGCTTCGAGGAAGTGAAGCCGATGGTATTTGCCGGTATTTTCCCGCTGGACAACGACGACTTCGAGCCCCTGCGCGACAGCCTCGAAAAGCTGCAGCTGAACGACGCCAGTCTCATCTTCGAGCCCGAGACCAGTGCGGCCCTCGGCTACGGTTTCCGCTGTGGCTTTCTCGGGATGCTGCACCTGGAGATCGTGCAGGAGCGGCTGTTCCGGGAGTTCAATATGGACGTGATCACTACGGTGCCCAACGTGACCTACCGCGTCACGGACACCAAGGGAGTGATGACCGAGATCCGCAACCCCGCCGAACTGCCGGAGGCCAACACCCGCGAAAGCGTAGAGGAGCCCATCATTTTCGCTCAGATCATCACGACGACCGACTATATCGGGGCCATCATGACGCTCTGCATCGACAAGCGGGGGGTGCTCACCAAGCAGACCTACCTGAGTCCGCAGCGGGTGGAGCTGCACTTCGAGCTGCCACTTGCTGAGATCGTCTTCGACTTCTACGACCGGCTCAAGTCGATCAGTCGCGGCTACGCCAGCTTTGACTACCAGCCCAAGGACTACAAGGAGACCGACCTGGTGCGGATGGACATCAAGCTCAACGGCGAGAACGTGGATGCGCTGTCTGCCCTCGTACACCGCAGTAAGGCCGTGCAGATCGGCCGGCAGATGTGTAAGAAACTACGTGAGCTACTGCCCCGGCAGCAGTTCATGATCGCCATTCAGGCCGCCATCGGGGGCAAGGTGATCGCCCGCGAAACACTCTCGGCCATGCGCAAGGACGTGACGGCCAAGTGCTACGGCGGTGACATCTCCCGCAAGCGCAAGCTGCTCGAAAAGCAGAAGGCCGGTAAGCGGAAGATGCGGCAGTTCGGTAACGTAGAGGTGCCGCAGAAGGCGTTCTTAGAGGTGCTGAAGCTGGATTAAACCGCCGGCTCGCAGCGCGTACATCATATATTGAGCGGGCTTTTCGTTTTGCACTGACCTAACTACCTCGAATGTCGAGACTGAATCACTTTCTGCTGGGGGATACCGACGGCTGGCTACGCACCGCACTCAAGGTGTTCTGGTTCTTCATCCTGGCCATCCCCGTAGGACTATTCGTCCTATTCACGGCGCTCAACTTTACGGACCTGCCCTCGGTCACCGAGCTGGAGAACCCCAAGAACAACGAGGCCAGTCCGGTACTCGCCAGCGACGGCACCGTCTTGGGCCGCTTCTTCGTGGAGAACCGCGTGATGGTCAACTTCAACGACCTCGGTCCGCACCTGGAGGCTGCCCTGGTCAGCACCGAAGACGAACGCTACTACGACCACAGCGGGATCGACTGGCAGTCGCTGCCCCGGGTAGTGATCAAGACGGCCATACTAGGTAATGCCTCCTCCGGTGGAGGATCCACGATCACGCAGCAGCTGGCGAAGTTGCTGTTCACGGAGCAGGTGAGCGCCAATATCGTCGAGCGGGGCTTCCAGAAGCTAAAGGAATGGATCATCGCCGTACGCCTGGAGCGCAAGTACACCAAGCAGGAGATCATCGCCATGTACCTCAACCGCTACGACTTCATCAACGGAGCGCAGGGCATCCGGGCGGCAGCCGAGAACTACTTCGACGGCAAGCGCCCCGCCGATCTCGACGTGCAGGAGGCCGCAATGCTGATCGGCATGCTGAAGAACGCCTCGCTGTACAATCCACTCCGCTTTCCCGAGCGCACGGAGCGGCGGCGTAATCAAGTGCTGGCCCAGATGCTGCGCAACGAGCGCATCGATCAGGTGGCCTTCGACTCACTGTCCACCCTGCCCCTCGGGGTCACCTTTACGCGTCAGCGCCACGATGACGGACTGGCTCCCTACTTCCGCATGGTACTGGCCGAGGAAGCCAAGAAGATTTTGTCGCAGTCCGCCTACCGCAAGAGTAACGGCGAACCCTACGATATCTACCGCGACGGGCTCAGCTTCCAGACTACCATCAACCCCCAGTTGCAGCGGCACGCCGAAGAGGAGGCCCGTACCCACATGAAGCAGCTGCAGGCTGAGTTCTTCAAGCACTGGAAGAATATGGACCCCTGGACCTACACCAACCCCGGCTCCGAGACCGAGGTGCGGGTAGAGCGGCGGCAGGAGAGCCTGCGCAATGCCATTCGGCATTCGGACCGCTACCAGATGTACCGCCGCCAGATCCTCAGCCCCGTGCTGCGCAAGATCACCGCGCAACGGGACTTCCGCTTTAGCCGCAACGACCGCGAAGTGGAGCGTATGATAGAAGAGGCCAAGAACCCCGGCGTGATCACCGATGCGGTGACCCGCAACCTCATTTCACAGGATTTCGCTGCCGGACACCGGGCGGTGATGAAGCTACCCGAGTTCAAGGAGTTACAGACCGCCTGGACCGAACTGCAGCGCACCGTCGAGGAGGAGTTCGATAAGGAAACCGAGATGCGGGTGTTCACCTACGAAAACGCCCGCAACGAGACCGATACCCTGATGACGCCGCTCGATAGCGTGCGCTACCACAAGATGATCCTCCAAATCGGCACCATGTCCGTGGAGCCCACCACGGGCTTCGTACGTACCTGGGTGGGGGGTAGTGACTTCAAGTGGTTCCAGTACGATCACGTGACTACTCAGCGGCAGGTAGGCTCCACCTTTAAGCCCTTCGTCTACGCCGCTTCCATCGCGCTGCGCGGGATCACTCCGTGCCAGAAAGTGCTGGACCAGCCGGTCACCATCGGCCCCGGTGACGGCAACTTTCACCTCCTCAAACCCTGGACGCCCCGCAACTCCAACGGCGGATACTCGTACGACGATTATACCCTGTACCAGGGCCTCAAGAACTCCGTCAACTCCATTTCGGCCTATCTGATGAAGGAGCTGGCCAGTACCGAGCCGATACGCAATATGGTATCGAATATGGGCATCCCGAAGGCCAGTATCCCCGATGCCCCCTCCATTGCCCTGGGCTCGGTGGATCTCACCGTACAGCAGATGACGGGGGCCTACACCACCTTCGGCAACAACGGAGTGTTCCGGCGCCCCGTTTACCTCACCGAGATCCGTGACCGCAGCGGACAGCTGATCTATGAGTACCTGCCCGAAGAGCGTCCGGCGATCAGCCCGCAGGCCAACTACGTGATGGTCAATATGCTATCCAAGGCTTCCGTAGGTAACCTCGGCGGCGTAAAGGGGCCCGTAGGTGGCAAGACCGGCACGACCAACGACCAGACCGACGGCTGGTACATGGGCCTCACGCCCGAGCTCATCGTAGGCACCTGGGTGGGTGGCGACGACCGCTGGATCCGCTTCCGTAACCTGCGGCTGGGCGCCGGTTCCAATATGGCCAAGCCCTTCTTCCGCCGCTTCGTGCGCGCCGCCCAGGAAGATGAAGCCGTCGCCTGGAACACCGAGCGGGGCTGGACCAAGCCGGCCGGTGACATCGGCATCGAGATGGACTGCAACACCTACGAGAGCCCCTACGAAGACATGGAGATCGGACCCTCCAGTAGCGATCCTTTCGGCAACAGTCCAGACTTTTAGGGCCGCGGCCGCCGGTGCGATGAACATACTGCACATCACCGCCTGGTGGCCGAGCCGCATGCACCCCCACCACGGTAACTTCATCCAGAAGCATGTACGGCTGGTGGCCCGGGACCATGAGGTGGTGGTAGCCACGGTACAGGAGGATCAAAACTTAGCCTACGGAAAGCAGGAGCGTTTTCAATCCTTTGAGGACGGCTACCGGGTCGTCCAGGTGTATTACGGTCGCCCCCCCCACACTAACCAACTTGCCAACCTCTGGTCGCGCGCCCGTGCGTACCGGCAGGCGATGAGTATAGCACGCCGGTACCTGGGGAAGCCGGACCTGATCCACAGTCATATTGTCGTTGACGGGGGTATCCTAGGTGGCCTATTGGCGCTGCGTTGGGGCGTGCCCTTTGTGATCTCCGAGCACGCTACCCGCTATCTGATGCCTACCAAGCTTCCCCTGCTGAAGGCCAGGTTAGCCCGGTGGGTATGCCGTCGTGCACGTTTCGTGCTTCCCGTTTCAGTTGCTCTACGGGAAGGTATGCGTACGTACGGTCTGCGGGCCAACTACCGGGTGATCAGCAATGTCGTCGACACCGAGCTCTTCCGTCCTCTGCCGGCTGCGGTAGCGCGAGAGACATTCACCTTTCTGCACGTCTCTAACTTCCGGGAGGGGCACAAGAACATTAGCGGACTACTTTCGTCGTTTGCCCGGGTTGTCGCTCAGACCGACCGTGCCGTGCACCTGCACCTAGCCGGAGATGGCGACGTAGCGAGTGTGCGGCAGCAGGTGCGTAGCTGCGGGCTACACGATGTGTGTACGGTCAGTGGCCCCCATACGGAGGTCGGCATAGCGCGGCACATGCAGCATGCGCAGGCCTTTGTGCTCTTCAGCAATTACGAAACCCAGGGGGTAGTCTTGATGGAGGCCCTTGCATCTGGCCTACCGTGTATCACCACCAAGGTGGGCGGAGCCGCGGAAATAATCCAGGATGGGGTGAACGGCTATACGGTAGCTGCGGGAGATGTTGAGGGGCTGAGTCAGGCGATGATCGCGCTGCTTCGCCATCCGGAGCGGTTCGTCCCGGCGACCCTGCGCGAACAAGCCGTGACGCAGTATAGTACCGAAGCGGTACGCCGGCAGCTTGCTGCGGTTTACAGCACCACGCAAACAGACCGCTGATGCCTAGTCCACTCATCAGCGTGATCATTCCGACCTACAATCGGCCCGGACTGCTGGAGCGAGCCGTGCGCAGTGTAGTGGAACAGCAGTACACGATGTGGGAGCTCATCGTGGTCGATGACGGATCGCCAAACCCGGTCAGTATTCCCCCATTCGCCGGTATGCCGGCTATCCGGGTGGTCCGACAACAGAACAGTGGACCCGGGGCAGCCAGGAAGCTGGGCGCCGCCCGTGCACAGGGGGAGCTGCTGTGTTTTCTGGATGACGACGATTACTATTTCCCGCAGCACCTGCAGCGGTTGGCTACGGCCTACCAGGGGGCCGACCGCTTGTATGTGAGCGGTATGTGCATCGAATCCAACGACGGTACGGTGCAGCAGTCTTCGGATTACAGTTCCCGACAACCGTTCCTGGCGCAGTACTGGGACCGTCCAGTGAGCCTGCTCCCCTTTGCCATACCGCGGGAGGTGGTGCAGGCCGTCCCCCTGATCACGCGACCTTCCCCGATCGAGGATTTCGAGTGGATCGTGCGTTTGCTCGCCCGCTATCCACTCACAGTAATGGCGGAGCGTACGGTGGTCTACGTACAGCATCAAACCAACCGCACCAATCTGCTGGTGCGCCGTACGGATCTTGCGGCGCGCGAGCGGGCAATTACAGAGCTGTATGCGCTACCTGAGGTAGCGGCACAGATCTCTGCTGTGCAGTACCTTAAGCAGCTTACCCACCAGCGTTTACACTGGACGCGGCAGTGCCTGCGTGCCGGACAATGGAGCGAGGCCGGCTACGGGATGCGTCGGTCACTAAAGCACGTAGGTAGCCACAGCCTGCGGGAGTTGGTCTACACGCTGTTGGTGGCCTGGCGCACGTACTGTAGTCAGAAGCGTCCTACGTAGTTATCCGGACGAATGGCCCGCAGTTCGGCCTTTATGTCCGGGGACACATCCAGTCCTTCGATGAATGCGTGAATGATACCTTCGTCGATGTTGGCCCGCCCGCGGGTAAGGGCTTTGAGGGCTTCGTAGGGTTGTGGGTAGCCTTCGCGACGTAGGATGTTCTGGATCGCCTCGGCGGTTACCATCCAGTTGGCCTCCAGGTCGGCGGCGATCTTATCGGGGTTGAGCAGTAGCTTACTCAGCCCCTTCTCAGTAGCCTGCAGGGCGATCAGTAGGTGGGCTATGGGTACGCCGATATTGCGCAGGACGGTGGAGTCCGTCAGGTCACGCTGTAGCCGGCTGACGGGCAGCTTGTCCGCCAGGTGGGTAAACAGCGCGCGGGCGATGCCCAGGTTACCCTCGGCGTTCTCAAAATCGATGGGATTGACCTTGTGGGGCATGGCTGAGCTGCCGATCTCACCGGCTACGGTACGCTGGCGGAAGTACTCCATGCTGATGTACGTCCAGGCATCACGGCACAGGTCGATGAGGATGGTACAGCAACGGTTGAGGGCATGAAACAGGGCCGCCAGGTTGTCGTAGTGCTCGATCTGGGTAGTGGGGTAGCTGCGGTCGAGTCCTAGACGCTCTACGAACTGATCGGCGAACGCATGCCAGTCGTGCTGCGAGTAGCTGACGTAGTGGGCGTTCATATTGCCGGTAGCGCCACCGAACTTGGCCGAGAAGGGGACCTGGCGCAATTGCCGCAGTTGCTCCCGCAGGCGGGTGGTCCAGACGGCAAACTCCTTACCCAGCAGGGTGGGGGAGGCGGGCTGACCGTGGGTACGCGCCAGCATCGGGATATCGCGCCACTCCTCTACCAGTGCGTCCAGTTGCTGGAGCAGCCGCTCGAAGGTGGGGTAGATCACGTCGTGGAGGCCTTCCTTTAGACTGAGTGGTACGGCCGTATTGTTGATGTCCTGACTGGTGAGTCCGAAGTGGGTGAACTCCAGGATATCCGCTAGTCCACGGGCTTCTAGTTGCTCCTTGACGAAGTACTCTACCGCCTTGACGTCGTGGTTAGTGATTCGCTCGGTCCGCTTGATCGCTTCAGCTTCACTCGGACCGAAGGTGTCGATGATCTGATCGAGCTCCTTCATCTGATCTGCGGTTGCTCCCTGTACCTGAGCGATACCGTGGCGGTGTAACGCCTGGAGGTAGCGGACCTCTACGTGCACCCGGTATTTGATCAGGGCGTATTCGCTGAAGTAGTCGGCCAGCGGGGCGGTCTTGCTGGCGTAGCGGCCATCTACGGGACTGATGGCGTGCAGGGGGGAGGACATAGGCGGAGGTTAGCCCGCCAAGGTACACTAGACGAAGAACTCGTCGTCGAGCGTCTGCTCCTGTCGCTCCGCGCGTTTGAGGTGATAGGGCTTGCTATCCCCCTCGGGAAGGAGCCGCTGATCTACGCGGCTGATGGGTGTCTTACTGCTGGCCAGCAGGCAGCGATCATTGCAGAATACATCGACGGATACGCCCGACCAGCCCATGCTGATCTCTACCCGAAACTTGTCGATACCGTCGCCCTCCGCCGCGTCTACGGTGAAGTAGTGATGGCGGCCCAGGAAGCTAAAGCCGGAACTGGCTAGCTGCCCGTTGAAATAGATGGATTCTACGCCGGTCCAGATACTGTTGTGTACCTCGAGCAGGTCGTCGCCGATGGGGAGGGATAGGAGTCGCATGGGGGAGGGGGTAAGGGGGTGAGTAGTGGAAGGAGTGAGGGGTGAATCTCGGTCGATTTAAGGGGGGTGGAAAGTCCGGTAGACGAACACTAGCAAACATTAGATCAACCGTACCGTACATTGCGTCGCTTAACCAGCCGATGATATGCTCAGCACGCGTTGCCTGCTCCTCTTTTTCTGCACCTGCGCCCCCGCCCTGTCCCTGTTTGCACAGACGGACGATGCGGTAGCTCCGGACTTTCTGCGGAGTATCGGGAAAATGTACGTGGTGGTGGCCGTTATCGTCGTTGTCTTTCTCGGACTGGCCCTCTACCTGTGGCGGCTGGACCGACGCCTAACCGATATTGAAAACCAGATTGACGATCATGCCTGACAAGACTTTTTTAGATAGCGTAGGACAGTACTTCGATAATGCTGCCCCGCACACCGGCCTGCCCGATGGCCTCCTGAAGCAGATAAAGGTCTGCAACTCCGTCTACCAGATTTATTTCCCCGTCAAGATCAACGGGGAGGTGCAAGTGATCGAGGCGTACCGCGCCCAGCACAGCCACCACCGCAGCCCCACCAAGGGCGGTATCCGCTACTCCAACCACGTCAACCAGGAAGAGGTAGTCGCCCTGGCTACCCTGATGTCGTACAAATGTGCGATCGTAGACGTACCCTTCGGCGGTGCCAAGGGCGGCGTGCGCATCAACCCTTGGGAATACAGTGAGGCGGACCTGGAGAAGATCACGCGGCGCTACACCACGGAGCTGATCCGCCGCAAATTCATCGGACCGGCCATCGACGTGCCGGCCCCCGACTACGGCACCGGACCGCGGGAGATGGCCTGGATCTACGATACCTACCGCTCCTTCCACCCCGATGACATCAATGCCGCCGGCTGTGTAACCGGTAAGCCCGTAAGCCAGAATGGGGTACGCGGACGCACCGAAGCGACCGGCCGCGGGGTATTCTACGGTGTCCGGGAGGCCTGCAACCAGCAGGAGCTGATGGACCGCCTGGGGCTGAACCTGGGCATCGAGGGCAAGACGATGGTCGTGCAGGGACTCGGTAACGTAGGCTCGCACACCGCTACGATCAGCCAGGACGAAGGAGGCGTCAAGATCATCGGCGTCTCGGAAGTAGAGGGTGCGATCTATAGCAAGGATGGCTTCGATATTCACGCCGTGATCGCCCACCGGGCTGAGCACGGTAGCATCCTGTCCTTCCCCGGGGTGGAATCCTACGGTAAGGACGACCGCCGCTCCGTCATGGAGTTCGAGTGTGACATCCTGGTGCCGGCTGCGCTGGAGAACCAGATCGACGAGCACAACGCCGGCAACGTACGCGCCAAGATCATCGCCGAAGCGGCCAACGGACCGATCACCGCGGCCGGTTCGACCATTCTGGCCGAGCGTGGTATCGTAGTACTGCCCGATATCTACCTCAACGCGGGTGGCGTGACGGTGAGCTACTTCGAGTGGCTGAAGAACCTTAGCCACATGCGGTTCGGCCGGCTGCAGAAGCGCTTCGACGAGCGTAACTACCGCCGTATTGTGGAGCAGATCGAGGAGACTACGGGCAAGCAGATCAGCGACCGCGACCGCAGCATGATCATCCACGGTGCCGACGAGATCGATCTGGTCCGCTCAGGCCTGGAGGAAACCATGATCACGGGCTTCCAGGGTATGTACGAACTGTACAAGTCCAAGGACGACATCAAGGACCTGCGCACGGCAGCCTTCGCGCTGGCCATCAGTAAGATATCGAACGACTACATCAGTCTCGGAATTTGGCCATAATGCCGTAGGGGGAGAATAAAATTGATTATTTCCAGTAAGTTGGAAAATAATTATCGGTACTGCTATCTTTGCCGATTCAACTCCCCCTACGCTATATGTCCGACAAACTCGACAAGATTGACCTCAGCATCCTGAGAATTCTACAGGATAGCAGCAAGATCACCAATCTCGACCTTTCCAAGCGCATCGGTCTGAGCCCGGCTCCCACGCTCGAGCGCGTCAAGAAGCTGGAGCAGAACGACGTTATTCAGAGCTACCACGCGCAGGTAAGCCCGGAGGCCATCGGCCTGATGGTCAAGACCTTCGTGCTGGTGAGCCTGGACTGGCGGAAGAACCAGGCCCGGGAAAACTTCCTGGAGCAGGTACAGAATATCGAGGAGATCACCGAGTGCTACATCATCACCGGAGAGGCCGACTTTCTGATCAAGATCGTGTGTAAGGATATTCCCACTTACGAGCGCCTGCTGTTCAAGACCCTGCAGCAGATCGACGAGATCGAGCGCCTCAAAACCCTGATGACCCTCAGTACGGTCAAGGACGTGAAGCGACTGCCCTTCGACTACGATGCCGAAAGCTAGTGACTTGCGTATCGGCCTGGTTCAACAAGCTAATACCGCAGACCGGAAGGAGAACCTAGCAAAAAGTACTGCCGGGGTGCGCAGGTGCAAGGAACTGGGCGCCGACCTCGTCGTACTACAGGAACTACACACCGGGCTCTACTTCTGCCAAACGGAGGAAACCCGCGTATTCGATCAGGCGGAAACCATCCCCGGACCGAGTACGGAGTACTTCGGCACCCTAGCTGAAGAGCTCGGCCTGGTCCTGGTGCTGAGTCTGTTCGAGCACCGTGCACCGGGGCTGGCCCACAATACCGCCGTGGTGATCGAACGCGACGGCAGTATCGCGGGGCGGTACCGAAAGATGCATATACCGGACGACCCGGCGTACTACGAAAAGTTCTACTTCACGCCGGGTGATCTAGGCTTTCAACCCATCGAGACCAGCGTAGGCAAACTGGGTGTGCTCGTCTGCTGGGACCAGTGGTATCCCGAAGCGGCCCGCCTGATGGCACTGGCCGGTGCGGAGGTGCTCATCTATCCTACGGCGATCGGCTACGAGCTGGCAGACGACGCACCCGAGCGCGGCCGGCAGCGGGACGCCTGGACTATCTCGCAGCGCGGCCATGCCGTGGCCAACGGGCTGCCCGTAGTGGCGGTGAACCGGACGGGCTTCGAGGCGGACCCGAGTGGGGTGACGGAGGGCATCCAGTTCTGGGGCAGCAGCTTCGTGACCGGTCCCCAGGGAGAGTTCCTGTACCGTGCGCCGGAAGACGAGGAAGACGTGGCCGTAGTGACCGTTGACCGGCAGCGGACGGCCGATGTGCGACGCATTTGGCCCTTCTTTCGCGACCGCCGGATCGATGCATACGGAGATCTGCTGCGTCGGTGGGTGGACTAGAACACTTACAATGACGAAATCAGACAAAGCCACCGCCATCCACCGCACCCTAGAGGAGCTATACCCCGAAGTACCGGTGCCACTGGATCATACTGACCCCTACACCCTACTGGTATCCGTACTACTCTCGGCCCAGTGCACGGATGTACGGGTCAACCAGGTCACTCCGGCGCTGTGGGCTCTGACGGACAGACCGGAGGTGATGAAAACCATCCCCGCGGAGGACATTCGGGAGATCATCAAACCCTGCGGCCTAAGCCCTACGAAGAGCAGGGCGATCAAGGAGCTAAGTAAGATCATCGATGAGGAGCACGGCGGGCGGGTCCCGCAAAGCTTCGCCGAACTCGAGCGCCTGCCCGGGGTGGGGCATAAGACGGCTAGTGTAGTGATGAGTCAGGCCTTCGGCGTGCCGGCCTTTCCGGTCGATACCCATATTCACCGGCTGGCGTATCGCTGGGCGCTGAGCACGGGGAAAAACGTGGTGCAAACGGAGCGGGATCTTAAGCGGCTCTTTCCGCGTGAGCAGTGGAACCGGCTGCACCTACAGATCATCTTCTTCGGGCGGGAGTACTGTCCGGCACGGGGCCACCGGATGCGGGACTGTCCGATCTGTAGCGTGCACGGCCGCAAGTCACTGCTCAAGCGGGAAAAAGGCTAACTTCGCCGCATGGAGGGATCGACCCAACGCAGTGCCTGGAGACGCCGACTACCGCGAATCCTGCTAGGGGTCGTAGCCGTGGTGCTCATCAGCCTGTTGTACCCCAATAACCTGAGCTTTCCCTACCAGTTCGAGCTCAACCAGACGTGGCAGTACGCTGACCTTACGGCGCCCTACGATATTCCCATCCTCAAACGGGAGGAACGGCTGGCGGCCGACCGGCAGTCGGTGATCGACGGCCTCACCCCCGTCTACCGGCGCGATCCGGAGGTGGCCCGGCGGGCCCGGGCGGCTTACATACGCGACTTTAGTCTGGCCCTGGATTCCGCCGAGGCCCGTAGCACGTACGCCGGACTCCGCCAGCAACCCGAAGCGCACCGGCTGTACGGACTAGGTATTCTGGACCGCATCTACCAGCGGGGCATCGTACGACTACGTACCGAAGACGAGGCGCGCTCGGGCATGGCCTCCGTGATTCAGATCGTAGATGGTAGCGAAGTAGTCACCCGTACGATCGGGCAGGTCTTTACCACCCCCGGCCGCGCCCGGCAGTGGCTCACCGACAGCCTGCTCTATACCCGCCTGGCCGCCCCCGACTTCCTGGAACCCCTGCTGGAGGACAAACTGGAGTACAACACCTTTTACAACGACAGCCTGACCAACCGGCTGCGGCAGCAGTCGCTGGAAGCCGTGAGCCCCTTTGACGGACTCATCACCCAGGGCGATGTGCTGGTACGGCAGGGTGAGGTGCTCTCCGAGTCGGTATACCAGAAGCTGATCAGCTACCGGCGGCTCTACAACGACAACCTACAGGGTACGAGTAGTTACTTCTCCGTCATCGCCGGCTACGGTATCCTGGTCGGGCTGGTTATCCTACTGCTATTCCTGTACCTGCGCACCTTTTTCCCCCTGGTGTACGTGCGCAACAAGAACCTGGTGTTCATCCTCATGTGGCCGCTGCTCTACGCCCTCATGGTGCGCTCGATCGAGCTGGCCCCGGGCTGGAGTGCCTACGTAGTGCCCTTCTGTATCGTGCCCATCGTAATGCGCATCTTCTTTACAGAGCGGCTCGCCTTCTTCCTGCACGTAGTGGTCGTGGTGATCGCCAGCTTTCTGACCTCGCTGGGCTATCCGTTCACATTCCTGAATATCATGGCTGGGGTTGTGGTCATCTTTATGGACATCGATACACGGGACTGGTCGCGCTTCTTCAGTAGCCTGCTGCTGCTCTTTGTCTACTACCTGTTTGGCTATATCGGGATTCAGCTGGTGCAGGGGGCGAGCTTCGCCACGCTGAACTACATCGATCTGCTCTGGCTAGCCCTGAATGTCTTCCTGGTCCTGCTGGCCTATCCCCTCATCCCCCTTCTGGAACGACTCTTCGGTCTGATCTCGCCCATCACGTTGGTAGAGCTCAACGACATGAACCGACCGCTATTGGAGCGACTGGCCCGGCAGGCCTCCGGAACCTGGCAGCACAGCCTGAACGTAGCCAACCTGGCCGAACGGGTTGCCAGTGAGATCGGGATCAATTCCTTGCTGGTGCGCACCGCCGCCCTGTACCACGACATCGGTAAGCTCAAGAATCCCGAGTACTTCATCGAAAACCAGAACGGCCCCAACCCCCACGACCGCATCACGGCCCTCGAGAGCGCAAAGATCATCATAGACCACGTAGCCGAGGGGGTACGCCTGGCCAAAAATGCCGGTCTGCCCGAGGTACTCATAGACTTTATCCGCACCCACCATGGTACGACTCGCGCCGAGTACTTCTACCGACAGCACATCAAGGATCATCCCGAGCGGGAGGTGGACGAGCCGCAGTTTCGCTACGATGGTCCCCTGCCGACCAGTCGGGAGCATACCGTTCTGATGCTGGCCGATAGCGTAGAAGCAGCCTCCAAGTCGCTGAAACAGCCAACGGAGGAGGAACTCTACGACCTGATCGACAATATTATCCGCGGCAAGCTCATCAACGGGCAGCTGGTGCAGAGCCGATTGAGCTTCCGTGAGCTGGAGGTGCTCCGGCGCATCTTTCGCTCCGTACTCAAGTCCACCCACCACCTGCGCATCGCCTACCCGGAAGACGCTGCGGCGGCCGAGGAGGAGTGATCATAGCAGGTCCTGAGCGCTGTGAAACCGTACCCCCGGAAGGATGCTCTGTGCCGCCTCGATCATCTTGCGGGCCAGTACCCGGGCGTCAGTGGGGTTGTACTCACCCAGTAATTTGGGAGAGATCTGACGGAACAGCGTGGTGACGCTCGCCGCGATCTTCTCCCCGATACGCAACTCACTGCGCTTGCCGAGCAGCACGCCGGGCCGGAAGATGTGAATAGCCCAGAAATCCAGGCGCGTCACGGCTTCTTCGGTCTCGCCCTTCACCCGGTTGTAGAAAAAGGCACTTTCGCTGTCCGCTGCCGCTGCGCTCACCAGCATACACTGGTTGGCTCCACTGGCCTGTGCGAGCCGGGCGGCCTCGACGATGTAGTCGTAATCGACCCGGCGAAACGCCTCCTTGCTGCCCGCCCGCTTGATGGTCGTACCGAAGGCGATGAACACGTCCTGACAGCGGAATAACTCGCGGTGGCGGGCCAGTTTATTAAAGTCGATCTGTGGGTTGTCCAGCTTTTTACTGCTCCGGTGCAACTTGCGGCGCGTCGGAGCAATGACGCGGCTGTAGGCCTTATGCTCCAGCAGCTGGTTCAGTAGCTCATTACCGACCAGGCCGGTGGCTCCCAGCAGCAGGGCCGTCTTACGGCTGGCCACGATCTCCATTCCTTCACTCATGCTTCCCAAACCCCGGGGAGGCGGTCAGGTTTGGCCCCGTCACACGACTTCGGCCGGCTGCGCTACCCGGAAGCGGGACAGAAACACCATGCCCAGGAGGAAGAAGACCGATAGAATGAGAATGCTCAGTCGCATACTACCGGTCAGGGCATCCAGAAAGCCGAAGATGAAGGTCCCCAGCACGATAGCTACCTTTTCCAGCACGTCGTAAAAGCTGAACCAGGAGGTCGTATCGGTGCGCGCGGCCCGGCCCTCCTCGCTCTGGGGAATGACCTTGGCGTAGGTGCTCCGGCTCAAGCTCTGTACCCCACCCATCACCAGGCCTACCGCACCGGCAATGAAGTAGAACTGCGTCTTGCCGGCAACGAAGTAGGCCAGTACACAGATCGCCGTCCAGATGATCAGCTCGAAGTACAGGGCAAATTTATTCCCCCGCCACTCACTCAATTTAGCCGCCAGGTAAGCACCACCCACCGCCACGACCTGTAGGATCAGTACCACTATGATAAGCTCCGCCGTCTCGAAGCCAAGCTCCTTCTTGGCAAAAATACTGGCCAGAAAGATGACCGTCTGCACCCCAGCGGAGTAGCAGAAGAACGCCAGCAGGAAGCGCTTAGCCTGGGGGTAGGTAGTCATCTGTCGCCACACCTTACGCAGTTCCTCCCAGCCGCTAGCCGCCATACTGCCCAGCCCGTTCCCCCTGACCCGCACGTCGTCCGGCAGGCGTGACAGCGAGATGTAGGCAAACACCAGCCACCAGAGTCCGACCGTTAGAAAGGCCAGCCGGATCCGTAGTGTCCCTTCCTCCGGCAGACCGAACCAGCCCGGTGCCTGCACCATCGCCAGGTTCAGTAGCAGGAGCAGCACGCTGCCGATATACCCCATCGCAAAGCCCCGCGCACTCAGCCGGTCGAAGCGGTCCTCCGTAGCGATGACGGGCAGAAAGCTATTGTAGAACACCAGTCCGCCGGCAAAGCCGATCAGTCCGATCACGAAGCCCAGACTCCCGAGCCACATCGTCGACATCCCCTGAAAGAAGAACAGGCTCAGGCACCCCAGCCCGCCCATGGTCGTGAAGAGTTGCAGAAACCACTTACGGCGCCCCCCGGCATCGGCAATGCCGCTCAGTAGGGGAGAAAGCAGTGCGATCACCAGGTAGCTGAAGGTGATCAGGTAGGCAAACCAGCTACTGTTAGTGAATGGTATACCGAGCACCGTAAAGGACGGATCGACCATCTCCTCGAAGTAGGGCGGAAAAATGGCCGTCGTGATGACCAGGGCAAAGGCCGAATTGGCCCAGTCGAATAGCGCCCAGCCGTTGAGGGTCCGGCGGTCGTTCAGGGGGTGCAGCATAGGGCTAAAGGTAGCGGGCGTATCGCTAGGCGCTACCGCTCCGGTACGGGCGCGGCCGCAGGTGCGCTGCAAGTACCCCGACTTAGCAAATCTCATATACCTTTACCGCCTACCCCAACCGTTCCATACCCCTTACTCTTTCACCAACTACCCATGCCCTTAATTAAATCTATCTCCGGTTTCCGCGGCACCATTGGCGGCAAGGCCGGCACCAACCTGACGCCGGAGGATATCGTGAGTAGCGTAGCCGGATACGGCGACTGGCTCATCCGCAGCGGGGCGGCACGTAAAGTAGTGATCGGTCGGGATGGGCGCCCCTCCGGACCCATGGTCTCGGCCCTCACGGCCGCCACGCTACAGAGTATGGGGATCGACGTGATCGATTGTGGCCTGGCTACTACACCCACCGTAGAGATGGCCGTAGTAAGCCGCGGCGCGGGTGGCGGCATCATTCTATCCGCCAGCCACAATCCCAAGGAGTATAATGCGCTGAAACTCCTCAATCATAAGGGGGAATTTATCAGTCATGAAGCAGGCCAGGACCTGATCGCCAGTGTGCACTCTGGCGATATCACCTACGCCGCGGTGGATGATCTCGGCACG
Organism: Neolewinella maritima; assembly: GCF_923081025.1. Taxonomy (GTDB): domain Bacteria; phylum Bacteroidota; class Bacteroidia; order Chitinophagales; family Saprospiraceae; genus Neolewinella; species Neolewinella maritima. The sequence goes on along the minus strand of NZ_CAKLPZ010000004.1, from coordinate 237,691 downwards.
CTCACCACGGACGAGACCGTCCTGCAGGACCACATCGATGCCGTCCTTCAGCATCCCCTGGTAAACGTGGAGGCAATCAAAACCGCCGGTTTCAGCGTAGTGCTCGATGCGGTCAACAGTGTAGGTGCGATCTCGATCCCCCCGCTGTGCGACCAGCTCGGTGTCACCTGCCAGGTGATGAACGGTACCCTGGACGGACAATTCGCCCACAACCCCGAGCCCCTACCCGCCAACCTCACCGGCCTGACCGAACGGATGAAAACCAGCGGTGCCGACCTGGGCATCGCCGTAGATCCCGACGTGGACCGCTTGGCCCTCGTAGGACCAGGAGGCCGCTGGATCGGTGAAGAGTATACCCTGGTCACCGTCGCGGACTACGTACTACAGCACGAGCCCGGGCCGGTAGTGAGCAACCTGAGCAGTAGCCGGGCGGTAGCCGATATCGCGGCCACCTACGGACAGACCTACTATGCCTCCGCGGTAGGAGAGGTCAATGTAGTAGAAAAGATGAAGGCGGTGAAGGCTACCATCGGTGGAGAGGGCAATGGCGGTATCATCGACCCCCGCCTGCACTATGGCCGCGACAGTCTTATCGGGCTGGCCCTGGTGCTGAGTCACCTCGCTACTAGTGGGAAGTCCATCAACGAACTGCGCGACGGCTACGTACACTATGAGATGGTCAAGGACAAACTCGAGCTGGACCCCCGCCTCGATCTGGCCGAAGCACTCTCCGCCATGGAGGCCCTGTACCCCGATGTCCGCAAGACCAACATAGATGGACTAAAGCTCGACTTTGCCGACGGCTGGGTCCACCTGCGCGGCTCCAATACCGAGCCCATCGTACGCGTCTACGCCGAGGCCAACACCCAGCAGCGTGCCCACGAGCTCGCCGGAGACGTCAAGGCTAAGTTCGTAGAACTGACGGGGGCCTGATCGCGCCCCACAATGTACAATCTACCCAAATCTGCGGTACGCCCATGACCCTACCCGAAAGCCCCAACTTCTTCCTCATCGCCGGCCCCTGCGCTATCGAAGACGAAACTCTGGCCCTCCGGATCGCCGAGCGCGTTAAGACGATCACCGACCGGCTCAATATCCCCTACATCTTCAAGGGTAGCTACCGCAAGGCCAATCGCAGCCGCATTGATAGCTTCTCCGGTATCGGCGACGAAAAAGCGCTAAGGATCCTGCGTAAGGTCGGGGAGACCTTTGACCTGCCCACGACTACCGACATCCACGCGGATGAAGAAGCCGCCATGGCCGCTGAGTACGTAGACATTCTACAAATTCCAGCCTTTCTCTGCCGCCAGACTTCCCTGCTGGTAGCTGCCGCGAAGACCGGTAAGGTCGTCAACATCAAGAAGGGGCAGTTTCTGAGTCCATCAGCCATGCAACACGCCCAGCAGAAGGTTATTGACAGCGGCAACGATCAGGTGTGGATGACGGAGCGGGGCGCCACCTTTGGCTACACGGATCTGGTGGTCGACTTCCGCGGTATCCCGACCATGCAATCGTACGGCGCACCGGTCATCCTGGACTGTACCCATAGCCTCCAGCAGCCCAATCAAAGTAGTGGTGTCACGGGCGGGCGCCCCGCCATGATCGAGACCATCGCCAAGGCAGGCGTAGCCGTAGGTGTAGACGGACTGTTTCTGGAAACCCACCCCAAGCCGAGCGAGGCCAAGAGTGATGCGGCCAATATGTTGCCGCTCGATCAGCTGGAAGATTTGCTGACGAAGCTGGTTAGACTGCGCGCTGCCCTCTAACGAGCTATTCCGGCTTAATGAACTTGATGGGTACCTGCATCATAACCCGCACGGCCTGCCCCTCCTGGCTTCCGGCTTCCCACTGGGTTTCCTCGGCCATTTGCTCGACGACCCGCCGGGCCTCGGCCCCCATGCCATTGCCCGGGTCGCGGTAGGTCTCGATAGTAGTGATCGAGCCATCAGGCTCCACTACGAAGTTGATTACCGCCATCTGCGGGGGACCGGTCAGTTTACTGGCTTCCGCAGGGTACTGCACGTTGGTGTAGATATAGTCAATCATCGCCCGGTCGGAACACAGCTTACGGGTGGGGTAGGGACCATCGAGCGGGCACTCCGTCGATAGCATCAGCGGCATGTGCTCGGCTACACGCAGCACCGTGTTTTGCTGTGCGCTAAGGGGTAGAATAAGTAGGAAAAAAGCTAAAGTGGCTAGGTGCTTCATATCTACTGGACAGCCTAGTGAACTCGGATGTTCACCCACCTCCCTGTAGCGGTCCCGACCAATACGGGATCAACTTGCTCTACAATTCATCAGTGCAAGAGGCGCATATGCCTACATATGTTGCGCGATAATATTTTCGTACCGCTCCTGCCGACCGCTGGTCATGGGGGGCTCGCCACCGGCCAGGCCGATCTTGGCTAGGTCCTGTAAGCTTAGGGCACCGTCCTCGTACCGCTTGCCGTCGCCACCGTCGAAGGAGGCATAGCGCTCGCGGCGCATGTCACTAAACTTAGATTTAGTGAGCACGCGATCCGCGGCCAGTAAGGCGCGGGCGAATACGTCCATACCGCCGATGTGGGCGTGGAAGATGTCTTCCAGGTCGGTTGAATTACGGCGTGTCTTAGCGTCGAAGTTGACCCCGCCGCCCTGTAGGCCGCCAGCCTCGAGAATGACTATCATTGCCTCGGTGAGCTCCTGTACGCTGTTGGGGAACTGGTCCGTGTCCCAGCCATTCTGGTAGTCACCGCGGTTGGCATCGATACTGCCGAGCAAGCCCTGACTGGCTGCGACGGCCAGTTCGTGCTCGAAGGTGTGCTGGGCTAGGGTGGCATGATTTACTTCGATGTTGAGCTTGAAGTCGTCCAGTAGGTCGTACTGACGTAAAAAGCCGGCTACCGTGGCACTGTCAAAATCGTACTGATGCTTGCTGGGCTCGAAGGGCTTGGGCTCGATGAAAAAGTAGCCCTTGAAGCCCTGCCCCCGTGCGTAGTCGCGCGCCATGGTTAGAAAGCGCGCGAGGTGGTCTACCTCCCGCTTGAGGTCGGTATTGAGTAGGCTCATATAGCCCTCCCGGCCGCCCCAGAAGACGTAATTCTCACCCCCCAACTTGATGGTGGTATCGATAGCTGTTTTGAGCTGCGCTCCGGCGTAGGCTACTACCCGGAAGTCCGGATTGGTGCTTGCCCCGTTCATGTAGCGGGGGTTGCTGAACAGGTTAGCCGTGCCCCAGAGGACTTTCTTTCCCGTCTCATCCATCTTTTGCTTCACGTAGTCCGATACCTGATCGAGCCGCTTAGCGTAGGTATTCAGATCGGCCCCGGCTTCCTCCAGCAGGTCGATATCGTGGAAACAGAAGTAGTCGAGTCCGAGCTTTTCGAGGATCTCGAAGCCTGCGTCTACGGCGTTCTTCGCTTCCTGCACCGGGTCCTTATCACCGAGCCAGGGGTAGTCCGCCGTACCCGGGCCGAAGGGGTCGCCCCCGGTGTTGCGCAGCGTGTGCCACCAGGCCATCGCAAATTTGAAGTGCTCGGCCATCGTCTTGCCGGCTACCCGTCGATCTTTCTGGTAGTACTTAAAGGCCAGCGGGTTATCGCTCTCGGGCCCTTCGTAGGGTATGGTAGGAATCTGGTCGAAGTAGGTAGCCATAGGTTAGTAAGGTATATCGGAGTGTACTAGGTCGCATCAAGGTAAGCACTAGCTTTCTTCCTCCTTCGGAATAGCCCCGGTGGCCTGACCAAAGTAAAAGGTAAACTGCTGCATCTGATTAGCCAGTTCCTTATTCTGGGTGGCGCGAAAGTAGGTGTCGGAGAGTCCTCGTAACGTCTGGTAAAACATACGGTCCATTTCCAGTACCTGCATTTCGCGGGTCCAGAGGTCGATCTTGAGGGTCTCCTTGCTGGTCTCATCGAAGAGCGAGAGCAGCATCGCCTTGCAATCCTGCGGCTTCTGACCGGCGGGGTTGTCGCTGGCCGACCACTTCATTTCTACGGGCATATTCTGTCCGTCCAGTCCCACATCGATGGTGATGCGGCTTTTCTTTACGATTACGTGCTTGGCCATGGGGTACTACTTTTTCGCAAAGGTAGCCAGGGCGGGCGGGGACGCAGGTGCGACGGACGTACCTTGACGGCAAACTACTCCATGTACCTCATCACGGGCGCCAACGGATTTATCGGTAGCGTGCTGGTCGGCTACCTCAACCGGCAGGGCATAACGGACCTCATCTTGGTCGACGACTTCATCCACTACGCCGACAAGACCCCCAATCTGGAGGGCAAAGACTACCTGGTCAAGGTGGAACGCGATACCCTGTTTCCCATTTGGGATCAGGAGCAGTGGCCGCTTGAGGGTGTCTATCACCTCGGCGCCCGCACGGATACGTCAGAATCTGACGTAGCCCTCTTCGATCGGCTCAATCGCGATTACTCGAAGCAGATCTGGGAGCGCTGTGCCCTGCTCAACATCCCCCTTGTGTACGCAAGTAGCGCGGCGACCTATGGGGGAGGGGAGCACGGCTTCGCCGACGCGACCGATCCCCTGGAGCTAGAACCCCTCAACGAATATGGACGCAGCAAAAACGACGTAGATAAGTGGGCACTCACTTATCCGACAGCCCCGCCGCAGTGGTACGGACTAAAGTTCTTCAACGTCTACGGGCCGAACGAATACCACAAGGGCCGCATGGCGAGCGTGATTTGGCACACCTTCCGGCAGGTGAAGGCTACGGGAGGTATGAAACTGTTTCGCAGCCACCGGGCGGACGTCGCCGACGGAGAGCAGTCTCGCGACTTCGTCTATGTCCTGGATCTGTGCCGCGTATGCCACTGGCTGATGGATCAGAAAAGCGCTCCGAACGGACTGTACAACCTAGGTACGGGCAAGGCGCGAACCTTCCACGATCTTGCCGCGGCGACATTTAAAGCGATGGATCGGCCGGTAGCCATCTCCTACGTGGATACACCCGCTGACCTACGTGATAACTACCAGTACTATACCCAGGCCGATATGGCAAAATTGCGGATCGCGGGCTACGATAAGCCCTTCACTTCCCTGGAAGATGGGGTCAGTGCGTACGTGCGCGATTACCTCATACCGGGCAACTACTACTGATGCCGTAGCTTAGGTCTTTCTTTCACCCGACTGTAGTAGTCGGTAGTAATGCACCTAATCTTTACCTTCGACCCATGCCCGTACATCCCTCCACCCTTGGCGAATTCATCATCAGCAACCAGAAAGACTTTGAAGGCTCCTCTGGAGAGCTTAGTCGGCTGCTGAACTGTATCCGTCTGGCCGCCAAAGTAGTGAACCACGAAATTCGGCAGGCCGGTCTGGTAGACATCACCGGTACGGTGGGCAATGTCAACGTACAGGGCGAGGAGCAGAAAAAACTAGATGTATTCGCCAATAACGTATTCATCAATGCGCTCACGAATCGCAACATCGTATGTGGTATCGTCAGCGAAGAGAACGAAGAGTACATCACCATCAGCGGCATCAACCAAGCTAACCGTAATAAGTACGTGGTGGTCATGGACCCCCTGGACGGTAGCTCCAACATCGATGCCGGCGTATCCGTAGGTACGATCTTCGGTATCTACCGGCGCATTTCCCCCGAGGGTACGCCGGTCACCCTGGAAGATTTCCTGCAGCCGGGTAATATGCAGGTGGCCGCCGGCTATGTCATCTACGGCACCTCCACCATGTTGGTGTACACTACTGGCAACGGCGTAAATGGCTTTACACTAAACCCCGCCATCGGCACCTACTACCTCTCGCACCCCAACATCACAATGCCGCAGAGCGGACACGTATACTCGGTCAATGAGGGCTACTACGTACATTTTCCCCAGGGCGTAAAGGACTACATCAAGTACTGCCAGCGGGAGGAAGAAGACCGTCCCTACACCAGTCGCTATATCGGCAGTATGGTCAGTGATATTCACCGCAACCTGATCCAGGGTGGCATCTATATCTACCCCAAGAGTTCAGAGCGGGAGGCCGGCAAGCTCCGGCTGGTGTATGAGTGCAATCCGATCGCCTTCATCGTAGAACAGGCCGGTGGCCGGGCCACGGACGGCTACCAACGCATTCTGGACATTAAGCCGCGGGACATCCACGAACGCGTACCCTTCTTTGCCGGAAGTCAACGCATGGTGGAAAAGGCGGAGAGCTTCCTGGCCCAGTACACCGACTGATGCTGCGCGCTGCTCAGGGGGAAGTCCCCGCCGTACTCCGTGACCGAATCCAGGCCGTAGATCTCCTTCGCGGACTCACCATCGCGGCCATGATCATGGTCAATAACCCCGGTACCTGGGGAGCAATCTACGCGCCGTTGGGTCACGCCCCCTGGCACGGCTATACACCTACTGACCTGATCTTTCCCTTTTTTCTCTTCATCGTGGGCTGTAGCATCGCCTTCGCCTATCGGCATAAGGCGCCTAGCGGAGATACCTACCGTAAAGTCATCGTACGCAGCCTGAAGCTGATTGGCTTAGGCATATTTCTCGGTGCATTTTTGATCAGCCCACCCTTCGTCAAGGCCTGGGAGGCGATCCGACTGCCCGGCGTGCTGCAGCGCATCGGACTGGTCTTCCTGCTGGCGGCTCCACTTTCCTTGCACCTGCGGTCGCGCCCACTGTCCGTGGTGACGGTCGTACTGCTAGTGGGGTACTGGCTTTGGATGGGCTTCGTACCGCTGCCGGATGGGAGTATGCCGACCTACGACCGCGCGCCGAATAACTGGGCGATGTACGTGGATAAGCTGCTGCTGGGTACCCACACCTGGCAGGAGGATTACGATCCGGAGGGGCTACTGAGTACGCTACCCTCCCTGGCAACCTGCCTGATCGGGGTGCTGACCGGGCGCTTCTTGCTGCGCCAGGAGGTGAATAAGACGCGGGGGCTGCTAATTGCCGGGGGCGCACTGCTGGTAGTGGGGCATGCGTGGGGATTAGTATTCCCAATCAATAAGGCGCTGTGGACCAGTAGTTTCGTACTGGTTACGGCGGGCTGGGCACTGGTGATGCTGGCGGTCATTTACTACCTGAGCGACGTGCGCGGTATGCGCTGGGGTGGGGTGTTTATTCGTGCTGGTGCGAATGCCTTGCTGCTGTACTTTCTATCCAGCTTCTTTGCGAAGGTGTTCGGCTTGATCCGGGTGGGGGATACTTCCCTGCACGGGTGGATCTACGAAACCGTTTACGTGCATGACGTACTGCCGGATAAGCTGTCTAGCCTGCTGTATGCACTTACGTTGGTCGTTATCTATCTGCTGCTGGGTACTTACCTGTACCGCAAACGCGTTTTCGTGAAAGTGTGATTCCGTATGTGACGGGTCGCCGCATCATTCACCCCCGCTCACTGAGCAAGATTACTCACCATTCATGCAAGTACGTTTCCTAACCGCGCTAGCCGCCCTCCTTTTCACCACTGCCGCCGCTGCCCAGGGCGATGCCCTGATCGACATCGACATCGATAAGACCGAGTGGTACGAAAATCCCATCCTATGGGTAGTCGTAGCGGGATTCTTCATTCTGCTGATCGTGCTTACGCGCCGTAAGGCTGCCTAAGCCGGCCTAGGGTCTGCCCTGAATGGTGGCCAGTCCGCGACTCAGTTCGCGGATGATCCCCTTGCGTTCAGGGTCGTAGATCCAGTTGGTATCAAAGCGACTGAGCAGTTCGGCGTTGGCCTCCCGGGCCAACGCCAGGCTGTGAAACTCCGTGCTCTTGTTGTGCTGGTAGAAGGACACTTCGTTGAGGATGTCCTGATCGATCTTGTACATCACGAAGTCAGAGATCATTAGCACGTCGGCGTCCTGATAGTCGTGCGACTTGAGTTGCCGCAGGGCCTCGTACAGCGCCAGGGTAGCGTCCGTGCCGCCGTAGAACGACATATTGAGAAAGCTGGCTAGCTCGTCGATCGAGTTGGCGATATCGTGCAGGTCGATCGTCTTGATGCCAGTGCTGAAGCTGATCAGGTAGGCGCGCCGGTTGCTGTTGATGGCCATCTTGAGAATACCCAAGGTGAGGACTTTGGCGATCTCTTCCGCACGGCCCATCATAGACTGGCTGGTATCCACACACACGATAAACGGGCCGCGCTCCCGCTGCTTGATGCGCTGGTTGACCTCCATGACCTGATCTTCACTGCGCACTAAGCGGCGATCCTCGTAGCGCAGGGTCAGCAGACTACTGTCAGCATACTTCTTAAGGAAGACGGTCTCCGTGACGTCGTGACTGAGCAGCGCAGCCTCCGAGCTGAGCAGGTGATTAAGGTCCTGACTTTCATGAATCCCCACGATCTCGGAGCGTGCCAGTGGGTCTACTCGCCATTCCTGACGGACGATGGTCTTCTCGAAGGTTTCCTCCTCAATCTCTATTTCGGCCTCGCGCAGCTTGCCGAGCAGATCGGCCAGGCGGCGCAGACTGTCTTCATCGGTGAGCAGCTCGTCGTATGCCTTCAGCGTATCGAAACTGGTAGACTGCCAGAGATCGCGGCTCATGTCCCAACCCAGGTAATCGGTAAAGGGATTGAGGATTGACTTAAGGCGGCGGTACTCTTCGACCTTTTGGCCCAGAAGATCTACATAGTCTTCCTTCGACTCATTGAACTTGCGGAGTTGGTATTCCAGGATCTTAGCCTGCAGTAGGGCATCCCACTGACTGAGCAGATCGGTGAGTACGCGCTCGAAGTTGCGGCGGTCCTCGTCCGTCCACTCCTGAAAGTCTTTAGCGAAGTAGGTCCCTAGCCGATCCTGGTAGAAGGCGGTGTCAAGCTCTTCGCGGGTGTAGGTGGTACCGAGGAATTGCAGAAGGTAGCTATAGCGGGTCTGAAAGGCCTTGGCCGGTGTCACGCTCCAGCTCTGCAGCATATCCGCTTCCTTATCGAAGGGATGCTTGGCGGCTACCTTGGCGAAGGTCTTCTTGATCCAGTACAGGGTGTCTAGTACGATCTGCCGGGTGATGCTCTCGTTGTTCTCGCAGACGAAGAGCAGGTGATCGATCTGAAATACTTCGTCGAGCGCCCGCTGGAAGTACTCCGCGTAGCGATCGCTGAGCCCTTCGCCCTGGTAGGGGTGCCCGGTAACCTTGGCCTTGAGGTACTCGACCAGGTAGCGGCGGGTCCTCCGGTCCAGCAGGGGGCCGAATTCGACAAAGCGATGGTATTCCTGTTCGAGGACGTCGTCAGTAGGTAGCACGCTAGGCGAACGGTGAAAGCGGGTAGGCAGTTGACAATAAAGGACCGCCTTCCGTAGACGGAAGGCGGCCGAGAAAACCACTTAGAGAAAAAAAGGTCTTGGGGAACCTAGAGGTGCTTCAGGTCGTACGCCGCGATGATGTCCAGCAACTTCTGGCTGTACTGCGGGTCGCTACTGTAGGAGGTCCTAGCCAGGGCAGCGATCCACTGCTGGTAGTTCACGGTCTCATGGGCTAGTGCGGGAAAGCGTTCGGTGACGAGCTGGCTGTGGGCGCGCCAACTGGTCCATGCATTGTCGTAATACTCCGTGGCGATGGTAGCGGCGAAGTGGTTGTTGTCCTTGATGGCTGCCGTAGCCTGACCGGCCTCACTTTCCAGAATGGCCATGGCGAGTTTAGCCGCGGCGGGGATGCCGTACTTCTCCTCCTCCGTGCGGGCTACCCGCTCGAAGCGATTGATGTAGTCGCGCACCGCCGAGGCATCCAACTGGGCTACGGTCCAGGCCGGGGTGGCCGCAACGACCGCACTACTTCCACCCGTAGGTAACATACTCAGAGCGGATATCTGCGTGGCGGCGGTCGACTGCTGCTCGGAGGTCTGCGTACCTACACCGTTCGCGCCCACCGTGAAGGTGAAGTCGATCTGCTTCTGCGTAAAGACAAACGCGCAGAGTACGATCAGTCCCAGGCGAAACCAGGTAAGCCGGAGCTGACTCATCCATACAGGGGGGATGTATTCGGTGGTGTTAGCCCGGTGGCGGGCGGAGGTCAGTACCTGACCGCCGCGCAGGCGCAGTCGCCGCAGGAGCAGCGACCAATTGATGGTGAAGATTTGTTGACCAGCCGTATGGGTGGGGGTAGTAGAGCGAGACATAAACGTATTTTTTGCAACCGCGCCCAGTAATTGCGACGCCTGACAAAGTTAGTACGGTTTGTTGGAACTAGCAAATTATTTAAAACAAATAATGTTGTTTTACTGAGCAGCCGCAGGCCGGATTAGAATCCGGATAGGAGAAGCGTCCGACCCCACGATCTTCAGCGGCAGACAGATCATCTCGTAGTCGCCCTCCGTCACGCGGCGCAGATCTACCCCCTCGATGATCCACACATCACCGCCCAGTAGCGTACGGTGCGTCTGTGGATTGCCCTCGTAGAATGGACCTACGGATAGGTAATCCACTCCGATCAGCGCCAGCTTGCGCTTGGCGATCACCGCAGCTGCGGCCGGCCCGATCCCGTGGTAGTCCTTGTCGAAGGGGTGCTGCAGCCAGAGTCCCTTATCGCTATTGGGCGTGCGCAGGATCAGTCGCTCACCGGCCTCCAGCGGGCGGGTACGGGCTTCGTAGTCTTCCAGATCCTGGGGGGTGACCTCCGCCGCGCAGTCGATCCGCGCGATGCGCACCGGACCCAAACCCACCTCGAAGGGCGATCGTGAGATGTCGATCCCCTCGGCCATAAAGTGGTTGGGCGCATCCATGTGGCTCCCACTGTGCACGCTCATGTGCAGCACCGATACCTTTGCGGTGTCTCCGCAGTGAATACAGCTCAGCGTTTCCAGATGGGTATTCGGCTGTCCGGGCCAGCCGGTCATGTTCTCGAAAATGGGGTAGGTAACGTCGGTCCATCCTTCGTGCCAGGCGCTCATACGGGGGTAGTTTGTCGGGGTGAACTGATCTAAGGTCATTCCCCGCCAATTGTTGTGGCCCGCCGTACACCTATATTGTACCGCCTACACAGCCGCCCCATGCCCATCTCCTCCGATCACCGCCAGTACTGGCAGACGAACCTCCGCTACCTCGCCATCCTGCTCACCGTCTGGTTCCTAGTCAGCTTCGGCTGCGGCATCCTCTTCGTCGACGCCCTCAATCACTACCGCATCGGCGGCGCCAAACTAGGCTTCTGGTTCGCCCAGCAGGGTAGTATCTACGTCTTCGTCTTGCTCATCTTCATCTACGTCTACCTCATGAACCGCCTGGACACCAAACACGGCGTCAACGAATAGGCCCTCACCCCACCCGCCGCAGGCAGTCTACCTGCCGCAGGCAGTCTACCCGCGTCAGCGGTCTAACCAAGCCGAGGGCCGTCTACCAAGCCGAAGGCGATCTAACCAGCCGAAGGCAATCTACCATGGACGTAAAAACCTGGACCTACCTAATCGTAGGCGCAACCTTCCTCCTCTACATCGCCATCGCCGTATGGGCACGTGCGGGCTCTACCCAGGAATTCTACGTAGCCGGCGGCGGCGTGCACCCCATCGCCAACGGCATGGCTACGGCGGCCGACTGGATGAGCGCGGCCAGCTTCATCTCCATGGCTGGCATCATCAGCTTTGCGGGCTACGATGGGGCGGTGTACCTGATGGGTTGGACGGGCGGCTACGTGCTCTTAGCCTTACTGCTAGCTCCATACTTGCGTAAATTTGGCAAGTTCACCGTACCGGACTTCATCGGCGACCGCTACTACTCCAATGTGGCCCGCACAGTGGCCGTCGTCTGCGCGATCGTAGTGAGCTTCACCTACGTAGCCGGACAAATGCGCGGCGTAGGACTCGTATTCAGCCGCTTCCTCGAAGTAGAGATCAATACCGGCGTGTACATCGGCACGGTGGTCGTCTTCTTCTACGCCATTATGGGGGGCATGAAGGGCATCACCTACACCCAGGTAGCCCAGTACTGCGTGCTCATTTTCGCCTACATGGTGCCGGCTATCTTCATCTCGCTGCAGATGACGGACCACATCATCCCCCAGCTTGGCTTCCTGTCCGAAGTAAGCGACGGCTCCGGCGTAGCCCTGCTCGATAAGCTCGACACCCTGCACCGCGACCTCGGCTTTGCGGCCTATACCGACGGCAGCAAGTCTACTGTAGACGTCTTCGCCATCACGCTGGCGCTCATGGCCGGTACGGCAGGACTGCCCCACGTGATCGTACGTTTCTTCACCGTGCCCCGCGTGAAGGACGCGCGCATCAGTGCCGGCTGGGCCTTGCTGTTCATCGCCGTTCTCTACACCACCGCACCTGCGATCGCGGCCTTTGCGCGTACGAACCTCATCACGACCATCAGCGAGCGGCCATACACGGAGCTACCCCCCTGGTTCAGCAAGTGGGAAGAAACGGCGCTGGTGGCCTGGGTGGATAAGAATGAGGACGGGAAGTTGCAGTACCACCCCGGTCCACCCTTCGTGGGTAGTCCGATACAGCAGACGGCAGCGGGCGGCGGCGCGCGGGTGCAGGGCACTTACGGGGAAGCGCTACTCACCAATGTAGCCACCGATAACCCCAATGAGGTGTACATCGACCGCGACATCATGGTACTGGCTAACCCCGAGATCGCCGGCCTGCCCGCCTGGATCATTGCCCTGGTGGCTGCCGGCGGACTGGCCGCCGCGCTGTCTACCGCTGCCGGTTTGCTACTGGTCATCTCCACGGCCGTCAGTCGCGACCTCATGCGCAAGCAGATCAAACCCGATATGAGCGAGGCCGAAGAACTCTGGTGGGCCCGGGGTGGGGCGGCGGCGGCCGTAGTGGTGGCGGCTTACTTCGGCGTCAATCCGCCCGGCTTCGTAGCGGCGACCGTGGCCCTGGCCTTCGGACTAGCGGCGGCCAGTTTCTTCCCCGCCATCGTACTCGGGGTGTTCGATAAGCGGATGAACCGCGAGGGCGCCGTGGCCGGTATGGTCGTGGGTATAGTACTCATGTTCGGCTACATGGCCGTGTACCGACTGGGCTGGTTCGTCGACGCCGTACCGCCCGAAAGCGAATGGTGGTTCGGCATCAGCCCGGAGGGTTTCGGTAGCGTGGCAATGGTGGTGAACTTGGTCGTGGCACTGCTCGTAAGCCGGATGACTCCACCACCACCTGTAGAGGTACAGGAGATGGTAGAGACGATCCGAATACCCAGCGGGGCTGGCGGAGCTACCCACGGCTAACCACCGTAAGCAGACAGTATCAGCACAATACCTGCGGCCTGTCTACCACACCACGAACCGCTGCGAAAGCACCCCGCCCCGCGCGGTCAGGCGTACGAGGTAGGTGCCGGAGGGTAGGTCGGCGGCCTCGAACTGAAACTGCCTGGTTCCCGCACTCAGGACGCCGGTATAGACCGTCTGTACCAGCCGACCATTCATATCCAATACCGTGATTGCTCCGTCCATCGCCCGCGTAAGCCGTACGCTGAACCGTGCGGGACCGGAAGTAGGGTTAGGCGCTACGGCGGAGAAGCTCGCACCGAAGTCTCGCTCAAGGTCTACCGATGTCGGGTTAGTGACCGATGGACGCAGTAGCCAAACCTTACCCGTGCCGGACTGGAACAGGTTGATGCCTGGCTCCAATACCCCTAGGTCTACTATAGCTAGCGTATCGCCGATGAATACGTTCTCCACTGGCTTATTGAACCCCCCGGGAGCCAGTAGCTCCGCGGCTGTACTTCCCTGATTGACTACGAAGGGGAAGCGCTGTCCGGAGGACGTCTCCACGCGCGTGATGCGGTAGCCCGTGAAGCGAAAGATGCCCGTCTGCGGACCGAAGGAGCCCGACTCGGTCACCAGCAGATCGTTGCGGTAGCCGAAGGTATCGCTCTGTATGGCCGTCAGTCCCGTCGCGGATACATTCGGACCCAGTTGGGCGAAGGCGGGCTCGATGCTTAGCGACAGTCTGAAGTCGGGGGTAAAGATGAAGCCCGGACAATCCTCCTGCATCATGACTGGTGAACGGCAGAATACCGTGCTGGTCACTCCCCGTGCCTGTAGCGTCATACTGTCGTGGATAAACTCCGGCCAGCCGAAATACTCTGCCTCCCCGCCCACGGTGAGCTCGAACAGGTCGTCATGGTCATTGGCAATGGGCCGATTTCCCACCAGCACGTAGCTGCTTGTATCGAAGGGAGCGTCCGGGTTGCCCGCCCGGCCCCGGATATCCGTGCCGTTATTGGTCACGAATAGGCGGGTACCGTCCAGTGCGTCGAAGGTCAGGCCGAAGGGATTGCGTAGGCCCCAGGCTTCCAGCCGGAGGGTCTGGCTCACGTTGGTAGCCGCCGGATCGAAGGAGTACACCGTACCCGTACCGATGATGTAGCCATCCACCGGCGACAGGGGGGAGGCTCCGCGTATGAGGAGCCCGGAGTCGATCGGACCGGAATTGAAAATGCGGTAGGGGGCCGTCACGGCATTGCTGTCCGGATCAACGGGGGTACCCACGCGCGCGGTGTATTCCGTGCCGTTCAGGATCACATCGACCGGGGGGATTTCCCGAAAATCGGGGGCTACTGCAACCCAGTCGGCATTGTCCGCACCTACGACCCCGGAGTTGGTGGCGGAACCCTGCCCGAAGTAGGCCCGTCCGTCCGCCCCGAAGACCAGTACATTGTTGCTGTGATCGCCGGTGGAGGGCAGGTTCGTGATGACGGTTTCGAAGGTATTGACGGGATCGTCCGGTGCGAACCGGCTATAGGCACCAACCAGCTCGCCGTTCGTTCCTACCTGCCGGTGGGCCAGGTACAGCAGGCCGTCGTGGTACGAGACATCCGTGAAGGGTGGGGCGAGGGTACCCACGGGGAGAAGGGCCGGTGTGAGGATGACATTAGCCACCCCCGGTCCGCTGGCCGGCAGGCTGATCTCTTTGACGGTGGGGGCGATCTGCGGGTCGATACCCGCTTCGCTGATCCAGTACCGCCCGTCGCCGGTAGCGATGTTGCTGGGGTAGTCCAGACCACTTACGGCTAGCTTCAGGTCGAAGCCCTCCGGAATGAGCACCCCGGGGGTGTCGTCATCCTCCACTAGTGTTTGCCCCGGTAGGGTGGAATAGGAAATAAACAGGCACAGACAGAAGAGCGTGTAGCATGTACGCATACGTCATTCAGTTGCGGGCTGAGTTCAGCCTTCATAATCATATCCGGGGCATAAGGTTCAGTTCGTACGCTGATCTGGTCGCTTAGAACTCCTTAATCGGTATTTAGTGTGGTACGCGCCGCTTGTAGTCTCATTGTCGATTTGTAATAGTCACCATTTATTAGCTTAGCTATTCCATATCTAAGTACATTCGCCAATTCAGTGGATGCTTGAATTAAGATATTCAGCATTGTTGATTCAGTTCCCGATGTTTATCCGGTATGTATTTCTTGCTATTACTTTGTGCCCATACGCGAGTGTATTCGCGTAGGTCGATTACACAAAAGGGGTAGGGATTGAAGCCGATGAAATCATTGGATTCCGGGGCGTTACGCACTTCGGTACCTTCGGGGTGATTATCCGGGCACGGAGCCTACTTCGTCAATAAGGTGCAGTACTAGCTACGTGGAGCGTACCCGGGCATACCGTGAATATTGATTCGATACCGCACGTAAAGCAGAAGATTTTGCGTGACGACTTGTGTATTCCGCCCCAGCTATGCATCAAATAGTAAATCCCAGTTCATGCGACTCCTAGTTTACCTATCGCTAATCCTTTGCACCTGCGTCCCCGCCCTTCTGCTGGCGCAGGACGAGCTAACTGTACCCTCCACGATCGATCACGCAACCGTCTATCTGGCGGGTGCGCAGGTGCAACGAAGTGGACAGGCGGACTTGCCGGAGGGGCGTACTATGTTAGTATTCAAAGGCTTGACCAGTACACTTGACCCAGCGAGCGTGCAGGTTACGGCGGACGCTGACGGGCTACTGATCCTGAGCGTAAGTCATCGCCTGCACTTTCCTGAAGTGGATACGAGTGCGGCACAGGATGATATCTACGCACGGATCGACCGGCTGGAAGACCGTCGCCGGCACCTACTGACCGAGGTAGAGATCGCCAAGGAAGAAGAAGCGCTGCTGCGCGAGAACCGCAAACTCGGCGGCGAAGACCAGGGGCTCAGCGCGGCGGACTTAGCAGCCGGCGTACGCTTTCACCGCGAGCGGATCACGGCCATCAAGCGCAGCTATCTAGTCCTGAGAGATAGTCTGCGGACCAACGCGGACCGGCGCGAAGCGCTGCAGCGGCAACTGGCCGAACGCGCGCAAGACACACGGGTACCCGCTACCAGCGAAGTCATCGTGATCGTAGAAGCCGAGCGTGCGGTGCGCAGTCCATTGACCCTGACCTACCTCGTGGCGGATGCCAGTTGGACCCCCCAGTACGACGTGCGCGTAGAAGCTACCGACGAGCCGCTCGACCTGCAGTACCACGCCAGCGTACGGCAGAGCAGCGGCGAAGACTGGACGGACGTGCAGCTCAGCCTCTCGACGGGCGATCCGAGTGAGTCTGCCGTAGTGCCCGTGCTGCAAACCTGGCGGCTGCGGGAGGGGCAACTGCCACCAACGTACGAGACGGTGCTGCCGAAGGGTAATGCGGTAGCGATCCGCCAGGTGACGGGTACGGTGACGGACGAGGAGGGAGTGTCCATGATCGGTGCGTCCGTCCGGGTGGTGGGGACTACGATCGGTACAGCTACCGATATCGACGGCCAATTCCAGCTGGAGTTACCTGATGAGGCTAGTGCACTGGTCATCAATTACACAGGCTTTGATGAGCAAACTATTCCGATTACTTC
Source organism: Neolewinella maritima (assembly GCF_923081025.1). Taxonomy (GTDB): domain Bacteria; phylum Bacteroidota; class Bacteroidia; order Chitinophagales; family Saprospiraceae; genus Neolewinella; species Neolewinella maritima. The sequence goes on along the minus strand of NZ_CAKLPZ010000004.1, from coordinate 220,989 downwards.
CGAAACGCTCACTATCACGCTTTTAGAAGCAACCACCATGTTGGACGAAGTAGTCGTCACTGCTTACGGTATACAGGGCAGGGCGGCCGGAATAAATATTGATAATAGTAATATTAAACGGCAGCGACCCAACAACCCCTTCCCCTCAGCTCCCGTGCCTACCCAAACCCAGCGGAGGGCCACTACGGTCACCTTCGCTATCGAACTGCCGTACAGTATCCCCTCCGACGGCAAGGCGCGACGGGTGGAAATTCAACGGTATGCCATACCGGCTGCTTACCAGCATATCGCGGTGCCCAAGCGGACGGAGGACGTATACCTCTCCGCTACCATCCGTGACTGGGAGCAGTACGACCTGATCAGCGGTGACCTGCAGTTATTCTTCGAGGGCACTTACCTGGGTACTTCCCGGCTGGATGTAGACAAGACCGCGGACAGCCTGAGCATTTCGCTCGGTCGGGACGCCGGAGTGATCGTCAGTCGGGAACCTAACCAGGAGTACCGGCAGCGGAGCGGTCTTTTTGGCGGTAAGCAGGTGGCGAGTCGCGGCTGGACCATCTCCGTGCGCAACACGAAGACCCAGCCGATCCGTCTGACGCTCCTCGACCAGGTGCCGGTCAGCGCACAGGGTAATATTGACGTAGAGACAGACCTAGCGGGCAGCGGTCGGCTGGACGAAGAGACCGGGGAAATCAGCTGGCAGCTCGACCTGCCGGCCGGTACCGAGCGCAAGGTCACCTTCGGCTATAGCGTACGCTACGGCGGCTACGAGCGGGTGTACCTGGAATGAGCCACGGAGCTAGCTCGTACGCAGGCACTACCTTACGGGCCTACTGCGTATCCGTAAACCCGCCCCCCCCTGCTCATGCTCGACCGTATCTACATCGCCGCTACTTCCCAGCACGTCGGCAAGACCACCTGTACGCTCGGCCTTATGGCAGCCATTCGCGAACGCGGCCACAAGGTGAGCTACTGTAAGCCGGTCGGCCAGGAGTGGGTAGAGATGGGCGGCCTGCAGGTAGACAAGGATGCCTTGCTCTTCGCCCGTGGGATGGACTTCGAGCTCAAGGCCGAGCTGCATAGCCCCGTCATCATCGGTCGGGGGGTGACGGCCAGCTACCTCGACGATCCTGCGGAATATGGCTTCAATCGCGCAATCACTAAGGCAAGCCGGAAGCTGCAGAACAATAACGACCTGGTCATCTACGAAGGCACGGGGCACCCCGGAGTGGGCAGCGTCTGCGATGTAAGCAACGCTCAGGTGGCCCAGCTACTCAACGCGCCCGTAGTGATGGTCGTAGAAGGCGGCATTGGTAACACGATCGACAAGCTCAACCTGAACCTGGCACTGTTTCGCGAGCGCCGCGTGCCCGTGCGGGGCGTGATCGTCAATAAGACCCGTCCGGACAAGATGGACAAGGTGCGGCACTACGTGAGTAAGTACCTGCAGAAAACCGGCATCCCCCTACTCGGTGTACTGCCATTCGAGAAGATTCTGAGCAATCCCATCATGGCCTCCGTCCGTGAATCACTCAAGGGACGCACGCTGCTCAATAAGGACGGGCTGGACAATCAGGTAGAGCACATCGCCAGCGGCAGCCTGCTGGCCCAGGAAGAAGTAGAGAACCTGCGTAATCTGCTGGTGATTGTCAGTCACCGTCGCCTGGAAGAAGCACTGAGCGCGCTACAGGGGATTCTACAGGACCGCGGACTACCCGGCAGTACTATCTCCGGTGTCGTAGTCACCGGTCTCACCGACGAAGCCTCTAATCTCCCCCACACTGATTTTTTGAATGCCCATAATATCCCGGTGGTAGCCTGTCCGCTGGATACCTATGGCGCGGCCGTTCGCATCAGTCAGATGGAGGTAAAGATCAACCTAAAGACCCCCTGGAAGATCCGCCGCGCCGTGGAGCTGATCGAGGAACACGTGGATATGGATCTGTTGCTGTAGTACAGCTTACTTCGCCGGCCCTTCGATCGGCGACCCTACACTATTTAGCTTTTCCAGGTATGCATCCCGTACGGCAAAGAACTCCGGGAGGTAAGTTTCCGGCATCGGTGTATTGTCCTGAAAGTCCATCTTCGTATGGTCGACTTGCTTGCCGCCGTCCCAGAAGCGGAAGCAGACGTGGGGACCGGTAGCCAGACCGGTGCTGCCGACGTACCCAATCACCTCGCCCTGCTTGACCCGGCGACCGACGGTCATGCCGGCAGCCCGCTTCTGCATGTGCAGGTACTGGGTATCGAAGCGCTTGTCGTGGTGCAGTTTGACGAAGATGCCGTTGCCGCGGGTCCGTCCGGAGCGGCTCACCGTACCGTCCGCTACCGCCACGATGGGCGTACCGTAGGGGGCCGCATAGTCCGTGCCCAGGTGGGGCTTGACGCGGCGCTGTACCGGATGGAAGCGGCGCAAATTGTACTTGCTACTGATGCGGCTGTAGCGTACCGGGGCCTTCAGGAACGTCGACTTCATGGGTTGGCCGTCCAGGCCGAAGTAGCCTGCCTGGGTACTGTCGGCACTCTCGAAGTAGAAGGCGTAGATATCCTTGCCGCCGGTGCTGTAGCGAGCGGCGCGCACCTTACCGAATCCCGCTTCTTTCTTGTGCACGTACTCCTGCTCGTACACCAGTTGGAAGGCATCGCCCTTCTGCACATGATAGAAGTCGACCGACCACTGCAGGGCATCCTCCATCTTGTCGGTCAGGGCGAAGCTGTGTCCGGAGCCCACCATGGCATTCCAGAGCGAGCTTTCAATCTTTCCGGCAGCCAGGGCTTCGCGCAGGACTACGGGGTTTTCTACGTATTCATCGCGGCCGGTTTGTTGCAGGTCCAGGCGCAGGTAGCGGTATACGCTAGGGGCATAGATCAGGAAGTCCGGCCCCTCGGTGTCCGCATCGTCGAGCAGCTCATAGGTGCGGCCGGCGCGCAGGTTACGCACGTCCAGCATGTCGTTGAAGGTGCCGGCGGTGACGTAGGCGTCTTCCGGGCTCATCCCCGTAGCCAGCAGGATGTCAGAAAGCGTCTGTCCGTACTCGATCGTATCCAGCGTGATGGCGAAGGTGTCCATAGCCAATCCGTAGCGCACGGTGGGCTCTACGATGGGAAAGGCGTTACCACTCAGCTGCGGGGCACCGCCCGGAGGAGGTGGCGGCGCTACGGCGGTAAGGCTAGTGAGGAGGGTAGTAGCTATACCGGACAGGACTAGTAGCGCGAGCACGGCGGAGCGGCGGAAGAGGGGGTGGTTCACGGGATTCTGACTAAGTGGTAGCGATAGCAGTGGAATACGGATAAATATAACGGATCTGTCATGCTATGGCGTACGTACCCGGGTGGTCTCCTGGATCCAGCAGCCTACGGTGTAGGACTGCCCCTCCGAGATGCCCCGCTGGAAGATGTCCGACTTCGAGGGCATGTACTGGGTGTAGCGATTGATCAGGCTGTTGGCCTTGCCCGCTACGCTGCCGTCGACCGACTTGGCGCGCTGCCACATATCGATGGCCGGCCAGGTCACTACCTGGGAGTCGAAGCCGGTGCCGGGCCCACACAGGGGGCCGCTACTGGCGTACAGCGTGCCGATTAGCATATAGGGCTCTCCGGAGTTCGGGTTGGCCGCGATCGACTTACGGGCCATCGCGCGGGCCTGACTGAAGTTGCGCAGGTTGCTGTAGTAGACCTTGGCGGCGGTGAGGTAGTAGCGCGCCTTTCGCTCGTTGTCGGTGGCCTCGTCGCCGGCCTGCTCGAAGAGCTTTACGGCCTGACTGGAGTTACCGTTCTGTAGGGCATCGTAGGCCTGCCGCAGGATATTCCCGCCACCGCTATTGGTAGGATTGGCGGCTGCGATCTCCTGGCGCTTTTTCTCGTAAGCTGCGGCTACGGCCTGGTATTCTGGCAGGTCTTCGGCGCAGTCGGCCCACCGCAGGCGGCTGTAAGTGGTGGTGATCACGTCCACATCGTCGGGGTTCTCCGTGTAGTCCGGGTAGTAAGCATCCACGAAGTACTGGCAGTCGTAGAAACCCTTCACGGTCTCGAAGTACTGCAGGCTGCTGGGGGCGTAGGCCTGGATGGTTTTCCAGGCTTCGCACATCTCGCCCTCGCATTCTTCCAGTCCTTTTTCGAGGCGGGTCATCAGTGCGGTAGCTACCTCCTTCGCCTCGGCATTGTCGATCTTGCCGGCCTCGTGCATATCTACGACTAGTCGCGACATGGGGTTGACCACGAAGTACTGTAGGTCCTCCGGTCCGTCCGTCTCGATGCTTTCCTTGAATAGCTGGTAGATCTCCTCATCCGTAGCCGAGCCCGGGTAGGTGTAGTAACTGTCGAAGGCCTGCATACCGGCCATGAAGCCGTCGCCAGGATAGCACTCCCGCGCCTGCTGGTACAGCTGAATGATGGTGTCGCCGTAGGCCGCCTTGCGCTCCGGGTACTCCTGAATGAGCTGGTTGTAGAAGGCTACCCCGTCGGTGTATACGGTGGGGCGGCGGCCGTCGGCGGCGGGACTCTCGGCGTATACCTGTCGCCAGGTCTTGAAGGCCCGCTCCGTTTCCTTTGACTTCAGCGCCGCACGGTAGATGACGTAATTGGTTTCCGCGTCGTCCGGACTGCGTGCATCGCTAAACTTGCGGCAGGGACTCAGCGCCTCATCCCCGCCGGCTGGCTTTTTCGGGGTAGTGGCCGTGGTCGCGGGTGCGGTGCCGGTGGTAGCTGGGCCGGCTGCTTTGGGCGTACAGCCGAGGAAGATCAGGGCCAGTAGGGTACAAGTCAGTAGAAGAGAAAGGATACGGATCATGGGGTAATAACGCTTAGGATTGGCAATATAAGGATGCAAAGTTGGCTGGTCGTGGTGGGTAGGTCGATTGCGCTGGCTACGGACATTTGCACCCGCGTACGCGCCCGAAAAAACTTTCGCTGCTGTGTGGCATTTGTCTACTTTCGCCCCATGAATGCAAGCCCCATGAAGAAGATCAATTTCAGTGCCGGCCCGGCCATCCTGCCTGCTTCGGTACTCCAGCAAGCCTCTGCCGCCGTAGCGGACCTCGACGGCAGTGGACTATCCATCCTGGAGATCAGTCACCGATCGGCCGCTTTCGACGCCGCCCTCACGGAAGCCGAAGCACTCGTGCGTGAGCTGCTGAGCGTGGGAGACGACTACGGCGTACTGTTTTTGTCCGGCGGGGCCAGCACCCAGTTCTTCTACACGGCCATGAACCTGCTGAACCCAGACGAGACAGCCGGTTTTCTGGACACCGGCGCCTGGTCTGCCAAAGCCATCAAGGAGACTAAACTGTTCGGCAAGGTGAACGTGATCGCTAGCTCGAAAGCGTCGAACTACGACCACATCCCGACCGGCTATACGGTACCCGACGGGCTCAAGTACGTCCACGTAACGAGTAACAATACCATCTTCGGCACCCAGTTTAAGGAGTGGCCGGAGACGACCACACCGCTGGTGGCCGATATGTCGTCGGATATTTTCAGCCGGAAGATCCCACTGGAGAAATTCGCCGTGATCTACGCCGGGGCCCAGAAGAACCTGGGTCCGGCCGGGGTGACGCTAGTCATCGTACGTAAGGACCTGCTCGGTACCGTACAGCGTGAGCTCCCTAGTATGCTGGACTACCGCGTACATATCGCGAAGAGCAGCACCTTCAATACGCCGCCGGTATATCCCATCTACGTGATGATGCTCACACTACGCTGGATCAAGGAACAGGGTGGGGTAGCTGCTATGGAAAAGCACAACGAGCGTAAGGCCAAGCTGCTGTACGACGAGATCGACCGCAATCCTAAGTTTAGTGGCACCGTGGCGAACCCCTTTAGTCGGAGCCTGATGAATGTGACCTTCGTCTGTACGGATGAGTCGGATACCGATCGCTTCAAGGAGGCTGCCGCGGCCGCTGGCTGCGACGGTATCGTCGGTCATCGAAGTGTGGGCGGCTTTCGGGCCAGTATCTACAACAGTATGCCGTACGAGGGGGTAGAGACCCTGGTGAACGTGATGAAGGCATTCTAGCACGCTCGATTTTCTATCCCACATTTGGCCATGTGAGCCGATGCCACTATATTCGCAGCCACTATGCAACGCAGCAAACTTAAATTGCTCTCCGTACTGGCCGTACTCGTGATCCTGAGTGCGAGCAGTTCCGGCTTTCTGGTCGGACGTACCGTACGGCTGCACGAAGAGGGTAAGTTCGAGCAGCTGCACGAGATTGGGGAGCAACTGGTCGATGCTGGCACTATCGTGCACCGCGGCATAGAGGTGGTCAAGCGCGTTATTCTGCGGTAAGGCTACGCCGGCGCAAGCCAATAAATACACACATTGATGGTAATTCGTACCCTGCGGGGATTGCTGTGCGATCTGGATGGCACACTGACAGATTCCGAGCCCCTCCACTGCACCGCATGGCTAGAGACGCTGCGGGAATTCGGTCTTGCGTACGATGCGCAGTGGTTCGAGCAGTGGATCGGAACCAGCGACCGGGTGCTGGCACAGCATGTCGTGGCGCACGACGGACTGGATAGTTCGGACGGCGCACTAATTGCCCTGAAGCAGCAGCGTTTCCATGCGGCGGTAAACAGCCACGGCAAGACCTTCACCGGCGTAGATCGTGCCCTCGCCCAGATCGCGGAGGCCGGCTTTCCTCTGGCCATCGCTACCAATAGCGGCCGCATGGATGCCGACGTGATGATCCACGCAACGCGCCTGGACCGCTACACAAGTATCAGCGTGACGGCCTCCGACGTGGAGCACATGAAGCCCGCCCCGGATATCTACCTGCTGGCCGCCAAGCGGCTCGGGCTACCGGCCGCAGAGTGTATTGCTATCGAGGATAGTGCACCGGGGGGCGAGGCGGCGCTAGCCGCCGGTTGCTACCTGATCGGACTGACGGACAAGGTCACGGGAGCAAATGAGCACTACAGGGATAACGCTGAAGCACTCCGGCGGGCGATGGAACTACTCAGCGCCACAGCGTAACGAGTGGCTACCCTAGAGGTAACAATAACTTAACGCGATCGGTACCCTGAGTTTATGGGGTGAGGAGACCTTTGCGGAGCATTAATGCCCCACAAGCCTGCTTGCTATGTCCGTGAAGTCTACACTGTCTTTCGTATTCATTCTGGTTTCGGTACTAGCTTCGGCCCAGAACACCGTAGTGATCGAAGACGGTGACCTGCTTGGCGGACAGACCTATAATTGGACGGCCAATACCGAATACATTCTCGACGGACTGGTCTATCTGGAGGAAGGCGGTGTACTTAATATCGCTGCGGGTACCGTAATCAAGGGGCGGGGAGCTACTCAGGTCACTACCGGCGACAACACCTCCGCGCTGATCATCGCCCGGGGTGCACAGCTATTTGCCGAAGGCACGGCCGCTCAGCCCATCATTTTTACCGCTGCGGACGACGACGTGACCGACCCGGACGATTTCACCAGCTTCGACCGCGGAGAGTGGGGCGGCCTGATCGTGCTGGGAAACGCAACCATCGCGCGACCCGGTGGTAGCGACAACATCGAGGGTATTGACGCGGACGAAGCACGGGCCACCTTCGGGGGAACGAACGATGAGGATAATAGCGGGGTGCTGCGGTATGTCTCCATTCGGCACGGCGGACAGCAACTCAGCACCGATAACGAAATCAACGGGCTCACCCTGGGTGGGGTGGGGTCGGGTACCACCGTAGAGTACATCGAAGTATTCGCCAATGCGGACGACGGCATCGAGTGGTTCGGCGGAACGGTCAATGTCAAGTATGCTTCGGTAGCTTTCTGTGGAGATGATGGCATGGACTACGACTTCGGCTGGCGCGGGAAGGGGCAGTTCTGGTTTGTGATCCAGGAACCCGGCGACGGTACCGGACGGTCCGGCGAGCACGACGGAGCCAGCCCCGACGGGCAGTCGCCCTTTAGTCAGCCCACGATCTACAACGCTACCTACATCGGTATCGGGCAGGACGCTACGGCGTCCGGCGGGGATGCCGCGCGCGCCAAGCCGCTCTCCGTACTTTTCCGCGATAATGCGGCGGGCTATTACTACAACTCACTGTTTACTGGCTTCAATGGTGCGGCCGTTGCGGTAGAAGACCTTCCCTCCACCACCACCGAAGACTCCTATGCTCGCTTCTTGGCCGGTGACCTAGATCTGCGGAACAACCTCTTTGAGGACTTTGCCGGTATCGATTCTACGGAGGAGCTATTCATCGCTCTTGGTGCTGACGATCGCCTGAATCTTGCCGCTACTACCGCCCTGGCTACGGCGCTGCGGGAGAGAAATGAACTAGGTGAATCGGGAATCGCAAGTATTAGCCGGGACCCCGACGGAGGACTCGATCCCCGGATCGATGCGGAAGGGGCGGCCCTGGACGGCGGCGCGCCCATCGGCGACGATGAGTTCTTCAGCCTGGTCTCCTACCGTGGTGCCTTTGGTAACCGAACCAACTGGCTGAGCGGTTGGACGGCACTCGATGAATACGGCTACTTAGGCGATTTGGTCACCGAGGTAGAAGTGGGCGACTGCATCGTCATCGAGGACGGCGATCTACAGACCGACACCTACACCTGGACGGCAAATAATTGCTACACCCTAGACGGGCTGGTATACCTCGAGGCCGGTGGTCGGCTCAACATCGAGGCCGGGGTAAAAGTAGAGGGGCTTCCTTCCAACTCGATCACGACCGGCGATAATACCTCGGCCCTGATCATCGCTCGCGGTGCGCAAATATTTGCGCAGGGTACTGCTTCGGCCCCGGTGGTATTCACGGCTGCAGACGATGACCTTGACGATCCGGGCGATTTTGACGAGACTGACCGCGGGGAGTGGGGCGGACTCATCTTACTGGGCAACGCGACCATCGCACGACCCGGTGGCACCGACAATATCGAAGGCATCGATGCGGACGAAACGCGTGCCACCTTCGGTGGCACCGACGATGAAGATAATAGTGGGGTACTCCGCTACGTGTCCATTCGCCACGGCGGTGCGCAGCTGAGTACGGACAACGAGATCAACGGACTTACCCTGGGCGGTGTAGGTTCCGGCACTACGATCGACTACATAGAGGTATTCGCAAACGCCGACGACGGGATCGAATGGTTTGGCGGTACCGTACGGGTGGATCACGCCGTGGTTTCTTACTGCGGGGACGACGGGATGGACTACGATTACGGCTGGCGCGGGGGCGGGCAATTCTGGTTCGTCCTGCAGGCTGCGAACTCCGCCACTGGCCGGGCGGGGGAGCACGACGGGGCTAATCCTGACGGGCAAACCCCCTTTAGTGAGCCAACGATCTATAATGCTACCTACGTAGGGATCGGTCAGAACGCTACCGCCACCGGGGGGGATGCCAACCGCGCGCTCCCCCTGGCGGTGCTGTTCCGCGACAACGCCGGCGGACACTACAACAACTCCATTTTTACGGACTTCAACGGGGCCGCCGTAGCAGTAGAGGATCTGGCCGAAACCACTACTGACGATGCCTACGCTCGCTTTCAGGCCGGCGACCTTTCCGTCTGCAACAGCATCTTTTTCGGCTTCGGTGGGGGGGCTTCTTTCTCCGACCTCTTCCTGGTGATCGACGCCCAGGATGAGGTTAACCCCACGGCCAGCGCGAGCTTCGCAGCGGCTATTGAAGCCTGCGGTAATCGGATCGTCGATCCCATGTTAAACGCCGTGGCTGATCGGGATCAGGGCGGTCTACTCGACCCCCGACCCTATCGCTTCGACACGGTTGCCACGCAGGGCGCTCCGGCGGCGGAAGCCGGCTTTACGTCGGTGCCCTACTACGGCGCCTTCGAGCCCGGGGCGTACTCCGGGTCCAATCGGACCTGGCTTAGTGGCTGGACCAGCCTATCTACCCTCGGCCTCGTGGGGGACATAACGAACAGCGTGGGTCCGCAAACGGTAGCCGGCTTCTCACTGGATTCACCTGCTCCGAACCCCGCAAGTGAGCGGACAACCGTACGCTTCGAACTGCCCCGTGCCGGGCGGGCTACCCTGACGGTGATGGACTTCATGGGGCGTCCCCTGGCAGTACATACCGGACAGTATGCTGCCGGTGCGCAGCAAGAGTCGATAAGCGTAGCCAATCTGCCAAGTGGAACCTACCTGCTCATTCTCGACGTGGCCGGTGGCCGCTTACTGCAAAAAATGGTGGTAGCCCACTAGTGATCGGCCCGCGTGAGCCGATCACTGCAACGACTACTACTGGCTGACCGGGCGACTATACCGATGAGCTCAATTTTTCTAGTGCACACATAATTCATTGATTCTATGCTTTACCGCATCACCCACATGCTGGCTTTGTTGCTTCTGGCAACGACCGCACTGCTCGCCCAACGGGGAGCTATTTCGGGTACCGTTTATGACGAGGATGGCTTTCCCATGCTGGGAGCGAATGTCGTCATCCAGGGCACCGGCGACGGTGCGCAGACGGACTTCATCGAGGGCAAGTACCAGTTTCAGGTAGCTGCTGGTACCTACAACCTGGTTGCCTCCTACGTAGGATACCAAAATCAGGTCATCGAGGGCGTCGTTGTAAAGGGAAACGAGACCACCGTACTAGATATCGCATTTTCTGAAGATACCGGCGTAGAGCTCGATGTGGATGTCACCGTCACCGCCCAGGCGCTACAGCGCGGGGAGGTTGCCGTGATGAAGCTGCGTCAGAACAGCGATAAGGTGCAGGACGTCATCTCCAGCCAGGAGATTCAGCGGCTGGGTGCAGGTACGGCCGCTGCGGCACTGACTAAAGTGACCGGCACGACGGTTGTGGACGGCAAGTACGTGTACGTTCGAGGACTCGGCGATCGCTACAGTGCCACCACCCTGAACGGACTGCGGATTCCCAGTATCGACCCCTACCGCAACTCTGCACAGTTGGACCTTATCCCAACTAATATCTTAGATAACATCGTAGCAAGCAAGACCTTCACTCCCGACCTGCCGGGTGACTTCACGGGGGGTAGTGTCAACATCAAGATGAAGGCCCTTCCCGAGCGTTTTACCTGGGGCGTGAGTGCGTCCGGCAGCTACAACAGCCAGGGAAACTTCCGAAACGACTTTCTCAGCTTCGATGGCGGTGACCGCGTAGGACTAGGCTATAACGATGGCACCCTCGACGGACCTTCGATCCTCAATGACCCCCGCCTGGCTGACCTCGATGTACTGGCCGCCAACGCAGACCGCCGGGCACGCCGGGATCAGGAGCTTGCCGGACTGGTCGAAGACGTCGCCAATGAATTCGGTAATGCCTTTACCATCGACCGGATCAAGTCCGGACCAGATTACAGCCTGAGTGCTAACATCGGCAATCAGTTCAACGTGGGTACGATGCCGCTGGGTGTATTCGCTTCGGTCAACTACAGCCGCAGTTTCGACCAGTACCAGAATGGTGTACGGGGCAATTACCTCTTCCCCAGCGGAGGCTTTACCAGCCTGCAGGAGGTGTATGACCTACAGGATAGCAAGAGCGTACAAAGCGGCATGCTGGGCGGTATGCTGGCGGTCACCCTACGGCCTTCCCCCTCCAATAATATCACACTGTACACGCTCTATAGCCATCAGGGCTACCAGGAGGGCCGTATCCTGCAGGGAAGCAACGAGAGCAAGGGTGCCGCCGGTACCGAAGATAACTTCTACCGCTCCCAGGCCAGTACTTTCATGGAGCGCGAGCTGATCGATTACGTTGCCCAGGGTGACCACACCCTCACCGGCCTGGGAAATATCAACATCAATTGGACGGCCAACTACGTGAGCAGCGGACAGGACGAGCCCGACCTGCGCTTCGCCGAGTACATCAAGCAGGGAGAGAACTACATCAATGACCAAAGTCAGTTTACCCGCCCGAGCCGCTTCTTCCGTGACCTGACGGACGATACCTACCAGGGTAATCTAGACATCACCGTTCCGGTACTGCAAACCCGCAATCGGGCCAATGCTCTCAAGTTCGGTGGAAGCTACTCCATGAAGGATCGCGTTTTCAACGAGCGTATCTACGCATACGGCAATAGCAGAGGACTGTCCTTCAGTCAGGCCGGTGGAGACTTTTCCGTTTTCTACGGTCCGGATAATCTGGGCGTGATCGAGCAGGCACCCAACCAGCGTAACACTATCGGTGCCTACATTTTCGACAATAGTGCAGATCCTAACAGCTACACCGGTAGCTATGCGGTAGGCGCGGCCTACGGTATGTTTACCTATCAGGTACTGCCCAAACTAAAGGCGATCGTCGGACTACGTGCCGAGACCACCGATATCCTCGTGGAAAGTAAGGTAGTAGAGATCCAACGGGCCCGGGACAATCCCAGTCAGGACCGGATCGACGACAATACCGCCCGCATCGATACGATCAGCTTCATGCCCGCCGTGAACCTGGTCTATAATCTGACGGAGAGCAGCAACCTGCGGGGTAGTTTCACCCAGACCGTGGCGCGACCCAATATGCGGGAAGTAGCGCCCTTCGGCTCGTTCGGCTTCCTTGGAGAGCCCCCTGTGTTTGGTAACCCCAACCTGGCGCTGACGAGTGTAGACAACTACGACCTACGCTACGAGGTGTTCCCCGATGCGGGGGAGGTCATCGCCTTCAGTATGTTCTATAAGAAGTTTCGCGACCCCATTGTACAGACCTTCCGTAACGCTGGAGAGCAGCAGTTCACCTGGACCAACTCGGAAAGCGCGGAACTGTACGGCGTGGAGCTGGAATTTCGCAAGTCACTCGGCTTCCTCACTTCTAAGCTGGATCGGTTCACGGTCAGTACGAACCTGGCTTACATCCAGTCCGAGCAGCGGGTGGATGCCGAGGAAGTACGGGTAGCCCGCACGGTGGACCCCACCTATAGCGCTACGCGCTCCTTCAACGGACAGTCTGATTACATCGTCAATGCCAACCTAAGCTACACCGACGCCGAACGCGGATGGGATGCGATGGTGGCCTACAACTACTTCGATGACCGCCTACAGAGCATCGGCGCGGTAGGTAGCCCCGACATCTTCGAACGGGGCCGCGCGCAGTTGGATCTATCCGTGTCCAAACAGATCAACCGGTTCAAACTGAGTCTGCGGGGCCGCAACCTGCTGAACCCTGCCTACGAAGCGTACTCTGAATTTGACCGTACGTATATCTTCCAGAGCTACGAGCGGGGCCGGGAACTAAGCTTCGGTATCAGCTACGGAATGTAATGCCGGACAAGATGCACTAGATTACACATTGTAGTCCATTTTCACGCCCTCCGTACCCCGTACGGAGGGCGTTCTTATGCTAGTCTACCTAGGTATGTTTAGCGGACTTTCAGCCGATCCGTGCCCGCGACGTAGTCATGTAGTAGGCGGTGATCCTTACTGAACAGGGCGAAGAGCAGCAGGAAGGTAGCCCCGAAGAGTGTGAGGGCCTTCAATAAAGAGCGCAGTACCCGCTTATCTAGGCTAGGGCGGTGTCCACTCGACACATCGACCACCCGGCCCCGCCGTCCGGCAAGAACAGGATGGTAGTCTACGATCAGCCAGTAGGCCGCTCCGAGCAGCACGGACCATAGCCAGGCGGGGCCGTAGTCTCCGAGCAGCCGCTCTAGGTAGGTATCGGGACTGCTCTGTAGGAATCCCTCCCCGTAGAACAGGTACATCTGTATACCCAGTACGAGGAGCATAACGAGACAGTCGAGTAGATAGAGGAAGTAGCGGCTTACGATGCCCATGGTGACAATGGAAGTTTATTATCCACTAATATATCCTAGCGGTATTGTTCTATACTACTTTAATCGACCGGCGATGGGTATCCATAGATCAGTGGCAACCATATGGTGTAATCAAATAGTTGACTATCTGGTCGTCTTCGACGGCAGCTGAATTACATATAAGGTGTTAATAGTCAGCTAAGTATAAAATTTAAGCGCATTTGGTGGTTTAATTTCGGTGGTGTTCGGGAGTGGTAACTGTCCTGTTTTTCGCGTCGTGCTCCTCCGATCTTTGCCCTACACTAAAACACCATCCGAATGTCTCTCACCGTATTTCCGCGCAAGCGTAACCTTTTTGCCGTATTTCTGCTACTCATCGTGGGTCAAATGATCGCAGGCCTCGTGGCCATGGTGTTCACGGGGGTATCTACTGGATCGATAGACAGCGATCCGCCCGACTGGATGTTCCCCATCATCTATATAGTAGGTCTTGCGCCGGCCCTGTACTATACATGGCGTAGATTGGATCGGCCCCGTGTGTCTGTGCACAATGTGTCGACCCTATCTCCTAGGTGGGTGGCGGTACTGAGTATTGCTATACTGCTAATCAGTTTTGGGATGGGGATTGTGGCCGGCTACTTACCCACCGCTGACTACCTCGACGCTGCCATTGATAATCTGGAGATTGGAATCGGTACCTTTCTGGCTATTGTCTTTCTGGCTCCAGTATTGGAAGAATATCTTCTGCGTGGATTGCTACTCGACCGGATGTTGCAGCAACGTAGCCCCCAACTCGCTATCTTTCTTTCCGCGCTACTGTTCGGGGTGATGCACATCATACCGGCCCATATTTTTGCTGCCTTCTTTGCGGGGCTGGCGCTGGGATATGTCTACTACCGTACCCGCTCGCTAGGCCTGGTGATCCTGCTGCACGTAGTTAATAACGGCGTTGCCTACGCGAGTAAATTCTTTGATGAGTCTGCGGACGATCCCTACGGCCTGCCCGTCATGCTAGTCATAGCTGCCGGAACCACCGCCCTTGGTGCCTGGCTACTGCACGTTGGTGCGCAGCGGGTGGCCTTGATCGCACACGAGCCCTTTTCGAAGCTTCCGCAAGAAACCGTAGTAGTACCCGTCGTGGTGCACGCTGATTAGTATTTCTTGTATACGCTGTGCACCTGCGGCCCCGCCCAACTGCCGTAGACCAGCACATATACTATGTGCTAAAGCGCACAATCATTGTACCTTGCACTAGTGACCATAGGTACCCATACTCTCGACATCGTCATGGTCGGTCGCTCGATCCTGAGCAGTGCGCGCAATCCGGTGGCGGAACTATACCGCGGACTGATCAACGAGCTGGCTCACCACGGCCACCGGACTACCTACCTGGAACCCTACGATTTCGGTGGCATCGCGCACCGCGATATGCTGCGCTCCCCCTACTGCGAGGTATGGACCTACGGAGATGTCGATACCCTACTGGAGGAATACCTGCCCGCCATCCAGAGCGCCGATCTGGTCCTGCTGGCTAGTGATGTGCCCGAAACCAACCGGATCGCGCAGTGGATCTGTGCCGAGGCGCGCGGTATTACCGTATACTACGATACGGACCTGGCGCGCACCGCCCATGTCCTGGCCTCTCTGGAAGCGTGTAGCAATTGCCTGAGCCGCTGCACGATCGGTGCTTTTCAACTGTACCTGTCCACTACCGGAGGACCTGCCCTCAACGAACTTGCCCGTAACTACGGCTTACAGCACGCCCGTCCGCTCTACGAGAGTATCGACCCCTTTGCCTTCTACCGCATGGACATTGAACGCTCGTACGACCTGGGTTTTCTGGGTAACTATAAGGCGGAACGCAGTGAGCTCCTGGATAATTTGTTGATCCAACCGGCCCGCACTACACCTAATCGACAGTTCGTAGTAGCGGGGGATAGCTACCCCGATAGCCAGGCATGGCCCCACAACATCACGTACCTGGAGCACCTGCCGGGTACCAACCACGTAGACTTCTACAACCGGCAGGCGTGCAGCCTGGTACTGGGGCGCAATGACCGCAGGCAACTGGGCTATACGCCTTCGCGGCAGCTTCTCTCCGCGGCTGCCTGTGGGGTACCGGTCCTGACTGCTCCCTGGGATGGACTGGACGATTTCTTCGAAGTCAAACGAGAGTTGTTCTGCGTCGACGGTGAGCAGGACGTACTCGATGTACTCTACGGGACGGACGAGGCTACACGACGCAAGGTCGGGTCGTACGCCCGGGCGCGAGTACTAGCGTCCCACACCACGTCGCACCGTGCAGAGCAGCTGCTGGGATACTGGCAGGAGGTAGCGGATTAGTCGCGGGTGAATACCCAGTCGTCGGCTTCGCTCAGCGCATCATTATACACGTAGTCATTTACTGCCAATTCCTTTAGGGGATCAGCCGTAGTAATCCCCTCCAGAGTGATCAGCCGCGCGAGGCGACCCCGCGCTCGCTTGGCGTTGAAGGTGATACACTTGTAGCGACCGTCGCGTAGTTCACGGAAGTGGACAGTGAGTACGCGTCCAGCTATTTGTTCGGGTTGTAGGCTCTTAAAGTACTCCTGACTGGCTAGGTTAAGGACCAGTTTCGTAGGGTCTTCGGCCAGGTCGTTGTTAAGTTGATCCGTGAGTTTGTCGCCCCAGAAGGCGTACAGGTCCTTCCCGCGCTCAGTGCGCAGCTTAGTACCCATCTCCAGGCGGTAGGGGTGCATAAGGTCGCGCGGTCGCAGGATGCCGTATAAACCGGATAGGATGCGGATCTGCCGGTCAGCAAAGGAGAGCTCACGTTCGGTGAAGTCATCAGCTTGCAGGTCCTGGTACACATCTCCCTTAAAGGCTAGTAGGGCGGCCTTGGCGCGGTCAGTGGTCAGGGGCAGGGTGAAGTCCTGGTAGCGCCCGTAATTGAGCTCGGCCAGCTTGTCGCTGATGGACATGAGGCGACCGAGTTCCGCGGCGGACTTTCCCCGTAGGGTGTCGGCCAGTTCGCCTGTGTGGGAGAGTAGGCGGGGTTGGGTCACGGTGGCGTCTACCGGAGACATGTCGAGCGTCTTAGCCGGCGAAAGAAGAATGAGCATGGCTTAGATTTTCTCGCGTAGGCGTAGCAGGTACCGGCGCTTGAGGTAGTACGCTTTGAGTTGTTCCAATTGGGCGGGCGTGATACTGCTGTCGTCGTAGCTGTCCCACACGTCGGCTACCTCAGCGTGCAACTCGGCCTCGAGCCGGTCGATCAGACCGGTGACCTGAATACGCACGAGCGGATCGTCTTCGAACTCCAGTTCCATCAGGGCCTCATTGACTTCCATGATCTCGAGCAGGAAGTCCTGGGGTACCTCATTGGTACCTTCGGCGCCCAATACCCCCTTTACTTGCAGTAGGTGCTTGAGGCGCAGGTCCTTATCGGAAAGCACCTTATAGCCCTGGTTATTCAGGGTGCTTTGCTCCAGGACGCGCTGTTGCGTCTCTTCATCCTCCAGGGTGTGGAAGTCGGGGTGGAAGCGTTTGCTATTGGCGTAAAAGGTCTTCCTGAGGGCCGCCTCATCCAGGGTGGGGGAGGGGCGCAGTCCGAAGAAACTGAAGTAGTCTGTCATTATCCGTTGATCCAGCGCCAAATATCCAATCCGTTAGCTAGTACGACCAGTCCGAGCACGATGACGAAGCCGACCATCGTGGCCCGCTCCATGAATGTATCGCTGGGTTTGCGACCGCTGACGACTTCGTAAAGCAGGAACATGACGTGTCCGCCGTCCAGGGCAGGAATCGGCAGCAGGTTCATGAACGCCAGGATGAGGGACAGCGAGGCGGTCATGTACCAGAAGCGTTCCCAGACCCAGGTCTTACCGAACATGCCCCCGATGCTGGCGAAGCCGCCGAGGCTCTCGGTCACCTTGATCTTGCCGGCAAACATCTGTCCGAAGGCCTTGAACTGATCCCCGAGGAAGTTGACGCCCTGATTAATGCCTGCGGGGATTGCTTCACCTAGCGTGTAATCCTGTCGTTCGGTATCGTAGAAATAATCGGGGGGTGCGACCGCTACGCCCATCGTGCCTTCTTCGGTCAGGGTCAGATTAACCTCACGGACCCGCTCGCTTTCCTTAGGCTTGATACCGAGGCGCACTTGCTGTCCTTTCTGTTCCTGTAGCGCTACGGTCACCTGGTCGAAATAAGGTGTTGGCGTACCGTTGACGCTTACAATGCGGTCTTCCAACTTCAGGCCGGATTGTTCGGCGGGGCTATCCTTAGATACACGGGCTACCACCAGGGGTACCCGGGGGCCGAAGAGCCGGGCGCTCTTGTTCTCGTAGCGGGTCAGTAGATCTACCCACTTGGGGTCTACCGCTACGGTGGTCTGGGTATTGTTACGTTCGACCTCGATGGTCCGGGCGTTGTTGATCGCGATTTCCCGCAGTACGATACGGTCGTTGAAGCGCTCAAAGGGTACGTCACCGACCCGTAGGATCTTGTCGCCGCTCTGCAGGCCGATCTCCTGACCGAGGCTATCTACCGCGATCCCGGCGGTGATATTCTCTGCCGGGAAGTACTCCTCTCCGTAGCCAAACAGGACCAGGGCGTAGATCAGAAAACCGAGGATAAAGTTAACGGTGACTCCGCCGAGCATGATGATCAGACGTTGCCAGGCCGGCTTGGATCGGAACTCATAGGGCTGTGGCTCCTGGTCCATTTGCTCCTTGTCGAAGCTTTCGTCGATCATCCCGCTGATCTTCACGTAGCCCCCCAGGGGGAGCCAGCCGATACCGTATTCCGTCTCACCGATCTGCTTTTTGAACAGGCTGAAGCCGGGATCGAAGAAGAGGTAGAACTTCTCCACCCGCGTACCGAATAAACGGGCGGGCAGAAAGTGTCCGAACTCGTGGAGCACGATCAGGATCGATAGGCTCAGGACCAGTTGCCCTACGGTGATTAAAGTATCCATGCGGTAAAGTTAGCAGCTAGGTAACCGACGGGCTAGGGGATGGTTGAACGACGGCACGCGCCACGCTCCACTCAGATAATTTTACATTTGCACCCACGCACCAACATATCCACCTTCCGGATCGCGTTACCCACCCGCTAAACACACCTTGATGCTACCTGACGCTTTTCCCCTTCTCCTGCAGGCGCAGGGCACCGCTACCCTTGATTCGGCCGCCGACGCTGCACCCATGGCCAGTGAGAGCCTCCTCGACGTTCTGTTGGAGTCTGGCACCCTGACCATGATCATCGTAGGTATCCTGCTGGTGCTGTTCGTGATCGCCGTATACATCTTCTCCGAGCGCTACATCACCATCAAGGCCGCCGGTTCCGACGACGAAGGCTTCATGGAACGTATCCGTCGCGAGATTTCCACCGGAAACATGGCCAACGCCCGAGCCCTTTGCACTACTACCGACAGTCCGGTCGCCCGAATGGTCGATAAGGGCCTCCAGCGCATCGGTAGGCCCCTGCGCGACATCGACGCCGCGGTGGAGAACGTAGGTAATCTCGAAGTTTTCCGACTGGAACGCGGCCTGAGCACCCTGGCCAGCATTGCCGGTGCCGCTCCCATGATCGGCTTCTTCGGCACCGTCACCGGTATGATCAACGCCTTTTACGAGATGTCTAACGCACAGAACATCACGCCCGACGTCCTGGCTGGTGGTATCTACTCTGCACTACTTACTACCGCCGCCGGTCTCTTTATCGGTATCCTCGCCTTCGTAGGGTACAACCTGCTCGTGGCCCAGGTAGAGCGCGTGGTGTACAAGATGGAGCGTTCTACCACTGAGTTCATGGACCTGCTACAGGAGCCCGGGTAGCGGCACGGTAGTATGGGCGCCCCGATGGTTATCGAAGCAGGTACAACGGTTCAAATTTAAAATGCAAACAGGATGGGCTTAAAACGATCGAACCGGGCGAATGCACAGTTTAATATGTCGTCGCTGACGGACATCATCTTTCTGCTGCTCATCTTTTTCATGCTCACGTCCAATTTTGTGCAGATCCGTCCCTTCGACCTGCCTAAATCTGACAGCCAGACCGTAGCCCCCACCAATATCGTGGTAGAGCTAGAAAAATCCGGTGGGCTCCGCGTTAACAACATTGAGGTCTCTCAGGCATCGGTACTCGCTGCGTTGAGCGATGCGCTGGAGCAGACCAACAACCAAAAGGATGCGACCGTTACGATCGTCGCCGAGACCGGGGTGCCCTTCAGCCGTATCACACCCATCATGAATTTGGCAGCGCAGCGCCGCGCCCGGGCCATTATCGCCACCCAACCCCGGCAGGGTTAAATCAGCTGCTATGGCCCTCAAAAAGCGATCTAAGGTTAGTGCGGAGTTCAATATGTCGTCCCTGACGGACATCATCTTCCTCCTCCTCATTTTCTTCATGCTCACCTCAACGGTGGTAGCACCGAATGCCCTGAACCTGAAGCTTCCCGGGCGGGCAGATACTCCCAGCAGTCCAAATACGGACCGGCTGGACGAAGTACGCATCGACGATCAGGGTGGCTTCTTCTTCAACAACCGCCGCATCAGTGCCCCCGAACTCGAAGCTCAGCTACAGGCGCGTGCCGGAACGGGCTACAGCATGCTCATCGCCCCGGACCGTGAGGCTCCCGTAGAGGGTGTGGTCACGGTAATGGACCTAGCCATGCGGCTGGACATCAACGGCGTCCTGGCGGCCCAGGAGGAGTGATGCCACGCGCACGCGGCGCTTTAGTGTAATGGATCCTGGAATACACGGGCCGTACTCACTGTTGCCCCACCAAGGGCCGGTAAGGACTAGTTCCCCCTTCCGGTAGTCTACACGCAGGTCGTAATCTTTCATACACCAGCTGATCGCCAGTCCTGCCTTATTATTTCTGAGAATCTTTGTCTCGGTGATACGCCAATTCCCACTCGGCGCACGGTAGCCGCTCAGCTTCATCTCCGCCTGTAGTTCGCCGAGCTTAACGAAGGCGGTACCCTTAACGGCCAGTCCGATCTGCTGCAGGTCAAAGAATAGCTCGAATTTGTCTGCGATGCCCCCCTCATTCTGTAGCAACAGCCCGCTCCAGGTCCCCGACAGGTCGTCGGCTAATTGAGCCTTTACGACGGCTGGCGTGAGAGCCAGTAGAATGAGTAGGGTAAGTGTGCGCATCGATAGAACCGCTAGGTGAGTACGTAGTGACGGTGAAAGGTACCAACAAAACGCCCCCCAGCGGGTAAGCTGGGGGGCGTCTTAACGGATCGCTATGAGGCGTGTGGCCTAGTTGCCATCACTCTGGGGCATAACTCCTTCGGGTGCTTCGTCTTCCGTGACATCACCCATACCGGTCAGGAACTCTACGCGTCGGTTGACACGACTGCGGTCGAGGGGAACGATGGCTTCTTCGTCCCCACGGTACTGAAGTACCAGGCGGGTGCGGTCGATACCACCCACTTCGACCAGGTGATCGATGGTGTTGCGGGCCCGTAAGTAGGACAGGCGTTGGTTGATGGTCGTGTTGCCCGTACGGTCGGTGTAACCACGTACGATAAGGCGCATCTCCGGATTGGCCGTCAGGACACGAGAGATGGAGGCTAGCTGTCCGTAGTCTTCGTACTTGATCTCGGATGAGTTCAGGTTGAAGTAGATCATGGGCAGGTAGATCGCACCGCCAGCGGAGTTGATCCGGGTGGTGTTGTTACCCATGTTGCCCTCGGCAATTGCGCGAGCGATGCTGGTATCGATCAGCGTTTGGATCTCATTCTGCGTGAGGGGGGCATCGTTGCGCTTGGTTACTACACCATCCGCGTCAACTACCTCACCCTGGCGGGGAGGGAAGAAGGGTTCCAGATCGCGGAAGTCGGGCACACCGTCCTTGTCGCTGTCTAGGGTACGGCCACGGCTATCGACGGGTACACCGGCGGGGGTGTCGTTCTCCTGATCTACGCTGTTGACGATGCCGTCACCGTCGGTGTCCATAGTAGCTTCGTCTACGCGGCTATTGAGGGTGGAGATATCGTCCTTGAGTGGAGTAAAGGCGTTGACCCAGTAGCGGGGCTCGCTGCGTGTGTTGGTGTTGCCCAGGTTGATGTTGATGGAGATGCCGGCTACGTTTTGTACGTCACGGAAGTCGCTTGTTCCACCCACGGGATCGTATCCATCGACCAAGTCAGCGCGATTGCCCAGCGGTACGAATGCCTGGTACTCTATGCCGATATTGATCCGCTCACTGAGGCGGCGGTTAAGTGCCAGACCGAAGGCGGCGTGCGTCTGAAACTCTAGGGGTAGTTCGCCGTTGCGACCTTCTACGAAAGGCTGATTGGTACCCGTACATCCAAAGCGCCGACCATCTTCAGTACACTGGAATTCAGTAGAAAAGTAGTTGAATCCTGCACCGGCCATCAGTAAGACATTCCAGTTACGGATGTCGCCCTTGTACTTGAAGTTATTAAGGGTTACCACACCATAGGCGGTACCGCTGTACCAATCCGTATCGTGACGGCGGTTGCCCTGAGTGATGACATCATTCTCGTTATCGCCTTTGGAACGGGCATAGAGCGCGTCTAGGCGGACCGAGAAAAGATGATCCAATGACTTGCGCAGGTGAATTCCGGCTCCGTATCCTCCTTTGGCGGTGACATCACCGGCGACGAAGGAATAGTAGGGTGAAATGCCGAACTCAATCATGGAGGGTTGATTGCGCCGATCGACCGGGGCGTCCATTTCCATTGCTCCAGTACTATCCACCGTGGCGGCGGGCACTGGAGTACCCTGAGCGGCAACGAAAGCGCTCGAAAGGGTCATGCATAAGAGAGGGAGTAAGAGTATTCGCATAGCGGTAAATCTAGAGGTAAGTTTACTGGATGGGTTCCCTAGGGGGGGGCGCACCGAATAAAGTCAGCTTCGAAGAGACTGGTTAGAAACGGCTTCCGGCCCGACGTAGTCTATTTTTCATTGAAGGACCAAATGTAGTGGTTGTTTACTATACCTAGTTGTTTTTATACCAATCGGGGCTGAACTACCTTTGTACCCTGCGTATGTTCACTTCCTGGCTCCGGTCATCTTCTGTTTCGCCCGTACTTTCCACCTCTTGTCTGGGTAGTCACCTTAGTAGGTGGCCCAATCCGGCCATCCGGGTAGCCTTCATTGGTGTGCACGCGGCAACCGCCGACGAAGTACGCCGTCACCTTTTTCCGTTGCAGTGGGACCACGGACAGTTGTCGTGCGTAGATTTAGGCAACCTGCGCAAGACCACCACCGAGTTTGCTATTCCTTTACTGCGCGAGTTGCATGAGGCGGGGATCGTCCCGGTTCTTTTGGGTGGGGTTGGAACTGCTATTCCACAGGCTCAGTACCTGGCATTCGGCAGTCTTCACCGACGGATCAACTTACTTCAGGTAGACCAACAGCTGGCACTGAGCCCTACTACCTCCGGCCTGCAGGTCCTAGATGCTGCCGTACACCGCACTGATGCGCCGGCGTATCACCTGTCGCACATCGGATCCCAGCGGCAGATGGTAGATCCCGCACTGGATGCGCTGATTCAGCGGCGGTACTTCGAACGATACACGCTAGGTGAGGCCCGGGCTCAGCCCGGGGATCTGGAACCCTGTATTCGTGATGCGGATGTCGCGCTGATAGACATTGCCAGTGTGCTACATGCCGAGGCACCCGCCCAACGGGGCTATCACCCCTCCGGGCTGAGTCTGCAGGAAGCCGGGCAACTTTGCTACTATGCGGGCAACAGCGACCGGCTAGCCTCCTTCGGGGTCTATGGCCTGGAGCTTGGTACGGAGCAGGCTACCACGGCCGAGCGCCTTACGGCCGCTGCTTACGCACAGTTGGTCTGGTACTTCCTACACGGCCTGAGCCGGCGGGCGGGTGATTTCCCGGCCACCACCGAAGGCATGACAGAATACGTAGTGGACGCGAAGCTGCCCCAGCGAATGACGTTCTGGCGCTCCCCGCGCAGTAACCGCTGGTGGATCCAGGTGCCCGGTGTCACTGAGCTCTCCGGGGAAATGCGGAACTACTTAGTTGCCTGCAGCTATCAGGACTACTTGCAGACTGGTCAGGAGGGGAAGTTGCCTGAGCGTATTGTGCGCGCATTCAGCCGGTATTAGAGGACCTCCGCCGCGCGCCCTTAGCTTCCGGTGCTTTGCTTCGTGTGTTAAAGTTTGTAGACCAGCGGCAATAAGACGGGGGGGCGCAACGGTTGTATAGCCGTACGGGTGATGTATCCGTCATTGTGTTGTGTTTGGCCCCTTGGCCACCAGTTAAGTTTTCTTTTTTCCTGGTCAATTATTGTCAGCGTTTCTCTCAGAAAAAACCTATAGGCTTGTACCGATACTCTGTCGGTAAGCCTACTCTCCGTAGCTTGTTAGCGGCGGAATTCCGATGAGCATGCTGTCGTAATTGAGCGAAAACACCTCCGTGTTATGTCTCGATTGAAGCTTTTCACACTACTGTTATTCTGCGTACCCACTGTCTGGCTTTCTGCTCAGGGACCGTGTGGAACAGACGAACCGTTTCTCCTGCCACCTACCAGCACGTTCTGTGCCGATAGCCTCGGCAATGTGGAGATCCAATTCAAGATTTACAACAACGGAGACCCGGGTACTTATAAGGTCACCTTTCCCGACGGAAGCGATACCATTTATACGCAGGTGACGAACACGGTTTCGGTAATCAAGGAGTTTATGTTTGACTGCGGATCGCCTCCGGGTAAGCCCCTGCCCCCTAAGCCCGGCGCACTGTTCTATGAATACCAGAGTGCCCTGGATATCACTCGGCTGGATTGTGTGGACGATCGTGGCGACAACCAGCGGGGGTCCTACGATTTCCGTGTCGTACCCAATCCCATCGTAGACATTAAAACGAGCGATCTGACGTGTATCGAAGCACCCTTTACGGTCAACTTCGAGGGAAAGATGTGTAGCGAGAAGCTCGTCGAGTCCTACCAGTGGTACATGGACGGTGTCAAGCTGGATGGCGAAGTCACTAAATTTCTGAAGGGGTTCGAATTTGAAGGCCCCGGCACACACGTCGCTAAGCTTGAAGTATCCACCTTCAAAGGATGTGATAAGTATATCTACGAAAAGCCGTTCCAGATCTTTCCTACGCCAACGATTGATTTGAGCTACGATCTTGATACCGCAGAGCTATGTAATCCCAATCTTCAAATCATTACCAATAGCACCTACCAGTATGCGGAAACCTTCAGCTGGACTAGTACATCACCGGGTGTTACCTTTAGCGATCCAACCATTGCCAACCCCGTTATCAATATTGAAAACAGTAGGGCGGGCATCCGTACTATCATCGTAAATATTGCAAATGCATACTGCTCGGATGTAGCCGATACCATCCGGATCACTACCCTGCGGGGGCAGACCATTCAGGCACAGGAAAATATCGTGACCTGTACCGAGTACACCCTGGACCTTTGTGATAACCTACAGTACTTACCTACCCCGGATAATATCGAATGGACATCGGATAAACCCGGCGTTCACTTCGATGATGTCACTGCTACCTGTCCCTTCATCCGCTTCGACACGCTGGGTGAGTACGTACTCACTGCTACGGGTAGCGACGTGTGCGGTGAAGTGTTCGAAATACCGATCAATGTACGGGTGCGTGACGGCTCTGCACTGGAAATCGACATCTCTGCAGTCGACACGGTCTGTGTGACCGAAGACCCCATCGCCCTGCTGGACTACATTCAACCCAACTATAAGGTGCGGGAAATCTATGGTCCAGGTGTGGGCGACAACATCTTCAACCCCTCCCTGGTGGAGGGCGATGTGGAGGTCACCGTAGTAGACAGTTGCGGCGCCATTTACCCCCTGAACTTCCACGTTATCCCTCAGGAATTCTACGAGGGAACGGATGTAGTACTGTGTGAGGGCGAAACCATCGATCTGTTTGCGCTACAGGCGGCGGATTACCGCGGTGAGGGAGTAGCCGACAACATCTTTGACTCAGGCAAGGTAGGCATCGGCTCCTACAAGATTCGCTTCTTCAGCCGCACGTTCTGTGGCGGGGAGGATAGCCTGACGGTGACCGTACAGGAATTCCCCCGGGCTGCCTTCGACATCGTTACCGACTCGTGTAGCGGACCCAGTGCCGGCGACGTGCCAATCTATGCGGGCCTGAGTGAAATTAATATTGAGAACCGCTCCAGCGCCCGCGCCCTGTGCTACGAAATTCTGGAGACGGGGCAGAAGGCCTGCAGTCGCGAGAAGGCCAAATTCAAAGTGCAACAGGCGGGTACCTACACCCTGCAGCAAGTCGTGGCCTTTCCGAACGGACAGTGTAACGATACGCTACGCAAGACTTTTCGGGTACAATTACCACCGGTTATCGACTTTGCCTATAGTATGGACAGTACGGTTTGTGATTCCTTATCCATCAACCTTACCCTTGGTGACCAGCCGGCCGACATGGCCTACAACTGGTCGTTCAGCAACTTTCAGACCAGCCAGGAGGCGACTCCACTGGTCGAGCTGATCCGCCCGCTCGCCCCGGAGGTGTTTGGCGTGAATGCTTCGCTGACCAACGCTTGTTATACAACGGAAGATACCTTCGGCATTGTGCTGCCCCTGCGGTTCCGCGTGTCCTTCGACTTTTTGAATGACAACAATACCGTCTGTTCCGACGATACCATCTTCCTATCCAACACCTCCGTCAACGCTGACAACTTTTTGGTCACCTACCCGGATGGGCGGGCGGGCACGGAGCTGCCTGAGTTTCTGATCCTGCGTAACGAGGCGGAAGATGTGCTCCGCTACCCGGTCACGTTACGGGGCTCCAATCAGAGCTGCCCGGATCAGACCGCCGTCGATACGATGTATGTACTACCCATCACTACGGAAGCCGCCTTCGGACTGAACTATGACGATGTCTGCTCCAGCGCCGAGGTCGTACTTGATAATAGCTCCACACCGGGTGCGCTCACTTTTGTGTACTGGGGCGATGAGTCTACGCCACAGTTCATCGACGAGTTGGAGAGCCTTACCCACTACTACGACGTGACCAAGGATACGGCCTACACCATTGAGATTGTCGCTCAACTCTGTGGTATCGACACCTTCCGGCACGACATCACGGTGCGGCCCACACCGGACGCCTCCTATACCGTCCTTGCTGCTGAGGCGAACTGCGTAGATCTCGATATGCTCTTCACCCCCAACAATGATCCCAATGCTTTTGCAATCGACTGGTCGTTCGGTGATCAGGGCGAATCACAGGAAAGCAGTCCGAGCTATGCCTACGAGCGCCCGGGAAGCTACATGACTTACTGCGAGGTCACCAGTTCGAACGGATGTAGCGCGATCGATAGCTTCCAGGTCGACATCGGCGAGTACAACGGCGCGGCTATGGACTTTGAGATGCCGACAACCACCTGCAGCAATACCCCCTTCCTGATGGATCTGCGTGCGCCACTGACGGGCTGGTCCTTCGACTACGGTAACGGCCTGGTAGGGGATGCACCGATCGAGATCCCTTACTTCGATCTGGGTGACTACGTAGTGAATCTGGAAGTCACCTCGGCCAATGGGTGCAGTATCGACTCTAATGTAATTGTGACGGTATTCCCTAGCTTCGAGGCCGAAATTCAGACCACGGCCACCGACACCATCGTGGACCTGGGTGACATGCTCAACCTGAGTGTCAATATTTACCCGGCCCGGAACATTACCGAAATCGTCTGGTCGGGCGACTCCATTGTAAACCCTAATGCGGCATACACACTTGCGCAGCCCATCAACGACGGCCTTTACGAAGTCGCGCTACTGGATGAGCACGGTTGTTCGGCGACGGATTCTATCCGGGTACGGGTGGACAAAAATTACGAAGATCGTATTTACGCCCCCAACGTGTTTAGTCCTAACGGTGATGGGCACAACGAGACCTTTGGACTCGAGGTCAAAGACAACACCGTGGCCGGCATTCAGTCCATGCGGATCATGTCGCGCAACGGGGCCATGGTGTACGAATGCCATGACTGCAGTACCGGCTCCATCAACAACGGCTGGGATGGCCGGCTGGGTGGCAAACTTCTAGAAAGTAGCGTCTACATCTGGGCTGCAGAAATCGACTTTGTCGACGGAACCAGCCAGGTATTTACCGGCGATGTCACCCTATTGCGGTGACATCGGAGGCCTGGAGTAGACTATTTTATCTCGTTTCTCAGAGGCCTGCCGGATCCGGCAGGCCTTTAATTTTGGTGCCCGGCCGTCGCCATATAGATCTCACTGTCGTCCGCGGCCTCTACCGTCCAGTTGCCGTCAGCGGGCAGAAAGGTAGTCCGGGCCTGCGCGTCGAGTGCCAGCCCGTCTCCGGCTACCGCGCCACGTAGCAACAGTAAGATCGCCGGCGTCCCGGCGGTGTCGACGGTGAATGTAGTGCCGGCGCCGGGCGCAATCCGCAGTAGTTGAAAGTCCGGCGCGGGGCTAGGGTAATGCTGCCACGTTCTCGGACCCGCTACCGGGAGGAGCACATCGGGGTCCACCGGGGTGAACTGCGTCTTATCGAGTAATTCCGGCACGTCGATGTGCTTGGGGGTAAGGCCCCCGCGCAGGACATTGTCGCTGTTAGCCATCAACTCGATGCAAACCCCCTCGAGGTAGGCATGGGGGATACCGGCATCCTGAAAGATGCCCTCTCCCGGCCGCAGGTGGACCAGGTTGAACCAATAGATGGAGAACATGCCCCGGTCGTGGTGGCCGTCGTGGGTGTGCTGATCCACCGCCCGCTGAGCCCAAAAATCGGCTGAATCTCTATGGTAGTCCTTGTCCACGAGTCGATCGGTAAGCGGTTGCAGTAGCCGATCTACCTCCGCCTGATCGGCGTGCATGACCCGGGCGTATAGGGCCTTGGTCCCGCCCTGATCGAAGGTGGAAAGTAGCGAGTCCCAACCGGGCACCTCAGTGAGCGTCCGGCGGATGTCTTCCGGCGAGCGAAAACCATGCAGCAGATAAAAATCGGTGAGCGCTACCCCGAGCTCCGGTTTGTGATTGTCGTCGCGGTAGTTGCGATCCGGGGCGTCGCGTGCCGGACCGTTCTCCTCCTCCCGGGCGAAGCCTCTCTCCGCCGCTTTTTTTGTGGGGTGCACCTGGATGCTAAGCATTTCCCGTACATCGAGAATCTTGAACAAAAAGGGTAGACGGTCATCAAAACGGGAAGCCACCTCCTTCCCGAGTACCGTAGCTGGAGCCTTCGCAATGATTTCGTCCAGTGTGTGTACACTACCCAGTAGCTGGCCGGGACCCTTCGCGTGGGTCCCCATCCAGAGCTCCGCCCAGGGTTCCTGCTGTTGGTTGGATTTTCCGAGGAGCTCCGGGAGGTAGGTGTAGCCGCCCCAGGCGTAATGCTGGATCACTCCATTGAACGGGTATACGGTAGGCACGGGCGGGATGGTTTAGTGACCTTGGTTAAGGTAGGTCAGCCGGCATTGGTTCACTGCTGAATTCCTACCTTGCGCCACTTTCTGACCAAGCCGTACTCCATGCCCTACCTCTTCACCTCCGAGTCCGTCTCCGAGGGGCACCCCGACAAGGTATCCGATCAGATCAGTGATACCCTCGTCGATCATTTTCTAGCCTTTGATCCATCCTCTAAAGTCGCCTGTGAAACGCTAGTGACTACCGGACAGGTCGTGCTGGCCGGTGAGGTCAAGTCCAGCACTTACCTGGATGTACAGACGCTGGCCCGCGACGTGATCCGCAAGATCGGCTACACCAAGTCGGAGTACATGTTTGAGGCCAATAGCTGTGGGGTCCTCTCTGCCATTCATGAACAATCTCCTGAGATCAACCAGGGCGTAGAACGGCAAACCGACGAAGAGCAAGGGGCCGGTGACCAGGGCATGATGTTCGGCTACGCCACCAATGAGACGGAAAATTATATGCCCCTGGCACTCGATCTGAGTCACCGAATCCTACGGAAGCTCGCCGAGATGCGCCGGGGAAATGGTCGTATGGATTACCTCCGCCCCGATGCCAAGTCGCAGGTCACCATTGAGTACGACGACACGCACCGCCCCGTCCGTATCGACAGTATTGTCGTGTCTACCCAGCACGATGACTTTGGCGCGGACGAGGAAATGCTAGCCCGGATTCGTCAGGATGTGATCGAGCTGGTCATCCCCGCCGTCCGCGACCAACTCAAGCCCGACTTACAGGCCCTTTTTACCGATAATATCACGTACCACGTCAATCCGACCGGTAAGTTCGTCATCGGCGGCCCCCACGGGGATACCGGCCTTACCGGCCGTAAGATCATCGTCGACACCTACGGCGGTAAGGGTGCCCACGGCGGTGGTGCCTTCAGCGGTAAAGACCCCAGTAAAGTAGACCGCTCGGCCGCCTACGCCACCCGCCACATCGCCAAGAACCTGGTAGCGGCCGGTGTGGCCGACGAGGTGCTCGTACAGGTCAGCTACGCCATCGGCGTGGCTCACCCCACCAACGTGTACGTAAATACTTACGGCAGTGCCAAAGTGGACCTGCCGGACTCCGTCATCGCCCGGCGCGTCGCCGAGCTCTTCGACCTGCGGCCCTACGCCATCGAGCAGCGGCTCAAACTCCGCAACCCGATCTACCTTGATACCGCCGCCTACGGGCACATGGGCCGCGAACCGGAAACCAAGACCATCACCTTCCGCAACGGCTCCGGGGAGGAAAAGACCCTGACGGTGGAGACCTTTACCTGGGAAAAGCTGGACTATGTGGATAAGATTAGGGGGGCCTTTGGCCTTAAGTAGACCGCTGTCGCGGGTAGACTGCCTACCGGCAAAGTAGACCGTTTTTCAAACGGGTAATACGTTTACTTGCGACAGCGGTCCACCTACAACCTCGCCGCAGGCGACCGCTTCCGCATAGCAGCAGCCACGAAGGAGACGAACAGTGGGTGAGGATTCTCCACCGTGCTTTTCAACTCTGGATGATACTGTACACCTACGAAGTAGGGATGGTCCTTGAGCTCGATGACCTCCACCAGGCCAGTCTCCGGGTTGGTGCCGGCAATGGTGAGTCCGGCGTCCTGTAGCTGTTCCAGGTAGGCGTTGTTGAACTCGTAGCGATGGCGGTGACGCTCGCTGATCTCAGTGACGCCGTAGGCCTGGGCCGTATGGCTGCCGGCGACCAGATTACAGTCATATGCACCTAGGCGCATGGTGCCGCCCTTGGTGGCCAGGTTCTTCTGATCGTCCATCAGATCGATGACGGCATAGTCAGAGAGCTCGTCTACCTCGGAGGACGTAGCCGTAGCGATGCCGGCCACATTGCGACTGAACTCCACCACGGCACACTGCATGCCCAGGCAGATCCCGAAGAAGGGGATATCGTGCTCGCGCACATAGCGCACCGCCTCGATCTTGCCCTCGATACCCCGCTCGCCGAAGCCCGGAGCCACCAGGATACCGTCGAAGCGCTCCAGGAACTCGTGTACGACACGTTGCTCCCCCTCCAGTTGCTCGGAGTGGATGGGCACGACCTTTACCTTACACTCATTGACCGCACCGGCGTGGATGAAGGATTCGTAGATCGATTTGTAGGCGTCCTGTAGTTCGTTGTACTTACCCACCAGACCAATGGTTACCTCATGGGTACTGTTCTTCAGTCGGCCCAGGAAGTCCTTCCAGCGCCGCAGATCGGGATTCCTGCGGTCGGGCAGGCGCAGCTTGCTGATTACGGTCGTATCTAATCCTTCCTTGAGCATCATCAGCGGTACATCGTAGATCGTGCTGGCGTCGATCGCTTCGACGATACAGCTTTTCTCCACGTTGCAGAACAGGGCCAGCTTTCGGCGGATCGAATCGTCGATCGGGTGCTCGGTGCGCACCACCAGGATATCGGGCTGAATACCGGTCTGCAGCAGCTCCTTGACGCTGTGTTGGGTCGGTTTGGTCTTGAGCTCCTTGGCGGCGGCCAGGTAGGGGATCAGGGTGAGGTGTACCGTGATACAGTTGTCACCCCCCAGCTCCCAGCGCAACTGCCGCAGGCTCTCGAGGTAGGGTAGGGACTCGATGTCACCCACCGTACCGCCGATCTCTGTGATGACGATGTCGAAGTCACCCGAATTACCGAGCAGCTGAATACGGCGTTTGATCTCGTCGGTGACGTGGGGGATGACCTGCACGGTCTTGCCCAGGTAGTCGCCCTTGCGCTCGTTCTCGATCACGGTCTGGTAGATCCGCCCGGTGGTCACGTTATTGGCCTGACTGGTGGGGGTGTTCAGGAACCGTTCGTAGTGGCCCAGATCCAGGTCGGTCTCGGCCCCGTCGTCGGTCACGTAGCACTCTCCGTGCTCGTAGGGATTGAGCGTGCCGGGGTCCACGTTCAGGTAGGGATCGAACTTCTGGATCGTTACGGTAAGGCCGCGGGCCTGCAGGAGCTTAGCCAGTGAAGCGGCGATGATGCCCTTGCCGAGTGAGGAGGTGACTCCACCCGTAACAAAAATATACTTAGTCATATTCTATGGTTACGGGATGCAAAGGTAGCGTGTAGGGTGATAGGGGCCGGGGTGTACTGCCGTATTTCCTTAAACGAACGGTAGGCAGATCAGGGCGCGCTCGCGGGTGCGGTGTCTGACCCAGTATGCAGGGGGTGATCAGGCCTCCCTAAAGCCTTTGGAAAGGCAACAATCTGATGTGCTAGTGAGTTAGTAAACACACTGCCATGTTAACTGTGTGTAAATAAATGGTTAACTTGGGGTAACTGCCTGCCCTATAATGTTAAGCCTGCGCTACATACTCCGTACTTATGCTGCCCTCTGGGTCGCGCTACTACTGTGTACATCAGTCAGTTATGGGCAGCAATCCGTAGGTCTTCTGCGCACCTCCAGCGATCCGGGCGGATCGGCAAAGGAACGTTTGCGCTCGGCGGGCCCGCTACAGTCGTTCACCTTCGAGCGCAACCTGATCTTTTTCGATGCTTTGGTGGACGGCCGGCCGGGTAAATTCGTCCTCGATACCGGGGCACCCTCCCTGATCATGAATGACCGGGGACAGGGCGGCGCACCCGCTAATCATACCGGACTCGGTACGGGTGGAGAGGTAGCCCTAAGTGAACTACGGGTAGACCGCTTCGAGATGGGCGGGCGCAGTGTAGAAAACTACTGGGCGATCGGCCTGGACCTGCGGGAATTCGAAGACCGCACCGCACGCCGCATCGATGGTTTCGTAGGTTACGACCTGCTGAATCGGGGCGAACTGCGCATCGACTACCAGCGCGAGACCTTTCAGTTACTACGGTCCGTACGGCGGCCCACCCACGGAACACAAGCCCCCCGGGCGGTACTCAAATTTACCCTGCTCGATCATCTGCCGATCGTAGCGATCCGACTCGATGGGCGCACTTACTATTTCGCACTCGACACCGGTGCCGGTACGAGTGTGATCGAGGCCGGACTCGTAGAGGCGGTTGCCGCTACCGCGACCGGCCAGTCGCTCAACGTACAGGGATTGGATGGCGTACCGCAGGATTGTCCGCTGGTCAATGTGCCCCTACCTACCGGCTTCCCTGCTACCGATCAGTTGTCTACTACGCTGGTGGCCATGGATCTGGCCCACCTGCAGACGGAACGCGGACCGGTACTAGCCGGCATCCTCGGCTCGGATTTTCTGAGTCAGTATACGGTAGGTATCGACTACCGGCGTCGGCGCGTCTACCTCTGGTAAAAACCTTCGCACCCGCGGCCCCGCCCCCCGGTGGTACCTTTGCAACCTCACTAAGTAGTTGCAGATGAAATTTGACGTACAGGCCCTCGACCGTAAGTGGCAGCGCTACTGGAAGGAACATAAAACCTACCGGACGGCTACGACCACCGGCAAGCCGAAGTACTACGTACTGGACATGTTTCCCTACCCCTCGGGCTCCGGTCTGCACGTAGGTCACCCCCTGGGTTACATCGGCTCCGATATCGTCGCCCGGCAGAAGCGGCAGGCCGGCTATAACGTGCTACACCCCATGGGCTTCGATGCCTTCGGACTACCCGCCGAGCAGTATGCCATCGATACCGGCGTACACCCCTCCGAGAGCACGGCCGTCAATACCGCCCGCTACCGTGAGCAAATGGAGACGCTGGGACTCAGCTTCGACTGGGACCGTAGCGTCAATACCTCCGACCCGGACTACTTTAAGTGGACGCAGTGGATCATCGGACAAGTGTTCGAGCACTGGTACGATACCGAACAGGACCGCGCCCGTCCGATCGCCGAACTGATCGACCTGCTGGAACAGGAAGGGACTTCCGGCGTACGTGCCGCTGAAACGGAGCCGCTAGATGTCACTGCCGAAGACTTCCGCGGCATGGGCCCGAAGGAACGCAGCGACCTGCTGATGAACTACCGCCTGGCCTTTCGCAGCGTCAGCTACGTCAACTGGTGCGAAGCCTTGGGGACCGTACTGGCTAACGATGAGGTAAAGGACGGCCGTAGCGAGCGCGGTAACCACCCCGTAGAGCAGCGCCCCATGCTACAGTGGAGTCTGCGCATTACCGCCTACGCCGAGCGCCTGCTGGCCGGACTGGACACCGTCGACTACAGCGAGGGACTGAAGGCGCAGCAGGTCAACTGGATCGGTAAGTCGACCGGTGCCCTGGTCCACTTCGACATCGAGGGGCATGACCGGCAGCTGGACGTCTTTACGACTCGCCCCGATACTATTTTCGGTACTACCTTCATGGTCATCGCACCCGAGCTGGAGCTGGTCGACGAACTCACGACCCCCGCGCAGCGGCAGGAGATCGACGACTACCTGGCCTACGTAGGCCGACGTAGCGAGGTCGACCGGATGAGTGAGAACAAAGTTACCGGAGCCTTCACGGGCGCCTACGCCATCAATCCGCTGAACGAGGCCCGCGTGCCGATCTATATTGCCGAGTACGTCCTCAAGGACTACGGCACCGGAGCCATCATGGCCGTACCGAGCGACGACGAGCGGGACAAGCGCTTTGCCCAAAAGTTCGGTATTGACATCATTGAGGTAGTCGATAAGACCGACTACCCGGGGGCCAGCCTCAAGGACAAGCTGGGCAAGCTCATCAACTCCGGCTTCCTGGACGGGATGGAGGTGCCGGAAGCCATCGAGGCGGCTACCCAACGCATCGAAACGCTCGGTCGGGGGGAGCGGCAGATCAACTACCGCATCCGCGACCTGGTCTTCAGCCGGCAGCGCTACTGGGGCGAGCCTTGGCCCATCGTGTACGACGCCGATGACGTACCGCAACTGGTGCCGACGGAGGAGCTGCCCGTCACCCTACCGGAGATGGACGACTTCCGGGCCGTCAGCGGTGCGTCCCCCCTGGAGCGGGCCACCGACTGGATCAACACCCCCAGTGGACGACGGGAGACCGATACGATGCCCGCTACAGCCGGCTCCAACTGGTACTACCTGCGCTATATGGACCCCCATAATCCGGGGGAGTTCGTCAGCAAGGAAGCCGTGGACTACTGGCGAGACGTGGACCTGTACGTGGGTGGAGCCGAGCACGCTGTGAGTCACATTCTGTACAGCCGTCTGATCCACAAGTTTCTCTTCGATCTCGACAAGGTGCCGACGCGGGAGCCCTACAAAAAACTCCTCAATCAGGGTATGATCGGGGGACCGATCAGCTACGTACACCTGGGTGTCCTGCTGGCCGACGACGGGCAGCGCCATCCCATCTGGGTGGGTAGTGACGTGGCGGAGGGAACTCCGCTGGACGTACCCGGCGTAGGTAAGGGCTACCTGGTGCTCGACGAGAGCAGTGGCACGCGGCTTACGCCCATCCGGTTTGTCACCGAGACCTCCGTCAACAACGAGAGTAGCTTCCGGCTCTACAAGCACGCCGTAGAGGAAGCCCAGCAATCGGACCAACAGGATGCCGCTTACTTCCGCACCATCCTGCAGCAGGCCGGTGCCTTTGCCTGGACGCTCGACAAGGAAGGCCGTCCGTACCTCGAGCTCAGCGTAGAGCAGGGCAAGATGTCGAAGCGCAAGTATAATGCGGTCAATCCCGACGACATCTGCGCGCGCTACGGGGCCGACTGCTTCCGGATGTACGAGATGTTCCTGGGCCCCATCGATCAGGCCAAGCCCTGGAGCGTGTCGGGCATCGACGGGGTCTACCGCTTCCTGCGCCGCTACTGGAACCTATTCGTGGGCAACGACGACCAGCTCAACGTGAGCGAAGGCGAGGCCACGAAGGAGGAGCTCAAGGTGCTGCATACGCTGCTGAAGAAGGTGGGAGAGGACATCGACAAGCTTAGCTTCAATACCTGCATAAGCGCCTTCATGGTAGCCACCAATGAGCTCACCAAATTGGGGTGCAACAAGCGCGCCATCCTGGAGCCTACCGTACGCCTTATCGCACCCTTTGCGCCGCACGTGGCCGAAGAACTGCACGCCGCCCTCGGGGGGTCAGGGAGCGTACACCATGCCAACTGGCCGGAGGCGGTAGACAAGTACTTGGTGGAGGATAGCTTTACCTATCCCATCGCCTTCAACGGTAAGACGCGGCTTACGCTGGACTTTCCGGCCGGGGCGTCCCGCGAGGATGTAGAGGCAGGGGCCCGGGCGGATACGCAGGTGCAGGGCTACCTGGATGGCAAGTCCGTACGCAAGGTCATCGTAGTGCCCGGCCGCATGGTCAACTTCGTGGTAGCATAGGCGAGAGGAACCCGGCGTATGGCTACATTCCTGGAGAGTGATCTGGAATTTACTTTCCCGGAGGACTGGATCGTGCGCCGTTTCGACCGCACCGCTGCCTACCGTAGTGTGAGCGGGCACGGCCTTAAGGGGGTTGACTTTTTGTGTCTGGTGGGGGAGGGTGACCTGTGGTTGATCGAGGTCAAGAATTTCCGCCTGCGCGCCGGACGTCATGCAATCGTGCGGCGCAATCCTGAAGGACTCGCCGCACAGGTGGGAAAGAAATTCGTAGATACGAAACGCCTGATCCGCATCGTCAACCGGGCGATCCAACGGACTTGGTACACGGGGGTGCTGCGCTGGTGGTGGACCCTGGCCCCGCCCCGATGGCTACCGGGGCGGCCCGTATCTACCTACTGGTTCTGGATGGAGGCGGAGCGGCGATTGCAGTCTCCCCGGCAGGTGACCTGTCTGCTCTGGCTGGAAACGCCCGAGTGGAATGCGCACTACGAGCGGGCGACCACCGATGCCCTGGGGGAGTGGATCGAGCCGGGCAACATACTGCACGTAGCCGAGCGGCAGTGGACGAAAAATCACCGATAGAGGTGCGGGTCGTTGGGATAGCCTGAGCATGTTGCTTACTATTGGGGATAACAGACTGCCCCCCCCCGCCTATGCCCGCTGACTATGTACTCGATGACCTGGACCGCAAGATCCTGGCCCTGCTGATGGAAAACGCCAAGCAGCCGTACACGGAGCTGGGGAGTAAGCTCTTCGTATCGGGCGGCACGATCCACGTGCGCATGAATAAGCTGATCGCTGCCGGTGTAGTTCAGGGGCAGACCCTCCGCATCGACCACACCCGATTGGGCTACGATGTATCGGCCTTTCTGGGCATTTACCTGAAGGGGAGTGGGCTGTACAGTCAGGCGGCGGAGTACCTACAGGGTATTCAGGAGGTGGTGATGGCGCACTACACCACGGGGGTGTACAGCATCTTCGCCCGGGTCGTGTGCCGGGATACGGATCACCTACGCGACGTGCTGCAGCGCATACAGGCCTTTGATGGTATTCAACGGACGGAGACCTTCATCTCCCTGGAACAGGCTATCGATCGGCCCGTGCAGGTGGTATCTGCCGAGCTACTGGCCGAGTTGCGGGGCTTGGCAGAATAGCTCAGTCCAGCCGATCAAGTAGGAGCTGGCCGGCCAGGTAAGTGATGGCTTGTCCGGTCAGGTGGACCTTCTTGCCCCGAAGTTCGCAAGTGATCTGCCCTCCACGGGTAGAAACCTGCCGGGCAGTAAGGTGTTTTTTCTTCAATTTTTTCGCCCACAGGGGCGTGAGCACGGTGTGAGCCGAGCCCGTGACGGGATCCTCATCGATGCCGTAGGCGGGGTAGAAGCAGCGGCTGACGAAGTCTACCTCGTCGCCGGGCGCGGTCACGATCAGGCCACGGCGCTTGAGCTGAGCGACGATATGGAAATTGGGCTGCAGGCTACGGACCTGCCGTTCGTTCTTGAGCACAACGATTAGATCGTCGGTCCCCTTATAGACTTCCTTCGGATTGAGGCCAGCCAGGGCGCCCCGTAGTTTCTTGCCGGCACGCGTCTTTTCCGGCACGTCAGTGGGGAATGCCATACGGTACGTCCCTGCTTCCGCCAGCGGGGTGACGGCAATGGTACCAGCAGAGGTGGTGCGAAAGCGTAGCTTATCGAGGTCCTTGCCCCCCGATTTATAGAGCACGTGGGCCGCTGCCAGGGTGGCGTGTCCGCACAGCCGCACTTCCTGCGTAGGCGTGAACCAGCGGATGTCAAACTTGCCCTTGCCGCGGATGACTACGAAAGCGGTTTCTGACAGATTATTTTCCGTCGCGATCGACTGCATCAGAGCGTCTGCCGGAAACTCTGGAACGGGGACTACGGCGGCGGGATTGCCACCGAAAAGCCGGTCGGTAAAGGCGTCAACCTGGTACAGGGGAAGATTTAGCATGGGGGCAGGTGAGGGGGGGGAGATGGAGGGGGGTGAAGTGACCGCGGTCGCAAGTGTAGCGAATATTGCAAAAAGTAGCCCGATACTAAGGGTCTTTTTGGGGGGATAAATCCAGTAAGCGAACTTTGTCGTACACTTAAAGGATATTCGGCGTGACTAAACGTCGGGCCCTTCGTCCTAAGCGCAACAGCCTTGTGACCGTTGCCGGTAAAATTCAAGATTCCACCAGTTATGAACTCGTTTAACTCCCAGTACACCATGGATCACCTTTTCCTGCGAGAAGGCACCGACTACACCAAAATCCCGCTGACTGACATCCACTACATTCAGGCCGATGGTAACTACGCCTACATCCAGACTAACGACAAGCGCTTTGCCGTAAAGCGTAGCCTGTCGACGATCGCCGAGGAATTGGAATCGACCGATTTCGTACGGGCCAGCCGCGGCCTGCTGGTCAACTTCAGCCAGGTCAACCGCATCAGTTTCGCCGATGGCGTCATTGAGCTCAACGACCACCAGCTCAAAATGGGCAAAGCCTACCACGCCGACATCAAAAGCCGCATGCCCCGACTCTAGTGAGCCACCGGGTGGCGGGGCAGCGTGCAACGTAATGCCCCGCCACCCGTTCTTGCAGCGTGAAGTTTATTGTCTACGATATCGAAGCCACCTGCTGGGAGGGCCGCCCCCCCGCTACCGTGCAGGAAACCATCGAGATCGGTGCCTACCAGGTCGACTCGTACGGGCAGGTGGGTCCCTGCTTCAGCCGGCTCATCAAGCCCATTCTTCATCCACAGCTGAGTCACTTCTGCCGGCGGCTCACCCACATCGAGCAGCCCGACATTAACCGCGCGAAGGATTTCACGCGGGTCATCCGCGACTTCCAGAACTGGATCGACGTAGATGGCGAGCCCTACACCCTGGCCGCCTGGGGTAAGTTCGACGAAGCCCAGTTGCGGCGCGACTGCGCGCTCCACCGGCTGGATGACTACTGGCTCGATCCATCCATCAACCTTAAATTACAATACCGCGAACTCCGCAAGCTGCCCAAAAAGCGGGGGCTGGCCGCCGCGGTGCGCCACGAAGGATTCGAGTGGACCGGCGCCCAGCACCGTGCACTGGACGACGCGGAGAACACCGTCAAGGTATTCCGTAAGCTGCTCGATATGTGGCGCTACTGAGTGGTCCGGAATCTAGAAAGCTAGCGCTGCGAAGCAAATACAAAACCCCCGCACGGAAGCATCCGTACGGGGGTTTCTTAGTCAAGTAGGTACCTACCGCAGCGTGCGGCTAGTTAGACTACTTGGTGGTCACCGAGCCAATGGGGCTGAGCATGATCTCGCGTGCAGCGATGTCGATGCCTTCACCGTGGCTCTTGTGCTCTACACCGGGAGCGCCCTTGGGCAGGTCGTACTGCTCACCGACCATAGCGGCTCCGTAACCGAGGTCACGCATGGAACCGGCCGTAATGCGGCTCAGTGGGTTTTCGCCCAGGTTCAGGAAGCCGGTCATCAGCTCGTTGCGCAGAACGGACTCACGCCAGTGGCTGAGGCGGGTACCAGGGCCACCCATATCTTCTACGGGTAGCTTGTCCGTACCACCTTCGGCGTTCCAGAATACGTTGGCCTGACGACCAATGAAGAAGGGATCGGTTTCTTCGTCGCGCCGCAGGTCGCGGTCGCCAATGTCCCACAGGGTACCTACGCCGAGTACGTGGCCCATCTCGTGAATGATGACTTCCTCAAAGAGGCCGATCTCGTCGAGAAATGCGAGGTCGTCCACGTCGAAGAACATGACACCAGTCAGGGTCAGCAAATCGCTGGTGCGTACAAAGCGGGGACCCGCTTGTCCGAGGATACCACCTGGTCCGTCGATGGGTGCAAGGGCTACCTCGATGACGATGTCATCGATTGTGCCGTCGATGGCGGGAGGAAACCCGGTGAAGGCTGAAGGTACCGTACCGGTAAAGGAGGGAACATCCTTAATGATGATGCGCTCCCAGCGGGCGGCGGCAGCTTCGAAGACGGCTTCCTGCTCGGCCGTCACGGGGACGACGTACTTGAAGTCAATATTGTAGCGGCCACGGTCGATGCCGGGGGCACGGGTAGCGCGCTTCTCGGTGGCGACGTACTCCGACTCCACACCCTCCAGGGTGATCCACTTCTCCGGGGTGGGAGCAAGCTGGATGAGAGAAGGCTGTTCTACGTCGGCCTGCGGGGTGATGACCTCGTCGGTGTCTTCTACACAAGCGGTGAACAGGAGGGGGAACAGCACGGCGGTAAGGACCGCACGGGGGGTTGGGCGGGCTAAGCGTCCGCCAAACGATGGAATATCGTTAAATAGCATATATAAAGAGTTGGGTAGTTAGCGATCCGATGCTATGGGTTAACACTACATTCTATCGTGCATCAGACCGACAGGAGATTGTTGTTGATGATAAAATGCGCGTGACAAGATAAATAATCTTTGGTACCCGAACGCAAAAAATTTGTGATTCCACCGATCTTCCGCATCATCTGCCGCCGCTGCAATAGTCCTACCTTCGCCGCTCACCCAGCCGCTTGCTATGTCCACCCCCCTGCACGACTACCGGTCTTGGTCACCGTGGGCAGCTGTCTTTGCCTCACTTCTGCTCTGCACCTGCGGCCCCGCCGTCGAACCTACTGTAGATGCGACGAAGCGCTTCAGCTGGTTGACGGCCCCGGGCATGACCCGCACCGGTATTGACTTCCGCAACGACCTGCGGTATACGGATGCGCTCAACCCCTACACCTACCGCAATTTCTACAACGGCGGGGGTGTAGGCATCGGGGATTTTGACAACGACGGACTGGTGGATGTGTACTTCACCGGTAACCTGGTGGAGAACAAACTATACCGCAACCTAGGGGACTTTCAGTTTGAAGACATCACAGCAGCAGCTGGAGTAGCGTGTGCCGACAGCTGGTCGACCGGGGTGGCCGTGGTGGACGTGAACGCCGATGGATTGCAGGATCTGTACGTCTGTAAGGCCGGCCCACCCGCCGGGGAGCAAATTGCGGGTATGACGGGCGTGCGACACAACGAGCTATTCATCAACCAGGGCGACCTGACTTTCCGGGAAGCTGGTGCGGAATACGGGCTCGACGTGGTAGGACTATCCGTCCACGCCGCCTTTTTCGACTACGACCGGGACGGGGATTTGGATTGCTACTTACTTAACAATAGCACGCGCGCCACTACGGGCTACGACCTGCGCGAGGGGCTGCGGAATGTGCCGGATACCGCGGGAGGGAACAAACTCTTTAGAAATCTGCTGACGGAAACCGGCACCACCCGCTTCGAGGACGTGACGGCGGCAGCGGGCATCTACTCCTCCGCGATCGGCTTCGGACTCGGCGTGACGGTAGGGGACGTGGATCAGGACGGTTGGCCCGACCTGTTCGTAAGCAACGATTTTTTTGAACGCGATTACCTGTACTACAATCAGCGGGACGGCACCTTTCGGGAGGCACTGACCGAGCACCTGCCCGAGATCAGCAAAGGAAGTATGGGCGCTGACCTGGCCGATCTGGACAACGACGGGCTGCCCGAGCTCTTCGTGACCGAGATGCTACCGGCGGACGAGCGCCGCTACAAGACCAAGGCGGCCTTCGAAGGGTGGAACCGCTATCAGCTGTACCGCGATAAGGGCTACCACCAGCAGTTCAGTCGCAACGTGCTGCAGTGGAACCGCGGCGGAGGGAACTTCTCCGAGGTGGGGCGGGGAGCGGGCGTGGCGGCTACCGACTGGAGCTGGGGTGCCCTGCTCTTCGATATGGATAACGACGGACTGCGGGACATCTTCGTCGCCAACGGTACGGGCAGGGACCTTTTGGACCAGGACTACATCAACTTCAACGGCTCGCCGGAGGCGGTGCGCCGGATGTTGTTTGAGGAAGGGAAGGGGATCACGGATATTATTGACCAGATCCCGAGCGAGGCACTGATCAATGGGGTGTTTCGCAACACGGGGGAGATGCGGTTCGAGGAGGTCGCCGCGGACTGGGGACTGGATCAAGCGACCTTCAGTAACGGCAGTGCTTACGCTGATCTGGACAACGACGGTGACCTGGATCTGGTAGTCAATAATGTAGACGGGCCAGCCGGGGTATACCGGAACAATAGCACGGAGGCGTCCGCCATGGCGAATCTACGTAGTACTATCCCGGGCAATCCGGATGCCATCGGTGCAAGAGTAAGCGAGCGACGCCAAAACACTGATGATCAGTCCGTTACCGAACTGCACCCCATGCGTGGCTTTCAGAGTACGGTGGATAAACGCATCCACTTCTCCCGGGCTGCCAGTGACCTACTGATCGAGTGGCCCGACGGACAGCGAGAAGTATTCGGCATCCCCCGACAGGACAGCAGTATCTACACCTTCCGACAGGGGACCGGTAGTCCCGAGGTTGCGGATACTTCACGAGCGCAGGGTCTATCTTCAGGTACTGCGGAAGGACAGGTAACATATGCTATAATCGAGGCTCGAACGGCAGCCGGATCGGTGATGCACCGGGAAAGCTCTACGACCGACTTCGACCGCGACCCCCTGCTGTTCCTCGGGATAAACAACGAGGGACCCGCCCTGGCTACCGCCGACCTGAACGGTGATGGACGTAGCGATCTCTACCTGGGCGGTGCATCCGGCACACCGGGTCAATTGCTGCTTGCTAGAAGCGATGGTACCTACCAGCCGGTCATGGAAGAACTGCTAGCGAAAGATGCGATCAGTGAAAACGTAGCGGCTACTTTTTTCGACGCCGACGGTGACGGTGATCAGGATCTTTACGTAGCCAATGGCAGTAATCAGTTCGGGGCGGCTTCCTCCGCCCTGCTCGACGGTCTGTACCTCAATCGTGGCGGGAGCCGCTGGGAGAAGAGTGCTCAATTGCTGCCGGATCGCCGCCGCTTCGTGGTCAGCTCCTGCGTGCAGCCTCATGATGTCGATGGCGACGGCGACGTGGATCTATTCGTCGGTGGACGCCTGCGGCCGGGTACATACGGTATCGCCGCCGACAGCTATCTGCTCCTCAATGATGGATCAGGCAATTTTAAATCTGCCGACCTACCCATGCTCCAGGGACTGGGTATGGTGACCGCAGCCGTCTGGCTCAACACGGACGACGATCCCGAACTGGAGCTGGCCGTAGCCGCAGAGTGGGGACCGCTACGCTACCTGCACGTTGCGGCCAATGGGAACTATATCGGCACGGACACAGTAGCCGGTACCTACGGACTGTGGACGGCACTGGCTGCGGCCGACTTCGACGGAGATGGCCACGATGACCTCGCAGCAGGAAACCACGGACTCAACTCGCGACTACACGCCAGTCCCGAGCAACCGCTGCAGTTGTACATCAACGACTTCGATGGCAACGGGAAGGCCGAGCAACTCATCACCCAGTACGCCACTGACGGCCGGTCGTACCCCCTCGTGCTGCGCGACGACCTGGTCAAACAGTTGCCGGGCCTGCGCAAGACCGTGCCCGGCTACACGGACTACCAGGGTAAGACCATGGCCGAACTCTTTCCCCCCGAGATCCTGTCGCGCTCCGTCGTACACCGGGTGGAAGAGCTTCGTTCGCTCGTAGTGATGAACGAGGACGCAGGCCCTTCACTGGTCTACCTACCCGCCGAGACCCAACTCGCCCCGGTCTATGCTTTACTGGCGACTGATCTGAATGGAGATGGACAGCCGGATCTGCTGGCGGCCGGCAACCAGTCGATTGGCCGACCCGAGCTGGGAATCTACGCGGGTAGCTTTGGTAGCTTGCTCATCCATCGGGGCGGTGGAACGTTTAACGCAGTGCCACCACGAGAGTCCGGCATCTACCTGCGTGGGGACGTGCGTGCCTTTGCACCGGCGTCTCCACGCGGGGCGGTGTGGATCGCCCGATCCGATGATTCTTTACTGAAGCTTGAAGTACTTACCCCATGACGTATCGTTTGTTCTATATCAG
Source organism: Neolewinella maritima (assembly GCF_923081025.1). Classification (GTDB taxonomy): domain Bacteria; phylum Bacteroidota; class Bacteroidia; order Chitinophagales; family Saprospiraceae; genus Neolewinella; species Neolewinella maritima. The sequence continues at coordinate 176,746 of NZ_CAKLPZ010000004.1, read as the reverse complement.
CATACTAGCTCTGCTGCTGGCCGCTTGCCAACCGGAGGATACCAGCCCTATAGGTCAGTACCGTAGCGCCGTTGCGGAGGGTCTGGAGGCACCGGCCGCGCCCACGGAAGCGGTGTTGGGTATTGAACTGGGTATTCCCGCCCGGGAGTTTTTCGACCGCTGCACCGCGCTTAACCAGCAGCAGCTCATCACCATGGGCCGCGGGGGCACTGCGGTAGACCACAAACTGGACACCGAGCTGGATCGCCCGGCTATGATGACGTTCAGTCCCATCTTCATCGGTGAACCCCGAACGCTGCAGGCGCTGGAACTCAGCTTCATCTACGACGAGTGGTCACCCTGGAACAAGAGCGCCTATGCCGATAGTCTGCTACCGCAAGTGGCGCAATACTTCCATCATACCCTCGACACGGACCTTATCGAACTGCAGCATCCGCGCCTCCAGCGGCTTTTTACCGCCGTCGATGGCAACCGCCTGCTCGCGCTCTGGAAGGACGATGAGAGTACAGTCAAGGGCATGATCACGGACCTTTCTACCCTCACCGGCGACCCCCTGGAACTTCTACAGTAGCCTATGCAAACCCTCATTTCTTTCTGGGCGGGGACGCTGGTGCTAGTGCTGTTGACGGGCTGCGGAGGTTCCACGATAGAAAACAATGCACCCCCCTGGGACGGACAAACCCGCTTTGAAGCTTTAGCCCCACAAGTCAGCGGCGTAGCGTTTGCTAACACGCTCGACTTCGACGAAGACTTCAATATCTATACCTACCGAAATTTCTACAACGGCGGCGGGGTAGCACTGGGGGACATCAATAATGACGGACTCACCGATATCTACCTCAGTGGCAATCGGGTAGCCAACCGGCTGTTCCTGAACCGCGGGGACATGCGCTTCGAGGACGTGACCGACCAGGCCGGCGTAGCCGGTGCCGCGGCCTGGAGTACCGGCGTGACCATGGCCGACGTGAATGCCGACGGCTGGCTCGATATCTACGTCTGCAATTCCGGCGATATCGCGGGCGACAACCGCCGCAACGAGCTGTACATCAATCAGCAGGACGGCACCTTTACCGAAGCCGCGGCGGACTACGGTCTGGCCAATGAGGGCCTAAGCACCCACGGTGTCTTCTTCGACTACGACCGCGACGGTGACCTCGACTTCTACCTGCTTAATAATAGCTATCAGGCTATCGGCTCCTTCAACCTGGAGAAGAACGAGCGGCCCAAGCGGGACTCGGTGGGGGGGGATCGGCTGTATGAGAACCGTGGGGGCACGTACCATGACGTAAGTGAGCAGGCCGGCATCTACGGATCCATCATCGGCTTCGGACTGGGGGTGACCGTGGGCGATGTGGACCGCGACGGCTGGCCGGATATCTTCGTCAGCAACGACTTTTTCGAGCGCGACTACCTGTACATGAATAACCGCGACGGTACATTCCGGGAGACGCTCACCGAAGCTATGCAGTCCATCAGCGCAGCCAGTATGGGGGCCGATCTGGCGGACATCGACAACGACGGCTACTCCGAGCTCTTCGTCACCGAGATGCTGCCGAGCTCCAATCAACGGCTGAAGGAGGCCACCACCTTCGAGAACTGGAACCGCTACCAGCTCAACCTCAAGAACGACTACTACCACCAGTTCACCCGCAACGTGCTGCAGCGCAACAACGGGGATGGCACCTTTACCGAGATCGGCCGGCTGAGCGGAGTAGAAGCCACCGACTGGAGCTGGGGGGCACTCATCTTCGATATGGACAACGATGGCTATAAGGACCTCTACGTAGCCAACGGCATCTACCAGGACCTCACCAACCGCGATTTTCTGGACTACATCGCCGACGATGAATTCAAGCGCAGGGTGACCGCTAGTGGGAGCGTGGATTATCAGGTACTGGTCGATGCTATTCCCTCTAATCCGGTGCCGAACATCGCCTTTCAGAATCAGGGGCCGGCGGACAACTTCCGCTTCAACCGGGTCGGCAAGGAATGGGGGCTCAACCTGAGCGGCTTCACCAATGGCTCGGCGTATGGCGACCTGGATAATGACGGCGACCTGGACCTGGTGATCAACAACACCAGCGCCGCGGCCCTCGTGTACCGCAACCATACCGACGATGACAACCACTGGCTGCAACTGGAATTTCGCGGGCAGGGGGGCAACACCTTGGGCGTAGGCACGAAGGCTACGGTCATCGCCGGTGATCAGAAATTTTACCTGGAGTACATGCCGATGCGTGGCTTCGAGTCTAGCATGCAGTACCGCCTGCACTTCGGCCTCGGCCAGATCGATGCCATCGACCGCATCGAACTCGAGTGGCCAGACGGGCGCAGTTCGGCCATTATTAGTCCGGCCGTGGACCAGCTTATCACCGTAGCCGAAGACCAGACGATCGCTGTGGAAACCGGGCAGGGTGACCTCGATGCGCCGACAGCTGCCCTACAGCAACTGGATGCCCCACAGTTGGGTATCGATTTTGTGCACCAGGAGAACCGCTACAGCGACTTTGACCGCGACCCCCTGATCTACCACATGCTGAGTGCGGACGGCCCGGCCCTATGTGCGGCTGACTTCACCGGCGACGGGCAGCAAGATTTTTACATCGGCGGTGCACGTAATCAGGGCGGTATGCTATACGTCGCCAGCGGCAGCGGGTACCGACAGCAGGCGGAGGAGCTATTCGCTGCGGACCGCACGAGCGAAGACGTAGCCTGTGCCTGCTTCGATGCGGACGGGGACGGCGATCAGGACCTCTATGTAGTCAGCGGCAGTAGTGAGTACGGAGCGGCCTCTACGGCACTCTTCGACCGGCTGTACCTGAACCAGGGCAGGGGGCGCTGGACAAAGAGCGAACAGATCTTACCCACCCGCAAGCAGCCGGTAGCCGGCAGTACCGTGGCTCCTCACGACGTGGACGGTGATGGTGATGTGGATCTGTTCGTCGGCGCGCGGCTACGGCCCGGTCTCTACGGGGCCCCCGCCGATAGCTACCTGCTAATTAACGACGGCCGGGGCAACTTCAGCGAACGTACCCTGCCGGAGCTCGGTATGGTCACCGCCGCCCGCTGGGCCGATGTGGACGGCAACGGGCAGAAAGAACTCGTGGTGGTGGGCGAGTACATGCCGCCGCAGGCGTACGCTATCGAAGCCGAGCGGATCACACCCGTCCCCTTTCCGGACGACATCGCCGCCCTCACCGGCTGGTACACCGCCCTGGAAGTGGCTGACCTGAACGGTGATGGACTGGATGACCTGATCCTCGGCAACCACGGACTCAACAGCCGCTTTCGCGCCAGCGCGGACGATCCGGTCGTGCTGTACGTCAACGACTTCGACGGCAACGGCTCGGCCGAGCAGGTCACCGCCACCTTCGAGGACGGACAGGAATACCCCATGCCGCTGCTGCATGATCTAGTCAAGCAGATGCCCGGACTACGCAAGCGCTACCTCAAGTACAGCGACTTCGGCAGCCAGACTATGCAGGATGTATTCGGGGCCGAGGCACTGGACCGGGGATTGCGCTACGCCGCTACGGAGTTTCGGTCCTTAGCCTTGCTCCAAATTGCAGGTGGTGGCTGGGACGTGCACTACCTACCCGCAGCTGCTCAAGAAACCCCCGTCCACGCCATCCTGGCCGATGATGTAGACGGCGACGGCGACACAGACCTTCTGCTGGGCGGCAACTTCTACTACGCCAAACCGGAGATCGGCCGCTACGACGCCGGCCGCGGCCTATTGTTACTAAATGATGGTGCGGCCAACTTCACCAGCCAGGCGGCCGCCGCGAGCGGCATCAACATACCCGGCGAGGTACGCGCCATCACCCAACTAGGCCCCCACCGCTACCTCTTTGCGCGCAACAACGCTAGCCCCGTCGTACTGGAATGAGGTGGACGCTAGCCATATGCGCCCTGCCCGTGCTCCTACTGTGCACCTGCGGCCCCGCCCCCGAAGACGCGCCGCGCTTTGCAGAACGGCTAGATACTGGTGTAAATAGCGTAAATCAACTCCTTCCTACTGAGGACTTTAACATCATCGAGTACTTGTACTACTACAATGGTGGAGGAGTAGCCGCTACGGACATCAGCGGCGACGGACTGCCCGACCTCTACTTCACCAATAATCAGGGGCCGAACAAGTATTACATCAACGAGGGAGACTGGCACTTCCGCGACGCCACCGAACTGGACGGGGTCGCCGGTGCGATGAACTGGTCCACGGGCGTGAGCGTGGAGGACGTGAGTGGCGATGGGCTGCCGGACATCTACGTCTGCAACGTAGGTGGCTACAAGCAGCTGACGGGGCGCAACGAATTGTTCGTGCAGCAGCCCGACGGCACCTTTCTGGAACAAGCGGCGGACTACGGTCTGGCGTTCACGGGCTTCAACACGCAGGCCTACTGGTTTGACTACGACCTGGACGGTGACCAGGACATGTATCTGCTGCGGCATTCGGTGCACAACGACGCCAGCTACGGAGAAGCCCGCTCGCGGGAGGTCACCGACGACTTGGCCGGTGATAAACTGCTGTGCAATGACGGGGGCACCTTCGTAGATGTCACCGCTGCTATGGGACTCTACAGTTCGAAGATCGGCTACGGGCTAAGTGCCGCCGTGGCGGACTTCGATGGGAACGGGTACCCGGATATCTACGTCTGCAACGACTTTTCCGAGAACGACTACCTGTACCTGAACCTGGAAGGGGAGGGGTTTAAGGAGAGCATCCGGGAGCGCACGGGGCATACCTCCAACTTCAGTATGGGTAGCGACGTAGGTGATCTGGATAGAGATGGTCGTCCGGACCTGGTGACCCTGGACATGCGACCGGGCGACGAGCAGGTGCTCAAATCGACGGCCAGCGCGGACGCTTACAATGTATACCGCATCAAGCGCCGGGCCGGCTACTACGACCAGCTACCGCGCAACAACGTGCAGTGGAACCGCGGCGGCGGCCACTTCTCCGATATCGCCGAGCTAGCTGGCCTGGCGGCTACGGACTGGAGCTGGTCGGTACTATTAGAGGATTTCGATCTGGATGGGCGGCAGGAAGTCTTCGTTGCCAACGGCATCGAGCGCCGCCCAAACGACCTGGACTACCTGAAATTCGTCAGCTCCTCCCTGGCCCGGGAAAGTAGCAACCTGGCTGTGATCAGCGAGATGCCGACGGGGTATGTGGCGAATCAGATGTTTGTAGAAAAAGCGCCCCTTACCTACGCCGAAGCAGATTGGGGACTGGGTGCGGTAGGTAGTTCGACCGGTGCGGCGGTGGCCGATTTCGACCGGGATGGAGACATGGACCTGGTAGTCAACAACGTCAATGCTCCCGCCCAGCTGTACGAGAACCGTACGATCGACGGGAGTGGGGTAGTGGATAGTCTGCCGACTGCTGCCGTAGCGGGTGTAATGGTCGGTCTGCCGCAGCGGGGATTCATGTCGCAGTCGGAACGCGGTGCGCTGGGGAGTGTAGGTAGGGGTGAGGTAGTGAGGGACGAGGTGAGCTACCGAGTGGAGGTGCTGGACACGATCGAGCTAGCCGACGACCGCGGCGACTCGTTCGACCGACAGCCCCTACTGCCCTATGCGGGTGCGGAAGACGAAACGCCACTGGTGTATTTATCCGATAGTCTGGTGTTAGAAACCGGACTATGGCGGCCGGTCACCGTGCGTCAACTCGGAGCGGATGGGGTGTGGAGCACGCAGGAGATCGCGAACAGCACGGGCTGGTGGCAGTCTATCAGCCGCAGCGGACCGCGCAATTTCGTGCTAGGCAATTGGGGGCTGAACAGTACGCTGGGTCAGCCCAGCCCGGATGCACCGCTGCGCCGGTACCGCGAGGATGTAGACGATAACGGTCGTATCGATCCTCTGATCACTTATGTGCGGGGCGGGCGGGAGTACAGTCTAGCCGACAAGGATGATCTGACCCGGCAATTCCCCTCCTGGCGGCGCAACAACCTGAGCTACGGGGCCTTCAGCCGGCGCTCGTTCGGAGAGAACTTCCCGGACCTGCGCGATGAGCCGCAGCGGGCGGTGACGTTGGCGCACTGGCAGTTGCGGGTAGGAGCAGACGGTGAAGTGGAGCTTCAAGACCTCCCCACCGCCGCGCAGTCGACCACCCTGAACGTGGTGGAGCCTACTCCGATGGGACTCCTACTGGGCGGAAACAAGCTGGACGTACTGCCACGTATCGGGCGGCAGGACGCGGCGGCGCTGCAACTGCTTCATCCCGATGGTGCGGTACAATTCATTGATCTGGGGGCGGAGCGCAACCGGGCGGAGGTGCTGCGCATCGAGCGAATCGATACACGCAAGTATTCCGTGCTACTGCATACGGGGGAGCTTGTGGGGGTGTCGTTTTAATTTACTTTTGCCGCATCGAACGCCCCGCCCACCTCTTTCGTAGCCGGACCGCCGTAGCGCTGCTCTTCGCCGTCAACGGATTTATTTACGCCAACTGGACCAGTCGGCTGCCGCGCCTGCAGGAGGTGTACGGCATGGACAATGGCCAGACCGGCTTCGCCCTCACCTGTCTGGCCGTAGGTGCCCTGCTGGCTATGCCACTGGCCGGCTTTTTGATCGTACGCTTCGGGAGCCGGCGACTGACGGTGCTGTCCTCCCTGGGCTTTATCCTTACCGCTCCGTTGATCGCCCTGATGCCCGGCTACTGGGTACTGCTGTTCATCATGCCTTTGGTGGGGGTATCGACCGGTGTGATGGACGTGGGGATGAACGCTCAGGCGGTAGATGTGGAGCGGCTCTGGGGTACACCCATCACATCCTCCTTCCACGCCTTCTTTAGCGGGGGTATGTTTCTGGGGGCCGGGGCGGCCGCGGGCTTCATCCAGCTGGGCTTTGACGTAGACCGGCACCTGCTGGTAGTGGCCGCGATTACGCTGTGCGTGGCGGTGTATGCCTGGCGCGACCTGCTGCAGGACGAGCCGGATGCCGCCGAGCAGACCGCTGGGTCGGTAAGTAAGTTCGGAACCGCCATCATCCTGCTGGGTATCGCCTCACTGTGCACGATGATCGGAGAGGGGGGCGTGGCGGACTGGTCACCCATCTACATGACGCGAGTGACCGGTAGTGCGGAAGCCCTGGCCCCAATCGGGCAGGCCGCGCTCAGTGGGGGGATGCTGGTGGGGCGTAGTCTGGGCGACGCGATCCGGCTGCGCTTTGGCTCGATCAAGGTGGTGCGGGTGGGGGCGTTTATGGCCTTCGTGGGGATTACGACGGCGATTCTGTTTCCTATTCCCTGGCTGGCGATTGCCGGTTTTGCGCTGGTGGGTTTGGGCCTGTCTAACATTATTCCAGTGGTATTTAGCGAGGCGAGCAAGGTGCCGGGTTTGCGGCCGGGGGTGGGCATTTCATCCGTCAGTACGATCGGCTACTCGGCCTTTCTGTTCGGTCCGCCCATCATCGGGTTTATCTCAGACTACCAGAATGCGCTGCTGCCGCAGGGCATGGCGTTTTTTCCCGGCGTGGCGGGCTTGCGGGTAGGGCTCGGGGTGGTGGCTCTGCTGATGCTGGTCCTGCTGATGGTAAGTGTCTTCTTCCTGCGGGTTAGGCAGTAAGGAGCGGTAGCTGACGGCTTTCCTACTGTCCTTTTTGCTACATTTGCCGGCTACAACGATCAAAGCACCCCTAGATGAAATTCAGCATAGACAAACAAGAGCGGTACAGTGTCATCACCCCCGACGAGGAGAACCTCAATTCGGCCGTCGCTCCACAGCTGAAATCAGAATTCGTCATCCTGGCCAATGAGGGTATCACTAACCTGATCCTCGATCTGAGCAACGTCAAGTACGTAGATAGCTCCGGACTGAGTGCCATCCTCACCGCCCGGCGGCTGTGGAGCAACCTGGGTACGTTCGTCGTCACCGGTGTAACGCACAGCGCCGTCAAGCGGCTGGTGGAGATCAGTAAAGTAGATACCGTACTCACCATCTTGCCCACCAAGAGCGAAGCGGTAGACTTCGTCTTCATGGAGGAGCTGCAGCGCGACATGCAGGCCGAGCCCGGCGACGAGTAAGCCTACCTACCCATGCGCTTTGAGGTGATCATTCTCGGCTCGAACGGGGCCGTGCCCACACCGGAGCGCCATGCCTCGGCCCAACTGCTGCGCAGCGAGGCCACGGATCTGCTCATCGACTGCGCCGAGGGCACCCAGCTGCAACTCCAGGCCGCCGGCGTAGGACTGGGCCGCACGGATACGATCCTGATCTCTCACCTTCACGGAGACCATTACTTCGGCCTACCGGGCCTGATCACCAGCCTTTCTCTACTAGGCCGCATCATGCCGTTGCGCATCATCAGTCCGCCCGGCCTGCGGGCCAAACTCACCCCGCTCCTCGAGCTCGATCGCTGGCGACTGCCCTTCCCACTCACCTTCGAGGAGCATACGGCTACGGACTACAGCCTGCTGACCAGTAGCGGTGAGCTGGACATCTACAGCTTTCCCCTCCGCCACCGTATTCCCACCAATGGTTACCTGATTCGGGAACGGGACCGGGAGCCCAACATCCGCAAGGATCAACTCACCGCCCACGGCATCCCCTGGCAGGCCATCCCGGCCATCAAGCAGGGGGGTGACCATAGGCTGCCGTCCGGGGAGGTCATCGCCCACGCGCAACTCGTCGCACCCGCGGCCGCGCCCCGGAGCTACGCCTACTGCTCGGATACCGTGTACTTCCCCGAGCTGGCGGACTACGTGCGCGGCGTAGATCTGCTGTACCACGAAGCCACTTTCCTGGAGGACATGACCGAGGAAGCCGCAAAGAAGGGCCACGCCACCGCCAAACAGGCCGCCCAGGTGGCGGTGGACGCGGGTGCAAAGGAACTCCTGCTCGGACACTTTAGCGCGCGCTACCGGGATGTGGTGGAACATGAACGGGAAGCCCGGCAGGTGTTTGCCAACAGTACGGCGGCGCGGGACCTGTACCACTTCGCGGTCCTCTATGCGGGCAGACAGGAAGCGCCGGCGTAGTGAGCGTGACAGCGTAACTTGTCGGCTACAATACTGCCAAATCATGCGTAAAACGTTTCTTCTATTCGGTCTGCTCGCTACCGCCGTAGCCTGCGGACAGATCACCGATCCTAAGGCTACGGAATTCTACGAGCCGGTACCTCCGAAAGTCCAGCCTGGCGAGACCGTAGGCGACCCGCCGAGCGATGCGATCGTGCTGCTCGGCCCCGGTGCCGACGCCAGCGAGTGGGTCGATGACGATACGCAGGGGGCCGTGGAGTGGACCAGCGAGGGCGACGCCCTGGTAGTGAAGCCTGGATCGGGCTATATTTCTACCCGACGCAAGTTTGGGGACGTGCAACTGCACGTGGAGTGGAAGTCGCCCGACGAGCCCGATAAGGAAGGACAGGGCCGGGGTAATAGTGGCATCTTCCTGCAGGGCCGCTACGAGATCCAGGTACTGGAAAGTGAGGGCAGCGACACCTACACCAACGGACAGGCCGGCTCGGTCTATAAGCAGACCCCGCCGCTGGTGAACGCCCTGCGCCCCATGGGGGAGTGGCAGAGTTACGACATCATCTACTACGCACCGAAGTTCAGCAAGGACGGTATCATGGTGCACCCGGCTACCGTGACGCTGCTGGTGAACGGGGTGGTAGCACTTAATCACTTCGAGATTCAGGGTCCTACGGAGTACATCGGTCTGCCGCACTACCTGCCGCACGGCGATGACGTGATCAAGCTACAGGACCACGGCAATCTGGTGGCCTACCGCAACATCTGGGTGCGGGAGCTTTAATCCCCACCCGGCATGACTTCAAAGCATATTGGCCTGGTCTTGGGGCCCCTGCTGTTCTTTTTGACCTTAGGCCTGTTTCGTCCGGAAGGGCTGGGGCCGGCTGGTGTAGCGGTGCTGGCCACGACAGCCTGGATGGCAGTCTGGTGGATCACCGAAGCCGTGCCGATCGCCGTCACGGCCCTGCTGCCGGTGGCCCTCTTTCCGCTTACCGGCGGACTGGACCTGGAGACCACGACGGCAGCCTACGGTCACCGCTACGTATTTCTCTTTCTGGGGGGCTTTCTGATCGCGATGACGATCGAGAAGTGGGACCTACACCACCGCATCGCGCTGGGAACGATCGCGCTGATTGGGTCAAACGTGCGGCTGATCATCCTGGGAGCGATGGTAGCCACCTGGTTGCTGTCCATGTGGATCTCGAACACGGCTACGGCGGTGATGATGCTGCCGATCGCGGCGGCCATCGTGGCCCAGTTGCGTGACGATCCGGCCACCCCGGAAGTGGATGAGAATAGTCAGTTTGGAAAGGCTTTCATGCTGGCCATTGCGTATAGCGCATCGATCGGCGGGATGGCGAGTCTTATTGGTACGCCGGTCAATCTCGTGCTGGTGGGGGTGGTGCAGGAGGCCTTCGGGGTGGAGATCACCTTTGCGCAGTGGTTCATGATTGGCTTTCCGGTCTCGGTGTTGCTGCTCATAGTCTGCTGGTACTACCTGACGCGGGTGGCCTTCTCCTTCGATCAGGCCGGCTTTGCCGGTGGACGGCAGGAGGTGCGGCGGCAGCTGGCGCTGTTGGGTCCGATGAGCAGGGAAGAAAAGAAGGTACTGATCGTTTTCACGCTGACCGCCCTGGCGTGGATTTTTCGCACCAGTGTGTTGCAACCCTTCATTCCGGAACTTGACGATCCCATCATCGCTATGGTGGGGGGGATCGTGCTATTTCTGATCCCGGGCCGGTCCCTGGACGAACCCCTGCTGACTTGGTCCGAAGCCGTGCAACTGCCGTGGGGGATCATCCTGCTGCTGGGAGGGGGCTTTGCGCTAGCTAGTGGTTTCGGGGGTAGCGGATTGGCCGACTTCATCGGCGATGCATTGCGGGTGCCGGAGCACGTAGGCCTCATCGTAGTCATCCTGCTAATCACCGCGGCGGTCAACTTCTTAACGGAGATCACCAGCAACGTAGCCACGACCTCGATGTTGATGCCGGTGTTTGCTGCGGCAGCCATTCCGCTCGGTATTCACCCCTACGCGCTGATGGTGCCGGCTACCCTGGCCGCTACCTGTGCGTTCATGCTGCCGGTGGCTACGCCGCCTAATGCGGTGGTGTTCGGTTCGGGCTACCTCACGATCCCGGATATGGTACGCGCGGGCTTGTGGCTCAATCTGATCTCGATCGCCGTGATTACCCTGTTTTGCTACTTCCTGCTCCCACTGATCTGGGGCTTCGATCCGGCATCGCCAAACTTTTAGCGTAAATGCTTTTACGGATGCTACGGGCTACGTAACTTTGCGTCGCTTTAGCACCAGCGCCCCGCAACTAAACGCAGCTGCAGGGACGTTGGCATCGCATCCGGAGACGTGGGTGAGTGGCTGAAACCACCGGTTTGCTAAATCGACGTACTCTAACAGGGTACCGCGGGTTCGAATCCCGCCGTCTCCGCCACGGGGCATAGCGCAGTCCGGTTAGCGTACCTGCTTTGGGAGCAGGAGGCCCCAGGTTCGAATCCTGGTGCCCCGACTTGAACTTGGGACATTCGCGGAAGCGGATGTCCCTTTTTCTATTTACCCCACCGGGTTCGAACTACCCTCACGCGTAGCGTCATCCTGGTGCCCCGACTTGAACTTGGGACATTCGCGGTAGCGAATGTCCCTTTTTCTATTTACCCCACCGGGTTCGAACATTTCTCACGCGTAGCGGCATCCTGGTGCCCTGACCCCTACTTCCAATACAAGTTAAACCGTCCCATCATCTATCGAGCCGTACCGGAACATTAAGGAGAAAACTGAAGTTGTCTGCTGTAATCAATCCATACTATGGTCAACATCGAAAGTCTTTTCACCTACACCGTTGGCCAGTACGAGGCCATCGACCACTTGCTCAGCATGGGGGTCGGTGCCCACTTCGCGGCGCTGGTGTTCTTCTTCCTCACCTCCCGCTTTGTAGCTCCCCGCTACCGAACGGCTACCGCCCTAAGCTGCATCGTGATGGTATCGGCTGGCACGATCCTGTACGGACAATCTGGCCTCTGGGAGACAGCCTTTACCTACAACCCCGTCAGCGGAGTGTACGAACCCGCGCAGGCTACATTCTCCAACGGGTTCCGTTACGTCAACTGGATGGTCACGATACCCTGCCTGCTCACGCAGCTCCTTATCGTGCTCAACATCCGGGGTGCGGACCTCTTCAGAACGGCCACGCTACTTATCCTGCTAGCCTGGGGCATGATCATCACCGGCTACATCGGTCAGTTGTATGAAGTAGACGATCTGAGCACGCTCATGATCTGGGGAGCGATCTCTACCGTGTTCTTTATTGGTATGAACTGGATCGTGGGCACCCGCATCTTCCGGGCGGTACCCGATATGCCCGTGACGGCAGCTTCACCAATGCGTAAGGTGTTCTGGCTCATGATGTTTGCCTGGACGCTCTACCCCCTGGCGTACGGCATTCCGTACTTCGAGGCTAGTGCCACCGGCGTCGTGATCCGGCAGGCATTCTTCACCGTAGCCGACGTGAGCTCCAAGGTGATCTACGGACTTATGATCACCTACATCGCCATCCAGCGCAGCGCGGCCGAAGGGTTCGAGCCCGCCATGCAGGTAACCGACCTGCTGCCCCAGCGCGGTACCGTAGCCAGCTAAGTAACACATGTAATATCTCGTTAAAGCAACTGCAGCTTCTAAGACGATCGGTTAGTGTATTTGGGAGCCGTCCTCCCGTAGTACTCGATCGAGGTACTCGATCAGGAAGTCGCCATTTTGCGCACTAAAGCAAAGTGGTGGCTTGATCTTCAATACGTTATCAAACGGTCCGTCCGTACTCATCAGAAATCCCAGTTCCCGCATCCGGTTGATGAGGTAGCCGGCGGGCGCGGTCGCGGGTGCGAGGTCAGCCCCACAAAGCTCGACACCCAGAAACAGGCCCTGCCCACGCACGTCGGCGATGATAGGGTGCTCCTGCTGAAGCTGCCGCAGTAGCGTAGTCAGGTAGGCCCCCGTGTGCCTGGCGTGCTCCTGTAGTTCTTCCTCCCGGATCACATTCAGGACAGCCAGTCCAATGGTAGCACTCACCGGGTTGCCCCCAAAGGTGTTGAAGTACTCCATGCCGTTGGCAAAGGCCTCGGCTACTTCCGGCGTGCACACCACGGCAGCCAGGGGATGACCGTTACCGAAGGGTTTGCCAATGGTCACCACGTCCGGCACGACACCCTGACCTTCAAAGGCCCAGCAGTGATCGCCTACCCGGCCCAGCCCGGTCTGTACTTCATCCGCGATGCAGATTCCTCCCTGCCGCCGTACGTGCGCGTAGACCTGGCGCAGGTAGCCCGGAGGGAGGGGAAGCTGGCCCCCGCAACTCAGGATCGACTCATGAATAAAGGAGGTACGGTGGTCAGGGAGGTGGCTCGTGGGATCGAGACCGATGCCCCGTAGCTGATCCGGCAGGGGGAGTAGGTGGGTGTCGTCCGGTCGTCCGCCGCCACCCCGCCGCGCGAACTTGTACTCGCTTACGGCGATGGTCCGGCTGGTATTGCCGTGGTAGCCCATGGACATGGCCAGCGTCCGGCGCGTACCGGCTACGGTCTCGGCCATGCGGAGGGCCAGTTCGTTGGCCTCGCTTCCGGAGTTTACGAAGTGCACTACGCTGAGCGCCGGGGGTAGGGTAGCGGACAGCCGCTCGGCCAGATCGAGGATGGCAGGGTGGAGGTAGCGGCTATTCGTGTTCAATACGCCCGACTGTGCCTGGGCGGCGGCTACTACTTTGGGATGTTCGTGTCCGACATGTGCTACATTATTTACGGTATCCAGGTAGCGGCGACCGGTATGATCGTAAAGATACTGGCCGGCTCCGCGCAACACGTGTAGCGGCATGCGGTACGCTACACTTAGACTAGGCCCCAGCACGTGGTTTCGACGGCCGAGCAGTTGCTCGACCGCAGGGGGGGCGACTGATTCGGCGGGTAGCGCCTGGGGAATCAGCGTCCGCGGATCCGGACAGGTACCCAGCCATACGGCCCGCTCTTCAGGATAGGCCACTCCGGGAAAGTCTACGGATTGGTCCAGCATATCCAGCATGATCTGGAAGTGAAGGTGGGGAGGCCATCCCCCGTTAGTATCCGTAGCACCTACGTAAGCCAGCAGTTGTCCGCACCGCACCTGCGCCCCCGCCCGAATCCCCTCGGTGAATGAGCCGCTGAGGTGACCGTAGAGGGTAAAAAAGGTGAGTGACGGGGTGGGGGAGTGCTGGAGAATAAGGGTGGCACCGTAACCCCCCGGGGTGGGATCGGCGCCACAGTGGTAGACCGTGCCGTCGAGCGGGCAATACACCGGATGACCGGCTTGGCGGGACCAGACGTCCAGTCCCAGGTGAACGCTGCGCCAACGGGGACCGTCGTTACCAATACTCTGGAAGGCATCGGTGGTGTAGACGGGGCGGGTCTCTCCGTACCCACCGATGGCCAGGTCGGCGTCTCGGTCTTCCAGGTGGCGGCGCACGTGGGTAGAGAAGGTCGGAAGGTCCTCAAACGTGCGGTTGATCCCGAGCGTGGTACTGCCTACGCCAAGGTCCAGGGGGGTCATCCGGCTGTTGGAGAACTGCATGACTGCCGCAGGCTCGGCGGCTTCGGTGCACCAGCTGTGGTAGGCGTCCCAATTGGGATGGGCGGGTAGCTGGGCGGCAACGCGGAAGTGTGCCCGGGCTAGGTGGGGGTGAATGCTGCGCAGCTTGGTGAGTAGGGACCAGGCCGTCGCTTCAGAGATTGTCAGGTAGTCGTTGTCGGGCCGCAGCGCGCGGTTTTCGGCGGCTTTGGTTACAGTGAGCAGCAGGCGGGCGCAGATCAGATCGTAGAGCGCGGCCAGTTCGTCTTCCTGAAGGGGGAACACGGCATGGTAGCCGGCAACTACCTCACGCATGGCCCCGAGCGGATCGGGTAAATCTACCGCGGCATATGCACAGGCGATGGCCAGCTCACAGACCGTGGCGGTGCGGCAGGCGTCGTCGAAATCGATCACGCCGCTCACCGTTCCGTCGGAGCCTACCAGGAGGTTCAGTTCGTGGGCGTCGTTGTAGTTGATGCTCCGGCGCAGTACCGTGAAATCCTGCTGAGTTAGGCGATCCAAGAAATACTCAGCCAATGTTTTCTCATTAGGCTCTAAATAATCCAGTCGATCCCGGGAAGTGGCGAATTGCAGGGGATCCCAGGGAGAGGTAGCTGGGGCGAGGGGGTGGTCAAAATCCTGTAGTGCCTTCGCCAATTCGCCACAGCTGCTACCCCAGGAACGAAAGAGGTTCGCGGTGCGGGGGCGAACGTCTGCCAGCAAGCGCCCCGGCAGCCAGGAATAGAGTCGAAGCTGGACCGGCCTGTCCGGCCCCTCCACCGTATGCTGCTCTAGTAGCTGCGGGATGTGAAAGGGTAAATCCTGAGCCGCTAAGTAGTGAAGCAAGGCCGCTTGAAAGGTGGCCGCATCTTGATCTACCCCACCGATCTTGAGTACGTAATGCCTTCCACTGCGATCGGTGAGGCGTTGGGTTTGATACACCTCACCGGCAAGTGGCTGTGTGGCTACGACCGGAATGGTCAGGTATTGGATGTATTCCATAGGCTGAAAGTAGCTACGGGTCGCCCATTAGTTACCGTTTAGCACACGGGTGGCGTCAATCAGAACATTTGGGGGTGTAGATGGGGTAGCTTTTGTAGTAGCGGATACATTTGTAGCATATTATTTACCTGTTAAGCTTTGTTTTTAGATTTCTCTACTACTTAGGCATACTTAGACACATATTCAAACACTTCGTAACAACACAGGATTTTATACCGGCGGATACGATTTGATCCACGGAAAGTAAGGGAACACCCGGTTCGTCATCGATCCGGGTGTCCTTTTGTCGGGCCTGTTCGTTCGTCCGCTTATAGCATAACCGCTGGGTAAGTCTTACTTTAGGTATGCTATAACGCCTTCTTCGTGCACAATCAGGTAGTTATTTTTGCTATCGGCCTGCTTTTGGCCCCTTGGACTACCGTACGCTCTGCCCCGGACCGGATCGCGCATGGCAAAGAGGTGGTACGTGCCGCACGCCTCATCCGTCAGGCGCGCTTCGACAGTGCCGAGCACGTCCTGCACGCCGTGTACGCGCGACTGGATAAGCACGGATTGCTAAGCACGGCGACCGGTCTACAAGCCCGCCTGCACCTTGCCTATATTCTGGAGCGAAAGGGTCAGTACCCGGAGGCCGTTGCCTTGCTGCTGCCCCTGGTCGATGAGGCGCGCGCGGTGCGGGATGGTGAGGTGTTGGCCGAAGCCTACCTGCATATGGCACTGATCTACGAGCAGCAGCGGCAGGCGCAGCGGTGCCTGGAGTACCTGGGCCGGGCGCGGTCTGTCATCGCTGACTACGGACTCACAGAACCCCTCGCCCGCCTGGCCAACCGCAGCGCCTCCTACGAGCGCATGTTCGGAAACCGCGATCAGGCCCTGTTCTACGCTTACGAAGGCGTGCGCCTGGGCAAGCGTCATGCGCAGCCCACCGATCAGGCGACTGGCCACCTGTTGCTCAGTATTCTACTGCGCTTGGAGGATACCGCGGAGAGCGAGCGGCAGCTGGAACGCGCCGCCGAACTGTACCTACAGGCCGGCGGCGAGATCGATTACTACGTAGTACTCCTCAACCTCAGCCATGTACAAATAACGAATGGTGCCTACCGCAAGGCGCTACAGTCGAATACTAAGGCCATGGAGTTTGTGCGCAGTGCTCCTGAGGAAGTACAGGAACTCATCCACTATACACCTACGCTGCATAAATACCGTGGAGAGATCTTTCAGCAGTTGGGAGAGTACGATTCAGCCATCTACTACCTGCAACTCAGTCACGCCGGCGAGCTTAAGCTGGCAGAGGAGCTGGCGGCCGAGCGGGTTGCGGAAGTAGAGAGCGAGTACGCGAGTGAATACAACCAACAGCTGATCGCCTCCCAGCGCATGCGCCTACGCAGCAAGCAGGTACGCGAGTGGTGGCTCAGTCTGGTCATGCTAGCTATTCTATTCGGCACCGCCGTCCTGCTGGCGCTCTACCGTCGCCTGCAGCGGGCCAATGCTTCGCTGGCCGGTGCCGCCGAGCAGCTATCCCAGCGTAACGACGCCCTATCGGCCTCTCTGAGCAACGAACAACTTCTGCTCGGGGAGGTACACCACCGCGTCAAAAATAACCTGCAGATCATCGTCGGTCTGCTCGACCGGCAGCTGGAAGATATTACCGACCCGGCGGCCCGGGCGGGCCTGCAATCTATGTCCGGACGTGTATTCAGCATGGCCTCGGTACACCAGACACTCTATCAGGAGGGAAAGCTCGGGGAAGTGAACCTGCTGAGTCACATCAAGCGCTTGTGCCGGCACTTCGAGGCTATGGCCATGCAGCGCGAGCCCGTGCAGTATACCTACCGCCTGGATGATCTGTGGCTTAAATTGGACACGGTAATTCCCCTGGCGATGATCCTCAACGAGCTGCTCACCAACAGCTACAAGTACGCCACGCAGGCGGGCCGGATCCTCAAAATCAACATCTCGCTAGACGTACTGGATGGGGTATATGAGTTGAGCTACCGGGACAATGGACCGGGCTACCCGCAGGGTGTACTACAAGACCGAAGCGGCGGACTGGGTGCCTACCTGCTGCACGGTATGGCCCGCCAACTGCGGGGCGAAATTCACACGACCAATAAGCAGGGTGCCGTCACCACCATCAGGTTCCGGGTTCAGTCGACCAGTACGGTCGCTATGACATAATATTTTCTTGCCGATGCTACACCACTTAGGACATTATGGACACCAGTATCAACCCACTTCCCCTCCGCATTCTCATCGTAGAAGACGAGTTTATCATTGGTGATATGATCGCCCGGCGGTTGACCAAACTGGGTCACACCGTGGTCGGTCACGCCTTCACCTACGAGGAGGCCATCGACCTCTACCACCGGGGTCAGCCCGATCTCGTGCTGCTGGATATCCGCCTGGCTGGAATGAAAACCGGCGTTGATGTAGCCAATTATCTGCGCCAGCAGACCCCCGCGATCCCGCACGTCTACCTCACCTCCCAGATAGATCCGCAGACCATGCAGCAGGCGCGCAACACCTACCCCGCGGGCTATCTGACCAAACCCGTACAGATCAAGAGCTTACTCACCACCATCGACATCGCGATGCACAACTACCGTGCTACCCAGACGGTACCCACCCTCACGGTAAAGGACGGGCGGGAGACCCACATTTTGATCCAGTCCACCATTCAGTACTTACGGTCTGATCACGTCTACGTGGCCATCCACCTGCAAGACCACGATACCCCCATCGTGTGTCGAGCCACGCTGGGTGATCTGCTGGAGGAGCTACAAGACGGTGTGTTCGTGCGTACCCACCGCAGTTATGCGGTCAACCTGGAGCACGTGTCTCGTTATGATCGCGAGTGTATCCACATCGGTAACGTTTGCATCCCGATAAGCCGCACGCGCCGGGATGCTGTCCTCGCCCTGATGTAACGAACATCGCGCCTGCCGGGGGTTTGGGTGTAGGCCAAACCCGTAACCATGCTACGTTATCCCCCCACCACCGACGGCAGTCTACGCGTGAGCAGTCAGGCCGACCAGCTGCTGCTGCAATGGTCACAGCAGCACCTGGCTATCGGTACGTCCACTACCGTACTGCACGATCGCTTTGGCGTACTTACCTACGGCCTTCGGGAACCGGTACAGTCCATCACGGCCTATCACAGTCAGGAGGAAGCCCTGCGTCGCAACGCCTCGGGCACTCTGCCCGCTACGGTGTCTCTACTAAGTGACCCTCAACCCGTCCATCAGGCGGTTCTCCGGCTTCCTAAATCGCTGGACCTGCTGGAGTACTACCTGGCCTACCTGGCTACTCACGCCCAGCCGGGCTTACTGCTTGCGATCGGTTTTATGACCCGACACTTCACCCCCCGCTTACTCACGCTGGCCGGTAAGTATGCAGCCACCGTCACCCAGACACGTGCACAAAAGAAGGCCCGCTTGCTTCTACTGTCCGACTTTAAACCAACCGGAGAGGGGGCGGGGCCGCAGGTGCTGATGAACACCCAGACCTACGCTGGCGTGGAGTACCGGCAGTACTACGGTGTATTCTCAGCGGGGCACGTGGATTATGCTACTCAGTTTCTGTTGGACAACTGGGAGGAGGTGCTACCCGCTTCCCTTACCCCTAAAACCATACTTGATGTAGCCTGTGGGAACGGCGTAATCGGCGATCAGTTAGTGCGTCGGTATCCGGATGCCCAGCTTACGGCAACGGACGACTTTATACTAGCTGTAGCCAGTGCAAAACTCAATTTGCCGGCAGATCGATCTTCGGTACTGTATGATCACCGGTTGGAGCAGATAGCGGCCGGCAGTCAGGAGTTGGTGGTGACCAATCCACCATTTCACTTCGGACACGAAAATAACCTGGACGTGAGTTTGGCCCTATTTCACCAAGTGCGGCGGGTACTGGCGCCAGAGGGAGTATTCGTGGTCGTAGCCAATCGGCACCTGAACTATGCTACGCACCTGGGGAGGTCATTTCGTCGGGTCGAAGGAGTGGTAGAGAACGAGAAGTACGTGGTGTATCGCTGCACCCAGGAGGATCAGCCGAAGGATTTATAGTCAGTGAGGTACGACAAGTTGGCTCCGAAGTTAGGGGTGCGGCCCTGAAGAATTTGCCGACGCCACTTCCAGAGGCTCCCGAAACTCAGCATCCACAGGGAGCGGCACTCGTCGAGGTAGCGTAAGACGGTGCGCCGCTGGTTGCGCTCCAGCAGTTGTTGGGCGAGCAGCATACTGGGTCCGAAGGCCTTCAGCTGTCGCGAGCCGGGCGTACGGGCGGAGTTGAGGAGGTATTCCGCCGCGCGATCGATGTGATCTTGCTCCAGCTCCATCAGACCGAGCAGGGTGTTGGCCTGGTGGATGGCATTTCCGTAGTTCGTATGATCACGGTATCGCTCGGCGGCAGCCAAGTAGTCGGTGGCCATCTGGCTCACCTTGATAAAATCACGACGGGCATAGGCCTTTAGGAGCCTACGGCCCAGCAACACAAATTCAGCTTCCATAAGGGGTTTGTATAAATTGCATGATACGAAGGGCCGCCGTTAAGACGGTCCCGGCATACGCGCTATAAATCGGACACTATCTACTGTGGCCAAATTTACGCGATAGATTACTACCCCTGGGAAAAATTTTCAGCCGAATGACTTAGGGTCGAGCAGGTGCGTCAGGTTGTGCCCAAAGTTTGGGATCCGACCGGTGCGGATCTCTAGCTTCCACCGCCACAGCCGGCCGAAGCTGAGTTTCCAGAATGCTCCGCAGCGATCCAGGTACGTCAGCACGGTGCGCCGGCGACCGGCTAGCAGGAGTTTTTTGGCCAGGAGCATATTAGGACCGAAGCTGGTAAGCTGGGCCGAGCCGGGGGTGGCGGCCGCTGCGGTCAGGTATGCCTCGGCGCGATCGACGTGGTCGTTTTCGAGGGCCACCAGGCCCAGCACGATGTTCGCCTGATGGATGGCATTGCCGTAGTTTCCGCAGTTGCGGTGCTGCTCGGCCAACTGCAGGTAGTCGAGCGCAAGCCGGCGCACGGTTTCGCAGTCGTGCTGTCGGTAGGCACGCAGTAAGTGAAGGCCACGGTGAATGAAGGGGTTGCCCGTATGCAGGCGAGTAGGCAGCGGGCTGCTTACTAAGGTAGGTATATTCATATGAGAGAGAGACGTAAAACTGAACAAACTAAATGCTAAATCTGGACTGAAGATAGCAACAGTAAGCCAACGGGACAAACATTAGCGCTATTATTCCTTAACGTGATGGCGGTAACCGGTAGGCGCACTGCACCCGCGGCCCCGCCCTATGTTTGTGGGATGAACACCAGCGAACAACTCTTTCAGGCCATCCGTAGTGCTGATGCCACCGGCGCCGTACAGCTGCTTGAGCAGCATCCCACGCTCATTCACGCCCGCGACGCACGGGGCGCTACCCCCTTGGTGCTGGCTAGCTACCTGGACGAACTGACCATCGCCGAACAGCTCATCGCGGCCGGGGCGGGGCTGAACGTCAAGGATGGTACGGGCAGTACGCCGCTGATGGGGGTGAGCTTCAAGGGGCACGTCGCCGTGGCTACCTATCTCCTGGAGCGTGGAGCTGCAGTCAATATCCGCGGTCCGCGGGGATTCACCGCGCTCATGTTTGCCGTACTGGGCAAGCACGTAGAGGTAGCGGAGCTGCTGCTGCGATCCGGTGCCGATACTACGCTTGTGGATGAGCAGGGCCTGACCGCCGCCGATCACGCACGGCAGTCGGGACTGACCGATATGGCGTCCCTGCTGGAGTGAGCAATCTTTTACGGGTCCGCCGTGTTTCCCCGGTATGCCCTACTTAGCTTTCCCCCAGATCCTTGGCGGTACCGGACCCATCGCATACCTGGTACTGGCCGGTATCGTAGCACTGGTCGTCACGCTGATCCTCGTGTTCTACCGCTTTCTGAGTGAGGAGCCCTAGCGCGTAAAAGACCGTCGCGCCCCGGCCAACGATTTGGGCGCGATGCCGTTATTGCAGCGATGAAGACGGAAGACTTTAAGCGTATTGCCGATACCGTACCAAAACAGCCCGGGGTATACCGATTTATCGGGCCGGACGAGGCCATCCTGTATGTGGGTAAGGCCAAGGTATTACGCAACCGGGTAGCCAGCTACTTCGGTGACCGGAAGGACCGACTGAATCGCACCCGCGTGATGGTCAAGAATGCCGCCCGCCTGGAATTTACGATTGTAGAAACGGAGGCCGACGCGCTACTGCTGGAAAATGCGCTGATCAAAACGCACCAGCCCCGCTACAACATCAATCTGAAGGACGACAAGAACTACTCGTACATCTGCATCAAGGACGAGCGCTTTCCCCGGGTATTCATCACGCGGCAGGTACGGCGGGACGGTAGCTACTACTTCGGCCCGTATACGAGTAAGGGAAGGTTGAAGATCATTCTGGATCTGGTGAAGACCCTATTTCCCCTGCGGACATGCAACCTCAACCTGAGTGAGGAGAATATCGCCACCGGCAAGTTTAAGGTCTGCTTGGAGTACCACATCAAGAATTGCGAGGGGCCCTGTGTGGGGGAAGAGACGGAGGAGAACTACAACGAGAAGATCGAACAGGTCAAGAATATCCTGAAGGGCAACTTCGCCGAGGTGAAACGCCACTTTCAGGGGGAGATGGAGGAGCTGGCCGAAAACCTGGAGTTCGAGCGGGCGCAGCAGATCGCCGACAAGCTAAAGGCCTTCGAGAAGTACCAGAGCAAGTCGACCATCGTCAGTACCAGCATCCGCGACCTGGATGTATTCGGCCTGGCGATGGACGAAAAGGAAGCCTTTCTGAATTACATCAAGATTGTCAACGGGGCCGTGATCCATACCCACACCCAGGAGATCGAGATGAACCTGGACGATGACGAGGAAAGCCTACTTACCTACGCTATTCCGGAACTGCGTGACCGCTTCAACAGCATTGCGCCCGAGGTGATTCTCAACCACGAGCTCGAACTGGCCGGCGTGGAGGCTACGGTGACCGTGCCCAAGATTGGCGACAAAAAGAAGCTACTGGAGCTCAGCGAAAAGAACGCCAAGTACATGCTGCTGCAGCGCAAGAAACAGCGAATCAGCAATGCCAACCGGCAGACGCCCGCCGAGCGCGTGCTCCGCCAGCTACAGGCCGATCTGTCCATGGACGACCTGCCCATGCATATCGAATGCTTCGACAACTCCAATATCCAGGGCACCAATCCGGCCAGTGCCTGCGTAGTATTTAAGAACGCCAAGCCCAGCAAGAAGGACTACCGCCACTACAACATCAAGACCGTCGTCGGCCCCGATGACTTCGCTAGCATGACCGAAGTAGTGTACCGCCGCTACCGCCGGCTACAGGAAGAAGGGGAGCCGTTGCCGCAGTTGGTTATTATCGACGGGGGTAAGGGTCAACTGAGCCACGCGATGGAGAGTGTGGACCTACTCGGCCTGCGCGGTAAGATGGTCGTAGTGGGAATTGCCAAGCGACTGGAAGAGATTTACTTTCCCGACGATCCCGTGCCGATCCACATCAGCAAGAAGTCGGAAAGTCTGCGGCTGATTCAGCAGTGCCGCGACGAGGCGCACCGCTTTTCCCTACGACACCACCGCAACAAGCGCAGCATCGGCATGCTGCAGACCGAGCTCACCAATATCCCCGGGGTAGGGGAGAAGACCGTGCAGAAGCTGATCGCCCACTTCGGCAGCACCAAGAAGGTCAAAAACGCCCTGGCCAGCGAGATCGCCGAGGTGACCAATCTGAGTACGGCCAAGAAAGTCATGGACTACTTCCGGCGGCAGGAGGTGGCCGCGGGGGAGATACCGAAGGATCGGGGGTAACGTATTCCTCTAGTTGCACCAAATTGCGTTTTCGGCGGTATGGTACTGGCCCTGGCAGGTATACATCGCCTGGCTAAATGGGTAGCCGGTTCAGGTAGGCTAGCTGCCCGCCCACGTGAGAATGTTCACTACCTAAGCATAAAGTGAAAAACCCTTGCACAAAATCCGCTGTGTACAGTTAGAAACGGTGGGGTATGGCCTACCGGGGCATATCCTTATACGTATATAGCTTAATCAACGATCGCAATGATTCTTTCTACTCTACGGTACCTTTGCTGTACCGCTTTATTATTTGCAGCGTGCTCCCTACAGGCACAGAATTATGGTTCAGCCACCGCCATGCTCAGCGGACAACAGCAGGCGCTTCCAGTAGCTACTGCGGCTAGTGGCTCGGTAACCGTGGACGTCACCGAAGTAGATGGCGGCGCGCGGTTCGTAGTGAGTGGCTCCTTCGCCCGCCTGAGTTCCCCCGTGGCTACCTCCATTAGGGGCGGTGGTCATATCCACGTCGCTTACCCTGGGAGCAATGGTGGCATCATCCAACCGCTATCCCTTAGCCTGAGCGAGGACGGTCTCAGCGGTACGATCAATGCAGAGGATAACACCTTTATCATCTCGACGGACGATCTGGAAGATGTTGATGTCGGGAGCATTTACGTGAATATCCATACCGAACGGTACCCAAGCGGGGAACTGCGTGGCAATCTGGTGCGCAACGGTAAGGAGGCTTACTACACCAACTTACTGGGTAGTAACGAGGTGCCCAGTGTGATTTCTACCGCTCATGGCGCCTTGCTCATGGAATTCGATGCGGACGATAATAGTCTGGTAGTCACCGGCTCATTCGCTGACCTTAAGGACACCTTTGCAAGCAGTATCGGCGGAGGCGCTCACCTGCACCTGGGATTACCCGGACTGAACGGTGGCATTGATATCGCACTTACTGCCTCCGTAGCGGACGATGGCCTGAGTGGCGTGTTCCGCAGTGAGGACAATACCTTTACCCTGGACGATAAGCAGGTAGCCGATCTGCGCGATGGGCGCTACTACGCGAATATTCATAGTGGTGCGTACCCCAGTGGCGAAATCCGCGGACAGGTACTTCCGCCCGCTAACATCATCCTACGGGCCCATCTTTCGGGTGCCAATCAGTATCCTCCCATCCTTTCGCAGGGAACGGGACAGGTACTCAGTCACGTAGTCGATGATACGATCCGCCTGATCGGTAGCTACGCCGGACTGCAATCGCGTATCAACACCTTTATTCGAAAGGGCAGTCACTTGCACGCCGGTTATGCGGGAGATAATGGGGGAATTATCATTCCGCTGGACTTCCTACGTACCGATACCGTGAGCGGAACCTTCCCCATCGACAGCAACAAATACACCATGACTCCGGGGCAGCGTAGTCTGCTCATTGCCCGTGGCGTCTACCTGAATATTCATACGGTAGGCAACCCCATGGGAGAACTACGCGGCCAAATGATACCCGAAGCACAGGCTGTGTTTACCACCTTCCTCAACGGTAACCAGCAGATTCCCTCCGTAATTTCTACCGGTCATGGCATGGTGAAGGTGGAACTGATGGGCACCCGCATGACGGCCACCGGAAGCTACTTTGATCTACAGAGTGATCTTAACAAGTCGATTGGCGGTGGTGCCCACTTGCATCCCGGCTATCCTGGTCAGAGTGGTGGAGTACTGTATCCCCTCACCGTATCGGCCGATAGCAGTGCGGCACGCGGCGGCCGGTTCTTCCCCAGAGCAAACACCTTCCAACTTACCGAAGGACAAATAGATACCCTTACCGATCGCTTTCTGTATGTCAACATCCACTCCCTAGACCACCCAGGCGGCGAGATCCGCGGCCAGGTACTAGGTGAAGCTACGAGTTACTTCCTGGCCCCCCTGTCGGGCGCCAGCCAACCGGCGGGCGTACCCACCGATGCTACCGGAATGGTGGCCGCGGAACTGCGCGATACTACGGTCACGCTGGTCGGTTCCTTCCAGGACCTGGACAGCGACTTCAACGAAGCGATCGCCGGCGGCATGCACCTGCACCGCAATATCGCCGGAAGCAACGGCGGCATCCTGCAGTCGATGGCTACCGAGCTCGATGACGACAACCGCAGCGGCGTGGTACTGGCCGACAGCAACGTCTTTCAGTTCACCCAGGCCCAACTGGCCGAAATGCTGGACCGCAGGGTGTACATCAACGTGCACACCGCGGACTACCCCAGTGGAGCCATCCGCGGCCAGGTGCTTCCCCTGGCGCAGACCTACCTACACACCACCTTCTCCGGTGCCAACGCCACCAACTACGTCCAGACTACGGCCCAGGGTGGCCTGAAGCTGGAGCTGACCGACTCGCTGCTGATGCTGTCGGGTAGCGTAACCATGCTGGAGGGTGAGTTTGACTACTCCATTGCCGGAGGCGCCCACCTGCACCTGGCCCCCGCCGGCCAGAACGGACCCATCACGCTGCCGCTGTCGGCCGACACCCTCGACGCGGGGCGCAGTGCGATCTTCAGCGTGGACAGCAACACCTACATGCTGACGACCGAACAGGTCACAGCCCTGCGCAGCGGTCGCGTCTACGCGAACATCCACACCACCGAGGTGGGCAGCGGCGAAGCCCGCGGTCAGATCCGTGGCGAGCTCAACCTGCCGCCCCTGGCCTCGCGCATCCTGGCTCCCCTGGACGGCGATACGTTGGCCATCGGCGGGTCGAACCAGCAGCCCTTCCGCGTGAACTACGCACCGACCACCGACCCCGACGGGGACACGGTCATCTACGTCTGGCAGCTGGCCGCCGATGCGGACTTCGACTCGGTACTGTTTGCCGCTAACACGGGTCGGGACACCTTCTTCGAGACCAATTTCGGTACCGTAGCGACGCTGCTCGATAGCGCCGGGGTGAATCTGGGGGATACGGCTACGCTGTACCACCGGGTACTGGCCAGTGACGGCAGCAACTACCGCCCCAGCGCCGGGGTGAGCATCAAGCTGGGCCGCGACAGTATCGTAGGCACCCGCGACTTCCTGCCCCTGGGCTTTGCGGTACGCGCCTACCCCAACCCCCTGCGGGAGGGACAGTCGCTCACCTACGAGATCGCTACCCATGAAGCGTTCACGGGTCGGTTGCTGCTGTACACCCAGCTGGGGCAGTTGCAACAGGACCGGGTGGTGGACGCCCGGGTGGGTGAGCAACGCGTAGCGGTGGACATGTCGTCGCTGCCGAGCGGCACCTACTTCCTGATGCTGCGCAACAGCGACGGCCGGCTCATCAACACCGCGCGGGTCGTGGTGCAGTAGCACCTCACGATTAACCGTTCGTACGAAGCGGTCTTCCGAACCTCCGGCTGGATAGCTATCCAATCGGCGTGTCGGAAGGCCGCTTTGTTGTTTGGGGGCGGAGCCATGGAGGCACGGACGTCTGCCAAAATGTCAACTACGTGACAGCGCCCTTCGCATATTGGCGTTGCACCCGCGGCCCCGCCCGAAAAAGCGGCAGAATTTGTCCAGCAGTGGCTCTGGCACGCAGCTTGCATTATTGGGGTCGACATCAATGTCAATCAACGTATACAATAAGCAACGAATGAGCAAGATTATCGGAATAGATTTAGGAACGACCAACTCATGTGTGGCGGTGATGGAGGGCAACGAGCCCACCGTGATCTACAACGACGAGGGTCGCAACACTACTCCTTCCATCGTAGCCTTCCTGGACGCCGGTGAACGCAAGATCGGCGAGCCCGCCAAGCGGCAGGCCATCACGAACCCCACGCGTACGGTCGCTTCCATTAAGCGGTACATGGGACAGCGCTTCGATGAAGTAAAGAATGAAGTGGACCGTTCGGCCTATAAGGTCGTCAAGGGCGACAACGGTCTGGCCCAGGTGGAGATCGACGGGCGGAAGTACACCCCCCAGGAGATCAGCGCCATGGTGCTGCAGAAGATGAAGAAGATCGCCGAGGACTTCCTGGGCACCGAAGTAACGGAGGCCGTCGTGACGGTACCCGCCTACTTCAATGACTCCCAGCGACAGGCCACGAAAGAGGCCGGTGAGGTCGCCGGACTGAACGTCCGCCGGATCATCAACGAGCCCACTGCGGCTGCCCTGGCCTACGGTCTGGACAAGCGTAGTAAGGACATGACCATCGCGGTGTATGACCTTGGTGGCGGCACGTTCGATATCTCGATCCTCGATCTGGGTGAGGGCGTATTCGAAGTGAAGTCTACCAATGGCGATACTCACCTGGGTGGTGACGACTTCGACCGCGTACTGATCGACTTCCTGGCCGACGAGTTCAAGAACCAGGAGAACATGGACCTGAAGAAGGATCCCATGGCACTTCAGCGTCTTAAGGAGGCCGCCGAGAAGGCCAAGATCGAGCTCTCCAGCACAACGGAGACCGAAGTTAACCTACCCTACATTACGGCCGTAGATGGTGTACCCAAGCACCTGGTCGTGAAGATCAGCCGCGCCAAGTTCGAGCAACTGGCCGACGAGCTCGTCCAGCGTACGCTCAAGCCCTGCGAAAAGGCCATGAACGATGCCGGTATCAGCAAGAGCGAGATTGATGAGGTCATCCTCGTAGGTGGCTCTACCCGTATCCCCGCTATTCAGGAGGCCGTAGAGAAGTTCTTCGGTAAGAAGGCCAACAAGAGTGTGAACCCCGATGAGGTGGTTGCCGTAGGTGCCGCCATTCAGGGTGGTGTACTCAGCGGAGACGTACAGGATGTACTGCTGCTGGACGTAACCCCACTCAGCCTGGGTATCGAAACAATGGGTGGCATCTTCGATACGGTGATCGAAGCAAATAGCACGATCCCCGTCAAGAAGTCGAAGGTATACTCTACCGCATCCGACAACCAGCCTTCCGTGGAGATTCACGTCCTACAGGGAGCTCGTCAGATGGCCAAGGACAACCGTCCCATCGGACGCTTCGTACTCGGTGATATTCCCCCAGCCCCCCGCGGTGTACCCCAGATCGAAGTAACCTTCGACATGGATGCCAATGGTGTACTCAGTGTAACTTCAAAGGACAAGGGTACGGGTAAGGAGCAGTCGATCAAGATCGAAGCCGGTACCGGACTGAGCAAGGAGGACATCGAGCGCATGAAGGCCGAGGCCGCTGCTAACGAGGAAACGGACAAGGAAGCCCGTGACCGTGTCGAGAAGCTTAATGGTGCCGATCAGCTGGTCTTCCAGACGGAGAAGCAACTCAAGGAGTTTGGCGAGAAAATCTCGGATGAGAAAAAGCAGCCCATCGAGGAGAACCTCGAGAAGCTCCGCGAAGCACACAAGGCCGAAGACCTGAGCGCCATCGAAAGCGCTACCGAAGCTCTTACTGCCGCGTGGAATGCTGCCAGTCAGGATATGTACCAAGCCGGACAGGAGGGTGATCCCACCGCCGACGGAGGTGCACCCGGAGCGGACGCGAACGGCGCCGGGACGGGTAGCTCTGGAGCGGACGACGTCCAGGATGTAGAATTCGAAGAGGTAGAGGGCAAGTAAGCGCCCCGCTTCTTCATGATACAAAGCCCGTCGACCAATAGGTCGGCGGGCTTTTTAGTTTACCTACTCCACAGTTCCTGTAAACGGTGTACGGTCTCGATACTGGAGTAGTGTGGAATCCGATTATTCTCCGCGTCGAGGTCGTACAGTCCGCAGTTGGAGTAGGAGGTAAGGTCGTCCCAATCGGGACGGTCGACGATAGGGTAAATGCACACCCCGAAAAAATCGGCGGTGTGCTGCCGAACGAGCTCGATCTCATAGGCTACTTCGATTAGCCAGCGGGCACGGTCGGTACCGAAGTGCCCGGTCTCAGCGAGAAAAAATGGACGGCGGTAGCGGTCGTAGGCGTTTAGTAGTAGTCGATGTAGCGGCACGCGACGCATAGCATCTTCCGGTTCTGGCCAGGGCAGGGGTACTACTCCGTCGGTCCACTGTCCGTTGTAGTAGTAGTTGAAACCGAGTAGGTCGAGGTATTCTTCCCGTCCGCCTAGTTCGGGGCATAAGCGCCCCCCGATGATGTCCATCGCCTGGAACTGATCGTTGTTCATCCGCGCGATGTGACCGGAGTCGGAGCCGTCGTGGCCGTGTACGCGTATGAGCGGCTCGATCGTGACGATGCGGCAGGTCGGGGCGGTGGCCTTTAATGCCACGATCCCTTGGATGGCTGCCCGACAAAGGTGCCACTTCATATCCCACCCCGCGTTGGTTGCAAAAGGAACGGTACCGCGTACATCACCGGAATGCCAGGAAAGGAAACTGATCTCGTTGATGGGCACTACGTAGAGCACGGCAGTGGTCACCCGCTGGTGAAACGCAGCGAAGGCACGACACAGGGCTACGAAGCGAGGCAGGAACTGAGGGTGAGTGGGAAAGAGTCCGTCGGGGTAGCCGAAGTGACACAGGTCCCACATCACTTCAACACCGGCGGCGTGAGCAGCCCGTAGCCGGTAGGCTACTTCAGTGAAGTCGAACTGTTGGGGGGCAACCTCCACAGCGCTCCAGCAGATCCCCTCCCGCGCAACCCGAATGTCGAGTGCGGCCAGGGCAGCAAAATCTTCGGCGGCGCGGCGGTCGTGCTCGGTAGTTTGTAGCAGATTGATTCGTTCGCCCGAGCGATTGATGTGGTCGGCACATTCGTAGCCACCCATCAAAAAGGACGGTAGGTCAGGAATCATTCGGCAGCTACCTGATTTGTTGTAGCGGCGTCTACCGGTCGAGCTGGCTGTTCCAGCTCATCGTATAGGGCAAGCGCATTCTTAAAGGCCTGATCCATGTTGAAGTACTTGTAGTTGGCTAGCCGTCCCACGAAGTACACGTCCTTCAGGGCTTCGGCTTCAGCACGGTAGCGTTCGTAGATGGCCTGATTACGCGCATTAGGGACTGGGTAATAGGGATCACCCTCGTCAGTGGTGTATTCCTTGACAATGGTGGTGACCTGCGGACCGGTCTGATTGCCAAAGTGCCGGTACTCTACGATGCGGGTATAGTCCACCTCGCGGCCGGGGTAGTTGACTACGGAATTGTGCTGGAAGTATTCCTGCTGTACCGTCTCGGAAACGAAGTTGATGGATCGGTACTCCAGCTTCTCCGTCAGGCTGTGCTTGAACTCGAAGAAGCGGTCGATGGGGCCGGTGTAAAACAGCTTCTCATAGCTGCCGAGTTCATCCTTCACGTCGAAGTAATCCGTGCCGAGGTGTACGCTGATGTTAGGATGATCCAGGATGGCTGCGAAGAGCTGGGTATATCCGCCCTTCGGCAGCGCCTGATACTTATCGGAAAAGTAGCGATCGTCAAAGTTGGTGCGCACCGGGATTCGATTGAGGACCGACGCATCGAGTTCTTCGGGGTACTTGTCCCACTGCTTCTTGGTGTAGTGGCGAAACATTTTCTCGTACAGGTCATCGCCTACTTTATGGAGCACGGCGTCCCGTCCATTCTTAGCATCCGGGATATCCTGGCGATTGGCGTCCAGCCAATCACGCATGTCCTGATCGGTCTCCAATTTAGTACCGTACAGAGTATTTACCGTGGTGATGTTTACGGGAATGGGCACGAGTTTGTCCTCGACCTGTGCCAATACCTTATGCTCCCAGGGGTACCACTCCGAAAACTGGTTGACGTACGCCCAAACCTCTTCATAATTGGTGTGGAACAGGTGAGCTCCGTACTTAGATACCAGAATGCCGTTGTCGTCTATATAGTCGTAGCAATTACCGGCAATGTGATCCCGTTTTTCGAGTATAGTGACCCGTTTGCCGTTGTTGGCGTAGCGCTCGGCTAGGACGGCACCGGAAATTCCCGCGCCAATGATTACGATATCTGCGGTGTTCATACCAGGGTTTTTTCCAGGAGTGCGCGCATCCGTTTGGCGGTAGCATCCCAGGAGGTGTTGTCAAGAATAGTAGTGTAGTCGGGTGGGGTAGAGGTAGCCAGCGCCCTGCGGATCGCGTCTGCGAAACTGTCCGGGCTGTCTACAATTGCAACCGAGTCGGCGTATTCCCGCACTACATCCCGGATGGCGGTAGAGACGATGGGCTTACCCGCAGCCATATACTCGAGCGTTTTGGTGGGGCTGATGAATTTGGTCGCGTCGTTAAGTGCAAAGGGCATCATCGCCACGTCGAACCGCTGCAGAAAGTTGGGTAATTCCTGATAGTCACGCATGCCCAGGTAGTGGATGTTCTCCCGTTGGGGCAGATCCTCCAGTGCGATTTTCGCTATCGGGCCGATCATGACAAAGTTCACCTCAGGTAGTAGATCCCCGGTAGCAGCCAGTAGCTCCAGGTCGATACGCTCGTCGATCACTCCGAAATAGCCTACAATGGGTGACTTTACGGCGGCGATATCGGCCGGTACGGGTAAGCTCCGCTGGGCAGAGCTGAAATGGTCCTGGTCGACCGAACTAGGGAAGCAGTGTACGGACGCGTTGCGTGATGCCTTGGCTTCGTAAAGAGAGCGGCCTCCTGTAAAAACTACATCCGCGCGCAGCAGTAGCCGGTCCTCCAACTGCACCAGTGAGGCCGGAGCGCCGCGGAAAAGACTAAGCTCGTCCATGCAATCATACACTACGGTATCACAGCGTAAGTCTGCCAGTAAAGGGAAGAAGGAGGGGGAGTAGAACCAGGCGATGTCAGTCCGGCCCCCGGGGAGATAGTCCGCAAGTACGTTTGAAATCTCATCGATGTGATCGACATTGGGCTGTAAGACATGTAGCCGCTCAGTAATCTTTCGCAGTGGGCTATCAGGCCGGTCTGGTCTTCGCCAGGGTTCCTCTACAAATAAGGTCCGGTACGTTTGGGAGAGGCGGCTTATGAGATGCTGCGGGCGCTGGTAAACGAAGTCCCAGCGAAGGTGACAGAATACTACAAGGTCGTAAGACCCACCGGAGGGGGCGGGGGAGGGGGGCATTTTTTAAAATTGTGCATAATCAAACAATGTGTTAGAAACTACGAATTGCACAATTGGTTCTCATAAGACAGCAGTAGATAAGATTCTTCTCAAATACAGACCCTTTTCAACCTGCACCCTGATCTGAAAACCGATCAATAGACACCTCCGCTGGCACGGGTATACCGCGCTCCAGCAGATCGTATAGCCACTTGCTTCCCAGCGGTGCTAAGCTAGCGCCCTTTGTTCCCAAGCCATTAAAGATGTACAGTTCCGGGTGTTGCGGATGACGACCCAGCAGCATACGCCGGTCGCGTACGGTGGGGCGCACGGCAGCTAAGTGAGCCGTGACCGTATAGGGTACGCGCAGTACTTCCCGTAGTCGATCTTCTAGGAAGGTGGCAGTGGCCCCGGTCGGCCCGTCGTCCGTAAAGGCGTTGCTACTACTGGCGCCCACCCAGTAGCCCCCCTCGATCTGAGGCACCAGAAATACGCGGTGCTTGAACATACGCTTTAGCACGGGTGCGTCCCCCGTATCGACCAGCAGTGCCTCCCCCTTGGTACCGCCGTGGGGGAGGTAGTTGAAGTAGGGGTTGTACCTGGCACGCCATCCCTCACAGAAAATGTAGCGGTCGTAGCCAGGAGGAAGCGCCCCATAGTCGATCACAGAAGCAGTAAACCGGCCGGTAGCCAGTATCCGACTGCGAAATGTTTGAACTAAGCGCCGCAGATCGACGCGGGCCGTCTGCCGCACCCCTACGTACGAGAAGGCCGGGTACGTGAGCTCAGGTAAGCTGCCAAGATTAGGGGTATCGTCTAGGTATTGGGCGTAGCCCGGGTCGCCGCCACGGGACAACCAGTCGTTCTGCTCCCCCCGGTTGAATAGGGTACGAATCAGCGGTAGATCATGCCAGAGACGTACCCCTAGCGTGTTCTCAAGCTGTGCATACAGCTCACGGGCTTCCGGGAGTAGCTCATCGATGCGCCAACTGCGCACGAAGCGTCGGCCGGTAATGGGATTGATCACACCGGCCGCCACGCTACTGGCTGCGGTCTGCTCGGCTGCGTCCGCATAGTGTACCCGATGACCCGCCTGCTCTAAACGATATCCGATCAGCGTGCCGGCCAGCCCCTGTCCGATGATGAGGTAGTCCATACGGTGTAAGGACCGAACTATTTAGCTGGTATAGCGCGTAAACCTACCGGCTGGACGCCAACTGCGACTCCTGCGGGATGTAAGTAGCCCACTTGCGGTGCCAACGGTTGGCCTGCAGCGTGTAGGTGCCGGACGCAGTCTGCGGCTGTAAAGCCTTAGCTAATTGTATGGACAGTAGGCCGGATACGTACTCATTGCGGTCGACTACCAGCTCATAGGTAGGTATGCTCAGCAGTCCGCCGGCTCTAATGTCCAGTGCATGCTTCTGACCGTTGGCATCGACGGTATAGCAGCCCGGTCCGCTGCCCTGGTCATCCGTGCCGGGGTCGAGGATAAGCTCTACCAGCTCGTAGCTGCCCGAGGCGATACTGCCGTTGTAGAGTACATCTGCAGCCTGCGCGCCGCCGCCCCACTGTATGGTCTGCCGCCGGAAGCCCGGGAGGGATACCCCGTCGATACGCACATCGGCGACCGTGAGTACCGTGGTGACCGCTGGAGTGGTCTCCGAAACGACCGTGTTGGCGATTTCGAGTCGTAGCTGACCTTCCCCCAGGATGTAGTCGATAGACTCGGTGGTCGTGGAACAGCTGACCGCGAGCAGTAGAAATAGAAGGCCGAAAAAGCAGTTGGGTACCGGTAGTTTCATGAGAAGTTCTGGTGGAACGACTACTTCGCGCACAAGCGGGAAATAGCGATCGGTTCGTTGCACAAACAAGGAATGCTAGGCACCAAACGACTGCTGTGCGTGATTGCGTATGTCGCCGGACAGCTAATTCACCTTAGTCGCCCGACGGAGGCTTACCTTCGCCGCATGCAAACTATATCCCTGCGTAAAGGACGTGAGAGCGCCCTGGTACGCCGTAGCCCCTGGGTGTTCTCCGGTGCCATTCATCATGAGCCGGACGGACTGGCCGATGGCGATCTGGTGCGCGTCAGCGATCAGCAGGGACAGCCTCTCGGGGTAGGGCACTATCAGGCCGGCAGTATCCGCGTGCGTATGCTGCACTTCGGAACCGAAGATCTACCGGAAAACTTCTACACCCGGCAATTGCAGCAAGCTATCGACGTACGGCAACAACTTGGTCTGGCGGACGATCCCCTGACCAATACCTACCGCCTGGTGCACGCCGCGGGCGATGGGCTGCCCGGCTTGGTGATCGACCGCTACGGTAGCGTGGCCGTCGTTCAGTGCCATAGCATAGGTATGCATCGCCAGCGGCAGCAGATCGCTGCGGCGCTGCTTCAGTTGTTGCCGGACGTGATCACTACGGTCCACGATAAGAGCAGTAAGTCACTGCCCGAACGCTACGCCGTGAGTTTGAAAGACGGAATCCTCGCAGGCCCCGACGTACAGGAGTTGCGGGTGCTGGAGCACGGGCGGCGGTTTCGGATCGACATCGCGAACGGGCAGAAAACGGGCTTTTTCATAGACCAGCGCGAAAATCGCTGGTTACTGGGTAGCTACGCTAAGGACAAGCGGGTACTGAACACCTTTTGCTACACCGGGGGCTTCTCCGTCTACGCGCTGCTGGGCGGGGCCACGCAGGTGCAAAGTATCGACCTAAGTGCGACGGCTACCGAACTGACCGGCCTTAATGTGTCGGACAACGGTGACTTTACGGAGCGATCGGAGATCGCTACGGCTGACGTCATGGACTGGCTGAAGGAGCATGCCGCTGCCGACTCCTACGATATCGTAGTGGTAGATCCGCCCGCCTTCGCCAAGAACAAGCACCGGCGACATAAAGCCGTGCAGGCCTACAAACGGCTCAATGCGCGGGCCATTCAGGTCATCAAGCCCGGCGGTTTACTATTTACGTTTAGCTGCAGTAGGGTGGTGGATCGTCAGTTGTTCTACGACACCATCGTGGCGGCCGGTTTGGAGGTTGGTCGGCCCGTGCGGGTGCTGCATCACCTCGGGCAGGGCCCCGATCACCCGGTGAGTCTTTATCACCCGGAGGGAGAGTACCTGAAGGGGCTGGTGTTAAGAATTGATTAAAGTCAGCCGAACGGTGCGCAGCCGAACCTCCGGCCCGCTACTCCAGCGAACACTCCTTTGCACGGGGGGTTAACGATAGATACCCCTCCCCTCAAGTACGTTCCCCTTTGGCTACAAGCACAGCAAAAAAAATCGGCCGGTTCATCTTCTGGTTCATTGTCTCGCTGCTCGGCTTGCTGGTGCTGGTATTTCTGCTCATCCAATTGCCCTTTGTACAGCGGGCGATCACCGACCAGGCGGAGAAGATCGCCCGGACGACCTTGGGTACGGATGTTGGGATCGGGGACTTATCCCTGCAATTTCCATCCCGACTCGACGTGCGCGACGTGTACGTGAACACTCCCGAGGGAGACACGATTGCCCGGGTCGGACACCTCGGGGTGGGGCTGGACATGTGGGCGCTGGTCCGCTCCACCGTAGCCATCAACAGCGTGGAGATCGAGGATGTATATGCCAATCTCGTTACTACGGACTCGACCAGTAACATCCAATTCCTGCTGGATGCCCTGGTACCCGTAGACACGGTAGCGCTAGCGGAATCACCGCAGGCCGACTCCGTAGCGACGACCTCCGGCGGTTGGCTGATCGACTTGGCGGGGGCACAGCTTACCCTTGATCGCGCCGACATCTACTACCAGGACGATCCTGCCGGCCTACTCGCGGATCTCGAGGTCAACCATCTGGGCGGGGAGATCAACGAGGCTGATCTCGCTGCGATGACCTTCGATGTCGACTACCTCGAACTCGACGGAGCCGCGGCTCTGATCGGGATCGGTGAATCGAGTTTGCCCGTAGACACTACGGCGACCGAGACCGCGCCCATCGCGCTGACGCTGGGTCGTGCGACCATATCGGCAAGTACCCTGGCACTGCAGATGGATAGTCTGGATGTTAGTACCCAGCTGCCCTACGTCAACCTAGAAGGTGCCGATCTTGCCCTGGGCGATAGTATCGCCTTTACCGGCGAACTGTTCCAGATCCGTCAGTTTGCGCTGCGTATGGACGTACCGGCACCGCCACTGAAAGGGCCAGGCATCGACTTCAATCACCTGGCGCTGTCTGAGGTAGAGGCTGAGGCAACAGATATAGCCTACATCGTCGATTCATTGCACCTGCGTTTGCGGCAACTGGGTGGCGTGGAGAAGAGCGGTCTGGCTATACTGCGTTCGGAAGGTGTGGTGGAGTATGCCCCGACCTTCCTGGGCCTGGAGGACTTTCTACTGCGCACGAAGAACAGCGAACTGCGCAGCGAGAACACGGCCGTCCAGTATGATTTTGCCGCTGCAAACCTTGAGGAGCTAGTTGCGCGGGCCCAACTAGACGGACACATCGGACTCAGAGACATCGCGCTACTGGCGCCGGACCTGGCCACGGAGCAGGTGATATCGAGTAACCTGGCGCAGCAGATCGACTTCTCGGTGCGCGCTGATGGTACGGTAGCCCAACTGGATATCGCCAGAATTCAGATCGACGGCCCTGGTATCAAGGTGCGTGCCAGCGGGCGTGCGCACAACGTACTGGATCCGAATCGGGTAGGGGGGCGGCTGTACCTCCGCGAGCTGAGTGTAACACCCGGTCCGCTGCTGCCCCTGGTACCGAATGGTATGCTGCCCGCCGATATTGATTGGCCACAACGCATTGTAGCCGAGGGTAGTGCCAGCTACGACAACGATCGCCTGGAACTCGATCTCTACGCGCTGGAAAACCGGGTATTCGGCAACGGACTCAATAGCCGGGTAAGAACCAGTGGCATCATCAATGGGGTGTCCGCCTATCCGAATACCAGGTTGAACGTCAAACTCGATACCCTGCTGGCTACGCGGGCCACCATACTGGCCTATGTGCCACCGGGCACCCTGCCGGAGGACTACACTATTCCGGACTTTTTGCGGGGCAGTGGATCGGTGACCGGACCCATGGATAATCTGGACGTCAACCTACGGCTATCGCTGCCGGGGGATAGCACCTACGCCCGCATCAATGGCAACGTCCGCAATGCCCTCGATCCGGATAATCTGACGCTGGATATGGAGGTCAGTGACCTTGGTATCAACATCGCTGATGTCCGCTCCATCCTGCCGGATAGTCTCCTGCCGGAAAACATCAATTTACCCAGCATCCGGATCCAGAACGCCCGACTGAGCGGATCGCTGACTGATCTGACCTTCGATATTCCGGTACAGACCAGCAATGGTGACTGGACCATCGGGGGGGTCTACAACCCTGCCTACACCAATGTGACGGCCTCGCTGACCAACGTCCGTATTCCGGAATTCTTTACCGGCGGATTCCGAGATACGCTCGAGACCATTGGTCTGGGTCCGATCGATCTACAGGCGCAGGTGACCGGCCAGCTGGAGCCGAGCATGAACCTGTCCATCAGTGCTTTTGTGGCGGAGAATGGGGGTGATTCGCTGGTCAACCTGACCGCCCTCGTGTCAGACACCCGCTACTCCGGCGAGTTCGATTTGCTGCACCCCGCCTTCCTGGCCAATGGCAGTGGGCGCTATATCATCAATGCGGATAGCTCCGTGTTTGTGGAGGCTATGGTGGATGTAGACCATCTAGAACTGCAACAGTGGGATCTTACGGAACAGCGACTCGACGTAGAGGGTACGCTGGTCGCGCGCAGCGAAGGGCTAGACCCCTATGATCTGGATGCCGTCGTGCGGATGGACGATTTTATTCTCCGTGGAGAAGACGGTAGCAGTTTCGTAGATAGCCTACTGCTCACCGCCGCCATGCACGACTGGGATAATGAGATCTACCTGCGATCCGACGTGATGGATGGCGACGTTGTAGGCTACTTCGATCCCCTGAAAACTCCGCAGAAGATGGTGGATTTCCTGCTGGCCTACGTCGATGAGAGCATTCCCCAGCCCGAGCCGGTAGAAGATGGAGACGCAGTGGATATGACCTTCGCGCTGAAGCGACCGCAGGTGCTGACCGGGGGACTGATCAACGGGCTGACGCAGCTGTCGCCCATGAACATGTCGCTGCTTTACCGCGACGGATCTCCAGAATTTCTCTTCAATTTGGACCTACAGGAATTGGAGTTCACCGGGCTGGAAGCGCAGGGCTTGCAGCTTAAGGTGATCGGAGATATGGAGGCGCTGAACATTCACGCCGACTGGGAGGATGTGAGCTACAATAATCAGGTCGAGCTGGGCCGCACCGTCATCTCCGGAGAGACGATAGACGATGAGCTACTCGTAGAACTGAAACTATACACCCCTGGGGATAGCCTACGGCATTACCTGGGGGCGTTTATCGACCAGCAGGGGGATAGCCTCACCGTAGTACTGGAGGAAGAACAGATACTGAACTTCGAAACCTGGACGGTACCGGCTTCTAACGTGATCGCCCTCGCCGGTCCGAATCTGCTGATCAATAACTTCAGCCTGCGGCACGAGTCGCAGGCGCTGCTGGCCGAAACCAACGAGCCAAATCATGTGACGATCACCTTTGAAGACTTCGATCTGGATACGCCCAGCCGCCTGGTGTTCTCGGAGGAGGAAGTGGCCGGTGGTATTCTCAACGGTACCGTGGGGCTGGATAACGTGATGACTAATCTAGGCATACGCACCAATCTATCCATCGACAGCCTCTCCTGGAACGGTACTACCCTCGGTAACCTGACGGCGGTGGTCACTACCGGAGACGAGCAGACCTATACGTTGGACGTTGGATTGGAAGACGCCGGGAATGATGTCGAAGTGACAGGCACCTACGCGCTGAACGGACCAATGGACCTAAAACTGGACCTCAACCGTCTGATGCTGGAAAGTGCAGAGCCCTTCAGCCTGGGCTACCTGGAAAACACCGAAGGGTACCTGAGCGGGATAGTAAATATTGGAGGGACCATCGAGGCTCCCAGACTGAATGGGAGCGTGGCGTTTCAGGATGCCAGTCTGGTAATTAGCCTACTCGGAGAGCGCTTCCGGGTGGGTAGTAATCCCATCACCTTTACCGGTCAGCGGATCACCTTCACGGATGGCCTCCAGATCTACGACAGTAAGGATGGTACCGCTACCCTCACGGGTAACATCTTACTGAACGACCTGACGGATATCGAACTCGATATGCTGGTCCAGGCGGAAGACTTCGTAGCGATCAATTCTACGGACAAGGATAATCCTGACTACTATGGCTATATGTCGGTCGATGCCCGCGTAGAGATCGGGGGGACGGCGATACTACCCGTAATCGTGGTAGATGCTACGACCAACGATGGTAGCGACATCACCTATATCTACACCATACCCAGTGAGGGCCTGGTAGACAACGAGGGAATCATCGAATTCGAGGAGCGCTATCAGTGGGCGGATATCATTCGCCGCGATACGGTCAGTGTACGTGATGACAGCCTCGGTGCGGCGCGGACCGGACTTGATCTCACGCTCAACCTGGACGTGGACCCAAATTTACAGGTCACCGTCGTAGTAGATCCTACCACGGGGCAGACGTTTGTAGGCCGCGCGGACGGGAACATCACGCTGCAGATCGCCCCCGACGGAAGCCAGACCGCTACCGGTCGGGTAGAACTGGTGGAAGGACAGTACGACTTCATCATTCAGGTGATCAATCGGGAGTTCCAGGTGGTGCCCGGTAGTAGCGTGGTCTTCAACGGCGACATGGAGAATCCGATCCTGGACCTGACGATCCGCAACGAGGTACGTACCTCCGCCCTGCCGTTGGTAGAGGGTGTGCTGGGACAGGGAATAGGAGATGCCAGTACGCTGCGGCGTAAGCAGACGTTCTACGCAGTGATCGGGCTGAAGGGTGAACTGAACTCCAGTACACTCACCACTAACGTCGTATACCCCGAGGATGCGTACGGTAACCTGGGAATCAGTAGCGTAGGGGATGCTCTCAGTACGCTACGCCAGGACGATAGTCGCATGACCGAGACCACCTTCCGGCTACTTGCTTTTGGTGGATTCAACATCCCCGTACTGGACCAGGGTGGGGGAGACGGCACCAGTCTGGCTAACACTACGCTAAATAATGCAGTGGGTGGCTACCTCAACAACCTGGCCAACGACTATGTCGGCTTTGTAGATCTCGACTTTGGTCTGGATAGCTATCAGGACAGCGACGGCACCACCAATACGAATCTGCGGGTAAGTCTGCGTAAGACCCTATTCGACGACCGGGTAGTAGTGAGCGTAGACGGTGTAGCGGGTAACGATGCAGATGAGACGGCGGGAACCAGCCAGACTTATTTGGACAACATCACCGCGGAATACCTGATCAACGACGACGGCACCTTCCGCCTCAAGTTTTTCAACGACCGGGACCGGGATGTACTGGTGGGCGGCAATGTGATCCGCTTTGGGGGGCGCCTCACCTTCAGTAAGAACTTCGACTCCCTGGGCTGGAGCAGCAAGAACAAGTAAGCATGAGCGTACGACTTTTATTCGTGTGGCTGGTCGTATCGAGTATGGGGTGTAGCATCACCCAGCACTTGCCGGAAGACGAGTACCTCTACCTGGGTAGTGCATTGGACATAGAGGCGGCCGATAGTGTCGATACCGAACAGCTAGAAATCGAGCTGCTGGGTAAACTCAATCAGACCACCAATTCTAAGATCCCCCTTATCGGCTATCGGAATATCTGGCGCTACTACAAGTTTGAGGAAAAGAAGCGCAACAAGCCGTATAAGTACCTGGACGATCCCGATGAGATCAAGGGTGAAAAGCCTATTTTCTTTGACGAGACGGTAGTGGAGTCTGTAAATAATCTACTGGAAAATACGGCCAGCAACAATGGCTACTTCAACAACGAAGCTAGCTATACCCTGGATACCCTACAGGATCCCCCCGCAATAAAGGCAGCATACACCGTGGCGGTAGGTACCCCGTATACGGTTGACTCGATAACCTATTTCTGGCGAGATACAGCCGTGGCGCACATCATCGATCCCATCAAGCCCGCCTCAGTTATCGAGCCGGGAGACCGCTACGATCTGGATGCCATTAAGGCGGAGCGCTATCGCTGGCAGCAGGCCCTCAAGAACAACGGCTACTTTTATGCGGACGATGATGACTTCCTCTTCTTAGCCGACACCGTCACCGGTGACCACGACGTTGAGCTGCTGGCGAAGCTGAAAACGGACGTACCCAAAGAGCATTTGATCCCACAGCGAATCAGGGAGATCAACGTGTACCCCCGCTTCGACGTATCGGATACGTCTAATCTGGAACAGCTACCCCAGATCGAAGAAGGTGGGCTGAACATCCGCTGTGCGGACTGTCCACTACGGCCCAGTATCATCGACGAGGCATTCGCTATGGAAGCCGGCGATCTGTACGATCCGGAACGCCACCGGAAGACGCTACGGCGGCTGGCCAGCTATAACACCTTTCGCTACATCAGTCTGGATTACGAGCAGGTGCCCGGATCGGACTCTACGCTGATCCTCAATGCATATATGGATCCGCTGCTGAGGCGGCGCATCGAGGGGGAGATCGGCCTGACCTACAATAGTGCCCAGTACGTAGGGCCCAATGTTCGGTTAGCATACACCAACCGGAATCTGCTGCGAGGTGCAGAACTCTTCCAACTCGAAGGAGACTTCAGCTACGCCGTCTTTCTGGGCAACAGCGAGCAAATTCGGGTACCCACTTCCGGCATCTACGGGCTTACCGCTACCCTGAACGTACCCCGTCTGTGGTTGCCCGCACGGCGTAAGTTGATTCCCCGGCTGATGACC
This sequence comes from Neolewinella maritima, assembly GCF_923081025.1. GTDB lineage: Bacteria > Bacteroidota > Bacteroidia > Chitinophagales > Saprospiraceae > Neolewinella > Neolewinella maritima. The sequence continues at coordinate 134,553 of NZ_CAKLPZ010000004.1, read as the reverse complement.
AGCGGTACGGTGATCAGTCTGGGTGCTAAACTCGAAAGCCTCTCACTTACCCTGAGCAAGTTCGAGCAGGAGATTGCCCTCCAGAGTCTGACTGATCTGGCCGCCACACTGGAAGCGGACCCCGAAGCGAGCGAACGGGTAAGTTTGCTACAGATACGGGCGCAGTACGGCTACACCTGGCAGCGGCGCGTCAAGAAGATCCACCTGCTCAACCCCTTCTCCGTACGTATCCAAAACCCCGTCATCAGTAATGACGAAGTACTGGAGATCGCGCGAAGTCTTGGCGTGAGTGCGGGGGGGGATGGCGAGGCGCAGACCAGTCGCTTCGATCGCATGGTTGTCTTCTCTCCCAACTACACCCTTACCTACGACACCCGGCTGGACGGTGAGGACAACCACAACTTCTTCTGGCAGCAGTACCTGTCGATGAACGTCAACAACGTGTTCCCCATCGGTCCCGGTCTGGAGGACGCCGAAACGGTGCGAAGCCTGTATCCACAATTGGAAACCGATCTACGCTACTACTGGAAGGTCAATAGTGGGCTCACCCTGGCTAGCCGCATACACGGGGGAATCGCCTTCCCGCTGTCAGAGCGAGTCATCGTACCCTATTTCGACCTCTACAGCATTGGCGGACCGAACAGCCTGCGGGGGTTTGCACCAAGGCAACTTGGACCCGGGCGTACCGCGCCGGTAAACAATAACTTACTGACGCTGGGAGGCTATGGCAACCTCATGCTGGAGTCCAGTATTGAGCTGCGCCAGAAGGTCACCCCGATCATCGAACTGGCGGCCTTCATAGATGCCGGTAACCTGTGGACTTACAAGACGGAACTGGAACCACTCGACACGGACTTTCGGCAAAGTGAGTTCATCGATCAGCTCGCAATGAATGCAGGCATCGGCTTCCGCTTTGACCTGACCTTTCTGATCTTCCGCCTGGATCTGGCTAAGCCATTCCAAATTCCGTACGAGGAAACCGTCGCTGATTTTGCCATTCCCCAGAAATTCGTAGGGGACCCGGTGGATGATTCCATCCGACTGGTGATTGCGTTCGGCTATCCTTTTTAGGGGGCAGACTGTATAACACTGCACACGTACGAACCCAAGTAGCGCTCCGCCGTACTGTATAAAACCATACGTATGAGAGCATTAACCTACCACGGTCAGGGAGACGTACGCGTCGACACCCACCCCGACCCCAGAATTGAAAAGCCCACCGACGCCATCATTCGCGTCACCTCGACCGCTATCTGTGGGTCCGACCTCCACCTCTTTGACGGCTACATCGCGATGATGAAGGCCGGCGATATTATCGGTCATGAGCCGATGGGTATCGTCGAGGAAGTAGGCTCCGCCGTCAAGAACATCAAGAAGGGAGACCGCGTGGTGGTCTCCTTTACGATCAGCTGCGGCCACTGCTGGTTCTGCGAGCAGACGCTCTACTCGATGTGCGACAACTCCAATCCAAAGCCGGAGAACGCCGAGGCGCAGATGGGGCACTCACCAGCCGCCGTATATGGATACAGTCACCTGCTCGGCGGTATCCCAGGCGGACAGGCCGAGTTTCTGCGCGTACCCTACGCCGATCTGGGTACCATCAAGATCGAATCCGATCTGCCGGACGAGAAAGTATTATTCCTTTCCGATATTTTCCCCACCGGCTACATGGCCGCCGAACAGGCGCAGATCGTAGCCGGCGATACCGTCGCCATTTGGGGTTGCGGACCCGTCGGACTTTTCACCATGAAGAGCGCCTGGATGATGGGTGCCGGACGAGTGATCGCCATCGATCAGGTACCGGAGCGGCTACAAATGGCCCGCGAGCACTGTAAGGTCGAGACCATCGACTTCTCCAAAGACGATGTACTCGAAAAACTCAAGGAAATGACCGGTGGCCGCGGTCCGGATCGCTGCATCGACGCCGTAGGCGCGGAATCACATGCTTCAAACATGGTAGCCGCAGCCGCCGATACCCTCAAGCAAACGGCACACCTTCAGACCGATCACCCCTACGTACTACAACAGGCCATCATGTCGTGCCGTAAGGGGGGGACACTGTCGATCCCGGGCGTCTACGGATCTACCGCTACCATCCCAATGGGCGCAGCCATGAACAAGGGACTGACCTTCAAGATGGGGCAGACGCACGTACAGCGCTACCTGGAACCCCTCCTGGAAAAGGTCAACAAGGGAGAGATCGACCTCAGCTTTATGATCACCCACACCGAGCCGCTGGAAAATGCGCCGGAGATGTACAAGAAGTTCCGCGATAAGGAGGACGGCTGTATCAAGGTGGTACTAAAGCCCTAAGTAGTACTCACGCTTTACCCGACTCACATAGGAGATACCGAATAGGGGCCGATACTACCGTGTAGTATCGGCCCCTTCTGCGTAATAAGCGGGAGGTAGGACTCCGCTTAGGCGTCCTTAATATCGTACCGGTCGAGCATCATGACCTTATTCCAGGCTGCGACAAAATCTTTGATAAAGCGCTGCTGACCATCGTCGGCGGCGTATACCTCGGCTACATTGCGCAGTTGGGCGTTAGACCCGAAGATGAGGTCGCAGCGGGTAGCCGTGTACTTGGTTACCCCGGTGGCCCGATCGTTTAGGTTAAAGACCGTTTTGCCTTGGTCGGCAGGTTTCCACTCGTAGTCCATACTTGTGAGCACGCGAAAGAAGTCGTTGGTCAATTGTCCCGGCCGGTCGGTGAATACTCCGTGCTTGGAGTAATCCCAGTTCTGTTCGAGTACGCGGAGGCCTCCGGTCAGTACGGTCCACTCCGGTACGCTCAGGGTGAGCAGCTGTGCGCGGTCCAGAAAGATGCGTTCCGGTTGCACGCGGTAGCCGACCTGGTCGTTGTGGTAGTTCTTAAAACCGTCGGACACGGGCTTCAGCCAATCGAAGCTTTCGGCATCGGTCAGTTCAGCCGTCGTGTCCATTCGGCCCGGGGTGAAGGGTACCGTGATCTCGGTACCGGCATCCGCGGCGGCCTGCTCCACGGCCGCGCAACCACCCAGCACTACGAGGTCCGCCAGTGAGACCTTCTTACCGTCAGACTGCGCAGCGTTAAACTCATCGCGCATGCCCCAGTAAGTGGTGAGTACCCGGTCTAGCTCGGCCGGGCGATTGAGCTCCCACTTATTTTGTGGCTCGAGACCAATGCGGCCACCGTTGGCACCTCCGCGCTTGTCGGAATCGCGGTAGATGCTCGCGGCAGACCAGGCTGCGGAAATCAATGCCGATACCGGCAGGCCAGTGGCCAAAATGCGCCGCTTGAGATCAGCAACATCGGCTGCATCTACGACTGGATGATCGAGTTTGGGCACGGGATCTTGCCACAAGAAGTCTTCGGGGGCCACCTCGGGACCTAGGTAGCGATCCTTAGGACCCATGTCGCGATGGGTGAGCTTGTACCAAGCCTTAGAGAATGCCACGGTGAAGGCCTCGAAGTCGTTCAGGAAGTGTTCGCAAACCTTTCGGTAGGCGGGATCGACCTTTAGGGCAATGTCGGAGGTCATCATCATAAGGTCGTTCATCACGCCTTCCCGGTGGGCATCGGGGGTCTTGGGTGCACTGGAGTCGACGGGCGTCCACTGCACCGCACCGGCCGGACTTTCCACTTTCTTCCATTCGAAGCGAAGCAAATTGATCAGGTAGGTATTATCCCACTGTGTCGGGTTAGGTGTCCAGGAGCCTTCAATACCGTTGGTCATGGTATCGGGGCCGTTTCCGGAGCCTACGGGATTGTGCCAGCCGAGACCCATTTCTTCGATACCGGCGGCTTCGGGGGCGTAGCCGATCTTCGCGGCCGGTACCATACCGTGGCTCTTACCAAAGGCGTGACCTCCGGCGACCAGGGCGACGGTCTCCTCGTCGTTCATAGCCATCCGGGCGAAGGATTCGCGGATGTTGCGGGCCGAGTCCATGGGGTCACCGTTGCCGCCCGGGCCTTCGGGGTTGACGTAGATGAGGTTGGAGTGGGTGGCCGCCAGGGGGTTCTCCAGGTCGTGGTAGTTCTCTTTGGGGCCGCCGACCCAGCGCAGTTTGGGGCTGACCATCTCTTCGGGATGGCCTTTGTGGTCGCCAGTTGCCTGTGACTCGTCGAAGGGCTTGCCGTTCCAAAATTCCGGTCCCCAGTAGGTGCTGCGGTCGGGTTCCCAGGCATCGCGCCGCCCGCCGGCAAAGCCGGTGGTGGGGAAGTTCATGATCTCCAGGGCTACGGTACCGGCCAGAACGATGAGGTCGGCCCAGGAAAGGCTGGCGCCATACTTGCGTTTGATGGGCCAGAGTAGCCGGCGAGATTTATCGGTGTTTCCGTTATCCCACCATGAGTTGATGGGTGCGAAGCGCTGCATCGCCTGCCCTGCACCGCCGCGCCCGTCGGCGATGCGGTAGGTACCTGCTGAGTGCCAGGCCATCCGGATCATCTGCGGACCGTAGTTGCCGTAGTCAGCCGGCCACCAGTCTTTGGAGTCGACGAGCACGTCCTTCACGTCCTGCTTGAGCTGGGCGTAGTCCAGTTTATTAAAGGCTTCCGAATAGCTTTCGTCACGGAGGGGATTGGCCCGCTGGGATTCTTGGTGGAGCAGTTCGACCTGTAGGCGGTTGGGCCACCAGTCATCGGTGGTGGGGGCACTGCCGATGGCGCCGCCGATGCGGGTGCCGCGAAATGGACACTGGGCTAGAGCTTCGGGATTATCTATTGATTGCATAGGGGTATTGGTAAGTAGGGAGAAGGGCGAACCTCCCACGAATGGTAGTGTAGAACACCGGTATAGGCGTGCGGACCGAAACGGACCACTACTACTTAATTTCTAAGACTGTTTGCGCCCGTTGATCACCGCTTTCCAGGAGGAGGGTGTACGTTCCGGGGCGTAGGTAGTATACACCATTGTCCGCCTCTTTGATGCGTACGGGCTTGGTATCTTCCTTGCGGTCCGCATTCGCCAGTTCTTCCAACTTACCGGCCTGATCGGCGTCGAAACTCAGATCGTACGTCAGCGTATTGAGGCCGTCGGTCAGCGCCACCTCGCGCCGGTATACTACGGTGCTATCCGCTGCCTTCACCTGAAGTGTTGCACCGGCGGACCCGCCCTGATGATACGCCTGGAGGTGTAGCTCCGGCGTGGTATCGTCAGTAAACCAGCTCTGACTACCGTAGCGGCTGGAATAGCGCTGCTCCGGCACGTCCGCCAGTACGAGGCCCGGCTCGGCCTTGCCGGCTACCTGCTGGAGCAGGCCTACATGGCTACGGTAGAGACTGCGGCCGTGGGTGCCCACGATTAGGTCGTGGGCCTGCTGCTGTACTACCACGTCGTGTACGGCCACTGCGGGTAAGTCAGTGACAGCCGTGAAGGTGGCTCCAGTGTCCATACTCATATATAGTCCGTGATCGGTACCAACATAGAGTAAGGCGGCATTACTGGGGTCTTCCTTGATGACGTTGACGGGTTCAGCGGGGAGGTCGCTGCCGATGGGCGTCCAAGTGCCGCCGCGGTCGGTGCTGCGGTAGACGTAGCTCGTAAAGTCGTCGTCGCGGTAGCCGTTCAGGGAGAGGTAGACAGTGGCCTCGTCGTGGTGACTGGCTTCGATGCGCGACACCCATAGGTCGGCCGGGAAGCCAGAGAGCTGCTCCCACTGCTGGCCGCCGTCGCTGCTGCGGTGTACAAGGCCGTCGTCACTGCCCGTATACAGCAGACCGAAGCGCAGCGGACTTTCCGCAATAGTGGTGAGGGTGCCGTAGGTCACGTCACCCCGCCGGCCGCCGCCGGTCAGATCCTCACCGAGGGTCTCGAAGTCGTCGCCCCGGTTGAAACTGCGGTGGAAGTGGTTGGAGCCCATATAGAGAATATCGGGCTGGTGAACGCTGAGTAGGATGGGCGTCTGCCAGTTCCAGCGGAAGGGCCGCTGGCCGAAGGTGTGCTTCGGGGTGATGTAGGTACGGGATTCCTCTTTTGGGTTTAGGCGGTAGTAGTTACCGAACTGAAAGCCTACATAGACCGTCTCGTTATCGCGGGGATCGACCTGCACCTGCATGCCGTCGCCGCCAAAGAGCATATCGTAGGGGTACTTACCGTTCTGCTGCCACCGGGTACTCGAGGCGTAGTCGTGGGGTCCGCGCCAGGTACCGTTGTCCTGCAGTCCGCCGTAGACCCGGTAGCCGTCCGGGTGGTTATCAGCGGCCACGGCATAGAATTGAGCCACCGGCGGCACGTTGCACTTTAGCCAGTGAGCGCCGCCGTCGTAGCTGATGTTCACGCCGCCGTCGTTACCGTTGATGAGGTGATTGGGGTTCTTGGGATTGATCCACATGTAGTGGTGGTCAGCATGAACGTTATCGCCATTCGCACCCGCCCAGCTCTTGCCACCATCGGTAGACTTTACGATGGGCACCCCCATGGCATAGACGGTTTGCGGATCTTCGGGATGCACGGCGAGCTGACCGAAGTAGTAGCCATAGCTGGAATAGACATTGTCGATGTACTCTTCGTGAGTGCGCGTCCACCGTTTGCCGTCCGTACTCTGGTAGAGTTCGAAGCCCTTCACCTCGGTATCGTACAGTTCGGCATTGGCGTCTTCCAGGTACTCGACCAGCTGTAGGGGGGATACATCCCCGGATTCTACGCGGCTGCGGACGGTCTTTGCGTCTAGCTCCTTGGGGAAGCCGTTGGTGCGCAGGAAGTCTTCCAGCAGGTAATTCTCCAGCCGCAGCAGGTCTTCCTTCGGCATATCGCGGAGCTGATTTTTGGTCAGGCTCTCGTCGTCGTTCTCCTCTGCTTCACGCAAGAAGTAGTTGTCTATACTGGCATACAGGTGGCGCTTGCCACGCTGGTCGTAGCTCACGGCCAGCCCGATGCGACCGGCACCCTCCCCGGTGGGAAAGCCGCCTTGCTCAGTAGTGAGCAGTTGCCACGTCTTGCCGCCATCGGTACTGTGGTAAACGCCGGTTCCGGGGCCGCTTTCCCGAAAATTCCAGGCTTTGCGCTCGCGCTGCCAGGCCGCTGCGAACAACTCCTGCGGTCGGCGGGGATCGCGGATCAGGTCTACCACCCCGGTGCTGTCGTTGATCTGTAGCGTATGCGACCAGTTCTTGCCGCCGTCCGTAGAGCGGTACACACCGCGCTCCGGATTGGGTCCGTACAAGTGACCCAATGCGGCTACCCAGAGCGTATTCTGGTCCTTGCTGTCTACGATCACACGGCCGATGTGGTGGGTTTCGTTCAGCCCCAGATGAGTCCAGTTCTCACCGCCATCCACGCTTTTGTATACTCCGTTACCGGCGTACGAGCTACGGCTGCTGTTCACTTCCCCCGTGCCTACATATATGGTGCCGGAGGGCCAGTGTACGTCAATATCTCCGATAGTCATCACGGCCTGGTCGTCGAACAGGGGGGTGAAGCTGTTGCCATTATCCTGGGTTTCCCAGAGGCCTCCGCTAGCATAGGCTACGTAGAAATGGGTCGGCTCGTCGGGGTCCACCGCGATATCCGCTACCCGTCCGCTCATGACACTGGGACCGATATTCGTAAAGTTCAGGCCCTTCAGGGGGGACTGTTCCTGCAATTGCGTGCGCTGGGTATAGGCACTCATCCGGTCCTGCGCTGACAGGGTAGGGGCGGGGCCGCAGGTGCAAAGTATGGCTAGAAGGCAGAGTAGAATGGCGCGCATCGTGGAGGTTTGGTCTGGGCCTTAAGGTAAGTCGAAGCCGGGAAGGGCCACAACGAAACGGGCCACTATCCGTGAGGATAGTGGCCCGAAATGAAGACATTGATGAATGTCCGGTAAAATTACATGCGGGGCATCAGGACCGTGTCAATGACGTGGATGGTACCGTTGCTGGCTTCTACGTCCGTGCTGGTCACCGTAGCTACACCGCCATTTCCATCGGTGAGGATGACGTTGCCATCCTGCATGGAAGCGATCAGACTACCACCACCCATGGTCTGGATGCGGAAGTAACCGTTGTTTGCTTCGATGGCTTTGATCAGATCAGCAGCAGAGATCTTCGATGCTACTACGTGGTAGGTGAGTACACCCTGCAGTTGCTCCTTATCCAGACCTTCTACGGTGCCAGACTCCAGCTTGCCGAATGCAGCCTCAGTGGGGGCAAATACAGTGAATTCACCGTCGCTAGCCAGTACGTCGGCCAGTTCAGCAGTTTCTACGGCGTTAACCAGTGTGCGGAAGTCGGTGTTAGCAGCGGCTACGTCGACAATCGTGTTGTTGTCGGGGCTCATGCTACGGCGGGTGGTGTTACCCATCGTACCGTTGTCCATGTCGCTGCGCTCCATGTCGGTGTCCATGTCCATATCGGTATCTACGTCCATGTCCATATCCATGTCAGTGCTGTCCATCAGGGTGTTGTCCACCTCGTCCATGTTCTCGCCCATCTCGCGATTCATCTGGGTGACGTCACTGCCGACTTCCTGGGTGGTGCGACGCACGTCCTGGGCGGTCTCGGTCATTTCCTGCTCGACCTCTTGTCCTGCCTCGCGAACTTCATGACCAGCTTCGGTCATAGCCTCTTCGGTTTCTTCGACAACTTCCTGTCCGGCTTCCTGCATTTCATTGCCGGCCTCGGTCATGGCCTCTTCGGTCTCCTCAGCAGCTTCCGTTACCATTTCTTCGGCACCTTCGGCTACTTCTTCACCGGCTTCTTCGCCAGCTTCCATAGTGTCATCGGTCATAGCAGCGGCATCCTCCATTGCGGGGGCAAGCAGTGCGTCTACGTCAAGGTTTTCGGGAAGAAGAACGGCATCGATGACGTGGATGACGCCATTGCTGGCCATTACGTCGGCCTGAATAACGTTGGCCGTGTTGCCCTTAGCATCGGTCAGCATCACGGTACCGTCCATGAGGGAGGCGGTGAAGTCGCCGTTCATGGTGCCGGCCATGAATTCGCCATTCTCGGCGCCTTCGATAGCGGCGGTTACGTCACTGGCAGCCAGGGCGCCATTGGCGACGTGGTAGGTAAGGATGTCGACCAGTGCCTGACGGTTCTCTGCCTTAAGCAGCGCCTGGAACACTTCCTGGGGAAGGGCACGGAAGGCCTCATCGGTGGGTGCGAATACGGTGAAGGGGCCTTCGCCTTCGAGGGTAGCGGCCAGGTCAGCGGCGTTCAGCGCTGCGACCAGAATGGTTAGATCACCGTTCTCGCTAGCGAGTTGAGCGATGGTCTTTTGCTCCATATCTTCCTGTGCGGAGACGGATACTGGCATAAGCAGCATCACCGCCAGACAGGCTAGGAGACTGTAGAGAGAAAATTTCATTGTTGATGGTTTGGTTGTGTTAATAAACGCAGGGGCCGTGCAATAGCCCGGTAAGTATTGTACCTATATAACACCACTGCAGCAATCATGTTCGCGTACCGTATGTCCCGCTACGGTCGCGGCACCTCCAATAGGTATTGGGCCGCACATTTTGTCTTGCCCGCTGTACATTTAACCGTACCCGTTTCTACACTCAAGTATAATCCCACCCCGCGTATGCTCTCTAGCCTGAACCCCACGACCACCCTAGCCTGGAAAGAGCTGGAACTGCACGCACACGAAATGCAGCAGCGGCACATGAAGGACCTGTTTGCCCAGGATGCCGACCGCTTCAAGCACTTTTCGCAGCACTATGAGGATATCCTGCTGGACTATTCCAAGAATATACTCTCCCAGGAAACACTCGACCTGCTCTACAAGCTGGCGGAAGACTGTGGAGTGAAGCAAGCTACCGAGCAGATGTTCTCCGGTGAAACGATCAACGGGACGGAGGGCCGTGCCGTACTCCACGTAGCACTACGCAATCGGGGTGACGAGGCAGTGCTGGTAGACGGGCAGGACGTCATGCCCGAAGTCCGCGCCGTGCTCGAGCGGATGAAGACCTTCGCTAAAAAGATCCACGACGGTAGCCATACGGGCTATTCGGGCAAGCCGCTCACGCAGGTGGTCAATATTGGGATCGGTGGCTCCGATCTGGGACCCGTCATGGTGACCGAAGCACTGAAGCCCTACTGGATCGACGGACGGGAGGTACACTTCGTATCCAACATCGATGGAACCCACCTGGCGGAGGTACTGAAGAACGTAGACCCAGAAACCACCCTGTTCCTCGTAGCGTCCAAGACCTTCACCACCCAGGAGACCATGACCAATGCCCGGAGCGCGCGCGAGTGGTTCCTGCAGCACGGCGGAAATCAGGAGGACGTAGCCAAGCACTTCATCGCACTGTCCACGAATGCGGAAGGAGTGAAGGACTTCGGTATTGCCGAGGACAATATGTTCGGCTTCTGGGATTGGGTGGGCGGACGGTACAGCCTCTCCTCGAGTATCGGGATGAGCATCGCGCTAACGGTCGGTTTCGACCGCTTCGCCGAACTACTCGACGGCCTGCATAATATGGACACGCACTTCCGCCACGCCCCGCTGAGCGAGAACCTGCCGGTGAAACTGGCGCTGATCGGACTGTGGTATACCAACTTCTTCGATGCGGAGACCGAAGCGATACTGCCCTACGACCAGTACATGCACCGCTTTCCGGCCTATTTCCAGCAGGGCAATATGGAGAGCAACGGCAAGAGCGTCGACCGGGACGGTAACCCCATCGAGGATTACGATACCGGGCCCATCATCTGGGGCGAGCCGGGTACTAACGGGCAGCACGCCTTTTACCAATTGATCCACCAGGGCACACGTATCATTCCCTGTGACTTCATCGCACCCGCGATCTCGCACAACCCCCTGGGGGACCACCACGCTATCCTGCTCAGCAACTTCTTTGCGCAGACGGAGGCCCTGATGAATGGAAAGACCGCCGCGCAGGTGCAGGATGAATTGGCGGCAGACGGCATGGACGACAGCGAGATCGCGAAGCTGGTCCCCTTCAAAGTATTTGATGGCAATCAACCCACGAACAGTATCCTGGTGAAGCAGCTTACGCCCTACACCCTAGGGCAACTCATCGCTCTATACGAGCACAAGATCTTCGTGCAGGGGGTGATCTGGAACATCTACAGCTTCGATCAGTGGGGGGTGGAACTGGGTAAGCAACTGGCTAAGGCGATCCTGCCGGAGCTACGGGGCGATGATGCCGTAAGTAGCCACGATAGCTCTACCAACGGACTGATCAACACCTTTAAACGCTGGCGGGCCTAATCGATGAGAGACCGTTCCGCTGCAGGTAGCCTGGCGCTGGCCACCTTTGAATTACTCGTGCTGAGTGCGGGACTCTACGTGATCCAGTTCGACGACCGGCTGCTGGTACAGACCGGGCGGCCCGAATTCTGGCGGGTGGTACTGTACTTCGTCATGACGGTGGCGGTGCTGAACGTACTGACCCGCTTCGTCAAGTGGCTGTACCGCCGGCAGAACTACGCCAAGCGCCGTGGAGCGAAAAACTTCGTCTACGGCGTCGAGAATATCCGGAAGCTCCTGCTGGCCGCGGTGGTCGTGTTCACCATCTTCTCGCTGATCGGTATCGACTTCCGCACGCTCTTCACCTCCCTGAGTATCGTAGCGGCGGCGATCGCGATCGTTTCCAAGGACTTCGTGAACGACCTGATCGTAGGCATCTACTACAGCTTCACCGATGTGTTCGAGGTGGGCGACTACGTGAAGTTCTATACCTACAAGGGGAGGGTAGCAGACATCGGTCTGCTGAAGGTGAAGATTCTGAACGACAATGACGATGTGGTCATCCTGCCGAACGGTAAGGTCTATTCGAATGAGATCATCAACTATACGCGGCGGGATATCCGGCTGATGAGTGTAGACTTCGAAATGGACCTCAAGGCCATCCCCAATATCGATGTACTGGAAGCGGAACTGGTGGCCTGCCTGACCGACTACGCCGACCACATCGAGCCGGACACCTACCTGCTGAAGATCGTAGAGGTGAAGAAGGACTATATGGAGCTCAAGTTTCAGTTCAGATTAGTAAGTATGGACCGGCCGCGGCAGCGCGAGATCAAGCGGCGGGTAGTACGGGAGATCTTCAGTTATGTGAGTTCTCACAAGTTCTGAACGTACCATTTTGGCGCTTCCTCCGTTTGTTGCAGTAAGGGCTTTTGCCCTTGCGCATGAACACGCATGTTTATGCATGTATAGTGTAAGGTCATTTTAACTATGAGGTTACTAGTAGTATGGGCCCTTTTGATGGGGGCCAGCGTAGGTATCCGAGCGCAGGATGCCGTTCGCCAACAGTTCTACGGCAATGAGTCATCGTTTAATCCCGCCTTCACCGGGCAGACCGGCGCGACCCGTCTGACGGCCGGCGTCCGCTCGCAGTGGGGGGGCACTGACAACTCAGGTACCGGTCCGGATGCCTATCGGGGGCGGTACCTCACCTACGAAGAGGCCCTGCCCTGCATGTTCTTCGACTACGGACTATTTGTGCAGCAGAACGAGCAGGGCGCCGGAGGACTCACTACCACTGAGATCGGTGGCCGCCTGGCGGTAGCCGTGCCGATCCTGAAGCGGAGCGTCCTGCGTGCTACTAATCTGCGTGTCGGTTTGGGACTATCCCGTGGACAGCACCGCATCGACTACGCCGGGCTCACCTTTCTCGATCAGTACACCAATGTAGGCGGTAATATGGGTGCCGATGGGCGGCCGTTACAGTCGGCCTTTCTGGCAACTCAGTCTAACGAGAGCCCCTGGTACTCCTCGACCAGTTTGGGGGTATCGCTCAAGGGAGGAATAAAGCAGCGGCCGGGCAAACGGACGGACCGGCCCCTGACCTACGACGTCGGCCTGGCGGTACACAACTGGGGCGGGCTGGTAACCGAGGATGCCCGACAGACCAGTTCGCTCTCTGGACTCGACGCGCCGCTAAGCGAGCGATGGGTGGCGAGTGCGCGGGCCAATGCCGTAGTGGCCCGGCGCAACCGCCGCTACTGGTCGGTGCATCCGCTACTCATCGTGCAGCGGCAGAACCAATTGTCGTACGTAGAGGCCGGTACGGGCGTGTCGTGGAATCGCCATTTAGAGCTCGGTGTCTACCACCATCTAGCCCAGCTGGAGGGCGAGGGGGCCAACTGGACGAGCGTCCGCACGGTCTTCGGCTCGGTACTGCCCGATGACTACACCCGGCTAGATCTGGGGCTGAGCTGGTCGTTTCAGTACGGCAGTCTTAAGAATTACGTGCAGGCACCCTTTGAACTGACGGCCACCTTCAGTTTTGCCCGCAGCGTCAGTTGCATGGCGATGGGCCGGGAGAACGACTTCACGCAGCAGCGTGCCGGACGCATCAGTTGCTACAACTTTTCCACTTCCGGTCACCGGATCTACGACAATATCTGGAACTAGAATCGCTCGCTATGCTACAGCTTTCTTACCGTCCGTACAGGACATTCTTTGCCGTGTTGCTGGCGGTAGGTAGTCTTACCGGACTCCTCCGGGCGCAGAGTAGTAACCCGTGCAACTTTTCGGTTACGCTTCGGAAGCCACCCGTAGCCTGCAATCAGTTGACCTTCACTCCGGAAGCGTTAGCCTATACGCTGCGGGGGAACTACGATGAAGTATGCTGGATCTTCGCTTCCGGAGCGACGGTGGACACAATCTGTGGAGAAGACTTCGGGACCTATACGTTTGACCAAAGTGGTACGATCACGCTGCAGGCTGCGTCAAGCTGCAAAACCCTGAAGAAACGGGTGAGTGTGACCATCGAGCAGCAAGCAGACCTCCGGCTGACCGCTTCCGATCCCTACTGTAGTGGAAGCGACCCGGTGATGCTCACCGCATCCATACCGGGCGGCCTGTGGTCCGGCGACGGTATTACGGACCCCACCCGCGGTGTTTTCGATCCCGGCGCGGTATCTTCGGGAAGTGCGCGGGTACGGTACACCGTAGTGAGCGGAGTATGTCCATACTCCGAAACATTGGCGCTCACCGTAGTACAAAGTGAAGAACTGAGCGCACAGGATACGGTGGTCTGTGAGCAGGCGGCAGCATTTAGCATTCAAGTAAGTCAAACCGGAGGTAGCTGGTCGGGCAGTGGGATTGTTGAAAGTACCGGACTGTTCGATCCGGCGTCGGTCAGGCCCGGCACCTACCGACCGACGTATGGGTACCGATCTCCGCAGGGATGCACTATCATCGCCCAACCCACCGTGGTTGTGCAACGGTTACCGCGCGTCACGGCACCGGACACTGTGCGTGTCTGCTCGGTAGACCGGGCGCTGAATCTACTCGATCTCACGGGCGTGAGCTACAGTCCCCGGGCGGGTAGCCTGCACTGGAGCGTCGATGGGCGCGCTAATCCTTCCGGCATACTTAACCCTGTGGCTGACCTACCGGGTAGCGGAGTGTACCCCGTTAGCTTGACGTATACACTGGGTAATTGTACACGTACGGTCAGTATGGTGCTGCTGCTGGAAGACCAGCCCGACGTACAGCTTACCGTCCCGGAGCCACAGTGTCTTTCTACAGCACACTACACCCTGCAGGCCAGTATACCCGGGGGAGTATGGAGTGGCCCTGCCGTCGATGCCACTACGGGCACGGTAGATCTTCGTCGGGCGAAGGCTGGAACGTACGACTACACCTACCGCTATCAGGAGGAGACTACTTGCGAGCAAAGGGCCACGGTCTCGCTGACCATTATTGCCTCGCCGGAAGGACTCACGGCCGGACCAGACCGGACCGTTTGCCAGGGAACGGCTGACGTCATCAAACTGGAGGGGGCATCACCCGGCGGTGGTACGTTTACCGGGCCGGCACTTCAGGGGCGTACGGTCGATCTAAATCAGCTTACGCCGGGTACGTCATATACCTATACGTATACGGTCGGGCAGTCCGGAGCCTGTAGGGAGCAAGCTACCCGTACGATCCACTATGCGCCACGCCCGTCAGCGGATTTCGATCTGCCGGACTCAGTCTGCGTAGGCACTACCATTCCAATCACCACTGCCGGGTCTCCGGGAACCTATCACTACGACTTCGGGAATGGCGAGCAGAGCGATCTAACTGACCCCACTATCACCTACCAGCGTGGTAACCGTACATACCTGGTAACCCAAACCGTGCGTAGTACAGAGGGCTGCACGGACACCAGTCAACAGTCCGTGCGGGTGGTAAATCCGCCCCGCGCGGGTTTCGCACTGGATAGTCTGGAAGGCTGTAGCCCCTTCCTGCTTTCACTGGACGATCGTAGTACCTACGCCACGCAGGTCACCTACCGGATTGGCCACAACGCACAGATTGGATCCACTACCGGATATCTCCTTCCGCCCAGCCGGAGGGATACGCAGTGGGTGGTCGTGCAGGAGGTCAGTAACCTGTGTGGTGCCGCCAACAGCCAGCAAACTGTACACGTGACGGCCCCTCCACGGGCTAATTTTGCACCCGACCGCAGTATCGGCTGCGGGCCCTTTTCCCCTCAGCTCACTAATACCTCTTTGGGCAGTGGTAGCAGGTATCGGTGGGACTACGGCAACGGTATCATTACCGTAGGGCAGCAGGCTGAGGTGCCTACCTACTACAACCCTACGGACAGCACCGCATTCTTCGATATTGAACTGGTCGCGGCCAATGCCTGCGGTGCCGATACTGTCCGCCGACAGCTGCAGGTGCTGCCATCCGATATCCGAGCGGCTATTGTACTGAACGATCGGCAGGGGTGTACTCCCTTCACGCCGAGCCTGCAGAGTGGTGCTACGCCGGACGCACCCCTACGCTGGAGCCTACTCGATGCTACCGGGCGGCAGCTTGCCGTGTCGTCGGATGACACCCCTAATTTTACACTCGACGTAGTCGGCAGGTATGCCGTCGTGCTACAGGTAAGCGGTTGTGGGACCGACGCGGATACGGTCTATGTAGAAGCGCTGCCGGCCCCCGATCTCAGTATCCTCGCGCCGCAACGCATATGTGCTACGGCACCGCTCGTGCTGCGCGCCAGTGGAGATACCACCAACGCTCTGCGGTGGACATTTCCCGATGGGACAGCCAGCACGCTCAGTACACCCGCCTACCGTTTCACCCAGCCGGGTGAGTCGGTCGTCCACTTGGTCGCCCGTCCTACCGAAGCAGGGGGCTGCATGGCGGTAGATAGCGCGGTGATCGAGGTGCTGCCCGCCCCGGTGGTGACTCCGGTAGTGGTAGATAGTCTGGGATGCACACCCTTCATTGCACGGTTCAGCCTTGACGATAGCATACCGGCCGATCTGACCTACCAGTGGACCTTCGGCGACAGCAGCGCACCATCCAGCCTACCGGCACCCGTACACGAATACACCACGGCGGGCCGCTACCGGCCGGTGCTCACGGTGTGGGATGCGGATGGCTGCACGACTACCACAGCGGTACCGGATGTCACCGTTGATACACCCCCCGTCGCTGATTTTGATGCGATTGTAGACCTAGACCCGACCGTACTCGGCGACGTACAGTTCCGCAACTACAGTAGCGACGCTGCCCAGTTCCTCTGGACCTTTGGTGACAGCAGCAGTACGACGGAGGTAGCACCCTTGTATATATATCCCGATGACCGGGCGTATACGGTCACTCTGACGGCCAGCAATATGTACCCCGGCGGCACGACCTGCAGCGATACCCTGACGCTGCCAGTGCGTCCGGAGTCCTTTGGTCGCTTCTTCGTTCCGACGGCAGTATCGCCCGACAACGGAGTCGCTGAGGTTCGTCAGTGGGGCGCAAAGGGCTTGGGCGTGGCTGCGTATCAGTTACAGGTCTACAGTCCGGCGGGTCAGCGGGTATTCCTGACGGATGAGCTAACGGGAACTACTCCTACGGGCCGTTGGGATGGTATGGATGCCAGATCGCAGTCGCCAGTCCCCCAGGGTAGTTACACCTGGCGGGCTACGGTTACCTATACTGACGGACGGCGGGATAACCTGCTGGGTACGGTCACCGTGATTCGCTAAGTCGGTATCTTGGCCGGTATGCTACGCTACCTATCGTTCCTGCTGGTATTACTGGCCTGCTCGGATCGTCCGCCCACCACGCCGGAGACCCGTCCGGTCGAATACCCAAACGCGGGCAACACCGCGATCTACGACGTGGATCCCGACGACCCCTACGAAATCGACGATAGTAGCTTCCTGGAGATGCAGCCGGGTCAGCCCATTGCTCCCTTTGTAGACCTGCGGCCAGGCACCCTACGCACCGGCGATGGAGAATTGGCAGTGCGCTACATCCCCGGACGCAGCAACGACACCCTGGGGTATGTCGCAGCGGAGGGGGGGCTAATCGATCACATCGTTATTTGGTCCACGGACGTAGTGACCAAAAATGGCATCCGGGTCGGTAACACCTACGGAGAGCTTGTCGAACGACTCGGCCAGCTAGCACCTTACGGGTCGGGCGTAGAAGCCCGGGTGTACGCCACCCACGACGGCCTCACCTATCGCTTAGGAATGAACGCCCCGGCAGGACCACTCGCTAGCGTACCCGATACCGTACCCATAGTAGAGATTATTCTACAGTAGCTCATGGACCAGGTGCCCATACTCCTACTAGCCGCCGGTGCCTCCAAGCGTATGGGGCAACCTAAGCAGTTGCTTCCCTGGGGCGATACGACGCTGCTGCGCCACGCTGTACGACATGCCCAACAGGTGTCGACGATGGTATACGTGGTGCTGGGGGCGGCGCACGAAGTACTGCGCGATCACCTGTCGGATACCGGCGCGATCAGCTGTTACAACGCTGCCTACGAGTCCGGACTGGGTAGTAGTATCGCCTGTGGATTGCGTACTATCCTGGATGATGATCCCACTACCCCAGCCGTACTCGTCCTACTAGCCGACCAGCCAGAGGTGGATGCGGCCTATCTGCGGCGCATACTAGCTGCTCACCGACTCGCGGAAACCGCCATCGTCGCCACGGCATACCCTCAGCGGGCCGGGGTGCCGGCACTCTTCCCTAAGGATGACTTTCCCGCACTACTGGAATTGGCCGGGGACGCAGGTGCCGGTAGCTACCTAAAGAACAACCGCGACCGCGTTCACCTTGTCTATCCTACTACACCCCTATACGATCTGGATACCCCCGAAGAGTACCGGCGCCATGAAGGAGATCAGGAACATCATTGACCTATACGACCGGTTTCGGGACAGCGGCACCGCCTGCGCCCTGGCCACGGTAGTACGCATCGAGGGGTCCTCCTACCGGCGCATCGGTGCCCGCCTGCTGGTGGGGGCGGACGGGCGGTACACGGGCGGCATCAGCGGGGGCTGTCTGGAGGGCGATGCCCTGCGCCGGGCGCAACGCGCCATCCACGCCGGCCGGCCCGCCAAGCGTATCTATGATACCCTCGAGGAGGACGACCGGGAGATCGGCATCGGACTGGGCTGCAATGGTCGGATCGAGGTACTGTTCATTCCCCTGGACTTTGACGACCAGCTCAATCAAATCGAGGTACTGCGCCAGCGGCTAGCTACTCGCACCCCGTTACTATTAGTACAGACGGTGACTACGGTAAGCGATGACGAACTGCCGGGTACCCTGCGCGAAGTGCCACTGGATACGGTCACCCTCCCGCACGGGCGGTCCGAAGTTCGGCAGTTCACCGACGAGCAGGGTAGGGTATCGGAACGTTTATTTGAGCTGCTGCGGCCGGAGATCCGGCTCATCCTGGTCGGGGATAACTACGATGTGCTGCCGATGGTCACTACGGCACACCAGCTGGGCTGGCGGGTATACGTCATCGGCCTAAAGCGAAAATTTTCTGCCGCTACGGTCGCACTGGCCGAAGGGGTATACGACTACGACGAGGCTGCTCAGTTTAGGGTGGACGACTACACGGCCGTAGCCTGCATGTCGCATGATTTTGTACGCGATGCGGAGATGCTACGTGTATTTCTTCCGCAATCCCCGCCTTATCTGGGACTGCTCGGTCCCCGCAAGCGCGCCCTGAAAATGGATGCGGAACTGCGACAGACAGCCGGGCTTAAGCTGCTTGACTATCCGAATCTCTATACCCCCATCGGACTGGATATCGGAGCCGAAAACCCGGAAGAGATCGCCGCGGCCGTGGTGGCTGAGATCATCGCTGTATTTCGGCAGCGGGACGGCGTGTCCCTGCGGCGGCGGGAAGGGACCATCCACGCACGCTAGGCAGTAGTACCAAGTTTACAATAACTATTCCCCCGCCTCCAACTCCTGCTGTTCGGCCACCAGCGAACGCTTGATCAGATGATAGGTTTCTTTCTGACTGCGGATGCGCAGGTCACTGCCACCGCGGTAGTAAGTATTGCCCTGCTGGTCGCTCAGCAGCCGTGCCTTGACATTATCCGCCAGCTGGATGTCGAGGATTTCCAGGATACGATCCTTGATCTCTTCGTCGTACACCGGGAAGGTGGTCTCGACGCGGTGGCTCAGGTTGCGCGTCATGAAATCGGCCGAAGACAGGTACACCCGCTCCTCCCCGGCGTGGTGGAAGTGAAATACGCGGGCGTGCTCCAGGTACCGGTCCACGATACTTACCCCGTGGATGTTGTCACTGTAGCCCTTGCGCCCCGGCACCAGCACGCAGATGCCGCGGATGATCAGGTTAATGCGCACCCCGGCGGCACTGGCCGCGTACAGCCGGTCGATCATGGGCTTATCCTGCAGGCTGTTCATCTTCAGGGTCATGGCGGCGGGTCGGCCGGCCGTGGCCTCGGCGATCTCGAAGTCGATCAGGTCTTCCAATCCACCCCGCAGGTTGAACTGTCCGACCAGCAGGTGCCGGAAGGGCTGCTCGGGGATCATCACGTTTTCCAGGAAGCTGAAAATACGGGCCACCTCGCTGGTCAGCCGCTCGTCGGCCGTAAAGAGTCCGAAGTCACTGTACACCTTGGCGGTGTCCTCGTGGAAGTTGCCCGTAGACAGGTAGTTGTAAATCTGCTCTTCCCCGTTTTCTACGCGGCGCACCAGGGCGAGCTTACTGTGCACCTTCACGCCGGGGAAGCTGTAGTGGACGTGGACACCGGCCTCCTCCAGCTTCTCCCCCCAGCGCAGATTGGCTTCCTCGTCGAAGCGCGCTTTCACCTCGATGAATACACTGACCTGCTTACCCAGTGCTACGGCCTTCATCAGGGCCTGCATGATGCGCGATTTGCGCGCTACGCGGTACTGTACGATCTTGATGTGGCTCACCAGGGGGTCCTCAGCCGCCCGCTCGAAGAAGAGTACCACCGACTCGTACTGGTGGTAGGGATACACCAGCAGGTGATCCTGTGCGCGGATGGCCGCCCAGTAGTCCTCAGCCTCCTGCAGGGCGGGGTAGGCCAGGGGGGGCTGGGGCGGGTTCAGCAGCTTGGTCATCCCGAAGGTGGGAAAGCTGAAGAAATCGAAGTTATTGTGGTACCGCCCCTCAGTGAGGATGTCGAAGCGGTCGAGCTCGAAGGTATCCTGCAGGTACTCCCGCAGGTGATCGGGCATGGTGCGGTCGTACACAAAGCGGCTGGCCGGACCCACATGACGGCGGTTAAGGCTCGCCTTGATCTTGGCCAGCAGGTCGCCCGAAAACTCATCGTCGATGTACAGCTCCGCATCGCGCGTCAGCTTGATGCTGTACGTATCCTGGATCTCGTAGCCCGGGAACATCCACGATACGGAGTGCCGCACGATATCGTCGAGCATGATCAGGTTGTGTTCGCCGTCCGTACTCGGCAGTTCGATGAAGCGCGGCAGGTGATCGCTGGGGATCTTCACGATGGCGTAGGCGGTCTTACCCTTCTCCTTATCCTTCATGTGGATCGAGAGGTACAGCTGTGCGTTGTTCAGGAACGGCCGTACCATATCCTTGATCAGTAGCACGGGCTGCACGTAGGGGAGCATGAACTCGCGGAAGTAGTTGCGTACGTACTCCTGGTCCTCCTCCGTCATATCCAGCCGCCGCTTCAGGAAGATGCCGTGGCGGGCCAGCTGGGGGATGAGCTTCTTTTCGAAGATGCGGCTGAACTCCTCCTGCTGCCGATTGACGATCCGCTGAATTGTACGCACCGTCTGCTTGGGGCTGATGTCGAGCTCGCGCTTCGTCTTTTTATTGACCCGCAGCAGGTTGCGGTGGTTGGCCATGCGTACGCGGAAGAACTCATCCAGGTTCGAGGAGTAGATCGCCAGAAACTTTAGGCGTTCGAACAGCGGCAGGCTCTCGTCCTTAGCCTCCTGCAGCACCCGGTGGTTGAAGGAGAGCCAGCTGATATCGCGGGGTATGGCCGGGTAGTCTTTCATAGGGTCCAAGCTAAAACAAACTCATCTGTTCCGGGCCGTCGCTCCGGGGGGCGGGGCCGCGGGTGCGGGCAAAATCGAGGGTGGCCAGGTGATCGGCCAGCCAGGCCGAGGCCTCCGGAGCTAACACGTTCTCGGGCTCGTGGGGAAAGATAAACGATTCCGGCAGATTCCACTGCCGCAGCTTCTCAGCCCAGTCAGCCAGGCGGGTATAGTCACTATCGATGAGCCCGTTGCCGACGAAGCGCACCATGGTCCGCGGTGCGGTCACGTAGCCGTGTAGTACGTCGCGCCGTCCGGCTACATCACTGATCACGGCTGCCACCCCGCGGGCGGCCAGTGCATCCATTAGGGCCTCGGTCGCGTAGGGGTCGTCGAACCAGCTTGCATGGCGTACTTCCAGAGCCAGCGGAAGGAGTCGCGGCCAGCGGTCCAGGAAGCGCTCCACTACGGGCAGCCGGTCCTTGCCGAAGTAGGGCGGTAATTGAATGAATGCACAGCCTAGCTTTTCCTTAAGTCCGTCGAGCGCCGCGATGAAGCGCGGCAACTGTTCCCCACCGGCTCCCAGGTCATTGACGTGACTAATGGTTTTGGGTAGTTTAGGGCAGAAACGGAAGTCAGCCGGCACCGTTGCATACCATTTGGCTACCGTATCGTCGTTGGGTATGCGGTAATGCGTAGTATTGAGTTCAATAGTATTAAACTGCTCACCGTAGTAGCCTAGATAGTCGGCCGGCTTGGCTCCCTTGGGGTACCACTTGCCGACCCATTCCTTCATGCTCCAGCCGGTAGCGCCGAGGTATACGGCGGGCCGGCCCTCGCCGCTACCCAGCTCGTAGCGGTCCAGGCGGGCACGGTTGGCCAGGGGCTCTACGGGGAGCTGGAATTCTACATCGGCGGGATTAGATACTTGTCCAAACTTCATTACTGCTAGTACCGCGGAGGATTTAGTTAAAGTTCATTATTGACCGAATTATACTACGTTGGAAAGGTGACCGATGACATTTATAAATATCTTATAGCAAAGCATTTCTTCTATGATTTCATGTTTCGGCAAGCTTACCTGGCTTGCGCTGCTTTGTACCACCTTTCTTTCCGCCCAGGCGACCGACGTGGTAGAATACGGTCGCATATCGGATGCAGATCGCGCCCTGCTTCAGGCACCGGCAGATAGTGCCGCCGAAGCCTACGTACTCTACGATCACCTCGATCTCGATTTTGCCTACCGGGACGGCGAAGGACCCAGTACCGTCGAGACCACCCACCGGCGGCTCAAACTATTCAAGCCTTCCGCCTACGAGCGGGCTAATATTACCCTCAGCTTCAACCGGGAGTACGTGGAGTACACCGACGTAGAGGGTATCGTTCACCTACCCCAGGGAGGTTCCATTCTGCTCACCTCCGCCGATATCGTAACGCAGAAGGGGGAGGGCCTAACGATGACCACCAAATTTACCTTCCCCCGCCTGTGCCCCGGGGCCACCATCGAATACCGCTACGTAAAGCGGACCAAGAGTATTCTGACCCCCACCGTATACACCTTCCAGGAAGATATCCCGGTGCGCTGGGCGGAGTACACAGCGACGATTCCCGCCTATTACGATTACGTAAGTCTGGGCGCATCGGGGCGTTATCACATCAACGAATCAAAAATCATAAGTCGGGAGTGGGGGCCCAGCTTCACTACCGGCCCCTACGCCAGCCGCAACGAGCTCGATCACACCAGGATCCGCTGGGTCATGACGGACCTGGACGCCTACGACTACCAGCCCTACTCCAATAACTTCATCGACTACTTACCCAAGGCCCGCCTGCAACTTCGTGGCGTATGGTACCCCGGAGAGGGAAAGCGCAGCATATTCAGTACCTGGGAAGAAACGGTGGACGAACTGCAGGACCGCAAGGACTTCGGCCGCTACTACCGCAATAAGATCAATTACGGCCGGCTGTGGAGTGCGGCCGAGGCTAATATAGCCGCCGCCGCCGACCTTCGCGGTAAGATCGAAGCCGCCTACCGCTTCGTCGTAGAGCACTACCGCTGGAACGGCTACTTCAGCATCCTGGCTACCGATGCACCCAATAAAACCTTCGAGAATGGCCGGGGCAATAGTGCGGACCTCAATATCGCACTGCTCAGCCTCCTCAACGAAGCCGGTATTGACGCCCATCCGCTACTCGTCTCTCTACGCAACGGAGGCGCACCCATCGAGGCCTACCCCATGCTGCAGCAATTCGACCACCTGATGGTATACACCGAAGTGGACGGCCAGACAGTACTGCTAGACGCTAACGACGCAGACCGCCCCGTAGGTCTGCCCCGCGTAGCTGCCCTGAACCACCGGGGCTGGGTAGCCGAAAAGGGCAATCCCCGCTGGGTCAATATTGAGGTACCCCCCGCCAAGCAGACCGTTATGGTGTCTATGGATGTAGCGGCAGACGGGCAGACCACCGCGCACCTGCGTTCGCGCCTGGAAAGCTATTACGCCTTCGACGCCCGTAGCGCACTCAACGACATGACCAACGACCGCGAAGCGCCACTAGCCTCGGTCATTATTGCGCAGTACCCCGACGCGGTCGTCCTGAAGACCACCCACGAGGGCGCCGCCAAGGGAGCTAACTCAGATATACTGAGTCTGGACGTAGACCTGCAGCTGCCCGCCGGTCAGGCGATGAACGACTTTCTGTACATACAGCCGGTCTTACTGCCCATGCTGGATGACCAACTGGACGACGTGGAAAGCCGGCTTTACCCCATCGACTTTCCCTACCCCTGGATACAGCGCTATGTCGCGCAGATCAACCTGCCGGAGGGCTTTGTGGTGGACGAACTGCCCGCCTCTTTACGGTTGAAGGCCGATGATGGCAGTATCGCGGTCGTATACAGCGTGGACGAGAACGTCGCCCTGCGGGCCGTCACGGTCAATTTCGCCGTCCAACTCGATCGTACCCTGTACACCTCCGGCGAATACGGCGGGCTGCGCGAGATGTTCCGCCGCATCATCGATCTGCAGCAAGCCCCCATCGTGCTCAAGCGCGCTAAATAATCCCACACCTATACCCCTTTATGTTATGAGAATGATTGTACGCCTTGTTATTATGTTGATCCTGTATGCCGGTAGCCTGAGTGCGCAGTACGAGGACGGACTCAAATTCGGTAAAATCGACGACGCTGACCGTAGTCTGATGGTGGCGCCCGGTGACAGTAGTGCCGAGGCCTACGTGTTGTACGACAAGCTCGATCTCCGCTTTGATTTTGTACCCGACAAGGGCCCCCAAACGCTGGAGACCTATCACCGGCGCGTGAAGCTCATCAAACCTTCCAGTTTCGAGCGGGCCAACGTCACGCTTTCCTACGATTCCGACTACGAGACCATCGGTAATCTGGATGCCGAGGTACATCTTCCGGACGGCAGTACCATTCAATTACGCAATCGTGATTTCATCACCGATAAGGGGGCGGACGACAAGAGCCGCATTTCCTTCACCTTCCCGCAGATCACGCCCGGAGCCATCATTGAATACAGCTACACCCGCCGCAGTGAGAGCATTCTTATTCCTGCCTCCTACACCTTCCAGGAAGATATCCCCGTACGGTGGTCCGAATACACGGCCCGTATCCCCGAGTACTACCGCTACGCCAGCCTGGGTACTCAGGGTAACTACTTCATCCAACAGGTAGAGCAGACCCACCGCAACTGGAACATGACGCTGGCCCGCGGCCAGGGGAATACCTCGTCCATACGCTTCACCGACATGCGGTACGTACTCAAGGACCTGCCACCGTTCCAGTACCAGCCCTATACCAACAACCTGACGGACTACCTGCCGCGCGTAAAGCTGCAGCTCCAGTCGGTGGAGTACCCCAACACGATGACGCAGCCCGTTTTCAACAACTGGGAAACAACCGTAAGAACCCTGCACGAGCGGCAGGACTTCGGCCGCTATTACCAGGGCAAGGCCCACTACAATCGGGTGTGGAAACAGGCTGAAGCGCAGATCATGGCCGGGACCACCCCCCAGGAGCGCATTGCCGCGGCCTACTACTTCGTGGCCAGCAACCTGCAGTGGAATGAGCAGTACAATATACTGGGCTCCGATTCTCCCAATAATGTCCTGGCGGCCGGTAGCGGCAACAGCGCCGATCTGAACCTATGTCTGCTCGCCCTGCTGAACGAGGCCGGGATCAAGGCGCATCCCCTGCTGGTATCGCTGCGTGATCGCGGCGCGCATATGGAGTACTACCCACTGATCAATCAATTTAACCACCTGATGGTGTACGCCGAGGTAGACGATAAAATGATCCTGCTGGACGTGAACGGTAGCGACCGCCCACCGGGGCTACCGCGTATCGAAGCCCTCAACCACCGGGGCTGGGTAGCCGATGAGCGCAACCCCCACTGGATCAGTGTCGAAGTGCCCCGCGCCCGCCGCGTCGTGCTGGCCGATATGCAGATAGCCGAGGATGGCCACACTGCCGTTGACCTCACCGCCCGTCTGGAAAGCTACTACGCCTTTGCCGGTCGCAATCAGTTGCACGCCATGGAGCAGGCTACGGAAGCCCCGGTGGCCCGTGAGGTGATCGCTCGCTTTCCCGCTGCCAGCATCCGCAGCAATGCCGTGCTCTCGGGCGGTGATAACAGTCTGGAGCCCCTCACTTACAAGGTCGAGCTCGATCTGCCCGTAGCGGTGGCTACCCAGGACTTTCTCTACATACAGCCCATTCTTATTCCCGCGCTCGACGACGCGCTCGACGATGTCGACGCCCGACTGTACCCCGTCGACTTTCCCTTTCCCTGGCGTGAGCAGTTCATCACTACGGTCCACGTGCCAGCGGGCTACGTGCTGGATGAAGTGCCTGAATCCATCCGCATGGTTTCCGAAGACGGCGGGATGACGGCCACCTTCACTACGACCGTACAACCGGACCACACCGTGATCATCAATTTTTCTGTAGACATGGACCGCACCTTTTACCAGGCTACGGACTATCCTACGCTGCGCGGTATGTACCGACGTATCATCGACCTGCAGGAAACCACGCTCGTCTACAAACGCGCCAAGTAATGCGATACCTTTTCCTACTAGTATTCATCTGGGCGGGTGCGCAGGTGCAGAGTCAGAAACTGGAACCTACCTCACTGGCTATTCCGGATTCGCTCCGCACGGGCAGTAGTGTCGTACTCGAATACACTACCGACTACCGCATCCAGGACCATAGCTCGGCGACCGTAGCGTACCGCAAGGTGATCACCCTGCTCGACAGCGACCACGAATACGGAAACACGCTGTATGAGTTCTACGACGCGGACAGTAAGATCACCAGCTTCGCGGCGGCCTCCTACGACGCGCTGGGCAATCAGATCGATCGGGCCAGATCAGGTGATATCGCGGACCGACGCTTTACCAGTCAGAGCACCTTCTACGAAAACACCCGCTACAAACAGGTGGCGGTGGCCTGCCCCAGCTATCCCTGTACCGTAGTGTTCGAGGTGGAGGAGCAGCTCAATGATTTTGCCCTGGTCGCCGGCTTCAACCACTGGAAACCGCAGAAGCGCGATCAAAGCCTGCTGCGGGCCAGCCTCACTGTAAGCGTACCCCTGGACAACGATGTACTATACCGCGCCGGCGATCTGTCCGAGCCAGTGATCAGCAGTGACGGTAAGTCACGTACGTATGCCTGGACTACCGGTCCGCGTGCGGCGCAACTGGACGAGTCCTGCGCGCCCTCCTCGGCTACGACCCTTCCGTACCTGCGACTCGCCCTAGCTGATTTCGAGATCGATGGCTACCGCGGTAGCTTTCGGAGCTGGAAGGAGTACGGCAATTTTATGCAGACGATCATGCAGGGGCGCGATGCCCTGCCCCCACGCCTGGCGCAGGAAGTGCAGGAGGTAGTAGCCGGAGCCCGTACGGAATGGGAGAAGGTAGATCGCCTCTACCGCTTCATGCAACAGCGCATGCGGTACGTCAGCATCCAGCTGGGCCTGGGTGGCTGGCAGCCCTTCTCGGCGGACTACGTAGAGCAGAACCGCTTCGGGGACTGCAAGGCGCTGAGTAACTATATGGGGGCCATGCTGGCTTCGGTAGACATTCCTTCCTACCCGGTACTCATCAGCTGGGATGAATCGGACAACTACCCGGTAGTCGACGACTACGTAACGCCTGCCTTTAACCACATGGTACTCTACGTGCCATCGCAGGATACGTACCTGGAGTGCACGAGCAACAATGCCCCGACCGGCTACCTCGGCGAAGACAAGCAGGACCGCAACGTACTCTGGATCACTCCCGAGGGCGGCGAACTGCACCGTACCCCCGCCCAGTTGCCCGCGGAGAACGGTCACACCCGGACGATCGACGTCACGCTGACCGACACCGGTAAGACCGCACTCGATATACGGGCTACCTTCTACGGAGGTGCGCAGGAATGGTTCCGCCAGCTCAATGAGCAGCTATCCGGAACGAAGGATCAGATCGAACTTCTACACCGCAGAGATTTGCTGCCGGATGTCTCCGGTAGCGCGTACAGCCTGAAGGTAGATCCCGACGCACCGCGAGCAACAGTGCACTACCGGACGGAGGTCGCAGACTACGTACGTAAACTCGGCTCCCGCATGTTCGTACCCATCAATAGCTACTACGGGATAAACCGGGTGCCGGAAGCAGATGACGACCGGCAATTACCCATTCACTTGACCGAAACCCGCATGATGGTAGATACCGTTCAGCTTCATTTTCCACCCACAATGGAGATCGAGAGTGGCCTCTTTACCGAACCCCTGCACTATACCCACGCAGCGGGCGTATACGATGCACGTATGGAGGCTACGGAGGACGGCGCCCGCTGGATCCGCACCCTCAAGCTGCTACCCGTAGACTTGCCCCGGGAGGCTTACGCCGAATTCCGCCAGTTCTTTCTAGACGTAGCCAAAGCCGATAATACCCAGGTAGTCCTGCGCGAACGACGGACGAAGTAGATAGACACTAGCACCCGGCTTATGCGCCGATATCAACGCTCTTCTTCTGCTGCTCCGCGTCGATCCCCTTATACAGCCACTCTGAAAACAGGCTATCGACCAGTGGGGTAATGACGTAATTGAGCAACGGCACTAGGATGGCCGTCTCACAGATCAACTTGAACCAAAGGGGTTCGACCTTGAGCCACTTCAGGGTGTAGGCGATAACGAGCAGGGCAGGCATCAATCCCAGCCACTTGACCAGCATCAGCTTCCAGGTAGGCGGTGAGGCACTTTTCTTTGGACTTCCCATTTGGGGGGGTGTAGTTCTGTAGTCTTGTAGTTTGGTAGTTCTGTAGGGGATAGTAGCTGTAGGGTAAGGACCACTACAGAACTACCCACTACAGAACTTCAAGACTAGTACCGGTAGTGCTCGGGCTTGAAGGGGCCGTTCTGCTCTACGCCGATGTACTTGGCCTGGGCCTCACTGAGGTCTTCGAGCTCTACGCCGATCTTCTCGAGGTGGAGGCGCGCGACCTGCTCATCGAGGTGCTTGGGCAGCATATAGACCTTGTTTTCGTACTTATCGTTGTGCTCCCAGAGCTCCATCTGTGCCAGTACCTGGTTGGTGAAACTGTTGGACATCACGAAGCTAGGATGGCCCGTACCGCAGCCGAGGTTGACCAGTCGGCCTTCGGCGAGGATGATCACGTCGTTGCCGTCGATATTGTACAGATCGACCTGTGCCTTGATGCTGTCTTTGGTGTGGCCGTAGTTCTCGTTGAGCCAGGCCATATCGATCTCGTTGTCGAAGTGGCCGATATTGGCGACGATGGTCTTGTCCTTCATGGCGCGGAAGTGGCGCTCGCTGAGGATGTTGAAGTTACCCGTGGCGGTGACGATGATGTCGGCCCGCGGTACGGCGTTGTCCATCCGCTTCACTTCGAAGCCGTCCATAGCGGCCTGCAGGGCACAGATGGGGTCGATCTCGGTGACGATCACGCGCGCTCCGGCTCCCTGTAGGCTGGCGGCAGTGCCCTTACCTACGTCGCCGTAGCCGGCTACGATGGCGACCTTGCCGGCCATCATCACATCGGTAGCGCGGCGGATCGCGTCTACGGCAGATTCCTTACAGCCGTACTTATTGTCGAACTTGGACTTAGTTACCGAGTCATTGACATTGATGGCGGGCATCACCAGGGTGCCGTTCTTCAGGCGTTCGTACAGACGGTGTACGCCGGTGGTCGTCTCTTCCGACAGGCCGCGGATACCGGCGGCTAGCTCGGGGTACTTATCGAATACCATGTTGGTGAGGTCGCCCCCGTCGTCGAGGATCATGTTGAGGGGCTCACCGCCGGGGAAGGCGCGCAGGGTCTGCTCGATGGCCCAGTTAAACTCTTCCTCGTTCATGCCCTTCCAGGCGAAGACGGGTATACCGGCGGCGGCGATGGCGGCGGCGGCGTGGTCCTGGGTGGAGAATATATTGCAGCTCGACCAGGTGACGTCGGCACCGAGCTCCACGAGGGTCTCGATGAGTACGGCGGTCTGGATGGTCATGTGCAGGCAGCCGGCAATGCGGGCACCCTTCAGGGGCTTGCTCTCTCCGTACTGCTCGCGCAGGGCGATCAGACCGGGCATCTCGGCTTCGGCCAGGCGGATCTCCTTGCGGCCCCAGTCGGCCAGGTTGATATCCTTTACTTTATAGGTAGGGCGGGTTTGGGTATCGGGCATAGTGTAAGCTTCGTTGGTTTGCGCCCGCAAAGGTACGGCGGACGATAGCGAACGGGAAGCGCAGCGGAATGGTTGTGGTAAATTGCCCCGCACCTGCGCTCCCCGGCTATCGGTAAGACCGCAACACAATGCCTAATTGCCTGCGTTAGGTAGTCACATACCCCGAAAGATGAAGTCAAATCGTTTCCGTTTTCCCCTGTTTGTAGCCATAGTGATCGCCATGGTATACCCCTGGCAACCCGCCGGCAGCTACCCCATCGATGGCTTTGCGCTGACGGGGATCGAGCGACTGGTCCGCCTCACAAAGATGGATAGCAGCACCCTGGTACGCACCCTGCCCTACGGCGCCCGCTACGAGCTCGAGTACGTACGACTGAACCTGATGGACGACCCCATCCTGGAGCTGCCCGAAGTCGACGCCGAACTGCAGGCAGAGATCAGTCAGATCTTCCCCAATATGCACCCCTCGTACTCCGTAGCGGTGTTCGATATGTCAGAGGGGCGCCCCAACCGCTACGCCGAACGCAACCCCACGGCCGGCTACCAGCCCGGCAGCGTAGGCAAGCTCGCCGTGGTCACCGCTTTTTTCTGCGAGCTACAGAATCTATACCCCGAAGACTACGAGGCCCGCTGGGAGTTGATGCGCAAGAAGGTGGTCAAGGCCGGTCCCTTCGGTGTGTACGACCACCACACCATCCCGCTGTACGACACCGCCTCGGAGCGCTATGCCCGCAAGCGTGTCGACCAGAGCGACGAGTTCAACCTCTACCAGTGGGTGGATCATATGCTGTCGGTAAGCAACAACGGCGCGGCCAGCATCGTCTGGCGCGAAGCCCTACTGATGCGCGCCTTCGGCAAGGACTATCCCGACCTGGGCTACAACGATATGATGACCTACTTCGACACCATCGACCGCAGCCGCCTGCGCGACCTGGGCGAGGATATCGTCAACGGCCCCCTGCGCGACCTGGGCATCGACGGCGACGCCTGGCGGCTGGGCACCATGTTTACCCGCGGCGCCAGCGGCATCGTACCCCCTAAAGGAGGCAGCAACGGTACCGTACGCGGACTGATGCAGTGGCTCACGGCGCTGGAATCCGGACGCGTAGCCGACCCCGCCAGCAGCCTGGAGATCAAGCGTTTGATGTACATGACCGACCGCCGCATCCGCTACGCTCACGCCCCGGTGCTGGACTCGGCCGCCGTTTACTTCAAATCAGGAAGCCTGTACGGCTGCAAGCCCGGCACCAGCTGCGGCAAGTACCGCGGCAACCGCATGAACTACATGAACTCCGTAGCCATCGTGGAGCAGCCCGACGGCACCCGCTACATGGTCGCCCTCATGTCCAACGTCCTGGGCCGCAACTCCGCCTATGACCATCAGGTACTCGCCACCCGCATCGACAAGGTGGTGCGCAAGACGGCCGCCGAGGATCCTAGTGAGAGCATCGGTACCGGGGAGTAGATAGTGGTTATTTGCTCGCTGACGCTCGTGGGTTAAACACGGATTACACAGATGTAGGCACGGATTACTTTACAGATTCTTTAGTCCGTGCCTAATCCGTGCCATAATCCACGTAATCTGTGTTTAAATCCCTTACCCAGGCTGACTAGGCCGCACCTCCACCTTACTGGGCAGCGTACGCGCCGGCATCTTCAGCAGGTCGATCACCAGCTGGCCGAGGTCCTCGATCTGGATCTTCCAGGCGTCGCTCGAGTCCGGGCTGTTGCCGTTGAAGTGGGTCGCTACGGAGCCGGGCATGATGGTGGTGACCTTGATGCCCTGCTTGCGCACGTCGAGCATAACGGCCTGGGTGAATCCTACTAGGCCGAACTTGGAGGCATTGTAGGCCGAGCCCTTCGCGAAGAAGTTGGTGCCCGCCAGACTGGCGATGGTGATCAGGTAGCCCTTCGAGTCGGTGAGTCCGTCCAGGGTCGCCTTCACGGTGTTGAATACGCCGGTCAGGTTGATGTCGATGGTCTCCTGCCACTGCTTGGGGGTGAGCTCCTGGATGGGGGCAAAGTGACCCACGCCGGCGTTGGCCACTACGATATCCAGGGTGCCGAACTCCTGCATGGCCAGGGCGATGGCCCGTTGCTGACTATCCAGGTTACGCACGTCGGCTTCTACGGCGAGCACCTTACCGGGGTGGCCCATTTTTTCCAGTTCGTCGGCGGCCTTATTGGCGCTCTGCTGACTCCGGCTGGTGATGATGACATTGACGCCGGCTGCCAGGAGCTTTTCGGCGATGCCGTAGCCGATTCCCTTGCTGCCGCCGGTTACGTAGGCGGTCTTGTTTGCTAGATTTTCCATGCTGCTCCCAACGCGGCGTCCCTTTAAAGGTTGGGGGGTAAACCAGGCCGCTCGGCCGCTTGTCTAGTAGGGGATGCAGGAACTAACCATCGGGATTACGCTGTCGGGCGGCGGGGCGCGGGGTGCGGCGCACATTGGGGCGTTGCGGGCACTCACGGAGGCCGGTATTGTACCCACCCGCGTAGTGGGCGTAAGTGCCGGCGCACTGGTGGGCGCGATGTACGCTGCCGGCGTCCCCTTTGACGATATGATGAGCTTCGCCACCGAGAGCTCGCTCTTCCGCTTCTATAAGCTGGGTATGCCGCTGATGGGGCTCACGAGTAGCGACTACCTGAAGGAGCGGCTCGCCACCGTTATTCCGGAAAACACGTTCGAAGGTCTGCGCTATCACCTGGACGTAGGCATCACTAACCTGAACACCGGACAGCTGGAGTGCTGGGACAGCGGTCCGCTCCACGAGGTAGTAGCGGCCAGTTGTGGTATCCCCTTCCTGTTCCGTCCCGTCGTGCTCAATGGCAGCCAGTACGTAGATGGTGGGGTGATCGAGAATATGCCCGTCAAGCCGCTCCTCAGTCAGTCTGACTTCATTATCGGCAGTAACCTCATGCCCTACGAAAACCTGAAGGCCGCAGACGTGAAGACGGTCGTAGGCATCGTCTGGCGCTGCTTCGACCTGTCGATCATGGCCAATACCCTGCCCTCGGCCGAGCTCTGCGACGTCGTACTAGAGCCCAACGGCCTCAACGAATACCATATCTTCAACCTCAACCGGCTGACCGACCTGCACGACATCGGGTATGACCATACGGTGAAGCGCCTTCCCTACATTCTGCGCTCCCTGGAAAGTAAGCGGGAACTGCTCGAAACGCTGACCTGAGTATGCTGGCCGTCGTCAATTCGCTGTTCAAAACCTACCTCACCCGCTACCGCCGGGAGCTGCGTAGCCACTACGACGAGCCCCTACACCTCCAGGCCGGGGTGCTGCAGGACATTCTTCGCTACAATCGCAGTACCGCCTTCGGCAAGGAGCACCAGTTCGGCCAGTTACTTAAAGATCCGCGTCGCTTCAGTGAACGGGTACCGGTGCGCACCTACGAGGGGCACCGACCCTACATCGACCGCATTCTGGCCGGTGAGCAGCGCGTAGTCACCTACGATCCCGCCGCCTGGATCGCCACCACCAGCGGCACGACCGGCTCGGTCAAGTACCTGCCCCTACCACAGTCGGCCGTCAGCGGCATCCACCTCAAGGGGAGCTGGCTCAGTCTGGCCGCACTCTACGAAAAGGATGAGGATCTGCAAGTATTCAGCCACAAAAACCTGCTCATCGGCGGAGCTTATAAGGGGATCGATGCGCAGTCCGGCCTCCCCAAAGGCGACATCAGTGCCGTCATCATTCGTAGCATTCCCCGCATCATGCGACCGCTGTATATCCCTGATGTAGAGCTGGCTACGGGAGTTGACTACGAGGAAAAGATCGCCCAGATCGCGCATATCGCCGCTCATGAACCCGGTATCACGATCCTGGGTGGGGTGCCGACCTGGAACCTGCCCCTCTACCGCCGTATCCTGGAGATCCACGGGGGCGACAACATGCTGGACGTCTGGCCGGACGCCAGTGTATTTAAGCATGGCGGAGTCAACTTCGCACCCTACCGCAAGCAGTTCGAGCGTTTGTTCCCTAAGCCGGGCTTTCTCTTTCAGGAGATCTACAACGCCACGGAGGGCTTCTTCGCCGTACAGGATCGCGACGATCTCCGGACCATGCTGCTCCTGCTCACCACCGGGATCTATTATGAATTCATTCCCTGGGAAGCCTACCAGCGGGCGGATTACGATGCGGCTATTCCCCTGGCCGGCGTCACTACCGGCGAGACCTACGTGATGCTCATCACCACCGTGGCCGGACTCTACCGCTACCCCATGGGTGACCTGATCGAGTTCACCGAGACCGATCCCTACCGCATCGTCATCAAGGGCCGCACCCAGGAATTCATCAATGCCTTCGGCGAAGATCTCCTCCGGTCGGAGGCAGAACAGGCCCTGCTCCAGGCGTGCGGGGTCGCGGGTGCGGTGGTTCGGGAGTTTACGGTCGGCCCCGACTACATCGAAGTCGGTAAGCAGGGCCGCCACCACTGGCTCATCGAGTTTGAGCGACCGCCGGAGGATACGGAGGTCTTCAGTGCCGCGCTGGATGCCGCGCTCCAGGAGCAGAACTACAACTACGCCGCTAAGCGAAGCAAAGATTACGCCATCGTCCGCCATGCGCTGACCGTCATGCCCCAGGGCTTTTTCCGCAGCTGGATGGCCGACCGCGGTAAGCTAGGCGGACAGCATAAGGTGCCCCGCCTGGCCAATCACCGCGACTTTCTCGACGATATGCTAAGTAGACTTTAGCGGCAGCGGATACGCTCGAGCTCCAGTCCCGGTACGGTCAGGTCGCTAGGATCTCGCTCCACCGCGTGGCTGCGCACCTCAGTGGTGATGGCCTGACGGGATAGTCCCGCGTGCCAGTCGGCGTACCAGGACTGTAGTAGATAGCGCGTGGTATCCGCCTGAGTCACAGAGCAGTCGGAAAGCTGCGTGAAATTACGGAAGTGGATACCCTCCGTCTCGCCGGTATAGCCAGTGTAAAAGTTGCCCAGGTTGCGACTTACCTCCGAGCCGTAGAACACCACCGGGCGTGGACTACTGTCGATGAGCTCGGTGTATGCACGACGTACCTTACTGTATTCCAAACTAGTGCCGTACTTGACCTGACGGACCGCCGGAAGCAGTAACAGGACGCATAAGCCCAGCAGAAAGAGCCGGAAGGGCCACCCGTCACTACGCCAGCCGCTGTGGCGAAGGATGGCGGCGATGGTCAGGGTGCTACACACACTCAGGATGGGAGAGAACAGTAGGATGTGCCGCGGGTCCAGACAGACCGGATTGTAGGAGGTCAGCGAGATGGTCATGAAATTGATCGATAACAGACTCAGCAGTGCCGTGGCCGGATAGAACAGGGCGTGCGCAGCAACCGATCGGCCGATCGTAAGGAGGTACCCCCCACCAAGCATAGCGATGCCTGCATGTGGCAGTATACCGGCGTCCCGGATCAGCGTATAGAATCCGGTAGTCAGCCGCTCGATCAACTGCTGCCGGGGGAGGATATCGTACGAGCAGGGATTCAGGTAGTGGGTGCCGGCGATAGCCTCGAAGCGGGCCAGGGCGGAGCCGGTCAGCGCGTGTAGTCCGTAGAAGTACACCCCCAGTAGCACTAAGGTCGCGGCACTGAGGGTAAGCCAGAAGCGCCACCGCCGCCGCTGTAGTAGATCGCCAAGGAAGTAGCTGGCAAACAGGGGGACCAGCAGGATCACTGTCCCCTTGGAGTTAAAGGCGAGGAACAGGGAACAGGCCGCCAAAAGCCCCAGCACCCGCGCACCCCGCCCACTACCGACCCTGCACTGATGGTATGCTACCCAGCCCCCGAAGCAGCCGGCGCTCACGTAGATATCGGGCATGAGCTTGTCGGAGTAGAACAGATTCCATGGCATACCTAGGTAGCCGACCACGGCCAGTAGGAGTAAGTAGAAGGGGCCGGTGCGAAATACCCGGTAAAAGAGGTACAGCACGACGACGGACGCCAGCAGCGCTGGCAGCGCCGAAGACCAGTCGGATACCCCGAACATGTGGTAACTCCCAGCGGTGACGGCTAGGGGGAGAATGCGATAGGTATACTGGTTGGCGAAGTCCACCTCCCCCCGCAGCAGCCGGTGGGCCAGCTCGGCGTAGTGCAGGTCATCAAAGCCGAAGTAGCCGTAAAAGAAGTAGGCGTGGTGCAGGAACAGGGCAGCGGCCACGGCTAGTAAAAAGACCTTCTTGC
The DNA here is from genome assembly GCF_923081025.1 of Neolewinella maritima. Taxonomy (GTDB): domain Bacteria; phylum Bacteroidota; class Bacteroidia; order Chitinophagales; family Saprospiraceae; genus Neolewinella; species Neolewinella maritima. The sequence continues at coordinate 98,526 of NZ_CAKLPZ010000004.1, read as the reverse complement.
CCATGGCGTAAAGGTAGGCGCTACCCGCGTTTTGCCTACCCGGGGCGCGGGCGGTGAACCATAGTCGGGCGACAGTGGTCTATGAGGTACACCCAACAAGATCGTACGGACTATGCCCATTCGTTTAGTGCTACTTCTCCTGCTGAGTACGGGACTGTGGGGATGCATGGGCAGTGGCAAGGAGCCGGAGACCGTGCCCCAGCACCTGGCCCCGTCCGCCCCCTCGGCAGCGCTGCCCGTACAGGCCGACCGCTCCTTCGTGCCTGGTGAACGCTTCGGTGCCATACGCGCCGGGATGACCGTGGTAGAAATAGAATCCATCTACGGCGCCGATCAGCTCGTGAGCCGCCGTATGCGCACGGACGAAGGCACGCGCGAGCCGGTCTACGTGCTCTTCCCGGACAGCCGGGACGAGGCGATCATCCGATTGGGACCTGACCAGCAACCCGCCAGTGTCCTGATCCGCAAGCCGGAGTCGCGCTGGTACGCCGCCAAGCCCGGCTTCGTGATGATGAAGGTGAGTCTGCGCGAACTGGAAGAATCGAATGGCACCCCCTTCGTTTTCCGTGGCTTCGGCTGGGACTACGGCGGTACCGTCACCGATTGGGAAGGGGGGAGGCTCGAGGGAGTAACTGCGCGTCTACAGTATGCGCCAGAACGCGTGCCCGAAGGCGGACTGCCGGATACGCTGCTCGGCGATGTGCCCGTACGGAGTGACTCCGAACTGGCCCGAGCGCTCGACTTGCGCGTCCGGGAGCTCGTGATCGATATCAGCAAAAAATAGGAAGGCCCCGCTACAGCTGCTGCAACGGGGCCTTCCGGATCGGGTGCCGTGCTTGACTAGTTGAGCACTTTCTTTACTTCCTCCGCAGCGTCCTGTAGGCTGACGGCCGAGCGCACGTTGAGGCCGGAGTTGTCGATGAGCTCCTTGGCGATGTCCGCGTTCGTACCCTGGAGGCGTACGATGATGGGCACCTTGATGTCACCGATGTTCTGGTAGGCATCTACCACACCCTGGGCCACGCGGTCGCAGCGGACGATGCCGCCGAAGATGTTGATCAGGATAGCCTCCACCTTCTCATCGCGCAGAATGATGCGGAAGGCCTGCTCGACCCGGGCTGCGTCGGCGGTGCCCCCTACGTCGAGGAAGTTGGCCGGCTCGCCGCCGCTGAGCTTGATGATGTCCATGGTGGCCATGGCTAGTCCGGCGCCGTTGACCATACAGCCTACGTTGCCGTCCAGGTTGACGAAGTTGAGGCCGTAGCTCTTGGCTTCTACCTCGGTGGCGTCTTCCTCGCTCTCGTCGCGCATGCCGGCGATGTCCTTGTGGCGGTACAGGGCATTGTCGTCTACGGCAAACTTGCAGTCTACCGCTACGATACGGTCGTCGCCCGTATGTAGGGTAGGGTTGATCTCGATCAGGCTGGCGTCGGCGCTTAGGTAGGCCTTGTACAGCTTGGCGATGAACTTGCTCATGTTCTTGAAGGCCGTGCCTTCCAGTCCGAGGTTGAAGGCCACTTCCCGGGCGTGGAAGCTCTGCATGCCGAGCTCCGGATCGATGTAGGTCTTGTGTACCAGGTCGGGGGTGTCCTCGGCTACTGCCTCGATGTCCATCCCTCCCTGGGTGGAGTGGATGATAACGTTCTGCTTGCGCTCGCGGTCCATGAGGATAGACACGTAGTACTCCTTGTTGGCATCGAAGTCGGGGGCATAGGCATCTTCGGCGACCAGCACCTTATTGACCTGCTTACCGGCGCCTTCCATACCACCGGGGGTCTGGGGGGTCTTGAGCTGCATACCCAGGATGTTGCTGATGTGCTGCTTCGCTTCCTCGCGGTTCTTGGCCAGCTTCACGCCGCCGCCCTTACCGCGTCCGCCGGCGTGAATCTGGGCCTTGATGACGGCCAGGGGGCTGCCGGTTTCCTTGGCCAGCTGGTCGTACTTGGTCATGGCCTCTTCGACGGTGTCGGCGGCGTAGCCTTTCTGGATGGGGACGTCGTGGGCGGTGAGGAGGCTTTTGCCCTGGTATTCGTGCAGGTTCATGGGGGTGATCTTTGGTGGGCGGCCAAGATAGGTAGATTTAGAGTGCTTCCCGGTTGGCCTTGACCCAGGCGGCGCGCTCCAGGATGGCGGTCTGCTCCTCGCTGCCCTTGCGCTCCCAGGCTTTGTACATCATTTTCATGCGGAAGTTGCCCTCGAAGCGCTCGCGGTGGCGGTCCAGAAAGTCCCAGTACAGGCTATTGAAGGGGCAGGCGCGGTCGCCGGTGCGCTGCTTGTGATCGTAGTGGCAGGACTTGCAGTAGTCGCTCATCTTGTTGATGTAGTTGGCGCTGCTGCAGTAGGGCTTGGTGGCGATGAGTCCGCCGTCGGCGCGCTGGCTCATCCCGCGGGTATTGGTGATCTCTACCCACTGGATCGCGTCGATGTACACGCCTAGGTACCAAGCGTCTACGTCGTCCGGGTGAGCACCGAGGATCAGGGCGAAATTGCCGGTAATCATAAGCCGCTGGATATGGTGGGCATAGGCCAGGTCGAGGCTCTGGTTGACGGCGTGCGAAAGGCAGTTCATCTTGGTCTCACCGGTCCAGTACCAGCGCGGCAGACTCAGGTCGTGCTCCAGGCTGTTGACGTGCTCGAACTCCGGCATCTGCGCCCAGTAGACGCCGCGCATGTATTCGCGCCAGCCGATGATCTGGCGCACGAAGCCTTCGACCTGGTTGAAGGTGATGGCCTCGGGATCGGCCTGGTAGGCCGCCACGGCCGCATCGATCACCTCGCGGGGCGTGAGCAGCTTGGTATTCATGGCGAAGCTCAGGTTGGCGTGGTAGAGTAGGGGATCGTGCACCGTCATGGCGTCCTGATAGGTACCGAAAAACTGTAGGCGGTTCGTGCAGAAGTCGTCCAGTGCTTCCAGACACTCTGTACGGGTGACGGGGTAGGTGAAGCGGTTGTCCTTCATGCGGCCCATCGTCTGAATGTCGTGGCGGTCGATGAGCTCGGCGATGTGACTGGCGTCGCGGTCGAACACACTGGCCGCCGGGAAGCTGATGTCCTTGGGTAAGGTGCCGCGGTTCTCCTGGTCGTAATTCCACTGCCCGGTGGCGGGCTCGCCGTTGGCGTCCATGAGCACATTGTTGCGCTTGCGCATCTCGCGGTAGAAGCGCTCCATCAGGTAGGTCTGCTTGCCCTCGAACAGCTGTGCCAGATCGTCACGGGCAGACATGAAGTGCTCCGTATCGCAGGCTACTCCGCCAACTTTTTCCGCGTATTCTTTCAGTTCTACGTCGAGCCGGTACTCGTCCGGTAGCAGGTATTCGAAGGCGGTGACGCCTAGGTCTTTTGCCAGGTGATCTACGCAATCCGTGATGCGCTCCAGCTTCGCCGCCCGGGTCTCGTCGAGGGTGCGGTAGATGACCTGGTGGCCTAGCTCCCGCAGGCGATCGGCAAAGGCGCGCATGGCGAGGAAGAAGCCGGTGATCTTCTGGATGTGGTGCTCGCAGTAGGTGGCTTCCGCATGACATTCGAACAGGGCATAGACGGTATCCTCGTTGACGGTAGCGAACCAGGAATGCTGTTCGTTGAGTTGATCACCCAGCAGAAGGCGGAGGCGTTGATAGGGCATTCGGTAGATTTTGTGGTCTAACTCCGGGTGGTCCGGATGGTTGGCTCGTGCACATCTCTAGTTCATGCTGCGTACTGCCCATACATATGGCTGAACAAGAAGAAAAAACCCTCGAACGTAGTTTAGGCCTGCTGCCCGCCCTGGCTATCGGCGTAGGCACGATGGTGGGCGCGGGCGTATTTGTCTTTCCGGGACTGGCGGGCGGTGAGGCCGGTGCGGGAGCTAGTATCAGCTTCGTAATCGCCGGATCTATTGCCATGCTGGTGGCCTTATGCACTGCCGAGCTCGCTACAGCCATGCCACAGAGCGGGGGGGGCTACTTCTTCGTTTCGCGGGTTATGGGGGTACGACTGGGTACGCTGGTAGGGCTGGGGCAGACGATCGGTTTGGTCTTCGCCACCGCCTTCTATCTCTCCGGCTTTGCCGAATACGTCCTGGAGCTGCTCGCTGAGTTCGACATCGATATTGGCTCGCCGGTGACGCTGCTCGGCGGCGGCATGGCGATCCTGCTCCTGCTACTCAATCTGACGGGTACCGAGAAGGTCGGGCAAGCTCAGAACTATATCGTAGCCGGGCTGCTGATCATACTACTTACGCTATTCGGCTACGGATTGCTGGATGTATTCGGGGTGAGGGGTGATCCCAGTCTACCTACAGAAGTGATGCCGAATGGATTCACGGCCATACTGACTACCACCGCGCTCGTCTTCACCTCTTTTCTCGGATTTGTGCAGATCGCCACGGTAGCAGGGGAAGTGAAAACACCCCACAAAACGCTACCCCGCGCCCTGGCCGGCAGCGTGCTGGCCGCTACGCTGATCTACGTACTGGTCGTCTTTGTCACCACCAGCCTGTTTACCGCTGATGAGTTGAGTGAATTGGGCGAAACGGCTACGGTAGACGTAGGCCGAAAGTTGGTCGGTGCCACCGGTGCCCTGGCTATCCTGATTGCCGGCTTACTAGCCACCTTATCCAGCGCCAATGCATCCATCCTGAGCGCGAGCCGCACCGTGTACGCGCTGGGTCGAGACAGCATACTACCAGAGAAGAGCGGAGAACTGCACCCGAAATTCGGCACGCCCTACATCGCGCTGGCGATTGTGGGCTTACCCATCATCGCGTCGCTATTTATCGGGCGGCTGGAGATACTGGCCGAGGTAGCTTCGCTGCTGCACCTCATACTGTACGGACTCATCTGTATAACGCTCATACTCTGTCGTAGACGGCGTGAACTGTGGTATGCACCTACCTTTCGCATTCCGCTGTATCCGGTCATACCCATTCTGGGTGCGCTGACTTGCTTTGGGCTCATCGCACTGATGGAGGCACTGTCGATCTATATCGGTCTGGGCGCGATCGCGCTTTCTTTCGGTTGGTACCTCTACTACGATCGCAATAAAGAAGTCACTGCCCCCCAGCCTACACACATTGCGCCCGAGATCCGTCGGCCCTATGTCTTGCTTCCCGTTGCCCTGCAGGGGGACGGCCAGGACGAGCTTCCTTCCTTCGACCTACTCAACAATTTTGCCCGGCTGCAGCTATTCGTGCTCGGTTACCGGATAATCCCGGAGCAAACCAGCCCCCAGCAGGCCCGCGAGGCGGACGACGGCAGCTACACCAAGGAGTTGGAACGCGACATCGAGGCTATTCCGGTTGAGGGTAAGCGTATCGAGCACGATCTGGCCTACACCTCCGATGCGGCTGCTTTGCTAAGTCGCTACGCTGAGCAGGAACAGTGTCAGGCCATTCTGATCCACTCCGGTATCCAGCGGGTCGATCGCCTGGTCCTACCACTGAGCCGTCCGGCAGATTTTGGCTTGCGTTTGGTCACTATTCTCCGGGAACTGACCGAGGTGCGCAAGCGTCCGCTGCTCCTGCTTCCACTCGAGTCCGAAGGCGAGTCCCACTGGAAAGATGACTTCGAGGCTAAGGCGCGCGGCCTGGTCGCCCGGGCGGGCATCGGTTCCGCCGAGCTCACGGTGCGTCACGCAGAGTCGAAACAACTCACTGAGGCACTGCAAGCCGAAGTGAGTGATACGGACCTGATCGTCTTACGGGAGTCCGAGGGTGCAAACCGTCATGACCTACTAGCCCATCTGCGGGATGACATCACTGCTCCGGCACTCATCGTTTTAGAAATGGAATCTTCGGACGAAGAAGATTAGGTGCCAGACTGGGCCAGCCATAGACTAAAGCAATCGGTAGCACCTGATGGCACCCGGACCCAGATCACCCAGCGAAACGTCCTCCTCGATCTGCAGCTGATGGTGGACGGTCTCCGGCCAGGCGTACAGCAGCTCCGCCGCAGTAAATCGGGTGACCAGGGACATACGTACGCTACGTAGCTCTGCCGCGAAATTGACTACGAAGAGGTAGGCGGCATCTCCGTAAGTGTCCGGACGCTGCCAGTACACGACGCCGTCTTCCTGTACGTGCACCGCACCGGCGGCCCCGCCCATATGGGCTAGACTACCGGCCGCAAACCGGTGCAGCTCCTGCAGCGCGGTGAACAGCTCCAGGTTGCTGCCCCACTGCCAGGGTCCGGTGACCGATTTCGGTCCGTTGCGCTCCTGAAATACGTACAGCTTGGTGTACACCTCATTGGGGGCGGGGGAAAGATGGCGATCGCGCTGCTCGAAACCGAGGGAATAGTATAGCGGTAGCTGGTCCATAAATAAGCCGGTGAATACCCGGGCCAGCTCGCCGTGGTGGTAAAAGTGATCGAAGCGGGGATCATCTTTGTCACCGGTGATGGCGGTAAAGGCCGGCGTGACGGAGGTTACTTCGGCGATCTCCAGATAAGATTCCAGAGCGTCCATGAACTCGCTCGAGCCGGGTACCATGGACTGCAAGTTACCTAGTGTAACTTCTGCCTCGCTTGCCATAAGGTGCTGTACCTCATCGCCGTAGGCCATGTAGTCCGGCGGAGTGAGGAAGCTCTCGGCGAAGTAGGCGAAGTGAGGTGTCGTCTCTGCGATGCGAAGTTTGACGGCCCGCAGGGGGTCGTAGTAGTCGTCGATCTGTTCGGGCACACCGGCGGGGCGCATCTGTACGTGCGACATATCGCCGCGCATGAAGTCGAAGCCGTATTGGGCCTGGATGTCGGCGTAGTGCGACGTGAAATATGTCCAGACCTCCGGTCGTGGTCGGTCGAAATCGATGGCCCAATCGCGGTTATCGTCCTGTCGTCCGTAAAGCTTGAAGCGGGTCAGGGGGCCGAACACGCGGCTCATTTCGGTGGGCTGCGTGATGCGGTAATCCCGCCAGCGACGACCGGCCTCGTCCACTGTGAGGGCGGCGGGGTCGGGGTCTACTTCCAAACCACGGTAGGGCGGGGCCATGGTGGCGGGCACGGGCTCTAAGCCGGCGCGGTAGAGGTGATCGACCAGGGCTACGCGACGTTCACGGCGGCCGGTGTGATCCTGTGGCTGACCGAACAGCTGTATGAGCCGCTCGGCTTCGGACTGAGTAAAGAAGGTATCGGCCAGGTAGGTATTCCCGTCGCTCACGCTATTTAGCCAGTTGACGATCTCTAGCTTGGCGTCTTCGTGTAGCTGCTCGCGGTGGTCGGTGATGGTGAGATCATCGCGCCGCAGCCACTCGAAGTAGCTGGGGTTGGCGAGCACCATTTCACTGTAGCGGTCGGTATGGGGGATGACGTCCATACCTACGAATTTGCCCATGGTATGTAGCAGATTGATGACCACCTTAAGCTGTGCCTCGACGGTGCGCAGCTGGGGGTACATGCGCAGGGCTTCCAGGTCGAGGAATTCCGGATTGAGGTTCCAGCTGGCCATGCCGTAGAGACTTCCGACCACGCCGGGCTCCCAGATGGGGAGCAGATGTATGCCCCGGATGTGATCGGGTAGGGTGAGCGCGTACTTTAATACGTTCCAGAAGCTGCCGATGGTCCGTACGTTGATGCCTACGGTATTGCAACGCTTTAGCCACTCGCCGTCGGGCCGGTCTGCCAGGTGACTGGCTACGGTATGCTGGGGGTTGAGGGCGGCGGTGAAGTCTGCGGCCCCTAGACGGGCGTAGAGGATCTTAGCCAGTTCGATCCCGGACAGCTCCAATGCTAGCTGGGGGGGAAGATCGGCGATGTAGGAACTACGTCCTTCGGTATAGGCTGCGGTCGCCTGGTGCCCGTCCTGCTGCCAGTGGCTGCGGTAGGTGGAAAGATCGGTAAGCTCCATTTTGGGGAGGGTTTAGGCTAAGAGTGTACGTAGAAGGGCCTGTGTTTCTTTGGGTTCGGCGCTTCCTTTGCTGCGCTTCATCACCTCACCCATAAAGAAGCCGATGAGTCCTTTCTTACCCTTGCGGTAGGCGGCCGCCTTATCGGGATGGGCAGCAATGACTTCGGTGGCGACCTGACGCAGAAAATCGGTATCCGTATTCTGGACCAGGCCCAGTTCTTCCGCTCTGGCGTGTGGATCACCGGGCCGATCGAGCAGGTCGGGCAGCAAACGGGATGCGGCATTAGCCGCACTCACCGAGCCGTCGGTAATCAGCCGCTGCACATCGACAAGCTGCTCCGGGCTGATCATCAGGGGACGTTCCTGAAGGTGGGGAAGGATGCGGTTGACCCAGAGCTTGCTGAGCTCCGGCACGGCGGCAGAAGCGGCCGCGTAGCGCAGGAAAGTGGCGTGGTGCATGCGGTCGGCGGAAATGAGGCTAGCGTCTTCGGTGTGTACTCCGAGCGCAAGCAGCTCGGCGTGGGCGTCCCAGGGGAGTGCGCCGAGGCTGGTCCGCAGCTGGTCTACGTAGGCCTGGGTGACCACCACCGGGGGCAGATCTGGATCGGGGAAGTAGCGGTAGTCGTGCGCGTCCTCCTTGGTACGTAGGGCGGAGGTCGTGCCGGTCTGCGGATCGAACTGCCGGGTCTGCTGCTGCACCTTGCCGCCGGACTCCAGGATGCCGATCTGCCGTTCTACCTCATGGGCGATGGCGCGGCGGGCGTAGCGCATGGAGTTCATGTTCTTAATCTCGGCGCGGGTCCCGTAGGCTTCCTGACCGTGGGGGCGTACGCTGATGTTGACATCGCAGCGCAGGCTGCCCTCTTCCATATTGCCGTCGCTGATGTCCAGCCAGCGTACGAGCTGCCGCATACCGCTCATGAAGGAATCCACCTCCTCGGCGCTGCGCAGATCGGGTTCGGTGACGATCTCGAGCAGGGGTGTGCCCGCGCGGTTCAGGTCTACCCGACTGCAGGGCTCTCCGGCGGCATGAATGGACTTGCCCGCATCTTCCTCCATGTGGATGTGGTGGATCTTGATGCCGCGCACGACCTCCTCGCCCTGCTGGTTGGTATAGCGGACGGGCAGTGCACCACCCACGCAGATCGGCGACTCGTCCTGGGTGATCTGATAGCCTTTCGGCAGGTCGGCGTAGAAGTAATTCTTGCGGTCGAAGGTGCTGCGGCGTGTAATGCGGCAACCCAGGGCCAGTCCGAGGCGGATGGCGTACTCGACCTGTCGCTCATTGAGGTAGGGTAGGGTCCCCGGATAGCCCAGACTGACTATACTGATCTGCTCATTGGGGGCCGCACCGTACTGATTGCGATCGGCGCAGAACGCTTTACTGGCGGTAGCTAGCTGAACATGAGCCTCTAGCCCGATAGTGGTTTCGTACATGGTGGGGGGGGCTGATCGTAATTCGGCCGCGTGCACTACAGCCCGTAGCTGCTACAATCGGATCATTTGCGGGTAAGGACGGGATCCGTATAGGTGAAATCTACGGCCCATACGCCGTTGATCACGTGCAGCTGATTCATGTCCATCGTGAATGTCAACTGGTAGGTAGCCCCCGCTTCGATGGTTGTACTTGTGGGTAGTGCCATCCACTCGGGGACGCAGGTGTCGATGATGCGTTCTTCGCCGGTAGTTTTATCCAGGATGGTGGCCGAGGTGAACCGCGGTGCCACGCTTTCGATGTCTCCTACCCCGGTGTACAGGGTGAGGAATGGGGTGGTAGCCTGGTCCAGATCGAAGGTGAAGTCGGCCTGACCCGCATCGAGCAGATCGGGAGCGAGACTGAATTTGCCGATCGTCTCGTCAGCTCCCTGGCCCGTAGCGGTACGTTTTCTTACCTGATCAAAGCCCAGATCTACCGCGCTGTAATTTTCTGCCTCGATCACTTCAATGACAACCTCTACCGTGGCATGGGGGATTTCGTAGTCGTCGTTACAAGCAAACAGCAGGCAACTGAAAAAAATAAGAAGCAGAATTCTCACTAGAGGCATAGGGTAAAGATAATCCCCTACAGCATTCCCCCCAACTTGCGCACTACCTCATCCACCTCCTCCCGCGTATTGTGGTGGCTGAAGCTGAAGCGGATGGTGTGCCGCAGCGACTCCGGGTGCAGGTGGCCCACTACGTGCGAGCCCACGTCGATACCGCTGGAACAGGCTGATCCTCCACTGGCGGAGATGCCGTTCAGGTCCAGGTTCATGAGCAGCAGATCACCCTTCGGTGACTCGGGAAAACTCACCGACAGCACCTTGGCGTGGCTGCGTTCCGTATCGCCGTTGAAGCGTACATCCGGTACCCGCTGCCGCAACTGGTCCACGAAGTAGCGCTTGAGGTCGTGCATCTTCACCATCCGGTCGTCCTGCTCCAGTAGGGCCCGCTCGAGGGCGGTAGCCAGACCGACGATGCCGTAGATGTTTTCCGTGCCGCCCCGCATATTGCGCTCCTGCGCGCCGCCGTCCAGGTAGGGCTTGATGATGTTCTCGTTTCTGATGTACACGAAGCCTACGCCCTTGGGTCCGTAGAACTTGTGGGCCGAGCCGGACAGGAAATTCACCCGCGTAGCCGCAAGATCGAGGGGGTAGTAGCCCATGGTCTGCACCGTATCACAGTGAAACAGTGCACCCGCGTCCGCGCACAAAATAGCGACCTCCTCCAGGGGCAGCAGATTGCCGATCTCGTTGTTGGCGTGCATGAGGCTGACCAGCGTCTTGCGGTCGTCGTCCGAGTTTAGCCGTTGGGCCAGGTCCTCCAGGTCTACGTGGCCTAGCGCGTCGATGCGTACCTGCTCTACCGTTGCCGCGCCGGTGGCCTGGATGGCGTCCAGACTATGGAGTACGCAGTGGTGCTCGAGGGGGGAGGAGATGATGCGGGTCACGCCGAGATCGCGTACCGCGTTCTTCAGCGCCATGTTATTGGCCTCGGTGCCGCCGGAGGTGAAGAAGACCTCTCCGATGCTACAGTTGAGTGCGTTGGCTACGGTCTTACGGGCCGCTTCGATGAGGCTGCGCGCCTTGCGCCCCTCGGCGTGGATGCTGGAGGGGTTGCCGTAGGTGTCGGCCATGACTTCGGTCATCGCGGCTAACACGGTGGGGTCCAGGGGGGTAGTAGCGGCGTTGTCGAGGAAGATGCGGGCGGGCAAGGGGCGGGCGGTTTAGTTAAGCTCCAGCAGGATGGGGCAGTGGTCGGAATGCTTGGCGTCGGAGAGGTGCTGCACGTTGACCAGGCGGTCCAGGTAGCTGCGGCTGAGGCTGTGGTAATCAATGCGCCAGCCTTTGTTATTGTTGCGGGCTCCGGCGCGGTAACTCCACCAGCTGTAGGCCACGGTATCGGGGTACAGGTGGCGGAAAGTATCCACGGTCTCCGTTTCGGCAAACCAGCGCGTCATCCACGCGCGCTCGTCGGGCAGAAAGCCGGTCGTAGCCTCGTTGCGCTTGGGGGCGTGCAGGTCGATGGCCTCGTGGGCGATGTTGTAGTCTCCTACGACGAGGATGTTCGGACGGGTCTGCCGCAGGTCCTGCACGAAGGCCAGAAAGTCATCCAGAAAACGGTACTTATAGGCTTGCCGGTGATCACCCTGTCCGCCGTTGGGGAAGTAGCAATTCAGGATGGTAAGCTCCCCGAAGTCGGTACGGATCACGCGGCCCTCGCAGTCGTAGTCGGCTAGCTGGCAGCCCTCCACAACCAAATCTGGCGCCACCTTGCTGAGCGTCAGGACGCCGGAATAACCCTTCTTACTGGTAGCGCTGTGCCAGGCGCCGAAGCGTAGCCCCATCGCGGCCAGCTCTGCCATATCCACCTGTTCCTGCTGCGCTTTGATCTCCTGAATGCAGAGTACGTCGATATCGGTATTAGCAGCCCATTCGGCCAGTCCCTTCTTCAGGGCGGCGCGGATGCCGTTGACGTTGTACGTGACTATTCTCAAGGGGTTAGGGGGTAAAGGGGGTTAAGGTTAAGCGCTAAAGAGCTCCTGCAGGTGGCGGGCGTCGGCGGGCTTCATGCGGCCAGCCAGGACCAAGCGTAGCTCGCGGCGGCGCAGGGCGGCGGCGTGCCGCTGCTCCTCGATCTCGGTCAGCGGCAGCAGCTCCGGGACCGGGGTGGGGGAGCCGTTGTCCTTGTCCAGCGCCACAAAGGTAAAATAGGCGTGGTGCGTCCGGCGGGGGTGGGTGCCCTGCATGGTGGCTGCGAAGACCTCGACGTACACTTCGATGCTGGTGGTGAAGGCGCGGGTCACGCTGGCCTCCAGGGTGATGACCTCTCCGTTGCGGATCGCGCTCTGGAAGGCCACGTTATCTACACTGGCGGTGACGACCGGCCGGGCGCAGTGCTTGCCGGCACAGATGGCACAGCAGATATCCATCCAGCGCAGCATGTTGCCGCCCATGAGGTTGTCCTGGGGATTGGTGTCGTTGGGCATGACCAGCTCCGACATGGTGGTGAAGCTGTCCGCTACGCGCTTGGCGTCGGGGCGGCTCACTGCTGGATCACTCCGGGGCGATCGAGCACGGGCAGGTCTACCAGTGTATCCTCGGAAATGGTGCCGGGCGCAAAGACGTAGCGCTTGTCCAGCATATGCTCGCCGTCGTTGAAGCTCACCCAGTACTCGTTGCTGATCGCAAAGAGGGAACTCTGAATGGGCTCGATCATAATGGCCTCCCGGCTGGGGAGCGTCTGGTGGAAATGACGCAGAATGGTGGTGGTCTTATCCACCCCATCGACGCTTCCATACCCCTGACTAGTGATCAGGATATTTTCCAGGGGCGTATCGCGTAGGTTGATCAGGTAGATGTCCCAGAGGGCCTCGTCGGTATCCTGGCGGGGCACTACGGCCACGCCTACACCGGTTACCGCGGGGGGAGAGATGTCTTTGTTCATGGGCACATTCGCAAATGGGCCGCGAAGGTAGCACTTTCAGAAGCCTTTACTCAAGCCTAAGTCCAAGCGTGTCCGATGGACACTAATTCCGGCCTCCTCATAAGCCGGCGTGAGTTGGTGCGTCAGGCCAAATCGAACCGCGTAACCGCGCCGGATGCGATAGCCCAGCTGTAACCAGCCGCTACCGGTGAGTCGGTGTACCTGGGAGTTCAGCAGCACCTGCTCGGAAAGGGCCGGATTACCCGATTGATTGAAGTAGCTTACTGGATCATTTACGGCGAGCTGCTCCAGGGCCCCCTGGCCGGGAATGGCCGAGTACACCGGTCCGTATCCCCCGGCGAAGTACGCTAGCCCCAGCCCAGCCGCGGTAGTAAATCGCCCACCGTAGCCCCAGTGCCGTTCGGCTCCGCCCCGCAGGGTCAGTTCGTGAGACACGAGTACCTCATGGCGGGGATCGCCGGATAGTCCGGCCAGACCTACCACAGGCACCTGGGTCAAGTCCTCCAGCGGCGGCAAAGCATCCTGGTCCAACCGAGTATCCCGTTGGCCGTAGTCATAGCGCAGACTGACCGGAAAGCGCCACCGCCCCCGTCCGAGCCGATAGTCCAGCTGTCCGTAGCCCCCCGGTCGCCAGGAACCGATGAAGGTGCTCGCACCCACCGCGATACTGAATCGTTGGTGACCCTGGGCTTCAATGCGGTAGGAGAGCGCGGCGCTAGCTGCAAGCTCAGGCAGGCTCCAGGCTACCGGAATAGGTGCTATGGCAAGCGAAGCGACGGTACCGGCTGCAGGCAGTACGTCACGTGGGTCTTCTGCGTCACGGCCCGGCTCGACTTCCCTGGGTAGCTGGGCGGGGCGCGCCGGTGCGGGGGCGGTTTCTGTAGCCGATTGGTTGCGACCAGCTAGCTGTCCATCAGGCTCAATAGCTGCTAACCGGGCGGGCCGACGGACGGTGAGCAGGTCGCCGGCCTCCTGCTTGAGCACTGGCTGACGCACGGGCGGTGCAGCCGTGGCTGAATCTGTTGCCGAAGGGGTATTGGATGTAGTGGACGGTACGGGTGAGATCAGGGGTGCAGTCGCGGTAGCGTCTGTTTCCCGGCCCGTCCACTGCACCTGCGTCCCCGCAATGAAGAGTCCGATCAGGAGCAGCCCCAGAAAGAACCAGGGTAGGAGGGCGCGCCGGCGGCGGGCGGTGAGGCGGCGGTCCATGTCTTGCCACCCTTCGTTCCAGAAGGCTTCGTCGGGCGACCAGGAGGGGGGGGTGTGCTTATCCAGCATAGCGGCTGTATTGATGGGTGGAGTGCGCCAGGCGTTCACGCAAAAGTTGACGGGCCTTGTTGAGGTGCCAGCGGCTGTTGCCCTCGCTGAAGTCCAGCTTAGCGGCGATCTCGGCGTGGCTGTAGCCCTCTACGGCAAACAGCCAGAAGACCTCCTTACTGGTTTCGGGGAGTAGGTCGATGAGTTTGCAGAGGTCGTCAGCAAAGAGGCGGTGGGTGACGGCGTCTTCCGTGGGTTGGTCCCAGTTGGCTAGTTCCAGTACGGGCCGTTGCCGCTGGCGACGGAATTCGTCGACCGTATGGCGGAAGACCAGGCGCCTGACCCAGCCCTCCAGACTGCCCTCCCAGCGGTACTGGGGTAGTTTTTCGAATACCTTCATCATGCCGCCATTGAGCAGTGACATCGCCTCTTCGCGGTCGGGGGCGTAGCGGCGGCAACTGGCCAGAGCGGCCGGGGCATACCGCCGGTAGAAGGCTTCCTGCGCCCGGCGATCCCCCCTCAGGCAGGCCGCCACTAATTCGCGTTCTGTGCTCGGTCCGTCCATTCAGAAGCGGGTAGCCAGGGTGAACGTGAGCCGGCGGTAGTCGATCTGCCGGTCGATCGGCTCCTCCTTAACGTCGAGCACCGAATAGTCGACCCGGCTGAAGCGGTAACCTACGTCAAGCAAGATGCTGCCCCGGCTACCGTGGGGTGGGTGTAGTACCAGGCCCAGCGAAGGGTGCACGACCGGACCGATAGCGCGCGACTCCAGCCGCAGATCATTGTTTCCGAGCGGGAGGTTAGCTCCCAGTAGCAGGCGGGCGATCGGACGCACACGGCGGTTCCCCAATTGGTATTCCGCCAGACCGGTCAGCTGCAGCAGCGTCTGTCGCCACTGCTCATCCATAAGCTCCGCACCCCCACCTAGCCCTAGCCGGAGTCGGCCCAAAGGACGCACGATATGGTAGGCCAGGCCTACACCGGTTTTCGTGCGGGGCGCTTCGCCCGTCCAGGCGGGCGGTTCGGTTTTGGATAGCCCGACGGTCGTGCTGATCTGGTGGAGCCACGGGCGGGGGGAGGAACCGTCTGCCTGAGCCTGTGCGAACAGCGCCGGGGCAGACAGACAGAGCAGGACAAGGATGCAGTAGCGCATGGGGATGGGATAAGGGAGTAAAATACGGTAGGTGAGGGGCAGCCTATAGGGGCTGTGGGCAGACCGATAGCGCACTCACCGCCGTCAGCTCACCGGATGCCGTGTAGTCGTACTGCCGGATACCGGCCTGCTCCCAACCGAATACGATGAGCTCCTGGCGGTCGCCGCGCACGATCACGTCGCGGGCGTTGAAGTCCTGCCGGGTGGATAAAAGCTTGCCGAGCCGGCCCTCCGCCGTGAGCTCGAATACCTTGATGCCTAGGGTGCCCGCGCAGAGGTAGAGCCGGTCGCCGCTCACGCCCAGGCCGTGGCTTTGCTCCATCGGCACGGACTCTAGCTCAAGCGGCTGCCGGGGGTCACTTACGTCGATGATGCTGAGCTGATCGGTCTGGCTACCGCAGTCGCTGCCGCCCCACATGGTGACGTAGGCGATGTCGTTTTGCACCACGACCGGGTCGCAGCTCAGGACGTGCTCGAAGGTGGACAGGTGCTCCGGAGCACGCGGGGAGCTCACGTCGTAGATGTGCATGCCGGTCGTGGAGCCGATGTAGAGCTGGTCCTTGTAGGGGAAGATGGTCTCGATCCCCCAACCGAGTTCGGTGGAGGTAACCAGTTCGGGCCGGGCCGGATCGCTCAGCGAAAAGGTGCGCAGGGTGTAGTCGTCCACCGTGAACAGACTACCGTTGGCGATAGTGAAGCGCGCCAGGCTGCCCCCCATACCGACTACATCGGCGGAGGCTCCTCCAGTCTGGGGAGAACTGAACTGATTAAAGGCGAGCATGTCATTCACGAACATCTGGTCTTCCATCCAGAAGGTGGGGAAGCCGAAGCGGGCGTCCTCGCAGCTCATTTCGTAGGTCTGCGTAGAGGGGGTGTACTCTACGATGAACTGGCCGCCACCCAGTTGGGCGGCAAACACGCTGGTGGCTTCGAAGACGTCTTCGCTACGGTGCAGAAAGCGTGGAGCACTGGGATCGCTCAAGTCGAAGGCCAGCAGGTCAGTGTACTGGTTGACGTAGAGAATATCGTTGCGCACGGCCAGCCCCTGTCCGCCCGGAATGGGGAGGAAGCTCACCGCCTGGGGGCTGTCGTTGTCGCGGTTATCGTAGATGTGCATGCCCGCGTTGCGGTCTACGATGAAGAGGTAGTCACCGTAGACGTAAAACCCGGTGGGCTCACAGACCTCTACGGAGGGGGCGAAGGTAAAATCGTCCGTGCGCCACTCGCCGGCGGTGATGTACACCGGATCGTAGGCCTGGTAGCGGATCGTGTCGCGGCATTCGTCCTTCAGGCAAGCAGTCAGCAGCAGTAGGGGCAGGGCAACTAAGTAGGGTAGGATGCGCATAGTGGGGTAATTTGTCGGGCTAGACGTAGTGGCCGGGCACCTTCGTTGGTGACGCGCAAAATTTTGTGGAGCAACAAAGTAGCGGGCTGCCGCTTTTACCTTCCGCCGCCAGTTGCTACCGCCTATGTCCACCCTGCGCCGGGTCAGCAGTTTTCTTTCCCTCGTCAAATTCTCCCACACCGTATTCGCGCTGCCGTTTGCGCTGCTTGGCTTCTTTTTGGCCACCCTGGCCGACGGGGTAGTCAGCGGGCGCAAGCTGCTGCTCGTCATTGCCTGTATGGTGTTCGCCCGCTCGGCCGCCATGGGCTTCAACCGCTACCTGGACCGCGACATCGATGGAAAGAATAGCCGGACGGCCGTGCGGGAAATACCGGCCGGCACGATCTCCGCACGCGCCGCACTGCTGTTCGTTATTCTGAATGGTGCGGCCTTCGTGGGTGCAGCGGCCCTGCTCAATCCGCTCTGTCTGGCACTGTCGCCGGTGGCCCTGCTGGTCATCCTGGGCTACAGCTACACGAAGCGATTCACCTACCTCTGTCATTTTGTGCTGGGGCTGGGCTTAGCCCTCGCCCCCGTGGGTGCCTACCTGGCAGTGACCGCACACTGGGCGCTGCTGCCGCTGCTCTACGGGCTCGTTGTACTGCTCTGGGTAGCCGGCTTCGACATCATCTACGCGTTGCAGGATGAAGAATTCGACCGGGGGGAAGCACTCTACTCCATTCCCGTGCAGCTCGGCACGGTCAATGCACTGCGCCTAGGCCGACTACTGCACCTGTGCTGTGCGGCCGTGTTGACGTATGCGCTGTATTTGCAGCTGCAGTTGTATCCCGAGTTTGGCTGGCTGACCGTAGTGGGGGGCGTGCTATTTCTGTGTCTGCTGGCCTACCAGCACAGCCTGGTGCGGCCGGGTGATCTGAGCCGGGTGGATCTGGCGTTCTTCACGACGAATGGGGTGGCCAGCGTAGCCTTCGGAGTGATCTCCATCCTGGATATTTACGTGTAGCCTGGTCGCCGCTCAGTCTGACTACAGTACCGAAGCAAACTGGCGCAGGAAGCGCACGTCGTTCTCAAACATCAGGCGGATGTCAGTGATGTTGTACAGTAGCATAGCCTGCCGCTCGATGCCCATACCGAAGGCGTAGCCGGTGTAACGTTCCGGATCGATACCGCAGTTGGTGAGTACCTGGGGGTCTACCATACCACAGCCCATGATCTCGAGCCAGCCGGTGCCCTTGGTGATGCGGTGGTCGTGTTTGGTTTCCAGTCCCCACCAGATGTCCATCTCCGCACTGGGCTCGGTGAAGGGGAAGTAGCTGGGACGCAGCCGAATTTTAGTATCGGCCCCGTACATCTCCCGGGCGAAGTGCAGCAGCGTAGCCTTCATATCCGCGAAGCTCACCCCCTCGGCAATGTAGAGTCCCTCGACCTGATGGAACTGCGCGTGGCTGCGCGCGCTGATGGTCTCGTTGCGGTACACGCGGCCGGGAGCGATGATGCGGATGGGGGGAGCCTGTGACTCCATCGTCCGTGCCTGTACGGAGCTGGTGTGCGTACGCAGCAGCATCGCGGTGTGGTCGGGTCCGGCGGGCATGCCGGCGGCGACGTAAAAGGTATCCTGCATATCCCGCGCCGGATGGTCCTCTGGGGTGTTCATGGCCGAGAAGTTGTGCCAGTCGTCCTCGATCTCGGGTCCTTCGGCTACCGTGAAGCCGATGCGTTCGAAGATGGATATGATACGGCGCATGGTCAGTGCAATCGGGTGGCGGCTACCCAGTGGTAGGGGTTCGGCCGGGGCGGTGAGGTCAAGGCTGCTGCCCTGCTGCTCGGACTGCTCCTGCTGCACCGCCCGCTGCAAATCGTTGTACCGTTGCTGTGCCACTTCCTTTGCGCGGTTCACGAGCTGTCCGAACTCCCGCTTGCGCTCATTGGGTATGGTACGGATCTCCCCCATCAGGGGCTTGAGCACGTTTTTCGTACCCAGGTACGTGATGCGAAAGCGTTCTACCTCCTCCGTCGTAGCGGCTGGGGTAGATAAAATTTCGGTAATGAGGGTGTTGAGGCGATCGAATACTTCCATGGGGCGGCGAAGATAGCCACGCTGCGGCGAGTCAGGCTATCTTGCCCGGGTGAACGCTAAGCAACTGGCGCGGGAGGTCGGGTGGCTGGGGATCGGGATCCCTGGCATATTCATCGGCATGGTGTTCTCGCCGGTCGTGCTTTCCATCGCCACCATTCTTACGGTGATCGTACTGATCCTACACCCCCGCACGGGGGTCAACCGGCGCTGGCTCACCCACCTTCCCGACATGCTCCGCAGCTCGCTGTTCTGGGGCCTAGCCGGGCTCTACCTGGTT
Organism: Neolewinella maritima; assembly: GCF_923081025.1. Lineage (GTDB taxonomy): Bacteria > Bacteroidota > Bacteroidia > Chitinophagales > Saprospiraceae > Neolewinella > Neolewinella maritima. The sequence goes on along the minus strand of NZ_CAKLPZ010000004.1, from coordinate 79,673 downwards.
ATGCTGGTATCGATCTGGCAGACCGAGGATTGGAGCTACCTGCTGGAACGCCTGCGCATCAAGATTCCCTTGCTACTCCTGCCGATCGCCTGGGCGGGTACGTGGATTATCACCAGCGCGGGTGGCCGGCGCGCCCTGCTTTTCCGTACGCTACTCTGTGCCTTCATTGGTGTCGTACTGGCCGGCGTACTGGTTAATTATGGACTCCACTTTAAGGAGATCAACGCACTGATTGTCAAGGGTCAGGCGATGCCAGTACCGCGAAATAATCACATCCGCTTCAGCCTGCTGGTGGCCCTGGCCGCGGTCATAGGAGTACACAGCGGTCTACAGTACAGGAAGCAGTGGCTGCTGGGACTTGGGGGCTGCCTGTTCGTAGGTCTGCACCTGCTGGCGGTGCGGTCCGGACTGGCTACGGCGTACGCAGGTATGGGCGTAGTGCTCCTCTGGCGCGCCGTGCAGCAGGGGCGGTACCGGGGGCTGGTGATCGGACTCGTCGGGCTGTGTCTACTGCCCCTAGTTGCATACCTGACGGTACCCACCTTCCGGACTAAGCTACAGTACATGCGCTACGAGCTGCTACACCGCGATGCTACTCAGGATACCGCTGACTACTCGGACACCGGCCGGCTGACCAGCATTCGCCTTGGATTAAACGTTTGGCAAGAGCACCCGCTGCTGGGGGTAGGCTACGGTAACCTGCGGCAGGCAATGGACGAACAGTACGCCGAGGCGCTACCCGGCACGTCCGGCAAGCGTCCACACAACCAGTTCGTCAGTGCGCTGGCGGCGGGTGGGGTAGTGGGGTGTGCGATCACTATAGGGTGCTTCCTGCTGATCGGCTTTGGGGGTAGTAGGTGGCGTGATCCGCTGTTCTTTGCGCTGTGGACCGTCTTCGTACTCAGTTGTCTGGTAGAAAATACGCTGGAGACTTCCGCGGGAGTTACCCTCTTCACCCTCGTGATGCTCCTGTTCGGCTACCCCCCGTACCGGAAGCCGGGGTAGAGCATCATGCCCCCGTCGATGTGGATCGAGGTGCCGGTGATGTAGTCGCTCAGGTCGCTGGCGAGGAACACACAGAGGTTGGCTACATCCTCCCCCTCCCCGATGCGGCCGTAGGGGATCAGTTGCAGCAGCTTGTCCATTGCCTCGTCGGTACTCCAGGCGTCCTTGTTAATATCGGTGCGGATGGCGCCGGGGGAGATGGCGTTGACGCGGATCTTGTCGATGGCTAGTTCCTGTGCCATCGACTCCATGAGCATCTTGACGCCCCCCTTGGCGGCGGCGTAGTTGACGTGGCCGGCCCAGGGGATCTCGTCGTGTACGCTGCTCATGCAGATGATCTTACCGGCGGATTTACTGTGCCCGTTTACCCCCTGCCTGCGGAACACCCGGGCGGCCTCACGACCACAGAGGAACTGCCCCGTGAGGTCTACGCTGATCACGCGATTCCATTCGGCCAGGGTCATTTCCGTAAACGCGGCATCGGCCTGCAGACCGGCGTTGGCCACTACTACATCCAGGTGGCCATAGGCTTCCTGGCAGGCGGCAAACATGCGCTGCACGTCTTCTTCCTTGGAGACATCGGCCTGTACGACGATAGCCTTCCCGCCGCAATCGATGATCTCCTGTGCCGTGCCGTCTGCTTCTTCCTTGCTGCTGTGGTAGTTCACGACCACGTTCATTCCCTCGGCGGCCAGGCCCAGGGCGCAGGCTCTACCCAAGCCGGTACTTGATCCGGTGACAATGGCGGTCTGGCCGGCTAAATCAATCTGCATGGGTAGGGTTTGTCCGTTCAACGACTGGGGTAACGCAGCGGTTCGCTACCTTAGGAGGATGAGCTTCCTACAGTCCTTCACCGTGCTAAATCTGCTGTGGTATGCCCTTCCCGTCCTGGCCCTTGCACCGGCGGCCCCGCCCTGGCCCGCGGCGGAATACCGCCTAGGCGCGAACTGGATCACCCATCCCGAGGTAGCGGGGCAGGAGCATGGCGTAGTGTTGTTCCGCCGGGACTTTGAGGTGACTACGCTACCGGATAGCTTCGTGGTGGACGTGACGGCGGATAACCACTTTCGGCTCTACCTGAACGGAGCGTGGGTGGCGTTCGGTCCGCAGCTTGGCGATGTCGAGCACTGGCGGCTGGACCGTATCGACCTGACGGACTACCTGCGCCCCGGGCAAAACACGCTGGCGGTGCAGGTTGTCAACTGGGGCTACCACCGCATGTTCGGTCTGCAGAGTGTACACACGGCGCTGTTGGTACAGGGCTACGGGGCGGCCGAGGTGCTGACTACGACGGGGTATGACGGAAACTATCAATGCCTGATCGATAACAGCATCAGGGCGCATGAGGTGAAGTGGCGTACGGGGAATAACGACATCATCGGCGGTCTGTACGCCAACAACCCCACCGACAGCCTGCACGTCGCGGCCCACCCGTGGGGCTGGGAACAGCCGGTGTACGACGCGGCGCACTGGCGCCCAGCGGTGTTTATCGAGCAGGGCAGTGAGGTGACGGACGGCACCGGATTCCGATGGATGCTACAGCCGCGTACCGTGCCACCACAGCGGCGAAGCCAGCAGAGGTTTCGGCGGGTGCCGATCCAGGAGGGCGTACGCCTGCCCCCGGACTGGACTGCCGGTAGCGAAGCCGTGGACCTGCCCGCCCACGGCAGTTACCGCCTGCTGCTGGACATGCAGGAAGTGACCCTGGGCCTTGCTACCCTACGCTGGTCGGGCGGGGCGGGAGCCAGGATCAAGTATACCTGGGCGGAAAATCTCTTCAACGAGGATCGAACGAAGCCCCACCGGGATAGTACGGCAGGTAAGCTGGTCAAGGGGTACTTCGACGTGGTGCTACCGGATGGTAGCGCGGAGCGCAGCTACGTGCCCACCTGGTACCGGACGTGCCGCTACCTGGAGATCCTGGTCGAGACGGCTGCACACCCGCTACAGTTGTATGCGCCTACGCTGGACCGGGTTACGAGTAGTATCCCCATTACGGCTAGCTGGCAGAGTGACGACGCCCGGTTGGATAGCATAGTGGCCGCGGGCCGGCGCACGGTCGAACTCTGCACGCAGGATTATTTCTTGAGCGATGCGTACTACGAGACGATGCAGTACGTCGGTGACACGAAGGTGCACGCCCTAGTCTGGCAGGCCCTAAGTGGCGACGACCGCCATACCCGCAACGCCCTGCTGGATTTTCACCACGGACGCAACCCGGAGGGTATGCTTAAAAGTTGCTTCCCGCTACGGCACAACTTCTTTCACTCCAGCTATTCCCTGGTGTACGTGGATATGGTATGGGATTATTTCGCACGCACCAATGATACAGCCTTCGTGCGCCCCCTGCTGCCCGGTATTCGCCTGACGCTGGACTACTTTGCCCGGCACTACGACCCGGCCAGTGGATTACTTAGGGGGGTGATGTACAAACCCTTCGTAGACTGGTACCCCAACGGTAAACACGGCCTGGCCGAGGGGGGTGACCCCAATGCCTCGGTCCCCTATACCCTACAGTACGCGCATGCCCTTCAGTCGGCAAGTTTGCTGGCTGCTGCGCTGGAGCAAACGGGAGACGACTACGGGACACGTCACCGGCAAGTCGTGGAGGCCATTCGTAGCAAGTACTACCTCCCGGATCGTCACCTGGTCGCCGAGCGCTCCAGTCTGGATTTCTTTGATCAGCACAGCAACATCCTGGCGGTCCTGACGGGGGTGATTCCCGAAGCAGCTATCGATGCCGTACTCCAAACCACCGTACGCGATAGTAGCCTGGTGCCCGCCACGTACTACTTCCGCTATTACCTGCTGGAAGCCCTGCGACTCCACCAGCGGGCCGATCTCCTACGCCACGCCCTGCAACCCTGGTACGATATGATTGCCGAGGGGGCCACCACCCAGGTCGAGCGCTTCGAGACACCCACCAAGCCCACCCGTTCGGAGGCCCATCCCTGGGGGGCAGCACCGGCGCTGTTCGTTTATACCCTGTTGGCAGGGATCGACGATATAAATCCTGAGGGGCAGGTAGTTATGCGGCCGGCCTTCGGACACCTGACTAGCATGCAGGGGTACTACCCCTTCCTACGGGGGCGGGGTGGAGTGCGCTTTGACTTGCAACGATCCGGTGAATCGGGCATTCGGGGTACGGTGAGCAGCGCAGGGCGGGACGTCAGCCTGCACTGGCGGGGGGAGAAGGTGCGCGTACCGGCCGGCACATCGCGGGAGATATACGTGGAGTGTTTACCGATCAACCGGGGCCGGTAGAAAGCAGCCGAAAACTCTTGAAGAACTTATCGGACGACTCGCTCAGCCCCCGCCCGGTCAGGGAAAAGGTCTTGAGCTCGTAGTAGCGCTGCTCCACCACGAAGGCCAGCGTGCGCGCCGTAGCCGCCCCCTCCTTGTAGTCGATGCGCCAGATCCTGCCCGGAAAGCCCGTGACCTCCCGCTCCGTAGCGTACACCACCTCGCCCCGCAGGGCTTCGGCGGCGGATTCTTCGGTAGACCGCAGCAGCTCCTGTACCAGCTCCGTGCTATCCTGGTGCAGCGCGCCCGCCGGGTAGTCGACGTAGCTAAGCACGTAGATCACGTTCTCGGCCCGCTCCAGGTCCGGAACCTTGAAGAAGTAGGTGTGGAAGATCTGCTCCCCCACAGCGGTGTCCAGGGTATCGATCTTGTGCTCCAGCGGACCGGGCGTCTCAATGCGAAAGCGGCCCGCGAGCTCGTCAACCTGCAGCCAGCGGCGTGATTCTTCCCAACTCTTGTCCGGCGCGGCCACCGCCTCGGGGTCTAGTCGGGCGGTCTGGGCAACTAGGGGGCAGCTAAGCAGCAGGAGCACGAAGAGTCTGAGCATAGCCATAAGACACCCAGTGCGGCGTCAGAGTTGGTCCGCTTGTTATACCAACCTGCGCACCTGCGTCCGCGCCCCGATAGTAAAGTGCTCCGGCCGTTGCCCCTGCAGACCCGTGAGTTGCAGTAGCCCCGGCCGTTTGCCCACTTCCAGGCTTCCCATACGGTCGTCCAGTTGCAGGGCTTCGGCGCCGTTGAGCGTAGCCCAGCGTAGTAGGGCGGCAAAGGGTACATAGCTTTGGTAGCGGGTGATGGTCCTGAGCTCTTCCAGTATGTCGAGCTGCCAGTTGGAGGTCAGGCTGTCGGTACCTACACATACTTTGGCGCCCGTGTTCAGGAAGCGGTCGTAGCGGGGCAGGCGGTTCTCGATGTAGAGGTTGGCGTTGGGACAGGTGGCCCAGTATACACCGTTCTCGCCCCAGGCCTGGGCGGCCAGGATGGCTTCCTCGGTGGTGAGGGTGTTGTGCACGAATAGCGTCCGCTTAGCGGGATCCATGCGCTGCAGCGCGTGGTAGATGGACGGCGTCCCCGGCGCATCGAAGTGATCCAGCGTGGCCCCGAAACCGGTAAAGAAGTCCCGGAATGGACCCTCCCCCGTCTGAAAGAGCCGGTCTTCGGCCACGGTTTCCTGATTGTGAATGCTGACCGTCTCACTGTTCGTATTGAGCTGATTGATCAGGGGATAGAGTGCATCACTTACCGTATAGGGTGCGTGGGGCACGGCACTTTTCGGCGCGGGCTGACCGTCGTACACCGGTCGGTACATGGCGTAGCTGGCCTCCGCCCGGTCCGGCTGCAGGAAGTCGAACATCTCCACGAAGCTGTAGTAGGTGATGGGGCTGACCCGCTTTACCTCCGCCGTATCCAGCTTATTGCAGATATCGCCGACGGCCTGAATGCCGCGTTCCCACATCTGCCGGTCCTGTTCGGCGATGGCCTGATCAATGGCTTGCTGTGTTGACTCCCGCAGCGTGATCACGTCGACCAGAAAGGGCAGCAGTGTTTTGCCCGTGGCACTCTTTCCCCGCAAGTGACTGAGCTCCAGGTGGCAGTGCGCATTGATGAAACCAGGGATCAGTATGCCGTCTACGCGTTGGGGCGGGACCGCCGGTGCGGTGAATTCCGGTCCGATCGGGTCGGTCACGCTGAGAATGGTCCCCCCTTCGTCCACCTCTACGATACCGTTGCGGATGGGTGGCGAGGCAATGGGGTAGACGTAGTCGGCGGTAAAGTGGGGCATAGAGGGGTCGAAGCTGAGGGGGCGAAGTTATCGCTCCGGCTCGTCTCCGGTAAGCCGTACGTGCAGTACCGTCTGTAGTTCCAGCAGGTCGGGCGGGATGTGTAGCTCCAATCGTTGCAGACCCGATACGCGCATATCGTAACTCAGCGGCGGTGGGTTCAGGCGCGTAACGGAGAACTGCAGGCCGGCGGGCTGCTCGATACGCACATCCAGCCACTGGTCTCCCTGCCGCAGGCGTGCGCCGTAGGGGGTGAGGGTGACATTGGCGGTAGTCATCAGCTGCCAGGTGACCGATTCGGTGGCGGCGCTGGTATCCAGAGTATCCGAAACGAGGAGACTTCGGGGCCCGGTTTTAGTAAAACTGCGGCTGGCTGCATCGAGCTGTCCGGCAAACACATCACTGAGGTCGATGCGCAGCGAGTTGGCGGAGGTCTGCTGCAGCGGTGCGTACCCATCCACCCGGTGCAAGCTTTCATTGACGGTGAGGGTGCTGTGGTTGAAGTTGTTCTTCGAGATCAGGGTCCAGCGGGGGGCATCCTGTCCATCGCTCCAGAGGTCGAATCCGAGCTGCTCCAGGGCATTGTACTCCTGTATACCCAGGTCGACCGACCAGCGCACGCCATCGAGTTCGAAGACGAAGCTACCGGCGTCCATATTCCCGTGGCTGATGGATGCGCGACCACCCTTGGCGGCTAGGAAGAAGGTCGGTTCACTCGCATCCCGTAGGAAGCTGATGGGGTTAGCACCCGCCGCCGACCAGGCCAGGGGAAGGTCATCGTTCGGGGTATTTCCTACCCGTTGCATGGCCCGCACCACCCAGGGGAATGCAATAGCGGAAAAGCGGGTGGAGGCCCGGTTGGCTACGTATACGCGGTCTAGGGTATTCTCCTGATAGTAGGCGGGCTGCTGCGTTTCGGCAGCAAACCAGGCGAGGATCTCGGCCCCGTTGGTACCTGCGTCCGCCCGGCTATCCCCGTAGTTGTAGTAGTCCCCGCTGGGGGCCTGGCTGAGCGTCCTGAACATGGCACTGGCCATAAAGCCGGGCGCTTCCGCCAGACCGAAGTCGGTGTGCAATGCGCTACGTAGCATCTCAATGGTGGTCACCGAATAGCTCGTGCCGTAGGTCCAGTAGGTGGGGCCCTCCGGATAGGCTCCGTCGGGTGCGTAGGCCCGCAAAGCGTAGGGTAGATTCTCCAGTGCCCGGGCGATCGCCTGTCCGGATAACTTAGGTTCCCGCTCGCCCAGTACCAGGGCGGCGGCGATCGCGCCCCCATGGCATACCTGGTTCCAGTTATTGTCAGTCGTTACCCACCAGTCCGTACTGGCTACGGCGGGGCGCAGCCCCTTGTTGAGCAGCGCGTCGTAGGCTACGGACTGCACCGACCCCGGAAGGGCCCGGCCGCCCCAGTCCAGCCCGATGGCTACGGCCAGCGACATCTCGGCCACGTCGAGAAAGTGTGCGGGGTTCCAGTCGCTGAATTCGCTCACCGCCTGCAGCTCGCTGCCCATACGATCCAGGTAGGCGGTTTTGGAGGTCATTTGCCAGACCATGCCCAGGGTGCTGATGCGGCGTAGCGCCTCCCGACTGGTAGCCAGCAGCCGGCGGCCTACCAGCTTGCGCTCGAGTGGCGGGACGTCGAGCAGTGCATCCGCTCGGTGTTGCAGGCCACGGAAGTAGTCGGCCACCGTGGAATCTTCGCTAAGGATCGACCGTAGCGTATCCACGCGTTCCGGCGTCAGTAGTAGACTTGGCTGTGTCAACCGCAAGTGATTGGTCCAGGTCACGGTATCGAAGTCGTGGTCCAGCGGTACGACCGGTGCCGTACCGGGTTGCGCCGCGAGCCAAAGTGGGAGGAAGAGGCAGTAGAGGAGTCGCATACCCTTAAGATACGCCCGGGGTCAATACGCCGCCAGCCGAATTTCTCCTGCGTACCTTTCCCGGCCAACACACGCTATGCTACGTCTACTTTACGCCCTCGCCCTCCTTGTACTGACCTACAGCTGCAACGCCGACCGTGATCCGCAGAGCCGGCCGACGGACGCCAGCACGGCCCAGACCGTGCGGGTGGTCACCGACTCCCTCGACGCAGAGCGGCCGCAGGCACCCGACGAGCTATTCGGTGCGTTGTTTCGCACCGTGCAGATGGAGCAGGTGTTTGCCGATGGGAAGACGTTCGTGGATATGATCCCGAAACAATCGGCCGCCGCGATCATGGCCGCCTACGAGGAAGAACGGCGGTCGGAAAACTTTGATCTGCAGACCTTTGTGGAACGCTACTTCGACCCGCCCGCCAGCCCCGACAGCGGCTTCACGACCAACGGCGAGCGCAGCATCACGGACCACATCAACACCCTCTGGCCGGTACTGACCCGGCAGGCGGGTAGCGACGAGGGCAGCGCCGGTAGCCTCATCGTGTTGCCGGAAGACTACGTGGTGCCGGGTGGCCGCTTCCGTGAAGTGTACTACTGGGACAGCTACTTCACCCTGCTGGGCCTGGCGGCTGCCGGCCGGGATGGTCTGGTCCGCTCCATGGTCACCAACTTCGCCTACCAGATCGACGAGCTAGGCTTCATCCCCAACGGCAACCGGACGTACTACCTCACACGGTCCCAGCCGCCCTTCTTCGGTCTCATGGTCGAGGTGCTGGCCGGTCTTGAAGGTGAGGCGGTGTACACGGAATTTATGCCACAACTAGAGGCCGAGCACGCATTTTGGATGCAGGGGGAAGCGGAGGTCAGCAGCAACAATCGCGCCGTAGAGCACGTGGTCTGGCTGGCCGATTCCACCGTACTCAATCGCTATTACGATGCCGGCGACCGGCCGCGGGCGGAGAGCTACCGGGAGGATGTGCTCACCATCCGCGAGAGCGGCCGCGATAGTCAGCTCGTGGCCCGCCACCTGCGTAGCGGGGCAGAATCAGGCTGGGATTTTTCCGCCCGCTGGTTTGCTGACGGGACGAATATCGCAACCATCATCACCACCGACATTATTCCACCGGATCTGAATGCGCTGCTGTACAAACTCGAAACCCTGATCGCCGAGCACACCGAACTGATCCCGGAAAAGGAGGCCTGGACCCGCCGCGCCGAACGCCGGCGTGCGGCCATCAATGCATACCTCTACAGCGACGCGACCAAGTGGTACGAAGACCTGAACTGGACCAGCGGCCAGCACACCGGCTACCTCACACTCGCGGGTGTATACCCCCTGTTCGTGGGCGCCGCACCGGACGACCGCGCCGCCGCCGTAGCCCGCCGCATCGAGACGGACTTCCTTGCCCCCGGTGGATTACGCACCAGCCTAAAGGCCACCGGACAGCAGTGGGATGCCCCCAACGGCTGGCCCCCACTGCAGTGGATGGCTTATGCCGGACTGCGCGACTATGGCCACGATGCCCTGGCCCAAACGATCCGTAGCCGCTGGATGGACAACAACGAGCGGGTCTACGCGAACGTAGACAAGATGGTCGAGAAGTATAACGTCGAGGACATCACCCTAGAGGCCGGCGGTGGAGAGTACCCCGTGCAGGACGGCTTCGGCTGGAGTAATGGGGTGTACCTGCCGATGGCTACGGAGTCCGGCCGGCGGGAGGAGATGGATTAAGATTGTTCCAGATCAGCAGCAAACCACCGATACCGGCGGCGGCGACTACGCCGGCCGTGATCGCATTGGTCCACTCACCATACAGGTAGAAGCCGGTAGCGAAGAGCAGGGAGTAGATCGCGATCGCACCGACCAGCATCGCCAGGATACGCAGCGGCAGTTGCCCGTCGTGCCCGGTGCTAATGGGTTGCGGTAGGGTAGTGACCACCGGTTTCCAGCCCGGTCCGCCCGGCCGTGTAGTAGTATAAAAGTTCTGTAAGGTGGCTATATCGGTGGGGCGGGTCGCGAAGGTGGCCGCGAGCCATCCGACGGTAGTGAGTCCGATCCCCAGTAAAAGTTTCTGGTAATCCAGCAGAGCGGGCAGCCCTAGATCATCCCAGCCGAACTCCAGAAAGAGCGCCACGACGAAGCTCACGAACATGCCCGCGATCTCCGTATAGGCATTGATGCGCCACCAGAACCAGCGGAGGATGAAGATCAGTCCGGTACCGGCTCCGATCTGCAGCAGGATATTGAAGGCCTGCAGGGCATTGGACAGCGCCAGCGCAAAGAACGCCGCCAGCACCATCAGTACGACGGTGCTGATGCGGCCGATGAGCACCAACCGGTCCTCACTCGCCTCGGGATCGATGAAGCGGTGGTACCAGTCGTGCACCACGTAGCTCGATCCCCAGTTGAGGTGGGTAGATAGGGTAGACATCAGCGCGGCGATCAGGGAGGCGATCACCAGGCCCAGCAGGCCGGTGGGCAGGTAGCTCAGCATAGCGGGGTAGGCCAGGTCGTCGTTGATCACCTTCTTGGCTACGTTCGGGAATGCCGCTGCAATACTGTCTAGGTCGGGAAACACTACAATCGAGCAGAGCGCGATCAGGATCCACGGCCAGGGCCGCAGCGCGTAGTGGAACACATTGAATAGTAGGGTAGCCCCTACCGCATGATTCTCTCCCTTTGCCGCCAGCATGCGTTGGGCCACGTAGCCGCCGCCGCCGGGCTCGGCCCCGGGGTACCAGACACTCCACCACTGCACTGCAATGGGGACCACAAATAGCGGAACGTACATCTCGGGGTTGGTAAAGTCGGGCAGTAGATCCAGCCGCTCGCTGACCTCCGCATGCGCGAACAGCTCGTCCAGCCCGCCTACTTCAGGCAGGTTGACGATCACGTAGGCCGCCCAGATCGCCCCCACCATGGCGAAGATGAACTGCACGAAGTCGGTCAGGATCACCCCCTTGAGTCCGCCGAGCGCGGAATAGATTACGGTAACTACCGAGACCATCACCACCGTAGTGACCGGATCGATATCCAGCAGTACGCCGGCGATCTTAATGCCTGCCAGACAGACCGTAGCCATGATCATCACGTTAAAGAACACCCCCAGATAGATCGCCCGGAACTGCCGCAGGAAGCGGGCCGGAGCTCCCGCGTACCGGAGCTCGTAGAACTCCAGATCGGTAAGCACCCCCGAGCGCCGCCACAATCTGGCGTACACGAACACCGTCAGCATCCCCGTAAGCAGGAAGGCCCACCAAGCCCAGTTACCGGCTACCCCCTGCTTGCGTACAATATCCGTGACCAGGTTAGGGGTATCGGCTGAAAAGGTGGTAGCCACCATCGATACGCCCAGCAGCCACCAGGGCATGTTACGGCCCGACAGAAAAAACTCGCTGGTCGACTTGCCGGAATCCCGGCTGGCCCACAGGCCGATCCCGAGGGTGATGGCAAAAAAGGCAAAAACAATGATCCAGTCCAGGGAGGTAAGCTGCATGGGTGACGGGGGTAAGGGCGGTTAAGGTAACATCTGCGGACTTAGTCCGTAGCATTGCCCCGTAGGCCCCATCCTTAAACAATTTGTGGTTCCGGTGGTACCTTACGGTTGTGAAGTGGATCGTCATGCTAGTCATCATATGGGTCAGCGGGCCCGGCCCGGTGGGCGCCCAGGATGCACTACAGACGTACGATCAGCGGCCCCCCACACGTGGTCGGATCGTTCCCGAGGCTGCTTATCCGACGTACGGTGCCTACGAAGACCTGTTGTTCGAGCTGGCCCGCCGCTACCCCGATCGCTGCCGCGTAGAGGTCTGGGGCACACTGTCCTCCGGTCGTCGCATCCTGACGCTGCGCCTCACGCAGGGCATTCACACTGACTGGCCGCGGCCGCGGGTGCTGTGTACCGCGGCGATGCATGGCGATGAACTGGCCGGCTACTGGGTACTGCTGCGCCTGGCGGAAGACCTGCTGCGCAATGACGAGCACGACTTACTGCGGCAGGCCATTGTATACATCAATCCCCTGGCCAACCCCGACGGAGCGTTTGCCGGCGGCAACCACACCCTGGCCGGTGCCCGCCGCGGCAACGCCAACGGCGTGGACCTGAATCGCAACTACCCCGATCCCGACGACGGCCGCTACCCGGACGGCAACGTGCACCAGGCCGAAACCCGCATCTTTATGCGTGCGGCCGAGCAGCGCGCCTTCGACCTGGCGATCAACTTTCACGGCGGGGCCGAGCTGTTCAACTACCCCTGGGATACCTTTCGCACCCGGCATCCGGATACCGATTGGTGGCGTAAGGTGAGCCGCGAGTTCGCCCAGCGCGCGCAGCACGATAGTCCCGACGGTACCTACTTCAAGGACCGGAGTAATGGCGTCACCAATGGCCACGACTGGTACCCCATCGCCGGCTCCCGGCAGGACTATATGAACTATTACCACCGTACGCGCGAAGCAACGGTAGAGATCACTACGGCTAAGCGACTGCCCGCGAAGGAACTACCCTTGCTTTGGACTTCCCTGCGTGGTGCTTTGCTGGGCTACTTACTCGAGGCCACGTATGGCATCCATGGCATGGTCACGGATCGGCTCACCGGACGGCCCGTCCGGGCGCACATCACCATACCGGGTCACGACGAAATGCAGTCCTCGGTGTACAGTAGTCTGCAGTCCGGTGATTTCTATCGCTACCTCGCACCCGGCACCTACCGCCTGCAGGTCAGTGCGCCGGGCTACCGTAAACGCACCCTGATCGTGAGTCTGGAAAACAAGCAGCGGCGGTACGTGCGGGTAGCCCTGGAACGGGTGACGGACGCAGTACCGGCCCGCAAAAAGTAGGTTGGCTACCTTCGCGGCTCAAGATTCTGTTTACCCTAGCCAATCCACCATGTCCGACGCCATCTTTAACATCGCCATTCCGTACAATGAACCCGTGCTCAGCTACGCCCCCGGTAGCGCAGAACGCAGGGACTTGCAGCAGGCCCTGAAGGACGCTAAGGCGAATGCTCAGGAACTTCCTGCCTTCATCAACGGCGAGCGCATTACGGAGGGCGAGCGGGTCACGGTGCATCCTCCCCACGAGACCAGCTTCGAGCTCGGTCATTTCTTCCGGGGCACACAGGAGCACGTACACCGTGCCATCGATGCCGCCCTGACGGCCAAGCCCAGCTGGGAGGCCCTGCCGTGGCAGCAACGTGCCGCCGTATTCATGCGCGCCGCTGATCTGCTGGCCGGCCCGTTCCGCGCCCGGATGAATGCAGCCACTATGCTGGGACAAAGCAAGAACGCCTACCAGTCAGAGATCGACGCGGTGGCTGAGCTGTGCGATTTTTTCCGCTTCAATGCCTACTTCCTACAGGAGATCTACCGCGAGCAGCCCCTGCACTCTCCCCCCGGGATCTGGAACCGCCTGGAGTACCGCGCGCTGGAAGGCTTTATCCTGGCCATCACGCCCTTCAACTTCACGAGTATCGCAGGTAACCTGCCCGCCGCCCCGGCCCTCTGTGGCAACACCGTAGTGTGGAAGCCGGCCGAAACGCAGATCTATTCCGCCGTAGTCATCATGGAGCTCTTTGAAGCCGCCGGACTACCCAAGGGTGTGATCAACCTGATCTACACGGACGGCCCCGAGGTAGGAGACATCGTCTTCAAGCACCCCGACTTTGCCGGACTGCATTTCACGGGTAGCACGAAGGTGTTCCAGGAGCTGTGGCGCGAGATCGGACAGAACATCAGCACCTACAAGACCTATCCCCGCATTGTCGGCGAGACCGGCGGTAAGGACTTTATTGTCGCCCACGGCTCGGCCTTCCCGGAGCAGGTGGCGGTAGCTATCGTCCGCGGCGCCTTCGAATTTCAGGGACAGAAGTGTTCAGCGGCAAGCCGTGCCTACGTACCCGCCAGCCTCTGGCCTGAGATCAAACGCCTGAGCCTCGAAAAGACCGCCTCCCTGAAGATGGGTACCGTGGAGGAGTTCGGCAATTTCGTTAACGCCGTCATCGACGAGCGGGCTTTTGACCGCATTGCGGGCTACATCGACGCGGCCAAGGAAAACCCCCAGGTCGAGGTCATCGCTGGTGGCGGGTACGATAAGTCCGAAGGCTACTTTATCGAGCCTACGATCCTGCTTACCAAGGATCCGCACTCCGCTACGATGGAAGAGGAACTGTTCGGTCCGGTCATCACCATCTACGTGTACGAGGATGCCGACTGGGAAGCTACCCTGGAACTAGTAGACGGTACCTCTCCCTACTCCCTTACCGGAGCAGTATTCGCTACGGACCGCCACGTCATCGAGCAGGCCAGCAAGGCGCTGCGCAACGCCGCCGGTAACTTCTACATCAACGATAAGCCGACCGGAGCCGTAGTCGGGCAGCAGCCTTTCGGCGGTGCCCGCGCATCGGGTACGAACGACAAGGCCGGAAGTGCCCTGAATCTGCAACGCTGGATCAGCCCCCGCCTCATCAAGGAGAACTTCGCACCCCCCGTCGACCACCGCTACCCCTTTCTCGACTAGCAGGCCGGGGCGGCTACACGACTCCTGCAATGACCGACTCTACCGCCTCCGGGTTAAGTAGGGTAGAGGTATCTCCCAGCGCTCCGGTATCTCCTGACGCGACCTTACGGAGTATGCGGCGCATGATCTTTCCCGAGCGGGTCTTGGGTAGCTCGTCGACGAACTGGATCTTGTCGGGCTTGGCAATAGGACCGATCTCCTGACGTACCATCGCCACGATCTCTTCCCGTAGGGTGTCGCCGGCGGGTACGCCGTCCGCTACGATCACGTAGGCATAGATGCCCTGCCCCTTGATGTCGTGGGGGTAGCCCACTACGGCAGACTCTACCACCTGAGCGTGCTCGTTGATGGCGTTCTCGACTTCGGCGGTGCCCAGGCGGTGACCACTTACGTTGATTACATCATCGACCCGTCCGATAATGCGGTACATCCCGTCCGCATCCCGGCGGGCGCCGTCTCCGGTAAAGTACATGCCCGGTACGGTCGTGAAGTAGGTGGTGCGGCAGCGCTCGTGATCCCCCCAGGTCGTACGCAGGATACTTGGCCAGGGAAATTTCACGCAGAGTAAGCCGCTGGCCGGATTCCCCGATACTTCTTCGCCGCTGTTCTTATCTATCAGCGCCATCTGGACACCGGGCAGGGGATAGCCCGCAAAGGTGGCCTTCTGGGGGCTCAGTCCGCCGAGTCCGGAGATCATCATGCCACCGGTCTCGGTCTGCCACCAGGTATCGACAATGGGTACCCGACCCTTTCCGACGTGCTCGTGGTACCACTCCCAGGCCTCTTCGTTGATGGGCTCACCGACTGATCCGATCACCTTTAGGTCGCTCAGGTCGTGACCATCCACGAAGCGATTACCGCGGGCCATGAGCGCCCGGATCGCGGTGGGTGCGGTGTAAAACTGATTGACTTTGTGTTTGGCGCAAACTTGCCAGAACCTACTGGCGTCGGGGTACGTGGGTACTCCCTCGAACATCAGCGTGGTAGCACCACACAGCAGCGGACCGTACAGGATATAACTGTGTCCGGTGATCCAGCCGATATCGGCCGTGCACCAGTAGACATCGCCCGGCTGATACTGAAAGACGTTGAGAAAGCTAAAGGCGGTGTACACCATGTAGCCGCCGCAGGTATGTACCACGCCCTTCGGTTTGCCGGTGCTGCCTGACGTGTATAGAATGAACAGCACGTCCTCGGCCTGCATCACCTCGGCGGCGCAGCTGGCAGGCTGTCCGTCTACCTCCTCGTGGTACCAGCGGTCTAGATTCTCATTCCACTTTACGGCCTCCCCGGTATTGCGGTGTACCAGTACGTGACGCACGCTCGGACAGCCCAGTGCGATCGCATCGTCTACCACATCCTTTACGGCGATGTTCTTAGCCCCCCGGCGGTTGTAGTCGGAGCAGATGATCAGAGCGCAATCCGCGTCATTGACCCGGTCAGCCAGGGCCTGCGCGCTGAAGCCGGCAAATACTACGGAGTGAATCGCGCCGATCCGGGCACAGGCCAGCACGCTGACGGCCAGCTCCGGTACCATGGGCATGTAGAAACACACGCGGTCGCCCTTACCGATGCCGAGTGCGCGCAGTGCGTTGCTGACCCGGCAGACAGCGGTGTGTAGTTCGGTATAGGACAGCTTTACTTCCGGATCTCCCGGCTCGTTGGGTTCAAAGAGGATGGCCGTCTGATCGCCCCGCGTCGTGAGGTGTCGATCCAGGCAGTTCTCCGTGATGTTGAGGCTGCCCCCCTGAAACCACTCGACGCGGGGGTCGGTGAAGTTCCAATCCAGTACGCGGTCCCACGGTTTGTGCCAGTGAAAGGTCTCGGCCTGCTCCGCCCAGAAGGCTTCGGGATCCGCGATGCTGCGATCGTATACCTGTTGGTACTCTTGGAAGCTTGTGATCTGCAGGGGTAGGCTGGGCTCGGACATGTCTTGGTACTGGTTATAGGCCAAGATAGGATGGTATGTTAAATGTGAGATCCAAATGCGGCGAATAATCATGATTCGCTAAATTTGACTAATTCAGTCTCAATCACCTATAGAAGGAGGATTGAATACCCGTAGGGTAGATCAGTCCCCTCGAACCTCTGACCCATGACATTAACCACTACGCTACGATTTATCTACCTTGTCTTGTCTGCTATTATAGTATTCCCGTTCACAGGCTACGGCCAAACGTCTGCGGCGGGTGACTTTCCGCGCTGGACTAACATCGGTGCAGCCACGTACCCGCGTGCGGAGGGGCAACTGGTCACGTACCGCGGCAAGTACTACCTGTTCAACGGCTTCACTACGGGTACGCGCTTTCTGGAGCGTGACGAGGAGTACGACCCGGCAACCAATACCTACCGTACCATAAGTCCTATCCCCCGCCGTGCCGACGGCTCCTTTGGGGGCTACACCCACACCGGTGTGGCCCTGGTGGACGATACGGTTTGGCTACTCGGCGGACGGTCGGGCAACCCCGGCTACCGAACGACGAATGAAGTATGGATCTACGACATACCCCGCGACCGATGGCAACCGGGGCCACCGCTTCCCGCCCGTCGCGGCGGTGGCGGCCTGGCGCGGCTGGGACGCAAATTGCACTACGTAGGAGGCTTCGACGAACGAGCGGCCTGCGATGTAGCCGATCACTGGGTCTACGACCTGGATCGGCCCGATCTCGGGTGGCAGGACTACAGCGGCACTTCCCCCATGCCGGAAGCCCGCAATCACTTCGGCGCCGTCACATTGGGAGGTAAGCTCTTCACGATAGCCGGACAGCACGGCCACCAAGGCTGTGAAAAAGGCAAGAACCTCAGGGTCGTCCATGCCTACGACCCCCACACCGATAGCTGGGAGCGGCTGGCTGACTTCCCGTACGTTCAGTCGCACATCGAGCCCAGCACCTTTGCCTACAACGGGAAGATTTACTCCCTGGGAGGGCAGGGTGCCGAAAGTGCCAAAGTAGCCGAATACGATCCGGCGACTAATACGTGGCGCACGCTGCCTGAGTACACCTTACCTCTACGCCTCATCGCCCCCGGTGCCCGGGTATTCGAGGGTAACCTGGTAGTGGTGACCGGTGGGGAAGTTGCCGTCAACCAGGCCAGAGCCACTACCCGGGTCCGCAACTTCCTGCCCAACCGGAACCGTCGCCTGGTATTTCATCCAGCACGCCTGCCGGTCGACGGTCGCGTACGCAGTACGACCGAAGTGATACTAGCCAACCACTCCGCAGAGGAAGAAGTCGTCTATACCGTACAAACTGATGACCTACCCCCCTGGCTGTCCGTCGACCATAAGACCGGCCGGGCCCGGGAGTCCTTCGCTGAACTTGGCATAAGCGTAGACCCTAGCGGACTCACCCCCGGGAGCTATCGGTATACCCTGCGGGCTACGGCCATCGGATATGCTCAGGCGAAGCTGGAGGTCTCCTTTACGGTAGGCCGGGATGGAACCACCACCAACCCGTACCGCGCTTTCCGGGAAGCGGAGTGTGCTACCGTAGGCGGCAATTGGGTGCTCAAAAAACAAGCCGATGCCTCCGCCGGAGCGGCGGTACACATCAGACCCGGCCTGAATAGCACCGCCGGGGCGCCGGCCCCTACAGCTGCTAATCTTGTGACCTTCGACTTCGACCTGCCCCGTGCCGATCACTACCAGTTCTTCAGCCGGATCAAGGCCCCTACCACGGCGGATGACTCGTTCTATTATCGCTTCAACGGCGGGAGTTGGGTGCGCTGGTCTAGTGGCCTGACAACCTACGGCAATGGGTTTGATTGGCGTAGGGCACCAACCGGTCCATCCTACCTGCCCGCCGGTCGCGCTACCCTCGACATCGCCTACCGGGAAGACGGGCTGGAACTAGATAAGATCCTGCTGTCCTCTACCAGTCACTTTCCGTCCGACCTGGGCGGCGTAGATGCAAGCTGTAACCGGCCCAGACCTAGTCCCGATGGTTGCCATACCGTGTGGTTGGAAGCAGAATGTACCGATCAACCCGCAGGCTGGTACCAACGTAGTCACAGCGGTAGCTCCGGAGATGGGTATGTTGCCTATTTCGGAAACCACCAGTTTACCGCACCCGCCGCGAATAATCCTTCGCACGCCCTCCGCTATTGGGTCACGCTGGACCGGGCGGGTGCCTACCCGCTGTACTTCAGGCTCGATGCCATCGACAATGGAAAAAATTCTTTCTGGGTCCGGGTAGACAACGGACCGTGGATCAAGTTTTGGAAGTTACCCAACGGTCAGAATCTGCTCACCAAGGGCTTCGAATGGGTGCGTGTCAACGATGATGGTCGCGCGCTGGATCTCCAGCTATCCGCCGGAGCACATACGATCACCGTAGCCAATCGGGAGGCCGGTACACGACTCGACAAGATCTACCTCTCCGCCAGCGGACCGCCACCTAGCGGAGGTGGTGGACTTGCCACTAACTGCAGCGCTGAGACGCAGTCTGCTTTATCTCAGCAAACTGCTGCTAGTGGTCCTGCTACCCAGGCTAATGCGTTGGCGGTCTATCCCAATCCAGCTCTCAACGAGATCAGCTTTACCCTTCAGGATGAGGGCGAGGGTAGCCTTACCCTGGACCTGGTCGACCTAAACGGCAGCAGGGTACAGCGACGGGACTACCGTAAGGAAGGAGAGGTACTGACGGGGCGGCTGGAAGTGTCCGGCCTGCCGGCAGGCGTGTACCTCCTTAAGCTACGCGGCGCGGAGGGCCACTGGCACCGTACGGTGGTTATAGCGCGGTAGTTAGAAACTGCATCGTATCTACTCCGTCTGCATAGTCGTCGGGCCCCGGTTGCTGCGCCTGGCCAAAATCGAGGGTGGGTAGGTCGAGTACACCTGGCTGCGCTACGACGAGCTGAATGTGCTCCTGCTGGTCCCGTAGCACCTGCGTCCCCGCCCCGATGCTGTCGTAGTAGCTATAGTACAGGCCGGCGATGTGGCTAGCGATCTCGGGCGACTCGCGCAGGATGATGGCGCCATTATGGTAGAACGGCTCCTTATTGAGGGTCAGTAGCGCGAAGTTGTAGTCGAAATTATTCTTCCACTTCACGTGGTTCTGGTAGTGCTTCCAGTCGTGGAAGGCTTCCAGCAGGGGCGTGAAGTCGTAGCCGCGGGGCACGTAGAGTTTGGACACGTTACGGCAGCCCAGGCCGTAGTAGGCGAATACATCATCGCCCAGCCGGTGCAGCTCTTCGGCGCTTTCCCGGCCCGTCAGTAAGGCTACCCCGTTGCGGTTGTGGCGGATGATGTGGGGGTACTTGCCGAAGTAAGACTCGAAGTAGCGGGCACTGTTGTTGCTACCCGTAGCGATGATGGCGTCGAAGTGGCGCAATTGACTCACCAGCTGGAAGTAATCTGCCGTAGCCGGATCGATACCGGCCAGTAGTTTGATGAGGTAGGGCAGTACGTAGGGATCCTTGCTGCTCGGCTTGATCTGGGCCCGGTGGCCGGCCAGGAAGACGCTGAGCACGTCATGGAGTCCGACCAGTGGGATGTTTCCCGCCAGCACCAGGCCCACGGTAGTAGGGGGCGGGGCCGCCGGTGCGGTGAGGGTGTACCGCGCGAGCCACTTTTGTAGCGAATTTTCATTCAATAGACTGTCTGCCAACTGCTCCAAGGCGCGCTGTTGGAAGGCCGGGGTGAACCAAGCGTTGTGAAATTCGGTGCGCTTCTGCAGGGCGATCAGAAATTCATCCGGAGCACGTTTTAGGTGATTGCCCAACTGGACTAGGGCATTAATTCTTTGATTGTCAGTCATTAATCTCTGATTTATTTGGCAGTTCTAGCTGGTTGAGGCCGAACAAATCCGCCCGCTAACACCTTAGCTGGCATAGCGTATAACCAATCCACCCGACGGAGTTCGAGCGTATTGCCCTGAGCCGCTGAAATAGCATTATTTAATAATCGTCCGCCGATACATTGTAGGTACTTTTACCGCGACGACACGCTAGACTGGAACACACTGTATTATGGCTACTATTTTACGTAAGGAACATTTGTTTCTACTCCTACTATTTGGAGTACTCACCACCTCACCATTAGTTGCTCAGACCGCTGGGCATGGGAATACCGAAAGCGCTTGGGGGGTTGTCCCCATAGGTGATCGGGCGCAGCTTGCTGCCGATGGATGGGAAAAGCGGACCTCCTCCAAGCACCTCCGTGCCGAAGGACAAATAATCACCTACCGGGGGGAGTTTTACCACTTCAACGGTTTCGATAGCGGACTGCTCCTGCAGTCCAACAACGAGAAGTATAATCCGACTACCGATACCTGGACCCCACTGGCTCCCCACCCCCTGGGACCCGATGGGGAAGAAATTGCTGCCACCCACGTCGGTATCGCCCTGGTCGATGACGTGGTCTGGATCGTAGGCGGCCGCATCGGCAGTCACCCCGGTAAGGTCACCTCCGCGGTATACCTCTACGATATATCTGCCGACAGTTGGTCGAAGGGACCCGCCCTGCCTGCCCCACGGGGAGCCGGCGGACTGGCCCGGCTCGGTCGCAAGCTACACTGGGTAGGTGGGTTTGATGCCTTAGCACAGTGCGATGCTGATGACCACTGGGTATATGACTTGGATAACCCCAGGGCGGGCTGGCAGGACTACACGGATAGCTCCCCCATGCCAAACGCCCGTAACCATTTCGGTACTACGGTGCTTGGCGGTAAGCTGTACGCCGTGGGCGGTCAGTACGGTCATGACGGTTGCCTCAAGGGGAAGAACATGCGACTGGTACACGTTTACGATCCGCTGACCGATAAATGGACCCGTCTGGCGGACCTGCCGGATGTACAGTCGCACACCGAGCCGAGCACATTCACCTACAATAAGAAGATCTATTCGTTGGGCGGCCAGGCGGAACGCAGCGACGAGGTGTGGGAGTACACGCCGGAGGAAGACCGCTGGCGTGTACGTGACGACCTCGAGCTGCCCCTGCGGCTCATCGCTCCCGGTGCCCGGGTACACGACGAAGTGCTCTACGTCATGGTCGGCGGTGAAATCGCCGTCAATGTACCCGCCCGGGATGTGCGTGCTACCTATTTCGGCAAGAATACCGAGCAGGACCTCGGTTTTTACCCGGCTACATTTAACGTCAATGCCTCCACCACCAGTAACCTCACTGCTCTGTTGGTCAACTACAGCGCGGAGGACGAAGTGATCTACCGGATCGATGCATCGGCCTTGCCGGATTGGGTAAGGGTCAACCGTACCAGCGGCACCGCGCGGGAATCTTTTGCTGAAGTAACGGTCTCGGTGGATACCAGTCAGCTCGCTGCCGGTACGTATAGCTATCCCCTGCGCGCTACTGCCGCCGGCTACGAGGCGGCGGAGCTTCGTATCACCGTTACCGTACAGGAATCACCTGCTGGTGATGAGTCACCCGATGAACCTGTCGCGCCGGAAGCGCCGGAACCACCCAGTGGCCCCGAGGAGCCTACGCCAGCACACCTAGCGGCTGAGCTGGAGTGCGCACAGGTAGGCAGTTCCTGGGACATCGTCGTCGATGAGTCGGCTTCGGGTTCCGCATACCTTACGCCCGCTACGGGCAAGACCTCCAAGACCGCAC
Source organism: Neolewinella maritima (assembly GCF_923081025.1). Taxonomy (GTDB): domain Bacteria; phylum Bacteroidota; class Bacteroidia; order Chitinophagales; family Saprospiraceae; genus Neolewinella; species Neolewinella maritima. The sequence continues at coordinate 57,622 of NZ_CAKLPZ010000004.1, read as the reverse complement.
TGCCCGCTGACGTGGCGGACAATCAGGTGCGGGTGACCATCACCGTTCCGGAGGCGGGGGTATACCAACTGTTCGCCCGCGTGGCAGCATCTACCAACCTGGATGACTCATTCTACTTTCGGGTCAACGGTGGTAGCTGGATCAACTGGGGCAACGGACTACAAACAAAGGGCCCCTTCGACTGGCGGCGTTACGGCGCGGAGGAATTCCTTCTAGCTGCAGGTCCTGTAGCTATAGACATCACCTACCGCGAGAACGGCCTGAAGATCGATAAGATCTCACTGAGCACGTCTAATTCCCTACCTACCGGTTTGGGACCTGAGTTAGCTGACTGCGAGTGGGAAGATGAGGGCGATGTACCCCCCGAGCCACAACCCGAGCCGACCCCTGATCCCTGTGCCACTGCGGACTGCGTAACTGCAGTGCTTGCCGAAGCGGAGTGTGCCACGGCAACGGGTGCCTGGCAGTTGGTGAAAACAAATCGCGCCGGTACCGCCTATCAGGTTGCCGTTGGTGCGAGTTCCTACGCAATGCCCGGCGCAAGTGCGACCAGCGTGCTCACCTTCAAGCTTGATGTACCTACGGCGGGAACCTACTATCCGTACTTCCGGCTCGATGCCCCTACCAATGCTAACAACTCCATGTGGGTACGTATCGACGGGGGAGACTGGATGAAATTCTGGCGGGAAACCACCGGCAAAAATATGCTGACCTCCGGCTTTGAGTGGCGCCGTCTGACGGACGATCTCAATACGGTAACCCTGACCCTCGCAGCGGGAAGTCATACCCTCGAGGTAGCCAACCGCGAAAGTGGAACCGGCCTGGATAAGGTAGTGCTACAGCCAGAGGAAGTACAACCGGAAAATGCCCTTGACGGTGCGTCCGATTGCAACCGGGCCGCGCAGAACAGCAGCGCAAGCCTTGCCGCTCAAACCGGCGTAGCCGCCTTCGGATCGGCCGCGAGCGAAGCCCCCGTGCTGAGTTTGTTCCCCAATCCGGTCGGGCAGACGCTGACAGTACGCCTGGTAGCTGAGCAGATCGGAACCGTAGCCATCCGGATAGTAGACGTTCACGGCAGAACCATCACGCAGCGTGAGTACCAGTCTACGAGTACCGAATGGACGGAGCGCCTGGACGTCAGCCTGCTTCCAGCAGGTATGTATCGGCTGGCCGTCCGCTTAGGAGATGAGCAGCAGCGTATCGTCCGGACATTTGTGAAAGGAAGCTAACGGACAGGGTAGTAAAAGCACAGAATATCGGCAACTTGGCGTTATAGAGTGTTAAGATGACATCGGATATCTAGCATAAGGAGTACTTTGGCGGAAATTTCTGCAATAGCAGAATACTATACCCCAACACCAAATCCGACACATGAACCGACTACTACCCACCCTTACCGTACGTGTCTGTTGCGTACTACTCTTCTTCTCCGCTTTCACCACATCGGCATTCGCCCAGGCTCCGGAGCCTACTTCGACACTCCCCTTCGCTGTCTATATGGAGGCGGAATGCGCGGCCGTCGGTGCGAACTGGCGCAAGCAATCCGATAGTCTGGCCTCCGACACCTTCTTCGTGGTCGTACAGCCCGGTCTGAGCTCGCTCGATAGCCCTCCGGAGGATGTGGCTGCTAATAAAGTCACCTTCACCGTGAGTGTACAGGAGCGCGATTCCTTCAAGCTCTGGGCCCGCGTGCTCGCCAATAACCCTTCGGAAGACTCCTACTGGGTACGCGTAAACGACGGCGAATGGGTCAAGTGGTTTAGCCGCCTGCGGTTCGAAGGTCAGTGGATCTGGCGGGAAGTACAGGGCAGTCCGTTCTTCCTGGACGCCGGTACCAACACGATCGACTTCGCCTACCGAGAATCGAATACCCGGCTGGATAAGATCTACGTCTCCTCCCTACGGTCCGCCCCCCAGGGAGCTGACACCGATGTAGTCAACTGCGAGATGAGCAATGACTGCGAGCGTTTCCCCGAAGACTGTGCCGGTGAGGTGTGGATCGAGGCGGAGTGCGGCGTGCCCGACTCTACTGGCTTCATCTACCGCAACGACACGCGTACCAGTAATAGCGGATACTTCGAGGGCAAGCAGCCCAGCAGTATCGGTATTCCTACCGCCGTCGGTGAGCCGGGACAGATCGAGTATACCATCGACGTCGATCAGGACGGTACGTACTACATGTACTTCCTCATGGCTACGCCAGACGTCGGCAAAAATTCCTTCTACGTCAAAGTAGACGACAACGACTGGATCGATTTCAGCAATGAGCTCGGTGGCGGCGCCCTGCTAGCCGATGACTTCGAGTGGAAGCAGGTCAACAACACTGGCGATACGGTGACCGTAGACCTCACGGCCGGTCAGCACACGCTATACGTAGCCAAGCGCGAAGCCGGTACGCAACTCGATAAAATTCACCTGCGGCAGGACACTATCGCCCCCACCGGCTTCGGTAAGGTAGCCCTCAACTGTGCGGTAAACGCCCTGACGCCCGTGCGTGCGCCACTCGATCTACAGAGTCAGCTCAGCCTGTTCCCTAACCCCGCCAGCAGCCGGCTAAACGTGCAGTTTAACTCGCCCGCCGTCAGGGGGCAGGTACTACTGCACATCGTAGATATGACCGGACGGGTGCTTTCGCAGCAGGTATTTTCTAACACTGCGGGCTACCTCAATATAGAGGTGTCCGTGCAGGACCTCTCGCCCGGACTGTACCGGGTGCTCCTCACGTCCGATCTGGGCGTGAGCAGTCGTCCCTTCGTAAAGCAGTAGGCTTAAACCTTGCGTTGCCGTAGCAGCGTAGCATTTCGCTCCGGAATCTTTTCCGGATCGGGATACGCTGCTACGGCCTTCGCCACCTGCGCTACCCGCAGTAACTGCAGGGTCGGGTAGGGGGACCGGTTGGTCGCATTGGCCGGATCGTCCGCAGGCTGCTCCGCAAACACATAGTGTGGATGGAAGTGCGCGAGCTGTACCAGCTCGCTACCACCGCTCTCGTCTAAGAGCAACTGTATTTCCTCGATGAAATCCAGGAAGGCTTCGAACTCACTAAGCACCTCGGTGAAGACCAGTAGTGTAGTCTCGACGTCCACCGCATCCTGCTGTACGAACTGCTGCACCTGCGCGCCCGCCCAGTAGAAGGCGGAAGGGACATCCGGTAGCGTACACGCTATACATACGACGCGCTGCTCACGGTGTGGACGCGCCGCGAACGGACAGAGCTGAAGTTTGATCACGAAGTCTTCTACCCACTGTAGGGTACGTTGCGAGGGGCTCACTCTCCCAGCGAGTTGGTGAGCCGGCGGTGACCTACGTAGGTGCGCCAGCGGTTCAGGGCGGCCTGCATGTCGTCCGGAAGCTCGGAGTCGAACTGTACGTGCTCCCCGGTGGTGGGGTGGATGAATCCGATGCTCTTGGCGTGGAGTGCCTGCCGCGGACATAGCTCGAAGCAGCGCTCAACAAAGGTCTTAAATTTGGAGTACACGGTGCCCTTCACGATGCGGTCGCCACCGTACTTACTGTCCTGAAACACCGGATTGCCGGCCGACTTCATGTGTACGCGGATCTGGTGGGTGCGCCCCGTCTCGAGCCGCAGTTCGCAGAGGCTGACATAGTAGAGATCTTCCAGGGTCCGGTAGTGCGTTACGGCGTGCTTTCCTCCTTCGTCGGGGGGGAACACCGTGTAGTTCTGGCGGATGCGGGGATGGCGTCCGATGTTGCCCTCGATGGTGCCGTCGGATGGGTCGGGTGATCCCCAGACGATCGCCTGATAGGTGCGCTCGATGCTGTGGTCGAAGAACTGCCGGGCCAGCGAGGCCATGGCCTGGTCGGTCTTGGCGATCACGAGTAGACCGGAGGTGTCCTTGTCGATCCGGTGTACTAGTCCTACCCGGTCCCGGTCGTTGCCCGGCAGCACCGGGATGTCCTCCTGTTTGAGGTAGTAGGCCAGTGCATTCACCAGGGTGCCCGAGGGGTTGCCTACGCCGGGGTGGACGACCATGCCCGGTGGTTTGTGCACGATCATCAGCGCGTCGTCCTCGTAGCGGATGTCCAGGGGGATGTCCTGCGGCAGGAGTCCGGCGTCCTTACCCGGATGGGTAGGGATGACCAGACTGATCAACTCGCCCGGGGAGAGTTTGTGGTTGGGCTTGACGGACGCACCGTCTACCAGGATGGAGCCATCACGGATGCCATTCTGGATACGGTTGCGGCTTACGCGGGCCAGTTTATCGGTCAGGAATTTATCGATCCGGACGGGTGATTGCTTCGGATCCACCCGTATTTCCTGCACCTCGTACAGTGTTTCGTCCTCCTCCACATCTTCCATGGTGCAAAGGTAGTTAAGTGTTACCTTTACAATAGGGTCGGACTCAGGTAGTGTAAGATCCTCCGTCACCCCCGGTGCAATAGTCCGGCAAGGTGACCGGGAGATCGCTAGTCAGTTGCACTATGAAATTATCGAGTCTGGTGGTACGGGACCCCAAGGTCAACCACTACAACCCTCCCCACCAGGTACCGCTCGTAGCGGCTTCCAGCTTTGTATTCGGCTCGATCGAGCAGGGCATGGACATCTTTGACGGTAAGGAAGCCGGTCACGTGTACGGGCGTTTCGGTAATCCGACCATCGATGCGGCAGCCGAGAAGATTGCCGCCCTGGAGGGATTTGGTATGGACAAACCATGCTACGGCCTATTCTGTAGCAGCGGAATGGCCGCCATCGCTACGGTACTTCTGTCACTATGTGAGGGTGGGGGAACGGTACTCACGCAGGGCGACCTGTACGGAGGCACCAGTAGCTTGCTGGACGACCTCAGTAGCCGCGGCATCCGACGGATAACTACCGATCTGCGCAATACGGAGAAGATCGAGGACTGCCTGGCGGACTGCGCCGACATCTGCGTGGTCTACGTGGAGACGCCCTCTAATCCCCTGTTGCGCTGTACGGACCTGGAGTACCTATCTGACCTGGCCCACCACTACGGTGCCCTGGTGGTAGTGGATAATACCTTCGCTACGCCGATCATACAGCAGCCGCTCCGGCTGGGGGCGGACGTGGTCGTGCACAGCACGACGAAGTACCTGAACGGACACGGCACCGGGGTCGCCGGTGCCATTGTCTGCCACGACGAGGCGCTTATGCAGCGCTTCCTGCCTACCTACCGGTTATTCGGTGGGTCGGGAAACCCCTGGGATGCCTGGATGGTGCTCAACGGACTGAAGACATTAGCGATCCGGATGGAACGCCACTGTGAGAATGCGCAGCAAGTAGCCAGTTACCTTTGCAACCATTCGAAGGTAGCCGCCGTGCACTACCCCGGACTAGCGGGGCATACGGACTGCGGTACCATCCGCAAGCAAATGTCCATGCACGGTGGTATGCTGAGCTTCGAGGTAGCCGGCGGGTTAGATGCCGCTATGGCCTTTATGAATCGGCTCAAGTTCTGCACGCTCACGCCGACGCTCGGCGACGTGGACACTCTCGTGCTACACCCCGCTACGATGAGCCACCGGGGGATCCCCCGGGAGCAGCGGATGACATACGGCATCAAGGATGAGCTGGTACGCGTAAGCGTCGGCATCGAGGCCGTCTGCGATATCCTGGGCGACCTCGAGCAGGCTATCGGCTGAGACCAGGTAAGCCCGCCTTCACCACCTCGGCCTCATCGGGGACCGCCCCGCTGACCTATCTTTGCCGGTCCCCAACCGATAGACATGTCCGCCAAAGAATCCTACAACAGCCAACGGGTCGAATCCAAATGGTACGCCCACTGGATGGAGCACGACTACTTCCGCAGCGTGCCGGACGAGCGCGAGCCCTATACCCTGGTCATTCCGCCCCCCAATGTGACCGGACAGCTGCACATGGGGCACATGCTCAACATCACTGTGCAGGACATCCTGGTCCGCAAAGCGAGGCTAGACGGCAAGAACGCCTGCTGGGTTCCCGGCACCGACCATGCCAGCATTGCAACTGAGGCTAAGGTGGTCAAGAAACTGCGCGAGCAGGGCATCAAGAAGTCCGATATCGGCAGAGAGGAATTCCTGAAGCACGCCTTCGCCTGGAAGGAGGAATACGGCGGTGTCATTCTACAGCAACTCCGTTCGTTAGGAGCCAGTTGCGACTGGTCGCGCACCCGCTTCACTATGGAGCCGGCCCTCTACGATGCGGTGATTAAGGTGTTCGTCAAGTTGCACCGTGCGGGCAAGCTGTACCGCGGACTGCGCATGACTAACTGGGATCCCGAGGCCCAGACCGTACTGAGCAACGAAGAGGTCGTCCACACCGAAGAGAACGGCAACCTCTACCATGTGCGCTACCGAGTGGAGGGCACCGATGATCAGTACATCACCATCGCCACCAGCCGGCCGGAGACCATCATGGCCGATACCGCGCTGGCCGTGCATCCTGACGATGAGCGCTACCAGCAGTACCACGGCCGCAACGTGATCGTACCGCTGGTGAACCGTGTCGTCCCCATCATACCGGACGACTACGTCGATCCAGAATTCGGTACCGGAGCACTGAAGATCACCCCCGCCCACGACGTCAACGACTACGCCCTGGGCGAGAAGTATGGGCTGGAGGTGATCGATATCCTCACCGCCGATGGTAAGCTCAACGAGCTGGCCCAGGTGGCCGTAGGTATGGACCGCTTCGACGGCCGCGTGGAAGTCATCAAACAGTTGAAGGCCAGCGGCGACCTACTGGAGATCAAGCAGTACCGTACCAAGATCGGCCGCAGCGAGCGCACCAACGCCGTGGTGGAGCCCCGCCTGACCCTGCAGTGGTTCATGAAGATGAAGGATACTGCAGCAGAAGCCCTGGAGACCGTTACGGGTGGTGACATCCGCTTCCACCCGGAAGGTATGGTCAATATGTACCGCTCCTGGCTGGAGCCGGATAACGTGCGCGACTGGTGCATCAGCCGACAGCTCTGGTGGGGCCAGCGTATCCCCGCCTGGTACCACGGCGATGAGGTATACGTGGCCGAGACCGCCGAGCAGGCGCTGGAGCAGGCTAGGATAAACCATCCCGGTCTGGACGCCAGCGCACTGCAGCAGGACGACGACGTACTCGATACCTGGTTCAGCAGCTGGCTCTGGCCCATGTCCGTCTTCGACGGCTTCGGGGAGGATAAGACGGAGCTGGCCTACTACTATCCTACCAACGACCTGGTCACCGGCTGGGACATCATGTTCTTCTGGGTAGCCCGTATGATCATGGCCGGCAACGAGTTTAGCGAGGACCTGCTGGGGGCGGACTTCGTCAGGGAGCACGGTCGGGTGCCCTTCCGCGATGTGTACTTCACGGGTATGGTGCGCGACGAGAAACGCCGCAAAATGTCCAAGTCCCTGGGCAATAGCCCCGATGCCATGGAGCTACTCCAGACCTACGGGGCCGACGGCGTGCGCTACGGTATGCTCTCCAGCGCCGCGGCCGGCAACGATATCGTATTCGACGCACCGATCCAGGACGGTAAGGTGCTCAACGAGAGCCAGCTCTGCGAGCAGGGCCGCAAGTTCTGCAACAAGATCTTCAATGCCAATCGTCTCATCCAGTCATTCGAAGTAGCCGACCGCCAGGCCGATCCCGCCGCCGCCCTGGCCACGCGCTGGATCGAAGCCAAGCTCAACCAGACCATCACCGAGGTAAATCGCCTCATGCAGGAGTACCGCCTCAGCGAGGCCATGGTGACGCTGTACCGCCTCATCTGGTCCGACTACTGCAGCTGGTACCTGGAGGCTATCAAGCCTACGGACAGCACGATCAGCCGGACCACATATGACGCCGCCATTTCCGTTTTCGAGCGCATGATGATCCTGCTGCACCCCTACCTGCCCTTCATCACCGAAGAGGTTTGGCACCAGCTACGCGAGCGTGGAAAGGGCAAAGACTGTATCGCCAGCCGCTGGCCTACCGCCGCACCGGCCGACCCCGCCATACTTAAGTTGTTTGCACAGCTTCAGGAGACGATCACCAACGTCCGCGACATCCGCAATCAGCGAGGCGTATCCCACGGCGACATGCTACAGCTGGTACTCAAGCGCAGCGCCCACACCGAATCCCTCCTGGGCGCGAACGCAGGTGCAAAGGAATTCCTCCAGAAAGCGGGCAACCTGGCCGGCGTTGATCTGGTCGACGAAGCTCCCTCCAACGGACTGCCCTTCCTGATTGGCAGTGATACGGCCTACCTCCTGCTCAACGAGCCGGTAGATCTGGACGCCGAGCGGGCCAAGACCGAGGAAGAACTCACGCGGCTACGGGGCTTCCTACAGTCCGTAGAGAAAAAACTCGGCAACGAACGCTTCGTAGCCAACGCCCCCGATGCGGTGGTGGAGCTCGAGCGCCGCAAGCAGGCCGATGCCACAGCCAAGATCGAGAGTCTGGAAAAATTACTTTGATCTGCGCGTGGGATGAGCGTCCGGTGGGGTAGTTTAGTAACTATCCCGTCCGGACAGTGTATCCTCTACGATGCTCATCGACCAACACGGCCGCCAACTTACCTACCTCCGGCTGGGGGTGACCGACCGCTGCAACCTGCGGTGTCGCTACTGCATGCCAGCCGAGGGTATCGACTTTGCGCCGCGCGATGCGCTGCTGACCTACGATGAGATCTTATTTTTAGCCGATGTGCTGGCCGAACAGGGCGTGACGAAGGTGCGCCTGACGGGCGGCGAGCCACTCGTACGCCGCGATCTTCCGGTGCTGGTACGCGGACTAGGTGAGCGGTTCCCGAAGCTGGCGATGACCACCAACGGTATCCTGCTACCCAAGTACCTCGACGAACTGACGGCCGCCGGCCTCACCCGTTTCAATCTGAGCCTGGATACCCTGCGCCCGGATCGCTTCTTCGCCATCACCCGCCGGGACGAGTACGGCGGCACCCGGCGCGCGCTGGATCTGCTGCTGGAACGGGACTATTACGTGAAGGTCAACGTGGTAGTCATGCGCGGACAGAACGATGACGAATTACTCGATTTTGTAGCCCTCACCCGAGATAATGCGCTGGATGTACGCTTCATCGAGGCGATGCCCTTTAACGACGATGATGGCAACCACGATGTTTTCCTGTCGTACCAGGCCATGCTCGACCGTATTCGCGCCGCTCATCCTGATCTGGAACAGTCGCATGAGCAGGAGGGCAGCGCGGTGACCTTCCGCCTGCCGGGCGCCCGGGGTAGGGTAGGGATCATACCCGCCTATAGCCGTAGCCTGTGTGGTAGCTGCAACCGCCTTCGCCTCACTCCAAAGGGAACTATGCTCAACTGCCTGTACTCGACCAAGGGTCTGGAGCTGCTGCCGCTACTGCGGGCCGGCATCCCCCGCGACGAACTCACCGAGCTCATTCAGGCATTTGTATACGGCAAGTATGCTACTGGTCACGATACCGAGCGCCACGAGCAGCAGGGGAATATCTTTGCCAGTATGACCAGTATCGGCGGTTAATCTACTTACCCTATGCCCCTTACCCACCTAGACGAAGCGGGTCGGCCCGCGATGGTCGATGTCAGCGATAAGTCCGTCACCAAGCGGACGGCTACCGCCGAGGCACGGGTGGTCCTGGGCACCGAGATCATGCAAGCGCTGGTAGCTGGCGACTTCGCGACCAAGAAAGGGTCCGTGACCCAGACGGCCATCATCGCTGCCACTATGGCCGTCAAGCAGACCTGGGCCGTGATTCCGCTGTGTCACCCCCTCCCGATTCAGGGCTGTAGCGTGACCGTAGAGGCGCAGGACGACCGGAGTATGTACATCAGTTGTACGGTGACGACGGAGGGAAAGACGGGGGTCGAGATGGAAGCGCTTCACGGAGCGAGTGTTGCCGCGCTTACGGTCTACGATATGTGTAAGGCCATGTCGCACGCGATCTGCATCGAGGATCTTCGGCTAGTCCGTAAGCGGGGCGGTAAAAGTGATTTCGATGGACCAGCGGTATAGTCGGCAGACCATTCTGGATGGAGTAGGTGAGGAGGGACAGGCCCGGCTCACCGTCGCCCGGGTAGTTATTGTGGGCTGCGGCGGACTCGGCAGTCCGGCCGCTGCCTACCTGGCGGCTGCGGGTGTAGGCACGATTCGCCTGATCGACGGCGATACCCCCGAGCTCAGTAACCTACACCGGCAGGTCTTCTACAGCACCGACCGGCCGGGCACTAAAGTCCAACAACTGGCCGATCACCTCCGCCGTCTTAATCCGACGGTCAAGATCCAGACCCACGACAAGCCGCTAGACGAAGCTAACGTACGCTCGCGGCTCCGGGGGGGCGACCTGGTCCTGGACTGTACGGATGACGCTAGGACCAAGCACCTGATAAACGACGCCTGCGTGCTACTTCAACTCCCGCTGGTGTATGCCGCCGCTCAGGGATTTGCGGGTTACCTCGCCGTATTCGAGAACCGAGCCGGGGGCGTCCATTTACGGGATGTGTATCCCGAGCCCGATCCCAGTCTGCCGGACTGCGCAACCGCCGGCGTGCTCCCCACTGCGGTAGGCATCGTAGCCATGCTTCAGGCTAACGCAGCGCTGTGTTATCTGCTCCAGATCGGTAATCCCCCCATCGACCAATTGCTGACGTACAATGCGCTGGACAACTCGCAGCACCGTGTTCGGCTACAAAAGTCATACGAGGGTGAGATCACCCTGCCCGCCCCAAGCCGGGGCAGCCGCACCCGCGCTGATCTGGAGGTCGTGGCTGAAAGCCTGACGCCGGTAGGTTACACTACGGTATTCAGTATGCTCTCCGAAGAGCGCGAGCCCACGCTGCCCGAGGGGGTGGTTCGGCTCGATACGCGCGATCCACTCGGTGATAGCCTTTCGCAGATGCGGGATGGAGAACCATACTTGCTGTACTGCAACTCCGGCAAGCTCAGCCTAGTCCTGGCCGCTCAGTTGCGCAAGACCCGTCCGGAGCTGCAGGTGTACAGTCTGAAGGGGGGTATAAAGGCGTTGTAGCGGCAACTGAGCTACTTCAGATGCAGTGACAGTGAGCGCGTCTGCTAGGGCCTAGCCGCCAGCCAGTGGCTACCATCGGCCCGAAATTCCTTCTTCCAGATCGGGACGGTCTTCTTCAGCTCATCGATCACAAATTCACAGCCGGCGAAGGCCGGGGCACGGTGCACGCTACTCACGGCTACGATCACCGCCACCTCGCCGATCGTGAGCTCCCCTTTGCGGTGATGTAGCGCCACGGCATGTAATCCGAACTGTTCGCGGGCCGTTTCGGCTATCTTATGCATCTCCTTGAGGGCCATAACGTCATAGGTGTCGAACTCCAGATGAGTTACGGTCTGGCCGAGGTTAAGATCGCGGATCGTACCGACGAAAAAGCAGAGGCCGCCGCAGGACGGGTGGCTCACGAATTGGGAACATTCCGTGAGGTCGAGGGGGGTAGCACGCAGGGCGATGTCGATCATGGGTATAGCGCTATCCACCGCTTACGGGGGGAATGATAACAAGTTCATCACCCGCTTCAATGCGATCGCCGTCCAGGGCATAGGCTTCGTTGCGGGCGATGGCGAAGCTGACTAATCCTCCGAAGGCCGGATAGGCTGTGATAAGCTTCTGCCGCAGCTCTGCTACGGTGCTGCCCTCAATATCCGGCAGACGGAGGGAGGGGCCACCGGCGATCTCACGCGCGACTCCAAAACAGGCGATCTTCATAAGCTTAGTACTACGGACCAGTTAGACCATACTAACCGCAGACCGACCAAAAGGATGAGTCCGGCCGCCAGCCTGCGAATGGCGGAAGGTGTTAGGCGGCGCAGCGTCAGGCGGGTACCCAGGTAGCCTCCCCCGATCACCGACAGCACAAGTAGCAGGGTGAGGGGATAATCCAAGATCATCCCCACGCTCAGCTGACCGGCCAGGCCGGCTGCGGAATTGAGGGCGATGAACAAACTAGTAGTAGCAGCAATGGCGCGCGCCGACGCCCACCGGCTCAGGAACAATAGCGGACTCAGGAATATGCCGCCCCCGATCCCCACCACCCCAGAAACGAAGCCCACGGCCGCCCCGACCAGTACCGCACCTGCGGCCCCGCCCCGGTGACTCAGCGCAGATTCCGCTTCAGAAGGTGTGCGGCGCAGTAGCATCAGTAGTCCCGCCAGGATCAGGAGCGCACCGAGTGCCAGCAGGTACTGCTCGCGCGGTAGCTGTACCCGACCACCTACGAAGGCGGCCGGCATACTGGCGAGGATCAGGGGAAGGGCTTTGCGCCAGGGCGTGACGCCGGCTCGGGCGAAGGAGTAAGAAGCCCCGCCGGTCACGGCCAGGTTGCAGATCAGGGCGATGGGACGGATGGTGCCGGGGGGGAGTCCGGCCAGGGCCAGTAGGGCCAGGTAGCTACTGCCACCGCCGAAGCCCGCCGCGGAGTAGAGCAGCGCCACGGCGAAGAATGCCCCGCAGAGCCAGACATATTCCATGGCGGTGATAAACTTTGGGGTAAGGTAGCAACATCAACAAGGCATGACGGTAGAAGAGCGTGCCCTGTTGATCGACGAACGACTGTGCGAGGAGTACGGCGCGCCCTTCATCCCCTTCAGCTACCGGGATCCGGTGAGCGAACTGGTGGGTTCGCTGCTGTCGCACCGCACGAAGAACGCCGTCACCCGCGGAGCCTTTCAGCAGCTCGTACAGGAGCTCCCTACCTGGGAGGAGGTGATGGACGCCCCCACCGCGCGGGTCGAGCAGGCGATTACCGCAGTGACCTTTCCGGAAGTGAAAGCGCCACGGATACAGGCTGCCCTACAACAGATAAAAGATCGCTGCGACGGGGTACTGTCGCTCGACTTCCTGGCCGAGCTGCCGGTGCGCGAGGCGCGCGACTGGCTGGAGGTGATCCCGGGCATCGGAGCGAAGACGAGTGCGGCGGTCCTGAGCTTTAGCCGATTGCGGATGCCGGCCCTCGTGGTGGACACCCACCACCAGCGGGTAGCGCAGCGGATCGGACTGGTGCCCGCCAGGGCCAGTCTGGAGAAGTGCGCGCTGCTCCTGCAGAGCTACGTGCCGGAGGACTGGGACGGGCAGCGGGTCTACGACTCCCACCAGGGCTATATGCGGCATGGACAGCGGGTATGTCACTGGCGGCGACCGGACTGCCACCGCTGCGTGATCCGACCATGGTGTGACTATCCCGACAAGGGGGAACCGGCCTAGGGGCCTATCTTCGCCGCCCAAATTCGACCCCATGATCGTACGTCAGGAAATCAAGCACTTACTGCAGCAGCCTCCCGTTGGCGAACTAGTCACCGTGATGGGCTGGGTCAGGGCCTGGCGCGGTAACCGTTTTATGGTGCTCAACGACGGCTCCGGACCGCAGACCCTCCAGGTCGTCGTGGACCAGGATAAATTTCCCGAAGAAACCGTCCGGCAGATCGGCTTCCACGCCTGCGTGCGCGTGGTGGGCACGCTCACGGCCAGTCAGGGCAGCGGGCAGTCCGTAGAAGTGATGGCAGAGCAGCTCGAGATCCTGGGCGCTAACGACCTGAGCAGCTACCCCCTTCAGCCCAAGAAGCAAACCATGGAATACCTGCGCGAGAACGCGCAGTTTCGCATGCGGACCAACACCTTCAGCTCCGTATTCCGGGTGCGGCACGGGGTAGCCTATGCGGTCAATAAGTACTTCCACGACCGGGGCTACTACTACCTCCATACGCCCATCATCACGGGCAACGACGCGGAGGGCGCCGGGGAGATGTTCCGTGTATCCACCCTGGATCCCATCAACCCGCCCCGCACCGAGGCCGGCGAGATCGATTATAACCAGGACTTCTTCGGCAAGGCGACCAACCTGACCGTATCCGGTCAGTTGCAGGCCGAGATCGGTGCCCTTGCGCTGGGCAAGGTCTACACCTTCGGACCCACCTTCCGGGCCGAAAACAGCAACACCAGCCGGCACCTGGCCGAGTTCTGGATGATCGAGCCGGAGATCGCCTTTGCCGACATCGACAACGATATGAATCTGGCGGAGGACTTCGTGAAGTACCTCATCAACTTCTGCCTCGAGCAGTACCCGGACGACCTAGCGTATCTGGACCAACGCATCCAGGATAGCGAGAAGAACATGAAGACGGCGGACCGTCGTCCTATGGGACTGGTCGACACCCTCAAATTCGTGGTAGCCAACGACTTCGCCCGGGTCACCTATACCGAAGCGTTGGATATCCTGATGCGCTCAAAGGCCTACAAGAAGGGTAAGTTCGAGTTCCCCCTCTCCTGGGGTACCGACCTGCAGGCTGAGCACGAGCGCTACCTGGTGGAGAAGCACTTCGAGCGGCCCGTCATCGTGCGCGACTATCCCAAGGATATCAAAGCATTTTACATGCGGCAAAACGATGACGGTAAAACGGTAGCGGCCATGGATGTGTTATTCCCCTACATCGGTGAGGTCATCGGTGGCAGTCAGCGGGAAGAACGTGAGGACAAACTGCGACAGCGGATGCAGGAAATGGACGTACATGCCGACGAGCTAGCCTGGTACCTGCAACTGCGCACCTTCGGGGGCTGTCCCCATGCCGGCTTCGGCCTGGGCTTCGAACGGATCGTGCAGTTCATCACCGGGATGGGTAATATCCGCGACGTCATTCCTTTTCCCCGTGCGCCTCGTCTGGCAGACTTTTAACTCCCCCTACGTATGAAAATCGGTACCCGCGGCTCCCGTCTCGCCCTCTGGCAGGCTCACTTTGTTCAGGCCGAACTGCGCAAGCACGGCATTGAGAGCGAGTTGGAGATCATCAAAACGCAGGGCGACCGCGTGCAGCACCTGGGCTTCGATAAGCTCGAAGGCAAAGGCTTCTTTACCAAGGAGATCGAGGACGCACTACTGGCCGGTCAGATCGACTGCGCCGTGCACAGCCTCAAAGACCTGCCCACTAATCAGCCGGACGGACTGGTCCTGGCCGCCCTCAGCTACCGGGCCTCCGTAGAAGACGTCATTCTTGTTCACCAGGATAGGGTAGTGAAGGGTAAGCCCTTCTCCCTAGCCGACGGCGCCACGGTAGGTACCAGTAGCAACCGGCGGAAGGCCATCCTGCACGATCTACATCCGGGCTTGCTGCCGGTAGACATCCGCGGCAACGTACCCACCCGCATGAAGAAAGCCTTATCCGGCGAATTGGACGCCGTGGTTTTGGCGGCCGCCGGCCTCGAACGGCTGGAGCTAGACCTCAGTGGACTGCTCGTCATCAAGCCCTCCCCCCGCGAGTTCGTACCCGCGCCGGGTCAGGGAGTTATGGCCATCCAGACCCGCGAGGAAGACATCGAGATGCGCAAGAAGCTCTCCCTGCTCCACCATCCCGTAGTGGGGGAGTGCACCAACGTCGAACGCACCGTACTCAACCTTATGCAGGGTGGCTGCTCCATGCCCCTGGGTGTGTACTGCGAGAAGGATCAACTGGGCAACTACCACGTGTGGGCCAGCTACGCCGCTTCCGCTACTGCTCCGTTGGTCCGGGTGCAGGTGAGTCGCTCCACCCGCGCCGGACTACCCGAGGAAGTCGTCGAGCAGTTGCTCAGCGTGCAAGTGTAGCGGCCCGCTGCCGCTCGATCTGCCGTTTGCGTCCGCTGCCCAGCGGCACTACCAGTCCGGCTCCCGTTATACCTTCTGGACTCACCACCGGGGTGATACGAATACTGAGGTCATCACTGATGTCGAAGTCCTGCAAGTGCGCATCCGTGAACGCTTCGACCGCTTGCAAGATGTACACGGCGATGATACCGAAGTAGGCTGTCTGCCGGCTTCGGTTGGCGTTGTTACGGGCGGTGACCAGTGCCTGACTGGATACTTGTCCCCCAAAAAAATCATCGTCCTGGGGTATACAGGCTGCATTTGGCGGCACGATGACGTTGCCATCCCCCAGACAGCGCGCCTCCAGGGCAGACACAAAGCGGCTGTACTGCGTCTGATTGTAATCCGCCACGGCTACCACACCGAGCAGTCCGGAATACACCAGGGGCACCTTCCACCACGCCCGGTTGTATACCTGTCCGCCACCGGGCACGACAGCCCAGAGTAGCGCGCGCTTTGGTCCCCGGTTGATATCCCGCAGGGTCCGTACGCTGTCCACCTCGGTAGTTTGCGCGGCCGCCGGTGCGGTGGACAGGAGGAGGGCCAGGAAGGCCAGAACGAGGATGGTAGTGGGTAGCTGCATCGTGAGTAGGGATGGGCGCATGCGATGAATAGTTGCCCGCTTACTCGACCGCTTTATAGAATTGGTCGAGCTGTTCCTTACTTTCGAAGCGCAGGGTGATGGTGCCCGAGCGTCCTTCCTGCGTGTCGAGCTTCACCTTCACCTTCTTGGTGCCGAAGAATTCCGCGAAGACCTGCTCCACCCGGCGGGCGTCCTGATTGGTGGCTGGTGTACCCTTACCGACCTTATTCTTGTTCTTGTACACCCGGCTTTCGCGCTCGATGTCGCGGACTGACCAGTTAGGGTGAGAGAGAATATCGTCGAGGAAGGTCTCCTGCTGTCCGATGTCCTTGATGCCCGAAAAGGTCTTGGCCGCCCCGATGCTGATCTTACGGTCCTTAATGGCCTGGCGCACCCGGTTGCTGGTACTCAGGATGGTCAGGTAGTTGGTGATGGTCGAGCGCTTCTTTCCTACGCGGTTGGCAAGTTGCTCCTGTGTGAGGTTGAATTCCTCCTGGAGCCGCAGGTAGGAGTAAGCTACCTCCATGGGGTTGAGGTCCTCGCGCTGGATATTCTCGATGAGGGCCATCTCCAGCAGCGTCTGGTCGTTGGCCGTGCGGATAAAGGAGGGCACTTCACGCAAGCCCGCCAGCTGACTGGCCCGGAAGCGACGCTCCCCGCTGATGATCTGGTAAGTACCATCCCCCATATGCCGCACGGTCATGGGCTGGATGATGCCGTGGACGCGGATGCTTTCGGCGAGTTCGCGGAGGGGTTCGGTGTCGAAGTCCTGTCGGGGCTGATCCGGATTGGCGGAGATCGCGTCGATGGGCAGCATCGCGAAGTTGCGGCTCAGCGTCTTGATCGTTTCCTCTTCGTTGGCCTTATCGAGGCGCTGACCGGGGAAGAGGGCACTCAGCCCGTTGGTGCCACCTAACTTGGTCAGACTGCTCTTAAGGTCGTTGCTGCTGGGCTTACCGCCCCTGAATTTTTTTGCCATGGTATCGGTAGGGTAGGGGTAAAGATACTTCACCCCAACGACCCGGGGGCTATCCTACCGAGGATTGAGATAAGCTAGACTAGACCTTGCGCCAACAGAAAGGAAAATAATTCAAACTTTTTGTTGATTACTGTCTTGTACTTGTACTGCTACCCACAACATATCGTATGAAGATCAGCTGGTAAATATTCTGCGTGGGTGGCGCTCGCTAGAGAATACCGAACCTATGGGGTGAGGGGGAGGTTAAATTTATACGCTTTTTAACAACACGCTAAGACCTATTACCGTCAATGAAAATTGCATTCCTGGGGAACTATCCGCCGAAAGCTTGCGGCATTGGCACCTTTACCAACAGCTTGGCAAGGGCCATCCTCAGTAATCTGAAGGCTAGCTCAATCGATGAGTACGCCGAGATCATTGCGATGGAAGATGCCAGTGACCAGCACGACTACCCGAAGGAAGTGACGCGGTGTATCCGTCCGCAGGTACCGCAGGACTACCGCGATACGGCAGACTACCTGAATGACGGTAAGTTCGATCTTCTGCTACTGCAGCATGAGTACGGCATTTTCGGCGGCAACGACGGTACCCATATCATGCATCTGCTCGACAAGCTGCGGATCCCCCTCATCGTCACCTTCCATACCGTACTCAAAGAACCAAGCTTTTCGCAGCGCGATGTACTCAGCAGAATCGCCGACCGGGCACAGGCCGTAGTGGTCATGACTCAGTTGGCCAGCAAACTTCTGGACAAAGTGTTCAGCGTAGCGCCGTCCAAGATTCATGTGGTGGAGCACGGCGTCCCGGTCATTGAGTCCGCGCCTCGGGAGACCCTGCGCAAACAACTGGGATGGTCCGATCGCCGGGTGTTATTCACCTTCGGACTCCTGGGTCGGGGTAAAGGCATCGAGACGTCCATCCGGGCACTGCCTGCGATCGTAGCCCGCTATCCTGACACGCTATACGTAGTACTGGGCAAGACCCACCCACACGTCATCAAGCACAATGGCGAGGAATACCGCGAATACCTGCAGGATCTGGCACAGGAACTCGGCGTAGGCGACAACCTGCGTATGATCAGCAAGTTTGCCTCGGAACAAGAACTGTTCGACTGCCTGCGGGCAGCTGATGTATACGTCGTTCCCTACCCGAACGAAGCACAGATCACCAGTGGTACGCTTGCCTATGCCGTGGGTGCCGGGGCGGGCATCGTAAGCACCCCATTCTGGCACGCAGCCGAACTACTGCGGGAGGGTAGGGGTAAGCTCTTCCCGTTTCACGATAGTCAGGCCCTGGCTACTACCGTGATCGGACTGTTTGACCAACCCGCCGAGCTGCAGGCTATGCGGGAGCGGGCTGCTGCTTACGGAGCGCACCTGCTGTGGCCCAAAATTGGTAAGCAGTATCTCACCGTATTGGGGGAAGCCCAAGTGGCTTTCCGTACACAAGAAGCACAGTCCCGTCAGCGTACACACCTCCCACGACTCAAGCTGGACCACCTAGTCCGGCTAACGGATGACTGTGGTATCATACAGCACGGCAAGCATGCCATTCCCAATCGCTACGAAGGGTACTGCCTGGACGATAACGGTCGGGCCCTACTATTGGTAGGAATGTTGGCCAAAGACGGCCTTGCAGATAGTGATCTGCTGGGTAGACTCTCCGACACCTACATCAGCTACATCTTTCATGCCCAGAATCTGGATGGCACCTTCCGCAATTTCATGGCCTACGACCGGCGCTTTCTGGAGCGCACGGGTTCGGAAGACAGCTTCGGGCGTGCACTCTGGGGCGTAAGCTTCTGCCTGGCGCATCCGGTGCGGGCCGATCAGCGTCCGCTACTGGAGGAGATTTATCTGCGGGCCATTGATCACCTGGAGAATATGACCAGTCCCCGCACCATCGCCTACGGGGTGCTTGCCGCCAGCTATTACCTGGACTACAAGCCTACGGACGAGCGTATGCTCAACCTGCTCGACCGGATGTGCAGCCGGCTGATCGATCACTACAACGATAGTCGGGCGGAGGGTTGGAATTGGTTTGAAAATTACCTAACTTACAGTAACGGTATTTTACCCTTTGCGCTGTTCCGCGCGGTGAACCACCTGAACAAGGAAACTATCCGCGCCGTGGCGGTGGAGTCTACCAACTTCCTCGCTGAGCAGACTATCGTGGATGGCGTACTCAGCCCTATCGGCTGCAATAAGCCATTCACCTTCCGTAAGGCACGTCCTCAGTATGATCAGCAGCCGATCGACGTGATGTGTAAGGTGCTCCTCTTCAACGAGGCGTGCCGTCACCAGGAGTTACAACCCCACTGCGCCAACGTTCCGATCGCCTTCGCCTGGTTCACTGGGCAGAACGATCTCAAGGCCCCGATGTACAATCCCGAAACCGGCGGATGCTGTGATGGATTGATGGAGTCGGGCGTGAACCATAACCAGGGTGCGGAAAGCCTGATTGCTTACCTCGTGAGTAGAGTCGTAATCGAAAATTTTACGATCGCCCATAGCGACAAGCAGCGGGTAAACACCCCCGATACCGGCAAGGCAGCACTGAAGGCCCTCCTGAATGGCTTTGCCCTAACGGAAGATGTAGTAAGCGAGTCAGACGGAGGCGCTAAACAGGCGACTTCGTGAAAATTGCCATGCTAGCCCCCATAGCATGGGCCACTCCGCCGGCCGCCTACGGTCCGTGGGAGCAGGTCACCAGTCACCTCACGGAAGGATTGGTACAAAGGGGCATTGACGTTACGCTGTTCGCCACCGCGACCAGCAAGACCGCCGCAAAATTAGTAGCCACGGTAGCGGCAGGCTACGCCGAACGCGCAGGGCAGGACCCAAAAGTCCTGGAATACCTGCACATCAGTCAAGTCATGGGTGTCGCACACGAATTCGATCTCGTCCACAATCAATTTGATTTTATGCCCCTGGGCTACGGTAATCTCGTCGATACACCCATGGTGACCACCGTGCATGGCTTCAGCAGCGAGCAGATCGTACCGGTCTACGAGAAGTATAACGATAGCACGGACTATGTCTCGATCAGCGACGCCGATCGGGACGACCGTATCGACTACATCTCAACGGTATATAACGGGGTCGATACGCGGCAGTTCTCATTCGTAGACCACCCCGAAGATTATCTGGTCTACTTCGGCCGCATCCATCCGGAAAAGGGCGCAGCTGAAGCTATCGAGATAGCGCAGAAGAGCGATATGCCCCTGGTCATGGCCGGTTTGGTGCAGGACCAGGCCTACTTCGATGAGCGAATTGCTCCCCACATCGATGGCGATCGTGTAAAGTATCTGGGTAATGTGGGGCCCGACGAGCGTAATCGTATTCTAGGTAACGCAGTGGCTCTACTCCATCCTATTTCGTTTGAAGAGCCCTTCGGACTCAGCGTAGCCGAAAGTATGATGACCGGTACCCCGGTTATAGCATTCAACCGCGGATCGATGCCCGAACTGATCGAGCACGGCAAGACCGGTTATCTGACCGAAGACGTAGACGGAGCGGTCGATCTGGTCAGCGCCTGCGGTGATCTGAATCGTTGGCACGTGGCGGAGGTAGCCCGCGACTGCTTCAGCGTAGAGCGCATGGTAGACGGCTACATCAGTGTGTACCGTACCATTCTGGATCGTAAACCCTAGGCGTCCTCCAACAGCGTATCGAGCAGTGTATCCAGGTCGACGGTAGCAAAGCGTGCCGCCTCGTCCGAGATGCCATATGGAATGAATAGTTGCTTGTTGTGGATGATGCTGCCGCAGCTATATACCACATTGGGTACGTATCCCTCCCGTTCGTCGTCCATGGGGCTGATCAGCGGCTCCTTCAACTGTCCGATCACCTTAGTCGGGTCGTCCAGATCCAGTAGCATCGCGCCCAAGCAGTAGCGTCGCATAGGACCTACGCCGTGAGTGACTACC
Source organism: Neolewinella maritima (assembly GCF_923081025.1). Lineage (GTDB taxonomy): Bacteria > Bacteroidota > Bacteroidia > Chitinophagales > Saprospiraceae > Neolewinella > Neolewinella maritima. The sequence continues at coordinate 36,574 of NZ_CAKLPZ010000004.1, read as the reverse complement.
AGCCATCCGCGATCCGTTTCCAGGGGTGCACCGCAGTTACCTACCTGATAGAGCTGCCAGGGATAACGCGGTTCGCTAAGCTTTACCGCGTCGTCCCAAACCTGTAGTCGATCGCTCTTGATGATGTAGTTGTTGATGCCATCGATTCGGCAGAGCACGTAGTACGAGCCGTTGATCTTGCGGGGGAAGATCGCGTGGTTTTTATTTACTGCAGCGTCTCCGTAAACCGGTCGGATGGTGAAGCTGTAGAAGTCCTCGGTCTCAATGATCATCGGTCGGATCTGCCGCCCGTTGTAAGCGGTATAGGTGCCGTAGTAGATCTTCCGCCCGTCTTCGTAGACGAACTGCAGAAAGCGTGCATCTTCCATGCCCTTCATCTCGAAGTCGATCATGGGATAAAGCACCCGCTCACTGATATCCGTATCGAGACTGAAGTGAAGTTCGTAGTAGCGGTCGGCCACCGTCATCAGGTGGTTGAGTTGATCGCGCTCATTGCTGTCTTCCGGGTACTTCAGCCAGAGGTGCCAGTAGCGCTCATAGAGCTCCCGGTGGTTAAAATTATCGGGCAGGTCCTTGATCAACTCATCGTAAATGTCCTCGTCGATATCATCCTGCTGGTGACAGCGGTCGTAGAAAGCCGACTTCGTGTACTGACTGTAGTAGATGCGCTCAGCCAGACCAACAAACTGATTCGTAGGCTCGGCCAGCGGCATATTGTCCTCGCTCAGGATGATATTACGGAACACGATGGAGGAGGTGTGACCTTCCCCTACGGCGCGCATGCTCATCACGATGCGCTGCTGTCCCCGCTGCAAGCCGGTCTGATCCAGCGCCGGTACTACCGAAGGGTTGAAGAAGGCAGCAGACTCGATGCTGTACTCGTGGGTGAAGTACGCACCGATTAGGGCTTGCTTTTCTTCACTCAGGAGCAGTACTTTTTCTCGTTGCTCCGGCACCCGGTCCAGCGCAGCGTTGAGGTGGCGGCGGAACAGGCCGATGGTGTTGCGGTGGCGACGCGCGAAATCGCGAAGTGCGCGCATCAGCGTGTCGTGGGTATCCTGATCGCTGAGGTCGATCACCCGGTCGATCAGCTGGTAGGCCCGATCTTTGCCGGCCCAGAAAAAGCGACCAATGACGCGGGTGGAATCGCCGTACATGCGCAGGGGTTTGCGCTCTATGGGTAATTGCATAAGAGAAAAACTACGGATGGGGTGGGGACGAGACGGAAAGATTGTTGCAACGTTAGATGCGCAAGTAACGATATATTATGGTGGAGTCGCATGCGGGCGGCGGCGCGCAGGTGCTATAAGAATTATCTAGACTTGATCTAAACAAGACCCCCATACCGCAACAAGTTTGTTAAAGAATTGTCATCAAAGTATCTTTGCGGGAGCATTAAGGCCCGTAGTTCTTCCCATTATGATGCCCCTTCAAATGTCAACTTTGCAATGACATATAGTACCAAAACCCCCCAGTACCTCCTTTTACTGCTTGGTCTGTTCGCCTTTGGCGGCGGAGCCTTCGGTCAGGACGGTACCTCCCAGGCCTTAACCCCTGGCTCCGTGTTGGAGCAGGCACCTGCCACCACACCCGCCGCGAATGCGGACAATGATGTCGCTACGGCCCTCGACTCAGAGGCACCACCCGTCGATGGGGTAGTCGCTGAGGGTGCGGGTGATCCCGCGCTCGGCAAAGACATCTGGAAGACCGTAGGCTGTGGGCAGTGCCACGCGGCCAATATGAAGGACAATCTCACTGGGCCCGCACTGGGTGGTGTGCAAGCCCGCTGGGCGGGTGAGCCGCGCGACCACCTGTACCGTTGGGTACAGAACTCGCAGAAGCTGATCGGCAGTGGAGAGAGCGCCCGGGCTATCGCCGTCTGGAACGAGTGGAAGCCTACGCAGATGTCGGCTTACGTGAACCTGAGCGACGGTGATGTAGAGCACCTACTGGCCTTTATTCAGGGTGTCTACACCGGTACCTACGGTCAGCCCGCCGGCATCGGTCCGGGTGCAGACGTAGCCCAAGTGGAAGAGGCAGACAACACTTGGCTATTCATCATTCTGGGTGTATCCCTGCTGCTGCTATCGCTGATCCTCGCCCGCATCACCAGCAACCTACAGTACATGGTCGCCTCTACGGAGGGTGGTGCCCCCGCACGGCGGACCCTCGTACAGGTGCTTACGAGCCGCGGCGTTATTGCCTTTGCCGTCTTCGCCCTGGTGGTACTGTTCGGCTACACAACGGTGAACCACGCGATCGATCTCGGTCGTCAGCAAGACTACCAGCCCGGTCAGCCCATCAAGTTCAGTCACGAGACCCACTCGGGTGTGCACGAGATCGAGTGTCAGTACTGCCACGACGGTGCCCGCCGTTCCAAGCACTCCGTCATCCCCGCGGTCAACACCTGTATGAACTGCCACCGGGCCATCAGCTACGGTAGCAAGTACGGCACCGCCGAGATCACTAAGATTTTCGCCTCTATCGGTTGGGATCCCCTCGAGAATGCTTACATCGCGAACTACGACCAGATGACCAATGAGCAGATCAAGGACGTCTACAGCAAGTGGATCGCTAACAAGAACCTGACCGAGGGCGTAGAAGCCGATGACATCGAGGGTGTGGTAGAAGAACAACTCGAGGGTATCGAAGTCGCACTGACCAACGAGTACACCGGAGACGAACGCATTGCCGGGCCCATCGAGTGGACGCGTATCCACAACCTGCCCGATCACGCCTACTTCAACCACGCACAGCACGTCACGGTAGGCCAGCTAAAGTGCCAGAACTGCCACGGTCCCGTACAGGAGATGGAGGTCGTCTACCAGTACAGCCCCCTAAGTATGGGTTGGTGTATCAACTGTCACCGCGAGACCGAAGTGCAGTTCGACGACAACGACTACTACAAGTCTTACGAACGCTACCACGAAGAACTCAAAGCCGGTGTTCGTGACGGAGTTACCGTCGAGGATGTAGGCGGTCTGAATTGCCAGCGCTGCCACTACTAATTAAACCTTACGCTGCCCCCTTGCGGGTAGCTCCCCAATTACAGCCCACTTCGTATGAAGAAGCAGAATAAGCAGGTTTGGATCGGTACCGATCAACTCGAGAATAGCCCCGCCTACCGTGCGGCTACCGATGTCGAAGTTGCCCAGGAGCAGCAGATCGAGAACCCCCGCCTGGAAGCTACCCGCCGCGATTTTCTCAAGTACCTCGGCTTCGGTATGACGGCGGCCACGATCGCTTCGTGTGATATTCCTGTCCGCAAAGCGATCCCCTACGTATCCAAGCCCGACACCATCGTGCCCGGCGTAGCTACCTACTTCGCCTCCACCTTCGTGCAGGGCGGAGACTACGTCCCCGTACTGGTGAAGACCCGTGAGGGTCGGCCCATCAAGATCGAGGGCAACAGCATGAGCCCCATCACCGAGGGCGGCACCAGCGCACGGGCGCAGGCCAGTGTACTGAGCATGTACGACACGAGCCGTTTCGACGGTCCCGCACGGGTTAGCGGTGGTAAAGTAGTGCGCGAACGCATCTACGCCGATAACCCCAGCTGGGAAGAGATCGATGACCAGATTGGTGGTCGCCTGCGGCAGGCCCGGGAGATCCGGATCGTATCACACACCATCCTGAGCCCATCGCTCAAGATGGCTATCCGGGATTTCAAGAACCGGATGCCCGGCAACACCGTAGCGGTCCAGTACGATCCCATCAGCTCGTCTGCGCTACTCGACGCGCACGAAGCCGCCTTTGGGGTGCGCGCCGTGCCCCACTACCGCTTCGACAATGCGGACGTGATCGTGGCATTCAACGCGGACTTCCTCGGCACCTGGATCAGTCCGGTCGAATACGCGCGGCAGTACGCCGTGGGGCGCCGTACGAATGCAGACCGCATGTCGCGTCATATTCAGGTAGAAAGCCACATGAGTCTCACCGGCTCGAATGCGGACAACCGTATTATGGTCAAGCCGAGCCAGCAAGGTCAGGCCCTGCTAGCGCTCTACAATGCCGTAGTCGGTGGTGGAGCTACCGAAAATCTGGATACTACGACAGCCGCTAAGATGGATGCGCTCGCTACCGAACTGCGTAGTGCACGTGGCGCGAGCCTAGTGGTCAGCGGCAGCAACAACCTCTACGAGCAGCAACTGGTCATCGCGATCAACCGCGCGCTGGGTAGCTACGGCAGCACCATCGAAACCAATCGCTGGAGTCTGCAGCGTCAGGGAAGCGATCAGGATATGGCGCGCTTTATCGAGGAGCTTGAAGCCGGCACCGTGGATGCAGTGATCGTACTAGACGGGGCGAACCCTGCCTACGATAATGCTTGGGCTGGCCGCTTTACCGCCGCCCTACAGGCCAACGACCCTACTTTCCGCAACGGGGCCTATGTAGAACGCGACAACATCGTCGGTGAGATCGATGATCGTAGCGAGCAGGCCGACGCCAAGGAAGAGAGCGACGGTGATCTGGACGACGCCATTCAGTTGGATCCCGTATCCCGTACGTTCCGACGGATGCTAGCCATAAGCATGAGCACGGTACCAACCGAGACCAGTCAGCTCTGCGAATACGTCACCCCCAACCACCACTACCTCGAAAGCTGGGGTGATGCAGAGGCGGTACAGGGTGTGTATTCACTCATTCAGCCTACTATCGTACCGATCTTCGGTGCAGTCAACCGCTACGGCACCCGCCAGGAAGGGGAGAGTCTGCTGATCTGGGCCGAAGAGCGTGAGCGCTACGATCCCGCGGCGGAACAACCGTACATGAGCTACGTCATGCGGAACTGGGAGGAATCTGCCTTTGGCGGTCAGGACCGCTTCACGACCTTCCGTCCGTTTTGGGATAGTGCACTACACGATGGTGTGCTCAATACCGCTGCCACCGGAACCATTGCGGACTACGGTATCGGCTACAGCGCGGTAAACGCCGCACCTGCGACCCCGCCCGTCGATGCTATTGCTACCGACACCACCTATGTGGTACCCGTAGTAGCATCGGTAAATCCAGTGGTACGTACGGTAGACTACAATGATGCCAGCCGTCGCATCGCTGCGGGACTGGATGTCGAAAATGAAATTACCTTCTATGAGACGGTAAATATGGGCAACGGTGTCTACGGTAACAACCCCTGGTTGCTAGAACTGCCGGACCCCGTTACCCGTACCGTCTGGGGCAACTACCTCACTATTCCGGTTTCTTACGAAGGTGGGTACACTTACACCGCCTATAAGGACCTGAATGAAGAAGAGTACAAAGGAAAAGCCGATCAAGTGGCTGTGAGCGTAGGAACTTCGGAGGCAGAACCCGCTGTGGTGACCGCCGTACGGCAGTTCGGTCAGCTTGCTGGCACCTTCGGCCTGGCGCTCGGTTACGGACGACGCATGACGGGTGCGGTAGGCAAAGCGATCGGTAATGAAGTCGGCGTGAACGTCTACCCCTGGCTGACCATCGACGAAGATGGCTACGTACAGTACTACACGACCGAAGCAACCATTAGTGATCAGGTCGGTACGGAGGAGGAGTTTGCCAGCGTACAGTACCACCATACGATGGGACTGACCACCAAGGACGAAGCCGGAACCGTATACTACAACACCCGGACCGGCGAGAAGGAAACGATTGCCGGTGTACTGAACGAGGAGCAGCTCGAATACCTCGAGCCCTACCACGTAGACGAAGCGACCGTGATGAACGGTAATGGTGGTAGTCTAGGAGATATGCAGGGCGGTCTGACCGATCGTTCGATCATCTTCCAGGGCACCTTTGCGGGTCTGCCGGACCTGCGCGAGGAGATCGCCGAGCGGCGCACCGAAGCGCAGCACCTGAACGAGCAGACGCTCTACCCCTACGAGGAGTACGTCAAGGACATCTACAGCCAGGGCCACTGGTGGGCCATGCACGTAGATCTGACGGCCTGTATCGGCTGTGCAGCCTGTGAAGTAGCCTGTGTGTCGGAGAACAACGTACAGGTCGTAGGCAAGTACGAAGTGTGGCGCCACCACGAAATGAAGTGGCTGCGTATCGACCGCTACTTCTACGGGGACGTCGAGAACCCACGGGCCGTCTACCAGCCCATGATGTGCCAGCACTGCGACAACGCACCCTGCGAGAACGTCTGTCCGGTGAACGCTAGTCAGCACAGCGACGAGGGCATGAACCAGATGATCTACAACCGCTGTATCGGTACCCGCTACTGCGCCAACAACTGCCCCTACAAAGTGCGGCGCTTCAACTGGTTGGACTTCTCGACCGCTGACCTGTTCAGCAGCAACGAGCCCGAACTCAATGGCGAGGAGCTGCCCTTCGGCGCGGATAACCTGACGCGGATGGTGCTCAACCCCGACGTGACCGTGCGTAGCCGCGGCGTGATCGAGAAGTGTAGCTTCTGCGCTCAGCGCCTGCAGGCCGGTAAACTGACCGCCAAGATCGAGAAGCGCGCCCTGCGTGATTCGGACGTGCGGACGGCCTGTCAGACGGCCTGTCCTACCGGTGCCATCACCTTTGGCGACCGCAACAACAAGCAGGGAGACGTAAGTCGCAAACTGCAAAACCCCCTCAACTACCTTGTGTTGGAGGAGACAAACACCCAGTCGTCCGTATTCTACGCCGCCCGGGTACACAATCCAGTAGAAGCCTTAGACGCCTAAAGTAAGATTTAATGAGTGGACATATAGCCCCGGTACGTCAACCGCTGATCACTGGTCACAAGACGTATCACCAAATCACGGAGGACATTTGCCGGCCCACCGAGACGGCCCCCTCGCTGTCGTGGGTAATTACCTTTATCATCTCCGTGATGCTGCTGGGGCTGTTTGCCTTTAGCGTAGCCTGGACGGTCTGGATCGGTATCGGCTCCTGGAACCTCAACCGCACCATCAACTGGGGCTGGGACATCACCAACTTCGTTTGGTGGGTAGGTATCGGTCACGCCGGTACACTGATCTCGGCTATTCTCCTGCTGTTCCGCCAGAAGTGGCGCACGGGGGTAAACCGGGCGGCGGAAGCGATGACGATTTTCGCCGTAATGTGTGCGGGCCAGTTTCCGCTGATCCACATGGGTCGCCTGTGGCTCGCCATCTTCATCTTCCCCTATCCCAATACACGGGGTCCCCTCTGGGTCAACTTCAACAGCCCACTACTCTGGGACGTCTTCGCTATTTCTACCTACTTCACCGTATCGCTGCTGTTCTGGTACGCCGGACTGGTGCCTGACCTCGCTACGGTACGTGACCGTGCGGTGGGCCTACGCAAGAAGATCTACGGCGTAGTAAGCTTCGGTTGGAACGGCTCGGCCAAACACTGGCAGCGGTGGGAGAGTCTGTCGCTGATCCTGGCCGGTCTAGCCACGCCACTGGTACTGTCAGTACACACCATCGTATCCTTTGACTTTGCTACCTCGGTCATCCCGGGTTGGCACACTACGATCTTTCCTCCCTACTTCGTAGCGGGAGCCATTTTCTCCGGCTTCGCCATGGTACTCACCCTGATGCTGATCGCCCGTAAGGTGCTGCACCTGGAGGACTACATCACCATCGAGCACATCGAGTCGATGAACAAGGTGATCCTGCTGACCGGCTCCATCGTCGGAGTAGCGTACCTGACCGAGCTGTTCATCGCCTGGTACTCGGGCTACGTCTACGAGCAGTTCGCCTTCCTCAACCGCGTCCTCGGTCCCTACTACTGGAGCTACATCGGTATGATGCTGTGTAACGTGCTTTCCCCCCAGATTTTCTGGAGCAAGAAGATCCGCACCAGCCTGTTCTGGACCTTCTTCATGTCGATCTTCATCAACATCGGCATGTGGTTCGAGCGCTTCGTCATCATCGCTACTACACTGTCGCGCGACTACCTGCCTTCGAGCTGGAGTTACTACGTACCTAGCTGGGTGGAGATCTGCATCTTCATCGGCACGCTCGGTCTGTTCTTCACCCTGTTCCTGATCTTCACCCGGGTAGCTCCGGTAGTGGCCATCGCGGAGATCAAGAGTATCCTGAAGACGGCCGGTGACCAGTACATCGGTCCCAACGCCGTAGCCCATGCGCACGCCAATCATGCAAACGGACACACCGTACCTGCTGAGGTGAATGACCTCTCGGCCGGCAGCACCGTCGACATCGACGGAGCGAATGACAAACCCCTCGACTAACCCCAAACTACCTACCACATGGCAACCATACGTATCGATCAGGGCGGGGACGCAGGTGCAAGCTTACGCACGGAGCCGGCCAACACGACAGTGACCGGCGGTCGCGACATTCTCTTCGGACTTTACGACGATGAGGTAAAACTACTTGAGGCGGTCAAGGCAGCTAATGCTGATCACCTGGATATCGACGACGTCTATACGCCCTTCCCCGTGCACGGACTCGATCCGCTACTTGGGTTAGAGGAGAGCCGCCTGCACGTAGCCGGATTCATCTTTGGCAGCATCGGTTGTCTGTTTGGCTTTGGGTTTATGACCTGGGTCTTCACCCGGGACTGGCCGATCATCTTCGGTGGTAAGCCGTACTGGTCCGTGCCTGCCTTTATTCCCATCACTTTCGAGCTTACGGTCCTGTTCGCTGCCGTGGGGATGGTGACAGTGTTTTACATCATCAACGGACTCGGTCCTGGCGCGGAACCCCGGCGTCTACACGATCGTATTACTGATGACAAATTTTGTATCGCATTTGACGTGACGGATTCCGATGACACGAGCATCGATCAGCTGCGTCAGTATTTTGAGCGTACCGGGGTAGAGACGGTTCACCGCAAAACGGTAGCCGCGTAGTGCCTAACCCTAGTAAATATCCAAGCATGAAAGATCTGCATCTTCTGGCCCTGTCCCTTACGCTTGCCGTCTTACTGACGGCTTGCGGCGACGCAGGGGTCAATGAAACCGGTAGCGAGTACATGCCTGACATGGCTCACTCGGTCGCCGTAGAGGCCAATGCCTACAACTATTATTACTACAACACCTGGAATGACCGGTCGACCATCAAGCTCGGTGAGCTCGTCTACCCTAAGTACACGGTGGAAGGAGCCGTACCCCGGGGATACGCCGGACAATATACTCCCGGTATGACTCCCCCCTTTCAGATCGACGACGCCCGCTACATGGTAGGCGGTAAGGTAGCCAATCAGGGAGAACGTCTCGGTAGCATTCCCTACGCTGTAGCAGTGCCCACTAACGGTCACGTACCGTACTACTACGAGGATACCCCCGAAGGGCGTGAGGCAGCTATCGCCGCGAATGAAATGAACCCGTTCCCCATCACGGATGACGGATTGGTCACCGGTGGCAACATCTACAACATCTTCTGCGCCATCTGCCACGGAGAGGAAGGTAACGGCCTGGGGTACATCTACGATACCGACAAGAACCCACAGGCGAAGTACCCTGCCGCACCGGCTAATCTGCTTCGTCCGGAATACGTCGAAGCATCCAACGGACGCTACTACCACGCTATCATGTATGGCTACAATGTAATGGGCGCGTATGCGGATAAGATGGACTACGAGGAACGGTGGCAGGTGATCCACTATATCCGAAACCTACAAGCTAAGGATGCCGGGCTGGAGTATAACCAGGTCGTCAATACCCTGGACCCCGCACTGGGTACGCCACTCGGCGAATACGACCCGCTGGCGCAGCAGGTATCGGACGACGAGCCTAAGCCCGATAGTCCCCAGCTGAGTGATGCTGCCGCCCCCGGTGGCCGTATTCAGCCCACGCTACGTAAGAAATAATTAGTACCAACACTCCCCCCCGCATACTAGCTCCGAGCCCATGGCATCGATACGAATTGAAGAAAAGAACCAGGAGAACTTCGTGTTCTCCTCTCGCGCTAAGACTACTACCTTGGTATTGATGGGCGTAGGTCTGATCTGTCTGATAGCCACCTATTTCGTCGATGGGGGCGAGGGGCACCACATGCGCTTCTGGACCAACTTGCTGCATAACTCCGTCTTTTTTCTGGGCATCGCGGCGCTGGCAGGTTTTGCATTAGCTGCCTTTACTACGGCCTACGCCGGGTGGTTCGTACAGTTCAAGCGGGTGTGGGAGAGCTTTGCTTCCTTCCTGCTGCCCGGACTGTTCCTCATGGGTATACTCATTGTAGGACTCTTCACCCACGGCCATCACTTGTATCACTGGAATGACGAAGCGGCAGTAGCCGGGGACGCCATTCTGACCCACAAGGCGTCCTTTCTCAACAAGTACTGGTACGCCGGTGGCACGGTGCTTTTCGTAGGGATCTGGTACTTCCTGTTGGGCAAAATGCGCAACATCAGCATGGCGGAGGACCTAGACGACCGGGACACAACCTTCAGCTACTACCGCAGCTACAAGAAGTACGCCGCGATCTTCCTGCCTATTTTCGGATTCACCAGCGCAGCACTGATGTGGCAGTGGATCATGTCGATCGATAGCCACTGGTATTCTACCATGTTTGCCTGGTATGCCACCGCATCGCTCTTCGTAGCTATGACCGCCCTGACGATCATGCTGCTGATCTACCTCAAGAGTCGGGGCTACTATACGGGGGTCAATGCAGAGCATTTTCACGATCTGGGTAAGTACCTGTTTGCCATCTCTATCTTCTGGGCGTACCTATGGTTCAGCCAGTTTATGCTGATCTGGTATGCGAATGTCGGTGAGGAAACGATCTACTTCCGCGAGCGGATGGATAACTACCCTGTGCTGTTCTGGGCCAACCTTGCTATCAATCTGGTTCTGCCTTTCTTCATCCTTATGCGCAACGACACCAAGCGCAAGATGGGTACGCTGTTCTTTGCTTCGGCCTTTGTCTTCTTTGGCCACTGGCTGGACTACTTCAATATGATCAAGCCCGGTGCGCGCATCACGCTGATCGAACTGAACGAGCACGCGACCGCTCATGGAGATGAGGAGCATGCTACCATGGATCACGCTGGTGATCACGACGGAGATCATGCAGACGACGAACTACACGTAGTGGACGAGCATGGTCCTGACGATCTGCCGGATGTACACGCAGAAGAGTTAGTAAGCGAGGAGGGTGCTCCTTCGGCCGAAGAGAAGTATGCTGATGCTACGGACATCGAAGAGATCGACAACCTGCGCACCGAAGGGCAGAACGTAAACAGTGCGGGGCTACCCGTACCTACCGATCCTGATAATCCCCGTATGCAGGTAGGTGGTCAGGCGGCGCTGACCAACAACGACGTACCCATCACGACCGAATTCCGGGGAGGACCGACCGAAGGATCTGGCACCGACGGTCCGCGTGAGTTTGCGGCTGTGATGGAACGTAACGATGTCGATGTTTTCGAACCCAATCACTATATCCAGGAAGAATACGTAGACGACACCGAGCTGGAGATGGTAGGGCAACTGGAAGCAGCGGGTGGACACGAAGAGGGTGGCCACACCCTAGGCTTCAAGTCAGGCTACACCCTGCCCGGACTGCTGGAGATAGGAACGTTCCTGGGCTTCTTGGGAGGCTTCCTCTTCTTTACGCTAGGACAGCTTACCAAGGCACGGCTGGAACCTAAAAATGACCCCTACCTGGAGGAGAGCGTCCACCACCATACCTAGGCTATCTAGACTTAGTCTAAACAAGATGCAAGGAGGTAACCATCCGAGGCGTCTATCGTTAAATTTGTATCCTAAACAAACCGTTGGGTTTGTGGGCTTTCACCAAGCTAATCTACTCGAATGACTACGTTGATCGTCTTTTTGTGTATCGCGTTGTTGCTGCTCATCATCGTCCAGATCGCCCGTGTACGGGACCTGGCCAAGCAGCTTCGCGGCAAGGAAGAAGTAGAAGCTACCGCGGTAGCCTCCACGGGGAAGGGACTACTGGTCTTCATGATCGTGTTCCTTGTCTTGACTACTGTTTCCGCCTACTACTATAAGAACTGGATTCTTGGTTTCGGTCCGCACGAATCTGCCTCCTTACACGGCAGTTCCATCGATTCCATGATGAAGTGGACGCTAGGTATCACGTATGCAGCTTTCCTGCTCACCAACTTCGCGCTGTTCTACTACGCTTATAAGTTCCGTACCCGCAAAGGTCATAAGGCACTGTACCTCAGCCACAACAATACCGTGGAGTTGGTATGGACGGGTATCCCCGCTATTGTCATGACATTCCTCGTAGTAGGTGGACTGGACGCTTGGAACGATATCATGAGTGATGTCGGTGCTGATGACAATTACATGGAGATCGAAGCCACCGGCTATCAGTTTGCCTGGCAGATGCGCTACCCCGGTCCCGATGGCCTGTTAGGGCGTAAGGACTTCCGCCTAATCACAGGTGCGAATCCCCTGGGCCAGGACTGGACCGATCCCAAGAACCATGATGATATTCTCGTCAATGACGTGACGCTTCCGGTAGATCAGAAAGTACGTGTCCGTATCACGGCTAAAGATGTACTGCATGACTTTTACCTTCCGCAGTTTCGCGTGAAAATGGATGCAGTACCGGGACTACCTACCTACTTCGTCTTCACTCCTACCAAGACCACCCGGGAGTGGCGGCAAAGCCTTTCCGAGTACGCGGAGTATCAGATTCCTGATCCGGAAAGCGACGACGGTAAGGAACTGTGGGAAACGCGCAATTTCGAGCTTGCGTGTGCCGAACTATGTGGAAAGGGTCACTACTCCATGGCACGTGTCGTGACTATTATGGAGCAAGAGGACTTCGATGTCTGGTATGCCGGACAGAAATCCTACTACTTGAGCAACGTGAAGGGCACCAAGGATGACCCGCTACTCATGGCTCAGGTCAAAGAACGCCGTCAGGAGTTCACCCAATTGGCTGACAATGCCCTGGCCACTCCAGACAACGACGACAACATCATCACGCTGGACTACGTGACGTTCGAAACGGGCTCCGCTACCCTTACCGATAGTAGCCAGTACCAGCTGAACGATATGATCGGCTTCCTACAGTCGAACGAAGGTGTCAGCGCCATGCTACTCGGTCATACGGACGATACCGGTGATGCGGCAGCAAATCTCACGCTGAGCGAGCAACGCGCTCGTGCAGTACGCGACTATCTATCGGCTGGCGGTATTGCCAACAACCGCCTCGGAAGCCGGGGTTACGGTGCTGACCGTCCGGTAGCAGATAATGCTACTGAAGCGGGGCGAATGCGCAACCGTCGCACGGAATTTTACATTGTAGAAGGAGCACCCAGCGAGCCAGAGTTCGCTCAGGAAGCATCCAAATAATATAGGTTTACACACATCCTAATCTAGATCCCATGGCTACTGCAGTTCTTACTACGGCCCCCGTAAAGCGCGATGACGCACTTATCGAGGAATTTGGGTACGACGACCACTTTCACGAGCACCACCACGGTGACAAGTATCAGTCGAATTTCGTATCCCACTATATTTTTAGTCAGGATCACAAGATGATCGCCAAGCAGTTCCTGATCACGGGAATGATGTGGGCCATCATTGGTGGTGCCATGTCGCTGATCTTCCGCATGCAGCTAGGCTTTCCTGAGGAGAGTCTGGCGTGGCTACAGCCGGTACTCGGTAAGTGGATCGCGATCAACGAAGATGGTGTAGGTACGCTGGTTGCTGACTTTTACTATGCGCTGGTCACTATGCACGGTACCATTCTGGTATTCTTCGTGCTTACTGCCGGACTGTCTGGAACCTTTTCCAACCTACTCATCCCCCTGATGATCGGTGCCCGGGACATGGCTTCGCCGCTGCTCAATATGCTTAGCTACTGGTTCTTCTTCATTTCGGGAACCATCATGTTTGCCTCGCTCTTCCTTTCTACCGGCCCCTTTGCCGGCGGTTGGGTAGCCTACCCACCCCTGTCCGCTCTACCACAGGCCATGGACGGTTCCGGTGCCGGTATGACGCTCTGGACTATCTCCCTGGTACTCTTCGTAGTCTCGGTACTGCTCGGTGGTATCAACTACATCACTACGGTACTTAACCTTCGTACGAAGGGGATGAGCATGTGGCGCTTGCCGCTGCCCATCTGGGCGTTCTTCGTCACGGCTATTCTGGGACTGCTTTCCTTCCCCGTACTCACCTCCGCCTTCTTCCTGCTCATGCTGGATCGTGGCGTAGGTACGAGCTTCTACCTTAGTGACATTTACATCGGAGGTGCTGCTCTTGACCACGTAGGTGGTAGTCCGATCCTCTACCAGCATTTGTTCTGGTTCCTGGGTCACCCAGAGGTGTACATCATCATCCTACCGGCTTTCGGTATCGTATCGGAAGTGTTAAGTGTTAATGCCCGCAAGCCGATCTTCGGCTACCAGGCCATGGTGTTCTCCATCCTGGCGATTGCGTTTCTGGCCTTCATCGTTTGGGCACACCACATGTTTATGTCGGGTATCAATCCCTTCATCGCTAACTTCTTCGTGATCTTCACGCTGATCATCGCGGTACCGTCCGCGGTAAAGGTCTTCAACTGGATCGCTACGTTGTACGGGGGAGACATCCGCTTCAACCCGGCCAGCTTGTTTGCGATCGGGTTCGTATCGATGTTCATCTCGGGTGGTCTGACCGGTATCTGGTTGGGTAACTCGGCACTGGACATTCAACTGCACGATACCTACTTCGTAGTAGCTCACTTCCACATCGTTATGGGTGTCGCCGCCTTCTTCGGTATGTATGCGGGTGTCTACCACTGGTTCCCCAAGATGTACGGACGCTTCATGAACGAAACCCTCGGTAAGCTTCACTTCTGGGGCACGCTGATCGGTGCATACTGTGTCTTCTGGCCCATGCACTATCTAGGTATGGCCGGTGTACCCCGACGCTACTACAGCTTCGACAACTTCCAAACCTTCGGTCACTTTGATGGAATGAACAAGTTCATCACCATCGCGGCGATCATCACCTTCGGTTTCCAGTTGCTGTTTGTCATCAACTTCTTCTGGAGCATCTGGAAGGGACGTAAGCTCACGGTTAAGAACCCCTACCAGGCTAACACGCTGGAGTGGACCACTCCGATCGAGACGGGTCACGGTAACTGGCCGGGCAAACTACCTACCGTACAACGCTGGGCGTATGACTACAGCAAGGACGGTATCGACTACATCCCTCAGATTCAGCCCATCATGGAGGGTGAAACCCACGATCATTAATTGAACCCGGAGAACACCAAGTGAATGTTCTTCTTCCGGCGACCCGTAGTTCGTAGGCCCGTCGCCTTGAACTACGGGTTGTTTTTTACAGCAGCATGAAAGCATCGAGTACAAGTCAGGTGGAAGCAAGCGCATGGAGCAGGTGGCTATCTGACCTAGGTGCACTCGTCAAGTTCCGGCTTTCCGCTACCGTCGTGCTATCCTCCGTACTGGCCTACTTAGTAGCCCTGTCGGCTGGAAGCTTTAGCTGGTGGGCCGTAGCCGTACTGACGGGTGGTGGATTTCTCACCACCGCCGCAGCAAACATCATCAACGAGATACTCGAGAAGGACTACGATCGGGAGATGGAGCGCACTAAAGCCCGGCCTATCGCAGACGGTAGAATGTCTAGCAGCGACGCCTTACTTCTGGCGGGTTTTGCCAGTATCGGCGGCATCAGTCTGCTTGCGCTCTTTAATCCCTGGACTGCCTTTCTAGGAATGGTATCGCTCATCAGCTATGCCTTTGTTTATACCCCCCTCAAACGGGTAGGGCCGGTTGCCGTACTTGTAGGTGCTATCCCCGGTGCGCTACCTGCACTCATTGGATGCGCAGCGGCGGAAGGGTCCATCACCTCACTCGGCATCACGCTGTTTACCATTCAGTTCTTCTGGCAGCTTCCGCACTTCTACGCCATCGGCTTCTTAGGGGCTGCGGATTATCAGAAGGCGGGTTTTAAGTTGGTACCCGAACGCAACGGCAGTGTCGATGCACCCCTGCTGGGTCGGGACTCAGTGGTGGCAGCAGCTATCCTGGTTCCGCTCGGTGTACTGCCTTATTTCTTGGGCATTTCGGCCCTGTGGGCTGTATCACTTGTTGTAGCACTGAGTGTACTCTTTTGCTACTTCGCCTGGCGCTTCTGGCTTGCACCCGACCGCCGTACGGCCCTGAATATGATGTTTTACTCATTCGCATACCTGCCCCTCGTGTTTACCCTGTACTGGGCGGGCAAAATGATTTGGTTATGAGTACAATGGAGACACGCGTAGATCAGCAGATCGAGGCGGCTACCCGACGCAATAAGGTGCACCCTCACAAGATGGTGCTCTACGTCGGTATTACGAGTCTGGTCATGATGTTTATCGCGCTCACCAGCGCCTACATCGTACGTCGCGCATCGGGCAACTGGCTGGAGTTCTCTATTCCCGGGATTTTCTACATCAACACTTTGGTCATCCTGACCAGTAGCCTAACTTTGCAGCTCGCACACCGGGCCTTCAAACGTGAACGAAGTGGTGCGTATAAAGGATGGATCGTTACCACGCTCGTACTCGGTATCGCGTTTCTGGTGCTGCAGTACATGGGCTGGGAAGCTCTTGCCGCCCAGGGAGTCCCACTAAAGATCAATCCTGCAGGCGATTTTGTTTACAGCATCAGTTGGTTACATGCCGCCCACGTGGTGGGTGGTATCGCAGCCCTGGCCGTATCGGTCGTGCTGGCCTTCGTGCTCAAGCTCCGGCGGACGCCGGTCCGGCAATTACGCCTGGAATTGATCATGATCTACTGGCATTTTGTGGATGTGCTCTGGCTTTACCTGATCATCTTCTTAAGTTTGCAGCGCTAAGCTGTACTACTACGTACAGCTCACTCACTACGTATACCCACTATAACCCCTAATCATGACCGAAGAACGCGATACAGATATCATCATCGCCGAGGATCAGAAACCTGAACTGAACAGCGACTGGGCTGGTGGGGACCGGAAGCCTTTCCGCACGTCCTACGGTAAGTTGATGATGTGGTACTTCCTGCTATCGGATGCCTTCACCTTTGCGGGCTTCCTGATCGCTTACGGAGCACTCCGCTTCAGTAGCCCCAGCTGGCCCGTTCCAGACCGGGTATTCGCTACGGCCCCTTTCGGCATCAATGAATTATTTCCGAACGAGCAGGCCCCCCTCATTTTCGTCACCTTCATGTCGTTCCTGCTCATTATCAGTTCGGGTACCATGGTACGTGCCGTTCAGGAGGGCGCACGGGAGAATAAGCGTGGTGTAGTTTTCTGGATGCTACTCACCGTGTTAGGCGGTGCAGGCTTTCTGGGCTGTCAGGCCTGGGAGTGGTCTAACCTGATCGTCAAGGAAAATATGACGGTGACGACTAATCCCTTCGGCACCTACACCGATAACGGGTACTACCTGGACCCTGAGACCGGCGAGCGCAGCGACGAAGAAGTGGTAGCCGGCGAGACCTACCTGCTTCATGTAGCCGGTGAGGTACACGGAGGTGAAGAAGAGCACGAAGGAGCGGACCACTTCACCTACAGTGAGGTACCGGGTGACTACCCAGGCTACGTGGTCGACGGTCTACAGGCGGACGGCACCATCAACGAAAATGCCAAGCGGTTCATTCACCGCAAGTATGTAGTAGAGGAGGATGGAGCAGAGTACGTTCGCGTACAGGAGTTCGGACCTACAGCCTTTGGTGCGCTGTTCTTCGGAATCACCGGCTTCCACGGCTTTCACGTAGCTACCGGAGTTATCTTCCTACTTATCATCCTGATCAACGCCGGTAGCGGTGTGTACACCGCCCGGATGAACGGCTACGAGATGGTCGAAAAGATCGGTCTGTACTGGCACTTTGTAGACTTGGTATGGGTTTTTGTATTCCTCGTTTTCTACCTCCTGTGATCCAGGACTACTCCAACCTTTACTTACACTCTAATAGAATATCATGGCACAACATTTAAGCTACGAGGAATCAGTCAGTGGAGTCTGGAAGGGCCTTGGACTGCTCGCCGCAGTCACGGTGGTCGAAGTACTTCTCTCCCTGCTCAAGGCAGCCGAGTTTGCGGAGAATATCCGTCCATTGATCTACGTCGCATCGCTGCTGATCATTGCCCTCTCGGTCTATAAGGCCTACTTCATTATCTACGAGTTCATGCACATGGGGTACGAAGTGAAGGGCTTGGCCATGAGTGTCCTGCTACCTACCTTTCTCTTACTCTGGGCGCTGATCGCCTTTTTCAACGAAGGAGATGCCTGGCGCAAGAATCGTGAGAAGATCGAGTTCCGCAACGAAGCCAAGGCTCCCGTAGCCGCACCAGTTGGCCTGCTCGAAGATGTATATATGCTGGAGGAGGTACCGGCTTAATAGCAATCTGCATGCACTTACGGAAGGTTTGGGAAACAAGGGTTCCCAAACCTTCCGTAGTTAGACCTGGATGGTAACATAATTCAGTCACATTGAACAACACGCTAATCCCTGTAGCCGAAAGCGGGTTGTTAGTACAAACACCTTAGTATGGCAAGGGCCAAGAAGTGGTTCGGTACGGCGATTGTGCTGTTTATCCTGGTCGGACTACCAGCCGTCTCGTTCGTCTACCTGCGCAACGGGGCCAACTACCGGCGCTCGGCCATCGAGGCAATGGGTGACTACGGAAAGATGCCGTCCATCAGTCGGTTAGTCTCCATACGTGGTGAGGTGCCGAAGCAGTGGCAAGGAGCTATGACGGTGGTCGGTTGGCTGGACCCCACAAAGGAAGAAGGCACCCGGCTGTACGGACACATGCTGGATAGTCTGTATCAGCAGTTTCAGGATAGCCCTAACCTGTATTTTACCACTATCGTGCTGGCGCAGGATCCCGATGCTGCCGTAGAGGACTTTACTACTACCTACAATCTTCCGGCGTCCGACATGCTCAGCTTTCTACAAGCGGATGAGCGCGACTTCGCGGCAACGGCCGAGGCTTTCCAGCTTCCGCTGGGGAGCTATGATTCCCCCGGTATCCAGCCCATCGTAGCGCTGGTCGATAGTTCGCTCACCATTGTGCAGCACTACGACCTGGCCCGCCGTGACGAAGCGATCGGTCTGGTCCAGCTCATCTCGTTAATTATCCCGCTGCCTGCTAAGCAGGACA
Source organism: Neolewinella maritima (assembly GCF_923081025.1). GTDB lineage: Bacteria > Bacteroidota > Bacteroidia > Chitinophagales > Saprospiraceae > Neolewinella > Neolewinella maritima. The sequence goes on along the minus strand of NZ_CAKLPZ010000004.1, from coordinate 17,586 downwards.
TAATCCTAGATCGTGGCCGAGAACTCTAGTACCATCACGAACACCCAGCCAACCCCACGGCGACGCGCCCATCCCGAGCTGGCTACGTATCCGAATAAAGAGCGGCTACTCAAGATCGCTACCTACGTGTTCTCCGCCGTGGTACTGCTACTCGTCTTTGCCATGCGGGAGATCACCCTGGATGTTGACTGGGATGTTCGCTTTCTACCCGCCGTTAACGCTACCCTAAATGGCCTCACCGCAGTGGCTCTACTGTTCTCCCTCTATTACGTGAAGAAGGGGCAGTTCGTCAAGCATCGCAACGCCAATGCTACCGCACTGGGGCTTTCGGTACTCTTCCTGCTTTGCTACGTCGCCTATCACTTCACTACCCCCGAGGTCCTGTTTGGCGATGCCGATCAGAACGGCGTACTCACTGATATGGAACGCGCTGCGGTGAGCGGTACCCGCCCCTGGTACTTGGTCATTCTGATTACTCACATCACACTGGCGGGCATCCTTTTGCCCTTTATCTTGTTAACTACTGTACGCGCCATAGCCGGTAAATGGACGCTACATCGCAAGATGGCGCGCTACGTTTGGCCCTTGTGGCTGTACGTCGCCATCACCGGACCGGTGGTCTACCTTATGCTTCGTTCCTACTACCCCTAATTCAGTCGCCATGAAACGCTTCCTCACTTTGCTTCTCGTACTCGTTCTGCTGGGCACCGGCGGTGAGCTACTCGCTCAGTGCCCCATGTGCCGCGCTACGGCAGAAAGCAATCTGGCCAACGGAGGCACCGAAGGTCAGGGGCTCAACCAGGGTATTCTGTACCTTTTGGGTATGCCCTACGTGCTGGTGGCCACGGTTGGCTTCATCTGGTGGCGCAACCGGCGCAAGGAGCACGAGATCGTCTAGTCATCCCGTATGTCCGTCATCAACATCGCGCAGAAGTTTGCTCAGTTTCACGACCACTGGTCGCCCAAGGTCATCGCCGAACTCAACGGTCAGGCCGTCAAAGTAGCTGAGGTTGCGGGTGAGTTCGTCTGGCACGATCATACGGACGAGGACGAGTTATTCCTAGTGTTTCAGGGTACCCTCTATATAGACTTCAAGGATCGGACTACGGTGAAGCTACAGCCCGGTGAGTTCTACATTGTCCCGCGGGGCGTGCTGCACCGGCCCCGTACCGAGACAGGCCAGGAGGTCCACCTGCTGTTGCTTGAGCCTATCGCTACCAAACATACCGGCGAGGTAGCCCATGCCCTTACGGTCAGCCGCTACGACCGACTGTAGTCCTACGCACCGAACTACCTTCGCCGTATGGCAGAAGCAGTGAATCCGTGGTCGACCAAATCCGTCCGTACACCCTACGAAAATCCCTGGATAAAGATCGAGCACCACGAGGTCGTCACTCCGGGTGGTAGTGACGGTATTTACGGACTGGTCCGTTACAAAAACCACGCGATCGGCATCGTACCGGTAGATGCTGACGGCTATACCTACCTGGTCGGTCAGTACCGTTACGCGCTGGATGCCTACAGTTGGGAGATCCCCGAGGGCGGCTGCCCGGTCGGGGAAGACCCCCTACAGACCGCTCAACGTGAGCTGAAGGAAGAGACGGGGCTGGTCGCCACCCGGTGGTCGCAGCTTATGGAGTTCCACCTCAGTAATTCCGTTTCCGATGAGTGGGGGGTAGCGTATCTGGCGGAAGGATTACGCCAGGAGGCCGCCGAACCGGAAGACACAGAAGACTTGCGCGTACGCAGGCTGCGGTTGGAGGAAGCAATAGCCATGACGCTCGACGGACGAATCACGGATGCCCTCAGTATTCTGGCCCTGCAGCGTGTTGCGCTACTAGATGGCACACTAGGTAAGGGAACCGACGGAAAGAATTCTCAAAATAAAACAGTGTAAGCTTAGGGGGTCGTATGACAATCGGGGTCTAGAAGACAAAGGGACGATGCATTTAGCTGGTCCCGGCCGCCACCGGCGCTCTTGCTTAACCCTCAATGTCACCCAATGGATACCGCGAATAAAATCTCCCTGCTCGAAAATTTCGATCTTTTTGATGGTCTCACTACTGAAGAGAAGCGGCGGCTGGCCGAGACCATGGAGTTCAAGACCAAGCCACGTTACTCGATAATCTACCAGCCCGGTGACGCAAGCGACCATATCTACCTATTAGCCAAGGGGCCCATCAAGATCAGTACCCACAGCAACGAGGGTAAGGAGGTCATCAAGCAGCTCATCCACCCCGACGCCATCTTCGGCGAGTTAAGCCTGGTCGGAGAGGTGACCCGCAACGAAACCGCCCAGTCGCTTAAGGAAGAAGTGCACTACTACACGATCCGCGTAGCCGACTTCCAGCGTATTGTCTTTGGCAACCCCCTGCTGAGTCGCCAGATCCTGGGTCTGTTCGGCAAGCGCATGATGGCAGCCGAGAACAAGCTGGAGAACTTAATTTTTAAGGACGCACGCAGTCGCATCGTCGGTTTCCTGCACCAGGTGGTGACCGAACGCGGTCGTCGCGTAGGTTACGAGATGCTCCTGAAGCATAGTCTAACCCATCAGGATATCGCCAATATTACGTGCACCAGCCGGCAGACCGTGACCCTGGTCCTGAACGATCTGCGTAAAGAGAACCTGATTTACTTTAATCGCGGCCGCATTCTGGTACGTGATATGGACGAACTGCTGGCTAGTGCAGCCTAGTACAGTCCTCCCGTAATCCCAATTACCTTATCCCTTCCGCCGGCAACGCCGGAAGGGATTTTTTCGTTTAGCTACACGATGCGCTACCTCACTCTGCTTGCTTTTTCCGTACTGCTGACGGCCTGCTATTCCTTCCGGGGCATATCCATTCCGGAGGGCGTACAGTCTGCCTATGTGCCTAATTTCAAAAACAACGCCCTCACGGCTCCCCCTACCTTGTTTTTGGATGCCACGGAAACGCTGCGGGATAAGGTGCGCGATGAGGCAAGACTAGTGATCACGGAGGATAACCCGGACATCCAACTGATCGGCACACTGGTCGACTTCCGCGTGACCGCCGAGGGTGCAAGTCCGGCAGGCGATGTGGCCGCCTTCTCCAAGCAGAACCACCTGACCATCGTCGTTGCCGTAGAGTACAAAAACCTGCGGGACCCCACGGATGAAGGGTGGAAAAGTAACTTCTCTGATTTCTATCCCTTCGACGGTGCAGTGTCTCTGGCCAGCGTACAGGATGAAGCCGTAGAGACCATCCTGGATAACATCAACGAAAAGATCTTCAACCGCGCCTTTGCCGGCGACTGGTAGATTAGCATTCGGGTAGCGCCACGGAAACGTGAACGGCCAGTCCCCCCTCCGCGGTCTCCTTGAACTTGCTGTGCATGTGCTGGGCGGTTTCCCACATGGTAGCGACCACCTCATCAAACTTGACTACCGCATGTGCGGCATTACCGGCCAGTGCCAAGTTGGCGGCGGTGATGGCCTTCATGGCTCCCATGGCATTGCGCTCGATGCAGGGCACCTGGACCAGCCCTCCGATAGGATCACAGGTGAGGCCCAGGTGATGCTCCATAGCGATCTCCGCAGCCTGCAGTACCTGTCGGGTGCTTCCTCCCAGTACCTCGGTCAGGCCGGCGGCTGCCATGGCCGAGCTCACCCCGACTTCCGCCTGGCACCCGCCCACCGCGGCGGAGATCGTAGCCCCCTGCTTGAATAGGGCACCGATTTGTCCACTACTGAGGAAGAACCGCAGCAAGTCATCTTCTCCGAAGTTACCGAAGAGGTAGTGATATAGTAGTACGGCGGGGATCACCCCCGAGGCGCCGTTCGTAGGGGAGGTCACCACGCGTCCTAGGGCGGCGTTCTCCTCATTGACCGCCAGGGCAAAGCAGCTGATCCACTGGTTGACGTTCGAGAAATCGCGGGCCGTCCTGCGGATCGCCTCCAGCCAACTCTTGCGGTCGGGGTAGCTCTTGCCCGCCAGTAGCTTGCGGGATAGATGGGCGGCCCTGCGGTTTACGTTCAGTCCGCCCGGCAGGACACCTTCGGTATGGCAGCCGCGGTACACGCAGTTTAGCATGACCTGAAAGATCGCTTCGATCCGGTTGTGTATCTCCTGACTGGAGTAGATGCAGCGTTCGTTCTCGTAGAGTAGGCGAGTGACTGTCTTTTTGGAAGCATGGGACAAGCGGATCATCTTCTCCCCGGAGGATACATCGTGGATAAAGGGATACACCACTTCTTCGGTCACTTCCTCCCCCTCGCGTTCGATGAAGCCTCCACCCAGGGAATAATACGTTTGTATGATCAACTGACCATCGGCGAGTAGTCCGGTGAAGGTTAGGGTGTTAGGATGCCCCGGGTGGGTGGTTGGTTGAAACACCAGGTCGTTGCGGTAGTCGAAGGGAACCGCCGTGCCGTGCAGTTGAAGTTGGCGTTCAGTGCGTACCCGGTCGATGATCGTCGGGATCTGCTGCGTGAGGATCGTCACCGGATCGTACCCCTGTAGGCCTAACATGACCGCAATGTCCGTGCCGTGTCCCAGTCCCGTTTTGGACAAACTTCCGAACAGTTGTACTCCGATACTTTGCACCGGCGACCCCGCCCGGTCGAGTACCGTGAGAAAATCGAGGGCAGCCCGCCACGGACCCAGGGTATGGGAGGAGGACGGTCCGACACCGATCTTGTAGATATCGAAAACGGATAGACGGGTGACCATGCGGGGTGTTTGGAGAATAACGTGGGAAGGGCCGGTAGTGGGGTGCACCTAATCCCGCCAAATGAAGGGAAACAACACAATGGCCACCGCGATCGCTAAGAGATCAACGGCCAGAATGAGAAAGATAGGACGTGATGGATCGTCGATACCCAGGTCCATCGCATAGGTACCGCTATCCACCAGCAGTTTGAGCAGCGGGATCACCAGGGGAAAGGACAGTACCGCCATCAACGTACCGTTGCCTCCCGCGCGCGCGGCCAGGGCAGAGACGAAGGTAAGGATCGCCGATAGTCCGATGCCTCCCAGTAGCGTGGCCAGAAACAGGGGTAGGGGAGCGGGGATGCTGACCTGATCGGCGAATAGCTGTAGTAGGACAAACGTGAGTCCGCTGATCAGCCAGATCACCAGTAGGTTGTAGAGTAGCTTACTGAAGAGCAGGGCCAGTGGATCGGCCAGGGTGTAGTAGTAGAGGTGCCGCCTACCGCCTTCGCGCAGGAAGCTCCGCCCGGCGGCTACCGTGGCCCCGAAAAAGAGGATGATCCAGTAGAGGGCGTTGAAGGTGTCGGCGTTCAGTCCCTGTAGCAGGGCCAGATAGACAATAACGACCGTAGCCACGACGTAAAGCAGTACACTTCCGATGGCGTATTTGTCCCGCCACTCCAGGGTGAGTTCCCAACGCAGGAGTTTATAAATTTGCCGGAGCAGGGACATACTGCCGGCAAAGATAACCGGTGCGTCGCTGAAACTACACGGTATGCGCTCTTCCTTCCGCCTAATGCTTTTTCTACTGCTCGTGCTGGGCTCCACATGCGCCGGTGCGGTAGAGTACCTGAACGTAGAGGTGAAGCGGGGCGACGGCATCTACTCGCTACTGCGGCGGTACGATCTGATCGACCACGGTTGCAACATCACCGAGTTTCGCCGCATCAACTACCTCAATCCCAACAGCAAACTGCTGGTAGGCCGCCAGTACAAGCTGCCCATTACGGTACTGCCCTACGACGGGGAGAGTATTCGTACCACGACCCGTGACCAAAACTGGGATCGTGCGGTAGCGATCAAAGCCTACAATATGTGGCTGCTAAAACGGCGGCTGCGCAGTCGCGACTACCGACAGGATGGCCTACTCTATGTACCCCACCACATCGATCACTGTAGCACCTTCGGTGCAGTCACTCCGGCTACCCTACCGACCGACCGGCCCATCATCGAGGTGCCGTCGCAGTCCACCACCGCCGCACCACGCACCTTCAACATCTTCGGGCCGACCTACGCTACGGTACCGCTCATCGACCGGACCATGGCGGGACGTATCTTCTATATCGTTGCCGGGCACGGCGGGCCTGATCCTGGCGCGATCGGTCGGCGCGCGGGTCACCTGCTGGCCGAAGACGAATACGCCTACGACGTAGCGCTGCGCCTATGCCGCAACATCCTGGAGCACGGAGGTACGCCCTACATGATCGTGCGGGATGAAAACGACGGGATTCGCGACGATAAGTACCTGGAGCCGGACCGGGACGAGACCGTCTGGGGCGGTGCTTCCCTGCCCCGAAACCAGAAGCTGCGCCTCTTTCAGCGCTCGGATATCGTCAACGCACTCTACGAGGAGAATTTGGCTAAGGGAATCACGGACCAAACCATGGTAGCGATCCACATCGACAGCCGGCACCGCGGACAGCAACTCGACGTATTCCTGTACCACCCGGAGGGCGATCTGGTGGGTGCGAAGCGTGCGGAAAAGATTTTGAGTACCCTGAAGGGGAAGTACGAAGAATACCGGCCGGGCCGGGGCTACGGGGGCACCGTGAGCTACCGCGACCTGCACATGCTGCGCGAGACCAAACCCAGTAGCGTGTACATCGAATTGGCTAACATCGCCAATGCCAGCGACCAGGTGCGGATCGTAAGCCCGGCGAATCGGCAACTACTGGCTGACTGGCTCCTGATCGGACTGATGGATTAGGACCGAATATCAAGTGGCTACTTCGTTACGCCCCGTGGTCTACCACCGATAATAGCGACCGAAAGGTCACGAAACTGCCCTTATACCGCAGGTCGTGCATCTGTTGATGGGCGTAGGCGTATTTCTCCTGGTAAATGTCAAAGGCCGGCCGGCTAGATACCGTGAACTGCAGGGCATAAGTGATGCCGTCCGACTCATCCACTCCCAGTAGTCGACTCAGTTTGTAGTCTTCAAATACGCCAGCCTCCATGACGTGAGGAATATAGGCCTGTTGCATCCACCCCAACCACTCGTCGTGAATGGTGTGGTCGATCTTATTCGTGATATTGTAGAGTAGCATAGGCGTTATTCCCTGACGATCTGTGCGCCCAGTGCCTGTAGCCGCGTATCAATATTCTGGTAGCCCCGGTCGATCTGGTAGATATTGTCGATCCGGCTGGTACCCTCTGCCGAGAGCGCCGCGATGAGCAGACTCACCCCGGCACGAATATCCGGACTGGTCATGCGGATGCCCCGCAGTGGCGTACGCCGGTCCAGACCGATCACCGTAGCGCGGTGCGGATCGCAGAGAATGATCTGCGCGCCCATATCGATCAGCTTGTCGACGAAAAACAGCCGGCTCTCAAACATCTTCTGGTGGAACAGTACTGAGCCCCGGGCCTGAATGGCCGTCACCAGCGCAATACTGATCAGATCCGGCGTGAAGCCCGGCCAGGGTGCATCGTAGATGGTGAGCACCCCGCCATCCATAAAGCTCTGCACCTCGTAGTGGTCCTGGGGCACCACCCGGATATCATCTCCGTGATACTCCAGTTGGATACCCAGCTTTTCGAAGGTCCGTGGGATAACGCCCAGCTTATCAAGTCGCACGTCCTTGATGGTAATATCACTCTGGGTGATGGCCGCCAGTCCGATAAAGCTGCCTACCTCGATCATATCGGGCAGCATCCGGTGGGTACATCCACCGAGGCGACTCACTCCCTGCACCTTCAGCAAATTAGAGCCAATGCCTTCGATTTGTGCACCCATGCTGTTGAGCATGTGCGACAGCTGCTGCAGGTAGGGCTCACAGGCCGCGTTATAGATGGTGGTTTCCCCCTCCGCGAGTACGGCGGCCATCAGTACATTGGCGGTGCCCGTCACACTGATCTCCTCCATATGGATGAAGGTGCCCTTGAGCCCGTCCGTCTCGAAGGCGTAGATATTACGCTCGCTGTCGAAGTCGAAGTTGGCGCCCAGCGCCTGCAGTCCGAGTAGGTGGGTATCCAGTCTGCGGCGCCCGATCTTGTCCCCCCCCGGCTTGGGCAGACTGGCGCGGCCATAACGATTGAGAAGCGGTGCGATAAGCATGACCGATCCGCGGATACGCTGGGCGTCCCGGACGTAGTCAGGACTCAGCACGTAGTCCAGGTTGATGTTCGCTGCGGTGATCCGTACCGTTTGCCGGTCTACGCGCTCTACCTCGGCGCCGAGTCCGTCCAGCAGACCGAGCAACTTGTTGACATCTTCTATGTCAGGCAGATTTTCCACCACTACGGTTTCTGCCGTCAGTAGGGTAGCACTGAGGATCTGTAGTGCTTCGTTTTTTGCTCCCTGTGGGATGATCTCGCCACTCAGTCGGTGGCCGCCCTCCACGATAAATGTTCCGTTCGTCGTCATTGCCGGCAAGGTAGGAAAAGGCCACTGTATAGCCAGGGGGCGGGGCCCCGATAGCTAGCGCAATACGGTGCTTCTCCAAATAATGCCGTAATCTGTGGCATGATCGTATCGCTGCGCTGCCTACTCGTATTCCTCCTCTTCTGTCTCTCCGCCTGTACAAGCAACGATGACCCGGCGGGGAATGATTCTGCCAGTCTGTTGGTCTACAACGCAGCAATTTGGTCCGGTAAGGACCTGCCCCCCGCTACCGCCCTGTTGGTGGCAGCAGATGGAACCATCGAGCGGGTCGGGATGGACGCGGACACGTCCGACTGGTCCGCCTCACTCACCACAGCTACCCAGCGGGTAGATGCTGACGGAGCGTTTCTGATGCCCGGCTTCATCGAGGGCCACGCCCACTTTAGCGGCTTGGGAAGTAGCCTGCGCAACCTCAATTTTTTGCGTTCCCGCAGCTGGGAAGAGATTGTAGCCATAGTCGCCGAACGTGCCGAGGATACCCCCAAGGGCGACTGGATCACGGGTCGTGGCTGACATCAGGAGAAGTGGGATGAACCCCACAACCATAGCGTAGGTGGATATCCCGTACACGATGAACTCAGCGCCATGACCCAGACCCACCCGGTCGTACTCCGGCACGCCAGCGGCCATGCCCTGTTTGCCAACCAGAAAGCCATGGACCTGGCGGGTGTTTCGCGCGAAACGCCCGATCCACGCGGCGGCCGCGTCCTGCGCGACGGGGCCGGCGACCCCACCGGGGTATTTGAGGAGCGAGCCATGGATCTGATTACCGATGCCTACCAGAATTTTGTACAGACCATGACCCCCGAAGCCCGCAAGGAAGAATGGCTGGCGGGTATCCGCGCCGTCCAGGACGAGTGCCTCCGCAATGGCATCACTTCGTTTCAGGACGCCGGCACGAAGTTCCGGGAGGTCGATTGGTACCGGGAGCTTGATGCCGCCGATAGCCTCCGACTGAACCTCTGGGTGATGCTACGCCACTCCTACGACGAGATGGCCGGTAATATGGACGGACTACCGCACTACGGCAAGCGCTTCGAGTGCAGCGCCATTAAAACCGAATTGGATGGTGCACTGGGTAGCTACGGCGCCTGGCTGCTGGAACCCTACTTCGACAACCCCGGCTTTACCGGTCAGAACACCACGGAGGTAGCCACGGTAGACAGCATCGCCCAACTTGCCATTACCCACAACATGCAGCTCTGCGTACACGCCATTGGCGATCGGGCCAACCGCGAGACCCTCGACCTGATGGCCAAGTACGTGGACCCTACCGACGACAAGCGCTGGCGTATCGAGCACTCCCAGCACATCCATCCGGATGATATCCCCCGCTTCGCCAAGCTTGGTGTGATCGCTGCTATGCAGGGCATCCACTGTACGTCCGATGCCCTGTTCGCCGAGACCCGCCTCGGCACCGAGCGCGCCCGTTCGGGTGCCTACCCCTGGCGCAGTCTGATCGACGCCGGTGCCGTAGTTACCAATGGCACCGACGCCCCGGTAGAAGACGTGAACCCCATCGAGTCGTTCTACGCCAGCGTCACCCGCGCCCGGGCGGACGGTAAGGCCGTATTCTTCCCGGAGCAGTCCATGACACGGGAGGAAGCCCTGCACAGTTACACCGCCGCCGCGGCCTATTCCGCCTTTCAGGAAGATGTGCGGGGCACGCTGGTGCCGGGCCTACAGGCAGACTTTGTACTGCTCAGCAATGACCTCACCAATTGCGCAGATGATCAGATCCTCAGTACCGAAGTGCTGGCGACCTATGTATCCGGGAGGAAAGAATATTAGGCTGCAATAAGGTCGAGGCGTTGTACGCCGAGTCACAGCGGGTATCGACATACACTCGGCGTGCAACGCCTCGACCTAGGCGAGGATCGCAGCCGCATAGTTGTCCCAGCTCATGTCTTCCGTAGTAGCCCGCACATTCTCCCGGGGGATCGGGGCGGTGATCATACGCTCCAGCTGTCGGGCCATATCGTCGATATTTTCCGGCTCGGCCAGGTAGCCATTGAAGCCGTCTTTGATCGTCTCGGGAAAGTGACCTACGCGGGTAGCTACGGCCGGTAGCTGAAAATTGTAGCTGATGGATTCGACCCCGGAGGGAGTAGCGTAGGAATAAAACAACACCACGGCATCGCTGGCCTGGAAGTACTTGTGAACTTCCTCATTGGCGACAAACTCGTTTTTGACCATGACGCGGTCACGTATGCCGAGTGTATCCAGCAGTTCCAGGGGACGGTAGTCGCGCTCATCGTCTGATTTGGCTAGAAAGAGTTTCTTAGCAAAGCCGAACAGGGTGTTCTTCAGTCTGGTGCTCCATTTGTCGGCCTGCAGCGTGTCCCAGAAGGACTCTCCGCAGATGATCAGGCTCACGTCGTCGCGCCGCTCGGCGAGTTGGGCGAAGGAGCGGATCACATTGTGGAGCCCCTTGTACTTGCGGATGAAGCCGAAGAACAGGAAGACATGTTCCCGCAACTGATTAGCCCGCTTGAAGGCGGCTACGTCGAAGTCATCCTGCGGAGCGAAGAGCTCATAGATGGGATGGTATAGCTTGATTATATTGGTAGGACCCGGCACCCGCGTGCCCGCCTCCGTTACGGCGAACTCACGCTGAGGAAAGAGCTCCTTGAGCTCGTCCACGGTCTTGTACGCGTGGGCGATGAAGGTGTCCGCACGGGCAATGCCGAAGCGGGTGAGGCGGCGGTCGAGGCTGCTGTTTTCCTTCTGGATCACGAAGTGTAGGTCGAATACCACTTCGATCTCAGGATGCTTACGGAGCTGGCGGGCCAGGTAGCCCAGAGGAATACCCTGGATGGCGATGGCCCACTGAATGATCACCTTAGCGGGCTGCAGCGCCACGATTCGACGGTAGGTCTGCTGCCAGCTCAGCGGGTTATTGTAATTGAGTACGTACTGGACCTTCACATTGGTCCCTTCCAGGAGATCGACCCGGCTGGTCTTGTCAACAAACTCGCGGGGAATGATGGCCGGGTACTGCTGGGTCCAGCTTACGATGTGCACGTCGCAGTCGCCACGGCGGTCCAGGGCCTTGGCCAGGGAGGTATTGTAGTTCGAAATCCCTCCCTTGAACTTGGGGCCGGGGCCGAAGCACACGATAGTCTGTCGGGACATGGCTTAGGCTTGCGCTTGCTTCTGGGCATTCAGTACGCGGGTCATACCCTCGCGCACGGAGATCGTAGCGCGCCATCCCATGTCGTGCACCAGGTCCATATTGGAGTAGCGACTGAAAACGCCTACGGGCTTGTCGAGTAACTGCTTGATCTCGGGGGAGTAGCCCTCGATGTCACACATCGTATGGATGATGTCGATGAAGCTGAGCAACTCGCCCCGGCCGATATTGATGGCCGTGCCGTCGGTGACCCGCTCCATGGCGAAGAAGATGCAGTCCAGTACATCATCGATATGGACGAAGTCGCGGCCCTGCCGGCCCGTACCCCATACCTCGACCGGATCTTCGCGGCGGGCGATACGGGCAGCGATGGCGGGGATGGGGTAGGTCTGGTCCTGGTCCTCCCCGTAACCGCTGAAGGGGCGGATGACAGTGACCTTGAGGTCGTAGTGTTCCGCGGCCACCTTAGCTAGGAACTCTCCGGTAAGTTTGGACCAACCGTAGGTCATATCCGGCTCCCCCATCTTCTTGAAGTTGATGTCGGACTCGGCCAGTGCGATCGCGTCGCCCTCCGTCTGTAGATCAATGGGGTAGGCCGCCGAACTGGAGGGATAGAGGGTGCGGTCGGGCTGGTGGCGGGTGACCCAATAGAAAAACTCAGCGTCGATACTCAGATCCAGCGCCACCTTCATGGGGTCTCCCTCAATGGTGGACCGACCCCCTACGATAGCCGCGAAGTGAAACACATCGCTGAAGCGGGTGAAGTCCGGCGCGTAGGCATTGGTGATGAAGTTGCTATCATCAATGATATCCCGCAGGAATTTGCGAAAGTCCTGGTGCAGGAACAGTAGTCGCTCATCGGGCCCGTAGACCTCCAGGTCGCCTTCCTTGCGCACCTGGTCCGCCTCCAGCCAGGTACTGGGATGGGTGCCTACGCTGAGGTTATCGACGAATAAGATCTTATCGGAGGTGGTGCGATAGAGCCGCTTGACCATATTGCGGCCAACGAAGCCGCAGCCGCCGGAAACGAGGTGGTAACGCATATACTAGATAGCTTGCAGGTCAAAGGTAATGCCCTGGGCAAGAGGGAGTTCGGTAGAGTAGTTGATGGTGTTGGTTTGCCGCCGCATGTAGGCCTTCCAGCTGTCGGAACCGGATTCCCGGCCGCCTCCGGTTTCCTTTTCGCCGCCGAAGGCTCCGCCAATTTCCGCTCCGCTAGTACCAATGTTGACATTGGCGATACCGCAGTCACTACCCATTGCACTGAGGAAGCGCTCGCTCTCGCGCATATTAGTGGTCATGATGGCGGAGGATAGTCCCTGGGGTACACTGTTCTGGATCGCAATGGCTTCCTCCAGGGTGGAGTATTTCATCAGGTACAGAATGGGGGCAAAGGTCTCCTGCTGTGCCATAGCGCTGTCGGTAGCTACTTCGGCGATACAGGGTTTCACGTAGCAGTCCGAGCCGAGCCCATCGATGCGACCTCCGTCGACAACCATGGTGCCTCCTTCGGCCTTGATGCCTTCGATGGCCTTGAGGTACGTATTCACCGAGTCGGTGTCGATAAGTGGCCCGACGTGGTTGCCCTCATCCAGGGGATCGCCGATGGACAGTTGTCCGTACGCAGCGGCCAGTTTATCACGCACTTCTTCGTAGCGGCTCTCGTGGATGATGAGTCGGCGGGTACTGGTACAGCGCTGTCCGCAGGTGCCAACAGCACCGAACAGGGCACCGGTGAGCACCAGATCCATATCAGCCGAGGGGGTGATGATGATAGCGTTATTGCCACCTAGCTCGAGCAGTGTCTTGCCGAGGCGACCGGCTACGGTCTGGGCTACGATCTTGCCCATGCGGGTAGAGCCGGTGGCCGAGACGAGGGGGACCCGCCCGTCCTTTGTCATAAGTTCGCCGACCGTGTAGTCGCCGTTGATCAAGGAGCAGATGCCTTCGGATAGCTTATTATTGGCGGCGACCTGCGCCCAGATCTTCTGACAGGCAACGCCGCAGAGGGGGGCCTTCTCGCTGGGCTTCCAGATTACGACGTCGCCGCAAACGAGGGCCAGCATGGCGTTCCAGCTCCACACCGCGACTGGGAAGTTGAAGGCCGAGATGATGCCCACGATGCCCAGGGGGTGGTACTGTTCGTACATGCGATGCAGGACGCGCTCGGAGTGCATCGTAAATCCGTATAGTTGACGGCTGAGCCCCACGGCGAAGTCGCAGATGTCGATCATCTCCTGTACCTCGCCCCAGCCTTCCTGCAGGCTCTTACCCATCTCATAGCTGACCAGGCGGCCGAGTGCGTCTTTATTCTCGCGTAGGGCCTGGCCGTACTGCCGTACGATCTCGCCGCGTTGGGGGGCGGGCACCATGCGCCAGTCCGCAAAGGCGGCCGTGGCGGCGCCGACGATCTGTGCGTACTGCTCGGGGGTGGTCACGCTGACGCGACCGATCAGCGCACCGTCTACCGGAGAGTGGCTTTCCAGGTGTTGGTCGGGATTGTGCATCCCCTGCTGGCCGGTGCTGCTGCCGTCGTTGTCTTCGGTAAGGCCTAGGGTCTTCAAAAATTCTTTCATGCTATGGTGGTTGGGCGTCGCGAAGGTAACACTATGCCGGCAGCCCGGAATGAACCGGCCCGCCGGGTGCGGGTGTTGTACCGGCAAAGTCCCCGTTATGCGCTACCTGGTATTCCTCAGTTTGTCTATTTTACTTGCCTGCAATTCCACCTCACAGACCACGGTAGCATCCGGTGACGTGGCGGCCAGCCCCGAGCAGACGCGGCCCGACTACCGCTACGATCCCCCCGCTACCGAAGGACAGGTCGAGCCCTTCGACACCACCACCGAATACTGGAAGGAACTGCTGACCAATCAGGAATTTAACGTGTTGCGGGAAGACGGTACGGAGCGCAGCTTCTCGAGTCCACTGAACGAAGAGAAGCACGCCGGCGTGTTCGCCTGTCGGGCGTGCGGTCTGCCGCTGTTCAGTAGTGAGACTAAATTCGAGTCCGGCACGGGCTGGCCGAGTTTCTATGCGCCCATCAATGCGGCTTACGTGACCGAAGACAGCGACTTCCGCTACGGGATGAAGCGCACTGAAGTCAGCTGCGCGCGCTGTGGGGGTCATCAGGGACACATCTTCCCCGACGGTCCTCAGCCCACCGGTCTGCGGTACTGCATCAACGGGGTAGCACTCAACTTCGTTCCGGCCGAAGACCTGTAGCGGGGCTACCGTATATTTGTCGCCGCTGCTCAGGTCAATCGCGACCACCGAGCCCCATAGTTCAAGGGATAGAACGTTGGTTTCCTAAACCGAAAATGCAAGTTCGAGTCTTGCTGGGGCTACTTTCTGGCCGGCGGGCGGTGCCCCCAGGTTTCGTACAGGGGCTGGTCGGAGCTGCTCACACCCATGTGGTGCCACTCGTTATTTCTGATTTTGTAGTCGAAGCTCAGTTGCTTACCCACCCGCTGTGGATCGCGGCTAAAAAAGTCGATATACTCGATGTACTGTCCGTCGTTGACGGAGTAGCGTCCGCCACCGGTACCCAGAAACTCCGCTGTTTCGGTGTTATAGGCAATCCACTGGAAGTGACTACCGGATAGAATTTTCATGGTCCTGCGCGGTCCGGTGACCGGCCGGCGGCGCATCTCACCGTCCTGCTTGCGCCCTGTAATCTCCCAGGCTCCGGCTAGCTCGCCGCTTCCGTCATCCAGACGCTGCCAGGCTTTATCTCCGTTGAAGACCAGCAGACTTCCCGTAACGGCGAAGGGCATGGCTACGGTGCGGCCTACGTTTTCCGGATTGGACGAGTCGAACTCGTAGGTAACCATAAAGGTATCGGCTTCGATAGTATAACTACCCCCCAGGGTGGCGATGAACTGGGCGGTACTGTCGTTGTAGGCCGTCATGGCAAAGAATCCGTCCTGCACAATGAGCAGTAGATCGTTTGACGCATCATCTCCTCCGGCGAAGCTGCTCTCCCAGGCGCCCTCCAGCGGGGTAGGGGAGGACTGAGCGAATAGCCACAGGGGGCTTGCAAGTAGTAGAAAAAGTAGATATTTCATAGTGGTAGCTTATGGGCAGGTAACGATTCGAAGGAGGGCAACGTTGTATATTTGAACCTATACCCGCCTGCACCATTAGGCAGTTGAATACATTTTCCATGGGACTCCGCAAAAAAGCTCGCTTAATTATTTATCGGTTTCGTGAGCGCGGCCTGGAGGTCTTTCTGACGCAGCAGTCCGACGAGTGGGGACTCCCCGAAGCCGAGCTTCGTCGCGACAATCCAGACCTCATTGCCCTGGAACCGGCCGCCGACCGTGAGGAAGCCGTTGCCGTAGAGGGGGACTGGCACGAGATCCCCAGCCTAAAGCAAATGCTGTACGAAGACGCCGGAGAACTCAAGGAGCGTCTTAAGGAACTGGAGTCGGGTACCTTCCTTACCGTCAAAGATGCACTAAAAAACACCCTGAGCCCCGGTCAGATCCAATTCCTACGCGAGCTGCTGGAAGTCGTTACGGATCGGAATTCCGTACGGGACATCTAAGCTCCACCACGCGGGCCCGGAATAGGTCCACTTCCTTTACTTCGCACCCGCGCGCCGCCGCCGCCTCTGCTGCATTTTCTGCGCGTACACGTATAGTCTGTTCCGTCATCACGTCGAATAGGAGTGTGTAGTTGCTCTGTCCAGTATGTGGTGTACGCGCTCTAGCTGCTGCCGTGGTGTAGCGCGTCGCCGGGTGGATCCGCGTGTAATAATCCACCACCGGTACCGCGCTCTCGTCAATGTATGTGTGTGGCCCCTCAGCGTAGGTTGCTAACTCCCGGCCGTCGCTCGTGTGCTCCGGCTGCCAGTACCTGTAATAGATATTGCCGCCGCCCGCCAGTAGCAGTGTGAGCACAATCACTACTGCATACGCCGGTCTGGATCGACGGACGTAGGCCGCCAGGTTCTGCGCACCAAGCGCGGCAACTACCCAGACACCCGGAAGGACGAACAGGATCAGGCGGTCGATCAAGCTATACAACTGCATACCCGACACTGCCACTACGATGCCAAGGGGAAGCAGTAACCAGAGCTTGCGGGGCGCGAGTAGACCGCCGGCTAGCAGCAGCAAGGCGCCCCAGACTTGTGCCACGAGAGTCAGACCGAAACAAAGGCGCAGCAAGCGCGAGACAATACGGCCTACTTGAGCAAGGCTTGCCGTATCAGGACGCAGCGGGAGGAAGTAATCCTGGTGAAAATCGTTGAGGTAGTTACTCCCGATCGATGGGCGAAGTACGAGCACGTATAGCAGCGCGAAAGAAGCTAGCCAGCCCGTGATGACAAGCAACCAGCGGCGATCATACCGTAGTTCCCGTAATCCTACCGTAGCAAGGACGAAGACACTGGGTAGCGAGAACCATGGTACCAGGCTACCGATCGCTGCCCAGCTACCTAATCCTACAGTGCGGTGCCGAGCCCCCCGAAGGTGTAGAGCGATTAGTAGCGCCGCCAGGCCGAGGTCGAGGCCGTACGGCTTTAGTTCGGTCACGTAGCGCAGGACGAACGGATTCCCGAAGAGGAGCACGAGAGGGAGTAAATCCCAGTACTCATCCAGCATTTTCTTACTTATATACCATATACTTACTACTGCAGTCATTCCGCCTATAAGTGCGGGGATGCGGAGCACCCACTCCCGGTACCCAAGCAATTCGCCCAGTAATTTGGTGAATACGAGGTACAGTGGCGGCGCGTATTGCTCGTGATCCAGGGGCACGAACAGCTCGGCGTAGCTACGGTCAAACAGGTTGCGAGCTACGTTGGCCTCGTCGATGAACAGCGGTCGGTTGTACAGCCAGTTGATCGTCCACAGCAGCAGACCCGCGGCGAGCAGGAGGTAGCGGAGCGTGGAGGGAGGTACGGGTCGGATGGTGGGGGAGAGGTAGCGCGGACCAAAGATATAAAACGACGAAAGCCGCTCCCCAGTGGGAAGCGGCTTCGTCGAGTTTGGAGCGGATCACCCGGCCTTGTTCGTACCCCACAGAGCGACCTCCAACTGTTCTGGAAGTACGTGGAGGCGGCTAAGCTGGTGGGGTAAACAGTAAGCTAGCGTAGCTCAGTTGGTAGAGCTACTGAT
>NZ_CAKLPZ010000003.1 GCF_923081025.1 Neolewinella maritima | reverse complement strand
AGGACCCACGCCAGAACACCAACTTTTTGTTTCGTTGTTCGCCTTGCTTCCAAAGCGGCTGCAAAAGTACAGCTAGTTTTTCATCCGTGCAAGTCAGTAAGCAGATTTTCTCAACTATTTTCTGACTCGCTCGACTGCGTTTCCCCACTCGTTCGCGGGGGCCGCAAAGGTACGATGACGACCTTCGTTCCTGCAAGCAGATCGGAAGGTTTTTCTTTGCGTTGTGCCTTGTTTCAAAAGCGCCCCACTGGCGCGAAGTTTCTACCGCGCTGCAGCCGTTGCTACATGCGCTCAGTAAGCGAAACTGGTATCAGTGGGGGATCGCGCCGGTGCCTTAGAAAGGACTGTCGCTACCTGCATATTATCTATGCGGGATGGCAAAGATAAGGCACTCCCTAGTAAACGTGCAACTACTCGCACAGTTTAATTTTGCTTCCATCTCTTTGCCGCGCACCGGCGGACCCGCCCACAAAAAACCCGGTCCCCCACTGCGGGGGGACCGGGCAAATACCAGGGCCCCAAAGCGGGACCAAAGCTGATTTAACCTTCTTCAGTATTTTCGGTAGTCAAGAAGGTCAAACCGGGGTGTCCTTATACAGATGCGGGCTTCACCGTCTTCACGATACGGGCTGCTACCTTGTATGGGTCGGCGGCACTGTTCGGACGGCGGTCCTCCAGCCAGCCCTTCCAGCCACGCTCTACCGTGGCGATGGGAATACGGATCGAGGCACCGCGGTCGGAAATACCGAAGCTGAACTGATCGATGCTCTGCGTTTCGTGCTTGCCGGTCAGGCGCAGGTGATTATCGTGGCCATAGACCGCGATGTGCTCCTTGACGTAGGGGCGGAAGGCTTCGCAGACCTTCTCGTAGTCTTCCCGCTTCCCGCTGTCGCGCAGGAAGGAGTTGGAGAAGTTGGCGTGCATGCCCGAGCCGTTCCAGTCGCCTGCGAGGGGCTTGGGGTGGTACTCGATGTATACACCGTAGGCCTCCGAGATGCGCTCCAGCAGGAAGCGGGCCATCCAGATCTGGTCGCCGGCTTCCTTAGCGCCCTTGGCGAAGGTTTGGAACTCCCACTGTCCGGGTGCTACCTCGGCGTTGATTCCCTCTACATTTAGTCCGGCATCGAGGCAGGCATCTAGGTGCTCCTCGATGATCTCGCGACCGAAGGCGTTACGGGCACCCACCGAGCAGTAGTACTGTCCCTGTGGTGGGGGCATGCTACCGTCAGCAGCAAAGCCCAAGGGCTTTTCGGTGTCTACGTCCATGAGGAAGTACTCCTGCTCGAAGCCGAACCAGAAGTCCTGGTCTTCGTCGTCGATGGTAGCGCGGGCGTTGGTCGAGTGTGGGGTACCGTCAGCATTGAGTACTTCGGTGAGTACGATGTAGCCGTTCTTGCGCAGGGGGTCGGGTACGATCATGATGGGCTTGAGCAGGCAGTCGGAGCTGCCGCCTTCGGCCTGTCCGGTGCTCGATCCGTCGAACGACCAGAGGGGGCAATCCTGCAGATCGCCGGAGAAGTCCGCTTCGACGCGGGTTTTGCAGCGCATGGTCTGCATGGGCTCGTTACCGTCGAGCCAGACGTATTGTAGCTTATTTTTAGTAGCCATGGGTAAGTTTGGGTTAAATCAGTTTAGAATTGGTGTGGTACTGTCATGTTCGCTGCAACCGTAGTACCGGGGCGGGGCCGCAGGTGCGATTAGCTCAGAAGGCGTAGACTGCCGCCAGTACGAAGGTGGCGATGCTATCGTCCTCTGCGTCCTCACCGCCGAAGTCGATGATACCGCCGGCATACTTATCGGCAAAGTCGCTGCTGCTATCGAAACGGAACTCCGGCATGATGCGCAGATCCCCGATGGTGAAGTTGCCGGTAGCCGTAAGGGCGGTGACGCTGCGACCGTCGGCGGCCGAGTTGGGATCGTCCGCTACTGTGAAGTACTCCCCGCGCAGACTGAGGGCGAAGCCATCGGACAGACCCACCGTAGAATACAGCGCAAGACCGGTGAAGCCGTCGCCGTCGGACACACCGGATTCGTCACCGAGTAGTTGCTGCGTCTGCTTGTTGGAGGCATTGACCCCGAACAGGAGCGATTCATTCACTTCATAGGTAGCGGTAAGATCCACCTGTAGGGTGGTCTCATTCTCGTCACCCATTACATCCTTGGTGTCCGTGCCGGTGAGCACGTTCAGGTAGGCAGCCAATCCGCCTACTTCGGCACTCAGCTGACCCCCGTAGTAGTAGCCGGCGCTGTTGAAGCGGCTGTCCGTGTTATCGAACACGCCTACCATGGCACCGAAGCCCTCCGCGATGGCGAAATCTGCCTTCAGGCCGGTGTGAAAGAAGGGGCCGTAGCTGAAGAGGTAGCTGGTGCTGTAGTTCATATTGGCCGGGGCGTCGATGACCTCATAGCCCACGAAGGTACCAAACTGCCCGAGGGTGAAGGTGATCGCCTCACTGGGCGAGTACGTCACGTAGAGCTGCTGCAGGTTGGGAAAGTCGCCGTTGGCCGCATTGGCGCGTGGGCCGAAGCCTACCTGACCTACGAAACCGACCTTACCCATCGTCTTCTCCGCCAGCAGGTTGACGTTGCCGACGCTGAATCCCCGCGTTTCGGGCGTGAAGCTGGTGGGGAAGCCCATGTTGGTATCCGCATCGTCGTCGTTATCGTCCGTAAGTACATGCTGAAAGTACGCATCCACGTAGCCCGTGAGCTGGAACGAGCGTTCTTCTACTTCTTCGGTGTCTACTTCCACCACCTCAGTGGTCTGGGCCATCAGGGGAGTGGCCAGAAGTAACAGCAGGGGGAAAAGGGTGAGTGTAGTTCGCATAGTAGTTGATGTTGGGGGGGGAGTGAGGGAAGTGTTACATGCTAGTCGTTGGTGAGCTGGAATACGCCGTCTTCCTTGGACAGCGTGTAGGCGTGCATATCGTGCTCGCCGAGGTCGAGGCCGCGCACTTCTTCCTCTTCGTCTACCCGGATACCCATGGTGGCCCGGAGTACGCCGAAGATGGCAAAGCTGGTCACGAAGGAAAAAGCACCTACGGCGAGGGTACCGATCAATTGGGTCAGGAAGCTGAACTCGCCGATGCCGAAAATGCCTACGGCCAGCGTGCCCCAGATACCGCATACCCCGTGCACCGAAGTAGCGCCTACGGGGTCATCCAGCTTGAGCGTCTTATCGAAGAAGACGATGCTGACGGGGATGATGGTACCGGCTACGAGTCCTATTACTATAGCTGTTACTCCGGTCATCACATCCGCACCGGCCGTGATACCGACCAGTCCACCGAGAATACCGTTCAGCACCATCGACAGATCGTAGGACTTAAAGAGGATATAGGCCATGAAAAAGGCAGCCACACCACCCGCGGCCGCAGCCAGTGAAGTGGTCACGAAGACCAGGCTCACCAGGTTAGGGTCTGCACTCAGGACCGAACCGCCGTTGAAGCCAAACCAGCCGAACCAGAGCAGGAATACCCCGATGGCTGCCAGGGGCATGCTGTGACCGGGGATGGCAGTGATCCGCCCGTCCGAACGGTACTTGCCGCGGCGGGCACCCAGCAGGATAATGGCGGCCAGGGCGGCAAAGCCACCGGCGGCGTGTACCAGCGTAGATCCGGCGAAGTCGTAGAATCCCATGGCATCGAGCCAGCCGCCGCCCCACTTCCACATGCCCGTGATGGGGTAGCTCAGGGCTACGAACAGGGTAGCGAAAATGAGGAAGGGAACCAGCTTGACCCGCTCGGCTACGGCACCCGATACGATGGTGGCGCAGGTGGCGGCAAACATGGCTTGAAAGATAAAGTCAGTGTAACCGGTGTAAGTAGCACCGCTCTCGGCAGCGGCCACATAGTCGGCCGTCGCACCCGCTGCCCAGTCCATGGGCCCGAATGCACCGATAAAGCCGCCAGCGTAGTCCTCGCCGGGGTACATCAAGTTGTAGCCGATCAGGTAGTAGGTCAGCAGCCCGATGCAGATGATCATGGCGTTCTTGAACAGGATATTGACTACGTTCTTACGCTGCACGAAGCCGGCCTCCAGACTGGAGAAGCCCAGGTGCATGATGAACACGAGCGCCGCGGCGATCAGAATCCAGAGGTTGTTAATGGTAAACATTGCTTCCATGGCAATTGGGGACTTAGTAGTTGAGTAGAGGGATGGGTGGGGAGGACTGCGCACCGGCAGTGCACAGGATTAGCTGGCGGTGACTGCCAACGCATTGGGTTACCGGACACGGCCGACTCGCCGAAAAACTAAGGGGGGGGAGGTAGGAGGCTTAGAGCGCGCTTTCGTCTTCCTCACCCGTACGGATGCGGACGATGCGCTCGAGCTCGTAGACGATGATCTTGCCGTCACCGACCTTGCCGGTGCGGCCGGAACTGGTGATGGCACCGACGATGGCGTCCACCTTATCTGCTGGTGCGACGATGTCTAGCTGCAACCGGGCGATGTAATCGGCGTCGTAGACGCTGCCACGGTAGGTGAGTTGCTCGCCCCGCTGTAGCCCGAAGCCTTTTACTTCCGAAAGGGTAAAAAAGTTAACGTCGATCGCTGCCAGGGCATCGCGGATGCTCTCAAAGCGGGACAGACGTATGATAGCTTCAATCTTCTTCATACGAATGGGGTATCTTAAGTGGGCACCGTGGTTAGTGGTGGCCGTAAAGCAATGGTAGAGAAGTCTATCTGGTATTCGGGCTGTTCGGAAGAGATCGTGCGTCCATTCTCCCTTCTGCTGGTGAAGATGCGGCCGGCAACCGCGTGCGGCCCAACGAACTAATCGCGATATTTGTTACGGCTACGGCCGCATACTGCTTGTTTAACCGCTGACGTACAACTACTTAACACCCCCCGCTTCTCCATGCCAACGGCCGTAAAAGACCAGTTGTGGCGCCTCGTGAAGTCCCTCACGAAGGCCGAGAAGCGCAATTTTAAGCTGTACGCTACCCGCGCCGGCTCCACCAGGGACAATAAGTTTATCCAGCTCTTCGACCTGCTCGACCGCATGGACCAAGCCGATGACGGTGCGGTCACTAAGCGCATGCAACTGACGGCCGGACAGTATTCTAACCTAAAGCGTCACCTGTACCAGCAGGTCCTCACCAGTCTACGCCTGCTGTTCATCAATAAGGAGATCGACATTGAACTGCGCGAGCAGATCGACTTCAGCCACATTCTCTATGGTAAGGGGCTTTACCTGGATGCCCTGCGTAGCCTGGAGCGCTGTAAGGGCAAGGCCGTAGAGCACAGTCGTGATCTACTACACCTGGAGATCCTGGAGTTCCAGAAGCTGATCGAGTCGCGTCACATCACGCTGTCCCGACAGATCGACAACAAGATGGACCTGCTGCTCAATGAGTCGGCCGCGCGCAGCTACAGCGTGCTCAACACCAGCGAGCTGTTCAACCTCAATATTCAGATCCACGGCCGCTACATCGAGTGCGGCCACAGCCGCACGCCGGAAGACTACCGGGATAACGAATTGTTCTGGGCTTCTATACAGACCCACCGGGCCGACCGCGAGATTGCCGCCGATACCTTCCACCAGAAGATCAATCGGTTTCAGGCCTCGATGTGGTACCATTATATCCAGCTAAACTTCGAGGATGCGTTGGAGTCAGCCATGAACGCACTGACGCTCTTTCACCTGAGTACCCATATGACGGTAAAGGACCCGGACCTATACCTGCGCTGTGTGTATTACGTATCGATGTTCGCCTACCTCACGGGGGATGACCGCAAGATGCAACGCTACCTGCGCGTGATCAGTGACTTCCTCGACGACGAGCAGGTACTGCTTAACGAGAACAGTCAGCGGATCGGCGCGATCTATCGGGGGCTGATGACGCTGAACGGGCAGTTTCACCGGCAAGACTGGGTGGCCGCCGATGCGTACGGAGCGTCTTTGCGTTTGAGTTATGCTGATGGCAGCTTCCACCCCACCAGTCACCGCTGGGGTCAGTTCCTCTACAAATTTGCGGCGATCTGCTTTATCCTGCGCCGCTATGAGGAGGCCCTGGACTACCTGAACGAGATCATAAATATGAAGGCGGGTATCCTACGGGAAGATCTCTTACTCAACAGCCGCCTGCTCCACCTACTGTGCAATTACGAGCTCGACAACCGGGCCCTGGTGGACTACCACCTGACCAATTTCACCCGCCAGATGCGACGCAGCACGGAGACCGCCGAGGTACACCGGCTGGCTACCGCAGCCCTGCGTAAACTCATCCGTACGGTCACCAGCGAACAGGAAGTGGTGTTTACCGAACTGCGGGACGCCTTACAGCAGGTCACCGCCGCTGATCCCTTCGAGCATAAGGCCCTGCTGTACCTGGATCTTAGTCAGTGGGTAGGGCTGCACCTGGCACCAGCGCCCGCGCCATTTCCCCCGTTGCGTATGCCCGTGCCAAGCGGGCCTTCCGGTGCTTGACCAATAGTTCGATCTGCTTGACCCGCGCGTCGATGTACTTGACCTCCCGGCTATTGACCAGAAACAGGGAGCTCTCTCCGGAACGGAACAGCTCCTGCTCCCCGGCCAGTAGTTGCGCGTAGTCCGTGACGTTATTGCCGGCCAGGGCAAACTGGGAGACCGTCACGTTCGCCTCGTTTTCGGCCTGGGCTACCTTGGCGCGGAGCAGGGCGGCTTTGTCGGATAACTCGAGTTGCGTTTCACTGAGCTTGATGCGCGTGAGCTGCAGCTTACCGCGCTCCTTGCGCAGCAGCAGGGGCTGGCTGAACTTGATCCCCCACTTGTAATTATTGCTGGAATAGTCCTCCAGGGGAGCATCCGTACCGCCGGAGAGCAAGGCATTGTATTTGACGTCCAGGCGGGGCTTGAGGAGCTCGCGCTGTAGCCGCTGGTCTACTTCCAGCTGATCGACCTTCAGCTGCGTTCGCACCAATTCGGGGTTCGTAAAGTCTACCGGACCGGGCGGAAGTAGAGCTACCACGACCGTCTCGGGGGGGGCAGGGCGGGTGTAGGCTTCCAGCTCTACGGGGATCACGCCGTCCAGCCAGAGAAAAGCATTGAGGCGAGCAATGGTATTAGCCAGCTCAAGCTGCGCACTTTCAAGGCTGAGCTGACGGCTCTGTACCTGAATACGCGCCTCGAGCGTATCGATCGCGGGCCGGTCGCCGAGGCGGGCACCGGCTACTACGGCCTCGTACCGTACGCGGGCCAGCTGCACGGCCTCCTCGTATACACTCACCGCAGCCTGCGCGCCCGCCCATTCCCAATATGCTCCACCGGCTTCGTAGAGAAGCTCGTTGAGCAGCACCTGCCGCTCGGCCACCGTTGCCTGCTGGTAGATGCGGGCGCGCTGGAGCTCCGCGCGGCGCTCATCGAAGAACAGGCCCTGCCCCAGCGACAGGGTGAGCCCGGCTGCGTAGAGCCCGTCTTCCGGTACCCGAAACTCCGGGTTCAGGAAAGTGCCGTCATTGCGCTCGTAGGCCGCATTGAGCTCCACGCCGAACCAGATCGGGATCTTAACGCCGCCCTCTACGTGGCTGTAGTACTTCGTGCCCTTAAAGTACTTCTGGTCGAGATCGCCGTATACCTTGGGGTCGAAGCCACCGCGGGCCTGGCGCAGCACGGCCGCCGCCCGGTCGCGTTGCAGCGCGGCCCGCACGGCCAGGGGGTGATGGGTAGCTACGAGTTCCAGGTACTCCGTCTCGGTGAGGACCAGGGGGAGGTCCTGCGCGGAGCCCAGTATGGGCAGCAGTAGCAACAGAAGGTATAGAAGTGGTCGCATACGGGCTACTTCGGCAGTTTGATCTTCGGGGGATTTTTGTCGTCTTTCGCCGCGGTGACGGGCGAGTAGAGATCGGCCGGAAAGCCATTGATCTTCCGCCAGATCTCGTACCAGATGGGTACATCCTTGAGCAGCAGCAGACTGGTAGCTCCGGCACCTACGCGGAGGGGCTCGGGCCAGGCCTGGTCTTCCGGATCGGGGGCCACCATGATGCGGTACATGCCGTTGGTATTGATGACGCGGTCTACGGCCACTACCCTACCCTTGTAGGTACCGTAGCTGGTATTGGGCCAACCGGAAAAAACGATAGCGGGCCAGCCGTCGAACTGGATCATAACCTCCAAGCCCAGCTCGACCAGCGGCAGATCGATGGGTTTGACGTAGATCTCTACGGCCAATTCGTAATCTTCGGGGACGATGGTGATCACCTCCTGCCCTGCTTTGAGGGCCTCTCCAATACCCGCGGAGAGGATCTGGGTAACGTAGCCCGACTGCGGGGCAGTGAGGAAGTAAAGGTCGGTACGGCGCTGGTAGTTGCTGAACTGGTTTTCCAGCTTGGCTACACCTGCCTCTGCGTCGAACTGACCGGACAGAGCCGTGTACTGGTCCGAGCTGGCCTTGGCCAGGTCGTCGCGTAGTTTAGCCTGGATGGCGTTGAGTTCTACGCGGGCGTTGAGCACTTCGTTGCGGGAAGTGAGCAGCTTGTTTTCCGCCTCGATGAGTTTAGCCTCGGCTTCCTGAATTTTGGCGCGGCGGTTTTCTAGATCCGTTAGTGATTTCAGGCCCTGAGCGTAGAGCTGCTCCATACGCTCGTACTGGTCGCGGACGATCTTGGTATTCTGGCGAGTAGCCTCCAGGTTGATGCTGTCGCTGCTCACTTTCAGGATAGCCTGCTTGACCTTGTTGCGCGCCTGTTCGGTCTTGAGTCTGCCGGACTCCCGCAGGGCGGCCATCTGCTGGTTCAGCGCACCTACCTTGGATTCGTAGGAGCGTACGGACATCTCCTTGGCCATCACCTGCTGGCGGGTGCGGTCGAGCAGACTGGTATCGAAGTATTCGTCCTTGGTTTCTGTAAGGTGCAGGATCGTGTCGCCGGCCTGTACATAGGCGCCTTCGCGCACGTACCAGCGTTCGATCTGGCCGCCGATGACGGTCTGTACCGACTGCGGACGCTGATTGGGCTGCAGGGTGGTGACATCACCGTTGGCCCGGATGTGCTGCGTCCAGGGGAGGAATAACAGAACGATGAAGAGCACGGAAAAGAATAGCAGCAGGCGCAGCAGTACCCGTCCGGAGTGACGCTCCTCGACGTGCTTGAGGGCACTTAGTCCTTCGTGATCGACGTGCCGGTTTACGCTATTGAGGGATATATTAAGCATGGGTGGCGTTCATTGGGGGGTTGGCTACGATGGTGCCGGCATCCATATATACGACGCGGTCGCAGCGCTCGGCGAAGTACTCGCTATTGGATACCGCTACGATCGTCCAGGGGTGAACCGGATCGAGGAGAAACTGGATAATGTGCTGCTGATCGTCCTCGTCGAGGGACTCGAACACATTTTCCAGCAGCAACAGGCGGGGGCGGTCGGCAATGGCGCGCGCGATGAGCAGGCGCTGTACAATACTGCGGGGCAGCTTGTCACCGGTGGGATCCAGGCGGGTTTCATAGCCGTTGCTGAGTTCGCGGATCACGGGGGTCAGCCCTAGTGCGTCCACCGCCCACTGTACGTTGGCGAAGGTGGCCCGCTCGCGCCCCATGGTGATGTTTTCCAGTACCGTACCCTCGAAAAGCTCGCCCTGACTCAGGCAGGCTCCGATCACCGAATAGAGTTCTTCCAGACCGAGGTTACCCTTCGGTAGGTTATTGTAGGCTAGCGAGCCGGTCTGTACGTCGAACAGGCCGGACATGATGTACAGCAGCGTACTCTTACCCGAGCCATTGGTACCGGTGACCGTGACGCGCTCGCCGGCCCCTACGGTGAGGTCGATACCGGCTAGCGTAGCACTGGTCTGACCGGGATAACTGAACCGCACATTCGTGAGGTGCACCGAAATACCGTCCGTCGTATGGGCCAGTTCTACCGGGCTGCCATCCGTCTTATGGTCGAGCTCCAGGTCGGTGACCTGACCGATCTTCTCCAAGCCGGTCAGCACGTCGTAGATGGTCTCCAGGGTCAGAACCAGTTTCTCGACCGAAGCCATGACGAACAGGATAATGATCTCGGCGGCTACGAACTGTCCGATATTCATGCGCTGCTCCATGACCAGGAGTCCGCCGATGGCCAGCAGGCCGAGGGCTACGAGCACCTTGAAAACAACCAGCAGTGAATACTGGCGGATCAGGATCTTGAAGTGACTCTCGCGCGAGCCCAGGTAGCTATTGACGTGGCGGTCCATCCGCTGCATCGCCATATCCGAGCGGCCGGCCAGCTTGAAGGTACTTGCCGTACGGGCCAGCTCCTCCAGCCAGTGTACGGCGGCGTACTTGTACTGCGACTCTTTAATGCTCGTCTCCAGGCCCCGCCGGGCGGTGAACAGAAAGATCAGCACCACTAGCACGACCAGTATCACGCCGAAGGCGATGAAGAAAGGATGATATAAGGAGAGCAGCAGCAGTCCGAATACCACCTGGAGCGTAGCTACCGAAAAGTCGATCAGGATTTTCGACAGTCCCTTCTGTACCGTCAGCACATCGAAGAAGCGGTTCATCAGCTCCGGTCCGTAGTGGTTGTAGATCACGTCGGTGCGGATACGCGGGATGCGGTAGGCGAATTCGAAGGCGGCCCGGGTAAATATCTTCTGCTGGATGTTCTCCGTGATGCGCATCTGCTGGATCTGCAGCACGCCTACGACGGCAATACCGAACACGACGATAAAGACCAACAGCAACCAGGCCGTGCTCACCCGTCCGCCCTGGATCAGGTTGATGATCGCCTGGATACCGAGGGGTAGGGAGAGGTTCACCAGTCCGGCGAAAACCGCGTACACGTACACATTGCGAATCTCCTCCTGATCGGGTTTTAGAAGACGCCAGAACCGTTGAACGGGAGAGAGGGAAGAAGCGAGTCCTGCCATGAATTAACAAATTGTCTTGAAGGCTAAATCAGTATAGAACCGTACAATGGAATCTTCCCCCTCCCGCAGATCGGTCAGCCGCGGCAGATGCTCCGCAAAGTGTCGTTGCACGTGCCCCCCCTCTACGATGGTCGTGACCAACATATGGGGGTAGGGGTAGTCGGGGTTGAGCTCGGCGATGATCTCCCCTACCCGCACGACCAACTGCTTGTAGTAGGCAAAGGCGCCATTTTGGTTGTCTTCGTCCACGTCGCGGGTCAGGTAAGCCTTGAGGCTCTCGGCCACCACGATACGGCTCAGTTTGACCTCATTGATGTGCGAGTAGCTACTGTCTTCGCTGACCTGCTGAGTCAGTAGCTCGATGGCACGGCGTAGGCGGTCTTCGGCCGCTTCGACGTTGGCGAGCCGAAAGACCAGCCGGTACTCCATCCATCCCCAGTACCACATGACGAGGTACAGGAGCAGCTTGTGCTTGTTCTCAAAGTAGCGGTACACGCTAGCCTCGGTGGAGCCAATATGCTGGGCGAGCTTGCGAAAGGTAAACTGTTCCAGGCCGAGCGCATCCAGCAGGTCGATGCTACCGGTGATGATGCGCCGGCCGAGATCGCTCGTTTCCGGATTCTTCAGGAATACGGTATCACTAATCGTGATATGCAGTTTGTTGAGCAGCCGTTCCATGGTATTGACTTACAGAAACAATAGTATTACTATTCAATACGCTTAATAACCTACTACTTCTGGATATGTTCCTCTTACTTCCGATTATTTATAGTCAGGCCCCGCAAAAGATCGCGCTGGATGTCCTCTACCGCTTCCAGGCCGACACTCATTCGTACTAGCCCGTCCGAAATACCGACCGCTGCGCGCTCTGCCACCGATAGCTTGCTGTGTGTAGTCGTAGCCGGATGGGTAAGGATCGTGCGGGTATCCCCCAGGTTACTGCTCCGGGTACAGAGCTCCGCTTCATCGAGAAGTTGGTGCGCACCCGCGGTCCCGCCCGCCAGTTCGAACGTGACGATACCGCCACCAGCCTTCATCTGCCTACGGGCGAGTGCGTACTGCGGGTGACTGGGAAGGAAAGGGTAATGAACCGCCTCTACCCCCGGCTGCTTCTGTAACCACTCGGCCAGGGCCAGGGCCGAGCGGCAGTGGGCATCCATGCGTACGTGCAACGTCTCCAGACTCTTAGAGATCACCCAGGCATTGAAGGGCGACATCGCCGGTCCGGTATGGCGGCAGAAGAAAACGACCTGCTCCATCACCTCCGGAGTACCCAGCAGCAAACCGCCGAGCACCCTACCCTGTCCGTCCATCCACTTCGTGGCGGAGTGAGTGACCAGATCGGCCCCGTAGTCGCCCGGTCGCTGGAGGTAGGGCGTGGCAAAGCAGTTATCCACTACGAATTGCAGTCGGTGCTGCCGACAGAATTGACCCGCCAACTCCAGGTCAACGAGTTGTAGGCCGGGGTTAGAGGGCGTCTCGGTGACGAACAGTTTCGTCTCCGGTCGCACGGCCGCCGCCCAGCTACCGGGATCGTCGCTGTCCACATAGGTATGGCTCACGCCCCACTTTGGCAGGATCTGCGTGAGCACCTGGTGGGTGCTACCGAATACGGCGCGGGTGGCCACGATGTGATCCCCCTGCTGCACCAGCGCAGCCAGACTCGCGAAGACGGCCCCCATACCCGAGGCGGTCGCAAATCCGGCCGCCATCCCCTCCATGGCGCAGGCCTTGGCGACCAGCTCGTCCACGCTGGGGTTGTTGTAGCGGCTGTAAATGATGCCCTCCTGCTGACCCGCAAAGGTGTCGGCCATCGCCCTGGCGGACGGGAAGGTGAAGCTACTCGTCAAAAACAGCGGACTAGAGTGCTCGCGGTACTGGGTGTGGGGGAGTTGTCCGCGGATGGCGCGGGTTTCCGGTTGGCGATCATCGGACATGTGCGGTCGTTTGGGGGGGGACCGCAAATTTACCTATTTACGGGTTGCCGTCGTGGCGAATTGTCCCATGGTGCTTCCCTCCAGGGTGGTCGCGTCGGCCGCGCCGTTGAGGCGCATATCTACGTCGGTCTGATACTCCGCAGAGTAAAAGCTGAGGCGCAGTACCCCGTCGGCGGCCGTTACGGTGCGCAGCTCGGTTTCCTGTTCGCCCGCTACGAACGCTCCGGTCAGGCCATCGGCCGTCTCGGTCAGCATCAGGGTGCCGGTCACGGTGCCGCCGGGCGTGTCCTTCACGGTCACTTCCCATTCACCGGCATAGCTAGGGGCCGGGGCCGCGGGTGCGGTGGGGGTCGGAGAAGCAATGCTGGTCTGGCCGCCGGACGCCCTGGGTGTGGAGCAAGCGACGATCAATAGGAGGCTCAATGCCAGTAAAATGCGGTACATAGCGTGATAGTTAGTCTACGGAAAGTACGGCTTCGGCAGCAAAGGCGACGTCCATAGCCGCACAAATCTTGGCTACGGCCTCCTGCAGGTCCACTTCACTGTGGGCACTGCTGACAAACCCGACCTCATACCCACTGGGGCCCAGATACACCCCGGTCTGTAGCAGCTCGTGGTGGATCATCTTGAAGTATTTCATGTTGTCGGGGTCGATCTGGTCGGCCCGCTCGATGCGCTCCGTACCAAAGGCCAGCCAGAAGATGCTACCGATATGGGGCACATGCAGGGGGTAGCCCTGTTCGCGGGCGTAAGCTTCGATCTGGGTAGCCATCTGGTCGGTGCGGCTGGCCTGCCGCTCGTAAAAGCCGGGCTCCAGGCAGAGTTCTAGTGCGGCCAGTCCGGCGGCCATGGCGACCGGGTTAGCCGATAGTGTGCCAGCCTGGTACACGGGACCTACCGGGGCGATGAAGTCCATGATCTCCTTACTAGCCCCGTAGGCGCCGACGGGGAAGCCGCCTCCGATCACCTTACCGAAGGTGATGATGTCGGGCTGCACGTCGTACAGTCCGGCCGCGCCCTCGAAGCCCACCCGGAAGCCGGAGATGACCTCGTCGAAGATGAGCAGTACGTTGTGCTTCCAGGCCTTGATGCGCAGGCACTCCAGCCAGGATCGGTCCTGGATGAGCAGGCCGTTGTTGGCCGGGATGGGCTCGACGATGATGCAGGCGATCTCGCTACTGAACTCGGTGAGGGTTTGCTCCAGCAAGTCGCGGTCGCCGAGGGGCAGGACCAGCGTATCGCGGGCTACGTTCTCCGGCACCCCGGCCGAGGAGCTCGTGCCGAAGGTGGCCAGACCGGAGCCGGCCTTGACGAGCAGGCTGTCGACGTGGCCGTGGTAGCAGCCGTCGAATTTGATGATCTTGCTGCGCCCGGTATAGCCGCGGGCCAGCCGCAGGGCTGACATGACGGCTTCGGTACCCGAGCTCACGAAACGCAGCCGCTCTACGTAGCGGTGGTTGTCGAGAATGAGCTGTCCGAGTTGATTGCTGAGCAAATTGGGTGTACCGAAGCTGGTGCCCTTGCGGACCGTATCGATGACCTTGTCGCGAATGTGCGCATGGTCGTGCCCGTGGATCAGGGGCCCCCAGGAACAGCAAAAATCCAGGAATCGGTTGCCGTCGACATCCGTCATGTGACTCCCGTGCCCCTCGGCGATGAACAGCGGCGGGCCGCTCACGCTGCGAAAGGCCCGTACGGGCGAATTGACCCCACCCGGGAAGTACTGCTGGGCCTCTTCAAAGAGGCGGGCGGAGGTTTCGCGGGGGATACGCTGTTCGAACTTCATCCGGGAGTAGGATTTTTTGCAATGTTAGCGTACCCTACCCGGCCAGCGGTCGGATTAGCGTAAAGATGTACGGTAAGGGATGATCGCAGTGCGGTAGTGCAAGGTGTAACACCTGATACATCCCGGCGACTGAACCTAGACCACTCTATTTCCGCTCTAGTAAAGAGACCGCCTTAGAGACACAATTTCCAGTTATTTAAATACATTCATTCCATGTCCACGCATCGAATTTTGCTGATCGAGGACGACGCCAGCGAAGCCCACCTCGCCCAACGCACCTTACATAAGATTAATCCCGAATTAGAGATCACCCGTCTGACCGACGGGGAAGCCTTTCTAGATTATTACCACCAGCACCCAACACCGGAACAGTTCGATCTGGCCATCATGGACCTGCACATGCCACGAGCTACGGGCCTGGAGGTACTAAAGGTGCTCCAGGACGAGCCGAACCGTACGCCCTTTCCCATCGTGATGTTTTCCTCTTCCGAGAACGATAAGGAGATCGAGCAGGCGTATGACTACGGCAGCTGCGCCTTTGTGACCAAGCCTAGCTCCGGCTCCGCCTATCGGCAGGCGCTGAAGAATATCATCCGGTTCTGGATCGACACCAACCGCCGCCGGTGATCGCAGCCTGGGAGTGGCTGGCTACCCTGGGCACGAGCTGGGCACTGTTCGGCCTCATCTGGACCATCCAGCTGGTGCACTACCCCAGCTTTCACTTCGTCCCCGAATTTTCCGACTTTCATCCCCACCATACCCGCAGCATCACGCTGATCGTTGCGCCCCTCATGGTAGCAGAACTGGCCGTATCAGCCTGGATGGCGTACCGTACGGACTTCCAACTATTCTGGGTGATTGCCCTACTGGTAGTACTGGTGATCTGGGGAATTACATTCTTCCAGGCTATACCACTGCACGAGCTACTGGCTACGCAGCGCGAAGACAGCACAATCGATGCCCTCGTACGGGTCAACTGGCCCCGTACGCTGCTGTGGACGCTCAAAGCAGTCTCGGTATCCCTGCTGTACCTATTTGCTGCCGGCACGGACTAACTTGCCTCCGTGCAGCGACGCCCCCGCTATATCCGTCCCTTTGGGACTACGGCCCTGCTCCTAGAATGGGAGCAGCGTATCGATCCGGAGATCAGCCGTAGCGTAACTGCCTATGGTGCCCGCCTGCGAACGCTACCCGGGGTAACCGAATGCGTACCGGCCTATGCGTCCTTACTGGTGTGCATAGCTACCCCCGGCCGGGCGGTGGACGAAATCCGCGAAGCGATCTACGACCTGGACGTCACTCCGGTAGCAACTACCACCCCCTTCCTCCACCGGCTTCCGGTATGCTACGACCTTGCCTTCGGTCCCGACCTGCCTGCGGTGGCCGAGCATGCGGACTGTACGACCGACGAGGTGATCCGGCGTCACACCGGTAGGTCCTACCTCGTATACTTTCTGGGGTACCAGCCAGGCTTCGGGTTTCTGGGAGAAGTAGCTGCGGGTCTGGAAGTGCCCAGACGAGTCAGCCCGCGCACCCGCGTGCCCGCCGGATCGGTAGGACTGGCTGGTCGGCAGACGGGCATCTACCCGACCGCTTCCGCG
Organism: Neolewinella maritima; assembly: GCF_923081025.1. Taxonomy (GTDB): domain Bacteria; phylum Bacteroidota; class Bacteroidia; order Chitinophagales; family Saprospiraceae; genus Neolewinella; species Neolewinella maritima. Next base: position 580,725 of record NZ_CAKLPZ010000003.1, on the reverse strand, counting down.
GGCGGCTGGCAACTGATCGGTGGGTGCCCGCTGCCTATGTTACGTTGTGACTCCAGTGATGTAACGCGGCTGCGGGCGGGGGATCGGGTGGAGTTTTATGCCGTGACGCAGGAGGAATATGCGCAGCTGCAACACAAACCCCTACCGTGGCCACAACGCTGACCCTTTCCTGTACCGATCGGGGGTATGGTGCTCGCGTGGTAGACGCCGGCCGGCCGCAACAGCGCGCCCAGGGCATTCCAGGCGGTGGAGCGGCTGACCCCATCGCGACGGCCACCGCCAATCGACTGCTGAATCAAGCATCGACCCATCCCTGCCTGGAGACGACCCTGCGCGGGGGCAACTGGCTACTGAGCGGAACGGGGCAGATCGTACTCACCGGCGCGGCTCTACCCTGGCGATTGAACGGCTCCACCGTAGATCGCTACAGTGTACTGTACCTGGACGGGGAGTACGTACTGAGTGGCGGGATAGCCCACACGGGCTGCCGGGCGTACATCGGTATTCGCGGGACCTGGCGCTTACCGCGCATACTGGGCAGCGTTGAATCGGGTTTGCCCGGGACGATCCGGGTGGGGCCGGGATTCAGTGTCGAAGTACACGCGGAGCACGAAGCACTCTTTTGCAACGAGCTTCCGCCGGCTATACCACCCTCGCCCCTTCTACTGCGTGCGAACCGGGGTCCGGAATGGCGCTGGTTGTCCCGAACGCAGCGTAGCTGGCTACTTGACAACCTATTTACCGTACACCCACAGAGTGATCGGCAGGGAATACGACTGCATACATCAGTCGGCGACCCAGCCGGACAGCTACCCGGATTGCTGAGCAGTCCGGTGCTACCGGGTACGGTACAGCTTACACCTAGCGGTCCTATTCTACTGGGTCCGGATGCGCATACGGTGGGCGGCTATCCCCGCGTACTGCAGGTGACTGACTACGCACCGGCGTTTCAGTTGCGCCCGGGTGAGCGGTTGCGGTTCGTCGGTCTTCAGGCGTCGTAGCGGTCGAGCTGCAGGTTTTCGATGATTGTGATCAGCTTATTCCCGTAGCGCTTATCGGTGGCGTAGCCGCAGGCTTTGAGTCCGTGCGCCCACTTTTTATAGTCCATTCCGTAAGCTTTGAGTCTGGCGTAGCGGCTGGTGTTAAGCAGGGTACTGTGCTCGCTGAAGCTATCACCGGCGCTATCGAACACGCGGAACATATCGTAGCGCGTATCGTCGCCGTAGTTGCGGCAGGTACAGCCCAGGCATTTGCTGCGGCACTTGATGCCGAAGTGGTTGTTGGAGTTGACGGCCAGTTTAGAATCACCCGCATTGCTTTCTAGCAGGGCCTGGGCCAGCGTGATACTGGCGGGAATACCGTGCTCCCGCATTTCCTGCCGGGCGGTGGGCGCGTAGCGATCGAGGTAATCCTGTACGCGTTGGCGCTTGGCTCGCACGATGTGCGCGGGCAGGTTCTTGCGTTTGCCGTAATCAGGGCTTAGTACCAGCGTAAGGTTGCTGATGTGGGGCGCCGGATCGTCGGTGATGGCTACACTATTGAAGTCGTCCAGGGCGTGCACCGTAGAGGTCTCGGTCACCGTAGCGAAGGTGGCCCGGGCGCGTTGTTGCAGTTGGGTAAACCAGTTGCCGGTGTGTACGGCTGAAGCGGCAGCAGTGGCTTCCTGAGGGGTGGCGGGCAGGGGATCATGTACATCGATCTCTACCGCCAGACCCCGACTGATACACAGGTAGAGGATGAGCGTGATGAGTAGTAGCTCCACACTGTAGTGCACGGCGTAGTCCAGGCCGCGGGCAAAGCGGCGACCCAGGTCGGTAGACAAGGAGGAAGAAGGGGCAGGCATCCGTAGGTAGTTTTGGTGGGCGGTATCAGAAAGTGTGGAACCTGCTGCAGAGTGGCCGTAGCCTGGGGCAAAGGTAGGGTGGTAAGGTCTTTATTTCAAACTTTTTGTTTGATAATTTTAGACTGTGCTATCTCCTCTGCCTTCTACAGTCCACGCGGGCTAGAGGGCGGGCATATGGTACGCAGCAAATACAGTACCTTGCCGGGGCATAATTCACTACTTATGGTTCTTATTGCGGATTCCGGTTCTACTAAAGCGGACTGGGTGCTGATGCCCGAAGACGGGGATAATATGTACGTCAATACTCGGGGCTTCAACCCCGTGGTGCACCCCCACGATCTGCTGCACAACGAAGTACAGAAGCTTTCTAAAGACCTGATCCCGAACAGGAAGGTGACCGAAGTGCACTATTACGGGGCGGGCTGCTGGGACTTCCGCCGCAAAAAAGTCATCTACGATTGCATCAGTAACGCCTGGCCGTCGGCCAGGATCGAGGTGATGCACGACCTGCTGGGCGCCGCCCGGGCTACCTGTGGGGACGACCCGGGCATCTCCTGTATTCTGGGCACCGGCAGCAACACCTGCCTGTACGACGGTAAGGACGTGACGGACAACGTGACCAATCTGGGCTTCATGCTCGGCGACGAGGGCAGTGGCTCCCACCTGGGCAAGGCGTTTTTGCGCGCGTACTTCTACCGCGAGCTCGATGACGACCTCAACGATGCCTTCGAGACCTACACTACGGCGGACAAGATGACGGTGATCAATAATGTCTACGAATCGGATATGCCGAACACTTACCTGGCGGGCTTTACCCGCTTTATGGGTGAACACCAGCAGCACCCCTTGATCCAAAAGATTGTTTTCACGAGCTTTGCCGAATTCCTGGACCGGCACGTGCGCAAGTACCGCGGGCACCTGGAGCTGCCGGTGCACTTTATCGGCAGCATCGCCTTTCATTTCAAAGACATTCTGCTGGCCGCCCTGCACGAGCGCGACCTGACCGCCGGTCGGTTCGTTCACAAGCCCATCGAGGCGCTGGCCGACTACCACAGCGGTAAGTAGTACCCCACCCCATGGATAGAAAAGATATTCGCCGGATCGCCGTATTTACCTCCGGCGGCGACGCACCCGGCATGAACGCCGCTCTGCGCGCCGTAGTCCGTACCGCAGCCTGGAACAAACTACACGTATACGGGATCGAGCGCGGCTACGAAGGCATGATCGATGGGCACTTCCAGCGGCTCGAGCGACGCGACGTGGCCAACATCATCCAGCGGGGTGGTACCATGCTGCGCACCGCACGCTCCAAGCGATTCATGACCCCCGAAGGCCGGCAGGCCGCCTACGACCACCTCCGTGCGTACGACATCGACGCCTGTATCGCCATCGGTGGCAATGGCACCTTCACCGGAGCCCAGATCTTTAGCGAGGAGTACAATGTCCCCTTCATCGGTATCCCAGGTACGATCGACAATGACCTCTACGGCACGGACTACACCATCGGCTTCGACACGGCCGTGAACACCGCTATTGACGCGGTGGACAAGATCCGCGACACCGCCGACAGCCATAACCGGCTTTTCTTCGTCGAAGTGATGGGGCGCAACTCAGGTTACATCGCCCTGTACACCGCCATCGGCTCCGGCGCCAGCAGCGTGCTGATCCCCGAGGCCGAGACCGACCTCGAAGACCTCAAGTCCGTGCTGCGCAAGAACAAAGCCCGGGGCAAGCTCTTCAGCGTGGTCATTGTAGCTGAAGGGCACCCTATGGGTGGCGCCACCGGCATTGCCGAGAAGATCCAGCACGAGCTGGCCAGTATGGAGCCCAAGGTGACCGTCATCGGGCACCTGCAACGGGGCGGGTCGCCGACCGCGGCCGACCGTCTGCTCGCCAGCCGCCTCGGCCACGCCGCCGTGGAACTGCTCCTGGAGGGCAAGGAAAACATCGCCGTCGGTATCGTCAACGATGAGGTCACCGCCTACTCCTTCGAAGATTCAGTAACCAAGGAAAAGGCCCCCCGTGAGCAGTTGATCAAGATGGCCAGCATCCTGGCGATCTGATCCGCACCCGCGTTGCCCGCCCCATCCGCTTGCCTTAACCTGTAGTTCATACGCTGTGGCGAACTTCGCCCGCCGTACACTGTACTACTCCGTTCTCTACCCCCACCCCTACGCATGGATGCTTCGCTGATTATTATGTGGACCGGTTTCATTCTGGCCGGATACGCTGTAGTCGGCAATGATTCTATCCAGACGCTGGGTACCTTCCTGTCCTCTAACGAAGACCGCAAGTGGTACGTCCTCTGGGCATTTGCGGGATCGATTCTGGCCTTCACCCTGCTGTACGGCTGGGCGCAGTACGGTGGTGACGTCAGCTACGGCCGCCTGGAGAGCTACGCCTTCGTGGAGGATATGGGCTGGCCCTACCTACTGCCTCCGCTGGTGCTGATGTTGCTGACGCGCACGGGCATACCGGTATCGACCTCCTTCCTGATCCTGACCTTCTTTAAGCCGAAGGGGCTGATCGATATGACCATGAAGTCCATACTGGGCTATGCCCTGGCCTTCTGCGTGGCGATCATCGTGTGGCAATTGGTGACGCGCTGGCTGGATAAACGCTTCATCAATAACCCCATTACCGATGGGGAGAAGAAGCTGTGGACCGGGCTGCAGTGGGCCTCGACGGGCTTCCTCTGGGGGCAGTGGCTGATCCAGGATTTTGCCAACATCTACGTCTACCTGCCGCGGGCGCTGGAGTTTTACGAGATCGCCGTCTCGCTGGTGATCTTACTTGCGATGCTCGCCTACATCTTCTACAGCAAGGGGGGCAATATCCAGAAGATCGTCAAGGCCAAAACGAATACGACCGACATCCGCTCGGCTACCATCATCGACTTCACCTACGGCATCATTCTACTGTTCTTCAAGGAATTCAGCAACGTACCGATGTCTACCACCTGGGTATTCCTGGGGCTACTGGCAGGCCGCGAGATCGCCCTGCGCTACCGCCTGGAACTGGACGAAGAACCCAGCGACCGGCAGCGTGCGCGGGGCGCCTACTACGCGGGTATGGCGATGAACGTGGTGATCCTCCTACTGATCGGCTACGTGGTATACCTCAAGGACCAGGTCAATGATCTGATCATCGTGGTCATGGCCGTAGCGATGGTCGTACGGGCGGCGATCGCTTACGTAGAGACCAAGCCGGGGCAGAAGAATTTGCTGAGCGCCTTCCGCAACATCTTCAGCGACCTGGGCAAGGTGGCCTTCGGTCTGGCGGTGAGCATCGCGCTGGTCTACATCATGCGCTTCCTTACGACGGGCACCTTCATCGAGTCCGTCGGCTAGCGATCTTGGTCAGCCGGCTACGTGCCTTGAGCAGCTGAATCGGGTCGGAGAGGTTGTAGGGCAGCAAGCCGATCAGAAAGGTGTTGGGGCCGGTCAGCAAGGGCGTACTGTCCGGGCCGCGGCCCAGACCGGCTACTACCATGCCATCGGGGCTTTCAGCCGCACCTACCTCCGCATTGCCGAGGTAGGAAATATGGTCCACCTGCTCATCTACTTCCTTCTGTAGCATGAAGAGGCTGTACGGACTCTGGTTTTCGCCAAAGAACATGTAGCGGTGTAGTCCCTCGTACACGCCACCGCGGTAGTGGTCATACAGCTGGTAGGATGGGTCCGACACATCGGTAGCCCAGTACGTAGTTTCGGGCTGGTAGCTGCCACCGGCGGGCCCCTCGTACAGGAACCAGTACGGATGCTCGGGGTCAGACTCCACTACGTCAAAGCGCGCACAGTTGGGATAGAAGGTGACCGTCCAGGCCCACTTGCCGGAGGTGCTTATGGTATGGATCTTGTTGCGGCCTACGATACGGCTTTGACACTGATCCCAGCCGGGGTGACCCGCCCCGTTGTCGGCACTACGAAACACAAAGTTGGGCACGCCACGGTAGGAGCTGGCGGCCGAGGCCGGATACTGATCCCAGGGCTCGCGCTGGTGGGCGACCCAGTCGTTGCCCAGCCGGTCGATGATGCTACTGAAGCCACCACCGGCGATATCGTAGAGGTAGGTCGCCGTGCGGGTCGTGATGCGAAAGTGGGGCCGGTCGAGGTGGGTGACGGTAGTGATCCGGGCACTGAGGGTCAGCGTGGCGAGTAGTAAAAAGGTCGTCAGGTATAGCTTCATAGCATCAGTATAACGCATCATTAGCGGATCAGGCCGATCAGACTCTGGTAGTCGTCGAAGGGGCTGGTCTCGGTCTTCATTTCCAGCAGACTGTCGTGGTCTAGGTTGATGTAGGCATCGTCCAGGTCACCGGAGGTTTCCGTACACCGCACTTCCAGCCTACCCTCGGCAAACTGCTGCCAGCGCCAGTCGTAGGTCGCTCGGATTTTATCCAGCATCTGCCGCTGGACCACAGTGTAGTCGTCCGGCACCTGTACCACCTGCGCTCCGGAGAAGGCCAGTTCGTTGCGGCTTAGCATCTTGGCATCGCGCAGCAGGTAGTAGGCTGTATGCACCCGTTCGCTGCCCCGCTGCCGCATGAAGTCGGCGTATAGGGCCAGCTGAATGTCGCGGGCGTTCTTGAGCATATTGGTGAATACGGACTTACCCCGCCACTTAAGGTCTACCACCGCCGCCTCGGTCTGCCCCGAAGCGTTGCTGCGCGTGAGCACCAGGTCGGCCCGGCCCCGGATGAGCTGGTCGTCCATGCCCGGGGGGTAGCCCTCGATCTCCAGCTCCGTGCCCTCGATCTGCCAGCCGTTCTGCTGGATGTAACTCACTAGCGTCCAGGCCGATCGGTGCATGGTGCGGATGAACTGCACCCGCTCCGGCTCCTGTCCGTATTCCAGTAGCACGGCCCCCTGCTGGCGCAGCAGTCCCTCGGCGTTCGCATCGATCCAGTCGTGTACATCCTGCTGCGTGTAGGGCCGATCGGATTCCTTGAGCTGTTCGAGTAGTTTCTCGACGAATAGGTGGCTCAGGTTACCGCGCAGCCGATTCTCGCTGGCGATGGACAGGATGGGCGTGCCCCGTAGCTTCAGTTGGTGGCGGAACACCCACTTGTGGGGATAGTACAGCAGATCGCCCATCGCGGTGGGCGTCTCGTTCTCCCGCGGCTGGATCGCCCGGGGCTGACCGATCGCCAGGTGAGCCACCGGCAGATCAAGGGCACGAATAGCCACGTCAGCAAACTGCGGTAGCGCCAGGTCGGAGAGCAGCCCGGTGGGCGTACCGGCCAGATCGATATCTACTGTGATCCGTCGCAGCGCCTCGTCCGTAAAGGCAGCCTCCAGATCACCCATCAGCGCGTGGGGCTCCATCTGTGTACCGTCTACCCGGTGGGGCAGGCACAGCACGAGCTGCTCGCGGGTGTGCAGCAGGGGACGTAGGTTTTGCCAGGTGAGCAGTTCGTTGCGTTGCTCCGGCGAGTGCGGCTCGCACCCGCGTTCGCGCAAAAATTGTAGCTCCGGCGGATAGTAGCGGCTGAAGAAGTAGTTGGGGTCCGTCTCCACAAAATCCCACCACACGAGTCGGTCCAGTACGGGCTGACCGCTCCCCGGCAGTCGGGCGGTGGACGCAGGTGCGAAGGACGTGCGCAGTCCACCCTGCTCGGCGGGCGAAAACTGGGTGGGTGCGGGTTGATAGATCGTGCGTACCAGACGTTCGACCTCCAGGAAGTCGAGGTCGGCTTCGGGCTGGGCGTCGAGCAGTTCGGTGGCACGCTCGGACTGAGCACTCAGGACCAGGAGGCCAGTCTGCTCCTTGTCTTCGTCGAAGGCCTCCAGGGCCCAGTTGCGCAGGAAGACGAACAGGCTGCGGACCTCATTCTTGGGTACCCGTCCGTCGCGGGGATAGCGGCGGCGACGGAACCAGAACTCATACTGCTCGCGGGCCCGGCGTACGCGTTTGGCAGACTCGTGTTCGGCCATTCTACGGAAGCGCTCCTCTACCGTGAACGTCCAGCGGGCGCCGAACAGACCGGGTGTATCGGCCAGGTGTACGGCGAGTTGCTGCCCTAGCCGGCGGTCGAGTGGCTTGGTAACCAGACTGACGAATTCCATGATGCGCTCCACCTCGATGGGGTCCCAGAGGAAGGCCGTCACGAGTTTGAGTACCTGCAGGCTCGGCCGGGCCAGACTGGTGGAGGGGATACCCATACTCGGCAGTCCCTCCATGAGCATAGCGGTATCGAGGGTCTGATTGCGCTGGGTCATGAGTACGCCGGGCCGCCAGGAGTCGTTGTCGCGGACCATACGGGCCAGGTAGGCGGCCAGATGGGTTTCGCGCTCGGCCCGCAGGATCACTAAGCTACCGTCACCGGTCAGGTTCCGGGGGGTAGGGTCAGTTTCACCGGTCAGCAGGAGCCGCAGCTTCTGCTGCCAGCGGTTGAGGTCGGAATCACCACTAGTTGCCGGCGGCTCGGGCAGTTGCTCGACGGTATCTCCTGCGGCTTCCAGCTGGTCGAGCATGCGGCGCAGTCCGGTGGGCAGCAGGTGACGGGGCTCGTGCACCAGTACGTGGAGGGGCGGGTGCCGGTGATCGGGCAGCACGGCCAGTAGGCGGTTCAGTCGGTCTGCCGGACCGGGCAGCAAACTGAGCTCGGTGTCCGGATCGAGCAGCAATGCTTCCAGCGCGTGCAGCACGGCTATCCGATCGGGCGTATCCTCAGTCGCTTCCCGGGCAAGCGGGTAGCCGGCTTCGAGGAGCTCGTCGCGGCGGCTCAGGAGTTCTTCGGCCGTAGCGAGCTTATCGGCCGTGAAGGCTGCGGCGTAGAAAGGTGCCACGGGGCTGATCTCCAGGTGGGCTTCCACTGCCTGCCGGTATTGTTCCACGCGTAGCGCATCCCGGTTGGCGGTGCTGTGGGCCAGGGCGTAGAAGCCTTCGAGGTACTTGAGGATAGCGGGATAATCCAGGTAGCGCTCCCCCACGGCATCGGCGGGTGGAGCGGGTAGTACGGGACCGGCAAGGGTGAGCCCGAGGTAGATCCTGATCATACTATCCCCCCATTTTGGCGCGCATGCGGGTCAGCTGGGTGTCCCACAGGGCTTTCTGATCCTCTACTTCGTCGGTATCGGCAAAGTCCGTCACGTACATGATGGTCTCTCCCGTAACGGGACTTTTGCCGATGCTGAACTCCAGGTACTCGTCGTCGTCGTCCGCATCCTCCCAGGCGAAACGTACCATGCTGCCCTCGCTGTCTTCGATGAGCTCGGCCACTTCGGGCGAGCCGCTCCAGACGAAGGTGTAGGTGCTATCGTTAATATCGACCTCATCGCAGAACCAGCGGGTGAGGCAAGCCGGATCGGTTAAGAACTGGTAGACAATATTGGGGGAGGCGCGGAATATAAATTCCGAGGTAAACTTAACTCGTTCCATATCAGGGGGTTGGCAAAAGTGTAGCGGACAAATACGGTAAATAAGGCGAGACTACCAAAAGTTTCTGCCGCCCCAACCTATTGTTTCTTCGCAGTGTTACCTACACGTTAAGGGCCTATCTGCCGGAGGGTCTTGCTTTGCATGTTATTTCCGCCTAATTTTGCGGCCAATTTTGATAGTACCCCCCCTGTATGAGACAGCTTAAGATTACGAAGTCGATCACGAATCGCGAGAGTCAGTCGCTCGAAAAATACCTCCAAGAGATTGGTAAAGTAGACCTGCTGACGCCCGAGGAAGAAGTCGACCTCGCCAAGCGCATCAAGCAGGGAGACCAGATCGCCCTCGAGAAGCTCACCAAGGCCAACCTGCGCTTCGTCGTATCGGTAGCCAAGCAGTACCAGAACCAGGGCCTCAGCCTGTCCGACCTCATCAACGAAGGCAACCTCGGCCTCATCAAAGCCGCCCAGCGCTTCGACGAGACCCGCGGCTTCAAGTTCATCTCCTACGCCGTATGGTGGATCCGCCAGTCGATTCTCCAGGCGCTGGCCGAGCAGAGCCGCATCGTGCGCCTGCCCCTCAATAAAGTAGGTAGCCTCAACAAGATCAATAAGGCCTTCAGCCAGCTCGAGCAGACCTTCGAGCGCGAGCCCAGCAGCGAAGAGCTCGCCGAGCAGCTGGAGATCAACGCCGAAGAAGTAGAAACCACCCTGGGTGTAGCCGCCCGCCACGTAAGTATGGACGCCCCCTTCGTCGAAGGCGAAGACAATAGCCTGCTCGACGTACTGGCCAATACCGCTACCCCCGGCACCGACTCCGCCCTGGAGTACAAAGAATCCCTGCGCCGTGAGATCGACCGCAGCCTCGGCACCCTCACCGAGCGGCAGTGCGACGTGATCAAGCTGTACTACGGCATCGGCGTAGAGCACCCCATGAGCCTGGAAGATATCGGCGAGAAGTTCGGCCTCACCCGCGAGCGCGTCCGCCAGATCAAGGACAAGGCCATCAACAAGCTCCGCGGCGCCAACCGCAGCAAGCTGCTGAAGAACTATCTGGGCCACTAGATTACGCCTGTTCTACCGGCAAAGCCTCCTCGTACACGGTTACGGGGAGGCTTTGTTTATACGTTTACTCCCTCCCGCTTTCATGCCCCCATCCTTCCGTCCATGTCACGCCGCAAGAAAAGCCTGAGCGAGCTCCAGCGCCTGAGCCCCGACGCCTACGCCGCCACCGACAAGCTCCCACTCAGCCTCCTGCTCGACGACATCCGCTCGGCCAACAACGTAGGTAGCCTGTTTCGCACCGCCGACTGCTTTGCCCTGCAACACGTCTACCTCTGTGGCATCACGGCTACCCCACCCCACCGCGATATCCTCAAAACCGCCCTGGGTGCCACCACTACGGTAAGCTGGTCGTACCACGACACGGCCATCGAACTGGTCCGGCAACTCACCGGGGCGGGCACGCAGGTGCAGTGCCTGGAGCAAACGGAAGGCAGCGTACCGCTCGGCGCTTACCGGGTGACTACCGATGCTCCCCTGGTCCTGGTAGTCGGCAACGAAGTAAAGGGCGTAGCCCAGCAAGTGATCGATCTCAGCCACGGCACCGTAGAGATCGCCCAGTACGGCACAAAGCACAGCCTGAACGTAGCGGTAAGTGCCGGTATTGCGGTGTGGGAGTTGGCACGGCAGTGGCGGACCTAACTACCTTGCACCAGTGGCCCCACCCCCGTACCTTAACCCCTTAACCCCTTAACTCCCTAACCCCCTGCCCCCCCGCCATGCAACCTTTCCACCTAGCCGCCCCCGTAGACGACCTCGACGCCGCACGCCACTTTTACGGCACCGTACTGGGCTGTCCGGAGGGGCGCACCGATACCGAATGGATCGACTTCAACCTGTTCGGCCACCAACTGGTCGCTCACCTGGCGCCAAAGAAGGAGCAGCCCGATCACCGCAACGAGGTGGATGGCAAGCACGTGCCCGTGCCCCACTTCGGAGTGGTGCTGGAGTGGCAGCAGTTTGAGGATTTCGCCCAACGGCTGCGGAACCACGGCGTCAAATTCGAGATCGAGCCCTACGTGCGCTTCGTAGGACTACCCGGGGAGCAGTACACCATGTTCTTTTACGACCCGGCGGGCAATGCTCTGGAGTTCAAGGCCTTCAAGGACGTATCGCGGCTATTTGCCAAGGAGCTGAATGGTTAGGCTTTATTCGTAGTAGCTCTCCACCCCGCCCGGGGTAGTGAGCCGTACTTCCGGTCGCTCTGCCGCCTCTACGTGGCCCACGATTTGTGCATCGATCCCGAAGGAATTGGCGATATCGATCACCGCCTGCGCCCGCTCCGGCGCCAGGTACACTTCCAGCCGGTGTCCCATATTGAAGACCTGGTAGAGCTCCCGCCAGTCGGTGCCGCTCTCCTGCCGGATCAGCTCGAACAGCGGTGGTACGGCAAAGAGGCTGTCCTTCACTACCCGTACCTGATCTACGAACTTGATCACTTTGGTCTGGGCGCCGCCGGTGCAGTGGATCAGACCGTCAAGCATGGGGCCTACCTCATCCAGCAAGCGTTTAAGTACAGGAAGGTAAGTGCGGGTCGGGCTCAGTACCAGCTTACCTACGGTCGTTTCCTGCCCGCCTACGGTAATCGTTTCGGTCAGCGAACGGCTGCCAGAATACACGACCGAGCGGTCTACCTCCGGGTCGAAGCTCTCCGGGTACTTCGTGGCGTAGTCGTGCTTGAATACGTCGTGGCGTGCGCTGGTCAGGCCGTTACTGCCCATTCCACCATTGTACTCCGTCTCGTAGGTGGCCTGTCCGTAGCTCGCCAGGCCGACGATTACGTTGCCGGGTTTGATATTATTGACGATCAGCTCATCGCGGCGCAGGCGGGCGAAGGTGGTATAGCCCACATCGATCGTGCGTACGATATCGCCTACGTCGGCCGTCTCCCCACCCGTGAGGTGTAGGCCTATCCCCTGCTCGGCCATGTTATCCTTAAACTTCTCCGCCCCCTGGATGATCGTCTTGAGGACCTCGCCGGGTATACGGTTCTTGTTGCGGCCGATGGTGGAGGAGATCAGGATGTTGTCTACGGCTCCGACGCAGCCCATATCGTCCAGGTTCATGACCAGACTATCCTGAACAATACCTTCCCAGACGCTCAGGTCGCCGGTTTCGCGCCAGTACACGTAGGCGAGACTTGTTTTGGTACCCGCCGTATCGGCGTGCATGACGTTGCACCAGTTCGCGTCGCCGCCGGCAATGTCCGGCAGCACCTTGCAGAAGGCCCGGGGGTAGAGTCCCTTATCGAGCCCCTCGATTGCCTGGTGCACTTCTGCTTTGGTTGCGCTGACGCCGCGCTGTTCGTACTTCGTAGCCATGGCCGTAAAGGTAAACCTTCCGGTCGGGTGCCAACCCATTCGGCGTGCTACCGACGTAGAAGGTCCGCACTACCGGCGCAGTCGATTGCAGGCCAGTACCGTCAGGGTGAGCAGCAAACCGGGAAAGACGGCCAGCCACCAGGCCTGCGGCCGCGCGCGCGACTGCTGTAGCATACTGCCCCAGGTGACCTGCTCAGCCGGTACCCCTACCCCCAGAAAGCTCAGCATGGCCTCCGCTAGGATGCTACTGCCGACAAAGAAGGCCGCCACTACTACGAGTGGACCAATTGCATTGGGCAGCGCGTGCCGCCACAGCAATCGCCACTCCCCCACCCCCGTGATCCGCGCCGCGGCGATGTACGGCAGCTCCCGGATGCGCAGGAGCTCGGCCCGCAGAAAACGCGCGATCGACGTCCAACCGATCAGACCGATAATGAGTACGATCAGCAGCAGCGACGGGGTACGGACCAGCGCCAGTACCGCGATCAACACGATCAGCCCCGGCACGCTACTGACCACCTCGATCAGTAGCAGCACCAGCCGATCGCAGGGTACCCCCACCGGTCGGCGCAGTGCTGGTAGCCACCGCAGTAGCACACGTTGCACCAGCCAGCACGCCGCTACGAAAACCCCGACAGTGCACCCCCACCACAGCACGAACTCTCCCCCGCTTCGCGCAATAATCCACAGGCTCGCCCCGGCATACATACTGCCCAGCACTACCCCCAGCGCGATGGCCAGCTGCCGGCCCCGGGCTACCCGCAGCCCCCCGTCTCCGAAGAAACCGGCCACCGCCCCCAGGGGTACTCCCAGCAGTAAAACGATGAGCAGGCTACCCGTTCCTACCAGCACCGCAACCCGCGTCCCCGCCACCAGTCCGGCTGCCGTATCCCGCCCGAGGCGGTCGGTCCCCAACCAGTGCCGCCGTCCGTCTGCCGCACGGGTGCCGGGGGCGGCATTACGCGGTCCTGCTAGGGCCGTAGCCTGCGCGTCGAATGGGATGGGCGCCCGGATGACCACGCTGTCCGACTGATATAGAGGCTGCTCCGTCGCCAGCCAGGGCGACAGCAGGGCTACGCCGATGAGTAGCGCCAGGAAACAGTAGGCCCACCTCATAGCTGCCGGCGTTTCTCCAGCCGCAGGCGGGGGTCGAGCAGCAGGTAGCCGATGTCGGCCAGTAGCAGACCGAGTACCGTGACCAGTCCGTTGAGGAGTACCAGGGCCGTCACTACGGGCCAGTCGCGGGCCAGCGCCGACGTGTACAGCAAGCGGCCCATACCGGGCAGATTAAAGACCTGCTCGATCAGCACGCTACCGGCCAGTAATGCGGGCAGCAGGCCACCGAGCAGGGTGACTAGCGGGAAGGCGGCGTTGCGGAATACGTGTCGCCACAGCACCTGCGCGCCCGTCATCCCCTTCATCAGCGCCGTGTTTACGTAGGGCTGCCGCAGTTGCAGCAGGGCGGCGGCGCGCAGGTGCCGGGCTACGTACGCCAGGCTGGGATAGGTCAGACAGGCCACTGGGAGCAGGAGGTGGCTACTCGTTATCCGCAGCCCCATCCACCACCCCGCTCCCGGCGGCACGTCACCGTAGCCCATGCTGGGAAAGTAGTCCATACCGAAGGCCGGCGTAGTCAGGAAGTTGGCCAGGAGCGTAGCGACCCAGAAGCTAGGAATGCCAAAACCCAAAAAGGTCAGGAAGGTAGCCGCGCGATCGAAGGTGCTATCCCGGTAGTACGCCATATACATACCCAGGGGTACGGCCAGCAGGTAGACCAGAAATAGAGCCAGTCCGTTCAGCAGGGCGGTACGGGGCAGGGCCCGGGCGATCTTCTGTGCTACCGGCCGGCGGTCGGTATAGGATATTCCCAATTCTCCGCGGAGCAGGCCCATAAGATAGCGGTGGTACTGATTGGCTGTCCCGTGCCAAATGACCCGGGGCCAGAGGGTGGTGGACGGCGACGCCCCGGCGACCAGAGCGGTGAAGGCGGCCCGTATGTCGCGTCCGTCTGCTCCACCCAGTACGGCCAGCTCGCGCGTAATGAAGGCCGGGGCGCTGTGCGTAAGTAGTTTACGGGCCGCGGTGATGGAGGCGTCACGGGCCCCGGGAAGGTGGTAAGCCAGTCGGAGTACCGCGCGGTAGTACTGCTGGGTCGCCGGCCAGTTGCCATAGCGTACGGCCAGCGCCCGGACCGTCCTGCGCTGGGTAGCTACGACGATGCGGTGCAGGGTGTCCGGCAGACTAGCGTTCGAAAGGGTGAGGTAGAAGGGGGGTAGGTCGTAGCCCAGTTCGGTAGCCAGGCGGCGGTAGCGGGTAAAGTAGGCGGCGGGGTCCTGACTCATCGCGCGGGTACCCTGCATGGCCATCCGCTGCTCGACCGGGTCACCGGGGGATAGCTGCATGAATGCGAAACACAGTAGGCTCAGCAGTAGCAGGCTGAGGGGAAGGTAGAGGAGCCGCCGAAGCATGTACCGCATCTACGTTGCTTGAGGAGTTGCCGGTCGGACCATACGATTATCGTAGGATCTGCGGTAAGTTGTCACCAAAGTAAGCAACTTAGGGCCGATGACTGTTAGCCCAGTGCTATGGAACAACAACTTGCGCTCTTTCCCCTACAGTTGGTCGTCTACCCGGGTGAGGCCCTCAACCTGCATATTTTCGAGCCGCGGTACCGGCAGTTGATCGAAGACGCCGAATCCCAGGGTATCCGCTTCGGCGTACCTACGGTGATCAACGGCGGGCTGCGTCCGGTAGCCACGGAGGTGTCTCTGCTGGGCGTACCGAAACGCTACCCCTCGGGGGAAAGCGACGTGCATACACGTGGCGAGCGGGTGTTCTACCTCGAAGATTTCGACCGGCAAGCCCCCGGCAAACTGTATCCCGGTGGGCAGGTCCGCTTCCTCCCGCTGGAGGAAGACGAAGACCCGGAACTGAACCGGGAGATCATCGCCCTTACCCGGGGCATCTACCGGCAACTAAAGATCGAACGGGAGGTGCTGTCGTTGGAGGAAGGCTTCCGGACCTACAGCATCGGACATTACGTGGGTTTCACCCTGGAGCAGGAGTACGAGTTGCTCACCCTGCGGGCCGCGCAGGAACGGCAGGAATACATGCTTAAGCATCTCCGGCAGGTACGGCCACAGTCGGGCGATCCGCTCGGTATCCGTGCACGGGCACAGCTCAACGGTCACTTCAAAGAACTGACGGCACCCGACTTCTAGGCCGGCGGAATCGCCGCGGCGATCTCGTCGCGCAGGCTCTGCATGCGGGACTCGGAGACCTCCACGACCTTGCCGAAGCGAAAATCGCTGGTAGTACTCACCGGCACCAGGTGCACGTGCACGTGTGGCACCTCCAGGCCGAGCACGCCGTTGGCAATCCGCTTACAGGCTACGGCCTGACGCAGGCCGGTGGCGACCCGCTTGGTGAAGCGGGTAAGCTCTGCGAGCTCTTCGTCCGACAAATCGTAATAATAGTCGACCTCCCGCTTGGGCACGCAGAGGGTGTGTCCCTCTACCATCGGGTGCACGTCGAGAAAGGCAATGCAGCTGGACGTTTCGGCTACGATGTAGCCCGGAAGCTCCCGCGCGATGATGCGACTAAAGATAGAGGCCATGCTTAGACGGTGATGTGCTTGATCTTGAACTGAATGGTACCGCTGGGGGTCTTGATCTCGGCAATATCTCCTACGGCCTTACCCAGTAGTCCCTTACCCATAGGGCTATCTACCGAGATCTTCTTTGCCTTCAGGTCGGCCTCGCTCTGGGCGACGAGCTCGTAGACCATCTCGGCGTGATTCTTGAGGTTCTCGATGGTCACCTTACTCATCACGGTCACCTTACTGGTATCGAGCTGACTGGAGTCCAGTACCCGGGCGTTAGCCATCACTTTTTCGAGCTCGTTGATCTTCATTTCCAGTAGGCCCTGGGCGTCCTTGGCCGCGTCGTACTCGGCGTTCTCCGAAAGGTCACCCTTTTCACGGGCCTCGGCGATGGCGCTGGCCACCTTAGCCCGGCCATTGGTTTTCAACTCGTCGAGCTCGGCACGCAGCCGGTCGAAGCCTCCTTGTGACAGATAGTGTGTTCCTGCCATGATATGTAGAGTTAGCCGCTGGTGGCCGTCACGCACTGCACGGTGCAGCAAACGCACGGACACGGCGGAAGGGGAAAAAAAAGCGACGCTCCTCCACTTAGGGAAGGGCGTCACCACATATTTAACCCGCTAAAGATACGCCTTTTTGCCTGGCTACCGCCGTACGTACGCTGACTTTATGCGACGTAAGCTATTGACAACACTACACTGTTTTAGTTATATAGTGAACTTTTGTAAGCTTCACGATGTTACATTACTGTATTTTGATTATATAACTAGCGGGAACCCATACATTTATAGATTTCACCTACCGCAACAAACGTATTATTATGACTAACCTAATTCTATCCTCGAACTCCATCACCGGAACCAACGTAACGAACCAAAAAGGCGAGAACCTCGGAGAGATTAAAGATCTAATGATCGATACCGAAACCGGTACCGTAAATTATGCAGTACTCTCTTTCGGCGGATTCCTCGGACTAGGCGACAAATACTTCGCCATTCCCTTCGAAGCCTTCGACGTCAATACCACCACCGAGCGTTTCGTACTGAATGTAAGTCAGGACCGGCTCGAAAATGCCCCCGGCTTCGACAAAGACAACTGGCCAAAAACCAGCGACCATACTTATTGGAATAGCCTGCACACCCATTACGGTGTAGCGCGTCGCAGCAATATGACGCAGCGGCAGACCGCCTAAGCGCAACTTGAGTTCGCTCACTAGCCGAACCGGAAGCCCGTACCGATCTACTCGGTACGGGCTTTCCTGTTGTGTATACCCTGGTTTTACAACCTAAGTCTGCCCCCTCCGTTACCCTCTAAATCACTCCGCTATGTTTGGATTATTCAAGAAAGACCCGGTCAAGCAACTGGAAAAAGACTACTCCCGCCTGCTGGAGGAATCGATGGCACTACAGCGTAAGGGTGACATCAAGGGCTACGCCGCCAAGTCGGCCGAAGCCGAAGCCGTCATGGACAAGATCATAGCCCTGCGCGATGGCCCATCAAAAGCCTAACCTCCCCGAAAAAATCTGTCCCGTATGCGGTCGCCCCTTTACCTGGCGTAAGAAATGGGCCAAGGTGTGGGATGAAGTCAAGTACTGCTCCGAACGCTGCCGCCGGAACAAATCCGCTGTCTGATGTACAACCGCCCCCACGAACTGGAACGGCCGGTCGATGAGTCGACCGACAACTTCGCCTTTCACCCCAAGAACATCTACCTCTCGCTGCTGCTCTTCAGCCTGAGCATGCTGTTCCTGGCCATGACGGCCGCCTTCGTGTACACCCGTGTGCAGAGCGAACTGCCGCCGATCCAGCTGCCCCTCCTCTTCTTTCTCAACACGATCATCCTGCTAGCCAGTAGCTATACGATGACCCAGGCCAAGGCCTCGTACCTGGCCGACAATACCGCTCGCTACCAGCGGATGCTCTGGTATACGCTCTACCTGTCCCTGTTCTTCATGGTGATGCAGTGTATTGCCTGGTACCAACTTTTTACCCAGCAGGTGTACATCAACAGCGATAACTCGGCGGGCTACCTCTACGTGATCTCAGCGCTTCACTTCGCGCACGTCATCGGCGGGCTCCCCTTTCTCGGCGTGTTTCTCTACCGCGCCCGCAAGTACATGCGGGAGCCAGTCAGTGTGTTAGTCTACTTTAGCGACCCGGACAAGCGGCTCAATCTCCGTCTGCTCACCATCTACTGGCATTTCCTCGACGGACTCTGGATCTACCTCGTGCTCTTCTTCCTGATTAATCAGTTGGTCTGGCAATACATGTGATAACTTGTTTAATACAAGACATCTACTGTATTTCGTCAACTAACTTGTTTTAATTAATAGATCGCTCCGGCACGATTGGCTAACTACGTGTGAATCAGGCCTTTACTACTTTGGCACAGATATTGAAAGTGCTATAGTGTATAGCATTAGTATTCAAGTAGTTGAGAGAGACTACATAACAACACTTCAGTACACAAGACTTTTTAAAACACCTTTAGCTACTAGCGCGCCGCACTGTCGGCGCGCTTTTTATTTAGCCTCCCCGCTCCACCGTAGGTAGGCCTTCAGGAAGTCTTCCAGGTCGCCGTTGAGCACTGCATCGGTTTGGCTGGTCTGCCAGTTGGTCCGGTGATCCTTCACCCGGCGGTCATCCAGTACGTAGCTACGAATCTGGCTACCCCACTCGTTGGCCGTCTTACCGGCTTCCACTTCATCCTTCTCCGCCCGCTGGGCTTCCAGCTCCCGCTCGTACAGCCGGCTTTTTAGCATATTTAGCGCCCGCTCCCGGTTCTGGTGCTGACTGCGTTCTTCCTGACACTCCACGACGATACCCGATGGCTCGTGGGTGACGCGTACGGCTGACTCCGTCTTATTGACGTGCTGCCCACCTGCACCCGATGCCCGGAAGGTGTCCCAACGGATGTCCGCCGGATTGATCTCCACCTCGATGGTATCGTCTACACGGGGGTGTACGAAGACCGAGGCGAAACTCGTCATCCGCTTACCCTGGGAGTTGTACGGGCTGATGCGCACTAACCGGTGCACACCATTTTCCCCCTTCAGCATCCCGTAGGCAAAGTCACCGATCAGCTCGAGCGTAGCAGATTTGATACCCGCCACGTCACCCTGGGTCTCGCTGGCCAGACTCACCTTGTAGCCGGCGTATTTCTCGGCGTACATGGTGTACATCCGCAGCAGCATCTCGGCCCAGTCGTTACTCTCCGTACCGCCGGCACCGGCGTTGATCTCCAGGATACAGCCCAGTTCGTCCTCGGGCCGGTTGAGCGTAGCGCGAAACTCCGCATCGTCCAGTACGGCGACGGTCTCGGCGTAGCGGCGATCCACGTCCTCTTCCGTTCCCTCTCCTTCCTTAAGAAACTCCTGTAGTATCTCCAGGTCATCGACCCGGTCGGCTACCTTCTGGTACTGTACGACCCAGTTCTTGTTGCTCTGCAGCTCCTTCATGACAGCCTCGGCTGCCCTGGAGTCGTTCCAGAAGTCGGGGTCCAGGCTTCGCTGCGTCAGGTCTTCGATCTTAAACTCGCGCGCTGCGACGTCAAAGATATTGCTTGAGCAGGCCCAGGCGGGTCTGCAGGTCCTTCAATTGGTCGTTCGTCATGGGGCAGGGCTTTATCGATTACGGGAAGGTGCAAAAGTACAGAAAAGGGCGCGCGCGCCGGTGCGGAGGGGAAGGAAAGGAACGGCTACTTACAGCTTCCTCCCCACAAAGCGGACCACTGAGCCGGTCCCCTGGTGATACGCTCCCTCACGGAGCGTGACCGGCTCTTCGGCCAGGTACAGGACCTCGAAGTAGCGGAAGGTGCGGCGGAGTTCCTCAACGGAAAACAGCATCTCCTGGCTGCCCGGGCCGCCGACCTTCGGATCGTCCTTGCGGTATTCCAGGTGCCGTGATCCAAAGGCCTCAAAGATCAGCAAGCCACCCGTACGCAGGTAGGTCGCCAACCGCTGGTTATAGTCTTGCTTCACGTCCGCCGGGAAGTGGGCGTAGATGAGGGCTAGGACGTCGAAGCTAGCTTCGTGGTAGCCTAGCTCCCGGAAGTCCCCCACCCGGTAGTCGATGGCTACCCTGCGCTCGTCCGCCAGCTGCATGGCCTTGCGCTGCCCGGCCTCACTCAGATCGAAGGAGCTTACCTGCAGCCCCTGCTCGGCCGCATATACACCGTTGCGCCCTTCGCCATCGGCGGGAAGAAGTATGCGTCCGGTGGGTTGACGCAGCCGTAGTTGTTCGGCAAAAAATGCATTCGGGTCTGTACCGTAGGCGTAGTCGGGTTGGGCGTAGCGTTCGTTCCAGGTAGTGCTCATAACTAGGAAATGGTGGGGGTGGTGAGCGGTTCATAGCACGTCCTTCTTCGCGCAGTATACACGCTGCTCCGTACTGGTTTAGTGCACAATGGTATAGTTTAGTGACCCGCCGGAACCGCGCCTGCAAGGCACGATCCATCTGGAGTAAGCGCGCCTGCAAGACGCAATCCGTCTTAGAGTGGTAGTGACCCGCCAGAGCCGCGCCTGCAAGGCACGATCCGTCTGGAGCGGCACATAAATAGAAAGGCCCGAACCACTTGTTGTGGTTCGGGCCTCTGGCCGAAGGTAGGTAGTAAAACTACTTATCCTTCATGAAATCGTCCAACTTGTCCTTGTGGATCATCACCTCCTTATAGGTGTAGTTGCCCGTTTCGGGGTTCTTGATGGACTGAACGAGCTTGACGAAGTCGCGACCGGAGCCGGCGTTAGCGCTACGCTTACCGACGCGGGAGTTCTTTGATACCTTAGCCATACTGCGATTATTTTGTAGCTAACGACCGGCGGCCGCTAGGGGTTGGGTTACTTGATTTCCCGGTGCAGCGTCATACGACGCAGGTTGGGATTATACTTCTTCAGCTCCATCCGGCCGGGTGTGTTCTTCCGGTTCTTCTGGGTGACGTAGCGGCTGGTGCCGGGTACGGTGGTTTCTTTCTGCTCGGTGCACTCCAGGATGACCTGGTTGCGGTTGCCTTTGCTCTTCTTTGCCATGGGGAGGGTACTTTAGAACTTGACGCCAGTTTCGATGCCCTTGTTCTCTAGCTTCTTTACGTAAGCGTATACGCCCAGCTTGTTGATGGTACGCATCGCGCTGGTGGATACCCGCAGGGTGATGAACTTACCGAGCTCGGGTACGAAGAAGCGCTTCTTCTGAATGTTGGGTACGAAGCGGCGCTTGGTCTTCCGGTTGGAGTGGGAGACGTTGTTACCGCTGATCGGCTTCTTACCCGTGAGTTTGCAGACTTTAGACATAGCGAAAGGACGTTGCTATCAAGTGAAAACGCCGCCCGGAGATGGGGCGGAAAAAAAAAGCAGACCGCAGTCTGCTTTATGGTGTGGTGACCGCGTCAAGATTCGAACTTGAAACC
This sequence comes from Neolewinella maritima, assembly GCF_923081025.1. GTDB lineage: Bacteria > Bacteroidota > Bacteroidia > Chitinophagales > Saprospiraceae > Neolewinella > Neolewinella maritima. The sequence goes on along the minus strand of NZ_CAKLPZ010000003.1, from coordinate 559,118 downwards.
TCTTGATTCGTAGTCAAGTGCTCTATCCAGTTGAGCTACGCAGCCAATCACTTCTTGCGAAGCGACCGCAAAGGTACGGAGTCTTTTCAAATGCAGCAAGCGTTTGGCTACGGAATTTTCCCACTTCCTTTCTGCGCACCCGCGGCCCCGCCCGACGACCGACTTACTCCTGCTCCTCGAGGTACCAGTTCAGGAGTCCGCCCACCGCATCGATGGCGGTGTGTAGCAGGATGAGTGGCCACAGACTACCCGTGCGGTAGAAGAAGAATCCGAACAGCAGGGCCATCAGGATGATCTTGAGCACGGCGCGCGTGCCCTGGTAGATGTGCGCCAGGCCGAACGACAGGGCGGGAAACGCCAGCGTACCTACCACACCCCAGACACTATCGCCGAAGAGCTCGGCGCTGTAGGTGACCAGGAAGCCGCGGTACACGATCTCCTCCCCTACCCCGGCGCAGGCACAGAGGAACAGGAAGTGCAGGTACTGGGTACCGGTATTCGGCAGAAAGCCCAGCGCGCGGAACTTTACGCGGGTGTCCTGCTGCCGCGTAGGGGAGCCGGCCTCGGCGTACAGGTCCATCCCGTACAGCGCCACGAAGGCACCTATGATGCCGATCGCGGCCGGATCGTAGGGCGTCCTGCCCCAGCCAAGCCCTAGCTCCGTGAACGGCCGGCCGGTAAAGTACCAGACGACCAGCGTGATCACGGCCAGACTGAGCAGCAGCAGGCCGTTGGCGTAGTACATCCGCACCTTGAGTGCCGGCGACCAGTGGATCCGCTGCTGCGAACGGCTTCCCCGCCGGGCATTCACGAACAGGACGGCGGGGAGCACGACTCCGAGTAGGATGAACAGCAGGTGGAGGGCGGTAGGCACGGCGCAAAATACACCGCCCCCGTACCTTGGCGGCTTGCAGAGTGCTATCGTAATTAACTTTTTTGAGTTCCGCACGGGGGTCTGGCTCCCCAAGGCCTATTTCGTCGGTCTGGACGAAGCCGGCCGCCCAAGAACCGTGCACCAGACCGCCCGACGCACTGCCCTGGGCAGCTACGGCATACCGTCGACCGCCGCACTAGACCGGATCCTGCACCTGGCGGAAGAGCTCCGCGATAAGTCGATCGCCGAGCACTTTCGGCGGGGTAGCAAGAAGGTACCTACCCTGGCCGGACTATTGAAGGACGGAAGCAAGGAGCGCGAGTCCGTCCTACGATACATTCATCTCCGTAGCTCAGAACTACTCATCGCGTGCCGGCAGTCGGCCTGCCCGGTAACCCTCAACCTTGATACGCGAGCGGCCATCCGGCCCGCCCTGGTCCGCTTTGCGAAAGAGGCCATTCGCCCCCGCCTGTACTTTACCCTCGATGCGGCCGGGATGCACTACCGACTCCGCCTGCTGGATGCCGACGGGCAGGAGCAGCTGGTCCGCCATCTCGACCCCCGCATCCTCACCAACCGACCCGCCCCCGGCTGGATCGCCGTGGGCCGGCGACTCGTACAAGTATGGGGCATGCGCGGAGACGGTCTGCGCCCCTTCCTGACCCGCGACGTCCTGCTTGTTCCCCCGGCGGACGTGAGTCGCTACCTGCGCAAGTTCGTTACCCGGGCCGTACGCCTGCACGACCCAGTAGTGGAGGGTTTCGATTTCGTGCGGGTCACCGCGCCGACCGGGCTGCGCCTGGCCGCCGTGCCCCACCCCTTCGACGGGCACTACCTGATCCGGGCGTATCTCCAGTACGAAGAGCAGGAGTACGACCTCGAGGAACCGGAGCTGATCCATGTGTCCTATACTACGGAGCCACCGTACCAGGTCACTCGCACGACACGTGATCCCGCGGCGGAGACCGAACTAATGAGGCCGGTGCGGGATCGTGGGCTTGGGGAGGCGTCCGATACCGCGGCCCTAAGTCTACGACCTACTCCTACGACGTATGAGAATCTCCGCTGGCTTCTGCACTACCGCTGCGAGCTGGAAGCCCTGGGCATACGGGTAGATCCGCCGGAGGAGGACGGTCAGCGCTATACGGACTACGCCGCCAGTATCCAGCTATCGGTAACGGAGACCGGTGACTGGCTCGACCTACTGGGTACCGTGCAGCTAGGCAGCCATAGTATTCCCTTCGTGAACTTGGTCCGACACCTTCAGCGGGGCGACCGACGCTACGAATTGCCGGACGGTAGTCTGGCCCTGCTGCCGGAAGAGTGGTTCGTCCGCTACGCGCCCGGCTTGGAGCTGGCTCGCGTAGCCAATGGACGAGTGCGATTGGCACGTAGTCAGGCGGCGCTACTGCGGCCGATGGGACTGTCCACCGGAGTGACGCCGGACGTAGTGGTACCGGACTATGCACCTGCGGATTCACTACACGCCGTACTGCGTCCCTATCAGCTGGAGGGTGTCCGCTGGCTGGTCCGCCACTACCACGAACGGCTGGGGGCCTGCCTGGCCGATGATATGGGGCTGGGCAAAACGCTACAGACCATTGCCGTGCTGTTGTACGCTAAGGAGCAACAGTCCTCCGAACAGGAAGTCCCACAAGACGCGGACCACCCGGCGGTACAGATCGACCTCTTCGCGGCAGCGGCCGCCGACGATGAGGCCTACCTCCAGCCCCTGCGTGCCCTGATCGTGCTGCCAGCCTCCCTGGTGTATAACTGGGCGACCGAGCTGCGGAGATTTGCGCCGTCCCTGACCGTACTGGCCAACGTAGGCACGAAGCGCCACCGCGATCCCCGCATCCTGCGCCGCTACGATGTGTTGCTGACCACCTATCAGACGGCGCTGCGGGATCAGGCCGTGCTGCAGGACTTAGCGCTTTCGTACATCATCCTGGACGAGAGTCAGCAGATCAAGAACCGGCAGAGTAAGATCTTCCGGTCCATCAACACGCTACCGGCCCTGCACCGGATCAGCCTGTCGGGTACGCCGATCGAGAACTCGCTGTCGGACCTATGGTCACAGATGCAGTTCATCAATCCCGGTCTACTGGGCAGCTACGCCTTCTTCAAGCGTGCCTTCATCACCCCCATCGAGGTGCACGACGACACCCGTAAAAAGGAACAGTTGCGGCAGTTGGTCAATCCTCACCTCTTGCGGCGCACCAAGGCCGAGGTAGCCCCAGATCTTCCGGAGCTCGACGTGCAGGTATTCTACTGCGAGATGACCGCCGCGCAGCGTCGGCGCTACGAGGCTGAGCGCTCCGCGGCACGCAACGCTCTGCTGGGCACCGCCGCGACGGAAGAAGATGGCAGTGGTGGCTATAAGCTCCGGGTCATCCAGACCCTGACCCGCCTGCGGCAGCTGGCTAATCATCCCGTGATCGCCGATCCGGACTATACGCAGGGTAGCGGCAAGTTCGCCGAGGCCATCGCGCAGTGGGACACACTGCGGCGGGCCGGGCATAAGGTGCTGGTATTCAGCAGCATGGTGAAACACCTCGAGCTCTTCCGTACTCACCTAAGGGAGGCGAATCAACCCTTCGCCTGGCTGACGGGCTCCGTAGACAGTGCGCAGCGAGCGGTGGAAGTGGGCCGCTTCCAGGAAGACCCCGCGGTACAGACCTTTCTGATCAGCATCAAGGCGGGCGGCACGGGGCTCAATCTGACGGCGGCCGACTACGTATTCATCCTCGATCCCTGGTGGAACCCCAGTACCGAAGACCAGGCCATCGCCCGGGCTCACCGCATCGGCCGGCGGGGTAATGTGTTTGCACGCAAGTTCCTGAGCAAGGATACCCTGGAGGAAAAGATCCACCGGCTGCAACAGCGCAAGAAGCGGCTGGCCGGTGAGATCATCGACGGTAAGGCCTCGCTGGAACTAGACCCCGGGGAGATCGAATTCCTGCTGACCTGACCCCAGGGGCCGGTCACCTACCTTAGCGGCATGCAAGCCGAACCCACTACCGTTGAGGAAGATATGGACGAGCCCCCCATCCTGGGCAGTTGGCGCAATATGTACCTCGTGGTACTCGTACTCCACTTTATCCTGCTCGTGGCCTTTTACCTCTTCTCCCGTGCCTACACTGTTTAACCCCACCCCCGCATGAGTACGTTGGACTGGCTTGTCATGACGGGCACCCTGACGGCGATCGTGGCCTACGGCGTCTACCAAACCCGCAAGGTCGATAACATCAAGAGCTACCTGCTCGGCGACCGCGATCTGAAGTGGTGGACGATCGGGCTGTCCGTCATGGCCACCCAGGCCAGCGCCATCACCTTTCTGAGCACCCCCGGCCAGGCCTACAACGACGGACTGGGCTTCGCGCAGTTCTACTTCGGTCTGCCGATCGCTATGGTGATCCTGTGCGTCTTCGTACTGCCGATCTACTACCGGCTCAAGGTGTACACCGCCTACGAGTACCTGGAGGGGCGCTTCGATCTGCGGGTGCGTACGCTGACGGCCCTCCTGTTCCTGATCCAGCGGGGGCTGGCGGCGGGCATCACGATCTACGCGCCGGCCATCATACTGTCCACCATTCTGGGCTGGTCGCTGAGCCTGACCATTCTGGTGATCGGCGTGGTGGTCATCTTTTATACCGTGATGGGGGGCACCAAGGCCGTATCGGTGACCCAGAAGCAGCAGATGATCGTCATCCTACTGGGCATGTTTGCCGCCGGCGTGGTGGTGGTCATGAAGCTGCCCGCCAACGTAGATCTGGGCGATGCGATCGGCGTTGCCGGTCACCTGGGCAAGCTACAGGTAGTAGACCTCAAGTTCGACCTCAACGACCGCTACAACATCTGGTCGGCCCTGCTGGGGGGTACCTTCTTATTTCTTTCCTACTTCGGCACCGACCAGTCGCAGGTCCAGCGCTACCTATCGGGCAAGAGCCTGAGCGAGAGTCGGCTAGGCCTGCTGTTCAACGGCATTTTCAAGGTACCGATGCAGTTTCTGGTGCTTGTGGTCGGTATTCTGGTCTTTGTGTTCTTCCTCTTCGAGGCACCGCCGGTACACTTCAACTCCGCGAACCTCGACAAGCTGCGCAGCTCACAGTATGCTCCCGAGCTTGCCCAACTGGAGGAAGACTACGCTGAGATCAGCGTGCGCAACGAAGTAGCTACCGCCCGTATGGTAGAGGCGCTACGCAGCGACAACGAGGAAGCCATTGCGGACACGCGGGTGCAGGTAGAACGCACGCTGGCCGAGCGCAAGAACGTCGCCACGGCCGTAGACCAGCTCATCACACGCTACGATCCGGAGCTCATCACCGAGGACCGCGACTACGTATTCATCACCTTTATTACGAGCTACATGCCCATCGGACTGGTGGGACTACTACTAGCGGTGATCTTTTCGGCGGCCATGTCCAGCACCAGTTCGGAGCTCAATGCACTGGCGACCACCAGCGTGATCGATATCTACAAACGCTCCTTGGTGCCCGGGAAGGACGACACGCACTACTTCAAGGCCAGTAAGCTGCTGACGGTCGGTTGGGGCGTAGTTGCGTTGAGTTTCGCCGCGGTGGCTAACCTGTTCGACAACCTGATCCAGGCGGTAAACATCATCGGCTCGTTATTCTACGGGGTGATTCTGGGGGTTTTCGTGGTGGCCTTCTTCTTTAAGGGGGTCGGTGGCAAGGCAGTGTTCAAAGCCGCCCTGATCGGAGAAGCCTTCGTGGTCGCCACCTTCGTGGCTACCTGGCTGGAATACACCGACCTGGCCTATCTCTGGTTAAATTTGATCGGTTGCGTCATTACTGTAGCCGTAGCCGTTACCCTACAGGGCTCCGGCACGGATGATCTGTCACTTACCGGCCGCCCGGATCCCATTTAATTTCACCAATCCCCCATGAAGCCTCACTGGTTAGTCGGTCTTGCCCTGATTCCCATCGGTTATGTCACGCGCAAACTGCGGCAGGACCCGCAGTTCGGTGCCAGCCTGCAGGAGATGAAGCAGCAGGATTACCAGGGCACCGTAGCCTGGAAGATGGGGCAGTTTCGCAATCTCGACAAAACGCCCCTGAAGGAAGACCTGCGCAGTCTCATGGGCGACCTGGTGGGGTACATCAAGGCCAAGCAGACCCAGCCGGCTAATCCCCTACCGGTAGCCGTAGCGGAGTCCCACGCACCGGTCGATCCGCGAACTGACTACCTCACCTGGTACGGTCACTCCGCCCTGCGACTGGAGAGCGGTGGCAAAACAATCCTCATCGATCCCATGCTGGGCGAGTGGGTAGCCCCCGTTCCCTTCCTCGGTCACCGCTTCCCCTATAAGGACTACCACCCCCTGGACGACCTCGCTACGGTGGACCTGATGGTGTTTTCCCACGACCACTACGATCACCTGGATTACGATACCGTCATGGCCCTGAAGGACCGTACGCAGGCCTACCTGGTCCCCCTCGGTATGGGAGCCCACCTACGGGCCTGGGGCATCCCGGACGAAAAGATTACCGAACTCGATTGGTGGCAGTCCTGCACCATCGACGGTATCACATATACGGCTACCCCGGCCCGCCACTTCAGCGGGCGCAGCCCGAGCACCCGCAATAAATCCCTCTGGTGCGGCTTCGTCATTCAGACCGAACAGCACCGGCTGTACTTCGGGGGCGACAGCGGCTACGGTCGGCACTTCCCCGAGATCGGCCGCCGGCTGGGGCCCTTCGACCTGACCATGCTCGACAGCGGCCAGTACCACAAGCGGTGGAAGAACGTGCATATGCAACCCGAGGAGGCACTACGGGCGCACGAGGATCTGCAGGGTAAGTGGCTCCTGCCCATCCACTGGGGCGGGTTCAGCCTATCGGACCACGCCTGGTACGACCCCATCGCCCGCATCGAGGCGGCGGACGAGACGGAGTGCGTACTCAGCCCCATGATCGGTCAGCGGTTCGCGGTGGCCGAGGCGGCCCGGTACCGGGAACGCTGGTGGGAAGAGCTCGCCAATCCGGCCTGACTTCGCACCTGCGACCGCGGCCCGTACTACCGCACTACTTCATACCTTTGCGCTCGTAAAGAAGCCTAGCTATGTTCGACAATTTGAGTGACCGCCTGGAGGGAGCGTTCAAGTCCCTGACCGGAGACAATAAGATCACCGAGATCAATGTGGCCACGAGCCTCAAGGAGATCCGCCGGGCCCTGGTCGCCGCGGATGTGAACTACAAGATCGCCAAGGAATTCACCGACAAGGTGAAGGAAAAGGCACTGGGTACCGAAAACGTACTCAAGGCCGTGAAGCCCGGACAGCTCATGGTCAAGATCGTGCAGGACGAGCTGACCGACCTGATGGGCGGACAAAGTGTAGGCATCAACGTGAAGGGCAGCCCCGCCGTGGTGCTCATCGCCGGTCTGCAGGGATCGGGTAAGACGACCTTCAGCGGTAAACTGGCGCTCTACCTGAAGGAGAAGCGCAAGATGAAGGTGCTGCTGACGGCCTGTGACGTATACCGCCCCGCGGCCATCGACCAGCTGACCGTGCTGGCCGGACAGGTCGGCGCCGAGATCTACAAGGAGCCCGACAATAAGAACCCGGTCGACATCGCCCTGCACGCGATCGACCACGCGCAGCAGAACAAGTTCGACGTCGTGATCGTGGATACGGCCGGCCGCCTGTCGGTCGACGAGAAGATGATGCAGGAGATCAGCGACGTGCGCGAGGCTATCAGCCCCAACGAGACGCTGTTCGTCGTGGACTCGATGACGGGCCAGGACGCGGTCAATACCGCCCGGGTCTTCAACGAGCGGATCAACTACGACGGTGTAGTGCTCACCAAGCTGGACGGCGACACCCGCGGTGGTGCGGCGCTCTCGGTAAAGTACACGGTGGGCAAGCCCATCAAGTTCGTCAGCACGGGCGAGAAGATGGATGCCCTGGACGTGTTCTACCCCGACCGGATGGCGCAGCGCATCCTGGGCATGGGTGATATTATCAGCTTCGTGGAGCGGGCGCAGGATCAGTTCGACGAGGAGGAAGCCAAGCGGCTGGAGAAGAAGATCAAGAAGAACAAGTTCGACTTCAACGACTTCCTGAGCCAGCTGGCCCAGCTCAAGCGCATGGGCGATATGAAGAGCCTGCTCAACATGATCCCCGGCATGTCGAAGGCCATGAAGAATATCGATATCGACGACTCGGCCTTCTCGAAGGTGGAGGCCATCATCTACAGCATGACGCCCGCCGAGCGTGCAGATCCCGCCCTACTCAACATGAGTCGCAAGAAGCGGATCGCACTGGGCTGCGGTCAGGGTATGGAGGATGTGAACCGCTTCATCAAGCAATTCGACCAGATGCGTAAGATGATGCACAAGCTGAGCAACAACCCCATGATGGCGCAGATGGCGGGAAATTTTAAGGCGGGTAAGCGATAAAAATCTAAAAAAAGTCTACGCCCAAATACTAAAGGGCCTGATTTAAAGTTTTCTTAGCAGTTCATATTTGAATTGGAATCCACTACCGCCGCTATTTCGCCGGTAGTCTTGTGTTTGTTCATAGTGTCTCTCTCAGTGTCGGTGCTCTTCCCAGCAGTTTAGTTTATTTATCGGGAATGAGCACCGGCTCCACTATTTCTACCACACCCCCTTCACTCCATCCCGCTACTTCCGCACCTGTGGTACACCACGTACCGCACCGATGTGCACCTCCCAGAGCGCTTCGTTCAGGGCGGGGACGCGGGTGCGTAGTAATTCATTACCGGCAGTACGCAGATCCTCCCACTTACGGTCCAGCTCGGCCAGGCGTTCACGGGTCGGCGCGTTCACCCGGGGGATGTCACTGTTCGCATGATTGATCACGAAGAGGTAGTTGGCCGTGAACTTGTTCTCGAAGTTCTCCACGTCATCGTAGGCCTGCGACTTGCGCTGCACCATCTGCTCGTCCCACGCTACGATATCTTCCAGTAAGCCCCGTACCCGTTGCTCCAGTTCCTGGTTGCCGCGTTCTTCAACGCGCGGTAGCAGCTCGGTCAGGTCCTCGTGTGCGTCCTGTAGCTGGTTGACCAGGGTGTGCATCTCATTCAATGCGGTCTCTGCCTGCAGCATGAAGTCGTGATACTTCACGTAGTCCCCTGGCGTCAGGGGGTACAGGGGATTGGCTGCGATGGTCACCGTGGCGCTTGATCGCTCACCGCCGCGTTCCAGCACGGCGGTGTAGGTGCCGGGAGCTACGCGGTGGCCCCGGAAGCTGCCCTCGATGTAGGCGGTCGGGGCGGCTACCATATCCGGGTAGCGCATATCCCACACAAAGCGGTTGAGTCCGGCGGCCGCAGGCAACTCGATGGCTGCCGGGGGGCCACCGGGAAACTGTGCTACGGCAGCGGGTTTGCTGCTCAGGCGGCGCACCTCCGCGCCCGTACTGTCCGTGATGACCAGCGTAAGTTCCGTACTGTCCGCGGACTCAGGAAGACTGTAGTAGAACACCACACCAGTAGCGGGATTGACCCCACGGGTGGGATGCGTACCGGTCACCTTATCCGGCGATTTGTCGAGTTCGCTTCGGCCACTAGTCAGCGTAGCAACGGGTGGGGTATACAACTTTACCTTATCGTGAACTGCGTCGTACTGCCTGAGCAGTTCCAAGTCGTCCAGTATCCAGAAGCCCCGTCCGGACGTAGCTACGATCAGGTCGTCGTGGGCGATCATCAGATCGGTGATGGGGGTGACGGGCAGGTTCAGATTGAAGGTATCCCAGTGTAGTCCGCCATTGCGGGAAAGGTATATGCCAGTCTCCGTTCCGGCGAAGAGCAGCCCGGGCTGCTCCGTGTCTTCGCGGACTACCCGCGTATAGGAACCGTAGGGCAGGTTGCCGGTGATATCCGTCCAGGACGCACCGTAGTCGCTTGTCTTCAGAAGGCGGGGGGTGTGGTCGTTGAATTTATAGCGGGTAGTGGCGATGTAGGCGGTAGCCGGATCGTGGGGGGATACCTCGATGGCGTTGACCAAACATTCCTCCAGCGATTTGGGCGTCACGTTGGTCCAGCTGTCTCCATTGTCGCGGCTGAGCTGTACGTAGCCGTCGTCGGTGCCCACCCAGAGCACACCGGCTTCGTGGGGGGAGTCGGTGACGTAGCTGATCGTACCGTAGTTCTCGGCACCTACGGCCTCTACGGTGTAGGGACCGCCGCCCTTGACCTGCTTATTCTTCTGATTGCGCGTGAGGTCGGGGGAGGCTTCCTCCCAGCGCTGTCCCATATCCCGGGTACGCAGCAGGTGCTGGCTGGCGTGGTAGTAGGTAGCCGGCTCGTGCCGGGACCGGATGATGGGAGCGTTCCAGTTGAAGCGGTACTTCATGTCGCTGGCGGCCCGGCCGAGGTACTGTATGGGTGCGGCCATGATGTTGGTACTGGCCTTAGCTTCATTGTCCAACACCTCGATCGTACCCAGGTAGCTGCCGCCGAGTACGTAGCGCGGATCGTCGGGGTCGAAGGCGAGAAAAGCACTCTCCCCTCCCGCGGAGGCGGTCCAGTCGGAATCGGTAATCCCGCTACTGCTCAGCGACTGACTTGCGATGACTACCGAGGTGTTGTCCTGCTGGCCCCCGTAGATGCGGTAGGGGTACTGATTATCGACGTTGATGCGGTAGAACTGCCCGGTGGGCATGCGGTCCTGGGTAGACCAGGTGTCCCCGTAGTTAAAACTGATGGCTGCCCCGCCGTCATTCGCGATACACAGATTGCGGGGGTTCTCTGGGTTGATCCACAGATCGTGGTAGTCGCCGTGGGTGCCGCTGAGGGTTTCCCAGGTCTTCCCGCCGTCGATGGATCGCAGGGCCGGGGCGCTGAGGACGTATACGACATTCTCATTCGTCGGGTCGGCAAACACTTCGAGGTAGTACCAGGCCCGCTGTACTAGGCGGTGATCCTTGCTTACCCGGGTCCACGTCGCACCGGCGTCCGCGCTCACGAACAGACCGCCCTTTTCCTGCTGCGAGTCGCTTTCGACGAGGGCGTACACCTTGTCGGGATTGGACTGGCTTACGCTCACGGCTAGTTTACCCTTCTCCTCGGGTAGTCCCTCGGTCAGCTCGGTCCAGCTGCTGCCGCCGTCGGTGGATTTGTAGAGTCCGGAGCCCGGTCCGCCGCTCACCACCTGCCAGGGCAGGCGCTGGTGGTGCCACATGGCGGCGTAGAGCACGTCGGGGTTGGATAGGTCCATGGACAGCTCGGAGGCCCCCGTAAGGTCATTAAGGTAGAGTACGCGCTCCCAGCTCTTGCCACCGTCGGTGCTGCGGTATACGCCACGTTCTTCGTTGGGTCCGTAAAGCTGACCCTGCGCGGCTACGTAGACGATATCCGGATCGCTGGGATGTATGATGATGCGGGAAATGTGCTGGGTTTCCTTCAGTCCCAGGTGAGTCCAGGTCTTGCCGGCATCGGTAGATTTGTACACACCGTCGCCGTGGGAGGTCATGACGCCGCGCGGTGCGTGCTCGCCCATACCTACATAGACTACCTGCGGATTGCTGGTCGATACGGCTACCGCGCCGACCGAGCCGGTCTGGAAGTAGCCATCGCTGATATTGGTCCACTGCTGACCGGCATCGCTGGTCTTCCAGACGCCGCCGCCGGTGGTGCCCATGTAGTAGGTGAGCGGGTCGGCGGCTACGCCGGTGGCGGTGACGGAGCGTCCGCCGCGGAAGGGACCGATGCTGCGGTAGTTGAGCGGGGCTAGTTGGTGGGCGAGTGACAGAGTATCTACGGGAGTCTGCCCACCGAGACAGAGTGAAGCGAGCAATACGAAACAAAGGATCTGGATGCGCATAGTAAGACGATTGGACGCTACAAATAAACGAAAAACGCCCCGCCGGGACCGATGTCCGACGGGGCGTTGCTAATCTAGTGATCGCAGTAGCTATTCCGCAGCTTCCTCCGCAGCCAACTCGGCTTCTTCGGCGGCGCGGGCAGCAGCTTCTTCCTCGGCAAAGGCAGCCTGGCGGGCCTCCCATGCTTCCTGCTGCTCCTTCGTGGTGACGAACAGGCGGTCGTACTTGCGCATACCGGTACCGGCGGGGATCCGCTTGCCGACGATGACGTTCTCCTTCAGACCCTCCAGGTAGTCGCGCTTGGCGGCAATGGCGGCAGTAGAGAGCACCTTCGTGGTCTCCTGGAACGAGGCGGCACTGATCCAGCTCGGCGTACCGAGACTCGACTTCGTGATACCCTGTAGCAGGGGGAAACTGGTGGCTGCTTGGGCCTCCCGGAACGCTACGCCCTTAAGGTCGTTGCGCTTCAGGTAGCTGTTCTCCTCACGCACCTGACGCATAGTGACGATCTGTCCTTCCTTCAGGTTCTCGCTCTGGCCGGCGTCGGTGATGACCTTCTTGTCGAAGATCCAGTCGTTCTGCTCGAAGAACTCGTAACGCTCGGCAGCTTCGCCTTCGAGGAAGGTGGTATCGCCCGAGTCTACGATCTGCACCCGGCGCATCATCTGGCGGACGATGCTTTCGATGTGCTTGTTGTTGATCGTGATACCCTGCGAGCGGTAGACTTCCTGTACACCGTTGACCAAGTGGGTCTGTACGGCGAAGGGGCCCTTGATGTCGAGAATATCACGCGGTGCGATCGCTCCGTCGGAGAGCGGCATACCGGCGCGCACGAAATCCTGATCCTGGACCAGGATGTGCTTGCTGAGGTTGATCAGGTACTTGCGCTTCTGACCGTCCTTGGCTTCTACGATGAGCTCGCGGTTACCCCGCTTGATCTTCTTGGAGAAGGTGACTACACCGTCGATCTCGGAGACTACGGCCGGGTTGCTGGGGTTGCGGGCCTCAAAGAGTTCCGTTACCCGGGGCAGACCACCGGTGATATCCGCGATCTTACCGAGCTTGCGAGGGATCTTGACGATCTTCTCGCCGACGGCTACTTCGGCACCGTCTTCGATGCTGATGTAGGCACCAACGGGTAGGTTGTAGCTGCGCAGTTCCTCGCCGTCCTTACTCAGGATAGTAATCGTAGGAATCTTCTTCCGGTCGCGGGTTTCCATGACCACCTTCTCTTCGAAGCCGGTCTGGTCGTCGCGCTCGGTGCGGAAGGTCACGCCTTCGTCGATGTCGCTGAAGCGGGCAATACCCTTGAATTCAGAGATGATCACCGCGTTGTACGGATCCCACTCGACGATCACGTCGCCCTTCTTTACGTCCTGACCATCCTTTACATGGATCGTACCACCGTAGGGGATGTGCTGGGTTGCGAAGACCTTGCTGGTCTCGGGATCGACGATCTTGATCTCGCCGGAGCGTGACAGAACTACGTCCTGCTTATCGCCCATATCGTTCTCAGCCGTAACTACACGGACGCCATCGAACTGGATCTTACCGTTGAACTTCGAGGCGAGCTCGCTTTCCTGACGGGTTACCGAGGCGATACCACCAACGTGGAAGGTCCGCAGCGTCAGCTGTGTTCCCGGCTCACCGATGGACTGGGCGGCAATGATGCCTACTGCATCGCCCATCTCCGCCTTGCGGCCGGTAGCTAGGTTCTTGCCGTAGCACTTGGCGCACACACCACGCTTCACCTCACAGGTGAGTACGGAGCGGATGGTCACCTCTTCGATGCCTTCGTCTTCGATGTACTTCGCGGTACGGTCGTCGATGTACTCGTCGGCCTTGACGATCACTTCGTCCGTGACGGGGTGTACGATATCGTGCAGGGAGTAGCGACCGGCGATGCGGCTGGTCAGGCTCTCTACTACTTTATCGTTCTCCTTCAGGGAGGTCGTGTCGATACCACGGAGGGTTTCGCAATCGTCTTCCATGATCACCACATCCTGGGCTACGTCGACGAGTCGACGGGTCAGGTAACCAGCATCGGCAGTCTTAAGCGCCGTATCGGCCAGTCCCTTACGGGCACCGTGGGTGGAGATGAAGTACTCGAGTACCGAGAGTCCGTCGACGAAGTTGGACAGAATCGGGTTCTCAATTACGGCCGGGCCGGAGTCATTCGACTTCTTGGGCTTGGCCATCAGTCCGCGCAGTCCACACAGCTGCTTGATCTGCTGCGTACTACCCCGCGCACCGGAGTCTAGCATCATGTACACGGAGTTGAAGCCCTGCTTGTGCGTGGCCAGCTCCTGCATGAGCGTATTGGTGATCTGATTATCGGCGTACGTCCACTTATCGATGATCTGGTTGTAGCGCTCGTTGTTGGTGATCAGACCCATATTGAAGTTGTCCATCACCTCGTCCACTTCTACGCGGGCCTGAGTGAGTACATCTTGCTTTACGGAGGGAGTGATGAGGTCACCGAGGTTGAAGGACAGTCCGCCCTTGAACGCCCAGGTGAAGCCCATATCCTTGATCTTGTCCAGGAAGACCGCCGTGATGGCGAAGTTGGACCGCTCGAGGATGTCGGCGATGACCAGCTTTAGGTTCTTCTTGGTCAGCAGTACGTTCACGAATGGCATACCCTTGGGTACGGCACTGTTGAACATCACCCGACCGGTGGTCGTCTCGGTGAGCTTCGACTTGATGCTACCGTCTTCCTGTTCGATCGGCACGCGGCAGTGGATGATGGCGTGCAGGTCGAGCTGACCTTCATTGTACGCGATCATGACCTCTTCCGAGCTGTAGAACTTGCGTCCCTCCCCCTTCACCTTTACATCGCCCTCACTGCGGCGCTGCTTGGTGATGTAGTACAGACCCAGTACCATATCCTGCGAAGGAAGGGTAACCGGCGTACCGTTCTGCGGGTTGAGCATATTGTGGGCTGAGAGCATCAGCACCTGGGCCTCCAGGATGGCGGCCTGACTCAAGGGTACGTGCACGGCCATCTGGTCACCGTCGAAGTCAGCGTTGAAGGCCGAGCAAACGAGGGGGTGCAGCTGGATCGCCTTTCCTTCGATCAGCTTAGGCTGGAAGGCCTGGATCGAAAGACGGTGCAGCGTAGGTGCCCGGTTGAGCATCACGGGGTGGCCCCGCAGGATGTTCTCCAGGATCTCCCAGATCACGGGCTCTTTGCGGTCTACCAGTTTCTTGGCCGACTTCACCGTCTTCACGATACCGCGCTCGATGAGCTTACGGATGATGAACGGCTTGAAGAGCTCAGCGGCCATTCCCTTGGGAATACCACATTCGTGCAGTTTCAGCGTAGGTCCTACTACAATGACCGAACGGCCCGAGTAGTCTACCCGCTTACCCAGCAGGTTCTGACGGAAGCGTCCCTGCTTACCCTTGAGGATATCGGAGAGCGACTTGAGTGCGCGTCCACCCTCCGCCTTTACGGCATTGGATTTACGGCTGTTGTCGAACAGGCTATCTACAGCTTCCTGTAGCATCCGCTTTTCGTTGCGCAGAATGACTTCGGGCGCTTTGATCTCGAGCAGACGCTTAAGGCGGTTGTTGCGAATGATGACCCGGCGGTAGAGATCGTTGAGGTCAGACGACGCAAAACGGCCACCGTCCAGGGGTACCAGCGGACGCAGTTCCGGGGGAACGACGGGCAGGTACTGGATGATGGTCCACTCGGGCTTATTAGTTACGTTTTCCTGGGCATCGCGGAAGGCCTCCACTACGCGCAGACGCTTCAGGGCCTCGCTCTTACGCTGCTGGCTGGTCTCTGTATTGGCCTGATGGCGCAGTTGGAAGCTCAGCTCGTCCAGCTTAAGGCCTTCGAGCAGGTCACGGATCGCCTCGGCGCCCATCTTGGCGACGAACTTATCGGGGTGACCGTCTTCGAGTTGCTGATTCTCGGGGGGCAGGGTCTCCAGGATGTCCAGGTACTGCTCCTCGGTGATCAGCGTCTTGTGCATGATCTCCTCACTCTCCCGGATACCGGGATTGATGACCACGTAACGCTCGTAGTAAATGATGCTCTCCAGGAACTTCGAGCTGAAGCCCAGCAGATAAGCGATCTTATTGGGCAGCGACTTAAAGAACCAGATGTGGACGACGGGCACGACGAGCCGAATGTGGCCCATCCGCTCGCGACGCACTTTCTTCTCCGTCACTTCTACACCACAGCGGTCACAGACGATCCCCTTATAGCGGATGCGCTTGTACTTACCACAGTAGCATTCGTAGTCCTTTACGGGACCGAAGATGCGCTCACAGAAAAGTCCATCCCGTTCCGGCTTATAGCTCCGGTAGTTGATGGTCTCCGGCTTCAATACTTCACCATAGCTGCGCTCCAGGATATCGTCCGGACTCGACAGGCTGATGGTAATCGCATCGAAGTCCTGCTTCTGGAGGTTGGTACTCTTCTTAAAGGCCATAGTATATTTTATAGGGTAGTTCGGGGCGGGGCCGCCGGTGCGATGTGAACACGCACCTGCGTTCCCGCCCCCAAACTGTTTTTATCAAATACTCTCTCCCCATCGGGAGCGAGGGAGCCGGCGACCGGCTAGTCGAACTTGACGTCCAGGGCCAGGCCGCGAAGCTCGTGCACCAGTACGTTGAACGACTCGGGGATATTCGGCTCGGGCAGGTTGTCGCCCTTGACGATCGCCTCGTAGGCCTTGGCACGTCCCTGGATGTCGTCCGACTTGATGGTCAGCAGTTCCTGCAGGATGTTGGAGGCACCGAAGGCTTCGAGCGCCCACACTTCCATCTCGCCGAAACGCTGTCCACCGAACTGGGCCTTACCACCAAGCGGCTGCTGGGTAATGAGACTGTAGGGTCCGATCGAGCGGGCGTGCATCTTATCGTCGACCATGTGGCTGAGCTTAAGCATGTAGATCACGCCTACCGTCGCCTGCTGGTGGAAGCGGTCGCCCGTCTCACCATCGTAGAGGTATGCCTGACCCAGGCTGGGCAGCTTGGCTTTCTGGATGTACTCCTCGATCTCGTCCTGGCTCGCACCATCGAAGATCGGGGTGGCGAACTTCATGCCGAGCTTCTCACCGGCCCATCCGAGCACGGTTTCGAAGATCTGACCGAGGTTCATCCGGCTGGGTACACCGAGGGGGTTCAGAATGATGTCGACCGGCGTACCGTCCTCCAGGAAGGGCATGTCCTCATCGCGGACGATGCGGGATACGATACCCTTATTACCGTGGCGACCGGCGAGCTTGTCTCCTACCTTCAGCTTACGTTTCTTGGCCAGGTAGACCTTGGCAAGCTTGAGTACACCGGCGGGCAGTTCGTCACCGACGCTGATGTTGAAGGTTTCGCGCTTGTAGCGACCGACTTCCTCGTTCACCTTGATGCTGAAGTTGTGCAGCAGGCGGGCGATGAGGCCGTTGAGGTCGTCACTGGTGGTCCAGCCGCTGTAGTCGATCGTGGTGTAATCCACTTCGCGCAGCAGGCTCTGGGTGAACTTCTCTCCCTTCGGCACGACGACTTCACCGTAGATGGTGTTGACGCCCTGGCTGGCCCGTCCGCGGACAATCTTGTCCAGCTTGTCGACCAGGAGGGTCTTCAGGTTATTGAGGTTGACCTTGTGCTCGTCCTCCAGTTTCTGGAGTTCCAGCTTTTCGGCATCCTTTTGGGATTGCTCCTTCTTGGTACGGCTGAACAGGTCCTTACCGATCACGACGCCTTTCAGTGAGGGGCTTGCTTTGAGCGAAGCATCCTTCACGTCACCGGCCTTGTCGCCGAAGATGGCACGGAGTAGCTTCTCCTCGGGGGTAGGATCGCTTTCGCCCTTTGGCGTGATCTTACCGATGAGGATATCACCTTCCTTGACCCAGGCACCGACGCGGATGACACCGTTCTCGTCGAGGTCCTTGGTAGCTTCTTCGCTAACGTTGGGGATATCGTTGGTCAGTTCCTCCTCACCCAGCTTGGTGTCGCGCACGTCTAGTTCGAAGTGCTCGATGTGCAAGCTGGTGAAGACGTCCTCGCGGACGACGCGCTGGCTGAGTACGATAGCATCCTCGAAGTTGTACCCCTTCCATGGCATGAAGGCCACTTTGAGGTTCTGTCCGAGGGCAAGTTCGCCCTTCTCCGTAGCGTAACCGTCACAGAGGATGTCGCCGGCCTTTACCTTTTGTCCGCGGCGGACGATGGGCTTCAGGTTGACACACGTTCCCTGGTTGGTCCGGAGGAACTTGGTGAGGCGGTACGTCTTCTTGTCGTCATCAAAGGAAACCTGACGGTCTTCCTCGGTGCGCTCGTAGCTGACGATGATCTCGTTAGCGTCAACGTATTCTACCACCCCGTCGCCTTCGGCGTTGATGAGCATGCGGCTGTCGCGGGCCACCTTGCCTTCCAGACCGGTACCTACAATAGGACTGGTGGGCTGGAGCAGGGGAACGGCCTGACGCTGCATGTTCGATCCCATCAGGGCACGGTTAGCATCATCGTTTTCCAGGAAGGGGATCATGGAAGCGGATACACCCACAATCTGGTTGGGGGCTACGTCCATGAACTCGATCTCGGAGGGCTCGAGTACGGGGAAGTCACCGTGGTCACGCGCCTTGACGCGGTCGCTAGTGAAGGCTCCCTTTTCGTTGATCGCGGCGTTAGCCTGGGCGATCTTCTTGAAGTCTTCTCCTTCGGCGCTCAGGTAGATGGGGTCACCATCCATGACGACCTGGCTATCGGCTACCGCGCGGTAGGGCGTTTCCAGGAAGCCCATCTTGTTGACCTTAGCGTGTACGCAGAGGGTAGAGATGAGACCGATGTTGGGTCCTTCCGGGGTCTCGATGGTACACAGACGGCCGTAGTGGCTGTAGTGCACGTCACGTACCTCGAAGCCGGCACGCTCGCGACTCAGACCGCCGGGTCCGAGTGCGGAGATCCGCCGCTTGTGGGTGATCTCCGACAGCGGGTTGGTCTGATCCAGAAACTGGCTCAGTTGGCTGGTACCGAAGAAGGAGTTGATGACGCTGGATAGGGTCCGCGCGTTGATCAGATCGATCGGCGTGAAGACCTCATTGTCGCGCACGTTCATCCGCTCGCGGATCGTACGGGCCATACGGGCCAGACCTACACCGAACTGAGCGTAAAGCTGCTCGCCTACCGTCCGCACGCGGCGGTTGCTGAGGTGATCGATATCGTCGATCTCGGCGCGCTGGTTCATCAGACCTACTAGGTACTTGACGATGGCAATGATGTCTTCCTTGGTGAGTACCAGGGTTTCGTCGTCGGTGCCGGCGTTGAGCTTACGGTTGATCTTGTAGCGGCCTACCTCACCGAGGTTATAGCGCTTATCGCTGAAGAACAGCTTATCGATGATACCGCGGGCGGTCTCCTCATCGGGCGGGTCACTGCCGCGTAGTTGACGGTAGATGTACTGTACGGCTTCAATCTCGCTGCTGGACGGGTCCTTCTGCAGCGTATTGTAGATGATGCTGTAGTCCATCCCCACATCCTCCTTCTGCAGGATGATGTTCTCGATGCCGTCGGCACCCAGGATGTCTTCGATATTATCTTCCGTGAGTACGGTGTCGCGTTCGAGGATGATCTCGTTACGCTCCAGGATGACGAGTTCACCGGTGTCTTCGTCTACGAAATCTTCCGTCCAGGCGCGCAGTACACGAGCAGCCAGTTTACGGCCGATGGCGGCGGTAAGGGCCTCGCGGGTGCTGGCGACTTCATCAGCTAGGTCGAAGAGGTCGAGGATCGACTTATCGGAGTCGAAACCGATAGCTCGCAGCAGCGTGGTGACGGGGAACTTCTTCTTCCGGTCGATGTAGGTATACATCACCGTATTGATATCGGTAGCAAATTCCATCCAGGCGCCCTTAAAGGGAATGACGCGGGCGGAGTAGATCGCCGTACCATTGGGGTGGAAGTTCTGACCGAAGAATACACCGGGGCTACGGTGAAGCTGGGATACAATGACCCGTTCCGCACCATTGACCACGAAGGTACCCTTGGGGGTCATGTAGGGGATGTTTCCGAGGAATACATCCTGTACGATAGTCTTAAAGTCTACGTGCTCCTCATCGTTACACGACAGACGCAGCTTGGCCTTCAGCGGTACGCTGTAGGTAAGGCCACGCTGCATACACTCTTCGATGGTGTACCGAGGGGGATCGACGAAGTAATCCAGGAACTCCAGATTGAAGATGCTCCTGGTATCGGAAATGGGGAAGTTTTCCTGAAAGACTCGGTAGAGTCCTTCTAGGGCCCGGTTTTCGGGCGTCGTTTCCAGCTGGAAGAATTCCTGGAACGACTTGAGTTGAATTTCGAGAAGATCGGGGGAATGATCGGTAAGCTTAATCTTACCGAAGCTCACCCGTTGCGCTTCGGCGTTAAGGATCTGGCCGTTTGACGTCATTAGCAGTTTCCTTTAATTTGGCCCGTGTGACACCTTCCGCGGTGGTGTGGTAACGGGGGGTATGGTAGTGACTTCGAAGGCAATTCTTCGAAGGTATGGGGCATCGCGAAGTATGGTAACACAAGGTACCCCGTATTAGTTTCGCCCCGGGGGGCGTTTTCCTATACGCAAATAGGCCAGCCGGACCGGTGTCCGCTAAGCCTATTAATGAGGAAGAAGCGCGGGGACGAAAGCTACCGAAGCAGCTGCGCCCCCGCGCCAATATCCTTTCAAA
Source organism: Neolewinella maritima (assembly GCF_923081025.1). Taxonomy (GTDB): domain Bacteria; phylum Bacteroidota; class Bacteroidia; order Chitinophagales; family Saprospiraceae; genus Neolewinella; species Neolewinella maritima. The sequence goes on along the minus strand of NZ_CAKLPZ010000003.1, from coordinate 538,762 downwards.
GGAGGAACTGAATTACTTCAGTACCACCGTAGCACCGGCCTCTTCGAGAGCGGCCTTGATGCTTTCGCCCTCTGCCTTATCGACACCGGACTTGAGGGTGGCTGGAGCGCCATCCACGAGTTCCTTTGCGTCTTTGAGACCGAGGCCGAGCAGGGTTTTCACCTCCTTTACGACTTTGAGCTTGCTGCCACCGGCAGATTCGAGTACAACTTCGAATTCGGTCTGCTCAGCTGCGGCGTCGCCGCCCGCTTCGCCACCTCCTCCGCCACCCATCGCTACTGCGGCGGCTGCGGGCTCGATGCCATGTTCGTCCTTGAGAATCTGCAGGAGCTCGGTTACGTCCTTAATGGTAAGTTCTACGAGCTGGTCGGCAATTGCTTTTACGTCTGCCATAATAAAAAAGTATTTAATAGTGATTTACGAAAGAGCGGCGCAAGATTTGCGTCGGTACTCGCGATATCAGCTTGGAAGCCTTGGTTAGTAATGTGGAAGCTATGCTTCCCGCTCTTCGAGCGTCTTGAGTGCACCGGCCAGTTTCGCACCTTGTCCCTTGAGGCCACCGAGCAGATTCTGCATGGGGCTCTGGAGCAGGGTGAGGATGTCGGCGAGTACTTCGTCGCGGGACTTGAGCTTGGCTAGCTTGTCGAGCTGGTCGTCACCGGAGTAAATGGAGGAAGCGATGTAGGCTGCCTTGAGGATGGGGCGTTCGCCCTTCTCCGCGCGGAATTCCTTGATTGCCTTAGCCGGAGCATTTCCCACCTCGGCAAACAGCAGGGCACTGGGGCCCTTCAGTGCGTCGAAGAGGGGGGCGTAGTTGTTCTCGGCGGGCAGCTGCTCCAGTGCCTTGCGGGCAATGGTATTCTTTACTACCTGCATGGATACACCACGCTCGTAGCAAATGCCGCGTAGCTTGTTGACTTGTTCTACCGTGAGGGTAGATGCGTCGGCAATGTAGAAGTACTCGTTCTGTTCGAAGCGTTCCTTCAGGGATTCAATCGCCGCCGCTTTATCTGTCTTATTCATGGTAATTAATTTGGACGGTTAGGCGATGGTCTTTGGGTCGATCTTGATGCCGGGGCTCATCGTAGAGGCTACGGTGACCGACTTCATGTAGTTTCCCTTAGCACTGCTGGGCTTCATACGCACCAGCGTACCGAGGAGTTCGTTGGCATTCTGCGTCAGCTGCTCGGAGGTAAACTCTACCCGGCCGATGCTGCTGTGAATGATGCCGAACTTGTCTACCCGGAAGGCGATCTTACCGCCCTTTACGTCGGATACAGCCTTACCGACATCCATGGTCACCGTACCCGTCTTGGGGTTAGGCATGAGTCCACGGGGGCCGAGTACCCGACCCAGACGACCGACCTTAGCCATCGTTTGGGGCATAGCGACTACGACGTCGAAGTCGGTCCAGCCGTCGGTGACGCGCTTGACCAAGTCGTCGAGTCCGGCGTAGTCCGCACCGGCATCCAGTGCTTCCTGCTCCTTATCGGGGGTGACGAACGCCAGAACGGTTTTCGTCTTACCGGTACCGTGTGGAAGGGTGACCGTGCCGCGGAGGGCCTGGTCTGCTTTGCGGGGGTCGATCCCCAGACGTACGTGTACGTCAACCGATGCGTTGAACTTAGCCGTATTGACCTCCTTGACGAGGGCCATCGCCTCATCGAGGCTGTACTGCTTAGTGGCATCGACTTTCTCAGTGGCGGCTTTGCGCGCCTTGCCGAGTTTAGCCATGATAGAATAGTTTGAGGTGTATAGCGCACACGGTGTGACGGCGTGCTCCCTACGTTAATAAGTTAGATTCGTGACGGGTGGATCCCGCTCATCAATTCTGCTCCCAGGGCGGCGTTCCTTCTACGGTAATGCCCATGGAACGAGCCGTGCCGGCGACCATCTTCATACCGCTTTCGACGGTGAAGGCGTTGAGGTCGGGCATCTTGCTCTCGGCAATATTGCGCACCTGGTCCCAGGTCACCTTGGCTACTTTGATCCGGTTAGACTCCTTGGAGCCGCTCTTGATCTTGGCCGCTTCCAGCAGCTGCACGGCAGCCGGTGGCGTCTTGATGACGAAGTCGAAGGACTTGTCCTTGTAGACCGTAATGACTACGGGAAGGATCTTACCCTGGTTGTCCTGGGTCTGGGCGTTGAACCGCTTACAGAATTCCATGATGTTCACGCCCTTGGCACCGAGTGCGGGGCCGACGGGGGGAGCTGGGTTGGCCGCGCCACCGCGGACCTGTAGTTTGATAAAGGTTTCTACTTCCTTAGCCATGTTGACTTATTTGTGTCGTGCTGACGGAGCGTGGCGAACCCACGAGCTCCTCCGACGAATAGAAATGATGTATTTATGATTGCTTCTCGACCTGCATGAAGTTCAACTCTACTTCCGTACCACGGCCGAAGATCTTGACGATCACTTTCAGCTTTTTCTTTTCTTCATTCACATCCTGAATGTCGCCGACAAACTCATTGAACGGACCGTCGATAATCTTGACCGTCTCTCCTTCGATAAAGGGCTCGATCATGGTATCGCCGGCTTCGAGACTTTCGTCCACCTTGCCGAGCAAACGGTTGGCTTCAGACTCCCGCATAGCAACGGGCTCTGCCTTACCCAGAAAGTGAATCACATTAGGCAGACTGGTGATCGCGTCCACTACTTCGCCGTTGAGGGCGTAGGGGTCAGCTTCGACCAGAATGTAACCGGGAAGAATATTGCGATCGGAGATCACCTTCTTTCCGCTACGGATCTTGTAGACCTTCTCAGTGGGCACGACGATCTTGGTGACGTGGCTACCCCAGTCATTCCGCTCGATTTCTTTCTCGATGCGTTCCTTGATCTTCTTCTCCTTACCGCTGATCACGCGAAGAGAATACCACTTGTTGTCTGCCATGCTGATTACTGTACTTAGATTCCGCTGTTATAGATAAAGTCGACGACATTCTTCCACACGAAATCCATCATCAGGATCAGCAGTGCGAAGATCGCGGAACCCGTAAGGACGAGGATCGTGTTCGTCTGCAGGGTGGAGTACGGCGGCCAGGTGACGTTGTGCACCAGCTCGTTATAGCTCTCCCGTAAGTATAGTCCTACCTTATCCATGTGTATAGGTTGTTTAATGAGGGAGTGAGGAGCTGAGGTAGTACGTTCGTTTCTGATCGTATCACCTTATCTCTCTCTGACCTCAAACGTGCACGGGTGGAGAGACTCGAACTCCCAGCCCCTGGTTTTGGAGACCAGTGCTCTGCCAATTGAGCTACACCCGTGTATAAATGTCAAAATTGGGTTTTCCCAGCCCTGGTTGCACTTCATGGCATCCTTCGGAAGTTGGAGACCAGTTCACTGCCACCGCGCAGCAGCTACGCAGTACATTGAGCTACACCCGTGTATAAATGTCAAAAGTGGGTTTGTTCCCAGCCCTGCTTGCACTTCGTGGCATCCTTCGGAAGTTGGAGACCAGTACTCTGCCACCGCGCAGCAGCTACGCAGTACACTGAGTTACACCCAGGGGTAGAAATTACGCTTTTATTAGGAATGTGAAAGTTAAGCCTCCACATTTGGGGGCTTAACTTTCACAATTCACAAGCTTTTAAGGGCTTGAATTACTCGAGAATCTCGGTTACCTGACCGGCGCCTACGGTGCGTCCACCTTCGCGAATAGCGAAGCGGAGGCCTTTTTCCATAGCGATGGTGTTGAGCAGCTTCACTTCCAGGGTAACGTTGTCACCGGGCATTACCATCTCCACGTTTTCGGGGAGGGTGATATCACCGGTTACGTCCGTGGTACGGAAGTAGAACTGAGGGCGGTAGCCGTTGAAGAAGGGCTTGTGACGGCCACCTTCTTCCTTGCTCAGTACGTAGACCTCACACTTGAATCGGCTGTGGGGCTTTACGCTACCGGGCTTACAGATGACCATACCACGCTTGATGGCTTCCTTGTCGATACCGCGGAGGAGCAGACCGGCGTTGTCACCGGCTTCACCGCGATCGAGCAATTTGCGGAACATCTCTACTCCGGTGATGGTGGAGGTCAGGGGCTTGGCGTCAGCGGCCTGCATACCCAGGATCTCTACGGACTCACCTACGTTGACGATACCACGCTCGATACGTCCCGTAGCAACGGTACCACGACCGGTGATCGAGAAGACGTCCTCTACGGGCATCAGGAAGGGCTGGTCGACGAGGCGCTCGGGCTCGGGGATATCCTTATCCACCGCGTCCATCAGGTCCTGGATCTGCTTCTTACCGTCGGCATCTCCTTCGAGGGCCTTCAGCGCGGAGCCGATGATGATGCTGGCTTCGTCGCCGTCGTAGTCGTACTGGCTCAGGAGCTCACGTACTTCCATTTCCACAAGTTCGAGCATCTCTTCGTCGTCGACGAGGTCAGCCTTGTTCATGAACACCACGATATTGGGTACACCTACCTGGCGGGCCAGGAGGATGTGCTCACGGGTCTGTGGCATGGGGCCGTCCGTAGCAGCTACTACGAGGATAGCACCGTCCATCTGGGCGGCACCGGTGACCATGTTCTTCACGTAGTCGGCGTGTCCGGGACAGTCGACGTGAGCGTAGTGACGGGCAGCCGTCTCGTACTCGACGTGGGCGGTGTTGATGGTGATACCACGTTCCTTCTCTTCGGGAGCGGAGTCAATGGTATCGTAGTCCATTTTCTTAGCGCCGCCAGCCTCCGCGAGAACGGTGGTGATTGCTGCGGTAAGGGTGGTCTTACCATGGTCAACGTGGCCAATGGTACCCACGTTAACGTGGGGTTTAGTTCTTGCAAATTTTTCCTTAGCCATCTGAGGATAACCTATTTTGGAATTTAAAAAATTGGTGCGAATCAGGGTGCCGACCGCAACTTCGGCCGCCCTATGTACACGAGACTCCGAAACGGAGCCGCGTACGGTTGTCCCTTGAGCCAACGGTGAGATTTGAACTCACGACCCCTTCCTTACCATGGAAGTGCTCTACCCCTGAGCTACGTCGGCGACACGGTTGCGATAATTAAAACGCCCCACCATTGTGGAGCGCAACAAGAGCGGAAGACGAGGCTCGAACCCGCGACCCTCAGCTTGGAAGGCTGATGCTCTACCAACTGAGCTACTTCCGCAAAATAATTGATGCGCGTACTACAGACAGATCGCGTGGGGTTCCAAACCCACCACCATCCGACGGCGGCATCAAGAATCAATATGTCAATAAAGGTGTGGGGGTGGTAGGATTCGAACCTACTCAGCCGAAACATTGGATTTACAGTCCAACCTACCTCTCCAACTGTAGCGCACCCCCCTTTGTCCTCGATCCAGGGCCTTTACCGTAAGGGTAAGCAGCAGAGCCGATGGACGGACTCGAACCGCCGACCAGCTGATTACAAATCAGCTGCTCTACCAACTGAGCTACACCGGCTTAAATCCTGGGATCGTTTACCTATTTTCAACGTCAGCTTCAGGACGTTTTCCCAAAGCGATTGCAAAGGTACACGCTTTAGCGTAATTGACAAAGCGGTTTGCCGCTATTTTTTCCCTTCTCCCTCAGGGTGCGCCTGCCGGTACACTTCACGCAACCGCGCCAGGTTGTTGTGGGTATATAACTGGGTCGCCGCCAGACTGCTATGGCCCAGCAATTCCTTGACGGCGTTCAGGTCCGCCCCCTCCTCCGCCAGGTCAGTAGCAAAGGAGTGCCGTAGCGTATGGGGGCTCTTCCTGTCCTCCACCGTCACCCCGCTCAGGTAGCGCACCACCCGGTTGTATACGAATTTGGGGTAAAGGGGTTTGCCCCGCGGGGTAAGAAACAGTGGTCCTTCGCCCCCACCCTCACGTAGCTGCCGGAGCCGCCCGATAAGCTCCAGTAGGCTGGGACCTACCGGAATGAGCCGCTCCTTATTGCCCTTGCCCCGTACGCGCAACTGGCTGCGGTCCGGATCGACATCCCCCCAGGTCAGGCCGATCAGTTCGGCGCGGCGTAGCCCCCCCTGATACAGTAAGGCCAGCATCAGATGATCCTGCAAAAGTTCCGTATCGTTTTCCACCAGTGGGTCCGCAAAGCCCGCAAACAGTCGCTGCAAATCCTGTCGGGGGATCGTAGCCGGTAGCCGGCGCCCCGTTTTGGGAGTAGGTATGCGGAGGGTAGGGTTAGCAGCCTGCAGGCCACGCGTTTGCCGGTACAGGTAAAACGCCTTCAGTGCGGAAAGCTTACGCCGGATACTGGTAGCGGCCAGCCCCTCCCCCACCAACTGCGCCAGCCAGCTCTTTACCATCTCCCGGCTCACTTCCCTGGGTGTGCTGATTGCATATATTTCCTGACAGTACAGGTGAAATTGCTGCAGGTCTGCCCGGTAGGCCACCACGGTGTGCTCGCTGAGCCGGCGTTGGTGCCTGAGGTGGGCTAGAAATTCGTAGAACTGCATGCTCCGAAGGTACGCTGCCCCGTACCAAGTATAGCACTAGCGTCCGCGCCCGATCAGCCAGTGCCGTACCCACCGCGTACCTGCCTTCCACCGTGGCACGTCACGCTGCCGCGTCAGCTCGATCAACTGAGGATAGGTACAGCTTTCATACATATCCATAAAAGGATTGCCAAACTGGCTGGGATCACGGAATGCGGGAATACCCCATTGTTTGGACAGTACACTGAGGATAGATTGATCGTGCCGGTGCGCGATGAAGTCCGGATAGTTTTCCCTGCCGAATCGGTTGGGACTGTCCGTAATCAAGCCGTCTATGGTACTGCGCGCCAGCAACGTAGCGGCAAAATCGATAGCCTGTTTCGATACACGGTACAATTGGAAGCCGCCACACCGCTGAGGGGTGTCAGTGATGCTGGGGACATCGGCGCTCAGCTCGACGAAGACATCACGTTTCGTGTACTGCCGCTCCAGGTGCTCTACCTCGAAGGTGACTACATCTAGGCCCAGCTCACTCGCTAGGCGGACGACGGGCTGTATAGACCCGACAAACACCGCGCCGGCATCGCAGTAGAACAGCCAGTCACCCGGCCGCAGTTGGCGCAGGGTACGCAGGATTAGATGGGGCTTCCACAGCCAATAGCCGCCCCCGCGTGCGGCAGTGAGGGTATCCTTGTGCTGAATTGCGAATTGGGCGTCGATATCGTCAGGACCATATGCAATAGCCCCATCAAAACCCCCTATGCCCTTTCCCGATCGACTGTTCAACCGCTGGGCAGACCGAAATTGACGATCGGCATAATTTAGCAGTACGAGACGACTCATTGCAGTAGGGTTAAAAGGGACCGTTCCAGATCGACGAAATAGCGGTAAATCCGTTCACCCGCCCCGGGCTGAAAGGCCGGCTGGCGCATGCATGCTTTGTACGCTGCCTCATCACTTGCTAGCTCACGTACACGCTCCTCAAGCGCGGTGGGCTGCTCAGGATCGTAGGTAAGTATTGCCCCCTGGTTGATGATCGCTGGCTCCGGACAGTTGTCGCTACCCCAGTAGATGGGCAGGCATCCGGCCTGTAGGGCGTGGAAGATTTTTTCGGTCACGTAGCCCGTGCGATCGCTATTCTCCGGACAGAGCGCAAAGCGGTAGTCCTGCATGCACCGGAGCTTTGCCGGCCAGCCGGCCGCTAGCGGCTCAGTCACATTATTGCGGAACGCGCCAGCGTAGTCAACGGGCATACACCGTTCTACCAGATCGGCTACCGCGCCCCGTACCCCGCGATCGTCGTGCCGGGCGATGAGTACGGCCGCCGTCTTGCGCAACGCCGTAGGCGCAAGCTGACGGTGCATTTCCCACTGCTGCAGAGTTTGGGTGATAGTGGCAGCCGTAGCATCGGGCGCGAAGCACTCCACCAGCCATAGGGGGAAGCGCAAGTAGTTTGCATCCGGCAGATCGTCAAATCCCAGGGATAGATCCACCAGGTCGAGTAAGTGGTCTGCGTAACGAGGGTAGCGGTCGAGATTCTCGCCGGTGAAGAATACCCGCCGGTCGCAGGGTGTCAGCGGTAGGAGCCAGCGGTTGGGTTGATGGACGGAGAACAGCCCGATACGCCTCCGCGCGGCCAGTTCCCTCAGGGCAGGACGCTGCAGAAAGCGGTAAAACCAGCTCTGCGGAACGGGGCCGACCTCCCAGAAGTTATAGTAGCCTATGCCGTACTGCCTTATGTGGCGGCGTTGCCGCACCAGCTCCCGCACTCCGGTACCCAAAGACCGTAGACGGGCCGCTCGCCGGGGGCCGAACAGCTGAGTTAAACGTCCCGCCGACCTACTGCGCTCCACACAGGATATTGATCTGCTCGGTGCGGATGGTATTACTCACGTTGCCGGCGCGGTCCTGGATGTAAAAGGAATACGACAGGGTATCCACGGGGTAGCGGGGATCGTCGATGCAGAGCCGGCCATTAAAGACGCAGCAGATCTGGTTCGTATTGATCAGCGTAAAGAAGACATCGCCGCTGATGCCATTGCCCGTGCCTTCGGTTGGGATCAGGGGGAAAGCCAGGGGTGTGGGCGGCTCATTGGGAAAGCGACTGTCGACGTAGAAGATATCTACGCTGTCGCTGGAGGAGATGTCACCATCGCCATCCGTAAAGGAGAACTGAATTACGATACTATCCTGGGGGCCGGTGGTGAACTGATAGATCGAGTCCTTACTGATGCCCTCGTAGACGATCACGGGCTCGTCCGGATAATCTGGCGGGCTGACGCAGGCGGCCAGGCCGATCAGTAGACCGGTCAAAAGCAACCATAGGACAGAGCGGGTGTATTGCATGGCAAATCGTATTACAATGATGCGCGAGCAACTCGCCGAGCGGATCCGGAGCCTACGGCATCCGGAACACTTTGACGAACTGGCCCTGGCGGTGTTCCGCTACCAGGCTGCGCACTGTATAATCTACGCCCAGTACCTCGATTTGTTGCGGGTGGCACCGGAGGAGGTCCTCCGGCTTGCCGATATTCCGTGCCTGCCGATCCAACTATTTAAGTCACACACTATCCGGTCCGGCAGCTGGACTCCCGTGCGCACCTTCAGCAGCAGCGGTACTACCGGCAGCACCACCAGCCGCCACGCCCTGCGGGATGAACAGTGGTACCACGAAGGCGCGCGCCACACCTTCGAGCGGCAGTACGGACCGCTACGGGGCCGCGCCGTGCTGGCCCTGCTGCCGGCATATCTAGAACGGACCGGCTCCAGTCTGGTCTTCATGGCGCAGGACTTCATCACGCGCAGCGCACACCCGGCCTCCGGCTTCTTTCTCGACGATCTGCCCGCCCTGGCTGCCCGCCTCCGGGAGCTGCAGGCCACCGGCACCCCTACCCTACTGCTGGGCGTAAGCTTTGCCCTGCTGGACCTGGCCGAGCACTTCCCCCAGCCCCTCGGCGACACCAATATCATGGAAACCGGGGGGATGAAGGGCCGCCGCCGCGAGCTCACCCGCGCGGAGTTACACACCACCCTCTCCCAGGCCTTCGGGGTCGAGCACATCCACAGCGAGTATGGTATGACGGAGCTGCTCTCGCAGGCCTACGCACCGCGGGACGGCAGATTTCTCCCCGCCCCTACCCTACGCGTTCGGCCCCGGGAGGTGACCGACCCCTTCGCTACGGCCGACTTCGGGCGCACCGCCGCGCTCAACCTCATCGACCTGGCAAATCTGGACACCTGTAGCTTCATCGCCAGCGACGACCTGGGCCGGGTGTACCCCGACGGTAGCTTCGAAGTCTTGGGGCGCATGGACCACTCCGACATCCGCGGCTGCAACCTGCTGGTGGGCGAGCAGTAGGAGCCTACACCGCGTAGTACCTTGGGGGCCATGAACGAACTATTTGACCTCAGCGGAAAGCATGCATTACTCACCGGAGGTACCGGTGCTCTCGGCACAGCCATGGCCCGCGGCCTGCTACAGTCCGGCGCCAACGTGGCGCTCCTCAGCCGCAATCCCGACAACCTCCAGCAGGCCGCCGACGAACTGGGCGGGGCCGCCGGTGCGGTACTCCTCCTGAAGGGCGACGTTACCGACCCCAAGAGTCTACTGGCCGCCCGCGATCAGCTCATGGACGAGTGGGGCAGACTGGATATCCTGGTCAATGCCGCCGGCGGCAACCGGCCCGGTGCGACCATCGGGCCGGATCAGACCTTCTTCGATCTTCAGCTCGAGGACTTCGCCGGCGTGAGCAAGCTCAACCTCGACGGCACGGTCATCCCCAGTATGGTGTTCGGCAAACTGCTCGTAGACGGCGGGGGCGGAAGCATCATCAATATCTCCAGCATGGCGGCAGACCGGGCCATCACCCGCGTGGTAGGCTACAGCGCCGCCAAGGCCGGGATCGACAATTTCACCAAATGGCTGGCCGTAGAAATGGCCCAGAAGTACGACGGTAAGGTGCGGGTCAACGCCATTGCGCCCGGTTTCTTCATCGGTGAGCAGAACCGCCGGCTCCTGCTGGAAGAGGACGGCTCCCTTACGGCCCGCGGACAGACCATCGTCAACAGCACCCCCATGAAGCGATTTGGCGAAGCCGAGGAGCTCATGACCACCCTGATCTGGCTCTGTGCCGATGCCAGTAGGTTTGTGACCGGCATCGTTGTACCAGTGGACGGAGGCTTTAGCGCATTTTCCGGCGTCTAAGCCCACCAGCGCCACCACTCCGGCTACCAACTCAGTATGGCTCCGAAGAATACCACGCGCCGACTGTAGTACTCCTCTCCGCGGTACGAATAGTAACTGACGTTCCTGGTATCTAACAGGTTGTTGGCGTTCGCATAAAGTATCACACCACCAAGTTTGGTGATGAGCGTCTTGGTAATGGAGGCATCCAGGCGCTGGTAGTCGGGGTAGCGGTCCGGTACCGTGCCCGGCATCAGAGACTCCTCCACTTTGCCGGAGCGGGCCCGGTAGTGCAGACCGGCCGACCAGCCCGCCGCATTCCACTGCAGTCGGCCACGTCCGGATAGTGGAATATCCCTGCGGGTAGGGACCGTCTCGGCACGACTGCGCACCGTGACCAGTCCCAGACCGACGAGCCAGTTCCCGCTGCGGTAGGTCAGCTGCGTTTCCGCGCCCGCTACGGCTACGGTCTGCCGGTTACCGTAGCGCTCGCGTTTGGTGTAGGCGGCGGCTTCCAGTTCCCAGTCGGACCAGCGGCGCAGATAGTCTACCGCCAGCTGGCGGATACGGAGTCGCTGCCAGCCCAGGAAGTTAGGGCCCGGGGCCAGTAGTTGGGTATGGCTGCCGGCCGTGAGGTGTATCCTGCTGCGACCGAGTTCGAGCCGCCCGGCTAGTTGCACATTGAGGGCAGCGCCATCCGCGTATACCGGCTTTAGTCCACCGCCCAGGAGCCAGGGTCCCGTTCGGTGCTGTACGTAGGCGTATGCTTCGGTGGTATGGGTGTGCCCCCCCGGATCGAAATAGTGATTCGTAGCACCACCCCACTGCAGCGTCAGGCCCGGCGTGCGGCGTTCGGCGTGGATGCCGGTGTGGCTGGTAAACCGTTCCACTACCAGCGTCTGGCCATCGAAAGCGAAGGTCGGCTTCTCCCAGTCCAGTAGTTGACTGGCCCGCCACGTCCAGCCGCTGCCCTGCCAGTCGTAGTTGACGATACCGAGGTGACGGGGTTTTCGCTGACCAAACTGTCCGGCGGTATCCGCACCCCGGTAGTCGTACCGGTAGCTTTCCAGGAACCCGAGGTAGAACAACTGGAGCGTACGCTGCTGCTTGTCCTTCACGGCGTAACTGAGCATCGCATCGACCGATCGGCTGGCACGCAGGTCCGTCAGTTTTCTCCCGTTCACGGCCCGAAAGGCCGTGAGGTCGCTGGCATTCACGTAGCCGCGTAGGGCACCGGTTTCACCCACCGCCTGCACGTGACTGTACCCTACGCCGACCAGGTTGAGGCTCAGGCTACGGGCCGTACCGCCGGGTCGTGCGTAGTCCGTCTCGATGGCCACCGCACCAGCACTGGCCTGACTGAACTGCAGGGGTGGATTACTTGGGTATACCCGCAGTTGCCGCAGTGGCAGTTGCCGGAACAGGCTGAACTGCCCTACCCCATTACTCTGATCGATCCGTACCGCCGACCGCAGGGGGACGCCATTCAGGTAGATGCCCGTAGCCTCGGCGGGACTACCGCGCAGGCTCACGTTAGCCGTTTCATCCGGGTTCGTGGCGGCGGGCAGGGTGTTCACGGCCAGGAGTGGATCCGCCTTAGCGGTCGCGTTGCGGTAGATATCCAGTTGACTCAGTCGGATGGTGGCCAGCTCGCCGTGCGGTATGCGGCTGGCGGTGACGGTGAGGGGTTCGGCCGTAGTACTCAGTGGGTAGCTGGTAGTATCTGTTGGCTGCCCGTACAGTAGGACTGGAAGGCAGAGGAGAGCGATCGGGCGGATCATTCGACACCGAGTCGTGGCAGTAGCAGCTTACTGACGTAGTGAAACTCCGGCTGCGCCTCCAGGGCCATGCGGTAGGTGGCCCGCGCCGCATCGGTCTGGTCGAGTTTAGCCTGTACCTGACCCAGCAGGGCCAGGGCGGCCAGGTAGCGGTAGTTCTGGTTGCGGTCCGGTCCGTACAGGCTGATGGCGCGTTGCAGGTAGCGCAGGGCCTGCTCCGGGTCGCCACCCCACTGCTCCGGGGTGTAGTATAGGTTACCGGCTGCGTGGTAGAGCGCGGCGGGGTTGTCGGGGCCGAGGGCTACCCCCTTACTGACATAGCGGCTGGCCCGGCTGCCGTGGATCATCCCCGTCATCGGGGTGCGGGCGATCTTGAGTCCCAGCAGGGCAGCGTAGAGTCCGTGGGCGGTGGCGTTCGTTTCGGTGAGCTCCCAAATTTGGTCCAGCATATCGTCCATAGCCTCCATGGCGGCGTCGCGGGCGGATTCGTCTTCGCCGGCCATTGCGGCGTAGGCCTTACCCAACTGGTACTCCGCCTGGGTAAGTAGGCGGGTTTCCGGGTCGGGAATGCTGGCGCTGGCCGCTAGTGCCTCATCCCACTGGCTCAGATCACTGCGGAGGTAGGCAGCTAGGGCCAGCGATTCGTGGGATTGCGCGTGGAGACTATACGGGCCGGCGGGGCATAGTAAAAGGGAGAGCAGTAGGAGCAGCAGACGTAGCATAGCGGTATGGTTTGGTACTCCTGCATAATTGGGATCCATACCGCCGCGCGTCAATTTCTCTTGTCGGTCGGTAGGAATCCGTTGACGAATGGTGATCTACCGTTCATCAAGTCATTCCTGCCACTGGTCAATACTGACCCGCCAGACCGCCCGGGGATGCGTATTATTGAAGGGATGAAGCAGGCGTATCGGATCACTATTCTTCAGCGGGGTTTCGGGCCGGATGTCGCGTTCTGGGTGGCCTACAGTCTGCTGTCCCAGCTGATCTTTGCTCCCGATCCCTTCCACGGGGTCAATTTGCTCATCATGCTAGCCTTTCTGGCGGCGGAGACGGTTGCGGTCTACGGCCACCTAGTGTTCGGACTACTTCCGTTGGTACACAAGGGCCGCTCGCTGGTGGCTTACCTCTTCGTAGTAGCCGGCTGCTGGGCTGGCGGAGTACTGGTGGGTTGGGTGGGTATCGCGCTAGTGGGTTTACTAGAGCCCATCATCCTGAGCAGTACCGGCCCGGAGCAGTTTCTCAACTTCTGGCTTACCCGTATCGGTTGGAGCGTGGGTACACTGATGGCCCTGACGGGCGGCCTGTGCCTCTTTGCCCACCGGCAGCGGCAGGCCCAGCGTGAGCAGGACCTACAGACGGCCAAGACCCAGGCCGAACTGGCCTACCTCCGGGGTCAGCTGAATCCACACTTTCTGTTCAATGCCCTGAACAGTATCTACGTGCTCATCGGCCGCGATAGCGAGTTGGCCCGGGAGTGCCTGCTGGGCTTCTCCGATCTGCTGCGGTACCAGCTATACGCCAGTGAGGCCGACCGGGTGCCGCTGGACGACGAGATCGACCAGCTCCGCAAGTTCGCTACCCTGAGTCGGCTACGGATGGAGGACGGCTTCCACTTCGAGCTCGATGCACCGACGGATTCCGAGCGGACGATCCCCCCGCTACTATTACTGCCCCTCGTAGAAAATGCCTTTAAGTACAGCGCGGGGGCGGACGGCTTCGTGCGGGCCCGACTGACTACCAGCGGCACGGCCACCTGCTTCACTGTAGCCAATACCGTAGGGGCGCGTACGCCGGTGCGGGGGGAAGATGGCGCGGGGGGTATCGGACTGCATAATCTGCGCCGCCGACTGGACCTGCTGTTCCCCGGCCGCTTTCTACTGGACATCGAGGAGGGCGGCGGTCAGTTCACCGTATCGCTACAACTCCCCCATGCATGATCACCACCCTGATCGTAGACGACGAACCCCTGGCCCGTAGCGGGCTTAGCGAGTTCGTAAGCCGGGTCGACTTTCTAATCGAAGTGGGGCAGTGTAGGAATGGCCTCGAAGCACTGTCTTTCCTGGAGCAGCCGGTCGACCTGCTGCTGCTCGACGTACAGATGCCGGGCCTGAGCGGGACGGAGCTCGTGCGGTCGTTATCCGTACCGCCCGCCGTCATCTTTACCACGGCCCACCCGGGCTTTGCCGTCGAGGGCTTCGAGTTGGAGGCCGTGGACTACCTGCTCAAGCCCATCAGCTTCCCCCGCTTCCTGCGCGCGGTGTTGAAGGTAAAGAACTACGCACCGGCGGCCCCGCCCACTGTCCCTACGGCTACCCCAGAGGATATTTTCATCCGGGAGGACGGCCGGGTGACGCGCATTCGGGTGGCGGATATCCTATACGCCGAAGCTATGCAGAACTACTGTCGCATCACGACCACCTCGGCGAGTTACCTGACCCTGTTGCCGCTCAGCCAGCTACTGGAATCTCTACCGGTGGATGCATTCGTACAGATCCACCGGAGTTATCTGGTGCACATCGACGCGGTGGACGGGATAGCGGGACACCAGGTCCGGATCGGCGAGAAGCTTCTGCCCATCAGTCGCAGCAACCGCGACAGCGTACTTCGACGATTACTTGGCGATCGGCTGCTGTAGGGGTCGTACATTGCGTGTCCCTAACCAGACGTTATCCATCATGCAGCATCCCAACCTAAGGGAAAATCTTAAGGTAGCCGCCCTAGTAGAGGCGACAATCAGTAAAAAACAGGGCCACCTCAGCGATACGGGCGCCCTCATTATCAACACCGGCACCTACACGGGCCGCTCCCCCAAAGACCGCTACATCGTAGAGGACGATATCACCCGCGATAGCGTGGACTGGGGTAAGATCAATATCCCCATCGGGGCCGACGTCTTCGACCAACTGCACGAGAAGACCATGGCCTACGCGAAGGACCTCGACGAGGTCTACGTGCGTGACGCTTATGCCTGCGCCAGCCGCAAGTACCGCATCAACATCCGGGTATACACCGAGTACCCCTGGCAGAATATGTTTGCCTACAACATGTTCCTGCGGCCGGACGGTGAGCGGATCACCAACCTGATGACCGACGAGTGGACCATCTACGCCTTCCCCGGCGTAGTCGCCGACCCGGCCGTACACGGCACCCGGCAGGACAACTTCAGCATCATCAACTTCAGCAAGAAGACGATCCTGATCGGCGGTACGGCCTATACCGGCGAGATCAAGAAGGGTATCTTCTCGGTACTCAACTACGTACTACCCACCCGCCGCGACGTACTGAGCATGCACTGCTCGGCTAACGTAGGTACCAAGGGGGATACCGCCCTGTTCTTCGGTCTATCGGGAACGGGCAAAACGACCCTGAGCAATGACCCCGACCGCCGCCTGATCGGAGACGACGAGCACGGCTGGAGCCAGGCCAACGTCTTCAACCTCGAGGGCGGCTGCTACGCCAAGGTGATCGACCTGAGCGAGTCGAAAGAGCCACAGATCTATAAGGCCATCAAGTTCGGTGCCCTGCTGGAGAACATCGGGCTGAAGGAAGACGGCCACACCCCCGACTACGAAGATGATAGCATCACGCAGAACACCCGCGTGAGCTACCCGATCTACCACATCGATAACATCATGTACAACAGCCGCGGTGACCTGCCGCGCAACATCTTCTTCCTCACCTGTGATGCCTTCGGCGTGCTGCCTCCCATCAGTCGGCTTACCGCCGAGCAGGCGATGTACCACTTCATCAGTGGCTACACGGCGAAGATCGCAGGTACGGAGGCGGGTATCACCGAGCCGCAGGCTACTTTCTCGGCCTGCTTCGGCTCGCCCTTCATCCCGCTGCACCCCACGAAGTATGCCGATATGCTCGGTAAGAAGCTACGCGATGCGGATGCGGACGGCGAGA
The DNA here is from genome assembly GCF_923081025.1 of Neolewinella maritima. Classification (GTDB taxonomy): domain Bacteria; phylum Bacteroidota; class Bacteroidia; order Chitinophagales; family Saprospiraceae; genus Neolewinella; species Neolewinella maritima. The sequence continues at coordinate 522,506 of NZ_CAKLPZ010000003.1, read as the reverse complement.
AGATCAACGTGTGGCTGGTCAACACCGGCTGGACCGGTGGCGGCTACGGCGAGGGCTCCCGCATCGAGCTGGCCTTTACCCGCGCCATGATCAAGGCTGCCCTGACCGGTGAGCTGGACGCCGTTGACTACGTGACCGACCCCATCTTCGGACTGGAGCGCCCCATCAGCTGCCCTGATGTACCCAACGCCATGCTCAACCCCCGCGATACCTGGCGCAATGAGGCCCAGTACGACACGGCGGCTACGAAGCTGGCCGAGCTGTTCCACAAGAACTTCGCGCCCTACGCCGAAGCCGCTAATGACGCGATCGTCAACGCCGGCCCGGAATAACCCTGGTCGAGGTGTTGTACGCCGGGTGTATGCTAGTTAGTAGCATGGACTCGGCGTACGACGCCTCGACCTTTTTTATCGCTCGTACTGCGCCGGCAGGTACGCCCTGTCCTGCAGTAACAGGGCAGCCTCGTCCGCTACGCCCCGCTTCCACCGCCGGTGACTCCAGAGCCAGCTGGCGGGGTCGGCGTGGATCTCCCGTTCCAACTGTCGGGCAAAGGCCTCGGTGATCATGCCCGGCTCCGTGTCCTGTGGAGTCTCCGTGATGGGAATGAGGGTGGCCACGTAGTAGCCGCGCCGTTCACGCCGTAGGGCCATGTAGTACACGGGGCGGTCGTACCGTACCGCATAGCGTTCGGGACCGGCCAGGAAACTGGTCGTCTGCCCCATGAAGGTGGTCCAGTGTACCAGATCCCAGCGCGCGTTGCTGGGCGACTGATCGGCTACGAAGAACTCCACCGTTGGTTCCGTCTGTGTAGCGTAATACTCTTTGACCTTGCGACGGCTGATGAGCAGTACGCCGGTCCGACTGCGGTTGTGGGTGAAGAGTCGGTCCAGCGTGGCATTCTTGAAGGGCGAATAAATTCCCATGACCCGAAAGCCAGGAAACTGGGAGGGAAAGGATAGGCCCGCCATTTCCCAGTTGCTGAAGTGCGCTCCGTAGGCGATGAAGCTGCGGCCCTCCTGCCGCAGGTGATCCACCAAATCCGCGTTAGCGATCCGGCAGCGGCGCACGGAGTTGGCCTCCGACATACTGAACTGCTTGATGCTCTCGGCGATCGTCTCGAAGAAGCGGGCGAAGTACTCCCGGCCCAGGGCCTGCACCTCGGCGTCCGTATAGTCCGGAAACGACTGCCGGATATTACCCAGCACGATGCTTTTGCGGTAGCCGATCACTTGCCAGTTGAGCCACGCGAAGCCGTCGCCCAGCAAGTATAGCACGGGCAGTGGTAGCCAACTGAGCGGCAGTAGGATCAGGTAGTAGACTAGGTAGGCCACCGGCTAGAACTGCAGGGCGGCAAGCCGGCGCCGCACTTCGGTCAGCCGGTCTACGATCTCCTGTTTGTCGGTTTTGGGCTGGGTGCTACTGGCGATCTCCCGGCGGGCCCCCTCGAGGGTGAATCCCCGTTCGCGCACCAGGTGGTACACCTCGCGGAGTTGCTGAATATTTTCTTTGGTGAAGCGGCGATCCCCCCGGCTATTCTTATTTGGTTTGATGTGACCGAACTCGTTCTCCCAGAAGCGGATGAGGGAAGTCTTCACGCCCAGCTTGGTGGCCACTTCGCCGATGGAGTAGTAGCGTTTGAGGTCGTCGTCGGATTTATCAGTACGGGCCATAGTAGCAAGAGGGTTACGGGATCAGGGCCGAAAATACACTTTTTCGTCACGTCCGTCCCCCCGTTCCGCAATGCCGGTCCGCTAAAGTATCTTACGGCCGATGCAGGGATTATGGAGAAGACTTACGACGGCCGTCATATTTGTAGTGATCATGGTCGCCGGCATGTACATCAGCGAACATACCTTCAGCGCACTCTTCCTTGTCATTACCGGGGGCTGCCTGTTTGAGTTCTTCAGCATGACGCTGGATCGCCACACCAAGCGCAACCGCTTTCGTAAGGCCCTGGGGGTAGCCATCGGCATATTACCGTCTATACTGGTCAGTGCCCTTTCGCTGGGCTACGTGAGTGATTCGGAGTCCTTCATTCAGGTATCCAGCCTGCTCTTCGCGCCCTTCATCTTCACCAGTTTTATTTACGAGCTGTACAGCAACAGCGAGGAGCCATTCACCAATATCGCCTACATCATTCTGGGGCTGTTCTATATTGGTATCCCCTTCGCGCTGGTCGACTTTATCGCCTTTGATGAGGATACCTTTTACTACCGCATCGTCTTTGGCTTACTCCTGCTCACCTGGGTCAACGACACGGGGGCATACCTCGTAGGGAGTAAGTTTGGCAAGACGCCGCTGTTCCCGCGTATCAGTCCCAACAAGACCTGGGAGGGCAGTATCGGCGGGGCGCTCACCTGCATCGTGTTTGGCTATCTATTGCACCTGGTGTTCGATGAGATCGGCCTGGTACAGTGGCTGGTCCTGGCGCTGATCGTAGGTCTATTCGGCGGTATCGGCGATCTGGTCGAGAGCATGCTGAAGCGCAGCGTAGGCGTCAAGGACAGCGGCAACCTGCTGCCCGGCCACGGGGGATTACTGGACCGCTTCGACGCCTTCATCTTCGTCATCCCCTTCGCGGCGGCCTATATCCTGTACTTACGGTAGGTAGTGCAGTGCAGCCTATACGGGCTGCTGCGTACGTCTGCTGATCACCAGGAAGAGTAGCCCACAGAGTAGCCAGGCCGGTAGTGTAACGAAGGAGAGGAACACATCGAACTGCCAGGAGATCAGGTAGAATAGTCCGAAGCTGATCGCCCAGGCCCAGAATACGGCCGGGTTGAAGCCGATCCCGGCGCGCTCCGCATAGTTCGCCTGGATACCCGCCCGGCGGGCGAAGAAGTGCTCGAAGACGATCACCGCGCCGAAGGGGGCCAGCACGAAGCCGTAAAAAGCCACGAAGCCCAGCAACTGCATCGCAAAGGCGGGGAAGAGCCCGGCGATGGTTGCTACCGTGCCCGCCAGGATGGTGACCCAAAAAGTAGAAAGCCTGGGGAGGATCGCCTGAAAAGCCAGGCCCGCCCGGTAGATCGTAGGGTTAGCGGTGGTCCAGCCCGCCAGTACGACGGCGATGATGCCCATGAAGCCGATCGCATTGTAGGCAAGCGGACCGGGCGCTACGGGGGGTGCTGTACCCGCATCGAGGAACGCCTGGGCTTCGGGAGAGCGTAGGTAGACCGCGTAGAGCAGCGCGGCGGCAATCCAGGCCATGTAGTGACCGACGTACATACCGGCCGCCGTCATCCAGCCGGCACTGGCTTTCCTGGCGAAGCGGAAGACGGACAGGTCGGACATCCCAATGTGCATGGCCGCGTTGGCAAACCAGGACCAGATGACGACGTGCCAGAAGGTGTACTTGATCTGACCGGGGAAGGGCTCGCCGCCATCGCCCCAGATATTCCAAAAATCCTGGAAAGTATAGACGTCTAGCAGTTGTAGAGCGACGATACCGCAGGCGACGAAGGAAAGTACGATGACCGGCGACATCCAGTTCGCAGCCCTGGAGACCGTGTCGTACCCACGGGCGGCAATGAGGGAGATCACCGCGCCAATGATCAGCACGATGATTACGTAAGTGATCCCGTTTGGCATCGTATCGGTGAGCTGGGGCATTTCCATACCGAGGGGTACACCGACCGCCGTAGCCGAGACCGTGATCATGGAGCCCGCCAGGAAGCAGAAGAGCACGCCGTTGGCCAGGTTGTAGACTGTCACCAGTTTCTTGCCGCAAATCTTTTCGAGCTGAAAGTAGAGCGTAAGCCGCCGTTTGACGGCGATCTCGGCCGTCAGGAAGCGCCAGCTCAGCACGGCCAGCAGGTTACCGATGAGCAGACCAATAATCAGGTCGAAGGCGCTCACGCCCGCGGTAAGGAACAGGGGACCGATCATAAACTCGGTGCCCGCCGCGTGCTCTCCGGCGTACATCCCGAGGAAACTCCCCCACCCCTTGCGGTTCGAAGCGGGTACGGGCTCACGCTCGAACTCGCCGCCGGCAATGTCCTCGATGGTCGTCTCTTCGGTAATGTTCTGTAGCATACTTCGTTGGTAGACCTCGGCCGACGAACGAAGCTGACGCAACGTTTGACCGACGAGGGGGTGGGATCAGGCGTCCTCCTTGATGATGAAGGGTTGATGTTTTTTAAGGCCGTAGTTCTGCCTGAGGAACTTCGAGTTCAGGTCTTTGTCGGAAATGCAGATGGCGGCCCCCAGGGCGGAGCCGAGACTGGAATCGGTGGTTCGCAACTGTAGGTCCCGAAAGTGGTGGGAGATCAGCTGCAGGAATACTTCGTTGTCACTGAAGCCGCCGTCGATGAAGAGCTTTTGGATCCCGGTCCGCCCAATCGCTGCGCGCATGCTGGCAGCCTGCAGTTCTACCAATTCGATCAGCAGGTGGTGGTAGGCGTAGTCGAAGTTGTCGGTGGGAATAGTGGTTTCCGTAGGATTGTCCGCCCGCTCCAGCGACTCGAGCCTGAACCAGGGGGTATAGTTGGCGACGATATCGGCGTAGGTGTCGTAGTCGAACTTCACCAATGTGTGATGGTCGGCGGGCACCCCGAAGTGTGCGCTGAGTGCCTCGACCTGTTGCTTATACTCGTGCCCCAGGAAGAGCCGGACCGCCTTAACGGGCTTACCGTCGATGCGCATGTAGTTGATACAGTCGTCGGTGGTACCCGCATCGTCTGACCGAACGCTGAGCCGGCCGGAGCTGAAGGGGTTGAGGGATACGCTCCAGGTACCGGTAGAGAGCAGCAGGAAGGGTTTTTTCTCGCTGCGGATGTAGGGCAGCAGGGCGGCCGAGCTGTCGTGAATCCCCACGCCGATCTTCATTCGCTTGCCATTGTAGTTCATATTGATACTCGTCTCGGTGGAGACGATCGGAGGCAGGATGCGGTGCAGCTGCTCGGCGTACACCCAGTCGTGGTAGTCCTTTTTAGCGTAATCCCATAGGGCGGTGTGGCAGCCGATGCTCGTGTACTCGCTGATCGGAATACCGGTAAACACATAGCTCAGGAACTGCGGCAGGTGTAAGCTGTACTTGATGCGGGCGAAGATGTCCGGCTTACGGTGCTTGAGCCAGTACAACTGCATGCCGGAGTTGAGCATACCGGAGTTTGACGAGCCAGTGCGGGCCGTGAACACGTCCTCAGGGCCATAGGCGGCGTAAAAGTCGGCGATCAGCGCCGGGTCCATGGGCTTAGTGTAGTTGTACAGCGGCGTGGCTACCTTTCCCTCGGCGTCCAGGTGCACGAAGCTGGCCCCGTAGGATGAGAAGTTGATGGCGCGCACGTCGAACAGCTCGGCCTCCAGAATATGGTGAAACACCTCGCGTAGCCACGACTGGATCGCCTCAAGGTCCTCGGTAGGGTACCCATCTTCGTCGACGGTCTCCGCGAACACCCGGTACTCCCGGTGCACTTCGCGGTAGTCTTCGTCGAATAAGAAGAACTTCTTATTCGTACGCCCGATATCGAAAACCGCCGTGACCCGCTGTCTTCCCATCCTACAGTCCGGTAGCTACCGTGTGCTTGCCCCGCTGGCGGATCAGTTCATCCCGTACCCCGAGTGCACGGTAGGCCCGTAGCGGGTGCAGGGCGCCGCCGCGGTTGAGCCGGGCGCGCTGCACTAGTGGACGCACGTCGGTACGGTACGCATCCTGCAGGATCTCCTGGCAGAGCACCACGTCGTGCGCCTCCTGGGCGGCGGACAGCTTCGTCTGGTCGACCAGCAGGGCTTTCGCGTAGGCTTCCTGGATGGCTTCCAGCGACTGGATCAGATCTTCCAGCGGATCCTTGATGTTGTGGCTGGCATCGATCATCCAGGCCAGGTCGGGATTCTGGGGGTTGTTGCGCATACCGTAGACCAGCTCACTGAAGATCAGGAACAGGGCGTAGGGTTTGATACTACCCACCGTGAGATCATCGTCGCCGTACTTGCTGTCGTTGAAGTGGAAGCCACCCAGCTTACCCTTCAGCATCAGGGTGGAGACGATCTGCTCGATGTTGCTGTTGGGCAGGTGGTGGCCCAGGTCGACCAGGGTATAGGCACGGTCGCCACAGGCATTGGCCAGCATAAGGGAGGTACCCCAATCCTGGATCACGGTGCTGTAGAAGTTCGGTTCGTAGGGTTTGTACTCGATGTATAGCTTCCAGTCGCTGGGCAGTCCGGCGTAGATTTGCTTCAGGCTGTCCTCGGTCTGCGTTAGGCTTTTTTGAAAATTGCGCTGTCCGGGAAAGGTGGTGCCATCCGCCAGCCAGACGGTGAGGCTTTTGGAGCCCAGTTTTTCCCCGATAGCAATGACCTCCAGGTTGTGATCGATCGCCTGCTGGCGCGCGCCCTCGTCGGTGGCACTTAGGGAGCCGTGCTTGTACGTATGCTCCGCTCCCGGCTGGTCCTGAAAGGTATTGGAGTTGATCGCATCGAAGACCAGTTGATACTCCCGGGCCAGGTCCCGTACCGCGGCATAGTCCGTGGGGGTATCCCAGGGGATGTGTAGGGATACGGCTCCGGCAGTCTGGGTAAGGGCGTGAAGGATACCGACATCGGCGATCTTCTGCTCGAGGTTGCCCGGCTCGCCGTAGAAGGAGAAGCGCCCGAAGCGGGTACCGCCCGCACCGAGCGCCCAGCTGGGAATAGCAACCTGGAAATCGGCCAGCTGGCTCACCACATCCTCGACCGATAGCCCGCGTGAGCTGAGTCGGTCGGAGAGGTGGTCGTAGTCGCTGTCGTGCCGACTGAGGCCAGACTGATTTAGGGAGGAAAGTTGTGTACGTACTTGCATGATCGAGGTTCAATTAGAAGAAATACGGACGGCCCATTAGCGCACGAAGGCGGCGGCCATTCCCCCGTCCACGTTGATAATGTTGCCGGTAGACTTCGTGAGCACCCCGGCCAGGGCATACACGCCGTCTGCGATGTCCTCCGGACGGATGATCTTGTTGAGCAGGTTGCGCTTGGCGTAGTGCGCGGGGAGTTCCTCCACGGTAATCCCGTAGGCCCTGGCCCGACCCTCGGCCCAGTCACCTTCCCAGATCTTGGAGCCGATGATGACGCCGTCCGGATTGACGGTATTGACGCGTATATCGTCCTTGCCCAACTCGGCGGCCAGAAGACGGGCCATATGCTGCTGCGCGGCCTTGGAGGTACCGTAGGCTACATTATTCGGGCCCGAGACCAGGCCATTCTTGCTGGCGATGGGAATGAAGTCGCCGCCCAGTCCCTGTCCCCGCATGACGCGCACGGCATGCTGGGCGAGTTCGAACTGCCCCTTGACCAGTACATTCTGTAGGATGTCCCAATCCTTGGCGGTAGTCTCTTCGAGCGGCTTGGAGATGGCCAGACCGGCGCTATGGACAACGATATCTACCCCACCAAATTCCAGGCATGCCTGGTCGAAGGCCTGCTCGATCGAGGCCGAGTCGGTCACGTCACATACGGCGTAGGCAGCGGTATCACGGGCGTAGGTCGCATGCGCTTCTTTGAGGCGCTCCTCGGCGATATCTGAGAGTACCACTACGGCACCCTCCGCGACGAGCTTGTCGGCGATAGCCTTACCGATCCCGCCACCGGCTCCGGTCACCAGCGCGATCTTGCGACTGAGGGGTTTCTCCTTCGGCTGGCGTTGCAGCTTGGCTTCTTCCAGTAGCCAGTACTCGATATCGAAGGCTTCCTGTCGGGGTAGGGAGGTATAGCTGGTGATGGCCTCGGCACCGCGCATCACGTTGATAGCATTGACGTAGAACTCACTGGCTACCCGGGCGGTCTGCTTGTTCTTAGCGAAGGTGAACATGCCGACGCCGGGGTAGATGATCACCACCGGGTTAGGGTCGCGCATGGTGGGACTATTGGCTCGTTTGTGTGCTTCGTAGTACTGCGTATACCCTTCCCGGTATTCGGCGAAGGCGGGCCGGAGCATATCCAGTACGGCCGCTGAGTCGCTTACGTCCTGCTGGGTCTGTAGCCGCAGTACGAGGGGTTGGATCTTGGTGCGCAGGAAGTGATCCGGACAGGAGGTACCCATCGGGGCGAGCCGCTCCAGATCGTAGCTATTGATGTACTGCAGCACGGTATCGCTATCGGTGAAGTGACCCACCATACGATTTTCCGAAGAGGCGAGTCCCCGTAGCAACGGCATAAGCTTGGCTGCTTTGGCACGACGCTCCGCCGGGGCGAGTGACTTGATCTTTTCGCCCCCGAACACGCTCCCCTGTTCCTTCACCTTCTGCTCGATGTACGCGGAGGCCATTTCGATCACCTCCAGGCTATTCATGTAGCATTCGTAGGAGGTATCGCCCCAGGTGAATAGTCCGTGACTACCCAGGATGATGCCCCGTATACCCGGCTTATCGGCCAGTTCTTTTTCGAGCTGCAGTCCGAGGTCGAAGCCGGGGCGCTGCCAGGGCACCCAGCCCATCGTATCGCCCCAGATCTCGCGGGTCACCTGCTCGCTATCCTGGGCGGCGGCTACGGCGATCACCGCATCGGGGTGCAGGTGGTCGATGTGCTTGAAGGGCAGCAGTCCGTGCAGCGGCGTATCGATGGAGGGGGCCTTACTATCCAGGTCGAAGATGGCGTGATTGAACAGACCCACCATACGGTCTTCGTCGGCTAGTCCGCCATATACTTTTTTGAGGTCACGGAGGCGCCCGGTATACAGACCGGCAATACCCGAGCGGGTCAGCGTACCGATGTCTCCGCCCGAACCCTTGACCCACATGACCTCGACCTCCTGATTGGTGAGGGGGTCTTTTTCAATGGTCTTGCAGCTGGTATTGCCACCGCCGTAGTTGGTAATGCGCAGGTCCGCGCCCAAGATATTGGAGCGGTACAGGAACTGGGCTACCTGATCTTCCCCGATGCGGTCGGCGGTCTCCTGATCCCAGAGATAGTCGACATACTTAAACTGGGTGGTGGCGGTGGATTGGGTCATCTTCTTCCGTATTTAGGTTGCTAGCAAATGTAGGGTACGCGCATTCCTACAGTATCCTGTACTGTCCGGCCTAACTAATTTTAAATAATGTATGGCTGAGGCGGGATAGTACGGGATGCAAGTGCGTAGCAGAAGGTTTACATTGCCTCCCATTCCGGCACCCCGCACCCGCGCTCGCGCCCCTTATATTGATGTACGTTTTGTGCTTGCCGTGCAGCCGGGGTTCTTATCAATAAAGCGAATTCAATCGATCATGCACCGTATAGCCATCACAGAAGATTCCCGGGTACCGAAGTACCGACAGATCGTCAACGCCATCATTGACAACATCTCCAGTGGAGACCTGCGCATTGACGACAAGATCCCCAGTATCAACGCCCTGAGCGAGCAGTTCCAGCTGAGCCGCGATACGGTCGAAAAGGCCTATAATATCCTCAAGGACCGCAAGGTCATCACCTCCGTCAAGGGCAAGGGCTTCTACGTGACCCGCACCAAGCTGATCGCCAAGGTCAACGTGCTGTTCCTGATCAATAAGCTGAGTTCGTACAAGATGCGGATCTACAACAGCTTCGTCAAGCGGATGGGTGCCAACTGCCACGTGGACCTGCACATCTACCACTGCGACGAGTCGCTGTTCCTTAACCTGATGGACAAGCACTGCCGGGCCTACGACTACTTCGTGATCATGCCCCACTTCAAGACGCCGGGACTGCAGCACGTGAGCGCTACCGAAGAAGTGATCCGGTCCATCGACGCGCTACCGAAGAACAAGCTTATCCTGGTAGACAACAACCTGATCAAGCTGGAAGGGGAATACGCGGAGGTGTACCAGGATTTCGAACTCGACATCTACGAAGCCCTCCTGCGCGGACTGGAGCGGATCAGGCACTACAAGCGGGCTATCCTGGTGTACCCCGACCGCTCGGTCTACCCCTACCCCAAGCGCATCCTGCACGGCTTCCGGCGCTTCTGCGTGGAGGCTAAGGTCCCCTTCGAGGTGATCGAGACGATCTACGAAGACACCATCCTGCAGCACGGCGACCTGTTCATCACCATCGAGGAATCGGACCTGGTGAGCCTGGTCAAGCAGGTGCGTGACAAGGAATTCGTGCTGGGGGAAGAGATCGGAATCATCTCCTACAACGATACGCCGCTCAAGGACCTGCTGGGCATCACGGTGATCTCTACCGACTTCGACCAGATGGGGCAGACCACGGCGGAGCTCATCCTGGAAAAACGGATCGATCGGGTGAAGAATCCGTTTCGCTTGATTGAGCGGGAGAGTTTGTAGTAGGGGGGGGGTTAAACACAGATTACGCGGATTTATGCACGGATTAGGCACTGATTTTTTGGGTTGGTTGGCTAGGGGGCTCATTGTTACCGTATGGTTCGGGGGGTGGTTGGGCTGTAGTGCCGTGGGGCGGCAGGCCGCGGGTGAAAAAGGGGTGCCCACTAATATGGTGTTCATTCTGGCCGATGACTTCGGGATCATGGATGCGCAGGGGTATGCAGCCCACTTTACGGGTACGCCACTCGATAGTATGTTCTACGAAACGCCTAACCTGAATCGGCTGATGCGGGAGGGCACGTCGTTTTCGCAGGCCTATGCTACGCAGCTGTGCTCGCCTACGCGGGCGGGGCTGCTGTCGGGAAAGTTCGCGCCGCGGGTCGGATTCATGACCGCGATGCCGCTGCGGGAGACCTACTACAATCAGAACCTGCCCGTACCGGCGGGCTACTACGCCCACGACGTGCTGGACCACCACGATGACATCGCTATCGAGCAGGCCTGGGTCAATGCGACCTCCAATTCCGCCCTCGCCCCGGAGGTGGTCACCATCGCCGAAGCGATGCCCGACCACGACGCGGCCTTCATCGGTAAATGGCACATCGGGGGTTTCGGTGCCCGCGGACTACAGCCCCAGGACCAGGGCTTCACACCGCTAGCCTACTTCGACGGCGGCGGCTCCACCTACTACAATTGGCGCGCGGGCTGGAACCAGCAGAGCATCGCCCGCTTCCCCGAGATGCCGCAGGCGGAGTGGGCCATCGGCATGGCCGGCCCCGAAACCGGCGAGGCCTACCTTACGGACGACCTCACCGCCCAGGCGCTGGACTACCTTGACCGGCGGGCCGCTACGCCAGATGAGCCCTTCTTCCTGTACTTCTCCCACTTTGCCGTGCATTCGCCCTACCAGGGCAAGGAGGCAGAGGTAGCGCGCTACACTACCAAAAACACTAAGGGATGGAACGGCCACTTCGACCCCGTGTACGCCTCGATGATCGAAGGGCTGGACCGCTCCATCGGCCAGCTGATCACCAGGCTGGAGCAGAACGGACAGCTAGGCAGTACCCTCATCGTATTCATGTCCGACAACGGAGGCATCGACCACAAGCTCACGCCTAGGGGCGACGGCACCGACAACCGGCCCTTCCTGGGGGGTAAAGCCATGCTCACCGAGGGCGGTATCCGGGTACCGCTCGTAGTGTGGCAGCCCGGCAAAATCGGTGGCGGCAACTGGGTCGACACCCCCGTGGACTATACCGACATCTACCCCACCCTTCTCGACGCCACGGGCTATGATGCCCGGGCCGCTATCGCAGCGCAACGACTGGACGGGGAGAGTCTGCTCCCCCTACTGGGTACAGCCGCCGGCACCTACGACAAGGATACCCGCTACTGGCACTACCCCTTCAATGTGATCTACCGGAGTCCCTACGACACGCTGGCCCTCACGCCCCACTCCGCCATCCGGGTGGGCGACCATAAGCTGATCTTCGACTGGTACGGTAGGCTGCACCTGTACGACCTGGCTAGCGACCCCTCCGAGCTACGCGACCTGGCCGGCACGGAGCCCGCCCGACGGGATGCGCTGTTCGCTCAGCTCATGGACTGGCTGGACGAGCACGTCGATCGCCGCTACTGGCCCACGCTTAACCCCGACTATGCCGCCGAGAAGGAGGCCCGCCGGGTACCGTTCCGCAATCTCGTGGGTACCCAGTAGCTGCGCTAGTTTGCCGCCGCCGCTTCTTCTGCAAATAGCTCCAGCGGACTCTTGGTGTAATTATACATCCAGGTTTCCTCCGGCCGGATGCGCAGGAACTCCTCCGTACCGTAGAACCTATCCTGATACTTGGCCATCCAGTCGTAGGTGATTCGTTGCAGGCTATCCTTCACCCCCGCGTAGGTGGGGTTGTAGAAATGATTATTCAGCTGATGGGGATCCTGCTGCCGGTCGAAGAGTACGTTGACGAGTTCGATAGAGTCCTCGCCGCGGCCCATGGCGAAGGTGTAGTCGTGGGTCACCACGCCCCGCCAGTTCTGATTCTTTGCTACGCCGCGTTTGTAGAGCCAGGTGGGGATGTAGTCTACGGCGTCGGCATCGTCGGCGATCAGGGCCTGGGAGAGATCGCGCCCGTCGTAGTCCTGTTCGGTTTCGATATCCATCAGCCCCAGCACGGTGGGCATGATGTCCAGTGCACCGAGCAGCAGATCGGTGGACTGTCCGGCCGGCACCACCCCGGGATACTTAACGAGGAAGGGAATGTGGTTGGAGTAGTCGTGGGGGTACTGTTTGGGCAGGATGGCCCCGTGGCTTTCCAGCATATCGCCATGGTCGGCGCTGAAGACGGTCAGTGTATTATCGGTCATTCCCCGCTCGTCGAGCTTATCCATGAGCTGGCCGAAGGCGCGGTCTACCCCGCTCACCATGGCCATGTGTCCGTGGTACATCCGCAGCAGGTCGGGGGTAGGCTCGCTACCGGGTCGCACCCGCAGGGTATCGCGGTCGTAGAGGGCCATCAGCTCGTCCATCGAGTCGTAGCGGTAGTGCATCTTCCCGTCTTCCCCCTTGAATTTGCCCCAGTCGTGCGGCGGGTGCCAGCTGACGATCAGCGCAAAGGGCCGCTCCGTATCGACGGAGTCGAGGTAGGCCAGTGCCTGGTCAGTCTGCCCGTATACCTCCCACTGATCGAAGTATTCCTTCTCGTCGTTCTCGTTCCAGAAAAAAGCCTTTCCCGGGCGGAAGTCTACGTGGCAATTGTTGGTCAGCAGCGTTTCGAAGCCGTAGCGCAGTTCGCCCTTCGGCACGGGCCGGTCCCGGTCGCCGCCCAGCAGGTGCCACTTGCCGATGTAGGCGGTCTGGTAGCCGCGGTCCTGCAGCAGTTCACCGAGTAGTTCCGTCTTATTCGGCAGCAGCGGGGCATCGTTGATGAAGGCGCCGTTCTTCAGGGGGTGCATGCCGCTCAGGATCATCCCCCGGTAGGGCGTACACACCGGTTGGTTGCTGAAGGCGTGGGTAAAGCGAGTACCCTCACGGGCGAAGCGATCCAGGTTCGGGGTCAGGATCTGTTCGTTGCCCGAGCTTCCCAGCATATCGTAGGTATGCTGGTCAGACAGTACGATCAACAGATTGGGTAGCCGTTCATTTCCTGTGGTATCATCCGGCGTCTCATCAGTGCGCGGCGCGCAGGTGCAAAGGAATAGCGCGAGAAGCGGTAGACTTAGGTAGCGGTATAACATAGTGCTAAGCTAAAAAGGGGGCGGAGGAAAGTTCCTCCGCCCCGGGTTAAAATCGATCATATACATTTAATCGAGCGCCTAGTAACCGGGGTTCTGGGTCAGGTTCTCGTTGACCTCGATCTGATTCTGGGGTATTGGGAGTAGCTCGATGGATGGCGAATAGGTCGTCTTAAAGATGACGGCGTCCCGGTTATTCGCCAGCGACTCCTCGATATCCCCCCAGCGCTGTAGGTCGGGGTATTCCTGGTATTCGCCGGCCAGCTCCCACTTGCGCTCCTGCTTGATCACTTCCAGTAGTTCCGACTGATCGGTAGTGGTGATGTCCTCCAGTCCGGCCCGCTGCCGTACCTGATTGAGGTAGGTCAGTGCTTCGCTGCTGTTGCCGGCCCCGTTAAGGGCTTCGGCTAGCATAAGCAGCACATCGGCGTAGCGCATGAAGAGAATATCGTTGGTGTGCGCAAAGGCGGAAACGTCGTTAAATGGATCCTTCAGTTTACCGAAGCCGATGCCCTTATCTCCGTTGTAGCCACCAAAGGGCAGGGGGGGATTGAGTGTATCGTTGTAGGTCACGGCGCGTCCGTCGGCATCCGTATAGGAATACAGCAGGGTGACGTCACGGCGCACGTCGGCTGTATCGTAAGAATCATAGAAGTCTTCGGTGAAGCCGAATTGGTACTGTCCGTTCCGGTTGGCAAAGGGGGAGTTGGGCACGCCGGCGAAGAAGGTCAGTACGGTACCGGCACCGTTCTCCCGAATATTGGGCCGAATGAAGATCAACTCGGAGTTGAACTCATTATCGATGCTGAATACGTCGGCAAAATTCTCCTGTAGTTGGTAGGTACCCGAGTTAACCACTTCCTTGAGTTTATCGGCGGCCAGGTCATACTTATCCGTCTGCTCCAGTGGCTTGCCGGCCATATTCAGGTATACCTTCCCCAGAAATCCCTTGGCGGCTCCGGAGGTCGCCCGACCGCGGGAGGGATTGGGCCAACTGGCGGGTAGGCGGGATTCGGCGTACATCAGGTCATCGATGATCACAGCGTACACCTCTTCGATAGTTGCCCGCGGCTTCTTGACCGTTTCGTCGGAGAAGTCCGTGGTCGCCTCGAGTTGCAGCGGCACGCCTCCGAACCACTTGACGAGGTGGAAGTAGGCAAAGGCACGGAGAAAGCGCGCCTCGGCGATCTTCTCTTCCTCCAGGGCGGGGTCCAGTCCGGCTCTGCTGACGTTAGCCATCACCGAATTGGCCCGATTAATAAGGCGGTAAAAAGTGGGCCACCACACACCGTGAGCGTCCTGAGGCGCAAAGCCGAGGGAGGAGAGCCGCCCCTGGTTACCGTCGCCCTTGAGGCGCACGACTACGCTCTCACCCGGCCCCGAGGTGGCCAGAAAGAACCAGAGGTCGTTAACTCCACTATTCATGGCGGTATAGACACCCAGTAGGGCAGCGTCCACATCTGCTTCGTTCTGATAGATATTCTCGACGGCCAGCGACGAGAAGGGCACCTCCTCGAGCGACTCACAGGCGGTAAAGCCCAGGCCTAGCGCGGCTATAATTAAGTACTTATACATGATGATTCTTTTATTAGTGATCGAAACGGCGGGGGCGCGGGCTTAGAACTTGACGTTCGCGCCCACCGTATAGCCCCGCTGCCGGGGGTAGGTACCCAGATCCACACCGGGTGCCAGGGAATTACCCCCCAGCGAGCTCACCTCCGGGTCGAAGCCGGTGTAGTCGGTGATCGTCAGCAGGTTGGTGCCCGTGAGGAAGAACTGGATGCTCGACAAGTAATCGCCGCCGACCGGCAGGGTGTAGCGTAGGCTCACGTTCTTGAGCCGCACGTAGCTGCCATCCTCCACCATGAAGTTACCCGTAGGGGGCGAGGGGCTGTTGATCGAGGGGTAGCGGATATTATTGGTCGGATTCTGCGGGGTCCAGCGATTTTCGTACCAGTCTACGGTCTGATTTTTGTAGGCCTCGTTGTTCTGGAAGCCGGAGCTGACGGCCGTACCCAGGGTATTATAGATGTCATTGCCGATCGAGCCCTGAATGAAGATGTTCAGGCTGAGGTTTTTGTAGGAGAAGTCGTTGTTCCAGCCGAATAAGAAGTCTGGATTAGGATTACCGATGAAGGTGCGGTCGTCATTATTGATGATACCGTTGCCATCGAGATCCTCGAATTTCCAGTGGCCCAGTCCGGTATCGTTATTGCGGGTAGCAAAGGTGGGGTTGCCCTCGGCGTCGAAGTCCGTCTCCTGGATCAGTCCGATCGCGTTAAGGCCCCAGAATACTCCGTACTCCAGTCCCGGCCGGAAGATGTGGCCGTTACCGAACAGGTTCTGTCCCAGTCCGGGACCGAAGATCTCCTCATCGCCCCCCAGCTCGATCACCTCGGTCTTGTAGGTCGTGAAGTTGATTCCGGTGCTCCAGGTGAAGTTGCTGCCGGTCACGGGGTAGGCGTTGACGGCCAGTTCGACGCCGCGGTTCTCAATGCTTCCGAAGTTGACCAGCGCCCCGCCGAAGCCGGACTGACTGGGTATCTGGATCGACTGCAGCAGGTCCACCGTAGTCTTCTTGAAGTAGTCGAAGATGAACTCCAGGCGGTTGTCGAACAGCCCCAGGTCTACCCCGAAGTTGAGTTGCCGGGTGGTTTCCCAGCGCAGGTTAGGGTTAGCTACGCTGGCGGGGACGAAGGCCAGGGTCTCGATCCCCCCTACCCCGTAGGTCTCCGTACCGTACCGAGCCAGCGACTGGTAGGAGCCGATGGACTGGCTGCCCGTCTCACCGATCGAAAAGCGGAGCTTCAGATTATTGATGACGGGGTTGTCGCTCAGGAAACTCTCCTCGGAGACGCGCCAGCCGATGGCCGCGGAGGGGAAATAGCCCCACTTCTCGTTCTCCGCGAAGCGGCTCGAGCCGTCGGCCCGGATGGTGGCCGTAAGGAGGTAGCGGTCGGCAAACGAGTAGTTGGCCCGTAGGAAGCCGGATTGTAGTACGGCCAGGCTGCGACTGGAGCCCACGCTTACGTCTCCCGTACCGATGCCGATAGCATCACTGCCCAGGTTCTCGAAGTCGAAGTTGCTGGTACTGGAGTTGGAACTGAAGTTATTAAATTCACTGTACTCCAGTCCCGCTACCGCCTTGAGGTTGTGCTGACCCGTCAGAATGTTGTCGTAGGTGAAGTAGTTGCTGACGATGAAGTCGTAGCCCTGGCCGCGGCTGTTGCTGGCCTGCCCGTTGGCGTTGATGCCGACGCCTACGTCAGAGGGGGTATAAATATCCCGATTGTTGAGCGTGAAGTTACTTCCCCCATTGAAGGTGTAGGATAGCTTATCCGTAATCCGGAAGGTCAGCTCGGCGCTGGCCAGCAGGTCGGTCAGGTACTGCCGGTCGTCCTGCTTGGTGACTTCCAGGTAGGGATTATAGAACTGTATGCCCTCGCCGATCTCGCCGCTGTAGGTCAGGCTGGGTACGATGGGCTCGGAGGTCAGGGCATTGAAGATAGGTCCCGCGCTGGCCGGAAATCCCCGGGTGTTGGTGATGGCACGGTTGTTCTTGCTGTGGTTGGCGTTGAAGCTGATCTTGGTCGTCAGTCGGTTGTTGAGCGCGTCGATGTCCATATTGGCCCGCACGCTACCCCGGGTGAACTTGCTGCCGATCACGATACCCTCGTCGACCAGGTAGTTGCCGGATACGAAGAAGCGGACGTTCTCCTGTCCGCCCGAAAAGCTCAGGTTGCTCTCATTCCGGGTACCGGTCTGCAGAATCTCCTCCTGCCAGTTGAATCCCTGCCCGGCAAACTGCGCGGGATTGTCGAAGGGGATAGGAAAGCCGCGGTCCGCATTGGCCTCGTTGCGGAACTCAGCGTACTGCTGTCCGTTCAGCATCTCGTAGGTCTTGATCACCTCGCTGAAGGTGGTATTGTGGCTCAGGTTGATGACCGTCTTACCGGCCTGTCCCCGCTTGGTGGTCACCAGGATCACGCCGTTGGCCCCCCGGGAGCCGTAGATGGCCGTAGCCGAGGCGTCCTTGAGCACCTCGATGTTGGAGATCTCCTGGGGGTTGAAGTTGGGACTGCCACTAATGGGTATACCGTCCACTACGTAGAGCGGGCCGTTGTTGCCGGAGATCGAGTTGTTGCCCCGGATGCGGATCGTAGCCCCGGAGCCCGGCTCGCCGCTGGCCGAGACGACCTGCACGCCGGCCGCGCGGCCCTGCAGCAGCTGATCTACGTCGGTGAAGATGGCCTTTTCCAGTTCTTCATTGTCCACTGAGGCCACCGAGCCCGTGATGTCGGACCGCTTCTGCGAGCCGTAGCCGACTACGACTACCTGGTCCAGGGTAGTGGTGTTCTCGTCGAGCACCAGGTCGATCTTGGTGCGGTTGCCTACGACCTCCCGGCGGGTGGTGTAGCCCGTATAGGTGAATACCAGCACGGCGGAGGCATCGTCTACGGTGACCACGTAATTACCGTCGAAGTCGGTGACCGCGCCATTGGTGGTGCCTTCCTGAAGCACGGTGGCACCGATCAGTCCACTGCCGTCCGGCCCGGTAAGCGTGCCGCTTACTTCGATGCCCTGCGCCATTACTCCCGCACCGCCCAGTAAAAACAGAAGGAGGAGCAGAATTACCCCCGTTGAGGGTCGGCCGGTGAGTTTAGTCGTATACATATAGCAGTGAGTTTTCGCGATGATCAAGTTCAGAACATATCTAATCCTATGCCAATAGTAGCCGAATCTTGTGGCGATACTATCCTGTACCTTCCTGTTTTGTAATGAATTTTAAAAAGTATTTAAGTCGAAACTATACAGGATACTACAGGACGCCAAGCCTCCCCTTATGTCGTTTATTCCAGCTCCATTCGCCGTTTATCCCCCGTGGCGCTAGCCGTCATCAGCAGGGGATCTGATGCCACTTGCCCCCAATCTTCCACGACCAGCACAAACCTCCGCACCCGCGCCCCCGCACTACCCCACTCTTATGTACCGCCTGTTTTCCCTCTTACTCATCAGTCTGCTCACTGCCTGCACCACCCAGCGCGACGCGCCACCGCAGCGACCCAACATCGTGTTCTTCCTGGTCGACGATATGGGCTGGATGGATTCGAGTGTCTACGGCAGCCAGTACTACGACACGCCGAACATGGAGCGGCTGGCGCGGATGGGTATGACCTTCACCCGGGCCTACGCCGCCAATCCGCTCTGCTCGCCCACCCGCGCCAGCATCCTGACCGGCAAGCACCCCGGGCGCTTCGGCATGACCACGCCGGCCGGTCACCTGCCCCCCAACCCCGAGGAGGACCTGCGCCGCACCACCGGCGCGCCCTGGCAAAAGGTGGTGCAGCAGGGCATCCGCACCTTCCTGCCCCTGGAGGAATTCACCCTGGCCGAGGCCCTGCAACGCAACGGCTATCGCACTGCCCATATGGGTAAGTGGCACCTCGGGCAGCGGGGCTACTGGCCGGAGCAGCAGGGCTTCGACGTCAACGTGGGCGGTATGATGCATCCGGGGCCGCCGAGCTACTTCGCGCCCTACCGCATTGCCAATCTGCCGGAGGGCGGGCAGCACGAGTACATCACCGACCGGCTCACGATCGAGGCCACCAACTTCCTGGATACCATCGGGGAGCAACCCTTCTTCCTCAACCTCTGGCACTTCGGCGTACACGCCCCCTACCAGGCTCCGCTGGACCTGATCGCCAAGTACGAAGGTCGTACCGACCCCCGCGGCAAGCAGTCCAGCCCGATCATGGGCGGTATGATGGAAAAGGTAGACGAAAGTCTGGGCAGCGTACTCGATAAGCTCGAAGAGAAGGGCCTGCTGGACAACACGATTTTCGTCTTCTTCTCCGACAACGGCGGCAATATGTACGACGTGGTCAACGGCAGCTTTCCGACCAACAACTACCCCCTCTCCTACGGCAAGGGCAACATCTACGAGGGCGGCATCCGGGTACCCGCCATCGTGGCGTGGCCGGGCCGGGTAGCGGCCGGCGCCACCTCCGACGCCCTGATCCAGAGCATCGACTTCTACCCCACCCTGCTGGCGGCCACCGGCACGCCCGCCGAGCCCACGCAGCTGCTGGACGGCGTAGACCTGCTTCCCCACCTCACGCGGGGCACGGCCCTGAAGCGGGAAGCCATCTTTTCCCACTTTCCGCACTACGTCATCGCCACCAACAACCTACCCTCCACCGCCGTATGGTACGACCACTACAAGCTCGTCAAGGAGTACGGCGAGGGGCCCGACCGCACCCCCGCCCTGCGGCTCTACGACCTGGAGCGGGACATCTCCGAAACTACCGACCTGGCTGATCAACAACCCGCCCTGGTCACCAAACTAGCCGCGATGATCAAGCAGCACGTGGCCGAGATCGGCGGCCTGGTTCCCGTCATCAACCCTGCCTACGACCCGGCGGCGGAGAGTCCCATGGGCCGCACCAAGACCTTTCCCTCGGAGAAGTATCCAAATTACTAGGGCGGGGCCGCGGGTGCGGATATGGTGATAGAGGTACCCAGATAAATTCCCCAATTAGCGATATAAACCTCACGCATACCCATGCCAAACTACCTCCAATACTGCTCGCTGTGGCTGCTGACCGTCCTGCTCTGCACCTGCGTTCCCCGCCCGGATGAGGGGGCGAACGTAGACCGTACACAGCAGCGACCGAATGTACTCTTTATTGCCGTGGATGATCTGCGTCCGGAGCTGGGCGTATACGGTCGCGGGCATATCTATTCTCCGCACATCGACCGACTGGCGGCCCGGGGAATGGTATTTACCAATGCATACTGTAACGTACCGGTCTGCGGTGCCTCGCGGGCCAGTTTGATGACGGGGATCCGGCCGACGCGCGACCACTTTGTGAACTACAGCACACGTATTTCGGAAGACGCCCCGGGGGTAGCCACCCTGCACGGCCACTTCAGGGCTGCCGGCTACCGCACGCTGGGGATGGGCAAAGTGCTACACCACGCAAGCGACCGGGAGGAGGACTACAGCGAGCCCGTCTGGATGCCCGGCATCGGAGACGGTGCCGGACGGGACTACCATTCGGCCGCAGCCATCGCACTGGTCGAGGAGGATAATGGAGGCCGCGGGCCGGCCTTCGAACGCGGCGTACTAGGCGACAGCACCTACATGGACGGTAAGCTCGCTAACTACGCCATAGCCAAACTGGCGGAGGTCAGCGGTACGGAGGAGCCGTTCTTTATGGCCGTCGGCTTTAAAAAGCCCCACCTGCCGTTCAACGTGCCGGAAACGTACTGGGCGCGCTACGACTCCACCGCTATCGACTTACCCCCGACCTACTTCCGCGCCGAGGGCACCCCCGCTGAGCTGTTCCACAACAGCGGCGAACTCCGGAATTATGTCGGAGTGCCCAATGACCGGATCTTACCGGAAGATTACGCCCGCACGCTGATCCAGGGCTACTACGCCAGTGTGAGCTACGTAGATGCTCAGATCGGTCGGCTACTCCGAGCGCTGGAGCAGACGGGGGAGGCGGACCGCACCATCGTCGTGCTCTGGGGCGATCACGGCTGGAACCTGGGCGACCATACGATGTGGTGCAAACATACCGTGTTTAATTCGTCCATCCGGGTGCCGCTGATCATAAGTGCGCCGGGTATGGCGGCGGGAAGCACGTCGGCCATGGTGGAGTTTATCGACCTCTTCCCCACCCTGGCCGAGCTAGCCGGTCTGGAACTGCCCGCCCAACTAGACGGTCAAAGTCTCGTTCCCCTGCTCGAAGACCCAGACGCTAACTGGGACGATGCGGTGTACACGCGCTGGATCACCGGCGACAACATCACCACCGAACGCTATGCGTATACCGAGTGGCGCGACAGTAATGGTACGACCTACGCGCGGGCCCTCTTCGACCACCTCACGGACTCACTGGAAACCAATAACCTGGCCGAGCAGCCCGAATATGCCGACCGAGTAAGGGAGCTTTCCGAACGGCTGATGGCCGAAACGAAACGGACCGCAGCGCTGAAGTAAGAAGTCTGGGTAGTACTTATCTTAGTCCTACTACCTGCGTATGAAAAGTCTACTCCTTGCGATCGGTATACTATTCGGTCAGCTGGTTGCAGCACAGGCCGATCCTCCCCCCGTGCCCGCCATTGGCGTGGTGCAGCAACTGGAAAACGACAGCCTGCTGTATGCAGCCGGCTTCACGGTCCTGGTGGATGCTACGCCCCGGATACTCTCTCCCCGCCACCTCAGCGAGGAGGCATTTGAGGCGCAGCTGGCGACCATTGCCGGACTACGGGTGCCACTGTACGGCTGCAACCTGTTCATTCCTGCAGACCTGAAGGTCGTAGGACCGGAAGTGGACGAAGCCGCCGTCCTGGCCTACGTCGATACCGTACTGCGGCGGGCACAGCGGGCGGGACTGACGCTCATCACCTGGGGAAGCGGAGGATCGCGGCAAGTACCGGAAGGCTTCGCACAGGCCCGGGCAACGGAGCAGTTCGTGTACATGGCCCGCAAAGTGGCCGACGTAGCACAGACGTACGGCATCCTGCTGGTCCTGGAAAACTTGAATAGCGGGGAGTGCAACTTCATCACCACACTGGTAGAGGCGCTGGCGATCGTAAAGGCCGTGGATCATACCCACCTCCGGCTGTGCGTAGACATCTACCACATGCTCGTAGACGGAGAGCCTGCCAGCTCCATCGTCGGAACCGGCCCGTACGCCGTGTACTGCGAGCTTGCCGAGCGGGAAGACCGCGCCCCGCCCGGCACCCACGGGGATGATTTCACCCCCTACTTCGCGGCCCTCCGCGCGGAGGGGTACCGCGGCATGGTCGTCATCGAGTGCCGCTGGAACGATCTGTCCGAACAGGGGTCGGCCGCCTACGCGGAGGTATCCCGGCAGTTGGAGGCTGCGTACCGCTAGCTTGATGTGACCTAAGGGGTGAAGGTGAATACATGATCCCCCGGCCCGATCTCCTCCTCTTCCGCATCGGGTAGGTATACGGTGGCCGTTGTGTGCTCCGGAATGCTAACCCGTAAGGTCACCTGACCGTCCTCGAACTCCCAGGCGGAGCGGATCGTCCCGTGGATGCTTACGTAGCTACCGGCCATGCGTCCTACCCGCTCGCTTACTTCGGGCCGAATAGTGATGTGCTCGAATCCGGGAGCCGCCGGACTGATCCCTACCGCCTGGGCAAACAGCCACTGCCCCACCGCCCCGAAGGCGTAGTGGTTGAAGGAGTTCATGGTGGTATTCATCTCCCCGTTGAAGCCCTTATCGAGGGTGTAGCTGTTCCAGCGTTCCCAGATCGTAGTGGCTCCGTTGGCCAGCTGAAAGCCCCATCCGGGATAACGCGTAGATAGTACCATCGCGTAGGCCAGATCCGACCGCCCGATCTTGGACAGTGCCGGAAGTAGCTGTCGGATACCGAGGATACCGGCGGTCGGCAGAGTATCCGCAGCCAGTACCAGCTCTACGAGGTGCTCACCGGCCAGCGCCTCCAGGGAATCCGGCAGCAGGTCGAAGTAGATGGCCGTGGCATAGCCGGACTGCGTATGTCCCGTAAAGCCGCGCTCCCCCTCAAAGTACCCCGCCCCGTCGCCGTAGGCAGCCGTATCGATCTCAAACCTACCGTCTTCGCCCACGTAGTGATCGATGAAGCCGGTCATTGATTTAGCGAGTATATCCCGGTAATAGGCACCGCGGTCCGGTCGCAGCAGAGCATCGCTCATTTCCCCCATGATGCGCAGACTATGGGCGAAGTAGAGGGAGGCCAGAATGTCGTGGGCCAGGTGCTGGTCCGTCAGCGACAACCAATCGCCGAAGCCACCCTTCGGGCCGATCTCGGTCCAGGAATGCTCGGGGTAGAAGTAGCCAGTGGCCGCACTCTTTTCGATCTGGAAGGCCATGTACCGCTCCATGGAGGCGTAGTGGTCGTGCAGGATGGAGGTATCTCCATAAAATCGATAATCGTTATAGGGCACCATCACCCCGGCCTCCATCCAGCCCGGGGAGTACCAGACCAGGTCAGGGTACGGGCGGGGTGCGAAATTGGCGTAGGCCCCGAAGTCGTACTGGGCATCGCGCACGTCGGCCAGCCACTTGCCGTAGAACGCATGTAGGTCGGCGTTGTAGAGCGCCGAGCGGCTGAAAATCTGGGCATCGCCGAGCCAGCCAAGGCGCTCGTCGCGCTGCGGACTGTCGGTAGGTACCTCCAAAAAATTCGATCGCTGGGTCCAGAGGATATTTTTGTACAGCCGGTTCAGGAGCGTATCCCCGCTACGGAAGGTGCTGGTCATCGGGGTTGCGGCGCTGACGGCTATGCCGGTGATCAGGTCAGCGGTAGGCGGTGACTTGAGTCCCGCGACCTCTACGTAGCGGAAGCCGTGGTAGGTGAAGCGTGGTTCCCAGACCTCCTGCCCTCCGCCCGCGACGTAGGTATCGGTGGCCCGGGCAAAGCGAAGGTTCTCGGTCATCAGGCTGCCGTCGGCGTGCAGCATCTCACCGTGGCGCAGGATGAGGGTGTCCCCCCTGGCCCCATCGTAGGATAGCCGCACGTGACCGGCAAAGTTCTGCCCCAGGTCGAAGAGGTATTTTCCGTCGGGTAGCTCCGTGACTGAAACAGGAGTGATCTCTGCGTAGGACCGCACAAGGTTCCCAGGATAGGGAGTAGACTCGACTAGAGTATCCGACCGTAGCGTGACGGACTGCCAGCCGGCCAACTCCCGCCTAGCATCGTAGTATTCCCCCATCAGCAGATCGGCGTAGCGGAGCGGACCGGTGGTGGCCTGCCAACTGCTGTCAGTGACGATCGTCGTACGACGATCATCCGTCCCGGTCAGTTCCAGTTGAAGCAGCAGAGCGGGCTGCGAGCCGTACAGATTCCGGTTCAGGGGATTGGATAGGGATTTAGGGCCTACGTAGCCGGCATACCAGCCATCGGCCAGGGTAACCTCCAGGGTGTTCTCACCTCCGGTCAGCAGGCCGGTCACGTCGTAGCTTACGTAGTAGAGCCGCTGGTGGTAGTCCGTCCAGCCGGGTAGGAAGCGGTCTCCGGTGACCCTTGTTCCATTGATCCGTACGTCGGCCAGACCCAGGGCGCTAAAGTGCACGGTGGCTACGCTCGGGGCTTCAGCTATGGTAAATACTTTCCGAAAATAGGCGGGTGGGGGCAGGATCAGGGTGTCGACCGTGTTGCTGTCTACCGTAGGAAAGGCGATCCATTCCGCCTGCCATTCCCTGAGGGCTGCGGGCAAAATGGCGGGGGCATCCGTAGGTTCTTCTTTATCACACGACCCTAGGATAGCTAATAGCAGTATCGCTGCTGCCATGTGGAAAAGCATAGCGATTATCCGGGGCACAGTCTGCATACTGCTTGATTTACTGGATGCTGCCTACGGTAAATTGGTAGCTGCCCGATCCTACCCTGACCAGGTGCCGTCCGTCCGCATAGTCGGTGTCGATGACTTCCTCTCCATCCAAGATCTGTGCGTCCTCCGTGCCGGGCAGGTAGATCGCCGCGGTGGTGTTTACGGGTATGGTGACGTCCACGTGCAGGCCCCCGTCGCGGTACGCCCAGGCGGAGCGGATCGTACCGTTGATACTCTCGTAGCTGCCCGCCATACGGTCCATCTCCCGACTCACGGCTGGTCTGATGATGATATTCCGGTAGCCCGGTCCGTCGGTATCGATACCCAGGCCATGCTGGAACATCCATTCAGCTACGGAGCCGAAGGCGTAGTGGCTGAAGGAGTTCATGGCGGCGTTGACCTCGGCGTTGCTCTCATCGTCCTTGGTGTAGCTGTTCCAGCGCTCCCAGATCGAGGTGCTTCCGTTGGCGACTGAGTAGCCCCAGCTGGGGTAGTCCGTCTGCTGAAACAGCCGGTAGGCCAGGTCGTCGTAGCCGTAGTCGGAGAGCACCAGCATCACGTGCTTCGTACCCAGGAAGCCGGTGGTGAACTTATCACCGTTGGCTTCGATCAGCTCGGCCAGGCGGGCGGCCCCGGCGGCGGCTAATTTTTCGGGGTATAGATCGAAGTAGAGGGCCAGGGCATAGGTGGTCTGTAGGTCCTCGGTGGTGCGGCCGTCGGGCTGAATGTACTCGCGGGCAAAGGCGACCTTAATGCTGTCGAACAACGCAGCGTAGTGGCCGGCCTCCTCCAGCTTTCCCAGGGCGGTGGCCATTTCGGTCATCAGGGCTGCGTCGTAGCCGTAGTAGGCGGCTCCGATGAAGCCATCGCTCGTTTTCTCCCCGACGTTGAGCCAGTCGCCCCAGTTATTGCCGCCACCGGGGCGCAGGTAATCATCGCCGGCTGCGTCGGCCTGAAACTCCATGAAGCGGGTCATGCCCGCCCAGGCATAGTCCACGATGCGGGTGTCGTTGTAGACCCTATACGCGGTGTACGGCAGGATCACGCCGGCATCCATCCAGGCCGGTGCGTACTGATCGGGACGGGAGTACGGAAAGGGGGCGAAGTTGGGGTAGGCCCCGTACCAACGCTGGGCATCGTCGAGGTCGATGATGTACTTGGTGAAAAAAGCGGCTACGTCCGCATTGTAGGTAGCCGAGCGGGCGTAGATCTGGGCGTCGCCGGTCCAGCCCAGCCGCTCGTCGCGCTGCGGGCAGTCGGTGGGTACCTCGAAGAAGTTGCTCGCCTGGGTGGTCAGGATGTTGCGGTACAGCTGCTCGTTCATGGGGTTGGCCGCGTCGAAGGTGCTGGCCTCCATATCGATCGAGCTCATGGCGATGCCGGTGATGGCCTCGGCGGTGGGGGCGGCGTCCAGCCCCGTCACCTCTACGTACTGGAAGCCGTGGTAGGTGAATTTCGGTCGCCAGACTTCGGTACCCTGTCCGCTGGCGATATAGGTGTCCGTGGCCCGGGCCCGGCGCAGGTTTTCGGTCATCACGGTGCCGTCTTCGCGCAGCAGTTCGCCAAATTTCAATTGCACCTGCGTGCCCGCCGCTGCCTGGATCGTTAGTTCGGCCACACCGGCTACGTTCTTGCCCAGGTCGAAGACGTAGACGCCCGGTTTTGGCTCGGTCACGACTACGGGGGTGAGGCGCTCCAGATCCTCCACGTAGGTACCCGGGTAGGCCTGGAGGCGACCTTCGGGATAGGTATATAGTTTGGCGGCGGCCCAGTCGCTGGCGTCGTAGCCAGCCCGATCCCAGCCGGTGCGTGCCAGTCGGGCGTCGTAGGTCTCGCCCATCAGGATGTCGGCCTCCAGGGTGGGTCCGGTGCTGCCCCGCCAGCTGTTGTCACTGGCGATGATCTCGGTGGTACCGTCCGTATACTCGATGTGGAGCTGCCCCATGAAACTGGGGTTGACGCCGTAGAACTCCCGCACCCGATCCAGCCGCACGAGCAGGGCGTAACCGATGTAGCCGGCGTACCAGCCATCGGCGATGGTGGCGCCGATCACGTTCTCGCCCTGCTGCAGCCGGTCGGTGACGTCAAAGGTCTGGTAGTACAGCCGCTTATTATAGTCCGTCCAGCCGGGCAGGAAGGATTGCTCGCCCACCTTCTCGCCGTTGAGCCGTAGCTCGTACAGGCCCAGGGCGGTGGTATAGGCCACGGCCCGCTGGATGGGCTTGCTGGCCGTGAAGGACTTACGCAGGTAGCGGGCCGGCGGCAGGTAGAGCTCGCCGTACTTATCGGTGGTGTCGTAGCCTACGGCGTGGGAGATGAACTTGCCCCGCCAGTCACTGAAGTGCAGCAGGCCGGTGCTGAAGGTCTGCCAGTCAGTCCAGGCGGAAGGCTGGTCGGCACCGTCCCACACCCGCACCCGCCAGCGGTAGGGGGTGGCCGACCGCAGGGCGGGGCCGGCGTAGGCGATTTGGTTCGTGGCGTTGGAAGCGACCTTACCGCTATCCCAGCCATTATCTACCTCGATGCGGTAGGCAGACTGTACCCGGTCGCGGCCCTCCCCCTCCAGCCGCCAGCTAAAGCGGGGCGCGGGCACGTCGATGCCGGTGGGATTGGTTTTATACTCCAGTCGCGGCTGCACGACGGACAGGGGTGCCTCGACAGTTGTTGGGGCGGGTGTGAAGGCAGCGAACGCCAGGTAGGATAATACGACAAGAAGGAAGCGGGGAAGTAGCATAGGACACGATCTGTGACCTTAAAGCTAATCTGCCGCGGGGCTAGCTGCATCCTGTGGTGTAGGGTGACCAAAGTAAACGGCCGTCTGGCCTCCGGCCCGGGGCTAGCCGTACTTAAACTTCACGGGCAGCTTAAATTCTACGCGGACCGGCTTGCCATCCTGTATGCCGGGCGTCCAGCTGACGCCATCGGCGTTCATGGCGCGGACCAGGCGGAGGACTTCCTCCCCCATCCCGTAGCCGGGGTTGCGCAGAATGGCGGGGCTGGAAAGCGTGCCGTCCGTCTCGACGATGAAGGACACCACAGCCATGCCCTCCGCTTTCTCATTGCGGGCTTCCGTGGGGTAGCGTAAGTTGGTGGAGATGTATTCCATCATGGCGCGGTCGGCGCAGACTTTCTGTTTCTTGGCCTTGTTGCAGTCGGCCCGAAACAGGGGCATTTGCTCCACCTCCGTGAAGACGGAATCGGTGGTTTCGGTCTGGCCGAAGACGGCGGCAGACAGTAGTAGAAGAAGGGATAGGTACAGGTATCGCATAGTTAAGTATGGTTAAAAGTGTAGCCACATGATGCGGCAGTTTTGGCTTTTGGTGTACCGAAATTATGATTTACTCCAGGTAAGTACAGGATGCTTAAACGAACATATCGATTGATCTTTAGCACGATCACGAAACAAACTCTCATGAAACACCTCTACCTACTGCTTTTCGCGCTCAGTACGTTTCTCTGCACCGGCGCCCGCGCACAGACCTTCGATCTGGAACTGGACGTGGCGAACGCCAAGCGGATGGACATCACCGAGGCACCCGCCGGCACCTACGCCATCACCACCACCGGCAGCGACCCCTGGGTAGCCGTGCAACCCTTCATGCCCGGACCGTACGATCCGGAACAGGTGTACGTCATCAGCTTCGACTACCTGGCGGCCGACGGACTCGACTTTCTGGAGATCTTCTACGGTGCGGTGAGCCCGGTACGCAGGGCCACCTTCACCGACCTGCCGGCTACGGACGGCAGCTACCGCACCTTCAAGGCCTTCATGAAGTACGAGGTGGCTAACTGGGACAGTCCCTTTCAGCAACTGCGGTTCGATTTTAGTAAAACGGCCGGGGCGGAGATCACGGTCCGCAACTTGCAACTGCGGGCCCCGGCACCGACCGAGGTGATCGAGCTGGCGCTCAACCCCGACGAGACCAACCCCAACGCCACCACCGTCACCCCCGACGGCAGCGGTGGCTACACCATCACCTCCAGCGGCGTCGACCCCTGGGTGGCCTCCCAGCCCTTCACGGACGCTTATGCCCCCAGCGAGGTTTATGTGCTCACCTTCGACTACCAGTCGGAGCAGGAGTTGGACGACTTCCGTGTCTTTTTCGGCGATCCCTGGACACCGGCGCGCATGTCGCTCTTCGGCCCCCTGCCCGCCAACCCCACCACGGGCCGCTTCACCGGGTTCATGCAGCAGGGAGATATCGACTGGCTTGCGGCCGCGGTGAGTAAACTGCGCTTCGACTTCGGCCGCCAGCCCGGCAAGTCGATCACCGTGAGCAACTTCGTCCTGCGCGAACCCACCAACGAGGAGCGCAAGCAGTTTACCCCGCCCCAGGAGGTGGAGACCGTCGACATCGAACTCAACGTCAACCTGACCAGCAGCGGGCTCACCGCCACCAAACTCGCCGACGGCTCCTACCGGCTCGCAACCAGCGGCAACGACCCCTGGATCCGCAGTGAGACCGTCACGGACATCTACGACATCGACTCTACCTACATCCTGAGTCTGGAGTACAAAACCGAGCAGGCCTACAACGTACTCGAGCTGTTCTACGGTCCGCCCATCAACGCCGGTCAGCTGCTGGCCGCCGGGGAACTACCAGCCACCACGGGCTGGACGACCCTCACCGTCAACCCCCGCCTGATCGTAGACAACTTTCAGGATAAGGCCTGGACCGACTTCCGCTTCGACTTCGGCAAGAATGAGGAAGAGACCAAAGAGATTTTCGTACGCAACATCCAACTCCGCAAGCCGACCGCCCAGGAGGTGATCGACGAGCAGACCAGCGATAAATTCGTGAGTCGAATCATCAATCAGGACTTCGTAGCCTACCTCAACTCCACCTTTGCCAGCAGTGTGGATGCGGTCAAGGTCGATACCACCGGCGTCACCGTGACGGGTACCGTCAGCGGAAGTGGGGAATACTTCCTCGCCGAGATCCTCCCCCAGGAATACGGCTTCAATCAAGACACCTTCTCCACTGTGCTGCCGCTGAACGTCACCGACGGGGCATTCACCACGCGAGTAGACCGCTTTGATCCCCGCGCCGATCGCGACTACGACCGGCTCTACAGCCGCTGGGCCGTCGTCACGGCTACCGGACCGGACACCTACGCCCTGGCCTCCTTCACCAGCTGGCCCACCGATATCGCCTACATCGCCCGCAATAACCTGCCCGAAGACAAGGCCGAGACCATCAAGGGCCTCGACGGACTGGGTGAGCGCACGATCAGTAACTTCGACGACCTGGTCGACCTCGACATCAAGAGCATGAAGATCAATCTGCTGCTCAACGGGGTCTACAGCCTCAACCCTTCCGCCCTCACCCACGAGTTCAACGGCAAGAGCTACAACATCAACCAGGCCTTCGTGGAGCGGCTCGACGCCAGCATCAAGCGGTGTACCGACAGCAACATCAAGACCGCACTCGTACTGCTCGTGCCCCTCAACATCGGCAACGAGGAGCTGCGGCGGCGCTTCGTTTACCCCGACGCCATCGATGCGGGTAGCTCCAGCCCCTACAGCATGGCCAACGTAGCCACCGCCGAGGGCGTGGAAACCTACACGGCCATGATCGACTTCCTCTCGCAGCGCTACAGCCGGCCCGACAAGCTGTACGGGCGGATGGACCAGTGGATCATCCACAACGAAGTCGATGCCCACACTAACTGGACCTACGCCGGCCAGAAACCCTACCAGCTGTACACCGAGATCTACGACCGCTCGATGCGCATGGTGCACTACACCATCCGCAAGCACAATCCGACGGCCAAGGTCTTCGCCAGCTTCACCAAGCACTGGAACAGCGTAGCGGGCAGCAGCGCCAACTTTAAGTCGCGCGACATCCTCGATGTGCTCACCCGCCTGACCACCCGCGAGGGCGACTACGAGTGGAACATCGGCTGGCACTCCTACCCTACCAACCTGTTCAACCCCAAGGTGTGGGAAGACTCCCCGGCCAAG
This sequence comes from Neolewinella maritima, assembly GCF_923081025.1. Classification (GTDB taxonomy): domain Bacteria; phylum Bacteroidota; class Bacteroidia; order Chitinophagales; family Saprospiraceae; genus Neolewinella; species Neolewinella maritima. The sequence continues at coordinate 491,740 of NZ_CAKLPZ010000003.1, read as the reverse complement.
ACGCCCCTCAACCTCAACGCCGCGGAGATCACGCCCCGCAACCTGGAAATGATCGACGCCTACGTGCGGCAGGAAAACGTGCTGTACAACGGCAAGAAGGTGCGCACCATCCTACTGAGCGAGAACGGCTTCAGCTCCAATGGCGAACGCAACCCGAATGCGAATGAGACCACCCAGGCTGCGGCCCTGGCCTACTTCTGGAAAAAAGCCAGCGGTCGCCTGCCCTCCATCGAGAATATCCAGCTGCACCGCTGGGTCGACAACCCCAATGAGGCCGGCCTCGAGTTCGGTCTTTGGACGGTACTGCCCGGCACCTTCGATGGCTTCAACGAAAAGAAGGAAGGCTGGTACGTCTGGAACGCCGCCGGTACCAATGAGGAAGACGCCGTACTCGACCCCTATAAATCGACCATCGGCATCAGCGACTGGTCCGAGATCCAGTACCAGGTACCCACCGAAACCACGCCCCACCGGGTGGTCATGAACATCGTCAACTGCGACGCCAGCCTCGACGACGTACTCGTGAGCTTCAATGGGGAACAAAAGTTCCCACAATCGGCTGGCTTCGTCGACTTCTACAACGTGGCCTCCAACGTACCGCAGCCCTACCTCATCACCAAGGGCGGCACGGTGCTGGCCAGCGATACCCTGTTCGTCGACAACGACCTGGAGCTCGTGATCGACCTGCAGTCCGTAGATAGCCTCGCAGCTACCACCGTCTCCCCCACCACCATCGCAGTGACCTACACGGGCGGGGCCGCCGGTGCGGAGTACGTGATCGAACGCCGTACCACCGACGGGGCCTTCACCGAAGTGGGACGCACCACCGAGACCGCCTACGCGGACGCTACCGTCACGCCGGGCCAGGACTATACCTACCGCGTAGCGATCGCATTCGATGCAAGTACGCTATCCTGCTACTCCGACGAAGTGGACGTGACCGCGCCCGCCCTGGTGGTGGACTACCGCAACGGCGACCTCGGTAAGCCCGGCAACCAGAAGATTACCCCGATCCTGCGGTTGCGCAACGTGTCCGAGCAGCCGGTAGTCCTGACCGGACTGACGGCCCGCTACTGGTTCACCACCGAGAACACCCTGCCGCTGAAGTTTCATGTGGACGAGGAGATCCCCTTCGCTGCCGGCATTACAGGAACCTTCGTGGCCGTGACGCCCGCCCTGGACGGAGCGGACTACTACCTGGAGATCCGCTTCGCGACGGATTACGTCATTCCTGCCAATGGGAGTACCGGAGACATGCGCTTTAAGATCTCGGCCAATGAGAACAACCGCTTCGACGAGACGAACGACTACAGCTACGCTGACGTGGCCAGCTACGTGCAGACGGACCGGGTAACGCTGTACCGCGACGGTACGCTGGTTTCGGGCGAGGAGCCCGGTCCGATCACTACTTCGGGTGGTGAACTACCGACCACGGCATCCGTCCGGACTACCGCAGCAGCACCTTCCGTCGCCGGCCTTCTTTATCCCAACCCCGCCAGCACCTTTACCGATCTACAGTGGTCAGCACCGATCACCTCGGTCAAGCGACTGCAATTGATCGACGCACGCGGCGCGCGGGTACCCCTGCGGACGGAGATCCGTGCGGACCGGCTCCGGCTACGCTTCGCCGGGCTGCCCCGGGGGCTGTACCTGCTGAGCGCTCAGGTAAACGGGGAGCTGATCACGCGCCGCCTCCTGATCGGCGGACGCTGATCTTTCGTTGTCAATACACTACCGGGACGGCCTGCTGGATCGCCAGCAGGTAGTCTTCGGCGGTCGTCGGATGCTGGCGGCGCATCGCGCGTTGCTGCCGGTAGCGCAGGTAGGGCCGGCACCAGAGTAGTAGGGGGCCTGACTCGAGTTCGGGCTTCACCTCGCTGGTGGTCTGTGATGGAATGGTGGCCGCAGGCGGTTGCTCTTCCGGCACGAAAAGGGGGTAGTGCCCCAGTTTGAGTTCGTCCTCGCTCACCGGCGGGTAGCTGCTCCGCTCCTGGGCGGTGGCGAGAAGGGGTAGTCCAAGTAGTGCTAGGAAAATTAGGTAGTGCATAGTGGTCTGGCGTAAGGAGTGTATCCTAATCTAGCGTCCTGATCCGACCACAGCGCAGGCTACTTTCCCAACGGGTAGCTGGGGTTTCCGACGGGCGGCATTCCGGAGAATATGTAGGGCTACACCCGTACAGTACAGGATACTTCTACCGCTTGGCCTGGCTACATTACTCGTCTAAAGTCGATCACATGTTCCGTTTTCTCGCCATCCTGGGTATCCTTTGCACCTGCGGCCCCGCCCTGGCCCAACTGCCGCCCGTATTCGATAGTACGGCGGCAGCTACCGCCCACCGCTCGCCGATGGTGAAGACCTACCTGACGCCCACCCGGATCGTGTGGCTGTCGGATACCACGGGCACCTACGTGCAGAATCCGGAGCTGCTGCTCGTACCCAGCAACGGACAGGTGGCCGTCAACGATCCCAAGTTGCTGCGGCTGAAGAGCGACTCCACCCACCGGGCGGGCGTGCTGCTGGATTTCGGTAAGGAGATCCACGGCGGACTCAAGCTCAGCATGGGCATCAAGCCGGACAAGGCGCCGGTGAAGGTGCGGGTGCGCTTTGGGGAATCGGCGATGGAGGCGATGTCATCCGTCGGCGGGGAGAAGAACGCGACCAATGAGCACAGCCTGCGCGACTTCGTCATCGAAGTGCCCTGGCTGGGTAGCATCGAAGTGGGTGAGACCGGCTACCGCTTCGTGCGCCTGGATCTGGTGGACGAAGGAGTGGATATGCCGCTCTACGCCGTGCAGGCCGCCTTCGTGTACCGCGATCTCGACTACCTGGGCAGCTTCGAGAGCAGCGATGAGCGGCTCGACGAGATCTGGATGACGGGCGCCTATACCGTGCACCTCAATATGCAGGACTATCTGTGGGACGGCATCAAGCGCGACCGTCTGGTCTGGGTCGGCGACCTGCACCCCGAGGTGATGACCGTGAGCACGGTGTTCGGACAAAACGAGGTAGTGCCGCGCAGCCTCGACCTGGCGCGTGACCAGCACCCCCTGCCGCAGTGGATGAACACCATCAGCAGCTATTCGATGTGGTGGATCCTGATCCACCAGACCTGGTACAACCACTACGGCGACCTAGACTACTTGAAGGAGCAAGAGACCTACATGGTCGATCTGCTCGACCAGCTGGAGACCTTCATCGATGCAGACGGTAAGGAAACCCTGGATGGCGGCCGCTTTCTGGACTGGCCCACCAGTCCGATCCCCGAAGCGGTACACGCCGGCCTGCAGGCCATGATGGTGCTCACCTTCGAGGCCGGCAGTGAGCTGATGGCCGAGCTCGACCGGCCGGAACTGGTGACCAAGTACGCCGCCACCGCCGAACACCTGCGCACCCACGTACCCCAGGACAACGAAACCAAGCAGGCCGCCGCCATGATGGTGCTGGCTGATCTGGCCGACGCCGAGCAGATCAACACCGACATTCTAAAGCAAGACGGGGTACAGAATATGTCCACCTTCTACGGCTACTACATTCTCGAAGCCATGGCCAGGGCCGACGACCACGCCGGAGCGCTCGACGTGATCCGCAACTACTGGGGCGGCATGCTCGACCTGGGGGCCACCAGCTTCTGGGAGGACTTCGACATCAACGACAGCCGCAACGCCACGCCGATCACCGAGCTGGTGAGCGCCGGCAGTGACGACATTCACGGCGACTTCGGGGAGTTCTGCTACGTGGGTTACCGCCACAGTTTTGCCCACGGTTGGGCGAGCGGTCCTACCGCCTGGCTAAGCCAGTACGTACTCGGCATCACGCTGCACGACGGCGGTGATGCGGTCACCATCGACCCCCACCTGGGCGATCTGGCGTACGCCCGGGGCACCTTTCCGACCAAGCACGGCCTCGTCTCCGTCAGTCACGTACGGCAGGCCGACGGTACGGTAGCGACTGAGGTAGATGCTCCGAACGGGCTAACCGTAAACCGCTAGCCGACTATGCGCTACCTGCTTGTATACATTGTTCTTTCGGCAGGCGTCCTGCACGGCCAGTCGCCCACCACCTGGGCGGCCACCGATGCGCTGGGGCGCGAGCTGCCGCTGCACGAACTGACCGGTCCGCTACGGCCCGACCGCACGGTAGGTATTTTCTACTTCACCTGGCTGGGTGCCCATGGCTACGATGCCCACACGTCGCCGCTGCCCGACGAGGGGGTGATGCCGCTGTCCGATACGGCGGACTACCGAAGCCCCTACGACATCAGTACGATCCTATGGGAAAATCTAGACGACCCGCAGTACGGACCCGACCTGGCCTTCCACCACTGGGGCGAATCGGTGTTCGGCTACTACCTGTCGGATGACGACTGGGTCATCGCCAAGCACGCCCAGTTGCTCGGTGACGCCGGCGTGGACGTGATCGTACTCGACGTGACCAATGCCGTGCTCTACCTGCCCCAGGCCCGCCGCATCTGCACGGTGTTCGCGCGGCTGCAGGCCATCGGCTGGGACGTGCCCCAGCTCGCCTTTCTGACCAACAGCCGGCACGTCGAGACCACTGCGCGGCTGTACCAGGAGTTCTACGCCAAGCAGTACTACCCCGATCTCTGGTTCGAGTGGAAGGGTAAGCCACTGCTGATGGGCAATCCGGAGGGGCTGTCGGCAGAGATCCAGGACTTTTTCACCTTCCGCCGCAGCTGGGCCTGGACCGAGGGGCAGGAGTGGTTCGGCGACGGCCAGGACAAGTGGCCCTGGATCGATCACTACCCCCAAAACTATGGCTGGCACGACAGTCCCGACGTGCCCGAACAGATCGCGGTGGCCTCGGCCCAGCACCCGGTGTCTAACATCGGGCGCAGCTTTCACGACGGCCGCCAGCCCGCGCCCGACAGCATTGATTCCGGTGCCGGACTGTTCTTCGCCGAGCAGTGGCGGCGGGCGCTGGAGGTAGACCCCGAGTTCGTCTTTATCACCGGCTGGAACGAGTGGGTGGCCATGCGCTTCACCGACGGCAAGGCCAGGATGATCATGGGCCAGCCCGTAGCGAAGGGGGAGACCTACTTCGTCGACCAGTACAATGCGGAGTTCAGCCGCGACATCGAGCCCGTGCGCGGTGCCTTCGGCGACAACTACTACTACCAGATGGTGGACGGCATCCGGCGCTACAAGGGTACGGCCGCCCCCGTCCGTGATACTACCCACCATACCATCGTGCTGGACGGCGAGTTTGCCGATTGGGATGCGGTTCGCTCCGTGTACTACGACCACGCCGGCGACATCGCTCCGCGCAACCACCCCGGCTGGGGCAGTGCCGGTCCGTACACCAACCGCAGCGGCCGCCACGACCTGCTCGAAACCCGCGTGGCTGAGGACCGGGAGAACCTCTACGTATACCTCCGCTTCACACCCGCCGCCCCGCTGACCACCCTGCCCGACGACCTGCAGCTGCTGCTCGACACCGACCCCTCCACCACCCACGCACTGGGCTACGACTACCGCCTCCTTGCGGGCGCGGCCGCCGGTGTCATGCTCCTCCAACGCAGCCGCAGCGGCGACAGTGACTGGACCTGGGAGACCGTCGGCGAGGTACCGGTCCGCCTGTCGCCGTACGGGGAGCTGGAGCTGCGTCTTCCCCGCACGCAGCTTAGTCTAGGCGAGACACTGCAGTTCAAGTGGACCGATAAGGTAGGCTTGGATGGCGACGCCATGCGACTCTACAGCTACGGCGACACGGCCCCGAATGCCCGCTTTAAGTACGTCTATTACCCCACCCCCCGATGATCCGTAAAGCCTTCAAAATGCGGGTATTCCCGGAGCAGCTAGCGGAGTATACCCGCCGGCACCAGCCCATCTGGCCCGAGCTGCAGGAAGTGCTCAAAGCACACGGCGTGAGCAACTACTCCATCTTCCACGACGCGGAGACGCATGCCCTATTAGGCTACGCGGAGGTGGCCTCCGACGAGCAGTGGGCGGCCATTGCCGGTACCGACGTATGCCAGCGCTGGTGGCAGTACATGCGCGAGCTGATGGAAACCAATGCGGATGCAAGCCCCGTCAGCGTAGAGCTACGGGAAGTATTTCACCTGGCCTAACTAGTGAGACCATAACGTACAGCAGCATACCCAATAGAACCCACCTCAATCCATGCCCATCCGTGTTTAAATCAACCACCTATACCGCCCTCCTTCTGTTCCTCTGCACCTGCGGCCCCGCCCCCGATGGTGAGGTGGTGAAGGAAGGAGGGGATGAAGGACGCCAACGTCCGAATATCATCTTCATCATGGACGACCAGCACCGCTACGACGCGATCGGGAACCTTAATCCGCAGGTACTGACGCCGACCCTGGATAGTCTGATGGACCACGGCGTACTGTACGAGCAGGCCGTCTGCCAGGCACCGATGTGCGTGCCGAGCCGCAACTCGATCATGTTCGGAATGTACCCCTCGCAGACCGGCGTGTTCCGCAATAGCGGCGGGGTGCCGGACGACGCGCTACCCGGTAAGACCATGGCCCAGTACTTCCGGGAGGCAGGCTACGAGACGGCCGGCTTCGGTAAAACGCACTGGGGCAGGCACCGTACGGATACCCGCGGCTTCGAGACCCGTTACACCTCCGAGATCCCCGAGGAGGGCGGCGTGCTGATGGCCGATGTAGCCCCCGAGGCCAAGGCGCGCTATGATGCGGAGATTGCAGAGATGGGTCCGGGGGAGGAGAATAACGTGGGCTACCTGGGCTTCACCAGCGCGCTGCCCGAGAGCGACCACCGCGACGGCTGGGTCAACGAACGGGCCATCGACTACATCCGCGGACGGGACGATGAGCGGCCGCTGTTCCTGTACCTGTCGTACATGAAGCCCCACGCGGGCCACAATCCGCCGGCCGGCTACGAGGCGCGCTACGATACGGCTGATATCACCTACGCCGAGCAGCCGCCCTGGACCGAGGACTATGCCCCCCACGCCGCCGGCGTCAACCGCCGCGAACTGTACGAGCCCTACTGGAAGTCGGCCAGTCCGGAGCAGTGGAAGCTGATGACCATGCGCTACTACGCCAACGTGAGCTGGATCGACGAGATGATGGGTCGCATCCTGGCCGAGCTACGCCGCAAGGGATTGCTGGACAATGCCCTGGTCGTGTACACCTCCGACCACGGCGAGTCGCTGGGCGAGCACTACTACCGCTTCAACAAGTACAGCCTCTACGAGGCCAGCATCCGCGTGCCGCTGATCGTGAGCGGCAGTGCCCTGCCGCCGGACTACGAGCCGGGCACGGTCGATCACCGACCGGTAGACCTGGTGGATATCCTACCCACCGTACTCGACGCCGCCGGTATCCCCGTGCCGGACGCACTGCCGGGCGTCGACCTGCTGGCCGATCCGGCACGGGAGGGTGGCTTTGCCGCCCTGCACGAGCGGGAGGGGGAGGCGGCCTTCATGTGGCGCACGCCGCAGGCCAAGCTGATCCTGGTCTTCGAGCGGCAGGCCCGGGCCGCCGACTACCGGCCCGAACACCTGCTGACCGGCGAGTTCTATGACCTGGTCGCCGACCCCGCCGAGTGGCACGATCGGTACGGCGATGCGGAGGTCGCCGAGCTGGAGGCGGAATTCCGGCAAAAGATATTGGCCAAATTGTCCGCTATGTAGGGTGGCACGATTCTATTTCTGCGGTGCCCGGTCGGACAGATATGCAACGGTACCGTGGGCGGGGCCGCGGGTGCGTATAAACTGATACCGTACTATGCACTATCTATAGTTTATAATAAAATTGATCGTTAGCACCCTGAAATATTTGGCTGGAGGTTTGGTAGTCTGATTATTGTTTCGTGTCTTTAAGACACAGTTCACCTATTGGCACCTTGCGCAACCGATTTCAGCGTGCGTTGCCTCTCCTAAGCTCACGATCATGTATAATACGTATTCAACTGTTCGCAGGCTATGGGCCACTCCCCTGTTGACCTGCGTTTTACTGCTGGCTTCCTCCCTTACCGCAGTGGCCATTGGCCCGGCCGTGCTGGACGTAAGCGGCCGCGTGACCGATACCGGCGGCGAGCCGCTGATCGGGGTCACGGTACGGGTAAAGAGTACGACGGCCGGAACGGTTACTGACCTGGACGGGCTCTACGCACTCAGTGTAGACGCCACGGATACCCTACTATTCTCCTACACGGGCTTTGCCACTCAGGAGGTAGCGGTCAGCGGCCGCAGCAGTATCGATGTAGTGCTGGAAGCTGACGCCGCTACGCTGGACGAAGTCGTCGTGGTGGGCTACGGTACGGTGAAAAAGAGCGATCTGACCGGCGCGGTATCCTCCGTCAAATCGGAAGAAATTACGGCCTACCCGACGGCCAGTGCGGAGCAGGCGCTACAGGGACGGGCGGCCGGCGTACAGATTACGGCCAATAACGGCGCACCGGGTGCCGGATTCCGGGTGCGGGTACGGGGCGGCACCTCGATCAACGCCAGCAGCGATCCGATCTTCGTAGTGGACGGGTTTGTAGGCGCCAGCCTGCCGCCGCCCGAAGATATCGCCTCGATCGAAGTGCTCAAGGATGCCTCGGCTACGGCCATCTACGGTTCGCGGGGCGCCAACGGCGTGATCATGGTGACCACCAAGCGGGGGCAGGCCGGGCAGACGCGCATCGAGTTAAACAGCAGCTATACCCTGCAAAATGAGATCAACCGCCTCGAGCTACTCAATGCCGACCAGTTCGCCGCCTACCAGTCAGAGATCAACCCCGATTTTGAGCAGGGAGATTCGGATACCGACTGGCAGGACCTCATCTTCCGCCGGGGCGCCGTACAGAACTACCAGTTGGGTATCTCGGGCGGCTCGGACAACGTACGCTACTACCTTTCCGGTACGTACTTCCAGCAGGAGGGGGTGATCGTCAACTCGGACTACGAGCGGTTCTCGGTAACGAGCAACATCGATATTACCGCATCCGAGCGACTGAACGTCGGACTCAACCTGCTGGCAAAGCGGGAGAATACCAATAGTGTAGCGACCCAGGAAACCGGCAGCGTAATCGGCGTTGCCTACCGTTTCGAGCCCGATGTGGGGATACGCGACGCACAAGGACGCTATACCCTGGCCCGCATCAGCGACCGCTTCAACAACGCAGTGGCGCTGACCAACGAACCACGGGATCAGGATAACGTCGATCAGTTCCGCGGCAGCATCTACGGCAACTACCAGTTGCTGCCCGGCCTGGACCTGCGGTCGACCTTCAACGCCTCGACCAACAACGGACGGAACGGGTTTTTCTCGCCCCGCACCCTTAATCCGGATGCCGGGATCAACGGCTCGGGTAGGGTACGCAATAGCCGCAATATGTCACTGCTGACGGAAACCTACCTGACCTACACCCGCGACTTCAGCGCGTCTAACCTGACGCTGCTGGCCGGCTACTCCTATCAGCGGGAGACCAGCGAGTTCTTTGTAGTGGGCAACCGCAACTTCGTAACCGACGCAGGATACTTCTTTAACCTAGGCGGAGGTTCGGAGCCCACCATACCCAACTCGGGGCGCTCGGAGTCGGATATATCCTCCTACATCGGTCGGATCAACTACTCCCTCAACGACCGGTACCTGTTCACCCTTACGGGACGCTACGACGGCACCTCGGTCTTCAGTGAAGGCAACAAGTGGGCGATCTTCCCTTCGGGAGCCGTGGCCTGGAACATGGCGCGCGAACCCTTCATGGAGGACAGCGGCCTGTTCAGCAACTTCAAGTGGCGGGTGAGCTACGGCCTGACCGGCAACCGCGCCATCGGCCCCTACAGCACGCTGGCCCGCTTCGACGACGTGTTTACGGTACAGAACGGCACCATCGTCAATGCCGTGGCACCTACCGCGGTGGCCAACAACGACCTGACCTGGGAGACCACCTCCCAGTTAGACATCGGCGTAGATATCGGCATCCTGGAAGGGCGCATCAACCTGACGGCGGACTACTACTCCATGGAAACATACGATCTCTTGTTCGCCCTGCCCCTGCCGGAGTACAGTGGCTACAGCACGCTACTGTCCAATATCGGTCGGGTAGGAAATAAGGGGGTGGAGCTATCCATCGATACCCGCAACCTGGTGGGTGCCTTCCGCTGGAACACCAACCTCAATATATCGACCAATAAGAACGAAATACTGGAACTACCCGAGGGCAACGATATCTTCTACAACTCGGGCCCCGGACACATCGTAGGCCTGGGCAATACACAGGTCCTACGGGTGGGAGAACCCGTCGGCGTATTCTTCGGCTTTCAGTACGACGGCGTATACCAGCAGGGTGACGACATCATTCCCGGGGGCAGCTTCGACACGGAGCCCGGGGGGGAGCGGTATGCGGACATCAGTGGCGACGGTATGCTAAACTCGGACGACCGCATCATAATCGGTAACCCGCACCCGGATTTTATCTTCGGTATCACCAACGAATTCGCGTACCGCAACTTCGACCTCAACCTGTTCCTACAGGGCAGTCAGGGTAATGACATCTACAGCTACACGCTGCTGGAACTGGACCTGCTGGCGGGGCTCAACAATGCGACCACAGCCGCCCTGGACCGCTGGACACCTAGTAACACGAACACCAACGTACCGGCCGCACAGGGCGGGCGCAGCCGGCGTTCTTCCAGCCGCTTCGTATACGACGGCAGCTACGTCCGCTTGAAAAACGTGGCCCTGGGCTATAGCCTGCCGGCAGTTGTGCTCGACCGCTTTGGGCTATCGCGCCTCCGGGTCTACCTCAGCGCGCAGAACCTGCTCACCTTTACCGACTATGAAGGCTACGACCCGGAGGTCGGCTACCGCAGCGGTGGCGGCTCCTCGGGCAACCAAAACGTAGGACTGGACTACGCAAGCTACCCCAACGTTAAGGGATTCACCGTCGGCGTCAACGTCGGCTTCTAATCACTTCCAAACACATATACCATGAAATTCTCGTACTACCTTCTGGTGCTTTGTTTGCTCGGGGGAGTGAACAGTTGCTCCGACCTCGAAGAGGATCCCGTCGGCCTGCTGGCCCCGGAGAGCTTCTTCCGTACCCCCGCTGATGTAGAAACAGCCACACTCGGCATCTACGCCTGGCTAGCCTCCGAATCCGTTTACGGTCGCAAATTGACCCTGTCCCTGCAACTGCGCAGCGATATGTGTGACATCGGTGATCGCAATACCCCCGGCCGCCGGCAGAACGTCAACGACTTTGAAATGGGTGCCGACAACGGGATGACCTCCGCCTTCTGGCCGGGACTGTACCGGATGATCGGCTCGGCGAACGCCGTCATCGATGGTGCCACGCAGGTCGAAGACAGTCCGGCCGTACAGGCCTCGGTCGGAGAGGCCCGCTTCCTGCGTGCCTACGCCTACTATCACCTCGTGCGCCTGTTCGGGGATATTCCGTACATCGACTTCTTTATCACCGACCCCGTGGCCATTGGAAGCATCGAGAAAACACCCGCTGCGGAGGTCTACGCTAACATCATCGCGGACCTGGAGGCCGCCAAGGCAAGCCTGCCCGACAGCCAGCCGGGGGGCATCCGGACCCGGCCCACCCGGGGCACCGCAGCCGCCTACCTGGCCTCGGTACACATGACGCTCGGACAGTGGCAGGCTGCCTACGACGAGGCCACCTTCGTAATCGCTAACCGCGATGCCTTCGGCTACCGGCTCATGGACGACTTTGCCGACCTCTTCAAAGCACGGATCGCCGACGGACTGGCAGAGCACATCTTCGCGGTGGACTTCCTGGGCAACGAATCGGGCGGCGGCGGACAGAATGTAGACTGGATGGGACCCGTGACCGGCATTCGGCAGGTATCCACGGCGGATGCTCCCAACGGGGGCTGGAGCGTGAGTGTGCCCTCCATGCTGGTATATACGACCTGGGACGACCGCGACTACCGCAAGGAAGTCAGCTTCATCGATTCGGCCGTGGTGGATGGGGTGTACTCCGGCTTCGAGAAATTTGCACCCAACCACGGCTCGCCACGCCCTCACATGGCTAAGTTCTTCGAGTTCTGCGGCAACAACCGGGGCGACTGCGGATTCTCCGACAACAATTACGTCGCCATGCGCTACGCCGAGATCCTACTGATCGCCGCCGAAGCCGGTGCCGAGGTTGGCGCCCCGGCCGGGGAAGTAGTCGGCTATATTAATGAAGTGCGGGAACGCGCCCGCTTCGGCTCCGACTTTCCCGCCGACGTAGAACCGAGCATCAGCGGGAGCGAGCTGATCGACCTGATCATGGAGGAACGTCGGCTCGAGCTCGCTTTCGAATTCAAGCGCTGGTACGACATCAAGCGGCGCAATCTGGGCGACGAGGTCTTCAAGGGCCCCAGTAGCCTCGAACCCCACCCCAACTTTGACAGTGGCCGCGACTACCTCATGCCGATCCCACAGGACGAGCTGGATCGCAACGCGAACCTCGCCCCTCAGAACCCGGGCTATTAGTAGCACCGCGGCAATCACCGCGGCATATCCCCTCAGGAAATCAGCCGAATCTGCGCGCGCATGAGCGAGCGGTTGGCCTTGCTGACCGGCAGGCAGCGATCACCGACGACCACGCAGCCGTCGCTGATCTCGCTCACCGCGGCGGGGTTGACCAGGTAGGAGCGGTGGATGCGGATCAGGCGCTGCGGTGGCAGCTGTTCGGCGAGCTTCCCCAGGGAGATCGATAGGGTGTACGTGCGGTGCTCCGTGACGATCAGGCAGTAGGCACGCTGGGCCTCGATGTACTGAATATCGCGTAGTAGCACGCGGATCATTCGGTTGCGCTGGTTGATGAATATTCGGTCGTCGAGCGGCCGGGTAAGGGGAAGCGTGGCGGCGGCGGCAGACGCGGCGGCAGGCGAGTGTGTGTGGTAGTGCATAGTGTGTGTTGACTGTAACTACCGACTAATATGACCCCTGCCGACGGCTAAGCATAGCAGCTATGTTGCGCAGGGCAGCAGAACCACAGATATAGCTAGCATATATATTACAAAATGCATATACAACCACCTAATACACTATATATCAGTCCGTTAGACCCATTCTATACGCATTGGGTGACTGCCCGAAGAACTCCGAAAACATGCGGGTGAAGTAGTTGGGGTCCTTAAATCCGACCCGGTAGGCGACCTCGGAGACGTGCAGGTCGGGATCTGCCAGCAGTAGTTTTCCCTTGCGGAGCCGGTAGCGGCTCAGGTACCGCGAGGGCGTATGGCCGGTGAGCGCCTTGAGCTTGCGGTAGTACTGCGTGTGACTGATCGTGAGGCCGGCCGCATAGTCCTTGACCCCGTACGCACTCTCGCGGTAGTGGGATTCGAGCAGTTCATCCAGGCGGTGCAGGAAGCGCTCATCGGGCGTCATATCGGCGGCGGGTGCGGGGGCGGGGACGAAGTTGCGGTAGCGTTTCTGCAGCTTGCGGCGGGTAGCGACCAGATTAGCCAGTTGCAGCAGCAGTTCGCGCTCATCGAAGGGCTTGGGCAGGTAGGCATCCACACCGTAGCGTAGTCCCTGCAGGCGGTCCTCCTGGGCTGCCCGGGCGGTGAGCAGAAGGATGGGGATATGGCTGGTCCGCTCGTCGCTCTTGAGCTCCTCCACGACGGTAAAGCCATCCTTGACCGGCATCATGACGTCGCTGATGATCACATCGGGTATGGCTTCGGTGGCCAGGCGGGTACCCTCGCCGCCGTCCGTGGCCACGAGTAGCCGGTAGCGGTCCTGTAGCAGGATACTGAGGTAGGAGACCACGTCCGGGTTGTCTTCGATCAGCAGCAACTGCGGTAGTTTCCGGGTGCCCCTGCTGCTAGCACGTTGCGCTATTATGGGCAGCGCGGGCGTCACCTCCCGCGCATCGTCAAACTGCGCGAAGTGATCGGGCCGGTCAGCAGTAGACGCTACGGGACCCGTGTACCGGGGCAGCCGCACGGTGAATACCGATCCCTTACCCAGCGTACTCCGCACACTGATCTCTCCACCGAGCAGCGTGACGACCTCGCGCACCAGGGCTAGTCCAACCCCCGTTCCCTCGCCCTCCCGGCTGCCGCTGTGATTGGTCTGGTAGAAGTGATCGAAAATACGGTCGAGCTCCCGCTCCGCGATCCCGGTGCCGGTATCGCTGACCCGTAGTTCCAGTCGCTCATCGCGCAGCGACAGGTGCAGAATAACCTTGCCCCCCGCCGGGGTGAATTTGATGGCGTTGGTGAGTAGGTTGCTGACGATCTGCCGGTAGCGTTCGGGATCGGTGCGGAAGGTCAGTTCTGGCTCCTCGCTGTAGATCGTGAGTGTGATGCCCCGGTCGGTGGCCAGCGTCTGGTACGACTCCCCAAGGTACTGCGTATAGGCTACCAGATCCAGGTCCCGGTAGGCGGGGGTGATGGATCCGGCGGTTAGGCGCGACAGATCCAGCAACTGATTGACCAGGTCCAGGAGTTTGCGTCCATTGCGGCGGATCAGCTCGGCGGCTCCGCGGGCCTCCGGGCGACCGGCCAGGCCCAGGATAACCGTCAGAGGAGTACGGAACTCGTGGGTGATGTTGGTATAAAAGCGGGTCTTGAGTTGGTCCAGTTCCTGGAGTTGATCGGTCTGCCGGAGGTTCTCGATCAGCTCTTCCTGGGCGTTGAAGCGTTCCTGCTTCAGGCGGTTATTGCGCTGGCCGATCCCCAGGGAGAGCAGCATCAGCATGGTCAGGGCCGAGGCCTTGAACCAGCCCAGGCTGTCCAGATTCTCGTCGTGTACTAGCTCCTGTCCACCGAGGCCGATGATGAGATCCTGCCCCAGGTAGTAGGCCGCCATAAAGATGATGGGGCTCAGGGCCACCAGGTAGAGCGGCTTAGAGGCACCGGGCCGCGCGGGCGAGCTGATCACCATCCAAGCGGAGAGTAGGCAGACCAGGATCCCCAGCGCGTTATCCAGCATTTCCAGACTCCGAAAGAAGGGATCGAACCAGTTGATGCTCGTCTTGAACAGCCCGGTGCACAGGTTATCCAGCCAGGAAACGGTCAGCAGCAGCGGGATCACCCAGTTCCACGGCCGGGTGGAGAAGGGGATCTTGAAGTAGGTCATCGTGAAGCACAAAAAACCGGTGTGCGCCACCGAGAAGCCGATCGAGGCCAGAAAGAGGTGCCAGCGGTCCCACCACGGAAAGGGCGCATAGTACTCGTCGATGATGATCGAGAAGGCCGTGAATAGGAAGATACCCAGGCACAGCACCGCGAACCAGCCGTAAATACTCTCCCGCTCCACCAGAAATAGCAGCGTGAAGAAGATGAACTGCAGGCCTACCAGCCCGTAAAAGATGCCGTCCAGAAAGGCCCGCTGCCCCTGCACTTCCAGCAGCGGCAGGGGTTTGACGTGCCAAAATCGCATCGCCTGCGGCTGAAACACGGTATTGGCTCCTTCCAACCGGACGAACACCTCGCTCGTATCCCCCGGCCGACCGGTCACCGGGAGCAGGTTGATCCAGGAATGGATGCTGCGCTCGCCCACGGGGACGTCACGACCTGCCCGTCGCTGCATCCAGCCGCCGGCCCCGTCGGCTTCAAAGGCATCGATGTAGGCGAAGGAGTAGAGCTCGTCCAGCGGCGCCGGGGCTACGTTGATCAGTTGCGGACCGGCAAAGAAGGGTCCACCCGCCAACTGCAACCGAAACCAGTAGGTGGAATCCGGAGAAGGCACCGTACCGGCGGCGACCCCACGGGCCAGCGTAGTCCACCGCCGCGCCACGTAGCCAATAGAGTCCCGCACGCCGCGCACCGTAGCGTAATACCGGGGCGCGGGGATGGCTCGCAGGCGCGCCTCCAGGGGGGGATACTCCCGTAGGATGGTCGTGGCGGCATCGTAGACCGGAGCAGCGGGTAGCGGGGTGGGGACATCCGAATCGAGTAGGTGGGTACCGAACCCCTGCCCCGGTAGGGGGGCAACAAATAGCAGGAGCAGCACGGCAAGTTGGCCGATTCTCATGGTTGGGGGTCAGTTCGGAGGACACGCCTAAAGTAGCCTAAAATAGGCAGCCCGGCCGCCGCCGCACTAACGACGGCGCACCGGGTACAGCCAACAATCAATCTCGAGGCTTAATATCAGCTAGTGGGCAGGGCGTTACACCCGCCTACTTTCCGAAGGAGCGACCTGGCTTTCCCACTGGGGCCGGGACTGCACTTCAAGCGTTAAGGGGCCGCCTTGTGCTAGCTCATGTACTCCCAGGCCGTCTGGTAGGTCCCCTGCCGCTCCACATAGGCCAGAAAGCCGGCGAAGAAGGGGTCGTTGCCGATCGTGGCGCTATCCCCGATGACCACCAACTGCAGTTTGGCGCGGGTGAGGGCCACGTTCATGCGGCGGTAGTCGCTCAGAAAGCCGATCTCGGAGCGCGTGTTGGAGCGCACCAGGCTCAGGTACACCACCGCCCGCTCCCGGCCCTGGAAGCCGTCGACGGTATTGATGGTGATATCGAGGTCCTGCAGCGCGGGCAGTTCGTCAATGCGGTCCTCGGCGCGCACGACCTGCTCGCGGTACGGACTGATCACGGCGATGCGCGGCAGCTCGTCCTCGGGGGGGATGCTGCCCTTGAGTAGCAGCAGGTGCTCGGTGAGCAGGTCCAGCTCGCCGTCGTTGTAGCGGCTCTTGAACTGGGGGTGCAGCTTCTCCTCGAAGCCCGTACCCGCCGTATCGATAAAGACGACCGACTCCTGCAGCGATACGCCCGGTAGGGTGCGCTGGGCGATACCGGCACCGGCCCGCAGCTTACCATCGTAGAAGTAATCATTGCTGAAGCCCATAATGCGCTCGTTCATGCGGTACTGCACGTCGAGCAGCGCATTGCGCCCGTGGATCGCCAGCGCCTTTTCCAGCAGCGTCACGCCGAAGCCCTCACGCTGGGCGGCCTTACTCTTCACCGTCGGGGGCAGCTGAAACGGGTCACCGGCCAGCACCACACGGTTGGAGCGGATGATGGGGATCCAGCTGGCGGGTTCCAGGGCCTGGGCGGCCTCGTCGATGATGCAGGTCTGGAAGCTGCGGTCGCCCAGAATAGAGCTGGCCGCACCGACCAGGGTGCAGACCACCACGTCGGCCGCATCCAGGATATAGCCGAGCAGGTGGTCCTCCAGCTGGCGGGCCCAGCCGCTGAGGCGACCGGCCTCGGCGTAGGTCATGCCCTTGTCGCGGCCGCGCAGCTTACCGGCTTTTTTGCGTAATCCGGCGGCCTCCTGGCGCAGTTTCTTGACCTGCTTGGTATCGGGATGGCGGGCCACCTGCACCTCTAGGGTGTGAGCCATGACGTCTTCCTCCACCCTACTGATGTTGCCGGTACGCACCACGCGGATGCCCTGCTCGGCCATACGTAGGGTGACCAGGTCGGCCGCACTATTACTGGGGGCACAAAAGAGGATGCTATTTTCGGTTTTCACCAGCTCCCCTACGGCGGCTACCAGTGTGGTCGTCTTACCCGTGCCTGGCGGACCATGGATCAGACTCAGGTGACTGGCACCCAAGATCTCGCGCACGGCTTCCCGCTGACTGTCGTTCAGAGCGGTCAGGTGGGCTACGGCTTCAGCGGCTACGGGTCGGGACTCTGCCGGCCGGCTGCCCATAATTACGTCGCGCAGTTCGGCCGTACGGTCGCCGCGCGCGCCCTCCAGTCGCTGCATGGCCTTATCCATCTCGATGTAGGTGCGCTCGTCGAACATCAGGTCCACCCCTACCCCGCCCCGCTGCAGCCAGCCGGGGTGCTCATCGCCACCGAGGATGATCTTCATCCGGTCCTTCTTCACGTACTGGATCACGCCACTGCGCTGCGGCGCCCGCGCATCCGCCTGGGTCGTAAAGAGGTTCACCGAGGTGCCGGCCCGAAACTGGTGGGCCTCCTCCCCTTCCCGCGTCACGACCACAAAGGGCCGCTCCCCGATCCCGTAGCCCTGCTTGGTCACCTGCAGGGGGTACCAGCAGTAGCCCTTCGCTACCCGCTGCACCAGCGGCATCGCCTGGATGATATCGAGGTGCAGCCGCCGCTCCTCCTGCCGCTCCAGGTCGATAAGGTGGCGCAGGTGGGTGAGCTGGGTAGTCTGGGTATCGGTCATGCGGTGGGGTAAGGCGGGAGGCGGGGCGAATGTTTTGCGTTGGGGCGGGGGCGCTGGTGCGGTGGGGAGTAAAGAGTAAGGGTGCGAAGAATTACCATGCCTATCTTACAGAACCATGCTACGCAACCTACTCCTACTCCCCCTCCTCCTAGTACTAGCCTGCGGCAGCCCTCCCCCACCCGATGACGAAGCGGCTCCCTTTAACGTCGCCTCCGAGAAAGCCGCTATCCTGCAAACACTGAACGAAGAGACCATCGCCGCCTTTAGCCGCGACTACCGGGGCTGGCAGGATAAGTGGGTACAGAAAGACTACGTCAGTAAGATCTACATGAACTTCGTCGATAGCAGCATGACCGAGACCCGGGGCTGGGACGATGTGAAGCAGTTCGTCGTAGACTACTTCGCCGAGCACCCCGCGCCCGACCCGCTACCGGAGCCCCTGACCGATATTGAGGTGCGGCTCTACGGCGACGGGGCCTGGGTCAGCTACGAACAGGACGACCCCGCCCGCGGCCGCAAACTAGAGGAACGGCTGCTGGAGCGCATCGACGGGCAGTGGAAGATCGCGGGCATGCGTACGGTGATCTATGGAGAATAAGGTCTTCCTATTGGGTAGATGCCCTGCACCCGCGGGCGCGCCCCGCAGTGGTTCCGTCTACGTATTTCGACCGCTACTCTAGTCCTCCCCAGCCCCCTCCTACCGAAAGGCAAACACCTCCGAGGGCGTACGCGCCTCCCGCAGGATAGCCTTCAGCTCGGCCACTACCTCCGGGTGCTCGCCGGCTACGTCGGTGGTCTCGCCGATGTCGGTGGAGAGGTCGTAGAGTTCCAGGCGGTCCGCACTGCCCGGGTCGTTGACATCGTAGCGGACGCCCTTCCAGCGACCACGGCGGATGGCCTGACGCCCATTGCGCTCGTGGAACTCCCAGTAGAGGTAGTCGTGTTGCTGCTGGGTACCCGTGCCCAGTAGGGTGGGCAGCAGAGATACCCCATCCGTAGCCGGGGGCGCGGGTGCGTCGGCAAGCGCGGAGAAGGTGGGAAAGAAGTCCCAGAAGGCGGAAACCAGCTCGGTTTCGCTGCCGGCGGCGATGTGACCGGGCCAGGAGACGATCAGCGGCACCCGAATGCCCCCCTCGTACAGGTCGCGCTTGTAGCCCCGCAGCGGACCGTTGCTATCGAAGAAGTCGGGGTCGGCACCGCCTTCCAGATGGGGACCGTTGTCGGAGGTGAATACGATGAGGGTATTATCCGCAATACCGAGTTCTTCCACCTTCGCTACGATCTCACCGACCTGGCGGTCGAGCAGGTCGACCATGGCGACGAAGGCGGCATGGGGGTATTCCTGCGAGGAGTATCCGCCGCTGCGGTAAGTCGGTTCGTCTGGCCGGGTGCCTTCGAAGGGCGGTACTTCGGGGAGCGTGCCGACGAAGCGCTGCAGCAGTGAATCCGGCGCGATCAGCTCGGCGTGGGGGATGATGCTGGGTACGTAGACAAAGAAGGGCTCGCGGGCGTGGTCCTCGAGAAAGGCAAGGGTCTGGGTATGGATGAGGTCCGGCGCATAGGTCGCCGTGCCCGTGCCGGCATTGCCCGGAAGGATCACCGAGTCGCGGTCGCTCCACAGGTGACGAGGGTAGTAGTTGTGCCCCAGCCGCTGGCAGTTGTAGCCGTAGAAACGGTCGAAGCCCTGGTAGGTGGGATCGCCCTCCGAGCCGGGGTAGCCCAGTCCCCACTTACCGAAGCCACCGGTCGCGTAGCCAGCCTGCTGGAGGGATTCAGCGAGGGTGAGCAGACTATCGGGCAGAGGGTACTGCCCCTCGGGCCTGACCTCAAGATTGCCCCGAATGAAGGTATGCCCGGTATGCTGCCCCGTCAGCAGGGCCGAGCGGGAAGGTGCGCAGACCGTAGCCCCCGCGTAGTGCTGGGTGAAGCGCATCCCGCTGGCGGCCAGCCGGTCGATATTGGGAGTGCTGAACCTGGCCTGCCCGTAACAGCTCAGGTCACCGTAGCCCAGGTCGTCTGCCAGGATGAAGATGATGTTGGGTGCCCGATCAGGATCCAAACCATCTGCCGAAGAAGGTGCAGTATCGGTGGCGTTTCCGCAACTGACGCATACACAACTGACGACGAGCAGACTAAACAGCTTAATGAGGCAACCCAATGGAACAGTATTTTGGTAAGGAGTATCCGGAAGATAAAGGGTAGTTAGATATATAGCTACGTCTAACCCGGTAGAGACCTCCCTCCTTTTCCCAGCAAAGGGGCCGGAAGAGAAAGACTCCGCACCAGCGACCCCGCAAAAAACATCCCCTCCCGAACGAACTGAATGAACGTTCATTCTGTTGTACTTACATACATGCGTAACGACACAAAAGGAAAGGAAGCAAAGGCGGGCAGCAAACGGGAAGCCCTCGTACGCGCCACGATCCAGCTGGTAAACAACAGCGGCTTTCACGCTACGCCCATGTCTAAGATCGCGAAGCTGGCTGAGGTGAGTCCGGGTACGATCTACCTGTACTTCGAGAATAAGCAGGACCTCATCAACCAGGTGTACATCGAGGTGAAAACGGCCTTTAGCGCCTTTGCCTTTAAGGATTACGACGCTAGTCTGCCCGTAGCGGAGGGCTTCCGTAAGATCTGGTACAACATCGCGGCCTTTAAGCTGCAGGAGGTGGAGGAAGCTATGTTCCTCTCCCAGTGCGACAATACGCCGATGATGGACGAGCCCAGTCGCCAGGAGGGGCTCAAGCACCTGCGGCCACTGCTGGACCTATGGGAGCGCGGACAGGCCGAGCAGCTCATCCGGCAGGTCTCGCCCTTCATGCTCTATGCCTTCAGTATCTACCCCATTGCCTTTCTGATGAACGTGCAGCAGCGCGGACTCTACACCATCACCCAGGAGCACATCGACCATGCCTATACCATGGCCTGGAACAGTATCAAACTATAAACAACATATACTATGCCCACCACCAAGACCATAAACCTCAAGCAGCGCCCGCAGGGCCGCCCCACACTGAATGATTTCGATCAGTCGACCGCCGAAGTAGCCACTCCCCAAGACGGCGAACTGCTGGTCAAACTCGCCTACGTCTCCGTAGACCCTTACCTGCGGGGCCGGATGAGCGACGCGCCCTCCTACATCCCCCCCTTCGAGATCGGTAAGCCCATGGCCTCCGGTGTGATCGCTGAGGTGGTGGAGTCCAAGCACGATAAGTTCAAGCCGGGCGATTACGTATCCGGTACCCTGCCGTGGAAGGTGACGCAGGTGGTCAAGGCTAAGGACCTGCTAAAAGTAGATAAGTCACAGGCGCCCCTGTCCGCCTACCTAGGCGTGCTGGGCATGACGGGACTGACCGCCTACCTCGGCCTTACCGAGATCGGCAAACCTAAAGCGGGCGAAACCCTGCTCGTATCCGGAGCCGCCGGTGCGGTGGGTAGCGTAGTCGGACAGATCGGCAAGATCCTTGGTCTACGCGTCGTGGGTATTGCCGGTACGGACGACAAAGTGGATATGCTAAAAAATGAATTCGGCTTCGACGCGGGCATTAACTACAATACCACTAAGAATATGTCGAAGGCGATTGCTGAGGGGTGTCCGGACGGCGTAGACGTATACTTCGATAATGTAGGCGGAGATATATCCGACGCGGCACTATTTAATATCAATAAATTTTCGCGGACGGTCAACTGCGGTGCCATATCGGTCTATAATAATACCGAGCTGCCGAAGTCGATCAGCGTGCAGCCCTTCCTGGTGCGTAAGAGCTCCTCGATGCAGGGCTTCATCGTCTTCGACTACGCCGACAAGTACCCCGCCGCCATCCAGCAGCTGGCGCAGTGGCTGCAGCAGGATAAACTGACCCATACCGAAACGGTGCGGGACGGATTCGAAACGATACCCCAGGCTTTTCTGGACCTGTTCGACGGAAAGAACACGGGCAAGATGGTCGTCAAACTATAAAATTATATACCCATGAATAACTTCAAATTCCAAAACCCCACCAAGATCCTGTTCGGTAAGGGACAGATCGCCAGCCTCAAGGACGAGCTCCCCCAGGACGCCAAGATCCTCTTGCTCTACGGCGGAGGCAGTATCAAGAAGAACGGCATCTACGAGCAGGTCACTTCCGCACTCGGCGACCGCGAAGTCGTAGAGTTCGGTGGCATCCCCGCCAACCCGGAGTACGCTAAGCTACTGGAAGCCCTCGCGGTGATCAAGCAGCAGGACATCACCTTCATTCTCGCCGTAGGTGGAGGTTCGGTAATTGACGGGGCCAAGTTTCTCTCTGCCGCTGCCCTTTACGAAGGCGACGAGCCCTGGGACATCCTGACCAACAACATCTCGACCAAGGAGGGCATGCCCTTCGCCACGGTACTCACCCTACCGGCTACGGGATCGGAGATGAACTCCGGCTCCGTCATCACCCGCGCGGAAACCAAGGAGAAGTTGGCCATGGGCGGACCCGGTCTATTCCCCGTATTCTCTATCCTGGATCCCCAGGTGATCCACTCCATTCCCCGCCGCCAGCTGGCCAACGGTATTACCGACGCCTTCACCCACGTGCTGGAGCAGTACATGACCTACCCCACCGGCGCCTACCTGCAGGACCGGCTCTCGGAGAGCATCTTACAGACGCTCATCGAGGTAGCCCCCAAGGTGTTGAAAGATCCCACCGACTACACGGCCGCGTCCAACTTCATGTGGAGCTGCACGATGGCCCTCAACGGACTGATCTCCAAGGGTGTGCCTACCGACTGGGCCGTCCACGCGATGGGCCACGAGCTCACTGCCCTCTACGGCATCGACCACGCCCGCACCCTGGCCGTGATCGCCCCGAGCCACTACACCTACAACTTCGAGGCGAAGAAGGAAAAGCTGGCCCAGTACGCCGAGCGCGTCTGGAACATCACCGACGGATCGACCGAAGACAAGGCCCGTGCCGCCATCCAACGCACCGAAGAGTTCTTCCACGAGCTGGACATCGACACCAAGCTCTCGCAGTATACCGACGACTATGAAGGCACCGCCGAGGAAGTCTCCAAGCGCTTTACCGAACGCGGCTGGAAGGCGCTGGGCGAGCACCAGTCCCTGAAGCCGTCGGACGCCGAGCAGATCGTCCGCATGGCCTACTAGTTTTACCCTAACCACTAAATAACTATATCATGAACGTATTATTCGTACTTACCTCCCACGACAAATTAGGAGATACCGGCAAGAAGACCGGCTTCTGGATCGAGGAGTTTGCCGCCCCCTATTACACCCTGCTCGATAAGGGCGTAGACATCACCGTAGCTACCCCCAAAGGCGGCAAGGCACCCATCGACCCTAGCAGCGACACCGAGGATAATCAGACCGAGGACACCAAGCGCTTCAAGCAGGACGACACCGCCCAGCAGGTGATCAATACCACCAAGAAGCTGAGCGAGGTGAAAGCCGCTGATTTCGACGCCGTCTTCTACCCCGGCGGACACGGCCCCCTCTGGGACCTGGCCACGGACCGCACCTCGATCGAGTTGATCGAGACCTTCAACAAGCAGCAGAAGCCCCTCGGCTTTGTCTGCCATGCACCGGCCGCCCTCAAGGAGGTCAAGAACGCCGCCGGCGAGCCCCTCGTGAAGGGCAAGAAAGTGGCCGGCTTCACCAACTCCGAAGAGGAGGCCGTCGGTCTTACCGATGTGGTCCCCTTCCTGGTAGAGGATATGCTCAAGCAGAATGGCGGTAACTACTCCAAGGGAGCCGACTGGAGCGTGCACGTCGTAGCGGATGGAAACCTGATCACCGGACAGAACCCGGCCAGCTCCACCAAGGTCGCCGAGCGACTTTACGCAGCGCTGAACTAAGTCTGGCAGACTACCTACGAAGCCCGTAGCCCTCCCGGGGGTTACGGGCTTTTTTTTGTGAATTAAATGCCGATATATACCATTCATCACCGGTGTAGTATAGTACCTTAGCTCTCGCTGTATATCCCGACCTGCGGAATATACCGGCAGCCGGTTTAATTAGTCAGATTGACTTGTTGGACCGGTCGTTTAGCTTTCTCTCGTGAAAAACCTACCATGAAAACTGCAGTCACTTTGGTGATCTGTCTGCTGTCCGCCGTGGCAGTGGGCCAGACACCCACCCCCTTTACCTGCTCCGGCACGGACGGCTTCGGCTACTACATTTCCTCGGCCACTACCGCGCTATCCGGCGATACCCGCACCTTCTCCAGTTCTCGACTAAGTAAGCTGGTCACGGCCACCGGGGTGCGCACGGACGTATGTACCGCCGCCCAGGTCGGCGTAGCGCTGAACGCCCTGGCCTTCAACCCGAACGATAACTTCCTGTACGCCGTCTCCCGCTACGACGCTACCCAGTTCTCGGGCAAGCTGTACCGACTGGGGGAAAACTGCGGGCGGGTCGAGATCCCGGTCAGCGGTGCGATCGCCAAGTTCAGCACCAATAACCGGACCACCATCGACAATGCCGGGGGCAACATCGGCTCCGGCACCTTCGACCTGAGCGGCAATTACTACGTAAACACCTCCTTCACCCTGTCGGGCTCCACGGGCTTTCGGAATAAGATCCAGAAGATTCGCATCACGGGTAATACGGCTACGGTGGTCAGCGATCAGACCCTGAACTGCTCGACGTGCACTGACAAGGTGCAGGTCAACGATATCATCTTCGACGAGACCAGCGGTACGCTCTACGGCAGCAACCGACAGACCAATAAGCTCTACGCCATCAATGCGTCCACTGGCGCCATGACCGAAGTAGGAGCAACGGGCGTGTCCAGTACCATACTGGGCGTATACAAGAACCGCTTCGGAGCCGTGCGCGCCATCGACGAGCTGGGTAATATCTACGCGGTCAACCTATCGACCGGCGCATTCTCTTCCATCGGCGAACAGGCCACGCTCAATAGCGGCAATGCCGATGCCGCCTCCGGCTGCTACGCACCCCCCTCGATCTCGGGCACCCTCTTCGTCGATGCCAATGGTCTGACGGACAATACCGTCAACGGTACCCCCACGAATAAAGCTGGCACCACTACGCTATACGCCAATTTGGTACAGGCCGGGGTGGTCGATAAGCGCTCCGTGATCGCTCCGGACGGCACCTTCGAGTTTCTGGGTGATTTCTCGGGAGATTACGAGGTGCAGATCTCCGTGACCCAGGGCACCATCGGTCAGGCCCCACCCCCCCAGGCGCTACCGGGTACCCACCGCTTCGTGGGCGACAAGCTCGGCACCGGCAGCGGTAGCGACGGTACGCCCAACGGCCGGCTTACCCTATCCGGCATTGTAGCCGGTAACAGTGTGACGGATGTCACCTTCGGCATCGATACCCGCCCCACGGCCAGTAACGTGAGCGCGGCGGAGCAGTCCAACCCGGGAGGCAGCGCACGCGCCACCGTACCGCCACTCTCCGTAGCGGATGCCGAAGACGGGACTCCCACCACTATCCGGGTCACGAGCATCCCCGATGCCAGTACCAAGGGCACGCTGTACTACAACGGCACGGCGGTCACCACCGTCCGTGACTTGGTCAACTTCCAGTCCAGCCTGTTCGAGTTCGACCCCATCGATGGGTCGGTCACCGTATCCTTCACCTACCGGGCCAAGGACCGGGCCAACGTGACCAGCAACAACGCCACCGTCACCATGGAATTCTCCAGCACCCTGCCGGTCACCCTGGTCTACTTTACGGGGGCCGCCTCCGGCACGGCCGTCGAACTGCGCTGGCAGACCTCCTCGGAGTACAACTCCGATTACTTCGTGGTAGAGCGCAGTCAGTCGGGCGGCACCTATGAAGACATCGGCCGCATCCAGGCGGAAGGCTTCACCAACGAGCTGCAGAACTACACCTTTACCGATCCCTCCCCCTACCCCCGGGCGTACTACCGGCTGCGGGACGTAGACTTCGACGGTACCTACTCCCACAGCAGCAGTATGCTGATCGACCAGGAACGCGCCGCAGCAGTGGAAGTATACCCTAGTCTGGTCGGGCCGTCGCTATGGGTCGCCTACGACGAGCGCAGCACGCTGCAACTGAATGTGTCGATCTACGGAACGGACGGACGGCGCGTACTGTCGGCCGACCTTGCCGCGGGGCAGCACCGGATCGACGCGGTGACGCAGTTGCCCCGGGGTTTCTACAACGTGGTGATCACCGACGCCACCTCCGGCCGTATTAGTAGCACCAAGATCGTGAAGCAGTAGCACGAGCTAGCGGTTTACATTTGGTATACGTGACTTTACATATCAACTGTATCGTTCTGAATACCAAAATAGTCGCCTAAAAGTCATTTTGGCGGCAGCGCAGATCGAATTGACAGCCCGTAGGTCAATATGACACTTCATGGGATTTTTGCACGCGCTTTGCCCGTACCGGTATGCACACGTTATTCTCTAACCCTTAATTCCTGACATCATGAGAACCAACAGTTTGATTCCCGCCATGTCGCGTTTTTTGGACGACGACTGGAACAACCTCTTCGAGTGGCGCAACCGCAACTACAGCAGCAACACCACTACCCTGCCCTCCGTAAACGTGCGGGAAACGGGTGACGAATTCGTCGTAGAAATGGCCGCGCCCGGCATGAAGCGGGAGGACTTTGACATCCAGCTCGACAACAATACCCTGACCATTCGCAGCGAGCAGCGCCGCGAGAACAACGAGCAGGATGAGAACGGCAAGTACTCGCGCCGCGAGTTCAGCTACCAGTCCTTCCAGCGGTCCTTCAACCTGGATCACCAGGTAGTGGACGATGACAATATTCACGCCACCTACGAGGACGGTATCCTGCGCCTCTCGATCCCCAAGCGGGAAGAGGCCAAGGAGAAACCGGCCCGGCAGATCGAAGTAGCCTAAATGAGAACGGCAGACATCCACTGCGATGTCCGCCGTTCTTCATTTCAGGCCCTACAGCGCGAAGCTCAGACCCATTCCCACATTCCACCCCTTAAAGCCTACGCCGTCGCGCACCAGCGGCACGTTATAGGGCTGCGTCAGTCCATGCTCGTAGCGCGCTTCCAGGAACACGGCGGTGGTCTGTCCCAAGCGGGCGTTCACCCCCGCACCCCCCACGAGGGCCACGTGCAGCCGTTCGTAATTAATGGCCTCCAGGTCCACCTCCGTCGAGCTCAGCTGAAAGTCGATCAGGGCGCGGGCGCTGGTGCGAAGCTTACCGGCCACGGCATAGCCCACGCTCGGTCCGGCCAGGGCATAGGGCTGGATGGCGCTCTCCGTAGGCAGCCGGAGCTGTACCAAGAGCGGTACATCCACGTAGGAAAACGTAGTTCTCGCACGCGCACCGACGGGCAGGGGAATACCGAGCAGCTGTATATCCTGGGTAAGTCCGACGCTGGTACCCCGCTGGGTGTATTCCAGCCCGGGCCGCAGGCTGAGGTAGTCCGTCAGCGGCACCTCGGCGAACATCCCCAAAGAAGCTATACCTACCGTTCCGGTACGGTCGGTGACCACATCGAAGGTATTGCCCGCGTGGAGGGAAGACTGTCCGTAGCCCGCCCGTACACCCAGGGTGGTCTGTGCGGTAGCCAGGCTAGTGAACAGGGTAAGGAAGACAAAACTGAGCAAAGTGCGCATGGTAGATTACGTTAGTTGCAGCTCAGAACGGGGGCCGGTCGGGGGCCGGCATAAAGGGAAGGTTAAGGCAGGGGTTAGCGCTACGTTAAGGCCCCGGTGCTACCTTTGGCAACCTCCCTCACCTAAGCGACTCCCGTGACCGACCATCAGATTACCGTAGGCATCATGAAGATGGACGTGGCGGGCCGTGACGCCGGCGGACTGAGTGAGTTGATTCAACGGGCCACCAAGCGCTTCACCAAGGTACTGCGGCATGCACCTCGCCTACAGGTCAGGTCGCTCACCTTCGACGGACCCACCGTCACGCCGGAGCAGGCCGGCTACAGCGCCCTTGATTTCGTGCAGATCGGCATCAATGAAAAAACGGAACGCAAACTGGCTTTCCTACTCATCGTCACCGAGGTGGAACTGGCTGCCGCATCCGTATCCTACCTCCTGGCCCTCCCCTCCCAGCTTACCAATGTAGCCATCGTATCCACCAAACGGCTGGCCGACTTTGAATCCGACGAGGCCCGGGATCAAGACTTGCTGACCCGCCGGCTGACCACCCTCATGCTCCACTGCTTCGGCCGCCTGCTGAACCTGGACTATCAGTCAGACCCCACCAACTACATGGCCCGCATTCGGGCACCGGAGGACCTCGACGGGATGGATCACTTCTCGGAGCGGCAGTCCGAACGGATGGCCACCTCCCTACCCGAGGAAGCTAACGACCGCTTTTCGGAGGGCAACAAGTTCGTGTTCGTGCTTCGGCAGCTCGCCGGGAACCTACCGCGCATCGTGCGCGGGGCCCTGCGGTCCAACCCCCTGCGCATCGCCACCAAGCTGCCCACCATGATCGCTACGGCGCTCTCGGTGATCATTCTGCTCATCTTCGGTGGAGAGACCTGGGATTTTGCCGTCTCCGTCTCCGCCCGGCAGCTGACGGTGTTCGTGGTGGTCAGTTTTCTGGCGGCCACCCTCGTGCTTTACCGGGCCTTTTCCTTCCGGCTGATCTCCACGCGGCACGGCAAGACCTCGGAGAGCGCAGTGGTCACGGCGGGGGCCACCTATCTGGCGCTGGTGCTTACGCTGTGCTGCCTGCTGCTGCTGTTCGGCCTGCTGATGTACGGCGTGGTCGTGTTTGTTTTTCCCGACCCCCTCATGAGCACCTGGACCAGCGATCAGGACGGCTCTACTGCCGGGGCGCACTTCCGTTTGGTGGTCTTTCTGGCCGCGGTGGGCATCCTGTCGGGCTCGCTGGGGGGCTCGGCGGATTCGCGGTCGGTGGTTCGCAACGTGCTCTTTGCGGCGGATGAGACGTAGGCCGCGCGGGACGGGACACCAGCCGCCTAGCACCACGCCTGGAAGGCGCGAGCCGGTATAAACGAGCCGGGCTGCTTATCTTGGACGGGCAATCACCGCGTCGAAACCAGCTATGCACTACCTGACCGCTCTGCTCCTTGTACTAGTCACCGCACCCGCGCTGCGCGCCCAACTGGATAGCGTGACCCTGCCGGGTACGGAGATCGGCTTCGTGATGGTCGCCCTGGAGGGTGGTACGCATACGATCGAGGGGAGGGAGGTGCGGCTGTCCCCCTTCGCCATATCGAGCCACGAGGTGACGCACGAGGCCTACCGCATTTTCCAGACCCGGGAGAACGATACGCCGCTGGCGGCCAGCGACGACTGGGACGCAGATGCCTGGTCGCGCCCCTCCCCACCCTACCTCGACCTGAGCTACGGCATGGGCACCCGCGGCGGCTACCCCCAGGTAAATACCACCCAGCAGGCTGCCCTGCGCTACTGTGAATGGCTGTACGAAAAGACCGGCCGCTTCTTCCGTCTGCCCACCGAAGCCGAGTGGGAATACGCCTGCCTGGCTGGCCAGGAACCCGACCCCGCCGACCTGCCGGACCTGGCCTGGCTACTCGAAAACGGTGAAGAGACCTACCATAAGACCGGCCAGAAAGTTCCCAATGCCTGGGGGCTCTATGACATGCTCGGCAACGTGAGCGAGTGGACGCTCGATGAATACTACGCCGACTACGCCGACCGCGTCACCGATGGCGAAGCCGACCCCTGGATGCGGCCCGACGGCAAGCACGCGCGTACCGTACGCGGGGGATCTTTCGATACGCCTACGGCGGAGGCCAGCTGCCGCAGCCGCGAACGATCCAGCCCCCGCTGGCAGGCCCGCGATCCGCAGATCCCGAAGAGTAAGTGGTGGAACGTAGACAGTGCCTTTCTGGGCTTTCGCATCGTATCGCCCGCCGTACAGCCTAGTCCGGAGGAAGTGCGTACCTTCTTTGCCGAAGCTATCATCGACTAATCTACCCATAGCATGCCACTCAGCCGCCGTGATTTTCTCCAACGCACTACCGCCCTGGCCGCCGCCGGTCTGGCCATTTCCCCCGAGCTAACCGCTAAGGTGCATAGCTCCGTAGACGATGCGATCCGCGTAGGCCTCATCGGTTGCGGCGGGCGCGGCACTGGTGCGGCGGTACAGGCGCTGAGCACCGAGCAAAACGTAAAGCTCGTGGCCATGGGTGATGCCTTCCGCGATCGGCTAGACGAGGCCTACACCGGCATCGAAACCCAACTGACGGAGAACGAACTGGATATAGCACGCCTCGACGTAGCCGAGGAGCACAAGTTCGTCGGCTTCGATGCCTACGAAAAGGTACTGCCGCTCTGCGACGTGGTGCTCATCGCTACCCCGCCCGGCTTCCGGCCCATTCACTTCGAAGCGGCCGTAGCGGCGGATAAGCAGATATTCATGGAAAAGCCGGTAGCCGTAGACGCGCCCGGCGTACGCCGTATCCTGGCCGCCACCGAGGAAGCCAAGACCAAGAAACTCAACGTGGTCGTAGGCCTACAGCGCCACTACGAACGACTGTACACCGACGGCTGGATCGATATGCTGCAGCACGGCGCCATCGGCGACATCACCACCAGCTACGTGTACTGGAACAGCGGGGGGGTGTGGGTACGACCCCGCGAGCCGCAGCAGACCGAGATGGAATATCAGATGCGCAACTGGTACTACTTCAACTGGCTCTGCGGCGACCACATCAACGAGCAGCACATCCACAACCTCGACGTGGGCAACTGGGTCAAGCAGGCCTACCCCGTCACGGCCTCCGGCTACGGAGGTCGCCACGTGCGCAACGGCAAGGAACACGGCGAGATCTTCGACCACCATGCCGTAGAGTACACCTACGCCGACGGTAGCCGCATGATCAGTCAGTGCCGCCACTGGAACGGTGCCTCCACCAAGGTCACCGAGGCGTTTCAGGGCACCAACGGCACCGCCCCCGCCCCGGGCAAGCTGCTCACCCCCGGCGGCTACGGCCTACTCGACCACGACGCCCGTAAGGACCCCAACCCCTACCAGACCGAGCATGACCTGCTCTTCGCCGCCGTAGCGGCGGGGGACTACAAGTATGCCGACGCCGAGAACGCCGCTAAAAGCACCCTGACCGCCGTAATGGGCCGCATGGCCACCTACTCCGGGCAGGTCGTAGACTGGGATGCGGCCATGGCCTCCGAGTTGGATCTCTCGCCCCTTACCTACGCCTTTGACGCCCCACCGCCCATTCTGCCCCTTGAAAACGGCTACTACCCCATCCCGGTACCCGGCGAAACCCGGGTAATGTGAAGCCGGGCTTTTGGTTAGCCAGTTTAGTGACCATGCTACTACTTGGGGCTTCGCCGCTGTGGGCGCAGCAGTCTTCGGTGTCCGCCTCCCGCCCCGCCATGGGTACGCCCTGGCGCATCACGGTGTACGCCGTCGATACCTTCGTGGCCCACCGGGCGATCGACAGTGCCTACGCGCGCATCGAGCGGGTGGAGCAGTCCATGAGCGACTACCGGCCGGACAGCGAGATCAATCGCCTGGCTAGCCTACCGGCCCGGCAGTGGTATCCGGTATCCACCGACCTGTATACCGTGCTTCGCTTCAGTGAGCAGCTGCACATGCATAGTGACGGCGCATTCGACGTGACCATCGGCACCCTCACCAAACGCTGGCGACGGGCCATCCGGCAGCAACACTTTCCCGAAAACGCGATCAGGGGGGCGCGTACGCCGGTGCGGAGTGATTACCATTTAGGTCGGTCCGGACAAAGTATGCTGATGAGCGATAGCATACTCTTCGATCTGGGTGGGGTGGCGAAGGGCTACGCGCTGGACGTAGCCGGGGATGTACTGCGGGACTTCGGCATCGACTGCTTCCTCATCGACGGCGGCGGCGACCTGCTGTTGGGTAGTGCCCCACCCGATCGGGCGGGCTGGACCGTAGCACTGCCCTCCGGTCCGCTCGATACAACCGATGTAGCCATCGCGACCTCCGGGCCGGACTACCGCTACTTGCTGCACGAGGGGGTCCGTTACAGTCACCTCCTCGATCCGCGGACCGGGCTGGGCGTGACCCACGGGCAGACAGTGACGGTCTTTGCCCCCACGGGCATGGTAGCAGACGGACTGGCCTCCGCCCTCTCGGTTCGTACAACCGCTAGATCAGCCCTGATCCAGTTATTTCCAGCAACCACCTATCGGGTAATGCATGAGTATATACCGATCCGATGAATCCGTGCAATTACCGCGAAGCGGCGACAAAGTCGATCCGCGCCCTCCGTGTTTAGATTACCTTGCCCCCATGCGCTTCATCTTCTACCTGGCTGCACTACTCACTCTAGCCGCCTGTAATACCTCCGCCACCCGTACCTCCCAGCAGGCCCCCACCCGCCTACCTATAATCGTAGATGCCGACACCGCCAACGAGGTAGACGACCTCTTCGCGCTGGTGCGCGCCGTGGCCGAGCCGACCTTCGATCTGCGGGGCATCACCTCCGCCCAGTTCCACACCTCGCCACTGGCCTCGGACAATACGGTACAGGAAAGCCAAGACATTAATGAGGAGCTTCTCCGGCTACTGGACCGTGAAGACATTCCCCACCCCCTCGGCGCGAACGTGCCGCTGGCCGATCGCAGCACCCCCTCCCCCTCGCCCGCCGCCTCGCTCATCATTGAAGAGGCACTGCACCTGCCGCCGGGCCAAAAACTTCACTTGGTCATTCTGGGCTCCTGTACCAATGTGGCCTCGGCCGTGCTCCTAGAACCCAAGATCATTCCCCGGGTAAGCGTACACTACCTGGGCTTCTGGCACGACCCGGCCACCAATACCTACAATAAGAAGGAATTTAACTCTGGCAACGATACCCTGGCCGTGGCCGTACTGCTGGACACCGAGGGGCTGGAGCTGGACGTGATGACCGCCACCACCAGTCAGCACCTCGTCTTCGACCGTACGGACGTAGAGCAGCGGCTGAAGGGCCAGGGCGGGGCGGCCGACTACCTCGTAGACCGCTGGGACAGCTACACCCGCTGGTGGACCCAGGAAGACCCCGAAAAGGCCCACTGGATCATGTGGGACGTAGCCATCATCGAAGCCCTGGCCCGTCCCGAATTGGCCAGTAAAGAGGGTTACCCCACCCCTCCGGAGAATGCACTGCGCGAGATCGGCATCTATACCGAGATCGACGTGCCGGGTATGAAGACAGACTTCTGGAGCCGCTTTCCCGGCCTAGACGATGCTGAATAGTTATTCCGGCAACTGACTTAGCGAATTTTCGCTAAAACACAACGAATGGCTTGTGCCCTACGTTCTTAGCCCGTAACTTAGCAGCGAATTTTCGCTAAAGCACTAAAACTATCCGGATCATGCCAGCTACGCTAACCGCACAACAAGTCCTCAAGGGCGGCGAATTTTTGATCGCCGATGCCGATTACCACAGCACCTTCACGCCCGAAGAGTTCAGTGAAGAGCAGCTCATGGTCAAGCAGATGGTGGAAGATTTTATCCAGCAGGAAATCTACCCCAACCTAGATAAGATCGAGAAGCAGGAGGACAACATTGCCCCCCGCCTACTGGAAAAAATGGCCGACCTCGGTCTGCTCGGTTCCCACATGCCCGAATCCTACGGCGGCATGGAGATGGACACCAACACCAACACCCTGATCTGTGACGTCATGGGCGGCAGCTCGGGATCGTTTACGGTATCCTACGCGGCACACACCGGTATCGGTATGCTGCCCATCCTGTACTTCGGTACCGAGGCACAGAAAGAAAAGTACCTGCCCCGCCTGATCAATGGCGAACTCAAGGCCGCCTACTGCCTCACCGAGCCCGGTAGCGGATCGGACGCCATGGGGGCCAAGACCAGTGCGACCCTGGACGGTGACGCCTACGTGCTCAACGGCCAGAAGATGTGGATCTCGAACGCCGGCTTCGCCGACGTTTTCATCGTGTTCGCTCAGGTAGACGGCGACAAGTTCACCGGCTTCATCGTACCCAGCGGACTGGACGGACTCACCCTCGGCGCCGAAGAAGACAAGCTCGGCATCAAGGGTAGCTCTACCCGTCAGGTATTCTTCGAGAATGTACGCGTACCGGCTGACAACAGCCTCGGACAGATCGGTAAGGGTCACCTAATCGCCTTCAACGTCCTCAATGTAGGCCGTTTCAAGCTGCACGCCCTCAGCATGGGAGGCAGCAAGCGCTCCCTGGAAGTGGGTGTCCGCTACGCCAACGAACGCATTCAGTTCAAGCAGCCGATCGCCAACTTCGGTGCCATCAAGTACAAGATCGGCGAATCCGCCATTCGCATTTTCGCCGGTGAGAGCGCGCTGTACCGCGTCAGCCAGCAGATCCAGGACATGAACAAGCAGCTGCAGGCGGATGGGAAGTCCTTCGCCGAGGCCAAGCTACTGAGCGCCGAAGAGTACGCCATCGAGTGTGCCCTGCTCAAGTTCCTCGGTTCCGAGACGCTTGACTACACCGTAGATGAAGTCGTGCAGATCCACGGCGGCATGGGCTACTCCGAAGAGACCCTCGCCCCCCGTATGTACCGCGACAGCCGCATCAACCGCATCTACGAGGGCACCAACGAGATCAATCGCCTGCTCAGCGTGGATATGCTACTGCGCCGTGCCATGAAGGGTGCGCTGGACATCGTAGGACCCGCCTGGGCCGTACAGAAGGAACTCAGCGGCATGCCCGACATGACCCCGCCCGAGGGCGAGTACGGTCAGGAGATCAAGGCCATCGCAGACTTCAAGAAGCTGATCCTCATGGTAGCCGGTGCGGCCGCTAAGGAGCAGATGGACGGCAAGATCAACCTGAAGTCCGAGCAGGAGATCCTGATGAACGTAGCCGATATGCTCGGTGACCTCCTACAGGCCGAGAGCACCCTGCTCCGGGTACAGAAGATGCGTGCCGAGGGATTGGGTAAGCAGGACATCAGCGTCTACGACGCGATCCTGCGCACTTACATCCACGACGTCACCGCTCGTATGATGAAGAATGGCACGGATGCCGTAGCTAGCTTCGTCGAGGGCGATATGCTGCGCACCTTCACGATGGGCATCAAGCGCTTCACGAAGTACCCCCCACAGAACGTCAAGAAGCTGCGCCGCCTGGTCGCCGATACGGTGATCGAGGCGAATGCCTACGTGCTCTAGTTCAAGGGGTTAAGGTTTCAAGTGAAAAGGGGTTAAGGACGTGATGTCCTTAACCCCTTTTCTCCGTAACTCCTCAACCCCTTGCTATATCTTGACCACTTCGGCCTGGATGGGGTAGTCGGCCAGGATACGGTTGGTGAAGGCCATGTGTCCGCGGGGGACGGCCAGGTACAGCTTACCGTGCTTGTAGGCGGCCAGGCTGGAGAGCAGCCGCCACTTGGTGACCAGCTCGCGTTCGTCGTCGGTCTTCATACCGAGCTCGAAGTAGCTCTTGCGGCCATTGACCTCACCGGTGACGTCGGGGATGAAGTACTCCTCGGTGTCCTTGCTGCGGCGGATCTTGGCGGGGGTTTCGTAGCCTTCGGCGTTTGCCTTGACGTTGTCGAAGCCCTTCTTATTTACGATCTTGTCGAGCAGGGTTTGAATAAGCTCCGCGTCCTTTTGCTGCGCGTCGGTGAGAATTCCGTTTTCCATTGTGGGATAAGTAATTTAAAAGGTCGTAGTCAGTCAGCGAATATCCACAAATTCCGCTAGACGGGTGGGTCGGCCACCGGATCTGGGAGATGCGTCATTCGCAAGTGCTTATATGAGAACGTTACCAGTCCGACCGGAGTTCTTGCGCGGTCACTAGTAAGCCTATCCCCCCCGTGTTGTACTTTGGGAGCTCCAACGCTTAAACTTGATCATGATGAACACCGACCAGCGTCCCTGGCTCGCACAGTACCCCGCCGGCATCCCCGCCAACGTCGAGGTAGATTCCTTTCCTACCCTCCGGGCGCTCATCGCCGATGCGACCAAGCAGCACGGGAACAAGGCCGCCTTCTCCTGCATGGGCAAGGACGTCACCTACAATGAGCTCGACCGCCTCAGCACCGCCTTCGGAGCCTACCTGCACTACCGCGGCCTGCAACCCGGCGACCGCGTGGCCGTCATGATGCCCAATATGCTGCAGTACCCCATCGCGCTACACGGTATCCTCAAGGCCGGACTGGTGATCGTCAACACCAACCCGCTCTACACGCCGCCGGAGATGAAGCACCAGTTCACCGACAGCGGGGCCAAGGCCATCATCATCGCCGAGAACTTCGCGGCCAATCTGCAGAAGATCGTAGGAGAAACGGACATCCACACCGTCATTCTCACCAGCATCGGTGGCATGCTGGGCTGGATCAAGGGCGGCCTGACCAACTTCGTCGTGCGCAACGTCAAGAAGATGGTGCCCGCCTACGACCTGCCCAATGCCGTACAGTTCCAGACCGCCCTGGACGAGGGCAAGAAGTATAAGCTGCCCCAGTTTACCGGTCAGCCCACCGATACCATCGCCCTGCAGTACACCGGCGGCACCACCGGCGTATCCAAGGGAGCCATGCTCACCAACAGCAATCTGGTAGCCAACGCCCTGCAGTCGAAGGCCTGGATGACGCAGAAGCTCGAGGCCGGTAGCCAGGAGCGGATGCTCTGTCCCCTGCCGCTGTACCACATCTTCGCCTTCACGGTCAATTCAGTAGCCATCTTCGCCCATGGCATCTGCAACGTGCTCATCGTCAATCCCCGCGACCTGAGTACCATCGTCAAGGCCTTTAAGGACAACCGCATCGCCGGCATGACCGGAGTAAATACGCTCTTCAATGGGCTGCTCAACGATAAGGACTTCACCAAGCTCGACTTCCGCCACCTCAAGATCACCGTCGGCGGCGGCATGGCCGTACAGCGCGCAGTAGCCGAGCGCTGGCAGAAGCTTACCGGCGTACCCCTCAGCGAGGGCTACGGACTGACCGAGACCAGCCCCTCGGCCAGCATGAACCCCCTGAACGACAAACTCCGCATCGGCTCCATTGGCGTGCCACTGCCGAATACCGACATGCGGGTCTGGAACGAAGACGCGCACCGCGTAGCCACCAGCGAGGAGCGCGGCGAGATCCAGATTAAGGGCCCCCAGGTCATGAAGGGCTACCTCAACCGCCCGGAAGACACCGCCAAGGTGCTGCAGGACGGCTGGCTCAGTACCGGCGACATCGGCATGATGTCCGAAGACGGCTTCTTCACCATCGTAGACCGCAAGAAGGACATGATCCTGGTCTCAGGCTTCAACGTTTACCCCAACGAAGTAGAGGACGTGATCGCCGCCCACCCCAAAGTACTGGAGGTAGCCGCCGTAGGCGTACCCAGCGAGCGCTCCGGCGAGGTGGTCAAGATCTACGTCGTCAAGAAAGACGCCTCGCTCACCAAGGAGGAGCTCATCACCTACGCCCGCGAGAGCCTGACTGGCTACAAGATTCCCAAGGAGGTCGAGTTTCGCGATGACCTGCCGAAGAGCAACGTCGGCAAGATCCTGCGGCGGGAACTGCGGGAGGCCTAGGTCGAGGCGTTGCACGCCGAGGAGCTACGAACCATCACCATGGACCTCCATACCCTACTCACCGGCCTCGATCCCGTCCACATCGCCCGCCAGCTCATCGGTCAGGAGCTCTACACCCACATCGACGGCCGGGAGACCGCCGGCCTCATCACCGAAACGGAGGCCTACTGGGCCCCCGACGACCGGGCCAGCCACGCCTACGGCTACCGGCGTACGCCGCGCACCGAGCCCTTTTACCAGCGGGCAGGCACGAGCTACGTTTACCTCTGCTACGGCATCCACGAGTTGTTCAATGTGATCACGGGGCCGGAGGGGGTGCCCCACGCCATTCTGATCCGCGCCATCGAGCCCACACAGGGCGTGCATACCATGCTGGCGCGCCGTCCTATGGAAAGCTTAAAGCCGCAACTTAGCCGCGGACCCGGCGTTGTTTCCAGGATTCTGGGCATCACCCGGGCACACAACGCTCTGGACCTGCTCCACCCCGACAGTCCCGTACAACTGCGGGCGCGGCCGCCGGTGCCGAGTGATGAGCTGGTGACTACTCCCCGCATCGGCATCGCCGGGGCCGGACCCGAATGGGCCGCCAAACCCTGGCGCTTCTACCGCAAGGGGAGCCGGTACGTAAGTAGACTCAACGCCTTCCAATGAACTTACACGCTTCGCTCCTTTCTGCGCACCTGCGTATATCCGCCCTCCTGCTGGTTTTGTTACTGAATGGACTGCTAACGGCACAGAACGAGCAGGACCTGAAGTACTACGACAACACCTACGTCGACCACATCAAGACGGTGCGGCTACACGTGGATGGCTTTCCGCACTCCTACCCCGTGATCGAGCTGGGTGGCGGGGCCCGCCTGCGCCTCTCCTTCGATGACCTGCGCGAAGAGGTGGGCCGGTATTCGTACAGCTTCGTGCACTGCGACCGGGACTGGACCCCCTCCACCCTGGGCCAAATGGAGTACAACAGCGGGTACGGCAACGACTACCTGGAGGACTACGACTTCAGTCTGCGCACCCTGGCCCGCTACGTGCACTACGACCTGACCTTCCCGAACCGGAACATGCGCCTGGAACGCAGTGGAAACTACCTGCTGGTGGTCTACGATACGCAGCAGGACAACCGCCCCGTGATCACCCGCCGCTTCATGGTAGCGGAGAATGTAGCGGGACTGAGCGCGCAGGTGACCCGCCCCAACCGGGTCGATAAGATCCACACCCACCAGGAAGTGCAGCTATCGGCCAACACCAAGCAACTGCAGCCGCGGGCACCGCTACAGGAGCTGAGCGCCAGCATCCTGCAGAACGGCCGCTGGGACAATGCCGTGACCGGCGTACAGCCCAACCTGCTGGGCCGCGAGAGCGTGCAGTTCAACTACCAGGACCTGATCGTATACCGGGGGGGCAACGAGTTTCGTAATCTGGACCTGCGCTCGATCCAGGCCCCGCGCACGCCCGTAGCCAGTATCACCAATGAGGGTAGCAACTACGCCATGCTACTGGCCCCGGAGGAGACACGCGGCAACAGCGTGTACGTGCAGTACTTCGACCTGAATGGCGATTTCGTCAACTTCCGTAGCGACCGGCCGGTGGTGAACCTGGCCGATGAATTTCTGCAGGAGAACTTTGCGCGCTTCGGGCTCGACTTCACCGGCGACTACATCGAGGTGACCTTTGTGCTCAAGCCCCGCAACGGCGTACCGCTCGATGAGGACGTGTACCTGTTCGGTATGATGACCGAATGGCGACTCAAGTACGACTACCGCATGGTCTGGAACACCAACATCAACGCCTATGTGGGCCGGGTGCTGATCAAGCAGGGCTTCTACAACTACTACTTCGTGACCGACCAGGGGGAGTCGGGCCGCAAGCTTCTGCGCCCCGGCGACCGGGTGGGCTACGACCGCACGGAAGACAGTTTCACCGAGACCGAGAACGACTACCTCAGCCTGCTCTACTACCGTCCGCTGGGCGGACGCTACGACCGGCTGGTAGGTACTACGCTCACGAACAGCAACCAGTAGCGCCGGTCTAGTACATCTCGTCATTCATAGAATATATTTCTCCGCGTGGAGGGAAGCCGTAGTTTTGCTGGCCTAAACGATCAGTATGAACCGCCGCATCTTCTACCTCCTCGTCCCCCTCTGTTTTCCCCTTATCGTATCCGCCCAGACTGACCGGGAATGGACCCTCAGCGAGGCGGTCACCTACGCCCGGGAAAACAACCTGCAGGTGCGCCGCATCAACAACAGCACCGAGCTGGCACAGATCGATGTGCAGCAGGGCCGCAACAACCGCCTGCCGACGCTGACCGGAGGGACCGGCGTAAATCTACAGCTGGGCCGCACCATCGACCCC
Source organism: Neolewinella maritima (assembly GCF_923081025.1). Taxonomy (GTDB): domain Bacteria; phylum Bacteroidota; class Bacteroidia; order Chitinophagales; family Saprospiraceae; genus Neolewinella; species Neolewinella maritima. The sequence goes on along the minus strand of NZ_CAKLPZ010000003.1, from coordinate 451,876 downwards.
ACTACGAACACCTTCGAAGCGCAGAATATTCTCTCCCAGGGCTACCAGCTACAGGGGGCAGTGACCATCTATAACGGTGGGCGCATCAAGAATCAGCTGCGGCAGTTCGAGCTAGACCTCGAGGCCGCCCGTACCGATGCCGAGGTGACCGGCAACGACATTGGCCTGCAGGTCGCCAATAGCTACCTTACGATCCTACTCACCCGCGAGCAGCTCGCCAACGCCCGGGCCCAGCTCGCTCTCACGGACGAGCAACTCGCTAATACGGACGCACAAATTCGGGCCGGTAGTATCCCTGCCGGACAGCGCTACGATATCATTGCTCAGCAGGCCGCCAACCAGCGCTCCGTAGTGGAGTTGGAGAATCAAGTTCGGCTGGCCAAACTGGATCTGCAATTACTTCTGGAGCTCGACCCCGATCCGAACTTCGAGATCGCCACCCCGGTACGTGACCTAGAGGAGGCCACCCTGCTTACTGACTACGACCTGGACGAAGTGCTCAACGCCGCTCGCCAGACCCAGCCTACCATCCGGGCGGCGGAGCTGCGCCGCTCCTCGGCCGAGGTACAGAAAGATATCGCGCGGTCGGGTCTGCTTCCTACCGTTCAGCTCTACGCTAGTGTGAATACGAACTATTCTAACCTGGGTAGGGACTTCGAAAATCCGGACGAGTCCAACGTAAAGTTCGTAGAGGGGCCTACGGTGCCCGTTCTCATCAATGGGGAGGAGAGCACGCTATCGACTTTTAGTCAGACCGGCCTCGTATTTCCCAAACTGGGCTACGTCGACCAGCTCGATCAGAACCTGGGCCAGTCCTTCGGCTTCAACATCTCGGTACCCATTTACCAGCAAAACTTCAACCGGCTCAACGTACAGCGGGCGGAGGTGCAGCGCATGGGCGCCGAGATCGAAATGGAACAGGCCGAGAACCAGCTGCGCTCCGATGTAGAGCGTGCCCTGGGTGACCTACGGGCCGCCCGCGAGACCTACCGTGCCGCACAGATCAGCGAGGAGGCCGCCCAGAATGCCTACGATATCGCCCAGCGCAGCTACAATGCCGGAGCCACCAACAGCCTCGACCTCACTACGGCAGCGAACCGACTGGAGCAGGCGCGCGTAGAGTTTACCCGCACGAAGTACCAGCTCATTTTCAACCGGGAGGTGATCCAGTTCTACCTCGGCCAGGGGCTCAGCCTCGATTAATTTTACCCCAGTAAACGCATACCAATCATGTCCCGCAAAGCAATCTTTTTAGTCCTCGGTATCCTCGCCCTCGTCGTCATCGCCGCCGTGGTATTCAGTGGCCGGGGGGAGGACGGCACCCGCGTGTTCGTCCAGGAAGCCAAGCAACGCCCCATCCAGGAAGTAGTCAGTGCCAGTGGCAAGATTTTTCCACAAACGGAGGTCAAGATCAGCTCTGACGTATCCGGTGAGGTCATCGAGCTCTACGTAGAAGAGGGCGATAGCGTCGTACCCAACCAGTTGCTCGCCAAGATCGACGCCGACGTCTACCAGTCACAGGTTGCCCGGGGAGTAGCCGGCGTGAACAGCAGCCGGGCCCAACTCGCCAACTCCGAAGCCCAGATCAATACCAGTAAGGCCAATCGCGACCAGATCCTGGCCCAGCTCGAGAATGCCCGCAACGTACTGGCCCGCAACGAGCAGCTCTTCGAGGATGAGGTCATTAGCCGGGCTACCCTGGAGACTAGTCAGGCCGAAGTACGCAGCCTGGAGGCAAGTCTCACCGCCGCCGAAAGCAACGTCAGGGCTGCCGAAGAAACCGCCCGCGCCGCCCAGTATAATATCCAGTCCAGCGAAGCGAATCTCGGTGAGCTACGGACCAGCCTGCGGCGTACCACGCTCTATGCCCCGATGGGCGGCGTGGTGTCCCTGCTCAATGTAGAGGAAGGTGAACGGGTAGTAGGTACTATCCAGATGACCGGTACCGAGCTCATGCGTATCGCCAACCTGAACGCCATGGAAGTACGGGTAGAGGTGAGCGAGAACGACGTGCCCTCCGTCAAACTCGGTGACAAGGCCGAAGTAGAAGTAGATGCCTACCTCAACCGCACCTTCGCCGGTACCGTGACCCAGATCGCCAACTCCAGCACGACGGCCGGTCTGGCGGATAACGTCCTGAATTCCGATCAGGTGACCAACTTCGAGGTCCGCATCAGCATCGACCCCAGTAGCTACGCCGACCTGGTAGCTACCGGCAACGCCTACCCCTTCCGCCCGGGCATGTCGGCCAGCGTAGATATCCTGACCAAACTGGCCCCGGATGCCCTGAGCGTACCCATCGAGTCGGTGACCACCCGCGAGCAGACGGAGGAGGATGAGGCAGCGGAAGAAAGTGCCGGCACGAATGCCCTCAAAGAAGTCGTCTTCGTAGTACGCGGCGATACGGTAGCTGAAGTACCAGTAGTCACGGCGCTACAGGACGCCAAGCACATCCAGGTGACCGAGGGGCTCGAGGTAAACGACAAGGTAGTGGCCGGTCCCTACGGTGCACTATCCCGCGACCTGAAGTCAGGCGAGCGGGTCATCGTCGTAGCGAAAGATGAGTTCTACACCGCGGAGGGCGACTAAGAAACCCCTCCGCAGTCCATGCCGTGAAGGGGTTTGATAATTAAGGTATGTCAGAAAGCTAAAAGTGGACGGGACCCTACGGGCTCCGCATATGTGTTGTCAGTGAAGTCTCTCAGTCATAAATATGATTCGTCTGCCAAATATAGGCCCCGGACCACTCTGTTGCAAATCCTGCCACCACTATTTCTGCTTTTCCGCCCCCATGCCTATGGGGTAGATCCAATTTACTTTCCGTTGCTGTAGAAAAAGGTCTGCCGGGGGGAGACAGCGCGCGACGACGTACTAGTCGTTGAACACTTCTACGTCGCGATTCTTCACGATCAGGTCCGTGAACTTGCCCTTGAAGCGGGTGGCCTTGACGATGTGGTTATCGATCCAGTGGTAGTTGCCGCCGCGGGGCTTGCCCATGAGCATGCCGTGGTACTTGAAGTTGTGGCGGTTGAGCCATTCTTCGGTGACCTCGCGGTGTTCCTCAGTGCGGGAGGTGAAGAAGGTGATGATGTGACCGTCTTCGTACCATTTGTTGACGATCCGCAGGGCATCCGGGTAGGGCATACAGGTGCTCATGCGCTCGGGCTCCTCGTTGGGGATGTCGTCACAGACGGTACCATCAATATCGATGAGGAAGTTCTTGACGCCGGCGGCGAGCACCGGGCTGATTAGTTCGCCCTTCTCGTTGAACGTAGTTTCCAGGTCTTTTTCGGGGGAAGCCATACGGGGTAGGTTAAATTCCAGTAGGTAAACCACAAAGGTACATCCCACCGGCGCATCCATCCGACCATTAGCCACATCTTTGCCCGTACTTTACCCGCCCAACCCCGACAAACTATGCCTTCTGTTGCCCTCGTTACCGGTGCCTCTTCCGGACTCGGTGAGGCCCTCGCCCCCCTACTGGCCACCGCCGGTTGGCGGGTCTACGGCATGAGCCGGCGGGCCGTCACCCTGGAGGGTGTCGTGGCCCTACCCGCTGATATCACGGACGCCGAGGCTGTACAGCGGGCGGTACAGCAACTGCTGCGGGCGGAAGGTAGGCTGGACGCCGTACTCCACTGTGCCGGGGTCGGGGGCGCGGGTGCGGTGGAATCCATGCCGCAAGAGCGGGCGGAGGTGGTGATGCGTACCAATTTCTGGGGCAGTTGGAATGTCTGTCAGGCTACGCTCGGTCCGCTGCGGGAAAGCCCCCGGGGCCGCCTGCTACTGGTCAGTAGTATCGCCGGGCACATGGGCATCCCCTTCCGATCCGTGTACTGCGCCAGCAAGGCCGCGGTGATCGCGCTGTCGGACAGTCTGCGGCTAGAGGTCCGGGGCTCGGCCCTGCAGGTGAGCTGTGTGAGTCCGGGCGACATTGCCACTAACTCCATCGCTACCCAGTACCGGCAGCCGGCAGCGGAGCTGGACCCGTTGTACCGGGCCCGCTACCAACGGGCGGACGATGCGATGGCCGGCAACGTAGCTCAGGGCATGTCGGCAGACTACGTGGCGGGCCGTATGTTGCGTATCCTGGAGCGGGATACTCTGACCCCGCACTACGTGATCGGGCCACCGGTGCAGAAAGCGAGCACGCTGGCCAGACGCCTGCTGCCGGCCCGGGCCTGGGAGTGGGTACTGAGCCGGTATTACAGTTAGCCGGTATACGCCTCCGATTCTATTGAACATCGCCCCTACGGGGCTGTTGGAAAACACCTACTTTAACCGCCCCGGGCAGCGCGTGTACCGCCAGTGCCCCCCCTCCCATCATGAGCAATTACTCGCACCTTGCCAACGCCCATCCGGGCTACATCGAACAACTATACCATCAATTCAGCGAAGCGCCCGACTCGGTCGATGAGAGCTGGCGTGATTTCTTTCTCGGCTTCGACTATGCATCCGATAAGCAGGGCGTAGCACTACCCACGGGCACCGACGGGGAAGTAGACTGGCAGCACGTACAGAATGAACTTAACGTGTTCGCGCTCATCAAGGCCTACCGCATTCGGGGCCACGTGACCTCGAATATCGACCCCATCGAGGAGTTCAACGATCCGGACCCCGACCTGGATCTGGCCGATTTCAATCTTAGCGATGCAGACCTCGACAAGCCCTTCCAGGCCGCGCAGCACCTGTTTATGGCCGAGGGAAGTACCCTACGGCAGATCGTGGCCAACCTGCAACGGATCTACCTGGGCAGTATCGGCTTCGAGACCGACCACATCTTCCACCGCGAGAAGCGCCGCTGGCTACGGGAGCGGATCGAAAAGCACCATCCGGAAGAAGCCTACGGCCTGTCCATCGACGACAAGCGCCACATCCTGGAAGTACTCAATGACGCCGTAGGTTTCGAAGACTTCCTGAAGATCAAGTACCCCGCCCAGAAGCGCTTCGGACTGGAAGGCGGAGAGGCGGCCATCGTAGGACTAGACACCATCATCTCCGAAGCAGCCCGTGACGGCGTTGACGAGGTGGTGATCGGTATGGCACACCGCGGTCGGCTTAACGTACTGGCCAATATTATGGGTAAGTCGTACGAGAGCATCTTCCAGGAGTTCGAGGGTATTACTCCCGATAACATCAAGGGGGACGGCGACGTGAAGTACCACATGGGATATAGCTCCCTGATCGACACCCGCGTCAGTAAAGCCGTAAATGTCAAACTAGCCCCTAACCCCAGTCATCTCGAAGCGGTAGGACCGGTCGTAGAGGGCTTTGCCCGGGCTAAGGCCGATCTACTCTACGCCAACGACTACGATAAGATCGTACCCATCCTGATCCATGGCGATGCCGCCGTGGCCGGTCAGGGCGTAGTCTTCGAGACTGCCCAGATGAGTGGCCTGGAGGCCTATACTACCGGTGGAACGATCCACCTGATCATCAACAATCAGATCGGCTTTACGACCGATTACGAAGACGCCCGCACCAGTATCTACGCCAGTGGGGTAGCTACCGTCATCGAAGCTCCCGTGTTTCACGTCAATGGTGATGACCCGGAGGCCGTATTCTACGTAGCTAAGCTGGCCATGGAGTACCGTAACCGCTTCAACTCCGATGTTTTCATTGACATGCTGTGCTACCGGAAGAACGGCCACAACGAAGGGGACGATCCTGGCTACACTCAGCCCGGCATGTACGAGCGCGTCAAGCGGCATCCGAACGTGCGGCAGGTCTATACGGATCGCCTCGTGGCCCGTCATGACGTAGAAGCCAAACTGGCCAAGGAGATGGCCAAGAAGTTCAAGTCTGAACTACAGACCCTTCACCAAAAGGTCAAGAACAGTGACCTCCCCTACAGCTATCAGCCACCGGAAAAGGCCTGGAGTGAGCTAAACCGCGACCACTGGCAGGATAAGTTCTTCGCCGAGTCGCCCGAGACCGGCGTGCCACTCGAGCAAATGGAGGCTATTCTCACCCACATCACTACCCTACCCGAAGGCTTCGACCCGGTGAATAAGGTCAATCGGTTGTATAAGGGCTATGAACAGTCCGTAGCTTCGGATAAGCTCGACTGGGCGCTGGGCGAACTGAGTGCGTACGCCACGCTGCTGATGCAGGGCCATAATGTGCGCATGAGCGGACAGGATGTGCGCCGGGGCACCTTCAGCCACCGCCACGCCATCCTGAAGAGTCAGGACGGCACCAGCATCTACAATCGCCTCGATGGACTACAGGACGAGCAGGGAAAGCTACGTATCTACAACTCGCTGCTATCGGAATATGCCGTACTCGGGTTCGAATATGGATACAGCACGGCCAGTCCGGAAAACCTGGTGATCTGGGAAGCACAGTTCGGCGACTTCGCCAACGGAGCCATGACCGTATTCGATCAGTTCATCAGCAGTGGCGAGAGCAAATGGGGCCGCATGAGTGGCCTGACCGTACTCCTCCCCCACGGCTACGAGGGGCAGGGCCCGGAGCACAGCAGCGCCCGCCTGGAACGCTTCCTGCAACTCTGCGCGGAGTTCAATATGATCGTCACCAACGTGACCATGCCGGCCAACATGTTCCACCTGTTGCGCCGGCAACTCACCTGGCACTTCCGCAAGCCACTGATCGTGATGTCACCTAAGTCTGGCCTACGGCACGAGATGGCGGTGAGTTCGGTCAAGGACTTTGGTCCCGGCACCCGCTTTCAGGAGATCCTGGACGACCCTACCGTAAAATCACCTAAGAAGATCAAGCGGGTACTACTGTGCTCCGGTAAGGTATACTTCGACCTGGCGAAGCACAAGGCCGCGGAAAAGCAGAACGACGTGGCAATCGTCCGTTTCGAACAGCTCTTTCCACTGCCCACCGAGCAGGTGAAGGCCCTGCGGAAACGATACGAGGGAGCGGAATTCTACTGGGTGCAGGAGGAGAGCCGCAATGCCGGTGCCTGGAGCTACATCAGCGAGCAATTCCTATACAGCGAGCGTCTCGGCCTGGAGCTTAAACTGACCTACGTCGGTCGTCCGGCCACCGCCAGTCCGGCTACCGGGTATAAGCCGGTGCACGTACGGGAGCAGAAGGAACTGGTGCAGAAGGCCTTCGCTAAGTAGCTCGGCGGCAGCCGACTGTTACGATACATGTCGTCGGTACAGCGTAGCTTGCCCGTCCAAGTGACCAAGATGAACCTACGTACTACCGTATTACTGATCAGCCTGAGCGTATTGCTACTGGCAATGGCTACCGTGGCCGTCACCGCCGACCAGGTCAAGCACGCCGCGGCTGTACTGGGCATCGATTTTCTCGATGATGAGGAGATCGAACTGATGCTCCCTGACCTGGAAGAAAATTTAGCGGCTTTCGACAGCATTGCCTCCGCCGATATTCCGAATGGACTTTCGCCGGCGCTGGTATTTAGTCCGGTCTTACGGCCCGATCAATTGCCGGCGGATACCTCCGTCACCGCACCTGCGTTCCCGCCCAACTTGCCGCAGGGCCGTGCGCTGCTGACGGGCTACGAATGGATGACCGTGGAGCAGCTCGCCGGACTGATCTACAACCGGCAGGTCAGCAGCCGGGAGCTTACCGAATACTTCCTGCAGCGGCTTAAGGAACACGATCCTACACTGCACTGCGTGATCACCCTTACGGAGGAGCGAGCACTGGAAAAGGCGGACGCTATGGACGCCGAGCTGGCGGCAGGTACGTACCGCGGCTACCTCCACGGCATACCTTATGGAGCAAAGGACCTACTGGCCGCAAGGGGCTACCCCACCACCTGGGGAGCCGAACCCTACCGTGATCAGACCATCGACATGGATGCCTCGGTCGTAGAGCAGCTCGACGCTGCCGGCGCCGTACTCTGCGCCAAACTGAGCATGGGCGCCCTGGCCTGGGGAGACGTATGGTACGGTGAGATGACGCGCAACCCCTGGAAGGTGGAGTCTGGCAGTAGCGGCTCGTCCGCCGGATCGGCCAGCGCAGTGGCGGCCGGACTGCTACCCTTTGCCATCGGCACGGAAACGCTGGGGAGCATCGTGAGTCCGAGTACAGTGTGTGGTACAACCGGACTGCGGCCGACCTTTGGACGGGTTTCCCGGCACGGGGCGATGGCGCTGAGTTGGTCGATGGACAAAATTGGTCCGATTACGCGCTCGGCCCGGGATGCCGGATTGGTGCTGGCGGCGATCGCGCATTACGACCCCCGGGATGGGCACGCTATCCCTGCAGGCTTCCAGTATAGCCTTCCGCTGGATATTCCCGCACCCCGCCGCATTGGCTACCTGAAGGCTAGCTTCGGTGGTGACTACGACTTTGCGGCCAGCGACTCGGCGACGCTGGCCAGCCTACGTACGATCGGCTACGAGCTGGTAGAGATCGATCTACCTAGCGCACCGGAGATCGGCTTCATCCTGAGTGTGGAGGCTGCCGCGGCCTTCGAAACGCTGAGCCGGAGTGGTGATGATGACCTGCTGACGCGGCAGATGCGCAACGCCTGGCCGAACACCTTTCGGGCGGCCCACTTCGTGCCAGCCGTGGCCTACGTACAGGCCAACCGGCTACGCCGACAATTAATGATAGATCTGGATCGGGTATTTGCTGAAAATGACATCGAGGTATACGTGAATCCGAGCTGGAATTCCAGTAGCCTATTCATCACCAATATGACCGGACAACCGTCGATCACCGTACCCAACGGAATGTACGATGGTACACCGACTAGCATCACCTTCACCGGGCGGCTATTCGGGGAACAGGAACTAATTGAGGTAGCGGCGGCGTATCAGGACGCTACACGCTGGGATGAGCAGCATCCTGCTGCCTTTTGAGGTAGTGCTCCAGCTTGGCCATGGCCCGGGCGCGGTGGCTGAACCGTGCCTTTTCGGCGCGGCTCATCTGGGCGAACGTACGGCCGTCTCCTTCGGTGGGAACGAAGACCGGGTCGTAGCCAAATCCATCTTTTCCGAGGGGACAGGTGGCGATACGGCCCTCGCAAATGCCTTCAAATAACTGTTCTTCCAGTCCCTGTACTAGGCAGATCACCGTGCGGAAGCGGGCGAGTCGATCCTTTCGGGGGCCCAGCTCGGACAGTAGTTTGGCGTTGTTATCCTCCGCGCTACGGTGAGGCCCTGCATAGTGGGCGGTGCCGACTCCGGGCTCCTTATTGAGGGCATATACTTCCAACCCGGTGTCTTCGCTAAAGCAATCCTGTCGGTAGTTATCGCGTACGTGCCGGGCCTTGAGGCGGGCGTTACCTTCTAGGGTGTCGGCGGTCTCGGGAATTTCTTCCGTGCAGCCAATGTCCTTCAGGCTACGAAAGACGTAGCGGTCACCAAGCTGCTCTTGGATCTCGGCGATCTTGTTCGGGTTGTTGGTCGCGAAAACGAGGGCTTGCTTCATGGCTCAAGATACATGTGCGAACAATTGATTGCGCAGTGCGGGAACGAGTCCTGCTGAATCTCAATAATAAGCAAAAAAAATGGGCAAGCACACCAGTCGCTCAACCTCCTACCCTTGCTGCATTTCTGCCCTGGGGGAATTCAGAAGGAGCTGACCGTGTGCCGCCCAAGCCCCAAAGGTAGGACTTTAGTAGGTACGGTGTACAATTTGTCCGCTAAATTTTGACTGGCTTGCTTAGGTAATCAGGTTGCCCTGCTCATCCCACTCGGCTGTGATGGTACGGCGCTCCTGATCTACGTACTTGGGCAGTAATTCCGGGTCGTACTGCAGGCCATGGGCGTCCAGTACATCCTGGGGTACGCCGTCCCATACGTTGGGCTGATTGCCCATATAGCCAAGGTATTCTACCCCATCGCGGCTAGTAAAAAAGCCCGTGACGACCAGGAAGCGTAAGCGGTCGAAGAAGTCTATACCCGTACGCAAGGGGTTGCTCTCCGCCTCGGATTCGGGTAGCTCGTAGGCGATATCGTCCACGATGGCGAGTTGCTCTTCCGGAGTGGCCTCGATGAAGGCCTTACCGCCATAGCGCTGGCTGGTTTCGGCGTTGAGCCAGGCGAGGCCACCCCGTAGTCTGGTCTGATAGACATCGGGCTGATCCTTGGCCATGAATTCGATGAACTCGACCACCCCAGTGTCGGTGGCTTTGGCATGATCTTCGCCCGCCGGAACAATGATATCGGCGAGTACGCCAATAGTCTCTAGCTCGAAGTCGGAGAAGAAGCGCGAGTTATTGATACGCTCTTCCCGCTCGGCTTCCCAGGCGGTACGTAAGCCATAGCCCTTGGTTTCCAACTCGGTACCTGCCGAGGCGGGTACCGGGTCGGTGCCGGCTTCCTTACAGCCTACCTGGGTGAACAGTGCGGTCCCGACAGCACCGCCGAGGAGTGTTTTAAGTGATTTGCGGCGATCCATCAGATATTCATTTTTTTGAGTTCGGAGACGATGTGCTCGCTGTTGCGCATAGCCAGGGCCATAATCGTCCAGGTGGGGTTCTTATCGGCTTGCGACGAGAAGGTAGCCGCGTCGTTGATGTACACATTGGGTACATCGTGTAGTCGGCCGTATTTATTGGTGACGCTTTCCTTGGGGTCGTCGCCCATCCGGGCGGTACCTACTTCGTGGATGATGGCCCCGGGGGCTAGCATGCCATAGTCCTGCTCGTAGGTGTACTCCGGTGTCAGGATCTCGCCACCCATATCCGTGAGGATGCTGCGGAAGGTTTCCTGCATGTGCTTGGCCTGTAGGCGCTCGTGGTCTGTCCACTTGTAGTGAAAGCGCAGGGTGGGAATACCCCATTCATCCACGGAATTCGGGTCGATCTCGCAGTAGTTATCGTAGAGTGCTACCGATTCACCGCGGCCGGAGATGTAGAAACCTGCGCCGTATACGGATTTCATCTCCTTCAGGAGGGGGTTGCCGTAGCCACCCACCTTGTAGTTGAGAATTTTCTGGATGGCCTTGTGTCCACCGCCGAAGCCGTACATGGGCATACCCATGGTGCCCCCCATTTCGATGTGGTAGCCCCGGGGGAAGTCGAGCTTTTTATTATCGCCCCACCAGGGGGAATAGACATGCAGGCCACCCATGCCGTCTTCGTTGTACCGCTTGCGGTCCATCAGACTGGGAATGAAGGCTGCCGCACCGGCACCGGTACTATCATGGAGGTAGCGGCCGAGGGTGCCGGAGCTATTGCCCAATCCTTCCGTTTGTCCCTTCATTCGCGAGTTCATGAGCAGGCGCGCAGTTTCACAGGCGGAGGCAGCGAGTACGATGACCTTTCCCTTTGCTTCGTACTCCCGGCGGTCGTCCTTGCTGACGTAGCTGATGGCAGTGGCCGTGCCGGTGTCGTCAGTGATGACCTCACGGGCCATACAGTTAACCAGTATATCCACCTGCCCCTTCCCTGCCTTCACGGCGGGGAAGATGAGGCAGCTGCCGGCGCTGAAGTCGGCGTAGACTGCGCATGAGCGACTACACTGCGCGCAGTAGAAACAGACCCCGCGGTCGTCGTTGAGCTTTTTGGTCAGCATCGACATGCGGGAGGGGTATACCGGAACGCCATTTTTACGGGCGGCCTTGGTGTACATCAGTTCCGACAGGCGGGGCTTGGGTGGGGGCAGGAAGAAGCCGTCCGGATCATTGGGTAAGCCCTCGTTGGTACCCGTGACGCCGATCATCTTGTCGACCCGGTCGTAGTAGGGTTTGATCTCCTCATAGGTAATTGGCCAGTTGGCGCCTAGTCCGTCAAAATCTTTCTTGTGGAAGTCGTCGGGGCCGAAGCGCAGGCTGATCCTTCCCCAGTGGTTGGTACGTCCGCCGAGCATGCGCGAGCGGAACCACTCGAAGCGGGTATCACCTACCGTACTATATGGTTCATTGGGAAGTTCCCACCCCCCGAAGGCGGCATTGTAATCACCGAAGGGCCGGGTAGTAGAGGCGCCGCGCCGGGGGCTTTCCCAGGGCCAGCGTAGCTGCGTTTTCTGTTCTTTGTTCTGGGGGTCGAAGTAAGGACCTGCTTCGATGATGGCTACGTTGAGGCCGTTTTCGGCTAAGATGCGCGCGCTCATACCGCCGCCGGCTCCGGAGCCTACGATGACTACATCGTATTCTTTATCGTTCTTCTTTATCTGCACGGATCGCTGGGTTTGAGACTCCCAAGTTACGGCGTGCTGCGCTACTTCTACGTCGGGTTAGCGCGCTTCGATGAATTGCAGTAGATCAACGTAATCCGCCGTCTCGTTGCGGAGTCGATTCCGCTTGGCAAACTGCATCCCTTCGCTCCGTTTACTCAGACCTAGTACATCCGCGAGATCGCTCAGCCGGTTGATCTCTAAGCCGTTGCTTCCAACGACCAAATAGGTCCGAGTGACAGATTTAAGGGTCTTTCGCTGCTCACTGGTATCAAACATATTCTGCTGGGGGGGGTCTTCCCAAACGGTACTATGATTCACCAGTAGGCGACGGTCGGCACCAGCAAAGGCAACCTCATAAAGATGGGTGCCCTTGATGCGGCCCGTAGGGTCGAAGCCAGATACGAATACCCTACCCTGGGCGTCGATAATGGCCTGTACCTTTTGATTGTCCAGGTCGTAGACCTTGTCGTCCATTTGTACCTCTACCTTCTGATCGATGAGGCGAATGCGGCCGGGGAGTTCGTACTCTTGGCCGTTGAGCAAGACGATGGAGAGGGGCTGGAAGGTGGGATTTAGGTAGGCTTTTTTTGGATCAATCTCGTAGGCAAACGTAGGGTTACTTACGTAGAAGGCCCCACCGGCCGTTAGTGCTGCGCTTGGATCCTGCAGGTTGAACATGGCCTGACGAGTCTTATCGTTGGGTTCTGTCTGACTACTGAGATCGGTAGTCTGATTCTGGGCGAATGCGGTCATAGATAGCATCATCACGACTTGAAGAAGTATAGTACGATTAGTCATGGGATGGATTTAAGGGAAGAACAATATACAAAAACGGCGGACGCACCAAGGTGATGCGTCCGCCGTAGCTTGATCCAATAGGTAGTGACCGTAGGTCAAATACGCTTAATTAAATACAGGGGTTGGATCATCCAACGACTTGTCGCCGGGGTAGTTACTGTTAGAAGAAACTTCGGTAGAGGGGTAGAGAAAGCGCTCAGCAGGTGAGTTCCGCGTGTCCATATCGGCTCCAATGAAGTTGTCCGTCCGGATGATATCGTAGAAGGTCGGTAGACCAAATACAGACACATACTTCTCGACCAGAATGGCACGGAGAAGATCGTCGCCACTGAGGTCGGTGTCGTCCAGGTCTTCGTAGGAGTCCGTTCCGGTCAGATTGTCCCAGTAGTTACGCGCGTTGTTCAGCGCAGTCAGCGCAGCTTCCGAGTCACCCGTACGGGCGGCGGATTCAGCGATAATGAGTTGCACTTCGGGGTAGCCGATGACGGGGAAGTTGGCATCTGCAGCGAAGAACCCATCGGACTCTACGTTGATGCGGTAGATACCCTGGTCGATACCGGAGCTCAGGAGGTTGAGACGCGCAGCATCGTCCGTCTTATCATCCCCACGCGACAGGGCCGTGGTGTCAGAAAGAAAGTTGTACAGCGTGGACTCGACGGTGCCGGCGGTACCGAACGAGAGGTAGTTGGCACGCTGCTCAGCCTCGAACTGGTACACGAGGTTTTCGGAGAAGTTGGTCGTAGTATGGATGATGTCTACTCCATCGGAGAAGTCTTCAAAATCAGCGGCGGTGGCAGCACTTAGGGCGTTCTCGTAGTCACTCTGAGCCAGGTAGTAGCGTGCAAGCAGTGCGTTACCGAACTCCCCCCAGGTAGAGGTTCCGGTGAGCACTTCGTTAGCCACGGATACGGATCGGTCGGAACCTTCTCCGCCTATAGCGCCCTGGATCAGTGAGATAGCAGTGGCTAGCACCTGTTCCTGTGGCTCATAGCTTGGATCGGCAAATTCTAGCTTGTTGACTTCCGTGTAGGGTACATCGCCAAACATCAGTGCTGCTTCGGCGGCGTAGTAGCCTTCGAGCATCTGGGAGTAGTTGGCGATAGCGGTCTGTCCTTCTGCAGTGGCTTGCTCCCGTGCAATTTGCGCCTGGGAGATACCCTGCTGATAGAGATCACCCCACACTTCGTCGAAGGTAGCGGAGCCTACTTCGAAACGATCCTGGGTGATGTACTGGCGGTCCGTACCGGCAAACTGGTCGGCCCACATTCCGGCGATCCGGAGGGGCTCGGCCTCCGCAATGGCTGCCGTGTTCAGTACCACTTGATTAAATACTAACTGAGTGGGTACTTCGGTAAATTCGTTGGGGTTCACGTTGAGGTCATCTACAATGCTCTCACAGGACGTGAACAGTGCGGCGGATAGTAGCGCCGCATATGCTACATTCTTCATTTGTCTGATTAAGTGGAAGTGAAAAAAAACGAGCGGTCGAGGATAACGTGAAGGATGGTGCTTTGGTGACCACCCTTCACGTTTTGATTCCTGCAGACCTTACGTCATTCTAGAAGCCGAACTTTAGGTTGAACAGTACGGAGCGGCTTCCGGGGTTGTTGAAGTAGTTAAGACCACGACCGCGGGAGGCACCCGTCAGGTTAGTGTCGGGGTCAGCACCCTCGAAGGGACTCCAGAGTACGAGGTTACGTCCGGTTACGCCAATGCTGACGTTGCTCAAACCTACACCTTCCAGCAGGGTGGTAGGCAGTGCGTAGCTCAGGGTTACTTCACGCAGACGTGTCCAGGAAGCATCCTCTACGAACTGCTCGTCGATCTCACCGAAACCACCTCCGTTACCGAGGTACCACGAAGCATCAGCAGCTACGGGACCTGCACCGAAGTCGATCACGTTACCACGGAACTGCGTGCCTGCGGGGATGGTATTACCGGCAGCGTTCTTGATGTCGGACGGTGCCGTAGAGATGTTGGCCGTAGTGGTCGCGATACCAAAGTAGTTAAGAACTCCCTGGGTACCGTTCCACATATCCTGTCCCTGAGCGGTTTCGAACAGCAGGCTGAACGATACTCCCTTGTAGCCAAATTCGCTACCGAGGCCTCCGCGCCAGTCTGGGTTAGGATCACCGATCACACCCTGGATGGGGTCGTTGAAGGGGAATCCGTCCTCGTTCAGGCTCAGGCTACCGTCGGCTTCCCGGGCGTACTTGCCGCCGTAGATGGCGCCAAAGGTCTCTCCTTCCACGAGTGCGGAAGAAGTGGACGTGAAGCCGTTCAGGATCAGGCGACTGACATCGGGTAGCTTGGTTACGATGTTCTCGTTGTGGCTGGCGTTACCGAAGACGCGCCACTGCATGTCGCCACCGCGGAATACGTTGTAGGAAAAGTCAAATTCAACGCCCGTGTTGGTGATCTCGGCGATGTTGGCAAAGCTCGAGGTGAATCCACTGCTGGGAGGAGTCTCCACATCCAGCAGGGCATCTTCCGTGACCCGATCGTAGTACGTAAGTCCAACCCGCAGGTTGTTCTGGAAGAAGCGGAAGTCACCACCCAGTTCGATTTCCTTCACCCGCTCGTTGGTCAGGTTGGGGTTACCCTGGATCGAGCTGCGAGCGTACGAACCTCCGTAGTTGAGGCCATCCAGTACATCACCCCATCCACCAGAACCGGGAGTGGTGGAAACGAAGGTAGAGCGGTTGCGGTACAGTGGGGGTTCGATACCTACCTCACCGTAGCTAACACGCAGTTTGGCGAAACTAAACGCCTTGGAATCGTCGTCCAACAGCTTGTAGCCTAAGCTTACACTGGGGTAGAAGAATACTTCGTCGGGCAGGGAAGCGGTGCGTTCTGCACGACCACTCAGTTCGACCAGGAGGTTTTCTACAACCGTAAAGTTCAGGACGCCGAAGACACCGTTCTTCCGGTTCCGACTCAGGAACTGGGTAGAACCGTTGTTAGACGCGATGGCGTTCTCAATGATGAACTGATCGGAGGGTACCAACAGGTTAGTAGCCGAGCCACTGAGCCGCTGGTAGTCATTGTCGAAGTAGTTGTAGCCTACGGTGTAGTCCACCGCAAAGGCATCGCTGATGTCGGAGTTACCCGTCAGAATCAGGAACAGGTTCTGGGTCTTTTCCGTAATCTCATCCCGGAACAATCCACCCTGGCCAAAATCACCCGCTGAGTTGACGGGAAAGACGGTGCGCCGCTCGTCCGTGTAGTAATCCAGACCGTAGCGGGCCGTGAACTTCAGGTTAGGTAGGATATTGTAGTTGATCTCAGGAGCGACCAGGAAACGGTCCACTTCGGAGGGGTTCACCTGCCGGTTGATGGTCCAACCTGGGTTGTTGTAGGCCGGGCGGCCGATTCCAAGGTAGTTGCGGTAGCCACGGTGGCCGGGGCTGGATACACCGTCAACAGTGTAGTCGCCCGAGTAGTCCGTGTTATCGAAGTCGGGGGAAGTACGCAGGTAGCCCAGGTAGAGACCGGCTAGGTTAGAACCCGTTTGTACCCGGTTGGATTCTACACCAGAGTAGCTGGAGTTAACCCGGATGTTCAACTTTTCAGTTAGGTTGAAATCCTGGTTGATACGGATCGTACTACGATTGTAATCAGAATTACCGCGCAGCAGACCTTCTTGCTGGAGGCTGGAGATACTTACGTAGGTGTTGCTGTTGTCACCACGGAAGTTGACGCCTACGTTCATGTCCAGGGTGTTACCCGTTTGGAACACCTGGTCGCGGTTGGTCTCGTTGAAGGTCTGGGTATTGCCATTGTTGATGATGTTGCCATCTGCGTCGCGGGCAAACCCTCGGTACACGGTGCCCGTCTGGTCACCAGTAAAAAAGCCTCCGTCTTCGTCGAATACGGTAGCTCCACTACGATCGGAAATACGATCACCCCAGCTGAGGCCGGTGTTAGGTACGAAGGTACCGAACTGATCGAAGTTGCTACGGGTGTTAGGAGAACCCTGTCCGAAGGTGCTCTGCTTTTCGTACTCCCGGTTCACTTCGTCCAAACCGTAAGAAACACCAGCGCTCACGCTGTACTTCTTACCTCCCGTACGGCCGCGCTTGGTATTGATTACGAGTACGCCGTTGGCTGCACCCGTGCCGTAAACAGCTGCGGCGGAAGCCCCCTTGAGTACGGTGATGCTCTCAATGTCCTGTGGGTTGATGTCGTTGAGGCGACTCTGCTGTACCACACCGGCGGTACCACCACCAATGTTCGAGTTAGAGATAGGAACTCCGTCCAGAATGATCAATGGCGAGGCGTCACCGAGAATGGTGTTCTGACCGCGGATCTGGATATAAGCACCAGCACCGGGATCACCCGAGTTACGGGTAATGTTGATACCAGAGGTCTTACCCGCCAGGCCCTGGACTACGCCAGTTTCACCCGAGCGCTGAAGCACGTCCGCCTTTACCAGTGTTGCGGAGGAAAGATCCTCGTCCCGCCGCCGTTCGATGCCCAGGGCAGTCACGACGACTTCCCCCAACTGGGCGGCGTTTTCTTCCAGAGAAATATTGTAGGTGGTAGTACCGATCTGCAGGTCCACGGTCTGCGTCGTGAAACCCGTGTAGCTGACGATGAGGGCAGTAGACCCATCGGGTATAGCGAGGGTGAAGTTGCCATCGATGTCGGTAACTGTTCCAGACGTCGTGTTCTCTACCAGAACCGAGGCGCCGATGAGGGCTTCTCCTTCTGTGTCAGAAACGGTACCGGAAACAGTCTGCTGTGCTATCGCCATGCTGCACGCAAAACTGACGATGGCAAGCAAGAGTAGTATTCTTTTCATGCTAGTCGAATGTTGTAGTTGATTAAAAGGCTATAAAACTGTGTACGGACCGGAGGGTACGGAAACCATCCTGAAGTACTAGTATCTATTGGATCGTAGCGGGTAACCGGAGGCTGACTATTGGTTGATTAGTGCGCGTTAGAGGGTCAGCCGTGCCCACAGCTAGTGGGGGGAATGTTCAGTGGTGTGAACGCAAAGTTAAAATATTTCGCTGCCTGTGCAACCTAAATACTTAAACGACTGTCCCTGGGTACGGTCGCGACACAATCCTCCGGGCGAACTCGATTCGCCAAATAATCTGCATTCTCCTGGGGGCGGCACCGGGCCCGGCCGCTAGTTCAGCCGTTGTAAATAAAGCTGAATCGTGTTTGCCAATCCGTAGTACAGCGCATCAGAGATCAGTGCGTGGCCGATACTCACCTCCTGGAGGTCAGGGAGTTGCCGGGCAAAAAACGCCAGGTTGTTCAGGTTGAGGTCATGCCCCGCATTAATGCCCAGACCCAGTGTAGCGGCATAGCGGCTCGCCTCGGCAAAGGGGGCAACCGCAGCCACGCGATCGCTAGCGTAGCCCTTGGCAAATGGCCCGGTGTAAAATTCTACCCGGTCGGTGCCTACCGTCCGCGCTCCATCCAGCATGGCAGCATCGGGATCTACGAAAATAGAGGTCCGGATGCCGGCAGCGCGCAGCCGTTCGATGATGGGAGTGAGCATGCCGGCCCGCCCGACGGTGTCCCAACCGTGGTCGCTAGTCAGCTGTCCCGGCTCGTCGGGCACGAGGGTCACCTGGTCGGGTTTACTGGCGAGCACAATTTGCAAAAATTCCTCCGAGGGGTAGCCCTCGATGTTCAATTCGGTGGTCACGACCTCCTTCAGGGCCGCCACATCGTCGTAGCGCGCGTGGCGCTGGTCCGGACGCGGATGAATGGTGATCCCCTGCGCGCCGAAGCGTTCGCAGTCGCGGGCCACCTGCAGCAGGTCCGGGTAGTTGGCCCCGCGGCTGTTGCGGATCAGAGCTACTTTATTCAGGTTGACGGAGAGGCGTGCGGGCATGGTGCGAAAGAGCGTTACTTAGAGTAGGCGGCAAAAGTAGGGCACGTCACCGGTACCATCCCACGCACCCGCGGCCCCGCCCTCCGGTTACTCCTCTTCCAGCTCGTCGAGGGCCTTCAGACGGTCGCCCTGGTCGGGGGTACCGGTGAGAGCCAGGGAAAGGGCCGTGTAGTCGAGGGGCTCCTGAATATTGTTGCCGATGCGTGCCAGCATGAGCTGGAAGTAGCGGTCCTCGATGTCCTCGAGTCCCTTGATCTCGTCGTGAAAACCGATGGTGTCGTCGACGGACGGGCGGAAGAGGAAGCACTTGAACAGCACCTGCCGCACCTTCTTGACCTCGGTCATGGACAGATTGGGGTAGTCCTCGCGGAGCAGCCGCAGGCACTCCTGGTCGATCTCGGCGAAGGATGCAAACGAAATATCGTCAGCCAGAAAGCCGGCGTACACGTCGATCCCCTCCCACATGATCACCGGATCCGGCATGCGAATGCCCTGTTGGGAGGCCACGCGCAGATAAAAATTGGCGATTTGCTCGGGATCGGCGCGTTCGGGGCGTGGCTGACGCTGGGCGTGCTCGCCGATGAGTCGGTACTCGGGCTCCTGCTCCCCCTCGCGGTGGCGGCGCTCGAGCAGGTCGGACTGGTCGCGCAGAAACTGGCTGAAGGCCTCATAGCCCAGCATGCCCTCGTCGAAGTCAGGCTCCTGACGAATAATGGCCGGTTTGATGCGCACCTGCTGCACCCAGTCGCTACCGTAGTAGCGGGATAGCTGATTGATGGCTACGGTCAGCAGGTTGCGGGCCCGCTCCGTAGACAGACTATGACCGCCGTCGACGGCCCCGGTGTACAGTTTACGGCACCCCAGGCGGTGGTAAAAGTGGAAATCGTCACAGCTCTGGATCCAGAAGTCGTCGGCTTCGGATTCCACACCGAGACCGATCAGCCGACTACCGTACTCGTGGACGGTCTGCCGCAACTGCCGGTACTCGCTACCGCCCCCGACGATGAGGATCTCCTCGGCGTGGTCGGGCGTACGCAGGTAGGCCAGCAGGTCGGCACTCAGCTGCCGGAACACGTACGGATTGCCCTGCTTGTTGGAGAAGATCTGACTTAGGTCGATGAAGGTATCGGAGAGTACGTCGGCGTAGTTGCCCAGGGGACGCCAGTCGGCGTACGCACGGTTGTACACCACCTGGCCGGCATCGTCGAAATAGGCCATGAGGCACTGTACGTCGACGACTTCGGGCTGGGGCACACTGGTGGGCAGGCGGGACGGCTGACCATTATTAGCGGCGGTGAGTAGGGAAGTGTGCAACTGTGCAAAATCCCAGAATATAGCTAAGCGAGCTGGCATACGAAGGAGCGATATTTACGCCGCGTATACTTACATGACTGGTGTACGGCTTCTAGCAACTGCCGTACACGATCGAACGTCTAAAAATGTGTGTGTCGGGGCATAAAGCCGGCCGACAGAATTGAGTACTGAATAATATAGTGATCCAACTAACGGGGGATCACGGCGATCAACGCAATGTGTTTTCGTTCAAAGTGTAAGCACAAATGGCAGGCTGCAAGGTACAACAGATAGTTTAACTGCGCACCCGGCTTGGTTTCAAGACCTTCTAACCCTCCGGCCCCCACGAAGTTCAAACTATGCCTAGGAGGCGACCGAGGCAACCATACGTTCGCGCATGGCTTCTTCGTACATCTTCTGCAACTTCTTACGGGCAAAGAAGATGCGCGACTTGATCGTACCCAGGGGGCTACCCAATTGCTCGGCGATCTCGTCGTACTTGTAGCCCTGGTAGGCCATCAGGAAGGGCACGCGGAAGTCGTCCGGCAGCCGGTCGACCAGCTCCTGCAGCTCGTTGAAGGTGACTTCACTCTCCCCGTCGTTGACTACGGTTTTGTTACCGCTGTTGATGTAGTAGTTGTTGGGCGTCTGATCGATGATCAGGTTGCGCCGCACCTTTTTGCGGTAGTTATTGATAAAGATATTACGCATGATGGTCACCGCCCAGGCCTTAAAATTGGTGCCGGGGTTATACTTCTCCGCATTGGTCATGATGCGTAGCGCAGTATCCTGATAGAGATCTTCCGCATCATTCATATTGCCCGTCAGCTTAAGGCTGAACGCGCGCAGGCTATTCGTGATGGTGGAGAGTAGCTCCTGGATATCTTTCTGTTGCTGTATGGTCGCGGTCATCGTTCCGTTTTTTGGGGGCCCTGTCAAATTTCTTTACAAAACTAGTCCTTGTCAGGACAGTATGCAAGCGCAACGAGGCCGATGTACGGTATATAGATGCAAGTTCTATACCAAAGGCTGTATGTAATCGACCGTTCCGTAAAAAAACTTTACACTTTTCAACCTCTTCCGTCACCGAAGTGTAAACTAGGCACACTAGCCTGCCCTGTCCCATGAACGCCAAGGATCCTGATTCACCCGCCCTTCGCAAGGATCAGCTACCCAACTACATCGCCACGAATCTGCGCATCCTTCGTCGTCAGGCCGGCTGGTCGCAGACGGAGCTCGCCGAGCGCGTCGGCCTCAACCGCGGCAATATTGCCAGCTACGAAAGCGGCTCGGCCGAGCCCAGCATCTGCAAACTGCTGCGCATCTCCAATCTGTTCGATATCACGACGCGTGACCTTACGCGGCGCGACTTTACGGACCCCACCGAGCTCGCTCTGGCCCGCAGCGCCCACCACACGCAGCGCGAGCAGGAGCAGGAAGCCCTCACTCAGTACCGCCGCCGGCATACCGAACTGGGGCAACTACTCGACTCCTCCCGCCGCCTGTTCGAACACAAGCGCGCCAGCATGGGCCAGCCCTGCAAGGAAGCCGAGCTGCTAGCCGCCCACTACCTGCAACTACAAGAACTGAGCACCCAGCTGCTGCAGGAGCACGCCCGGCTGCTGGATGAGGTGGAATGTCAGTGTAGCTAAGTCACACTGGCAGTACCTGACACAATGGCCTACTCCGAGCAACGCGCCTACCTGGAGCTGCACCTGGCGGTGTTCCTCTGGGGCTTCACGGCCATCCTGGGCGACCTGATCCAGCTCTCCGCCCTCAACCTGGTCTGGTGGCGGGTCTTTCTCACCAGCCTGAGCCTGGTGTTCTTCGTCCGCATCGGTAAGATCGTACGCGAAGTAGGCCTGCGCCGCTTTCTCCTCCTGGCCGGTATCGGCACCATCGTGGCCCTGCACTGGGTCACCTTCTACGGCTCCATCAAGCTGGCCAACGCCAGCATCGCGCTGGTCTGTATGGCCACTACCTCACTCTTCTCCAGTATCCTGGAGCCGCTGATCGTCAAGCGACCCTTCGTCTGGTACGAGCTACTGCTCGGCGTGTTTATCCTCCCCGGTATCTGGCTCATCGTGGACGGTGTGGACGCGGGGATGAACATAGGCATCCTCGTAGGACTCCTCTCCGCCGCCCTCGTCTCCGTATTCACCAGCCTGAATAAGAAGTACATCGGCAGCAGCGATCCGCTGCGCATCACCTTCATCGAGCTCGGTGCCGCTACGCTCTTTCTGGCCCCCTTCCTGTATTCCCTCGGTGGCGACAAGTTCTGGCCCAGCCCGCTCGACTGGGTATACCTGCTAGTCCTGGCCCTACTCTGTACTACCCTCACCTTCTTTCTATCCCTGCGCGCGCTCCACAAGCTATCCGCCTTCGCCTCCAACCTGACCGTCAACCTGGAACCCGTCTACGGCATCTTCCTGGCCTACTTCCTGCTCGATGATGCCCAGGAGCTCAGTCCCAACTTTTACTGGGGTACGGCCCTGATCCTCGTGGCGGTATTTGGCTATACGGCCGCCATGCGCCTACTCCGGCGGCGGCGGAGCAAGCTGCTGATTCAGCCGTAGGGCAATGGCGTAGTTCTGCTGGGCCCCTTCATTATCCGGCGCCAGCTCCAGCGCGCGGCGGAAGTATTCCAATGCGGCCCGGTTATCCCCCCCTACCCCACTGCTGATCCCCAGCAGCCGCAAGGTCTCGTACTGGTTCGGTAGCAGACTATCCGCCCGCAGCAGGTAGGCCTTCGCTTTGGCCAGATCGTTCTCCTCCTCGCCGGCCTTGCGTGCCGCGCGCTGCAGGGCCAGCACCAGGTTCTTCGTCACCGTGGTCTCCCCCACCCCGTAGCCCTGGGCCCATTCGTAGTCGGCAATTGCCGCCGTGTAGTCTTCCATCAGGAAGGCAGCATTCCCCCGTAGCAGGTAGGCATTGCCGTAGCGGGGGTGGATACGCAACGCTTCGTTCAGCCGCTCGCGTGCCGTGACGATCGTTTCCCGGGTACGTGGATCTGTCAGGTCCTGACCCTGTGCCCGGTCCAAGGCAGCTCCGGCAGCGGCGTTGAGGAGCTTGGCACTCCGCGGCTGTCGCTCCAGATCGCTGGTAAACAGTGTGTAGTTGTCCCGCCAGTCTCCGTTCCGATCTACCGTAAGCACGCCGAACAGCAGGATCACCGGCAGTAGCCCCCAGCCGAGCACCGGTCGCCGCGCAAGCAGACTCACCACCGCCAGCACCGCCCCCAGCGAAGGCATGAACAGGAAGCGCTCGCTCATGAAAGTCCCCACCGGAAACAGTACGTTACTCACCACCGACAGCGTCAGCAGGTACACCAACACCCCCAGTGCCACAAACTTAGGGCGGGAACGCAGGTGCAGTGCCGACCAGACCAGCAGTCCTACGTGCAGCAGCAGACTCAGCCAGACCCACGGATCGGCCCAGGTCTTCAGCTCTATAGCCGCCGGATAGTAATCGTGCACCAGATCAGCCGGCCAGACCAGCAGCTTCAGGTACAGCAGCAGCGTGTAGAGCACCGTCGGCTGCCGCTCCCAGAAGCCCAGCGGCTGAGGACGACCACCCACCTCCTGCAGGAACGGATTGTTCATCAGCTCCAGCGAAGGCTCACCCAGACTCCAGCCCAGCACGCTGCCGCGCAGCAGCAGGAATACAGCGGCCGCGACCAGCACGGGTACCACGTGTCGGTACCCACCACCCCGCGCCACGTAGAGTAGCAGGGGAATAACCGCGGCAAAGGTGATGGCATTCTCCTTAGCCAAACAGCCCAACAAGAAGGCCACCGCACCCGCGAACCCGCCCCACCCTACGTTCCGACGCTGCGCCCACAGCAGCAGCCAAGCAGCAGCCGCCGCGCCGAGTAAGGCCATGATCTCGTCCCGCCCCTTGATGTTGGCTACCGCCTCGGTGTGCAGTGGATGGGCCGCGAAGAGTGCCGCCGCAGCCGGCGCCACCCACCACGGCAGGGCGTGCCCCCGCAGTAGCTCCCGCAGCATACCCCACAGCACGACCACGAGTAGCGCGTACCAGAAGATGTTGAGCAGATGAGACACGAAGGGGCCCTGCGCCAATTGCTGCTCCACCGCAAACAGGGCCGGCGTGAGGGGACGGTAGCGTCCGCCGGCCACCAACGCCCCGCGCTCCTGCTCGCCAAAGAAACCGTAGAAGGTATCGTGGGTAAATAGCTCCGGCCAGCCGGCTATTCCCCGCTGCACGAGCGTATTATCAGTGATCACGATCGCGTCGTCGAGCACGAAGTCGTGCCCCAGCGTGTTGGCGTACAGCAAACAACTGAAGACGAACAGGGCCACGGCCTGGAGGCGCCCCCGACGGTACCACGGCAGATTGACGGTCATGGGCCGAAGATAGCCGGCCCGGCCGGCAACCCAATGCGGTCGCTGCCCGTTGCAGGGGTTCAAGCCCTGTACGTATATGTCTGCCCGCCCCCTGATCCTGGTTACGAATGATGATGGTATTACCGCCGGTGGCATCGCCGCCCTGGTTACCGTAGCCCGGGAGTTCGGTGACGTGCTGGTGGTGGCGCCAGATAGCCCGCAGTCCGCCCAGGGCCACGCCATCACGATCAGCGTACCGATCTTCGTCCGGGAATCCGATGCCCTGGGAGAAGATATCGAAGCGTACGAGTGCAGCGGCACCCCGGTCGACTGCGTCAAACTAGCCAAGAGCGTACTGCTCGACGGTCGAACCCCGGACCTGTGCCTTTCGGGCATCAACCACGGCAGCAACGCCGCCATCAATATCCTATACTCCGGTACCCTTTCGGCGGCCATGGAGGCCAGCCTGGAGGGCATCCCGAGCATCGGCTTCAGCTTCCTGAACTACCGGGCGGACGCTGACTTCTCGGTCTGCCTGCCCTACGTGCGCCACCTGGTCGACTTCGTGCTCGCCAACGGCATGGCCGAGGGCAGCCTTTACAACGTCAATATTCCGGACCTGCCCGCCGGACAGATAAAAGGGCTCAAGGTCTGCCGCCAGGCCGAAGCCCGCTGGGTGGAGGAATACGTGAAGGCCGAGGACCCCCGGGGGCGGCCCTACTACTGGCTGACGGGCCGCTTCGTCAATGAAGACACCCGCACCGACACCGACGCCTACGCCCTCGAGCAGGGCTACGTCTCGCTGGTCCCCAGTCTGCACGACCTGACCAACCACCGCGCGCTCACCAGCCTGCAGATCATCGAATCCGGACTGCAGCCCGAGGGGGTCACCTATACCGACGATGCGATTGAAAAGAAACAGCAGCTGGAGCAGTTCTAGCCTCCCAGTAGGTCCACGCCATAGACGTAGAACCATACGGCCGCCAGGGCCATCACGCCCACCATCAGTCCCTTCATGGCGCGGGTGCGGTAGGTGCGGCGAAAGACGTTCATGGGCAGCACGTTGAGCGAGATGGCCAGCAGGGCCAGCGTGCGCGGCTTGAAGACCACGCTGCGGCTCGCACCGGCACTGAGCCAGTCGCCCAGCTGTAGGAGGAGGGCGTAAGCGACGACGGTCACGAAGACAGATACGGCCAGACCGATCCAGAAGTGGTCATTGCGGGGGATCATAAGCTTGTTTTGCCTCGCTACAACGGCCCGGACGGCGACGGCGTTCATCGCTACGCACGGTGCCCCGGTCGATAATGCGGCGGCGGTGCTTAACTTCGACTAGCAAACTACTGTTCTTCCAGCATGCGCAAAAAATTCACCGACTACGCCAAGAAGACGCTCAAAAAATCGATCATGCCCGACGATACCACCGATAAGGACGCCCACGCAAATACCATCATCCGCAACCACGTAGTGTGGAGCATGGGAGCCAGCTACCTGGTGCCCCTGCCCGTAGCCGATATTCTTGCCGTGTCGGCGCTACAGGTAGATATGACGCGGCAGCTCTGCCGGGTGTACGGCGTCGACTTCGCCGAAACCCAGGGCAAGACCATCGTCACCTCCCTCACCACCAGCACCATGACCAAGGCCGGTGCGCGCAGCCTCATCAAGCTCATCCCCGGCATCGGTACGATCGTAGGCGGTGTAGCCACCGCCGTACTGAATGGCGCCAGCACCTACGCTATGGGCGAGGTATTCAAGAAGCACTTCAGCAGTGGCGGCACCTTTCTGGATTTCGACGTAGCCCGCCTCAAGAAGGTCTACAATGAAAAATTTGAAAAGGGCAAGGACGTAGCCAAGCAGTGGAAGCAGGAGCAGGCCGAGGACATCGTTCCACCACCACCGCCCCCAGCACCGTCGAGCTTCAATAAGATACCCGTGACGGAGCCCGGCGTCGGCGCTCCCGCAGCAAAGGTCCCCCCTCCGCCACCGGCTGCTCCTGCGGGGAAGCCCGAGGCCGTCCGCGAGGCAGAGGATAACATCCGCAAGATCCGCGAGCTCGCCGAAATGAAGGCACAGAACATCATCACCGAAGAAGAATTCGAGGCGATGAAGAAGCGCATCATCGGCTCCTAGAAGCGGGTAGGCCGCACCTCCAGTATTCGCTGCTGCTTAGCCAGGTAGAGGTTGCCAAAGGTAACGCTGGCCGTGACCGTGCCGCTGCGCTCCGTATTCGGACCGATCTGGATGCGCCGCCACTCGTTGGTGCGTTCCAGCTCGATCAGCGTGCGATTTTCCGGGAGATTCATCTCCCCGTTATTACTCGCCAGCTCGTAGGCCAGGCCCTCGCCGCCGATGGGCTCGTAGATGTAGACGTTGCTCTTGTCCGCGTTCACCCGCAGGTCGCGCATGTTCAGGTTCGGACTCAGGCGGAGCTCGCCGTACTGCGCATTGATCGTGAAGGTGCCCCCCACGTCGAGCAGGTTGATGTCGGATCTGCGGGCGTTGATCACCACATTGCCATCTATCCGCTCCCCCGTGATGTCACCGAAGCGGGTGCGGATATCCAGCATCCCCTGTACGTTATCGACTTTGATGGCCGAAAACTCCCCATTGATCCGCAGGCGGTTGCGGAGGTTAGAGATCGTAGCAGCGCCAAAGTGACTCTTCAGGTACACGGGGCACTCCTCGGGCAGCGTGATGTAATAGTGTACACTTAGTTCACTTTCAGGATTCAGCGTTTTATCCCTGCGCCGGTTGCGTAAAAAGATCTTCTTACCCGCTACTTCGGTCAGGAACTCCAGGTTTTCCAGGTCGGTCTTGGCCCGCTCCAGGCGGGGATGCCGGGCGGTAAGCACTACACGTACGCTAATCTCCTGCTTAGGCCAAGTCTCTACGAATATTTCCGCTTTCTCTCCCTCCACGGCCAGTTCGCTGCCAGCAGAGTAGGTGTAGGTATCCTCGATCGTCTTGGTGACCACCTCGCGCAGGTCCGGAGACTGGGCGCGTACGCAGGTGCAAGTGAATAGCACGAGAAGCAGTAGGTACGTGGCTTTCACCGGGGAGGAGTTAAACACGGATTGCGCGGATTTTGGGCACGGATTGGGCACGGAGTCAGCCTTACAGCTCGATGATGATACGGCGGTAGACGTCGTCGCGTTCGCGTTCGATCTCGGCCAGTTGCTGTACTACGCCGGGGTCGTCGCCGTAGGCGGTGAGCATGGATTTGACCTCTTCGCGGGCGTAGGTCAGCTCGTCCAGCTCGTGACCCAGGTTATTGAGGCGGGGCTCGTTGCGGGTACGCACTTCCTGGCGGGCGCGATCGAAGCTGGCTTCGTCATCGTCCCAGTCTGCTACTACCTCGGCAGGTTGGGCCTCCTGACTGTAGGAGTAGCTGATCACCGGTCCACGGTCCTGATTCACCAGCAGGAAGCCGGTCGTGAGGAGTAGCAGCAGCGTAGCGGCGATGGCCAGGAGCTGTCTGCCCGGCAGACGGCGCAGCCGCGACCGGGGCACGGCGTCGAGTTCCTTGCTCAGGGCGTTCCACACGGCGGGCGGCGGGGCGTAGCTGGGCAGTTGCTCCCGCAGCGGTGGGGTGAGGGCACGGGCGATGTGGTCCCAGTTGTCACCGGGGCTGTTGTAGGTGGGTAGCCGGTCCAGGGCCTCCCGCAGGCGGTCGTAGTTGTGCTCGTTCATACGTAGGCCTTGAGGTAGTCACGCAATTTCTTCTTAGCGTAGAAGAGCTGGCTCTTACTGGTCCCCACGCTGATGTTTAGTAGCTCGGCTACTTCCTTATGCTTGTATCCTTCCACTTCGATCAGGACGAAGACGGCGCGGTAGCCGTCCGGCAGTTGTTGGATGGCACGCTCCAGGTACTCCACGTCCAGCGCGGTGGTGCCCCAGTTGACTTCTTCGTCCGCATGGTGCAGCGGTAATTCTTCGTAGCGGGGCTGCCGGCGCAGGCGATTGAGGGCGGTACGTACGATGACCACCTTGATCCAGGCTCCCACCGTGCTCTCTCCCCGGAAGGTGTGCAGCTTTTGGAACACCTTCAGAAAGCCTTCCTGCAGGGCATCGTTGGCCAGGTCAAAATCACCGCAGATGCGGTAGCAGGCCGTATACATGGCCCGGTTGTAGCGGTCGTACAACTCCTTCTGGGCCCGGCGGTCGTGCCGGCGGCAGGCATCAATGAGTTCGGCTTCCGTCATCCGGGCGGGGGTATTGCGTAGGAGCTGCGGCCGGTCCGGCGGGGAGGTGGCTAGCTTGCGTATCATAGGGTAAGGCTCTGCTATAGGGAGCCCGGATTACCCAGGGAGGTTGGTCGGGTAGTGCTTAAACTACGGCTAAAAGCGGTAGGCTACCGATCCGATCCACCGCTTGGGCGACTGATCGATGTCGATCTCCGTCCCCCGGAAGGTGAACGTTTCGCCATACTTGGCGAAGTTGCCGTCGTAGCGCACATCGAAGGTGAGCGGACCGATATCGATGGACCCACCCAGTGCGTAGCCCATATTGAAGGACTCGAAGGTGCGCTCAATGCCGGCGTCATCCCGTAGGTCGTCGGTGCTCGACACGAAGAAGTGCCCTACCGGACCGGCCTGCAGGCGCAGAAAGGCCAGCTTGTAGCTCAGCAGTACGGGTACGTTGACGTCGTTGTACCGCTCGTCGAACACCTCCGAGATCTGCTCATCGGGGTCCTCCAGCGTGAAGGTATTTTTGGCGCTGTTCAGCGTCACTTCGGGCTGCAGCGTCAGGTTGGGCGTGAGGGGAATGCGCAGCAGGGCCCCGAACTGGAAGCCGTAATCCGCTTCTTCGAGGGCAACACGCAAATCCTGCCGCCCCTCCCGGCTCAGGCTGAAACTTTCCCCCTCCAGGGAACTGGTGGCCAGCCCCGCCTTCAGGCCGAATTCGATCTGAGCGAAACTGCTGAGGCTGCACAGCAGCAGGGGGAGGAGAAATACGAATTTGTAGTTCATGTGTCAGGTAGCTTGGTCAACGCTATAGCGTCTAAACTAGGGTCTAGCGTGCACGAAGGGTGTTAAGACTTACCTAATCTATGTCCGCGGCCGGTCAGACGTTACAGTCTGGCGCAGCTAAGCGCGGAACCAAACCCCCAATCCAGCCCCGTACGCGTCCGTGACTACGCGCTGCAGGTCCTCCCCCTCCGGCCCCTGCACCTGCGTACCCGCCCGCTTGGCGATCTTGACGGTCAACTCCTGCCCGCGGTACGATCTGCGGAAGGCCAGCACGTCGTCGCCCTCCTGCACGGGAGTATAGTCCGCCTTCGCAAAAAAGTCAGCATGTTGCCGGCGCAGCTGCAGAAGCAGTCGCAGCAGCTGGGCCTTGCGGGCTGGATCGTAGGTATCCTTCGGTCCGTCCCGGAGCCAGCGCCGCCGCTTGGCGTAGTCTACCGGGCGGCGGTTGTCGGGGTCCACGAAGCTCAAGTCCCAGCTTTCGGTGCCCTGGTAGATGTCGGGGTTGCCGGGACAGAGACACTTCAGGATGAGCTGGGCAAAACTATTGTGACGGCTCTGCGGCCAGATATCCCGCAGCAGCTGCTCCAGTGCCGTGCGTAGATCGTCGTGGTCCAGCAACTGATCGGCCAGGTGGTTGAGGCTCTGCTCGTAGGCTACGTTGGGGTCGGCCCAGTCGCTCATCTCCTTCCCCTCACGCAGGGCTTTTTCCAGGTAGGTGTGCAGGCGGTCGCGCAGACCAGCCTCTTCGGGCGATTTATGCAGGGGGTAGGCGGCAACCATGCTCTGCAGCACCAGGTACACGCCGCGGGCCCGCACCGCGCCGGTATCGAGGGTCCGCATGACCAGCTCCACGAAGTCTTTCCACGCCTCGGGGTAAAAGGTCAGCGCCTGGAGGAAGGCCCGACCGTCTTCGCCCCGCTTCGTATCGTGGGTGGCCGTAGCGTTCATCGTCGTGCTGGGCCGCTCGGCGATGAACTGATGAAAGTCGCGCACCAGCACCCGGTCGGCGGGATCGGCGGAGCTGCCCACTTCATTGAGGTGGGCTTCGCGCCAGAATTGGTAGAAGGTGGTGTCCTCGACCCCCTTAGCCATAAGCGGACCACTCAGCTGCTGGGTGCGCTGCAGGTACTCCAGCGCATCGCCGGAAAACTCCTGGTGGGCCAACCAGTTGACCCAGCTCAGCACACCCCGCCCCTGGCCGGGGGCGTACTCTGTAACGGCCGTTGCGGCCTCCATACACACGGCCAGCTCGTGGTCGGTTAGCGGTCCGCCCGTAGGATAAATGCGGTATACCGGGAAGGCCGCCAGCCAGTGCGCCAGAGTCTCGCGGAAGCCGCCGCGCAGTTCGTCCGGCAGCAGGGGGTCCCAGCGACGCACCAGGTTATCCAACTCGCCGCTGAAGTGCTCGCGCACCAGCATCAGCTTGTTGCGGAACACCAGGGCGGCGTAGTCCGGCAGCGGCTCGTGGGTAAGTTGCTCGTATAAGCTGCTGAAGGCGTTGCTGCTGGCCTCGTTGGTCAGTAGGCGGTTCACTTCGGCCAGGAAGTCGTAGCCCGTGGTGCCCTGCACCGGCCAGTCGGCGGGTAGCCGCTCGCCGGGCTCGAGGATCTTTTCTACGTACACCTGCACATCGGGGCCGACAGATTCGCGCAGCCGCTGCAGGTAGCCCGTAGGGTCGAGCAGTCCATCCACATGATCTACCCGCAGGTGGTGAATGTGGCCGGCCTTCACGTCGGCGAAGGTGCGCTCGTGGAGGTCTTCATACACCTCCCGGTCCTCGGTGCGCATCCCGATCAGTTCGTTGACCGTAAAGAAGCGGCGGTAGTTGATGTAGTCGTTGACGGTCTGCCAGTGTACGGGCGCTACGTGGGTGGGCTGCTCGGCAGGGGCGTCGCGATCTGCATCCGGTCCTTCCCAGTAGGAGTCGTACACCCGCACGCCGTGTTTGTAAGCCTCCAGCTGCCCCTGCTCGCGCACGCGTTCCGGGCTGTCTCCGAGTACCGGTAGCATCATCCGGCCCGGTAGCCGGGGGTGCTCCCAGTCGATATCGAAGTGATCGGCGTATACCCCGGCGCGGCCGTCCTGGACCACGGTCTTGAACCAGGCGTTTTCCGGTCGCAGCGCCATGTGATTGGGTACGATGTCCTGCATATACTGCATGCCCCGCTGGTGGAGCTGTACGTGCAGCATCCCCCAGTCCTCCTCCGTGGTCACTTCGGGATTGAGGATACTGGCGTCGATCACGTCGTAGCCGTGGGTACTTCCCGGCGTGGCGGCGAGCACCGGACTACCGTATACCGTATCGATGCCCAGCTCCTGCAGGTAGTCTAGCTGCTCGATCAGCTGCCGTACGGTAAAGCCGGCGTGAAATTGAATGCGGTAGGTCGTCATTGGGTTAGGGCAAAGCCCCAGGCGGGTAGCCGGAGCAGGTGATTATCCAGGGTGGCACCGTTAGACTCTAGCAGCAGCTCGCCGTCCACCTCCACGGTCAGTTCGCTAGCTCCGAAGTTGGCGCAGGCAGTATAGGGGCTGCCGCTGATCGCCCAGGTGAGCAAATTGTCTTTCCGGTCCACCGATATATCCGCAAAGGAATAGTCGCGGGGGGCGGCGGCGCGCAGGTGCAGGGCCCGTCGGTAAAAACTGGCGATGCGCTCGTCTTCCTCCCAGCTCAGCTTGGC
This sequence comes from Neolewinella maritima, assembly GCF_923081025.1. GTDB lineage: Bacteria > Bacteroidota > Bacteroidia > Chitinophagales > Saprospiraceae > Neolewinella > Neolewinella maritima. Next base: position 419,863 of record NZ_CAKLPZ010000003.1, on the reverse strand, counting down.
CGACTGAAAGGTACGCTCGGCCTGCGGATCGGGCACCGTGTGGCCCGGTTGTTGGAAGGCGGCAAACTCCGCTGCCCGCCCCTTGCGGACCGCTTCGATCAGGGGAGCATCGCCGTGGTGCACGAAGTAGGGAAAGGGATTGCGCTCACCATACTCTTCGCCCATAAAAATCATGGGGGTGAAGGGGGAAAGCAGGTAGGTAGCCGCACCCAGCAGGTACTTGTCCACCCCGACCGTATCGAGCAGGCGGTCGCCCACCATGCGGTTACCCACCTGGTCATGGTTCTGCAGAAAGACGACGAACTGACTGGGCTGCAGTCCGGCCGCCTGCGGTGAAGCACCGAAGTTGCGCTGTCGCTGGGCGGAGTACTGCCCGGTGTAGAGGTAGCCGTCGCGCAGCGCCTTGGCGAGCTGATCCAGGGTACCGAAGTCTTCATAGTAGCCGCGCCGCTCGTCCGTGAGCACGACGTGCAGGGCATGGTGAAACTCGTCCACCCACTGTCCGCTCATACCGTAGCCCCCTTCGCTGCGGGGCCGCAGGTAGCGGGGTGCGTTCAGGTCTACCTCGGCGAGCAGGATGAGCTCACGCCCGTCACGCGTACCGATCTCATCGGCCACCTCGCGGACCGATTCCAGGAAATGCTCGGCGGAGTAATCCTTGATGGCGTGTACCGCATCCAGGCGAAGACCGTCCGCACCGTAGTCATCGAGCCAGAGGCGCACGTTCTGTAGCCAGTAATTGCGCACGCCGTCGGCCTGCCGGTCGTCAAAGTTGATCGCCGGTCCCCAGGGGGTATGGTGCTGATCGGTGAATACGGGAAAGAATTTGGGCAGGTAGTTGCCCTCCGGCCCCAGGTGGTTGTAGATGACATCGACCAGCACCGCAATGCCGCGTTCGTGGGCGGAGGCGATGAAGTGGCGTAGATCCGCCGGCCGGCCGTAAGCGCGCTGCAGGGCAAAGGGGAGCACACCGTCGTAGCCCCAGTTGCGCTCGCCCGGCGTCTGGTTGAGGGGCATCAGCTCGATAGTGTTCACGCCTAGGTCGCGTAGGTAGCCGAGTTTATCGGTAGCGGCACGTAGCGTACCCTCTGGGGTAAAGGTGCCCAGGTGCAGCTCGTACAGTACGGCCCCCTCGAGGGTGCGGCCCTTCCAGGTCTGGTCGGTTCGGGGCTCGCTGTCCACTACTTCGCTGCGGCCGTGCACGCCGTCGGGTTGGTAGCGGCTGACGGGGTCGGGGTACAGCTTGCGGCGCGAGCCGTTGCGGTAGTAGCCGTAGCGGGTACCGGCGGGTGCCTGGACCGGAGCGGAAATCAGGTAGCCGTGCCCTTCCTCCTGCATGGGGTGGATGGTGGTGGCCTCTCCCTGCGACAGGGCGAGCTCCAACTGCTTTACCGCGGGTGCCCAGAGCCGGAACTGGCGTAGCCCGTCGGCGTCCGGCGCGAGCGGACCGAGGGGGAGGTAGGGAAAGGTATTCATATTAGCGATTTTGCAGGCGGTACGCCGCACGCAGCAATCGCTTTGTGAGGGGGGAAAGAAGCCGCTGCTGCGCCCGGTCCCGGGCGGGCTTCTGGTTGATGCGGCTGCCTACGGGGTAGGCATAGATCTTGTTGGTCAGGGTGCTGTACTTCGCATCCATCATGTTTAGTAGTAGCAGCTCCTGGATCATCTCCCCCGCCCCGGGTGCAGCCATGCAGCCTCCCAATAGTTTGGCACTGCCGAAGCGCGGCTTAGACAGGTAGAGGATCAGGACGCCGTCCCGGTAATCAGCCGCTACGGCCCGGTCGTCGTGGTCAAAGGATTGTACGACTTTCTCGTACGCCATCCCCCGCTCCCGCAGCTGCTGCTCCGTAAAGCCGAAGGTAGCGATCTCCGGGTCAGTAAAGGTCACCCAACTGAAGTGCTTCAGGGAATGCTTGCGGTCTACGGGACTCAGCAAATTCGTCCATAAGTCCGTATTGTGCTTCTCCGCCCCGTGGCTGAACATCTCGTGGCCGTAGGCATCGCCTACCGTGTAGATGGCGGGATTAGTGGTACGATAGTATTCGTCGACAACGATCTTGCCCTGCTTGGTGGCTACCCCGGCTAGTTCCAGTCCCAAACTGGTGGTGCGTACCTCCCGACCGACGGCCACGATGAGGTGGGTGAAGGAGATCGTGCCGTCCACCAATCCATCACTGACCAGCGTAGCGGTATGGGCATCCGTAAACCGTAGGACTTCCGTTTCGTGCCGTATGCTGACCCCCTCATCGCGCAGGTGTTGCTCCAGCACGGCAGCGGCTTCGGGAGGGTCCTGATTGAGCAGCCGTTCCCCGCGGTTCAGTAGCGTGACCTGACTACCGAGCCGCTGAAAGGCCTGGGCCATCTCGCAGGAGTTGGGTCCGCCGCCCACGATCAGCAGGCGTTCGGGTAGTTCGTGCAGCTCGCTGAACACCAACTCGTTATCGTACTGCTTCACCTGCTCGACTCCGGGCGTGCCGAGGTGGCGGGGCTTGGAGCCGGTAGCCAGAATGATGCGGGGGGCCGACAGCTTCTTGCCCCCTACGGTCACCTCGCGGCGGCCGGTGAGCATGGCCTCGCCGATCAGGCAGTCGAGTCCGTATTCCTTCTGCAGGTAGGCGGGAGTTTCGTGCTCGCGAATGATGTCCTGCTGCTGGTGTACGTAGTCCATGACCCGGCCGAAGTCGGCTTTCCCCTCCGTACGCAGCCCGAACTGCGTCGCCTGCCGCGCGCCGGCAAACTGGGCGGCTACGTGAAGCAGCGCCTTACTCGGTACGCAGCCGAAGTTCAGGCAGTCGCCTCCGAAGTGTTCCTCCGTTCTATCGATCAGGGCGACCCGAAGCCCGATCGCTCCGCCGAATCCAGCGGCTCCGAGTCCACCGGAGCCGGCGCCGATGACGATGAGGTCGTGTGTGTAGTTTGGCATAGCTGGTCAATGAGTGGAAGTCGTAAAAGTTTCCCTGTGGAAGTGGCGACTAGCCGGGGATTGAATCACGATGGTGTTTCCTCGATGACCAGTTTCAGTTCCTGCAACTTCATCATGCACTCGATGGGCGTCATCGAGTTGATGTTTACCATATCGAGCAATTCGCGTAGACGTCCGGCGGTGGGGTCTACGGTCTCGAAAATGCTCAGCTGGAGTGCATCGGTGGAGAGACTCGCAGTAGCGGCGGGGCGGGTAGCCGGGGCAGTCAGGGGCAGATCGTTCGCGGCAGCTAGCTCCGCGGGATCACCCTGCTCCGTGATGTGCTGGGCTTCGAGCTGGGTAAGGATATCGCCGGCGCGCGCTACGATACTGGTAGGCATACCGGCCATACGCGCCACGTGGATACCGAAACTGTGCTGACTGCCACCGGCAATGAGCTTACGCAGGAAGATGATGCGGTTGCCGTGCTCCTTGATGGCAATGGAATAGTTGTGAATTCTAGGTAGGCTTTCGGCCAACTCATTCAGCTCGTGGTAATGAGTGGCGAACAGCGTCTTAGGCCGTGCCCGTCCGTTATTGTGCAGGTACTCGGCGATGGCCCAGGCGATGGAGATGCCGTCGAAGGTGCTGGTGCCCCGACCGATCTCATCGAGCAGGATGAGACTGCGATCGGTGATATTGTTCATGATCGAGGCCGTCTCGTTCATCTCCACCATGAAGGTCGATTCTCCACTACTTATATTGTCACTGGCCCCGACGCGGGTGAATACCCGATCGACAATTCCGATCCGCGCCCGCTCGGCCGGTACGAAGCTGCCCATTTGGGCGAGCAGACAGATCAGGGCCGTCTGCCGCAGCAGGGCCGATTTACCCGCCATGTTCGGCCCCGTGATCATGATGATCTGCTGCCCGTCGGGATCGAGCTGCACGTCGTTGGGTACATACTGTTCCCCCACCTCGAGCTGCTGCTCGATCACCGGATGGCGGCCCTGCACGATATCGATGTCCTGCGACTCATCCATCTCGGGTTCGGTGTAGCGCTGGCGGTTGGCCACCTTAGCGAAACCGAGCAAGCAGTCGATACGGGCTAGCAGACCGGCATTGCGCTGTACCGGCGCGATGTAGTCCTGTAGCCACAGGACGAGGTCTTCGTACAGCTGCTCCTCCCGCTGGAGGATCTTATCCTCAGCGTTGAGAATTTTATCTTCCAGCAGCTTTAGTTCCTCGGTGATGTAGCGCTCGGCGCTGGTGAGGGTCTGCTTGCGCGTCCACCCCGGGGGCACCTGCTGCTTATACTTGTTGGTGACCTCCAGGTAGTAGCCGAATACGTTATTGAAGCCGATCTTCAGGCTACTGATCCCCGTGCGTTCTACCTCCCGTTGCTGGATCGCGGCCAGGCGGTTCTTACTATTCTTGGTGATATCGCGCAGCTCGTCCAGCTCCGCATCGAAGCCATCGGCGATCACCCCGCCCTTCGCGAGATTTACGGCCGGTTCGTCGCGGATCCGGCGACCTATTTCGCTGCATACATCCGGCAGCGGGTCGAGCTGCTCGGCCAGTTGCCGTAGGGTATTACTGGGACTGTCCATTAAGCGCGCACGGATGGGGCCCATCGCGCAGAGCGCATCGCTGAGCGCGCGTATCTCGCGGGGGTTCACCTTACCCAGTGGCACCTTGGAGATCAGGCGTTCGACGTCGCCAATCTGCTGGAGTGAGGCGTGTAGGTCCTGCAGCAGGGGGGCGGAGTCGACGAAGGTGCGTACAGCCTCGTGCCGGGCCTCGATCTGCGCTTTATCCTTGAGGGGCAGTACTACCCACTTACGGAGCAACCGTCCGCCCATGGGGGTCACGGTCCTGTCCAGAATATCGATGAGGGATACGCCGTGGTCATGGGGACTATACAGTAGCTCCAGGTTGCGGATCGTGAAGCGGTCCAGCCAGACGTAGCGATCATTGGCCAGCCGACTGATGCGCGTAATGTGCTTCAGGTTGCGGTTCTCGGTAGTTTCGAGGTAGTGCAGGGCAACGCCGGCCGCGATACGGGCTACGCGCAGCTCCTCTACGCCGAAACCCTTCAGGCTAGCGGCCTTAAACTGCTTGAGTAGCTTTTCGTCGGTGTAGTCGGTCGTGAAGACCCACTCATCCTGGGTCGTCAGGTAAAAGCGATCGCCGAATACCCGCTCGAACTCCTGTCGCTTGTCCTTGCTCAGTAGCACCTCCTTGGGCTGGAAGCTCTGCAGTAGCTTATCGATGTAGTCGACCGCCCCCTCGGCCACCAGAAACTCACCGGTACTCAGATCGAGCAGACTGAGTCCGCAGGCATCCTTCTTGCCCCTGCCGAAGGCTACGCAGGCCAGGAAGTTGTTCGACTTGTACTCCAGCAACTGGTCGTCTACTGCCAGACCTGGTGTGACGATCTCAGTGACGCCGCGCCGTACGATCTTCTTTTCCTTCGAAGGCTTCTCGAGTTGCTCGCAGATCGCCACCCGGTAGCCGGCCCGAACGAGGCGGGGCAGGTAGGTATCTACGCTGTGGTAGGGAAAGCCTGCCAGCTCCACGTCGCTGCCGCCGTTGTTCCGGCTGGTGAGTGTGATACCTAGCACCTGTGCGGCCTTCACGGCATCCTCCCCGAAGGTCTCGTAAAAGTCGCCCACCCGGTACAGCAGCAGGGCCTCGGGATACTTGGCCTTGATCTTGTTGTACTGCGCCATGAGGGGCGTCACCTTCTTAGACTTGCTATTTGCCACGGGAGTAGGAACGGATTGAGGAACGAAGGTAGGTAACGGCGCATGCCTCAGCCCACTGATCGGTAGATGCGGACCGGCTCGCGGACCTCCGTACGCAACTGCTGTCCGGCATCCGGTCGGTTGAGGATCGCGCAGCCCACCGCGCAGGACGTACACCGCCGCTGATCACAGTAGGTGTGCTTCATCTCCAGTAAGGCCTGTGACTCGCCGGCGGAGGTAGCCGACCAGCCCAGCGCGCGCCACTTCGTGATAACTGCATTGGACTCCGGCGGCAGTGCCTCCAGCACCTCCAGGGCGCGGTCGCGGTAGCGGTCGTCGTTGCGCAGGCCACCGTAGGTGAAGTAGGCCGGGGCTACCGCATTAATGAGAATGGACCGCACCGTCGATGCCCCCAGCCGCCGCTCGCTGGTCTCGGCTTCAGCACCGAAGCGGTAGTGGGTACGCCAGTAGTTGCTCAGACTGACGACAAACATCTGCCGCAGCTCTCCGACATCAGCCGCGGCCAGTGCCTTGCCGAACAGTTGTCCGCTGCGGTGGTACAGGCAGGCGAGCTGTGCGATGCGCAGGGTCGGAAAGTTATTGGGCCGCATGCGCAGAAAGCGCCAGGCGGTAGCGGGAAGGGGGCGCAGTTCGTGCTTCACCCGGAGCAGCTCGTACTCCTGCCGCAGGCGGGTGTGGTAGGGGTCTTCACCGGCTTCCCGCTTGGGCAGCAGACCGGATTGACCAAACAGCAAGGCCTCCAGTTGCAGCAGACTGTGTTTGTGCCGCAGCAGCACCCGCAGCGGCACGGACCGGGCCAGCATCTCCATAGCCTGGGCATTGACCTTCCCACCCATGGCGCGGGCTACACCGTGGTAGAAGGCCTCCTCCCAATCGCGTTGGGTGGCTTCAAGCCGTTGGGCGAAGTCCGTAGCCCGCCGGCCGAGGCGCTCGACCAGCATGCGCTGCAACCAGATCGCCCGCAGGGGATCGGCTACCGTATCGAGTTGGGACTGACAGGGCACCCAGTCGGATTGGTGCATCAACCGCCAGTAGGTGGTGCGGATACCGGCCGGAATGCGGTCGCGCAGCTCCAGGCAGGGGATCCGGCTGCCGTCGCGGCGGTATACTATGGTGTCCTCCTCCAGTACGACGTGCAGGATCACCCCGTCGTAGGCCGGGTCGGTTTCGTGGCCGTGGGTGTACCACTCGCTACTGCGAAGGTGCATCTCCACCTTGCCGGCCCACTGCAGACCGCCGATGCGCAGTCGAGCGGCGCCGAAGTCCGGACCGGCGTCGGTATTGTGGGTGCCGAATTGTTGAATGGTGAGGGCCTCGCCCTCGGTGGTGCGCAGCTGCCGCAAATCAAAACGGGCCAGCCGCCACAGGTAGTGGAGGAAATCTTCTCGCATGGTGTGGGTGTCTCTAAGTAGTTAATCAAACAAAACGTTCGCAATTAACTACCTTTTCGACAAACACACAACTTTTTGTTTATATTTACTTCCGTTCCAGCCGGGAAAAGCGGTAGGCGAGCTCGTTCTTCGCGTCGGGCCGGTGGGCCTCGCTCCAGATTTCCTGCCATTCCGCGGGCGGCAGGGTCGGAAAGAAGGCATCGCCGTCGGGGATGTCCGTTGCGACGATGGTCCGAAATACGGTAGTGACCATCGGCAAGCTCGCGCGGTACACATCGCCTCCACCGATGATGAAGGATTCGTCCGCCTCGGTGACCGAGGGGTGGCCCAGGGCCTCGCGCAGGCTGTGTACCACCACCACACCGGAGGCGGTGAAGAAGGGGTCGCGGGTCAGTACGATGTTGGTTCGCTTGGGTAGGGGCCTGCCGATGCTGCGAAAGGTCTTGCGCCCCATGATGACGGGGTGGCCCAGGGTGGTCCGCTTGAAGAACTGTAGATCGGCCGGCAGGTACCAGGGGATCTCGCCGTCCTTACCGATGGTATGCTGGCGATCGGTGGCTACTATAGCGGAGAGTTTCATGGGCCGAAAGTACTGCTTCCGCTATTTCTTCGCACCTGCGGCCGCGGCGGCTTTTCCGTGGGTGTCGTCAGCTGGTCCACACTATATTTGCAACAAATTATTTTAACTTCGGCGTGACCCGACCCAGCCCAGCTCCATCCCTGACCAGTAGCGGTACCGTGTACGCGGACGTGATCCTGCCCCTTTCCCTGGCACAGACCTATACCTACAGTGTGCCGGAAGAATACGTGGGCCAGCTCCAGGAGGGGCAACGCGTAGAGGTACAGTTCAGCAAGAACAAGCATTACGCCGGTATCATCCGGCGGTTGCACGGCAAGGCACCGGGCTTTAAGACCAAGCCGATCCTGAGTGTGATCGACGTGGAGCCGCTGCTGACCGCACGGCAACTGAAGCTCTGGGACTGGCTGGCCGAGTACTACGGCTGTACCCTCGGTGAGGTGATGACCGCCGGCCTTCCGAGTCACCTCAAGATGGCTAGCGAGACCATCATCACGCTCGGTCCGCTGTTCAGCGACGAGGTGACGGAGCTCTCGGAAGACGAATACCTGGTGGTGGAGGCCCTCACCCTCCAGGCGGAGCTGAGTCTGAAGGACATCCGTGATATCCTGCAGCGCAAGACCGTGTATCCAGTGATCCGGAACTTACTCGACCGCCACGTCGTGTTTCCGAAGGAAGAGTTCACGGACCGGTATAAGGCACTGTCCGTCAAGTGCGTACGCTTTGGCCCTGACTTTCAGACCGAGGCACAGCAGGCTAGCGCCTTCGACCTAGTGAGCCGATCGGAGCGGCAGACCGCCGTGCTGCTGGAGTACGTACAGTACCACCGCACGCAGCCCTACGTACGGCGCACCGACCTCTGTAAACGCACCGGAGCGTCCACTGGGGATCTGCGGGCCATGGTCAAGAAGGGCATCTTCGAGTTTTACGACCGGGAGGTCAGTCGTCTGAGTACGGACGGTGAGGCCGCCGCCGACGTCAAACCCTTGAGCGCGCAGCAGGAGCGCGCCCTGGCGGAGATTCGTCAGCACCAGGCGGATGGCAAACCCACGCTACTGCATGGCGTGACGAGCAGTGGCAAAACGCGGGTGTACGTAGAGTTGATGCAGGAGGCTATCGCTGCCGGCAAGCAGGTGCTATACTTGCTGCCAGAGATCGCGCTGACCGGCCAGATCATCAAGCGGCTCCAGCACGTGCTGGGCGATAAGATCATGGTCTACCACAGCCGCCTTAACGATATGGAGCGAGTGGAGATCTGGAAGGCGGTACAGACGGGCAAGACGTCGGTGGTCGGTCCGCGATCGGCTCTTTTCCTCCCCTTCACTACCCTGGACCTGGTGGTGGTCGACGAAGAGCACGACCCCTCCTACAAGCAGCACGATCCGAACCCGCGGTACAACGGGCGCGATGTGGCCATGTACCTGGCCCAGCAGCACGGCGCCAGCGCGATCCTCGGCAGTGCTACGCCGAGTCTGGAAAGCTGGGAGAACGCCCGCTCCGGCAAGTACGGTCTGGTCACCATGACCGAGCGGCACGGCGGCACGGCCCTGCCCGAGATCGTCATCGCCAACAGCCGGGAAACCAACGAGAAGGGCATCCACCACCCCTTCTTCACCCCTACCCTGCTCACCGCCCTGCGGGAAACCCTGGAGCGCGGCGAGCAGGCCATCCTGTTTCAGAACCGACGGGGCTTTGCGCCGGTCTACTTTTGTCCCACCTGCGAGTACACCGTAGAGTGCGTCAACTGCGACGTCAGCCTCACCTACCATAAATACCAGCACCGGCTGCGCTGCCACTGCTGCGGCTACGTAGCTACCCCGCCCGAGCTCTGCCCGGCCTGCGGCGAACCCCAGATGAAACTCAGCGGTACGGGAACGGAAAAGATCGAGGATGAACTGAAGATCTTCCTGCCCGAGGCGCGCGTAGCGCGAATGGACCTGGATACCACCCGCGGCAAGAATGCCCTGGGCAAGCTGCTCGATCAGTTCGAAGTGGGTGAACTCGATATTTTGGTAGGCACGCAGATGGTCACCAAGGGGCTGGACTTCGAGCGGGTGGGGCTGGTGGGGGTCATCAGCGCGGATCAGCTGCTGCGCTTTCCCGACTTCCGGGCCGACGAGCGGGCCTTCCAGCTCATGACGCAGGTGGCCGGACGGGCCGGGCGCCGGGGCCGGCGCGGACAGGTCATTATTCAGGCGCACGAGGGCAGTCACCCAGTGATCACGGACGTAGTCAGCGGGGACTACGCCAACTTCATCGAGCGGGAGGCCGGCAACCGGCAGCAGCACGCCTTTCCACCCTACCGGCGCATGATCCGGCTGCAACTGCGGCACACCAAACGGGCTACCGCGGAGGATGCGGCCAGGCTGCTGGCTAAGTGGCTGGCGCACAGTCTGGGCGATCAGTTAGAGGGGCCCTTCGAGCCCAGCGTGGCCCGCCTGCGGACGTATTATCTGCAGGATATGGTGGTGCGCTTCCCCCCGGCGGCTACCCAGATGAAGCGGGTCAAGACACTCATTCAGCGCTGTATCGACAAGCTGGCGCAGACCAAGGGGATGTCTGGCGTGCGGGTGGTCGTAGACGTGGATCCGTACTAGGTCGAGCGCGTTGCACGCCGAGCGTATGGGTTAGTTCCGGCTCCGAACGCTGCCGCTGCTGTTGGTATCCGAGCTCACGTCTGACGGGCTACCGTAGTAGCTCACCGAGCCGCTCGAGGTAGCCTTGGCGCGGAGCGAGCGGGCTACGTTGACAATGATGTCGGCGCTGCTGCTGACGTCCGCCTCGCCCGACTGCGTCTTGAGCTTACCGGCATCGATGCGGCTGGAGCTGCTGGCATCGCCCTCGAATTCCTCCGCTTCGCCCTCCAGTACCAGGGTGGCCGAGGAGCTAGCGTCCGTAGAGACGGACTGTCCCACGAAGGCCAGGGTGGCGGTAGCCGAGCTGCTTACGTCGACCTCCAGCTCATCGCCGTGAAAGGTATTGGTGCCGGTCACCGTGGAGCTGCTGGAGGCCTTGAGGTACTCCAGGCGGGGCAGGGTGATGTAGACGTTGATGGGTTCGGTAGACTTAAAGTTGGCCTCCGATACGTAGCCTACTTCCAGGCGGTCGCCCTTCACTTCGGTCTTGACGAACTCCTGCAGGTTGCTCTCCGCTTCTACGCGGATGTTGAAGGGGCCTTCGGCGAGTTCAACGTTCATGGAGCAGCAGGCACTTACGCCAGTGAAGCCGTCGATATTGCGGGTTTGGGTGGTGACGTCGCCGTTGCCCCGCACGCGCTCGCCCTTGCGGCCCATCCAGCCATTGTTGACCTCCACCTGGGCGGAAAGGGTGAAGAAAAGGAGGAGCAGGGAGGTAGTAAGTATGGTTTTCATAGTAGATAGGTGTGTGTGTAGTTGATGTGTACGGGGTCAGAGACGAGGGGCTACCGGCCGGGTTGCACGCCGGTCACATCTTTCTTTGTACGGCGCTGTTTATGGCAGCATGTCAAGACTGTTTTACCTGCTGGCGGCGATGCTCGTACTGGACGCATACGCTTTTTCGGCCGTCAAGTCCTGGCTCAGCGCCTACACCCCCCGGACCCGTAAAATAGGGTATTTCCTCTACTGGGGCCTCAGCGTGCTGGCGATCGGTCTTACGCTACTGAACGTGCTTAAACTCAACGCGGACTGGCCCCACGGACTGCGTACCTACACCAACGCTAGCGTATTCATTCTGTACCTAAGTAAGGTCCCCGTAGTACTGTTTCTCCTCGGCGACGATCTGCGCCGTGCCGTCACCTGGCTCGTCAATAAGGTCAGCCCGGTCACCGACCGCGACACCAGCCGCTCCCGCTTTCTCAGCACGGCCGCCCTGGTCGCCGGCGGCGTACCCCTGGTCACCCTTACCTACGGCATGGTGCGCAACGCCTACCGCTACCGCCGCTTCGCCGTCGACGTGCCCGTACAGGACCTACCGGCCGGACTCGAGGGCCTCAAAATCGTACAGATCAGCGATATGCACTCCGGCAGCTGGACCCGCTCCAGTCCCCTCTACGACGCCGTCGAGATGATCAACCGGGAGGAGGGCGACGTGGTCGTCTTCACCGGCGACCTGGTCAACAACCGCGCCGAGGAGATGCTGCCCTACGTCGACATCTTCAAGGAGGTACGCGGCAAGTACGGCGTGTACAGCATCCTGGGCAACCACGACTACGGCGACTACGTAGACTGGGGCACCGACGCCGCCAAGGCCGCCAATATGGAGCAGCTCTACGCCATCCACGCCAGCCTGGGCTGGGATCTGCTGCGCGACGAGCACCGCAAGCTCGACATCAATGGCCACCGCCTGGCCCTCATCGGCATCGAAAACTGGTCGGCCGTCCTGCGCTTCCCCAAGTACGGCCATCTGGACGTTGCCGCCGCCGGCACCGAAGACTGCGACTGCAAGGTGCTGCTCAGTCACGACCCCACTAGCTGGGACGCGCTGGTGCGCCCGGACTACGCCGATATCGACCTCACCCTCAGCGGACACACCCACGGCTTCCAGTTCGGCATCGAGATCCCAGGCTTCAAGTGGTCGCCCTCCCAGTTCATCTACGAGCAGTGGGCGGGCCTGTACCGACAGGGCAAGCAGTCGCTGTACGTCAACCGCGGACTGGGCTTCCTGGGCTACCCCGGCCGCGTCGGTATCCTACCTGAAGTAACGGTGCTCACCCTCCGACGGGCCTAGCCAAAGGTCTAGGCTACCTCGATCCCACGACCCGCTTCCAGAATTTCGTACCAGTCCTGCCGCTCCAGCTGCAGGTCCAGGGCACGTACCGCACGCGTCAGCCGCTCCTTTTTCGTGGTACCGAGCACCGGCAGTGGTGTGGTGGGATGCTGGCGGCACCAGGCGATGAGGATCACGTCTTCCTCCACGCCGTACTTCGCCGCCACGTCGCGCACCTTCTCGCGTAGCCGCAGTACGCTGGTGCCCTCGCCGCTGAAGTAGTCACTCCCCCCCAGCGGACTCCACACCATGGGCCGTATCCCCGCCCGCTGACACTGATCGTAGGTACCGTCGAAGAGCGGATCCGGATGCAGGGGGTTGCATTCTACCTGATTGGTCACCAGCTCCACGTGGTCTTGCAGTAGCGCAAACTGGCTCGGCGTAAAGTTGCTCACCCCGAAGTGGCGCACCTTGCCCGCCTGCCGCAGCTCCGTGAACGCCCTGGCGATCTCCGTCGGTTGCATCAGGGGGTCCGGACGGTGCAGCAGCAGTACGTCCAGGTAGTCGGTCCGCAGGTTGCGCAAGCTCCGCTCGACCGATTCGATGATGTGGGCGTAGCTGCTATCGTAGTGCTTCACGCGGGTGTCGGGCCGGCGGCTGGTCTTCAGCTGAATGCCGCACTTCGTCACCAGCTGCATCCGGGCGCGGTCGCCGGTGCCGAGCTGAGCCAGGGCTGCCCCGAAGCCCTCTTCGGTACTGTAATTGCCGTAGATATCCGCGTGGTCGAAGGTGGTGATACCTAGTTCCAGGCAGTGCCGGATCAGGTCGGCCTGAGCCGCGGCGCCGTAGTCGGCTCCCCACTCGCCCCAGGTCATGGTGCCGGCTACGAGTTCGGAGAATTGGGGGGTGCCGGGGCTAGGGCGTTGGTCACTGTCGTTCATAGGCGTAATTTTACGACAACCCCCTGACATGAAATACCTGCACCTCGTCGTCGCCCTCCTCTTTGCCCTGTTCGCCTACTGGCAGTTGAACGATCCCGACTGGCCCGCCTGGGTGGGTATGTACGGCTCGGTCGCCCTGGTGGCCGCCTGGTGGGCGCTGGGCCGCCCGCCCCGCCTGCTGATCTTCCTGGCCCTGGGGGTGGCCGTAGTCTGGATGAGTACCCTGATCCCCGACCTAGTCACCTGGATCGGTGAGGGCATGCCCACCATTGCCGGACAGATGACCGCCGAATCTCCCCACATCGAGCTCACCCGCGAGTTTTTTGGTCTGTTCATCAGCAGCGCTACCCTGGGGGGCTACGCCTACAACTCCCGGAAGTAAGCCGGACTGACCGGCACCGTCGCCTCCGTACCCCGCAGCCGCAGCCGCAGTCCCTGCGCGTCGGCCGAGGCGGCTACGATCTGCCGGGGATCGACCAGGTAATCCGCATGACAGCGCACTACCCCCTGCTGCCGCAATTCTCGATCAGTCTGCTCGATGGACTGCGCCATCTCACGGGTCGTACCGCCGGTCAGGTGTAGGGTCACGGAGTTCGGGGTGCTGCGCCGTCCGAAGACCACGCCTTCCGTGGCAGGTTCCGCACCGGCGGCCCCGCCCAGTGCGCCTACCTGGATGCGGCTGGCGGTGCGTTGGTGCTCCTGCTCGGCGCGTAACTGCAGGGCGACGCCGCTAAAGATGATGGGCAGCAGCCCTACCACTACGGTAGGTAGCGTGATGTAGAGGAGTACGCGCAGGTTGAGGACCGACCAATCTACGGTGGCATTGTAGACTAGAAAGCAGGCGCAGGAGACGAGGAAGAGCAATACGGCCTGATCGAGGGTCCAGCGGAGGAGCGTCCAGCGAGGGCCGGTACGCACTACGCCCAGGCGGTCGGTGACGAAACTATACGCCACGGCTACTGCGAAGACGACCAGTCCGTAGGCCAGCGAGCGGGGCAGATCGAAGAGGAAGATCCAGAGGGCCAGCAGCACGAACACCGCCGTGCGGGCGTGCCCGATGACGATGCCGCGCCCGAAGCTGCGCTCGGGGAAGGGCCGGGAAAAGGGGTTGCGGCTCAGCATCAGACCGTGCTGGAGCTGAACAGGCGGTAGATGTCCATGCCCCGCCGGTAGAGGGGGTCCAGCTGCTCGGGGGGCAGCAGTACGCCGCGCTTGTACAGGATGAGGTAGTAGCCGATACCCTCCAGGCTCCAGCCCTTATTGAGGGTGAAGTAGTTGAGTACGTCCTCGGTGAAGTGATGGCGGATGTAGTCCTCGTCGTCGCCGGTCAGGCGGTACTGTCCGCTGAACTTTGGGAAGCGAACGAAGTCGATATCGTGCATCCCGAGCAGCTCGCCGAGCTTATGCAGGATGGTCTCGGGCTGCAGGCGCAGGACGGGCAGGCCGAGCTGCTGACTTTCCAGGAACAGGACGGTCTGCCGGGAAGTATGGCGGGTGCCGTAGTCGTAGTAGCTGTAGTCGAACAGCGCCACGTCGTGCTCCAGCAGGCCGTGCTGCTTGCGCAGGACGTTGGTGATGGTACGGCTACCGCCCTGGGCGGTGAGGCGGAAGTCGCGCAGCTTGGCATGCAGCCCCATCTCGTCACCGGTGGTGAACTGGTAGCCGCGGGCGGCAGCTAGGTTGCGGAGACTGTTTTCGCGGTAGTCCATGGCCCAATATAGAAAATGCCCCCTTCCGTGGGGAAGGGGGCATTCAATTTTGCGGTAACGGGGATGACGGCTTACTGACCGTTGTTGAACATACCGGTTTCGCCGGCGGGTACGGCATCGGGCTGGGCGGGCTTTTCGAGTACTTCCCCCATGATGGTGAGTACGATGGGCTCATCGCTCACGTTGGTCGTCAGGGTCACGCGCTTGCGGAACTTACCGAGCCGGTCGGTGGCGTAGCGCACCTTTACCTCGCCGGACTCGCCGGGTGCCACGGGGGCCTTGCTGTAGCTGGGTACGGTACAGCCGCAGGAGCCGACGGCATTGGTGATGATCAGGGGGGCGTCGCCCGTATTGGTGAAGGTGAAGACGCGGTAGGGATCGGCGTTTTGCTCGATGGTACCGTAGTCAATCTCGGTGCTTTCGAAGGTCATCGCGGTAGGCGCGGTGGCCTCTGCGGTAGCTTCGGGCATGGCGGTCACCTGGGCGGTGAGGGAGACCGAGAGGGCGGATAGCAGAACGAGAAGGGAGAATATGCGCTTCATGTGCGGTTGATTTGCGTGCGGGTGTAAAAGTAGGGGTATAACGTCGCTTGCGGGCAAAAGATGATAAGTGAACCGGCCGGCGGTGTTAACGTGATGTAAAAAGTTTGCTCCGCACGCTTGTGTAGTTCGCGCGGCTACGCGTATCTTTGCCACCGCTTAAACGGCTACGGGGGATTAGCTCAGCTGGCTAGAGCGCTTGCATGGCATGCAAGAGGTCACCGGTTCGACTCCGGTATTCTCCACCTACGACGCCTCCGGTACTTCACGTACCGGGGGCGTTCGTGCTTTATGGCCGTAGGCACACTAGACTATATGTAAGCGGGATCAGTCCGGCTAGCTCCTTGAGGTGCCAGCGCTGCGGGGTCACTTCTACCGCGTTCGGGAAGCAATCGTAGGGGCTGTAGTCGTACTCCCGGAAGTGCTGTAGTTGCAGCCCCTGGTCCAGAAGCGCCGTGATGACCGCGCTGACGGGATGGTCCCAGCTCACCATCGTACCGCTCACCGTTTCACTCCGATCGGTGTAGCTCCCGCTTACCTCTTCCACGATAGCTTCCCTACTGAAGTACGGATACTGGATGGCCGTACGCTCTTCATTCCACAACCAGACGAAGGGGTGAAACTCTACGAATACGAACTGTCCGCCGGGGCGCAGGTAGCGCCCTACGATGGCCGCCCAGCGGTCGAGGTCTGGCAGCCAGCCGATGGTGCCGTAGCTAGTGTACACCAGGTCGAAGGGTTCGTCGAGGTGGTCCGGTAGACTGTACAGATTGCAGCAGATGAAGCGGGCCGCGAGGCCGGTCTGCCGGGCCAGGTCCTGTGCAGCAGCAATGGCAGCGTCACTCAGGTCAACTCCGGTAACTGTAGCTCCCCGGCGGGCCAGCGAGAGGGTATCCTGACCGAAGTGACACTGCAGGTGAAGGATGCGTAGGCCCGTCAGGTCGGGGGGCAGGAGGGCGAGCTCGATTTCCCGCAGACTCTCCTCACCCTTCAGCCAGCCGGCTACATCATAAAAGGCGCTGTGCAGGTGAGCGGCCGTGCGGGCATTCCAGTGCGCGCGGTTGTGCTGCAGGTAGTCGTCCATACCGGCAAAGTACGGAATGGCTTTACCAGCGCAGACTCAGCCCCAGTCCGTCGCCAGCCATGCCTACGCTCCAGCCGGGCTGCGTGGGGGATTTGTGCCACTGCGGGATCAGGATACCGAGGGCGGCACCCAGGGCGTAGCCGGCGGCGATGTCAGTGGGGAAGTGCTTGCCGGCCCGATACCGGGCGTAACCCGTGGCCAGCGGCACGATGGCCGCGCCGGCCCAGATCGCTGGCCGCCAGGGGCTGTCGGGGTACAGGTCGTGAAAGACCTTGGCGGTAAAGAAGCTCAGGGCGGCGGCATTGGAGGTATGGCCGGAGACGAAGGACTGACGCGCATCGCTACCCATCTTCGCCCCGCTATCGACCTGCTCGTTGAAGGTCAGGGGCCGGTCGCGGCGGATCAGTACCTTGGTCATCTTGGTGAAGCCGTCGTTGAGCAGCATGGTCTGGGCGAGCATCGTGGCTAGGACTAGGCCCTTGCGGCGACCGCGCCGGCTGATGGCCAGCGTGGCGGGCAGTAGCATGGCGCCGCGCAGTAGCTCGTCCGATAGTACGCGGGCTACATCACACTCATTGCGGGTAGCCCCGCGGTCCAGAAACCAGACCTTGTGCCGCCGCTGCCCGACCAGCTGATCGAGCGTCAGCGGCCGGATGCGCGATTCAAGCAGGTGGCTACCGACGCTGAGTCCGCCGCCCAGACTGAGTAGCGAGACTTCCCGCTTCCACTCCAGGGCGTAGGGAAATTCCTGCGCGCCCACGCCGAGCGTGAGGAGCAGTAAAACGAATATAAACAGGTTTCTTACGGACAGCATGCACTACGGTAGTTTAGGGCCAAGGCATGCTGGGTTGTTGGCTATGTCGCTCCAATGATACGCATTTATTCGGTGTTTATCCGGTCTGACGGGATAAACCGTACAGCAGTTGACACATTAAACCCACGGTATGCGACTCGCTTTTGGTGTTGCACCACTAAATATATAGTGATACGTTTACCGCCCATGACCCTAAAACGCCTGACCTACCGCAGCATCGCCGCCGCGATCAATGGGTTATCGTACCTGCACCCCCGCCTGGCCGGTCGCTCCGCCTTCCACCTGTTCGCTACCCCACCCCCACCGCACATCCGCCCCAAGGAGCAGGCCTTCCTGGATACAGCGCGCCGCAACGATCAGCCTAGCGGCGACCACCTGATCCCCGTCTACGAATGGGGACCGGAGGACGGCCCCGTGGTCTTCTGCGCCTACGGCTGGGGCTATAACGTGGGTCGCTGGCGCCACTTCGTACCCCGGCTGGTCGCGGCAGGCTACCGGGTGGTGGCCTTCGACCTGCCCGGACACGGGCACTGCGCGGGTAGTCGCCAGCTGACCTACTTACGGGCCGCGGAGGTGGAAATGGACCTCATCCGCTGGCTCGGCGGCACCGACCTGATCCTGGCCCACAGCTTCGGCGGCAGCTGCCTGGTCGAATCGCTCGCGCTGCTCCCCCCGCAGCTGCGGCCGCGCCGGATCTGCCTGCTGGCGATCGTGTCGGAGGTCCGCTGGTTGTTCGCCGGCT
The DNA here is from genome assembly GCF_923081025.1 of Neolewinella maritima. GTDB lineage: Bacteria > Bacteroidota > Bacteroidia > Chitinophagales > Saprospiraceae > Neolewinella > Neolewinella maritima. The sequence goes on along the minus strand of NZ_CAKLPZ010000003.1, from coordinate 401,710 downwards.
TCGTACGCTTCATGGGTCTGCGGGACGTAGTGTACCGGCAGATGCAGGCCCGCATCGAGCAGTTGTCCGGCCGGTCACTGGATGAGTTCGACGTAGCTACCGTAGCCGCGCAGTTACACGCCATCCCTACCCTGCTGGTGCACGATCCCGAGGATGCCGTCACGGCCTACCGCAACGCACGGCGCAACCACAGTCACTGGCGCGGGAGCTGGTTGTACAGTCCGGTCGGAGCGGGCCATCATCTGGGTACCGCGGAGGTGACGGCGGCGGTGCTAGACTGGCTCATCGAGGGGGCGGTGCCCGCCGGTGCGGTGCAGAATACCGGGGAGTTGCAGCCACTACCCGCAGTGGTGGATGCTGCGGCGATGGAGGTGAACGGGGTGACTGATTTTTATGCGTAGGTGGGGGCTCGGTCGAGGGCTTGCAACCCGAGCGTCCGGGCCGTGGAGATTAGGCTAGTGTGAAGTGTGGCTTCTTGCGCTACTCCGGTCGCCGCTGAAGCGGCTCTCGCGCTCGGAGAGCGCCTCGGGACTGCGCTGCCGGAGGCAGCATCTTACTACCACCCCGATAGCTATCGGGGGAGACCGCTGCGTACTGTCAACCCGCTTCGGCCTGCCGCGTTACTTTATCTTTTACTCCAACCTAACTAACTATGCCACTCCGACTCGGCGAAACCGCCCCCAACTTCAACGCCCAGACCACCGAGGGCGAGATCAATTTCTACGACTGGTCCGACGGTAAGTGGATCGTGCTGTACAGCCATCCCAGTGATTACACCCCGGTCTGTACTACGGAACTCGGCCGCACCGCCGCCCTGAAGGAGGACTTCGAGCAGCGCAACGCCAAGGTGATCGCCCTGAGTGTAGATGATCTGGACAGCCACATGGGCTGGGTCAAGGACATCGAAGACACGCAGAACGTGACGATGAACTTCCCCATCATCGCCGATGCCGACCGCAAAGTCGCCCAGGCCTACGACATGATCCACCCCGAGGCCGATGAGCTCTTTACGGTGCGCTCGGTGTTTATCATCGACCCCCAGCACAAGGTGCGGCTTACCCTGACCTACCCCCCTTCCACGGGACGCAACTTCCAGGAGATCCTGCGCGTGCTCGATTCCCTGCAGCTGACCGACAACTACAGCGTCGCCACCCCCGTAGACTGGAAGGACGGCGAGGACGTAGTCGTAAGCCCCAGCATCAAGACTGAAGACATACCCGATAAATTCCCCAAGGGCCACAAGGAGATTCGCTCGTACCTGCGCACCACTCCCCAGCCTAACCGGTAACACGCTTTGCGTGATAGTTCTGTAGTATTGTGGTACTGTAGTCGTGCCCCGTGCCCGCTACAGAACTACAGAACTACCTACTACAGAACTACCCCGAACCAACCCCAGATTATGTTTCCAAAGCACCTACTGCTACTAGTGTTCCTTTGCACCTGCGTACCCGCCCTCAGCCCCCTGTACGGACAGGAGGAAGAGAAAGAGGATAAAAAAGAAAAGAAGGACAAAGACGCCTACAAAGATCTGCTCAAGGACGCGCAGCGGCAGACGGGTCTGTTCAACGTGATCCAGAAGGAAGGGAAGACCTACTTCGAGTTGCCGACGGCCCTGCTGGAGGAGGAGATTCTGGTCGTGAGCCGCATCAGCGGGCATGTGAAGGGCCTCAACTTCGGTGGAGCGGGTATGCGTAGTAGGCCGCAGCAGGTGGTACGCTGGCAGCGGCACGGGGAGAAGGTGCTCCTGCGCAGCGTGAGCTACAATAGCGTGGCGAGCGAGGACCTGCCGGTCTACCAGTCGGTCAAGAACAACAATTTCGAGCCCATCGTGGCCGCCTTCGAGGTGCAAGCTTACGGGCCCGATAGTGCGACGGTGGTGGTGGACGTGACGCCCTTTTTTACCAACGACGAGCCGATGATCGGTGCGCTGGGAGACGAGGACCGTAAGAAGTTCGGCATTAAGGGATTGGATAAGGAGCGCAGTCTGATCATGTCGGTCAATGCCTTCCCCAGCAACGTAGAGGTACGGCACGTACTGACCTACCAGGGCGACGAGCTACCCGACAATGCCGTGACCGGTACCCTGAGCGTAGAGATGAACCAGAGCTTCATCCTGCTGCCCGCCGAGAAGATGATACCCCGGAAGTACGACCCCCGCGTGGGCTACTTCAGCATCCAGCAGACGAACTACGGTCTGGACGCCCAGCGCGCCGAGACCGAACGCTTCATCACCCGCTGGCGCCTGGAGCCGGTCGACATGGCCGCCTGGCAGCGCGGCGAACTGGTGGACGTCAAGAAGCCCATCGTGTACTACATCGATCCCGCCACCCCCGCCGAGTGGGCCCCCTACATCAAGCAGGGCGTGGACGATTGGCAGAAGGCCTTCGAGGCCATCGGCTTCAAGAACGCCATCATGGCCAAGGATGCACCGACAAAAGAAGAGAACCCCGACTGGAGCCCCGAGGACGTGCGCTACAGCGTGATCCGCTACGTGACTACCGAGATCCAGAACGCGATGGGCCCGCACGTACACGACCCCCGCACCGGCGAGATCCTGGAGAGCGACATCATCTGGTACCACAATGTGATGAACCTGCTGCGCAACTGGTACCTGATCCAGACCGCAGCGGTGAACCCCGCGGCCCGCACCCCCAAGTTCGAGCAGGAGGTGATGGGTAAGCTCGTGCGCTTCGTGGCCGCCCACGAGGTAGGACATACACTGGGACTGCCCCACAATATGGGGAGCAGTCCGGCCTACACCGTAGAGCAGTTGCGCACCCCTGGCTTTGTCCAGGAGAACGGCGTGGCGCCTAGCATCATGGACTATGCCCGCTTCAACTACGTAGCTCAGCCCGAAGACGTAGGTGTAGGTCTGGACCCTAAGATCGGGGTGTACGACTACTACGCGATCCGCTACGGCTACCTGCCCATCCCCCAGGGCAACGAAGACAGCGTACTCAACGCAATGGTGAAGGAAAAGGCGGACGACCCCGTCTACCGCTACGGCCGTCAGACGCGCAATGGCCACGATGCCAGTGCCCAGACCGAAGACATTGGCGACGATGCCGTACTGGCCTCTACCCTGGGCATCGCCAACCTAAAGCGGATCGTGCCCGAACTACAGGGGTGGACGGCCGAGGAGGGCGGTGACTTCGACGACCTGGAGGAGCTGTACGACAACGTCATCGGCCAGCTGCGCCGCTACGCCAATCACGTAGCCAGCAACGTAGGCTCGGTGTACGAGTGGCAGCGCACCAGCGACGAAAACAAGATCGTGTACAAAACCGTGGGCAAGGAGCAGCAACAGGCCGCCGTACAGTTCATCAATCAGCAGGTGTTCACCACCCCCCGGTGGCTGATCAACGAGGATATCCTGCAGCGCATCTCCGCCAGCGGCGTAGCTGCTAAGATCGCCGGACTACAGCAGAGTGCCCTCAATACGCTGATGAACACCGACCGCCTGAATCGCCTGGCCGAGCAGCGCGCCCGCGGCACCGAAGCTTACGGCGTGATGGACCTGATGAACGACACCCGCAGCGGCGTCTTCACGGACGTCAACTTCGAAACCACCTACGGCCGTACCCTACAGGCTGCCTACGTAGACGCGCTGACCGGTCTGCTGACTAATGAAGATGTCACCGCCGACGTACGGGCTGGCGCCCGCGCGAATTTGGACGCCATCGAGCAGCAGCTCACGACCGGACAATCGGCCGAGAACGCACTGGTGAACGGTCACCGCGCGGCGCTGGGTCAGCAGATCCGTGTAGCCCTGACCGGGCTAGAGGTGATGCGCGGCAAGTAAAACCCCCCGGGGTCGCAGGCGTTAACCCGGTAGTATTCCAAGTAATTCTTATGCCCGAGCACGGCGACCCCATCCTACTCCCCCCCGCCGAACTGGCGGACGCTACCCGCCGCGCCGAGGCCCTGATCCCCACGCCCTACGGGACGTTCCGGATGCTGGCCTATGCCGGAGACGCCGAAGACTACACCCCCCACCTGGCCCTGGTGCATCCGGATATGGACCCCAGCGGCGAAGTCATTGTACGTCTGCACTCCGAGTGCATTACGGGTGATCTGTTCGGCAGCAAGCGCTGCGACTGCGGCGAGCAGCTCGATCGGGCCATGAAGGTCGCCGCTGCCGGCCGGGGCATTGTAGTATACCTGCGCCAGGAAGGTCGCGGCATCGGCATCATCAACAAGCTCAAGGCCTACCAACTGCAGGACCAGGGCATGGACACCATCGAAGCCAACCTCCACTTAGGTCTGGAGGTAGATGCACGCCACTACGGCATCGCCCAGGGCATCCTGCAGGACCTGGGTATCGGTAAGATCCAGCTACTGACCAACAACCCCCTCAAAGTAGACTCCTTCGACGACGGACCCATCGAAGTGGTGCGGCGACTGCCCATCATCGTCGACCCGGGCAAGGAGAACCTGCAGTACCTGCGCACCAAGGCCCTGGATATGGGCCACTGGCTGGGATGATGCATCCGGTAAAGGTGTATATCTATGGCTTGCGCAGTCTGAGTGGCACAGATAGCAGCAGTATACACATCTAACAGGACAGGGCAATTGGGGGAGGCATATTTCTGGAATAAGGTCGGTTATACACGCTATTAGCGATCGTCAAGCACGGTCGCATCTAGGGTTAGGTGCATGGGTCAGCGAAGTAGTGGCACGGGCTAAGGGCGCGGGGTCGCCACTACCAACGAAGTTATGGTAGAGGATGGCCGAACAAATCGGAGCGCCCCATCGCTAAACCGAGTACACGCTAAAAACTACATATGGCCCTCACCACGCTCACCAAAACACTTCACCGCAACTGGGACAACCTCGTCGACCGCCTCCGCTGGGGCCACGACAAACCCATCGACGTAGCCAACTACATCGGCTTCGGACGGCCCGATTACCTCTACCTCACCGGCCGGGTCTTGCGCGACCGCGGTATCGGCCGCGACGAACGCGATCAGCTGTTTCATAACCTGGTCAACAACTTTAAGCGGTTCAACAGTCGTGAGATCGACGATGCAGAAGTGGAGATCACCTGGGGCAACGAAGTGTTCAAGCGTACGACGGACAGCGAAGGCTACTTCCATATTGAGCATAGGTGCGAGCCCGATAACGCGCCGCACTTCGACGATCTGCTCTGGCAGGAAGCATCGGTGCGGGTAGTACGTACCCCCCTCAATGGAAGGGTCGACCACCTCAGCCACTCCGACGTGATCGTACCCCGCGAAGCCGAGTTCGGCATCATTAGCGACATCGACGACACCATCCTGAAAACTGACGTGACCAGCCGCTTCAAACTGAAGACCATGGTGCACACCCTGCTCAAGAACGCTGGTAACCGCCACGCCTTCGAGGGAGTAAGTGACTTCTACGAGGCGCTACAGGGCGGGCCCGACGCGAAGGGCTCTAACCCCTTCTTCTACGTCTCCAACAGCCCCTGGAACCTCTACGACCTACTGCTAGATTTCCTACACCTCAACCACCTCCCCCGCGGCCCGGTGCTGCTGCGCGACTTCGGACTGCCGGCCGAAGACACCGTACAATCCTACCAAACCCATAAGGCCGATATGGTCGATAAGATCCTGTCTACCTACCCCCACCTCCCCTTCATCCTCCTGGGCGACAGCGGCGAACACGACACGGACATCTACCTGGAAGCCGCCAAGAATAACCCCGACCGCATCCTCTGTATCTACATCCGCGACGTACAGCACGAAAAGCGCGCGCAGCGCATCGAAGACCTGATCGAGGATATCAGTACCATTAATGTAAAACTCGTTAGCAGCTACGAAGAGGCCGCGGAGCATGCCCGGGCTAATGGGTGGATCGTGTAGTTTTAAACACAGATTACACGAATTGGGGCACGGATTAAGCACAGATTATTTGTTGTACCAGGCGGCACGCCCTATACTCTGTGAAGTAATCCGTGCAAAGAATCCGCGTAATCCGTGTTTAACCTAAAACCCAACCAGCTCCACCACAGCTTCCACCACGTCCATCACCTGCGGCTTACTTTCGTAGTTGCCATCGTCGGCATAGGCGGGGCGGTGTACGGCGGCCGTGAGCGTGCGCACCGGGGCGTCCAGGTACTGGAATCCGCCCTGGGTTTCGATGATCTGCCGCTCGATGTAGGCCGAGGTAGCTCCGGGGGCGTCCTCATCCACGATCAGTAGGCGGTTGGTGTGCTTAAGGTGGTTGACGATGCGGTGCTCCAGGTCGAAGGGGAGCAGGGTCTGCACGTCGATGATCTCTACGCTGATCTCTGATTTTTCTAGTAGCTCAGCGGCCTCCAGACAAACGCGTACGCAGGCCCCGTAGGTGACCAGCGTGACGTCCGTCCCGCTACGCAACCGCTCGGGTACGCCTAGGGGTACGCGGAACTCCAGCAGGTTAGTAGGCTCCTTTTCGCGGAGCCGGTAGCCATTGAGTACTTCGATCACGATGGCCGGATCGTCGCCCTCCAGCAGCGTGTTGTACATGCCTGCCGCCTGTACCATATTGCGGGGAACGCAGAGGTGCATACCGCGCAGACTACCGATGAGGGGCGACAGGTAGGAACCGCTGTGCCAGACCCCCTCCAGGCGGTGGCCGCGGGTGCGGATGATGAGCGGACAGGCCTGCATGCCGTTCGTACGCCAGCGCAGCGTGGCTACGTCGTCGGTCAGCATCGGTAGGGCGTAGAAGATGTAATCCAGGTACTGGATCTCGGCGATGGGGCGCAGTCCGCGCATGGCCATACCCATGGCTTGACCCACGATGGTCCACTCCCGGATACCAGTGTCGAAGATGCGGTGCTTACCGAAGCGGTCCTGCAATCCGGCAAAACCCTGATTAACATCTCCGATCTCCCCAACGTCCTCCCCGAAGGCAAACAGTTCGGGCCGCTCGGCAAATTTGGCGTTGAAGTAATGCTGCAATATCTCATAGCCGGGTAGGGCCTTGGTAGTGTCCCCGTAGGCCGCAGCTATTCCACCCAGGCGCAGGGGGGAGCGGGGCGTATTGCTGAGCAGGTTACCGCCTACCGTAGCGGTGAGGTCCTGCTGGGCATCGCGCAGCCAGTCGCGTAGCTGGTCGGGAAAGTCTGCGCCCGACTGGAAACGTAAACGGCGCACGGCATCGATGAGCTCCGAGACGGGCAGGTTGTCACCGGTGATTTCCTTCGCCAGGGCGGTGAGTTCGGGGCTGCGCTGCCCCTCGGCGGGCAGTAGGGCGAGCAGTGCGTCACGGCGTGCCTGCCGGGGTACAGTGAGTTGTTCCCAGGCGCGGCGGCGGGCGGCGGCGATCTCCTTCTTAGCGCGGCGGTCTAGCTCGTCTAGCTCCGCGGCATCAGCTATACCGGCACCCAGTAGGTAGTGGCGGAACTGTAGCAGACAGTCCCAGGTCTTTTCCCACTCCAGGCGTTCGGCCGGCTTATAGCGCTCGTGGCTGCCACTGGTGCTGTGTCCGTTGGGCTGGGTTAGTTCGCTGACGTGTACCAGGGCCGTCCGGTGCAGCTCACGTACCCGCTTAGCTACCCGGGGGTAGAGCTCTACCAGGGCGGGATAGTCCCAACCCTTGACGGCGTAGATCTCGATACCGTTGCTGTCTTCTTCGTAAGTCAATCCGGCCAGTGCCTTGCTGATGCTACCCTTGGTGGTCTGTAGTTCTACGGGTACGGAGATGCCATAGCCGTCATCCACCACCGTGCAGAGCATGGGTACGCCCGTTACACCGGCCGCATTCATGGTCTCCCAGAACACCCCCTCGGAGGTGGAGGCATCGCCGATCTCGGTCCAGGCGATCTCGTTGCCATTGGTGCTTAGTCCTGCAGTGGGCAGCTCCCCCTGCTGCTGCCGGAACACCTTACTGGCGAAGGCTAGCCCGAGGCCGCGCGCCATTTGTCCGGCCGTGGGCGAGGTGGCGCTGCTCAGGTTGAAGCGCTCCGTCGTATCGATCCACTCGCCGTTTTCATCGATGGTGCGGCTGGCGTAGTGCCCACCCATTTGCCGGCCGCCACTGAAGGCGTCGTGGGCTGGATCGGAGTACAACTGGGCCAGCAATTGCTCGGGGGTGGCCAGATCCAGGGCCAGGAGAAGGGTGTGGCCGCGGTAGTAGTCTGCGCGCCAGTCGCCGTTCTGAATGGCGCGGGCCATGGCGATCTGGTAGAGCTCCTTGCCGTCGTCGCTGACACCGAACTTGGCCCGGCCGCTAAGGACGTCCTTGCGGATAATATTGCTAAGCTCGCGGCTGAGCCGACAGATGTAGTAATCGTGCAGCGCACGTTCGTAGTCCGATTCCGGAATTTTTCGAAAATCGGCGGGTCGTAGTTCCGGTTCTTTTAAAGCCAAGACAATAGGTTTATAGCGCGGTGGTTAGTCGCTGGTTAGGGCTGTCAAGATAGGCCTTTTTTACCGCCCGGGGCCGACCGACGGCAGGGGTGCGCGCGCCCGATTGGTGGTGGGGTTGCCGGGGGCAGGTGCGGCGGATTGCCAGGAGAGCAGCTCGGCCTGCTGTGGGTCCATACGCAAGTAGGTGTAGGCGTTGAGCCACTCCCCGAGGTTGATGTAGCGGGCTTTGTTGTCGGAAAGCGTGTAGTCAATGGGCAGGTGGCGGTGGCCGAAGATACAGTAGGCTAAGTCCGGATATTCGCGCAGTTTGCGCTCGCTGTAGGCCACCAGCCACTCGCGGTCCGGCCCCAGGAACACCTCTCTGGACGGCTGGCTTTCGCGGCTCTTGCTACTGAAGTACATGGCTAGCTGCACGGCCAGGTTGGGATGCAAGCGGCCGTAGAGCCACCTGGCCCAGGGTGCGTTGATGACTTTTTTCAGCCGCTTGTAGCCCCGATCTCCGGGTCCTAGCCCGTCACCGTGCCCGATAAGGACTCGCCGGCCGTAGATCTCGTGGATCACCGGTTCGCGGTACAGGGTAACGCCCGTTTCCTGCTCCAGATAGTCGTGCATCCACATGTCGTGGTTGCCGGTGAATACGTACACCAGTAGGCCCCGGTCGGTCAGTTCGGCCAGCTTACCCAGGAAGCGTACGTAGCCGCGCGGCACCGCCTGCTGCCACTCGAACCAGAACTCGAAGAGGTCTCCGACCAGGTAGATGGCGTCCGCCCCCTCGGCCACACAGTGATCGAGCCAGGCTACCAGCTTGCGTTCCCGCACCAGACTCGTGTCGCGGGCATCGGTCCCAAGGTGAAAATCGGAGGCGAAGAAGGTCGGCATAGGCAGCACAAAGAAACGGCTTAGCCCGCAGTCACCGCAGCGGCAGGTAGGTAGCCGGTAGCCCCTCCCCCATCCGCTGACTCATCCGAAAGGCCTGCCCCGTCTCCCTGATCGTCTCCGCAAGGGGGATGTAGTCGTGGCCGGTAACGGCAGGATAGTGACTCCCGTCGTAGCGGAATACCGCCTGTGCATTGCGGTGGGTCGCCTGGGTGATGAGGGGTGTGCCATCGGTCACCTTTGCCCGTAGGTGCTCCAGGGGCCAGAGCATGGCTGACTGCCAGGCCGCCAGGCCGTAGCGCGGCGGCGTCCCCCCTACGCTACCGGCAATGGCCGCGAGTACCTCCCGCCAGCTGCTGTTTTCGGCAGACAGTAAGAAGCGCTCCCTATCTACGTCACGATCCAGCAGCGAGAGGATGCCGTAGGCCACGTCGCGCACGTCGACGAAGCCAGCCGTGCCCCCGGGGTACAGGCTGGCACCATCCGCGGCGCGTCGCCATAGGGAGGGGGTGTTCGATCCGTTCCAGTCACCGGCACCGAGTACGGTAGACGGATAGGCGGCCGCGACCGATAGTCCCTCGGCCTGCCCGCGCCAGGCCTCACGCTCCGCGGCAAACTTCGAGCGGGCGTAGGGGGTATTGGGCTCTTCCAGGGGCCAGTGGTCGGCCAGTCCGGTAATGGGTCCGCCATCTACACGTTGTAGCGCGGCTACGGAACTGAGGTAGACCAGCCGCCGGGTACCCGCCTCTAACATCATATTGACCACATTGGCCGTGCCCTCCGCGTTGACCCTCATCAGCCGGTCTTCATCGCCGGATTGAAAGGACACCAGGGCGGCCGCGTGAATGACCGTGTCTATCCCGTTCAGCGCGTCGTACACGCTCTCGGGGTCGTTCACATCACCCTCAACCAGGGTACACCACTCTCCCAGTTCACGGAGTATGGCGGTGTCGGAGGTAGTCCGCACCAGGGCCCGAAAGGGTCGGCCAGCTGCTGCCAGGGCATGGGAGAGGTAGTACCCGATGAAGCCGGTCGCGCCGGTGAGCAGGAGCTTAGGCGGCATGCAGGGCGCCGTTGATGGTGTCGTGGCGTGCTCCGGTAGCGGAGGCCAGACTGTTGGGCAAGCCCTGCTGCCGCAGCAGAGCACAGAGCGCGATCAGGGCTGCTTCTTTGTAGTCGCCGGCCAGCCCGTCGGCTACCGCGACGCGCATCGGCTGGAGCGCCGCAGTAAGTTGATCGACGAGGAACGTATTGCGGGCCCCGCCTCCGCTCACCAGCAATTGCTGCGCACCGGCGGCCGCGCCCGCACTTACTTGTAGCAGGTCGTGGGCGATCGTACGGGCCAACCAGGTGGTAAATGTGTGGAGCCGGTCCGGCACGGACGCCTGGGTGTCACGTACAAGCGGCCAGAGCTGCTGCACGACCCACTGGTTGCTGAGCGACTTGGGGTAGGGCTGCCGGTGGTACGGCAGGGTGTCGAGGGAATCTGCTAGCTGCGGTAGCCAGTTTCCACTGCGGGCCAATGCGCCACCTGCATCGTAGGCCAGACCCCGTTCGGCGGCCAGCCGGTCCAGGATTTGACAGCAGCCGGTCACGTCGCCGGCGACGAACTGATCGCCGGCCGTACGAATGCTGAAGTTGGCGATGCCCCCTAGGTTGAGGAAGGCCTGGTGGGTAGGAAAGAGGTAGCGATCGGCTACGGGGGCGAGGGGTGCGCCCTGTCCGCCCGCCGCGATATCGGCACTGCGCAGCTCAGTGACTACGGGCAGCTGTAGCTGGCGGGCGATGTGTGCCCCGTCACCCAGCTGGATGGAATAGCCCTGGGCTGGATCATGATGGGTCGTGTGGCCGTGACAGCCCACGAGGGTAGGGCGTAGCTCAGGATGTTGGGTCAGGAAGGTAGCGGCCTGCTGGCCGATATAGGTACCCAGCGCAGCATGTAGCTCGCAGGTCTGGGGAGTGGTAAGTGTGGTAGCCTGCCGTAGCCGCTCCTTCCACTCAGGGGGGTAGGCAATGGTAGTGGCGGCGTCGATAGACCAGTCGGCAATATGCAGCGGTGGGCGGGCGGCAAGCGTGAAGCTGCAGCAGGCCAGATCGAGTCCGTCGAGGGAGCTGCCCGACATGATGCCGAGCACAGTATACCGGACGGGACGCACCGGCCGGACTACTTCAGGTTTTCGTTGAACGACATGGTGTACTTGGCCATGGCCTCGATCTCGTCGGCGTCGAGGATCTCCCCGAAGGCGGTCATAACGCCATTCTCACTGCCGTTGGTGATGATGTTGATGCGGTAGTCCAGGCTGGAGGTAGCCTCCTGTAGGTTGGCCGCGCCATTGGTGCCCATATCACCGTACAGGCCGTGGCAGGCGATACAGCGGATCTTCCAGATTTTTTTGGCGTCGATATCCTTAGCCTCAGCTACGGCGGGGGTGGTGCCGGGGGCTTCGGAGGCGGTGGCTTCTTCTCCGCCGCCGCAGGCAGCCAGGATGATAGCGAATACAAAGAGGGGGATGAGCCTTTTCATGATCGGAGGGTCTTTTGCCGGATATGTACCGGTCGGAAAGGTAAGTTAAGGGGTTGGTAAGTAGAAACGCCAGGGGGCCGCAATGTTGTAAAATCGTGCTGCGGGAAACTTTTTGGCCCCGGCCCTTCGCTAGCTTCGGTCTACAACGTATCTTTGCGGGCCGTAAGCGCAACTGCGCCAAAGTTATATCGTATGGAAACCATCAAAGTAAGCGGCGAGCTCCGCGAGACCGTAGGCAAAAAGTCATCTAAGGAATTGCGTCGTGCAGGACTCGTCCCCGCCGTAGTTTACGGTATCGGCGGCCCGAAGCACTTCACCGTCAAGGCCCTGGATCTGCGGGACCTGATCTACACCCCCAACTTCAAGCTGGCCGAGGTGAGCGTAGGCGGCGATACCTACCGGTCCATCGTCAAGGACTACCAGTTCCACCCCGTCACGGACGAGCTGCGCCACATCGACTTCCTGGCCCTGGAAGACGGCCGCAGCATCAAGGTACAGGTACCCGTCACCTTCAAGGGCACCAGCCCGGGCGTACGCGGTGGTGGTAAGCTGCAAGTCTCGGTCCGCCGGATCAAGATCAAAACCACCCCGGAGCACCTGGTCGACAACCTAACCCTCGACATCAGCGAGCTCGAGCTCGGCGACAGCATCCGGGTACGCGACATCGCGCCCATGGAAGGCGTCGAGATCATGAACCCGGGTGGACAGCCCGTCGCTACGGTAGAAGTACCCCGCGCCCTGCGTTCCGCCGCTACGGCCGAGAAGAAGGCTACGGAGCAGGAGGCCAAGGTGGCCGCCAAAGCGCCCGCTACCGAGGAGGCTTAGACAACTATTCGCTCCCCCAGGGAGCCATTCAGCCAGGGCTGGTATCCACGCGGGTGCCGGCCCTGGTTCGTTTATCCCCTTAAGCTGGTATACTCAGGATCATGATAAACACAATTTGTTTTATTCATCTGCGTAGCTTACTTTTGGTTTCTTACTGCGTGCCACTCCGATGAAAAAGCAAAAAGTAAACCGGAAGTATAACTTCCCGGACGCCGACCTCTACCAGATGGCCATGGACGCGATCCGCCTGGCCAAGCGCGACCTCGAGCACTTCAAGGCCGGCTACGAGTACGACTCCCACCGCCTGAAGGGCTTCCACGACCGCTGCCAACGCTTCGTGGGTATGCCGGACGACGACGAGCTGCTCGGCGACCAGATGGTCGTCACCGACAAGAAGTACGAAGCGGCGGAAAAACTGCAGCACGCCATCCGCTCCGTCATGACCCGCGTGCGCATGGCCTTCAGCAACCGCACGGGCCGCTACCGCAAGTTCGGCACCGCCAAAATGGGTGATATGACCGACGCCCAGCTGCTGTTCTGCGGCCGCCGCGTCATCCGCGTAGCCCGCGCGCAGTGGGATTTCCTGGCCGATACCGGTCTCAACGAGACTCACCTCGAACGCCTCGCCCAGGCCTGCAAGGCCTTCGAGCTGTCCATGAACATCCAGCAGGATAAGGTCGCCGACCGCGACATCAGCGTAGAATCCCGCATCGATCTCGGCAACCTGATCTACGACGAGCTCATCAAGGTCTGCGACATCGGCAAGGACATCTGGGCCGAAACCGACCGCGCCAAGTACGACGCCTACTGCATCTACGACAGCAATATGGAGCAGAAGCGGATCGCCAAGGGCAGCTAGGCCTACCTTTAGGCATGAGCAGCCACCTACTGATCGTACTGAGCTGGCTCACCGGCAGCACGGCATTCTACTACCTGACGGTCCGGCGCGGCAGCCTGACCGGGCCGGGCGCACTGGCCGCACTGGCCCTCGGCACCCTGGTCGCTACACGGGTAGGTCCGGCCTGGCTCCTCCCCCTCTTCGTTTTCTTCCTCAGCAGTGTAGTGATCGGTCGCCTACTACCCGTTGCAGCAGATGCCGGGGATAGCAAGGACAAGCAGCCCCGCGACCTGGTGCAGGTGCTCTGCAACGGTGGAGTCTACGGCCTCATCGCCCTGCTCGATCTGCACCCCGCCCTGCTGCTCGTGAGCATGGCCGTGGCCACCTCCGATACCTGGGCCAGCGAGCTAGGCAAGTACCTACGCCGCCCCACCTACGATGTACTACAGTGGCGGCGCGTACCCCCGGGCCTGAGCGGCGGCGTAAGTACGGGCGGTACCCTGGGCGGGGCCGCCGGTGCCATGCTCATAGCGGGGCTCGGTTACTGCCTCCTTCCCGACTACGGTGCAGCTATGCTGATCCAGGTCGCCGGCCTCGGATTTATGGGGATGTTGCTGGATTCGATCCTAGGAGCGACCCTGCAGGCCCGGTACCGCGATCCGGTCACCGGAGCGCTCAGTGATGTACAGCATCCGGGTAGCACCCTGTACTCGGGCTACCACTGGGTCACCAACGACCTGGTCAACGTACTGGCTATCGCACTGATGGTAGGCGCGGCGCTGACTACCTTCACGCCCTAAACCCGGCACCCCCCATGGACGCAGCGAAAACCCTACTTGTAATCCTCGACGGCTGGGGACTCGGCACCCGCCCCGAAGCCGACGCCCTGGCACTCGCGCACACCCCCACCTTCGACCGCATTTACCGGGATAATCCTCACGCCACCTTAGTGACCTACGGAGAGGAGGTGGGTTTGCCGGACGGACAAATGGGCAACTCCGAAGTAGGTCACCTCAATATCGGGGCCGGCCGGGTTGTGTACCAGAGCTTCGCTCGCATCAACAAGGCGATCCGGGAAGGAGAGCTGCAGCAATTGGAGAAGCTACAGGCTGCCCTCCACTACGCCCGTGAGCACGATAAGGCCTTCCACCTGATGGGACTGGTCAGCGACGGCGGCGTACACAGCCACATCAACCACCTGCTCCGGCTCACGGACATCGCCACCGCCGCGGGCAACGAAAAGGTGTACATCCACGCCTTTACCGACGGACGCGACGTAGCCCCCACCTCCGGCAAGGGCTACCTCGCTACCCTACTCGACCACATTGCCGACCAACCCACTAAACTAGCTACCGTCACCGGGCGCTTCTACGGCATGGACCGCGACACCCGTTGGGAACGCATCGCGGAGGCCTACCACGCCATGGTCAACGGGCGGGGGGAACGCAGCAGGGACGTACTGACCACCGTACAGTCGCACTACGATGCAGGTACGACGGACGAGTTTCTGCACCCCATCATCCTGACGGACGAGCAGGATCAGCCCGTAGCCAAGATTCAGCCCGGCGACGTGGCCCTCTGCTTCAACTTTCGTACCGACCGCCCCCGCCAGATCACCCGGGCCCTGACGCAGGAGGACTTTCCGGAGCAGGGGATGCACAAGCTCCCCGGGCTGCGGTACATCTGTCTCACGCAGTACGACGAGAAGTACCGTGACGTAGACGTGCTATTCACCCCCGACGACCTTACCAAAACGATAGGTCAGGTTGTCAGTGAAGCCGGTAAGACGCAGGTGCGCATCGCTGAGACCGAGAAGTACGCCCACGTCACCTTCTTCTTCAGCGGCGGTCAGGAGGATACCTTCCCCGGGGAGCGCCGCATCCTGATCGACAGTCCGCGCGACGTAGAGACCTACGACGAGAAGCCCGAAATGAGCGCCTACGGCGTAACCGCTGCCATCATCGAAGACATCAAGACCAATGCGCCGGACTTCATCTGCCTCAACTACGCCAATACGGATATGGTCGGCCATACCGGCATCCTGTCGGCGGCCATCCGCGCCGCCGAGGTTGTAGACGAGTGTCTGGGTCGCCTGCTGGACACCGCCCGCCAGCACGGCTACCATACCCTGGTCATCGCCGATCACGGCAACTCGGATGTGATGATGAATGCGGACGGCAGCGTGAATACGGCCCACACCACTAATCCGGTGCCCGTAGTCTATGTAGGTCCGGCAGAAGCAGAGATCAGCCTGCGCACCGATGGGAAGCTGGGAGATGTAGCGCCTACCCTGCTGCAGTTAATGGGCATAGCTGCTCCACGGGAAATGACGGGGCTCAGTTTGCTGGCCGACGCAACGGACCGGTAGCTTAACTAATGCGTACCGTTCGTGTTTCAGGGAGAAGTAATCACTTCAAGACATGAGAACACTCCTCCTCACGCTGCTGCTTGCCGTCGCTACCACCTCCTGCGATAGCCAACGCGCCACTACTACCACCGCAGAAACCACTCCTACCGCCAGCACCAACACCCAGCCCGGCGACGAAGACCTGGTCGGTGGCATCTCCATCGCCAACCTTGATGCGCAGTACCCCGATGCTGAAAAAGCCTACTTCGCCGGTGGCTGCTTCTGGTGTACCGAGGCCTCCTTTACCCGTATCCAGGGCGTCGAGGATGTCTATAGCGGCTACGCCGGCGGTGAACTCGAAAACCCTACCTACGCCGATAGCAACAAAAAGACCAGTGGCCACGCCGAGTCCATTGTAGTTTACTATGACCCCGAAGTGATCACCTACGACAAGCTGCTCGACATCTTCTTCGTCGCTCACGACCCCACCCAGCTCAATCGCCAGGGCCCGGACGTAGGTCCGCAGTACCGCTCTGCCATCTTCCCCCTCAACGCCGAGCAGCAACAGGCCGCCGAAGCCAAGATCGCAGCCCTCGACGCCAGCGGCACCTTCAGTGAGCCCATCGCCACCACCATCGAAGACCCCATCCAGTTCTGGGTCGCCGAGCCCTACCACCAGGACTACTACGAAAATCCTAACAACCCCAACCAGGGCTACGTACAGGGTGTCAGCCGGCCCAAGGTGGAAAAGGTGATGAAGGAGTTTAAGGATATTCTCAAGGAAGAGTATAAGTAGACCCCTTCGGGGGTAAGATCGCCTATCGGCTGTTAGACCGCTATCGCGGGTAGACGACTACACTGGTCAGACCATCTACCCGCAATAGCGGTCTACTCCCCGAAGGGGTCCACCCAGCGAAGCGATCTAACCCGCAGGGCCTAACCAAGCGAAGCGACCTACCCAAATGCACGACATAGAACCACACTTCCAGTGGCGTGACCGCTACCGCGCCGAAGACGACTCCGCCTCGCCCTTTTACGGTCGGCAGTACAGTGAGTTCGACTACTCCAATAAGGTGTACAACTACCTGCTGCACCCGCAGTGGGATGACTTCGGGTCGGAGACGCTGTACCTGAAGATCCTGTTCGTAGACTATGACGACCGCTATGCCATCATCGAGCTGATCGGGGAGTGGAACGATGCATTACATAATGACTCGATGCACCTCAAGCGGGAGGTGATCGACTACCTGGTCGGGGAGGGCATCAAGGACTTTATTCTCATTATGGAAGGCGTACTCAACTTCCATTCGGATGCCGATGACTACTACGAGGAGTGGTACAGCGAGGTGACCGACGCCGGGGGCTGGATCGCGATGCTCAACGTATTGGACCACGTGGCCGATGAGCTATCCGACGCCAGATTGGACAACTACATCCACTACGGAGACCTGCTCAACGGGCTGACCTGGCGGCCGCAGAAGGCCCGACGGGTACACGAAGCGATCGAGGGACTGCTGCAGACGGAGCGGCGGCGGGTATACTAAGTCGCGAGCCGCTTACGCCCGCTCGTTCTTCTGCTTTCTCAGCACCATGCGACCGCGGCGACGTAGGGTATTGAAGGTGAGGTCCGTCACCTCCTGCCAGTAGCCGCGCAACTCGCTGTTCCACAGGTCGGGCTTGTAGACGATCTGGTACTGCCGGCTAAACTCGGGCATGATCTCGTTGGCCGCGTCTCCGACGAAGGAAATTTCTACTAGGGAAATGGAGCGGTCGCCGTAGATGCGTCCGCTCAGGTCCATACGGAGTACTTCACCGTCCGGCAGGGTCACGTAGCTGCGGCCGGTGACCGTGCTGCCCTCCGTGGTGATGTAGAGCTGCATCGGCAGGGCCTCGTTGGAGTAGATGCCGCCGACGGTCATAGTGCCTTCCCAGAGTCCGTCGAGGGAGGTTTGGGCGAAAGAGAGGGTGGGTAGTAGGAGAAGAGAAAGTAAAAGAGCTTTCATACGCTCCCCTAACCCCTGCTGCGGCTATTTCGTTGAATACCGTACGCGACCTACCTTGT
The DNA here is from genome assembly GCF_923081025.1 of Neolewinella maritima. Lineage (GTDB taxonomy): Bacteria > Bacteroidota > Bacteroidia > Chitinophagales > Saprospiraceae > Neolewinella > Neolewinella maritima. The sequence continues at coordinate 383,902 of NZ_CAKLPZ010000003.1, read as the reverse complement.
CCGCCGTGCCCGCCCCGCCCCAGTATACCGACCTACTTCGTGCCCTCACACTGGGTACCGCCCGCCGGGAACTTGCCCCCCAGATCGGTGAATGGCTGGATAGTCTAGCTGCCATCGACCCTACCGCTGACCAAGCCGAGCAACTGCTGGCTGCCCTGGGGCTGACCGAGCGACTGCACCGCCTGCAACCGCGGCCGACCGGCGCTACCAAAACACCCCACCCCACCCCCGCAGCAGAAACCCGCACGCCGCCCAGCCCCCGCCTGGCCCGTGGCCTGCAACTGATCCTAGAAGGTACTTACCCGGACTTGCTGGACGAGGCGATTGACTTGGTCCTTGCGCGCCAGACCTACGTGCCCAGCACGCTTTTACCCGCCCTGCACCCGCGCGCCGCCGCCCTGCTGAACGACGACTACCCCCGCGCGCAGCGCTACCTGGAGGCAAGTGGCGAACGGGGCAAGTGGCTGGCCGGACAGCACCCCGACTGGGCGCTACTACTACCTGACTACGACTACGCACCGGCCTATCACCACGAAACCCAACCCGCGCGCAAGGCCAGTATACTCGCCAACTGGCGCCGGGTGGACCCCGCCGCTGCCCGCGAAGCACTGGCCGGTACCTGGCCCGGACAAAATGCGCGTAATCAGGAAGTACTGCTAGCCGGACTGCGCGTCGGATTGTCGGCGGCTGACTGGTCCTGGCTACGGGATGCCCTGACGCCGAAACGCAAGGGGGTACGGCGCGCGGTAACCGAGCTGCTCCTACTAGCCCGCGAGCCGACTGCTCTAGCTGATTTTGCGCTCCTGGCCAGTGTGATCGTCACCGAGCGGGGGGCGCTGAACCTCTCCCTGCCCACGGATGAACTGAAGGACCTGTTTGCCACCTACGGCGGCACGAAAGCTCCGGAAGCACTACCGCACCGCTTGCTGCGCATCCTGCCTCCCCGGAGTTGGTCCGAGCTGACTGCCCTACCCTTGCCCGCCTTCTGGCTCGGCCGTACGCCGCTGGAACTACGGGACGCGGCGCGGGCGATCGTCAGCTTTCGGGACCCGGATACCGTACGGGAGTTCGCGCGCTTCCTGGTGCTGGAGCAGCCGGCCGGCTTTCCGACGGAAGTGGGGGGTGAGGTAATCCGACTGCTGCCCCGGGCTGATTTCGACGCGCTGTACGAAGAGCTGCTATCCAAATTTCCGAATGCCCTGCAACTGCGCAGCCTGCCCCGCTTGCTGGCGCTAAGTCGTGACACCCCCTGGTCTGAACGACTGAGTAAAGCCATGCTGCTACAGCTCATCGATGGACTCCACAGCCGCCAGCTCGACTACAGTGCCCAGCGCGAACTGGCGCAGCAGTGGAAATGGGCCATCCCCCTGGTGGATACCGCGATCTTTCCCTGGCTGCGGCAGCAGCTGCACGCTACGACGGAGCGCTACGATGCCTTCGGTAAGCTAGCAACGGAAATGCTGCAGACGACGGCCTTCCGGCGGGAGCTTCAGCGGGAGTAGTATCTTTGCGGCTGCTTATGGACCGTCCGCAAGAACTACGCAATCTCCTGTCCCGCGAGGAACTACAGGCCCGCCTGGATGCCGAAACCGAGCCCCGTACCACGCTCTCGTTCTACCGCTATGCCCACATCGCCGATCCCCAGACCTTCCGGGATGAATGCTACGCCAGTTGGTCACCGCTCGGTGTGCTGGGCCGGATCTACGTGGCCGCAGAGGGCATCAACGGCCAGCTGAGCGTGCCGGCCTCGCACCTGGATGACTTCCGGGCCGCGCTGTACAGCGTGCCCTTCCTGAAGGATACCCGGCTGAACGTAGCCATCGAAGCGGAGGCCAAGTCCTTCCTTAAGCTGGTCATCAAGGTGCGCCCCAAGATCGTCGCCGACGGGTTGAACGACGCCACCTTCGACGTCACCAAACGCGGTCGCCACCTGGATGCCCGTCAGGTCAATGCACTGCTCGAACGGGACGATACCATCGTGGTTGATATGCGCAACCACTACGAAAGCGAGGTGGGCTACTTCGAGGGGGCCATTCGTCCGGACGTAGCCACCTTCCGCGAGATCCTGCCGGTGGTGGAGGAATTGCTGGAAGACAAGAAAGACCAGGAGATCATCATGTACTGCACTGGAGGCATCCGCTGTGAAAAGGCGAGTGCTTACTACCTGCACCGTGGCTTCGAGCGGGTGAGTATGGTCGACGGCGGTATCATCGAGTACGCGCGGCAGTGCGAGCGGGAGGGACTGGAGAAGAAGTACATCGGCAAGAACTTCGTCTTCGACGGACGGATCGGGGAACGCATCACCGAAGACGTGGTCAGTCACTGCCACCAGTGCGGACAGCCCAGCGACCGGCAGGTAGACTGCGCCAATACGGCCTGCAATATCCTGTTCCTCCAGTGTGAGCGCTGCGCGGACGCCTACCAGCACTGCTGCTCTGCGGCGTGCCGCGACTTTGTTCAGCTACCCCCCGAAGAACAGGAGCGTCTGGCCCCTACCCTCACCTTCAACGGACAGCGAGCGGGCAAGGCCCGGCCGCGGAGCTCTGTGTAGTCTAGCTGCCGAACACACTACGCAGCAGCCAGGAGAACACCTCGGGGGCTTCGAGCCGGTCGGGCGTATCCATACCGCTGATGAATACGGGCTTATCCGCATCCGCTCCGGTGAGGTTACCGTGGGAGCCTCTGACGAGCTCGGCCTGTAGGGGCACCACGTCCATGAGCGTACGGAAGCCGAGTTTCTTGCCGGCAACCTTGAGGGCAATGCGGGGAATGATGAGCTTCTTGGCGGGATCGAGGAACATTTCCACTGGATCGTAGCCGGGCTTCTTGTGGATGTCCACCGTGCGGGCGTAGTCGGGTGCGCGGGCATCATCCAGCCAGTAGTAGTAGGTGAACCAGCTGCGGTCGTCGGCTACGGCCACAAGCTCACCGGCACGGGGGTGGTCGATCTTGTGGAACTTCTTGCCTTCTTCATCCAGCAAAAGTCCGATCCCCGGCACGCGTTGCAGCAGGGCGCGGACGTGGGGGATATCCTCCGGATCCTTGATGTATACGTGGGCGATCTGGTGGTCGGCCATCGCCACGGCACGGCAGGTGCCCACGTCGAGCAGTTCGGTGCCCCGCTCCTCGCGTACGCTGATCAGGCCGGCCTCACGCAGGATACGGTTGATGTGCACGGGGCGGTCTACACTGGTGATGCCGTATTCCGATACGATCTGCACCTGCACGCCCTTGCCCTCGTAGTATTCGATTAGGTCCTGGACTACGGTGTCGATCTCGCGCAGGTCCTGCTGCACACTGGGATGACCGGGGCCGTGGCGCTGCAGGTTGTAGTCGAGGTGGGGCAGGTAGACCAGGTTCATCGTAGGCCGGTGCCAGTCGTAGACCCGCATGGCCGCATCGGCGATCCAGCGGCTGCTGACGATATTCGTCCGCGGACCCCAAAAGCTAAACAGCGGAAAGGTGCCCAACTCGGCCTGCAGCTTCTCGCGCAGGTCCATGGGGTAGCTGTAGCAGTCGGGCAGTTTACGGCCGTCGGCCAGGTACTGCGGACGGGGCGTGACGCAGTAGTCGGCCGAAGAGTACATATTGTACCACCAGAATAGATTGGCCACAGTGAACGCCGAATCGCGCTCCCGGGCCACCTCCCAGATCTTCTTAGCCTGTACCAGGTGGTTGGACTGCCGCCAAAGTTTGATCTCCTGCTCGTCGCGGAAGAGCCAGCCGTTGGCTACGATGCCGTGGTCCCGCGGGTGCTTGCCGGTCAGGTAGCTGGTTTGGGCCGTGGTGGTGACAGCGGGCAGGACGGGGTCTACCGTCGTGATCGTACGGCTGCTGGCCCACTGACGCAGGAAGGGGGTATCGGGGCCGATGAGGCCTGCGCTTAGGCCTACGATGTTTAGGATGGCTACTGCTTGCATGGTAGGTTAAACACGGAGTACACGGATGTAGGGCACGGATTTAACGCAGATTTTTCAGCACCCAGGCTAGTTCGCGGTGGATGGAGTCGGTGAGGGTGAGGCGCTGGTGGTCGGGGAGGACGTCCCAGGTGTAGGTTTCTACCTCCAGGTGGTGGGTAAAGGGGTCGGCCCGCCAGAGGCGAAGGGTTTCTACAATGGCATCGTTGGTGGACTGGAGCAGGCCGTAGGAATCCGTGTAGATGGGGACGTGAAAGTGCGTCCTGAGCTCCTGGTACTGCTCGTTATCAACGGCCGCGAGCGCGGGTGCCAGGTCGGGGAAGGAGTGGATGCGGTTTCCTCCGTCCCGCAAGTTGACCTGGTGCAGGTAGGTGGGTTCGTCGTAGGGCTGCAGGGCTGCGCGTACGGATTGGCGGTCAGTAGTGCGCAGATCGGCCTTCAGGGCTGCGCTGATCTGGAGCTTGCCTACCGCTATGCCGCGTGCGCTGAGCTGGGTGAGTACCTCAGTGGGCGATTCATAGTTGACGGCGAAGTGGCATACGTCGTAGCACATGCGGAGGTGGCGGCGCACGAGCGTCTCTGATTTTCCCTGTCCGAGCAGGTAGTCCTGGTAGTAGGCGATGAAGCCCGGACCGTCCCCCAGTACTCCGTCGGGTTCGGGCTCGATGTCGAGGTGTAGTAGTTTGCCGGTGCGCTGGTGGATGGCGGCCAGGTAGTCCACCAGTTCCATCAGGTAGTGCGTGCTGACTTCCTTGGTCCGCCGCAGGGCCGCCGCGCTACGGTGCCAGGGTGCGTAGCTGAGGGGGGAGGTACTTACCCCGCCCGTCATACCCTCCGGCAACAGCTCGGCCAGAATGTCGAACAACTGCTTGGTGTACACGAGGCGATCGCTGGTGGTCCAGTCAGGAGTATGCACCCGATCCTTGACCACCTGCCCGTGGAAGTCGCCGTAGGGGAAGCCATTGAGGGTGAAGACATAGCAGTCATTCTCACTCAGCCACTCCTGGAATGATCTTAGCACCGGCGTTCGCGCCAGTTCCCTGGCCGCTTGTGCTGAGAGCCGGAGTCCGATGCCGAAGGGACCGGTTTGCTGCAGATTATCGCGTACCTGTAGGACGTACTGCAGACTCTCACAGACCTTGGCCCACGTCTCGCCAGAGTGGATGTTGGTGCAGTAGGTAAGGTGGCTTTCTGGGAGGGTGTGCAAGGGGTAAAGAGGGTTAAGTAACCGCAAAGAAACGCCCCAGATAAATAGACAGCGGCAGCAGCAGCAAAACCTGCAGCCCCGTACCCCAGCCCATGAAGCCGGCGGCCAGGCAGGCGTTGAGGGGGATGAGGGAGAGGACGCCGGTCTTCACCGCTTTTTTGATCAGCGCCGGACGGTTGTCTGCCAGGGCGGCCATCTTAGCTTCGGCGTTGATCAGGTACCAGAAGAGGAGGAACGGGAGGGCCGGCAGTAGCTCCGCACGGGTGTAGTACGGTAGTACCAGCAGGGCCACGGCGACCAGTGCATCCAGCCCCATTGCTAGTCGGATAGCTTGTTTGTTGTTGCCGCCTACCTCACCGCGACTGGTCAGTGTGATGGCCCCGATGAAGACGATCGGCAGCAGACCCAGGTACCAGTACTGGCCCAGCGCTACCGCACTCAGGCTCACGCCCAGCAGCAGGTTGCCGCCGCGGCACATACCCATGACCAGCGGACCGAACACCGGATGGTGCTTGGCTCGGGCATCGTAGACCAGCGCCAGCACGGCGATGGCCAGCGCGATGGCCCCGCTACTGCCGGATACGACCAGAGAAAAGGCGATGCCACCCAGGAGGAGCAGTCCGCCGAGCAGCACAGCCTCGGCCAGACTCACCTGCCCACTCGGCAACGCGCGTTCGGGCCGCTCGATGCGGTCCAGGTCCAGGTCGAATACGTCGTTGAAGACCACGCCACCGCCGTACAGTCCGATGGTGGCTAGGGCCAGGTAGCTCAGGTCGGGGTTCCAGTCGCCGGTCACGGCAGCCGCTACGCTGGCACCGGCGAGGATGTCGGCTACGGCGGTGACCAGATTGGCCGGTCGCATCAGGGTGAGGAGGGGTCGTAGGGCCATGGCTTAGTGGATGATCTTGTCGGCTTTGCGGCCGTTGCGCAGTACGCTGTTGCCGTTGAATACCTCGTTGCGGTCGATGTCGGGGGCGTCGATCCAGTCGCTTTCCTTCATCTGTCCGCTCTGTCCGTAGGCGGCCAGCGCATTGCCGTAAGTTACTTTCTTCACGTCTGCTTCGGAGATCCCGCGCTGTAGCATCAGGGCCGCGGTTTTGGGCACACTCAGCGGATCGGAGATCCCCCAGTCGGCCGAGCTGTCGACGATGATGCGTTCAGGACCGTAGTGCTTCATCAGATCCACCATCCGCTCGTTGCCCATCTTGGTGCCGGGGTAGATCGTGAAGGCCGTCCAGTAGCCCCGGTCGAGTACCTCCTTGGCGGTCTCCTCGTTGCAGTGGTCGATGACGACCTTGGTGGGGTCGCAGCCATGCTCCTCCAGCACGTCCATGCTGCGGTAGGTACCGTTCTTCTTGTCGCGGTGGGGGGTATGAATGAGGATAGGCAGGTCCAGCTCCTTCGCCAGTTCGATCTGCTGGCGGAAGTATTTGTCCTCGGCGGCCGTCTGATCGTCATAGCCGATCTCCCCGATCGCCACCACACCCTCCTTGGTGGCAAAGAGCGGCAGCAGTTCCATGACGGCTTCGGCCAGCGGCTCGTTATTCGCCTCCTTTGAGTTCAGCCCCATCGTACAGTAATGCCGGATCCCGAACTGCGAGGAGCGGAAGCGTTCCCAGCCCACGAGGGTACTGAAGTAGTCCTTGAAGGTCCCCACCTCCGTCCGCGGCTGCCCCAGCCAGAAGGCCGGCTCGATCAGGGCCACCACCCCGGCGGCGCGCATAGCTTCGTAATCGTCGGTCGTACGGGAGACCATGTGTACGTGGGGGTCTATGAATTGCATGGGACGGGGGGTTAGGGGGTTAGGGGGTTAGGGGGTTAGGGAGTTAAGGGGTTAAGGCGGGCGGGATAGGCGTTGTATGCGTTGGAGGTATGGGATGTGAGATACGGGGGCGGGGGCGCAGGTGCGGAGGCTTTTGACGGGTACAACTCTAAATGTTTCAGAAACACGCCACCGTTACTATCACATCCTCAACCCCTTAACCCCTTCCTACCTTAACCCCTTCCCCTTCCCCCACCTCCCGGCCAATCTCATTCCAGCTGGGCTGATCCGCGTTCGGATGCAGGACTTTCTCAACGGCGGCGCGCTCCAGAGGTGTACCCCTTGAGGTAGTTATCTCCAGGGCGGTGCGGGCGCGGTCGGTGACGAAGCCGTCGATGAAGCGCCAGAGTTCCGGACTGACGGGTCGGTGGGCACTGCGGCGTTCTTCAGCATAGTCGAGGAAGATATCGGCGAGCTTGGCGTTCTTCCGGTCCTCGATGCGGTAGATGCGGTACATGGGTCGTTGCATGAACATAGCCTTGAGTACCATGTGGTTCCAGGCGTCTTCGGAGAGGTAGCGGGCGGGGTAGGGATTTTCCAGTGCGATGGCATCGAATACCCCGACCATATTGGTGCGCAATCCTTCGCGGGTGCGGGGTACGAAGTCGGCGGCGTTGCCCAGGAAGTACAGCCCCTTGTAGAGGGCGATGAGTTCGCGGTAGTCGGCCGTGGCGAATAGGTCATCTAGTACCCTGACATTGGTGTCGGTGGGCAGGGCCGTCATCAGCAGTACGCGAGCGAGCTGATCGGTGCTCCAACTGGTGGCGCTGAAGTTGGGGTACTCGACGGTGAGTCGGCTAAGTTCGGCTTCGTTGAAGGTCAGTTCGTCCTTACCCAGGAAGCGGGGGCAGGCGCCGAAGGCGAGGTAGAAGGAACGGGGCTTAAAGTCTGCCCATAACGTATCGAGCTTAGCCTCCAGCCACTGCCGGGCTTCGGGGGGAAGGTGCGCCTGGAGAAGGTGGTGTAGGGTGTGGTTCATGTAGTGCGCGGGGTGAAGTCATTGCTAGCTAGCCAGGAGGACATGATCTAAGGTCCGTAATATCAACGAAGAACATATCTAATGTAACCAATAGGCTCCTGTATTCCAAAACCCATACCTACTCACCTGCTGCCTAGTTCTCCTTCAACGTCATACCGCCCATCTTAAGTTTGGCCTTCAGGGCGAACACCTCATCGCGGTACTGGGCCGCACTCATGAAGTCCAGCTCCTTGGCGGCTGTCTTCATTTTGCGCTCCGCTTCCTTGATGGCCAGCTCCAGCTGATCCTTGGTCATATGGGCCAGGATGGGGTCGGCGGCCAGACTGGGCTGCGTCTGCTCCACGTAGGCACGCTTGCCGTTCTTGCCGCGGATGTCGAGGATGGTGCTGCGGTTGATGATCTCCTCCCGCGTCTTGGCCATAGTGGTAGGCGTGATGTCGTTCTCCCTGTTGTAGGCCAGCTGGATGGCGCGCCGGCGGTTCGTCTCATCGATGGTGCGGCGCATGGAGGCGGTGACGACATCGGCGTACATGATTACCAGTCCGTTACTGTTGCGGGCCGCACGGCCGGCGGTCTGGGTCAGACTGCGTTCGTTGCGCAGAAATCCCTCCTTGTCCGCATCCAGTATGGCGACCAGCGACACTTCCGGCAGGTCCAGTCCCTCCCGCAGCAGGTTCACTCCCACCAGCACGTCGAATTCGCCGAGACGTAGGTCGCGCAGGATCTCGACCCGCTCCATCGTATCCACTTCGGAGTGGATGTAACGCACCTTGATATTCATGTTGGCGAAGTAGTTGGTCAGTTCCTCGCTCATCCGCTTGGTGAGGGTGGTGACCAGCACCCGCTCGTTGACCTTGCGCCGCTCGTCGATCTCCTCGATGAGGTCATCGATTTGGTTTAGGCTGGGCCGCACCTCGATGGGCGGATCTAGGAGTCCGGTGGGTCGGATCAGCTGCTCGACGATCTCACCGCCGGTTTGTTCTAGTTCGTAGTCGCCGGGGGTTGCCGAGACGTAGACCACCTGGTTGATCAGCGACTCGAACTCGGTAAAGTTCAGCGGACGGTTGTCCATCGCCGAAGGCAGACGGAAGCCAAAATTGACCAGCGAGAGCTTGCGCGCCCGGTCACCGCCAAACATGCCGCGCACCTGGGGGATGGTCACGTGGCTCTCGTCAACGATCAAAAGGTAGTCGTCCGGGAAGTAGTCCAGCAGGCAGAAGGGCCGGGTGCCGGGCCGACGTCCGTCGAAGAAGCGGCTGTAGTTCTCCACGCCATTGCAGTAGCCGAGCTCGCGCATCATCTCCAGGTCGAAGCTCGTGCGCTCGTGGATACGCTTAGCCTCCAGCAGCCGGCTCTCCCGCTCGAAGTAGCGTTCCTGCTCGTACAGCTCGTCCTCGATGTTGCGGATGATGCTATTGATGCGCTCCTTGGGCGCCACGTAGAGGTTGGCCGGGAAGATGGCGGCATTGCGCATCGACTCGATCTTCTTGCCCGACTCGATCTCGATCTTCTCGATCGACTCGATCTCATCACCAAAGAATACCACCCGGTAGCCGAACTCAACGTAGGGTAGGTTGATATCCACCGTATCCCCCCGTACGCGGAAGGTAGCGCGGCGAAAGTCGGTTTCGGTACGGCTGTAGAGGCTGTCGACCAGGTCGTACAGAAAGCCGTTGCGACTCTTGGTCTGCCCGACTTCCAGACGGATGATACCCGATTTATAGTCCTCCGGATTACCCATACCGTAGATGACCGAGACGGAGGCGACAATGATGATATCCCGCCGACCGCTGAGCAGGTTAGAGGTGGCCCGTAGGCGTAGCTTATCGACCTCCTCATTGATGGCCAGGTCCTTCTCAATGAAGGTATCGGAAGTAGAGAGGTAAGCTTCCGGCTGGTAGTAGTCGTAGTAGCTCACGAAGTATTCCACCGCATTGTCCGGGAAAAACTCCGTGAATTCACCGTACAGCTGGGCGGTTAGCGTCTTGTTGTGGGTCAGTACCAGCGTGGGCCGGTTGAGCTGGGCGATGGTGTTTGCCATCGTGAAGGTCTTACCCGAGCCGGTCACCCCCAGCAGGACCTGACCGCGCTCGCCCTCCCGTACGCTCGCGACGAGTTTTTCGATGGCCTGCGGCTGATCGCCGGTGGGGGAGAATTTTGACTTGAGCTTAAAGGCCATAGCAGGATACGTTTACTACGTTCGGAACCGTGGGGGTAACAAAATGTTGGTTTCACACATCGGGGGGCAGCAGGTCGGGCCGCCGCGCTGCCGTCCGCTCCTCGGCGCGCGCTTCCCGCCAGGTCTCGATGGCGGCGGTATTTCCACTCAGCAGGATCTCCGGTACCGCCCTACCCCGCCACTCCGCCGGACGGGTGTACACCGGCGGGGCCAGCAGATCGTCCTGAAAGGTATCGGTCAGGGCGCTGGTTTCGTCGCCAATCACGCCCGGTAAGAGGCGGCCGATGCTATCTACCACAACCGCCGCGGCCAGTTCGCCACCCGAGAGTACGTAGTCGCCGATGCTTATTTCTAAGGTCACGTACTCCTCCCGGATGCGCTCATCGATACCCTTATAGTGTCCGCAGATCAGGAGCAAGTTACCGAGCAGGGACAGGCGGTTGGCCCGTCGCTGGGCGTAGCGCTCGCCGTCGGGGGTGAGGTAGATGATCTCATCGTAGGTGCGCTGGGCCCGGAGCTCGTCGATCAGGGCGGCCAGGGGTTCGCAGCGCATGACCATCCCCGCGCCCCCGCCGAATTGGTAGTCGTCCACGCTGTTGTGCTTCCCCAATCCGTAGGGGCGCAGGTCGTGGACCTGGACGGTCAGCAGCCCCTTGTCCTGCGCGCGCTGCATGATGGAGTGGGACAGCGGACTGCTCAGAAGGTCCGGTACGGTAGAGATAATATCGATGTGCACGCGCGATCAGATTTACGAATGCGCAAAATACGCCGCACATCCGCGGCCTAGAACCACCAGGGCGCGTTGATCGGTGGCTGCAGCATACAGCGTTCGAATCCATGCTTGTCCATCAGCTTACTGGCCCAACTGATGGGCTCGGAGGGTGGCTCGTTGCTCAGGTCGTAGGTGCCGTGGTGCATGGGCCACCAGTACTCGGCCTTCAGGTCACGGTAGCCGGTGAAGGCCTCGGCCGGGTTGGCGTGGTTCTCGCGCATCATGTACTCGGGCTTGTAGGCACCGATCCCGAGCATAGCTACGTCGATGTTGGGGAACATATGCCCGATCTCGGCCCAGTAGTCCGTCTCGGCACTGTCTCCACCAAAGTAGAGGGTGGTGGGGGAGGATTTCTTGTGCCTAGGCTCGGCACCTGCGGCCGCGGCATCGGATACTTCCAGCATGAAACTGCCCCAGAGGACGCGGTTGAAGTCGCGCAGGCCGCGGCGACACCAGTGGCGGGAGGGCAGAAAGTGGATGGTGACGCCGGTGCCCGGCGTATCGTATTGCTGGTACCAGGCGGCCTCTTCGATGGGCGTATCGCCTACCCAGTCGCCGATCACGCTGGACATCCGCAGCGGACAGAGGATCTTGTGGATCGCATTATTGGCCGTGATGGTGCGGATGCACTGCTCGTCGACGTGGTCGCGGTGGTCGTGACTCAGCAGGAGGTAGTCGATGCCCCGCAGGTCATCGTAGGAGAAGGGCGGGTGCACGCGCCGGGGCACGAAGGGCATATCCGCCAGCTGCGGATCGGTGAGGTAGCGCAGGCCGTTGAGCTGGAACAGGAAGCAGGCGTGCCCGAGCCAGACGATCCAGTTGGCGCTGCGGTCCTTGAGGTAGCTGACGTCAGGACTGACGGGGGGCACCCACTGGTCGGCCTTCTTCTGTGCGCGCTGCCGGTTGGGCAGGGCCAGCATGCGCAGCACCTGACGCCACTTGGGCCGGAAGGGGTCACGTAGGTACTGAAACTCCCCGTCGAGGATCGGATTGCCGCGCCACCGATCGGCCTGCAGGGGGTGGATCGGAAGATCGGGGTTAAGCAAATACTCCATAGGATTACTCGGGATGGAGGGGTTCGTCCAGCACGCCGTACAGGCTGGTCACGCCACGAAAATAGTTCCTGAGCAGCAGATTCTCATTGGGACTGTGCTGGTTGTTGTCCGGATTTACGAGCGGTAACACGATGGCCGGCACGTCCAGGGTGTTCACGAAGGGGGCAATCGGCACCGAGCCTCCCATGGTGCGCACCAGCACCGGTGGCGCGTCGAAGGTGTGCATCAGCGCGCGCTGTAGCCAGCTTCCGGTGGGTCCGTTCAGGTCCGTACGGAAGGCCCCGTAGCTGGTGCTGCCGCTGAAGCTAGCTAGCCGCGGGTAGCTCGCCCGCTCCTCGTCCGTGGGCTCCCGCCCGTCGGGAATGAGGTGAAAACCCTGGTGCTCGATGTGCTCCTCGACGAGGCCGAGGAGGCGGTCGCCGTCGCTTTCCTTCACCAGACGCAGGTCCAGGTTCGCCACGGCCGTATTGGGGATGATGGTGCGGGCGGCACTGCCCACCCAGCCGCTCGACATGCCGCGGATATTCAGGCTCGGGTACTGCAGGGCTTCCTGGAGGTTGGCCCCTACCCCATCGGCCTGACTAAAGCCGATCTTACGCCGGATGTCGTTGATATCGTCCGGTACGCCGGCCATCATCTCGCGGGTCTCCGCGTCCAGCTCAATGCCGTCGTAGTAGCCGGGAATGGTGACGCGCCCCTCCTGATCCTTCATCGAGCCCAGCAACTGGGCCAGGCGCAGGGCTGGATTGGGGGCGTAGTTGCCGTAGTGCCCGCTGTGCTGGGGGAGCCGCGGACCGTAGACCGTCAGTCGCGCCGTAGCGATCCCGCGGGCACCCCCCATGAGGGTGGGCTGATTGGTGGCGTGCACCGGTCCATCGAGGATGATCAGGTGGTCGGCGGCCAGGGCCTCGCGGTGGGTCCGCACGGCGTTGGGCAGGTCAGGACTGCTGGCCTCCTCCATGGGATCGATCACGAACTTCAGGTGGTAGTCCGGCCGCTTTCCGTCGGCTACGAGTTGGTCCCAGGCCACCAAGAACATCATGATCGGCGCCTTAGCGTCACTGCTGGAGCGGGCGAACAGACGTACCTCAGTGTCCTCCGGCCGTTCGGGCAGGTCGGCTTCCAGGTACTGGACGCTGCCACTGCTGTCTACCTCCATCGTACCGTACACGGGCCGGAAGGGCGGGGCAAGCACCCACTTACTGGGGTCCACCGGCTGGCCATCGACATGTCCGTAGAACAATACCGTCTCAGCATCCGCCCGCTCGGTAGGGTAGCCTACCAGCAGCAGATCGATCCCCGCATTAGGTAGCCGCTGGGTCGTGAAGCCACGCTGGCCGAACTCCCGTTCCAGCCACTGCAGGTTAGGCTCCAGCTGTCCGTCGATGCGTGCATCATTCGGCAGGGCGAGGAAAGCCTCATACGCCGGCAGGCTGGCCAGCGTACGGCTATAGAGTGTAGTATCCTGGGCGCGCACGCCGGTGCAAAGGAGTAGAGCAAGGAAGAGTATCGTATACCGCATGCCCTAAATGTAAGCAGCTTCCTACCGACTCATCCCGTAGGCCCGCGTAGTCACGAAGTATTTGGTCAGCATATTCGTCCGCTCCCACTCCGGCATGCTACCCTGGGCGAGGTAGCGCAGGTACTGTTCGGTGACCTGCCCGAAGTGATCCTCGTGACCACTGCGCAGCTCCGGGGGTACGATGATCTCAAACCCCTTCGCTACGGGGTCGAAATAGAGGCCGGGAAAGCGGTCGTGCATATCTACCACTAGTTCGGTCATCTGTTCGTCCGTCAGTTCGCCCTTGGGCTCGATGTATAGCGTGGGCTGGTAGTCCTGCTCCGCATCCTGGCGGATCACCAGGTCGGCCTTGCTGCCGCGCATCGCCGAGTAGTGGGTATCGGCCGCGCCGGGCGGGGCTTCGTAGTTCCATATAACCGAGACCTTCCCGTGCACCCCCCGTACCGTAAAGTCGATCTCGCCATTGGCGTAGACGACCAGCTTGCCGTCCACTACGTCGGACTGTAGGTAGTCAGGAAATTCCGCCAGACCCGTGACCTGCTCAAACTGCTCAGGCGTAAGCGTAGTAGCCCAGCGCCGGGCACTGATCACCTCTATCTCCGTCGTATCGATGGGCTCATCCGGGAAGGTCTCCCAGAGGACGAGATCGACCAGATGAGTAGCCACGTCCACGACGCCCTCCCCCTGCTGCTCGACGTCGAAGAACCAGGCCGGACGCACGAGGGGCTGCCCCGAGACCAGCTTACTGAAGTGGTGCACACTCTCCTTCGAGATGGCCGGTGCTTCGACCGATCCTTCCAGCAGTTCGCCAAACAGTATCGGCTGCTGTGCGAACGCCCGCTGTAGCATGGTGGTGATCTCGAAACGCTCGGTCATGATGTCGTACACGAGTAGCCCCTTCGTTTTGGCCTCGCGCAGGGTCTGCTCCAGCAGGGTGTACTCCGCCGGGTCGATGACCATGGGTTTGTCGGCCAGCACGTTCAGGCCGTGGGCTACCGCGGCCTGAATGTATTCGGTCTTGCGGCCGTTGTTGCCCGATACGACGACGACATTGCCGGTGCTATCCGCGAGCATCCGCTCCAGGTAGTCTGGCCCGGTGTAGACCTCCTGTTGCCAGGCGGTGGGCTCCTCGCCGCTGTTGTAGCGCTCGATGCGCTGTAGGTGTTGTGTCACATCGTCTCCTGCCGGAGCGTAGACGTGCACCATAGAGTCTACCCCGGGATACATCCGTTTTTGCACTAGTGCGGCGTGGAAGTGCCCGGGGTCGAGGGTGATGAGCCGTACGGGAGGAGCGTCAGCGTCCACGGTAGATTCGCTTGGGGTAGCGCAGCCGGCCAGCAGAATGAGCAGTGCGCCGATGGGTAATTTCATGTAGTTCGATTAGTCTGTAGGGGCTATCCCATATCCGCCAGCGCGGGGATGTTCTCGTAGCCGTAGGGGAAGCGTTGGGAGCGCGACAGCAGCCGGTTGGCCGCATCGTTGTCGCGAAAGCGCTCCGTGACCGGATCCCAGCGCAGCTTGCCGGGCACCTTCATGGCGATGTGGGCGATCAGGCAGGCGGTACAGCTGCGGTGCGCCACCTCGGCGGGCGAGATGGTGAGCTGCCGCGACTGCATACAGTCCAGCCAGTTGCGGTGCTGCTCGGGACTGTCGTACAGCTGCACCTCGCCTTCCTTGATGACCGTATCCAGGCCGCCCTTGACCTGGGCGCTGAATGCATCCGAATCCCCCGTCGTAGGGTCCGAGGCCGTGACGGCACCGCTTCCGCGCGACACGAAGATGTTGCCCTTGCTACCAATGAAGTTGATGCCGTTCGGAAATTTGGTGTCGATCTGCATCTCTACCCCATTGGCGTACTTGGCCGTGACGTGGTAGTCGCCGTGCACTGTCCACAGTCCCTCGGTGGGGAACTTCGCCGTGGCTTCCACTTCGACCGGACCGGTATACTCCGTACCCATTCCCCAGTGGGCGATATCGATGTGGTGCACGCCCCAGCCCGTGATCATACCGGCGCCAAACTGCTCGCAGCGCAGCCAGCCGGGGCGGGAAAAGTCGTCCTGCGGGTGCACCCGGTCCACGGTATAGGGTACGTAGGGCGTGGAGCCCAGCCACATCTCGTAGTTCAAATTGGGCGGTATGTCCATCGGCGTGGCATTGCCGCCCGCCGGATCGCTGGGCAGACCGATCTCCACCCGGGTCACGGTACCGATGCGCCCGTTGCGCACCAGCTCGCAGGTCTGCCTGAACTGCGGCCAGGGATCCGTGGAGCGCTGCTGACTACCCAGCTGAAAGACTATCCCCGTGCGGTGCACGATGTCGCTCATCATGCGGCCCTCCTCGACAGTCAGGGAGGTGGGTTTTTGGAGGTATACATCCTTACCCGCCAGGGCCGCCTCGATGGCCGGCTGTGCGTGCCAGTGGTCGGGGGTGGAGACGATGACGCCGTCGATATCCGAATCAGCGAGTAGTTCGCGGTAGTCGTCGTACATCTGTACGTCTACCAGTTGATCGCTGCCGCTGTGCTGCCGGTAGTAATCCTCGATGAAGGCCTTGCCGAGCTCCTTGCGCTTGCTATCTACGTCGCAGACCGCGATCACCCGGGCTACGTCGTTCTTCATGGTCTCCGGCAGGTCGTGCCCCTTGGCGATGCGGCCGAAGCCGATCTGGGCGATATTGAGCTTGTTGCTCGGCGCGGTCTCGCTGCGCAGTACGTGGGCCGGCACGATGGTGGGGAACACCGCACAGGCGGCCCCGGCCAGGGAGCGTTTCAGTAAGGATCTACGGTTCATGATGAGGGACTTTATTCGGCGGCCCAGCGGATGCCACCCAGGATGTGTTGAAGATACAGGGGGTCGGAGTAATGCTCGATCCGGTGGCCCAGCGAGGTGTACCACTGCCGCCCGCCGCCACTGGTGTGGTACCAACTGGTGGGAAAGTAGTCGCCGAAGGTGTCGGCAGGATAGGTCGTTTTGCCCTCCTCATCGGTCACGGTAGTGAGGTCGGCGGCCAGCAGCACGTGGATGTTGGGATTAAGCTGCTTGAGGTAGTAGCACTCATCGTCCTCGATGTGCCAGGTCGGCGGCAGGAAGTTGGTGGAGGGATGGTCGGCGTCGAGCACGGCTACGTCGAAGTCCTGCCGCTTGGCGTGGCGGTGAAACTTGCCCCCCAGCATCCGGGCGAACCATGGCCATTGCCGCTCCGTCCCGCAAGCCGAGTGGATCCCGACGAAGCCACCGCCGCCGGCGATGTAGTCCTTGAGCGCCTGCCGCTGGGCCGGTGTGTCGAACACCCCGTTGTTCGTATTGGAAAAGACTAGCACGTCGAAGTCGGCCAGTCGCTCCGGCGTAAACATGGCCGGATCCTCCGAAGCCACTACTTCGAAGCCGTACTGCTCCCCCAGCCCCTCGATCGCCGCGATGCTGGCCGGGATGTTGTCGTGGACGAAGCCCTCGCCGTTCCGGGTATACAGCAGCACCCGCGTGCCCGCCATATCTCCCTGCCGGATGACCTGCGGGGGGTAGGCAAAGTCCTGCCAGTAGCGCTCGGCCTGCAGCGAGTCGATGCGACCGTCGTACACCCGCATGCCGTAGCGGAGCCGGTAGGAGCCGCCGGGCCGCAGGACGTAATCGCGGTCCTGCGCCGGATTGAAGTTGACGAATACATTCTCCACCCCACCGTTCTGCCCGGTCGGCCAGATCCGGATCTGCTCCGGCGCGTTGTAGTTGTCGGGGTGACTCATGAACAGGACCCCCGAGGTACCGTGCTCCGTAGGGCCGGACACATCCACCCAGCGTGCCCGCGTAGCGTTACCGTCGGATTTATCGTGGCCAGCGGAGGTAAGCAGCGTAGTATTGGCATCGTTCCAGCCGGCCCGTGCCCGGTAGCCGAAACCCTGGTAGCGGTAGGCCCGCACGGTGAAGGGCAGCTCCGTGGGGTTGGTCTGCGTGGTCTGGTAGTCGAGGTGGTAGCTGCCGTCCTGCGCGGGTATGACCCGGAGCCGCAGCCGCTCGTGTAGCAGGGTTTGGGGATCTTCGGTGACGGCACTATCGCGGAAGGCGAGGTAGGACTGATGGGCGGTCAGCCCCGCCAACAGCGCACCCTGCGTCGTTTCGCTTAGGCTGTCTACCGCCACGGTGCCCTGCCCCTTGACCAGGTTCCAGAAGTCCAGTGCGCGGCCATCGTACTCGGCGTGTGTCCAGGGGTTCCAGACCCCGTAGTGGTGGTAGTGGTCGGCAGGCTGGATACGGGTCAGCGTATCGCCACCGGGCGACAGCAGTGGATGAATAAACCCGCCGCGGGAGTAGATCGGATCCACGCCCGGGGGCACGGGGGCCGGCTCGACCTGGTAGGCCAGCAGGGTGCGGTTGGCGTGCGTCAGGGTGACGCGTCCGTCGCGCAGGTCGGCCGCGGTCGCGGGTGCAGGAGTTGGTGGCGCGGCGGCGGTCGTGGTGAGTACGTATTCCCGGGTGGACTCGGCCGGAGTATCGCCATCGAGTATCCAGCACAGGGTATTGCCGTCGCGCTGGCTGGTGACGGGCTGCTGCTGGGCCTTGACTACTTCGAGCAGGGTGATCGTGGTACCACGTTGTACCTCATCCGCCAGCGTAGTACACACCAGGGAGTTAGTCCGCTCGTAGGGTCCACTGTAGACGGTGAGGGTGGTGGGCGCCTGGGCATACCCGAGCAGGGGGAAGCAGAGGCAAAGCAAATGGCGGTACATGACGTAGGTTGTGGTAGTCCTGCTCAATATAGGTAATGGACATCGCTTCAACGATCCCGTTCCTTCCTGGTCTCCGGACCCGTGCGTTACCCTGCTTCCCCGACGCAGTGTATATTAGTCGCCGTATAGCACGGCTCCAGTTATTCCACACGACTAAATTCAGTACGAATGAGTAAGCTATCGTGGCTATGGATCGCGCTGTTGTGCGTATGTGCCTGCGAGAAAGAGGACGTGACGCCGGTAGCTCCGGACGACCTACCGTCCCGCGTGCAAGAGATCCTGCCGCCCGCCATTCTGGATTCTATGCTCAAGCTCGGTATGCCGATCTACCCGGGTGACGATCCGCCCCTGGTGGAGGGCACGTATGACGTATCCCGCTTCGTCCTGAAGAGCAGCAACCATCCGGGTGACTTCCCCGGCAAACTGTTCAAAGATTACGTGGTCACCTTCGAGGAGCAGAACAACGAACGCCACGAAGTAAAGGTGACCTATACCAATGGCAACGAGTCGGGTAAGGACGTAGGCAGCCTCATCTCCGGCACCGGCTGTCAGTTTTCCGTGTACATCGAATTCGATTCCTCGCGCATCGGCAACGCCACGGCACGGGTGGTCCACGTGCTATCCGGCACCATGACGGATGCGGGCATCCAGGGATTTCACTACGCTAATTTCATGGTCGACGACCGCAGTGATCCGACCGGCGTGTTCATCGAGAACGGACAGGGCCGGGTCATCCTGGACCAGGACGGGGATTCCCCCCGTCAGGGCAGTGATCAGCCCGTGTGGTACGACCGGCTACCGGACTGCCCGTGTGAACTGACGGACGCCATCGATGGGAAAGTAGAAAACTGCGGACGCTGGCAGGTGTGTCCCGAAGCATCCCAGGAGTTTCACTACGGAGCTACCCACGAGATTCGCTGGATCCCCGACGAATCACGTGCGCCCGGGCAGCAGTGCACTTACGATGCAGACCGGCGATTGATCACCGGAGGACTAGCGGCCGGCTCCCCCGACAAGACGTCGCCGCGCTCCTGCGGGGAGTTTACCTGGTCGTTGAAGGCGGTCTGCGACCACTACGCGCAGGACGTGATCCCCTGGGGAGCTACGAACGCAAAAGGGGAGCTTTGTCTAAGCACCAGTACCCGCCCGGTAACCTGTGAGCAATACCTGCGCGACTGGCCGGCCAACCGGGGCGATGGCTGCCAGGAGAACGTCATAGCGGGCATCGCCCACATCACCCGCATGGTGCGCACCATGCACTGCGATGACGTGACCACCCTACTGCGCTCCGTAGCCTCGTCCGAAGTGCTCCCGCAGAGCACCAAAGACTTTATCGCCGGTAAGGACGTGTCGCCACCCGACGATCTGCGGGCCGAGCTACAGGCACACCTCGACGCCCAGATCTGCGAGCGCATCAATACCGAAGCGGTCTGTAGGATCATCGAGCGTGCGATCCGCAACCTGTAACGAGATCCCTGTACCCATGCCGGTACGGGGGCCGCTCAGCGCAGCGCCTCCATGCTATCCTGCCGCACCTGGATCACGCCCCGCCGCGGCCGGTCCAGGTCGATGATGATGAACACCAGTAGGCAGATGAGCATGGTCAGCACCAGGGCGGGCACGCGGGAGCGGCGCTCGCCCAGTCCGCTGGAGTAGCCGATGAGCGCGCCGGTAGAGATGAAAAAGACGAACAGCAGGTAAAAGATCGCCGGGGGCACGTGCCGCTGCAGCGCATCCAGCCGACTGCCGTAGGCGTCGATCAGCTCGTTGACCGCCTGCAGAAAGTAGCCGGTCTTTACGGGGTTAGGGTTGGCGTCCGCGGCGGCTACACCGATGTCCCAGATGCGCTGCTGCAGGGCGCTGGTCGCTACGTTCAGGGCGCGGCGCTCGTCGCGGTGGGTGAGGTCTACCTGACTGCTCCGCAGCCGCAGTTCGATGTACTCGTCAATGGCCGCCTGGGCCTGTGCGTCGTAGGGTGCCGGCAGCAGGGCCGTACGCAGCTCGGCCGTACCGATGGCGTTGGCCTCGTTCACCTCCGCCCCGGAGCGGTGATCGTAGCGCTGGATGGACATGCTGAAGGTGAAACCCAGGATCAGGGCCAGCAAACCGAGCACGCCGCCCTGGATGGCCGAGGTCTGCGATTTGACGTCACTGTCCGACTGGGTCAGTCGGAAGTTACCCAGTCGGATACCGATCTCGTGGGCCAGCACGATCACGGCAAAGAGCATGGCGGCAATTACAACACTGTTGAGGCTGTACATAGGGGGCGTTTAGCGAAGGGCTTCCATACTGTCCTGCCGCACCTCGATGACCCCCCGGCGGGGCCGGTCCAGGTCGATGATGATGAACACCATCAGGCAAATAAGCAGGTTAAGCACCAGGGCGGGGACGCGGGAGCGGCGCTCGCCCAGACCGGTAGAGTACCCGATCAGCGCACCGGTGGCGATGAAGAAGACAAACAAGAGGTAAAAGATGGCCGGCGGCACGTGCCGGTTAAGTACATCGAGCCGACTGCCCTGGGCGTCGATCATATCGTTGACGGCAGTGAGGAAGTAGCCGGTGCGGACGGGATTAGGCGCCTCGTCGGCAGCCGCTACCCCGATATCCCAGATGCGCTGCTGCAGGGCGCTCGTGCGCACGTTGAGGGCCCTGCGCTCCACCACCTGCGTCAGATCGGTGTGGCTGCTCTCCAACCGCAGATCGATGTATGCATCGATGGCTTCCTGGGCCTGCGCGTCGTAGGGAGCCGGCAAGAGGGAGGTGCGCAGCTCGGCCGTACCGATGGCGTTGGCTTCTTCCACCTCGGCACCGGCCCGGCTATCGTAGCGCTGGATCGACATATTGAAGGTAAATCCCAGGATCAGGGCCAGCATGCCGATGATACCACCCTGAATGGCGGACGTTTGTGACTTCACGTCGCTGTCGGACTTGTGCTGCACCCGCTGTCCCATCTTCAACCCCAGTAGATCGGCCAGCAGGATGAGCGCGAAGAGGATCGCGACGATTAAGACACTATTGAGGTTGTACATATGGGGCGGCGGGGTATAAAGGAAGCGAAGGTACTATCTGCTGTTGTTTCGTAACATCATGTTTACGCACTGGTCGGGCGAACCAATCCTCCTACCGCAAGTTTGCTCGTACGGAGTCCGGCAGTTGCTGGCGGACCGTCCCAACCAACCCATGCTCGTACGCCCCCACCCCGCCGGCTGGCGGATCACGCTGCACCCCGCCCACGGATTCCTTGCCGCCGACCTGTTCGGGCACCTCGCCGTGGCCCTGCCCGAGGAGCTACTGCTTCCTACCCTGCTGGCGGTAGCCGAGCACGACGATCACCAGCTCGATTTCCGCACGGGAGACTACCTGACGGAGCGCGGTGCCCCCCGGGACTTCTCCCTGATGGATACGGAGGATGCCCAGCGCAGTCTGCAGTCCGAGGCCCTGCTGGCGGATGCACACCGCAAGCACGCCTGGACCTACCTGCTCCTCGGTATGCACTACGAATTTCTGTACGCCGGACAGTCCGTAGACGAGCGTCTGAAGGCCCTACTAAAGGATATCGCTACCCGGCGCAAACAGCTTCTACGACAGCGCCACTGGAAACAAAAAGTACTTGCTACAACCTACGGCTACCTACGCTTTTGTGACCGCCTGTCACTGATCTTATGTGGGGAGGACGTACCTACACTGGGCCGTCAGTTAGAAATAAATGATGCACTCGGTAAGGTCCACTACTTACGCCAGCAGCCGGATACCGAACGGCTGACCGTCACGCCCTGGCCGTTCACTACGGATCGCTTTACGGTGCGGGGGGAGTCCTTCGTAGTGCAGCAGTTGGCCTTCGCGAGCAGCGCGGCGCTGGGTGATGTGCTACGCGATACGGTAGCGGAGGTTCGGGAGTGGGAGTTCGTTCGTCAGGCCGACTAGCCCCGCCGCCGGGTGAGCCGCCGTCGTTCCATCTTAGTCACGTAGAAGAAAGTAGCCACGGTATACGTGGCCATGAGCCCGGCATAACCTAGCAGTACGGGAGCCATCTCGGACCGAGAGAACCGGGCGAAATTGGCGAAGATGAGCACGCTCCAGAACAGTATAAGGATGGAGATGATCAGAGCGATAGTGGCGTATGCTTTCATGGGTAGGGATGTTAATTCTGCAGACTGGTAGGCTTTCACCGGCACCCGCACAATAGTGCGGCCAATCGCTGCATAATACTGCGATAGCGGAAGAAGCCTAAGCGTACTATCTAATGCCCCACAGACCTCGCTTAGTATACTATTTACTGAAATTTGTACACCATGTTTTAACACACAACAAGGAGGCACGACACGCACCTAAAAGTATCAACATGACAATTATATCACTTACTCATTCTGCCGCTTAATAGACGGGAGAGTCGGGTCGATCGGTACATCCCCCTACTGGCCAGCTCAGTATACGTCTATCATAGTGAAGCGGGGGAAAGGAGGTTATAGTACCAGAGCACTTACACGTGCTCATAATGACAAGCAGTAGTGAAGTACATAGTACGTGCTATACGGTTACAATGGACCTACGTAAACTATCCAGCCCTACTCCTCCCGGGCCCAGTAATCCAGTACAAATACATCCTTTAGGTGCGGCTGCAATACGTCCACAAAAGCCTGGTGCGCGGGGTGCGGCAGGTACACCTCCCGGTCCGCCTCGCTAGCAAAGGTGACGAAGAAGGCGTGGGTAAAGTCTTTATTCAATCCCTCCGGACTATTGTTGGTGCCCCATTCGTAAGCGTGGATCTCCTCGATCTGCTCCGGCAGGGCACTGAAGGCGCGCTGCACCCGGTCGATATCCGCCGGGGTAGCGGTCTCCTTGAACGCGAAGAATACGGCGTGGCGTAGCAGGCTGTCGGGTGAGGTCACGGCGGGAGTTTCCATTACGGCGGGGGTATCTACGGTGGGCGGCGGAAGTTCTTCCTGACAGGCTACGAGCAGCAGACTGCTCAGCAACAGGACGAATAATCGGGAATAGTACATACTCCAAAGATAGGTGCGGGGTAGCCAGGTCCGCTAGGGCGCATAGAAGCGCAGCGGCACGAAACAGGTCGTCAGGTCACTGCCCGTATACAGGCGCACCGGTAGCTCGAAAGCTACGTAGTCCTCGGTGTACGCCGTAAAGGGCAGGAGGACCGGTGTACCGTATGCCCCCTCCGGCTGCAACATCAAGAAATTACGGTCGGTGGAAATCCCCCACCGCCCTTCCGCCTTGATGTCCTGCCCGCTCAGCAGGATCACCACCCCGTCGTCCCGAAATTCGAAATCCAGTGCCTTAGCCTCCGCCGGTGAAACCGTCTGGTGCAGCGGAAAGGGCGGCGGGGGGAAGCGCCCGCCGGCGTAGGGGGGACTCAGTGGAGCCCGCTCGATCCGCCCGCGCTGTAGCCTTGCCACCAGGTTCTGGTCGGCCTCCGTATCCGGCACCGGCGGGGCATAGAGCGTCCCCGGAAAGGGGCCCTCTACCCTATGGTCATCCCGCGCATCTTTGATCACGTATAGCTGCGGTTCACCCTCCTCCGTAGCGCAGACCAGTACGCGATGTATCTGCACCTGATGTTCCCCTATGGACTCGGCGTAGGACAGCCCGACGATCGGTCTGCCCCCTGCGTCGGCGATCGGCTGCTGATTTCTCCATTCTACTGCCTCCAGCGTAGGTCCCTCCCGCAGGGTAAAGGTTGGTATCGCCTGCCGTTCGGTACCGAAATACAGCAGCAGGGGCAGCCCTCCCACATCGAAGCGGTAGGTGTGTCCGGCCACGGTCGGCGGCAGCGCCTGTATCCGCGGGCCCGGTGGGTGGTACTGCATGACCCGATTTGGTGAAATACCCTGCGGTGTATGCATCCGCAGCTCCAGCGTACTGTCGTTCCTCATCTGGTACACCACGTAGAGCGAGTCGGCAAACCGCGCCGTGCTGTCCGCAGCATATGCCGGATAGCGTCGCTGTGCTGGGTACACGGGGGAATAGTAGTACATCGAGTCGCCCTCCAGCACCATGCGGGGTTCCAGCAGACTAGCCATACCCTGCGGCGGTGGGGGCAGGGTATCGTGTACCGGCCAGTAGTCGCCCTCCGGAGCCTCCCGCACTTCCCGGGCGGGGCCGCAGGTGCAGAGTAACAGCCCGATACATAGGTACCAAATGGCGTAGCTCCAGTAGTGGGTTGTAGACATGGGCGTTTGGGTCGGGACCGGCTCGATGGGCGGCGTACTCGAATTTTGTGTAGTATTCGGCCAGATGCAACTAGCCCCTAGTTTTGGTGGTCGGCTCCAATAGACTGTTTTATCGCACTACCGCAAACTGCCGCACCGCCCGCCAGTCCCCCGTTCGGGAAACCGCCGTGACTGTATAGAGGCCAGGAGGTAGCCCACCCACGTCCATCCGATAAGGGCCCGGGGCGGTGATCCGTTTCCGGTATACGAGCTGGCCCACTGCATTTGTGAGTTGTAGGGTATAGTGCCCCTGGTGTACCGTGGGTTGCAGGACTACGGTCGTAGCCGCCGGATTGGGGTACAGGCTGAAGAACGCTTGAACTACAGCGGGTTCCGTTTCGGAGACTAATTCAGCTTCATTCGCTGCATTAGGGCTTGCTACATCCAGATAGGTCCATTCAGGCCCGCCATTGGGAAGTCGACCGTAGCTCTCGTCGGTCTGCAGGGGTGGCACGTCTACGGCATCGACGAGATGGATGATCCCATCCGGTGCACGGTAGTACAGTCCGAGGTATTCGCCGGACCGGCTGAGCTTGAAATCGACGTGGAGGTCCCCCCGCTCCGGTGCCGCACTGGCGTGGAAGGTGGTGTAGCCCCCCGCTTCGATGAGTGTGGTGAGGGGGTCAACGCCGGTGAGCTGCCACTTCGTGGGGTCGGCGGGATCGTCCGTTACGTATAGTCCTACCGGACTGACGGGCTGCTCACCGGGATTATACAGCTCGAACCAGTCCGTGAGTCTACCGAGCTTATCGGCGTAGGTGCCGGCATTGTCGGTGAGCACTTCATTAATCACCAGCTGTGGCACCTGCGTGGCCTCCGCCGCAACAAATACGGCAATAGTACTGAAATCATGGTCCAGCACCACGTCAAGTCGTGGCACCGTGGCGGTGGTGTCTCCCTCCCAGTGGGAGAAGACGTAGCCGGGCTGCGGGATCGCGGTGAGCTGCACGGGGTAGTCGCGGGTGTAGCTACCCGTCCAGGGATAGGGCCGGCGCTGCCACCCCGGGGTGCGTGAATCCAGGTACAGGGTGTTTACGCTCACCCTGCCACCGGCCGGGGAGGCTACATCGACGGTAAGCTGATGGAGGCTTGTGTCCAGAGCAAACGTTTTGATGAGGCGGTCCCGTGCGAAGCCGGTACGACGGGTCACGAAATCGAGGGTGTGGGCGTAATGAGTCTCGTAGCGTTCCGCCGACTTGCCCCAGCGCGCCAGGTGGCGGCCTAGCTCGGGCTCGATAATTTGGCGGACGGCCTCCAACTCGGCGGCGACATAGCTGGGCGAGAATGAGGTATTGTACAGATCGAAAGCGCGGCGTATGAACCGCTCCCTGAAGTCCGGATGCCGGAGCAGATTCCGCAGCATCCAGGTATAGTCACCGCCGCCCCAGCCGCCCCAGCCCGTGGCCATGCTCAGGAAGTCGAAGTCTGGCTGCCCTACCGCCGCGGCCGTCTGGGTACCCAGACCGTAGTCGATGTCCCAGAGTACCCAGCGCCAGCGCCCGGCTGCGTGGCGCGGTCGCCAAAATTTGATGTTGTTGTTTAGCCAGTCCTGGTTGCCCACGAAGATCTCCAGCAGCTGGTAATCGATGAAGTTTGCCCGGTCGATGCGTGCGCTGGCCGTAGCGTAGTGCTCGTCCGTTTGCAGGTCGTGGGTCAGGAAGAATTCCCGCAGCGCCGTGTAGTCCACCCAGTCGCCACTCAGGGTATTCTGCTTGCTGCGCTCCGCGTAGTCATACTCCAGGAAGTCGACCTCCCGGGGCTGTAGGCCGGTATGGCTTTCCAGATAGTGCTCGTCCTGCCGCTCGCGCAGGTTGTACACGCCGAAGTAGGCGCCGTTCAGAAATACATTGACCGGCTGGTAGGCCGACGCATGATGATCCGGGTCGAGCTGCTGGTACAGCCGGTGCGCAAGGGCGTCCTTCAGGTGAATACCGCCCTTCTGGGTACCGTCGTTACCCGCATTGCGGAGGATCAGGCGGCGCAAGCTTTTCACTCCCGTAGTTCCGAACAGGGGGTAATCGATAGCGGACTGCCCGTAGCGGGCGCGGGCGTAGAGCCGCAGCGATTTCTGCCGGGCGGGCTCCGGTGCGTGGATCTTGACGCCCAGGTCAGCGGCGAAGGCGAGCTGCCGGTCCGTACCGAAGTAGGACATCCGGATCGGGCGCTCCTCATCCAACCGATACCGGGTATAGATGCCTCCGTCGCCGAATAGATTGGCCGGGTCAGTGACCAGACTTACTGTAGGCAGGGCCGTATCCTCCAGCAGGTAGGTGGCGGTGACGACCGGGCTGGGCAGTGCGCCGGCACGGTAGGATCTGGCCCGGACGGTAGTGGTCTGCCGCACGGTGAACGGCCCGGTATATGGTATAGCGGTACGGTCAGGTGGGCTTCCATCCAGGGTGTAGTACATGGTACCACTACCGGCTTCCGCCCGTATGACCACCGACAGGCTATCGCGGTAAAATCCTTCGGTATGGACGAAGCCTGGACCGGCCACCGTACCGGTATAGGCCGCTGCTGTAGCATTGCTTGTTCCCGGGCTGGCGGGGCTCAGGTAGTACCAGTTCGTGCGGTCCGTAGGGATCCTGCCCAGGGCCAGATCGGGCTGTAGGGCTACGGCCGGACTGGTGTCCATCACATCACCGCTGGGCCGCAGCAACCGGACCACCTCGCCGGCGGCGCGCAGTTTGAAGTCAGTGTGTAGCTCACCGTTCGGAGCTGGTGCACCGCGACCACTGGCCCATAGTAGGAGGTATCTGTCTGGAGCAAGTATCGTGTCCGGTAGTACCCATGCATCCGTGGGTGCATCACCATCCGTGAGCCGGTATCCTTCCAGTGGTACCGCTACGTTACCGCTATTATAAAGCTCGATCCAGTCGGAGTACTCTCCGTAGTGATCCCGTAGTCCGGTCGTGTTAGCGGTAACGAGCTCGTTGAGCACGATGGACTGCGCCGCGACCCACTGCCCCACCGGAAGGAGTACTAAGGCTAATGCACAGCGTAAGGTGAGGGGGCTGGAGAGGAACAAAAGCCAGATGGTTTGCGTGCCGCCAAGATAGGGCTCAGACCTACAGCTGCTAGCCGTCCAACGGACGGTTGCGGGCTTTACCCGTACCTGCCCCTACGGCTTTCGCACCCCGGCTATCGATATACAGTGTGGGCGAACTGCTTGCCGCCTGAGTACTATCTTACCGCGCTATGTCTACGATTCTACCCGCTTCTTTGGCTACGACGGCCGCCTCCAGTATTCAGCGCCTGACCGTAGACGGTCCCGTAGAAGAAATGGCGCAGCGTACCCGCGAGCTGGCCGATACCATGATCACCCGGGGAGATACCTGCCCCTCCGGCGAGGAGGAAAACCCGCTGGATCTGGACTGCCGGCTGCTACACTTCGTATGGGCCGAGCGCGCCAAGCACTTCATGATGCTTTACCGCGACGTGCAGTTGCAGCTTCAGGTAGCTAGTCTACTGGTCGCCGAAGGGCAGTCTACTCCCGAGGAGGTGGACGATCTATACGCCCGCTCCCGCTTCGCGCTCACCGAGGCCCTGGAGGAATGGGAACACGATCACCAGACCCAGCTGGAGCTGCTACAGCGCGACGAACGCAAGCGCCGCAAGCAGCTCAACGCCTGGAAGCTTCAGCACAATCCCTGGCCCGTGTACCGCCACCAACTCAACGAACTGGCGGGGCAGTCTGAAGACCTGGCGGAAGAATACACTAGCCTGCAGCAGGAGCAGCAGCACTTCACCCAGTTGCGGAACCTACTGGAGGAGGCCATCGAGGCCAGTCAGCAGGTGATCGACCGCGCGGCCCGTCGCGCCACCGAAGTCACCGAATACATCACCACCGGCGACCACGACCTGGAGCGGCCCGGCATGGTGGCCAGTAAACTGGACGACTACATCAGCGAAGAGGCCACCCTGCCCCGGCTTGATCGCTTCACCAATGCGATCACTACCAAGACCGCCCAGCTGGGCGAGCAGCGCGTAACGGTAGCTTCCGATGAGGGCATGCTGCGATACAAGGAGGTCAACTTCCGCCGCGCCACCGATCAGTGGGTATCGGCCCAGGCCATGCCCCTGCTCTACGAGCTCTGGGAGCTGAGCGCACAGGTCAGCAACGGACTCAACGTAGCTCTGGTCAACGTACGCAACCGCGCCCTCCTGCTGAGCAACGAGATCAAGGCCGGTCACGACGTTAGTTTCACGAACAATTCACTGGCCGAACCCTTCCGCACCTTCACCGAGCAGATCGCAGCGCGGCGGCGCGACTACACTACCCTGCGGCAGCGCCTGGAGGCCCGCATCGAGCAGGACCTGCGGCTGACGTCCGTATACCGCGCCGAGGCCGGTTTCCTACCGCTACCGCTACAGACCGGCATCAATGTATTTACCCGCCGCCAGGGCCGCCTGGTCAATACCGTACGCAACTGGCTGGGTGAGCACGTCACGGGTGTAAACCGCCTGCTGGGCGATGCGGTGCGTGAAGACCGCCTCAGTGTGAGTGAGCGCACCGTGCGGGTGATCCGCCAGCGGAGCGTCTCACCGGACAATGCCGCCTATACCAATATTCTGATGACCAAGGGCTACATCGGGGAATCTTTTCTGGTAGGCCGCGAACGCGAGACGGCCCACATGGCGCAGCTCGTCGACAGCTGGCGGCAGGGCTACCGGGGTGCCGTGGTGCTGACCGGCAACCGACTGGCCGGCAAGACGCTATTCGGTGAGATGATCACCAACCGCTACTTTGCCGGGCAGACCATCCGGCTGCAGCCCAACGCTCCCCTGACCGTGCAGGGCCGGCGTACTAAGACCAGCGGGAACCTGCGCGAAGCCCTGGCATTCGTACAGAAGTATACCCTGCAGTCGCGCCCCCTGGTGTGGATCGACGACCTGGAACTCTGGTGGGACAAGGACCACGGACTGGCCGAGAACGTGCGCGCGCTCGGCGAGCACATCGACGACTACTCCGGACGCATCTTCTACCTCGTAGCTACAACCAACGCCGTGTACCGCCACCTGGACCGCTTCATGGAGCTCGACCGGGTATTTCAGACCGAGATCAACCTGGACGACTTTGCGCTGGACGACATGCGCCAGGCCGTACTGCTGCGGCACGGGGCCACCCACAAGCAAATGGTGAATGCACAGGGCGAAGCCATCAGCGAGGCGGCCTTCGGCCAGCTCGTACGCCGCATTTACCGGGCCACGGACGGCAACGTGGGGGACACCATCAACCGGTGGGCGTACTTCACCGAGCGGTACGACGACACGCGGGTCTACCAACCGGTAGGCCGCCGCTACACATTACCCGGCTTTCTGACGCCCGATACGGCCACGATCCTTTCCACGCTCGTGCTCGAGAAGCGCAGCCGCGACTTCAGACTGCGCAGACTCTTCGGTCCGGCCTACGCCGAGCGCTACGGAAGCATTCTGCAGCGATTGATCCGCGTAGGGGTAGTGACCCGCAACAACGACGGCAGTCTGGAGTTAGCCGAGCGGATTGCCAACGACGTAGGCCGCATGCTCGACGCCGAAGATTACCTTACCTACCCCAACTAGCCCCCTGCCGCGTGGATCTACTGCTTTACTCGTACTTCTCCTGGACGGACCTGCTGCTAGCCGCGCTGATCCTCTACGGACTCTACGCCCTGTTGCTGCTGGCCCGCGAGCGCCTCGTGCGCACCAAGCGGGTGGAGGGCTTCCGGGCTACCGCCTACGCGATCGTAGCCCCCTTCCTGCTACTGTACCAACCCATCACGGTGCTGGTACTGGCCGTGATCTTCGTGTACATCAACCCCGTACTGCACGGTACGGTGCTGCTGTTTCTCGTAGCGGCGGGCTTCTCCCGCATCCGCGACTACCTCAGCGGGCGCATCGTACTGTTCAATCCCCTGATCGCGGTGGGCAAGCGCATGCGTACCGAACGGGCCAAGGGGGTCATCAGCCGCATCAGTCCCATCGGCATCTACCTACAGACCGGCGAGGGACTCCACTTCACCAACTATACCACCCTGCTCACCCAGGGCTATAGCCTGGTGACCGGCAAGGACATCGGGGGCTTCTACCAGCTGCACCTCACGCCGCCCAAGGATGCCAGTGCTCCCCTACAGACGCTGGCCGACCGCCTGACCACCACGCCCTACCTCGATCGCAGCTTCAAGCCCGAACTGTCCTATACCGGAAAGGAAGAACGACGCATCCAGGCCCGCCTGTCGGTGCGCGAAG
This sequence comes from Neolewinella maritima, assembly GCF_923081025.1. GTDB lineage: Bacteria > Bacteroidota > Bacteroidia > Chitinophagales > Saprospiraceae > Neolewinella > Neolewinella maritima. Next base: position 353,274 of record NZ_CAKLPZ010000003.1, on the reverse strand, counting down.
AAAAACAACTCACGGAGCTGCTCGCGCTGCTCGACGAATGGGGATACCCCGCCACGCTTGCCAAACGCTAACCCATGGACTTAGCCAATCCCTACTACCTCATCATCGAGGCCTCGGTGATCATCATCCTGTCGTTCTTTTTCGGCGAGATCAGTAAGCGCACCAATGTACCCTCGGTACTGATGCTCATCATTCTGGGCATTTTTCTCCAGCAGGGCCTGCGCTACTTTGGCCTGGGTAACCTCAACTTCTTTCCGATCCTGGAGATCCTTGGTATCGTCGGGCTGATCATGATCGTCCTGGAGGCCGCCCTGGAGCTCAAGCTGGAACGCGACAAGTACCTGGCCATCGGCAAGGCGCTCATCGTAGCCCTGCTGGGTCTTCTGGCCTCTACCTGGGCCGCTGCGGAGATCCTGGAGTATTTCATCGAAGACATGACCCCCCAGTTGGCCTGGCTGTACGCCACTCCGCTATCCATCCTGTCGAGCGCCATCATCATTCCCAGCGTGACCGGTCTGAAGGGGCACAAGCGGGAGTTCCACATCTATGAGAGTACCTTTTCGGACATCATGGGCATCATGCTGTTCTACTTCATCAGTAGTCAGCTCCCCGTAGCACCTACCGAAGGAGCCGACGGTCTGGACGTCATCGAGCACCACGCCAGCGGACTCGCCTACCTGGGCAATATCCTGATCACCATCGTAGTCTCCCTGGTGGCCAGCTACGTGATCATCCTGATCTTCCAGAACATCAAGAGCCACGTCAAGCTCTTCCTGCTCATCGCGGTGCTGCTGCTGCTTTACGCCATCGGCAAGACCCTGCACCTGTCGTCGCTGATCATCATCCTGACCTTCGGCCTCATCATCGCCAATATGCGGCTGTTCTTTAAGGGTCCACTCCGCAAACTGCTCAACTACAAGCAAGCGCTGCACATCTATGAGGGGCTGCACGTAGTGACGGTAGAAACAGCCTTCGTGGTGCGCACCTTCTTCTTCGTCATCTTCGGTATCACGATCGTGCTGTCTTCCCTGCTGAGTCTGCAGGTGGCTATGGTGAGCGGGCTCATCATTCTCAGTATCTACCTGATCCGCTTCGTCATTCTGCGCATCTTTCTGGGTAGCGATATCCTGCCGCAGCTCTTCGTGGCTCCCCGGGGCCTGATTACGGTACTGCTGTTTAACGCCATTCCCCAGGAGGTACAGGTGGCCGGCTTCGAGCCTGGCGTGCTGCTGTACATCATCATCGGCACCAGCCTCATCATGACCTTTGCCATGATCGTAGACAAGAAGCGTACCACCTCTGCCATCCGCCGCGTGGCCTCCGCTCCCATCGGCTACGAACGCTGGAAGGCCCCCACCCTGGCCGACGCCATCGTCGAAAAGGAGCCGGAACACTAGCCGACCGCGCCCCCATGAAGATGGTCTACATCGCTGCCATACTGCTGGCCGTTATCGTCTTAGCGTACTTCCTCGGCCCCCGGATCGACATTCCGACCTACGCCGAAACCCTCCCCACCGTACCGCAGACGCTGGCTGACCTGGACCGCTACGTGCAGCAAGGAGAAGCCAGCCAACCCACCCGTCCTAATAACCAGGCCCGTATCGTGTGGAACGATTCCACCCCCCGGGTCACTGACTACGCCTTCGTCTACCTCCACGGTTTCGCGGGCAGCTACCGCGACGGCTACCCCGTGAACGTGAACGTCCCCCGCATTTTTGGCAGTAACGTCTACCTGGGCCGCTGGGCCGGACACGGTCTTCAAGCACGGGCCGCCCTACAGGATTTCAGTCCCGAAGCCGCCTGGCAGGATGCCCGCGAAGCCCTGGCCATCGGTAAACAGATCGGCCGACGGGTGATCCTGATGTCCACCTCCACCGGGGGCACCCTGGCCTTCAAGCTGGCGGCCGACTTTCCGGACGACGTGGCCGGCCTCATCAATATGGGCCCCAACGTAGAGGACGACCAGCCCGGCGCCTCCCTCCTCATGTCCCCCTGGGGGCACGAGCTAGCCAACCTGGCCAGTTTCGGCACCAATAAGAAGATCAGCCACGAAGAGCCCGGTGCCGCACAGTATTTCGATACCATCTACCCCTCCCGTGCGCTGGTCGATCTGCAGATACTCGTGCAGACCACCATGGGCGATACTACCTTCCGCAGGGTCCGTAGTCCGGTCCTGATACTGTATTACCACAAGAACGCACTGAACGAAGACGAGCACGTCGAAATAGACCGTTACCCGGAGCTGCACGAGCTCCTGGCTACCCCGCCGGACCAGGTACGCCTACAGCCCCTACCCACTCCCGAAACCCACTTCGTAGGTAGCGACATCAAGTCCAAAGACTGGATGGCCGCCCAGCGCGCCATGGTCGACTTTTGCACCGAAGTGCTCGGCATGCAGCCCCTACTGCCCGTCGATCACGTCGCGGACGCTGCCCTGCTCGAGTAGCCGCCGCCGGGCCTCGCCGTAAGCCAATCCCGTAGCCTCCACGATCATCTTGGTGCCGCGGTCCACGAGTTTGGCGTTGCTGAGCTTCATATCCACCATGCGGTTGTCCCGCACCCGCCCAAGTCGGATCATGACCGTCGTAGTGATCATATTGAGCACCAGCTTCTGGGCGGTCCCCGACTTCATGCGCGTACTACCGGTCACCACCTCAGGGCCTACCACTGCTACAATAGGATGCTCGCACACTTCGGTGACTGGCGCGCCGGGATTGCAGGTCACGCAGCCCGTAAGCAGACCAGCGGCCCGGGCTTCCTGTAGTCCGCCGATCACGTAGGGGGTAGTCCCCGATGCGGCAATCCCGATCAGAGTATCGTCGGCGTTCGGCGTGTAGGTAGCCATATCCTTCCAGGCCTGTCCGGCACTGTCCTCGGCCGCCTCTACGGCGTCGCGCAGGGCACGGTCCCCGCCGGCGATCAGTCCGATCACCATCCCGGGCGGCACACCGTAGGTAGGCGGACACTCACTGGCATCCAGCACGCCCAGACGCCCGCTGGTGCCCGCTCCGATGTAGAACAAGCGTCCGCCCCGCTCCATCCGCGGTACGATCGCTTCGACCAATCGGGTCAGTGCCGGGATGCAGGCCGCTACGGCCGGAGCCACCAGGCTATCCTGCGCATTGATGTAGGTAAGCAGCTCGGCGGCGGAGCGGGTCTCGAGGTGGCGGTAGGGGCCGGGCTGTTCGGTGATGCGTTGCATGGGGGGGGAAGGGGTTATGGAGATAAGGGGTTAAGGGGTTAAGGCGGACGTTGGAGGCGCTGTCGTACCTGGAGCAGGGCGGGAGCGCAGGTGCAGGGTAAGCTAGCGTAGCAGAACCTTCTGACTAGCGGTGCCCCGGGGGGTGGTGACGCGGATGAGGTAGATGCCAGAAGCCAATCCACCTAAATCCAGGGAGAAGCTCGTTTGCTTGGTGGCGGGTAAGCGGTATAGGAATTGGCCGATCGCGCTGTGTACCTCGATCCATTGCACCGGCGACCCCGGCAGGTGGCGAAGCTGGAGGGTACCCGTGGTGGGATTGGGGGAGAGGGCGAAGAAAAAGGCGGGCACGGGGCGGTCGAATAGGCCGGTAGACTGCTCGGCAGCCAGCTCGGAAGTGTAGTAGCTCAGGCCGCCGCGCTGGTTGCCGAAGACGAGGTCGAGGAGCCCGTCGCCGTCAAAATCGGCCGTGGCGGGGGTGGAGAAGGCGCCTAGATCGAGGCCGTCGACAGTGCGGCTGAGGGGGGTGAAGGCTTGGGTATAGTCCGTAAAGGTGTAGGCCTCCAGCGTGCCGGCGCGGTTGCCGGTGAGTAGGACGAAGCGGTCGGCGTAGGTGACTACCTGCGGAGCGGGGTGGCCGCTGCTCGAGCCTGGTGTATTGGTGTTGATGCCGCCGAGTTGCTCCACGTTGCCGGGGGTAGCGAAAAATGCGTCGAAGCGGGGGGCACCGGCCGTGCCCAGGTTGCGGTAGAAGCGGATGCGGCCGTCGAAGCCGCCCACGATCAGGTCGGTGAGGCCGTCGCGGTCGAGGTCGGCCAGGGTAGGTTTGCTGAGCTGGCCGGCGTCGAGGTCCATATAGCCGAATACGGGCTCGGCGAAGGTGGCGGGCCGGCCCGGGCCGGCGGTGTTCTCCAGGTAGATCAGCCGGCCACCCCGCTCGCCGACCATGGCGTCTAGGTCGCCGTCGCTGTCGAGGTCACCGAAGGCAGGAGCGAAGGCGGAGGTGACGTTGTTGAACCGGCTCAGGCCGAGGTAGTCCTCGTCCGCCGTAACGAAGGCCGCCGGGCCGCCGGGTTCGGTCACGTTGCGGATCAGCCGCAGCTGACTGCGTAGGGTGAGGCCGTCAACGTATTCCTCTCCGTTGCCTACTACGAGATCGGGCCGACCGTCGGCGTCAGCGTCGAAGGCGGCCGGCGCACTGTTGCTGCCGTAGTCGATGGACTGGCGGACAAACTGCTGGCTGTCCTGAAACACGAAGTCGGGCCGGGCCTCCGTTCCCGTATTCCGGTAGTACCAGCCTACGTCTATGTTCTCGGCATTGAGGGTCTGGCTGGGACTGGCAATGAGATCCCTCACCCCGTCCTGATCGATATCGACGTGGAAGATAGCGGGGAAGAAGTCTACTTCGACGGGGGTGCCGCCGGTGGGCCAGGTGTCGTCCTGACTGGTCACGTGGGCCAGTTGCCGCGTCCCGGTATTGCGCCCCAGCACGATGTACTCGAAGGATATGTCGCCGAGCATGACATCCTTGAGCCCATTGCCGGTCAGGTCGATACTCAGCGTAGTGGAGCCGGCGTGGCGGCGCTCGACCGTGCTTCCGCCGCCCCGTACGCTGCGGGCGCAGGCATTGGGGGAGTCGGATAGGGTCAGCTCCGGCGTAAGTCCGCTCTCGAAAAAGCCACCAAAGCACTCGCTGGCCAGGGTGTACAGCAGGGTGTCGGTCCCAAAGCCACGCTCCACGCTCTGGTTCTGGTAGTACTCCAGGTAGCCGCCGCCCACGCTGAAGGTGAGGATATCCAGGTCGCCGTCGCCGTCCACATCGTCTACGGCGGGGTAGTCGAGGTTGGTGACGAAGATGGGGGTGAGGGCATTGCCCAGTGGGTAGCTCAGTCCGGCATAAGTGGGCTGTGCGGGGTAGATCAGTAGTCCGTCCGCCGCCCGGCTGCCGCGGTAGACCTGAAAGCCGCCAAAGGCGCCGGAATAGGCAAATAGGTCCTGCACGCCATCGGCATCGTAATCGCGCAGCAGGATCCAGTAGGATAGGTCGTCAGGGAAACCGGCCAGGAGCTCGGGGGCCGGCTCGTAGTTTCCCTCGCCGTCGCCCCGCAGGGCCAGCAGGGCGTCGCCCGCCCGGTCGAACAGGACCAGATCCCCCAACCCATCGCCGTCCAGATCGGCCGCGCTGTACTGGGGGGCGTTGAGTCCGCCGAGCCAGGCCTGGGGGAGCAGCCCGCCCTGGTCATCGCGCACCTCCGGCAACTGTGGTTGCAGGCCCAGCTGCGCCGTAGCACTCAGAGTACCGAAGAGGAATAGCAGACAGAGGGAACGACGCATCATAAGGAGTAGGGCTGCTGTAATCTACGCTAGCTGCCCCCTAAAGTTTGCCCCACCGGACCGCTTTATCGGCGGGCGGACGCCCACCCGCCTGCGCCGCGCTTCGTGGCGTAGTGTATCTTGTCCGGCCAAGCTCGTCGTATGCCCCCCCCCACCCGCTCGCTCCTTCTGTTTGTCCTGCTGCTCCTTACCACCCTCGGTCACGCCCAGTACGGCAGCGTACAGGCAACGGAAACCGGCCTACTGATCCAGGGCGCGGACGCCGGTGCGCAGTTCATGATCAACGGCGATGCGGTTACGCCTAGCCCGGCCGATGGCGGATTACTGCTGGCCGTCGAGCCGGGGATGCAGCTTATTCAGTCTGGCGGAAAGACCGAGCTCTACCACCTGAGCAAGAATCCGGGGCCGGACCGGCTGCGCTACGTGCCGCTGTGGCTATCCATCCTACCGCCGCTGATCGCCATCGGACTGGCGTTGCTCTTCAAGGAGGTCATCATCTCGCTCTTTGCTGGTATCTGGGTGGGGGCCTTCATCGCTGGCGGCTTCCGCTTCGAGTTCTTCCTGGGGGTGATCAAGTCGCTGCTCACCACCATCGACACTTACATCATCAACTCCCTCAACGACGCCGGCCACCTGAGCGTGCTGGTGTTCAGTCTGATGATCGGCGGCATGGTGGCCATCATCAGTCGCAACGGGGGTATGGCCGGCGTGGTGCACCGCATGACCAAGTACGCCACCAATCCCCGCCGCGGACAGTTCGTCACCTGGCTGCTGGGCGTGGCCATCTTCTTCGACGATTACGCCAACACCCTGATCGTGGGCAACACCATGCGCTCGGTCACGGACCGCTTCCGCATCAGCCGCGAGAAGCTGGCCTACATCGTAGATTCTACCGCGGCCCCCGTCGCCTCGGTGGCCTTCATCACTACCTGGATCGGGGCCGAGCTGGGCTACATCGGCGACGGCATCGAGCAGGTCGAGCACTTCGCCGGTACTACGCCCTATGCGATCTTCATCGAGTCGCTGAAGTACAGTTATTACCCGGTACTCACCCTGGCCTTCATTCTGTTCCTGATCTTTCAGCGCAAGGACTACGGCCCCATGTGGCGCGCCGAAGACCGTGCCCGCACCACCGGACAGGTCAAGGCCATCAGCGCCAACGAGGCGGCGGTGAGCGAGCAGGAAGACCTCGACCCAGTGCCCGGTGCCCCCCTGCGCGCGCGCAACGCCGCCATCCCCGTAGCGGTAGTGATCCTCATGACGATCATCGGTCTGCTCAATACCGGTCTGGAATCCCTGGCCGGCAACATGGACGTGCCGATGAGCACCAACGATTGGGGCGCAGTCTGGGGAGCCCTCGACGGCAACTTCTTCGGCAAACTCGGACTCACTATCGGCGCGGCCGACAGCTACGTCGCCCTCCTCTGGGCCAGTATGAGCGGCGTACTCGTAGCCATCGCGCTCACCGTAGGCCAGCGCATCATGAACATCGAGCAGACCATCGGCTCGCTCACCGCCGGCTTCAAGGCCATGTTCTCGGCCGTGATGATCCTCACCCTGGCCTGGGCCCTGGCACTGACCACCGAAGAACTCCACACCGCCACCTTCCTGGTCGAGCTGCTCGGCAGCGCCCTCAATCCGTACTTCATCCAGCCCGTCATCTTCGTACTGGCCGCCCTGGTGAGCTTTTCTACCGGTAGCAGTTGGAGCACGATGGCCATCCTCTACCCCATTGCCATTCCGCTCACATGGTCGGTCGCGATGTTCTCCGGCTGGGATGAACCCGAGGCGGCAGGCCTACTGTACAATGTGATCAGTACCGTCCTGGCCGCCAGTGTACTCGGCGATCACTGCTCCCCGATCTCGGACACGACCATCCTGAGTAGCCTGGCCTCTGACTGCAACCACATCGACCACGTCCGCACCCAGCTGCCCTACGCCCTCACGGTGGGCTCCGTAGCTATGGCCTGCGGTTTTCTCTCCACCCTGCTCGGCGGGGGCTGGACGGTCTGCCTCTCCCTGATGGCCGGCGGACTGGTCCTGCTATTCTTCGTCGTGAAGTTCGTAGGCCGTACGATGGAAATGGATGACTAGCTAACGATCGACCCGTGACTGATCGCCAGCTCTTCCGCAGAGTAGCCGGCGTACTGCTCCGCCAGCGGCACGGTTTGCAGTGCACCTGCGTCCCCGCCCAGGTAGTCCTCTTCCCGGATGGGGATGCCGAGCTCCTGGTACATGGCCACGTAATCGCGCCACCGCAGGCGGTTCTGGGGCTGGATCGTATTGTCGATCGCGGCCCACTGCTGCTCGGTGAAGCGTAGGAAATTGTAGATCGTGATGCTGCCGTCCAGGTGGGCGAAGTGGTCGCTCAGGTCGATGAAGTGGCTCATTACGCCGTCCGGCTTCAGTACCCGCTTGAACTCCCGCAGGATGTTGCGCAGTACCGGGGTGTAGACGTGCTCGAAGGTATTGTTGGAGCAGATGAAGTCGAAGTGCTGCTCGGGGTAGGTGAGCCGGGTGGCGTCCATGACCAGGGCCTCGGTGTGGATGAGCGTGTGGATGCTTCCTACGTCGTGCGCCTCGGCGTTCACGAGCAGGTTGCGCAAATTAGCCAGCCGGGCCGGATCGATGGGGCCGGTGTACGCCTGCAGGCGGCCGGTATCGTAGTAGCCCAGGATCCTGCGAATAGCCGTGAGCTGCCGCGCCTTGCTCGTCCAGTCGCGGATGTCGATGGTCACGATCTTGCGGAAGCCCACCAGGTAGAGCAGCGTGGGCACGACGGGGTACCAGCCGGTGCCGAGTTCCAGGACAGTGGCCTGACCTGCAGGGGTGGTTCCGTAGGTGCGGTAGTAGCGGATGTGGTCGCGGGCGGCGTCCAGCTTATACTCCAGGTGGGTATCGGTGAGCCGTACGCCGCGCGTCACGTACTTCTGTAACACGAAGTTGATGTGCTCCTTGTACGGGAGGTAGGAGATGCCCTTTTGTACGGCGGCTTTTAGGATCCACTTGGCCATGGGAGGGGGTAGGGGGTTAGGCAAATTGATAGCTGGCGTCGGCATGTCCACCCGACTTAGTTAAGCGGCCGTTGTCTACTCCACTACGTAGATCGCGAGTGGCCGTGGCGGGTGAGATATTCTTATGATAGTGCTGGTAGTCCTTGCGAACGAAGGGACGGGTGCCGAAGTGCTCCCGGAAGGCAGAAAGCCGATCGGACGGCGAATGCTGAATATTGGCCTCCTGTAGTTGCTCCTCCAGCGCGGTACGCATGGCGGCAAGCATATAGATTATGAACGGGTTTGAATTCCCCACCGACTGACTGTGACGGAGGGCATCGTAATAGTCTTGCTGCCTACTGTGTACAATATTTTCTAGAGGTACGTACTGTAATACGGGATACCGCTCCTTCAAGATAACTGTTTGCCACAGCCGTCCCATACGGCCGTTGCCGTCAGAGAAAGGGTGAATGAATTCGAATTCATAATGAAAAACGCAGCTTTTGACTACAGTATCCTCCTGATAGTTCACTAGATAGTCAAACAGATCCCCCATCAGTCGGGGTACCTGGCGAGCCGGTGGAGCGATATGAATTACTCGATCGCCGTCCACTACACCGACTCCGCTGTTGCGGTACCTGCCTGCGTCATCGATCAGGGCCTGCATTAATGTACCGTGCGCGCTCAGCAGATCATCTTCCTGACCAGACAACAGGTTACCAACACTATCGTACACTGAAATGGCATTTTTCACTTCCTGGATGTCCCTGGGTGGACCGATCACCGGCTTACCCTCCAAAATGGCGGTTACCTGTTCCTGACTAAGTCTATTGCCCTCGATCGCTAAACTTGAATGGAGCGATTTAATCTTATTCTGACGACGCAACTGAAGGTTTCCCGCTAGCAGTTGGTAGCCTTCCAACTGACCAATCAAACGAATCACCTCACCCAGCGCAAACTGGATCTCAGCGGTGATAGCATAAGGCGGTTTGTAGGGCATGATCTAATCATATGATTAGATCACAAGGTAGTGAAACCTAAGGTCCAATTACGCGCTACACCTTCCGCCGCTCCCAGTAATTTTGCGCCGACACCTCCTCCAGCAGCTGTAGGTAAGAGTAGTAGCGCAGGTCCGTCACCCGATCGTCGCCCTCCTCGACCGATTCCTTGACCGCGCAGCCGGGCTCGTCCTTGTGCAGACAGGAGCCCCCGAAGCGACACGCCTCGCTCAGCGCAAAGATCTCGCGGAAGTTATGTGCCACGTCCTGCGGCTTGAAGTAGTTGAAGCCCAGCGTCTTGATGCCCGGCGTGTCGATCAGTTCTCCACCGAAGCTCAGCTGGAACAGCTCGGCAAAGGTGGTGGTGTGCTGCCCCTTACCCGTATAGCCGGATAGCTCGCCGGTGCGTAGGTCTAGTCCGGGCTCGACGGCGTTAACTAGGGTACTCTTGCCTACCCCGCTCTGTCCGCTCAGCAGGTTGCGCTTGTTTTTTAGTAGTTCGCGCAGCTCCTCGATGCCCTGTCCGCTGGTAGCACTCACGAGCAGCACGGTGTAGCCGATGTCGGTATACAGGTCATGGACCACCTGATAGGTCTCCAGCTCCTCCTCTTCGTATAGGTCAGCCTTATTCACCACGATCACCGTGGGTATGCCGAAGGGCTCGGTCATCAGCAGGAAGCGGTCGATAAAGCCCAGTTTCACGCCCGGATCGATGATGGTGGTGATGAGCACCGCCTGGTCCACATTGCTGGCGATCAGGTGCAGGTCGTGCTTGCGGCGGGGACTCTGGCGTACGACGTAGTTCGTCCGGTCCGCGATCCCACGGATGGCCCCGGTCTCCGCATCGTTCAGAATATCCACCTCCACGCTCACCCGGTCGCCCACCGCGATGGGGTTGGTGAGGTTCAGCTCGTTGAGCCGGAACTTACCCGCCACGCGGCAGCGAAGGGTGGTAGCCCCGTCGGGCGTCTCCTCATCCAGCAGCACGTTGTACCAGCTGCCGGTCGATTTTATCACGGTACCTTCTAGCATGGGGGGTAAGGGGGGTTAAGGGGTTAGGGAGTTAAGGCGGGCGTCGTAGGGGTGATGGGTGGAACGGGGGGGCGGGGCCGCAGGTGCGAAAGAAAGTCAGTTCGTAAGCAGCTGTAAACGTATTTAATCGCAAGTATTCGTTTAATCTACTGCTAGCTGAGGCATCCGTCCCGTACTTGCAGCTCAAACGTATTTGCCTTCCCCTATGTCCACCAACCCCGAACTCGACCTCGCCTACCAGTTTGTCAGTCAGACCGACCGCCACGTATTTCTGACCGGAAAGGCCGGCACGGGCAAGACCACCTTCCTGCACCGTATCCGCCGCGAGGTACTCAAGCGCATGGTCGTAGTAGCTCCCACGGGGGTGGCGGCCATCAATGCGAAGGGGGTGACCATCCACAGTCAGTTTCAGCTCCCCTTCGGGGTCCTTACCCCCGACCGACTACAGGCCGATCTGCGCACCCACCGGCTCAGTCGGCAGAAGGCCGACGTGCTCCGCAGCCTCGATCTGTTGGTGATCGATGAGATCAGTATGGTGCGGGTCGATGTACTGGATGCCATCAGTGCCGTATTGCGCAAGTACCGCCGCAGCGAGCGGCCCTTCGGCGGCGTACAACTCCTAATGATCGGCGACCTCCACCAGCTACCACCCGTGGTGCGCGATAACGAGTGGAACCAGCTGCGGGATGATTACCAGACCGCCTACTTCTTCGGCAGCAAGGCCCTGGCCGAGGCCGGTGTACGCACCATTCAGTTGCAGCACATTTACCGGCAGTCCGACGCCGACTTCATCGACCTGCTCAACCAGGTGCGCAACGATCGGCTAGACGCAGCCAGTCTGCAGCAGCTCAACTCCCGCTATCGGGGGCCTGAATTCCAGCCGCCGGCCTCCGAAGACTACATCACCCTCAGCTCCCACAACCGCACGGCGGACCAGATCAATGCGCGGCAGCTCGCTACCCTCACTACTCCCCTCCACACCTTCGCTGCCACCATATCCGGCAAGTTTCCCGAATCAATGTACCCGAATGAGGAGACGCTGAGCTTCCGCGTCGGGGCACAGGTGATGTTCAACAAGAACGACACGGCGGAAAAGCTCTATTACAACGGCAAGATCGGCCGCATCACCAAGATCGAGGGGCAGGAGATCGAGGTGAGCTGTCCGGGCGAAGACCCCATCCCCGTCCTGCCCGTAGCCTGGGAGAATCGCACCTACGAGCTCGACAAGGTGACCAAGGAGGTCAACGACGAAGTGATCGGCACCTTCGAGCAGCACCCCCTGCGCCTGGCCTGGGCCATCACGATCCACAAGAGTCAGGGACTGACCTTCGAACGGGTCATCATCGATGCGGCGGCCGCCTTTGCGCACGGACAGGTCTACGTGGCCCTCAGCCGCTGTAAGACCTTCGAAGGTATCGTACTGCGTAGCCGCATCGGCGACAGCAGCGTGCGCACCGACCGCGTCGTCCAGGACTACTCCTCCCGCGCCGATGACGAAGCGCCCACGCCGGACGATCTGCGCAGTGACCAGCGGGAGTTCCAGCTCAACTGCCTGCGCGAGCTGTTCGACTTCCGGGAGGCCGACCGGCAGCTCGGCTGGCTAGAGCGCGTACTGTTCGAGCACGAGTCGGCCGTGCAGGGGGATGCCCTCGCCGAAGCCCGTGCCATACGTAGCGATCTCGATCAACGGGTCGGCAAGCTTGGAACCGGCTTCCTCCGCCAGCTCACTGCCTACGCCAAACAGGACACGCTGCCGGCCGATCACCCGGAGCTCAGCGAACGGCTTAGGAACGCCAGTGCCCACTTTCAGGAGCCGCTCGAGGCAGTCTGCACCCGACTCGCCGCCCTACCCTTCATGTCCGACAACCGCAAGGTCTTCGACAGCATCACCGAGCGGCTCCGGGAGGCTGCCCTGACCTGCTTCATCAAACTGCGCACCTTTGCCGTTCTGGGTGAAGGCTTCCACCCCGATACCTACCTGCGGGCGCGCGCCGACGCTACCATTGAGTTCGAACAGCGGGCGAAGAGCAGTAGTGGTAAGAAGACCAGCTCGACCGCCGGCGCCAGCAGCCACCCCATCCTGTACCAGGAGCTGGCGAAGTGGCGCACCAAAACGGCCGAGGATCAGGGCATAGCCGCCTACCGCATTCTCCACAACGCCGTGCTGCTCCGATTAGCCGACACGCTGCCCCGCGACGCGGCCGCCATATTACAGGTAGAGGGCTTTGGGGAGAAGTCGCGTGAAGCCTACGGCGACGAGCTCCTGGTATTGATTGAAAAGTACTGCGATGCGGACCGTGTAACCGTCTCTACCTCCGGCACGAAGCAACAGAGCCTGGACGCTTTCCGCCGGGGACTCACCGTAGCTGAGGTAGCCACGCAGCGCGGCTACACCGAGGGTACGATTTACAACCACCTCGCACACTGGGTAAAGACAGGGGAACTAGCCGTAGAAGAATTGATCGCGCCGGACCGGCTGGAGGTTATCACCAGCTACCTGACCGACCGGGAGATCGAGGGCTACAAAGAGGTATTCGAGCACTTCGACAAGGCGTATAGCTACGAGGAAATTCGTCTGGCGGCTGCTTCGCTACCCCCAAATAAAAAAGAGGCAACAAGTTGCCTCCCAATAACCCCAAAAAACCAAATGAAAACTAGTTCTTGTACGAAGTAGCAGTAATTAATACTGCGCTACCGCATGCTTAAGATACATTAAATGTAATCTTCCGTACGCAACTACACAAATTTATTTTTCGTGGATGCGTTACTACCTCTTGCTCACGCCGTACGTACATCTCCCCGATCTGGAAATGCAACTATGGCTGACCCCGACCCGTTATTCGGGTGATGAAACCACTATTCTTCATTTACGGTAGCATTATCCGGCTGGCCCCGTGCCCGTAGGACCGCTGCTGTCACCCCCGCAACGAAGCTCCAACGGCACCGGCCATTGGAGCTTTTCTATTTTTGCGCCCCCGCTAGTCCATCCCCCCAGCCATGTATCAGGAATATAAGACCCTCGACCTCCCCACTATCGACCGCGAAATCCTCGCCTTCTGGGCAGAGCAAGACATCTTCCGGCGCAGTGTCGACGAGCGGCCGGCTGATAACCCCTTCGTGTTCTACGAAGGTCCCCCCAGCGCCAACGGACAGCCGGGCATCCACCACGTTATGGCCCGCACCATCAAGGACATGTTCTGCCGCTTCCAGACCCTGAAGGGCAAGCGCGTAGAACGTAAGGGCGGCTGGGACACCCACGGCCTACCCATCGAGCTCAAGGTCGAATCCGAACTCGGCATCACCAAGGAGGACATCGGTACCAAGATCAGTGTAGACGACTACAACAAGGCCTGCCGCGAGACCGTCATGCGCTATAAGGACGTCTGGGACGACATCACCCGCAAGATGGGCTACTGGGTCGACCTGGAGAACCCCTACATCACCTACGAGCGGGAATACATGGAGTCCGTCTGGTGGCTCCTCAAGCAGATCTACGACAAAGACCTCATCTACAAGGGCTACACCGTCCAACCCTACAGCCCCGCCGCCGGCACCGGCCTGAGCACCCATGAGCTCAATATGCCCGGCGCCTACCAGGACGTAACCGATACCACCGTGGTGGCTATGTTTAAGGTGCAAGGGGTTAAGGGGTTAGGGAGTAAGGGGGTTAAGGAAGGGAAGGATAGGCTTGGGCCCTTATACCTTCTTGCTTGGACGACAACGCCGTGGACACTGCCCAGTAATACGGCCCTGACCGTCGGCCCGGACATCGATTACGTACGGGTGAAGACGATCAATCCCTACACCGAGGCGCCGATCGAGGTGGTGCTTGCCGAGGCGCTGGTAGAGAAGTGGTTCGGGGGGAACAACCAGCCGGTAGTGGTGGAGCAGAGCGAGTCCTTCAAGGGCACGGAGCTGATCGGACTTCGGTACGAGCAGCTGCTGCCGGGTGCGGTGCCTACGGATGGCGATGCCTTTCGGATCATTCCGGGCGACTTCGTGACCACCGACGCAGGTACTGGTATCGTACATACTGCTCCCAGCTTCGGAGCCGACGATATGATGGTCGGTAAGGCCAACGGCATCGGCTCGCTTACCCTGGTCGATAAGACGGGCAAGTTTACGGAGGACGCCGGTCCCTTCGCCGGCCGTTACGTCAAGGACTATAAGGACGAAGAGGGCTACTTCGACGTCAACATCGATATCGCGGTACACCTCAAGAAAGCCGGGCTGGCCTTTAACGTAGCCAAGTACAACCACAGCTACCCCCATTGCTGGCGGACGGACAAGCCCGTGCTCTACTACCCCCTCGACAGCTGGTTCATCAAGGCCAGCGCCGTCAAGGAGCGGATGCAGGAGCTCAACAAGACCATCAACTGGCAGCCCGCCAGTACCGGCGAGGGCCGCTTCGGCAAGTGGCTGGAGAACCTCCAGGACTGGAACCTCAGCCGCAGCCGCTACTGGGGCATCCCCCTGCCCATCTGGCGCAGCGAAGACGGTACGGAGGAAGTATGCATCGGCTCCATCGCCGAGCTGGAAGAGCTGGTTCGGACTGCCAACCAGGAACTCGGACTGGACCAGCAAGTCCCCCAGGATCTCCACCGCCCCTACATCGACGAGGTCGTACTCTGGCAGAACGGCAAGGAGCTGCGCCGCGAGCTCGATCTGATCGACGTCTGGTTCGACTCCGGTAGCATGCCCTACGCCCAGCTCCACTACCCCTTCGAGCAGCAGGAGGTGTTCGAGCGCTCCTTTCCCGCCGACTTCATCGCCGAGGGCGTAGATCAGACGCGGGGCTGGTTCTATACGCTGCACGCCATCGCTACGCTGGTCTTCGATTCGGTGGCCTACAAGAACGTAGTCTCTAACGGACTGGTCCTGGACAAGGAGGGCAAAAAGATGTCCAAGCGCCTGGGCAATGCCGTCGATCCCTTCACTACCATCGATACCTTCGGCGCAGACGCCACCCGCTGGTACATGATCGGCAACAGCGACCCCTGGGACAACCTCAAGTTCGACCTGGACGGCATTAAGGAAGTGCAGCGTCGCTTTTTCGGCACCCTGTACAATACCTACGGCTTCTTCGCGCTGTACGCTAACATCGATGATTACGATGCTACCCAGGACGAAGCCGTAGCCCCGGAAGAACTCGCCGAGATCGACCGCTGGGTCCTCAGTCGCCTTGAAAGCCTGACCCAGGAGGTAGACCGGCTATTCACCGCTTACGACGCCACCCCCGCCATCCGGGCCATCGACAGCTTTGTCAACGACGAGCTCAGCAACTGGTACGTCCGGCAGTGCCGCCGCCGGTTCTGGCGCGGGGAGATGACCACCGATAAGCGCGCCGCCTACCAGACCCTGCATACCTGCCTGTACCGCGTCAGCCAGCTGATGGCACCGGTAGCCCCCTTCTTCGCCGACTGGCTCTACCGCAACCTGACTGACGCGGCGGATAGCGTCCACCTGACCCTCCTCGCACCGGCCGACCCCGCCCGCATCGATCCCGACCTAGAGCAGCGTATGGGCTACGCACAGCGCATCTCCTCGCTGGTGCTGAGTCTGCGCAAGCGCGAACGGCTGCGCGTACGCCAACCCCTGCAGAAGATCCTCGTGCCCGCCCTGAGCGCGGAGTTCCAGCGGCAGGTGGCTGACGTAGCCCACATTATCCGTGCCGAGACCAATATCAAAGCGGTAGAGTTCCTGACCGACGACGACTTTCTGAAAAAGTCCGTGAAGGCCAACTTCAAGGTGCTGGGCAAGCGGCTCGGTAAGCAGATGAAGCTGGCCGCGAAGGCCATCGCCGGTATGAGCGGAAGCGATATCGCCCAACTGGAATCGACCGGCAGCTTCCAGCTCAACCTGGATGGCACACCCGTAGCCATCACTACGGAAGAAGTAGAGGTAGTCACTGAGGATATTCCAGGCTGGAAGGTCGCCACGGACGGCGACCTGACCGTCGCGCTCGACATCGACGTAAGTCCAGCGCTGGCCCGGGAGGGACTGGCTCGTGAACTGGTGAGCCGCATCCAGACCATGCGCAAGGAAGCCGGACTGGAAGTGACCGACCGCATCCGCATCGCGCTGTCCGCCCCGGAGGAGGTACAGCTAGCGGTACAGACCTACCGGGACTACCTGATGGAAGAGACCCTGGCCGATGACCTAGCTATTCGGGATACCGTGGAGGGAGATCTCCTGGAATTACCTCACGAGCAGCAGGCTACCGTGCGTATCATAAAGTCCTGATCGGACAATGGTCCTACTCGCCGGCTTCGAGAATCCGGGAGTCGATGACGAAGCGGAGGCCCAGGGGGATCTCCGCCGAAAAGCTCGCGCCCCTACCCTCCACTACGTCGAGGGTGAGGTGGGTATGCTTCCAGTAGTCGTACTGAAAGGTGGACATGTAGAACGGGCAGCCGTGCACCTCGCCCAGTAGCACGTCGTTGGTGTCGTCGAGGTACAGCTCGCCCTCCGGGAAGCACATGGGGGACGAACCGTCGCAGCAGCCCCCACTCTGGTGAAAGATGAGGGGGCCGTGCTCGGTGCGTAAGGTGTCTATGACCGCGCGGGCGGCATCGGTGATGTCTACTTTAGCCATCCTAAAAGAAGCCCAGCTTCTCCTTGCTGTAGTTGATAAGCATGTTCTTGGTCTGCCGGTAGTGGTCGAGCATCATCTTGTGATTTTCGCGGCCGATACCCGACTTCTTATACCCACCGAAGGGCGCGTGGGCGGGATAGTCGTGGTAGCAGTTGACCCAGACCCGGCCGGCCTTAATGGCCCGCGGGATGCGGTAGAGCTGGTGGGCGTCGCGCGTCCAGACGCCGGCACCGAGTCCGTAGAGCGTATCATTGGCGATCTCGATGGCCTCGGCTTCGTCCTTGAAGGTGGTCACGCAGAGCACCGGACCGAAGATCTCCTCCTGGAACACCCGCATCTTGTTGTTGCCCTCCAGTACGGTGGGCTGGATGTAGTAGCCTTCTCCGAGTCCGTCGACGAAGGCGGAGTCCCCCCCGGTGAGCACCTTACAGCCCTCATCCTTACCGATCTTGATGTACTTAAGGATCTTCTCGTACTGGTCGTTGCTGGCCTGGGCACCCATCATTGTGGTGGGGTCGAGGGGGTGGCCCATCTTGATGGCCTCCACCCGCTCGATGAAGCGCTCCATGAACTTGTCGTAGATCGACTCCTGCACCAGCAGTCGGCTCGGACAGGTACAGACCTCGCCCTGGTTGAGGGCAAACATGGCCGCACCCTCCAGACACTTATCGAAGAAGGCATCGTCGGCTTCCATGACCGATTCCATGAACACGTTGGGGCTCTTACCGCCCAGCTCCAGCGTCACGGGGATGATGTTCTTACTGGCGTACTGCATGATCAGCTGTCCGGTCGTGGTCTCTCCCGTAAAGGCGATCTTATTGATATCCGGGTGACTGGCCAGTGGCTTACCGGCCTCTACGCCGAAGCCGTTAATGATATTTAGCACGCCAGCCGGAAGGATGTCTTCGATGAGCTCCATGAAGAGCAGGATACCCACGGGGGTCTGCTCGGCGGGCTTGAGTACGACGCAGTTACCGGCTGCCAGGGCGGGGGCCAGCTTCCAGGCCGCCATTAGAATGGGGAAGTTCCAGGGGATGATCTGCCCTACGACGCCCAGGGGTTCCCAGACGTTCATCGATACGGTATCACTATTCAGCTCGGCTACCCCACCCTCTTCGGCGCGGATCACCCCGGCGAAGTAGCGGAAGTGGTCGACGGCCAGCGGCATATCGGCGGCGCGGGTTTCGCGCAGGGCCTTTCCATTGTCCCAGGTCTCGGCGCGGGCCAGCACCTCCAGGTTATCTTCCATCACCTGGGCGATCTTCAGCAGCATATTGCTGCGCTCGGTAGCCGAGGTGTTATTCCAATGGTCGGCGGCCTTGCGGGCGGCGGCCACGGCCTTATCCACATCCTCCTTGGTCGAGCGTGGGATGCGGGTGAAACTCTGTCCGTCTACGGGCGAAACGTTGTCGAAGTATTCTCCCTTCGTCGGCGCGGTCCACTCTCCGCCGATGTAGTTTTCGTACTGGTCTTTAAATCTTGGTTTGGCTAGGGTGTCGGTAGTGCGGGTGGCTGTTGTACTCATGATCGATGGTAGTAGTTAGTATAATTAGATGGGCGGGAACGCAGGTGCAATGTTGTAGCAACATCTAATTAGCCTACGATCCTGAAAACCTGACTAATCTACGTAAAACATCCGGTAAAACCAAAAATTATACGGTATAATATGACGATTCCGCATATACATATGGACATCCTACCAATCAATCCAACCAGACTGCCCGGTAAGCGGGCCACAGACTGAGGTTCTTCACCCGTTTACATTGGTCGAACAGCGCACACAGCGCCCGCGCCCCATCGCCGAAGTAGTCCAGTAGCACCTCCCGCTCCGCCAGTTGGCAGGCCTGCGCGAAGGACTTGACCGCGCTGGCGTGAAAAGTCTCACTGTCTACGCGCTGGGCGGCGATGTACTCGGTCATCAGTTCCGCCCGGTAGAAGTGCAGCTCGATCAAATCCTTGGGGTGAATAGACACGGCGGCAAACTGCTTGATGAGCTTCGTCGACACCGAGCGGCCGCGCTTACCACCCCCCCGGGTGGGGAAAAAGCCCTTGCGCATCCCAGCCTTATACTTATCGATCACCTTCTTCGGGTCCGTGAGCTCCATGACGTAATACTCCCGCAGCACGGGGAAGCGGGCGTAGAGCATCTTCAGCTCGGCCCGCAGTTCGTCCTCCTCCAGGTGATCTAGATACTTATTGAAGTCGCGTTTCATATTCCCCCGCAAGTACGCCAAAAATGCCGTCACAGCCACCAGCCCCGCCAAAGCCTCCCCGGGTCGAGGGCTTGCAGCCCGAGCGTCCGGGCCGTGGAGGCCTGGCACCTTTCCCGCAGTGCTGGTCGCGCTACAGACTCGGCGTGCAACGCCTCGACCTACTACCAGCCCAATCGCAGCCTCCCTAGGTCGAGGGCTTACAGCCCGAGTGTCCGGGCCGTAGAGGCCCGGCAACTGTGACGCCGTGCTGGTCGCCCCACCCGACTCGGCGTGCAACGCCTCGACCTACCACTAGCCCAATCGCAGCTTCCCCAGGTCGAGGGCTTACAGCCCGAGCGTCCGGGCCGTGGAGGCCCGGCAACTTTCCCGCAGTGCTGTTCATGCTACCGACTCGGCGTGCAACGCCTCGACCTATCTACCTCCAGCCCAGTCGAAGCCTCCCCGGGTCGAGGGCTTGCAGCCCGAGCGTCCGGGCCGTGGAGGCCCGGCAACTTTCCCGCAGCGCTGTTCACATTACCGCCTCGGCGTGCAACACCTCGACCTATCTACAGGTCGGCTGTAAGCCCTCGGCCGGGGCGTTGTGCGCACCCGCGTCCGCGCCCTACTTGGCGGCTTGGATCCAGCCGTCGACCTTGGTTTCGAGTACGGCCAGGGGCAGACAGCCGCCTTCCAGTACGAGGTCATGAAAGGCTTTGATGTCGAAGTCGTCACCGAGTTGCTCCTCGGCGCGAGCGCGCAGCTCCCGGATCTTGAGCTGGCCAACTTTGTAGCTCAGGGCCTGCCCCGGGATGGCCATATAGCGCTCGATCTCCGAGACGATGCTGGCTTCGCTTTCCGCCTCATTGTCCAGACTGTACTGGATGGCGCGCTCACGGCTCCAGCCCTTGCTGTGCAGGCCGGTATCGACAACCAGGCGGATGGCGCGGTGCATTTCGGCACTCAGCATACCGAAGTACTGATAAGGATCTTCGTAGAGCCCTAGCTCGCGGCCCAGGCTCTCGCAGTACAGGGCCCAGCCCTCGCCGTAGGCAGAGTACCAAAGGTTGCGGCGGAAGGCCGGCAGGTCCTCGTTCTCGAGCGTCAGGCTGATCTGGTAGTGGTGGCCGGGGATAGCTTCGTGGAGGAACAGATCCTCGTCGCTGAACACATTGTAGGCCTCCACGTCGGGGATGGGGACGTAAAAGATGCCCGGCCGGGTACCGTCCTGACTGCCCGGGTTGTACTCCGCCGAGGCGCTGGCTTCCCGGAAGGATTCGGTGCGCCGTACTTCGAAGGGGGTCCTGGGGACCTTGTTGAACAGGACCTCAAGCTGCGGCTGCATGCGGGTGTAAATCGATTCGAAGTTGGCAATCACTTCCTCTGGATCGGTGAAGGGCATCAGCTCCTGCCGGTTGCGCACGTGGTCGAAGAAGTCCTTGAGGTCCCCGTCGAAGCCTACCTCGGCCTTCACGCTTTCCATTTCGTTGCGCAGGCGGGCTACTTCGCGCAGACCCAGTTGGTGGATCTCGTCGGCCCCCATCTCCGTAGTGGTGTACAGCTTGATCAGGTAGTTGTAGTAGGCCGCACCGTCCGGAATGGCGTCAATGCCGGAACTGCTGCGGGCCTGCGGCAGGTACTCGTTGCGTACGTAGGCCGCCAGGTCGACGAACAGGGGGATGATGCGCTGGCCCACCATGCGCTTGTAGTCCTGGGTCAGGCGTTCCCGATCGTCCGCACCGAGACTATCCATCATGGCGACCGGGCTATAGAACAGGTGATCCTCCAGCGGCTCGTCGGCCAGACTTTCCAGCTGGGGCAGGAGCTTTTCGGCCAGGGGGCGGGGCAGCATATAACCCCGGGCCAGACCGCGCTGCATGTTGACCCTAGCGGTGTCCATCATTACGGCAAAGTCCTCCAGGCGGAGCAGCCAGTTCTCGTAATCCTCGACCGTGCGGAGGGGCTGGGCGCTCTGTCCGCTGGCGAGCTGTCCGATCATCAGGTGGGGGCTGTCGAACTGGTCCAGGGGCAGCAGTTCGGTGGCGAAGTCGGCCCCCTGCAGGGCGATGTTGAGGTCCCACTTCAGCACGTCGTAGCTGACCTGGTCGGTAGGGCTCAGGCTACTACGGTCGGTCCGTAGCAGCTTGGCGAGATAGTCCTGGTAGAAGGTCCGGCTTTCCTCCCGGTAGTCCTGCGACAGCATATTCGGCAGCCGGTCGTTGTAGCGGTCGTCGCCCAGGAAGGTGGCTTCGAGGGGATTGAGTTGCAGCCGGCCCTCCTGGTAGTCGGCCAGTAATTGCCGGAAGGTGGTGGTGGCATCATCGTCCGCTGCGGCCGCCGGGGACGGGTCGGTAGAATCGGACTGACAGCCCAGTAGAACAAGTGCAAGAAGGCAGAGAAGTACGCGCATCGGGTGGAAATTAGTGCTGCGAAGGTACGACAGGGCCGTACCGATCTACTGATACGAGATACCCACCACTTCCAGCTTGCGCACCTCGCTGCCCAGGCGGAAGTCGGCCACCTCGCCTACGTAGAGTCCGGTGACGGCCCGGGCGATGGGGGCGGTAAAGCTAATCTTGCGGGCCTTGACGTTGGCCTCGTCTACCCCTACGATCTGAAATTCCTGCAGCCGACCGGTAGCTACTTGCTTCAGCTTGACGTGGGCGCCGAAGCGGACCTCGTCCTGCGGTTGGTCACCGGGCCGTAGTACCCGGGCGGTGGCGATCCGCTGGGCCAGCAGGGCGAGCTTGCCGTCGATCACGGTAGCGGAGCGGCGGCGCTCCTCCTCATTGTCGGTGGGCAGGGCATCCTTTTCCGCCTCCAGCGCGGTGCGCTCCTGCTCCAGGGCCTGCAGACCGGCGGGGGTGACGTAGTTCGTCTCTCCCGGGGGCAGGGGCGAGCGGGGTGGAATAATGGGAAGTTCTTCCTGATCTGATTCTTTGACGAAGCCGCGTGACATAGTGTTGGGTTTAATTTTACCAACCAGTGAGGCGGGGGTGTAGTTTGTTTCGCGTGCCCGGGCCGTATCATTGCCCCCGTGCGTTCCTTCCTGACATACTGGTCCTTTCGTCTGACGGCCGCGCTGCGCTGGTACGCCGCGGCGTGCACCCGCTACGACGTGCACTCCCCTCACCTGAGCGCCTTCGTGCGTGAGGTATACGCCGATGACCGCAGGTACCACGCATTCGATCTGGTGCGGTCGCTGCGCAGGTACTGGAGCAAGCGGCGGGAGCAGATATCCCTGCAGTCACTCGGAGCCGCCAGCCGCACTACCCACCGTAGTCAGCGCACCGCCGCCAGTCTGGTCCGTACAAACGCCATCGGGGCGCGCTCCGGTCACCTGTTGTTCCGCCTGGCGCTGTGGCTACGACCGGAGCGGATCGTCGAGTTTGGTACCAACGCCGGCATCTCCACCGTCTACCTCCACGCGGCCGATACGCGAACACCACTCTATACCATCGAAGGCAACGCACAGGTAGCCGCACTCGCTACGGAGACACTGCGTAAGGCCGGCGCTACTGCGGCCATCCGTCCCAGCGTAAGCACCTTCGCCGACTGGCTGGCGCGGCACGGCGACCTGCCAACCGCCCGCCTGCTGGCCTTTATCGATGGGGATCACCGCTACCAGCCGACGCTAGACTACGTAGACTGCTTACTGCGACAGGCCACGGAAGAAAGTGTGATCGTGGTGGCAGACATCCACTGGTCCGCCGGTATGGAGCGTGCCTGGCGCGAGTTGGTGCAGCACGAGCGGGTAACTGCTTCGGTAGACACCTACCACTTCGGCATCCTCTTTTTGCGGCCGGAGCTGAATGGGCCACACCTTTCGCTCATTCCTACCCGGTTCAAGCCGTGGCGGGTGGGATTTTTTTAGAATTAACCGGGTACGAGTCTATAAGTCGTCTATGTCACCGGACCGCCGTTCGATCCGCTCTACCAGGCGCAGGATGATGTCGATGCCCGGCGCGTTCACGCCCAGGTCGTTGCGCAGGCGCAGGGCCCGTTCGATGCGGGGCACCTGGTGCTCGGGGATGAGCAGGATCTCGCTGTTCTGTTGCTGCACTTCGAAGATGCCGTGGTCCAGCAGCTCCTCGATGATGACAGTTTCGCACTGGTGGAAGGCGCAAAATTGCTGTACGGTGATGTAGGCTACTCCAGGCTTCATGGCGGGATATTTTTCGGCTAGCGGCCGGCCAGTTTCGTGAAGGCTTCTTTTTCATTAGCGCTTAGCGCCTCGGGAAGTTTAACCGTGAGATCCAGGTAAAGATCGCCGTGGCCGCCCTGCTTGTACTTCGGCAGGCCCTTGCCCTTCAAGCGTACCCGTTTTCCGTTGGCGGTAGCTTCGGCTACGGGTAGGTTGACCGCTCCGGTAGGCGTGTCTACGGTGATCTTTCCGCCCAGTAGCATGGTGTAGAGATCTACCTCCTGCGTCCGGTAGAGATCGGCACCCTCGCGCCGGTAGTCGGAGGGGGTATCGACCCGGAAGGTGATGTAGAGGTCGCCGGCGGGTCCGCCGCCGGCCCCGGGGTTACCCTGGCCGCGTAGCCGCAGCGTCTGCCCATCGGCGACGCCGGCGGGGATGGTGACGCGGAGTTGCTTACCCCCTACGGTGAGCACCTGCTTGTTGTCTTCCAGGATATCGGTCATGGCTACGCGCAGCTCGGCTTCGATGTCGCGTCCACGGAAGGCTCGTCTGCCCCCGCCGCCGCCACCGAAATTCGCACCTGCGGCCCCGCCGAACATATCGCGGAAGAAGTCGGAGAAGTCCGCCCCGCCGCCGCCCGGGCCGCCGCTTGAGTAGGTGTACTGTCCGCCGAAGGGGTTACCACCGCCCTGCTGCTGCCGCGCCTGCTCGTAGGCTTCGGCGTGCTCCCAGTCCTTGCCGTACTTATCGTACTTCTTGCGCTTGTCGGGGTCGGACAGCACGGCGTACGCTTCGTTGATGGCCTTGAACTTCTGCTCCGCGTCCTTATCGTCGGGGGCCACGTCGGGGTGGTACTTACGGGCCAGTTTGCGGAACGCCTTTTTGAGCTGCTTATCGTCGGCGGACTTATCGACGCCGAGGGTCTTGTAGTAGTCGATGAATTTTGCCATGGCGGGGGGGAGGGGGGTGTCCTGATTATTCGCCGCCGGTCTTGTGGAGGCTCGGTACCGTCAGTGCAATGATCGTGCCGACGGCCGTACCCACCAGTACGTCGGTGAAAAAATGGCGGCCGGCCTTCATGCGTCCGTAGCTGACCGCGGCCGGCAGCAGGGCCGCCCCGAGCCAGACGTACGGTCGGGCGTTGCTGTTGGGGTACAGATCGTTGTAGAGCTTGGCACTCGTGAAGGCAAAGTAGGCCGTGGTAGCGCTGTGCCCACTAAAGAAGGAGTAGCGGCTCGATTTCTTGAGCTTGGTATCGAGTGGGGCATCCGAATTATAGGTATAGGGGCGGGGGCGCCGGACCAGCACTTTTGTCAGGTTGATGAGTCCGGAGTTGATCATGGCCCCCTGGAAGACGATCAGGGCCATGCGGTCGAAGTTTTGTCGGCCGGGCCGGTCGAGCAGCAGGAAGAAGGGACTGGCGAAGCTGGCCAGCAGCAGCTTATCGGTGAACTCGTCGGCGCTCAGCGACAGGTTGCGCAGGCTAAAACGGTCGATGGCCGGGATGCGGTCGATCTCCAGGATGGCGACGTCGTCTTCCGTGAGCGGGCTTACCCGCCGGTCGAGCATGATGGAGGTCGTCGTCAGTGCCCCACCCAGACCGAGCAGGATCGCATTAGTCGCATTGCTGGGGTCGTAGGGCTGGACCGTGAGGCCCTGGGCGGGCAGCAGGGCGGAAAACAGGAATGAAAAAACAAGCGTAAGCAGGGTAAGCAGACGGTACATAGAGGGGCCTTGTAGCTAGCACAACCGCCGGCTCCCGCCTTTGTGCTAATGCAGGTTCAATTCGCTACGCAGGGGGGCATCCTTGCGCGCATTGAGCTGCCAGTAGGCCTGTTTGGTCTGTGCTTCCAGCGTAGCGGTGGTGGTGAGCAGTTCGCCGCGGCTGGGGTAGGTCTCGGTCCAGCCCCGGATGATGTAGGGGGCGGCCGCGTCAAAGGTCACGGTAAACTGCCGCTGCAGCTCCGGATAATCGAGGGTGTAAGAGCGTGTCCCGTCCTGAAGATCATCCGTGCTGGCCTGCGCTGCGTACGCTCGGTAGGGCTGATGGGTCATCAGCAGGTAGCCGGTAGGTGGGATCACCCGAAAGGTGCCGGTCGGCAGGTCGCCGCCAATGCGGATACGGTTGAACACCTCATCTTCCAGGAAGTCGGACGTCAGCAGTTCATCTACGTCGCCCTCCCGTTCGAAGTAGCTACGCAGTTGCATAGCGTAGTGTTCTTCCCCGCGGTAATTGAGCTGGGTGAAGCTCTGTCCGCACCAGTCCTGGCTACTGGTGGTCACCTTAAGGGTACGGGGCTGGGTGGTACCGTCGGTGGGGGTGAAAACGGAGCTCATGACCGAGTAGTCGTACAAGCCGGTGGTAAAGCGACGGATGAGATTGGTCTTCAGTACCGGGGTGCTATTGGGGTTTTCGTAGGCATCGTTCTTGACCTGCTCGTCGGTCAGGAAGTCTTCGGTGACCTGGATCAGCACGGCCTGTCCGTCGCGCAACTCCCCGTAGCGTGCCTGCTGCAGGCGGTAGGTGCTCAATTCGGCCTTGCCCTCGTACCAGTAGGCGGGTAGTTCGCCGCCGAACAGCGTGTAGGGCGTAGCTACCGAAGTGGGGGGGACCAGGGCGGGTGACGCGACGCGGCCAGGGGTACTACACGCGGCGAGACACAGACTCAGTAGGGCGATCAAGATTCTCATCCCACAAAGGTAGCCGACCGGCACGTGGGGGGTAGAAACTACACGTCCCGGCCACCCGCAAGGGGGAGGACGGGACGTGGTTGTTACAAAACGACTACCTTAGCGGCGATAGTTTACTAATGCACTCATTGTACTTGTGGCTCCGTCTTCGGGCGGAGCCCAAGCTTTTGTAAACGAATCCCCCCAGCGTTACACCGGTATGCGGACCCCTTCTCTAATTGTTCTTGCCCTTTCGTTGTTCATTAGTACGACAACTTTCGGTCAGGAACGATCGCGGCAGGAACGCGCCATCATTGCCTTCGATGCCGGGGTGCAGCACATTCTCGACGGCAAGCTCAAGCGGGCCGGTAAATCGCTCCAGCAGGCCGTCGACCTGGACTCCACCTTCCTACCCGCCCGGCGAATGCTGGGACTGGCTCACGACCTGCAGGACGACTACCCAGCCGCCCTGACCGCCTACGAGGGCGTACTTCGGCACGACCCCCACTTCTCCCGTCTGCTGTACTATCAGACCGGCGAGGTGTACCTGCGCAGCGGTCAGCCCCGGACGGCCCTCACGTACTTTTTTGACTTCCGCGACCGGCAGGCTGACCCCCTGGGCCGCTATGGTCTCATGGGTGAGCGGGAGCAATCGGTCGAGCAGCAGATCGTAAAGCACGACCTGGCGCAGCGCATCCTTTCGGCCCAGCTATCGGCCGACAGCAGCAATTACGTCAATGCCTCCGGCCTGTACAACCTGGGTAGCCCCATCAATACGGTGCAGAACGACTACTTCCCCTTCTTCAGCAACGACCAGGACTACCTATTATATACCCGCCAGGGTGCCTACGGCGATGAGGACCTGATCGAGGGCCGACGCCGCCGTCCGGAACGGGGCTACTCCATTTCCCGCTTCGGCAGTTTCAATACCAGCCAGCCCGAGGGCATGTGCACCCTGGAACGGGACGGCGAGACCATCTTCTTCACCATGTGCCACGACGAGCCCGAGGCCAGCGGCTGCGACATCCACCGTGGCATACTGACCAATGGGAAGATCGAACAGGTCAAAAAGCTACCCAACTACCTCAACTCCAGCACCTGGGATTCCCAGGCCGCCATCAGTTGCGACGGACAGCAGCTCTTCTTTGCCAGTACCCGCCCCGGCGGTATCGGGGGGAGTGACCTTTACTTCTGTACCCGCGAGCCGGATGGCAACTGGTCGGAGCCCCGCAACCTGGGTGCGGCCATCAACACCCCCGAAGATGAGGAGGCCCCCTTTCTCAGCAACGACTCCGAAACCCTTTACTTCTCGAGTATGGGCCACGCGGGCATGGGCGACCAGGACATCTTCTTCAGCCGGCTCGATCGCAGTACCGGACGGTGGGCTAAGGCCATCAATATCGGTCCGCCCATCAACAGTCCCGCCCGCGAGCTGGGCTTCCACCTTACGGCCGGGGGCCGGCAGGGCTACTTTGCCAGCGACCGGCCCGGCGGGGAGGGCGGACTGGATATCTACGGCTTTACGCTGGACGATAAACTCACCGGCAAGGACGTTACCTACGTCAGTGGCTACGTCACCGATAGCCTGACCGGCGCCCCGATAGTGGATCAGCGCATACCGGTCACCGGCTCTACGGGGGTGTACAAAACCAACTACGCTGGCCGCTTCTTCATCTGCGCCCCACCCGATCAGGCCCTGCCCCTTACGGTCGACCACGCCGACTACCTGCCGTACCGCAGAAGTTTCGATATCCCGCGCTGGGACAATCTGGCTCCCTACCGGATCGACCTGCGCCTACAGCAGCAGCTTGCACCTGCGGCCGCGCCCCCTACCCCGGCAGTGGATACCGTGGCGAGTGTCGCAGTGGAGCAGAGCACCGAGGTCTACTTTGCCTTCGAGAGCGCCCAGATCGGGCGGGAGCAGCGCGAGGCAATAGACGCGCTGGTGGCCGGTGCGGGCGGTGTGGCAGCGATCGACCGCGTCGTGTTGCTGGGGTATACCGATCAGGTGGGTACGGAAGCCTATAACCTGGAGCTCAGCCGGCGGCGGGCGCAGGCCGTAGGTACCTACCTGCAGCAGCTGGGCGTAGCGGCCACGGCGATCACCGTGACGGGCCGCGGCAAGCTGGAAGGGGAAATGGCCAGGAAGCTCAAGCGACGCGTCGAGGTGGTGATTGGTCTGCGGTAAGTCCGAACCTTTAGCGGGTGACGGTGTGTTTGGTAGCTACACTTCAGCCCGGTGGTGGCGCGTTTGATCTGCGCGTTTTCGCCTACTCAATCTCACGTAATTATGCGCCTACTACCCATCCTGTTCTTTCTGCTCTGCTCCGTCGCCGCCACCGCGCAGGACGATGCGGGCCCCAAGCCCTCCTACTGTGAGGAAGCCCCCGGCACTTACGGCACGCCCGGTGGTGACAATGCCCCTTCGCTACCCAAGTTTGCCACCACACCCACCAAAGAGTATAAGGTACAGGTAGCCATCCTGCGCTTCACCGACCCCGCGGAGTACCCCTTCCATCCCAGCCTCGTAGCGCGCTTTCGCCCCTGTGAGCAAGTATGGGTCGTAGAGAGCCGGCAGAGCTTCTCGGACCGTGCCGAAGCGGTAGCCCTGCAGGACACCCTCAAGGCCGCCGGCTACGGCGGGAGCTACATCACCGACCTGGTCGCTTACCAGTAGTCGGTTCACCCCTTCCCTTTTCCACTATGCGCTACTTCCTGATCTCCAGCCTTGCCCTACTCCTAGCCTGCGGTACACCCACTGCGGTACCTACGGAGAGCTTCGGCGCACGCTTTGAAGCGCAGGACGTACTACCGTCGACCGACCTGCTCACTACCTACAGCGAGCAGCAACTGGCGGACACCGTGCGCACCACCCTGCGGGCTACGATCAACGAGGTCTGTCAGGCTAAGGGCTGCTGGATGACGGTAGCTGCCGGTGAGGCGGAGGAGATGATGGTGAAGTTTCGCGACTACGGCTTCTTCGTACCCATGGACATCAGCGAGCGGGAAGTAATTCTGCACGGGGTGGCGTACTACCAGGTGACCTCTGTAGAGGAGCTGCGCCACTACGCCGAGGATGCCGGACAGTCGGAAGAAGACATCGCGCGCATCACTACCCCCAAACGGGAGTTGCGCTTCGTGGCAGACGGCGTGCAGCTACTCTAGTACGTACGAACAGCCTGGATACAGAAAGCCCGGACCGATTGGTCCGGGCTTTTTTAGTGTCGCTTTCTCAAAACACGGCAAATGGCGTAACTAATGACTGTATTTAGTCATAAGGTGGGATATAGTACGCCGCGTACGCAGGTGCTGTGCTGCAAATAGCTACAAATCAGTTACTTACATTTTTGGCACGGCCTTTGCTATGTCTTGACGAGTACATGTGGCAGTCGCCGCAGCTATGAGTAACACAGTAACTATCGCACGATGACCAACCAAGAGTTCACCCAGGAGATTAACAAACTTGAAAATTTGCTTTTCTCCTTCGCACTTCGCCTGACCCGCAATCATCAGGATGCGCAGGACCTCATGCAGGAAACCAGCATGCGGGCCTACCGCCACCGCGATAAGTACACCATGGGTACCAACTTCAAAAGCTGGGTATCGACCATCATGCGTAACACCTACATCAACCGTTACCGCAAAGAAAAAAGCCGCAAGCACGTGAATCAGCCCATCGAGACCTTCACCTTCGCACTGGAAAACACCAGCGCCATCCCCAATCAGGGGGAGCACGATATGCGGCTCAAGGAGCTCAATCGCATGATGAGCACCATCGGTGAGATCTACAGCGTACCCTTCCTGATGTTCTACCGCGGCTACGAGTACAAAGAGATCGCCGCCCACCTCAACATCCCCATCGGCACCGTAAAGAGCCGCATCTTTTTGGCCCGCCAGAAGATGAAGGGAATGATCGGCTCCCGCAGCTAGTCCACCCGGCCCTAACCACAAGACAAGCAGGCGCTTATCGTGCGCCAACGATCCGACGGATCGATACGAATATGTTTAGTTTATTTTTCTGAGAGACGACGTTTAAGTAGTATTTATCATAACGAACACTAGATCCTTTGTGAATTCTGGAATATAAAATGCACTTGACTTTAAGTTGAACATTATCCTTTCCAAGCAAACCCAGCAATTTTATCTATCCAGCATATTTGTGGGCCTCAACCACCCACCACATATTACCTTTTATTTAGCCGGCCTCGTGCCGGCTTTTTTTTTGCCCCGCCCCTTCCACTCGTACCTTTAGCAGTATGGACGACGCGTTTATCCGCCACCTCTACCGGGAGCACCACCAGGTCAACCGGCTCCCCTCTCCCCACCTGATCGCCGACTGGCTCGACGGTATCCTCCAGTTTCTCTTTCCGGAGATGAGCGAGCTACGGTTTGCTACCGAACGGGCCTTCCGCCTCCACTACCGCACCAACGACCTCAAGCTCTACACCATTCTGGATGCCCTGAGTGACCAGGCGGTGCCACCAGCGGATACCGTGCGCAACGCCTTCGAAGCCCGCTTGCCCCACATTCACGCCACCCTGATCGAGGATGCCGAGGCGATCCTGTCCGGCGATCCCGCCGCCGTAAGCCGGGTCGAAGTCATTACGACCTATCCGGGCTTCTACGCCCTGGCGGTACACCGTATCGCGCACTACCTGCACGAGCTCGGTGTAGGCCTGCTGGCCAGGATGCTCTCCGAGATCGCCCACAGTAAGACGGGTATCGAAATCCACCCCGCCGCTCAGATCGGCCGGCGCTTCTGTATCGATCACGGTACGGGCGTGGTGATCGGTGAGACGGTCCACATCGGTGACGACGTGAAGATGTATCAGGGCGTCACCCTCGGAGCCCTCAGCGTGAAGAAGGAGATGGCCCGCACCAAGCGCCACCCCACGATCGAGGACCGCGTGGTCATCTATGCCGGCGCGACGATACTCGGCGGCGATACGGTCATCGGTGCGGACAGCATTATCGGCGGCAATACCTGGATCGTGAAGAGCGTAGCGGTCGGCAGTCGTATCTACTACGACTGGCGGGTGCCGGAACAGCCTACGAAATAAGCCGTACTTTAGCGGCTTTATCGCGTGCGTGGGCCAGTCAACCGGGGCTTACGCCTAGACAAGCCCCCATGGAACCCACCCCAGACCAGACCCCCGAAGAGGAGGTCGTATACTTTGACGAACTCGATCTCGTCGACGAACTCCTCGATGCCCTTGACGATATGGGCTTCGATAAGTGTACCCCCATCCAGGCCCAGGCCATCCCCCCCTCCCTCAAGGGCCGAGACGTACTGGCCGTAGCCCAGACCGGCACCGGTAAGACGGCCGCCTTCCTGCTCCCCATCCTCGACAAGCTCACGCGCAACCCCACCAAGATGGTCAACACCATCATCCTGGAACCCACCCGCGAACTAGCCCAGCAGGTAGACCGGCAACTCGAAGGCTTCAGCTTCTACACCCCGGCCTCCTCCATTGCGATCTACGGTGGCCGTGACGGTCACAGCATGGCCCGGGAGTCCAAGGCACTCAAAACCGGTGCCCCCCTGGTAGTAGCTACCCCCGGCCGGCTCATCGCCCACCTCGACCTCGGCTATGCAGACCTGAGCGGCGTGCGCCACCTGGTACTCGACGAGGCCGACCGTATGCTCGACATGGGCTTCGTCAACGACATGATCAAGATCATCGACATGCTCGATAAGGACAAGCTCCAGATCCTGTTCTACTCGGCTACCATGCCCAACAAGATCCGCAAGTTCAGTAAGGATATTCTCCGTGATCCCGTAGAGATCAGTATCGCCATCTCCAAGCCCGCCGAAAAGATCGACCAGCAGGCCTACGATGTTGCCGACTGGGCCAAGATCAGTCTCATCGAGCACATCCTGAAGGACAAGACCCAGCGCATGGAGCGCATCCTCATCTTCTGCGGCCGTAAAAAGACGGTCCGTGACCTCACCCGCCGCCTACAGCGCCGCAACAAGAAGGTCTTCGACGTTTCCTCCGACCTGGAGCAGGACGAGCGCGAACAGCGTCTGCTCGACTTCCGCTCCGGCAAGATCCAGGTGGTCGTGGCTACGGACGTCCTCAGCCGCGGCATCCACATCAACGGCATCGATCTGGTCATCAATTTCGACGTACCCGGTGACGCGGAGGATTACGTACACCGCATCGGCCGTACCGCGCGCGCCAGCGCCGAGGGCGAGGCCATCACCCTGATCAGTCGCGAAGACCGGCAGCGCTTCAAGCGCATCGAAGAACTGGTGGATATGAAGGTCCGCCGTATCCCCCTACCCGACGAGCTCGGCGACGCCAAGCCCGGCAGCGGCGATGATCGCGGCGGCAGCAAGGGCGGACGCGGCCGCAGCGGCGGCGGCGGA
Organism: Neolewinella maritima; assembly: GCF_923081025.1. Taxonomy (GTDB): domain Bacteria; phylum Bacteroidota; class Bacteroidia; order Chitinophagales; family Saprospiraceae; genus Neolewinella; species Neolewinella maritima. Next base: position 320,747 of record NZ_CAKLPZ010000003.1, on the reverse strand, counting down.
CGGAGCAGTAACCGTGGCGGTGGCGGCGGACGCAATAAGGGGCGCGGTCGCGGGTCCAGTGCAAAGTCAGAGGGCAGTGGTGGTGACGGAGGTAATTCCCCGGCATCCGATGGAGCACCCAAAAAGTTCGGACGGCGCAAACCGCGGCAGGATTGAACGCCTGCCAGGTAGCCGCGCTACTTTTCCTCCAGGTAGCTCATCTCCATGTCCTGAGCCCCCTTGGCAACGCTTACTGACTCAATCACCTCTTCTAAGCGCTTGCGGAAGTCCTGCTTCCAACTACCGAGCGCTTCCTCGTCAGCGGCCATGCTTGATTCCAGAGCCTCGGCATTTGGTCCGAATTCTGCAATTACAATGCGGTTGCTGGCTCCGCCGGCGCGGTAGGTGTACAGTTGGTAGGGTGTTTTACTACCCATTTCCATGTCTTTGGCCGCTCGTTCTTCAGCCAGCTCCATCATTTCTTCCATTTTTCCGGGCTTTACCTCTAGCTCGGTAAGTACCAGATAATCCCGCGGCAGGTCCGCCTGGTCGCCGGACGGCTGATAGCTCATCTCGTGGTGGTACTTCATAATATTCATCTCGCTGTATACGCCATCTACCTTCTCCCGGGCACGTTTGTAGGCCTCCTGCCGGTCCGGCTCGATTTGGTAACTACGGCGACGCAGTTTATCATAGACCTCGTCCATCCCGGAAAAGCCCTCGATGGGGGCCATGGCAATCGCCTGACCGTTGTCTAGTACGTAGCTATGCCAGTAGAGGTCTGCCTTACCGGCACGGAGTCCCGCGTTACTGATCTTAATGGCGTTGCGGTAGTCGTCCATCTCGGTAGCACTGACATAATTACGTTGTACTACTAACATGGTAGCCTGGTACTTATCGTGGTCCGAATTGCTCATCTCGGGCAGGTATTCCACGACGGTTTTTCCGGTTTCTTCGACCATTTGGCTCACATCGTTTTGCCACTGCTTGGTCGTTTCGTCGGCAAGCCCCTCCTGCATACTACGGCGACGGGCCAGGTCAGCGGCGCTATTGGCTGCGATCTCTACCTGAAAGCTGCGGCTGTCTCCGCCGAGATCGGGTACGAAAAACGAGATATTACTCGGGCTATCGCGCTCTTCCATCAGGCTGACCCATTCACGCGCCTTTGTCCGTAGATCCATCCAGCTCACGCCGGGCTTCAGCCGGTAGGTAGTTACTTCCAGGTACGGAGCAATACCTTCTATCTTTTCATCGCCCTCGGGTTGGTAGCTTAGCTCGGCGATCTCCTTCATGATCAGGTTGCGTTGTTCTTTGACCACCTTAGGCCAGACGGCCTGATCGTAGATCTTGGCTCGGGCTACGGTGTCTATCTGGCTATTGTAGGCGTAACTGAAATCATAGTCAAGTCGCTCCACGTCCGCGTAGTCTGCGACAGGAATATAGACTTCGTAATCTCCATCGTCCCGGCGGAACCAGTGGATATCGCGGTTGATGCCGTTTGCTACGTAGGCCTCGGTCATCTTGGTGACCATATCCTTAAAGGTGGATTCCTGACCGGATTGGAGGGTAAAGCGATCTACCGTAAACAGCTGATCTTTCTCCTGACCGGAGAGCGTAGTGGTACATAGACTGCACAGAAGTAGTACGGCGCAAATGAGTTGATTGATCGGTTTCATCAATTGTTCGGGTTGGAGCGGCACACCCAGCTGGATGCGGTCCGCTAGTGAATGAATGGGGCGGTTCGATCGCGGGGCTTTCCTTCCCCTGACGATATCCCAAACGTACCGGCAACCGGCCGTTAGACCAGCCTTGCTTTTCCGAACGTGGCGCTTTACTTTCCGAGTGAAGCCCCGTGAGACCGACGCCGGCTACAGTTCCCGGAACATGATGTAGGTATCCACCAGTCCCCGTTGGGCATGCCGGAAGCCATTGGGGGTAGTTCCGATGATCCGGAAGCCGCAGTTCTTCCACAACTTCACCGCTCCGACATTTGAGCTCACCACGATGTTGAACTGTATTCCGAGGTACCCACTGCGCCTGGCGAAGTCGATGGAATGCTCACAGAGCTGCCGTCCGGTCCCCCGTCCCTGCTTCTCCGGATCGACCATATAGCTGCAATTCGCAATATGGTCTCCCAGGCCGGGTTGGTTGGGTTTGATGATGTAGGAGCCTATTACTTCGCCCGCGTCCTCCGCTACGAAGGTGTTCACCGTATCCGCAAACCAGTATGCCCGGAATTCAGCTTCCGGGGTTTGTGGGGAGAAGGTATACGTGTCTCCCGTTTGGATCACCGCGCTAAATATGTTCCAGACTGCCAGTAGGTCTACTGCTTCAGCTGCTCGTATGGTCATGGATGCTTGTCTGTATGATACTATGGGCCCCGTTAGCCAAAGGTGATGCGGGAACTACAGCCGGCTTGAGTCAACGTGGTAGCGTACTCTAAGCACTGCGTTCGATTACTAGTCTAAACATACGTTCGCTCTAATGTGCGACAACTTTTTGGGTAGTACTGTGGAACGAAGATTTAGCCCCATTAACTAGCGTACCTTTAAATACGAGACGCCTGACCTACACTTGGCTTTTCTAGATTTAAGTGAGAGCACCTAAGACAATACACCGTACATGATTGAACTGAAGTCGAATAAGCTAAACGTTTCCGCCGAATTGGACGTGTTTATGGACAGGCCAGGCATACTACTGATTTACAGGTCCAACGCTCAGTTATGGATAAGGGCGCTAGACTATACACTTGCCCCTAAGTTAGCCAGACTACTACTCACGGGACGGGATTTGATGGTAGCAAAGAGGACGCGCGGTATAGAAGGGAATACGTCTGCATACAGCACCGTTTTCAAACGAGGATTCGACGCCGCGGCCGGCAAGTATCGCGTCATCAACTACGCGACGAAGTTCTTACTTTTCCGCTCCACCGGTGAAAGCATTGCACTGGATCGGGAGGTATTCTGGCAGAACATCTCCGGCTACCACGAGCACCTACCCATCGACTTGCAGCGAGACGATATTACCAAACGAACGAAGTGGCTGGCCGAACGGATCAATGCCTTTAATCCGCAGTCCGTACTGGAGCTAGGTTGTGGAAGCGGACGAAACCTGTATTTCATCCAGCAGGAAAACCCTGACTGTGCGCTCTTCGGCGTAGAGATCAATGCTGACGCCATTCGCACTGCGGAGGAAAAGCTGGGCAGTACGTTCAGACTCCTATCGAATAGCATCTACGCGCTAGAAGATATCGCCTCGAACTCCATAGATGTTGTCTTCACATCGGGCGCACTGATGCATATTGCCAGCGATAAGTTAGCCTACATCAAAGGACACATCGAACGGATAGCGAAGAAAGCCATCCTCCACTATGAGTTACACGGTCCGGAACACATCTTCGACTTCCATAGGTACCCGCGTGACTACAGGCAGATGTACCATGAAGTACCGGACGCTCATTATGAGGTGTTTGACGAAACAGACTTCAGAAACGCGGGGACAGAATCGTTCCACCATGCGCTGTTGGTGGTTGAGCGTTAGGGCTGGTCGTTGGTCTGGTGGTCAGTAACCTACCATACCCTAAACCGTACGGCCCCTTCCCTGACCCGTTCGAACGGCCCCGGAAGCGGCGCGATCGAGTCTCTAGTAGTTCCCTGGTAGTCCACATCGAATACATACGGCTTACCGTCGGGCCGCTCGAATATCGCTTCCGAGATGATCGTAGTCCCGAGTCGGTCGCTCGAAACCGGTTGAGTGACTACGTCAGATAAGGCGGCGTCCCAGGTCATGCGCAGAAATACGCTATCACCGTCCTCTTCCAATTGTACGATGGGTCTGAAGTTGGGTACCTGGGTAGGCTCTAGCTCGCCGGTGGCCGGCTTAGCGTTGTTGTAGTACACGTTGCCGGCGGCTACATTTTCGAATTCGGCGATCTCGTATCCGTCCAATCCGTAGAAGGTGGTGACGTTTTCCTCCGTGGTGTGGGATATGGAGTCAGGCCGGACGAAGATGTTATTGAAAAATCGATTGTCACCCAGGTTGATATTCCGCAGTCCCGACACCCTCGTCGAGTGCGGCTTATGGTACGGGGAGGAGCGATCCAGCACCTTACCGATCTCGACCCTGCCCAAAAAGAGGTTATGCACGAAGGCGCCCCCTTCAGACCAGTCGCGCAGCGAGGTTTCCGACAGACAGATATTGTTATCCATCAGGCAGGGCCCGTGGTTCATCTCGGTAAAGAGGTCCTGAATGGTATTGTCGTACAGTAAGTTGGCGGTGATCCGGGTACCCTGCGCCATCCAGTCGACCCAGATGCCCCGGCCGGCATTGTGCACCCGGTTGTTCCGGATCAGCATGTCGATGGCCGCATGAATCTTTATACCGGCCAGTTCCGCACCCTGGAAGGTTCGCTTCGTCCAGATATCGTAAATATGGTTGTCGTAGATCTCGCTGAACACCCCGCCTAGGCTACCTACGATACCGGCCTGTTCGCAGTCGAAGATCACGTTGTTTCTCACGATGTGGGAGCCGATGTTCTCCCTGGACCACCCACCGTCCAGCGCACGGAAGATCACTTCATTGTAGTGCGTCGCCCCATCCTTGACGGGATTTTCGGACCAAACGTTCTGCCCCGTGGCCCGGTCCTTACCGAGGGTTATACCCACTGCCTTCGAATTACTGACGGTATTGTCCTCGATGATCCAGCCCTTGCTCCAGTGAGTGCCGATGAGTCCGATCTGCTCGGCGGTAGGGGCGGCCCACTGCGTGGCTGCCTGAGTCATGGTAAAGCCGCGGACGGTTATGTAATCGACCCCTGGTCTACTGGGGTAAAAGCAAGTCGGTCTGACGCTGATCTCCACCACTTCTTCCGTGGGATCGAACTCCTGAAAATTGGCGTAGATGGTTAGGTGGTCTATGCCTACTTCCGCGTACCAGGTATAAACCGATGCATCTACGTTCCGCGCATCCAGATACGGTTCGGACGCCATGACGTCCCGCAGCGACGATTTCTCAAACAATGACTCCCCGTTTAAAAATACCTCACCGGTGTGGTGCGCCATGCCCTTGCGGTCCAGCCAGTCGCCGGTGAGCAAGTCCTGGTATGGGTTGTAGTCCTGGAATAGTTCGAGGGGGACCACGGCCTTCCACACGCTTCCTTCCACCTGCTGCCACGCTGCGACGACCTCCGATCCATTGATGGTCACCGCCTCCCCCGGAGCGGCCCGGTAGAGGATTCGCTTCAGGTCGTTCGACCCGCCCATTGCTGGGTCTATCCGTTCGCGGTATGTGCCTGCGTGTACGGTGATGGTGTCTCCCGGCTGAGCTATTTGGGCTGCGGCCGAGATGGTCCGAAGGGGTGTGGAGGAGTACCCCTCGTGGCTATCATTGCCGTAGATCGCGACGTGATACTCGCGCGGCTGCGCATGGGCCGTAACGGTAGCCGCCAGTACTGCAATTGATGTAAAGGTCCACCACGCTATCACCTTGAAGGGACTTCTACTTAAAGCCGACCAGCCAAAAGTGGGGGTTGATAATTTCATGTCGAATCGTACTACGTTAGTTGATACTTGCGGCGAGTCAAGATGCGTAAAAACTGCCGTAGTCATGTCCCTGTCCGCTGGGGGAGCAGACGCGCACTATCCGGGGGGCGGGGCCGCGGGTGCAGTTCCCGCCCGTTACCGCAGACGGGCCGCCGTAAGCCGGGCACTGCGCACGGCCCCCTCCATGTAGCCTGGATATGCATCGGAGGATTCGGCACCCGCCAGCAGCAGGCGACCGTTCCAGTGCGAGCCGCGCAACAGGGCCTCCCCCGCGTGCCGGTGCGGCGTGGGATCGGGCGCCGTAGACCGGAGCGTGAACGGCTCGTCGCGCCAGACGGTATCGTGGTAGGCCCGGTACGTCGTTGCCGCCGGACCGTAGGCGCGCACCAACTGGGCTACGACCCGCCGCTCCCGCTCGGCCGGAGCCAGCGCTGCCGTAGCGGGATCGAGGAAGCCCTTGAGTGCGTACCCCCCGCCGACCGGATCGGAATGATCGTGTAGCTCACTGACCGGTCCGACGTTGCTAAAGAAGGTGGCGGCTTCCCTACCCTCCCGCCAGAAGGGCGTGTCGTACACAAGGGCCACCTTGATGGACCGCCCCATCCAGGTATCGCTCGCAGCGGCCAGGGTGCGGTAGGCTGCGGGCAGCGCGGGTTGCAGCGAAACCGTGGCGGCCAGCAGTGCCGGTGGCAGAGTGGAGACGACATGGTCGGCCGTATAGGTCTGCCCTTCGGTAGCGACTTCAATGCCCCGATCTCGGGCAGTGATACTGGTCACCGCGGTGCCGTAGGTGATCGTCTGCTCGGGTAGGCAGCTAATGAGCCGTTCGATGAGTGCGGTACTACCGCCGGCGATCCGATAGCTTGGGGAGGAGTCCGGCGGCAGGGCGTGCAGGGTTGCCGCTGCTCCCGGGGCGGCCTCGTAGCGCAGGCGGCCGTTCTGGTACTGGGGGTAGGTATCGAGCTCCAGCTCCCGCAGCAAATTGCGCAGCTGAACGTGCTGCTGGCCCAGCCAGGTGGCACCCATGTCTAGTCCTGGTCCGTCGGCAGACTGCAGCGTCCGAATGCGCCCCCCCGGACGATCCCGCGCCTCTAGAATACGGACGTCCAGCGGCGCATCGCGCAGCAGGTAGGCCAGGGTGAGGCCGGTGAGACCCGCGCCGAGGATGATGAGTTGCTTGGTTGTCCGCACTGGGGCGGGGAACACCGGTGTGGGGGATTTCGGTTGAGTGTTGCTGCTTATCGCTTACATCACCCCGTACTTCTTCGCTGCGAGGACCACTCCTAACATTAATATGATCAGTGCAAGCACTCGGTTGATCGTCAGATCACGTCTTCGAACGTCTATTACTGTCTCCGGGTAGTCAAAGGACCACTCGCCTTGCTTTGCTATTCGTGCCAGATCGGTAGGTCGCACCGGTATGCGCCTTACTTGGTCATGGGGAGGAGGGAACAGCAGTGCCCCAATATTGATTGTCCCCTCTTCATCCCCATGATAATACCACAGATACGCATCCATATTTACCCCGAATTTGCTCGAAAAGGAAGCGATGAACTCGTGCCAGTCATCCCCCGACATACCTGTTACAAGCCAGATATCAGCATCAGGTAAGACCGAAACACCTGAATGATCCTCGATTAAATTGGTGATGGATACTAGGATGGATGGCATTGTACCGTTCTTTTTGTCCATACCACGCCTTCCATACGTACTTGTATTGCTTAGGGATAGACTCACGACAGGCGTGGTGTTGAGCGATGATCTTTATTACCCCAGAGAACTCAGGTATTCTTCGGCGGACATAACCGGAAGTTTGGAATGCGTGAAGTCCTTGTGGTTCCTGGTAATAACTGCCTCCGTGCCGCTTTCAACCGCTGAGTAGTACTGAAGCCCATCCTCAAAGTCCGTAAAGTCTTCGTCATCCAACGCGCGCTTAGTGATTTTTGCCGTCAGATCTACTACCTGTACAATGAGTTCCAGTTTACGCAATGCTTTGATCGCCATAGAGCGGTCTTGCTGACGCGTCAAGATGTTATTGATATTTGCGAAGGATAGCACTGAAACGTACAGGGCCACTTCGCCCCGGTCGCCTAGTGTAAACAATCTGGCAGCAGGTAGGTAGGCAGCCCGTTTACCTAGTAGGTCAAGCACTACGTTAGTATCTACAAACAGTTTGGTCACCGATACTTCTTGGCTAGATAGTCACCGTAGTTCTCCTTATAGTCGTAGTCTTCCGACAGGTCAACAATTCCACTGAGCTCATTCACTAATGGTGTGAACGTTTCCTTTTGCTTTTCTGATTCTGGGGCAGTCACCAAACTCAGGTACCGCTCAATCATCTTCGACAAGCTAGTATTTCTGTTGCGGGCGTATGCTTTGGCGCGCTCTATGACCGCGCCGTCTAGACTTAGCGTGAGCTTCTTGTCCATGATCGACTAGTTTACGTAGAGAACTACATTTTCTTTACGTGTAAAGTTCAGGGGTGATGATACTCTGCACTGGTTTTTGTGTGGTTCTGCTGGTTTTTTTGGATCGGTTTTAATGGCGATCTGTCGCCGACATAGGGCTACACACCTCGCGCCAAGCGATCAGCCGGCGTGGACGTGTAGCCGGTGTTAGGCGCTGTCTTGTTCTACTACAGTAGGTAGTAGTCTAGAGTCTTCTAACGCAGCTGTTCTGTGACCAGCATGCCTTATATACTCAGGATCTTTGGCTAATTCCATGAACTTGGCGACAGATCCATGTTCTACCAACAGGATCGCATCCCATTTCTCATCGCTGGGGCCGATTAAGAATTGATGACCTCTTCCGTAGTATAATATTCGACTTCCAAATTTGTCAAGGCACGAGAGTGTTCGCTCCAAATACGTTTGATACGCCGATAGTCCAGTCACTTCGCGAGGAGGCTTTAGGTTTTCGATTCCAGTGTAATCAGCTTTGGATTTGAATCGGATCATGTTGAGCATTGTTATTGGACCTGAATCCTTGTACCGAACATAGAATTCCTTTCCTGCTTCTGGTCTGGCATCAATGTAAGTACTCATGGCTTCGCGTGTTGTGTTTAGTTGCGCCTAAGGGCAGGCCGTGCAAAAGCTCACGCCCAAGCTAAGCAAATTTCCGCCTACCTAGCTTTCCATTTAGTATTTCCATGTAATGGTCGCAAAAGGCCGCTATGAAGCGCTCAGGAAACCCTACAAACGCCAAAACGGAGTCATTCCCCACCAAAACACGCCCCCGTAACCGCCATAGTAGTTCCGGAACGCCCATGCCGCCATACTACTTCTTTCAGTTGTAGAAGGTAGCCGGGCTGATCGCCAGCTTACGGCAGATCTTCTCGACCCGCGTACCCTGTTCGGCCTGCCACAAAGCAAAAGCGATCTGGGCCTCGGTAACCGCCGAAGGCAGCAGCGAAGCTAATTTTGATTTTTCAGGCTGATCCTGTGTAGCTAAGAGTAGCTAGGTCAGCCAAATTTTACTTGTTATCAATGGTAGCGCTTTTAAGGGGAGGGGTCATGTCGTGACCCCTCCCCCGGGCCGCGCCGCGGTGACCGCGAGCCGCACGTAGGTGACGTCGGCGACCCAGAGCCGCTCGGGCGCGGGCTCGAAGCGCGCCGCGGCCGCGAGGCCGGCGCGCCGATCGGGCCACCGCCGCAGCCACCGCGACGAGTCGGTCGTGCGGGGGCGGCGCGCGCGCAGTTGGGCGACGAGCTGGCCGGCGGCCCGCAGGACGTCGAAGAGCCGATCGCGACCGCACCGGATCCCGGCGGCCCGCAGGTCGTCGGCGATGAGGCCGTGGAGCTTGCGGGTCCCGAGCCGCGGCCCTACCGCGCCGCGCCGCTTGGCAACGAGCGCGAGGACGATCGCGTCCTCGGCGGCGCGGCGTCAGGCGCGGCGCCCCTGTGCGTAGTACGCCTGCCGGGTGTAGCCGAGCCAACCGCATATGCGGCCCAGTCCGATGTCCGGGTGAGCGCGCCTTACTTCGTTGGCCGCCCGGCAACGGGCTATCTTAGCGCGTCGATCCCGGTGTCCTCCTCGACGACCCGTACGAGCGTCCGCAGGGCGAACGCCTCGGCGCGGGCCTCGGCGACGAGGCGCTTGAGCGCGACCGGGTCGTCGGGCAGGGCCTCGGCCACCCCCCCTCGACCACAGCCCCCACTGTCCGTTCTTGGCGGTTCACTCGGCAAAACAGACGGAGGCGGGCCGAATGCACATTAAGCCGTTGCAAGGCGTTTAGTTCACATGACCATATTCCACACGCGCGCAGGGCGCGGAAAACCCCTCCTGCTTGTCCACGGGCTGGGGGCAACCTGCCGCTCGTGGGACACAATCTCGCCCGCGCTTGCTGAGGCCAGAGATGTAATCGCCCTAGACCTGCCAGCCCATGGGCAGTCACCCGAAGAGGCCGATAGCGGCACGTTTGACGGGCTGGCGCGTAGCCTGGACGATTGGCTTGAAGCGGAGAACCTCACAGGTGTCGATATGGTCGGCAGCTCTCTGGGCGCTCGCCTGGTGCTGGAGATGGCTAGGCGCGGCCGTGCCGGTGCGGTCGTCGCGCTAGATCCGGGTGGCTTTTGGCAGGGGTGGGAGCGTACCTTCTTCAACGCCACCATAACGGCATCGCTTGCTTTGGTTCGCGCGCTGCGACCGGCGCTTCCTGCGATCACCGGAAATGTTGCAGGCCGAACCGCGCTTATGGCCCAGCTCTCCGCGAGGCCATGGGCGCTCGATCCCGCATTCGTCGCGCGCGAACTAAAATCATTGGCGGACACGCGTACCGTAGGTTCGCTCGTGAAGGATCTCGCCAAAGGCCCAATGCAGGAGGGTCCTGCGAACACATCTGCACCGGTCGTTATCGGCTGGGGCCGCAAGGATCGGCTGTGTTTACCGCAACAGGCGGACCGCGCGATGGCAGCCTTCCCCAAAGCAAGGATGCATTGGTTTGAGCACAGCGGACACTTCCCGATGTGGGATCAGCCAGAGGAGACAGTCAAGGTCATTCTGGATGCCACGGAGTGACCATGATCATATTGACGCTACGATAGGCGGACTAGCAGTTCAAAGGCTCTAATATGGAGTTATTTCGCATTGGCGCTTTTTAGGCCGGAAGTCGACTGTCCCATTTCGGAGCTCCGGCCCACCAAAGCCGGCGTGCAGCTTCCGAGCCGATACATGACCTAATCGTTCGGCACGTTTTTCAGTTCAAATAGCTGCTCGACTGTCGCTTCAAGTGCGTAGGCGAATTTCAAAGCGACAGTAACAGAGGGAGCGAAAACACTTTAGGTTTTCTCCAATTTTGATTTTATGGCTTTTAATCTGGTCCATTTGATTGAGCACAACGAATGCGCCTGCGCAGCTGGGGCTTCAACTGATCGTAGCGACCAACACTCCCCCCACTCATGAGGGGGCGGCGCGGCGGCATGGGCCGAAACCGACCAGCGGGAGCTTTCGGACCATTGCCGACGCGCCGGCACCGGGCAGCCCTAGCACTCACCAGCTTCCAACCCACCCAGCCCCGGTTGACGACAGGCGCGGTGTTGGACGATCTCTCTTGTTGCCAGTAGTTTAGCGCAGAATTGTACAGAGCTAATTGATACTGTTTACTTCCTGTTTTCTGAAATACACTACCTTCCTTTGCTTTAGAGGTAGTTTGACCGTCAAAGAAGCTTTGAACAACCCCTTACTCCTAATAGACTTTAGGTAATTGTTCATAGTCAAAGAGTCTGTGATAATGTACTGGTATTGTGAAGTTGAAATTCTGAAGGTATCAATCGATCGAGAATAATCTTCTATCAATTTATTGGTCCACCAGTACCCAAATCCAAACACCTTGAGGGTTGTAGTATCAGACTTGCAGTTTATTTCAAAGTCTCTCTCCACGCCTATCGAACCATCAGATGATTTGTATACTATTCTAGCAGTACTATCAGTATTGTTTTTGAAATATATTAAACCCGGAACATCACACGAGTATAATGTGATGCATAAAACTGCCATCCACACGATGTTTCGATACATCCTAACACAGTAGTTTTTCTTTGCAGAATTGCTCACGATACTATAAGATTATCACTCAGCGATATCGCAGTTTCGTCATCTAACAACCACCTCAAAGGGGTGATCTTTACCATTTCACAGTAGCACAAACTGTTTCTACGCGGTAGCCCCGTAATGCGGATGACTACTGTTTCTATGCGGTAGCTTCAGTAGCGCGGGACGGCTACTGTTTCTGCGCGATAGCTGACTGGCTAGGATAACTACTACTCCTGTCGCTCGGTTACCAATTGACTGGGCTGTTGACGCTACTCGGTACCCCGGTAATGCGAGCTGGCTACTGTTTCCACGCAGCAGCTTAAAGAGAATGGGTAGCTGACTTGGCTTTCGGACACGCAAATCCTTAAGGTAGGGCATCCGATAGGCTGGCGGCGTAGTCATTTGGCTAACTGGTTGTTCATCTGCTTCAGCTCTCCGTTTCTAGTGGCCCCTAAAGGGCCATTTCGTCCAACGGGAGGCTGTGCAAAAGCTCCCGGCTAAATTAGGTAAAATTCTGACCGACTGGCTTTACTCTCAGTATGCACAAGAAATAACCATAAAGGGCCGCTACTAAGCTCCCAAGAGCCCCTAGACACGCCAAAATGGAGTCATTCCCAGCTAAAACACGCCCCCGCAACCGCCGCAGCAGTTCCGCTACCCCCAGAATGGACACACTTCGCCGCAGGTTGTAGCTCAGGGCCAGCAAACTAAACTCCCCGTCTACCGCTTCCAGCCCCCTTACTAGGGTGAAGTAAGCACCCCAACTTCGCTTGATGGTGCCGAACGGGTGCTCCACGATGGCCTGCCGACTGGGATACACTTCCGGCCACTCCTGCAGCCGCTGGCGGTTGCGTGCTAGCGCCGCGGCGTGCTCGTGGTGGTGAAGCACTTTGCCGTGGCGGTTGTTTCTCGCCGCCTCGCTCAGGCACTGCTCCCGGATGGGACACTGCGCGCAGATCGTGTGGCTAATCCGGTAGCGCCGGAAGCGCCGCTCGGTTGGAGTGCGCCCCCCGCGGCTCTCCCGCTGCTGGTACCACCGCCCGTTGCTCGTCAGCTCCTCCCCCTCGGGACACACGTACACGTCCGCCTCCTCTTTGTACTCGAACTCCCGCGCCCCGTAACCCCCGGCTGCGCGCGGCTTCGTCTTGCGTTCGGCTACGAAGGGTTCCATACCCAGGGCTTCTACTGTGGCGAGATTAGTGGCATCATAGTATCCCTTATCTGCTAGGATGTCGATCGGCTCCTCCGATTGGTCGGGCAGATCGAGGATGTCCTTGGCCGCCCCGGCCAGCCCTCCTAGGGCCTGGATGTCGTTTACGTTGGTCGCCTCCGTATGCACGATCAAGTTGTGCGCATCATCTACCACCGACTGGATGTTGTAACCCACCAGTGACTCCGTTCCCTTCACCATCATACTACGGGCATCCGCATCGGTCTGGCTTAACTGGTTGGCTCCGCTCTCGGCCAGATCCGTCTGCATCTCTTCGTACACTGCCTTGCGCTCCCGTAGCGCCGTCAACTTATCCAGTGCTTGCTGCTGTAGTTCCCTCTTGCTATCGCTGGCCTCCTGAGCGTCCCGGTCGGCAAACTCCTGCAGCGCAGCGGCGATGCCCCGCTCGATCCGCTCCAGCTTGCGCTGCAGCTTGGCCCGGTTGAAGTTCTGCTTGCGCGCGTTCTGCGCGTGGATCTTCGTGCCGTCCACCGCCAGGCGTTGGCCCGCAATGAGCTCCCAGTCCTTTAGTAGTAGCACGTACTCCCGGAAAACGGCCTTGAGCGCCTTGGGGTGGTGCTTGCGGAAATCCGCGATCGTGTGGTACTTGGGCTTGAGGTTATCTATCAGCCACATCACCTCGATATTGACCGCGCAGGCCCGCTCCAACTGGCGGCTGCTCCGAATGCGGTTCAGGTAGCCGTACAGGTAGAGCTTCAGCAGCAGCTCCGCACCGTAAGCACTGGCCCCGTCGGCCTGCACGGGCTTGAAGCCGAGGGCGGATAGGTCCAGTTGATCTACAAAAGCGGCTACGACCCGCACTTCGGCATCCGCCGGGATCATCGCTTCGAGTGGAGTAGCAAAAAGACCGAACTGGGCGGGGTTGAGACCTATCTTTTTAGGCATTTTTTGCGGGTATCGGTGAAGTACCCTGAAGATACGGTAAGAAAATAGGAAACCATACTTTTTGCACAGTCTGACGATTGCCTACCCGCCGTGGCGCACCACCCAATAGCACCGTGGATACCAATCAGCACGCGGGCCTTTTACCTGCACCACCGCAGCTCAACCAGCACCCCGTGCGCCATGGACGTGGTAGGCCGTGTTGGGCGAACCCTTTCTCCCCATGCCGTTTGACCACGTTTGCCGTGGTGCGGGCTATTTCTACGCGGCAGCCCGGTAATGCGGGATAGCTACTGTTTCTATCGGCGGTTCCGCAAGCTGGCTACTGTTTCCACGCGGCAGCTTCAGTAATGCAGGATGGCTACTATTCCTAGCGGCTGCTCCTCGTGCTACCCGCTGTTCCTACGTGGCACCTCAGTCAGGACGGGTAGCCGAGAGACCGGAGACCGTGAGACCGTTGCAAAAAGTGTCTCCCCTTAACCCCAAACTTGCTGACACACTTTATGCAATACTCCCCTTGGTCAGGCCCGCCACGTTCTAGTGTACCCGTAGCAGTTGATACTCCTCCTGCGTGAGCTGAAACGACATAGTCCCTGAAAACAGGCGCTGTCCCAAACCGGTTCACGACCAGTATAGATACTCGCGCATGAAAGAAAATTTGTGTTGAATCATATCTTTTATGTCTGAAAATTGAGCCGTATTATCTAATCTGTGATGGTAGCGATTCACCGAATAGTACAAAGCCATAAACATCTTTTTGAAATCGCTAAATTAACAATATACATGTTGCTTATATGCATCCTAGTTTTCAATAGAGAATTTATTTAGACTGACATAGTCTATCGTAGCCTTGATCTGCTTAAGATATTTACTATGAATTGTTGATCAACGGTTCGGCCACGAGCAGTTACTTGCATTAACATTTAACTATGGAAATATATATCAAAACAATAATCCACGTGAATTTTCCGAAGCATACGAGAACAAGAAATTTCTTTAAGCCATTGTTGTAAGTTGGCCTTTAGTATTTTATGGTAATCTTACCCACAGGGACAGCTCCTGAACCATGAGGCGCTACACTTACTTTATAATAGAGATCTTGTTCTTTCAAGGTAAGTCCACCCCTCGGGATTCCAGATGCTTCATAAGATAATGCCATTACATAAAAAATGTAATCCTCATTAGGATTAATGGTTTTCTGTAGCATGGCGGCCTTATCAAAATTTGCATCTAAGTAAGATTTTATATCTGTTAGCCCATAATTGAAGTTTGAAAGTTTATCAAAAGAGAATTTTTGTTTAGGCAAAAAAAGCTTTAGGTAGGAGTCAGGTGAAGTGAAAATTGGAAATGAACCAGCGGGAACGTTCATGTTTAGTCCTAAAGCGATATCAGTGTGATTTATTATTCGAGTCCAAAAGGACGCAAACCCATGTGATTTTCCAGTTGAGTCGACATATTGTGTTCCATTTGGTTCAATCATTCCCCCTTTTGGGAAGCTGTTTTGTATGGTGATTTTTTCTCCTTTAGAAAGGGTGTATGTAGTATCTGTGTATATGAATTTTTCTAAATCAGGATTTTGCGATAGTCTACTATTATTCTTTGTCGTGGCTTCTACCTCTGATTTAACTGCAACCTCTTCTCTTTTTGAATTACTTCTTTGACCACAGGAACAAAGCCAAGTAATTATCAAAATCGATATCGTTAATTTGTTTCTCATATTTTTAGCTTGTTCACAACTCTTGTGTATGTGCTATCTTATTACCGCAAAGTCTATATGGTATACTCTCTTCCAAAACTCTGCAGGGATTACTAGCAATTTATAATTGGATAATTCTTTCGGACCGCCTTAAATGGCGGTCTGTCGCCCAACATATGCACTAACGATTGCGTGTAGCCCCCCAATCTACGGCAACCCATTGACGTGTAGAGCTCAGTTGACGTGTAGCCGCAACGTGTCGTGTAGCCACCACCCGCATGTTGTGTACACGCAATAGGCTATTGCTCCTCTAGTTTGTCGAGTGGACTGACCACCCGCTGACGTTCAGCATCCGACACCTGGGTGTAGCGCTCCGTAGTCCGACTGCTTTCGTGTCCAAGCAGTACCTGAATATGACGCAGACTTACTCCTTGCTCCAGCAGGTGCGTGGCGTAACTGTGCCTTAGGGTATGTACCGTAGCGTAAGGGTTTACCCGTGCGGCCTTTACTGCCCGCCGGAAAACGGATTGTACACTGCGCACACTGTATTGTCCACCCTCCTGCCCTTCGAACAACCAGTAGTCGGGTCGGTAGGCGACGAAGTACTGCCGTAGTTCATTGAGGGCATTTTGACTTAGGGTCGTGTAGCGATCCTTCTTTCCCTTTCCGCCATGCACGAAGACTTGCATTTGGTGAGAATGAATGTCAGCCACCCGAAGATGAGTCACCTCGCTGAGCCGAAGTCCGCCGCCGTAGATCATCTTCAGGATACAGCGGTGTTTCAGATTGTCTACCGCAGCGAATACTTGCTTCACTTCCTGTACACTCAGTACCGTAGGCAGCTGCTTGGGTTTGCGTGGACGTAACTCGATGAACGCCTTTGGATTACCCTCCACGTGCTCAAACCAGAACTTGATGGCATTCAGTAGCTGGTTTTGGCTACTGACGGCATAATTGCCCCGCTTCGTTCGGTCCACCACGTACTTACGGATCACTTCCGACGTAATATCAGTAGGCTGATAAGCAGGGTGATCCAGAAAGAAACTACGTAAATGACTTAAGTAGCTCTTCACCGTCCGCCAACTGTACCGCTTTACCCGTAACTGCTCCTCCGTAGCGTGTACCGCCTGCCACCAGTGATCAGCTAACGGTCGCTTCCGTTGCTGTGGTAGGGTGTCTGCACGCCTCTGCTGCACCGGCTGTCTGGCTGCCTTTTGCACGGATGTGATGTGACGTACCGCAAAGTCTGCCCGCAATCGCTCGTATACCGCTTCCGCGTAGGGAGTCGTGAAGACCCGCTTGTTGCGGTCGTATCTAAACGGACCGATTAAATTTAAGCGGTCGACCAAGCCCTCCACGTAAGCCAGTGGCCTAACCGCGAGGTACCGCACTCCATCTACCGTAATCGTTCGGACCCCCAATGTGTCACCCATTCTTTTTCGGCAAGATGGAGGTACACTCCACACGAAGGAGTAATCTATCCGCATACTTGCGATTAAAGACGTGTATAAACGACTAGGCGAGCACTGTGGCCGGGACACGGCTTCGCCCACTGTGTGTCGGATCATCGGGCCGTCCACCATCCCCATTGCGCCCTCAATATAATTGTACCATTAGCATTTTACCCCCTAGCTACAGAATTATCTAGCGCCCTCCGGTACCCATCGCACCCGCGGCCCCGCAACCCAAAGCCCGCCCCGCACATTACCTTTGCCCGCCTAACCCCTAATGCGCCAGCATGCCCGCCCTGACCCCCCGATTCGACCAATTCTCCCACCGCCACATCGGCCCCTCCGCCGAAGAAACCCAGGCGATGCTCGCTACCATCGGCGTCGCTTCGCTGGAGGAGCTGATCGACCAGACCGTGCCCGATTCGATCCGACTGCGGGAGCCGCTACAGGTCGATCCCGCCATCAGTGAGTACTACTACCTGCAGCACTTGCAGGGGATGGCGCAGCGCAATAAGGTCTTCCGCAGCTTCATGGGTATGGGCTACCACGGGACCATCACGCCCAGCGTGATCCTGCGTAACCTGTTCTGCAATCCCGGCTGGTACACCCAGTATACCCCCTACCAGGCCGAGATCGCCCAGGGACGGCTCGAGAGCCTGCTCAACTTCCAGACGATGGTCAGCGACCTGACCGCCATGCCCGTGGCCAACGCCAGTCTGCTCGACGAGGGCACCGCCGCGGCCGAGGCCATGACTATGTTCTACGCCTACCGGAACAAGCGCGCGAAGTCCGATCCCGCCAATGTGTTCCTGGTCTCCGATCAGGTGCTGCCGCAGACGCTGGCCGTGCTGCGCACCCGCGCCGAACCGCTGGAGATCGAGATCCGGGTAAGCCCTGTAGCTGACTTCGACCTCGACAAGGACCGCGTATTCGGTGTGCTCCTCCAGTACCCCGGTGCCAACGGTCAGATCGAAGACTACCGCGAAGTAGTGGAACGCGCCAAGGCGGCCGACATCACCGTCACGGTAGCCGCCGACCTGCTTGCCCTTACCCTGCTCACCCCTCCCGGCGAATGGGGCGCCGATGCTGTAGTAGGTAATACGCAGCGCTTCGGAGTACCCATGGGCTTCGGGGGACCCCACGCGGCCTACTTCGCCGTGCAGGATACCTACAAGCGGCTCATCCCCGGTCGCATCATCGGCGTGAGCCAGGACCGCCACGGCCACACCGCCCTGCGTATGGCCCTGCAGACCCGCGAGCAGCACATCCGCCGCGAAAAAGCCACTTCCAACATATGTACCGCCCAGGCACTATTGGCCAATATGGCCGCGATGTACGCCTGCTACCACGGTGCGGAAGGCCTCACTGCCATTGCCAAACGCACCCACCACTTCACGGTGATTCTTGCTGATACTTTGCGGGAAGCTGGCTTTACCCTCCCCGCCGAGCACTACTTCGATACGCTGCACATCGACACCAGTCCCGAACGAGTAGCCCGTATCCGCCAGCGCGCGGAGACCGAGGGTTATAATTTCTTCTACCCCAGGGAGGGCGGTATCCGGATCAGCTTCGACGAAACCGTAGCTACCACCGATCTCCAGGCGGTCTGCCGCATCTTCGAAGCCACGCTGAACTATGGGGGGGCCGAACTCACCGGGGACGGTGGCGTCACGGGCATCGATACTCACATCGCACCGGCGCTCCGCCGCACGTCTACCTTCCTGACTCACCCGAACTTTACCAGCTACCGCACCGAGACGCAGCTGATGCGCTACCTCAAGCGGCTGGAGAATAAGGACCTCAGCCTCATGCACAGCATGATCCCCCTGGGCTCCTGCACCATGAAGCTGAACGCCGCCACGGAGCTGATTCCCGTCAGCTGGCCGGAGTTTGCCAACATCCACCCCTTTGCCCCCATCGAGCAGGCACAGGGCTATAAGCAGCTGTTCCAGGAGCTGGAGCGCGACCTGGCCGAGATCACCGGCTTCACCGCCTGTAGCCTGCAGCCCAACAGCGGGGCCAGTGGCGAGTACGCCGGTCTGCTGGTCATCCGCGCCTACCACCTCAACCGCAACGAGGGCCACCGCAACGTCGCCATCATCCCCGAAAGCGCCCACGGCACCAACCCCGCCAGCGCCGTCATGGCCGGCATGCAGGTGGTGGTCGTAAAGAGCGACGAGGCCGGCAACGTAGACATCGACGACCTGCGCGCCAAGACCGAGGAACACCGGGATAAGCTGGCCGCCCTCATGATCACCTACCCCAGTACCTACGGCGTCTTCGAGACCGGCGTAGTGGAGATGTGCGAGCTGGTGCACAGCCACGGCGGACTAGTCTACATGGACGGCGCCAACATGAACGCCCAGGTGGGCCTCACCAGTCCCGGACTGATCGGTGCCGACGTCTGCCACCTCAACCTCCACAAGACCTTCGCCATCCCCCACGGCGGCGGCGGACCCGGTATGGGCCCCATCTGCTGCAACGAAAAGCTGGCCCCCTTCCTGCCCAGCCATCCGCTACAGGATACTGGCGGACAAAAAGCCACCTCCGCCGTAGCCTCCGCCCCCTGGGGCAGCGCCAGCATCCTGCTGATCAGCTACGCCTACATCAAGATGCTCGGTGCCAGCGGTCTGCGTCAGGCCAGCGAGTACGCCATTCTCAACGCCAACTACATCAAGGCCCGCATCGAGGAGCAGTACGACGTGCTATTCACCGGTGAGAACGGCCGCGCCGCCCACGAGCTCATCCTGGACCTGCGCCCCTTCAAGTCCGTCATGAGCGCCAGCGACCTGGCCAAACGGCTGATCGACTACGGCTTCCACGCCCCCACCCTCTCCTGGCCCGTGGCCGGTACCGTCATGATTGAACCCACCGAAAGCGAGAGCAAGGACGAGCTAGACCGCTTCTGCGACGCCCTCCTGGCCATCCGTGAGGAGGCTGACGCCGTAGCCCGTGGCGATGTCGATACCGAGGATAACGTCCTGCTCAACGCCCCCCACACCATCGCCGAGCTCACCGCCGACGACTGGTCGCACCCCTACTCCCGCGAGCAGGCCGCCTATCCCCTGCCCTACCTCCGCCAGGGCTTCAAGTTCTGGCCCAGCGTAGCCCGCGTCGACAACGGCTACGGCGACCGCAATTTCGTCTGCACCTGCCCGCCGATCGAAGCGTATGTGTAGTTCGGTATTCCTGTAGTGTTGTAGTTCTGTAGTGCCCCCCCACTGAACCACTGAACCACAGAACTACAGCACTAAATCCCATTCGAGGATCCGCCGGTCATCGCCCCCCGTGAGCAGCGTAGACTCGTCTAGCCAGCACAGGGCGTTGACGCTGTTGACGTGGCCGCGGTCGCGTACGACTTCGCAGACTTTGAGTAGCGACAGGTCGTGGGTGCGCCAGAGCTTTACGGTCTTGTCGCGGCTGGCGGTGGCCAGGTAGTCGCCGCTGGGGTGTACGGCCAGGGCGTTGACCGTCATCAGGTGGGCCGTCACGGTGGTTTCCTGGCTGAGCGTGCCGTCCAGTACGTGCCAGCGCGACAGATTGGCGTCCCGCCCCCCGCTGAATAAATATTCGCCGTCCGGAGAAAACCCCAGGGCAAACACCGAGGGCGCGTGCGCAGGTGCGGCGTCTAGCACGGTCAATCCCGCGCGGTCCAGGAGGTATAGCTGACCATCACTGGCTCCGACGGCAAGACGGTCGTACACGGGATCGTAGACGATCCGGCGCAGGGAGTTGGCGGAAAGGGGGATGCTCTCTACCGTGCGGGCCTGCTCGATCGACCAGCGGGTGAGTATGCCCTCTCCGCCACCGGTGAACAGTTCGTCCCCTACCGCGATGACCGAGAAACAGCCCTGTCGGTGGTGGGCGATGTGACGATTACGGTCGGGTGCGTCGGGGTAGAGCCAGTGGACACCGCCGTCCAGGGCGCCGGCTACGAGACCTTCCGGGATGATGGCCAGACTGAGGAATTTCCCCTGTTCGACGGTGGCGACGACCCGGCCGAAGTCTGCGTCCTGCCGGTGCCAGTGGACGAGAAAGCCGTCGGCGGCGGCGGAGTAGAATGCGTCCCCCGCGGGCTGCAGATCATAGATAGCGGCGCGGTGTCCGGAGCGGGCGTGGGTACGGGTAAGCATGGGTGGACGTGAACAAGGTGTTAGGGTACAGGGTTTTAGGAGCGTATCAACCCCTGGCGCAGGTCGCCACCCCAAACAATGAAATATATCTTCTTAGTCGTATTGTGTTGGGCGGTCGGATTTGCGTTACCCTCGTTCACCGCCGTCATCCAGCTTATTGCTGCCCTGCTCGCGGTCGGAATTATTTTAGTCGGTCTACGCTACTACATCGATACCCGGATCAACGCCGTGCGGCTGTAACACCCCGCCGCCTTGCCCCTTTATTTTCACGATGCCCTGCTACCACCCGGTGAGTGGGGCCTCTGGTCCATCACGGAATCCGAACACGAACTACGCGGACACGTCCACCTCTCCACCGCCGAGCAACACCAACTCCTACTGATCAAGGGCGCGGAGCGTCGCCGTGAATTTCTCGCCGCCCGCCTTCTCCTCCACCGCATGAGCGGCCGCAGCACCCGGGCCGAATTGGTCAAGGACAGCGACGGCAAGCCTCACTTACCGGATTCCGATTTCTTCGTTTCTATCAGCCATACGGTAGGCTATTCCGCGGCGGTGGCCCACCCCCGTCCGTGCGGTATAGACGTACAGCGGATCGTGCCCCGCATCCGGCGGCTGGCCCCCAAATTTGTCGGAGAAACGGAGTGGTCGCAGCTGACGGAGACGGATGAGCTGGTCCAACTCCATCTCATCTGGGCGGCCAAGGAAGCGATGTATAAAGCGTACGGGCGGCGGCAACTGGACTTTCGGCGGGATCTTGTGGTGGATCTGGTGGATAGGACCGGGCGACTACTGGGGGAACAGCCTATGGAGTTTACGCTGGCCTTTCGGGAGTACGAGATGTTTGTGGTGGTCGCAGCGGTTAGACGCAGCCTCCCCCGATAGCTATCGGGGCGGGGTCCGAAGCTGCCTCCGGCAGCGCTGGGGTATCTACTTGAGTGGTATCACACCCGCTTAGCTTCCCGTCACTCTCCGATCGCCGCTGAAGCGGCTCTCGCAGCCGGAGGCTGCTACGTCCACCGCCCCGATAGCTATCGGGGGAGGCAGCGTTTTACTGGAACCAGCTGCTGTAGGTGAGATAGGCTGCGGCGATGCGCTCGATCGTGTCGGCCCGCTGCTCCGGGGCCAGCTCCTTGATCTTACGGGCGGGTATACCGGCGTAGACGGAGTTGGCCTCGCACCGCATACCGGCGGGTACCACCGCGCCGGCACCGATGATGACGTTACTTTCTACCACGGCATCGTCCATCACGATGGCACCCATACCGATGAGTACGCTGTCGTGGACGGCGCAGCCGTGTACGATGGCGCGGTGGCCGATGCTAACGTCATTGCCGATAGTGGTAGCGGCCCGCTGGTAGGTGCAGTGGATGCAGGCGCCGTCCTGTACGTTGACGCGGTCGCCGATGGTGATGCGGTTCACATCACCGCGGATAACGGCGGTGAACCATACGCTGCACTGGCTACCGAGGGTGACCTCGCCGACCACCGTGGCGTTCTCGGCCAGGAAGCAGTCCGGACCGATCTGGGGATGATGCCCGCGTACGGGAAGGATCAGGGCCATAGGGGTGGGATCAGATGAGGTCGTCCTCCTCTTCCTCCTGGCGCTTGCGGCGGCGGCTCCGCTTTTTCTTTACGGGCTTGGCCTTGGGGGGTGGCGGCTTCTTGATCTTGGAAATGACCTTGTTGGGGCCTTCGCGGCGCTCACTGGCGCGGCGGGCGAGGTCCTGGGCGGTGACGTCCATGACGCCGCTGGCCTGTAACTTCATCCCCTCCAGACTTTTGGTGGTGGTGGGTACGGCCTCCAGGCGCTTGCGGTCGATGAGCTTGCCGGTCACAGAGCACACGCCGTAGACTTTATTCTTGATACGCAGCATGGCGTTCTGCAGGTCCTGGACCTGGTCGCGCTTGCGCAGTACCTGCTCGTTGAGCAGTTCGAGCTGGGAGACGGAGCTGCTGTCCTGCGTGTAGTCGGCCCCGAATCCTTCGGTGATGTTCTCCGAGAACTCGGCGACCTGATCGCGCAGCATTTGCAGCTCTTTCTTGGCTTGCTGGTAATTATCCTTTATGATTTGCTTGAACTCGTTGAGTTCGTCGTCGCTGTATCGTTCCATGTAGGCTAGTTATACACCCCGTTGCGGTCAATGTTATATTTTTTGCGCGCTTATGCAAATTTGCGGGCCCTATCGGGCCATTTACACCGAGAATGATCTCATTCAACCCGTTGGGCTGCCCGGGGTTTATACCTTTGTGTCCCGCGAGTCATAAAGGCCCGCCTTATTAATAGACCCACGCACCGGCGGTCCCGCCCCGATGTGCCGGACGACCCCCATAAACCCCTCCCCCATGGCTATCATGATCACCGACGATTGCATCAACTGCGGAGCCTGTGAGCCCGAATGCCCCAACAACGCCATCTACGAAGGCGGCGTGGAGTGGACGATCGCGGACGGTACCACCATCGCCGCACCCTACCAGATCGAGACCGGAGCGGTCATCGCCCCGGACGAAGATCAGGAGCCGGTCAGTGACGAGTTCTACTACATCGTACCGGACAAGTGCACGGAGTGTGTGGGCTTCCACGAGGAGCCGCAGTGCGCGGCGGTCTGCCCGGTAGATTGCTGCGTGCCCGACCCCGAGCGCGAGGAGGCCGAGGCGGTACTCGCCGCCCGTCAAGCGACCCTGCACGCTTAACTTCGCAGCCTTAACTTGCTCCCGTGCGTGTACTCCTTGTCTGTATTCTCCTTACTGCCCCCCTCTTCCTAGCGGCGCAGGGTGCCCCGCTGCCCGTGAACGAGGAAGGCTATGACCTGATGCAACGGCTGTACATCAAATACGGCACGGAAGGCTTCACCGCGCCGGCTGCGGATCTGAATCTGCGGCCCGCCAGCCGGGGCGACCTGGTGCGCCTGGCGAAGACCTATGAGGCGCTACATGGCGACGAGATGTCCAAAGCGGAGCGCTACCGCCTGCAGCGCTTCTTCGACAACAACAACGAGTGGCTGAGCCTGCCCACCTTCGAGGCCACGGACGATGCCGACCGGGCCCCCTTCTACATCGGGGATAGCTTTGCGCTGGCGTCGGTGCAGTCGCCGCTGTACCGCAGGTCGCGCAAACCGATAGTCAATACCTTCTACAAGACGCCGGCCCACCTGCTGGCGTACGACCGTAAGGACTTCTACCTGCGCCTGAACCCCGTGCTGGACCTGCGCTACGGGCAGCTGCAGAACGACGAGCAGTCCTACCTGTACAACAAGCGGGGGGTGCGGCTGCGGGCGGGCATCGACGACCGCTTCTTTCTGCACTTCGAGATCCTGGATACGCAGTTTGGTGCGCCGGACTACCTGCGCAACTACTTCCGCCGGGTAGGCTCGTTGCCCGGTGCCGGTCTGGTCAAGGATGAACTGACGATCGAGTCGTTCAATATCGTGCGGGGGTACGATTTTCTAAATGGCGCGGGCTACCTATCCGCTGACCTTACCCAACACGTAGGGATACGCCTGGGGTATGGACAACACTTCATCGGAAGCGGAGAGCGCAGCCTCTTCCTCAGTGATTTTAGCAACAACTACCCGTTCCTGGAGATCAACTGGCGGATCTGGAAGTTTCACTACCGCAACATCTTTGCGGAGCTGACGGACGGACCACAGACCGTACCCGGTGGCAACACGCTATACCCCAAGAAATACCTGGCCGCCCACTACCTTTCCCTCAACATCGGCAAACGTTTGTCGGTAGGCCTCTTCGAGGCCGTAGTGCTCAACCGGGAGAAGGGCTTTGATCTGGCCTACCTAAATCCAATTATCCTGTACCGTACGGTGGAGGGCAGTCTGGGTAGCCCGGACAATGTAGTGATCGGCCTGACCGCCTCATACCGGCTGCCCCTACGCACGGAGGTGTACGGACAGTTCATTTTGGATGAGTTCGTATTCAGCGAACTATTCATCAAGCGAGATGGCTGGTGGGCCAACAAGTGGGCCTACCAGATCGGTGCACGCCACGTGGATGCCTTCGGCGTAGATCAGCTCGACCTGGTCGTTGAACGCAACACCGCCCGCCCCTACATCTATAGCCACGACGGCCCCAGCAGCTACACCCACTTCGCCATGCCACTGGCCCACCCCCTGGGAGCCAACTTCACGGAGAATCTGGTGGGCCTGGACTACCGCCCCCTGCCCCGTCTGCACCTGAGCGGCCGGGCCTACCTGATCGAGCAGGGTGAGGGCATCGACAGCACCGTAGTGGGCGAGAACCTTAACCAGTCCAGCGACCTGCGTGAGATGACCTACGGCAACGAGATCGGCCAGGGTATCGGCTACACGAACACCATCCTCCAGCTCCGGGCCGGCTACGAGATCCGCCCCAATTTATGGCTCGAAGCCGAGTACTTCCGCCGCAGCAAGAACAGCGAACGCGACGAGCGCGACCTGGAAACGACGCTGCTCAACGTAGGCGTACGGTGGAACGTGACCCGCCGCCGCGAAGCCTTTTAGTCTGCCCCAACCAGCCCACATGCCCCCCCTGCCCTCCCCCGCCTTCGTCATCGAAGCAGATAAGCTGCGCAAGAACCTGGAACTGATCGCCGATGTAGCCTCCGCCTCCGGGGTAGAGATCATCCTGGCCCTCAAGGCCTTTGCCTTCTGGCCGGCCTTTCCGCTGATCGCCGACTACCTGCCGAGCGCTACGGCTAGTAGCCTGAACGAGGCCAGGCTGATCCACAAGCACTTCGGTCGCAAGCCCCACGTCTACGCACCCGCGTACCCGCCCGCCGACTTTGCCGAGATGGCCAGCCTGGCACACTTCCTGACCTTCAACACCCTGACCGAGCTGGAGCGCTACCGCCCGCAGTGGGAAGGCACGGACCTCAGCGTGGGCGTGCGCGTGAACCCCGAGTACAGTCCGGTCACGACAGATCTTTACAATCCCAGCAACCCCCACGGCCGCCTGGGCGAAACACTCCCCAACCTGCCGACCAAGCCGCCGAAGGGACTAAAGGGTCTGCACATCCACACGCTCTGTGAAAGCGATGCAGCGGCCACGGCTACCCTGATCGAGCGTACCCGCGCCCAGTTCGGACACTACCTGGAGCAGATCGAGTGGCTCAACCTCGGGGGCGGACACCTCATGACCCGCGCCGACTACGACGTGCAGGGGCTGATCGCTACCCTCAAATCGCTCAAATCCCGCTACCCCCACCTGCGGATCACCCTGGAGCCCGGCAGCGCCCACGTCTGGCAGACCGGCTACCTACAGTGCACCGTCCTGGACATCGTCAACAACTACGGCACCCAGACGCTGATGCTGGACGTCAGCTTCACCTGTCACATGCCGGATACGCTGGAAATGCCCTATCGGCCCGTCCTGCAAGGGGCAAGTGCCGAGCCGGCGGAGGGCTATCATTATCCCTACCGACTGGGGGGCATGAGCTGTCTGGCCGGCGACTACCTGGATACCTATCACTTCCGGCAGCCGGCCCGGGTGGGTGACACGCTAGTCTTTGAGGATATGGCGCACTACACTACGGTGAAGTCCACCATGTTTAACGGCGTACCGCACCCGGCGATCGTACTGGTCGACGCAGACGGGGAGGTGCTGGCGGAGCGCACCTTTACGTACGACGACTACGAAGCCCGGATGGGCTAGCTCCCCTCCCCCCTAGGGAGGGGTTGGGGGAGAGGAATCAGGTTTTAGCCGAATTAATAAAGTACACCCCGGTAAGCAGAATACTCCCCGCCAGCAGCGACTGTCCGGTGATCACCTCGCCGTTCAATAGTCCGCCGAGCAGCACGGCCACGACGGGATTGACGTAGGTATTCGTAGCCACCTTATCCGCACTCACCTTACCGAGCAGGAAGTTGAAGGCGGAAAAAGCGATGATGGAGCCAAACACCACCAGGAACACCCAGGCGTAGGCCGAGCGGGCGGTGACGTCGGCGACCGTCCAGGTGGACCAGTCATCCAGCAGCGGGCTGGAAATCAGTAAGAACACCCCGGCTACCAGCATCTGCATGGCGGTGGCGCGCACCCGGTTCGGACCCAGGTCGAGCCGCTGCCGCAGTAGCATTCCCGAGCCCCAGCAGAGCATGCCGCTGGCGATGGCGATGAAGCCCTTGTATACATCGGCCCCACCCCCGATGGCTACGGGCTGACTGATCAGCAGGCTCATCCCGCATATGCTGATGAATGCTCCCAGGAACGCCTTAGCGGACGGGCGCGAACGCAGGATGCTCCACATCATCAACATCACCACCAGGGGTTCGAAGGCGATGATGAGGCTGGTCGTAGAGGTAGGGATGAATTGCTGGGCCCAGACCACCGCCCCAGTACCTACGCTGAGCAGGAGTACGCCGATGATGCCGGAATTGATCAGGTACTTGCGGCGGGGCCAGGTGCGGTCGCCCCGCAATAAGGTGTAGGCATACATGATCAGGCCGGCGGTGACAAAGCGGGTACCCCCCATGAAGAAGACCGGGATCGAGTCGATCGCCCAGTAGTTGGCTAGGTAGGTGGCGCCCCACACGAAGTAGGTGACGGAAAAGGCGAGCAGGATAAGGAAGCGGTCACGTCCCATAGGGAAAGCTGTACTTTTGCGGGAAATCAAGGATACGGATGACCGACTTCGCTAGAATACTACCCACCACCGCTTTAGTTCTCGTGGCCCTCGGCTTTTTTGGCTGCGACAACTCCGCTGAAGGGTCCGCCCCGGCCAGTGCGAGCAGTACCACCGCGGCCCCACGCGCAGACGGGGCGGGACTGAACATCGTGTTCGTCAAGGTAGATAGCCTGCAGGCCGGCTATACCGTCGTGGCCGACGAGCTGGGCCGGCTGGAGGAGAACTTCAACCAGGCCGAGCAGAACCACAACAAGCGGGTCACGGCCTTCCAGCAGGAAGTACAGCGGTTACAGAATCAGGTGCAGCAGGGACTGCTGGCGCCCAACAAGATCCAGTCCGAGCAGCAGCGCATGGCGCGCAAGGAGCAGGAGATCATGCAGCAGCGCGACGTGGCCCTGGCCAGTATCCAGGAAGACCAACTGCGCATTCAGCAGGACTTCAGCGAGCGGGTCAAGGAAGTGCTGGAACAGCTACAGGAAGAAAATAAGTACGACTTCATCCTCAATCAGGGGCAGAACTCGGCTGTGCTGATCACCAACGACGCCTACGACATTACGCCCCTGGTACTCGAGCGGCTCAACGTGGCGGTGCAGGACAGCGTACAGTAACTTCACCGGTCGATGTCCGCCCCCGCCCTACCCCTCGCCTTTCGGATCGGCTTTCTGCCCGTCGACATCTGGGACGTCTTCGACGTGCTCATCGTCGGCTACCTGATCTACTGGCTCTACCGGTTGCTGCGGGGTAGCATCGCGCTCAACATCTTCGTGGGCATCGTGGCCCTGTTCTTCAGTTACCTGGCCTTCACGGCCCTGGGAATGGATCTGCTGAGCAACATCCTCAACCAGTTCATTCAGGTCGGCTTCATCAGTCTCATCATCATATTTCAGCCCGAGGTACGGCGCTTCCTCCTCCTGCTGGGCAGTAGCACCATCAAGCAGCGCGATAGCTTCTGGAACCGCCTGCTGGGCCGCGAGGAATTCGACCGCGAAAAAGCACCGCAGACGGCGGTCGTCCGCCGGGCCTTTCTCCGCCTGGCCCGCCAGCGCACCGGTGCCCTCATCGTCTGCACCCAGGAGGCCGACCCCAGCACCGTCATCACCGGCGGCACGGAGCTCAACGCTGACATCAGCTACGGCCTGCTGGTCAGTATCTTCCATAAGGAGAGTCCACTCCACGACGGTGCCGTGCTGGTCTCCAACCGCCGCATCATCAAGGCCAGCGCCATCCTCCCCGTGTCGGAAAACAGCGACCTGCCAGCGGCCGTCGGCCTACGCCACCGGGCCGCCGTCGGCGTCACGGAAAAGGTCGACGTTGCCTGCTTCATCATTTCGGAGGAAACGGGCAAGATCAGCTTCGCCTACGGCGGCGCGCTGGAGCGCGGCATCAGCGAGGAGCGGCTTACTGAGCTGCTGGATATGTATTTGTAGGTCGCCTGCGGCTCGGTTAGACCCTGCGGGGCAGATCGCCTTCGGCTAGGTAGACCCCTTCGGGGGTCAGACCGCTAACGCGGGTAGAACTGCCGCATGTGTCTGGGCTACCGCACGGGTCTACTCCGCTTCAGCGGTCTACTCCCCGAAGGGGTCTACCCCGGCGAAGCCGGGTCTAAAAAACCTCCCGCTTATTCCGCCCAAGCACGAAGTACAGAACAGCGCCAAGGAAGGGAATGAAGAAGATGATCGCGCCCCAGATGACTTTTTTCTGGATGGAGTAAGGCTTCTTGACCAGGTCGAGGACGGCGAAGACCACGACGAGGAGGGCCAGCAGACTGCCGATGAGGTAGAGGCCGATGCCGCCGGCAATGACCTCGCCGCCCGAGACGTCTTCGCCGCAGGCCGTAAGCAGGATGGTCAGGGCCAGCAGGGAGAGGGAGACCGGTAGGGTACGGGTATTCATGGTCGCTAATTTGCCTGGTATAACTACCTGCAGCAGTCCGGGGTTTGTTCATCGCACCTGCGGGCCCGCCCGCCGTTACACCGGCATGAATGATAGGACGACCCAACAGTACATCGAGACCCACCGCGAACGCTTCCTGGAGGAGCTGAAGAGCCTGATCCGCATACCAAGCATCAGCACGGCGCGGGAACACGACAAGGATACCATGCAGTGCGCCGTGCGCGTACAGGAGTTTCTGGTGCGCGCCGGACTGGACAAGGCGGAACTCTACCCCACCGACGGCCACCCCATCGTGTACGCCGAAAAACTGATCGACCCCGCCAAGCCCACAGTACTAGTATACGGCCACTACGACGTGCAGCCCGCCGACCCCCTGGATGAGTGGGAGACGCCCCCCTTCGAGCCCACCATAAAGAAGACGAAAATCCACCCGGACGGGGCAATTTTTGCGCGCGGTGCTACGGACGACAAGGGACAAATGTTTATCCACGTCAAGGCCGTGGAGGCGATGATACAGACCGGTAATCTGCCCTGCAACGTCAAGTTCATGATCGAGGGCGAGGAAGAGATCGGTAGCCCTAATCTGCTGCCCTTCATCAAGGAGCACAAGGAAATGCTGAAGTCGGACGTGATCCTGATCTCCGATACCAGTCTGCTGAGCAAGAAGCACCCCAGCATCACGGTGGGCCTGCGGGGACTGACCTATCTGGACGTCAAGGTGCGCTCAGCGCGGGCCGATATGCACTCCGGTCTGTTCGGTGGCGCGGTAGCCAACCCCATCAACGTGCTCTGTGAGATGATCGCCAGCCTGAAGGACGAGCGCAAGCACATCACGATTCCGGGCTTCTACGACGATGTGGAGTTTCCCAGCGAGCGCGACCGGACCCTGATGCGCAACGCCCCCTTCGACGCCGAAGAGTATATGGACTCCCCCGGCGTGTTCGGCCTGGAGGGCGAGGAAGGCTACACCACTTACGAGCGCACCGGCATCCTGCCCACGCTGGACGTGAACGGCATCTGGGGCGGCTTCACCGGCGAGGGCTCGAAAACGGTGATCCCGGCCGTAGCCAATGCCAAGATCAGCATGCGCCTGGTCTCGAAACAGAACCACGAGCAGATCACGGAGCTGTTCAGCAAGCACTTTAAGTCGATCGCGCCGGACTCGGTGAAGGTAGAAGTACACCCCCACCACGGCGGCAACCCCTACGTCACCCCTACCGATACCAAGGCCTACCGGGCGGCGGAAGCGGCCATCCAGCAGACCTTCGGCGAGACCCCCGTACCCATGTACGAAGGCGGCTCCATCCCCATCGTAGCCCAGTTCAAAGAGGTGCTCGAGGTAGAGACTATCCTGATGGGCTTCGGCTTCGATACGGACGGGCTGCACAGTCCCAACGAGCACTTCGGGCTGTGGAACTTTTATAAGGGAATCGAGACGGTACCGGCGTTCTTTGCGGCCTTTGCTGTTTAAGATCTAAACACGGATTACGCGGATTTGGAGCACGGATCAACCACAGATTAGAATCCGTGCCCAATCTGTGTATGAATCCGCGTAATCCGTGTTTAACGCCTAACTCCGCCCTCCTCGATATACTGCTTGCGGACCAGCTCATCCACACTTGCCTTGCGCACATTCAGAATGGCCCCGGAGAAGAACAGGGTCTTGCCGGCCAACGCGTGATTGGCGTCTAGCTTGACGGTCTCGTCGTTCCACTCGAGCACCTTAGCGTTGACCGCCTTACCGTCGGCATCGGTGAGGGTGAGGTACTGTCCTTTTTCCAGGAGGCCGGGCTCGATCTGTTCGCGCTCGTTCTGGAAGATATGGATAGGAGCCTCCAGGATATGCTGCGGATCGGGCTTGCCGTAGGCATCGTCGGGGCCGAGCTGAAAGCTGAATCCCATGCCGCTTTTAAGTCCGAACATGCGCCGCTCCCAGGCCGGCAGCATCTTACCGGTGCCGAACATGAACTTGAAGGGGTAGTTGGCGTCCATGCGCTCCAGTAGGGTACCGGAGGGGCCGCCGTCGCGGACTTCGTAGGTCATGGTTACGATCGTATAGTCGTCGATGGTGAGCGGGTCGTTCGGCATGCTTGCATAAGGCGCCAGCCGCCAGAATTGTTGGGCGCGTCCGCCGGTGCGGTGCTTGTTCTACTCGTCGGCTGAGCTATACGCAGTTTAGCTCGTCCGCCGAGTAGTATCTAAAAGCTCCAGTAGTAACTTACCGGAGTCAACACCACGAATGATGCACAAGCTCCTTACACCACTCCTATTGTTTATCTGGGCCGGTATGCTCCACGCCCAGACCCGCCTGCTCTCCGATCCGGCCATCAGCGCAGAGCACATTGCCTTTGCCTACGCCGGCGATCTATGGGTAGCGGACCGCGACGGCACCAACCCCCGCCGGCTCACGATCGGGGACGGTCCGGAGACTCATCCGGTCTTCAGTCCGGACGGAAAGACGCTCGCCTTCACCGGCAACTACGACGGCAACCTCGACGTGTACACCGTACCGGTAGCGGGCGGCATCCCGCAGCGGCTCACCTGGCATCCCGACCCGGACGAAGTGCAGGCCTTTGCGCCGGACGGACAGTCGGTGCTCTTTACCTCCAAGCGCTACGTATTCACCAACCGCTTCAATCAGCTCTATACCATCGGGCTGATAGGTGGGCGTGAAACGCCGCTGAATATCCCTACCGCCAGTCAGGCCGACTACTCCGCCGACGGCAGTCACATCGCCTACACCCCCCTGGGTGACCGATCCGGTATGTGGAAGAACTACCGCGGCGGCACGGTATCGCGCATCTGGCTGTTCAGCACGGCCGATAGCTCCGTAGTGGAGGTACCTAAGCCGGAGACAAGTAGCAACGACAACTACCCGCAGTACCTGGATGGGAAGCTGTACTTCCGCAGTGACCGCAACGGGGAGTATAACCTGTACGTCTACGACCCGGCTTCCGGCAGTGTAGCGCAACTGACGGAGTTTGCGGACTTCCCGGTGATCAGTCTGCAGGCGGGCGCGGGGGCCGTGGTGTTCGAGCAGGCGGGTTACCTGCACGTGTACGATCCGGGCAGCGGTACACACGAGCGACTCGACATCACCGTGCGCGCCGACGTGCTGGACGTGCGCCCACGCTACGTGACGGGGGGCGACCACGTACGCTCGGCCGGAGTATCACCATCAGGTACGCGGCTGGTGTTCGACTTTCGGGGGGAGATCCTCACCGCGCCGGCGGACGAGGGAGATGTACAGAACCTGACGCAAACCCCCGGTGCCCACGAAACGTACCCGGCCTGGTCACCCGATGGGCGGACGGTAGCCTACTTCAGCGACGCCTCCGGAGAATACGCCTTGCACCTGCGTACCGCGCAAACGCAAAACACGCGTACGGTCGATCTGGATGGGACGGGCTTCTACGCCCACATACACTGGGCACCCGACGGAAAACACCTGGCTTTTGTTGATAATGGCCGTAACCTATACGTACTGGAAGTAAGTAGCGGTCAGGTCATCAAGGTGGACCAGGACGTGCTCTACTACCCGGGGGCCTACCGCGACCTGTTCGGTTCCTGGTCGCACGACGGGCAGTGGATGGCCTACTCCAAGATCATGGGCACCAACTTCGAGCGGGCCTATGTCTATAGTGTAGCGGACGGACAGTCGCGGCCCGTGACCGACGAATTGGTGAACGTAACCGAGCCGACCTTCGACCCCTCGGGTAAGTACCTTTATTTGACGGCATCGACGGATGCCGGTCCGGTCGTGAACTGGTTCCAGCAGTCGAGCAACGATATGCAGGCCACGAACAGCATCTACCTGCTGACGCTGCAGGAAGACGTGATCTCCCCCTTCTTCCACCGCAACGACGTGGAGGAACCCAGCGAAGACGAGCAGTACGAAGCCGCGCTCAAGAAAGAGAAGGCGGACGATGCTGCGGATACCGAGGATGAAAAAGACACGACCACTAGCGACCCCGGTCCGCTGAGGATCGACTTCGACGGACTCGACACCCGCATCGTACACCTCCCCCTACCCAACGGCAACTACAGCAACCTGGCGGCCCCCTCCGAGGGCAAGCTGCTCTTCCTGCAAGCTACGGATGCCGGCTCTATGCTACACAGCTACTCGCTGGAGGACCGGGAAGCCACCGAGCACATCCCGGCCAACTGGTTCGAGGTGACCGCCAACGGGAAAAAGGCCTTCGTGGGCAGCTTCGGCCGCTGGGGCGTGACCAGTCTGGACGCGCCTAGCCTGGAGGACCTGAAGTCGCCCGACGACTACGGACTAGCCGTAAAGATCGCCCCCCGGGCCGAGTGGAAGAACATCTTCGACGAGATGTGGCGGGTGAACCGCGACTACTTCTACGACCCCAATATGCACGGGGTGGACTGGGATGCGATGAAGGCTAAGTACGAGCCCTTCCTGGCGGACGTAATGACCACCGACGACCTCTACCGCGTCATGCGCTGGATGGGTAGCGAACTGGGCGTAGGCCACCACCGCTTCGGCGGACAGGGCGAGCCGCTGCGGGAAGCCGAGCGCGTACCGGGCGGTGTACTTGGGGCGGACTATACCGTAGCCAACGGCCGCTACCGCTTTGCCAAGATCTACGGCGGGTTGAACTGGAACGAGGAGCTGGCCAGCCCGCTCACCGAGCCAGGCGTAGACGTGCAGGTGGGTGATTACCTGCTGGCCGTGAACGGGGAGGAGCTGATGGGCGAGGATAATCTCTTCCGCCTCTTCGAGCGCACGGCCGGAACGATCGTGGAGCTCACCGTAGGGCCCAATGCAGACGGTAGCGACAGCCGCAGGGTGAAGGTCACCCCCGTAGAGGATGAGTACGCCCTGCGCAACCGCGACTGGGTGGAGGGTAATTTGCGCAAGGTGAACGAGGCTACGGACGGCAGGGTCGCCTACGTCTACGTACCCAATACGGGCGGCGGCGGCTTCGAGTACTTCAAGCGCTACTTCTTTCCGCAGGTCGATAAGCAGGCCATCATCGTAGACGAGCGCTTTAACGGCGGCGGTCAGATCGCCGATTACTACATCGAACTGCTCATGCGGCCCTATCAGAACAGCTGGACCTACCGCTACGGCGCCGATCAGCACGCCCCCGTAGCCAGTATTCAGGGTCCGAAGGTGCTACTGGTAGACGAGACGGCCGGCTCGGGCGGTGACCTCTTCCCCTACCTCTGGCGACAGAACGAACTGGGCACCATGATCGGCAAGCGCACCTGGGGCGGGCTGGTCGGCGTACTGGGCTATCCGGAATTTATCGACGGCGGCTCGGTGACGGCCCCCAACGTAGCCTTTTGGGACAAAGACGGCTACCGCGTCGAGAACGAAGGCGTAGCGCCGGACATCGTCGTAGAGCAGTACCCGAAGGAGGTCATGGCTGGGCGGGATCCGCAACTGGAGCGGGCGATCGCGGAAGTGCTGCGGCAATTGGAGGAAGCGCCGGTGGCGGTGCCGGAGCGGCCTGCGTTTGAGAAGCGGGGTCGTGCTGGGTTTTAAACACGGATTCCACAGATTTTGGGCACGGATATCACACGGATTCCGGCTCACAAAATCTGTGAGTTAATCCGTGAATTAATCCGCGTAATCTGTGTTTAACCTTAGAACTGCTGGTTCCCCTCGCCCTCCTTCTGGTCATCATTCCGCACGCGGCTCCTACGGTTTTGGGCCTTGAAGTCGATGGCACCGAACTTGTGGCTGAAGCTGACCCCGAAACTGCGGAAGGGGATGGTGAAGGCGCTATACTGCTCGAAATCGGTACCACTGAGTTCGCTGGCAAAGACCTTGTCCTCGCTGAAGGGGGTGATGACGCGCACACCCAGGCTGGTGCGTTCGCTGAGGTCGTAGTTGAGTCCTACGCCATAGATGCTGAAGCTGGGGTTGCTGCCCTGAAGCGTCTGCTGGGGACCGCGACCAAAGACAAAGAAGTCAGCCCGCAGCTTATCGTTGAATTTGTAGCTGCCGCCGCCGTTGCCGCTGATGACGTTGGCGGACCGCTCCAGCCGTTCGCCGTTGATGGTACCAGTACCGGTGTAGCGGCCGTAGTTGACGCTGGCGCGGAGTTGCAGTTTTTTCCAGATCGTGAAGGAGGTAAAGAAGTTGGCGCCGTAAGTATCGCTGGCTCCGATATTGAGGTAGGTGGTGGTGCTAGCGATACCGTCATCATCTACCCGTAGGAAGCTCTCGATGAGGTCCTTGGTCTCGCGGTAGTAGACCGAGCCGTTGATGACTACACCCTTGATGTAGGTATTGTAGGCCAGCTCGTACTGGTCGACGATCTCAGGCTCCAGGTCGGGGTTGCCGATCTGTAGGGTATTGGGGTCGGAGATGGCCGTGAAGGGGTTGATGAAAAACAGGCTTGGCCGCTGGATGCGCTTGGTGTAGCTGCCCTTGAGGTTGGAAAACTGGCTGAGCTTGCGGCTCAGGATGATGCTGGGCAGGAAGTTCTGGTAGCTGTTTTCGAAGTCGGGGTTGACGAAGTCGGGATTCTCGTTGCTAAACTCTCCGCCGATCTCCGTGGCTTCGTAGCGGGCGCCGGCTACTAGTCCCCAGTTTTCGGTGATGGTCCAGTTGGTACTGAGGTAGGCGGCGTAGACGTCCTGGTCGTAGAAGAAGAGGTCGGTGAGCCGGGGTGCGTCGGTAAAGGTGCCGTTGTCGTCGGGCTTGATCTGCGTGCGGTAGTCGCTGTCGATGCGGCGGATGACTGCTTTAAGTCCGGTTTCGATCTTGACCTTTTCGCCGGCGGGGTGTACGTAGTCGAGCTGTCCGGTGTACTCCAGGTTGAGCCCGTCGTTGGTGTTGATCAGGTCGCGCTGGTAGATGGGCAGGCTGCCGGACTGGTCGACGATATTATCGGTATTGCTGTTCTGTCCACTGAGTTGGAAGGCCAGGATGAGCTCGCGGTCGGGCTGATCGGGGAAGGTCTTGCGGTAGTCCAGCGTGCCGTCGAAGCCGCTGTTGGCGTTCTTGCTGTCGTTGAAGCGAGAGAAGATCGCGTCTTCGCCGGTCAGGAAGTTATCGAGAAAGCCATTCGTGGTGCCCTCCCCCGAGCGGGCGAAGCGGTTGTAGCGGCCGCTGAGATTGAGGCTGTTGTAGGCGTTGAAGTCGTAGAAGGCGCCCACATTGCCATTAGCTCCGAAGAAGCCGGACTCGTTCACGCCGTTCTGCTCCAGGAAGCGGACGGTCTCGCCGCCGGCGAAGTCGGTACGGCGAAAGTCGATCAGTGCGTCCCGCTTCCAGCTCCAGAAGCCGTTCACGCCGCCGTTGATGCCGAAGCGGCCCACGAGGGCATTGACGTTCAGGCCGAAGTTGTTTTGTCGGGTGCCAATGCTGCTATTCACCGTGCCGGTGAAGCCCTGAGCTTCCTTCTTCTTGGTGATGATGTTGATGATGCCGCCCGAGCCCTCGCCGTCGTAGCGGGCTGAGGGGGTGGTGATCACTTCGACGGACTTGATCTGGTCGCTGGGTATACCCTTCAGGGCATCGGCTACACTGGTAGCGAAGATGGTGGAGGGTCGGCCGTTGATCAGGATGCGCAGGTTAGAGGAGCCGCGCAGACTCACATTACCCTCCAGGTCGACACTCAGTAGCGGAACTTTACGCAGTACGTCGCTGGCATCACCGCCTTGATTGGTGGCGTCCTTTTCGGCATTGTAGACCAATTTATCGATACGGTTCTCGATCAGGCTGGCCTCGCCGGTGACTTCTACCCCGTCCAACAGTACGGCATCGGCGGAAAGTGTGATCGGTTCGACCTCGAGGTCCGGGCTCTTCTTGGTGGTCTTGACCTCGGACACGAGCAACTCGGTGTAGCCGATGAAGGTGGCCTTGATCTGGTAGTCGCCTACGGGGATATCGGTAAGGCGAAAGCTACCGTCGGGCTCGGTCAGGGTACCGTTGATCTGTGTGGTGCCATCGGCGGCCAGGAGAACGATGGTGGCGTACTCTACCGGATCACCGGTCTGCTCGTCGGTCACGCTCCCCTTGATGGTGCCCTTGATGGCGGGCGGACCGCCCGCGCCGGGGTACTGCCCGAACAGTGCAGTGGTCAGGAGGCAGAATAGTAGCGTAGTCTTCATAACTAGGGGGAGCTGGCTGAGCGAATACCAGGGCTACCGCACCGCGCTCCCCCATGTTGTGGCAACTATACGCCTAATCGACCAAACGAGCATACTAATCTACGGTTGGGACAAACTACCGTTCCGGCAGGAAGCTAGTCAGGAATGGACAGCGTGGTGGCCAGACCGGTCAGGGTGAATTCGGTCGGCAGGGCATCCGGGGTCAGGTAGGGGGAGAGGTCGAAGGAGTAGGTCTCGGTGACTTCGGCCTGGCAGGTAAATTCTGCCGCATCTACCCCATCATCGAACAGCAGGCGGGCGGAGGTCTGGGTGGGCAGACTTTCGGCTACTTCGCCGAAGGTGAACAGCTCCATGGTCCAGCCCTGGCTGCTGCAGCCGGTGGCCGAGACCGTGACCTCCAGGCACAGATCAGTGACCTTGGCATCGACTAGCGTGAAGGAGTCGAACTCCCGGGCGACCAGCACGTCTCCGATGGTGATGTCGGGTCCGCAGAGGAGGCGGGGGATCTGGTCGTCGTCGTCGCCGCAGGCGGTGAGCAGCAGGGCGAGTACACAGGCGGGAAAGAAGCGTTTCATGTGTAATTGGTTTTGTTAGTCGATTAGACGTCGGTATTATCTGCCGCGTTAGTCCATTTTAGTTAAATTTTTCCTACCAGGCGGGCAGCTTACCTTGTGGCTAGAGCTTGCCTCGATCGGCGCTCTCGCTACGTTCGTCGCTTCTTCTTTTCACCCTATGTCAGACTACGTCCCCCTATCCCATCACCCGCTGGACGAGCAGCGTATGCTACAGGCTGTCACTACACTATACGAGCGCCTGGCGAGCCGGCGTACGGTGCGCGATTTCTCCCCTGCCCCGGTAGCCCGCGCGGTCATCGAGCATATCGTAGCCACGGCCTGCACCGCGCCATCCGGGGCCCACAAGCAACCCTGGCACTTCTGCATAGTGAGCGATCCGGCGATCAAGCAGCAGATCAGGGAGGCCGCCGAGCGGGAGGAGTACGAAAACTACCACGGCCGGATGTCGGACGACTGGCTGGCTGACCTGCAGAAATTCGGGACGGACTGGAATAAGCCTTTCCTTACCACCGCCCCCTACCTGATCGTCGTATTCAAAAAGCCGTATGACCTGGGCCCGGACGGAGACCGGCAGAAGAACTACTACGTCAACGAGAGCGTAGGCATCGCCTGCGGTATGCTCATCGCGGCGATCCACCTGGCGGGCCTGGTCACGGTGACCCATACCCCCAGCCCGATGAATTTCCTGCAGCAGGTGCTGGACCGGCCGGACAACGAGCGGGCGTATCTGCTGCTGCCCGTGGGCCTACCCGCCGAAGGGGCGACCGTGCCTACCCTCGAGCGCAAACCTTTGGAGGAAGTGCTTACTTGGTACGATCATGCAGAGTAGTCGCGCTGCGCGCTGGTTGGGCCGTCTAACCCAGCGAAGCGTCTAACCCCGGCCGAAGGCCGTCTAACCCCCTCCCCATGTGGACCTGCCCCAAATGCCAGCGGCCCTTCCGCCGCCCCGACCAGTGGCACATCTGTAGCGAAAAGACCATCGACGAGATCTTCGCCGGTAAACCCGACGAAGTGGTCATGGCCTTTGATGACGTGCTGCTAGCCACCGCCGACTGGGAGCCCAACCTCATCACCCCCGCCCGGCGGGCCATCATGTTCACCAACAAACGGGCCTGGATGGTCGTACGCCCCATGACCAAGGTGCTGGAACTGAGCTTCTTCACTCAGGAGGTCATCCACTCCCCCCTGCTCCACCGCTCGGCCCCTGACAGTATGGGCAAGACCAAGTTTCGACACAGCATCCGGCTGGGCGGACCGGGGGAGCTCACCACCGAGCAGATCGACCTGCTGCGGCTGGGCTACGACTACGGTAATCGCTAGCTTCGCGGCATGGCTGACAAACTCTGGCAAAAAGACTACCCCCTCGACCAACGCATCGCAGACTTCACCGTAGGCCGCGACCGGGAGCTGGACCTGGAGTTGGCCCCCTTCGATATCCTCGGCAGCATCGCCCACGTCACCATGCTCCAGGAAGTAGGCCTCATCGACGGGGCGGCGGCGCGCAGGTGCAACGCCAAGTTGCGGGAGCTTTATTCCAGGACCCTGGACGGCTCCTTCGTCATCGAAGATGGCGTGGAAGACGTACACTCACAGGTTGAGCTGCTACTAACCCGCGCGCTGGGCGACGACGGCAAAAAGATCCACTCCGGCCGCAGCCGCAACGACCAGGTACTGGTAGACCTGCGGCTGTACTTCCGCCACCGCATCCAGGGTATCGTGGAGCAGACCGCCGACCTGAGCCGTACCCTGACGGAGCTCAGCGAGGAGCATAAAGACAAGCTCATCCCCGGCTACACCCACCTGCAGATCGCGATGGTGAGCAGCTTCGGTCTGTGGTTCGGTGCGTACGGAGAGGCCCTGATCGACGACCTGCGACTGTGGAAGGCGGCCTTCGATACGGTGGATCAGAATCCATTGGGGTCAGCCGCAGGTTACGGCTCCAGTTTCCCACTCGATCGCGACCGGACTACGGAGCTGCTGGGCTTCCGCGAGCCGGTAATCAATGTGGTCGCCGCCCAGATGGGACGGGGCAAGACCGAACTCACCGTAGCCTTCGCCATCGCGGGGCTGGCGCAGACGATCGGCAAGATGGCGATGGACGTCTGCCTGTACAGCAGTCAGAACTTTGGTTTTCTACAGCTGCCCGACGACCTGACGACCGGGTCCAGCATCATGCCACACAAAAAGAATCCGGATGTCTTCGAGCTACTGCGCGGTCGCTGCAACCTGCTGCAGACCCTGCCGGCCCAGATGAGTCAGCTCACCGGCAATCTGCCGAGCGGCTACCACCGCGACTTCCAGCTGCTGAAGGAAGCGATCTTTCCGGCCCTGGACCAACTCGAAGACGGGCTGGCCATTGCCCGTTATGCGCTGCCCCGCACCCGCGTGCGCGCCCAGGAGCTACCGACGGACCCCCGCTACACCTATCTGTATAGCGTGGAGGCGGTCAATAAGCTGGTACTGGAGGGTGTGCCCTTCCGGGATGCCTACGTGCGGGTCGGCAAGGACATCGAAGCGGGGACTTTCGAGCCCCCGACGGAGTTGCAGCATACCCACCTGGGGAGTCTGGGTGACCTAGGGAACGAGCGAATCGGAGCCAAACGACAGGCTGTCATGGATAGCTTCGATTTTGGGCGAGTGGACCAGGCTACCGAAGACTTACTACTGCCATAGTT
Organism: Neolewinella maritima; assembly: GCF_923081025.1. Lineage (GTDB taxonomy): Bacteria > Bacteroidota > Bacteroidia > Chitinophagales > Saprospiraceae > Neolewinella > Neolewinella maritima. The sequence continues at coordinate 279,961 of NZ_CAKLPZ010000003.1, read as the reverse complement.
GCAGCAAATGGATGGCCTTATCGGCCTAGCGGGCCGGCAGGGAAAGAAGATTCAGGGTACCGAAGTACATATCGTTCTTATTGTAGCCACGCAGTAGCAGCCGATCGCCCTGGCGTAGGATGTTGCCTAGCTCGATACGCTTGCCACGCTTGGGTTCCGGGTGGAGGTAGAAACGATCTAGCTGCTTTCCGGTGAAGTCTAGCACCTGGATCGCCGTCCTCGGACCGCCGTATTTATCGAGGGCTTTGGCGAGCTTGCGGTGTTCGGTATCGTTGTAAAGTAGAAACACCCGATCGTTCGCTATGGCGGCGTAGTAGCCAGCTGAAGCGGAGGGTGAGGGATACTCTTTCTCCAGCAGTAGGGTGCCCAGCATGACACCCGATGCATCGTAGCGAACGATGTACGCATCGGTGGTGTACCACTGTGACCCCAACGCTCGCTGGGAAGCTTCCTGAGCGCCGGACGGTTGATAATAGCACTGCTCGAAGAGCATCCAGGTATGACCATTCGGTAGCCGCAGTAGGTCGAAGCCCCTGAATCCTCCCTGTCCCGTACCGTCCAGTATAGCGGCCTTGCTCGACTCGCGTAGGGATTCCAGAAGCGTTTCGTCCTCAAACGGCGTAATGGTTTGGTCGATTTTTACAAGTTCCCTGTCCAGCACGGTACGAAATGAACCGATTACTTTACGGCTCTTTCCGCTCTCGGCGTAGACGCCGTAAACAGTCAGTTTGCTCCGGTCGGCCTTGTCGAGGGCCATCGTCCACCTCCGCAGCGCGACTCCTTCCGGGAAGTTGAGGTCGGTATGTCGCACCTCGTCTGCACCCACTTGGTACAGCCGTAGGGTAGGTCCGTCGCGCTTCTTTGCGGAGGGTAGTACGGCGGCTACTACCACCGTGGTGGAATCCATCATCACATCGCCCGGCACGATGTACCCTTCCCCATCGTCGAAGTTTAGGGTGAGCGTACGTCGCCAGACCTCGTTGAACTGGAGGTCATATACGCCGACCTCTACGGTTTCCGCTTCCTTTTTCTCCTGCTGCATGCGCGCGTTGACGAGGTAGAACCTGTTTTGCGCCGCGTCGGCCAGTACCTGTGGAGGGGAGTCTGCGGCAGTACGAGACACGAACATGCTTTTGTAGCTGTAGTCACCCCGGTAGCCATACGTAGGCATGGCCTCGATCCCATCCTCAGTGATGCGCCCGGCGGAGAAGTCCGTCTGTTGGCTACCGTCGGCTTGCGTGAAGCGTCCCAGCCAGTTGGCTTGCCCGATGTGTAGGTGCACGCTTGCTTTGGTGTCATCTCCCCTACTGGGTCCGGGCGCGGTTCCCACTACCCGATGATCGGTACCGTAGGAGATCAGGTCTCCGGCTTTTTTATCTCGTTGGTGTAGCAAGTAGCTACCATCGGCTCGGAAATCCAGGAAATCGTAATAGACGCCGACTTTGAAATCCCGTGGCGGCCCCCAGTCGACCAACTCGCCGTCGGTCTGTCCGGAAGCAGCGAAAGCAATTAAACTGAAGAAAACGAATAGACTATACCGAGGAATAGGCATAAATTCTTGTACTAGGGTAGGTGAAGGCAAATGCCCTTGCGCTAAGGTAAGCGTACTATTTAGCACCGACCGCTGGTACGGTAATCGCTAGGCTGGGGCAGGACGGATAAGGTCTGGCGAAAACAAAATAATATGCTGGAAGGAGTAACACTTCCTGGATGAACGGAATACAGCAGCGAGGCAGCCTAGCACCTACAGAGGCAGCAAAAAAATGGAAAAATAGTTGCGAACGACTTAAAAATTCGTTATACTAGTATAACATACAGTTATAAATTTGGAATACTTTTCTAGGTACTTGAAACACTCTTAAGTTTCTCCTACTCATGTATTGTAATTGTTTAAGGTTACCGATACCTACAGGCATGCGGTAACTGAATGCCCCGGCTCCCCCCAGAGCTATCCACTGATATTCGGATGTACACCTAACCCGTACCGGCCTTCTTGGCGTGGCCGGGCAAGGCGTGCGTACCGCTAAGCCGTGGGGCCGCCCGATTTCACCACACTATCCCTTCACCTCCTAATAACACATCGGTTATGAACAACCTATTACAATTCATTGCCCTGCCCCGGCGGGGCGCGCCCGTGATGCGCTTTTTACTATTCGCCCTGCTGTGCTTCAGTATGTCGCTGCAGGCTAGTCACTTCCGCTACGGCTCGATGAGCTGGCGCCACATCAGCGGTACCACGGTAGAATTCAAAATCCAGGAGGCCTGGCGGGCAAGTGCCTTCTTTAGCGGCATTCCTTCGGTGGGTGCGGAAGCGACCGTGGACCTCCTACAGTTCGGCGACGGAACGAGCGAGAGCGTGCGCGTCACGGTGACTTCCGTTGATGCTGCTGACGATTGGTTCTTCGGCGAGACCACCATCACGCATACGTACCCCGCCAATATGGCGTACACGCCCTTCTTGTCCGGCTGTTGCCGGATCGCGGGGATCAGCAATGCGGCCGGCTCCCGGTACGTACTCAACCAGGTGGATCTGTCACCGGGTGTACTGGGTAATGACTCCCCGGTCACCGCGCTGTCTCCCATCGTGAACGTTGCCATGGGTGCTTCCGCTACCTTCAATGTACCGGCTACGGATCCGGATGGTGATCCCATCCAGTACCGCCTGCCCACCACCGGGGAGTTTCAGGGTATTAATCTGACTCCTCTATCCATCACTCCGCAGGGCGTAGCTACCATCACACTGAACAATGCTCCGGCGGGTAGCCTGTTCGCCATGCCGGTTATTGTCGAGGACCTCGACGGCTCGGGCAACGTCAAGTCGGCCACCATGGTGGATTTCCTGATCCGGGTGGTGATGCCCTCGGCGCCGCCGGTCTTTGACTACACCGTTACGCCGGCCGATAACTTTATCTTCTTCGTGAGTCCGGGTCAGGCCGTCAACTTCGACATAAAGGCTTCGGACCCGGATCCGGGGAGCACCGTTACCCTGAACGCCGTAGGTGTGCCCGTGGGGGCGGTGTTTACTCCCGGACTTCCAGTATCGGCCGAGACCCCACAGTCGTCCTTCAGCTGGACGCCCCAACTGGCGAACATCGGCACGAACGTCATCAACATTACGGCCCGGGACGACCTCGGGAACCAGACGGCTACCGCGGTATCGATCGTAGTATCCCAGCGGCCGGTCTTCGACGTGCCTCCGACGCCGGACGCTACCGTGCACCAGGTGGTGGCACCGGGAGATCTGCTGACGTTCACCGTACAGGCCTCGGATGCGGACCCGGCCGATCAGGTCCAGATCATCTCCGCTACCCAGAAGGATAGCGGCGACGACTTCACTACCCTGGGGGCCACCTTTGCCCCACCCCTGCCTACCCCTGCCGGTAACCCCACCAGTACGGTGTTCAGCTGGACGCCCGCCCCCACCGACTGGGGCATGCAGCATGCGGTCTTCACTGCCGAAGACCTGACCGCCGAGACCGCTACCTACGAGGTACCCATCCTGGTCAACACCACGCCGCAGTTTACCAGTACACCGGTACTGACGGCCGTGAGCACCTTCAATTACGTCTATAACATCACGGCTACGGACGATGACCTGCCCTACGGCGATGCCCTCATGCTGGTAGCGGTAAGTATCCCGCCCTGGCTGACCCTTACCGACAACGGAGACGGTACGGGACAGCTGAGTGGAACACCCCTACCCGGTGACGAAGGCACCTACACCATCGAGCTACAGGCACAGGATATTCACCACCATCAGAACCCGGGGGGCATTCCTACCCAGACGTTCCAGCTGGTCGTGACCAGCGACGGTGGCGGTGGCGGTGGTGGCGGTGACACGACCTGTACCCTCAGCATCGATCCACCCACGGTGACGGACGTGAGCTGCCTGGCAACCAGTGATGGTAGTATTCAGGTGACGGTGAGTGGCGCGGTTGGGAATGTATCCTACGACCTGACCGGCCCCACGAACCAGTCCAACACCACGGGCGTGTTTACCGGACTACCGGATGGTATGTACACCGTAACGGCCACGGATGATGGAGTAGCCGGCTGTACGGCCACCGAAAGTGGCATTATGGTCGGTACCGGTGGCGGCGGTGCCGCACCCGTGATCACGAACATCGATGTGCCCACTACCGTCCAGCTCATCGGACAGATCCTCAAAGCCTACGTAGACTATACGGACGCGGACGATAACGACAACCATACGGCCACAATCGATTGGGGCGATGGTTTTAGCGAACTGATGTCGATTGACCAGCTGACCAACGAGGCGGACGCCCAGCACCGCTACTTCGCCCCCGGCAGCTATCAGGTGACCATCACCCTGGAGGACGGTTGTGGCAATGTAGTGACGCAGCAGGCCAGCAACCTGATCGTAGTGAGCAACTGCCCGGTCGCCAAGGCCGCGCCGGTGATCACGAACATCGATGTACCTACTACCGTCCAGCTCATCGGACAAATCCTTAAGGCCTACGTGGACTACACGGACGCCGACGATCAGGACGACCATACGGCCACGATCGACTGGGGCGACGGATTCAGCGAACTGATGTCGATCGACCAGCTGACCAATGAGGCGGACGCCCAGCACCGCTACTTCGCCCCCGGCAGCTACCAGGTGACCGTCACGATTAAGGACGGCTGTGGCGGTACGACCACGATGATGGCGCCCAACCTGATCGAAGTAGGCAACTGCTCGATCAATAATGCCGCGCCGGTAATTACAGCTATCGACGTACCCACCACCGTCCAGGACATCGGACAGATCCTCAAGGCCTACGTGGACTATACGGATGCTGACGATACTGACGACCATACGGCCACGATCGACTGGGGCGACGGATTCAGCGAGCTGATGTCGATCGACCAGCTGACCAATGAGGCGGACGCCCAGCACCGCTACTTCGCCGCTGGCAGCTACCAGGTAAGCGTTACGATCGACGACGGCTGCGGTGGTACGACCACGATGATGGCCCCCAACCTGATCGAGGTAAGCAAGTGCTCGGTAGCCAATGCCGCACCCGTCATCACCAACATCGACGTGCCCACTACCGTCCAGGATATCGGACAGATCCTCAAGGCGTACGTCGACTATACGGACGCTGATGATCAGGACGACCACATGGCTAAGATCGATTGGGGCGATGGCTACAGCGAGATGATGTCGGTCAAGCAACTGACGAATAAGGCCGATGCCCAGCACCGGTACTTCGCTGCCGGCCGCTACCGGGTGACGATCACCCTGAAAGATAGCTGTGGCGGAATGGTCACCAAGATGGCTGACAACCGGATCGAAGTCGGAGCCGTCAGTGTGAGTGCGCCCCCGGCTGCGCCCACTGTCATCAACCTGGAAGGTGCGGCTGCCGCCGGCCGGATCGACGCACTGGTCTACCCCAACCCGGCCTCCCACGAGCTACGGGTCGAGTGGACCGGATTTGAGGGTGAGTTGCGGGTGGCCCTGATGGACCAGGTCGGCCGGCGCGTGATCGAGCAGCGGGTAGCCGCGGAGGCCGCTAACCTGCGCATGGACCTGACGGCCCTGCAGCTGGCACCCGGTGCGTACCTCCTACAGTTGACGGACGGCGACACACGCCTGAACCGCATGGTACTGATACAGTAGGCTATCGGAGGACTTAGCCAAGCGCTAGTCCATATTGGGTGGATACCTCCGGGTATCCACCCCTTTTTAATTACCCCACCTCCTGCAATTCCACCAGCTTGCGGTAGGCCCCACCGCGCTCCAGCAACTCCCCGTGGGTGCCCTGCTCGATGATGCGGCCGTGGTCCAGCACGGCGATCTGGTCCGCGTTCTGGATGGTGCTGAGGCGGTGGGCGATCACCAGGGCGGTGCGGCCCGCCATCAGGCGCTGTAGGGCTTCCTGGACCAGCCGCTCGGATTCGCTGTCCAGGGCCGAAGTAGCCTCGTCCAGAATAAGAATATCGGGATCGCGCAGCACGGCCCGCGCGATGGTGAGGCGCTGCCGCTGTCCCCCGCTGAGCTTAGTGCCCCGGTCACCGATATTGGTCTGGTACCCAGCTGGGGTGGCGACGATGAAGTCGTGGGCGTTAGCTACGCGGGCGGCGTGCTCGACCTGCTCCGGCGTGACGCCGGCCATACCGAAGACGATGTTGTTGTACACCGTATCGTTGAACAGGATGGCCTCCTGACTCACGATCCCGAAGCGTGCACGTAGGGTGGTAATATCGTAATCGCGCAAGTCCCGCCCGTCCAGGCTAATACTCCCCGTCGTGGGGTCATAAAAGCGGGGCAGCAGGTCGGCAATAGTAGATTTACCCCCCCCGCTACCGCCAGCCAGGGCCAGCACCTTGCCCGTAGGGATGTGAATGTTTATATCGTGCAGCACGGTAGGTCCATCACTGGTGTAAGAAAAACCCACCTGATGAAAACGGACTCCCTCAGTACCTGCCGCGCCCCCACGACCATTCACCGCACCCGCGTCCGCGCCCGCACTCACGCCTACCTTAACCCCTTCTCCCCCTAAGCCCATAACCCCTTGCACCAGCGGGTTACGCACATCCAGTACCGCCTCCACCCGCTCCAGGGCGCCGAGGCCCTTTTGTACGTTGTACCAGGCCTTACTGAAATTCTTGGCTGGGTCGATGACCATATAGAAGGCGAAGATGAAGGCGATGAAGGTGCCGGCCTCCATGGTACCACCGAACACCTGCCGGGAGCCGTACAAGAGCAGCACGGCCACCGTGGCGATACCCAGAAACTCGGTGAGGGGGCTGGAGAGGTCGCGCCGCCACAGCAGCCGCGTGAGCTGGTAGCGGTAGCTGTCGTTGAGCTCGGCGAAGCGCCGGCTTTGGTAGTCTTCGGCCCCGAAGGATTTGATGATGCGCAAGCCCCCCAGACTTTCCTCGGTGCGGCTGACAATCTGGCCCAGCGTCTCCTGCACCTCGCCGCTGCTACGCTTGAGGCGCTTGCCGAGTCCGCCGATGACCACGCCGGTGAACACCATGAGTCCGAAAACGAAGAGCGTAAGCGAGGGGCTCACGAAGATCATGAAGGCAAGGGCACCCACGATGATGAAGGGCTCGCGCCAGACGGCTTCCAGGACGTTGAGGATGCTGCTTTCTACCTCCTGCACGTCGCCCGTGATGCGGCTCAGGAGGTTGCCCTTGCGCTCTTCGGTAAAGTAGCCCAGGGGCAGGTGCAGCAGGTGGCTGTACAGCTCGTTGCGCAGGTCGCGGATGATGCCGTTGCGCACCGGGGCCATGAAGAACAGCGCCAGGTAGCGGAACAAGTTCTTGAGCAGGAACGACAGCAGGATGAAGCCGCAGACGTACAGCAGGGCCGTTTCCCGGCCTAGGGTGGTGATCCACTCGGTCACCTTGTAGCCGCCGTACTGTTCCAGTTCGGACATGGAGGTGATGCGGTCGGGGGCGGTGGTGACGACTTCGGTCTGCTCGAACAGGATATTGAAGAAGGGCTGGAAAATGGGGATGGACACCACCGTAAAGACGGCCGTGAGCACGTTGCAGAAAACGGCCAGGGCGACCAGGCCCCGGTAATTGCCCATGTAGCCGAGCAGGCGGCGGAAGGAATCCATGCCGCAAAGGTAGGCAGTAGTACCTTCGGCCCATGGCACGGATCGAGCACGCTACCTACACCTTCCTGCGCCAGCTGGCGGCGCACAACGACCGCGACTGGTTCGCGGCGCACCGGGAAGCCTACGACGCGGCCCGCGCCAACGTAGCCGCCTTCGCCCAGGAGCTGCTCGACCGCCTCGCTAAGACGGATGTCATAAGTACCCAAAACGGCAAAAAGGCGCTCTTCCGCATCTACCGCGACGTGCGCTTCAGCAAGAACAAGCTGCCCTATAAGACCAACTTCGCCGGCAGTTTTACCCGCGACGGCAAGCAACGACGCGGCGGCTATTACTTCCACCTCTCCCCCAGCGAAAATATGGTCGGCGGCGGCTTTTACGGCATCGAGCGCGCAGACCTCAAGCGCATCCGCGAAGAACTGGACGGGGACGCCGGTGCGCTGCGGGAGATCACTGGGGCGAAGGAGTTCACCCGCCTATACGGTACCCTGCGGGGCGAGCAACTCAAGACGGCCCCGCAGGGCTATCCCAGGGACCACCCCAACATCGACCTGCTCCGCTACAAGCAGTTCTACGCGGCCCGGACCTTTAGCGAGCAGGAGGTGCTCTCCGCAGACTTCATTGATTTGGCGGAAGAAGCCCTGCTGGGGCTGCGTCCGTTCTTCGACTACTTCAGCGAGGTACTCACCACGGACGCGAACGGCGAAAGTATCCTGGACTAGATGGGCTATTCGATACTCGTCGTATCCGACTACCGGGATAGCCTTAACGCCGTACGTCCTGAGGGAAGACTCTACGTAGAGCTGGTACGCCAGCACGACTACCAGGTAACCCTTATGACCCACCGCGAGGGCGCTCACTACCTCGAAGAGTTGGAGGCCGCCGGGGTGCGCATCATCGACTGGCACCCAACCACGAAGTTCGGACGGGCCGACCGCGACCGCCTGCGGCAGGAACTGGATACGGGGGACTACGACATCCTCCACCTGTACAATAATAAGGCCGTAGCCACCGGTGTCCGCGCCGCGAAGGGCTGGGACGGCAAGGTGGTTACCTACCGCGGCTACACGGGTAACGTCAACTGGTACGACCCTACGGCCTACACCCAGCACCTGCACCCACGGGTGGATATGATCACCTGCGTGAGTCAGGCGGTAAAGGACAGCATCGACGCGCAGCGGTTCTTCGACGCCTCCAAGACGGTAGTGGTGGGCAAGGGACACGACCCGGCCTGGTACGCGGCCATCGAGCCGATCGATCTGCACGCTGCCTTCGATATACCGGCGGACCGGGTGGTGATCATCGTGGTCGCTCACGCCCGTCGTATGAAGGGTCTGGACTACCTGGGTACGGCCATTCGCCGGATGCCCGCCGAGCTACCGCTTCACTTCTTGTTCGTGGGTCGGGGACTGGAAGAAACGGACCTGCCCGTCGACCTGGCCGACAGTCCTTACCACGACGCCGAGGACTTCACCTTTGCCGGCTACCGGGAGGACGTACTGCGGCTGTTGGCCGGCGCCGATATCAGTTTGCTACCCAGTGTCAAGGGGGAGGGACTCAGCAAAGTATTGCTGGAGAGTATGTTCCTGGGTCGGTCGACCATCATGACCGATATCGGGGGCAACCGGGGTCTGGGGGTACATGAGCAGACCGCCCTCATCATACCACCGCGCGACGAAGATGCGCTGGTGCACGCGGTCCTCCGGCTGGTAGAAGATCCAGCGTTGCGCCAACGCCTGGGTACCGCTGCTATTGCCTATATCACCAAGCACTACCGGGCGGAGCGCTCGGCCGAGGAGCTCGCTGCTGCCTACCGCTTCGTCATGACGCGCTAGTAGCCTGGCCGTTTTTGCTATTCTTCATATTTACCGTAGCTTCTTACCTTACCAGGGTAAACCGACGATCAATGCACTACCGACTACTCACTCTACTAAGCCTCCCCCTGCTCCTGCTGTCGTGTGGAGGCACTGATTCTACGCGCGCCGATAGCATGGCCACTCCCGAAGCACAGTCGACCACCGAAGAGGATGTAGTCCTGGAGGGTGACGGCGAATGGACCGACCTCCTGGCCGGCGGCACCCTCGACGCCTGGCATAAATACGGCGAGGATGCCCCCGGCCCCGCCTGGAAGATCGACGAAGACGGGGTGCTCTACCTCGACACCACCAACAAGGGCGAGCACGGCGTAGAGGGCGGCGGTGACCTGGTCACCGACGAGAGCTACGACGACTACGAACTGGAGCTAGAGTGGAAGATCGGAGCGTGCGGCAACAGCGGCCTGATCTACAACATCGTGGAATCTGAGGATAACAGCTACCCCTGGCAGACCGGCCCCGAGATGCAGATCCTGGACAACAGCTGCCACCCCGACGCCAAGATCACGACCCACCGGTCCGGCGACCTCTACGATATGATCACCGGGGAGCCGGAGAACGTTAAGCCCGCCGGTGAATGGAACAAGATCCGCCTGGTGGTCACCGACGGCTACGTCGAGCACTGGCAGAACGGGGAGAAGGTCGTCAGCTACACCGCCGAGGGTGAGCCCTGGGAGGCGATGATCGCCGAGTCCAAGTTTAAGGATATGCCCGACTTCGGCAAGTCTACCTCGGGCAAGATTGCCCTACAGGACCACGGGGACCCGGTCTGGTTCCGCAACATTCGTATTCGGGACCTGGACGCTAAGTAGTCGATAACCTAGAAAATCATAGTATATGAGTACCATTATTGCATCCGGTCAGCAGGACCGCATTCCGGCCGGGGTGCCGGCGAACCGGGACCGGCTGTTTCTGGCCGCCTGTGTATCCTTGATCGTTACGGCGATGACCTTCGCCATTCGCGCGGGCATCCTTACAGAACTGGGAGAGACCTTCGCCCTAAACGACGTAGAACTGGGCTGGGTCAATTCCATGGCCTTTCTGGGCTTTCCCGTTGCGATGATCGTCGGCGGGCTGATCTATAATCAGGTAGGGCCGAAGAATCTACTCTGGATGGCCTTTGTCAGCCACCTGGCCGGACTCCTCCTCACGATTTACGCCGGTGGCTTCTGGGGTCTGATCATCTCGACCTTCTTCATCGGTTTCGCCAACGGTAGTGTCGAGGCCGCCTGTAATCCGATGATCGTGGATATGTATCCCGACAAGAAGAGTCAGATGCTCAACAAGTTTCACGTCTGGTTTCCCGGCGGTATAGTCATCGGCTCACTCGTTGCCAACTTCCTGGGCGATGCAATAGGATGGCAGGGACTGATCTGGGTCATGGTACTTCCGACGCTTGCGTACGCCGTGCTGATCTTCGGTCAGGAATTCCCGAAATCACAGAATATCGTCAACGATACCGGTGCCAATTTTAAGGGCTTACTCAATCCGCTCTACCTGTTTATGTTCGTCTGTATGTCGCTTACCGCGGCGTCCGAGTTCAGTACCACACAGTGGGTAGAAAAGATTCTCGGGGCCACCGGGGCTCAACCGCTGCTCGTGCTGGCCCTGGTTTCCGGTTTGATGGCCACGGGTCGATTCTTTGCCGGTCCCATCATCCACCGGCTCAATCCGGCGGGTGTGCTGTGGATCTCTTCCATTCTTACCACGGCGGGCATCTACCTGCTGAGTACCCAAGAAGGCGCTATGATCTACGTGGCGGCGGTGGTGTTTGCCCTGGGTGTATGTTACTTCTGGCCCACCATGCTGGGCTTCGTGAGTGAGTACACTCCTCAGTCTGGTGCACTGGGCCTGTCCCTCATGGGAGGTATCGGCATGTTCTCCATGGTAGTTTGGAATCCGGTCATCGGTGGCTGGCTCGAGAGCGCTACCGCAGCGGCTACCGCCATCGGTGCTACCGGCCCGGAAGCGGACCTCATTGCCGGGCGAGAGACGCTACAGGCCATGATCTACTTCCCCATCATCCTGATCGTTCTCTTCGGCGGCCTATACTTCTACATGCGCAACAAGCCGCAGGTACACGCTGATGAAGTGATGCTGGACCCCGACGCCATGTCGGTACCCGGTTCGGCCCGGTAGCACTGAGCCGAAATGATTTACAGTCAATCGCCCGCTCCAACTTGTTTGGAGTGGGCGATTGACGTAGTAGATGGAGCCTTCTACCTATTAGGATTTATCTAAATCTATCCAGCTAAGCTATAGTGTATTTGTGGCTAGGTCGAGGCTACTATAGCTACCGCAGCAGGCAGGTTACTAGTCAAGCCTGGGTATCTGGGGAGTCTATGGTGTCAATGGGGAGTACACTTGACCCCAGCGCCCAGTCCGCAAGCGCTGGTAAGCGGACACAAAAAAGCCGCTTCCCCAGTGAGGAGAAGCGGCTTTGTGGTGGCAGGAGGTGGTCCTACCGATCGATTACCGTAGCTCGTCGGTACGCTTACCGGCGGAGTAGTTGATCTTCAGCTGGTTACTCTTACGCAGCTTGGTCTTGACGTCCTGTACGATACCCATGGTGACATCGCCGTCCACACGAAGCGAGGAGGTGATACGGCTACGCTTGGCCTCGGGGAGCTTCACTTTGTGCTGTTCCAGGAACAGGGGGATGTCATCGACCGTGGAGATCTTGTCGCTCAGCTGGATGCGGGGCGAAGTACCGTATACGGCCTGGTACTGCTGCGTAGGGCGTCCTACGTAGATGTAGTTGACCAGCGACTTCTCATCCAGCTTGGTGAGCTGAGTGGCTTCCGGCGTATTGACGGAGAGCTTTAGGTCGGAGTCCCGCAGCACGGTCACCATCATGAAGAAGAAGAGCAACATGAAGATGATATCGGGCAGCGAGGCGGTAGAGATCGCGGGGGAAGACTTGCCGCGCTTTTTGCTAAACTTGGCCATGGGTTGAGTTTGTATTAGTGACTGCGCTTAACAGATGAATCTGCGGGCGGTAATGGTGGGTGAACGGTCCGATTTACTGCTCCTCACCGAAGTTGGTGGGCTCGGCTTCGGACAGTACCATGGGGATCTCGTCGCGAATGGCCTTGCGCTGAGCGAAGGGCATCTCGTCCGAGTAAGGCTGTCCGTACCGGCGTTCGGAGAGTTCGTCCCACAGTTCGTCGTACGCACCCTTGAGCTCATTGTAGACGGCCAGGTAGGTCTCGTAGTTAGTACCCCGGTCGTTCTTCAGGGAGATAATAGCATTCCGTGGGCCTTCGGCCAGGTCGGGGCGCTTGCTGGGGTTCATGATGAACTCCTTGGCGCGTTCGCGTAGCTCGCCGATGCGGGCCGGCTCCTCGCGGACGAGCAGCTGGTTTTGCGCATTGACCAGCACGGAGAACACGTTGCGCTCCTTCAGCTTGGTGATATCGGGTTCCTCATCGGACCAGGGTGGTAGCTTGACGAGAATGCCCTTGTCTTCTGCGATAGTGGTGGTGACCAGAAAGAAGATCAGCAGCAGGAAGGCGATATCCGCCATCGAGCCTGCATTGATCTCGTTATTCATCCGGTCTCTCGTTTTGGTCTTAGCCATGGTCGTAGTCGGTTGTGATTGGTTACTTAAAGAGGCCGCGGATACCGAACACCACGAGGGTGAGTACCGCCAGGGCTAGCATGATCAGCGCCGTCACGATGGAGCCGCTGATGAATTTCAAATTGCCCGGTGAAATAGAGGCCTCCTGTGAAGTCTCGAACTTGGTGATCGCGTTAGCGATCTCCGGATCGTTGACCTCACCGCTGGCCATCGAGTATCCGATGAACATGATGAGGACGAGTGCGACCAGTCCGGCAATTCCCTTGAGCGAACCCTTGGGGTTGTCGATCATCTGGACCACTCCGAAGATGATGGCTACCAAGAAGGCCAGGCCGATCAGGACGACGGAAATGGTGATACCGAAGTCGAAGATGCCGGTATCGTACGCCTCGGGCGACTTATCGTTAGCTAGGAGCAGTTCGCGGGTCGTGTCGTCCGCGGAGAAGATCGCCGCCAGAAAGATAACCGTGATCAGCACTCCAATCCCGAAGGCCAACGCCTGACCGTACTTGTTTAAGAACGTATACATAGTTGATTGGATTTTTGCGGATGAGCCGGTTAGATCCGGGGACGCGTGGTCGTAAAGATGTTGTTGGTCGCCATGATGTCTACCAGGGCGATCGTAGCATCTTCCATGCGGTTGACGATACCGTCGATCTTGTTGACGATGTAGTTGTACAGGATCTGCAGGATAATGGCTACTACCAGACCGAATACCGTGGTCAGCAGGGCTACCTTAATACCGCCGGCTACTACCGCGGGGCTCAGGTCACCTACCGTCTCAATACGGTTGAAGGCCTGGATCATACCGATTACCGTACCCATAAAGCCGAGCATGGGAGCAATGGCGATAAACAGGGCGATCCATACCAGGCCGCGCTCGAGCAGGCCCATCTGTACGGAACCGTAGCTGACGATCGCCTTCTCTACGGCGTCGGGGCCTTCGGAGCTGTGGCGGAGTCCTTCGTACAGTACGCTGGCGGTGGGGCCGGGGGTAGACTTCGCTACTTCCTTGGCACCTTCCACATCACCGGCTTCGAGGCGTTCTCCGATACGGGAGAGGAGCTTGTCGGTGTTGGTGGAGGCCAGGTTGAGCGTGATGATTCGCTCGATACAGAACGCCAAACCGAGAATCAGACAGATCAGTACGATCGCCATGAAGCGCCAGTCGCCGTCGATGAAGTTCTTCTTCAGGACCTGGAAGCCGTCGGATTCTTGAGCTGCCAGATCCGCTGCGGAAAAGGCGACCAGCGCGAGTACCGCCAGTGGTTTAATAAGATGTCGCATAGCCGTATTTAAAGGTTTAACGTAGTGTGGTTGCGTAAGAATAAGATGAGAACCTCCCGCCATTTGGCGTAAGGCACTGCGGAGAAAGAGGGATTCGAACCCTCGATACGGTTACCCGCATATACGCTTTCCAGGCGTACCTCTTCAACCACTCGAGCACTTCTCCGTATGAATTCGTTTCGGGTGGCTTCATTCAGCCTCCCGTACTGTCATTCCCAGGTCAGGGACCGTGGGTGTAGACGCAAAAATTGTAAAAACGATCAACAAAACAAAATTTTTAACCGCCTGTCGCAAAATAAGCAAGGGCTTTAGTACGTATCACCCTACCGCTTAAGCTACGCTATTTTCCGCAAAGCGGTCAAGGTCAAACAGTTGCCGTGCGTTCTGCGTGGTGATGCGCCCAACGTCCGATAATTCAATTCCCCAGACCGCCGCAATCTTTTCGGCTACCAATGGGAGATAGGCCGTCTCATTGCGCTTTCCCCGGTACGGTGTTGGTGCAAGATAGGGCGCATCCGTCTCAAGTAGCACGGCATTTTTCGGTACGTGCCGCAGCACCCCCTCCAATCCACCGTTTTTAAAGGTCGCTACCCCACCGATTCCGAGCGCAAAACCCAGCGCAATGGCCCGGTCCGCCTGCCCTACGTCTCCCGTAAAGCAGTGGAACACCCCCCGGGGGTGCGCGCCTGACATCCCCTCCAGCAAATCCAGTAACTCATCGATCGCCATACGGGCGTGAATACTGATCGGCAGGTCGTATTCCACCGCCCAGCCGCACTGCCGGACAAAGGCATCTTCCTGCTGCGGCCGGTAGGTGGTATCCCAGTGCAGGTCCATACCAATCTCCCCGATGGCCACCCACTTGCGGGGCAGTTGCAGATAGCGGTGCACCTCGGCCAGCTCCTCCTCGTAGTCCTCCTTTACGCTCACGGGGTGCAGCCCGATCATCGCGTGGCAGAACTCCGGCTGTGCACGCTCTAGGTCCAGCATGGCGGCGTGCGTACTCCGGTCGATGGCGGGTAGCAGGGCTAGGTCTACGCCGGCTTGCCGCGCGCGTGCGAGCATCGCCGGCCGGTCGCCGTCAAATTTGCTGCTATAGAGGTGGGTATGGGTATCGATGTACATATCGGGGGGGAGGGGCTTGGGGCGGGGTGCTACCTTCGTGGCTATGGCGAAAAAGAAATACTACGTCGTCTGGATGGGCCACGTACCGGGCGTCTACACCGCCTGGCCTACCGCCAAGCAGCAGATCGACGGCTATAAGGGGGCAAAGTACAAGTCCTTTCCCGATCGCGCCCAGGCCGAAGCCGCCTTCCGCAGGGGATTCGGCAGCTACCTCAAGCAGAGCCTGGGGACTAAAGCTTCCAAGTCATCGCACCCGCGTACGCGCCCTTCCGCCGTGCCTAGCTCGGAAACGATCATCGGTAAGAGCATCAGCGTAGACGCCGCCTGCTCCGGCAACCCCGGAAAGATGGAGTACCAGGGCGTGACCACTGTGGGCAAGCGGCAGATCTTCCACCAGGCCTTCCCCCTGGGCACCAACAACATCGGCGAATTTTTGGCCCTGGTCCACGCGCTGGCCTTCCTCCAGAAGCAGGAGCAGCCCGACCTGCCAATCTATACCGACTCCAAGATCGCTATGGGCTGGATCAAAAAGGGCAAGTGCAAGACCACCCTGGTCCGCAATGCCAAGACCGAGCTCCTCTACCAGACCATCGAAAAGGCCGAAGCCTGGCTCAAGGAAAACACCGTCACCAACCCGATCCTCAAGTGGAAGACTAAGGTGTGGGGGGAGATACCTGCTGATTTTGGGCGGAAATAGGGGGGATTAGACCCACTGTCGTGGGGTAGAGTCCGCGCTGGCGCGTGCGGACGTAGACCGCTGAAGCGGAGTAGACGGCAGGCGATAGTAAGCGTATATAATCGACTATTTACGTATACGATCGGGTACCCAGCTGGAGCTTGACATAGGTTTGCTGCAAATAGAAAGTACATGGCCTCCGACTTCCGCAAACTGGCTGCTTACCGCAAGGGATTTCAATTAGCTAGTCAGCTACGAAAGGCTACCCTACAGTTTCCCCGAAATGAGTACGCATTCATCGATCAAATTCGTCGTTCGTCCCGCTCTGTATGCGCCAACTTGGCGGAGGTGTATGGGGTGAGGCAGTACCAGAAACATTATCAGTCTAAGCTCGCTATTGTAGTGTCCGAAAACTTCGAGACGCAAGTCTGGCTGGACTTTGCCCTTGAAGCCGCCTACATCAGCAAAGAAGACTACACCAATTGGAGACAGCAGTCCGAAGAAGTAGGCAAGCTACTGACCCACATGCAGAATAACTGGCAGCGCTATAAAAACTGGAACAACACCAACTAAGTCGCCCGCACTCTTCCCCCCCCCGTCTACCCGCGTAGCGGTCTGCCCTCGCACGCGCCAGCGAGCGGTCTACCCTGCGACAGCAGGTCTACTCCCTGCGACAGCAGGTCTATCTAACAAACTTCATCCGATACTTCAGCTCAATATCCCCCCTACGGATCTTCTCCAGCTTGCGCTTGACCAGCCGTTTCTTCAGGGGCTTGAGGTGCTCGGTGAACAGAATACCCTCGATATGGTCGTACTCGTGCTGCACCACGCGGGCGTTCATGCCAGTAAAAGTGGAGGTGTGGGTCACGAAGTGCTCGTCTTCGTACTCGATGGTGACCTGCTCGGGGCGTACCACGTCGCCGGTGATGTCGGGGATGCTGAGGCAGCCCTCGGCGTAGCTGCAGTCGGCACCGGCCTCCTCGATGATCTCGGCGTTGATGAATACCTGACGGATGCCCTCGCCCTCCTTGCCCTCGTCCTGCATGGGGCCGCTATCGACCACGAACAGCCGGATGCTGCGGCCCACCTGCGGCGCGGCCAGACCTACCCCATTGGCCTCCTCCATGGTCTCCCACATGTCAGCGATAAACTGCGCCAGATCGGGATAGTCGGCGGCAATGGGCTCGGCCACTTTCTTCAGCACGGGCTGACCGTAGGCGTAAATCGGTAGAATCATTAGGGCTTAGTTGGGGGTGCACGTTCGAAGAGACAAGGTTACCGCCTTTCTTCCAAATAGTCCTGCAGCAGCAGCGCTGCCGCGATACGGTCTACCTGCGTCTTGTCGCGCCGCTGCTTCTTCTTCATGCCCATGGCCAGCATCGACTCCCGGGCGCGGACGCTGGTGCGATACTCCTCCTGCCGGTGCAGCGCGATCTCCGGATACAGCTTGGCAAACTTACGCTCGAAGCCTACGATGGCGCCCTGTACGGGGTTAGCTTCTCCCGATGCGGTGAGCGATTCGCCAACCACCAGATCGCTGACTGCTTCGCGTGCCAGATAATCAGCCAGCCAGTCCCAGAGTTTACCGGTCGGTACGGTGTCCAGACCGGTAGCGATGAGCTGTAGGGGATCGGTGACGGCTAGTCCGCACTTTTTGGTCCCGTAGTCTATGGCTAGGATGCGCATAAAGATAAATTTCTCCTCGTCGGCCGAGGTTCGGGTTGAACCGGTCGGCGGACGAGCCAGACTGCGTAAGGCTCGGCCGACGACCGGCCTAAGTGGTTTCGATCTCGTAGACTTCCTCCTCAGACTCCTCGTGGCTGAAGCGGGCCAACTGAGTGCGGATGCCGCGACGACCCCGGTAGAGCAGCCACATCATCACCGGTACGACGACCAGCGTAAGGAAGGTAGCGAAGATCATACCGTAAATGATCGTCCAGGCCATGGGCCCCCAGATCGCGGTATTGTCACCCCCCAGGAAGTAGCGGCCATCCCAACTCGCTACGAAGCTGAAGAAGTCGAAGTTGAAGCCGATAGCCAGCGGGATAAGGCCCAGTACGGTAGTGATAGCAGTAAGGAGTACGGGGCGCAGACGGGTAGACCCCCCATCGACGATAGCGCCGCGAATGTCGGCCAGGTCCAGGTCGGAGATCTTCTCCAGTCCCTGCTCCTCGACCCGCTCGCGCATGAGCAGCGTGGTGTAGTCGATGAGTACGATGGCGTTGTTGACCACCACCCCGGCCAGTGAAATGATACCTACGCCCGTGAAGACGATCGATAGCGTACCTCCGAAGAAGAAGTACCCCAGCAGTACGCCGATCAGGGACAGCACCACCGAAGTGAGGATAATGAAGGGCGAACTGATACTATTGAACTGCGCCACGATGATGATGAAGATCAGGAACAGGGCGAAGACGAAAGCGCCAAGGAGGAAGCCAAGGTCCTCCTGCTGCTGTTGCTGCTCACCGGTAAACTCGTAGGAGAAGCTCGCCGGCAACTTATAGCCCTCCATAGCCTCCGCGATCTGGGGTACGACGTCGTTGCCGGTATACCCCTCCGTGACGTTGGAGCTGATGGTGATGACCCGGTCCAGGTCTTTACGCTTGATACTGGAGTAGGTGGAGGAATAATCCACCTCGGCCACCGTACTGATGGGCACCTGCGTGATGCGGCCGTTGGAGGGGTCCCGGAAGGTGATCCGCTGGGCCAGCAGGCGGGAGACGTTGTTGCGGTCTTCCTCCTTTAGGCGGATGTAGATCGGGTACTCGTCCTCCCCCAGTTTATACTGACTCACCTCGCGGCCGTACACCGAAGTGCGCAGCGCATTGGCGATCTGGAAGGTCGACAGGCCGTAGCGGCGGGCCACCTCGCGGTTGACCTTGACGAGTAGCTCGGGCTTACCGAGTTTGACGTCGGAAGACAGTTCTTCGATACCGGGGATACCCTGTGCGTTGATGTAGTTGATCACGTCATCACCGAGGGGGACCAGCTTGTTCAGGTCCTCTCCAGAGATCTCCAGGTTGATGGCCTTACCCGTTGGCGGACCGCTTGCGTTCTGGTCTACGGTGATCTTGGTACCCGGTATACCCTGTACGGTTTCCCGGATCTGCTCCATCAGCATGGCGGTACTCACCTCACCGCGTTCCCGGAAGGGGACGAAGCTGATCGTGATCCGCGCTTTGTTCGGCGTCACGCCGGGCTCGGGGGGTGTGTTGGGGTCGGAGGTATTCTCTCCGATCTGCGTGAGTACGGATTCTACGACGTTCTCGTAGGGCTTCAGCAGGTTGAGCACCCGCTGCTCGATCTCCTTGGATACCTCGTTAGTAGCCTGGATGTCGGAGCCGAGGGGAAGCTCGATGAAGGTATTGACGTACAGTGGGTCGGCCGTAGGGAAGAACTCGATCGTGGGCGGACTGACCGCCGTAAGAATGAACGACAGGATCAGCAGGCCGAACGTACCCGCCAGAACAGTTTTGCCCCAGCGCAGGGAGGTATCGATGAGTCCCTTGTACTTGGTCTCCAGCCAGGGCAGGAAGCGGTCCTGAAAGATGAACGACACCGGCCGCAGCGCAAAGAAGTACAGTACGCTGACGATCGTAGCGATCACCATCAGGTTAAATAGCCACTGCACCCCGGCGATCAGACCGATCACGCCGATGGTCATCATGACGGCGGCGGTGATGAGCACGTTGCGCGCCCGGCGCTTACGTTCCGCCTTCGTAGCGGCGCGTTCGTCGACCTTCATCAAGCTGGCCGCCAGCACGGGGTTGATCACTAAGGCCACGATGAGCGAGGAGCCCAGTACCAAGATCAGCGTGATCGGGAAGTATTTCATGAACTCCCCCACGATACCCGGCCAAACGGCGAGCGGACTAAAGGCAGCCAGCGTAGTAGCCGTCGAGGCAATGATGGGCCAGGCCACCTCACCGGCACCGAACTTGGCCGCATTGTCCGACCGCCGGCCGAGCTGCATGTAGCGGTAGATGTTCTCGACGATCACGATGCCGTTATCCACCAACAGACCCAGCGCCAGAATGAGGGCGAAGAGCACGACGATATTTAGCGTCACTCCACTTAGCCAGATCCAGAGGATACCCATGAGCATGGACAGGGGAATGGCAATACCCACAAACAGCGCATTACGCAGACCCAAAAAGAATAGCAACACCAGCACCACCAGGATCACACCGGAAATGATGCTGTTCTCCAGGTTATCCACCTGATCGCGCGTATTGACCGACTGATCGTTAAAGAAGGTCACCTCCAACTCGGCGGGTAGCCTTTCCTTCACGCGGGTCACTACTTCCTGGATCTCGTCGGAAGTGGTCAGCAGGTTCTCCCCCGATTTTTTGATCACGTCGAGGCTAACCACCGGCAGGGCATTAGCCCGGGCTATGCTTACGGGATCCTGGTAGCCGAACGCTACGGTAGCTACGTCCCTGAGGTAGACCAGGCGCTGGTTCTCGTTCTTGATGATGGTGTTGGACAGTTCCTTGGCGTCCGCAAACTCTCCGACCACGCGGATAGCCCGCCGTACGTTATTGTTGACGATCTCTCCGCCAGACAGCGTCAGGTTCTCGCTCCCGATCGCGTTTTCGATATCGTTGAAGCTGATCTCCAGACTCTCCATCTTGCGCACGTCTACGGCGATCTCGATCTCGCGGTCCTGCACGCCCTTAAGCTGTACATCGTTGACGCCCTTGATGTCTTCGATCTCCTCCTCCATCAGTTCACCGTAGCGGCGCAGGTCGTCGGGCGAGAAATCTCCGCTCATGTTGATCGTCACGATCGGAAAATCGGAGGCACTGATTTCCAGCACGGTGGGGTCGGTATCGAGGTCGGAGGGCAGCTCTGGCTTAGCCAGGTCGATGGCATCCTTGACGCGGCGAGTGGCCTCGTCAATATCCTCGTCGGCGTTGAACTCTACGGTGATGACCGAGAAGTCCTGGATACTAGTCGAGGTGATCTTCTTGAGCCCATCCACGCCCTGCAGCTCCTTTTCCAGGGGCCGGGTAACGAGGCTCTCGATGTCCGCCGCCGAGTTACCGAAGTAGGGCGTATTGACGAACACCTGCGGGAACTTCACTTCCGGAAACTGCTCCTTCGGCACCTGGTCGTAGGCGTACAGACCGAAAATGAAGACCATGATGGTCAGCAGGAACACACTGGTGGCGTTATCGACCGCCAGGTTGGTCAGCGAAAACGTCCGCTTGCTCTGATTGGGATTATCCATTAGTGATGGGTTTGCTCAGTGAGATGGGTTGGCCGTCCGTGAGTCCGCGCGAGCCATTGGTGATGAGGCGGTCACCGGCCACTAGTCCGGACGCCACCACGGCCTTATTGTCGTAGCTCTGGCCGGTCTCGATGTAGGTCTTGCGGGCTACCGGTCCGCGCTCCCCTTCCGCGACGGTGTACACGAAGCGGCGCCCGTCGATCTCCTGCTGGATCTGGTCCTGGCCTACGATAAGCATGTCTTCACCGCTGAAGTCGAGCACTTCCACTTCGGCCAGCAGATTGGCCTTGAGCTGCTTGGTGTACTGCCGCGGCACGTCGATCTCCACCTCGAAGGTGCGGTTAGCGGGGTCTACCGTACGTCCGATACGACTGATGGGGGCTTCAAATTCCAGGTCTAGGGCCGGCACCCGCACCCGCACCCGCTGCCGTAGTTGCACCTTGGTGAGCAGGTCTTCGGGTGCATCGGCTACCACGTCCAGGTCGTCGGTGCTGATGATCGAAAGGATCGGCGCGCCGGGCATGGTGGCCTCGCCGGTGCGTTGCATGACCCGGTCGACTGTACCGCTCAGGGGGGCGTAGACATTGCGCTTATTGGTCTGCACGTCGACCGACTTGAGCTGCTGCTGGATCCGGTCGTAGTTGTTCTTAGCTTGCAGGTACTGGATCTCGGAGCCGATGTTTTGCTCCCAGAGTTTTTCCTGCCGCTCGTAGACGGTCTTGGCCAGGGAGGCGGCCGTTTCCAGTTCGGCGCGCTGGGTCTCGGTGCCCTCTACGTCCAGTACGGCCACCAACTGCCCCTTGCGGATCGCATCGCCCTCCTCGAAGTTCATGCGCAGGATCCGACCGGGTATCTCCGGCGTGGCCATGGCGGTCTCCGAGGCGCGCACCGTGGCCTGTACCTCGGCATAGTTGCTGAAGCTGCTGGGCTGGACGGTCTCGTAAGCCACCAGGGTTGAGTTGGGGGCGTAGGTGGGGTCTATTTCCGCCAGTTTGAGTTCCAGTTCTTCCACCTCCTGGGTGAGGGTACGGACTTGCGCGCGGCGGTCCTTCAGGGCCTGTTGGATCTCCTCCGTGGTTTCCGGTACAGTGTCCTCCGGGGCGGGGCCGCAGGTGCTGAGGAATAGGAAGAGCAGACTGAGGGGTAGGATAGTTTTCATCGGTACGGACATAGAGCGTGAGGGATGTAGCCTAGCGGCCGAGGGCGAGGTAGAGATTTTCTTTGGCGACGAGGGTATCGTAGAGGGCATTCAGGTAGTTGGCCTGGGCATCGTAGAGCTGCTGCTCGGCCTGTACGGTCTCGATGCTGCTGCCTACCCCCTCCTTATACTTGATCTGGGTGACGTCGTAGATGCGCTGGGCCAGGTCGAGGTTTTCCTTGGTGGAGTTGAGTCGTGCCCGGGCGGTATTAAAGGTGCCGCGGGCGTTGAGTACTTCCAGGGCAATGCTGCGTCGCAGGTCGTCGCGCTGGTTGATCACCTTTTCCTTGGCCAGACGGGCGCGTTCCAGGCGGGCGCTGCGGCCACCGAAGTCGTAGATGGGGATGAAGGCGGAGATACCCACCAGCACGGTAGGTGCCCAAAAGCCGTCGCTCAGGTTATCTCCCTGGTACTGGTACTGGGCGGCGGCGGTGGCGTCCAGCCGGGGCAGGTAGGCGGCGCGCTGCAGGTCGATATTGAGGTCCTGGAGCACCAGGGCTTCGTCCAGTAGCTTGAGTTCGCTGCGCTGTTGGTAGGGAATATCGGCGGTGAGGGCGGCGGTTTCCACTTCGATCTCGAGCTGATCCAGGTCGTCGGCAACCCGTAGCTCCTCCCCCTCCGGGAAGTTGAGCGTGAACTTGAGCGCGCGCAGGGCATTCTCGCGCTGCTGCTCCACCTCCGCCCGGTTAGCGCGCAGGTTACGGATACTGAGTTGTAGACGGTCTACGTCGAGCTGTTCGACGAAGCCGGCCTCGTACTGGGCTTCGGTTTCGCGCAGCAGGCTCTCCAGGTTGCTGATGTTGCGGTCCAGGATCTGCATGTTGGTGGACAGCAGCAGCACCGGGAAGTAGCTCTGCGTCACCTGGCTGCGGATCTGCCGCTGGGCATCCTCGAGTTGGAGGTTGAAGTAGCTGCGGCTGGCCTTGGCCGCGCGCAGACCTACGAAGAAGGATCCGTCGAAGAGCATACTGCTCACGCTCACCCCGCTGGTGAAACTGTTTTTGAGCTGAAAGGCGATCGAGGTGGGTGCGTCGGGATCACCCATGGCGAAGGCCTCGGGTAGGGGCAGCACGGGCACCTTGAGGTAGTGGGTGAAGTCGAGGCTGGCGTTGAACTGCGGCAGACCGGTACTGAGGCGCTCGCGTACGTTCTGCTCCGCATCCAGGATATCGACCCGGGCATTGCGGATCGTATTGGAGTTGAGCACGGCGAAGTTCACCGCATCCTCCAGGGAGTAGGCTGCGGAGGTAGCGGTTTCCTGCGCGGCCAGTCCGCCGAGTAGCAGGAGACTAATGAAGAGTAGGTAAGATCGCATAAGGCAGTACTTAGGGGAGGTCTTCTTGCTTGAGGTAGTGGTCGAGCCGGTCGCGGCCGAACTGATTGACCACCCCGTTGAAGTGGTAGGTGCTGTGCTGACGCAGGATCTCGGAGAGCGGACGCTCCTGGGCTGGGAATACACCGCGGTCGATGACCATCATGGTCATTCCTACGTAGAGGTTGGCGATCACCTCGGCGTCGATGTCGTCGCGGTACAGGCCCTCCTCCATACCGCGCTCGAGATTGGCGGCTACGCGGCGGTGGAACTCGGTCTGATGGGCCTTCACCTGGGAATGAAAAATTTCCGGGTAGTACTTGCGCAGATCGTGCATGGCCGTGGGGGACACCTTGCGCATCTCCCGGATGAAGTAGCGGCTGTTGCGCAGGAATTCATCGATCGCATCGGAGGACTCCTGGAAGTGGCGCTCCATCACTGCGATATCCCTGCAGGTATCGTTCTCGAGTACCAGATGAACGAGCTCCTCCTTATTCTCTACCAATTGGTACAGGGTCTTCTTGGATATACCGAGCTCCCGGGCGATGTCGTCCATGCTCACGCTGCGGATACCGATCCGCATAAAGAGCTCACCGGCTTTTTCGATGAGTTGCTGCTGTTCCTTCGTTTGTATCACGGTGCAAAGAACGGGGGAAACTTTACATAGTTCCAAAGTTTCTAACGTTTCATCCGTTTTATTTCCGACTGCCATAGCATACTTAATATACAAGCTATTGTTGGTAGTTACAATTTAATCACCACAATATGTTGTATTTATCCCCGCAATTTTAACTCACATCCTTCGCAAGCTCGGCCTTAGCCAGACTGCATTTAGCATATTATGGATGTATGTCCGTCTGTGATCGGTGAACGGTGTACTACGGGTCGTCCTGCTGTTAATCTGACTAGGCCTCGCACTGGCGGCCCCGCCCGAGTCCACGTATCTTGCCCGCATGAATCTTGCTGACTTTCGTAACCACCTTTCCCCATCAGACGCGGCGGGGGATCCCGCACAGGAGGGTGATTTCGGACTGGGCGATAAAGTGGCCCGACAGCCCGGTACCCGCCTGATCAATTCCGACGGCAGCTTCAACGTCGTGCGGCGGGGGCAGTCCTTTTTCGCCCCCTATAAGAAGCTGGTGGAAATGGATTGGCCCCGCTTCATCATCGTCACCCTGCTCACCTACCTGCTTTGTAACCTGGCCTTCGCCGTCGGCTTTTACCTGATCGGACCGGAAGAGCTCTCGGGTATCGAAGGTTGGACCCCCTTCGATCAGTTTCTGGGGTGTTTTTACTTCAGCGTGCAGACCTTCACCACGGTGGGATACGGAACGATCGCTCCCTCTTCGGTATCGGCCAATGCGCTAGCAGCCCTGCTGGCACTTTTCGGATGGGTGGCCCTGGCGCTGGTCACGGGACTGTTCTTTGCCCGCTTCTCGCGCCCTACCCGGATGATCGTATTTTCCGACAAGGCCATTGTAGCTCCCTTCCGGGACGGTAAGCACAGCCTGCAGTTTCGGATTGCAAACAAGCGGGATACCAGCCTGATCAACGTGCAGGCCCGGGTGGTGATGACCTGGCTGGAAAAGACGGATGCAGGACTGAGCCGGCGGTTTCACCCCCTACAGCTGGAACGCGATTTCGTAGCACTGTTTCCACTCAACTGGACCATCGTACACCCCATCGGCGAGGACAGCCCCCTACATGGCTGGAAGCGTGAGGACTACGGTAGCCGGTACTCCGAGGTACTGGTCTCCCTGGATGGCTACGACCAGACCTTCGCCCAGCAGGTCCACCTGAACAACAGCTACACCTATGAGGAGATGGAGTGGAACGTCCGCTTCGAACCCATGTACCAGGAGCGGGAGCGGACGACGGAACTACTGCTCGACCGCATCAGCGACACCGTGCCCTGTGAGGAGGAATAAGCCCTGATCGATGAGCCGCTCGACGGTAGCGGCGGGCTGCCTGCTGAAGGTGCCGGCGGTGCGGTTGGCCAGCAGCGCGGAGAGGGAGGCCGATCGGTGGCCCAGTGCGTTAGCCAGCCCGTAGATACCGGCGGTTTCCATCTCGATATTGGTGATCCGCAGCTCGCCGGAGCGCAAGCTGCGTAGGGCGAGCAGTAGCGCTGGGTCCAGTCCTGAAGCTAAGCGCAGACTTCGGCCCTGGGGGGCGTAAAATCCCGCAGCAGTGAGGGTGATGCCATGGGCCAGGGCGGGTACCGCGGCCCAGTTTAGGTCGGGCAGCTGCGGACGTACGATCCGCAGGGGCACCGGCGCCTGCACACCCTGCTCGGCCAGGTGCCCGGCTAGTGACGTTGTGAGGGAATCGTCCGCGCCGGCTGCAGGATAAAACGGTAGCAGCCCATCCATCGCCAGGGCGGCCTGCGAGAGTAGGAAGCTATCCAGGGGCAGATCGGGCTGAAACGATCCGCTGGTGCCCAGACGAAGAAAGGTGAGGGACGTCAGTCGGTCCTTTATCTCTCGCCGCGCTAGATCGATATTAAATAGGGCGTCGAGCTCATTGAAGACGATGTCGATATTATCCGTACCGATACCGGTAGATATGACCGTGAGCCGCCGTCCGTCCAGCTCTCCGGTGTGGGTCACAAACTCGCGTGCCTCTACGCGCAGCTCCACCCGGTCGAAGCGCCGGCTTACCTGGGCGACCCGCTCGGGATCACCTACGGTGATAATGGTTTCGGCAACCTGTCCGGGCAGCAGGGCAAGGTGGTACAGCGATCCATCGGGACGTAGGATCAGTTCGGAGGCGGGGATCAAGCCGCTTCGGTGAGCGTGCTGATCTCCTCTTTGAGGCTGTCTTCCTGGATCTCGGAGCGCCAGTAGTCGGATACCGCCTTGCCCTTATGGACTACGATAGCCTGGGGACTCTTATGCGCTACTTCCAGCCGGTCGGCGATCTCGGTAGAGAGCGATTTGGCGTACTGGATCACGATACCGTAGATCTCGATATCGTGCTTCGCTTCAGAAATCTGCACCTGCGCCCGCGCACTGAACGGACAGCTGTTGGAGTGCTTGAAGATGACGATGGGCTGATCCTGCGACGCGGCGATGGCGGCGGTGAGGTCTTCGGAGGTGGACATGGTATGGAACATGCCCTGCTAACGCGGGGGCCGTGGGGGGGTTCGTTAAAAGCTTAACACCAAATTGGCCTGCAGGCCCACGGTGGAATCTTTGTCGTCACGCAGCCGCACATCCTGTGGTCGGGTAACACGGTCGATGAGACTACGGTCTTCGTCATCGTTGGTGACATCGGTGATGGTGTGGTAGAGGCGCACGTCGAGCTTCAGTTTGGGTGCCAGGGGGATCATGGCCCCGATGTTGGCCGCCACGTTGAGGCGATTGATGTAGGACTCCCCGTAGCGGTCGTCGTTGATCAGATCGATTTCTTCCTGTACCGTAGACCGGTTCTCCCCGGCAATGGTGATGACCGTGAGCTCATTGGTAGACTCCGAGGTAGCGGAGAGCAGGTAGCTCACGCTGGGGCCAATGTAAACATTGAAGCTCCCGGTACCGAAGGTGGCCAGTAGCGGTACGCTCAGGTAGGTGAAGCTGTTTTTAAATTTAATGTCGGAACTGACCCCCTGATCGGGGCCCGGTATTATCGTGAAGCTGGCGTTCTTGACGCCGCGCCGGTCTTCGTACAGTAGTTCGGCGTTCAGACGGAAGGCGTTGAGCTCGAGTACCGTGGCCGTGATCCCGAACTGATAGCCTATGGCGGGGTCGATCGATTCGATCTTTTCACCGTCGAACTCCTCAGCGCTGCCGTAGGTACCGCCGACGGTCAGCCCGCCCTTGATCCCCAGCTGAGCGGTGGCGGGCAGGGAAAAGAGTAGAAGGGCGAGGGTGATAAGTAGGTGGTATTGCATGATGGGAGGTGTTAGGTGTTAGGTGTTGGGTAGGAACGGGCGCGACGCAGGTGCGCGTGTTTAGGCCCTGGTGGCAATACAAGGTAAGTCTGTACGCTGACGTGCCTACCTTGCGCCGGGCGGCAAGGCTGTCAGCTCCGCAACAGATCACCACCAAAATTTCCTCAGATGAAAGCTCCCCGCCGCTTCCAACGCTCGCAGGCCCGCAACTCCGCCCGCCCGCCCGGTCTGGAGCGGGCTACCGAGGACATCATCGGCATGCGGCTCAATAAGTACATTGCGCACTCCGGCGTAGCCAGTCGGCGCGTGGCCGGTGACATGGTCAAGGCCGGCAAGGTAAAGGTGAACGGTGAGCTACAGAATAACCCGGCCTACCAGATCGTGGAGGGTGACGTAGTGGAATACGAGGGCCAGGTCGTAGCGCCGTCCGAACGCTTTTTCTACATCCTGCTCAACAAGCCACGCAACGTCATCACCACCACCGACGACGAGCTCGACCGCACCACCGTGCTGGACCTGCTCGATGAGCCTGCCCTGGAGCACATCCGCCTGTTTCCCGTGGGCCGGCTGGACCGCGACACCACCGGCCTGCTGCTCATCACCAACGACGGCGACGTCACCACGCGGCTCACTCACCCCCGCTTCGAGACCAGCAAGATCTACGAGGCCTCCCTGGACCGCCCCTTCTCGGAGCTGGACCTAGCCAAACTGCAGGCGGGCTACGAGCTGGAGGATGGCCACTTCCAGCCCGACTGGGCACGCTACGCCAAGCCCAGTGATCCGTACACCGTTACGCTACAGATCCACAGCGGTCGTAACCGCATCGTGCGCCGTGCCTTCGAGCACCTGGGCTACACCGTCGAACGTCTGGACCGCACCTACCTGGCCGGTCTCACCAAGAAGAACCTCCCCCGCGGCTTTTATCGCTTCCTGACCATCGAGGAGGTGCGTAAGCTGAAGTACTTCAAGGGGTAAGGTTGGGGAAGGGGTTAAGGTTAGAAGGGGTTAAGGGGTTAAGGATGGGGATGCTCGCTTCGCTCGTCGGAGTGTTATTTGGCTCGACGCACTGCGTTCGGCAGGTAACTTGCATCGCTATCATACACTTCCAACAATTGCCTTAACCCCTTGAACCCCCTAACCCCTTGAACTCCCTAACCCCTTGATTCCCCTAACCCCTTGACATGCACATCCATCTGGGGGAAGGGAATGCCGATACCGGCGGCGTCGAAGGCTTTTTTGACGTGCTCGGTGACGTGAAAGTGGACGGGCCAGAAGTCGGCGTTGGCGGCCCATACCCGTACGGTGAAGTCGACGCTGCTGTCGTTGAGGGTCTTGACGAAGACGTTGTAGCCGGATTCATGGACGATCATGGGCGTCTGCTCGAGGACGGAGATAATGACGGCGCGGGCGCGGTCGATATCGTCATCGTAGCCGATACCTACGGTCATGTCGAGGCGGCGGACCCCCTGGGCGGTCATGTTTTCGATGGCGTTACCCATGACGTTGCCATTGGGGATGATGATGAGCCGGTTGTCGAGGGTGGTCAGGATAGTATTGAAGACCTGGATTTCCTTGACGGTACCCGAATAGCCGTCGGCGGTCACGTAGTCGCCCACCTTGAAGGGGCGGAAGGTGAGGAGCAGAATGCCGCTGGCGAAGTGGCCTAAATTTCCCTGTAGGGCCAGTCCCACGGCCAGAGAGAGGGCCGATAGGATAGCGATGAACGAGGTCGTTTCGACCCCGAACATACCGGCCACGGAGAGGATCAGCAGGATCTTGAGGCTGACGCCCAGAAAACTGGTGAAGAAGCCCGTGACGCTGAAGTCGATGTTGCGTTTGAGGAGCAGCTGCTTGAGTTTGCCCGTCAGCAGGTTGATCAGGTAAAAGCCGACGACCAGGAGGAATAGTCCGGCGAGGAGCTTGAATCCAATCTGTAGTAGGGTGGGTTCGTAGTCTTCCCAGATTTGGCGGAGGTCCATGTGCAGGGGGTTAAGGGGAAAGGGGGTTAAGGGGTTAAGGACGGGGATGCTCGCTTCGCTCGTCCTGGTGCTCCTTACTCGCCCGGCTAATGTAGGACTCTGCGGGCTATCGGAACAGTGGACGCAGTATTGTTGTATACCTAGTCGCACCCGCGGCCCCGCCCACCTATCACGTCTCCAACACTTCCCATACCTATCACGTCTCCAACGCCCACCTTAACCCCCTAACCCCTTCTCCCCCTAACCCCTTGCCCCCCCCATGGCCTTCCCCCAGAAGAAAATCGTCTATACCGCGGAGCAGGCGCTGGAAGCCCTACAGCACTTCTGTGCCTACCAGGACCGCTGCCACAAGGAGGCGCGGGAAAAGCTGCATGAGTTGGGCTACTACGGAGACCCCGCCGAGGAGGTGATCGTGGAGCTGATCAAGGATAAATACCTGGACGAGGAGCGGTTTGCGCGGAATTACGCGCGGGGCAAGTTCCGGATGAAGCGGTGGGGGCGGTACAAGATCCGCAACGAGCTGAAGCAGCGGCAGATCAGCGCCTACTGCATCAAAAAGGCGATGACGGAGATCGACGAGAGTGACTACTTCGGTACGTTGTGCAGCGAACTGGAGCGGCGGAACAAGGCGGAAAAGGCGGGGCAGCATCCTTACCTGCGGCGGCGTAAGCTGGCGGACTATATGGTGAAGCGGGGCTATGAGTCCGGCCTAGTCTGGGAGGCGATCAAGGAACTGGAGTTGTGACACGCCAAAACCCCGCTGAAACTCATCTGTTCGTCTGAGTAGAATCTCCCGATCCATGTCCGCATACCGCTACCGCTTTCTTTTCATCCTGGCCTGTTGCGTGGGGCTTGCCTCCTGTGGCAACGAACGGCTGGAAAGCACCTTCTCTCCCACCCCCTCGGCCTTCGGGAAGATCAATAGCCTGGTGGTGATCGCCGATAGCAGCACCTGGAAGGCCGGAGTGGGTGACTCCGTAGCGTACTTCTTCGAGGCACCCTACATCATCCTGCCGCAGCCGGAGCCGATCTTCGACGTGCGCTTCATCGAGCCCGGGCGGGTGGTGGCCGAGCCCACCTGGGGGCAACTGCGCAACTACATCGTGCTGGCTGATCTGAGCGATACCGACAGTCCTACCACGCAGATGGTGCTCAATGACCTGACGGACGAGAAGATCCAGCAGGTACGCACCGAGGGCTTCGGCACCGCGGTAGCTAAGAACAAGTGGGCCACGGGACAGCAACTGGTCTACATCCTGGGTAAGAACCATAACGAGCTACTGACCGGTATGAGCAATGTCTACCCCGGGGTGGTACGCCGCCTGCAGCAGGGAGAGGATGAGCGGATGCGCGTGACGACCTACTTCGAGGGCGTGAACCGGCGGCTGGGCGATACGGTGCGGCAGTTGGCGGGAGCTAGTCTGGAAATCCCCGGTGGTTACGACCGCGTGCCCCTGGATACGGACAGCGTGATCTGGCTGCGCAAAGAAGTGCAGGGGGCCAGCCTTAATATCATGGTCACTAAGGTACCCTACCGCAGTCAGGACCAGCTGAGCAAGGCCGGCCTGAAGGAGATCCGCAACCGGCTGGGCCGCGAGTACGTCAGCTCCACTACGGAGAATACGTATATGCAGATCAACGATACCGATCTGCCGCTCTTCACCGAATCGACCGAGCTCAACGGGGCCTTTGCTATCGAGGGTCGGGGCATCTGGGAGATCGAGAACGACTTCCTGGCCGGTCCCTTCGTGTCGTATTTACTCAACGATACGGAGGACAACGAGCTGGTCTTCGTCGATGGTTTTGTTTACGCTCCGGGCCGCAAGAAGCGTGACCTGATGGAGGAGGTCGTACAGGTAATCCGCTCGGCCACGGTCAACTAGATCACCCGGCTGCGGTAGGCGGACTTGAGTATCAGGAAAAAGGGTACGATCCAAATAAGGTCGTTGAACAGCGTGATCCACCAGAAGGCGGCGGGGAAGGTGCCGAGGTAGAAGTGGTACACGAATCCGATGGGGCCGAACACCTTGCCCAGGAAGCCGACCAGTACGATGGGCCAGTGGCCGTCCGGGTCGAGTGCCGCGATGGCGTAGCCGATACCGTATACCCCGACGATCATGCCTACACTCTGCCAGATCATGGGATACAGGGGCTGGGCCATCCCGACCAGCGAAAATACGTGGCCGGGGAAAAGGACGACCCAGGCGCCCCAGAGTATATTGTAGGCGGCTGCGGCGAAAAGGACCGGGCGGCGCCAGTCGGAAAATGGTGTAGGCATACCCTGCGGAACGGCTGAATCTCGCGCTTGGTTTCGCACCCGCGTACCCGCCCCTACCTTCGCGCTATGGAAACGGATAAGTTGCGCTACCCCATCGGTACATTCGTACTACCGCCGGCTGGAGATGAAGCGCGGAGGATGGACGCCGTCAAGGAGATCGGGGCCCTGCCGGAGCGGCTGGAGCGCGTGGTACGGCAGATCCGGGAGAATGGGCTCCTGGACGTCAGCTACCGCCCCGGTGGCTGGACGGCGCAGCAAGTGATACACCACCTGGCCGACAGTCACCTGCACGCATACCGTCGCTGTAAGGTCACGCTGATCGAGGATCACCCTACCCTGGTCCCCTACGATGAGCAGCGGTGGGCGGAGCTGCCGGACGTACAGGCCGTACCGGTGCAGGCTAGTCTGGATATACTGCGGGGATTGCACCTGCGCTGGGCGGTGCTACTGGCACAGTGCACGGAGGCCCAGTGGGCGCGCACAGCCTACCATCCGGGGAGTGGAATAACCTATCATTTGGATACGCTGGCCGCGCAGTATGCCTGGCACGGTGCGCATCACCTAGCCCACCTACAGTTGATCGTTAACCCTCCTGCTGGTCAGTGAGCCGACCGAACATCGACCCAAAGAATTGAGTTTTGGGGACACAGTTTGCGTTCATTTATTGAATATTCCCCAAATCCAAATTTACCATATGTTACCCTATCAATCCTTCAGCCGGCTCAGCCTGCTGCTACTCTCCCTTGCCGTATTTAGCCTAACGGGCTGCAATGACGACGACGATACTTTTCTGGGTATTGACTTCGACGACGACGGCACGCTCTTTCTATCCTCCAACACCTCCGGTACCGTAGGCGTGCTAAACCTCGAAGATGGCGATATGCCCGCGATCGAGACCTTCATGGCCGCTGGTACCGATGCTGACGGTCTGTTCTACGAAAGCGGTGAGGGCAACCTCTACCAGGTCAACCGGAGCGACAGTACCGTAGTGGAGTACAACGACGTCATCGACGATCTTGACGATCCGAACGGTGTCGACGTCGAAGCCCGCAGTACCTCCGACTTTACCAACGGTCGCGGTCTGGCCGCCAACGATCAGCGCGTAGTCGTAGCCCAGCAGGGTGTCGACGCCAACGACAACCGGAACCGCCTCATCGTGTACGATATCTCCAATGACGATGATGTCATCGAGCTATCTGCCTCCTACCCTACCAACATTGCCCTGTGGGGTGTGCAGTTCGTCGGTGACGACCTCTACGCGGTAGTCGACAAGAGCGACTCGGTAGCCGTATACACCAACTTCCTGGCTAACACGAACGGTGATACCATCATGCCTACCCGCTACATCAAGGTCGATGGCATCACCCGTACCCACGGACTGGAGTACAACGCCGATGACGACATCATGATCCTCACCGACATCGGTGCCGCAGACAATTCTACGGATGGCGCACTGATCGTGATTCGCGACTTCTCCACCTTGGGCATGGCCGACATGGTGGCCACCGACCGCTACACCCGCATCGGCGGCGACGCTACCCGCCTGGGTAACCCCGTCGACGTAGCCTACGACATGGACACCGACCGCATCTACGTAGCCGAGCGCGCTACCGGTAGCGGCGTACTGCTGATCTTCAGCGGTGATGCCAGCGACAACGCTGCTCCCCTGCGGAGTATCCCCTTCGTTGGTCTGAGTTCGCTGTACCTACACCGCGACTAAGTCGTACCCTCGCACGCTTACTGTGATGAGAAGCGCCCGTTCCTATTGTTGGAGCGGGCGCTTTTCTAATTTTGGTGGTATGGTTACTACTACCTACCCCGACTAAGCTACCCCCTTAGCGATACGGTCCCCGAAGGCAGCCGTACCCAGTTGTTCCCGGGGTCGGAGATCTTCGGTACCTACCCCGGCGGCAAGCGCTTCATTTACCGCGCGCCGCACATCAGCGGCCTCGTCCCGTAAATCGAGGTGATCGAGTAGCATGGCGGCTGAGAGGATAGCGGCTACCGGATTGGCCCGGTCCTGCCCCGCACCCTCCGGCCAGGAGCCGTGGATGGGCTCGAACATGCCCACCGTAGATCCAATGCTGCTGGAGGGCAGCAGACCAAGCGAGCCGGCCAGCACGCTAGAGGCATCCGACAGAATATCACCGAACATATTGCTGGTCACGATCACGTCGAACTGCGCGGGATGCAGGATGAGCTGCATGGCGGCGTTGTCGACGAACATGAAGTTGAGGTCTACGTCCGTGTTCTCTTCGGCCAGCTCGCGGGTCACCTCGCGCCACAGGCGGCTGGACTCCATCACGTTAGCCTTATCGACCAGGGTGAGTTTGCCGCGACGGGCGCGCGCCTCGACAAAGCCCATCTTCACGATCCGTTCGATTTCGTGGCGGCTGTAGGTACAGGTATCGTAGGCGGTATTGCCATTGTCCTTGCGGCCCTTTTCTCCGAAATAAATGCCCCCGGTAAGCTCGCGGACGATGAGCATGTTTACCCCCTTCATCCGCTCCGGACGCAGGGGACTCAAGTCAGCTAACTCGGCGTAGCTGGCTACGGGACGCAGGTTGGCGTACAGGCCAAGCTCCTTACGGAGTTTGAGCAGCCCCTGTTCGGGCCGCACCTTCGCCGAGGGATCGTTGTCGAAGCGGGGATGGCCGATGGCACCGAAGAGTAGTGCATCAGACTTCTTGCACAGCGCAAGTGTATCCTCGGGCAGCGGCTCGCCAGTCTGATCAATGGCTACGGCACCTACCGGAGCGTAGGTATAGTCGAAGGTGTGACCGTATTTACCGGCGATGGCGTCGAGCACCTTGGTGGCTTCGGCGATGACTTCTGGTCCGATGCCGTCTCCGGGCAGGACGGCTAACTTGAATTGGGGCATAAAGTGGTAAGGCTGAATAACTGCTAAATACTGTGATCTACCCGCCCTGCTTCGAACGCCTCGATCTGCTGAGCCTGACTGAGCAGAAAGTCGATGTCGTCGTAGCCATTGATCAGGCAGGTCTTCTTGTACTCGTCGATGGGAAAGCCGGTGACCGTACCGGTATCCTCATTGGTGAAGGTCTGCTCCAGTAGGTTTACCGTGAAGCGGGCGGCGGGGTTTTGCTCGATGGTGCGGAAGGCTTCGTCCAGCGCCTCGGGGGTGATCGTCACCGGCAGGAGTCCGTTGTTAAGTGCGTTGCCCCGGAAGATGTCGGCGAAGTAGCTGGACACGACCGCGCGAAAGCCGAAATCCTGAATGGCCCAGGCGGCGTGCTCGCGGCTCGATCCGCAGCCGAAGTTGGCTCCGGCCATGAGAATGTCTCCGGCGTACACGGGATTGTTCAGGACGAAGTCCTTCGGGTGGTTGAGCTTGTCGTAGCGCCAGTCCCGGAAGAGGTTCTCTCCGAAACCCTCCCGCGTAGTGGCTTTCAGGAAGCGGGCGGGAATGATCTGGTCGGTATCGACGTCCTCGATGGGCAGCGGAACGGCGGTGGTCGTAAGGGTACGGAAGGGATGCATGATAGAGTGGTATGGGGCTTAAGCTAGTACGGCGTATTCATTGCGCACATCAACGATCCGGCCGGCGATGGCGGCGGCGGCGGCTGTGAGCGGACTGGCCAGTATGGTGCGCGCACCCGGTCCCTGACGACCCTCGAAGTTGCGGTTGGAGGTGGACACGCAGTAGCGACCGGCGGGCACCTTATCTTCGTTCATACCCAGGCAGGCCGAGCAACCCGCCCCACGAAACTCGAAGCCGGCGGTTTCGAAGACTTTATCTAGTCCCTCGGCGATCGCCTGCTTGGCTACCTGCTGCGAGCCCGGTACGACGATCCCGGTGATGCCCGGCGCGATCTGTTTGCCCTGCACCAGCGCCCCCGCCAGACGGAGGTCTTCGATGCGCGAGTTGGTGCACGAACCGATGAATACGTAGTCGATCGGCATGCCTTCCATTTGCTGGCCGATGTGGAGGTCCATGTAGTTCATGGCCTTGTGCATGCTGGCCTCACCGTGGAGGTCGCTGGCCATGGGGATCAGGTCGGTCACGCCCATGCCCATACCCGGATTGGTGCCGTAGGTGATCATGGGGGGGATGTCTTCGGCGCGGTAGGTGTATTCGGTATCGAACACGGCGTCGACATCGGTGGGCAGGGTACGCCAGTGGGCTACGGCGGCCTCCCAATCTGCTCCCCGGGGGGCAAACTCGCGGCCCTCGATGTAGTCGAAGGTCGTCTGGTCGGGTGCGATGAGTCCGCCGCGGGCGCCCATCTCGATGCTCATATTACAGACCGTCATCCGACCCTCCATACTCAGCGCACATACGGCCGAGCCGGCGTATTCTACGAAGTGGCCGGTGCCGCCGCCCGTACCGAGCTGGGCGATCACGTACAGGATCAGGTCCTTGGCCGTGACACCGGGCTGCAGCTCGCCCTCCACGTTGATACGCATTTTCTTGGGCTTGCTCATGAGTACGCACTGGGTGGCCATGACCTGCTCGACCTGGCTGGTGCCGATGCCGAAGGCGATGGCCCCGAAGGCCCCGTGGGTACTGGTGTGGCTGTCTCCACAGACCATGGTGATACCGGGCCGGGTGATGCCGAGTTCGGGTCCGATCACGTGCACGATACCCTGGTAGGGGTGGCCCAGTCCGTACAGCTCCACACCAAATTCAGCGCAGTTGGTGGTCAGCATCTCGACCTGCTTGCGGCTCAGTGGCTCGGCGATGGGCTTGTGCTGTTCTTTAGTGGGTACGTTATGGTCGGCGGTGGCCACGATACGGTCGGGCCGCGCCAGCCGGATACCGCGCTGCCGCAACCCATTAAAGGCCTGCGGACTGGTGACCTCGTGGATCAGGTGACGATCGATATAGAGCACCTGGTTGCCGCCGGGCACCTCGGTGACTACGTGAGCGTCCCAAACTTTATCGAATAGGGTTGGCATGGTGGGCAAGGGGTTAGGGAGAGAAGGGGTTAAGGGGGTGTTGGAGGCGTTGGAGATGCTAGGGGGGCGTGGAAGTCATTATTGGGTGCGGCAGGCTGTCCGGATATGACCAGCGGTTCGGGGTGGGCGGGGCCGCGGGTGCGGAGATTACTACAACGAGCCGATGAACGAAGCGAAGCGCATCCCCACCCTTAACCCCTTTAGTCCATCACCCCTTAACCCCTTGAACACCTAGGCCGCCATGCCCTCCATCATGTCCCGCAGATCGGCGTCTTCCACTTCCTTTTTCTGATCGGCGATGTGGAGGAATTCCTGGTACACATTGTCGAGCTGCACCTTGGTGAGGTTGAAGCCGAGGTTCTTGAAGCGGTAGGCCAGGGCGGCGCGGCCGGAGCGTGCGGTGAGCACGATCTTGGACTGGTCGACGCCCACCTCGGCGGGGTCGATGATCTCATAGGTATCGCGACGCTTGATCACCCCATCCTGGTGGATACCCGAGGAGTGGGCGAAGGCGTTATCACCGACGATGGCCTTGTTAGGCTGTACCATCATACCCATGCTTTCGCTGACCAGGTGGCTGGTTTCGAGCAAGAGCTTAGAGTTGATGTTGGTGGTCAGGCCCAGGTGGGGGTGCTGGCGCATGATCATTACCACTTCCTCCAGGGAGGTGTTGCCGGCGCGCTCGCCGATGCCGTTGATGGTACATTCGATCTGGCGGGCTCCGTTCTGGGCTCCGGCGATGGAGTTGGCGGTGGCCAGGCCCAGGTCGTTGTGGCAGTGGGTGGAGAGGATACACTTATGGATACCGTTGACATTATCGCGCAGGTAGGCGATCTTGTCTCCGTATTCCTGCGGCAGGCAGTAGCCGGTGGTATCGGGAATGTTGAGTACGGTAGCACCTGCATCGACGACGGCCTGTACTACGCGGGCCAGGAACTCATTGTCGGCCCGACCGGCATCTTCGGCGTAGAACTCTACGTCCTCCACGTAAGATTTAGCGTGCTTGACGGCGGCTACGGCGCGCTCGATGATCTTGTCCGGCGTGGTGCGTAGCTTGTACTGGATGTGGCTGTCGCTGACGCCGATACCGGTATGGATCCGCGGGCGGCGGGCAGTCTGCAGGGCTTCGGCGGCTACGTCGATATCGTTCATGACCGCGCGGGTGAGGCCGCAAACGATCACGTCCTTGACGGTGCGCCCGATCTCGGCTACGCTCTTGAAGTCACCGGGGCTAGAGACGGGAAAGCCGGCCTCGATGACGTCGACGCCGAGGCGTTCGAGCTGGCGGGCGATGACGATTTTCTGTTGGGTATCGAGCTTACATCCGGGTACCTGTTCGCCGTCGCGCAGGGTGGTGTCGAAAATTTGAACTTGGTTGGTATTCATCTTTGGTTCGGGTCGGTTAACCGGCTTCTACTATCTTTAGGGCGGATTCTTACGTGTGTTGTCGATCGTGTGAAAATAACGCTTCCCCCGCGAACATCGCCGGGAGACCGAAACAGTTTATACAATGCCTAAGCAGAAGACCGACGACCTCCTCAAACTCGTAGCCTCCCTCAACCGGGCCGAAAAGCGGCACTTCCGCCTTTTCGTTAAGCGTAACCAGCAGGCGGACGCCGATATCCTCTTCTTACAGCTCTTCGATATCCTGGAACGCACGGGCACGTACGACGAAGGTTACCTCCTTAAGCGCATCGAAGGTATCAAAAAGTCGCAGCTCAGCAACCTAAAGGCGCATCTCTACAAGCAGCTACTGACTTCCCTTCGTCTCCTTAACCGAAATAAGGACGAAGAGATCACCCTGCGCGAGCAATTAGATTACGCCCGCATCCTCTACAATAAGGGATTGTACCGCCAGTCGCTCGATATACTCGACAAGGCCAAGAAACGCGCCGTGGAGATCGAGTCCCACACCATCGCCCTCGAGACCGCCCAGTTCGAGAAGCTCATCGAGGGGCAGTACATCACGCGCAGCATCGAGGGTCGCGCTGAGGAGCTCAGCCAGGAGTGCGAACTGCTCACGAGCAAGATCAGCGACACCAACGGATTCTCTAACCTTTCGCTGCGCCTGTACGGCCACTACCTGACCAACGGCCTGGTCGGCAGCACGGAGGAAGCCGAAGAGGTACGGACGTTCTTCGACGACCGGTTGCCCTCCGTCCGCTACGAGGAGCTGGACTTCTGGGGCAAGATCTACTACTGCCAGAGCTATACCTGGCTACACCTGCTGCGGCAAGAATTTGCGCTCTGCTTCCGCTATACCCAGCGCTGGGTAGATCTGTTTCGCGAGCAGCCCAAGATGATCGAGGTCAATGCCCCCCTCTACCTCAAGGGGATGCATAACCACCTGGCGAACCTGTTCAATATGTGGCAGTACGATAAATTCATCGCCGAGCTGCAGCACCTCGAGCTGTTCCCCCACCAGTTCGATTTGACCAACAACGTCAACGTAGCCGGACTCTACCACCTCTACCAGTTCGACCACCAGATCCGCCGTCACTATATGGAGGGCACCTTCACGGAAGGCCTCGGACTGGCGCCCCAGCTGATGGAGGTCATGGAAGACAACCGTTACAACTGGGACGACCACCGCCACATGGTCTTCTACTACCGCATCGCCTGCCTCTACTTCGGTAGTGGCGATAACGATACGGCCATCGACTACCTCAACCTGATCATCAACCAGCGCAGTCCCAACTACCGCTCCGATATCCAGGCCTACGCCCGCATCCTGAGCCTGATCTGCCACTTCGAGATGGGTAACGTCCAGTTGGTGGAATACCAGGTCAAGAGCGTCTACCGCTTCCTGGCCAAAGTGGAGCACCTGCAGGAGACCCAGCAGGTCATCTTCCGCTTCCTGCGCCGCATCCCGCGTATCCGCGAAGCAGACCTCCGAGACGAGTTCATCAAACTGAAGGAAACCCTGGATGAGGTAGCGAAATTACCGTATGAGTCGCGTCCCTTCACCTACCTGGATATACCGAGCTGGTTGGAATCGAAGATTGAGGGCATCAGCGTGCAGGAGGTAATTCGCCGGCAGTTCGAGGAGAACCGGGAGCTAGTCTAGCTCTTGGCTAGCACGGCTTCCCGCGCCGCCTTCATGGGGATACCGATGCAGCGCTTTTCCATGTACAGCATCATGCGGTCCATCAGCTCGCGGGTCTCGGGGTCGAGGTCTTCGAGTTCCTTGCGAAACACCTTGTTGACGGCATTGTGGCGGATGGCCTTGATCTGTCCGGGTACTTCAGACATCGCCCGCTCGATCAGGCGGGTCTGGTAGAGGGTCTCCGTCTCCAACAGGTGACGCTCGATGATGGTGTGCGCCAGATCGACCTCCCGACGGCGGAAGCCCATATTCTCCTCCGCCAGCGCCCGGAGGTGCTCGATGGCGATGTAAGTAAAATCATATTGTGCTACGGTGGCCTCGGCTACGTCGGCCGGCACCCCTAGATCGACGACGATCTTGCCCTTAGCGCCCTCCCCGCCGAGTAGCGAAGTAAAGCGCTCCGGCGTGATGATGGCCTCCGCGGAAGCGGTACATACGAAGAGCACGTCAAAGCTTCCGGCGTAGGTATCGAGCTCGGTCAGCGAGATTGCCCTGCCGTGGTCGAAGCCATTGACCAGCTGCTGTGCCCGCTCCAGGGTACGGTTGGCTATGGTGACGTGGCTATAGCCCTGCTTGCGCAAAAACTTGGTGACTAGCACGTTGGTCTGTCCGGCCCCTACCATAAGGATGCGAGCCTTGCGGCTGGGGGCGTGGCGCTGTAACTGCTGCATGGATAGGGAGACGACCGAAACCGACTTCTCTCCGATGCGCGTATTCGCGTAGATGTCCTTGGCGGCCAGCACGGCCTGATTGGTGATGATGCGCAGGTCGTCTCCGATGAGCCCCCACTCGCGGCACATCACCTGGCTTTCCCGCAGCTGACCCAGGATCTGCCGCTCCCCGACGACCAGGGAATCGATCGATCCGGCTACTTCGTAAAGGTGGCGAATAGCATCCAACCCGACCAGGTGGCGCATGTGCGTCAGTTGGGCGACCGGCTCCGACAGCAGTGCCTGCTTGAAGCGGTCGTCGACCTTGCGTTCGGTGGTAAATAGCAGCAGCACCCGGTTGCAGGTAGAGGCGTAGAACACCTCGTGGACCAGGCCGCGCTCCCGCATACACGTCAGTCGCTCGCGTAATCCGTCATCTCCCTCGAAGGCCGTGACCAGCGCGCCCACCTCTTTGAGCTTAGCGTCGCGGTGGGTTAGGGTCAGAATGTGAAAATGCTGGAGCATGGAGGGGGTTGGAGCGGTGGCAAAGATAATTTATCGCGGAAGGGCTTCTGTCAGGAGGGTGTAGAAAGTGGCAAAGGGTAAGGTCGGGAGGCAGTGAAGGAACATGGCACCTGCGTTCGCGCCCTAGTTATTTCGCGCATATTTAGCCCGCGAAAGCAGCCCTTCCCCACCTCATTACCTACGTACTTCCCCAACTAAACACCTAGCCCGCATCCTGGATGATGGCCCCGAAGTACCATGCGTAAAATAACAGTAAAACATAGCCCTCCCAGCGCGTGATCTTGCGGTTGTTGCTCATAACACCCAGCAGAACGGTCATCACGATCATCAGCGGCAGGTAGGTAGTGATGATCTCGGGGGGGATGACGAGCGGGCCGAAGAAGCGGGGGATCGCCATTACGATGAAGGTGTTGAAGATGTTGGAGCCGATGGCGTTGCCGACCGCGATGCTTGCCTTCCCCTTGCGGGCGGCGGCCAGGCTGACGGCTACTTCGGGCAGGCTCGTACCCACCGCTACGGCCGATAGCGCGATCACGCTCGGGGCTACGTCCAGCATGACGCTGATGGCCGTGATGGCCGCGATCACGTAGCTGGCCGACACGCTCACCAGCGCACCGCCCAGGATCAGAAAGAAATAGTCCTTGAGCCCGGCGGCGGGTCGATCCGCCTTGTCGGCCTTCTCCTGGTCCTTGAAGCTATAGGCCAGGAAGATGACGATCCCCGCCAGGAAGAGTCCACACTCGAAGTAGGACAGATTACCGTCCATGACCGCGAAGTAGAGCAGGAACGCGCTGCCCCAGAGGAAGGGGATGTCGATGTGCCAGAGGTTGTACTCCAGATCGATGTTCTTGACCACCACGGCGGTGAGGCCCAGGACCAGCGCGATATTAGTGATGTTGGAGCCGACCACGTTGCCGATCACGATCTGGCTGGTGCCGTCGAGCACCGATACGATGCTAGTGGCTAGCTCCGGCAGCGAGGTACCGAAGGCCACGATCGTCACCCCAATGATGAACGGACTGATACCCAAGGAAAGCCCGATCCGCTCGGCTGACTCTACGAAGCGGTCGCTCGACCACAATAGACCCGCGATGGCCGCCACGAAAATACCGATCTTTAAGAGTAGGTCCATACGTTAGGGGGCTGGGGGGTTGAGGGGGTCCGGCCCGTCGGACCATTCCCGCGGCACGCGCCCCATAAGCTGGTCCCGTAGCGACCGCAGCTCCGCATCGTGGGTACTGCGCCCGCTGAAGCGTCCGGCCCAGTAGGCCCGGTAGGTTGTCCAGTACCGCAGGGCGAAGAGTCCGGATACCGGCAGGCTCAGCAGGTACAGCCAGCCCAGTCCGCCGGGGTACACCCAGTTGAACAGCAGGGTCTGCAGCAGGTACAGGATGGGTAGTACGAACCAGGAGCCGAGCGTCTGTACGGTAGCCTTATAGCCCCGGTCAATGCCCAGCGCCTTCCAGATTGCGTTGATGGCTAGCAGCCAGGGCAGGTGGTTGAGCAGACCGTAGAGGTACACCGGCAGGGCCAGAAACAGGCCCGGGGAGTAGGTCCGGTGCGGGTTGCTGCTGAACTCGATGTCCTGCTGCTTGGTCTGGCGCAGCAGAGTATCGTACCGGCTAGCCAGTACGCAGAGTTCCTCCCGTTTTGTAGGCTCCAGCGCGCGCAGCCACTCCAGGATGTGCTTGGTCCGGAAGTGGTGGCGGGAGACGGTCAGCGGAAGGTCGTTCTGCAGGCTGCGCTCGATGCGGCGCAGGCAGCGCTCTTCGGTCTTGTCCTTGGTGTGGACGAGCAGGTTCTCCATGCGCTTGCTCAGCTCGTTGGTGAGTCCGCGTACAGCCCGCATGGGACTCTTCTCGTAGGCCTCGCGCCACTCCGCGGCCACGATGGGCTCCCCGTAGCGCACGAAGGCGCGGCTAAAGCAGGTGGTGGGGCTCTCGTAATTTACGCCTACGGGCTGCAGGGTGATGCCGAGCTTCCAGTCGTTGCGCGACTCGCCCTCCAGGGCCAGACTGGCGGCGCCGGCCTTGATCTTGCGCAGTTTGCGCTCCAGCTCGGAGTAGGCCTCGGGGGCGATGTACATGGTTTTGCCACTCTCCAGAGCGGCGAAGGTGCGGTTGAACACTTCCTCCTTACTGCCGGTGTTGGCACCGGCTTCCTTGTCCTTGGCCCGGGCTACGGGTACGCAGAAGGGGTCGATGACGAAGGCGGTCACGGGGTTGAGCCACAGGCCGGCGTTGGCCAGGAAGTAGGTCTGGTAGTCCAGGTGGATACCCGACATGAGGGGGTCGGCCAGGGTGTTGGGGTGGTTGCCGCACAGCAGCATGGGCCCCGGGTGATTGGCGTAGTGGACCCCTTCGGTTTCCATTCCGGGGTAGTACACGCGCAGCATCCAACGGCTCAAAAAGTGCAGGACCCAGAAGAAAGGCTTAGAGCTCATAAACGGTATATCGGGGGCGCAAAGTAGGCATTACGCCTCGAAGCCCTGCAGGTAGTCCCGCACCAGCTGGTCAAACACGGGCCCCTCGTCGAAGTGGAAGCGCACCTCCAAAGGCAGCACGAAGACGGGCA
Source organism: Neolewinella maritima (assembly GCF_923081025.1). Taxonomy (GTDB): domain Bacteria; phylum Bacteroidota; class Bacteroidia; order Chitinophagales; family Saprospiraceae; genus Neolewinella; species Neolewinella maritima. The sequence goes on along the minus strand of NZ_CAKLPZ010000003.1, from coordinate 236,178 downwards.
GCTTTTCCTCGGCGATGTAGTCGCGGTGTACGTCCAGCCGCATCGCGTCCTTTTCCGTCGTGATGACGGCCCGGTGCTGCCCCTGCAGGGCGGCAAATTTCTGCTTCAGGTTCACCAGGTCGCTCGCACTGAAGTAGTGGTGGTCGGCGTATTCCAGGCTATGCACGGTATGGGCGGTGGCACGCAGGTGCGCAGCAAGGTAATCGGTGTTGGCAATGGCCGATAGCAGTAGTACGTCGATCCCCTGCTCCATACGCAGGCGGTAGCGGGGGTCCAGCAGGTAGTAAGGTGCGGCGTAGGCGTAGTAGCTGAAGAATACCCGCTGGTGCGGCAGGGGGTCGATCTCGGCGATGAGGGCCTCGGCGGCGGCGCGGTCCAGCTCGGGGGGGCACTTACTCACTACGATCACGTCAGCCCGCCCGTAGCCGCTGCGCCACTCCCGGAGCCGTCCGCTCGGCAGCAAATAATCACGGGTAAAGGGCAGGGCGTACTGGGTGAGCAGAACGTTGAGTCCGGGTTGCACGGCACGGTGCTGGAAGGCATCGTCGAGTAGTACTAGCTGGGTGTCCGGCCTGCGGCCCACGATCTCGGGGATGGCAAAGGCGCGTTCCTCAGCTACGGTGACCATTACCTCCGGGAACTTGCGGGCGTACTGCAGGGGCTCGTCTCCGACCTCCTCTACCTGCATCTCCGGCCGCACGACCAGGAAGCCCCGTGTCCTGCGGCGGTAGCCCCGGCTCAGGGTAGCGATATTGAGGTAGGGGTCGAGCAGGCGGATGAGGTACTCGATGTGGGGTGTCTTACCCGCACCACCTACCGACAGATTACCCACGCTGATCACCGGAACGGCAAAGGAGATGCCCCGCAGGATGCCACGACGGTAAGCCCAGTTGCGAAAGCCCACCCCCGCCCCGTAGAGCAGGGAGATGGGGGCAAGGAGTAGTTTGGCTGCTGTAGACTGTACCACGGGGCGGCGGGCTGCTTATAGGATGTTACGATGACTAACGGGCAGCCCGGCGGAAAGGATGGGCCACCCTCCTATTTCCGAACAAGGCAACAGCCCCAGCCGGTACTTCAGCGCTCGAATATATTGGGACAACGGGGGGCTATATACGTAGGTCGCCCTCGCGGAGCATTCCGGGAGGGCGACTTACAGATCAGAATATGTGTATTGCGTACGTACTAGCGTACGACTATCCGCAGGGTGCCGCGTTCGCGCTCACTCCTTACCTGTAGGAAGTAGAGGCCGGGCGCTAGTGCATCACGACGGATCTGCCGGCGGTGGCTGCCGGCGTTCAGCCGACCGAACGATTCAACCCGCACGGTACGGCCCATTGCATCAAACCACTGCAGGTCGACCCGCGAAGCCTCACCGAGCTCGAAGGTGAGGGTAGCTACGTCGGCCAGGGGATTGGGGTAGGTAGCCATCGCTACCTGATTCACCAATACGTCGTTCGTATTCACGCTGTTTTCGACCCAGTTGAGATCGCCGAGCTGCATACCGGCCTCATTGCGCAGGGAATCGTTCACGGCATATCCTCCATCGAGGGTTTCGCGCCAGTACGTGGCGTCCTGCCGGTTCATGGTGAACTCTCCGGTGGTCACCTTAGCCTTATTGGCTCCATCGGGGGACCAGTACCAGTCCTGCAGTTCCTCGGGGAACATGGGAGCTTCGTTGACACTTACCTGTACCTTCGTAAAGGCCATGCTGCCATCAGCCAGCCGTCCGGCGATGTGGTCGGTCAGCAGTAGTTCAGGGCCTTCGTCGACACCCTTTTCCGCGTACCAGGCTTGCAGTTCATCGGAGACGGAGTAGACATTGTCATCGATGACGAACTCGGTGGTATCATTAGGAATGGAACCGATCCAGACCATCGTCGGACGGCCTTCCGCGTCGGTCTCGCCGTGGCTATCGAACTCCGTGAGCCGTTCCGCATCGGTGACGTCGTTACCCATGCTCATCCCGTCCAGGATCAGGTTGTTGGTAAACTGGAAGTAGTCTCCCATATTCCCCAACTCCAGGAAGCCGTGGTAGCCCATATGATTGATGGTCGTGGTATGGTTGACTACCATACTGTCGATCACGCCCGAACCACCCCGGTGGCGGATGAGGCGGTCCATTACGTTGACGAAGGTGCAGTTCTCCAGCCGGAGGTAGTTGATGGAAGAACTGCGGGCATCGATTACCCGACCATTGCCCATATTGTCCTGTGCGATAGCGCCCAGGTTGGTGATCACGTTATTCTCGAAGATGATCCGGCCGGCGGCCTTATTGACGCGTACGGCACTCTGCGCACCGTTGGTAAGTAGACAGCCCGTGACGGTCAGGTTCTGTCCTTCCCCCTCCGTACGGAACAGGCGGTTGGGGTAGGGCTGATCGCCACTGGAGCTCTCTCCGTCGATATGGAGGTTCTCAAAAATGCCGTCGGCGTACAGGCGGATCATGTCTCCGTTGATCGTTCCCTGCTGATCGGGAAAGGTCTTGATGTGGGGGCGGTCACCCTCGCCCTCCTCGGCGCGCAGGTGCAGCTTGTAGGTTTGGTTACGGAACTGGCCGCGCACGAGGTACTCGGCATCTCGACGGAGGACGTAGATGCGGTTGGAGTCCACCCGTTCACCGGTGGTGGTAGTATCGGCGGCGATGACCTCGTTCAGAAAGCTGCTACCTGGCTCCACGATGAGTTCGCTTTGTGCCCTCAGTTGGGTAGCTCCCAGACAGAGTAGAAGGGATAAAAAGGTAAATCTTGATGTCATAATAAAATGGTGTAGCGCGGCTGCCGGAGCAGCGCGTGCAGTGGATAATTAATGATTAGAGGGTGTACCGGACGCGGAAGTCGACCTGTAGGTCATACTTCAGGCTACCGGTATCGAGGTTCCGGAACTGATAGAACTGCCCCTCCGAGAAATTTGAGAGGTTGCGTACGTTTACGAGTAGCGTAATTTTCTTGATGTCCTGCCGCAGCGAAAGGTCCCAGTTGGCGTACCCCTTCTGCAGCTGGTCTCGCAGTCCGAGACTGGTGATCGTAGTCAGGTAATCGTCCTGAAAGAACACACTCAGGCGGCCGGAGAAGCCCCCCTGGTCGTAGCCGAGCGCGACGTTACCGAAGTTCGCCGGCTGCCCCTCCAGCTTACCCTCTTCGTTGAACTCCACCACGGTCTGCTTGGGGGGGAATTCAGAATCGTCCTCCTCGATGCGTACGCGGGGAAACTGGGTCTGCGACTGAATGCGCGAGTAGTTGGCCCGGAAGATGATGTTGCTTAGTAGGCCCGGCAGGAAGGACATATTAGCCTGTAGGTCCACCTCGATGCCGTATACTTTGGTGCCGTCGGTATTGACCGGCTCGTCCAGGCCGAAGCCGAGGTAGGAACCCAGGCCCTGCGGCAGTCCGGCCGCTAGCGAAGACTCCTCGGTCAGGATACGGAAGTTGTTGCGGGTGTAGAATACATTGTCCAGCTGCTTATAGAAGCCACCTACAGTGAAGAGCCCGTACTTCGATCTGTAGAAGGAGGCGATCACATCGTAGTTCCACGCTACCGTAGTTTGTACCTCGGGATTCCCCCGGTCGATGGTTCTGGCTACGCGATCTACCACCAGGCGGGGCAGCCGCATGGAGAAGTCGGGGCGCGCAAGGGTTTTGGTGGCCGCCAGGCGCAGGTCGAACCATTCGGTAGGCTTCAGACGGACGTGCAGGTTGGGTAGGATATAGCTGGCCGAGTAGCTGGAAGCAGTATCCGAGAGTTGGGCGGGATCGAAGGTCAGAAAGCCACCCAGTTCGGGTGCGTAGATGCCCCGGTAGTCGTTGTTTTCATTTTCGAAACGTACCCCCCCTAGTACCCGGATCTTTTCACCGAAGTCTACCGTGGTCATCACGTAGGCCGAGCTGATCCGCTCGTCTACGTCGTAGTTGCCCGTAGCCTCCCGCAGGTCATCGCTATACTCCAGCAGGTTGCCCTGTTCGTTGATGCCGTTGCGCGTCAGTTCGTACCACTCGCGGGTCCGATCGCGGTCGATCATCGGCGAGAGGCGGTAGCGATCGAAGACGTCGCGGCTGGACTCCCCCTCCCCCAGGAAGTTGATCAGGGAAATGTTGTTACCCCCCACCAGGCTGAGGTCATTGAAGGAAGTATTACTCAGGTCCTTAGGTACGATGCTGCCGTCATCGAGCCGCACGAAGCTCTTGGGTCGGGAGACGTAGTACGGTGCCCAGTTACTACCCCGCTCCAGCTTCCGGTTCTTCTGGCGCACCTTACCGCCTACCTTGACCGATCCGGTGATGCGGTCGTTGACGATGAAGGGCTTTTTGAGATTCAGGTGGGCGATGAGATCGCGGTCCTGGTTCTCCGAGCGGTCGGAGCGGGCCTGGAAGAGGTAGGCCTCCCGGAAGTTGTTATAGGCAAAGGGGATGAGCGCCTCCCCCGATCCCTGCAGGAGATCAGAGGGAATATCTTCCATACCGGTACCCGGCGCACCACCTTCGGTAAAGTCCATCGAGTAGGAATAGGGCAGTTCGCCCTTGGTCAGCGCGTGGCTAAGGCCCCAGGTGATCTCGGTACTTCCCCAGAAATTCTCTCCGGAAACGGAGTTGTTTATGGTAGACAGCACACGCTCCTCATCGTCGATATCGTAGGAAACATCACCCGCTACGGGGTAGTCCCGGCTGAAGGATACGCGGTCGCGCCCCGTCTGATTGAAGAAGTTGTTGAAGCGTATGGTACCACCGTCCTTGGTGTCGAAGTCCAGCAGCAGACTTCCCCCCAGGCGGGTGCGAATCTCGTTGACGTAGTTGACGGATAAGCCGCTGATCTGGTAGTTGCTGTCGGGGAAGATGCTCCAGCCCTGGGAGAAGGACTCCCTACTCCGGATCAGTCGCTCATTATTGACGGCGATCTGTACCCCGATCTTCTTGTCCAGTACGCGGCGCCCGTAGCGGGCATCTACGCGGTACTGCTTCAGGCTGTTTTCCAGTTTGTTGTACCCCCCGCCTACGTCGATCCGAAATTCCGGCTCCACCGTGGCTTTCTTGGTGATCAGATTGACCGATCCGGCAATGGCGTCGGCGTCCATGTCGGGTGTGACCGCTTTGGTCACCTCGATCCCCGCCAGTGAGCTCTGGGAGAACATACTGAGGTCGACGCCCCGGGAAGACGCATCCGAAGCGGGCACCGGTACGCCGTTGAGCGTGATGAGGCTGAACTTGTCGTTGAGTCCGCGCAGCACGACCTTCTGGGCCTCGCCGCCGGCACGCTTCAGCGAAACTCCCGGTAGCCGACCGATGGCCTCGGCGGCATTCGCGTCGGGCAGCTCCTGTATTTGTTCCTCGGATACTACGTTGACGATACCATCGGCGTTGAGCTGCCGGTTGATAGCCGCCCGCTGCCCGAGGGCCTGGGCAGTTACCAGGATCTCTTGTCCCATCACCACATTGGGGGGTAGGGCAAAGTCGACGACCTGTTGCTGCCCATCCACGACGGTGACGCTGATCATTTGCGGGGAGTAGCCGAGGTATGATGCCTGCAGCTCGTACTCGCCGGCGGGTAGGCTCATGCGGTAGCTACCGTCCAGATCCGTGATCGCTCCCAGACTAGTACCCGGTACGTTCACATTGGCGGCCAGCAGAAGCTCCCCCCCGGAATCTTTCACCAGTCCATTTATGTAGCCCTGTGCGTAACTACCTCCACTGAGCGCGCACGCCAGTAGGAGGAGGAGAACTATTCGGAGGAAAGGCGTTTGTTGATCGACTATGCTCATATGATACTATACCAGTGACCCGCAGAACATCCTTCTGCCGATCCGAATGGTAAGTTATCCTACCCGCCTACCCATGCCCTTTCCGCGGAGTACCAAAAGCGTCCAATATAGTACCACACCGTCCAACTTGTTGATAGTCAATCAACTAAACACCCGCCTATACGCTGTCTACGGGATTTGTTCCTCTTCACTCCCCACTGGATACTGGCTGGGGGGCACCCCGAATTTCTTCTTGAAGTAGGTGGAAAAGTGGTTGGGCGCGTTAAAGCCCGTCCGGTAGGCTACCTCGGCTACCGTTAGCTCACCCGCTTCGAGTAGTCCGGCCGCGTGACGCAGGCGGACCGACCGGATAAACTGGCTGACCGTCTGCCCGCTAAGGGCCTTGAGTTTTCGGTACAACTGGATACGGCTCACGCCCACCTCATGAGCCAGTTGCTCCGCATCCAGCTGCGCGTTGTCCAGATGATCCTCCACGGCCTGGTGGATGCGCTGCATGAATTGCTGATCGACGGAGAGCAGTTCCGGCTGACCCACCGCAGCTACCGCCTCTCCATCGCGAAACCGCTGCCGCAATTGGTCACGCTGCCGAATCAGGGCCCCCACCCTGCTGCGTAGCAACTGCCAGCTACAGGGCTTATCTACGTACGCATCAGCCCCGGTTTCGTAGCCCGTGATCTTATCGTGCTCCGCTGTTCGCGCCGTCAATAAGATCACGGGGATGTGGCTGGTATCGAAGTCGGCCTTTAGCCTGCGACACAGGGCGAAGCCGTCCATACCCGGCATGGACACATCGGATACGATCAGGTCAGGAGCTTCTTGCCGCGCCAGTTCCAACCCCTGTTGCCCGTCGGCAGCCTCGATGACCGTATAGGCCGGTGCGAAGCAGTCACTCAAAAAATGACGCGTATCGTCGTCATCCTCCACGACCAGGATCTTGATCGAGCTGCTACCCGGTGCCCGCTCCGTTGCAGGAGGCGGCTGTGTGTCATCCATACTCTGACCGAGCAGCGAGACCGCCTGCTGCAGGGCCGGGCTTATCTCCGGGGCGTCTGTCGGTAGCGCCTGCTCGCCGACCGGTAACCAGGGAAGCGCCACGGTGAAGGTGGTAGCGACCCCCGGCTGGCTCTCCGCGGTAATCTGCCCACCGTGCGCCTTCACCAGCTGGGTCACGTAGGCCAGACCGATCCCCAGCCCCGTATGGAAGGGGGAGTTCTGTCCGGCCTGCGTGTGGAAGAACCGCTCGAATATCCGGTCGAGTTTATCGGGCGGGATGCCCCGGCCATTGTCCCGCACGCAGAGGCGTATCATCCGCTCCTCCCGTTCGGCCGTCAGGCCTACCTCGATGCGCCCGCCGGAGGGGACATTCTTGAAGGCATTCGATAGTAGATTGAACAGAATTTTCTCCACCTTATCCGCATCGAAGCGGGCTGCCAGCGGCTGAGGAGGTAGGCTACAACTCAGGCTTACCCCACCCCGCTCCGCCAGGGGCTGGAACAGGGCCGTCATCTCCGCGCACTGTAGGGCCAGATCACCCGGCGCGGGCGCAAAGTCCAGCGTAGTCTCCTCTACCTTATAAATATCCAGGATCTGCTCGATCAGCTGCAGAATACGGTTGGCGTTGCGGAGCACGATCCCGTGGTAGCGCTTAAGCCGCCCCGCGGAGATCGCTCCACCCGCCCGCAGTAGCTCTTCTACCGGACCGATGATGAGGTTGAGGGGGGTGCGAAATTCATGACTCACATTAGTAAAGAAGCGGAGCTGCGACTGCGACAGTTCGCTCACCTGCTTGACCGTTTCCCGCAGTCGATCGCGCTGCCTGGCTACCTCGGCGCTACGATCCTGTAACTCACTGGACTGCTGCTCCAGTTGGTGGTTCAGTTCGAACAGTCGCTTGTTGCGCGAGAGGATCCGAAACTGTAGAATGATCAGACCCGAACCGGCCAGCAGCAGGAGTAGTACGAACTCCCAGCGCTTCCACCAGACCGGCAGCACGGAGAAGGACAGGACGGCCGGGCTGGGGTCCACCTGATTGTCCCGGTCCCTGGCCCGTACTTCCAGCAGGTAATCTCCCGGGGAAAGCGACGCAAACCGCTGGTAGTCAGCTACCGAATAATCCGACCAAGCCCCCCCGTTGAGGCGCCAGGCATAGCGTAAGTCGGTTGCCTTTGTGGCATTGAAGTGATCGGTCCCCTCCCAGAAGATCGTAAGGTCTCCGGCCGTTTCGACCTCATCGATGTCCGTGAGTAGCTGGGTCTGGGGTGCGAGCTTGTTATTGCGGTAACTTACGGTACGGAAGGACGAGAAATCCGATTGGTCAACGCCCCGTGCTGCGAATAGCTCCCTGCGCTTCCAGTCCAGGGGCGTATGGTTGAACCATAGTAGTCCGGCTTCGTCCTCCCGTAGACTGGCCCCCTCCTGGGTCTCGGCCAGACTCGTCGGGAACAGTCCGCTACTCCAGTTCCTGCCGTCGAAGTAGCCGTAGCCTCCGTAGGTCGTAGCCCATAGTGTACTGTCCCCCTCCGCCTGTAGGATCAGCGTGTTGTTACTTACGATCCCGTCGTTCATGGTGTACCGGGTCCACTGCGCCCCGTCAAAGCGGAAGATCCCGTAGAACCGACTGCCCAGCCACAGCTCGCCCGCCGGAGTGGTCTCGACGTAGTCGACGTAGTCCTGTACCGCGGGGATAGAATCGAAGATGCGCCACTGCTGCCCGTCGTAGGTCCACAGCGGCTTGCCGCCGACCCAGATGCGCCCGTCCAGGCTCTGACCGATGCCGTAGCTGGTAGTGATACGCGTGCCCTGCGTGGCTGCATGGTGTTCGTAGCGGTCCTTGTGGTGGCGGGGTTCCGGCAGGCGAATCACTCCACCACGGAAGCTGGCCGTCTGCATAAAGTCAGTGCTACACCCAAACCAGAGGCTACCGTCGTGCGCCTCGAAGGCTGCCCGGGGGTCGAAGCCCCAGGACACTTCGGAATACTTTTGGTGGTGCCACCGTTGCCCGTCGAAGTAGGCCAGGGCGGCTACGCCTTCGTGGCTACCACTGGCCCAGAGCTCCCCGTAGCTGGTCCGAAGCAGGCGCACGGGGGTATCGATGAGTCCGGACTCCGTACCGTAGGCGGTCCAGCGCGCACCTCGTTCCACCACCGCCCGCCCGTCGATGGATAGGTACCACCGCTGGCTATCCGTACCGCCCACCTGAAAGTTGAGTCCGGGGTAGCTAGCCCAGGTGGCGTACGTATTGTCGAAGCGGTACACCTGCCCCAGGCGTCCGGCGATCCAGAGGTGATGATCGCGGTCTTCGTACAGAATAAAGCGAGAAATAGTAGTAATGGGAATATCCGGATACTTGAACTCCATCCACGTCCCCTGCTGATAGCGGAACAACCTGCCGTGGCCATCTATCCATACCGAGCCGTCCGTCGCGACCATCAGGTTGCTCTGAGAATCGACCCCGCCGAAGCGGTCGCTCAGCTTTTCCGACCGCCAGACCTTGCCATCGAAGCGGTACAGCCCCAGTTCGTAGGCGTTGCTGATCACCCAGAGGTCGCCGTTCAGGTCCTCTTCTACCTTCACTTTGCTTCGTATGCGCAGCCCGTCGCGCTCCCCGTACGCATGCCGTACCGTAAACGGTTGTCTGCCGGCCCCGTAGTCCAGGACCAGGAGCCGTCCGGCCCGCTCCGTATCACTTATGGCCGCCAGTACCTGACCGTTCCGTCGCAGCGCCAGGTCGCGTACGTTCAGTACGTGCGCACTATCCTGTTGTACACGCCCGGGAGGGTCGGATAAGACCTCGACGGCCACCCCCGCGATACCGCCCTGCCGGGCCAGGTGCCGGGCTACGGCTGGACTGGTGTAGAGGGTGTAGGTAGCCCCGCGCTTGTGCAGTAAGCCACTCAGACAGTCCTGCCCCGTACGTTCAGCCAGCGCAAAGAGGAGGCTACCATCCGGCAAGCCTATGATGTCCTCCACGTTGACGGCCAGTGCCTGCGGTACGGTCAGTACGGCCCGCCAGCCCTGCGGACCTACCCGGTAGATTCCGTCGTCGGTACCTACGTACAGGCTATCGCCGGCTACCTGATACATAGCCTGGATGGAGCGCGGCCGCAGGTGCGGGGGTTTGTCCCAGCGTTCCCAGCCGTATCCATCGTAGCGGATCACGCCGCTCTCGACGCCGAAGAGCATGTCTCCGTCAGCTCGCTGTGTGATGACCCGGGTCTGTTCACTGTCGAGCTGATCGAAGTGCGTCCAGCGCCAGGGCTCGCCCATCGGATCGGCCAGGACCGGCTGGTAGGCCCGCTGGGCCTGTAGGGACAGGCAGCAAAACAGACAGAGAGGGGTAAGCCACGGGAGCCGTCCGGGCATAGATCGATGGGGTTATACTACGGGTAAGGTAGCCCGGCTTTCGGCAACGCGGAGCAGGGAAAACTTCCAATGTCAATATGCAGTCATTCGCACGCGCCCCGGCCCCGCACCCGCGCGCCGCCGCCCCATATCTCGCACAACTGGCATCCGGCTGGACACTTATGATACGCCACGGGACGCCACGGGGGGAGGCCACACCTAGCTTTGGCACCTCCGGTATGCACCGCTGCCTACCCATCCTTCCTACTCAATTTTCTACTCATGCCACACCAGTTTTCCAGCTTTTCCCGCACCCTTAGTAGCTCCGCTGCGCTGCTACTCACTAGCTGCTTACTCTTCCTATCGGTCAGCCTGGGGGCAGTGACTACCATCTACGTGAATAACGGCGGCAGCGACAACAACCCCGGCACCCGTAGCGCACCGGTGAAGACGCTGCTTCGCGCCAAGCAACTCATCGAGAATCAGTACCGGTCTAAGCCGAGCACGGAGCAGTACGAGATCCTACTGGCGGGCGGTCAGACCTTCGAAGGCTTCGCCCCCCAGACCAATCAGTTGCTGATCGACTTCGACGCAGCACGCAGCACCTTCGCCTTCGTATGGGACATCAACCGTCAACTGCGACTGTCCACCTACGGAGACAACAGCAAGGCCACCCTGATCGGTGACCGCTACACCTACCAGGGGGGACCCACCAACTGCATCGCCGTGGTAGCTCCGAGCACCCGCCAGGTAGAAATCCGCAACCTGCGGATCCAGCGCTTTCAGGTCGGGGCCATCTTTATCCACGAAACGCGCAACGTGATCGTGCGCGACAACGAGGTTTCCGAGATCGGTACGCTCTACTTCCCCGACGAGCAGGACGACGACATCTACTGTGCCGGAGTGATCTACCCCCGCAACTCGACCAACATCACGGTACGGGGCAATACGATCCGCAACTGCCACAACCAACGCGCATTCAAGCAGGAGCTGCACGGCGTATACATGACCCGCCTGGGCAACTCCTCGGTGTTCGACAATACCCTGGTCAACATCAGCGGCTCGGCCCTGAAGGTGCGCCGCCAGATCCGGTCGCGCGACGCCCCGAACAATATTGCCATCTACAACAACGACTTCATCCATACCAGCATCTCCGACCAGACACAGAACGTAGTGCAGCGGGGTTGGATGCGGCTGAGCGGCGACTCGCCCGACAACTGTGCCTACGGCATATCCATCTACGACAACAAATTTTACTATCCCTTCTGCGATACGGAGATCGAAGACTGTGGCAGCGCCCGGGCACGTAAGTGCAGCGTGAGCAACGGCCAGGCCTGCGGCCCGGACGGCTGCGACACCCGCATCGACTGGACGAACAACGACTACCGCTACAGCTGGGCCCGCCCGGCTGCCTACGCCAATCCGGTAACGCTACTCCGCGCCGAGAACCGTAACGTGCAATCGGGTACGCAGACCGAGAACGAGCATCCGGGCTACTACGGCAGCGGCTACGTCAACTTCGGCGGTCCCGGCACCTTCATCGAGTGGTCGCGCGTGAATGGCGAAGGCGGTGGCCGGCGGCGGTTTGAAATACGCTACGCCAACGGCTCCGGCAGCAGCCGGCGCTGCCACCTGCGCGTGGACGGGCAGTACATCGGTGCCGTTTCGTTCCCACCTACCGGCAGCTGGCAGACCTGGAAGACGGCCCAGGTGTGGGGCGACTTGCCACACGGAGACCACGTGATCCGACTCACGGCCAGCCCCGGCTACGATGGTCCGAACGTCGATCAGATCCGGATCGTCGACGCCACCCCCTCCAGCAGTGCCACCACCTCCTCGTTCCGGGCTCCCCTGGAAGCGCCTGCTACGGGTACGGTCAGTGTGTTCCCCAATCCTACTTCCGGTCAACTGACCTTCGCCTACGAGCTGGCCCAGCCGCAGCGGGTAAACATCGCCCTGTTCGATCTATTCGGCCGCCGGGTGGCTCAGGTGGTGGATAGTGAGCAGTCCGCCGGTCCGCAACGCATTCGGTGGCATGCCCGTGCCGCGACCGGAGGCGCCCTGCCCGCCGGCTCCTACGTATACCGCATCCAGACGGCGGATCGACAGTACCAGGGCAGTCTCGTGCTGCGCTAGATAGCCACCTCCCGTCCCCTACCCTATTCGTACAATTAAGCGCTTCATGGTTATTTCGTTTCGTCTATTCTATTTCTCGTTTGCCCTCCTGCTCGGACTACCGGCATCCGCGGTCACCGCCCAGGCACCACCGGCTCCCAAAGAGCTGGTGGCCCGGGTATTCAGCATGGTCGAGCGAAACACACGCTTCGAATTGGACTACGGTGGGGGCAGCGAACCACAGGAAAAGATCTACCTCTTTGATGCCGACTATCAGCAGGAGGGGCAGACCATCGACTCGTCCTATACGATTAGCTGGACCTTCTCCACCCGGGCGGATGACCTACGCATCGGCCTGTCCGGGTATCCCGCGGACTTGGAGCTATATATAGACGATGAGCGGATCAGCAGTACCCACGTAGGGGCGGGCGCGCCGGTGCGGTTAGATTACAGTTACTCCACCTTCGAGCGGCAGCTACCCCTACCGGCCCGGTATGCGGATGGGCAGCCGCACCAGCTGGAGGTGCGCGCACTGACCTTTGATCCGGCAACTACGCAGCGCCAACTGTTTCTCAGCTTCCTGGCTCCCAACGGCACCTCCGTCGGGGGGGTGGCGCAGGCCGTCCCGGTGGGTGAGGCGAGCTATCCCTACCGCTGGTGCTCCGGGCGTACTGACTGGCGGGCACCGACCTTCCCCGAACTACCCGAGAGTGGGGAGCAGCTGGACTGGTCTGACTTTCGCTACTTCACCGGTGCGTTGCTCGCTGCCCTGGGTGATGCCGAGCATTACTTCGATCAGTCCGCCTACGGTGAGTACGTCGACCGCCATCACCGCTACTTCTTCGATCACCGTGCGGAGGTGCTGGAACACCGGGCCACCTACGGTCACCGGGGAGGGCTGTTCAACCACTACGCCCGCTTCCGGATGCTGGATGACTTCGGGCCCCAGGGCGTGAGTCTGGCGGAACGGCTAAGTGATGCAGCCCCACATACCAATAATACCGAGTCGACCCAGGCCTCTCAACTCGTGCATGCCATTGCTCAACAGATCCTGACGGGTGTACCCCGGCTGGCGGACGGCACCCTCTGCCGCATTACGCCGGATAGCTTTACGGTGCAGTCTGACGATCTGTTCATGGCCAATCTATTCAGTCTACGGGCCGGGCTGGCGCTGGGACGGGAGGACCTGCTGGAGGATGCACTACTGCAGTCCGTCAACTTCAGTAGCTACCTGACGGATGCCGAAACGGGACTCTACCGCCATGCCTACAGTACAAAGACCGAAGACCAGAGCACGACCATCTGGGGCCGGGGTATGGGGTGGACCATGGTCGTCGACGCCATGCTACTGCAGCGGCTGGGTGACCGGCAGGACGAGCGGATCGAGCAGATCAGACGGAGCTTCGTAGCGCGCTGCGAGGCCCTGCTGCCGTACCAGGCTGCCGATGGCCGCTGGCACCAGGTGATCACCGACCCCACGACTTACCTGGAGACATCGGCTACGGCTATGTTCACCTACGCGCTGGCTACCGGCTACCGGGAGGGGTGGCTACCGGAGCCGCGGTTCAGCGAGGCCGCGCTGCGCGGCTATGCAGGGATGAGCAGTCAGATCGCGGCCGACGGTACGGTCGAGGGCATCGTCAGCGGTACGCCGATCCTGCCCAGTCCCGCGGCCTACAATGGGCATCCGACGCGCACAAACGATCCGCGGGGCATCGGCGCTATTATCTGGGCCGCCCTGGCGGTGGATGCACTGGACTAGCCCCGACCGACCGCATAGAACGCCCGCCGCTCGCTCAGCCAGATCCATACGCAGAGTCCTACCAGAAATACCGCACCTGCGCCGCCCGCCCAAAAAAGTAGGGGTGCATCCTGCTGCTTTATGGCTACTGCCACCAGCGCCCAGGCTACGGTACCGGCGTAAACGATGTCGGCCCGCAACGCTAAATAGGTGCCCAGGGCGGTGAGTACGCCCACCAGCGCCGTAGCGATGTATACGGCTGTATCTGCTTCGAAGGTGACCCCCAGCTGGTCGAGGGCCAGGGAGGCGGAGATCACGGTGGCCGCGCTGATCCACCCCAGGTACATGGAGGGGGCGAAGTAGCTCCAGCCGTAGGCCGGGGGCTTTATCTCGGCGACGTGAATGCGCAGGGAAGTATAGGCGGCCAGTAGGGCGAGCAGGTGCCACAGCAAGTCTGCGAAGCCCAGTACCTGGTCGCCGTACAGGCTGATGGGTACGAAGGCGATGCTGGCCAGACCGGCCAGCACCAGGTACTTGTAGGCCCGCTTGAGTGCCTTGGTCTTGCGCAGGGTGCGGAGCTGCACGGCGGCAAAAACGATCATCCCCGTAAAGATGACGCCCCAGATACTGAAGGCATAGCCCGCCGCGCTGACCCGCGTGGTCACATCATCAGTAAATCGGTCCTGCGAAATATCGAGGACGATCGGGAGGTAATTGACTATCGGCACCGTAATAAAGGTGACGAGCGGAATATAGCGCCAGGTTCGGGTGGATAAGTGCATGAGAGTTTAGGTAGTAGGTTAAGATAAACCCAATGCCCGCTCCGGGGTTAACTCCACGGACCCTATTTAACGTCACCTCCCCCCTTATGCCCCTTCAGCCCCACTTCGGAAAACAGGGCGTGCTGCTCGTCAACCTCGGCACACCGGACGCCCCCACGCCCAAAGCGGTGAATCGCTACCTGGGGGAGTTCCTCACGGATCCGCGGGTCATCGACAATCTGCCCGGCGTAGCCCAGCAGGTACTGGTGCGTGGCATCATCGCGCCCATCCGCTCCGGCATCGTCAATCCCTTCAAGCCGGGGGGGTCTACCAAACTGTACCAGGAGCTGTGGACGGAAAACGGCAGCCCCCTCAAGTACTACGGTGAGGTGGTCACCGAGAAAGTAGCCGCCGAGTTAGGGGATGAATTTGTGGTCCGCCTGGCCATGCGCTACCAGAGCCCCAGCATCGAGACCGCCCTCAACGAGCTGTTGGCCGAGCAGGTGTCCAGTATCCTGGTTTTTCCGCTGTTCCCCCAGTACGCCAGCGCCACCACGGGCTCGGTGCACCAGGAAGTGATGCGCCTGCTGAGCAAGCAGCAGACCATCCCCGACGTCAAGCTGGTCAACAGCTACTACGAGCAGCCCGATCTGATCAAGGTATTCGCCGACAACGCCCGCGACCTGGGCGACCTGGGCCGCTACGACCACATCATCTTCAGCTACCACGGCCTGCCGCAGCGGCAGCTCAAGAAGGCCGACGACTGCAACCACTGCTACGTTAAGGACGGCTGCTGCAGTACGATCAGTCGCGTCAACCAGTTCTGCTACTCGGCCCAGTGCCACGCGACCACCCGTGCCATTGCCGCCGAGCTGGGGCTAGCCGAAGATCGCTACACCACCAGCTTCCAGAGCCGGCTGGGCTTCGACGACTGGGCCAAGCCGTACACCATCGACACCCTCGAGACCTGGGCCAAGGAGCGCGGTGCCAAAAAGATCCTCTGCTTCAGTCCGGCCTTCGTTGCTGACTGCCTGGAGACCACCATCGAGATCGGTGTAGAGTATCAGGAGGAGTTCGAAAAATGGGGCGGCGAACACATCGACCTGGTGCCCAGCCTCAACGATGACCCCCGCTGGATCGCGGCCCTCACCAGCATGATCCGCGCCGAGACCACCGAGCCGGTCGCATGAGCAGTACGGGCTACTTCATCACCGGCATCGGTACCGAGGTGGGCAAGACCGTCGCCAGTGCCTACCTGCAGCTGGCCCTCGACGCCGACTACTGGAAACCCGTGCAGGCCGGCGACCTGGACTTCGGCGATACCGACCGCGTACGCAGCTACACCGGCATGGCGCGCGACCGCTACCACCCCGAGCGCTACCGACTCAATACCCCGGCCAGTCCGCACTACGCGGCACGGGTAGACGGGTTGGATATCTCTCTCGACGATTTCCAACTGCCCGATACCCACGGTAAGCCCCTACTGGTCGAAGGTGCAGGCGGCATCATGGTACCCCTGAACGAGCGGGACACGATGCTGGACCTAATCGTCCACCTGGGTCTGCCGGTCGTCGTGGTATCCCGGCATTACCTGGGTAGCATCAACCACACCCTGCTCACTTTAGCGGTTTTGCGGGGCCGCGGGTGCAAGGTTGCCGGGCTGGTGTTCAGCGGGCACAACCCGGAGTCAGCGCGTATCATCACTCAAATGGGGCAGGTAGCCGTGCTGGCGGAGATTCCGGAGCTTGAGGAGGTCAGTGCGCAGGCTGTGCGCGAGCTGGTAGCTGCTCGTCCGCCGAGCGTTGCGTAGCTTCGCTCGTCGGCCGAGCCCCTTCCCTATTATATGAAACTACTCATCGTTCGCTTCTCCTCCATCGGCGATATCGTGCTCACCACGCCCGTGATTCGCTGTCTGAAGCAACAGACCGGGGCCGAGATCCACTTCCTGACCAAGGCCGCCTTCGCCCCTACCCTACGGCACAATCCCCACCTGACCCGGCTGTGGACCATCAAAAAGGATATCCGGGAGGTAGGAGATGAGCTGATAAGCGAGCGGTTCACCCACCTGATCGACCTGCACGGCAACCTGCGCACGCTGGAGCTCAAGCAGCGCCTGACCTTCGGGCACCTGCGTACGGGCGTGCGTCCCCCACGCAGCAGCACCTTTAATAAGCTGAACGTGCAGAAGTTCCTGCTCACTCGCTTTCGGATCGACCGGATGCCGGACGTACACATCGTAGACCGCTACCTGGCTACGGTAGCCGACCTGGGTGTAGTCAACGACGGACAGGGGCTGGAGTATTTCGTAGGACCCGGGGAAGAAGTCAGCCCACCCGTAGCCGACTACCTGGCCTTCGTGATCGGTGCGGCCCACGCCACCAAGCGGCTGGAGGAGGGGCAGATGATCGACCTGTGTAAGCAGATTTCCTACCCCATCGTACTACTAGGCGGACCGGGGGAGCAAGAAATGGGCGAGCGAATCGCCACCACCGGAGACCATATATATAATGGTTGCGGGGCCTACGCGCTGAACGGCTCGGCGGACCTAGTGCGCAAGGCGCGGGCAGTGATCACCCACGATACGGGATTGATGCACATCGCGGCGGCCTACCGCAAGCGCATCATCAGTGTATGGGGCAATACGGTGCCGGAACTCGGTATGTATCCCTACCTACCGAACGCGCAGCCGCAGACGATCGCGGAGGTGAAGGGACTGAGCTGCAGGCCCTGCTCAAAGATCGGGTATGCGGCCTGTCCTAAGGGGCACTTCCGCTGCATGCGGGACCAGAATATCGCCGAGATCGCCCGTCGGGCCCTACTCGCGGTCGAAGCGTAGCTCCTGAAGCACGGTGCGTTCGCCCTTCTTGGCTACGTAGATGTAGACCCGGTAGACACCATTGGAGGTGGTGAGATTACCGATACAGTATTCGGCGTTGTCGGACTTAGAGGAGCCCTGGTGAACCTGACTGAAGCCGGAGGGGGTATTGGCGGCGAAGAAAGCCGTGAGCTTCTGCCGGGCCTGTTCCTTGGCGTAGGTGTTCTCGTCCGCCAGGATGCTGAGTTCCACCTCGGCGTCCATAAGATCGGTGAGGGTAGCGAGATCGCCACTGCCAAGGGCCCTGGTGATATCGCTGATGGACTGGGCGCTGACTGACTCCGTAACCACGAAGGGCGCAAAGGCCAGGGCGAGGGTAAGGAGGAGGGAGTTCATACGCAGTGAGTTTGTGGGGTAAAGACGGGAAGGTCCTTACTACCAGTTGCTCAGGCAAAACGTTGGGTTTGGGACATTAGGTCTATAAGGCCGCGTTAAAGTAAGCCAGAAAAAACTACTGCCTCAGCATTTGGCCGTGATCTGAATGCAGTGTACCTTTGCGGGCCGCTAAGCGCGGTAGGTAAAATTTAAGCAGCCATGGACGCCATTTCCTTCGTACACAATCAGGTCACCAAGCAAAAGGAGCTCCCCGCCTTTCGGGCCGGTGATACGGTGGTCGTAGACTACATCATCACGGAGGGCGAGAAGTCGCGTATCCAGCAGTTTCGCGGCGACGTGATCCAGATCAAGGGTGAGGGATCGACCAAGACCTTTACCGTCCGCAAGATCTCCAACGCCGTAGGCGTAGAGCGCATCTTTCCCCTGTTCAGCCCCAGTATCGACAAGATCACCATCGTCAAGCGCGGTAAGGTGCGTCGTAGCCGCCTGTTTTACCTCCGCGACCGGGTAGGTAAGAAGGCACGCATCAAGGAGCGTCGCGTCTAGTACTCCCCCGCCGGGTAGCCAGCACAATAAATCGGAGCTCGTTCTTTCTTTGGAAGGGACGGGCTTCTCTGTGTGGGGTAAGGTGGTGGAGGGGGGAGGTGGTGAGGTACGGCAGTGCTTCCTTCAGTCGTACGATCGCACCTGCGGCCCCGCCCCCTCCCTATCTTACCACCTTAGCACCTCACTACCTCACAAACTCTTCCGTACCTTTCTCCCATGACCACGCACGCCCAACGCGCCGCAACCTTCCTGGAAGACGGCCCCCGTACCGACTGGCACGATAAATCACTCTGGCACGTCCGCAGTAAGCGGGACGGCAGCATCGCCGGGATACCCGAATGGGAGGCGCTGCGGCAGTTGGGGTCGGATATAAAGGACAACGTGCTCAGTAATCTGGATACCTACCTGGAGGAGTTCGAGCAGCGGGCCACCGCCAATGGCGTGATCGTACACTGGGCTAAGGACGCGGAGGAGCACAACCGGATCGTACACGGTATACTGGCCCGCCACCGGGTGGACCGCATCGTGAAGTCCAAGTCGATGCTCACCGAAGAATGTCACCTCAATCAGTACCTGGAGGAGCAGGGCGTCGAAGTGATCGATACCGACCTGGGCGAGCGGATCATCCAGATGCGCAACGAACCGCCCAGCCACATCGTGATGCCGGCCATCCACCTGAAGAAGGAGGAGATCGGTCAGCTGTTTCACGAGCAGCTCGGTACGGACGAGGGGGCCAGCGACCCGCAGTACCTCACCGAAGCCGCGCGCCAGCACCTGCGCGCAAAATTCCTGGCCGCGAAGGCCGGTATCACGGGGGTCAACTTTGCCGTGGCGGAAACCGGCGGTATCGTCGTCTGTACCAATGAGGGCAACGCCGATATGGGGGTCCACCTAGCCCCGGTACAGATCCACTGCATGGGTATCGAGAAGGTGATCCCACGCGCCGAGCACCTGGGCGTATTTACCCGCCTGCTGGGCCGCAGCGCGACCGGACAGCCCATCACGATCTACACCAGCCATCACCACAAACCCAAGCCCGGTGGGGAGATGCACGTAGTGATCGTCGATAACGGCCGTACCGAGCAACTGGGCCGTGAAGACTTCCGCAACAGCCTGAAGTGTATCCGTTGCGGTGCCTGCATGAATACCTGTCCGATCTACCGCCGCAGCGGCGGGCATAGCTACGACCATACCATACCTGGTCCGATCGGCAGCATCCTCTCTCCCGGTCTGGATCTCAAGAAGCACGGTGATCTGGCCTTCGCCAGCACCCTGTGTGGCAGCTGCTCCGATGTGTGCCCCGTCAAGATCGATATCCACGCTCAGCTCTATAAGTGGCGGCAGGTCGTGAGTGAGGAAGGGCACCTAGCGAAGAGTAAAACTATCCCCCTACTGGGTGCCGGTGCGGTACTGAGCCGCGGCGGACTATACAATTTTATGGGCAAGGCCGCCCGCACCGCCCTCAACATCGTGCCCCGCGCCGTGGTCTATAACCGCTTCAACCCCTGGGGGGAGAGCCGCGAACTGCCCGAAGTACCGAAGGAGAGCTTCAAGGAATGGTATGCCCGCACCCAAACTCCCGAAGCGTGAGCAGTAAATCACTCATTATGGAAGGGATCCGGTCGAATAAGCCCGGTCCGCGACCATTGCCTACCCTACCCCCCGATCCACTCTCGCTGGATATCGACGAACTCGAGCGGGCGTTCCGTGAAGTATTATCCGCCAGTAAGACGACTTTCCTGGAGCCGGAGAAGCTGGCCGGCTACGTACGGGATTTCGGCGCGGACAAGACCATTGTATCTACCCTTCCCGAGCTGGGCGGCACCCTCGATCTGGTAACCATCGACGACCCCCTGCAACTGGCCGGTGTGGACCTGACTATCCTGCACGCCCGGCTCGGCGTAGCGGAGAACGGAGCTATGTGGCTGAGTGAGACGGAGATGGTACACCGCGTGCTACCCTTTATCACCCAGCACCTGGTGCTGATCGTGGATCGGGCTACCCTGGTGCCTACCATGCACGCAGCCTACCGGCGTATCGATATTTGTGAGACGGGCTTCGGGGTATTCGTTGCCGGTCCGAGCAAAACAGCCGATATTGAGCAAAGTCTGGTGATCGGTGCCCACGGCCCCCGTAGCCTCATCGTTTGCCTGCGCTAGGGTCATCAACAATTTAACACTATTTAGTAATACTTCTTCTGCCTGGAACGTTATGTATGCCGCCTTACCCAAGAGGTGGGTACTATCGGAATCCCGGGTGGCAATTGCACCAGTCTTCCCGACGATTCTTAATCAAACCAACGCCATATGGCTACTATTCAGAATAATCCCGATCCCAAGTTCACCCCGGCCCCCAAGCCCGAAAAGAACCGCACTCCGCTCCTGGCGGGCATTATCGGTGTCCTACTGATCGCCCTCATCGCCCTCGGTATCGGGTTCATGAATCGCGGCACGGACAACGCCAAGATCAGCACCGACCTGGTCGAGATGGAGCAGTTCAAGGCCCAGGCCGAAAAGCAGTACTACGAGTCGCTGGCCGAACTGGAGGAGATGCGCGGCAGCAACGAGGAGCTCAACGCCATGATCGATCAGCAGAAGGAAGAACTGCGCCTACAGAACGAAAAGATCACTAGCCTGACCAACAGCAACCGCAACCTGGAAGCAGCCCGCCGTGAACTGGCCGACCTGAAGTCCAAAACGACCGGTTACCTGGCCGAACTGGAAGAACTGCGTGCGTCCAACGAGCAACTCACCCAGGACCGCGACCGGCTCTCCACCGAGCGCGACCTGCTCAGCAACGACCTGCAGGTGGTGCAGCAGACCAATGAGCAACTCAGCACCGAACGGGCCAGCCTGGTCAGTGAGCGCGAAGAACTGGCCAATAAGAACAGCGAACTGAGCCGCAAGGTCAATGTAGCCAGCGTACTCAAGACCAACAACATCACCGTAGAGGGTCAGAAGCAGCGCAACAGTGGCCGCTGGGTCACCCGCACCAACGCCAAGAACGTAGAGCGGCTGTACGTCTGCTTCAATAGCCTGGACAACGCCGTAGCCCGTGCCGGCGAGGAGAACTTCCAGCTGCGGATCGTCAACCCGACCGGGGAGACCATGAGTATCGAAGCCGAAGGCAGTGGCGTACTCACCACCGATGCCGGTGAGCAGGTACCCTACACCAAGTCCGTACCCTTCGATTTTCAGGGCGATGCGGCCAACCACTGCGCCGAATGGAATATCCCCGGCCAGGAATTCGCCGAGGGCACCTACACCATCGAGCTGTACAATAAGGGCTTCCTGGTGGGTAACACCTCCATCGAGCTGAAGTAATTTCGAGATCGTGTCAGGCCGGGGCGTTGTACACCGAGTAGCTGCTTTCCCTAGTAGCTACTCGGCGTATAACGCCCCGGCCTGTTTATACCCTCTACTATGGCTCCGGATCCGGAAAGCATCGCCCTGCTGCGGCAGGACTTCGACCTTCCCGCCGGGGGGATGACGGAAGCCGAACTCCTCGACTGGCTGGCCCGGCAGATCGAGCAGATGTTGTGTACACGGCCGGACTACCTGATGAGTCTTTGCTACACCCTGGACGTCGATCAGGTACGTCTAGCGCGCATCCTGCATCCCTCCGCACCGGCGGCCCCGCCCCTAGGATTGGCCCGTTTGCTGTACGAACGGCAGTGCGCCCGGGTACGCAGTAAACAGGCCTATACGGTACCACCACTAGATAGCGAAGATGCCTGGTAAGCCCATCTCTTTACGTGATCAGATGGATCCTACCGCGGCCTACGCCGAGGCCTACAGTGGTCCCGTCCCGGATTACCTCCATGACGTAGCGCGACAAACCCACCTGCGCACCGTAGCGCCGCAAATGATGAGTAGCCGGTTACAGGGTCGGCTACTTGCGCTGCTTAGCACGCTACAGCGGCCCGAGCGGATACTGGAAATTGGCACCTTCACGGGATATGCGACCCTCTGCCTGGCCGAAGGGCTGGCGGAAAACGGACGGATCGATACCATCGAGGGGGACGAGGAAATGGCCTTTTTAGCCCGACGTCACTTTGCCGCCTCACCGTATGCGGACCGGATTACGCTGCACGGCGGTCAGGCCCAAACCGTGCTTGCCAACCTACTCGGTCCCTACGAGCTGATCTTTCTGGATGCGGACAAGCGGGGGTATCCGGATTACCTCCCCTCGCTGATCGAACGCCTCCGGCCGGGGGGGCTCCTACTGGCCGACAACGTACTCTGGGACGGGGCCGCGGGTGCGAAAGCGAGCGATAAGTCGGCCGCCGCGCTACACAGGTACAATGTGTTGGTACACCAAGACGAGCGGTTAGTCAACCTCATCCTTCCGCTACGTGACGGACTGTCCGTAGCGCGCCGCGTGGAGTGAACAAGCAACTAATGTACCGACATATATAGGGGTGAGTGTATCATTCACATTTATCTTAAAAAACCCCTATATATGCTTTTCGTCAAAACGACCGACCAACAATCCGGAAAAGAAGTCCGCCTACGCTACCAAGAATACGGCAGTGGTAAGCCCGTGGTGTTCATCCATGGCTGGCCCCTTACGGGTGACATGTTTGAATACCAACTGGAACCCCTGAGCCGGGAGGGCATGCGCTGTATCGCGTACGATCGCCGGGGCTTCGGCTTTTCCTCTAAAGTGGGTAACAGCTACAACTACGATACCCTGGCCGACGACCTGAACGCGGTACTGACCGAACTCGACCTGAAGGACGTGACCCTGGTCGGCTTCAGTATGGGCGGCGGCGAGATCGCCCGTTACATCGGCAAGTACGGCAACGACCGCATCAGCGCCGCTATTCTCGTAAGTTCGGTGACCCCCTATATGCTCGACACCGACTCCCACGACGGAGTAGAGTGGAGTGTCTTCCAGGGTATGATCGACGGCATCCGTGAAGATCGGGCCGACTTCTTTGCCACCTGGGCCAAGCAATTCTACGGTATCGGTCTGCTGAGCCACCCCGTCAGCGACTCCTTCCTAGGCTGGACGCAGGGCATGGCCCTGATGGGTTCGAGCCGGGCGGCCATCGACTACATCGAGGCTTTCGCCAAGACGGACTTCCGGGAAGACCTTAAGAAGTTTACCGTACCCACCCTGATCGTACATGGGGAAGACGATAAGATCGTACCCATCGAGGTAGGCGGTAACGCTACCCACGCACTGCTACCCAGTGCGACCTACCACAAGTACGATAATGCACCCCACGGACTGTTCTACACCCACCGCGAGCGGCTGAACCGCGATATCCTGGCCTTCATCCGCACGAAGGCGAGCACGAACCGCAGCATCTCTGTCAACTAGATTGGCTGATCACTGACGTAAAGAAGCCGGCCGCCCCCTAGGGGACGGCCGGCTTCTTCTGTATAGGTATAATCAGGCCGTTACCGATGCTTCCTCCTCCTTCGGCAGTCCCTGCACACCGTTGACGGTGGTGTACTTGAAACTAAGTTTCTTGTCGGGATAGATGTAGCTGAAGGCGGACTGTACCGCCAGCGTGCCCTCGTGGAAGCCGCAGAGGATGAGCTTGAGCTTGCCGGGGTAGGTATTGATGTCCCCGATAGCGTAGATGCCGGGTACACCCGTGGAGTAGTCCTTGGTGTCTACTTCGATGGCGTTCTTGTCGATGGTGAGGTTCCAGGCGGCGATGGGGCCGAGCTTTGGTGACAGTCCGAACAGGGGCACGAAGGCATCGACGGCGATGACCTCTTCCGTTCCGGACTTATGCTTGACGGTAATTCCCTCTACGGCACCGTTACCAACAATGCCCACTGCCTGCGCATTAGTGACCAGATTGACGCGGCCGGCCTGTGCCAGGTCGTGCACCTTTTCTACGCTGTCGAGGGCGCCCCGGAAGCTTTCGCGGCGGTGCACCAGGGTAACCTCCTTGGCTACGTCGGCCAGGAAGATGGTCCAGTCGAGGGCCGAGTCGCCGCCACCGGCCAGCAGCACCCGCTTGTCGCGGTACACCTCCGGATCACGGATCACGTAGGCTACGCCACTATCTTCATACTGTTCGATGCCGGGAATGGGCGGCTTGCGGGGCTCGAAGCAGCCCAGTCCGCCGGCAATGCAAATGACGGGCGCCTGGATGACGGTGCCCCGGCTGGTCGTGAGCCGGTACATCTTCTCTCCTACCTGCTCCAGCCGTTCGGCGCGCTCGCCCAGGGTGAAGCCCGGATTGAAGGGGGCGATCTGCTCCATCAGGTTTTCGACCAGCTCACCGGCCAGTACGCTGGGGAAGCCGGGAATGTCGTAGATCGGCTTTTTGGGGTAGATCTCGGTGAGTTGTCCGCCCGCCTGGCCGAGGCTATCGACCAGGTGGCAGCGCAGCTTCAGCAGACCGGCTTCAAAAACCGTGAAAAGGCCTACCGGGCCGGCACCGATGATAAGGATGTCGGTTTGGATCATAACGCTTGTTCTTCTGGGGGTTAGCTAGTTAACAACGGCTACGGACGCTGGTTGCCGGTTTACAAATGGAGGCCGCATTCATCCTTGCTTTGCCCGGCCCACCGCCCGGCCCGGCCCTGCCCCGGCTGGGTACAGTGGGTACAGCCAATGGATCCGTAGCCGAGGGCCTCCAGGGGGTGGCGCGGCAGGTGGTCCTTTTCGAGCAGGTACAAAAACTCGCCCTCCTCGATGTCGATCAGGGGATGAAAGTGGATGAGCCCGTCCACCAACTCGAAGATCTCCATGGCCGCCCGGTTCATGGTCTGGTAGCTGTGCACACCCGACATCCACACCGTATGGCGGGCCTTGACGGCCTTCAGCGGCAGCACTTTGTTGTAGTGACAGCAGCGGCCGGGCTGGCCCTCCCACATCTGCGTAGCGCGGCTAAGCTGGTGGCGCTGCGGATCGGGTAGGATCTCGACCACTTCCAGTCCGGTGAGTTCGGCCAGGGTATCCTTATAGGCCATGGTTTCCGGAAAGTGGTAGCCCGTATTGAGCATGTGCACTTTCTGCAGCGCGTTGGCGCGGCTGACCAGGGTGAGCATCACCACCGATTTGGTGCCGAAGCTAGAGGTGAACAGCACCTCCCGTACCGGGAAGTAGTCGTACAGGCGCTGGATGCGCGCCTGAAAGTCCAGATTGGCAAATTCCGCGTTCAGTGCCGCCAGGTCAGTAGTGATGGCGGTAGTAGTATGGGGTAAGCTCATCAGTCGGGTAGTGTAGGTTCGTCCGCAGGGGGCGATACGGCCAGGGCGGTGGAGACCATCAGGCAGCCGCCGGCCGGGCAGCGGTGTCCGCGCTGCGGAGAAGCCAGCAGTTCGCTGGTCACGGTATTGAGATCGCGCACCTTGGTCTGAAAGTCACCGGTGAGTCGGTCGCGAAACAGTTTGAGGTTATCGATAAGGTCGGTGGTTTCCAGCTCGGGAAGTTCGGCCTCCAGCCACTGCCGGAACCGTTTGGCAAAGGTAGGGCTCTGCCCGTTGGTGCTGATGGCCACCTTGAGTGGTCCACGGGTGACGATGCTGCCCAGGTAAAAGTCGCACAGTTCGGGCGTATCGGCAATATTGCAGAGCCGGCGCGCCGCCTTGGCCGCATCGTATACCGCCCGGTTGACGGCGCGGATGTCCGTAGCCGCCACTACGAGGTCCGCCTGCTGTACGTCTTCCGGTCGAAATTCCCGGGCGTAATATGCTACGCGCCCTTCTTCGGTGGTATGCCAGACGCCCGCCGCGCCCTCCTGGGACCTACCCGGCACCGGCGACCCCGCCCCCTTGTCGTAGCCGTCCAGCGCCGCCCGTAAGTCCTCCCCCATCCAGGGGGCGATCACGGTCACCTGTGCGTTCGGACTACTCTTGAGGATGAAGCGCAGCTTCTCTTCGCCGACCTGACCGGCCCCGACGACGAGTAGTTGCAGACGGTCCAGGCGGAAGAAGGCGGGGTACAGTGGGTTATTCATGTGCGGTGTACGCTTGTGCGGCGTGGGTAAAGGGGGTGAAATCTCGGTGCTGACGTACCGTTTCTCCAAGCACGATGATGCCCGGTCCGCGATCGCGCTCGGCAGCCACCCGTGCGGCGATGTCATTGACGGTGCCGACCCAGCAACGCTCGTCCGGCCGGCTACCGTTCTGGATCACCATGGCCGGTAATTCACCCTTTCCTTCCGCATCCCAGAGGGCGCAGATCTGGTCGAGCCGCCCCAGGCCCATGAGGATGATCACCGTAGCGGAGGACTGGGCGGCGCGGAACAGGTCCTGACTGATGCCCCCGTCGCGGGTGTGGGCAGTGAGCACCCAGAAGCTATCGGCGTAGCCCCGGCTGGTCGGTGCCACGCCCTGTAGCTCCGGCAGGCTGATGCAGCTACTGATGCCCGGCACCACCGCGACCGGGATACCGTGCTGTTCGGCGTAGGCCTTCTCTTCCTGTCCCCGCCCGAAGACGAAGGGGTCGCCGCCCTTGAGCCTGACGACGTGGCCATACTGCCGGGCACAATCGACGATGAGGGCGTTGATCTGCTCCTGCTTCCGGTAGTGGCAGCCGGCGCGCTTACCGACGAAGATGTGGCGGCAGTGGGTGGGGGTTTCGTGCAGTAGTTCGTCGCTGCTTAGTGCATCGTACAGCACTACGTCGGCCGTAGCGAGCGCCCGTAATCCCCGGCGGGTGATCAGGTCGGGATCGCCGGGGCCGGCACCTACCAGGGTGAGTCGCGGCGCTCGTCCGCCG
Source organism: Neolewinella maritima (assembly GCF_923081025.1). Classification (GTDB taxonomy): domain Bacteria; phylum Bacteroidota; class Bacteroidia; order Chitinophagales; family Saprospiraceae; genus Neolewinella; species Neolewinella maritima. The sequence continues at coordinate 209,020 of NZ_CAKLPZ010000003.1, read as the reverse complement.
AGCGCTGGCGTAGCCTTCGTTCGTCTGCCGAGGGGTGGATTGAGAAATTTAGGCATGTGTAGATAAGGTTTGTAAGATCCTCGGCGGACGAGCCAAGCTGCGCAAGACTCGGCCGACGAGGATGCGCCGACGAAGATTATGCTTTATAGTATTCGCTGACCACCGTTTTATCCAGCTGCCGCTCGCGGGTCGCGATCGCTTTACTGACAAAGGCCCGCGCCATAGCCAGGTAGTCGATGACAAAGTCGGGGGTAGGCTCATTCCGCTTGATTCGCAGCACCGTGGCCGGGAACGGACTCACCTCCGCAAACCGTTGACCGAAGTGGGTCTCGAAGTCGCCCAGTAGCTTGATGTGGGTGTTGCACTTGATGTCATCGGCTAGCAGCAGGGCCTTTGCGGCGGTGACCATGGCGGAGTAGGCGTGGTAGCCTGCGTCGGCATAGGCTTCTTCGGTGAGGCTACGGTCGGCAGCCACCAGTTTGTTGCTGCTGTCGTTAAGGATAGCTCCGACGACATCCAGGCTCACCCCGGCACACTCCCCTACCCCGATCTCCTGCCGGTAGTCTTCGTCCTGCCCCCAGTCGTAAAACTCCGTATCCAGGATATCGCTGGTATCTCCGAGGGGTTTGAGCAGACTGTAGAAGTAGCGCTTGCCCTGCCGCACGGCATAGTCGTTGTAGTACTCCCCCTCCGTAGCCTGCAGCCGGTAGTCCTCGAAGAGGATGCGCACCACCTCCGGTACCCGGCGGGTGGGCACCTTGATGACCTTCTGGGCGATGAAGCCCCGTCCGTCGGGCGCGATACCGCCACCTACGACCACCTGCATGGCCGGCGCGATCCGCTCCCCCACCCGGATACTAGAGCCGTGGAAGCCGATATTAGCGGCCATGTGCTGCCCGCAGGCGTTCATGCAGCCGCTGATCTTGATGCGGATGGCGGATTCCGTGACCATCTCGGGGTATTCATCGCGCACCAGGGCTTCCAGCACCTGGGCCAGTCCCGTCGAGTTCGTCACGCCCAGCGCGCAGGTATCGGTGCCGGGGCAGGCGGTGATATCGGCGGTAGTATCGTAGCCGGGCAGCCCCAGGTCCAGCGCGTACAGTGCGTTGAACAGGTGCGGCAGGGCGGAGGGCGGTACGTAGCGCAGCACCATACCCTGCTGTACGCTCAGGCGGATGTCGTCGCTGGCGTGGGTACGGATCACGCTGGCTAGCAGGCGCGCCTGTTCGGCCTCCAGGTTGCCTAGGGGGATGCGGATGGCCACGGCGCGGTAGCCCCCCTGCTTCTGCTCCAGTACATTGGTCGTAAGCCATTCGCGGTACAGGGCGGGGTGCGCCGGTGCGATGTCGGGAAAATTATCGGCGGGCACACTGCCCAGTTGCGGCACCAAAGACTCATCGATCGCGTAGCTTTTGTGGGCCACGGCGGGCCACTCCTCGTGGACCAGCTCCATGAAACGGTCAAAGCCGAGGTCCTTGATCAAAAACTTCATACGGGCTTTCATGCGCTTTTCGCGCTCACCGTAGCGATCGAATACCCGGATGGCCGCTTCCTGGAAGGGGATGATCTGGTCGGCCGGCAAAAACTCGAAGGCGGTGTGGGCGACCATGGACACGGCCCCCAGTCCTCCCCCTACCACGACCTTGAATCCCTTCTGCCCCTCCTTGATGCGTGGGATAAAGCCGAAGTCGTGGAAGTAGGTGAAGGCACTGTCGCGGTCGCTGCTCGAAAAGGCGGGCTTGATCTTGCGGCCCATCTCCTGGCAGATCGGGTTGCGCAGGAAATAGTCGAAGGTGGCGTATACATAAGGACTCACGTCGAACAGTTCCTCGGGGTCTACCCCGGCTAGCGGACTGGCGGTCAGGTTGCGGACCGTATTGCCGCAGGCCTCCCGGGCGGTCATGCCGGCGGCTACGAGCTCCTCCCAGATGGCGGGGCTATCGTTGAGTTTGACGTAGTGCAGCTGCACGTTCTGGCGGGTAGTGATGTGCAGCCGGCCATTGGTGTACTTCTCCGAGATGTCCGCCAGGGCGATGAGCTGGTCGGGCGTGAGGTGGCCAAAGGGGATCTTAGTGCGGAACATGTGTACGCCGACCTGCCGCTGCCCGTATACACCGCGCGTGAGGCGGTAGTGCTTGAAGCGATCCTCATCCTCCCTACCCCGCTGGTAGGCGTAGATCCGTGCACTGAGCTCTTCGATGTCCGCGCGGTTAGCCGCATCATCCGGGCGGTACGGTGGGGTACGTTCGGTCCTTGTCATACCCAAGCATACTACCAATCAGGGCACTCGGTCGAATCGCCGTAGGATCAATCGATCATATGAACGGACAATTCATAGATGCATGGTTCTGGCTATCAGCGACATACACATAGAGATAATCCTATACATGAGCAAGTTAACATATATTTTAAACCTACATGTATTCAAACCTTCCGTTCTGTAGGTGTACGGCCCGTTACTTCAGGTCATGATCGGGTAGCACGGGGGCCGGTCGCGGACTCAGGGGTGATGTCTGTCCCCGGCGGGTCCGGTTGTAGAAGGGATCTTGTCGAGTCTGCCTCCTTCAACACGCCTGCCGAAGACAGAAAACCTGGGGCATGGGGTAAGCAAAACCCCATAACCTCGCGTATTGTCGTCTAAATCTTAAAGTTCAAAATAAGATGTTATTCCAATTATTATTTTGACAGAAAGTCCATTTTTACGATCTAGCCACCATAAATTACTTAACGTACCGCAGTAAATTCTGTAGATACCGTTAAATCGGCGTTAAAAGACTTCTCAAACAGAAGAAATAATTGCGGAAGTCGCGGGGGCCGCCCTATATTTGAATCATTCAACGGGGCTGCACCCCCACTTACTTTTCCTAAAGTCTTTATATAGTCTAACGTCTACTAACTGTTGACTGGTCTCAGTACCAGGCTCCCACTTCGGGGATAATCCCAAATTGAAACATTGTTAGTTATGGACGTTACTACCTACAACGATCAGGAACTGATCAACCTTTACCTGTCTGGCACCGATCGCGCATTCGAGGAGCTCCTCGGCCGTCACCAGCAGAAGATCTACACCTCCATTTACCTTTTCACCAAGGACCACAGCAAGGCGGAGGACATCTTCCAGGAGGTGTTCATCAAGATCATCGATACGCTGCGCCGCGGCAAGTACAACCACGAGGGCAAATTCCTCCAGTGGGCGATGCGTATCTCCTACAACATGTGCGTGGACTCGTTCCGCCGCAACAAGCGCCGCCCCCAGGTCGGCCAGACCGAAACCTTCAACATCTTCGACGTCCTACAGTCGTCCGAAGACAACGCCGAGCAGGGAATGATCCGCTCGCAGACCCACGACAAAGTACGCAAGCTAGTCGACGCCCTGCCCGCCGAGCAGCGTGAAGTAGTCATCCTGCGGCACTACGCCGACATGAGCTTCAAGGAGATCGCCAAGCTGACCCGCGTCAGCATCAACACGGCCCTGGGCCGGATGCGCTACGCCCTGATCAACATGCGCAAGATGGTCGAGGAGAAGGAGATCGTGCTGCAGTAAGCACACCCCACCCGAAGAATAGAAAAGCCCCGCTCCCTTACCGGTAGCGGGGCTTTTTTTGGTCCTGCCGGACGGAACCGACTAGATCCCCTCACTCAGCGGAATTGGAAACTGCGTAAACACATCGTCCCCCGACCGGTCGATGGGCAGAAAATCAGCATTCAGCCGCCCGTAGCGGCGCAGGTCGAACATCCGGTGGCCCTCCCCCCAGAGGCTGTAGCAGCGCTGATAGAGTAGCTCGTCGATCAGTGCCTCCTGGGTCATGGCCCCACTGTAGTCATCGAGCCCGGCTGCGTTGCGTACCACGTTGAGCGCCGCTACTCCTTCCTCCAGATTACCCAGGTTGATGTTGGCCTCGGCGTAAATGAGTACGAGCTCTTCGTTGCGGATTATATCGATGGGGGAAGTGGCGGATTCGTAGAGAGCCGTTTCGAACTGTCCGTTCAGGCCATCCTGTCCGGCCGTCTGTTCCCGTTGCCTAAATTTATCGAGCCGGTTATCGCCCTCGGTTGCGTTGCCGATGATGCGGGGATGCACGACGAGCTGGTCACCGCTCTGTCCGGGTGTCTTAAAGAGCGGATTGAGCAGGTCACCCGGATTGGTACTGAATACGTGCTCTACCCCCTCCTCCAGATCGCCCGACAGGTCGAGAAAGCTGGCGTTCACATAGTCTAGCGCGGCCTCGTAGCGTGCTGCGCGCGTAGCGACGCGGGCCGCGATCGCCCGGTTGAATTCGGAGAAGGACTCTGGAGTATTGAAGCCGGCAAAGCCATCGGAAAGCGTGAAGGTAAATTCGGCTCCGCTCAGCTGTGCATTCGCCTCATCCAGCAGACCGAGGATGGCATCGTAGCTAGCCGACTCGCTCAGGAAGGGGCCGAGATTCTCGGGATCCGCTACGTCGACGCGTATCCCGTTAGTCCCCAGCATATCCAGCACCTGACTTAGCATATACGCCTTGATGGTATTGGCGAAGGCACGGTATCCCGCCTTTTCGGCATCCGTCACCAGGGTGGTGTTATCCAGTGCCTGTAGTAGCACGTTAGCAACCTTTACTACGGTGTAGCGGGAGGCAAAGGGGGCGGTGATGTAGAAGGTATTCGCATCCAGGGTCAGCTCTTCTTTGCCCAGCAGGTCCTCGGTATTACGGGGGTCGGCATCGAAGATGTACAGTTCGCGGGCGATCGTACCGGTAGCCGTGACGTAGCTGGCGTAGCCGACCCGCATGTCCGCTTCGATTCCGGTAGCCAGTAGGTTGAGTTCGGCCGGCGTGGCGTTATTAAGTACACTGGCTATGCTGGGCCCATTGGGGTCGAACTGCTCGTCAAGCTCGCAGGCCGTACATAAGCACAGTAAGAATACGTATAGTAGGGTGCGCATCGTGATTGTTTGATGGATAGTGGCAGGCAGAAAGTAGTAGGAGGATCCGGCTAAAAGTCGATACCGAGGTTGAGGTAGAACTGCTTACTGCTCGGGAAGGGAGCTACCTCCAGATTGGTGGATAGTCCACTACCCCCCTTGACCGAGGTTTCGGGATCGTAGCTGCTGTAATCCGTGATGGTGAATATGTTGCGCCCGGATACGCCGATGCGGAGTCCTTGCACCACCTCACTATTCAGGGGGACGCGGTACGTAATGCCCGCTTCGCGCAGCCGGAAGTAGGAGCCGTCTTCAATGAGACCGTCCAGATTGTCAAATTCTCTGGGCGTGGTATTACCCAGATCCGTCAGCAAGCGGGTGAGGTTGAGTACGTCGCTACCCTGCCGCCAGTGGAAGAGGAAGCTGACGTCCAGATTCTGAAGAATAGTCAGGTTATTGCTCCAGCCGAACTGGAAGTCGGGTTCGGTATTGCCGGTCTGCGTGGGTACCCCGTCGACGTTGTTCCACAGTCCGGTAATGGGTGAGCCTTCGTTGAGGTAGAAGGTACCCAGGCCGAGTCCGAACCCTACCCCGGGGGGCACGAAACTGGGTATGTCCTCCCCCTCGCTGCCATCTTCGATGCCCAGACGGGTGATCTCGCTACGGTTCAGCCAGAAGTTCAGGCTGGTACGGTACTCGAAGGCGGGTCCACGGAAGGGCGTCAGACCGAGCTGTAGTTCGAAGCCGCGGTTGCGCAGGTCCAGGTCGTTGCGGATCTCGCTGGTGAAGCCGGTAGAGGTAGGAATGGAGCGGTCATACAGCAGATTATCCACGTCACGGATGTAGTAGGTAGCCGTCACATTGATCTTGTTATCGAACAGTCCGAAGTCGGTACCGAATTCAAGCTCCTTACTCGTTTCGGGCTCGAGGTCTTCCCGTCCCTGAGAACCTACTACCGTAAGTCCGGAGCGGGCGCCTACGCTGTTGTTGGTCAGGGAGGTAAACAGGCGACCGAAGGTGGCACTGTTACCGGTCTGTCCGTAGGCGAGCCGCAGCTTGAACTGATCGACGGGGCCACCGTCCTGCCAGAAGTCGAACTCGCTCAGGTTGAGGGCTACCGAAGCGCGGGGGAAGGCAAAAAACTTGTTGGGATCGCCGTTCAGGGAAGACTTATCGAAGCGCACGCCGGCCGTCATGATGACCCGATCGTTGACGTTCACCTCTTCCTGGACGAGGTAGCCGAATTCTTCCACATCAGACAGCGTCTGGAAAATGGCCTGGGCACCTCCCTGAGACAGGTTCGTCTGTACGGGAATCAGCTGGGTCGTCTGGGCTAGCAGGTTGTCGGCCGACTGGTTGAGGTAAGTGATGCCGGCCTGCGTCGTGAAGTTGATGCCCCCGTCGGTATAGTAGTCGTATACCGCGATGGCACTGTAGTTGTAGTTGAATATATCGTTCTTCCCTTCGGCGAGAAAGCCGTTTTGCTGACCGCGCTGCGACTGGAAGGTCTCCGGCACGTAAACGAAGGTCTTACCCAGGATGAAGTCAAGACCGCCGTTCAGTACCAGATTGAGGGACTGCTGATTGGTCTGCAGCAGACGGTAGTTGATGTTTACTCCCTCGAGAATCCGGTCGATGTTCTCTTCGTTGCGGGTCTGGTCACGGGTTTGTAGCGGGTTGCCCGAGAAGTTCGGGTTGTCAGGATATATCCCGTTCTCGTCCGGGAATAGATTGACGTAGTCCCGCGTAAAGGCCAGGGTATATCCATAGGATAGCCCGCCCTCGTTTTCATTGCCGCTGAAGGAACGCGACGCGGTGGAGCGCACGTAGCTGGTATTGGACTGGATCTTGAGCCGGTCGTTTACCTGGTGGGTGACATTGCCCCGGAGGGTAAAGCGTTCGTAACCGGTGTTCTTGATGATGCCGTCTTCATCGCGCCAGCTGCCACTGACGAAGAAGTTGGTCTTTTCGCTACCTCCGCTCACCTTGAGCCGGCTATCGGTGATAAAGCCCTGCTCGCCGTAGATGATATCCTCGTAGTCGAATATTTCCCCGCGTGCCAGAGCAGCTTCGTAGTCTGCCCGGGCCTGGCGGCCCGCGGCCTGCTGATCGGGCTTCTCGCCGCCGAACTCTTCCTCCACCTGGGCGGGAGTGAACGTGCGCCGGCCGACCTTGCGGATGATGGTATTAAAGCCCAGGTCCTGATTAAAGGTCACCTTAGTGCGCCCGGAGGTACCCTTCTTGGTGGTGATGATGACTACGCCGGCGTTCGCGCGCGTACCGTAGATCGCCGCGGCCGAGGCTCCCTTGAGCACCTCGATACTTTCGATGTCGTCGGGGTTCAGGTCGGCTACCCGATTGGAAGATGACTCCTCGTTGGCGGCATTGGCCCCTGAGGCAAAGCGCGATCCACTGGGGATTTCTACATTAGAAATATAGATGCCATCCACGATGAACAGCGGCTGGTTGTTACCGGAAAGTGAGGATACGCCCCGTAGTCGTACCGCATAGCCACCGCCCGGTGCCCCGCTGGTCTGGGTGATGTTCACTCCGGTCATCTTACCGTACAGCGCACCGTCGACCGTCTGCTGGGTAGTGACCCCGGTGAGATCTTCCCCACTTACTACGGATACGGCATTGGCCAGATTGGATCGCTTGATCGTACTGGCCAGTCCGGTCACGACCACCTGCTCCAAATTGGCCACGTCCTCTTCCAGGGTGATCTGTAGCGGTCCGATATCGCGTGTCACCTCCACTACCTGGGGAGCGAAGCCGGTATAGCTCAACCGCAACTGACTCCGCTCGTCGGGCACTTCTACCTCGAAATTCCCGTCGAAGTCCGTGACTCCACCAGTGGTGGTGCCAACCACCAGGATGGACACACCCACGAGGGGTTCACCCGTGGCATCCTTGACCGTACCGGTCACGGGATACTGTGCCAGTAACGTACAGGGTAGTAAAAGAGCGAACAGCAAAGTCCAGGGGATGCAGATGCGTTTCATACCGTACGGAGTTAGTGTAATATAATACCAGGCAACAGCAGGATAGAGCGAAATTTCGCCCTTCCACCGGTTAAAACTACCGCAATAGTGGAATTTTACAAATCTATTCACGCATTATTACCGCTAATACAGAAGATTACGATAGCGGTGTCCGCTTCAGGGAGGCATCCGTGCCGGTTTTGCGTAGGCAAAAGGCAACGACATGCTGCACTCACCGTATCTACTTCCGCACCGGCGGACGCGCCAACTACCCTGTGTAGTCGGGATGGCCCCGGCCCCTTTGTACCTTTGCGCGCCTGATTCCTTTTTATGCTCTACACCACGTCTGACCGCCGCGACCCTCCTACTCACCTGCTGGGGGTGCTGCGTACCCTCTGGCAATGGCGTAAACCGATCGCGCTGACTACCCTGGCTGGCGCGCTACTGGCTATCGTCATTTCACTGCTGCTACCGGCCTACTACACGGGCTTCACCTCCTTCGTAGCCATTAGCCCCGAGCAGGTCTCCATCGAGAGCACCTTCGGTACGGGGGGCAACCGGACGCAGTTTTACGGCACGGGCGACGATATAGACCGCCTGCTGAGCATCGCGGAAAGCAATGAAGTGGTGCACTTCATCGTGGACAGCTTTAACCTCTACCGGGCGTATGGCATCGACAGCACGACGCTAAAGGGGCCGGTGAAGGTGGCCCAGAAGTTCCAGAGCTTTTACGACGTGGAGCGTTCCCCCCGCGATATCATAGAGCTGAGCGTCGAGGACCGCGACCCGATGCGGGCCGCCGCCATGGCCACCGCCGCCCGCCGGCGCATCGACGCACTAAATTTGGCCCTGATCCGGGCCACGCATAGCCGCAACGCCAATGGCCTCGCCGTGGAGATACAGCACAGCGAGCAGCAGCTGAGCGAGCTGAACGAGCGCCTGTCTACCCTGCGCCGGGATTCGGGGGTGTACAATACCGAGGCCCAGAGCGAAGCGCTATCCATACTATCGAGTCAGATCGACCAGCAGCTAGCGATCACCGAGGCCCGGCTGTCCGCCTTCCGCGAGCGGGGCGTGCGCGATAGCATCGACCGACTGAGCATCAATCTGCTCGGGCTACAGCGCTCGCGCAACTCCCTGGACGAGCAGCTCGTGAAGTACAACGGCAGCGTGAGCCAGATCGAAAACCTGGAGGAGGAGCGCCTACAGGCCAATGAGGCGCTCACGGAGAACCGCCTGCGCCTGAAACAATACCAGACCATCCTCTCGGGAGACCGCCGCACGCTGGAGGTCATCGAGGAGGCCCAGGTCCCCCTGGTCAAAAGCTCCCCCATCCGCTGGCTCATCGTGAGTGTAGCTACGGTGGTCACCTTCCTGTGTGCCGTGGTCGGGGTACTGCTACTGGAGAACGGGCGGCGCTACGACTGGGCAAGCATCACGCGATGACCTCCGGTCTGCTACGGATCTACCTGGGCTACGCCGCTGCCGTACTGCTGAGTCTGGCGGTCGCGATCGCTAGCGGAGCCTACTGGGTGGCGGGCCTGCCGCTGCTGCTCTGGGTGGCCGCACAGGCCGTGATGGACTTCAAGCCCCTCTTCTGGCTGCTGCTGATCATGATCCCCCTGGGTACGGAAGTGTATCTGCCGGGAGGGATCGGGACGGACCTACCCACCGAGCCACTGGCCGTAGGCCTGACCGGACTGCTCATACTGCACCTGGCCCGGCACTGGCCAAGCTACGATCACCGCGCCTTTCTGCACCCCATCGCGCTGCTACTCTACCTACACGTGGGGTGGATCCTGGTGGCCAGCGGCTTCAGTGAGATTGGCGTGATCAGCCTGAAGTTTTCGCTAGCGAAGCTGTGGTATGTAGGCGCCTTCTTCCTGCTGCCGTTGCTGTTGCTCCGTACGCCCCGACGGGTGCGCATATTTGCCCACTGCATTTTCTGGCCCTTGCTGTTCGTGGCGGTACAGTCGCTGCTGCGGCACGCTACCTATGGCTTCAGCTTTGCCGATCAGTTTCGTACGCTGCACCCCTTTATGCGCAACCACGTGAGCTATGCGGGTTGCATGGCCACCTTCACCCCCTGGCTGGGCTACCTGATCGTACAGCGCCGACGGGAGGGGCGTAGCTACAAGTGGCTGCTGTACGGACTGGGCACGGTATGGATGCTGGCCATCGGCCTGGCCTTTACCCGCGCGGCCTACGTCGCCCTGGCGGGTGCGGCGGCGGCCTTCTACGTCATCCGGTACCGGTTCATCCGGCCCGCCCTGGCCCTCGGGCTGGTGGGTGCGCTGGCTACGGCAGTCTACTTCACCCACAATGACAAGTACCTGGACTACGCCCCGGACTACGCTACTACTATCTCCCATCAGCAATTCAACGACCTGATCTCGGCGACCTATCAGCTGGAGGATATCTCCACCATGGAGCGTTTCTACCGCTGGGTAGCCGGGGGGAACATGGTTCCCTACCGCCCCCTCACCGGTTTCGGGCCGGGTAACTTCGTGGAGCTGTACCGGGGCTACACCAACAACAACTTCGAGACCTACGTAAGTGACAATCCGGAAAAGAGCGGGATCCACAATTACTACCTCATGACCCTGGTGGAGCAGGGCTACCCGGGGCTATTCTTCCTGCTGCTCTTCATGGGCGGCATCTGTGTATACGGCGAGTCGCTGTACCACGGACAGTCCGACCCGGCGGCCCGCGCGGCGGTCATGTCCGGGCTACTCTCCGTACTGATTGTAGTAGCCTTCTGTATTATCAATGACGTACTGGAGACGGACAAGATCGGCTCGCTGTTCTTCCTGAGCACCGCCATCATCATTACTATGGGCACCTACCGCAGGGTGGATGTACCCCCTCAGTAATCCGTGAGCCAGTACAGTACGGCCAGCAAGCTGACTATCCCCGTAACTAGGCTGACGAGTAAGTAGACGGCCGCTACGGCCCACTGTCCGGCGTGGGCCAATTCGAGAACCTCCGCCGCGAAGGTGGAAAAAGTAGAAAACCCGCCACAGAAGCCGGTAAGCAGGAAGAGCTGTGCCGGGCGGCCGAGCTGGCCACGGGTCATCAGTACCAGACCGAACGCAAGCAGAATACAGGCCAGTAAGTTAGCACCGAACGTGCCCCAGGGAAAGCCCCCTTCCCGCAGGGAGGGAGCAGGCAGCAGTAGGGCTACCCCGTAGCGGGTCACGGCCCCCAGCCCTCCCCCGAGGAAGACCCAGAGTAGGTTCATACGGGCTGGCTCACCTGCCGGCTACGGGCGGGTGCGGTAGTGGTGGCGAGGGCAGCCTCCTGCAGGCGGCGCTTCTCCCGCTTGATCACCACGGCGTGGGCATTGAGCCAGTAGGTCAGGCCCACCGCCAGGGCGATCTCGATACCAAGAATCAGGTGCAGATCCAGTACGGGATCCAGGAACAGGGCCAGACTGATGAAGAACAGATTGACCAGCGCCAGGATGAAGGTGGCCTGGATGTGGCTAAAGTTTGAGTCGATCAGCAGATGGTGTATGTGCCGGCGATCGGGCTTCATGGGGCTCACACCGCGCAGCGCCCGCGTGACGAACACCCGAATGGTATCGAACAGGGGGATGATCAGGATACCTACCGCCACGCTGATGGGGTTCTCGAAGCGGTACACGGCGGGAATGGCACCGGTGGAGCAGATGTCGATGAATTCGACGGTCATGATGCCGAGCAGGGTACCGATCACCAGGGCACCGGTATCCCCCATGAAGGTCTTCTGCGTCTTGGAAATGTTGTAGTACAGAAAGGCCAGTAGCCCGCCTGCCGTAGCCAAGGCCAGAATACCCAGGTGGGCCATACCCACTACGAAGAACCAGGTGCCGAAGGTCAGCATAGCGATGATACCGATCGTACCGGCCAGGCCGTCGATCCCGTCGATCAGGTTGAAGGCGTTGCTGATGACCAGCAGGGTAAACACGCTGAACGCAATGGATAGCCAGTAGGGCAGCTCACCGGATACGTAGAATAGATCGTAGAGCCCCTCCAGGCGTACCTCCCCGCGGGTGACCAGTATGGCGATGGCGATCATCAGACCGGCCGTCTTCTTGCCGGCCGAAAGCTCGGTGATATCGTCCTTGGTCCCGATCATAAACACGATCACCAGAGCGCACAGGATGTACTGCAGGCTGTCCCACTGCCCCATCGGGGTGAGTAAGAGCGAGCAAAAGAGCACGCCCAGGAAGATCGGGATGCCCCCCAGACAGGGCGTAATGATGTCGTGGCTGCTGCGGGCCTCAGGGTGCGCCACCAACTTCTTCTCAATAGCAATGCGGATCACGTTGGGCATGATCGCAAAAACTAGGGCAAACGAAATTAAAAAGCTGAGTATAAATTCAAACATACGCGCTAGGTTGGCTACAGTAAGTCGGCACTGCTAAGACTAACAAAATTACGCCCGGGGCTATTGTAAATACGTTACCCCCGGGTTAATTTTCGCAAAGATATACCGGTCCGTGTGCATTACGGACTCAATTCCCAGCTTGTTCGGTCATACGACACATGGGTCAGGTAAAGTCCGCCAGCCGGCACACTCCACGGTTGGGCTAGGCGCTTCTGCTCATCCAGCGCCCTGCGTACGTCCGCCACCGTCAGCCTGCCGCTACCTACCCGCAGGCACATGCCCACGATCAGGCGCACCATACCGCGTAGGAAGCGATTCGCCGTTACCGTGTAGTACATCTCCGTATCCCCAAACTCCCAGCGGCTCTCCGTCAGGCTACAGCGTAGCGTGTAGGCATCCGAGTTCGTCTTGCAGAAGGGCGCAAACTCCCCGTACTCCAGCAGCAGGTCTGCCGCCCGTTGCATGAGCGTGCGGTCCAGGTCCGGCAGGCTAGGCAGCCAGGCCACCGTATCGATCCGGAAGGGGTCCTTGGCGTAGCTGATGCGGTATACGTACGTACGCCCCGTAGCGGAAAAGCGTGCGTGTACGTCTCCGGGCACCGTATACAGCCTGTACAGGGCGATGTCCTCCGGCAGGTACCGGTTGAGCCGACCGAGTAGGCGCGGCGGCAGTGCCCCCCCGTAGTCGAAGTGGGCGGCGTAGTTGCTGGCGTGCACCCCGGCGTCCGTGCGCCCACAGCCGACCAGCTTAATGGGCTGCCCCAGCACGGTGCCCAGCGCCGTGTCGATCACTTCCTCTACGGAGCGGGCGTTGGGTTGTCGCTGCCAGCCGGCGTAGGCCGTGCCCCGGTAGGCCAGCTCCAGCATGTACCGTGTATCGCTCACAGCAGCGGACGTTTCTTCGACTTCGTCACGAAGGGAGGGTTCAGGTAGAACGGCTCGTACGACGCGACCGGCGGGCGGCGGCGCGCAGGTGCAAGGAGTAGTCCGGCGGAGCAACTCACGGGCCCCGCGAACCGAAAGGCGTTGTCCGCCTCATCCAGTGCCGCCCGCAGGCGCGCCTGCCCCGGGCCGCACACCACCACCCTGCCGAAGCTTTCCCCTCCGAGTAATTTGCCCCGCCACTGTGGGTCGGTAAGCCGTACGTTCATGATCTCACTGCGTGGCACGGGCGGTGACCCGGCGGTGAACAGCTGCCCGTACACCTCGCCCCTCCGGGAGGTGAGGGTAGCCATGATGTGATCCGCCCCCACGCTATCCGCTACGCCGTGCGCGAGTGCGGCCAGGGTGGGCACTACCGACAGGTGCAGGCCGGGCAGGGCCATACAAAGTCCCTTGGCGGTAGCTGCCCCTACCCGCAGACTAGTGAAGCTTCCCGGTCCGTCACTCAGTACGACCTCGGTGAGCTGGGCCATCGTCACGCCGGCCTCGGCAAGGGCCCGGGTGATGAAGCGCGTCAGGTGACTGGCGTGCTGCTGCACTTCAGCAGCGGCCACCTCCGCCAGAATGCGTCCTTCGTGCGCTACGGCTACGGAGCATACCTCCGTAGCGGTTTCCAGGAGCAATTCCATTAGTCGAGTAGTTCGGTGGGTGACCAGAAAACGGTGGCGAAGTCCTGCACGGTATCGTTTGCTACCCGTACCCCTTCCGCCTCCAGCCGTTCCTGCATCAGGGTGGGCGTACGAAAGTGGTTGCGGCCGGTGAGCTCCCCCTTGCGGTTGACGACGCGGTGGGCGGGTACATCGTCGGCGGTTACGCACTGAAACATGGCCCAGCCAACCATGCGGGCACTGCCCAGGGTAAGGTAGTCGGCGATGCTCCCGTAGGTAGTCACCCGGCCGCGGGGGATGAGGCGGGCTACGTCGTGCACGTCTGCGATGTACTGGGCAGCCAAGGACTAGCGGTGGATCTCGCGGGCCATTTGCTTATCCTTGACCGACTTTGGCATAGTGCCGAATACATAATCCCACAGGGGCTGAGAGACGCCGAAGAGCACCTCGTCCTCGCTGTAGTGGTGGATAGAGTGGTTGACCCAGAGCGCCCGCAGGAAGTTGCGCGGCGGTGCGTACATGTGTACCGTATAGTGGACCACCAGGTACAGGGCGTAGCCGACCACGAAGCCCGCCAGGTACGCAAAGGCATACTGACCGAGCAGGAACTCAAAGAAGAACAACAGACCCGTAGCCAGTGCGATGGCTACTACGGGGGGCATCGCCAGCCGCTTCTTATCCTTGGGGTAGTCGTGGTGCATTCCGTGCATCTTGTAGGTTGCCCGCTTATAGGTCTCCGAGGCCCCGTGGGGTGGGTGGTAGACCCAGCGGTGTACCGCGTACTCCATAAAGGTGAAGCCCAGCGTACCGGCCAGGAAAACGAGGATGACGATCAGGGTTGGAATGTCCGTGTGGGTCTCGGTATACCAGAGCAGCCCGATGGCGTAGACGAAGAAGATTACGATCGGTGTAGCTATATGGGTCTGACTCAGGCGGTTGAGCAGCTTGTTCTCAAACATCGGGGGGGACTCGTCCGCGTTCGACTTGTATTTTCGGGTGCGCGTCATAGCTTAGACCAGATTAAGGCGTTGTTTAATCTTACGACCGTACATACGTTTGTACACCCGGTACATACGCTGCAGGTGCTTCACGCTGTAGGTCGCGGGCTCGCCATTTGGCTTCAGGTACCCCTGCTCCTGCATCCAACCATCGTTAAACACTTTACCCAGGTACTTGCTACCGTGGTCGGGGAAGAGCACCACGACCACATCCTCCGGCGTGAGCTGCTTGCGGATGCTAAACACCGCCTCCAGGGCCGCTCCACTGCTGTAGCCGAGGAGTAGTCCTTCCCGCTGGGCCAGTTCGCGGACCCGCAGCGCTGCGGCCCGGTCACCGACCTTGATAAACTCATCGATCAGATCGAAGGCCACATTGTCCGGGATGATGGTCTTACCCAGCCCCTCGACCTTCCAGCTAAAGATCTCGTCGGCATCGAAAACACCCGTCTGCCAGTACTTCTTGAGTACGGAGCCGTAGGCGTCTACTCCGATGACCTGTATATCCGGGTTCATCTCCTTCAGGTAGCGGGCCGTGCCGGACAGCGTACCCCCCGTGCCCGCGCAGCAGACGTAGTGGGTGACCTTGCCTTCGGTATCCTTCCAGATCTCGGGTCCGGTGCTGTGGTAGTGGGCGCCGCTGTTATCCAGGTTCCAGTTCTGACGCAGGTAAAAGCTATTGGGGATGGTGCCGGCCAGCTCCTCCGCCCGGCTGTAGTAGCTCTCGGGGTCTTCGGGGGCGGCATCCTTGGGGCAGAGCACGATCTTGGCACCCAGCGCCTTCAGCAGCGCCTGCTTCTCGGGGCCGGCCTTGTCCGTAAGGGTAAGGATACACTTATAGCCCTTGATCGCTGCGATCATGGCGATGCTGAACCCGGTATTGCCGCTCGTAGCCTCGATCAGGGTAGCACCGGCCTGGATGCGGCCCTTGCGTTCGGCCTGCTCGATCATGTAGAGGGCGGCGCGATCCTTGGCTGACTGTCCCGGATTCATCGATTCCATCTTACCGTATACGGGGGCTGAAATGCGGGTCCCGCATATCCGGTCAAGACGGATCAATGGGGTATTGCCGATGGCTTGCAGGACACTGTCGTAGCGCATAGAGTAAGGTGAGATTTATAATAAGGGCTCGGGGCAAAGTTACTAGCTACGCGCTTAACGCGGGCAGCCCCCCGGGAGTTGGATGCATATCTTGCGCCACTCCTACACTAGTATACTAATTTATTTCGCATGGCAAATTTTCGGGTCTCCCTCAAGGCCAGGCTCATCCTGGAAGACCGTGGCCGCATATTGCTGCTCAAGCAGACCAAGCCCAATGGGGGAAACTACAGCCTGATCGGCGGCACCATCGAACGCAAGGAATACGCCGCCGAGACCCTCATCCGTGAAAGCTACGAGGAGGCGGGGGTAGAGCTCACTCGGGCCGATCTCACCCTGGTCCATATCCTGCACAAACGCTACAAGAAGGCCCACCGCATCGTCCTGTACTTCCGGGCCCACCACTTCGAGGGCGAATTGCGCAGCCGCGAACGCAAGAAGTTCGAGAACGTAGCCTGGCACCCCTACGACGCCCTACCCGACAACCTGACCCAGACCGTACGCCACGTACTGAGTGAATACGGCAAGGGCCGCCTGTATTCGGAAATGGAGAAATAGCCGGGCACCCTATCTTTGGCACCGCAAAAATTGTCTTCCCTTCCGGTCCCGTATCCCCTAGCGGAACATGACCAAGCCACCCTACCCGCCAGCAGCCCTACGCATCTGCGACCTGGCCGAAGACGAACAACCCCGTGAAAAGCTTTTGGCGCGGGGGCCCCGTGCCCTGACCGACGCCGAAGTACTGGCTATCCTCATCCGCAACGGTACCCAGGGCACGTCCGCCCTGGACCTGGCCCGCCGGGTGCTCCTATCCACGGGCCACGACCTACACGAACTGGCGCGCCGGGAAGTGCAGGACCTGACCCGCATCAGCGGTATCGGCAAGGTGAAGGCCATGCAACTGATCGCCGCCCTCGAGTTGGGCCGCCGCCGGGAGGCCTCCCTTACCCGCGCGGCCCCTACCCTATCCAACAGCGAGAGCTGCTTTCGCTACCTACGCCCGCTGCTGAGTGATCTCTACCACGAAGAGTTTCACCTGCTGTGCCTGAACCGGGCCAATCAGCTACTGGGCGCCCACCTCATCAGCCGCGGGGGCACTACGGGTACGGTAGCGGATGCCAAGACGATTTTCCGTACCGCCCTACAGCACGGCAGCGTGACCTCCCTGGTACTGGCGCATAACCACCCCAGCGGACAGACGCAGCCCAGCAGTGCGGACATCCGTCTAACGCGTAAACTCAGCCGCGCCGCCCGCGATCTGGATATGCACGTGCTGGACCACCTCATCCTGGCCGGGCAGACGTACTATAGCTTTGCCGACCACCAATTATTGGAGCGGTCGGAATGACTACGGGGAGAAAACATATCTTCGCCCTTCCTTAACCAGATTCAGCTACTGGGCTTCGATTGGCAGTAGCGACAAACGCACCCGTATGGCCACCTCCTCCGACATCAAGAACGGATTTACCTTCCGCCACAACCACGACATCTACAGCGTCGTCGAGTTTCAGCACGTAAAGCCCGGTAAGGGGGCGGCCTTCGTGCGCACCAAGATCAAAAGCCTCAGTACCGGTCGCGTACTGAGCGAGACCTTTCCCTCCGGCCATAAAGTGGACGAAGTACGCGTAGAGCGGCACAAGATGCAGTACCTCTACAAGGACGACATGGGCTTCCACTTCATGAATACCGAAACCTACGAGCAGGCACGCATTCGTGAAGAACTGATCGATAACCCCGGGTTCATGCGCGAAGGCGATACCATCGAGGTGCTCTACAACACGGAAGACAACACCGCCCTGACCGTCGATCTGCCCCAGTACATCGAGATGGAGATCACCTACACCGAGCCCGGCATCAAGGGGGACACCGCCACCAACACCCTCAAGCCCGCTACCATCGAGACCGGCGCCGAAGTGCGCGTACCCCTCTTCGTAAGCACGGGCGACCGCATCAAGATCGACACCCGAAACGGTGCCTACGTTAGCCGCGTTTAATCACATACCCATATGACGCTTAAAGACATCCAGGAGCTGATCAAACTGATCGCGAAAACCGAAATCTCCGAATTCAAGTACAAGGACGGGGATACCGCCGTGCACATCCGCGGCAAGTCCTACAACCCCGTCGGCCCGGCCCGCAGCGCACAGGCCGGTCCGTCGATCATCAACGTACCTGCTCCAGCTGCCGTAGCCCCGCAGTTTGCCGCTCCGGCCGCAGCCCCCGCACCCGCGGCCGCGGCCGCCGCAGCTGCCGCCCCTGCACCCGCCGGGGAAGATGCAGCACCCGACCAGAGTAAGCTGGTGGAGATCAAATCCCCCATGATCGGTACGTTCTACCGCTCCTCCTCCCCCGACAAGCCCGTCTACGTAAAAGTGGGCGACCGGGTAGCCAAGGGCGATACGGTGTGTATCGTAGAGGCGATGAAACTATTTAATGAGATTGAGTCCGAAGTAGCCGGCAAGATCGTCAAGGTGCTAGTCGAAGACGCCCAGCCCATCGAGTACGATCAGCCCCTCTTCCTGGTAGACCCCGCCTAGACATGGTGAAGAAATTCAACAAGATCCTGATCGCTAACCGCGGTGAGATCGCCCTGCGCATTATTCGCACCTGCCGCGAGATGGGCATCAAGACCGTAGCGATCTACTCCACCGCCGACCGCGAGAGTCTACACGTGCGCTTCGCCGACGAGGCCGTCTGTATCGGCCCGCCCGCCTCGGCGGATAGCTACCTCAATATCCCCCGCATCATGGCCGCCGTGGAGATCACCAACGCCGATGCGGTGCACCCGGGCTATGGCTTCCTGAGCGAAAACGCCGACTTTGCCGAGATCTGTACCGACTATGGCGTGAAGTTTATCGGCCCCGACCCGGAGCAGATCCGGACCATGGGCGATAAGATCACCGCCAAGGACACCATGATCCGCGCCGGCGTACCCGTCGTACCCGGTGACGGCACCCTGCTGAAGAGCGCCGAAGACGGAATCGAACGCGCCGAGAAGATGGGCTACCCCGTGATGATCAAAGCCACGGCCGGTGGCGGTGGCAAGGGGATGCGCATCGTGACGCGCCGGGAGGATTTCGTGAAACTGTGGGACAGCGCCCGCGCCGAAGCCAAGGCGAGCTTCGGCAACGACGGCATCTACATGGAGAAGTACATCGTGCAGCCCCGCCACATTGAGATCCAGGTCATCGGCGATCAGCACGGTAACGTAGTACACCTGAGCGAGCGCGACTGCTCCGTGCAGCGTCGCCACCAGAAGCTGCTCGAGGAGTGCCCCAGTCCCTTCATGACCGACACGCTGCGTGAGCAGATGGGGCAGGCTGCCATCGAGGCCGGCAAGGCCATCAACTATGAGGGCGTCGGTACGGTAGAGTTTCTGGTCGATGCCGACCGCAACTTCTACTTCATGGAGATGAACACCCGCATTCAGGTCGAGCACCCGGTGACGGAAGAGAGCATCGACCATGACCTCATCAAGGAACAGATCAAAGTAGCCTACGGTGAGGTACTGACGGGAGAGAATTACTACCCCAAGGGCCACGTCATCGAGTGCCGCATCAACGCCGAGGATCCCTGGAACAACTTCCGGCCTAGCCCCGGCAAGATTACCAGCTTCCATAGCTCGAAGGGCCACGGCGTACGCGTCGATACCCACGTTTACGCGGGTTACACCGTAAGTCCATACTACGATAGTATGATCGCCAAGCTGATCGTACGTGCGCCGACCCGCGCCGAGGCGATCACCAAGATGGAACGGGCGCTGGACGAATTCATCGTCGAGGGCATCAAGACCACCGTACCCTTTCATCAGTGGCTCCTGCGGCAGGAGGACTTCCGCGACGGCAACTTTGATACCGGCTGGCTGGCCAAACAGGAGATACCTACGAAGTAGGCTTACCTACAGGCCCCACCAGCCGAAGTACAGGCACAGTCGGTAGATGCCGTAGATCGCCGCGGTCACGCCGAGCAGCCATCCAATGAGTTCTAGAATGAGCTGGGGAGAGAAGGGCCGCAGGATCGGCAGTTCCTCCTCGTCGCTCATGATCACGGGTTCGGGAATGCCATCGAAGAGCATTCCGATGGGATCGGGCCGGGGCGTGTGCTTAGGCTGTTTGCCCTGCTTGCCGGTCGGCCAGTCGTCTAGTAGTTCGTCCTTACTCACCTATACCATACTGCCGGCACGGCGTAGCAGTTCAATGGTGGCCCGAATACCGGCCTCGGGGGTCATGCTACTGCCCTCGTACTCGATGCCCACCCAGCCGCGGTAGCCGGCATCCTTGACGATCTTGAGCATGCGCTGGTAGTCGGTGTGCGTCTCGGTGCCGTCGGGGTCGAAGTCGTGGGTCTTGGCGGAGACGGCCTTAGCGTAGGGCATCATTTCCTTCACCCCCTTATAGCGGTCGTACTCATCAGCACAGCCGTCGGCGGTACGCTGAATACAGAAGTTGCCGAAGTCGGGCAGGGTGCCGCAGTTATCCATGCCGGTAGCGGCGATGACGTCACTCAGCCACTTGCCGTCGCTGCTGTAGCTGCCGTGGTTCTCTACGATGATGTTGAGTCCGGCCTGCTGTCCGTACTCGCTCAGGCGCGCCAGTCCGTCGGTAGCCGCGGCGGCCACTTCCTCGCGCGTGCCCTCCCCGGCGGCGTTGACCCGGATGCTGTGGCAGCCCAGGTACTTGGCGGCATCGACCCACTTGTAGTGATTCTCCACCGCGGCGGTGCGCTCCGTTTCGTCGGTAGCGCCGAGGCTGCCCTCCCGGTCGACCATGATGAGCAGGGAGCGGACGCCGTTGTCCTCCGCCCGCTGCTTGAGCTGCCCGAGGTAGGCCTGGTCACCCGCCTTGTCGGGGAAGAATTGGTTGACGTACTCGATGCCGCCCAGCCCGTAGGTATCGCGGGCTACTTTGGCAAAGTCCAGATTATCCAGCTCCCCGGAGAAGAAGGCCTTGTTAAGGCTCCACTGCGCCAGACTGATATCGAACCACAGATCGCCCTCCGGCGCGGCGGCCGTGGCGGGGGATGTACTGATGGTATTCTTCTCGGCGGTAGGTGTGCAGCCGGCGAGGGTGGCGGCAGTCAGGATACCGGCGGTCTGAAGGAATTTTCTGCGTTGCATGATCTGGACTTATTTAAGGGACGTATAGCGGGCTGACCCACCCTGCCTGAAGGTAAGGTAATCGATCCAGCCGATATCCGCCGGGCGGTGGTGGCCCATGTCATCAGCTACTACGCCGCCTTCTCCGGACCAGACCAGGTACAGATCACCCCGCTCCCGACGGGGCGCGATGGACAGCTCCACCTCCGTGTATTCATTCCATTCGCTGCGGCCGGCTACGGACTGGCTGGCGAGCAGTTCTCCGTCCGGACTGCCCAACCGCAGCTCGATATCTCCGTCGCTACGGGGGTGCAGGTGTAGGTTGAGGCTACCGATATTCGTCAGGTCGATGTCGGCCATACGCATGTGACCCCCCGGTCGGAAGGCCACGACCTGGAAGGCATTGGGCTGACCGCTACCCGGTACTTCGGCGCGGTATAGACCGTCGGCGGCCGCTTCCGCTTGCAGGGTTGGTGGCCGGAGTACGATCACGCCCTGCCCTACCAGCGGAGGAGTGTCTCCCGCACCGCCGCCGTCGCGGTAGGTAGCGGCCAGTACGTAGCTACCCTCCCCCACTCCGGGTCGGGTGGTACCGGCCAGTGGCATCCGCCCACCGTTGTTGAGGGAGAGAATGTAGCCCACCATAGTCTCCGCGTCTTCCGTGCTGAGTGTGGGGTGGGCGGACATCAGGCGCTCCCCCCACACCCCGTTGCCGCCCCGGATAACCTTTTTCGCGATAGTGCTTACTGTAGCTTGAGCATCGTCGTAGTGCTCGGCCACCTGGAGGAATGAGGGGCCTACGTTCTCGCTGCGTTCTTTATGACAGGTGTAGCAGTCGCTGGCTTCGATCAGTGTTTCTCCGGCGGCATAGCGCAGGTCGCCGGCGGGCAGTTGGCGCTCGCCGCGGCGGATACCGTCGACGAGGGTCACATCGGTGATCCATGCGGCATTCACCACGGCCTTGCGGGTATCGAGGGTGCCGGCGGCGGCGTCTTCCGGGTCGCTGACCTGGGTACGGTACGGCAGTGCGCTGCCCGCGTCAAAGAGGAAGCTGCTGTTGCCGTCAGCCTGCAGGGCTACCTGCGGACGGGCATTGCCCACCGTGACCACCTGCGTTACCTCGCTGCGCGCGCCGGCCCGGTCGTACACTTCGAGGCGCACCGTATGCTTGCCCGCCCGACTGATGACGGGCGTGAGTCGTGCTCCGGTACCGGCTGTTTCCCCATCTACGTACCAGCGGTAGCTCAGGCGGTCCTTCGGATCCGGATCGGTGCTCGAAGCTGCGCTCAGTACGGGCCGGAAGGGGATGCCTCCGGCGGTTTCGTCGACCTCCAGGCGGGCCACGGGGGGGCGGTTGCCTTCGGAATAGCTGATGCGGACCAAGCGGGCATCGGGGTTGTTGAGGAAGTAGTCGTTGCCGTACTCCAGCAGGTAGATCGCGCCATCCCGGCCGATCTTGAAGTCGATCGGCTTGCTGATGGGTACGTCGGGCAGGAAGTCCTCGATCTGTACGATCTGCTGGCGCGCGCTATCCAGGGTCACCACTTTAATCCAGCTGCGGGCCCACTCGTAGATGAACCACTTGCCGTGGTAGTACGCCGGCAGGGCCTGACTGGCGATGGGGAACAGCCCGTCCGCATTATAAAAAGGTCCCGTCATGGCCGAGCGTGAGCCCTCCCCAAGCTGCGGGAACTCCTCGCTCGGTCCGTAGGGGTACCACATCAGCGCCGGCTGGGCGGGGGGCAGCTCGCGGCTACCGAAGTTGTTCGGACTCTCATTCACAGGAGCGGCGGGGTCGAAGAAGTCGCCTACCTCGTCCGTAGCAAAATCCCGTTCCCGAAAGGCGTAATTGTCGCCTACGAAGTAGGGCCAGCCGAAGTTGCCCGCCCGCCGGGCCTGGTTCCACTCGTCGTAGCTCTCGGGGCCGTACTTACCGGGCTCGCCCACATCGGGGCCCACGTCGCCCCAGTAGAGGTAATTGCTCCAGGGGTCGATGGTGATGCGGAAGGGGTTGCGCGCACCCATCACATAGATTTCCGGCCGACCGTCGCTGCCATCGGCCGCAAACAGGTTACCCTCCGGCACTTCGTAGCCTCCCGCGACAAGGGGGCGAATACGCAGGATCTTACCCCGCAGATCGTGGGTGTTGCCGGATGACTTTTGCGCATCCCAGGGCCCCCGGCCCGGCCGCTCGTCAATGGGTGAGTAGCCGTCGCTGGCCTTGCTGCTCGTGTTGTCGCCGGTGCTGAGGTAGAGCAGTCCGTCGGGCCCGAACTCCACGCTACCCCCGCTGTGGCAGCACTGCTCGCGCTGTACGGCTACCCGCAGCACCTCCGTCTCGCTATCCTCCTCCAACTGTCCGTTCTTAAACACCCAGCGGCTGAGCAGCTGATCGGTCGAGTCGCAGGGGGCCGGGCTGTAGTAGAGGTACACGTAGTGGTTCTCCTTGCCGTAGCCGGGGTCTAGCGCCAGGCCGTGCAGCCCGTCTTCATAATTGCCCTCGGTGCATACATCGAAGTCCTTCACCACCGTGGTCGTACGCCGGAAGGGGTCGTAGAGCTTCATTTTTCCACGCCGTTCCAGGAACAGCACTTCGCCCCCGGGCAGCACCTCCATCTCCATGGGCTCGTAGATATTATTGTCGAGCACCTCTACCTGAAAGCGGTCCCAGCGGGGCGCGGCCGGCACTAAGGCGGGCGGGGCCACGGGTGCAATGGCAGTGGTGAAGTACTGTCGCGAACTAGCCGTATCCAGTGGCGAGGTCGGTGCATATACCAGTCCGGCACCCAGCGGGGAGGCCTCCTTGGCGCCCGCCCGCCGTGCCTTGGCGTACCAGGGCCAGGCGTAGGGTATATCAGGCTGTGCATCACGAATGAGCAGACGGCCGCCCGCCAGTACGAAGCGCTCCACGGCCCGGCGGCGGTGCACCGTCAGGCTATCCGGCTCAATATCGATCAGGGCCAGGTTGCGGTACTGGAACAGGGAATCTTCGTCCAGCATCCGGTAATTGCCGGGCTGTATCGTTAGTAGGGGACTGTCCTCGGGCAGGTCGATCCGTTCTAGTTCCCGGCGCTCGTCTGCACAGGACTGAACTAGCAAAATGAACACTACAGAAAACAGAAGAAGCAGACGGGAAACGGTCATACAGAATGGGCCACCGGTGATATGGATGAATACGTCCAGCAAGGTAAGGTGGCTAAGGGGATTAAAACGTCAGCCGCCCGGCGGCTCGCACCGGCTCGCACCTTGCAGGTGCGGCGCCTGCGGGTCAGCACAAGCTTCTCTCACCCGACCCGCCTACACCGCGGCTGCAAGCCACGAGCCGGCCCTGACCCCCACAGATGGCACCGAGGAACGGCTCCCCCCTCCCGGCTCGCACCTTGCAGGTGCGGCCCCTGCGGATCTGCACGAGCATTTCCGGCGTGACCCGCCTACACCGCGGCTGGACCGCCGAAGGTAGCAGCGTAGCTAAGCCACGAACCGGCCCAAACCCCCACAGCTGGCACCGCGGAACGGCTCCCCCCTCCCGGCTCGCACCTTGCAGGTGCGGTCCCTGCGGATCTGCACGAGCATCTCCGACGTAACCCGCATGCACCGCGGCTGGAAGCCACGAACCGGCCCAAACCCCACACTTGGCACCGCGGCTGCAAGCCACGAGCCACCCCTACCCCCACAGCTGGCATCCCGGAAACGGCCGCCCCTCCCGGCTCGCACCTTGCAGGTGCGGTCTTTGCGGATCTGCACGAGCATCTCCGGCGTGACCCGCCTACACCGCGGCTGGACCACCGAAGGTAGCAGCGTAGCTAAGCCACGAACCGGCCCAAATCCCCACAGCTGGCACCGCGGAACGGCGGCCCCTCCCGGTTCGCACCTTCCAGGTGCGGTCTCTGCGGATCTGCACGAGCATTTCCGGCGTGACCCGCCTACACCGCGGCTGGACCACCGAAGGTAGCAGCGTAGCTAAGCCACGAACCGGCCCTGACCCCCACAGCTGGTACCAAGGAACGGCGGCCCCTCCCCCCCCAACTGGTTTCTACGAACCGCTCCCGCTACGGAAGCTCGCACCTGCGTCCCCGCCCTATTTTGCGGCATGCGTATTACCAACCTACTCCGCTCGAAGGAAGAAAAAGCTACCCTGACCCGCAAGAAGGCCGGTGCCCCCCCCGGCACCATGGTGTACACCGGACACCGGCACATGGAGCAGATCCACGTGCACCTGACGCAGTACCACGGCGATTTCTTCGACGTGCAGACGGCCCAGGACGCCTTCCCCGAACCCCAGACCGAGCGGGCTACGCTCTGGTACGATATGCGGGGCCTCCACCACGTCGAGCTGGTGGAGCAGCTGGGCAAGAAGTACGGTATGCACCCCCTGGCCCTGGAGGACGTAGTAGACGTACAGCAACGTCCTAAGATGGAGCTGTTCGAAAATGGCGTGATGTTCGTGATCAAGGCCTTTGCCTTTAATGCCGAGCGGCTGGAGCTGAGTATCGAGCAGGTGAGTATCTACGTGACCGACGGCGTAGTACTGAGCCTGCAGGAAGACAGCGGTGACCTGTTCAAGAGCGTGCGCAAACGCCTGGAGACCAGTACCGGTCGCATCCGCAGCCGGGGGGCGGACTACCTGGCTTACGCACTGGTGGATAACGTAGTGGACAAGTACTACACGGTCATCGATCAGATCGAGGAGGAACTCGATAAGGTGGAAGAGACCATCATGCGCTCGCCCGAAGTGGAGACCAAGGCCAAGATCCACGACCTGCGCCTGTCGCTGCTCACGCTGCGTAAGAGCATCAGTCCGCTGCGCGAGCTCATGAACCGCTTTGCCGATACGGAGAGCACCCTCATCACCGCCGATACCCAGCTGTACGTGCGCGACCTGCGCGACCACGTGATCCAGATCACCGACCTGGTGGAAACCTACCGCGACGTCACCAACGGACTGTACGACCTCTACACCAGCGAGATCAGCTTCCGGATGAACAGCGTGATGCAAACACTGACCATCGTATCCACCATTTTTATCCCCCTGAGCTTCCTGGTGGGCGTGTACGGGATGAACTGGGATAATATGCCGGAGCTGCACAGCCAGTACGGCTACTTCATTCTGTGGGGGGTGATGATCAGTTTGATCCTGGGTATGCTGGGGTGGTTTCGCTCGCGTCGTTGGATTTAGTCGTAAATTTGCCGCCTCACTAGCCTGCGGCATATGAACAAGCGTACCATCACCATCATCGCCATCCTGCTGGCCCTGCTTTTCGTGGGTAGCCTCATCTGGGGGGTGACCACCAAGAATAAGCTGGAAGCCAACTATACGGAGAAGTCCAGCGAGGCCGAACAGCTCACGCTGCTACGCGACAACCTGATGAAGTCCGTCGACAGCCTCGACCAGGCCTTTCAGGAAGTGAGCGGCGAAAACGCCCAGCTACAGGGCGAGCTCACCACCGCCCAGGAGACCGCTCAGGCGGCGCTTTACGATATGCGCCGGGCCCAGAAAGCCCGGAAGAACGACAATGACGTAGCCTACGAAATGCGCAAGCAGATCGAGGATCTCATGAACGTGCGCAGTATGCTGGAGACCAGCATCACCGAGCTCACCGAAGAGAATAAGGACCTACGCCAGCGCAACGTCGTGCTGCGGCAGGACCTCAGCACCGCCAAGACCGAAGCCTACGAGAGCAACAAGAAGGTCGACAACCTGAGCCGCCTCAACGAGAGCATCGAGGCCGACCTGGAACGGATGACGCTGGGCAACTTCAAGGCCACCGCCATTCAGGTAGATCTGCTACGCAAGAACGGCAGCAACACCGCCAACGCCAACCGCGCCCGGCGCATCGCCGTGAGCTTCGACCTGACGGACGTGCCCAGCGAGTTCCTCGGCGTACGCCCCATCTTCCTGGTGCTGACGGACGAATCGTCCACCCCCGTGATCAGCGAGAACCCTGTGCGGGCCAAGTCGATCGTCAATGGTGCCGAGAAGGACATCATCGCCCTCGAGGGCCGCGACGTCAACCTGGAACGCAACCAGCGCATCAGCTTCACCCACGAACTGAGTGATAAGCTGGATGAGGGCTTCTACCGCGCCGAAATCTACACCGACATCGGGATGTTGGGATCGGCTAAGGTGCAGCTCAGGTAGTACTCCCTCGGCCGACGAGCCAACCTGCGTATAGCTCGGCGGACGAGTGACTACCTCACTAAACGACTAACATGGTATTTCTAGATTTCGAGAAGCCCCTGGAAAAGCTGTACGAGCAGCTGGATAAGGTGAAGGAGGTCAGCGATGACGGAGTGGTAGATATGAAGCCCACCATCGAGGAGCTGGAGGGGCGCATCAAACAGACCCGCCGCGACATCTACAGCAACCTCACGGGCTGGCAGCGGGTGCAGCTCAGCCGCCACCCCGAACGGCCCTACACCCTGTACTACATCGAGCAGATGTGCCGCAAATTCGTGGAACTGCACGGCGACCGCTACTACGGCGACGACAAGGCCATCGTGGGCGGCATCGGGAATATGGACGGGCAGACCGTCGTCTTCATCGGCCACCAGAAGGGCGTCAACACCAAGATGCGGCAGTACCGCAACTTCGGTATGGCCAACCCCGAGGGCTACCGCAAGGCCCTGCGGCTGATGAAGCTGGCCGAACGCTTCGGCTTCCCGGTCGTCTCGCTGATCGACACCCCCGGTGCCTTCCCCGGCATCGAGGCCGAGGAGCGCGGACAGGCCGAGGCCATCGCCCGCAATCTCTTCGAGATGGCCCAGCTGCGCGTACCCATCGTCTGCGCCGTGATCGGCGAGGGGGCCAGTGGCGGAGCCATCGGCATCGGACTCGGCGACCACGTGATGATGCTGGAAAACACCTGGTACTCGGTCATCTCCCCCGAAAGCTGCAGCAGCATTCTCTGGCGGAGCTGGGACTTCAAGGAGCAGGCCGCCGAAGCCCTCAAGCTGACGGCTGAGGACATGTACGGCTTCGGTATCGTAGACGAGATCGTCAAGGAGCCCCAGGGCGGCGCCCACAACGCCCCCGAGGAGATGGCCAAACTGCTGAAGCGGCACCTCAAAAAGGCCATCGCCGCGGTGCAGGAGAAGTCCGTAGACCAGATGATAGAGGACCGGATCGAGAAGTACGCCGTGATCGGACAGGTCACCCACGTAGACTAATTATGCAAGCATTCCCCCCCCGCTTTACCGGCACCGGCGTCGCCCTGATCACTCCCTTTCGGGCCGATAAGTCCGTGGACTATCCCGCCCTGGGCCGCGTGATCGACCATGTGATCGCCGGTGGGGTGGACTACGTCGTCTGCCTGGGCACTACGGGGGAAGCCATCACGCTCAGCGCACAGGAGTGCCGTGAGATCCTCGACTTCACCATTCGCCACGTTGACGAGCGGGTGCCTATCGTCGCCGGCTTCTTCGGCGGCAACTACACGGAAAAGCTGGTGGGATTCATCCGCGACTACAACTTCGACGGGGTGGCCGGTATCATGTCCAGCAGCCCGGCCTACAGCCGGCCGCCGCAGGAGGGCATTTTTCAGCATTATATGCGCGTGGCCGAGGTGGCCCCGCTCCCCCTGATCATCTATAACGTGCCGGCGCGCACCAGCAGCAACGTACTGCCCGAGACCGTGCTACGACTAGCCGAGGCTACGGACCGCTTCGCCGCCGTCAAGGAAGCCAGCGGCATTCTGGGTCAGGCTACCGAGATCCTGAAGCACCGGCCCGATCACCTGGCGGTGCTCTGTGGCGACGACCCTCTGGTGACAGCCACGATCGCGGTGGGCGGCCACGGCGGTATCAGCGTCATCGCCAACGCCCTACCCGCCCAGTTCAGCCGCATGGTCCGCGCGGCGCTCGACAACCGCATCGACGAGGCCCGTCAGCTCAACTTCGACCTGCTGGACGTACACCCCCTGCTGTACTGCGAGGGCAATCCGGTCGGCATCAAGGCGGCCGTCTCGATCCTGGGGCTGTGCGATAATTACCTGCGCGTGCCCCTCGTTCCCCTTTCGGCACCGAGTATGGAGCAGTTGCGGCAGGTGCTGCACCGCGTCCCGGAGTTGGTGCCGTAACGGCTACCCCACCTATGCGATTTCTTCGGCGTGCCCTCTTTCTGATCTTCCTCCTTGCCCTATTGCCCCTGCTGGCGATCGAGCTGTTCGGTGACCCCATCGCCCGGCGGGTCGTAGCGGCCCTCAACGAGCGGGTGCAGACCCGCATCACGGTGCAGGAGTATGACCTGAGTCTGCTGCGCGCCTTCCCGCAACTGGCGGTCGATCTGCAGGGCGTGCAGGTCGAAGGCAGCGACGGCAGTGCCCTGCTGGAGGCCGATCACCTGGCGTGTGTACTGGACCTGAGCAGTCTGCTGGGTACCGTGCGGGTCACGAGCATTCGGCTCTCCGACGGTAAGCTCCAGTTATTCACCGACCGCGACGGCAACACCAACTACCAGATCACCCACACCTCCATAGGCGACCAGGCGGCAGCGGGCAAAGCGGAGGGCGGGGCCGCAGGTGCGCTATTCTCCCTGGAAGCGGCGCAACTGGACCGCATCACCCTGGTCTACCAGGATGCCCGCCTGCAGACCGATGCATTGCTAACCATAGATGAAGGGATACTCAGTGGCGACTTCGGTAGCAGTCAGTATACCCTGGAGGTAGACGGGACGGTAGGGGTAGGCTACTTCGACCAGGACGGCACGCGCTACCTGGACGGTAAGGCGTTGGGCCTGAGCGGTCAGCTCACCGTAGACCATGTCACAAACAGCTACCGCTTGACCCCGCTCCGTATCGCCAGCCGCGCGCTGGAAGTGGAGGCAACCGGTGTACTCACCCTCACCGATGCAGGGGTAACGACGAACCTCCGCCTCAGCAGCACCGCCGGGGAGCTGGAGGACGTCCTTAGCCTACTGCCCCCTACCTACGCTGCTACCCTCGGCGGGTTGGAAACCGACGGCCGGCTCAGTCTCCAGGCTGATATTACCGGTGCGTGGACCGACCGGACCTACCCCCGGCTCACCGGCACCCTCGACTTCCGGGACGGCAAACTGAGTAGCCCCCGGATGAACGCTACCGCGCGGGAGGTTGATCTACAGGCCACTTTCGACTACGTGGAGGGGCCCGGCGGCGGGGTGCAGACCATCGCCGTAGAGCGACTGACCGGCAGCTTCCGCGGCGCGCCCTTCGATCTCCGGTTCCGGCTGGAAGATCTATACGACCCCGTCATCGCCTTCAGCGCCAATGGTAGCCTGCCGCTGGATGTGCTACCCGCTTTTCTACCCACGGCTACCGTGACCGGGGCGGACGGGCTCCTACATTTCACTGACCTCTCCCTGACGGGCCGCTACGCCGATATGATCGAGCCACGGCGGGCCGCCCGATTAGGGTCAGGTGGTACACTACGGGCCGACGATATAGTATTCACGCTAAATGAGCAAACAATCTCCCTACCCTCCGGCACCCTCGAGCTAAACGATAATGAAGTAGCCGTAACAGCACTGCAAGTGGTCCTAGATGGTACGGATGTACTACTGGACGGTCGGGGCAGCAACCTTATTCCCGTACTGTTCGCCGACAGCCTCAACTCCCGCGATGCGGCACTACGCTTCGAGGCTACACTGGAGGGGAAGTCGCTGGACGTGGCGGAATTGCTTGCCGTAGCTGGGTTCGGTGATTCCGAAATTACTGTAGACCGTACACCGACTAGTACGCCGGAGCCAACCGCCCAGATCAGAGCCCAACTCACCGATCTGCTGCACGGTACCTTCGAGGCCCGTGTGGCGGACTGGCAGTGGGATGCCTACCGGGGAGCGACCTTCCGGGGTCAATTCGTTTTCCTGCCCGGCCGGCTCGACGTGCGCGGGCTCACTACGGCGATGGGAGGAGAGATCGGGCTGGATGCGATCACCTACTTCGACCAAACTATCGCGGTCGATGCGCGCCTCACGGCCCGGGGCGTCGATGCCCGGGAATTCTTCCGGCAGTCCGCCGACTTCGGGCAGGAGGTGCTTACCTCCGACCACCTGACCGGCACCATGAACGCCAAACTGCTCCTCGACCTGCACTACGACGACGCCGGCGAACTGGAGTACGAGGACCTCGGCGTACTGGCAAGTATTGAGATCCTGGACGGCGAACTGCGTGACTTCGACCTACTGGAGAACTTTGCCTTTGCCCTTAAGTCGGGGGATCTGGAACGGGTACGCTTCACCCGCCTGGCCAATGTCTTCGAGATCCGCGACCGGACGGTGTACATCCCCGCCATGTTCATTCAGAGCAGTGCCATCAACCTGACGCTAAGCGGCACCCATACCTTGGATCAGTACCTGGACTACTACGTGAAGGTGAACGCGGGACAGGTAGTGACCAATAAGCTTAGTCGCCACGACAATAGCCTAGAGGTGTTACCGGCGCGCAACGGGCTGTTCAACGTTTACTACACCATCAGAGGCCCGCTGGAATCCTATGGGGTCGAGAGTGATAAGCAATCCGTAAAGACCAACTTCAGGCGAAGCGACTACCGACGTGATCGTATCCGTAAGGCACTCGCTGACCGTTTTCGCACGCCGATCGCCCTGTTTGACCTCCAGGGAGAGCAGGACGACGTGGCGGACTGAGCGCCTGTCTGCCGTATGCTATAACTTGGTGGGTAGCTTCTGCGTTTTCTAAGCGACTGACACTAAGCACACCACATTTTGTTCCTACGCTTCTTACTCTTTGGCCTGACCGTATGCAGTTGGCTCTCCGCTCAGGAGATCGCCGCGCCGGATTTTTTGTGTACCCGCTCGGAGGCCGGCGGCGAGGTGCTGAGCTGGGAGAACGTTACGAATCCCTGTGGTCCGTACGTGGCCACCGATGTCTACCGGAGTACTGACGAAGCGGGTCCCTATAATTTACTGACTAGTATCACGGACCTATCGGACACCGAGTACCGGGACGAAAACCCTACCGGAGCCCAGTTTTTCTACTACCTCAGTTACCGTTACGACTGCCCGGGAACTACGGCGCTGACCAGTGACACGCTCGACAATCGCATTCCCGACCCCGTCATCCTGCGCTCCGTAAGTGTGGAGGAGGGTGATCTGGTAGTGGGTTGGGACCCGTCACCGTCGCCGGAAGTCAGTGGGTACGTGATCCTGGAGGTGACCGCCGCGGGTACCTTCCCCCTGGACACGGTGACTACGGAAAACAGCTACCGCATCACCGGGGTCCCGGCGGATTCCCTGACCACTCGGGAGTACGTGGTGGTGGCCATCGATCCCTGCGGCAACGATACGCCCCAGAGTCAGATCACCTCGGCCACCGGGCTGACCGGGTCAGGGGGTACGGGCTGTACCTCCGAGGTAAGTCTTACGCGCGTGCAGACCGCCACGTCCACTAATCTGGATACGCTTGCCGAGCCCCTTTTGCTCTTCGCATCCGTAGATGGGGGTCCGTTCACCGAGCAGCCCTACCGCATGGGAGGAGGCGACACCCTGGTGTACGATGAAGGCAATGACGGGGAAACCATCTGCTTCTATCAGCAGGGACAGTACGCTACGGGGGAGACCGTGCGTACCGATACCTTCTGCATCACGCTCGACATCGTTCCGCCCCTCCGCCCCTTCGACGTGTACGGCATCGAGGTGAACGGCTCGATGGCTCGCCTGCCCTTCGAGGCGACGAACAACCCCCTACCCGTACAGGCCCGATTGGAACTGTACCGGCGTGGTGTGGTGGAAGAGCTTCCCCTCCTACCCGATGACTTTGCGGTGAGTGGCCTGACGGTCCCCTTCGCCGGATCACCGCAAGAGATCATCGATTCAGCCCGCCTGGTACTGGAAGATGCCTGTGGCGAT
This sequence comes from Neolewinella maritima, assembly GCF_923081025.1. Classification (GTDB taxonomy): domain Bacteria; phylum Bacteroidota; class Bacteroidia; order Chitinophagales; family Saprospiraceae; genus Neolewinella; species Neolewinella maritima. The sequence continues at coordinate 176,192 of NZ_CAKLPZ010000003.1, read as the reverse complement.
ATTCTGATTACCAATACGGTAGGCCCCGTTTACCTCTTTGCCAGTCCCGGAGCGGGGGGTACTAGGCTGGACTGGACCCCGCTGGTCAACAACCTGCCGGGTACGGTGACCTATGACGTCCTGCGGGTGAACCCCGACGGTAGTTTCACCTCCCTGGCCGACTCGCTCACCGACCTGACGTACCTCGACCAATCTGCCCCGCCCACTGAGGGGCCGAACTGCTACGTCATCACGGCTAACTACAGTCCTGCCGACACGGACAGTTCCTTTCCCTTCCTTTCCAACGTGGCCTGTGTATTCGAAGAGCCGGAGGTTTTCTTTCCCAATGTATTCAGTCCGGCCGCGCAGCAGCCCGAGAACCGGGTCTTCGGTCCCTTCTTCAACGCGGCGCCGCAGTTGGTGGACTACGAATTTCTGATCTTCAACCGCTGGGGCGCACTGGTCTTTTCTTCCGACAACCCCGGCCTACCCTGGACGGGGCGCATCGACGGCCGGCCGGCGGCTTCCGGCACCTACCTATACACCCTGAAGTACACCACCCCCACCGGCAACTTAAGCCAGCGCACGGGCGTTGTGCACTTGATCCGGTAAATAAACCGGCGGCAAAGTTTGGTACTGCCCCCGTGGCGCACCTACTTTTGCCCTCCCCTGGTTGGGTGGCCGAGTGGCTAGGCAAAGGTCTGCAAAACCTTGTACGGCGGTTCGAATCCGCTCCCAACCTCTTGTTAAACCGCGTCGGGCTTTGCCCTGACGCGGTTTTTTTGATTAGAAGTTTAGTGTTGCAGTTTAACTAATCTTCGCAGCGGCACACCAACAAAATGCCGTATCTTTGCGCTCCCTTACGCGGACCCATCCGCCCGGGGAGGGCAACAGCTGCCCCTGAAGCAGCTCAACCGTTTCACCCTTTTAACCCCTTTTCGCTATGCCAGTAGACGAAAACAAGGACCCGCAAGTAGACGGGACCGAAAAGACCTCCACCGAGTCGCTGACTCCGGAGACCACCCCCACCATCGAAGAACAAGTGAATCCCGGCGCGGCCGCCGACGGCTCCATCGCCGTGACCGAGACGCAGTCCGTGATCAAGCCTACCCCCGGCGCACCCGCCGAGGTCGTAGACGAAGCACTCGAAGAAGCTTCCGATAGCCTCGAAGAAGAGGAAGAGGAAGAAAAAGCCCCCACCGCCAAGGTGATCCGCAAGGAATCGTCTAAGGTATCCGTAGCCCTCACCGAAGAGGTCAAGGAGGAAGCCGTAGAGATCGAGGAGGCCGACACCAGTGGTGCGACCGGCTCGGCGCACGACGATTTTGCCTGGGACGCCATCGCGCGCATCGACAACCGCTACAGCGATGCCGAGCGCACCGCCATGGAGAAGGAGTACGAAGCCTCGATGACCAATATCCAGGAAGCCGAGATCATGTCGGCCAAGGTATCGGCCATCATTGACGGCGACGTGGTCCTGGACCTCAACTACAAGAGCGACGGCCTGCTGCCCCTGTCTGAATTCCGCGACCAGGACATCGAGGTCGGCACGACCGTAGAAGTCTACGTAGAGCAGCAGGAAGACGAAAAAGGACAGCTCGTACTCAGCCGCCGCAAGGCCAAGCTGCTGCGCGCCTGGGACCGTATCCGCGACAGCTACCAGAACGGTACGGTCATCAACGGTAAGGTGATCAGCAAGACCAAGGGTGGCCTCATCGCTGACTGTGGCGGACTGGAGACCTTCCTGCCCGGCTCGCAGATCGACATCAAGCCCATCATCGACTACGATGCTTACGTAGGTAAGACCATGGAGTTCAAGGTGGTCAAGATCAACGAGACCATTAAGAACGCCGTCGTTTCGCACAAGGCCCTCATCGAATCCGATCTGGCCGAGCAGCGCGAAGCCATCATCGCCAGCCTCGAGCGCGGACAGGTACTGGAAGGTATCGTCAAGAACATCACCGACTTCGGGGCCTTCCTCGACCTGGGTGGCGTCGACGGACTCCTTTACATCACCGATATCAGCTGGGGACGGATCAACCACCCCTCCGACGTACTCGAGCTCAACCAGAAGGTCAACGTGGCCGTACTGGATTTCGATGAGAACAAGAAGCGGATCAGCCTCGGCCTCAAGCAACTCCAGCCCCACCCCTGGGAAGTACTGGACGAGACCATCACCGAAGGCAGCACCGTCGAAGGCCGCGTAGTCAATATCGAAGACTACGGTGCATTCCTCGAGATCATGCCCGGCGTAGAAGGCCTGGTACACGTGAGCGAAGTGACCTGGAGCAACCAGCCCATCAACGCCCGCGAATACTTCACCGTCGGGGAGACCCGCGACGCCAAAGTAGTGACCATCGACCGTGACGATCGCAAGATGTCGCTATCGATCAAGCAGCTGCAGCAGGATCCCTGGGATACGATCAACATCAACTTCCCCGAGGGCAGCAAGCACAGCGGCAAGGTCAAGAACCTCACGCCCTACGGTGTATTCGTCGAGCTTAACGACGGTATCGGTGGCATGATCCACATCAGCGACCTGAGCTGGACCAAGCGCTTCGGCCACCCCAGCGAGTTCGTCAAGGTGGGTGAAGACATCGACGTCGTAGTCCTCGAAGTAGATGACCGCGACCGCAAGATGTCACTCGGCCATAAGCAACTCGAGGAGAACCCCTGGGATAGCTTCGAGAGCGTCTTCCCCGAAGGCAGCTACCACGAGGCTACCGTCCTGCGCAAGGACGACCGCGGCGCCATCGTACAGATGCCCTACGGCCTGGAGGCTTACGCCCCCATCAAGCTCATGCGCAAGGAAGACGGCAGCATCGCTGAAGTAGACGAAACCCTGACCGTTAAGGTCATCGAGTTCGACCGCGATCAGAAGAAGCTGATGGTCAGCCACAGCCGCTACGTCAACGATATCCGCCGCGAGGCCAAGGATACCGTAGTCCGCGAGCGCCGCGAGGAGCAGCAGTACACCCGCAAGGCCGTCAAGCAGACCAACTCGAGCAACGAGCGGTCTACCCTCGGCGACCTCAGCGCTTTCGAGCAGCTGCGCGAGCAACTGAACAACGACGGAGACGAACCCACGGAAGACGACAAGTAGTCCGCCGACTACTAGCTAATCTAAGGCCACGCTACTTCGGTAGCGTGGCCTTTTCTTTGTGCCCCATGCCCCCCAAACCCACTACCTACTACTTCCACGGCAAACTGCTGCTCACCGGGGAATACTTCGTCCTCGACGGTGCCACCGCCCTGGCCATCCCCACCAAGCTCGGGCAGCGCTTCATGGTGCGTACGAAGCCCGCCGCTTCGGAGGCCGAAACGGTCTGGAACATCCACTACCCGGACGGTAGCGCGAGCCGGCAGATCCTACTCTACCCGGGTGATTGGACTACCGATCCGCAGCCGAACGAAGCTTCCTTCAAGGAGGGGTTACTGCGCCTACTCCAGGCTGTGCGCCGGCTAGGGATAGACAGTCGCGCCATCGTACAGCATAAACAGATAGACTGCTACCTCGAATTCCCATCAGACTGGGGGCTAGGCAGCAGCTCAACCCTCGTTGCCTTTGCCAGTCAGTTATTCAGCGTAGATGCCTACGCGCTACTGGCCGGCTGGCTGGGGGGCAGTGGCTATGACCTGGCTTGTGCTACGGCCCGGGGCCCGCTGCTGTACCGGCGGACGGAGAGTAGGCCCGAAGTCACCCCCCTCGACTGGTCGCCCGCCTGGCTGCAGCAGACCTACTTCGTCCACCTCAACCGTAAGCAGAATAGCCGGGAGGGCATTGCGGCCTACCGGGCACGTGATCCGGAAGTGGAGGACCTTGCAGCGATCAGTCGGATCAGTACGGCCCTCTTGGAACCTACCCTGCACCTGCGCGCCGCCGCCCGCCTGCTGGAGGAGCACGAATATCTGGTGGCACATACTCTGAAGTTACAGCCGGTGAAGGAGCGGTTGTTTCCTGACTTCCCCGGTACGGTCAAGAGTCTGGGGGCGTGGGGGGGCGACTTCGCATGGGTGCTGAGCGAACGACCAGCGCAGGAAGTAGCGGCTTACTTCAACTCCCGGGGCTATACCACCTTTCTACCCTATAAAGATCTAGCCCTATGAGTAAGTGGAAGGAGGCCGTCATTACCCGCATCGCGGACCGCAGTCCCAGCGTGCGCAGCTTCTGGCTGGCCCTGCCCGATCGGGAGCGACTGGAGTACCGGCCCGGACAGTTCCTAACGCTCGACCTACCCATCAGCGAGAACCGACGCGAACGCTGGCGCAGCTACTCCATCGCAGCTGCCCCCGACGGCACAAACGAGGCGGAGCTCTGCATCGTACAACTGCCCGACGGGCGTGGCACCAGGTATTTATTCGAAGAGGCGGAGGTAGGGACCCGGGTACTCACGAAGGAGCCCGGCGGCGTGTTCACGCTGCCCGAGCGGCCGCTCGACTATGATGTGGTGATGATCTGTACGGGTACCGGAGTGGCCCCATTCCGCGCGATGCTGCAGGAACGACTCGGACGCGAGACCCGCCGGTTTCACCTAATATTTGGCTGTCGGACTGCAGAAGATCTACTGTACCGGGAGGAGTTCGAGGCGTTGGCCCGTAAGCACCCCCACTTCAGCTATACGGCTACGGTGAGCCGCGAGCGGGTGGAGGGTACGGCTGAGCTGGAGGTCCTATCCGGCTACGTACATCAGGTCTATCAGCGCGACTACGCTACGCCGCGGCCCGACCTGCGGTTCTACCTCTGTGGGTGGAGTCAGATGGTGGATGAGGCCGCGGCCAACCTACTCGCGTTAGGGTACGCGAAGGAGCAGGTAATTTTGGAGCTCTACGGCTAGCCGGTTATCTTTGCGTCCGCACTGGGGCCCATAGCTCAGTGGTTAGAGCCGCGGACTCATAATCCGTTGGTCGTAGGTTCAAATCCTACTGGGCCCACTCACTTTACTCCTTACTGAAGCCGGTACCGTCGCCGTAGCCGCCCTTGCTCTGGTCGACGTTCTTCAGGTCGTCATCGTCCTGATTAGGGAAGTCCTTTTTGGGATCTTTATCGGTCTGCTTGTCCTTCTTATCGTCGGCGAGGATCGGACGCTGGGTCTTAGCGTCGAATAAGCGGTAGCGGGAGGGGGTGCGATTGAATTGCATGGTCGGGTCTTTCTGATCTAACCGATCCGCCCGATAGCTGGTTCAGCCCCGGGCACCACACGATACCCTTTACCGAACGCCTTATTTGCCCTTTCGCCGCTGCTCGTCGATCACCTGCACCAGCGTTTTCACCTCCGTGCTAAAGTCCTTTTCCAGAATCCAGCGCAGGTAACTGGGCTCCTTGGCGAAGACCTCCGCGACCGGCTTGCCGGCGTGCTTGCCGAAGTTGAATACGGGGATGCCGTCCGGACCGCGCTTGAGCCGCCGGGTAGCGTCCAGGAAGCGATCGTCCTTACAGAAATCCGCTACCGCGTCGAGGTCCGTAAACGGCTCGATGACGGTGCCGTCGTCCTTGGTATAGGTCGCTCCGGCGTAGTGCTTGAGTTGTCCGGCGAATACATCTACGGTGGCGCGCACGTCGGCCAGGGCGTCGTGGGCATTCTCCATTTCCTTACCCGCGTAGAACTTCAGCGCCGCACCCAGCGTCCGCGGCTCCATCTGGTAGAAGATCTGCTGGGCATCGATCAGCCGGCGACCATTGGTGTCGAAGAAGATGCCCGCACGGTAGAATTCCTCCTGTAGCAGGGGCACGTCGTAGCGGTTGGAGTTGTAGCCCGCCAGGTCCGCATCTCCGATGAAGTCCTGAATACGGGCGGCTACTTCCGGAAAAGTAGGCTCGTTGGCTACGTCTTCGTTGCTCAGTCCGTGGATCGCACTGGCCTCGGCGCTGATCGGCACAGTGGGGTTGAGCTTCATTTCCAACTCCTCCTGCGGCCGTCCGTCGGCGAACAGTTTGATCAGCGCGATCTGTACGATCCGGTCACGGGTGATGTTGAGCCCGGTGGCCTCGAGGTCGAAGAATACCAGATCGTTGGGCAGGGAAAGCAGCATAGGATAAAATTAGGCGGTCAGGCGAAGGTACAGCGCGTGGTAAGCGTCGATCATCTTCTGTACGTGGAAATGATCGACTGCATAGGTACGACACGCAACGCGATCCAGCCCGGCAGCCTGAGGAATCGCCTCCGCCAGTCGCAGCACGTCCCCAACGGGAACTAGCCGACTGACCGCATCCGTCACCAGCTCGGGCGCCGCTCCACTCGCGAAGCCGACCACCGGCGTTCCACAGGCCAGCAGCTCGGGAATGACCAGTCCGAAGGGCTCCTCCCACACCGAAGTGAATAAGCCCACCGCGGCATTCCCCATATGTGGTAGTAGCGCATGCTGATCGAGATGCCCCAGGTACTCCGCATCCTGACCCAGCAAGGGCAACAGCCGGTCCCGGTGGTACGCCGCGTCACCGACTGGCCCCGCGAGTCGGATCCGGTAGCCCGCCCTACGCGCTGCCAGGATCGCCAGGTGGGGGGCCTTCTCCGGCGTGATCCGTCCGTACCACAGGGCGCTACACGCAGGTGCGCTGCTGGTGAAGGACCAGTCCGCGGGGTCGATCCCGTTGTGAATGACCGTACACGGCCCGGTATACCGCTGCCACCGGCGGGCCAGGTGCCTACTGATGGCTACGAAACTCGCCCCCCCCAGTACGCGCGCACTCAGTGCACCCGGCAGTAGGCGGCGGTAGGGCGGCGTGTGTAGGGTGGTCACTACCGGATAGGGCAACCGGAAGGACAGCAGCGTAGGCAGGAAGTTGATCGTGTTGTTGTGCAGCAGGTCGTAGTCTGCCGTACGCAGGTGGCGCAGTAGCTTGCCGTAGTTCGTAAAGTCGGTTACCAGTTGTATACCCGGTAGGGGTTCGGAGCCCGGCCGTGCGAATAGCGTCAACTCGTGACCCAGCGCGGCCAGTCCCCGGGCCAGCTGCACGGTATGCCGTTCGAGCCCACCTACGTAGGGTTGCGTGAGCGGATACTCCAACGGAGCGAGCAGGGCGAGACGCACGACCTAGGCGGACTGTAGTTCGACTACCGCGGGCGCGACGTCTACAAATCCCAGTTGAAGCTCCAGCTCCCGGGCCAGGGCCAGGCCTGCTGTGCGGTGCTCGTCGCTACAGGAAGCTGCGTATGCGGCGGTCCACCGCTCCATCATACTGGTCTGTGCCCGGTAGAGATTGGGTCGCAGTCCGAGTTCACGTAGTCCGCGCACCAGCTCCAGCGTCCAGTGCCAAAGATCGGGACGACGCACGGCGGCCTGGACCAGCACGTGTACGGCGTGGGCGGCGGTCGTTTCCAGGAGGGCCGTCTGCTTGTAGCGATGGTTCCAGTGGCGGTGATCGGAGACGATACGCTGTAGGCGCGGCCGGTCTGCTTTTTTCGGTGTTTGCAGCAGGTCGAGCAGTCGCCGCCGCATATTGAATTCGATGGCAGCCCGGTAGCTGTCCGGCAGGGGCAAGCCACTGGCCCGCATGGTACTCATGAGCTGGTAGCTATCGTAGTACACGTCGGAAAAGCTCGCCGCGGCGATCTCCAGCGTACGCTCGGTCATTTCGAGCAGGATCTTGCGCTTCTCGTCGCGGAACAGGTGGTGCACCGAAAAGCTCTGGTGACAGAAATGGTCCTTCATCAGATTGATCACCTCACTGACGTGGCCGTCGCGAAATTCCTGCTCCAGCTCAGGAAGCACGGCAGCAAACTGCTCGGGCGTCATCTCCCGACAGATCTCCCCGATCATTGCCTGCTGGCCGAGGTAGAGCACTGCGTAGCTGAAATCTGAAGAGCTGTAGGTAAGTTTGGAGGTGATCCGCATCTGCCCCACCGACAGACGGAAGGATCCGGCCCGGTACTGCCGCAGGCTCTGTAGCTGACTCCGGTAATTGAACAGCTCCAGTTGGGCGGGTTCCTCCTCGAATAAGCTGGCTGCGGCAAAGTGCATTCCCACGCGTAGCAGACCGACCCGTGCCGGCATCACCGTAGCGGCGTAGGCTACCGCTGCATTAGGCAGTACGTTACTCTCTATGCCTTCCAGATCGGTCAGGAATTCGGGATGGTAGTCCCGACCCGTTAGCACCTCACACAGGTGGAGGGCCCGGTTAGCGTACTGGAGCACCTGCAGGGTTTCGATGCCGGTGACTTCGTTGAAGAACCAGGCGCAGCTGGTATACATCAGCATGGCGTGCCGTTGCATCTCGAGCAGACGCAGGATGCGTACCTGCTGCTCTTCGGTTACCTCCTCCTGCTTGGCAAACTGCTGTAAAAAGGCTGCGACCCGCTCCGGCGAACGGTCCAGTACCAGGCCAATGTAGGCATCGCGTGCCGTCCAGCAGTCGGTCAGCAGGTCGGCAGACTCTGCCTCAAAGACCTGCACGAGGCGGTCGCGGACCCGGTCCAGCGCGGCCCGTAGCGGCGCGCGCCAGCGCTGATGCCAGCCCGGGCCACCGCCCGTCTCGCAGCCGCAGTCGCTGCGCCAGCGTTCCACGCCGTGTACGCAGGACCAGGAGCTGTTTTCGTGAATCTGAGCTTCCCACTCCGGGGGGTGTAGTGCCAGAAATTCCCCGTAATTCGTCAGCTGGTAATCGGGGTGCTGGTCGATATCGTCCAGGCAGGCGGCCAGGGCCATTTCACCCTTACCGTGGTGGTGGCCGTAGCTCTCGCCGTCGGTGGCGATCTGAGCCAACTGCACTTCATCTCCCCCGTCCAGACTATTCATCAGCCGCTGCGCGAGTAGCCTGCCGTCATTGAGTAGCCCCTCGAAGGCTACGGCCTTGGCTACATCGCCGTCGTAGAAGAACAGTGCGATAGAGCGGCCACTGGGTAGTGTGCAGCGGTAGGCCCGGCGTGGGTCTACCCCCCCGTGCACTTCCCGCCAGTCGGCGGACGTTGCGGGCCGCACCGCCCTGCACTGTCGGGGAGCCAGGATGGTATACAGTATATCATTATCGACGAGCGCCTCCAGGCAGTCCGTATCGACCGCTGTTTCGGCTAGCCACATCCCTTCGGGTTTGCGGCCGAAGCGCTGCTCGAAGTCTGCAATGCCCCACCGGATCTGCGTCTGCTGATCCCGGGCGTTGGCCAGCGGCATGATGATGTGGTTGTAACTCTGTGCTACGGCCGAGCCGTGTCCGCCGAACCGTTGCTGGCTCTGTTGGTCGGCCGCTAGTACGTGCGCGTAGGTAGCGGGGTCATGCTCCTGCAGCCAGGATAGCAGGGTGGGCCCCATATTCCAGCTGATGCGCGCGTAGTTGTTGGAGATCGCGGCGATGTGTTGTTCCGCGTTCAGTACGCGCGCCGTGGCGTTGGGGGCGTAGCATTCCTCGTTGATGCGTTCGTTCCAGTCGTGGTAGGGCGCTGCGCTATCCTGGATCTCGATGGTTTCTAGCCACGCATTCTCCCGGGGTGGTTGGTAGAAGTGACCGTGAATACAGATGTACTTATGGGGCATAGCCCAAAGGTAGTACGCTCAGGTACTGTGGGGTCAACACTCCATGGGGTGTGGCGTTGTACAAAGGCGTAGTTACTAGCCCCGCGTTGGTAATCTCGCCTACATTACCTCATTTTCATTTATATCATCCCACTATGTTTACCCTACCCGATCTTCCCTACGCCTTTAATGCACTCGAGCCCCACATCGACGCACGTACGATGGAGATCCACCACGGCAAGCACCATGCCGGCTATACCAACAAACTAAACGCTGCCCTGGAGGGCACCGATATGAGCGGTAAGTCCATCGAGGACATCCTCAAGAACGTCGGTAGCGCGAGCACCGCCGTACGCAACAACGGCGGCGGCTACTACAATCATAAACTCTTCTGGACCGTCATGAGCCCCAACGGCGGCGGCAAGCCCAGCGGTGCGCTTGCCCAGGCCATCGACAAAGCATTCGGAAGCTACGACAGCTTCAAGGAGAAGTTTGCCACCGCTGCCGGCGGACAGTTCGGCTCCGGCTGGGCCTGGCTCATTGTCAAGAGCAACGGCGAACTGGCCGTTACTTCTACCCCCAATCAGGATAATCCCCTGATGGATGTAGTGGACGTAAAGGGCACTCCGATCCTCGGGCTTGATGTCTGGGAGCACGCCTACTACCTCAACTACCAGAACCGGCGGCCGGACTACGTGTCTGCCTTCTTCGACGTAGTCAACTGGGAGGAAGTCAGCAAGCGTTACGCTGCAGCGAAATAAGCACGTTGCTTACCCACATTAAAAAAACCGCCACCCGTTTCCGGGTGGCGGTTTTCTTTTTAAAGCCGTAGTGGGATCTGTCTAGGACTCCGAAGACTGCATGGCATCACGGGCGGCGCTGCGGTAGCTCTCCATGCGGGTAGCATCGGCACTGCGGTAGCGGGGACCACACTTCTGCAGTACCTCCTTCATGTCGTCGTCCGACAGCTTAGCAAACTGCTCTACGGTGGTCACGCCAGCCTCTTCGAAGCGGGTAGCCATGGTAGCGCCTACGCCATTGATCTTGGTCAGGGGGCTGGCGGGCGGCTTGGTGGAGGGGCGACCGCGACGTCCGGTACCGCTAGTAGCTCTGGGCTTCTTCGCAGCGCTAGCCTTGGGGGCACCCGATTTGGCGGGGCGGCCCCGGCGGGGCTTGGGGCTGGTCTTTTCGGCAGCGGCTTCGCTTACGGTATCGGGAGCGTCGGAAACAGCCTGAGCCAATTCTTCGGCGGATACGTTGTTGTTGTACTGCTTGGCAGACTTAGCTGTTTTGCTTCCGTTGGAAGACGACGTACTGGACGAGTCGCTCTTTTTGGGCCGTCCGCGACGTGCGCCGGTAGATTTAGCGGCACTGCCGGAAGAGTCCTTCGACGCGCGTTTTGGCTTACTGGCCGTGGTAGCGGTAGAGTCGACGGGAGTAGCGGGGGCCTTGGAGGCTTTGCTCTTCTTGCGGGCCAGTTTTAGCTCCTGCTTGAGGCTGGCTACCTTTTGCTCCAGGCTCTTGATCTTGGCCTTGGAAGCCTTAAGCTTCTTCTTTGATTTCTTGTGCTTATCGGCACCTTCGGTAAAGGCTTCCTGTGCCGCGTCGAAGCGCGACATGATTGCCTTTAGCTCTTTTTTAAAACTTGCCATTAAGGTTGAATTGAGTGAATCGGACGGTCTATACTGGAGAATACCGCCTCGGGAGGAAGCAGCAGTAAAAACATCCGGTGAATAAATGAAAAAAGGACAGTTCTCCTAGGTTATACTTAAGCGTGTGCGTTTAACTAGGGTATAGGCTTCGCGCAGAGCATTGAGGGCCCGGCGCACCATCCATTTGGATATAGTATATAATACACGAATCCTTCAGATGTTCCAAGTATACTAAAAATATACTAAAAAAGGCTGTCCTTTAATGATTTCTCCGGTCCTCCCCCCAATTCAACTTCCCCCGTAGCGTATCCATGAAGGTAATTTCGGGCAATTTGACCAACTCGATACCGAAATCGTTCTTGCGCACCGCCAGCTCGTGCACCGCCGTAACGGTCTCAAACCGGCTATCGAGCGTAGACAGGAAGTTCTCCGCCCGTCCCTCGATCTGAAAGCTGACCACCGCATCATCGCTAATGACGATCGGCCGTACGTTCAGGTTGTGCGGCGCTACGGGTGTGACTACAAAATTACCGCTGCCGGGAAATACGATCGGCCCCCCGCAACTCAGGCTATAGCCCGTACTGCCCGTAGGGGTGGCCACGATGATGCCGTCCGCCCAGTAACTGTTCAAATATGCGCCATTGATATAGGTATGGATGGTGATCATCGAGGAGGTATCCCGCTTGAGCAGCGTAAAGTCATTGAGGGCATAGGGCGTATCGCCGAATATCGGCAGGTTGCTTTCCAGGTAGAGCATGTCTCGCCGCTCGGTCTCGAACCGGCCCCGGGCCAGTAGGCGCATGGCCTCCACCATCTTGGTCTTCTCTACCCGCGCCAGAAAGCCCAGCCGCCCCAGATTGATACCGAGGATGGGGATCTGGTAATTTTTGACCATTAGTAGCGCACTCAGGATCGTGCCGTCCCCACCCAGCGTGATGAGGATATCAAACTTCTTAATCCGGAAATCTAGATGGGTGTCAAAGATGCCCACATCCCGGCTGAAATTGATATGTGGCCGAATTTGCTCCAAGTAAGGCCCGTATACATACGTGGAAAATTTCTCAATTGCCAGCAAATTGAATAATTCCTGTACCGGACCCCGGTCATCTTCCTTAAATACCTGACTGTAAATGACTACCTGCATAATGGAGCCGATTGACGCGCGACCTATGGCAAGGTTACGAAATATACGGGGCACCCGGGTGGCTAGAAGGAAAGATTGAGGTTGAGGTACACCCCACCCTCTCCCAAATGGTTGCGGTTGTACTGTACACCAGCCACCATGTCGTAGTACAATACCACATCGAGGCCCGCCCCGACGCCGGTAAGCAGAATGTTGTTCAGGCGGTTCGATCCATCCACAAAGGGCGCATTGGCAATGCCCTGGTTGAACTGTAGGCTGAACAGCATCCGTAGGGGGATATACCGAAACGCATCAATAAATACGAGCTTACCCAGATCAAGTTTGGTCTCGAATAGTTCCCGCCGTACCCCCAGGCGCCAGATCAGCATATCCAGCCCGTCCACTACGTAAAATTGGTAGCCAATAAGGCCATTACTGCCGAACCCGATGGCCCGGTTCTCCAAAAATGGCTGGCGCGTACGGATCAGGCTGTACTTGCCCGCTAGACTATAGTTAAGGGAATACCGCTTGCCAAAGGGCACGAACCGCCGGTAATCGCCGTGTACCTCCAGTCCGTCCCGCTCTCCGTATATCCCGAGTCCTTCCTTGGCTATTCCGGCCGATAGATAGGTACCCTTCCAGGGGTAATTGCGCACGTCGCGCCGGTCGTTTGTAAAATCGTATCCCAATCGCACGTAGCGTTGATCGGTCCGGCCGCCACCGAAGAAATCCGGATTAAGCACCTGACCGATCGTATCGGCGATCTCCGAATGCCGCCAGCCGAACGAGACGCTGTGGGATACGTAGATACGGCGGCGGTACGACAGGGAGACCTCCGCCGAAGACCGCCGGTACACGAAGTTGTTGGGGTCGGAGTAGAATTCCTGCCGGTTATTACGCGTCAGGTAGTTCTGCTCCCGCCGCCGCAGGTAGTTGAAACTGACGTCCATTCCGATCGAGCCGCTCCGGTTGAGGTAGGGAAAGCCGTAGCTAGCCTGTAAGGATCGCGTATAGCCCGTAGTGAACCCCAGCTTGAGCCGGTCGCGCTGCCCGGTAAAATTGTAATAGTTCAGCTTCCCCCCTACGTTCACGCGGTCTAGCGAGCGGTCCTGCTCGTTCCACCACACGTTGAAATTGCGATCCGCCAACGAGAATACGGGGACGGGATAGATATACCAGGTTTCGCGCATGCTCACGATGAGGGTCATCTGCCCGCCATCCATCAGCTGCGCTGTATCGTAGGTGACCGTGGCCGAAGCAAACAGCCCCGTATTCATCAGGTTGTTGTAGCTGCGCGCCACCTCCTGCTCGAAGTCCGCTACGGCCAGCCGGTCGCCCCGCCCGAAGGTCATCTCCCGGTACACCACCCGGGGCCGGGTCTTCTTGTGGCCCACGAGATAGACCTCCTCTACGGTGAGGGAATCCCCCGGTCCCGCCCAGCACGGCAGACACAGTAGAGTAAAGGCAGCGAGTAAAAAAATCTTCATGCAGCAAGCTTAACACCACCCACGGGCTTTAAGTGGCGGACCAAGAACGACAAAAGCGAGGACTTAAACTGTCCTGTCAGCTACGCTTGCTCATAAACACGCCGACTAATACCAGTGCAATAGCCGGAACCTGTATCCAGACGACCCCTTCACCATCCACTACTCCCCACAGCAGGGCCACCACCGGGATCAGGTAGCTCACCGTACTGGCGAACACCGCCCCCGTACGCTGCACCAAACGGTAGTAGACCAGGCCGGCCAGCACGGTACTGCCTACCGCCAGAATACTCACGTACAGCAGGGCCATCGCACCGGCGTGCCCCGCCCCCACTACCGTAGGAATGACCTCGCCCACCGCCACGGCATAGACCAGCGCCGGCAGCCCCACCAGAAAGTAGCTCACCACCGTGATGGTCAGCGCCGGTACGTCCTGAAAGTAGTTCGCCACCAGATTGGCCGAAGTGCCGTAGCAGAAGCAGGCCAGCAGCACCAGCCCCGCGTACAGTAGCTGCTGGGTACCGCCCTGTCCGCCGGGGGAGTAGTAGGCCAGCGCAATGGCCCCCAGCAACCCTAGCGCAATGCCGATCACCTGCCGCTGCGCCGGCCGGTCGCGGAACACCAGCCAGGCCACCAGAAAGGTACACAGCGGCACCAGGCTGCTGAGCATACCCGTCAGACTACTGCTCAGGTACATCTGCGCCACGGGAAACAGAAAAGCCGGCAGCGCCGTCCCCGTCAGTCCTACTACGATCAAGAGCGGGATCTGCCCCAACCGCACCCGCCGCAGGTGGGTGATCGCAAGCGGCGCCAGGGCGATGGCCGATAAGCCCAGCCGCAGCACCGCCACCTGCCGGGCCGTGAAGACGTCCAGGCCCCACTTGATGAGTACGTAGCTACTTCCCCAGATCAGGCTCAGACCAAGTAACGTAAGAAAATCGCGCGCCGTAGGCCCTTCCTGCATGGCGGCGAAGGTACGTGCGCGGCCGCTGGTGCGATGCTACTCCCCGGGGTAGGTGACGCCGATGGTGTGCCGTACCTCCGTCAGCGTACGGTGTAGTAACAGACTGTCGTCGAGCGACCAGCGGGCAGACTCCCTAAGGCCCGCACGCACGTCCTCCATCACGGCCTGGGCCTCGTACAGGTAGCCCTTGCCCTCAAAGGCGTGGTAGTGGTTTTCCGGGGGTACGTCTTTGCCCCGCAGGATGCTGTAGCCCCGGGCCTCGTGGAAGCGGGGGTGGATGTGCAGACTCCCCTCGGTGCCCAGAATGAGGGCGTCGCACTTCGTAATGCCGAGTAGCGTGGAGTAGCAGTGGGCCAGCTTGCCCCCGGCGTATTCCAGGGTGACCTGGGTATCTACGTCGGCCCCCAGTGCGGTGCGTCGGGCCGTAGCGTGAATGGCCTGGGGGGCACCGAAAATGTACTGCGCCAGCCAGATGGGGTAGATTCCGATGTCCAGCAACGCGCCGCCGCCCAGGGCGGGGTTGAAGAGTCGGTCGCGATCGAAATCCTCGCGGGGCTGCCCCAGGAAGCCGAAATCGGCCCGCAGACTCTGCACCTCGCCGATACCTCCGGCGTCGATCACCTGCTTGGCTTCCAGTAGCGCCGGCAAAAAGCGAGACCAGAGGGCCTCCATCAGGTAGGTGCCGCTGCTACGCGCTGCGGTAATCATTTCGTTCACTTCCTCCAGGTTCAGTCCTAGGGGCTTCTCGCAGAGCACGGGGATGCCCCGTTCGAGGCACAGCAGGGTGAGCTCGCGGTGGCTGGTGTGGGGGGTGGCGATGTAGACGGCATCCACGCGGGGCCCGTCGAAGGTAGCCGCGTAACTGCCGGCGGCGTGGGGGGCGCCGTATTCGGTGGCGAAGGCTTGGGCGCGCTCCTGCGAGCGGGAGCCTACGGCGATGAGTTTAGCGTCGGGCAGGTGGCGGAGGTCCTGTGCGAAGCTGTGGGCAATCTTGCCGAGACCGAGAATGGCCCAGTGGAAGGTGGCGATGGTGGGGTGGTTTTGTGGGGGGGAAGGTAGGGGTTAGACGCCTTTGGCTGGTAGATCGCTTTGCTCGTTAGACGCCTTCGGCTGGTTAGACCCCTTCGGGGGTAGACCGCTGCGCGGGTAGGTGGGGATGCTCGCTTCGCTCGTGGGTGTGGTAGGTGGGAATGCTCGCTTCGCTCGTGGGTGTGGTAGGTGGGGATGCTCGCTTCGCTCGTGGGGTGTGGTAGGTGGGGATGCTCGCTTCGCTCGTAAGGTGTGATAGTGGGGATGCTCGCTTCGCTCGTGGGGTGTGATAGCTTAGCTTTAACTTTAAGCAAAGCAACCTTGTTGGGGGGGATCCGTTATATTGCCGTTCATTAAACTATCTGCTATGTCTGTTCAGCTTGATCTTGCTACTACGAATTTGAAACGCCGGGGCTTTTTGGACCTGGATGTGGATCCTACGCTGGACCTGGCGGCGGAGATCAACCGCCTGAAGAAGGAGCGCAATGCGGTGATCCTGGCGCATTACTATCAGGAGTCCGAGATACAGGATATTGCTGATTATATCGGGGATAGCCTGGGGCTGAGCCAGCAGGCGGCCTCTACGGATGCTGATATCATCGTGTTTGCCGGGGTGCACTTTATGGCGGAGACGGCGAAGATGCTGAGTCCACAGAAGAAGGTGTTGCTGCCGGACCTGAAGGCGGGCTGTAGCCTGGCGGATAGCTGTCCGGCACCCGTTTTCAAAAAATTCAAGGAAAAATATCCCGATCATGTAGTCGTGAGCTACATCAACTGTACGGCGGAGCTGAAGACGCTGACGGACATTTGCTGCACTAGTACGAACGCCCGCCACGTGATCGATTCGATCCCCCGCGACCAGCCCATCATCTTTGCGCCGGACGTGAACCTGGGCCGCTGGCTGATCAAGGAGACGGGCCGCGATATGGTGCTGTGGAACGGTAGCTGTATGGTCCACGAGATCTTCAGCCACGAGAAGATCACCAAGCTCAAGATGGCCCATCCGAAGGCGGCCTTTATCGCCCACCCAGAGTGCGAGGCGCATATCCTGGATATGGCGGATCACGTCGGGAGTACTTCGAGCCTGCTGCGCTTTACGCGGGAGAGCGCCTTCGATGAGTTCATCGTAGCTACCGAGCCGGGTATCATCCACCAGATGGAGCTGGCGATGCCGGATCGCGTATTCTACCCCGCCCCGCCCAATAATACCTGCGCGTGCAATGAGTGTCCGCACATGAAGCGCAATACCATGGAAAAGCTCTACCTCTGCATGGAGCACGAGCTGCCCGAGATCAAGCTACCGGAATGGGTGATCGAGCGGGGCGTGAAGAGTATCGACCGGATGTTGGAGATCTCCGCTAAGGCTGGGTTGTAGGCTCGCCTGGCGGCTGGTTGGACGCCTTCGGCTGGTTAGACGCCTTCGGGGGTAGACCGCCTGCGGCGGGGTAGACCGCTTTCAGCGGGTAGATAGGTGGCGGAGGAGGCGGGTGGTGATGGCTAGGCCGGGGAGGAGTAGGACCAGGCCGTAGAGGAGTCCGATGAGACGGAAGAAGCCGTCGGCGGTGAGGTATTCGAGGAAGGCCAGAAGTAGCGTGATGCTCAAGTTGACGATAAGGAAAGAAAGGTAGGCGCGTCCGATGGTGGTGCCGCTGAAGTCTGCATAGCGCGTCAGGCCCTCGTAGTATGCGCCGAATGCCTGGTTAAGGGGACGGGGCAGGGTCACTGCGGGGTGATGCTGAAGCTGTATTCGACCAGTTCGGTGACGGGTCGGCCGGTGGGGTGGGTTTGTTCCAGGAATACATCGATGCCGATAATCTCGGCGGTGTCCTTGCTGCTGCTGTCGAAGACCACTTCGAGGGTGCCGCTGTCGCCGGGTTGGTAGACCCTGCTGTTGTCGTGGGTGACGGTGGTGCAGTCACAGGCCTGGATGAGCATGATCTTGGCGGGTACCTGCCCCGTATTAGTGAAGGTATAGGTAAAGCTCCGCTGTTCGCCCTGCTTCACGGCACCGAGCTCGAGCTTGCGCTGGTCGAACCGTAGAATGGGCAGTGCGGCTACCTCCGCGGCAGGCTTGCCGTACAGTGTACTCATGGGATTGATCGGAGCAATAGAATCGGTACGGGCGGGCGGGGACGCCGGTGCAGTAGGCAGTCCGTTGCGCTCAGGACCCTCGATGGCGCGCTCGATGATATCCCGGCGGATGATGATCGAAGTAGGGCCCTCCAGTACCTTGAACTCCGTGCGGCGGTTAAGCTGGTGGGCGATCTCCTTGACGTCATTGCCGGCTAGGGATCTGATGTAGGGCTCCGAGAGTGTATCGCCGGCGGAGAATACGTTGCCAGTCCGCTCGGCCAGTCGCTCGGATACCACGATGGGCTGCGTCTCTCCGTAGCCCTTGAACTTGATGCGGGCGGCGGCAATACCGCCCTGGGCGATGAGCCAGCGGCGGGCGCTGTCGGCACGGCGCTTACTGAGGTTGAGGTTGTATTTATCGTCGCCGCGGAAGTCCGTATGGGAACCCAGCTCAATGACCAGGTCGGGGTACTCTTCCATGAGGGCGGTGAGTACGCGTAGGTCACCCTCTGCATCCGGACGGATATCGGATTTATCGAGGTCGTACAGGATATTCTCCAGGGCAATGGATTCTTCGATCTCGATGGTATCGTAGACCGGATTAGCTGCTGGATCCAACCTGAGGAAGAACACCTGTTCGTAGTCCTTGCTTTCTACTAGGCCGAGCGTATTGATCTCTACGGTATCGGGATAGTAGCCGGGGTGACTCGCTACTACGCTATACTCAGTTTCCAGGCTGAGCCCGAAGTCGAAGCGGTTGCCGTCGTCCCGTGACTTCTGGGTGCCATCGCCGAGGGGATTACCGTTGCGGATGGGTTGCAACTCGATAGTGCCATTGGAGAGGGGCTGGCGGTCTTCGCTGAATAGTCCAACGACCAACTTAGCACGGATGGTGGGGATCTCGAAGCCGTAGATATCGTCGCAGCAGGTTTTGCTCTTGACGGAGCGGCCTTCGCCCGGGCGGTTGCTGGTCATGAATCCGACTAGTCCGTCGCCGTAGACGCTCAGACTCTGGTCATCGACGGAGCTGTTGAAGCCAGGCCCCATATTGGTGGCTTCACTCCAGTTGCTGCCGTTCCAGGCGGAGTAGAACAGGTCGGTGCCGCCCATGGTGGGTAGCCCATTAGTGCTCCAGTACAGCGTGCCATCGAAGTAGAAGGGCGTCATATCATCGCCGACCGTATTGATGGCCTCGCCCAGGTTGACGGGGCTGGCGTAGCGGCCATCTCCCCGGTAGGTCGCGTAGTAAATATCGTAGCCGCCGAAGCCGCCGGCCATATCGCTGACGAAGAAGAGCACCTCCTCCCCGAAAAGCTCGCCGGTAGCCGGCTGCAGGGCTAGGTAGTCGTCGCTGTTGATGCCGCCTACGGGGTTGCCGCTCTTCCAACCATCGTCGCCTACATCGCTCAGGTAGATCTTGGCTTCAGCTACCTTGTTGCTCTTCATCCCGATGCGGTTATAGTACAGGCGGCGGCCGTCAGCACTCAGGCTGGGGTTGGCGCTGTGCACGCCGGGGCGGTTGACCTCACGGCCCAGGGGCTCGGGATCTTCCCATTCCCCTTCTTCGCCACGGGTAGCGCGGTAGACGCGGACGTACTGCCCATCGTCGTTAGCATCCGTAAATTCGATAGCCGCCGAGGCATCGGCCGTAGCGTAGTACAGCGTGGCCCCATCGGCGGAGAGCACAGGGGAGTATTCACTCCAAACAGTATTGATGCTGCGGTCCAGAAACTCCAGCTCCACGTCACCGGATTCCCGATCTACGTCGCGGTACATTCTGGCCCCTTCGATCTCGGTGCGGGCCAGGTAGTCGAGCACGGTATCCTGATTGAACTGTAGGAAGTTCTGCAGGTAGGTGACGGCCTCGTCGTACTGCTCATCCATCTTCAGGGCGCGGCCAAAGTAGAAGCGATGAATATTGTTGGTCGTGTCACTGGCTTCGGTGCGGCGGAAGGCGCGGGTGTAGCCGCGGATAGTAGCGGCTACGTCGCGCAGTTCGTAGTTCATCTGCGCGATGAGGGGTAGCAGGGCCTCATCCTCGTTCTTATCGTAGGCTTCCCGGTAGTTGTCCAGGGCGACGGTCCAGTTGTACGTGGCCCGGGCGGAATCTGCGGCGGCCAGCAGTTGCTCTTCGTTGGAGCTACCGGCCAGGGGCTGTGCGACCAAGGGGAGGCCGAGCAGCAGAAGGAGGGCCGACAGGGTAAATGTGATACGCATGAAGCAGCAAAGTGAATGAACAAGAAGAACGCGGAAGAAGCTAAAACCGAGGGAGAACCGGCTAGATTTTTGGACATAACATCGTGGGTACGACGGTCGGCTTCTTGTAGATATTAATAATGTAGGCCGCGCTGAGCTCGAAGCCCCCCTGGTAGTTGGTCACCGTCCGCGCATCGCTCAGGGTGATGTCGTAGCTGAGCGCGGCCCGCAATTGCTCGTAGTCTATACCCACCAGCACCTGCGCCGCGTCGCCCGTCCGGTACCCCAGCCCCAACCGCAGGTTGACATTAGGTTTGAGGGAGCGGCTGCCCCAGGCCTGTACGGAAGCCGCCGTCACGCCGGCTGAATTCTGCACGAATACCGAGGGCTGAAAGCGCCACTTTTCGCTCAGCTCCAGGTCGAGCCGGGCGTGGCCATGTAGTGTGCCCCGGCGGCGGCGTTCGTCGTCGCCGGCCCGCGGACCGCTCACCAGGGTATCGATGCCCGTGGTGTCGTTGCTCATCGGCAGCAGGGAGTTGCGCTTCGGGCCGTTCAGGTGGATCAGGGATATACCTACTTCCAGCAGGTTATTCTTGTCCGGATCGAGTACCGAGCGTAGCATTACGCCGGCATTGATGTCGGTGTAGCTTTCGCCATCTCCACCGGCACCGCCCATGCCCTGGGGCTGGAACTCGCCCTGCGTCTGCCCGCCACCGCCCAGTCCGGGGTCGATCGTGAGCTGCTGCACCAGTACGGGATTGCTTACGTCGAGACTGTAGGACGTGCTTCCGTACTGCGCGCCCAGGGTGAACACATTGCGGCGGTTATCATCCAGGGCCAGGTGGTAGGCGGCCGAGAAGCCGAAGTAATTGGACTTGAGGGTGAGGTCGCCCCCGGCGCCGGCCCGGTCGCTAATGAGGTTGGCCCCCGCACCGATCCAGTCGTTCTTGCGGAAGCCGCGCACTACGGGAGCGTCGACGTAGGCACTCGGGGTGGAGAGTCCGTTGAGGGTGTACCACTGTCCGCGGTAGATGCCGCCTACGCGGGCCGAACCGCTGAAGGCGCCGGTCTGCGCCGGATTGAGCCAGAGCGGATTGTAGTCGTGCAGGGTAAAGTGGGTATCCTGGCCCTGTAGGCGTACCGTGGCCAGCAAGAACAGTAACGCAAGCGGGTAAAGGATGGAACGCATGGGCAAGGTTTACGGGCCAAGATAAGGCACCGTTCCTTACTTCCGCACCAGGGGTCGTTTGTATACCGGCACCGTGCTGCAGGGCTCTCCGAACATGATGGAACGGGCCACGGGCCGCAGCTTAGCGGTGATCTCCAGGTAGGCCGCCGGAGGCAGCTCGCGATCCCCGCACCCCTTGACTACTACGCGCTGATCGCGGTAGTCCGCCGCGTCCAGTCCGCGCACTGCCGCACGGTAATGATCGCGCAGGTACTCGGCTTCCGTGCCCTGATAGATATCGCTGGCGTGGGGAGCAGCGGCGGCGGCAACGAGCATATAGGCCCAGGCCGGAATGATGGCATCGGCCGAGCAGAATACCAGGAGCACCTTATCCTGATACTGACTGAAGTCGTGGGCCTTAATCGCCGCACGGAAGTCCTTTTCCTTCAGGATCAGCTCCATAAAGAGGTAGTCCTTCAGGTCGAAGGCGACCAGCGGCTGCTGGGGCCAGAAGTCTTCGAGGTTGAGGGTGATGAGTCCGGAGTTCGCTACCTTATTTACCATCTGCTGTGTCGGATGCGTCCACGAGAATATCTTCGGGGGTACCGATGCTCTCGGGCAGTTTAAACTCCTTCGGGTGGGGCAGGTCCGTGAGGGCCTTGAGGCCGAAGTAGTCCATGAATCGGTCGGTCACGCCGTACAGCAGGGGTTTGCCCACGCTGTCGGCCCGTCCGGTGATGGTAACAAGCTCCTTTTCCAATAGTTTCTGCAGGGCATAGTCGCAGCTCACCCCCCGGATCTTCTCCAGCTCGGAGCGGGTCACGGGCTGGCGGTAGGCGATGATACTGAGGGTTTCTAGGGCCGAGCGGCTGAGTTTCTTCGTACTCTGTTGCCGCAGGTGGGTGCCGATGGTCTGGTGGTACGCTCCCTTGCTCATAAACTGGTAGCCGCCGGCGATCTCTACGATCTCAAAGCTGTGCTGGGCGTGGTCGTACCGCCGCCGGAGCACCCCGATGGCTTCGCGCACGGAGTCGTTGGTGAAGGCCAGTCCGAAGGTTTCCTCCAGCACCCCGCGGATCTCGTCCAGGGGAATGGGCTGCGGCGCGGCGAAAATGAGGCATTCGACGTGCTGGGGCAAAAACTCCATCATTCTTCCTCGAAGTTGGTGCGGATATGCCGTAGTAGGCCCTGTAGGCGGTGGTAGTCTTCCTCCCCCAGCCCCGCCCAGGTCTGCTTGCGCAGTTGCTCTACACGTGGCATGAGTTTGTCGTGCACGCCCCGCCCCGCGGTAGTGAGTGCGACCAGGTAGCGGCGGCGGTCGTTGGGAAAGCGCTGCCGCTCGACCAGCTTTTTCTTAGCCAGCTTGTCGATGATGCGGCTCACGGTCGGTGCATCCTTGAAGGTGCCGTTGGCCAGTTCGGTCTGGCTGGCGCTTCCCTCGGTGTAGAGCCGGTCCAGCAGTACCCATTGTTCGGTGCTGATGTCCACTCCCTCCTCCTTAAATGCGCGCAGGTAGTACTGTTTGAGCAGACGCGTGGTACGGTCCAGTACGGTACCGACATTGGGGTAGGCAAGTGTGTTCACGTCGCTAAGGTACGGTGGTCAGCAAACTATTCCGGTAGTACTCCCCCAGCAGCCGCTCCGGTAGCCAGTGACTGCCGGAGTAGTGGTGGAGTGCCACCGACGGCAGGGGACCATAAATGCTCTGCAGCCGATCGTGGTGCAGCAGCGGATCCCTATCTCCTACGAATACCGTACACACCATCGCGTGGCGCTGTAGCGCGCGCTCGAATGCCTCGGCCCGGGGAGGAAACTTGAGCACGCTGCGTAGGGTGCCCGCGATGCGCCGGCGGAACGGCCGGTCGTTCAGGTTCGACTTCAGGTACTCGGCCGAGTAGCGGTTGATGATGCCCCGCTTGCTCAGCCAGCCGGAGAGGCGCAGGATCGAGCGCGGCCGCTCCGAGATGCGCGCCAGGGGCCGCACCAGCATGGAGGGCAGGGTATCGATCCAGTTGGTGTACCGGCCGCCGGCTCCGTCGGGCGCTACCAGCACCAGGTCGCGCAGGTCCGGATGTTCCAGTCCCGCCAGGCAGGAACTCAGGTACCGCCCGCCCAGGCTATGTCCCATGAGAAAGACCGGCCGGTCGGGGTAGCGGTCCAGCAGCTGCTGCAGGATGCGCGAGAACTCCCGCGGCGTATAGCGGTCGTCGTACCACTCGGTCTTGCCGTGGTACGGCAGGTCGGGAGCCAGGGTAGTAAACTGATCACCCAGTTGCAGGCCGAGCCGTTCCATGCGCGCGCCGCTGCGGCCGAATCCGTGCACCGCCAGCAGGATCGCCCGGCCATTGCCGTACTGCCGCACGTATACGCGGTTCTCCGGAGCACCGGCTTGCCGGGCAGGACGGGTTTCATTAAGCCAGAAATGGGTAGTCATAGGCAGGTAACACTACGAAGGTGGAATAGGATTGCACCGCTCAGGTCCACGGACCGCGCTCCGTTGTCTCCCCATCAATGAGTGCGAGGTGATCCACGAAGTCCGTGCGCGGTATGCCCTGCCCCCCCAGGGTCTTCAGGTGCTTGGTCTCCTGCTGGCAGTCTACCAGGCGGTACCCGCGCTGCTCCAGCCTACGCACCAGGGAGATGAAGCCGAATTTACTCGCATTAGGCCGGCGGAAGAACATGCTCTCGCCAAAGAAGACCTTTCCGAGCGCGAGTCCGTACAGCCCCCCGACCAGCTCGTCCCCTTCATATACTTCTACACTGTGCGCGATGCCGAGCTCGTGGAGACCTACGTAGCCCTCGATCAGTTCGTCCGTGATCCAGCTGCCCCACTGCCCGGGCCGGTATAGTCCACGACAGGCTTCCATCACCTCGCGGAAGCGGGTGTCGTAGGTGACGCGGTATTTCTGCTGATTGAAGTAGGGGCGCATGCTCTTACTCACCTTCAAGTCAGCGGGGAACAGCACGAAACGTGGATTAGGGTGCCACCAGAGGATGGGCTCCCCTTCGGCAAACCAGGGGAAGTAGCCCAGGCGGTAGGCCGCAAAGAGCCGCTCCGGACGCAGGTCCCCCCCAAAGCAGGCGGGGCCCTCTCCATTAGACCGCAGGGGATCGGGAAAAAGGTCCGGAAAGCGTGGATCCAGACGGTACAGCGACATGGGCTAGCCTTTGCCCTCGATGACGGCGCTCAGGCCGCGGTCGCACAGGGCGTCTTTTTTCGGCCGCAGCTCGTTGAAGGCAGCCGACTTTACCGTAGCCTTACCCTTGAGGTGGATCATCAGCGCGAGCTGCTCGCTCTGTTCGGAGCTGTGTCCCAGCACTTCCACGAAGCTCTGCATCACCCAATCGAAGGTGTTGTGGTCGTCGTTGAACACGATCAGGTCAGCGGGCTCGCCGATGCTGACGTCGATGTCTTCTTCCAGTAAGACATCCTCCTTGCCGGATGCGAATATGCTCATAAGTAAAGGCACTAAAGTCAAGAAAAAACTACGCCAGGGCCGTCAAAGTTGCCTTAATAGCAGAATAATCGGGTTGATCCCCCGCCGAGGCCAGTACTTCCGTATACCGGATCACCCCCTCCTCATCCACCACGAAGGCCGCGCGCTTACTTACGCCCTCCATACCCAGTACGAAGGTGTCGTACAGGGCACCGTACTGCCGGCTTACCTCCTTATTAAAGTCACTCAGCAGGGGGAAGTTCAGGCCCTCGGCAGCCCGGAAGCGCTCCAGGGTGAATACACTATCTACGCTGATCGCCACGATATCCGTTTCCAGACTGTTGTACTCGCTCAGGGCATCGCGCATCGTACAGAGCTCCTCGGTGCAGGTACCGGTGAAGGCCAGCGGGAAGAATAGTACGAGGAGCCGGCGGCCCCGGTAATCGTCCAGCTTTACCGCGTTTTTTTCGTGGCTGTAGAGTTCGAACAGGGGGGCTTTGTCGCCTATTTTCAGGGGCATATGCTGGTAGGTATGGATAGGGGTAAAGACACCCCGCGGCGGCGAATGTTTGCCACGTCGTACTTTACCTGCATGGCATTCCCCCTCCTCCGCGACGCCTTCGAAGGCGATTCCGCCGAACTCAGTGATTTTAGTGCCATCCTCCAACGCGAACTGCGCCAGGCCGCACAGGAGTTGGATAGCGCCATCCGTACCCGCGACGCACAGGCCGTAGCCGACCTCAAACACAAGCTCAAGACCAGCCTACAGCTGCTCGGCGATGCACAGCTCAAGGTCAACCTCGCCCGGCTCGCCACCGATATGCAGGGGGGGCACGCTCCCTCCCCCAGCGCCCGCGAGCAGGTCGTCGTACGGCTGCGCCAATTGGCCACTGCCCTGGAACGCGAGCAGTGGTAACTTCCTAGGCGATCCCCTTGCCCTTCATTGCTGCGGCTACGTTCCGGTCCAGCGCCTCGTGGGCCAGCGGCGCGGTAAATTCGTTAAGCTCCGCCAGCCGGTCATTGATCGCATCCTTATCGTCTCCGGCTACACTCGCAGCCAGCCGCTCCACGTAGCGGTTGATCTCAGTGACCTGCTCCTCCGTCAGCCACGTATTCTGCTGTAAAAATTTGCGCGCACTGAGCAGTACGTTGTTCGCTTCCGTGCGGGCTTCGGCCAGACTGCGCGCCGCCATATCCGCCTCGGCATTGTTCAGGCTGTCGATCAGCATCAGCGCCATTTCTTCCTCCGTGATGCCGTACTGCGACTTGATGGTCACGCTCTGCTCCGTCCCGCTGCGGTGCTCGGTAGCCTTCACGCGCAGGATACCGTCGGCATCCAGGTAAAAGTGGATCTCGATCTGCGGTATCCCGGCCGGCATCGGCGGGATACCCGTCAGTACGAATTCCCCCAGCTTGCGGTTGTCCGCCACCATATCACGCTCGCCCTGGTACACGGCTACCTTCAGTTTTACTTGCCCGTCTACACTGGTGGTGTACTTGCGGCCCACCCGGGTCGGCACCTTGGAGTTGCGCGGTATGATGGGGTCCATCAGTCCGCCGACCGTCTCGATGCCCAGACTCAGCGGCGTGATGTCCAGCAGCAGTACGTCCTGCTGGTTGCCCGCCAGTACGTCGGCCTGTATCGCGGCACCCAGGGCTACTACCTGATCGGGGTCCAGACTGTCGTTCACATCTTTGCCAAAGAACTCCCCCACCCGGTGCTTCACCAGCGGTATGCGGGTGCTCCCCCCCACCATGATCACGTGGTCGATAGCGCTCGTCTCCAGCTCAGCGTCACTCAGGGCGCGGCCGCAGGATGCGATGGTTTTCTCCACGAGCGGCGCAAATTTTTCCTCGGCCGCCGTGCGGGTGATGGCTACGGAAGTACCGCGGTAGTCGGCAGTGAACGACTCCTCCCGGCTCAGTGCTTTTTTGGCGCGTTCGGCCAGCAGGCGCAGCTCACCCCGCTCCTCGGCGGTGTCGGCGCTCAGGCCATAGGTCGAGCGCCAATAGTCTATGATGGCCTGATCGAAGTCGTCACCCCCCAGGAAGGTATCTCCATTGGTAGCTAGCACCTCGAAGATGCCCTGCTCTATCCGTAATATGGATACATCGAAGGTGCCGCCGCCAAGGTCATATACCGCGATCGTACGTCCCTCATCCTCATCCTTGAGTCCGATCCCGTAGGCCAGGCTGCTCGCGGTGGGCTCATTGACGATCCGCAGCACGTCCAGCCCGGCGAGCTTGCCGGCATCGCGCGTGGCCTGCCGCTGCGTATCGTTGAAGTAGGCCGGCACGGTAATTACCGCCCGGGTGACGGGGGTGCCCAACTCCTCCTCGATGCGCAGTTTGAGCTCCGCCAGAATTTTGGCGGATAGCTCGATGGGACTGTAGTACTTCACGCCCCCCTCCCGATCGGGCACGGCGATCTTCACTAGCCGGTCTTCGTCCTCGTCGATGATGCGGTAGCCGAAGCGGTCCTTCACCGCGGTCAGGTCGGAGTAGCTCTTGCCCAGCAGGCGCTTGACGGAGTAGATGGTCCGCTCCGGGGCCGTGGTCAGGTACTGCTTGGCGGACTCACCGACCAGGGTACTGCCGTCGTCCTTGAAGTGTACGATGCTGGGTACCAGCACGCTCTTGCCGTCCTTGCCGGCTACGGCGACGGCCTTGCCGTCCTGCACGTGGGCGACCAGGCTATTGGTGGTGCCCAGGTCGATGCCGACGATGGTTTCCCCGCGGGTGGATACTGCTGCTGATTCGGCGACCTTGCCGGCCTGGAGGTCGATACTATACTTTGCCATGGGGTGAATACATACACGGGGCGGGGCGGGTTCTACACGCGGCGGGCCTGCAGCCGTTCGGAGCGGTCGTTCGGGGGGTCGCCAGGGCGCGGAACGTAGGCGTGCACCCCCTTGTCGAACGCACGATCCACCCAGCGATTGAGTTTATTCCGCGTACCGGAAGACCGCATATAGATAGGTAAGGCGGTAAAGTCTATGTCCTGACTCGCAGCGATCTGGTCCTCCACGCCGGCCGCCTGCAGATGCTGCGCCAGAAAGAAGCCGGCGATCCGTTCGTTCCAGCCCGCCTTATTCCCCCAGTAGTGCCCGATGCTGCCGTTGGCCGCGGCTAGTCCGCCCCGCTCGGCCAGGGCTACGGAGAGCGCAAACTGCTCCACGAGCCGGCGGGTCACCCCGGCCGCGCACATTGCATCGCACAGGTCGAGCGCGAGCTGAATGGCCTCCGCGGCCCGGTCGGCGGCCAGACCCACTACGCCGGCATTGTACATCGTACTCTTCCCGTCGATGGGTATACCGGCGAAGTTGTTGCCACTGCACTGCCGGTACATCCTGCGCTCGGTGCTGGTGGGTAGCTCCCCCAACTCCCCCTCCCGGGCGTGCATCAGGTGAGTACCGGTGGCCAGCACCTCCTCCAGTGTAGATAGCTCGCCGAAGCAGAAGGTATCGGCGTCCAGGTATACGAGTGACTCGCCCGGATACTGTTGTTGTAGCGCCTCCAGGGCCTTGATCTTGATGCGCCAGAAAAAGTCGTGCGGTCCCCGCCACTCCTGCAATTGCCCTGGTGTGGTGACGCGCAACTGTACCCGATCACCGAGCAGGCGGTAGTAATCGGGTGCATCGGTGTAGACGACACACTGCACCCGCGGCCCCGCCCCCTGGAGTACGGTCATGGCGGAAAAAACGGCTTGTTGGTGGACCCGGACGTCCTGTCCGAAGGTGAGATACAACACGATCATGGCGGTAAAGCTACGGTGGTGGGCCTTCGTCGATAAAAGTTGGTGGTCTGCCCCGCCGCTGGCATGTTTGCGCTTACCTAATCAACCCTACATGCTTACCGCTATTTACACCGCCTTCGTGGAGGCCTTTCGCAACCTGCGCAGTAATTTCTTTCAGACGTTTCTCTCCGTACTCGGCATCATCATCGGGGTGGGTGCCCTGGTGACCATGCTGGCCCTGATCGACGGACTGGAGCAGCTGGCCCGCGATAGTATTGCTGACAAGAGCGCCATGGAGACGGTGACCGTGCGCAAGAACACCTTCCGTATGGTGGACGGGCTGCGGGTGCAGCTGGACCGCACCATCGATATATCGCAGCCGCTCATGGACAGTATGCTGGCCGACCTCCCCTACCCCGCCGCCAGTCAGTTGTTCGCTACGGGCACCGTACTGATCGACCGGCCGGATACGACCGAGGAGCTGGCCGTGCGGTATACGGCCGTCTCGCTGCCCCTGGTGGAAGAGCTGGATAGCGTAGCCTACGGACGTACGCTCGAGGCCGAGGACCGCGAACGTGATGTCGTGGTGATCGGTCATACCCTGGCGCGCCGCCTGATCGGTACCTCCCGGGATGTAGTCGAGGCCGTGGGGCTCCGTATAGCGGTATTCGGGCAGGAGCTGGAGGTGGTAGGCGTGAGTCCGCCGACCGAAGACGATATTCTGCAGACTATGCTACCACTGCGCGTGCTCGACCGGGCGGACAATGGACTGACCTACTCCGCAGCCGGGCTGGTCAATTTTGCGCGAATCGAGGACGTGCGGCCGGGCAAGGTATTTATCGACGACTGGTTTGCCGCCCGCTTCCCGGCCATCGAGCAACCCGTACAGACCTTAGCCAGCCTGGAGATGGTCGAGAACCTGGAGCTGGGCTTCAGTCTGTTTCGGCTGGTGATGAGCTTTCTGATCGGGATCGCGGTGGTCGTGGGCGGCGTAGGCGTGATGAACGTACTACTCATGTCGATCACCGAGCGCACTGCGGAGATCGGCGTGCGCAAGGCGGTGGGTGCCAACCGACGGCGCATCGTTACGCAGTTTTTGTCGGAGAGTGTGGCCATCTCGGTGATCGGTAGCGTGTTCGGGCTGCTGCTAGGCATAGTGATGGCACTGATCAGCGCGGCGGCCATCTCGTACTTCGCCGGCTTTGATTTTTCGGCCGTATTCAGCGGGCAGACGATGGCCGTGGTGGCCGTAGTAGCGGTGCTCACCGGTATCGTATTTGGCACGTACCCAGCGCGGCGGGCGGCGGCGCTCGACCCGGTGCGGGCGATCCAGCGCACGTGAACCAGACCGTCGAATGGACCGTATCGCCGGGCTGACTATATTACCCGCTAAACCTAGTACACCATGATGGTATCCATTAATTCTGACAACCCCCAGGCACGACTGATCAAGCAGATGGTCGGCATCCTCGAAGAGGGCGGGGTGATCATCTACCCCACCGACACCGTCTACGGGATCGGCTGCGACATCACCAACAAGAATGCCGTAGAGCGCGTAGCCCAGATCCGGGGCATCGACCCCCAGAAGGCGATGTTCAGCTTCATTTGTCAGGATATCAGTCAGGTCACCGAGTACTCGGCTACCATCAACAACGACATCTTCCGGGTCATGAAGCACAACCTGCCCGGTCCCTTCACCTTCATCCTGAAGTCTAACAACCGGACCCCCAAGGTGCTCAAGAACCGCAAGGAAACCATCGGCGTACGCATCATCGATAACAATATCGTAGACGCCCTGGTCCGCGGACTAGGCCGGCCCATCCTCACGGCCAGCCTCAAGCACGACGATACGGTGATGGAATACTACACCGACCCCCACGAGATCGATGCCGCCTACGGCAAGCGCGTGGACGCGATCATCAACGGGGGAACGGGTGGCGATCAGGCCAGCACCATCATTGACTGCACCGGCGAGCAGGCCGTGCTGCAGCGCGAAGGGGTCGGCGTACTGAAGTAGGTCAGCCTCTAGAGCTCTTCCCGCGACCAGTCCGTCTGCCCTACGTAGATGAGCACCACGCCACCGATGATCATCGCCAGGCGCACGGCAAAGGACAGGGCCACACTGTAGGTATACAGCCACGACAGGAAGAAAATATCCACGCCTACCAGATTAAGCAGGATCGAAACCAGGCCCAGGAAGAATAGAATGAAGCCGATGACGGTCAGGGTAGTGGAGTGCTTGAGCATAGTAGGTAGGATCGCTTTGCAGGGAAACTACCCGGGGGCCGGTGGTGTTGTCGGGCCAGGAAGGAATCCTGGCCCCGACCGGCCCGGCACCCCTTAAAAAACGCATTGATTTGCCTAGAGCCATCAAACTTATCGAGTGTCCCCGCGACGCCATGCAGGGCCGGCACGCCTTCATCCCTACGGCGGTGAAGACGGCCTACCTGCAGCAGCTACTGGCCTGTGGTTTCGATACGCTCGACTTCGGCAGCTTCGTCTCCCCCAAGGCCATCCCCCAGATGCGCGATACGGCCGAGGTGGTCGCGGGCCTGGACCTGAGCGCCACCCAGACCAAGCTGCTGGCCATCGTAGCCAACCGCCGCGGCGCTGAGGCCGCCCTGCAGCACCCCCAGATCGACTACCTGGGCTACCCCTTTTCCGTCTCCGAGACCTTCCAGCTGCGCAACACCAATGCTACCCTGGCCGACAGCGTAGAGCGGGTCAAGCGCATCCAGGAGCTCACGCAGCGGGCCGGCAAGCAGATGGTGGTATACCTGAGTATGGGCTTCGGTAATCCCTACGGGGATCCCTGGAACGCGGAGGTCGTGGAGCAGTGGCTGGTCCGGCTGGCGGAGCTCGACATCACCATTTTTCAGCTTTCGGATACCATCGGCGTCAGCTCACCGGCCAGCATCAGCTACCTGTTCGCCAACCTGATCCCCCGCTACCCCCAGCTGGAGATCGGTGCCCACCTGCACACCACCCCCACCAGCTGGCAAGAAAAAGTGGTGGCGGCGGCCGAGGCCGGTTGCGTGCGCTTCGACGGGGCGGTGCGCGGCTTCGGGGGCTGCCCCATGGCCCGCGACGAGCTCACGGGCAACATGCCTACGGAGCGGCTGGTGGAGTACTTCGGTGCGGAGCGAAGCGGGATCGACGCGGACTGCTTTGCCGCCGCGATGGCCTCCTCTCTCGACGTATTTCAGGACTAAGGTCGAGCTCTCGACCCAAAATATTTAATGGGGGCCACACACCTAAGCCCGCCCGGAAAGCATTTACTTTACGGAACACATCCAGCGTATGCGTCATCTTCTCCTTGGTTTTGCCCTGCTTTACTCCCTCCTGGCCGTAGCCCAGACCGGCTACACCAAGGTAGACGGCAAGTATTACCCCTACGCCCTGGATGACTGCGGAGACACCCTCATCATTGCCGAGCTCAGCGACGTATCGATCAGTTCACCCGAGTTCTTCGCCAGCGAGGAGGAGTACAAGCTCTACCGCCGCTACCGTATTTACGCCCAGCGGGTCTACCCCTATGCGGTAGATGCCATCCGCGTATTCCGCGAGACCGAGTACATGACGCAGAACATGAACAAGCGCGACCGCCGCAAGTACATCAAGCGGCTGCAGGACGAGCTGGAGACCAAGTTCGAGGATCCCCTCAAGAAAATGTCTAAGACCCAGGGCAAGGTGCTCATTGCCATGATCGAGCGCGAAATCGATACCCCTATCTACGAGCTCATCAAGGACCTGCGCGGCGGACTTACCGCCCGCTACTGGGCCACCCTGGCGGGCTTCTACGGCCACAAGCTCAAGCATAAGTATACCGTGGGCGACGACCCCATCTTGGACGCCGTGCTCGACGATTTCGACGTCAGCTATGAGCTACCGGAGCAAACGGCTACTCTTCCAAGATAACGATCTCCTCCAGCAGAAATTCCAGCGGCGTATCGGCCGGCACCAGCGTATCCCCGTTCGGCGCTACCAGCCCCTCGGTCCCGTAGGCCAGCTCGCTCGGCGTGAGGATGCGCAGCCGTGCGCCCGGCCGCACCCGCTGCAGGGCCAGGTTCCAGGCTGGAATGAGATCCCCCAGTCGAAACCGCAGCGGCGTACCCCGCTTGAAACTGTTGTCGAATTCCCGCCCGTCCAGGAAGTTACCTACGTAGTGTACGCTCAGGATATCCCCCGCTAGCAGCGGGTTGTAGGCACCTGTATCCAGCACCTCGTAGAAGTAGCCCTCCGGCGCGGCGTATACGTCGTAATTGCGGTCGATGGCCCGGTTGATGATCGCGTTGCGTTGCCGGCCGGCCAGGTCGTCCGAGGGACTGAGCTGCGTGATCAGTCGCTCCTCGATGGCCCCGCGCTCGGCTGGCGCGCGTTCGGCATCCGCGGTAGGTTCCGGGGCGGTTCCGCAGGTGCAAAGAAATAATACCATCCAGGACAAGAGCAAGCGATACATACACGACAGTTTGAACATACAGGGACCGGCTAAAGTACCGTTTCTACATCCTACCCTGACCCCACTCTACATGCGCTACTTCATCGCTTGCCTCTTCTTCATCATTCTTTGCACCTGGCTTACATGCGGGGCCCCTTCCCCACATGACGCAGGCCTGGACGAACACACGGAGATCGACGACCTGGGCTACCGCACCGAGTACACCACCGACCCCGGCACCGGCGAGCGCGAGGGCATGGCCCGCCGCTACGGACCCGACGGAAAACTCGTAGCGGAGGAAAACTACCTGGCCGGTCAGCTCGACGGCACCCGCACGGCCTACTACCCCGACGGCAGCGTAGAGATCGTGGAAAACTACCGCGCCGGACAGTTCGAGGGTGAGTACATCACCTACGACTCCACCGGCAAGCTGCGCCTGCGGGGGCAGTACCGCGACGGTAGTATGGGCGAGGTCTGGACGCGCTACTGGCCCGACGGCGGGGTGCGCGAAGAAGTATCCTTTGCCGACAACCGGGAAAATGGCCCCTTCCGCGACTGGTACGAGAATGGCCAGCCCAGTGCCGCCGGCAGCTACCGGGATGGCAAAGAGCAGGGGACGCTCTACGTATTCGATGAGCTGACGGGTGAGCTGACGGCCATCCGCGACTGCCAGGTGGGGGTATGTACTACGCAGTGGCGGCGGGAGGAGGGCACTCCGGCACCGTCTGCGGCACCGGACATGACGCGTCCGCCCGCAGTCAATGCCACGAACTAGCAGCAACTAGCATCCTAGCTTACGTAACTTGTGGGCTATGCGAGCTTTGTGTGTTTGGGTACTGGTACTGGCGTGGGGTGTAGCGGGCGCGCAGATCGGTGGCGTGTCGGCCTACGAATTCCTCAATGCACCTAATTCAGCGACCGTAGCCGCTATGGGCGGGCACCATATAGCCCTGATGGACGACGATGTCACCCTGGCCAACCGCAACCCCAGCCTGCTTAACTCCACCATGCACGGCAAAGCTGCCCTGAGCCATGCCTTCCTGCCCGCCGGCATCAACAACAGCTACCTCACCTACGCCCGCCACCGCGAGAACCTGCGTACCACCTTCCAGGCCGGACTACAGTACATCAATTACGGTGGTGACCTGGTGCGGCGCGATCCCACTGGTCAGGCCCAGGGGGACTTCAGCGCCTCTGAATTCGCGCTCACGGCGGGGGCGGCCCGCGAGGTGGCCGACCGGCTCAGCGTGGGCGTTAATGTAAAATTGCTGGCTTCCCAACTGGCGGGCTACAACAGCTTCGGGCTCGGGCTGGACGCCGGGGTGCACTACCGGGATACCTCGGGCCGCTTCCAGATCTCACTGCTGGCGCGCAACTTCGGCCGGCAGCTTAGCCACTACGGCGATACCCGCGAGCCTATGCCCTTCGAGCTACAGGTCGGCGTGGTGCGCGAGCTCAGGTATCTGCCCTTCCGCTTTTCGGTGGTCTATCGCTACCTCGACCGCTGGAACGTCCTCTACGATGACCCCGAAGCCGAGGACAACAACACGCTGACCTTTCTGGGCGAAGAACAGACGGGCGGACGGGGCGCCGGTGCAGTGTTTTTCGATAACCTGGCCCGTCACTTCGTCGTGAACGGCGAGCTGCTGATCGGCAAGCGGCGCAACCTGCGGGCCCGCATCGGGTACAACCACGGGCTGCGGCGGGAGCTGCGGCTGACGGATTTCCGCTCCGGAGCGGGTTACAGCTTCGGCTTCGCCTGGGAGACGCGGCGCTTCAGCCTGGCCTACGGGCGGGGCACGTACCACCTGGGCGGCGGGGTGAATCAGCTCAGTCTGGGCACGACCATTCGCTAAACCGGCGGGGCGTGTATCTTGGCTGGCCGTTGATCACCCGTTAAACCCAACTTACGTGCTTACCCCCGAACTTGTATCCTACCTCGGCGAGCTGCTGGGTACGGCAATTCTGATCTTACTCGGCAATGGGGTGGTCGCAAATATGCTACTGGCCAAAACCAAGGGAAACGGCAACGGGCTGATGCCCATCGCGGTAGCCTGGGCCGTGGCGGTGTTCGTGGGGGTATTCGTGACGGCTCCCATGAGCGGAGCACACCTCAACCCAGCCGTCACCCTCGGGCTGGCGGTAGTCGGCAAATTCAGCTGGCTATTGGTACCCGGATACGTGGTGGCCCAGATCGCCGGCGCCTTTTTGGGTCAGGCGCTGGTCGTGCTATCCTACCGCGATCACTACGCCGCAACGGAAGATACGGGCCTTGTACTGGCCACCTTCAGTACCGACCCGGCCATCCCGAATCACCTGTCTAATATCCTGACCGAGGCCATCGGCACCTTCGTGCTGGTCTTTGCCGTGCTGTACATCACGGGACCTAAATTCGGTGATGCGCCGGGCAGTCTGGGTGCCCTGGATGCCCTGCCGGTAGCCCTGGTGGTACTGGGGATCGGTCTTTCGCTGGGGGGCCCGACGGGCTATGCGATCAATCCGGCCCGCGATCTGGGTCCGCGTATAGCGCACGCTCTGCTGCCGCTGGCCAATAAGGGGGGAAGCAACTGGGCGTATTCGTGGGTGCCGGTAGTGGGACCCATCATTGGTGCACTAGTAGCGGCGGGGCTGTGGCACGTCGTGCCGGTAGCGCTGTAAAAAATCGGTTCAGTTGTCCAGGTGGACCCGCAGGGATATACCCGCCTCGAAGCGCACTGTCGAGGTGGTCGCGTTTTCGATCCTGAACTCGGTGGGTACGTAGGAGACATAGGGCTCTATACCCAGCACCAGCACTTCGGATAGGTAGGTCTCATAGCCCCCGAATACCGTGACGGTATGTTTGGGGTAGGCGATGCTGTTGTCACTCGTTCCGTTGAAGGAAGACGTGATCTTGGGGTCGCCGCCCCAGCGCGTCAGGGTGGTGGCCACGCCCAGCAGGAAACTATCGTAGTTGCGCCGGTAGCCGAAGCGGTACAGCAACGCAACGGGCAGCTCGATGCTGGCGTAGCTAATGAAGTTGCTGCCGTTGCGTACGGTGTCTACCTCAGCTACTGTGCGCTGCGTGGCGTAGCGGTTGCGTTTGTAGGCTACGTCGATACCGCCGCGGACGTACCAGTGGTCGGTCAGTGCATACTCCAGGTAGCCCCCCGCGGTGGCGCCCAGCGCGAGGCCGTCGCGCCCGCTGGTCGTGACGCGTCGCTGTACCCCGTCGGGGGCGCTGGAACTGATGTACCGAATCTGAGGGGAGAAGTGCAAACCTACGTCCAGGGGCGACTGTGCGGATACGCCAGAGGTAGTAACTGCACAGAGAAACGTAACGAGTAAGGCCACCCAGTAAGAGGCCGTTATGGCAGCTAGTTGATTCAAGGCGTCGTTGGTTAAAGGGGTAGTCCGTTGTGTAACACCGTACGGGGGAGGTAGGGTTCGGTCTCCGCTCACACAATGTGTGCCGGCCGACAGCATATTTTTCCCGGTGCCGCGCCGTATATTTGCGCCCCTTCGCGCGCCAGGTCTGGGAGGCTCTGGTCGCGCGGGTTTTCACCATCCTTCTTCAAATGGTGGTCCGCCCGATTCCGACGGCGGCTCCGCCGGAACCTAAATTCTTCATTATGCAAGGCAAGGGACTGATCAAGTTTTTCCTTGTCGTCATGCTCCTCGTGACCATTGCGCAGTACATGTTCGTCATCCCCACCAATGCGGTGGAAAACGATGCCGACAACTACGCACAGGATCTCACGGGCGACGACACAGGCGAAGCATATCGCATTGCTCGCGCGTCCTATCTGGACAGCATCTCCGACCAGGAAGTCTTCCGACTGCCCCTGATCAAATCGTACACCTACCAAGACCTCAAGGCCCAGCAGCTGGCCCTGGGCCTCGACCTCAAGGGCGGCATGTCCGTCGTCCTACAGGTCGACCTGCGTGAGTTCTTACTCACCATGGCCCGAAACTCCAGGGACACCACATTTGAAGAAGCCATTTCCGCAGCCTCCCAAGCGCAGCAGTCGGCCGACGACGATTTCATCACCCTGTTCGGCAACGCCTGGGCAGAACGCGCCGGCGACGATCAGAAGCTCGCCACCATCTTCAGCCGCAACGACGCCCTGCGCGACCAGATCGGCATCAACACCAGCGACGCCGAAGTAGTCCGCATCCTGCGCGAAAAGGCCGACGAAACGGTCAACCTGACCTTCGTCATGCTGCGCAACCGCATCGACCAGCTCGGCGTAGTGCAGCCCAACGTGGCCCTGGACGCGGAGCGCGACCTCATCGTAGTCGAACTGCCCGGTATCGAGAACCCCGCCCGCGCGCGTGCTTTCCTCACCGGTACCGCTAACCTGGAGTTCTTCGATGTGCTCAACGTCGACCAGACCAGCATCAACGCCCTGATCCAGGCCGATCAGATTCTGCAACGCCGCCAGGACCTGGCCGCCGGTCTGGATAGCACGGCCGTAGAGCAGACCACCACGGTCTACGACACCGTCTACGCTACCAACGACCTGGGGAACCTGACCGACAGCATCGAGTCGATCACCCCCCGGGAAGTGCAGAACCAGACGGCCGGCCCACTCTTCAGTGTGCTCACGCCTAACAATGGCAACTTCGGTCCCGCCGTACTCGGTATCGCACAGGGCAGCAACCGCCAGCAGGTGATGCGCTACCTGAACGATCCGGAGATCAAGCGGCTGTTCCCCCGCAACGCTTCCTTCCGCTTTGCGGAGACGCCCCTGGACGCGGATGACAACGGCACGGCCGGCAGCCTCTACCAGTTGTACCAGCTCGACCTGCCGCGCGACGGCACCGCTCCCCTCACGGGCGAGTACGTGACCCGCGCCGGCTCCGGTCCCGAGCCCGGTGGCCAGGTGGCCGTCAACCTGACGATGAACTCTGAGGGGAGTCGCATCTGGGCGCGCATGACCACCGATGCCGCCAACAACGGCAACCGGCAGGTCGCCATCGTGCTGGATAGCATGGTAGTATCCGCGCCGCGGGTGAACGGTCCGATCACGGGCGGTAGCACCAGCATCACGGGTGACTTCACCGTACAGGAGGCCACCGACCTGGCCAATATCCTGCAGGTAGGTCGACTGCCCGCACGTACGCAGATCATCCAGGAGAGTATCGTAGGTCCTTCGCTGGGCGAGGCTAACATCAAGAGCTCCGTGACGGCGCTGCTGATCGGCTTCGGTCTGGTGCTGGCCTTTATGCTGTTCTACTACGGTGGAGCCGGTGTGGTAGCTATCGTAGCCCTGCTGCTCAACCTGGTGTTCATCTTCGGTGCCCTGGCCAGCCTTGGTACCGTTCTCACCCTACCGGGTATTGCGGGTATCCTGCTTACCATCGGTATGGCCGTGGATGCGAACGTGATCATCTACGAGCGTATCCGTGAAGAGCTACGGGTAGGCAAGACCGTACCCAATGCGGTACGCGACGGCTTCTCTAACTCTTACTCGACCATCATCGACGCTAACGTGACCACCATCCTGGTCGCGGCGGTACTGGCCTACTTTGGTCTGGGCCCCATCAAGGGATTCGCCGTGGTACTGATCGTGGGTGTCATCGCCTCGGTCTTCACCGCCGTACTGGTGGGCCGGCTCATGGTCGACTACTGGATCAACAAGCGCGGCACCATGACCTTCTGGACCGCCGGCAGCAAGAGCCTGTTCGCCAACGTGAGCGTCGACTGGCTGAGCTTCCGCAAGATCAGCTACGGCATCAGCGCGGTCCTCGTGGCGGTATCCTTGTTCTTCATCTTTACCCGGGGTTTCGACCTGGGCGTAGACTTCAAGGGGGGGTACAGCTACACCGTGGCCTTCGATCAGGAGGTATCGGCTCAGGAGCTGCGCAATGCGCTGGAAGGCCCCCTGGAGGGCGTGCCGACCATCAAGTCCGTTGATGCCGACAATACCTACAATATCACCACCAACTACCTCATCGACCAGACCGCCCAGATCGACGGTCAGGAGCCGCAGGACGTAGTACTGGCCGCCCTCTATGAAGGAGTGACGGCCGCTACCGGTGACAATTCCGTCACGCTGGATCAGTTCGGCAGTACGGAGACCACGGTGGGTACACACATTACCAGTGTAAGCAAAGTAGGTCCTACGATCGCCGACGACATCAAGCGCTCGGCGCTCGAAGCCGGTGTAGTAGCCCTGCTGGGTATTTTCTTCTACCTGCTGCTGCGCTTCAAGGGCAAGCGCTACTCGACCGGTGCCGTAGTGGCCCTGTTCCACGACACCATCATCGTCATGGGTGTCTTTGCCGCCTGCTGGGGGTGGATCGGCTTCAACATGGAGGTCGATCAGGCCTTCATCGCCGCCATCCTTACGGTGATCGGTTACTCCATCAACGATACGGTCGTTGTCTTTGACCGCATCCGCGAGTACCTCACCAACTACACCAAGCGCGACCGCCGGCAGCTCATCAACGATGCCATCAACTCCACCATCAGCCGTACGGTGATGACCTCCTTTACGACCATCCTGGTCGTGCTGGTGCTCTTCCTCTTCGGTGGTGCGAGCATCAAGGGTTTCGCCTTTGCCCTACTGGTGGGTATCGTAGTGGGTACCTACTCCTCGATCTTCATCGCCAGCCCGATCGTCTACGATCTGTCCAGCGACCAGGAAGTGAAGGAAGTAAAGACCGCCTCCGATACGCCCGTGACGGCCTAGGGTAGCTGTCCTCCCACAGTATTCCTGGTGCTACGAAGCCCCGCCTGACGTGTGTCAGGCGGGGCTTCGTACGTAAGCGGGGCGGGGTCGCGGGTGCGGGGAATGGTACCTTTTTCCTATACTACGCCAAAATCAATACAGGATGTCAAGAAAGTTACGGATGGGTATGGTCGGCGGCGGTCGCGGGGCCTTTATCGGAGGAGTACACCGCTTCGCCGCGGCGCTGGACCAGCAGATCGAGCTGGTCTGTGGGGCTTTCAGCAGTAACGCTGAGAAATCCCGGCTGTCGGGGGAGGACTT
Organism: Neolewinella maritima; assembly: GCF_923081025.1. Taxonomy (GTDB): domain Bacteria; phylum Bacteroidota; class Bacteroidia; order Chitinophagales; family Saprospiraceae; genus Neolewinella; species Neolewinella maritima. Next base: position 136,495 of record NZ_CAKLPZ010000003.1, on the reverse strand, counting down.
CTTTCTGCCCGCCGACCGCGTATACGGCAGCTACGAAGAAATGATCCGCACCGAAAAGGGCCTGCCGGAAGGTAAGCGGATGGACTTCGTCTCCATCGTCACCCCCAATCACGTACACTTCGGACCGGCCAAGATGGCCCTGGAGAATGGCTTCCACGTCGTGTGTGATAAGCCCCTGGCCTTCAATGTAGACGAGGCACGGCAGCTGGTCGATCTGGTCGAGCGGACCGGGCTCACCTTCGCCCTTACCCACAACTATACGGGCTACCCCATGGTCAAGCAGGCGCGCGACATGATTGCCCGGGGCGACTTCGGTAAGGTGCGCAAGATCGTCGTGGAGTACCCCCAAGGCTGGTTGTCCACCAAATTGGAGGACACGGACAGCAAGCAGGCAAGCTGGCGAGTCGATCCGGAGAAGTCCGGTATGGGCGGCGCGATGGGTGATATCGGAACCCACGCCGAGAACCTGGCCGAATACGTCTCCGGCCTACACGTCACGGAGGTCTGCGCCGAGCTCACCTCCTTCGTCGAGGGCCGTCGGCTCGACGACGACGCCAATATCCTGCTCCGTTTCGAGGAGGGGGCGAAGGGCGTACTTCACTGCTCGCAGATCGCCGCCGGGGAAGAGAACGGTCTCAACATCCGGGTATGGGGCGAGACCGGCGGCATCGAGTGGCACCAAATGGAGCCCAATACACTGCTGGTCAAGACACACGGCGAACCGACGAAAGTGTTCCGCACCGGGGTGGGTAGTGAGTTGACCGAGGCGGCGCAGCGGGCTACCCGTATTCCAGCCGGTCACCCCGAGGGCTACCTCGAGGCCTTCGCCAACATCTACCGCAACTTCGCCGATACGGTGCGCGCGGGTATGGCGGCGCGGGAGGCTACGGCGGCGGAACGGGACTTCCCTACCGTACGGGATGGCCTACGCGGCATGCGCTTCGTGGAAGTCGTGGTCGAGAACTCGCGGGGGGACCAGAAGTGGAGTAAAGTATAGGTAGGTAAGAGGTCGAGTGGCCTCCGGTCCGAGACGCCAACGTGCGGTAGCTGTGTGACCACTCGGACCGGAGGCCACTCGACCTTTGCCTTGCACCCGCGACCGCGACCGCTAACTGACCGACTTTAGGCTATCCTACCTGCCTGGTTGTCAGTGAGCCAGGGACGGTACAGCGCCGCGCCTACGTAGAGCAGTGTGTTGAGGGCGATGCCGACAATGGGGGTCTCCTGCTCGACCAGCCAGCTGAAGGCGATGATGCCCCCGATGTAGTTGGCCGCCAGAATGATACCCAGCAGGCGCGTGCGGGGGATGAGCAGCGCCGTCACGATGAGGAGCTCCACCACGGCCAGGGTGAGGAGGGGGCCGACACCCATAGCCTCCACCATCTCGGCGGGCTGGGTGAACTTCATGATGCCGCTACCGAGCAGGGCTAGGCCGACAAGACCAAGGAGGATGAGGCCGATGCGTTCTTTAGTCATGATAGACAAGAATGAGTAGGTGAGTAGTGTAAATGTAGGTACACGCTAGTCGACTAGCTGAAGTAACTGCGTTGCGTACCTTGATCCGTATGAAATTACTGATCGCTTGCCTATTGCTTCCACTTTTTGCCTTCGCCCAGACGACCTACCTGCACTGCGGTCGCCTGATCACCGGTACGGATGAGGAGGTCCTGACCGAACACACCCTGGTCGTAACGGACGGCCGCATCGCCATGGTGGAAGCAGGCTACCTGGAGCCCACCGATAGCGTGGCCGTGATCGACCTGCGTGCGCATACCGTGCTACCGGGACTGATCGACCTGCACGTACACGTGGAGAGCCAGAGCAGTCCGACGGCTTACAGCGAGCGGTTCACGATGGACCCGGCGGACGTAGCCCTGCGGGCCACGGCGTACTGCCGCAAAACGCTGGAGGCGGGCTTCACTACGGTGCGCGACCTGGGGGGGAGCGGCGTAAACGTGAGTCTGCGCGATGCCATCAACCGGGGCCACGTAGTGGGCCCGCGCATCTTCACCGCCGAAAAAGCGATAGCCACAACGGGCGGGCACGCCGATCCGAGTAACGGGCGAAACCGGGAGCTGAGCTTCGATGCCGGTCCGGAGGCGGGCGTGATCAACGGCCCCGAGGAAGCCTATAAGGCGGTGCGGACGCGCTACAAGAACGGTGCCGACTGCATCAAGATCACTGCTACCGGCGGGGTGCTGAGTGTGGCAAAGGATGGGTCCGGTCCGCAATTCACCGATGCAGAGTTGGAGGCCATCGTAGCCGCAGCCAAGGACTATGGCATGCATACCGCCGCCCACGCCCACGGCGTGGAGGGGATGAAGCGGGCCATCCGCGCCGGCATCACCACCATCGAGCACGGCAGCCTGATGGATGAGGAAGCCATGGCGCTAATGATCGAGCACGGAACGTACTACGTACCTACCCTAAGCGCGGGGAAATTCGTAGCCGAGAAGGCCAAGATCCCGGGCTACTTCCCACCGGTGATCGTACCCAAAGCGTTGAGCATCGGCGCCGCGCTGCAGGCCACCTTTAAGCAGGCCTACGACCGCGGGGTGAAGATTGCCTTCGGGACGGATAGCGGGGTGAGTCCGCACGGGGATAACGCCGGGGAGTTCGTGTACATGGTAGAGGCGGGTGTCCCCCCCCTGGAGGCCATCCGCACGGCTACCGTGACGGCCGCCGAGGTGCTGGGTATGGAAGCCGAGCTCGGTCAGCTAAGCGTAGGTTTCCTGGCGGATGTGGTGGCCGTACCCGGTGATCCCAGGGAGGATATCGGGGTGATGCGGGAGGTAATGTTTGTGATGAAGGAAGGAGTGGTAATGAAAAATAGCCCTACCTCCAGCAGGAAGTAGGGCTACGTAAGCTGGTTAAAGCTCGTGCGGGGCTTAGTTCAGGCTAAGCTTGCTAGTAAGCACTTCGGTAGGAAGCGTGAGCTGGATCAGGTAGATACCACCTGGTAGCTGCGTCATATCCAGTTCGAGCTGCTGCGCACCGTTGGCGGTGGCCACGACTGCACGCTGTAGCACCTTCTTTCCCTGTGCATCCAGTACCCGGAGGTCGTAGGTGCCAGCATCCGGTAGCGACATACTCAGTGTGACAAGTCCGTCTGCGGGATTGGGGTAGCTGAGTAAGGTAGCGGTGAGCGAAGTGGACGTCGCGGTCAGTGATTCGGAGTCACTCATGCGGGCCGAGGAACTCCCGTAGGTTACGAGATCCTTACGGACGTCCTCGTAGTTGCCAAGCACGAATCCCTGGATGCTAGTCGCGCCACCCTTGTAGATCGCAAGCGCACCGCGGACATCGTCGAATTGGTCGGCCTCCGATGTTCCGCAGGTGTTGGTCCGGAAGTCTAACCGCAGATTGTGGGCTTTAGGACTTACGGCTGCATCGCCGACGGTAAAGGTGGCCCCGGGGGCTAACTCACCGTATAGATTGACGGACAGGCAGGCAGGAGCCGCGTCGTCGTATCCACGGGGGAAGGCGACCAGCACATGGTCATCCATCTGTGCGGGGTAGTCGCTGTTGTTGGTGATCGTCACCGACTCCTCGGTAGCACCTTCAACGGTGAAGGACGTGATGACCAGGTCGGTAACGAAAGCTTCCGAATTACGCTCGTGGGCGCCCTTGTCGGCTTGCCCGCCGGCGGGACGCAGAAAGCCGCGTGCATCGAAGTCATTATCCATGATGGTGGTGCCGGTATTCACTACCGGACTGCCCGACCGGGGTTGACGAGTGGGTACCGCTTCGTCGCTATTCTGGTTCAGGCCATTCAGCTGTGGGTCGATGCCCCGTTCGCCATTCCCAATACGGTCGCCCTCCTTCTTGCGGAATGCGCCGGAAGCGTTCTTTGTCCCAATCAGGTTATACCCCTGGGAGGTGAAGCGCTTTCCACCATTGTTGTCGTAAAAGTCGGTACCAGGTTGCGATCCGTCTTCGGTATCGTCACCGGCAACGTTTCCTGCCACGATGGTATTGAGCAGGGTGGCCGTACCCTGAGTGACCTGCTCCTCATTGATGAACCGGGCCAGGGCTATTCCACCGCCGGAGCCGCCTTCGCCGGCAGCACCTTGTTCACCACCATTTACGCCGGCGGCACCACCCGTGGGGTCACCTCCAAGGTTATCCGTGATGGTACAGCTTAGGAGCTCTAGTGCGCCTGCACTGTATATAGCTCCGCCGTTACCGCCGTTGCCGCCCCGGCCGCCCTCGGCGGGCGTGCCGTTGCTCTGACCGGAGGCGGGGCTGCCGCCATCGCCGGTACCGTTGCCGGAAAACGTACCCCGTGTGATGGTGACATCAGCTCCCTCACCGATGTAAAGGGCGCCGCCGTTGCCGCCACTGCCGCCGTTACCGCCGTCGATACGTGCGATCGACGAAGCCGGTGCAGCACCGTTGCCACCGCTCTGTGTAAAGTTGGAACTAAAGGTGACCTGATCCATGGTGACCTCCTGACCGGGGGCCACGCGCATGGCTCCACCATTGGCACCGTTCTCTCCGTCAACGCCGAAGCTACCGGAACCGTTGGAATTACCGTTGCGACCAGCCCGTGCCGTGCCGCCCGTAAAGTGGATGCGTTCGACCGATACCCGGCCGCCGCTCACTACGTCGAGAATGCGGTCGTTGGGGGAAATACTGAGCGTGGGTCCGGGTGTACCGGTACCCTGTAGCAGTAGTGAATTGAAACTGCCGTTGAGGTCCAGGTCGCCGTATGCGTTGTCGTCTTCGTAGGTGTTGAAGGCTACGTTAGGGGCTACCCGGCTAAGGGTGAACTTTCCGGTATTGCTACCGGGTAGTAGTCCGGGAATGACTACGGTGACGTCGAGTCCGGTACTTGCGTTAGCCTCGTCAATGGCTGCACGGAGGGTACAGCGGCCGTCCATGTCCTCACACACACCGTCACCGGGATCGGCGTCGCGCGCTTGTGCGTCATCGTTGGTAGCAGTGACAATGAGGGTAAGTGATTGCGCACAGAGGTCGTGTCCCAGGGGTAGTAACCCAAGGAATAAAAAAGGTAAAATTCGAAGCATGAAATGGTTTTTTGTGGATGCCCGCTGCAAAATGTGGCAACGAACGATAGTGTCTCTTACCCGCTGCAACTAGCGTCAGAACACTCAGGTTCGACGCAGAATACGTCGCCATCCGAGGGGCCACCTAACCAATAACACATCAACTGAAATTATATGTGTTTAAGCTACATATATCCGGTTACCAAGTGTATACCGGCCACTTCTACGGAAATTATTAAACTCGTAGTTCCGGTTATTTGACCGCCCGCAGACCAAACCCACTGGGTCGCACGATCATCCGCCCACGCACCTGCGTGCCCGCAGCCGCCTGTGTACTGTCCGTCAGTTCGTAGCGGTATAATTCGTATGTCCCTGCCTCCCGCAGCTGCCAGCCAGCCTGCTGGAAGTACGGCAGGGCCGAACTGAGTTCGCTGTCGTCCGCCTCGTCGGGCAACTGTAGGCTACCGGGGGCTAAACTTGCCTCCTTTAGTAATTGTCGGGGCCAGGAGCGTTCGGCCTCGAGGTAGGGATATACCTGCACCCAGAAGAACATGATGGTGAGCAGTCCGGCCAGTATCGATCCGCCGATGGCAAAGTCGCGCCGCTCGCCGAATACCCCCAGGGTGGAGAGCAGACTGAAGATCCAGTAGGCCGCCGCCATGCCCAGTGCCGCCCGGAAGCCCGCGCCCGGAAAGGCGATACCACCGCCCGCCAGCAGCAGGAAGGCCGCGCCGAAGGCCAGGATCAGGTGCAGTACCGAAGCCGTCTTGACGTAGTCCTTCCAGGGGTAATTCTCGCCGTCGAAGTACAGCTGCATCTGCTTGCCGGCCACCAGGGCCAGCAGGAGCATGAAGAGCAGCGACTGCGCCAGTAGCGTACCCACCAGCGCCATACCGACGATGAGGGAAAATTGCTCGAATTTCTGCGCCTTAAAGGCCAGGTCCCGCACTCCCGCCACGAGCCAGCCAGCCAGCGGCAGCATGCCCAGCAGACCATAGTAAAGCAGGTCCAGCAAGCGGCTGTCCTCCTGCCCGTAGTACCAGTAGGTGTTGGCGCCCTGCGGACCCTGCACCAGTAGCACCAGACAGGAGATACCCACCGCGATACCCGCGGGTACCTGCCAGCCATAGTCCATCCGCTGAAAGACGGCCAGGATCACAAGCATCAGGGCAAGCAACAGCGTGGATACCGGTGCGGCGATCGCCCCCAACAGCGCGAAGGCACCGAAGGGAAATAGTTTACGGCGGTCCTTGGTGAGCCCGAACAGCAGGACCGTCCAGAACATACCCGAATGCCCCAGCAGGGCCAGAGCGTCCGCCGTAGCCACCTTGCCGAAGAAGGGCAGAAAGAAAGAAGCCCCCGCGCAGAGCAGCGTCAGCTGACTCACCTGCCGACCGAACAGCTGCGTCATCCAGCGGTAGGTGAATATCGTGGTAAGGATCAGGCACAGCGCCGATACCAGCCGGGGAAATAAGAAGTCGGCATTACGCGCCTCGCTTACGCCGTCCCCCAGGCCCAGCAGCATGTGATTGAAGGCGGCGGGCAGGTAGCGGCCGTAGTCCACCCCCACGGCCTGGGCCAGGGAAAAGCCCTCGGCACCCGGCCAGGCGGTCATCACGTCGAGCTGTACGAGCAGGCCGGCCACGAAAAAGAAGCAGGACATCCACACAAAAAAGCGCCACCGCCCGGTGGAGGGGGTATTGGTCGCCGGGGCGGTAGGGGCGGGTTGGGTGGCCTTGCGGCGTTTTCTTCGGGACATGTGTCCAAGGGGTTAGGGGGTGGAGGAGTTAAGGGGTTAGGGCAAGCGTTGGAGGCGTTACAGACGTGGTAGGTGCGCTGACCGTCGTGTCGTAAGATGCGTCATCACAGCATCACTGTAGTGGATGACTACCTCTCAGAACCGACGAGCGAAGCGAGCATCCCCGCCCTTAACTCCTTCTCCCCCTCACCCCTTAACTCCTTGTAACAGTCTCGCCGTTCTTAAGCAGGAATTCCTCGGCAAGGTTCAGGAAGTTCTTGGCGCCGCGGCTTCCGGCATTGATCATCACCACGGGCATGTGCATGTTCGGGGCCTCGCTGATGCGGGCGTTGCGGTGAATGATGGTCTCGAAGGCCTGGGTGCCGTAGGTCGATCGCACCTGCTCCACCACCAGGTTAGCCAGGCGCAGCCGCTGGTCGAACATACTGAGCAGAATACCCTCTAGCTTGAGCTGGGGGTTGAGCTGCTGCTGCACCAGTTTGATCGTGTCCTGCAGCTTCGACAGTCCCTCCAGGGCGAAGTACTCGCACTGTACGGGCACGAGCACGGAGTCGGCCGCCGTGAGCGCATTGATGGTGAGTAGTCCCAGGCTCGGCAGGCAGTCGATCAGGATGTAGTCGTACTGGTCGCGCAGGGGCTCCACCACGCTGTTCTTGAGCACGTCCTCGCGGCGAAAGCGGTTGATCAGCTCCACTTCCGCTCCCACGAGCTGGATGCTGCTGGGTACGATATGGAGATTGGGCGTTTCGGTTTCGTAGACGACCTCGTTGACGTCCAGGCCGTTGATCAGCACGTTGTAAATACTACCCTCCAGCTCCTCGGGCGGGATGCCTACGCCGCTGGTGGCATTGGCCTGGGGGTCGGCATCGATGATGAGCACGCGGCGCTCCAGAATAGCCAGCGAAGCCCCCAAATTGATGGTCGTCGTGGTCTTCCCTACCCCGCCTTTCTGGTTCGCAATCGCTACGACTTTAGCCATGGCCGCGAAGGTAAGCACAAAGGCCGGGGCGGGGCCGCCGGTGCGGTGCATCGCGGGAAGGCGTACTTTCCCCCCATGCTCCCCAATCCCCTGCCTACCCTCCAGAACGACCTGGTCACTCTGCGGCCCCTCGTGCCCGCTGACCGCGAGGACCTCTACGCCGTTGCCAACGACAAGCTGCTCTGGGAGCAGCATAGCCGTAAAGATCGCTACCAGCGCCCCGTATTCGACGCTATGTTCGACGATGCGGTAGCCTCGGGCGGTGCCTTCACGGTCCTCGACCGGCGGAATGGCGACCGCATCATCGGTAGCACCCGCCTGAAGTACATCAGCCCCACAGCGCTGGAGATCGGCTGGACCTTCCTCGACCGGCGCCTCTGGGGCACCGCCTACAACCGCGCCATGAAGTCGCTACTGATCGACTACGTGTTCGGCCGCGATATGGACGTGGTCTTCTACGTGAACGAGTTCAATTACCGCTCGCAGCGCGCCGTGAGCAAACTCGGTGCTACCCTGCTTACTGATACGGATCACCCCCTCTACTCCCGCTCTGCGGAGGATGGGCTGACCTACCTGCTGCGCCGACCAGCTAGTAGTAAGTAACGAAGCTGCTGCTGTCCGTATCTCCGTAGTCCACTAGCCCATCACCGTATGCGGGATGCTGACCGGCGCCTCCGATTGCTTTTTGTTTTTGCTCGTAGTTACTGGTTTGTGACCGGCATGGTAACGGCCGTCTCCCTCGCAATCTACTGGCAGCGCGGACCGAGAGCGCTCCAGTTCCTGATCTACTTCAAGCTGATCACCTCCGCCATCCTGATGATCGCTAACTACCGACGGCAGTTTCCAAGTGACGTATTCTACCTCAACTTCGGCGTTTCGCTGCGCTTGTTAACCGCGATCACCGTTAGTACGGACCTCCTGCTGTGGATTGCCGGCTTAATAGTTTTCACATGATCCGGGCCGACAGCATCCGTCTGTCCTTCGGGCAGCGGGAGATTATCCGGGACGCTGTGCTGCACCTACGGGAGGGGGAGATCGTAGGGCTTTTGGGCCGCAACGGGGCCGGCAAGAGCTGTCTCTACCGGATCCTGCTGGGAGAATTAAAGGCGGACTACGCGACCATATTTGTCGACGGCACCTACACGAAGCGACCTTTCGCCGTTCCAGGTCTGATCAGCTACTTGCCCCAGCGGTCGGTCCATCCGCGGACTATGCGGGTGCGGACTTTGCTATCGCTCTATGGCCTTTCGCCGGCGAAGTTGCTTGAGGATTTGCCTGAATTTGCCGAGCGGCTGGATAGTCGGTTCGCTAACCTATCCGGGGGAGAAGCCAGGCTGCTGGAACTGGTCTTGGTGCTATCGTTACCCAGCCGGTTTAAACTACTGGATGAACCTTTTACGGAACTATCTCCCCTGGGCACCGCGCGAGCATCCGCCCTGATCGTGCAGGCGGGACGCACCCAGGGTATCCTGATCAGCGATCACCGGTATGGGGACATGCTAGCGATCACGGAGCGAAACTACCTGCTTCATGACTTGCGCCTTGTGCCGTTTGCAAGGTGGGAAGATCTCATCGCTATGGATTATCTACCACCGACTGCTGCTGGCTAGGCTTCGGACCCTCGTCCGCCGGCTAAAGCAGTCGGACGGGGTCTAATCATCGCACCTGCGGCCCCGCCCTCAACTACTCCTACCCCTCCGCGTTAACAACTGCTGAAACCCCGACCACTATGGGCAGAAAAGGCCGTAAGATGATTTACAAGACTCCGGAAGAGATCGAGCGCAGCCGCGTCGCCTGTCTCCTGGTCTGCGAGACCCTGACCGAGGTGGGCAAATTGCTGCGTCCCGGCATGACCGGACAGCAGATCGACACCTTCGCCGAGGAGTATATCCGCGACCACGGGGCCGTGCCGGGCTTTAAGGGACTGTACGGCTGTCCGTCCACCCTGCTGGTATCGCGTAATGAAGAGGTCGTACACGGTCTGCCGGACGAGAACCAGGTCTTTGAGGACGGGGATATTTTATCCATCGACTGTGGCACGATCGTCGACGAGTTTTACGGGGATGCTGCCTATACCTTCTGCGTAGGCGACGTAGCGGAGCCGACCATGGAGCTCTGCCGCCGTACCAAACACAGCCTGTACCTGGGTATCGATGCGGCCCGGCAGGGCAACCGCGTCGGGGACGTGAGCCACGCCGTACAGCACTACACGGAACGTGAGTGTGGCTACGGGGCCGTGCGTGAGTTGGTGGGTCACGGACTGGGCCGTAACCTCCACGAAGCGCCCGACGTACCTAACTTCGGCAAGCGCGGCCGCGGGCCGGTACTCAAGGCCGGTCTGATCATCGCCATCGAGCCGATGATTACGCTCGGTAAGCGCAGCGTGGTGAGCCGCGAGGATGGCTGGACCATCATCACGGTAGACGGCAGCCCCGCCGCTCATTACGAACACTCGATCGCGATCACGGCCAACGGCGCGCCCGCCGACCTGATGAGCGACCACCGGCCCATCGAGGAAGCCATCCGGAATAACCCCAATCTGAAGGTGGTAGACAACCTGGATGAGGAGCTCGTAGCGCGGTATCAGCCGCTAGTAATGGCGTAAGTGAGTGCAGTAGGCTGTTGGAAGTCAACTACTTCGGTGGCTCAGGCCTTTACTTAGAGAAAACTTACTTACCCCCCTTGGGCGGTCCGAAATATAATCGTACCTTTGCCCTCCGAAATTTAAAAGATGTCCAAAAAAGACCTGATCAAGCAGGATGGTGTGATTGAGGAAGCTCTGTCGAACGCAATGTTCCGGGTTCGCCTCGAAAACGATCACGAAATCAAGGCCACGATCTCGGGAAAGATGCGGATGCACTACATCAAAATCCTTCCCGGTGACAAGGTGGCGGTAGAGATGAGCCCCTACGACCTGAGTCGTGGACGCATCACCTACCGGTACAAATAGCCACAGCACTGCCGCTGGTCGTAAATCAAGCATTATGAAAGTTAGACCCTCCGTTAAGAAGCGCTCGGCCGATTGTAAGATCGTGCGGCGTAAGGGCAAAGTTTACATCATCAATAAAAAGACCCCCAAGTTCAAGCAACGGCAGGGATAAGCGAGTAGTATGGCACGAATTGCAGGAGTTGACCTGCCGCGTAACAAACGCGGCATCATTAGTTTGACCTACGTCTTCGGCGTAGGTGCTACCCGCGCCGGCGAAATCCTCGACCGCGCCGAAGTAGATCACAATACCAAGGTACAGGACTGGACGGACGAGAACATTCGTACGATCTCTAACCTGATCACCAATGAGTACAAGGTCGAAGGTGACCTGCGTACCGAGGTAAGCACCAACATCAAGCGATTGATGGACATTGGCTGTTACCGTGGTCTGCGTCACCGTAAGGGGCTTCCCCTACGTGGTCAGCGTACCCAAACCAATGCCCGTACCCGTAAGGGCAAGCGGAAGACCGTAGCGAACAAGAAAAAAGCGACTAAATAATGGCAAAGCGTCAAGCATCCAGTGGCCGCGTAGTAAAGAAGCGCAAGGTCAAGGTAGACAACGAAGGCCTCGCCTACGTACAGGCTACCTTCAACAACATCATCATCACGATCACCAACAAGCAGGGTGACGTCATCAGCTGGGGTAGCGCCGGTAAGGAGAAATTCCGCGGTAGCAAGAAATCCACCCCCTACGCTGCCCAGGTCGCTTCCGGCAACGCTGCCCGCGTAGCCTACGAAGCCGGTCTGCGCGTCGTCGAGGTGTACGTCAAGGGCCCCGGTAGTGGCCGCGAAGCTGCGATCCGCGCCATCGACGGTGCCGGTATCCGCGTCGCCAAGATCAAGGATGTGACCCCGATGCCCCACAATGGCTGTCGCCCACCTAAGCGCCGCCGCGTCTAAAATTATCGTTGGTATGCCCCGACTTCGCCCCTCTCCCCTGGAAGAGGAATCGGAGGAGAGAAATTACCAACACTCCGGACCTGTCAGCGCTATGCAGCAGGATACTACTATATCTCTAGCTCCGGAAGAGATCATTCAGTAACAACTCAACCCCCTTGTCACTATGGCTAGATATACTGGTCCCAAGGCGAAGAAAGCCCGTGCACTCGGCGAACCGATCTTCGGTTATAGCCGCGCCTTCGAACGCAAAAAATACAAGCCCGGTCAACACGGTAACAGCCGTGGTCGCCGTCGCCAACCCTCCGACTATAAGCTACAGCTGACGGAGAAGCAGAAAGCTAAGTACACCTACGGCGTACTCGAGCGTCAGTTCCGCAACCTATTCGAGAAAGCCGCCGCCTCGCGGGGTATTACCGGTGAGTTGTTGCTGCAGTTTCTGGAAGCCCGCCTGGACAACATCGTGTTCCGTCTCGGTCTGGCCCCCACCCGTCGCGCTGCCCGTCAGCTCGTCAGCCACCGCCACATCATGGTGAACGGCCGGCTCAACAATATTCCCTCCACTCAGATCCGTCCCGGTGATGTAGTATCGGTACGTGGTAAGTCGCAGGGCCTGGAGGTCATTCGCGATACCATGAACGGCAAGAGCGATGTGCGCAACCACGGTTGGCTGTCCTTTAGCTCCGAGAAGATGGAAGGAACCTTCCTTGCCTACCCCGAGCGGGAGAACATCCCCGAGAAGATCAACACCCAGTTGATCGTCGAGCTCTACTCGAAATAATATGAAGGGGTGGCGACCTACCGGCGCCACCGCACCACAGGTTGCCACCCCTTTTTCCCTCGCCCTGATTTGGCCGCGCGCCAGTTGGGGCAACCTAATTTTATAGTCCAGGTGTTGTCGCCCCAGTCACTCGCGGCCATAATGCACTCTAAGTCAAGCAAATAACGTATGAGCAGTATCCTAAATTTCCAGAAGCCGGACAAGATCACGATGAGCAAGTCGGACGAGTTCCACGGCAACTTTGAATTTAAGCCCCTGGAGCCCGGATTCGGACAGACCATCGGTAACTCCCTGCGTCGCGTGCTGCTGAGCAGCCTCGAAGGATTTGCCATCTCCGCCGTACGGATCGCCGGTGTCGACCACGAGTTCGGTACCATCCGCGGCGTAGTGGAAGACGTCGTCGAGATCATCCTCAACCTGAAGCAGGTACGCCTGAAGCAGCAGATCGAGAACGATGAGATGGAGGAGGAGAAGATCTACCTCACCATCAGCGGCAAAGAGCAGTTCACCGCTAAGGACATCGACGACCACACCAATGTGTTCAAGGTCATGAACCCCGAGCTACTGCTCTGTACCATGGAGCCCTTCGTCAACCTGGAAGTCGAACTGACCGTAACCAAGGGGTACGGCTACATTCCCGCAGACGAGAACCTGCCCAAGAACGCCCCCATCGGCGTGATCCCCGTAGACGCGATCTACACCCCCATCAAGAATGTCGCCTACCGCGTAGAGTCTACCCGGGTAGGACAGCGTACCGACTACGAGAACCTGATCCTAGAGGTCAAGACCGACGGTACCATCCACCCCGAGGATGCCGTACGCGAAGCCGCCCGTATCCTGATCCAGCACCTGATGCTGATCACCGACGAGCCCATCGAATTCCAGAGCACCAGTGCTCGGGAAGAGACCATCGTCGACGAGCACATCCTGCACATGCGCAAGCTGCTTAAGACCAGCCTCGAAGACCTCGACCTCTCGGTACGCGCCTACAACTGCCTCAAGGCCGCCAAGATCAACAGCCTCGGCGAACTGGTCCGCTACGATACCCACGAGCTCCTCAAGTTCCGCAACTTCGGTAAGAAGTCCCTCGTGGAGATCGAAGAGCTACTAGTAGAGAAGGGCCTGACCTTCGGCATGGACCTGAGCAAGTACAAGCTCGACGAAGAATAGTAGTATTGAATTCGGGTCACTGACCACAGTGTAGTTTATTTCCAATAAACCAGCGGTACTAACCCCTTCTCCCTCGCAGTTGCCCGAGCTGCCCAGGAGGCGAAGGTGCGTGGTGCCGGCCAATTTCATCCTGACATGCGTCACGGTAAGAGAATTAATCACTTAAGTCGCACCAGCGCCCACCGCAAGGCCCTTCTGCGCAACCTCACCATCGCCCTGATCACGCACAAGCGGATCAATACGACGCTGGCGAAGGCCAAGGCGCTGCGCAAGTACGCCGAGCCCCTGTTCACCAAGTCCAAGAGCAACGACACGCACAACCGGCGTGTGGTCTTTAGCTACCTGCAGGACAAGGAGGCCGTTACGGAGCTCTTCAGCACCATTGCCGACAAGATCGGTGACCGTCCCGGCGGCTACCTGCGCGTCATCAAGACGGGCTTCCGTCTGGGAGACGGCGCGGAGATGGCCATGATCGAATTGGTCGACTTTAACGATGTATACGATAAGGACGGAACGAAGTCTGCCGGTAAGACCCGTCGCAGCCGTCGCCGTCGTGGAGGCAAGGGAGGCAGCAGTGATGCCAGCCAGGCAGCCGCACCGACTAGCACGGCCGATGTAGCGGATAAGCCCGCCGCAGCACCCATCGCAGCCGCTGCCGCACCCGTAGCGGAGGAGCCTAAAGCCCCCAAGACACCGGACGTAGCCGACGCTACTACCAGCGAAGAGGAATAGTCTATACTATTTCACCTAGCTTACTTAAAGCCCGGAACTGCCTGCAGTTCCGGGCTTTTCTGTTGGGGCAACTTCGTATCCTATCGTGTGTTGATACATTAAATACACCTACTATGGAAATTGGTATCGACGATTTTGGCGCCAGCGTACTGGATCCGCAGACGGATGCGGTAGTCCACGCACAGCAGTCCATGGCGGAACTGCTGGAGCGAATTGAGCAGGCGGACAAGAGCGGACTGCACCTTTTCGGTATGGGAGAGCACCACCGAAAGGAGTTTTTCGATTCCTCACCGGTGACCATTCTCGCAGCGGCCGCCAGTCGGACCAGCCAGATTAAGCTCAGCAGTGCCGTGACCGTACTGAGTGCGGCCGACCCCGTACGGGTATTCCAGAGTTACGCTACCCTGGACCTGATCTCCAATGGGCGTGCGGAGATGGTGGTAGGCCGTGGCTCATTCATCGATGCCTTCCCGCTCTTCGGCCTGGACCTCGGCAACTACGACGAATTGTTCGTTGAGAAACTAGGCTTGCTCCTGAAGATTCGCGACAACGAGCGGGTCACCTGGTCCGGCCGGTTCCGTGCACCCCTGAACGACCAGCCGATCTATCCGCGTCCGGTCAATAAGCTGCCGATCTGGGTCGGGGTAGGCGGTACCCCGGCTTCCTTTGCCCGGGCGGGTACGCTGGGTTTGCCCCTGATGGTGGCCGTAATCGGTGGGGAGACGCACCGCTTCCGTCCCCTGGTCGATATGTACTGGGCGGCGGCCGAGCGCGCCGGTCACGATCTGGACACCCTGGAGGTAGGGCTGCATTCGCTGGGCTATGTGGCGGACTCCACCGAGCAGGCTGCCGACGAGTTCTTCCCCGGATATGCCCGACAGATGACCCGTATCGGTAAGGAGCGCGGCTGGGCGCCGATCACCCGGGGTCACTTCGATGCACAGCGCGGTAAGCTCGGCGCACTCGTGGTCGGCGGACCGGAAGAAGTAGCCGAGAAGATGCTCCGGCACAGTAAGGCACTCGGTGGGGTTACCCGCTTCAGTTTGCAAATGGGGGTAGCTGACCTGACGCACGAGCAGCAAATGAATGCGATCAGGCTGATTGGAGAGCAGGTGATCCCGCGGGTCAATAGCTAGTCAGGCTGCCATAGCGTGGTGGGCAGGCTTATCTTGCTTCCATGCCCCTACCCTATACCACGTTGAGCTATTGTCTTTTCCTCCTGTGCGCTAGCCTGACGGCCCAGGACAGCTGTACGCTCATCACTCCACAGTACGTATTTGACGGTACCACGCTGCACGAAGACCTGGCCGTACTGCTGCTACACGATACGATCGCCCAAGTGGCAGAGGCAGGGAGCCTACGTGCGCCCGCCGGCTGTACAGTTCGCGATTTCCCCGGGGGCACCCTACTGCCCGGCATGATCGAGGGGCACGCTCACCTACTGCTACATCCCTACAATGAAACCTCCTGGACTGACCAGGTCCTCCTGGAATCCCACGCCGAGCGGGCCATCCGCGGCGGGGAACATGCGCGGCGTACGCTGCAGGCCGGCTTCACTACCGTGCGTGACCTGGGTTCGGAGGGAGCGGGGTATGCGGACGTAGGACTCAAGCAGGCCATCGAGAAGGGGGTCATCCCCGGTCCCCGCTTACTAGTGGCGGGCAAGGCCATCGTAGCCACGGGTAGTTACGGTCCCGGTGGGTACGCTGAGCACGTTACCGTGCCCCTTGGTGCCGAGGTAGCTGACGGACAGGACGAGCTCACCCGCGTAGTCCGCGACCAGATTGGCCACGGCGCCGATGTGATCAAGGTTTACGCCGATTACCGTTGGGGCCCCGACGGCAGCGCACAGCCCACCTTCACCGAGCGCGAACTGGCCCTGATCGTAGAACTGGCCGAAAGCAGTGGCCGCCCCGTAGTAGCCCACGCCGCCACCGCCGAGGGCATGCGCCGCGCCACCCTGGCCGGTGTATCCACCATCGAACACGGAGACGGTGGCACCCCTGAAGTATTCGCCCTGATGGCGGAACGCGGTGTAGCCCTCTGCCCCACCCTGGCCGCCGGCGACGCTATCCTACAGTACCGCGGCTGGCATAAGGACACGGACCCCGAGCCGGAGCGCGTCGTCCAGAAGCGTCAGTCCTTTTCCGATGCCCTGGCTGCGGGCGTCACCATTGTAGCCGGTGGCGACGTAGGTGTCTTCCCCCACGGCGACAACGTGCGCGAGCTTGAGCTGATGGTCGACTACGGCATGTCTCCCCTCGAGGTACTCCGCTCCGTCACCTCCGGCAATGCCGATGTATTCGACCTGGCCGATCGCCTGGGTCGCATCACTCCTGGCCTACTAGCTGATCTGGTGATCGTCCAGGGCGACCCCACCACTGATATTTCCGCCCTACGTCAAGTGGTCTACGTCATGCAGAAAGGCGTGCCCGTCCCCCTACCCCACCCATAAAATCCGCGATAATCTGCGACAAAATCTGCCTGAATCTGCGTTTAGACTGACCACGCCTACGACCGCAGGATCTTAACCTTCTCCCGCTCGAACGACTCCTCGGTAAGGATACCATCGTCTTTCAGCCGGGCCAGCCGCTCGATCCGCGTAATCAGATCATCAGAAAGTTCCAGGGTTTCCGCAGGTTGCTCCTCGGTGGGTGGCGTGACCGGCGGCGCACTAGCTACGGGCGGCATCCGGTAGCCATTCGACTTGAAGGCGTGAAACTCCGGCGTAGACCGTAAGTACGCCAGGTGATCGTTCTGCTCGATGGCATCGAAGTCGTAAAAGCCGTGCTCCAGTGCTAGGGATAGATGACGAAGGGCAGCCGCGGTATCCTCGTGAATACTGTGCAGCGCAGCCAGTTTGTAGTGGACTTCCCCCTGCCGCGGATCCACGTTCAGCGACTTGCGGTAATCTTCCATGGCCCCGTCAAAATCATACTGTTGGTACTTCCGATCGCCACTGACGCGGAAGGGATCCAGCTTTGGTTCCGGAGTGCGCACTACATGTTTGGTCGCCGGGGGCGGGACAACGGGCGCGACGTAGATGACCTGCTGCTGTGCTTGCTGCCGCTGCAAGCTGGCGTAGTACTCGGCTGGATTGTACTTTCGGTCAAACTTGTCCTCGCTCTGAGTCAGGAAAATGATCCCGTCGATCATGGAGATGATGGTGGGAATGAAGGTCCAGATGAAGAACAGGTACAGTAGTCCCCTGCCCACCTGTCCGAGGTAAAAACGGTGCACCCCGAGGCCACCAAAAATGAGCGCCAGAATGCCGGCTGTCGTTTTGTCTTTCATTGCTGCTGGTAAAACGCCTGATCGGATGCGAAAGGTTGGGACATCTGCCGCCGATCGGAGGGAAGCCACCGGGAATTCGACGTACAACACGAATCGGTAGATAATCGACCCACACCGCACCCGCGGCCCCGCCCCCCGTTCCGCCTCCGGCACCTCATACCCTTAACCCCCTTAACCCCCTTAACTCCCTAACCCCTTGCTAACTACCACCACTACCCACCGCGTACGCTACGGCGAGACCGACCAGATGGGCTACCTCTACTATGGCCGCTATGCGCTGCTGTACGAGATCGGGCGGGCGGAGATGCTGCGCGATCTGGGCCTGAACTACGCCGATATGGAGGGGGAGGAGGGCATCATGATGCCGGTGATGAGCCTCAACCAGCGGTTCGTGCGGCCGGCACACTACGACGAAGTGCTCACAATCACGACTACCTTACGGCGCATGCCGGACCGTACGATCACCTTCCACCTCGAAATTCACAACGAAAAGGGTAAATTGGTGAACGGTGGGTCGGTCAAGCTGTGTTTTGTAGCGGTCAAGACCCAGCGGACGGTGCATGCCCCCGACTACCTGCTGCAGGTCTTACGTCCCTACTTTGAAGCCTAAGTTCGACATCCACGCCTTTACCCGCTACTTCACCGAGCACCCCTGGGTGATCGGCCTGACGAAGTACGCCAAGGAGAACAGCTTCATCGGCTTCAAGGGCGTACCGATCTATGATGTGGTGGTCTTCGTGATCAACGAGGCCACGCGCGACGACCTCTTTACGCGGGCCAATAGTGTGGCCTTCAGTTTCTTCCTGTCGCTCTTCCCCTCAATCCTGACGCTGTTCACCCTTACGCCCTTCGTGCTGGACCTGCTGGCCATCTGGTTCCCCGAGCTGGAGAACTTCAACATGACCCTGTACGAAGAGATCAAACGGGTCATGCCGGGGCAGGCCGGCGATATCCTGTTCGGCTTCGTGCAGGACGTGACCAACTCACCCAAGATCGGTCTGCTCAGTTTCGGCTTTCTGCTGGCCATCTACTTTTCCAGCAATGGCATGATCGCCCTCATGCAGGCTTTTGAAAAGAGCTACGTCAAGGTATTTCGCCAGCGGGGCTTTCTGCGCAAGCGCATGGTGGCGGCCGGACTGACCTTTCTCATCTTCCTCTTCATCGTGGCCAGCGTCATGCTGGTCATCGTCGGCGACACCTTCATCGGCTGGATCGACAGCTGGCTGGAGCTGGGCGGCTTTTCGGTCTTTCTCATCAACCTGGTGCGCTGGGTGACCATGCTGTCGCTCTACTACATCATCATCGGCAGCCTGTACCGCTACGGGGCGGCGACCATCCAGCGCTTCAGCTACGTCTCGCCGGGGGTGACACTGGCTACCATCCTGAGCCTGGCCACGTCGGTCGCCTTCAGCTTCTACATCGACGGCTTCAACCGCTACGATACCTACACCAAGTTCTACGGCTCCATTGCCACCATCATCATCGTCATGCTGTGGCTACAGCTCAACGCGCTGATCCTGATCATCGGCTTCGAGCTCAACGCGGCCATCGCGGTGCACCGGGATCTGACGTTGGGGATGGAGGAGGCAGAGGAGGAGTAAGACGCCTTCGGCTGGTTAGGGGGGCGGGGTCGCGGGTGCGGGGAAACGTTCCCTAAAAGGCGACCTGGAACGTAGTCTCCACATCGGTAGCACCTCCTGCGGGTGTAGGATTGCTGATGGAGATGCCGGCGGCCGTTTTATTGGGCTCGTGGCGGAGGATGATCGTCATGTCGCCACTAGACGAGGCGCCCGTGGTGAGGGTAGTGCGGATACCGATGGGGTTGCCATCGGCGTCGGCGTCCGCGTAGTCGACGGTGACGTCCAGCGCGGTGGCGGTCTGGTAGAAGAACTGATGCTCCTCGTCTTCTTCGGCGACTTCGAGCGTGATGTCTTCCACGTCGGAGGGGTCGGATGCATCGAGCAGTTGAACGGTGCCGAGGTATACCGTATTGGGTACGAGGGTACCGTTGGTAGCGATTACGGGGGGTTGGCCGCCGTCGCCATCACGATCCTGGAAACTGAAGGTAACCGTTCCGCCGGTTCCACTGTTGGGTACTAGCGTGTAGATCAGATCGGTGATCAGCTCTTCCTCGTTAGGTATTATGGGATCGTCGTCATCGCCGCAGCTTACTGCGAACAGGATGAGCGCGAATAGCATAAAGTAGGTAGTAGGTGGTCGGTACATGCGCGAGTGGTTATTTTACCGCAAGGTATACCTAATTTTCGTTAATGCAACATTGTTGCTATAAATTTAATCATGTCATCTCGCCGCAGAACTGAAGCTCAGACTCAACTACTCGACCTGCTTCGCCGCGAGTCTACGGCCCTGAGCCACGATGACATTTCCGCGAAGCTGCCTACCGATATCAACCGCGTGACGATCTACCGCATTCTCAACCGCTTCGTGGCCGATGGCTTAGCGCACCGGATCGTGGCCGACGACGGTCGCCAGTATTTCGCCAGTTGCGCAGATGGCTGCGCACACGATACTGCGGCACACGGCCACCTTCACTTTCGCTGTCTGGTATGTGACCGTGTAGAGTGCCTGCCCGAGCAGGTAGCCTTTAGTTTGCCGGAGGGCTATCGGGTAGAAAACTACAATGTCACGCTCTCCGGAACGTGCAATAGCTGCTCGGCCCTTGCAGAAGCAAACTGATGGCAACCTACTGCTTAATGAATCGCCGCGTGGTATGCCGCTCGTTCTCCAGGAGGCGGAGATAGTATACACCCGGGGGTAGTGCACGTAGATCTAGTGCCTGGCGTGCCCATCCCACTGCCTTCTGTAGCGTAGCCTGCCGCAGCTGCCGGCCGTGGGCGTCGGTGATGACCATACGGACTGGACCCGCGAACGGGCTTTCCCACTGAAACGTAAGTCGACTGCTTACCGGGTTAGGGAACAGACTGAGCTCAGCGCCTGCCCAGTCATCCACGGCAGTGAAGGCCGGGGCGGAGGGCTGGGCAGCAGCACTGCAATTCGTAGCGGGATCGCCGAATGTGTCGCCGGTCAACTCACTAGCCGTGAGCGTGAGGTAGATCTTATCCAGGACCGCTCCATCCTCCCGGAATGCGAAGTCGAGGGTATTGGCCCCTTCTTGCAGGGCAAATGCTACGGGAGTCTGCTGCCAGGAGTAAGCATCCACGAACTCGAAGCCACGGTCCCATTCGTACCAGGGCCCTCCGTTGGTCCGTATCCAGTACGAGTCGCTGAGGTTGTCCGGTGTTTTAACCCGCGCGAAGAGGTTATAGCTGCCTGAATCCGCAGCCGCGATGGTAAAGCGCAGGAGGTTAGCCGGCTCATCGGTCGGGGGGGTATCCGTTGCGGTGGCTCCCCGCACCACTACCGCCGCGTCACTACTTGCGGCGGCGTCGGACTCTACGCTCCACTGGTCTCCCACCGTGGCACACTCAGCTTCCAGCGAGAACGTATTGCGGTCGGTAGGCTCCGGGGACGGGGTGAAGGGGCAGCTATCCGCAGGACCACCCAGGAAGCTCGGTACGATACTGTACTTGGTGAGGAGCAGTTTGTCAAGTTGGAAACCGGCGGACAGGTAGGCGATGTCTATCGTATTGGTGCCCGCTACCAGTGCGCCCCGGGGAACGGAATAGCCCGCCCAGGCCAGGCCCTTTCCCCTGATCCTGGCGGGTTGCCGCAGGGACCACGGTCCGTCGTTGTACCGTACCCAGAACATTTCTCCATTGTCGATATTGGCGCGGAACCAAATGCTAAACCTACCCGACTCGATGGCCGGATCTTCAATGACGAAGCGGATCAGGTTGCTAGGAAGATCGACGGGGGGCATGAAGCGGCTGGCACCGCTACGCGTGCTGGTTAGTACGATCCCATTGGACGCAGCGGGGTCGCGCGCTGGTGCCCAGGTACTGCCTACTATGGCACATTCAGCTTCTAGCCAGAAGAGGCCTTTATCCACCGGAGGCGAGGTGATCTTCTGGCACTCCTGTGTCGCAATGCCTAGTCCGGTGGGTTTCAGGTCAGCATTGTTGGTGAGCAGAATTTTATCCAGGCGGGTACTGTTTTCCCGGTACGTAAAATCGACGGTGTTGGTGCCGTTCACCAGCTCCGCCGTAGTTAGCTGCACCCACTGGAAGCCCTGTCCGATACGGAGGCCCTGCTTGATTTCCTGCCAGGCCCCGTTGTTGATACGCAGCCAGTACGAATCGTTGGTCCGCGTGGGGGCGTTCACCCGAGCAAAGAGTTGGTAGGGGCCTGGTTGGGTGTTGGCTACGGTGAAGCGCACGAGATTTTCGGCTACGTCATCGGGCGGGCCCGTCAGTGATACGAATTGTGTTTCCACGTACGCGCCACCTGCCGCGCTGTCGCTGAGCACTTTGGTCCAGCGGCTACCGATATCGGCACACTCGGCTTCTAGCCAGTAGGAGGTATCCGTCAGACCGATAACGGGTCCAGTCGTAGCCCGTATTCCGTGTAGAGCAAATACGGTAAGCAGGATGATCCATAGCAGGGACCGCAGGGTAGCTGTTTGGTGCATAGTTCATTGCTTGGGTGATTGAATAGTAGGTACGATTAAGGTACTACTTAATCATTGTTCCGCCATATGCGAAAAGTTAAATAGACTATTTCTTTCTTCGCGGGCTTCTGCACGGCGTTCGCTAGGTCATTCGGTACCTTTGTCGGTTCAAGCGTACTGTATGTTCCGACCCCAATTAGCCGACGTATTCGCCCAGCGTATTCTAGTCCTCGACGGCGCGATGGGCAGCCTCATTCAGGGTTACGGACTCACCGAGGCCGACTACCGCCACGGCTACTTCGAGGACCACCCCAGCGACCTGAAGGGCAACCACGACCTGCTGGTACTTACGCGGCCTGACGTGATCGAGGAGATCCACCGCGCCTACCTGGACGCCGGAGCAGACCTGATCGAGACCAATACCTTCAGCGGCACCGTCATCGCCCAGGAGGACTACGGTACCCAGGGCATCGTATATGAGCTGAATAAAGCGGCCGCCAAGGTTGCACGGCGGGCAGCGGATGCCTACTCCACCCCCGATAAACCGCGCTACGTGGCCGGCGCGATCGGTCCCACCAACCGCACGCTAAGCATTTCCCCCGACGTGAACGACCCCGGCTACCGCGCCATCACCTTCGAGCAGCTGGCCGCTGCCTACAAAACACAGGTCGAGGGACTCACCGACGGTGGAGCCGACTGCATCCTGATCGAAACCATCTTCGATACCCTCAATGCCAAGGCTGCCCTGTTCGCCCTGCAGGAAGTACGGGACGAACGCGGTATCGAGCTCCCCGTCATCATTTCCGGCACCATTACGGATGCTAGTGGGCGCACGCTGTCCGGACAGACCGTAGAGGCCTTCTACATCTCCGTAGCCCACGCCCGGCCCCTCTGCATCGGCCTCAATTGTGCCCTAGGCGCGAAGGAGATGCGTACCCACCTGGCGGCACTGTCCCGGATCGCCGAGTGCTACGTCCACGCCTACCCCAATGCCGGCCTGCCCAACGAGATGGGTGAGTACGACCAGGATGCAGACGAGATGCGGGCTTTCATCCGCGACTTTGCGGATAGCGGACTGGTCAATATGGTCGGTGGATGCTGCGGCACCACGCCGGCCCACATCGCCGCGATGGCCGATACCACACAGCACCTGCGGCCCCGCCCCCTGCCCCGGCCCAGCAGCAATACCCGCCTGAGTGGCCTGGAACCCCTGGAGATCCGTGAGGAGACCAACTTCGTCAACGTAGGCGAGCGCACCAACGTGACCGGCTCGCGCAAATTCGCCCGTCTGATCAAGACCGGCGACTACCCCACCGCCCTCGACGTGGCCCGCGATCAGGTGGAGGGCGGTGCCCAGGTCATCGACGTGAATATGGACGAGGGCCTGCTCGACTCCCAGGAGGCCATGACGACCTTCCTGAACCTGGTCATGGCCGAGCCCGATATCGCCAAGCTGCCCGTGATGATCGACTCCTCGAAGTGGGACGTGATCGAGGCCGGTCTGCGCTGCGTACAGGGCAAGTGCGTCGTCAACTCCATCAGCATGAAGGAGGGGGAAGCGGAATTTCTGCGGCAGGCACGGCTCGTGCGCCGCTACGGTGCCGCGGCAGTCGTGATGGCCTTCGACGAGCAGGGACAGGCCGACTCCATCGACCGCAAGGTGGAAATTTGCGTGCGCGCCTATAAGCTGCTCACCGAGCAGGCGGGCTTCGATGCACAGGATATCATCTTCGACCCCAATATCTTCGCCGTGGCCACCGGCATCGAGGAGCACAACAATTACGGGGTAGACTTCATTGAGGCTACGCGGCAGATCAAGCAGCGCTGCCCGGGCGCGAAGATCAGCGGTGGCGTATCCAATGTGAGCTTTTCCTTTCGCGGCAACGACCTGGTGCGTGAGGCCATGCATTCCGCCTTCCTCTACCACGCCATCGGGGCGGGCATGGATATGGGCATCGTCAACGCCGGCCTGATCGAGGTCTACGCCGACATCCCGGACGATCTACTGCAGCGGGTGGAGGACGTCATCCTCAACCGCCGCGACGACGCCACGGATCGCCTCATGGAGTTTGCCGAGGGCCTCAGGAACGTCGGCGGCCGTACCGTCGAGCGGGACCTGCGCTGGCGGGAAAGTACCGTACAGGAGCGCCTGCGCCACAGCCTCGTGCGCGGCATCACCGAGTACATCACCGAAGATACCGAGGAGGCGCGCCAGCAGTACCCCCGCCCCCTGCACGTCATCGAGGGTCCTCTCATGGACGGCATGAACGTAGTGGGTGATCTCTTCGGCGCCGGCAAGATGTTCCTGCCCCAGGTCGTCAAGAGTGCGCGCGTAATGAAGCAGGCCGTGGCGTACCTGCAGCCATTTATTGAGGCGGAGCGGGAGGCGCGGGCACTGAATTCCTCTCCCCCGACCCCTCTCCAGGGGAGAGGGGAGCTGACCCGCGGTGATGGTCGGTTGACGGAAGATTATTGGAGGGTAGAGCCAGCTGATTTCAAGACTCTCCTCGGCTACGCAAAAGAAATGCGTAAAAACCCCACCGAAGCGGAGCGGCTGCTATGGTCATACCTACGGGCGGGCGGGGTCGCTGGTGCGAAGTTTTACCGGCAAAAACCTCTTGGTTCCTGCATTCCTGACTTTGTGTGCCTACAGAAACGGGTCGTCGTTGAGATAGACGGCGGCTACCACAATGAGCCAGAAATCATT
The DNA here is from genome assembly GCF_923081025.1 of Neolewinella maritima. Taxonomy (GTDB): domain Bacteria; phylum Bacteroidota; class Bacteroidia; order Chitinophagales; family Saprospiraceae; genus Neolewinella; species Neolewinella maritima. The sequence continues at coordinate 111,650 of NZ_CAKLPZ010000003.1, read as the reverse complement.
CTACAGGATGCAGAAAGAGATAAAATGTTTGCGGATGTGGGCTATCAAGTCTTACGCTTCTCAAATAAGCAGGTGATAGAAGATGCAGCAGGCGTAGTAGATAAGATTACCGAGGTCGTAGCGAAGGCACGCCCACGTCCAGTGCCGTTCCCTAAAGAACACTACTACGAAGCAACCAGCAAAGCGGCTGGCTCACCCCTCTCCCCTGGAGAGGGGCCGGGGGAGAGGGAAGAACACCAAGAAAAGAACTCCCACCACAAAGGCAGCATCCTACTAGCCACCGTAAAGGGCGACGTCCACGACATCGGCAAGAATATTGTAGGTGTAGTATTGAGCTGCAACAACTACCAGATCCACGACCTCGGCGTGATGGTGCCCGCCAGTAAGATCCTCGACGAAGCGGAGCGGCTGGGTGTAGACATCATCGGGCTATCGGGCCTGATCACGCCCTCGCTGGACGAGATGGTCAATGTGGCCGCCGAGATGGAGCGCCGCGGACTGCAGACTCCCCTACTCATCGGTGGGGCTACCACGAGTAAGACCCACACCGCCATACGGATCGAGCCGGCCTACTCCGGACCTACCGTACACGTACTGGACGCGAGCCGGGCCGTGGCGGTGGTGAGCGAGCTGCTGAACTCGGAGGAGCACGTCCGCCAGACCTACCGGGAGGGTATTACCACCGAGTACGAACGGGTACGCGTGCACCGGGCCGGACAGCAGTCGAACAAGAAGTTTCTGCCCATCCAACAGGCCCGGCAGAATGGGCTGAAGCTGGACTGGGATACCTACACCCCGCCCGTTCCTACCTTTTTGGGTAATAAGGTATTCAACGACTACCCCCTGGAGGAACTCGTGGATTTCATCGACTGGACGCCCTTTTTCAGCAGCTGGGGGCTGGCGGGGAAGTTTCCGGACATACTTACGGACGAGGTGGTAGGTGTACAGGCTACGGAGCTATACCAGGAGGCGCGTACTATGCTCCGGCAGCTAGTAGACGAAAAGTGGCTCACCGCCCGGGGCGTCATCGGCTTCTACCCCGCTCAGGCGGAGATTGAAACGGATACGGTGGTCGTCTCCCCTCTCCCCTGGAGAGGGGCCGGGGGAGAGGGAAAGAAGGCAAGGCAGGTTATCCCTCTCTACCAGCTCCGCCAGCAAAGCAAAAAAGCTAAGGGCCGACCCAACCAGTCGCTGACCGACTATATCGCGCCACTGGAAGGCGATAAGCAAGACTACATCGGGGCCTTTGCCGTCACTACTGGCATCGGGATCGAGGAGCACGTCAAGCGCTTCGAGGCGGCCCACGATGATTATTCCGCCATTATGATTAAGGCGCTGGCCGACCGGCTGGCCGAAGCCTTTGCCGAGGTACTGCACCTGCGGACGCGCCAAACGTACTGGGGCTACGAACCGGAGGAACAGCTGGCCGGAGAGGACCTGATCGCTGAGAAGTACCGCGGGATTCGTCCTGCCCCCGGCTATCCGGCCTGTCCGGAGCATACGGAGAAGGCCAAGCTCTGGCAGCTACTCGACGCGGAGGCCGCCACCGGCATCACGCTTACGGAAAGCTACGCGATGTACCCGACGGCTAGCGTGAGTGGTTGGTACTATAGTCATCCCGAGGCCGCCTACTTCACCGTGCGGGGTATACAGCCGGATCAGGAGCGCGATTATGCCGAGCGTAAAGGCTGGGATCCGGTGACGGCCGACCGCTGGTTGGCGCCCATTCGGGGCTAGCGCCGCTAAGGCGACGTTAAATCCGCAGGGGATACCGCCGGACCGCTGGAAAGCACCTACCTTAGAGGCTACCCTTAGAAACCCGGCTTATGTTCCGCACCTTTACGCTGTTGCTTTGTCTTTGTTGGACGCTGGCCGCATCAGCGCAGATCACCCTGACCACCGCATACTTCCCGGCAGCGGGCGATACCCTGGTGTACGGAGAGGCCGCAGCGGCTGATGGTGTTGATCTACTGAGCCCCGGAGCGGACCGGCAGTGGGACTTCGGGCAGCAAGTAGCCGTAGATACCCAACTACAGATCATCCTGCCCTACGACGACAATCCGGAATTTCCGGATGCGGATGTGATCGTGGCCATCGATAGTGCCAATCAGGGCTATTACGCGCTCACCGATACGACCTACGAATTAATAGGCATACAGGGTAGACTGGCCGACGTACTCCCGGGTTTTGAGTACAACACGCCCCTGGAGCCCGGTCGCGCCCAGCGGCGTGCCCCCCTGAACTACGCCGACAGCTATGCTTCCACGACCGTGAACGTGATTGCCGTAGATGCAGACAGTCTGCCCGCTGAGGCTTTAGATGCGCTCGGGGAGTTTGGTCCGCTACTAAGTAACATCGATTCGATCCGCCTTACCTCGACCAGCGTACGGACGGACGAGGTGGATGCCTACGGTACACTCACCATCAACGGTCAGTCTTACGAAGTGCTGCGGGAGCGGCGCACGGAAACGACCAGTGGAATGGTGGAAGTTAAAGCAGGCTTTCTGGGCTTCCTGGACGTAACCACGAATGTACTGAGTGAGGATCCTACACTAGACAATATTTTGGGTACCCAGGATCCCGTAACCACCTACTACTACTGGACCAATACCGAGAAGGAGGCCGTGGCCATCGTGACCGTCGATGATACCGATACCCCGCAGAGCCTGCGCTTCATTCAGGGTGACGTGACGAACTCCGTGCGCGGTCCCCGGCTGGCCCAGGCGCAGGTCAGTGTATATCCTAACCCCGCCCGCAACCTGACCACTTTCGAGGTGGACGGACTGGAGCCCGGCACGTACACCCTGCGCGTGGTCAATATGCTAGGCCGCGAGGTCATTACCCAGCAGCTGGTGCCCGCCGGCGCGCAGGCCCGCACGGAGGTCGACGTGAGCCGGCTACCCCGCGGCCCGTACATATACAGCCTGACCAACGAGCGTGGCCGCATTCTGACTACCCGCCGCCTGCTGGTCAACCGCTAGACAAACGGTCTGCCGGAGGTAGCGTAACTTGGGGGCATGGAAGCGATCATCCACTACTTCGAGACCATCCCCAGCAGTCACCGCACCCTGATATTGGTCGGAGGGCTCACTATATTCTGGGTGCTGGAAAGCGCCGTGCCGCTGGCCCTGGCCGAATACAAGAAGTGGCGCCATGCGGGTATCAACCTCTTTTTCACCCTTACGACCATCGTGGTGAATTTTCTGCTGGCCTTCATCCTGGTCAAGGGCAGCGACTGGGCGGTGGCTAATGAATTCGGTATACTGCAGTGGCTCCACCTGCCCCTGTGGGCGATGGCTATTGTCGGTCTACTGCTGATGGACTTCTTCGGTGCCTACCTAGCCCACTGGACCGAGCACCGCGTACCCCTCCTTTGGCGCTTTCACCTGGTGCACCACACGGATCAGAATGTAGATACCACCACCGCGAACCGCCACCACCCCGGGGAAAGCGTCATCCGCTTTGCCTTCACTACGGCGGCCGTCGTGCTGTTAGGTGCGCCGATCTGGCTCGTCTTCCTATACCAGAGTATCAGTGTAGTGCTAAGTCAGTTCAATCACGCCAACATCACCGTACCCCGTACGATCGACCGGGCACTGCGCACGGTCCTGGTCACGCCGGACATGCACCGCGTGCACCACCATTACCAGCTTCCGTACACGGATTCCAACTACGGCAACATCTTCAGTATTTGGGACCGGCTATTCGGCACCTATTCCGAGCTGGATAATAGCAAGCTTGTCTACGGGGTAGATACGCACATGGAGGAGCACCATCACCAGAATATCCGCACTATGTTAGGTATACCTTTTGGGAAGAAGTAGTACTACCGCACCACCTTCCCGGTGGCCAAGCTCACCATCTTGCCTCCCTTTTCACTCACGTAGCGCTGGATGATACGCGCCGTATCGGGATAGGTCACCGATCGCTTCACGCTGTCGATGGCTGTGGCAATGTTGGTGCACTGCTCCTTATCGATAAATCCGAAGCCCTGGTACTTACCCTCTTCTACCAGGATGACGGAGGCTTCGTCGTGCGTACGTCCGGTATCGAACAGGAGGAAGTCGTCGTCGAAAACGTTACGCAGGTGCAGGCGGGCATCCTCGGCGCGGAGATTGTATTCCGAAGCATCTTCCTGACCGGCGCAGCCGCCGCGGCACTGCTTGAGGTGGAAGTGGAAGCAGGCTCCCCGACTGGGATAGATGTTGGTGAAGGCACTGCAAAGCTCCAGGTGCTTGCGCACGAAATTAAGGCGGCCCTTGGCGCGACTCAGTCCCGGGTACTCGCTGATAATGTCGAGCTCCTTGCGGGCCTGGGCCGTATTGCGCACCACGTCGAAACAGCGGAAGCCCCGCTCATTGAGGTAGCTGTGAATGGCATAGTTGAAGTGCTTGCCCCGCTGGGCGCGGTTGATGCGGGGCTGCAAGCGCTTGATCTCCTCGCTTTCTAGTAGCAGAGCTACCAGTTCGCTGCCGGTGATCTCGTAGGTGATGTCGGCGACCTTCTCGGCGATGCGACTGCCTTTCGTGGTGTGATCGTTGAAGTGCTGGGCGATGCGCTTGCGGATGTTGGTACTCTTGCCCACATAGACTACATCACCGTTCGCGTCGTGGAAGTAGTATACGCCGGTCTCCTCGGGCAACTCCGTGATCTGCTCGAGCTTGATCTGCTTGGGAAGCCGCGTTTCCTTGATACCGTAGTTGATGAGGCGCTTGGCTTCTGCGGCACAGTCTTCGCCGGCCAGGCACATCTGTAGCAATTCCGTGGTAGCCTGGGCGTCGGCCAGCGCGCGGTGGCGGGCCTCGACCGTGAAGCCGAAGTGCTGAATCAGCTTGCCGAGGCTGTAGCTCTTCAGACCGGGAAAGCACTTACGGGTGAGGCGAACGGTGCAGAGCTTGCGGCGGGAGAAGGTGTAGCCCAGGCGGCCAAACTCCTCGCGCAGGAAGCCGTAGTCGAACTTGGCGTTGTGGGCGACGAAGATGCGGCCCTCGGTCAGCTCTACGATCCGTTTGGCGACCTCGTAAAATTTGGGCTTCCCCTTCACCATTTCCTGGGTGATGCCCGTTAACTCTACGATACCGGCGGGGATATACTGCTCGGGATCCAGCAGGGTCTCGAAAGTCTCCGTTACCTTTTCGCCGTCAAACACTACGATACCGATCTCGGTGATGCGCGCCCGACTGGCGCGACTCCCCGTGGTCTCAATATCAACGATCGCGTACTCTTGTTTACTCATGACTCCTTCGCCATACGGCGGACTGCAACCCCTTACTCGGATGGCCAAGGTATACCTTCTTCTTTGTTTTTTCTTAACGTTTGCCGCAAATTGTTTTAAGTCGGGCGCTCCGGTAGCTACCACCGACGGCGCGGAAAACATCTCCATTGCCCCCGCACCCGCGGCCCCGGCTGCTTATGTGCCGGAGGATTACCTGCCGAAGCTGGCGGGGAAAAGACTGGGCATGGTCGTCAATCAGACATCGACCCTGGCCGACGGGACCCACCTCGTGGATACCCTGCTGGCGCTCGGACAGGACGTGCGTCGCATCTTCGCTCCAGAGCATGGATTTCGCGGCACCGCCGATGCCGGAGCGAAGGTGAAAGACGGGGTGGATGTGACGACGGGGCTACCCATCCGCTCCCTCTACGGCAGCAATAAAAAGCCCACGCGGGAGGACCTGGCTGACGTGGACCTCATCGTGTTTGACATACAGGACGTGGGCGCGCGCTTCTACACCTACATCTCTACGCTGCACTACGTGATGGAATCCGCGGCCCGCTACGGCAAGCCGGTGCTGGTGCTGGATCGGCCCAATCCGAATGGCCACTACGTGGACGGCCCTCTGCGTAAGTCGGGGTACGAAAGCTTCGTGGGCCTCGATCCTATTCCGGTCGTGCACGGGCTCACGGTAGGAGAATATGCCCGAATGGTCAACGGCGAAGGCTGGCTCGGGGAGGGACTGCGGTGCGCGCTGGACGTACAGCCGTGCGCGGACTATACCCACACTACCCCCTACGAGCTGCCCGTGCCCCCCTCCCCCAATCTGCCCAACCAGCGTAGTATCTACCTCTACCCCAGTCTGTGCTTCTTCGAGGGTACTGCGCTGAGCGTGGGCCGGGGTACGGACCGGCAGTTTCAGCTGTACGGCCACCCCGCCCTGGACGCGCCGGATACCTTTACGCCGCGGCCCGGTCCCGGCGCGGCCGATCCAAAGCTGAACGGTACCCTCTGCCGGGGCTATGACCTGAGTACCGAGCCTGCGGCGAGCTACCGCATCGATTTCCTGGACCTGGGTCCGCTCCTACAGACTTATGGGGAACTCACGGCTAAGGACGTGGCCTTCTTCACCCGGCCGGACTTCTTCGATCTGCTGGCGGGTACGGACGCGCTGCGGCTGATGATCGAGCGTGGGGCTACGGAGGAGGAGATTCGTGCTAGCTGGGCTGGTGACCTGTCAGCGTACCGGATGTTGCGGGAGAGGTATCTGCTGTATCCATGATGGACAGCACGGGGTAGGGTCCTTTGTAGACAACGGATTATGGACCAGGAATAGCGTACCTTTGCCGGGATGCAGCTTTCCGTTCCGGCCGGCCGCCAAGGCCCCTGAATGACCAAGTATGCTACCCTCGCGTCCATCACCGATGTACTCTTAGATCCTACTACCACACCACAGCTGCGGCGGGATACCATTGAGATCTACCGCGACTTACTGCTCACGGCCTCGGGGGTCGACCTGGGGGATGCCGCCAGCGTAGATCACGTAGATACCGGTAAGGGCGTGGCCATCGGCATGACCTGGGCGGCGCTGTGCGTAGACGATATGATCCGTACCCAGCGCTTCGTTACTGGACTGCACCGGGCGATACAGGACGTAGCCGCCCGGCGTGGCGGACCGGTCCACGTGCTCTACGCCGGCACCGGACCCTTCGTGACCCTGGCGCTGCCCCTGATGACGCGCTTTACCCCCCAGCAGCTACAGTTCACCTGTATCGAGATCAATCCGGCCAGTCTGCGGGCGGCGCAGCGCGTGATCCAGCAGCTTGGGTTTGAGGACTTTATCGCGGACTTCATCGAAGCGGATGCGGCTACCTACGTGATCGATACGCCGCGGCCCATCGACATCGTACTGAGCGAAACCATGCAGTACTGCCTGATCGACGAGATGCAGGTGCCCATTACCCTTAATCTGATGGCGCAGTTGCCAGAGGAAACGATCCTCATTCCGGAGCAGATCCGGCTCAGTCTGGTCGTGCTCGATGAGGCCGGGGATAAGATCGTAGCGGAGCTGGGCCCGATCTTCTCGGTGGATAAGAATAGCCTACGGATCCACAGTATTGGGGCTGCCAATGCGGACTTTCCAACGGTCCGGCTGCCGGTCCCCATTCACGTGCCGCCCGCTAAGCTAGAGCTGACCTCCGGTCCCCTGGCGATCCGCACCGGCATCACGGTATACGGCGAGGAAGTACTGTACGACTACGACAGCGGGCTCACCATTCCCAAAATCATCGGCGACTACCCCAGTGCGGAGGACCCCCTGGAGGCGATCGACTTCACGTACCACCTCGCTCCTTCCCCCTTACTGTGGATGGATTTTGTAGTACCGGAAGCCGTCGCAGCAGAATAGGTCCTACTTCCTTGGTAGTTCCACGACGATTTAGTAGCTTTGCTTAGAATTTAAACTAAGCTAATGACTACCGCTCCCCTCGCGCAGGTGTACCGCCCTACTTTCGGTCTGCTCACCGATCTGTACCAACTCACGATGGCCGCCGGCTACTACCAGCAGGGTATTCACGAGCGGCGGGCGGTGTTCCACCTGTTCTTCCGTAAAGCACCCTTCGGGGAGCGGGCAGCGCTAGCAGCCGGTCTGCCCCTGGCCATCGAGATCGTCAAGGGCCTCCAGTTCAGTGCCGACGACGTGCAGTATCTGGGTCGGCTGAAGGGTGGTAACGGAGAGCCGCTGTTCCGCGAACCCTTTCTGAACTACCTGCAGCGAATGAAATTCACCGGCGACATCGATGCCGTACCGGAGGGCGAGATCGCCCTACCCCACGAGCCGCTATTGCGCATCGAGGGACCCCTGATACAGGTCCAACTACTGGAGACCGCCCTACTCAACGTGATGAACTTCTCGACCCTCATCGCCACCAAAGCAGCCCGCATCAAGGCCGCCGCCGGTGATGACCGGGTGATCGAGTTCGGCCTGCGCCGTGCCCAGGGCATCGATGGCGGCCTCACCGCCTCCCGTTCCGCCTACCTGGGCGGTTGCGACGCAAGCAGTAATGTCTGGGCGGGCCGCTACTTCGACGTACCAGTGCGGGGCACCCACGCTCACAGCTGGGTCATGGCCCACACCGACGAATTAAGCGCCTTCGAAGCATACGCCGAGGCGTTGCCGAACAACTGCATCTTCCTGGTCGACACCTACGATACGATCGAAGGGGTGCGCAATGCCATTCGGGTCGGAAAGCAGCTGCGCGAGCGGGGCCACGACCTACGCGGTATTCGCCTGGATAGCGGTGACCTGGCGGAACTCTCCATCCACGCCCGCCGGATGCTCGATGAGGCCGGCTTTCCGGATGCAATCATCAGCGCCAGTGACAGCCTGGATGAATACGCCATTGCACGACTCAAAGCCGCCGGCGCACGCATTACCGTCTGGGGTATCGGCACCCGCCTGGCTACTGCCTTCGATCAGCCCGCTCTGGGGGGCGTGTACAAGTTGGCCGCCATTCAAAACGCAGCGGGGGAATGGGAAACGAAGGTCAAGCGTTCCGAGACCCTCATCAAGGTCAGCAATCCCGGTCGCCTGGCGGTGCGCCGCTACTACGAAGGCGACCGTCCCGTAGCCAGCCAGCTTTACAATACGCTTACCGGTGAGCCCTCGCTGGCCGTGGTGGATGGTGTCACGGTATCGCATTCCCTTACCGGGCAGTGTACCGAGCTTCTGCAGCCTATATTTAGGCAGGGCGTCGATGTGTATCAGCCCGTCGACCTACACCGCACCCGCGAACGCGCCCTGGTGAACTGGACGCGGTGGCACCAGCCGGATATGGATACCTTTGTGTACGGTCTGGCCCCCGAGCTCCTGGCCGAAAAGCAAGCCCTCCTCACGACCAAGTGACGCCTGCCCCCCATAGGCCTTAACCCCTTAACCCCCTAAGTCCCTTACTCCTTGTATACCTACAAATATCCCCGCCCCTCCGTCACCGTAGATGTCGTTGTGTTCGGCTACGACGGGGGGCGCGACCTGAAGCTGCTGCTGATCCAGCGCGGCGGCGAGCCCTTCAAGGGGCAGTGGGCACTGCCGGGCGGCTTTGTGGATATGGACGAGGACCTGGAGGCCAGCGCCCTGCGCGAACTGGAGGAGGAAACGGGAGTGCGCGACCTGTTCGTCGAGCAGCTGTTCACCTTCGGCGCGCCGGACCGCGATCCGCGCGGACGGGTGATCAGCGTGGCCTACTTCGCGCTGGTCAATCTGACGGCCCACCCCGCCGTGGCCGCCTCCGACGCCGAGCAGGCCGAGTGGTACCCCCTGCACGAGCTGCCGGAATTGGCCTTCGACCACGCCCGCATCATCGAGATGGCCACCAACCGGCTGCGGGCCAAGGTGCGCTACCAACCCATCGGTTTCGAGCTGCTGCCGGAGGAGTTTACGCTGGCCGAGCTGCAGGCACTCTACGAGACGGTGCTCGGTGTACCGGAATTTAACAAGCGCAACTTCCGCACCCGCATCATGAAAACGGGGATGCTGGAGGAAGTGGGCCGACAGAAGAACGTGGCCCACCGGCCGGCGGTACTCTACCGCTTCAACGAAGACACCTACCAGCAGCTCATGGAGCAGCGCGACTCGGCAGTCCTGCGGCGCGCCCTCGACTTCGAAATTTAAGCTATGCTCTCCCACCGCGGCCGCCAAAAGGCCACCGAACCCCTGCGTCCTGATTTTGCCCTCTTCAAACGCGCTCAGGAAGATCTTTACGCTCCCGACAATCCCGACGGGGCCATCACCCTCTGCATCGCCGAAAACCTGTTGCAGTGGGAAGCCATGCGCGACAAACTCCAGGACATCGCCACCACTACCACCTGGCCGGAGTGGGTCGCCGCCTACGCTCCCCTGAGTGGTGCACCTCCCTTCCGGGAGGCGGTGGCACAGTTCGTCAGTACGCACATCGCCGGTGTCCCCCTCGCGGCCGACCGTTTTTGCGCGAGCGCGGGTGCAACGGCGGTGATCGAAGTGACGGCCCTCTGCCTGGGTGATCCGGGAGACTATGCCGTATTCCCCGCCCCGGCCTACCAGGCCTACCGGCCGGACGTACACAGTAAGGCCAGGCTAGAGCGCTACGATATCCAGACCTACGCGGCGGACTTCGGTGCCAACTTCCACCCCCTCTCCGTAGCGGAACTGGACGAGGCTTACGAGCAGTTAGGCGATAAATTCCGGATGCTGGTGCTCACGCAACCGGATAATCCGACGGGCGCGGTCTACTCGGCCGCTCAACTGGAGGAGTTTGCCGATTGGTGTGAGGAGCACAAGATACACCTGGTGGTCAACGAGATCTACGCCCTGAGTCAGTTCTCCGATGATCTGACGCTGGACAATCACTCCCCCTATACCTCCTTCCTGCCGCTGCTGGAACGGCGGGACAGTCCCTACCTCCACTGGTGGTACTCCTTCTCGAAGGACTTCGGCATCTCGGGCTTCCGGGTGGGTCTGCTGTACAGCCGCAACGAGGAGCTACTGAGCGCCTACGCGAACTTCAACGCGCCGCAGCAGATCGGCACCATCGTGCAGTGGCTACTCAGCGAGCTACTGCAGGACGACGCCTGGGTCAGGACCTTCCAGCAACGCAACCAGGAACTACTTACCAAGGCCTACCTCACCGTCACCGATGCCATGGACGAACTACAGCTACCCTACGCCGCGGCCCGGGGCAGTCTGTTCGTCTGGGTGGACTTCTCGAGTTGCTTACCGGAGTCTACGCAGGCAGCGGCGGAGGCCTGGTGGGAAGGTGTATTTGAAGAAACCGGCGTACTCCTTACCGCCCCGGGTGGCCTGGGGCAGCCGGAAGTAGGCTGGTTTCGCATTGTATTTAGCGGGGTGAGTCCGGCCGCGCTCCAGGAGGCTATGGCGCGGCTGGTAGCCCACGTCACACAGTAAAAGCTAAGGTCGAGTGGCCTCCGGTCCGGGTACCAGAGACCACTCGGCTACGCTAGACCGAAGCTGGCACGGCCGCAGCCAAGGCAGCTTCCAGATCCTTCACCAGATCCTCGCCATCCTCTACCCCAACGCTGAGGCGGATGAGACTATCGGTGAGTCCAACGCTCAGGCGCTGCTCCCGCGGGATGCTGGCGTGCGTCATCGATGCGGGGTGACCGATCAGGCTCTCTACACCACCAAGGCTCTCGGCCAGGGTGAAGTAGCGGGTGTTCTTCATCACCTCGGTGGCGGCCTCCAGGGTATCTTCCTTCAGATCGAAACTGACCATGCCCCCGAAGTCGCGCATCTGCTTGGCGGCGATCTCGTGCCGGGGGTGATCGGCTAGTCCGGGGTAGTAGACGTTGGCGACCAGGTCGTTGGCCTGAAGTACCTCCACGATCTTGCGGGCATTCTCACAGGCGCGCTGTACGCGCAGGTGTAGGGTCTTGATGCCGCGCAGTACGAGGAAGCAATCCTGGGGACCGGGCACGGCCCCCACCGCATTCTGTAGGTAGTATAGCCGCTTGGCCAGGTCGTCATTGCGCGTGATGACGGCGCCCATGACCACGTCGCTGTGGCCACCGAGGTACTTGGTAGCACTGTGCAGCACTAGATCAGCGCCGAGCTCCAGGGGCTGTTGCAGGTAGGGGCTGGCGAAGGTGTTATCCACACAGGTCAGTACGCCGCGCTCCTTGGCCAGGCTGGTGAGGGCTTCGATATCGACGATGTTGAGCATCGGATTGGTGGGCGTCTCGATCCACAGTAGCTTGGTGGCGTCCGTGATGGCGGCGGCTACCTTATCGGTATCGCGCATGTCTACGAACTGGCTCTTGATGCCGAAGGTGCCCAGCACGGCGGTGAGCAGGCGATAGCTGCCGCCGTAGAGGTCGTCGCTGGCGATGATCTCGTCACCGGGCTCGAAGAGGCGGATGACGGTATCCATCGCGGCCAGTCCACTGCTGAAGCATACGCCGTGCTTGCCCTTTTCGATGGCGGCCAGGTTGTTCTGCAGGGCGGTCCGGGTGGGGTTACCGGTACGCGCGTACTCGTAGCCCCGGTGCTCGTTGGGGGCGGACTGAGCGTAGGTAGAGGTTTGGTAAATGGGGGTCATCACGGCTCCGGTCTGGGGGTCGGGCTCGAGACCACCGTGGATGCACTGGGTGGCGAAGTGGGCGTCGGTGCGGGCTTTCATAGGCTATAGCGTTAGTGGGGAGAACGTTAGCTACGGCGGGGTAGTTGTAGGTCCGTGCGGCTGCTTCGTACATTCGGGCTATGCTCCGCTTTCTCGTGGTTCTGGTCCTGCTATCGCTACTGGCTTGCGACACCGCACCCGCGCCCCCGCCCCTCTCTGACCGGCCGGCGAACTGGGGGCACTACCTAGGTGATGCCGCCACCACGCAGTATAGCGCACTCACCCAGCTAGATACTTCCAACGTAGCCCGCCTGGTACCCGCCTGGAGCTATGCCTCCGGCGACCTGGACACCCTGAACCGCAGCCAGATCCAGTGCAATCCGCTGGTGATCGACGGTACGCTGTACGGCACTAACCCGCAGCTCAAGGCCTTTGCGTTGGACGCCGCAACCGGGCAGGAGCGCTGGACCTTCGACCCCGTCGTGTTCAGCGATGAACTGCTCGGGATGAGTACGAACCGGGGCCTGAGCTACTGGACGGACGGTAGCCAGGCCCGTATCTACTATCCCGCCGGACCCTTCCTCTATGCGCTGGATGCCACTACGGGAGAGCCGGTACGCGCCTTCGGCACGGACGGACGGGTGGATCTGCACACCGGACTGGGCGAGGGCGCGCAGGAGCAGTTCGTGATCTCTACCAGTCCGGGCGTGATCTTCGAGGACCTGATCATTATGGGCGGTCGGGTCAGTGAGGACCTGGGTGCCGCTCCGGGCCATATCCGGGCCTTCGACTTGGAAACGGGTGCGCTGCGGTGGATCTTCCATACCCTTCCCGAGCCGGGAGAGGCGGGGGCCGAGACCTGGCCCGCCGACCGCTCTCCCCTCACCGGCGGGGCCAATGCCTGGGCTGGCATGAGTCTGGATACAGAACGCGGTTACGTCTATGTACCCACGGGTTCGGCAGCTTACGACTTCTACGGCGGCAACCGCCCCGGCGACAACCTCTACGCCAACTGCGTACTGGCCCTCGATGCGCGTACCGGCAAACGAGTGTGGCACTACCAGACCGTGCACCACGACCTGTGGGATCGCGACCACCCAGCCACCCCCGTCCTACTGACGGTGCAGCACGACGGCGCGGCGCGGGATGCGGTAGCGCAGGTCACCAAGGGCGGCTACCTGTTCCTGCTCGACCGGGATACCGGCGAGCCGCTATTCCCGGTCGAAGAGCGCAGTTTTCCGGCCAGTGACCTGCTGGGCGAGACCAGTAGTCCGACCCAGCCTATGCCCGTACTGCCGCCGCCCTTTACGCGGCAACGGCTCACCGCCGAGGACTTGTACCCCTTCGATAGCGTGATGAACCGTGAGGCTCGGGAGCTACTGACCCGCAGCCGGTATGGCGGTCCCTTCATTCCGCCCAGCGAGCAGGGGACGGTCATGTTTCCGGGCTTCGATGGCGGGGCGGAATGGGGTGGGGCATCCTACTCCCCCACCGACCGGCTGTTCTTCGTCAACGCCAACGAGATGCCCTGGATGCTGAAAATGAACCCCGTAGCGGACCTGGCCGGTCAGGATCCCGGGCGGGCAGTCTACGCGATGGCCTGTCAGGCCTGCCACGGCAGCGACCTCCGGGGCGGCGGCGTATTCCAAAGTCCCTCGCTACTGGGACTGGCCGGTCGGCTCGACGGCCCACAAATCACCCAAACCATCCTGAACGGACAGGGGGCCATGCCAGCCGTCAATTGGCTGAGCGACCAACAGGTCCGCGAGGTCACCGAATGGATACTGACCCTCCCCGAGGATGCTGTGCTAGAAGCTCCGCAGGCAGCGGACGGCCAGAGTGACAAGGTGGAAGCCACCGGCGCGGGGCCCTGGCCCTACCCCTACATCATGGACGGCTACCGGCGACTGAAGACCCGCGACGGTCACCCCATTACCGCCCCGCCCTGGGGTACCCTGACGGCCCTGGACCTCGACCTCGGCAGTATCCGCTGGCAAGTGCCCCTGGGTAGCTACCCGGACCTGGCCGCGCGGGGCATCGACGATACGGGGAGTGAGAACTACGGCGGACCGGTCGCTACGGCCGGTGGCATCCTGTTCATCGCCGCTACGCTGGACGAGAAGATCCGGGCCTTCCGCACCCGCGACGGCGCGCTGCTCTGGGAGGCTCCGCTACCGGCAGCCGGCTATGCCACGCCGTCAGTATACGCCGTAGCCGGGCGGCAGTACGTGGTGGTCGCCTGTGGGGGCGGCAAACTCGGTACGAAGTCGGGCGACCGCTACGTGGCCTTCGCCCTACCCGCCAAGTAGCGCCCCACCCACGGGGGCAGGGCAACCTACGCTACCCTCGCAGGTTTACATCCTCGATGACTTACCGACTTCCCTCCCTGTTGCTACTGCTGCTGTGTTTCCCCCTACTGACCGGCTGCTACGCCGACGAGCTACAGCAGGATATGGAGCGGGAGCCCTTCTTCGACCTGGCGGGCTATATCGACGCACAGGTGGATAGCCTCACCGCTCTTGATCCTACGGTACGTAAAACGATCGTGCTCAACGGCGTAGAGGAATCGAAGGAGCTGGATGACCTGCGGTTTGCCACCGATCTGCGGCTCTTCCGGGAGGCAGACATCAATAAGCCGGCCTGGCTCGATAAGTACACGCTCGCGGAGGAAGAAGCGCAGGGCGGCGGGGCGCAGGTGCGGGTGTATACCGCTACGGACAGCAGTATGCAGACGCGGCAACTGGAGGTCACCCTGATCGATGATCGACCCACCAAGATTGTCGTGCTACGCAAGACCGGCACGGTGCTCTCCGATGGTACGCACCGGCTGACCTACGATCCGGCGCTCGGCTACGATATCCGGACGGAGCAGGTCAACCGTTTTGGCGACGATCTGGACGCGACCATTACGGTCCGCTGGAAATAAAAAAGAGGTAGTGCCACCACAGCACCACCTCAGCCCTAACCAAATAAAACCAAATTATTCATCGTCACGCAGGTGGCCCGGGAGCCGTACGTGCATTCAAATATAGGGACTATCGGCAGGGAATTTCCAAGTCTCAAGGCATAAAAGTTATGCAGACCGTATTTCGCGTATGCAGTACTCAGTAAAACTATCGGTAAGTATCTAGGTATAATTGCAAATTAAAGTTTGAATTATTGCCATAGCAACGAATAATATAGATTCGGTATTCCGCATGATCGACTGTGGCTCATCATATGATGAAACATTGTTTTGTGTTACCACAAGATTGTATCGTTTAGTTCTAAAACGAGTATAGGACAATACGCTACTGTTAGCACGTCAATTCCCGTACTACGGCAGCACGCGTACCGCTGTCCGACCGGTCCGGCGGCAATTTTGCGTTCCTTTGGCCTACAGAAATTTTAGCATGCTCCCTCCCCTCCCCGCTCGTATCCAGCTCCACGAGCACACCTTTCAGCCCTTCATCGGGGAGCAGGAGATCCAGCAGCGGGTAGAGGCCATGGGGCAGGAACTGTACGACCGGCTATCTGGAGGAGCCCCCAGTTTCGTCGTGATGCTGAAGGGAGCTTTCGTTTTCGCCGCCGATCTGGTGCGGGCCAGCCGGCTGGGTGGCGAGGTGTGTTTCGTACGCACCAGCAGCTACACCGGCACGGAATCGGGCGGTCAGGTCAAGTTGCTACTCCCCCCCGAAGAGGAGTTGGTACGGGACAAGGACGTAGTGCTCATCGAGGATATCGTCGACAGCGGACTCACCATGCAGGCTTTCCTACCCGTGCTCCGCGAGCTGCAGCCCCGCTCGATTACGTTGGTCACCCTACTCCATAAGCCGGATGCCCAGCGGGTGCCCGTCGACATCGACCTGATCGGATTCAGCATACCGACTAAATTCGTAGTGGGTTACGGGCTGGACTACGACGGTCTCGGCCGCCAGCTACCCGCCATCTACCAACTTGCCGAAGACTACTGAGATGCTTTCCCTACGTCCCATCACCCCCGCCGACAATCCCGCCGTAGCC
This sequence comes from Neolewinella maritima, assembly GCF_923081025.1. Taxonomy (GTDB): domain Bacteria; phylum Bacteroidota; class Bacteroidia; order Chitinophagales; family Saprospiraceae; genus Neolewinella; species Neolewinella maritima. The sequence continues at coordinate 95,324 of NZ_CAKLPZ010000003.1, read as the reverse complement.
CGGGTCGTACGCACCGTTATGCCGGAATTCAACTGCGTCGGTGAAGGGTTTTCGATCAACGATCCGGAGCTCGACGATATGTACGCCGCCTACCGGCAGCCCCGCGCGGCCTTCTACGTGCTCACTACCGCCGCAGATGCCATAGTAGGCGTAGGCGGCTATGCCCCCCTGGACGGTGGCGACGGCACGGTCTGCGAACTGCGCAAGATGTACCTGCTGCCCGAAGCCCGCGGCCTGGGCGGCGGTAAGCTGCTGATGGAAACCTGTCTGGCTGCTGCCCAGCGGGATGGCTTTGCAGCGATGTACCTGGAGACGGTCACGGCCATGACCACGGCCGCTCAGGTCTACGCGAAGTACGGCTTCGAGCCCATCGACGGCCCCATGGGAGCTACCGGACACAGTGGCTGTGACCGCTTCATGCTCAAATCTTTTCGGTGAGGTACTTCCAGTAGCGCTTCGGTACGTGCTGCAAGTGCAGCTTCAGGTTCTTCCGCTCGGGAATATCGACGGCCTTGAAGTAGGTCTGCCAGAGTTGCTGGTAGTCGGTCTCGGCCGCATCTAGCATCTCGGTGGATAAGCTGCGCAAATTCCCGTCCTGACCGGAATCGAGCGTGATGAACTCCGCCCGCTTCGTCTGACTGTTCCAGTGCAGGCCGTAGTGACGGTTCGTATCGTAGATCAGCCACTCCATAGCCGGGTAGCGGGCCGCGAAGTGATCGCCGATCAGGGGCAGGCAGTTGAAGTCGGGATTGACCAGGGCCACATACATCCCGTCCGGCGTAAGCTGAAAGCGGGTAAAGGCATGCATCCGGTGCACCTCGCGCCCCATCTGCTGCTTGAGCCGGAGGATGCGGCGGATCTTCTCGTCGCCCGCATCCTTGCTTACGTCCAGGGCGTGTACCGCCATCTGCCGCCGGATAAAGTGCAGGATCAGCCGCTCCACCTCCGGCTGCTCGGTCAGAAAGGCGTGTCGCAATAGTTGGATGACCTGGGAATTCTCGCTGCGTTTCTTCAGCCCTACCCGAACTCGCTTCGCATGCGCCTCATCGGTTGGCACGTGGATCGCTTCGGCAAACAGCTGCTGCTGGTAGCGGTCTTCCGCCACTACGTCGATGGCATCGGCCCGCAGGCGAAACACCTCGAAGATGGCGGAGAGTAATCCCGCAAACGAGCCGTCGTAGGTAAAGATCACCCCAGCAGCTGTTCGAGGGCCTGACTGAGTTCGGGGTAAGCGAAGCGGAATCCGGTGGCTTCGATCTTCGCCGCCGAGCAGCGGGCACTGTCCAGCACGGTATGGCTCATCTCCCCTAGGGCGACCTTCAGTGCCGGCACGGGTGCGGGTAGCACGACGGCCTTCTTATTTATTGCCGGCCCCAGGGCTTCGGCAAATTGCTTGTTGCGGACCGGATTCGGAGCCGTGCCGTTGTAGACGCCCGTCAGCGTATGCTGTAGCATGTGCGCATAGACACTCACGATATCCTCTATGTGGATCCAGCTGTAGTACTGCTGCCCGTCGCCGAAGTAGGTCGAGGTCCACACCTTCAGGGGCAGCAGCATCTTCTGCAAGGCCCCCGCCTCCGGGTGTAGTACGATACCGGTGCGGTTGATGCAAAGCGGGATACCCAACTGGGCGATCGCCTCGGTCGACTGCTCCCAGGCCACACAGGATTCGCTTAGAAAGCCGGTGCCCGGCCGGTCTTGCTCCGTCAGCAGCTGCTCTCCCCGATCGCCGTAGTAGCCGATGGCACTGGCGGAGATGTATAGCTTGGGCCGCACGTCCAACCGCTCCAGCGACCGCGCCAGTAGCTGGGTAGACTGGGTGCGGCTGCTAATGATGACCTGCTTGCGCGCCTCCGTCCAGCGCTCGTCGGCGATGCCGGCGCCCGTCAGATTGATCACGTAGTCGACCCCGGTGAAGGCCTCGTCCTCCGCGGTACCGGCCATGACGTCCCACTGGAAGGTGGGGAATTCGGCGTTTGGTCGCTTGCTTCGGCTCAGGTGGCGTACGGCGTAGCCGTCACGGCGCAGTCGGCGCGACAGGTGCATGCCCACGAATCCACTTCCTCCCCCGATGAGTACGGTCTGCATCATCTAGGCGTTGGCGGGTACGAACTCATAGAAGTAGGGATCGTCACCGTCCTCCTCGTAGGCTAGGGCGAGCTCCCGGTTCTGCATCTCCAGGAAGAAGACCTGCCAGCTGACCGGATTGAGGTCGAAGGCATCTTTATTATCCACCTCATCGAAGTGAAACCGCAGGGGCTGGCTGTTGTAGCCATCCTGCACCTGGTCTACCATGGCCGGCAGCCCGTTGCGTGCCTCGGCAAAGGCCTTGATGAGGTTCTGATCGATGGTCTTGATGGTCTTTGCCATGTGTAGCTAATTTATACTTTGCTAAGCGCGCCGCCCGCCCGCAATGTTTAGACACGCCGGGCCCGAAAGAGTTCCTCCCTCCAGGCCCTACCTTGCACCCATCGAGCCGAAGGCGAGCTACCCGCGATACGCGGTCTAAACCCGCGCAGCGGCCCCTACCTATGGCTGAACAACTAGGCATCCTCACCCTCCTGCCCCCCGTCATCGCGATCCTGCTGGCGATCCTCACCCGGCAAGTCTTCATCTCCCTCCTGGCGGGCATTTTTCTAGGCTACGTGATCCTGGCCGACGGCAACCCCTGGATCGGCTTCCTGGATACGATGCAGGGACTGGTCGATGTCTTTGCCGACGCCGGTAACACCCGCACCATCATGTTCTGCGCCCTCGTCGGAGCACTCATCGTGTTCATGCAGCGCAGCGGCGGCGTAGCGGGCTTCATCACGGCCATCGAGCGGCGACTACGGAGCTACGAGGAGCGGCAGGATGGCTCCAGCCGCAAGGTCGTGCAGCTACTGGCCTGGATCACCGGCGTGCTGGTCTTCGTGGAATCTAGCATCAGCGTGCTTACCGTCGGCACCCTGTACCGCCCCATCTTCGACAAGCTGGGCCTGAGTCGGGAGAAACTGGCCTACATCGCCGACTCCTCCTCCGCCCCCAGCTCCATCCTGATCCCTTTCAACGGCTGGGGGGCCTTCATCATGACCCTGCTCGCCGCCCAGGGTTTCGAGAATCCCTTCAGCACGATGCTACAGGCCATGGGCTACAACTTCTACGCCCTGGCCGCCATCTTGCTGGTGCCCACTGTCATCCTCACCGGCGTCGAGTGGGGCCCCATGAAGCGCGCCGAGCAGCGGGCCCGCCGGGGACAAACCCTCAACGAAGGCGCCACCCCCGTAGTCGATGAGGAGCTCACCAGCATCGAGGCCAAGGAGGGCGTCACACCCCGGGCGGTCAATATGGTCATCCCCATCGCGGTTATGGTCGTCTTCATGCCCTTCATGCTGGCCTACACCGGCTGGGAGGAGGCCCGTACCGCACTGGGAGCGGGCGCGTCCGCCGGTGCAATGATCTTCCAGGCCATCGGCAGTGGTAGTGGATCTACGGCTGTACTGGTGGCGGTTACCCTGTCCATCTTGGTGTCCATGACCTTCTACAAGGCCCAGGGCATCTTCGGTATCCGGGAGTCGGTCGATCTGGTCCTGAAGGGTATTGCCGGACTGATCCCCCTGGCCCTGCTCATGCTCCTGGCCTTCGCGATCGGCGGACTCTGCCGCCAGTTGGAGACCGGTATCTATGTCTCCGAGGTGGCCCGGGGCTGGCTCTCGCCCGGCCTGGTGCCCTTCCTGGTCTTCGTCGTGACCTGCTTCATCGCCTTCAGTACCGGTACGAGTTGGGGCACCTTCGCCATCATGATCCCCATCGCCGTACCCATGGCCCGTGATATGGACGCCAACGTGCTCATGGCCGTAGCTGCCGTCCTGGGCGGGGGGGTGTTCGGCGATCACTGCTCCCCTATTTCGGATACGACCATCCTGAGTAGCATGGCCTCCTCCACCGACCACATCGACCACGTGAAGACGCAGCTGCCGTATGCGGGGCTGGCTGGGGGGATTGCGGCCGGGCTTTATTTGGTGTTGGGGTTGGTGTGGTAGGGTTTAAACACGGAGGTGGACGGAGGTAGGGCACGGAGGGACACCGAGGTGTTACGTCTCACGCTCAGTGTACCTCCGTGCATTCACCTCCGTGTACTCCGTGTTTAACCCAAAAACGCCAGCAAGTCAGTAAGCTTCTCCTCCGGCATCACCTTGGGGAACTTGATCTGTCCGCCCTTCTTCTTGGTCTGCTCCAGGAAAGCGTAGAGGCGATCGGCGGGGACTACCTTCACGCGCAGGTCCTTGAGGGCTTTCTGGCGGGCTACGGCGTAGTTCTTGTTGACCTCCTTGAGGTGGTCGTCGATGATCTGCTTGGCGCGCTCGGCGTCTAGTTCGCCGGCTTCCAGACCGAGGATCCACTGGTGGACGTACTCTCCGTCTTCTGCGCGCTTGACCGCGCCTACGGCAAATTCTTTCACCTGCGACCCCGCCGTCTTGTTGAGTACCTGGATGGCCTTGTTGAGTTTCTCTTCGGAAAGCTGACTGCCGACTACGTTGAGGAAATACTTGGTGCGGCCGGTGATGACGATCTCCATTTTCGCCTTGTCGACGAATTTGATGGTGTCGCCGATCATGTAGCGCCAGGCGCCGGCGGGGGTGGAGACGATGAGGGCGTAGTCCGTACCCTCTTCTACCTGCCGGAAATCCAGGACCTCGGGCTTATCCAGAATAGTGCCGGTGGCGTCGAAACCACGTTCGTTGTGGGGCACGAATTCGAAGTACATGCCGTGGTCGAGTGCGATCTCCATGGCCATGGTGTCGGGCCGGGCATTGAAGGCAAAGAAGCCTTCGCTGGCCAGGTAGGTATCCATGATCACGATGGGGCGGGCCAGCAGCGACTCGAAGACCTCGCGGTAGGGCTCGAAGGCCACGCCACCGGTGGTGTATACGCTTAGGTTGGGCCAGATGTCGTGGATGTTCTTCAGCTTATTGTGCTCGATGACCTTGCGCAGCATCATGACCATCCAGGAGGGGATACCGGCCAGGGCGCCGACATCCCACTTCGGGGCTTCCTCGGCGATGCGCTGTACGCGCTCGTCCCAGTCGGCGATCTGGGCGATCTCCAGGCCGGGCTTGTAGACGCCTTCCATGAATTCGGGCATGTTGCTGACGTTGATGCCGCTGATCTCGCCCTCCTTGTAGCCGTCCTTCTCGTCGAGGTCGGCGGAGCTGGTAAGCATCAGGATATCCTTTTCGAACAGCTCTGCGGGCAGGTCGAAGTTGGCCAGACACTCGGCCTGTCCGCGGCCCACGCGCTGGGTGCACTCAAGCATCTCTTCGGTGACGGGGATGCGCTTGCTTTTCTTACCGGTGGTGCCGCTGCTGAGGGCAAAGAATTCAGGGCGCCCGGGCCAGGTGATGTCCGGATGGTGGCGTTGCTGCTTCCACCACTCTTCGTTCATGGTTTGGTAGTCGTGCAGGGGGACCCGCTCGCCGTAGGCCGTGCGGATGTCCTCCGCCTCCAGGATACCGGCGAAGTTGTAGTACTTACCGAAGGCGGTATCCTTGGCAGTCTCGAGTAGGTCACGCAGCTGCTCCTCCTGGGCGGCGGCCGGATCGTTGGGCTCGTGCGGTAGCAGCGCGTGCTTGGTTTCGATCAGGGCTTTGATAACGTGTCCGTAGAAGGCCATAGGAGGGGGCTAAGGTGAAGCAAGCAGTACGGGTGGAGTAACGTAAGTGGCTGGCTACACGTTCGCGTGCGGAGTGCGACTAGATAAATAGCCGTCGCACCACTACCCGCAGGCCCACCTGATAGTAGTTGCGGTTGGCTACCGTAGTATCGGTAGGACGCAGGTTACCATTCAGGAAGAACTGAAAGGTCGGCTGAAAGCGGATAGCCCAGTCACTGCTCAGCTTGCGATCGTAGCCGATGCCGGTGGTCAGGGAAGTGACCAGCCCCCGGTAGTCTACCGCATCGTCCGGGAGGCGCTCGGTGCCCTGTGCCTGCCCGTCCTGGTAGATGGTACGCTCGGTGCGGCTGCCAAGGTGGTACTGTAAGCCGACACCAAGGAAGAACATCACGCGATCCCGCTCGGTAGCGTCCTGGTAGAAGTTGAGCTCGAAGGGGATGGCCAGGTAATTAGCCGTCAGTTCTTCGGAGAAGGTCCCCCCCGTCACTCCGGGACGTGCCTGCTGCATAGTAGTATAGCCCAGGTGGGTAAAGCGCAGTCCGGTGGTGTAGCCGATGCGGTCGACCCGCGATTCGTAGGTCAGTCCCAGGCCGTAACTGAAGCCGCCCTGCTCCAGGCTATCCAGCCGGTCGAGTTGGGTGAAGGTGGCATTGCTGGTGCCGGAAATCCGTTGTCCGCCGAGCTGGGGGGTGAGCTCCAGACCGAAGCTTCGCTCCAGGGTCTGGCCGGATAGCGCGCAGGAAAACAGCAGGAACAACAAGCAAAGCCGGCACATACACCCTCGGTTTGCTAGCTAACGCTTCCGCCGGCCCGTGTCGCGTGTCATGATCGGCCTACCGTCGATTCTCGCCGTACTTAGGTCTGGAAGAAGCTAAAGATCGTCTTACCATAATTGCGCACTTCCGTACAGCGCTCATCGCCCGTGAAGTCGTGGTGGGGGTTGTGCTCCAGTACGAACAGGCCACCCGGCGCGATCAGGCCGGCGCCAAAGATCAGGTCCGGCAGTTCCGGGATATTGGGCAGCGGGTAGGGCGGACCGGCGAATACGTAGGTATAGGGTTCCGTGACCGGGCGGGCGATGAACTTGAATACATCCATGCGCCATACCTGCATACAGTCTTCGATACCCAGGGTAGCGACCGTCTTCTTCACGAAGTTGACCGCCGGGGGGTGCTTGTCTACGTAGGTCACGTCACAGCAGCCCCGGCTCACGAATTCATAATCGTGACTACCCGTACCGCCGAACAGGTCGAGCACCCGCTGGTCTTCGAAGTAGAAGCGGTTGTTGAGCAGGTTGAACAGTCCCTCCTTGGCGTAGTCGGTGGTGGGCCGGGTGGGCCAGTTGTCCGCCGGTGGGCTGAAGCGGCGTCCCTTGAACTTGCCGGAGATGATGCGCATGGTAGAGAAAGGTAGGGCGTACTCAGGCCAGGCAGAGCAGGTCGAAGTAGCGGTGGGGGGGCAGCTCTTCCAAAATAGGCCCAACGGTAGGGGGCACGGGATAGACACTGAACCGAATATCCTCTACGTAGCGGTAAAACTGGTAGTAGAGTTCATCCGTCGTCCCGATCTCCCCGCTGAGGTAGAGCGCGGCACGACTGGGGGAGAAGCCGGCCTGGGTGTAGGCCAGCAGCAGATAGTACACGGCATCCTGAGAAGACTCCCAGGTGAAGGTATTATAATACAGCAGCTTGCCGTTGCGGTGACCGGCCAGCAGTAGGCGCTTGCCCCGTACCGAGCAGGAGATTGCCTCGTGCTGCAGCCGGCGCGCGCGCGATGCCCAGGCCGTCAGCAGGCCGCCGGCGTAGTGCTGTATGCGGGGGGTGTGGAACAGACGGGCGGTCTCCAGCAGGTCATCCCGGCGCGCTACGTAGACCAGGCTACTACCCAGCTCGTGGTAGGTTTCGTGGCGGACCTCGTCCTCCAGACCCACGACCGTGAGCTGCTCGAGGTAGCTGCGGGCCTGGGTGCCGTCGAACAGATCGTCCGGTACCAGCGTGAAGGCCGGCGTATCCCATCCCAGTAAAACGTTTCCGTACCGGAGGTCACGCAGGCGGACGTCGGCTTCTACCAGCTGTGCCAGTCGGGCAGGTCGGTCTACGGCTTCTACGGCCGGCAGCTCGCTGCGGTGGTAGGCCAGGAGCTGGTTGGTGATCCGGTTGCGGATGACATACACAAAACTGTCTACCCCCGTGAGGATAGACAGTTCGTAATCAGGCGTAGCATCCGGCCGGAAGGCCGGTGCGGTAATATCGTTGTTGCTTATTCCCAATTCCCGGCCAGGCTGGGCTTACTGAGGTCACCGAACTTGAGCGGCTTGTTGGGATCGTACATCTGGTCGTAGCGCTTGAAGCGGACGTCGCCGAAACGGTCCATGAACTCCTTGCGGGCAATACCCACCTGCACTACGGGCACCTTAGTCGACTGGTAGTCGATGGTGTCGGCGGCGATGTCGAAGCTCATGTCGTCGGTGTAGGGCACGTACTCCAGCCGGTCCAGGTCGATACCCAGCGCGTTCACGCTATCGATGGCGGGGAAATAGGTCGTGTCGTAGGCCGTGGTGGGGTCGAAGTTGGGGTCATCGGGGTCGCCGATGATGCGCACTTCGGTGAAGCGACCTTCCCGCAGTACTTGCTTGAGGGTATCGAAGTTGGGGGCGAACATGCCGGTGATGTCCCGGTACATTTCCTGGGTGGTGCGAATTATTTTGAGCTGGTCGGATACCGCGTCTTCCCGCAGTGCGCGCTGATCGGCGAAGGTGATGGGCTCCTCGATACTGCGGTACAGGAGGAAGGCCAGGACAAAGGCCAGGACCAGAAAAGCCAGGCTAAATAGTTTGCGCATCGTAGACAGTTAAGTGGTGCAAGTATAAAACAATTTCCCGTGCCGGCTACCGGCACCCGGGGTAAATATACGTTTTCCACCGGGGCTGCGTTAGGGCATCTTGTCCCATCTAGATGCAATTGCCTTCCGACTTGGTGCAACGCTGGCTTCGATTTTGTTGTTTGACCGGCTATGCCTACCCTACTCGCCATTGAATCCAGCTGCGATGACACCTCCGCCGCCGTCGTCCGCGATGGTCGGGTGTTGAGCAACGTCACCGCCGGACAGGCCGTTCACGTCGAATACGGAGGCGTGGTGCCCGAGTTCGCCAGCCGCGCCCACCAGCGCAACATCGTACCCACCGTAGCCGTAGCCCTGCAGCGGGCCGGGGTGACCGCACAGGACATCCAGGCGGTCGCCTTCACCCGCGGACCCGGACTCATCGGCTCGCTCATGGTAGGCGTCAGTTTCGCCAAAGCCTTTGCCCTGGCGCGGGACCTGCCTCTGATCGAGGTAGACCATATGCAGGCCCATGTCCTGGCCCACTTTGCCGAGCCCCCCTATCCCGACTTCCCCTTTCTCTGCCTCACCGTTTCCGGCGGCCACACCCAACTGATCGTCGTGCACGACGCGCTCGACCAGGAGATCATCGGCTATACCATCGATGATGCGGCGGGGGAAGCCTTCGATAAATCCGGCAAGCTACTGGGCCTACCCTACCCCGCCGGCCCCGAGATCGATAGACTAGCCGCTGCGGGTACGCCCGTCCTACAGTTCGCTCAGCCCGACCCGGGGGAGTTGAACTTCAGCTTCAGCGGACTGAAAACCAGTATCCTCTATACCCTACAAAAAAAGGCGAAGGAAGATCCCGGCTACGTGCGCGACCACCTGCCCGATATCTGCGCCGCCGTACAGGAAGCCATCGTAAGTACGCTCATCGGCAAGCTCGTCACCGCAGCCGAGCAGACGGGGCTAAAACAGGTCGCCCTGGCCGGTGGAGTGAGCGCCAACAGCGCGCTGCGCGCCCGACTCGAAGCGGAGGGGCAGCAGCGCGGCTGGACCACCTTCGTCCCCCGCCTCGAATACTGCACGGACAATGCAGCCATGATCGGCGTGACGGCCAACTTTAAGTACGTCAAGGCGCTGTTTGCAGGGCAGGATGTAGCCCCGGCTGCCCGGTTCTAGTAGATCAACCACGCCCCTTCCAGGCTACCTTTACGCCCAGTAACGCCGCCGTCCCCACCCCCACCAGGTAGAAGGGGTAGATCAGCTGGGCCAGGGCGTACCACCGCATCAACGCGCCCCGCCCGTAGTGCCGACTGACCGACCGCAGTAGCACCGCATCCGCCACTCCCTTGAATAGCCAGGCTACGGCCGCAGCCCACAGAAAACGACTATCGAATAGCCCCCACAGCAGACCTACCAGGATACCCAGGGAGGTCAAAAAGGCCAGGCCCTGGGCTACGCTCAGGGCGGTGCTTCCGTAGTTCCCCGCCTTGCCCGCCCAGCGGATGCGCTGCAGTAGCATAGCCCGCCAGCCGGCTTCCGGCTTCGTCGTCACCTGTACCGCGGGGGAGGTGGCACACGCGATCCGGAGGCCCGCCGCTACGAACTTATGCAGCAGCAGCACGTCATCGCCGGAGGGGAGGTGATCAACGCCAGTGTAACCCCCTACCCCTTCGAAGGCCGTGCGCCGGAAGGCGAAGTGGGCCCCGTTGGCCAGTGCCGGCGTACCCGCCGCTGCGGTAGCCGCCGTGAAGAGTTGGTAGCCCAGCACATCCAGGGCCTGGAAGGCGGAGCAGGCATCATATACCGGGGCAATACCCACTGGCCCCAGCACTACATCGTAGCCCGCCGCGGCGATACGGTTGAGTTCGGAGAGTACTCCGGCTGGCCACCGACAGTCTGCATCGGTGGTCACGATGAGCTGCGCGCTCGTGCTATCCATACCTAGCCGGAGGGCAGCTTTTTTGTGGGCTACGTCGGTGTGATAGTCTGGGTGGTCCTGCAGTCGGACTATCCTAATGTCCGGGTATAATTCCCGCGCACCCGCGGCCCCGCCATCCGTAGAGTGATCGTCCAGCAGCACGATCTCGTAGCGGTCGGTGGGGTAATCCTGCTGCCGCAGCGATGCTACTAGGGCCGGCAGGTGGGCGGCTTCGTTGCGGAAAGGGACCAGAATGGCGATAGTCAGCCGCTCGGTAGTAGCGGGATACCGGACGGCAGCAGCCCGCCGCCAGTAGTAGAAATTATAGGCCTGCCACAGGCCGTAGACCAGGGCCAGGAGCGGGGGGACGGCTGCCAGTACGCCCAAAGCTTACTTGAAGTACTCGTCGTAGCCCGGTTCGTCGCGGCGGCGGGGCTCGGGGGGGGGAGGGGGCAGCAGTTCGATGTCGGCGTCGATGTCCATGGGCTCGTTGCTTACTTCCTCGTAGTCGACCCATTTACCGTGGCGTTGCACGTCGGCTTCCCGCCGGGCTTCGCGGACCTTCTTTTTGAACAGGGCGGTGCCCAGGAAGTAGAGGAATACGAAGGGGTAGAGCACTACGGTCAGAGCGCTGGCGGCCAGGCCGTAGACCCAGTTGCGCTGGAACAGGTTCTTGATGCCGGTCACGTAATTGACCACCACCTTGTAGTCGATGATGAGCGCGGCGACCAGGGCCAGCGGGGCCAGACGGTACAACAGCGCGATGATCCACCCGACGATGGAGAAGAGCACGTACAGTACGACCAGCGCCACGACGATACCCAGGGCGGTACGGATGGGCGAGCGTTCGAAGGGGGAGCGGATGGATGCCATGCCGACTAAACAGGCTATACGTACGGCGGGTTGGCGGCGGGGGCGCATGCTGCGGCGTTTTTCGTCGGACGGCCGTGTTTTATCGGTCAACACCGGTGGGCGGGGTCGCGGGTGCGGAGGTTTGGCCGTAAATTCGCGGTATGCTGCGTATCCTTCTCCTGCTTTGTGTACTCACTACCGGTACGCTGACCGCCCAGCGGCAAGTGACCCTGACCGCCGAGCTTGCGGACTGCACCCAACCCATCCAATTATTTCGCTTCACCGGCTTTGGCTTCGAGCCATTGCTACCGCTGGCAGAGCGGCCGGACGGGTCGTACCAACTCAGCCTATCGATACCCGAACCCGTATTTCGCTACATAGGTACCGATGCGTCTAACGCCGTGCCGATCATCCTCGGCGGTGAGGATTCCCTAACGCTGCATGGCAACTGCGAAGCGCTACGTCAGGCTACGGTAGGGGGTAGCGCGATCAATACCGCCTACGTACAGCTCAAGGCCGACTTCGAGGCCTTCAACGAGCGCTACACTACCCTGATCCAGGACATCCAGGTGATCCAGGACGAGCGGGTCAACCGCGAGGGGAAGGAGGCCATGCGGCAGCTCGATCAGGACAAGCGCGAGCTGGTCGCCCGTATGGCAATCGAATATCCCCTGCTCGGCCGCGTCGCCAGCCTGAATACCTACCTCAGCTACTACTCGGCGGATCAGGAGCAGTACCCCAGCGAGGTCGGTCACTACGCGCAGACCTACTTTCAGTTCGTAGACTTCACGGACCCGGGCTATGACGACCTGTCGTGGACCTTCGAGGGCACCCGCGGCTTCACCACTACCCTACTCAAGGCCCTGCCGGCCGACGAGATCGCCGATGTCATACTGGAGCAGACGGCCCACTGGCCCGCCGGTGGCAAGGCGCGTTTTCTGGCCCGCAGCGGCGCCCTGGGTGCACTGTTCCCCGCCAAGCACCCCGCCACCATGCCCGTAGCCCGCGCGCTTATCGATGAATACGAGGACAGCGAGCCCGGGGCTATTGCATTTGTGAAGCAGCAGACGGCCGGGCTGGCCAGTTTCATCATCGGTGCACCGGCACCGCTCTTCACGGCGCCTACTCCGGCGGGCGAGGAGTTGAGTCTGGAGTCGCTGCGCGGACAAGTCGTCCTCCTAGATTTCTGGGCCAGTTGGTGTGGTCCCTGCCGCCGCGAAAACCCCAATGTGGTGAAGATGTACCACAAGTATAAAGATCGGGGTTTCGAGATTCTGGGCGTCAGTCTGGACGATCGCCGCGAGCGCTGGGAGGGGGCTATTGCTGCCGATAAGCTGGACTGGCTCCACGTCTCCGACCTGCAGGGCTGGCAGAGTGCGTACGGGCAGTTGTACGGGGTCACCTCCATCCCGCAGACCGTACTGCTCGACCGCGACGGCACCATCCTGGCCCGCAACCTACGCGGTGCCGAGCTGGAGCGCAAGCTCGCTGAGGTGCTGGGTAGTCGCTAAGACTCCGGTACGCTACCTTTGCCCCCCATGAAGACCTTTCGTTCCCGGCTGCTGGTCGTACTCGTCGTCGTAGCCGTCTCGGTAGGGCTCGATCAGTGGACTAAGTACCTGGCTACCGTTCACCTCCAGGGGGAGCCCGATCAGTTCTACCTTGACGGTATCCTACGCCTGACCCACGTGCACAATACGGGAGCCTTCCTCAGCATCGGCTCCGGCCTCAATGACACCTGGCGCCCGATCCTGCTCAACCTCTTCCCGGCCCTGCTCCTGATCGCGCTTCTCTACTACATCTTCCGCGAAAAGCTCCTCAACGGCTGGCAGGTCGTAGCCCTGTCCCTCATCGTCGGCGGCGGCCTGAGCAACATCGTCGACCGACTCCTCTACGGCCACGTCGTCGATATGCTCCACCTCAAGGCCCTCGGCCTGCAGACCGGCATCTTCAACGTCGCAGATATGGCGATCATGGGGGGGATGTTTATTATGCTGCCTTTTGCGCTTCGGCCTTCTCGGACTTAGACCGCTTCGCGGGTAGACCGCCTTTGGCTAGATAGACCACTGTCGTGGGTAGACCGCTTCGCGGAGTGGACCATCTACTCCGCGAAGCGGTCTACCTGCGAAGCAGTCTACCCCCAGCGAAGCTGGTCTACCCACAAAGTGGTCTACTCCCCCAGGAACCTAACATTCCGCCGCAAGCCCCCAAACTTCGTACGCTTCACCGCAGATTTGCGGAAGACCCGGCTGAAGACCTCCTGCGTCATCTCCTGCCATTCGCGCGGGCCCATGGCGGGGAGCTCCGGGTGCGGGAGGAAGGCGGGCTCGTCGTGGGGCGTGCTGAAGCGGTTCCAGGGACAGACCTCCTGACAGATGTCGCAGCCGAAGGCCCAGCCCTCCATGCGGCCGGCGAACTCTTCGGGGATAGCCTCTCTGAGCTCGATGGTGAGGTAGCTGATGCACTTGCTGCCGTCTACGACGTAGCCGGACGGGCTGATGGCCTCCGTGGGGCAGGCGTCGATGCAGCGGGTGCAGGTACCGCAGTGGTCGCGGATGCGCTGGTCTACGGCCGGGGCCAGATCGGAGATGAGCTCGGCAAGGAAGAAGTAGCTACCGGCTTTGGGGTTGAGCAGCAGGGTGTTCTTGCCCACCCACCCCGCACCGGCGCGCGCGGCCCAGTCGCGTTCCAGTACCGGGGCACTGTCTACGAATACCCGGCCGTCGATGGGGTGCGCGAGCGATTCCTCCAGGCGGTGCACCAGTTCCTTTAGCTTGGCGCGTACGACGTGGTGGTAGTCCTGCCCGTAGGCGTAGCGGGCCAGCTTGGGGGCCTCCTGGCTGGGGGTATCGTCGGCCGGGAAGTAGTTGTACAGCAGGCTGATGACCGACTTCGCGCCGGGCACCAGCTTGGTGGGATCGACGCGCTTGTCGAAGTGGTTCTCCATCCACTGCATCGTGCCGTGGTGGCCGGCGTTGAGCCAGGCTTCCAGACGCTGCTCTTCGGGCTCCATGCGTTCGGCCCGGGCGATGCCCACGAAGCCGAAACCGAGGTCGTAGGCCGTCTGCTTGATGTGGGTGGCGAGCTGGGTGGGATTCATGGTAGACGCAAAACGGCCGCCCCGGATGATCGGAGCGGCCGTTAAGGTAAGGAAGGGGGGCCTTCCTAGAAATCGTTGATCGAGCGACCGGTGAAGGACATCACGTTGCGGAAACCGATGTAGGACTTCGTCGTATCCTGGTATTCGAAGGTACGGGTGCCGTTCTGGAGGTAGAAGCTGATGTCTTTCCAGCTACCGCCGCGGATCACCTTACGCTTATAGGAGATCGGATCGTCGTCCTTGGCGTTGTAGCGGATATCGGGGTTGAAGTCGTGGACGAAGCCGGTGGCGTTTTCCTGGAAGGAGGTGATGGTCCACTCGGCTACGTTGCCGGCCATGTTGTAGAGGCCGTAGTCGTTGGGGTAGTAGGCATCGACGGGTACGGTGTAGGAGCCACCGTCATCAGCGTAGTTGCCGCGGCCGGGCTTGAAGTTAGCCAGCAGACAGCCCTTCGAGTTGCGGGTGTAGGGGCCACCCCAGGGGTAGGGCGCGCTCTGCTTGCCGCCGCGAGCGGCGTATTCAAATTCGTACTCGGTGGGCAGGCGGAACTGCTCGATGAGCGCTTCTTCGTTGTACTGATTCCACAGCGTGGTGCGCCAGAAGGAGAAGGCGCGGGCCATGTGCCAGTCGATACCCACTACGGGGAAGTTATCGTAGGCCGGGTGGCTGAAGTAGACCCGGGTCATGGGCTCGTTGTAGGCGTAGGCGAAGTCACGGACCCAGACCAGCGTATCGGGATATACATTGACGGTCTTCTCGGAGATGTAGGGCGTGATGCCGTTGCCGTCTTCGCCGCGGGGGCGGGCCATGGAGGCTTCCGTCCAGTCGACTTCAGAGTAGGTGTATTCGTAGAGGTTGGTGTTGACCTGCTTCTTGCCGGCGTAGTACTCTTCGAGGTACAGTTCGGACAGGGCCTCATCGCCGTAGTCGATGGGGAGTTCCCAGTCGATGTTGCCGTTCTCGTCTACGTCACCGAGGATGACGTGGGCGATCGAGTCGCGTACCCACTCCATGAACTGCCGGTACTCGTTGTTGGAGATCTCGGTATCGTCCATGTAAAAGCCGTTGATGGTCACGGACTTGGGACGCTGGATGAAGGTACCCGTGATATCCTGGTCGCTGTTGCCGACGTGGACGGTACCGGCCGGTACGTAGACCATGCCGTAAGGCTGTACACCCTTCCAGGTGGGTCGATCGAGGGAGCCGACGAGCTCGCCGGTTTCTTTGCTACCGCCGCAGCTGGAGAGCATCAGGGCCAGCGCGGAAACAGCTAGTACGGTATGTAGAAAGTTTTTCATGCGGGTGGCCGTGGGATGCGGCTTGGTTTTCGAAGGAGGGGAAGGACAAGTACGAAACGAAGGTAAAAACATAGTTAGTACGTTAGGCAGCGGGTAACGCTAAGTTTAACGTGCCGCAGTCGTCTGAAGGGCGGCAGGCCGACAAAGCCCCTACTGTTTGGTGCGGGGATTAAAGATCACGGGTGGCGGGATACCCGCTCCGATGCGCTGCCGCAGATTGTACTTCAGGCTGATCTCGTGGCTGCCGTCCTGCACCGTGCGCAGTTCCGAAAGCGTGAGGTCGTATGCATACGCTACGGAAATCTTATCGCTCAGGTTCAGTCCGGCCATTAATACAATCGCATCCGAGGTAGCATTATTGTAGCCCCGGTAGGCCGCGCCCGCGAAGATATTTTCATTGTAGCGCGCAATGCCCCCGAAACTGAGCTGGTGCTGCGTGCCGTCACTGACCGCAAAGAGCATCGGTGAAACGTCCCAGGCCCGCAGCACGTCGAAGCGCGCCCGCAGGTAGCCGTGGTACTGCCGCCCCAGCTGGTAGTCTAGCCCGGGATACGTGATGGTACCCTCATTAAGGTTGCGTACGGAGAGGCCGCCCTCCAGCCGCTCGGCCTGGTAGTAGAGTCCGGCGGCGATGGTCAGCGTACCCGCCCCCTCCGTGCCGGTGGGGATGAGGTCGTCATTGTGTACGATCACGCCCGGCTCGTCATACAGTCCGTCGGTACTGCGTAGCAGGGCGCCGTTTAGGCTCATCTGCTGGTAGCGGGCCGACAGGCCGACCGACCACACCGCCGTGGGGCGCACCAGCTGGTAGTTCCAGCTGGCCCCGAAGCGGTTCATCGTACGGGCACCGATCTCGTCCCGCTCGCCCTCGACGCCGAAGCCACTGCTCAGAAAGTAGACGGGGAGGTGCGCGCTGACGCGCTGTCCGGTAGGCTGTCCGTCCAGTCCGGTCCACTGCGCCCGGTAGGAGGCCGTGACGCTGAGGCTATTGTCCAGTCCGGCGTAGGCGGGGTTGAACTGCACCGGGTCGAGCCAAAACAGACTGTACTGCGCAAATTGCTGCGCCCCGACAGCTATCGGGGCGGTTCCGGCTACCAGTAAACAGACAAAGAAGAATAGCTGTCGGGTCATGTACGTAGGTCTAACAGTTCGCGTGCCGCCTCAGCCGTAGCAACCGGCAGTTGGCAGCTTCGGTTCTCGCAGACAAAGTAGCGTAGTTCCGAAAGGTAACGATTCTCTAACAGGGGAAGCGACCACCGGTCGTACTCGGCTGCGACAATAAGTAAGCCGGGTCGGTAGTCCGACAGGAATTCGGTCGCCGCCGCCACTGCCCCCGGTCCGGTCACCACCAACTCCCGCTCCGGATAGGCCTGTAGCAGGGCCGTCAGCCCCCAGCCGGCAAAACTCGTAGGGTAGCGCTGCAGGGCTCCGGCCAGGGCAGACAGCATTCGCTCGGCCCGCCGGGTGTATACCTCTTCCCCCGTTAGACGACCCAGCCGGTACAGCGTATGGGCCATCTGGGAGTTGCCGCTAGGCAGGGCATTGTCATAGAAGTCCTGCGTAGCCACGGGCAGCTCGCTTTCCGCCGGCGGGCGCAGGTAGAACATACGATCGTCCGCGTCAGAGAAGGTAGCCAGTACGTGATCGACTAGCTGACGGCCGTCCTCCAGGGCATACCGCAGGTCCAGCGTAGCCTCGCTCAGGTCCAGGGCGGCGGCGGCCAGGGCGGCGTAGTCGTCCAGGTAGGCCGGCGCACCGAGCTGACCGCTGGTCAGGTTGCGGTACCACTGTCCGTCGTGGTGCAGTTTTTCCCGCAGGTGCCGGTAGAGATAGGTAGCCAGCTCTAGGTAGCGCGCCTCGCCCGTGCCGCGGTAGCACTGGCACCAGCCCGATATCAGCAGGGCGTTCCACTGCAGGATCAGCTTATCGTCGGCCCCGGGGGGCACGCGCTTGCGGCGCTCGGTGGCCAACAGCTCGCGGGCGGCGGCGATCCTCGGGGTCAGCTCGGCGCTTCCCACGGGCCGGTAGGGGATGTTGGTGGCTTCCTCCTCCCAGTTGCCGGCGTGGGTGATACCGTAGAATTCAGCCACGGCCTCCACGTCCTCGGCCGGCAACAGGTCTTCCAGTTCACGGTACTGCCAGACGTAGTACTTGCCCTCTACCCCCTCGCTGTCGGCGTCGAGTGCGGCGCGGTAGCCGCCACCGGGCAGGGCCATCTCGCGCTGCAGCCAAGCGGTGGTCTCCTCAATGGCCTGCAGGTAGCGGTCGTCGGGGGTTACGGCCTGCAGCTTACCCAGCAGGCGCAGCAGCAGGGCGTTGTCGTAGAGCATCTTCTCGAAGTGGGGTACCCGCCAGTGGGCATCTACCGTATACCGACTGAAGCCCCCGCCGAGCTGGTCGTAGATGCCGCCGTCGAGCATGGCGCGCATACTCCGTCCGGCGCGGTAGACGTCGTGGTTGTTCCCGCTCAGTATGCCGTGCGCCAGCAGCAACTCCAGCGCCTGACTCTGCGGAAACTTGGGTGCTCCGCCGAAACCGCCGCGCGCCTCGTCGTACGCTCCCCGCAGCTGTTCCATCAATTGCTCCATA
This sequence comes from Neolewinella maritima, assembly GCF_923081025.1. GTDB lineage: Bacteria > Bacteroidota > Bacteroidia > Chitinophagales > Saprospiraceae > Neolewinella > Neolewinella maritima. The sequence goes on along the minus strand of NZ_CAKLPZ010000003.1, from coordinate 77,085 downwards.
CCGGCGTTCTCCGGTAGTTCGATACCCAGCATCCGGTCGCTGCCGGTGCGGATGTTCTCTACCAGTTTTTGCGCCTGCTCCTCGATCTCCTGCCGGTCTTCGCGATAGGTGCGGGCGATGTACTCCAGCAGCTCGGTCCAGGACGGGCGGTTGTACTTGCGCTCCGGCGGGTAGTAGGTGCCGGCGTAGAAGGGCCGCGCGTCGGGCAGCAGGAAGGCGTTCAGGGGCCAGCCACCCCCGCCGGTGATGGCCTGACAGGCATCCATGTATACTTGGTCCACATCGGGCCGCTCCTCGCGGTCTACCTTGATACAAACGAAGTGGCGGTTCATCACCTCCGCCGTAGCCTGCACCTCGAAACTCTCCCGCTCCATCACGTGGCACCAGTGGCAGGTCGAGTAGCCGATGCTGACCAGGATGGGTTTATCCTCCCGCCGCGCACGCTCCAGCGCCTCGTCGCCCCAGGGGTACCAGTCTACGGGATTATGGGCGTGCTGGAGCAGGTAGGGGGAGGTTTGCTGGGCTAGGCGGTTCATGGGAAGGGGTTAGGGGGGTTTAGGCGGGCATTGGGGGGCGGGGCCGCGGGTGCGGTGGAAAGAAAAGGCTCGCTACCAGCAAAGGTTGACGGTAGGAGCTTCGGTCGAGTGGCCTCCGGTCCGAGCTGCTGTTACCTGATCGTATAGTGTATAACCGGATATCTACGCACCTCCTGCTATCGAATAGAATAGTATGCAGCAGAAGTGGACCTTTATCCCATGATCAGACCGCTACTGGCACATGACCTTCCTTCAGTCCGCGCCCTACTCGATGCTCCACGCTCTTTCCCGGGGAGCTACTCGACGAGATGACCGATGACTTTCTGTCCGACCGAGTCACCGATTAGCAGTAGCTGGTCCACGTCACCGGAGAGCAGGTGGACGGGATCGTGTACTATGCCCCGGAAGCAATGACCGAGGGCACCTACAACATCTACCTCATCGCGGTGCACCCCAGTATGCAGGGCCGGGGCATCGGCAGCCGGCTCATGACCTACGTGGAAAACGCGCTGCGGCAGACCGGGCAGCGCATCCTTCTGGTAGAAACCTCCGGACTGGCGGTATTTGCCCGCACCCGTTCCCTCTCCCACAAGCTAGCGTATACGGAGGAGGCCCGCATCCGAGAATTCTACGCGGCGGGAGAGGATAAGGTGGTATTCTGGAAGAAACTATAGGCCTATCCGAAGGACCGGTTAGAAATGCACTGCAATAGAAGCTTCATTCCGGTCATTGATAGGTCGACACGATGTATTACCGGTATTCAACGACGCAGGCAAGCATATAGCGGTAGTTCGGATTTCGTTCTGATTCAACGGGGTAGACCGCATCGCACCTGCGGCCCCGCCCGGCATGTTGTATATACACTATTTACATTTCCCATTGAGCACATGTATTGAGTAACAAACTGATACATATACCCCTGTAAAATATACGTATAAGTTGTAACGCACAACTGACGGATTGCATAAACGGGAGAATCAAAACCCGTCGTCATTATGTCGTCTACTCCCACTACTATAGCCTATGCATTTGACCAGGAGGGGCAGCTACTGGAAAAGCAGTCCGTCAATGGTCAGGAAATCGCCTTCGAGCAGTCGGAGGACGGTGCCGAGATCGCGCGCGTGTTCGTACTACCCGAGCCTCCGGAGGGGGCCGTGGATGAGGAGCTTACCGTCGAGCGGCTGGAGCGCGCCGAAGCCTACGAACCGGTCCTGCGGGTAGCCAACGGCCGCCTGCTGGCCACCAATCGGATCCCCGACGGACTCATCGACCGCTGGCGGTGGGTGCGCTGCAATGCCCGCGGTAAGGTGACCAAAACGTTCATCATCGACGGACGGCGCGAGGAGCGGCCCATCTGCGGTGCCACCGTGCACGTCTGCGAGGTAGATCCCCTCCTGAAGCGGATCCCCCAGCTCTCCGACAGGCTCGTACTGGACCTGCGGGACCGCCTGATCCCAAAGCTGCCCGATCCGCTTCCCCCGCCGCCCCGGGGCATACTTCCCACTCCCCCGCAGCCCCCGCTGCCGGAACCACCCATTAAACTGGCGAAGGCTGCTCCGCAACTACACGGTCAGCTCCGGCGCGCGGACGCTAGCGGCATCCGCAACCTGCTGACCGCCCACCTCGACGTGCTGCGGCCCTACCTCTGCCTGCTGCCCCGCTACTGGAACTACTTCTACCGCTGCGATGAACTGCGCACGGCCCGGACCGACCGCAACGGCCGCTTCGAGGCGCCCTTCTTCTACCAGCGGGGGGGCGACGTGCCCGATCTGTACTTTTGGGTAGAGTTCCCGATCGACGGGACGCTGCGTACCGTCTACCGTCCGCCCATCCACTGCAATACGCACTGGAATTACCGCTGCGGTAAGGAGGTGGGTCTGCACATCACCGACCCCCGGGTACCCCTGACCTGCGAACGGGCGGTGACCGGACAGGTGGCCTGGATCAAGACCGTCGGTACGGCCACCAACGTGCGGAGCATCCAGCAGCGCTTCTCGGCTACCATCCCCTATAACTCCGAAACCTTCCGGACGGTGGGCCTGACGAACTTCGCTACCTCCGGTCTAGGATCCTACGGACTGGCCGGGCGGCAGGTGCGGCCCTTTGCCAGCGACCTCTCCTTCCGGGTGCAGTTCGGCAGCGGGTTCCCCAACAACGAGGCGCGCTACTTTCGCTGGATGTACCGCCGCACCCACAACGACAAGCTCGTAGCGGCAGCTACCTCCTGGAAGCCACTGACCGAGGCCAAGCTCCGGAAACCCTACACCATCGAGGTGGAGATAGGCGGCAACACCATCTTCATGACCCGACACTACCAGCTGCATGAGGTACCCGACGGCGTGGTGGGCTACCGTATTCCTCCGGTGTCGCCCAAGGTGGCGGAGGTATCCGGTAACCCCACCGCGGAGTGGCTCAGCCAGAACACCATTACCGCCAGCTTCGACTCCGCGGGCCTACCCAGCGACGGTCTGTACGAATTCAAATTCGAACTGCTGGACAAGGACGGCAACGTCAGCGGACTGCCCGCCAACCCCTTCCACCTGACCGACGATATGCTGGCCGGACGGTCGGAACCCGCCGAGCCCGGCTACCTGCTGCCCGCCGACGGAGTAGCCCACGGTGCCTTCCGGATGCGGATGCGGGTGGACAACCAGCGCTGTACCGCCCGGATCTACAACATCGCCGTAGACGGTAACAGGGCCAGTACCGAGTGTGGGTTCGTGACGTATAACGACAAGCAGACCTCCGAGGCTACCTTCCGCTTCGAGGCCAGTCACCCCAATGACTTTGCGGTGTTCAACTTCAACGTGCAGCGCGGCACCAGCAGCGATCCGCTGGCCGAGGCGGATACCCGCGGCTTTGTACTCGCCAGCACTACCGATGGCTACACCCTGGCCGGTGGAACGTATAGTGAAGAGGTCAGCGTGAAGCGGCTGCTACGGGGCTGCGACCAGGCGGCCTTTGCCGAGCACCTGGGCGTGTACGGATTGCACACGAACGGCTCGACGACCCTCAGCAGCTTCAATGCCTCCGACCTGGCGGCCTTCGCCCTGGAGCCTGCGACCAGCTAGGCTAGATCTGATATCAGTTTTCTGCTTCGTGGCAGCTGTCCGTCGGGTAGCTGCCACGGGCGTATAGCGGCTAGTGGCATCGTGTGGAGTTTCGGTACCGTGAGCTCCGCCGGATCTTGCCAGGCGGGTATGCCGATGGTGATCTGCTCCTGCGGTACGTCCGTGCGGTGCGACCCGTGCAGGCGGTCCCAGAAGCTGAACACCACGCCGTAATTGGAGTCGAACTCATCGCGCACCACGCTGTGGTGGATACCGTGGGCACTGGGGGTGATCATGATCCGCGACAGGGCGGCTTCCACGCTGGGCGGCAGGCGCAGGTTGCTGTGGTGGAAAGCGGTGCAACCTTCGAAGATTGCCTCGTAGCCCAGGACCAGGTCGGCCGGTGCCCCGGTGAGCGCGATCATTCCGCCGCGGTATACGATCGAGAATACCTGCTCGCCCAGGTGGAAGCGGAAGCCGGTGGTCACGTCCATATCCAGATCGGAATGGTGTACGCGGTGGAAGCGGTACAGCAGCGGCATGCGGTGGGTCAGGGTATGCCACAGGTAGTTGGTGTAGTCGAGCAGTAACGCTCCAATAGCGTAGCCGGCCCAGCGCGGCAGTGGCAGCCACTGGATGAGGCCGAAGCGGCGGCGGTCCGCCCACTCTCCGGCGTACACCATGATCGGCAGCAAGGCCAGCCGGGCAACGGTGAATCCGCTAGCCGCAACGGCGGTATTAATCACCGTGCGTTTTACCTTGCCGTGCTGCTGCTCGCGCAGCGTGAAGACTTCCTCGAGCAGGTAGAGTCCGGCCACGACAACGGCCAGTACGGGGAAGGCCCGGCGGTCGAACCAGGGGAAGGAGAGGCGGAGTTTGGGCATGGGTGGGTAAACTGCCGGGGGGCTAGGAAGTTTTGTCCTACTTACCGGCAGCTGCCTCGTGGTACAACTTGGCCACCTTTTTATTCATGGTGAAGGAATTGCCCTTGGAAAGATTGACCGGACCGAGGCTGAGGGCAACGGCGGGATAGGCTGCGCCCATGGTTTGGCCCGAAGACGCGTCGACCAGGTAGTGGACGTACACGTGGCGTCCACCCAGGGGCACGGGACTGACAATAGCGTAGGCTGCTCCTTCCTCCTGATTGAGAATTACCTCTGACCAACGCGCTAGCCCCACGACCTTCACCTCGAAGCCATAGGTATCGATAAATTCTTCGGCGGAATACTTCTTTTCGAAGACTTGATCAAGCACGTAGAGCGTTTTGGTTTTTAGCCTGCGACCCCGCTTTTCAATGGTTTCCTTGTAGTACTGCGCAGGCTTTTTGGGGGCACGGTTGATGGTGCGGGCCATGTCTTCCAGCGTAGCTACGCCGAAGTGCACGGCCGCGGCGGGTAGCTCGTCGTCATCTCCCAGCGGCAGCGCTACGTAGGCCATCATGTTCTTCTTCAGGTTCTTTCCCGCGCTAATGGTGAGGACGGCACTGCGGCTGGCCGGGCCGGGAATCCAACTGGTAACCAGCGCCCCACTGCCATTGAGACTGTTCGAGGCAAGCGTCGTCTCCGACCGAAGCTGATCCAGATAAAGGACCATCATACGGTCGTCCTTGTGGGCTTTTGCCAGGGCATCCTTGTAGGGCAATTCCTCCACTACGCGGGCAAAGCGGAAGAAGCTATCGACGGCCGTACGTAGGGTGTTGTCTACGGCCTCATTGCCAGACAGGCCCAGAATGATCTTGCTACGTTTGACCTCAGCAAAGGCTTTTTTGGTGTTGGCCATTTGCCCCATTAGGGGAAATAACATAAATAGGGCCATCAGGCCGGTGAGGATAACTCTCATAATACCAGTACGTGAATGTGATGTAAATGCGAGGCCAAAGGTATAGAATTCCGCGCGGCTGTATCTCACTTTTAGCCAATAGTGCTCTATTTAGAGTATATAGTTAGTATATGGGTAGTTCAAGCTTGATTATATACCGATTAATATAGCTTTACCATGTCAAGACATATGTCCAGCTATACGTTTATTTCTGTCTATGGGTCACCGACCCTTTGGAAGACCTTCTTATGAAGTGACATGCCGGGCACAATGAATTACCCGGGGCTAAATGGGAATGGTAGGTCTAGCGTGCGCGAAGCATGTATTTTTTATTTTACGAACACAGAGCGCTTCATTCGTTCATACTCCAAACGCCCTATCTTCCCTCCGTGACCCCACCCCTACTTACCTTCAAGTACCCCTGGCGGGCCTATCAGGCGCGTATTCTCGGCCGGCTGGAGCTATACCGCGACGACCGCAAGATCCACGTCGTAGCCCCGCCCGGCGCCGGTAAGACGGTGCTTGGACTAGAGATCATGCGCCGCATCGGGAAACGCGCGCTGGTCCTGGCCCCCTCGCTGACGATCCGCGCGCAGTGGACCGAGCGCTACATACGCGACTTCGGGGCCGATGAGGCACACATCTCCAACGACCTTTACGCGCCCGGCGCACTGACCATCGTCACCTACCAGGCCATGTACGCCTACCACGAGAAAATGGGTACTGACGGGTTAGACTGGGCCGAGGTACTCGTAGTGGACGAATGCCACCACCTGCGCCGCGAGTGGTGGCGGGTGCTGGACGGCGTGATGGAGCGCTACCAACCCGAGCTCGTGGCCCTTACCGCTACCCCACCCTACGACGTCAGCGGCGTGGAGTGGCGGCGCTACCACTCGTTCTGCGGCGAGATCGACGAGGAGATCAGTATCCCGGAGCTGGTGGCTAGTGGAGACCTGTGTCCGCACCAGGATTTCATCTACCCCATTCTGCCCCCGCCCGGGGAGTCGCGCCTGATCACCGAATGGCAGCAGCGCAAGGATGCCCTGCTGGAGCTGGTCCACACCCGCGGCGAACTGGCCTACTTCGTGCGCCAGCACCCCTGGCTGGCCGATCCGGAGGCACACTACGAGGACATCTTCGCCACCCCGGAATACTTCACCGCCCTGCTGAGTATACTGCGGGCGCAGGGCAGCGAGCCGCCCGCTACGGCCCTCGGCGTGCTGCACGGCGAGACCACCCTGGCCCCGGCCCTCGACGATCACTGGCTTACGCTGTTCCTGCAGCGGGCCCTGCGCGACGACGACTACTTCACCAGCGACCGGGGCCGCGACCTGCTGCGCCCCTACAAGCGCGCCCTTTCGGCAATGGGGGCCTGGCACGACGGCAAGCTGCACCTTGCCGCTGCCCTGCCGCCGGCCTCCGGCGCCGAAGCCGAGCAGCTGGAGAGTCCCCAGGCGAAGCTAGATGCGATGACCAAGATCGCGGCTTTCGAGTCCGATGCGCTGGTAAATGAGCTGCGCATGGTCATCCTGACCGACAACATCTACGACGAATTTCTGCCCACTACCGAGCACGACCGTCGGGCACTGACCCGGGTAGGTACCGTGCCCGTCTTCGAGACCCTGCGCCGGCAGGAGGGAGCCTACTACCGCGATACGCTCTGTATCCTGACCGGTTCCCTCGTCGTGATCCCGCAGGCGGCCGAGCACCGACTACTGGAGATCGCCTACGATCAGCTGCCCGACCAGCGGGTGATCAAGACCGCGCCGTTGTTTCCGGACTCGAAGTACGTCGTAGTGGATACCGGTACGCTGGCCAATAAGTACGCCGTAGGCTGGCTTACCCAGCTGTTTATGGAGGGGCTGATCCATATCATCGTGGGTACGAAATCGCTGCTCGGCGAGGGGTGGGATGCACCGGTGGTCAATAGCCTGGTCCTAGCCAACCGCGTAGGTAGTTTCGTGTTGAGCAACCAGATGCGGGGGCGCGCCATTCGGACGGTACGCGGTCAGCCCGATAAGACCGCCAACATTTGGCACCCGATGATCGTGCACCCCACAGTGCGGCGGGGCGGACCCGATGTAGACCGGATGCGCCGTCGCTTTCGGGGCTTCGCCGGGCCCCGCCTGGACGGCAAACCGGCCATTCAGAACGGACTGGAGCGGTATAGTTTGCTGTTCACCGCACCGGCGGGCGCGCCCACGGAGACGCAGCAGCAGCTTCTGCCCGCCGACCGCAGCTACAGCACCACCGATGCCGAGGCCATGACCGCCCTGCGCCGGGTGAGTCTGCAGCGGGCCACCGAACGCAGTCAGCTGGCCGAGCGCTGGACCGAGGCCCTCGGAGCCGGCACCCAACTGGTGGAAGCCATTCGGCCGCCGCAGGAACGCTACTACGAGCGCAAGGATCCGCTGACGCTGCACTACCGCGAGTCGATCGACCGCCACGTGGAGGAGCAGTACCGCCTGCTGCTGCTGAACATGAAAGTGGCTACTATGGTGAGTCTGCTGGTGGGTACGATCGTGGCGGCCGTGCTGGCCCGTGTAGCCCTGCCGCTACTGATCGTGAGTGGCGTACTAGCGGTGATCGCCGTGCCGGCGGGGGTGTATTTCTACCGCCACTTCGCAGCCCTGCGCCGGCAGGTGGCGGGCCGCCTGAGCGATCCGAACCGAAATCCGGCCTTCGACCGGGAGCTGAAGCTGCGGCCTTACGTGGTGTTTCCGCTGCTGTTTGCCCTATTGCTGCTGCCCTTCGGGTACGTGGCCTCCCTGAGTGTATTGACGGTGTATAGCCTGTGGATGGCCGGATGCGCCCTGCGCTCCCCCGTGCAGCGGCGCAACGAGGCGGTACGTCGGCACACGCTACTGTCTAATACCCGCGAGCGGCTGCTGAGCTACGGCAAGGCCCTGGCCGGTGCGCTGGGGGCGGGGGAGCACTTCCACGTGGCCAGCCCGGACAATCTCAAGCTCGAGGAGGAGGGCGACGAGCAGTTCCTATACCTCTCCGACGCCGAGCACCACGACAGCCAGTTGTTTGCTTCCTCGCTGGCGGAGCTGATGTCGCCCATCGATAACCCGCGCTACCTGCTGCGGCTCAAACTCCCCGATGATTGGACGCGCGGCGAGTACTACCTGGCCGTACCCGGATCGCTGGGTACCCGCAAGGATGCGGAGGCTTTGGCCGGGGCCCTTGGGGAGTCGGTCGACCAGGAGTTCGAAGCTATCTACACCCGGGAGCCCGCCGGCCGGCTACACCTTCTCACCGCCCGCCTCCAGGCCAGCTCCAAGACCGAAGAGCTGGCCCGACGCGAAATGCTCTGGCGATGATCAGTAGCACCGTGGCCCTGCTGCTGTTTGCCCTGGTGGCCTGGCGCTTCGTGCGCCGCGCGACCCAGGAAGCCCGTCGGCAGCGGGCCCTCACCTGGCCGCGCGCCACCGCCGTGCTGAATCCCGAGACCGCCGGACTGGAGCCGGCGGCAGCCAACAGATTAGGCGACGTACTCTTCTACCGCGCGCGACTGCGGGAGCCCTACGTGTTCTACGCCCGGGGGGAGCGCTTCACCGGTCATCGCCTGGCACCGGAGCTGGAGCGGCTGAACCCCGAGGAGACCAAGCTGTTCCTGCGCGCCCTGCAGCAGCACGCACGCTATCAGATCTGCTACGACCCGAACGACCCCGAGCACAACTACCTGACGGTAGGCCGGCACCTGCTGAGCAATCGGAGTCTGCTGCTGTATGCCGTGTTTGGCCTGGCCCTACCGGCGTGCCTATTAGTGATCGGCGTGTACGGCACCCCGGCTACCTTGGTCCAGGAGCTCGTGATCGTTGGGACTGTCCTGGGTAGTACGGGCGTTCTATTAGCTGCTTACTACGCAGCCAAGTCCGTACTGAACGTAGGTACCTACCTCGTACCTACGCCCGAGCGGCCGAGTCTGCCCGCCGCCGAGCCACCCGACGAACTGCTGGAAAGCCTGGCCGAGCGTGCCTTCGCCGCACCCGCGTCCCCGCAAAAAATATCCCGCGCATGACCGTCTTCCTCTTCGGGCTATACTATGCGGCCCTGCTGTTCTTTATCGTCCCCCGTATTCGTACCGCCCACAACCGGCAGCGGGTGCTTACCTGGCCGCAGACCAAGGCGATCATCGACGAGAAGGTGGTCCTGGAAGAGGCGCGGCCGTCCCGACAGGGTACGGGACTAGCTCACGCGTCGCAGGTGCACGGCCACCTTAAGGAGCGCTACGCCTACTACGTGGGCGGGCAGAAGTACGAGAGTCAGCTGATCGAGCCGGGCTTCGACCAGCAGCACCGCCACTACCGGAATATGGCGCGCTTCCACCTGATGCGGCGCGAGCAGCCGGTCGTGTACTTCAATCCTCAGCAGCCCGAGGAGGCCTACCTGCAGCCGGGGCAGGACCCCCTGAGCTGGCGGGTGCTCGGGTGGGGAAGTCTGCTGCTGGGCGGGTGGCCGCTGTTGTTGCTAGTGTGATAAGCAAAGGTCGAGTGGCCTCCGGTCCGAGTACTTTAGTATTGCTACTGCGCGTAGAGACTCGGACCGGAGGCCCTCGACCTTTTAATTCACCAACCCGCGGGGCATAGTGCACGTTCCGTAGACAAATCAAGTAATGTACATGGGCATCGATCTTCCTGCAACCACCTCTACTACTCCCGGCATTCAGGCGATGCTGCCCTTTTTGTACGCGGCCTGGTCGGACCGTCACCTTAGCGTACCGGAGATCCAGGCCCTGCGTAAGGAGGCCGATGCACTGGACTTTCTGTCCACCGAAGACCGGGGCGTGCTGATGGAGTGGAGCAACCCGGTGCACCCCCCCAGCCGCGAGCGCTTCCAGCAGTGGCTGACGAGCGGACGGCAGGCCGCCGAAACCCTACCCGAAGACAAGCCCGCCAGTCTGGCGGAGCTCGCCGTGCTGCTGGGGCTATCCGCTGAGGAAGCGCCGGAAGAGAAGCATGCCTACTGGGCCGGCCAACTCGCCGCCCTCCGCCAACTCGAGGAGGGGCTCGGCGGCGTACGCGAAGACACCTACCGCAGCCTGTTCCCGCGCTACGACCAGCGCGAGAAGCTCTTCGAGGCCATCCGGGAGGGCAGCGTGGCCCCGGCCGATCTGCAGGCCGTGCTGGACGGCGAGCACGCGGCCGTCATCCAGCGGGTCAAAAACATCCTGCTGCGGCCGAGTTTCGAGCGGTCTACCCTGCGCATTAAGGAGGATTACCGCGAGCAGGTGCTGCGCTGGTGCAAGGAGTTGGCGCAGGAGGGCATCGGTGCACTGTCTTACCCCGTGGCTTACGGCGGACAGGACAGCATGGACGACTACGCCGCCGCCTTCGAGACCATCGCCTACCACGACCTGAGCCTGGCCATCAAGTTTGGCGTACAGTTCGGCCTATGGGGCGGGGCAGTTTATAACCTGGGCACCAAGCGGCACCACGACCGCTACCTGCACGCTACCGGCACCCTGGAACTGCCCGGCTGCTTCGCCATGACCGAGACCGGGCACGGCAGCAACGTGCGCGGACTGGAGACCACGGCCGTCTACGACCCCGAGCACCGCGAGCTCATCGTACACTCCCCCAGCGTGGAAGCCGGCAAGGAGTACATCGGCAACGCCATGCACGCCCGGATGGCGGCGGTGTTCTGTCAGCTCATCGTAGACGGGGAAAGCCACGGCGTACACGCGGTAGTCGTACCGATCCGCGGCCAGGACGGACTCACCCTGCCCGGTATCCGCGTCGAAGACAACGGCTATAAGATGGGCCTCAACGGCGTCGACAACGGCCGGCTCTGGTTCGATAGCGTACGCGTGCCGGTAGAGAACCTGCTCGATAAGTATGGCGGCATTCAGGAAGATGGGAGTTACTCCAGTCCCATCGAGAGCCCTACGCGCCGCTTCTTCACGATGCTGGGCACCCTGGTGGGCGGACGCGTCTTCGTGCCCCGTGCCGGACTGAGTGCCGCTAAGTCGGCCCTCACCATCGCCGTACGCTACGGACTGCGGCGGCGGCAGTTCCCCTCCGAGTCGATGCGTTCGGAGACCATCATCATGGACTACCCCAACCAGCAGCGCCGGCTGATCCCGCTGGTGGCTAAGGCCTACGCCGTGCAGTTCGGGCTGGACCACCTGCTGGACCGCTACGTCCGCCGCACCGAAGAGCAGATGCGCGAGATCGAGGCCATGGCGGCCGGACTTAAATCCTATGCTACCTGGTTTGCCACGGCTGCCATCCAGGAGTGCCGCGAGGCCACCGGCGGCAAGGGCTACCTGGCCGAGAACCGCTTTGCCGCGCTCAAGGGCGACACCGACATCTTTACCACCTTCGAGGGCGACAACACGGTGCTGATGCAGCTACTGGCAAAGTCACTGCTGACCGAATTCAAGAAGTCGTTCCAGGAGGACGGCAACTTCGCCGTGCTCAAGTTCATCGGTCGCCGAGTGGGCACCATCGTCACCGAGCAGAACCCCTATACCGTGCGGCAGACCGACCGCGAGCACCTCGAAGGCCGCGGCTTCTACCTGGCCGCCTTCCAGTTTCGGGCACGGCGACTGGTCAGCACGCTAGGTAGTCGCCTGCGGGCCTACATTAAGGGGGGCATGAGCAGCTACCAAGCGGGCCTGCTTTGCCAGACCCACATGATCGAAGCCGCCGAGGCTTATGTGGAACTGCTGGTGCTGGAGGCTAGCCTGAAGCGGGTAGACGATCGTCGGCCGACGAACCAAGCTGCGCAAGATTCGGCGGACGATGTGACCCGGGTATTGGAAAAGACCATCCTCCTCTACGCTATGCACACCATCGAGCAGCACCGCGGCTGGTACCTGGAATCGGACTACATCAGCGGACAAAAGAGCAAAGCCGTGCGCAAGTTGGTGGATAAGCTGTGCGCCGAACTGCGTCCGGAAGTGGGGGCACTGGTGGACGGGTTCGGGATACCGGATGAATTGCTGGGGGCGCCTATTGCGCGCTGATTGACTGGGGGGATGGCTCCGAGGCCTTATGTACCGGGAGCAGCTGAAGTAGAACAGTGGGACCACACGAGGGGTTACCTCCCAAACCCCACCAGCCATGTTAGACCACCTCCTCTCCTCCCACACCCTAGGCAGCCTCCAGCTCAAGAACCGCGTCGTCATGGCCCCCCTGACCCGCTCGCGGGCTGAAGGAAATATCCCTAATGAAATGATGGCCGCCTACTACGCGAGCCGCGCCGGGGCCGGACTCATCATCAGCGAGGGTACCTCGCCGAGCTTCAACGGACTGGGCTACCCCCGTATCCCCGGGGCCTTTACGCCGGAGATGCTGCACGGCTGGCAGCAGGTCACCGATGCGGTACACCGCCAGGGCGGCACGATCTTTCTGCAGCTCATGCACACCGGCCGCGTCAGCCACCCAGATAACCTCTGGACCGGCGGCCGCGTCCTCGCCCCCAGCTCCGTGGAGATGACGGAGACCAAGATGTACGTAGACGGCAAGGGCGAGCAGGATATCCCCCTGGCACAGGAGATGAACCTCGAAGACATCACCTTCGCCGTTAAGGAATACGCCATGGCCGCCAAGGTGGCCATCGATGCCGGCTTCGACGGCGTAGAGCTCCACGCCGCCAACGGCTACCTACTCGAGCAATTCATTCACCCCAAGACCAACCTGCGTACCGACCAGTTCGGCGGCACCATCGAGAACCGCCTGCGCTTCGTGCGCGACGTCGCCGAAGCCACCGTAGCCGCCGTTGGTGCCGAGCGAGTAGGCATGCGCATCAGCCCCTACGGTACCTTCGGCGAGCTTGGTGCCTTCCCGGGTATTCTGGATACCTACCGCCGCCTGGCCGAGATAGCTAAGAAAGTCGGACTGGTCTACCTGCACCTGGTCGATCATGAATCCATGGGCGCGCCCAGCGTACCGGAGGAGATGAAGACCATGCTACGCGAAACCTTCCCCGGCAGCTTCATCCTCAGCGGCGGTTACAACGCCCAGCACGCCGAGCGCGACCTGGCCGCCGGCAAGGGAGACCTGGTCGCCTTCGGCCGCCCCTTCATCGCCAACCCCGATTTGGTGGAGCGCTTCCGGCAGGGCGCGCAGCTGGCCATTCCCGACCAAAGCACCTTCTACACGCCAGGACCGGAGGGCTACCTGACCTACCCCAAGATCACCGACCAGGCTTAAAGTCCTTGATGTGCTCGCCCAGGTCGTAGACCTTCACCTTGCCCTTCAGGTTCTTGCGCAGCAGACTAGCCCCGATGGCCGACTGGTAGCCGCCCCCACAATGCACCACGATGGGGCGGTCCTGCGGCACCTCCTTCCAGCGGTCGCGCAGCGTCCAGACCGGAATGTTGATGGCACCGTAAAAGCGGGTATCCTCCATGGCCGGCTTCGCGGGCCGCACGTCCACCACGGTATACTTACCGATGTGGTGCTCGCGGAAGTCCTCGAGGTCCAGCGGCTCTTCCATCAGTTCGGCTAGTCCGGTCACGTAGCGGGTAGCGCCGGTCAGCTGCTTGTCGTAGCCGATCTTGGCGATACCCTGCGCGACCTGGTAGGCGGCCTCGCCGTCTTCCACCAATACGTAGAAGTCTTCACCGGGCCGTACGATCGACCCCAGCCAGAGCGCAAAGTTGCCCTTGGCCTGGATGTTGATCGCATTGCGCGGGTGACCGGCCTTGAAGTCCGCCGCGGGGCGGGTGTCGATCAGCCAGGTATCGGTGCCCAGCGGGATGGCTGCGGGCGCGGTCGCAGGTGCGGTGGGCGTACCGGCGGGTGCGACCTCCTCATTACCGATGATGACCACGTTACCCTTTTTCTCCACGACGGGCTGGGTGACGGTCGTCTCGTGCTGATGGTCTCCGTCCAGCAGACTGCGGAAGGGTGCCATCGCTTCGGCCCAGCTGGGGTAGCCCTCCTGGTTGCCGGCCAGGCAGCCCGTCACGTAGGCGGGTACGAAGGGGTAGTCTTCCAGCAGCCAGTCGGCAAACTGGTCGGCGTTCTTGATCTTCTTGTCGAATACGGGACTCTCGTCCTGCGCTTCGGTCAGGTTGAAGCGGCCGTGGGTTGCATCGCCCATCTTACTGAAGTGTGCATCCTCACCGAAGCCGGCATAGACCGTAGCCCGCTGGTCGAAACCGCGGATCTTACCGTAGATACTCTCGTAGGATTCCTTGGCGTAGGTGCGCTCGTTGTGCAGGGGGTTCTTATCCTCGGGGCGTGGCAGGGGGTAGCCGGCGCCGTCCTGCAGCAGTACGTTACCGGTGAAGATGGCCTCTACCTTACCGTCCGCGTTCGTGGCGATCAGGCTGATGCTGTCGGCCGTGTAGCCGGGGGTGAGCTGGGTGCGCACGTGGCAGCCTTCGCCGAACTCGATCATCGTGGCCCGGCCTGCCTCGCGGTACAGCCCTTCGCCGTGGAAGTGAAACTTGGCCGCGCCGACAATTTCCGCGCCGGTGAGTTCGCGCAGTTCGGCCCATCCGCTGGCAAAGGCGCCGGGGCGGTGGGTCATCACGATGGCCCGCAGGGTCAGCTGCTGGTCCCGGAGGTACTCGAAGTAGGGCTCGATGCGTCGGGGGGGATCAATGGCTACGGCCTCTCCCCCGTCACTGATCAGGTAGGAGTATTGGTCGATGGTCTCGTCGTGGAAGCGCTGTACGGTCATGGTTGCTGCGGTTAAGTGTACCGGTGTAACCGTAAGCGGGCGGGCGCATGTTTAGTACCGCCGTTCGATGAGGGGGGCGTCGGCGCCGGGGCCACCGGGTCGTTTGCGCAGTTCGTCCAGTCGGTCGCGGCACTTGTCGCAGGCGCCCAGGTGTTCGCTGATCTGGCGGTAGGCCGAGCGGTCTTCGGTCTTGGTCACGTCGCGCCAGTAGTCGAGCAGCTCGTCGTCATCGGGGTGGCGGAAGCTGCCGACCACTTCGCGCCCGATGCGGTAGATGATGGCCGCGGCGACGGCGGCGATGAGGTAGGTACCCATGCGCAAAGCAACGCCGGGCCGGCCGCCTTGGTTGGCTGACCCCCGCACCTGCGGCCGCGCCCCCATACGTGAAAGCGCGCCGTTGGTCGAATTCCGGAAGGGACGAAGGGGCCGAATCACTTACATTGCAACGATGTCCGTCGCCACCACCCCGACCACGCCCCTCCGTAGCCTGACCGAGCGCCTGGGCGATACCCTCTCGCAGCGCCCCTTCTACCACGGCCTCGGGTGGCTAGCCTTCTTCGGCATCCTAGTAGCCCTGCAACTGCAGGCCGGGGAGTACAGCCTGAGTCTGGTGCTGATCAATGAGCTGATCACTATCGTGGTCTTTGCCGTAGTGGTGTACGCCAACCTGTTCCTGCTCTTCCCCACCTACCTCAAGACGGGCCGCTACTGGATCTACCTGGCCGGACTAGTGGGCCTGTCCGTACTCTTCACCCCCCTGGAGCTGGTGATCAAGTACTTCCTCTTCTCCGCCCGCGAGGCCGTACAGATCGACCTGCTCGATAATATGGAGGCCTACTTCCTCGGCAACTTCCTGGTGGGCGGCGTCAGCACCATCGGCAAGATCATGACCGACTGGATCGCCGAGAACCGCAAGAAGCAGGAGGTAGAGAACGAGACCATGCAGAGCGAGCTGCGCTTCCTCAAGTCGCAGATCAACCCCCACTTCCTGTTCAATACCCTCAACAGCCTCTACGCCCTCACCCTCAAGAAAAGCGATAAGGCCCCCGACATCGTCATCAAGCTTTCGGAGATGATGCGCTACATGCTCTACGAGTGCAACGAGCCCGAGGTACCGCTGCGCAAGGAGATCAACTACCTGCAGAACTACCTCGACCTGGAGCGGCTGCGCCAGCGCGAAGGTATCGACATCACGCTCGATGTGCAGGGACAGGTCGTAGACCAGCAGATCGCCCCCCTCCTGCTCATCCCCTTCCTGGAAAATAGCTTCAAGCACGGCATCAACGCGGCCATCCAGGGCGGCTTCGTCCGCGCTACCCTCCGGGTGGAGCCGCGGGCCATCCGCTTCGACCTCGAAAACACCAAGGGCAGCCACATGCCCCGCTCCCCCGACGCGGCCCGCCCCAGCGGTGGTATCGGCCTGGTGAACGTCCGCCGCCGCCTGGAACTACTCTACCCCGAGCGCTACGATCTGGAGATCCGCGAGACGCCGGGTACTTATGCTATTCGACTTGACTTACAGTTGTGAGGGGGTCAAGGGGGGGGTCAAGGGGTTAGGGAGAGAAGGGGTTAAGGGGTTAAGGGTGGGGATGCTCGCTTCGCTCGTTGGTGGGGGGTGGGCTTGTGTTGGTCGGTTTTTTACTTTGTAGCTGTAGTCCCGCCCTATATTCATGAGTCTATCGCCACTTACACTACTACCGCCTACCACTACTATCGAGTCTGCCCCGCCTACAACGCCTATCGAGCCTGTCACACCTATCCCCCCTACAACACCTATCCCGCCCTTAACCCCTTAACTCCTTTCCCCCCTAACCCCTTCCTCTTACACCTTAACTCCTTGCATCCATGATCAACGCCATAATCGTCGACGACGAACCCCTAGCCCAGGATATCCTGGAGACCTACCTCGAGCGTATTCCCGAGATCGAGCTGGTCGCTAAGTGTGCCAATGCCTTCGAGGCCAACGACGTGCTGCAGAAGGAGGATGTGGACCTGATGTTCCTGGACATCAACATGCCGCAGCTTACGGGTACCGACTTCCTGCGCGGCCTGACCGATCCGCCGGTCACCATCTTCACTACGGCCTACCCCAACTATGCCCTGGATGGCTTCGAGCTCAATGCCCTGGACTACCTGGTCAAGCCCATCAGCATGGACCGCTTCCTGCAGGCCTGCAACCGCGCCGTAGAGCAGGCGGAGCTTCAGCAGAAGGCCAAGGCTCTGCCCGTGGAGGACGGCGGCCCCGGCTACTTCTTCGTCAAGGCCGACAAGAAGCTCGTGCGCGTCAACATCGACGAGATCGTCTACATCGAGGGCCTCAAGGACTACGTTATCATCCGCCTGCCCAACGACCGCGTCATCACCCTGCAGACCATGAAGTCGCTCGAAGCCAAGCTGCCCACCAGCGACTTCCAGCGCATCCACCGCAGCTACATCGTCAACCTGGAGCGCATCGAAGCCCTACAGGGCAATATGGTGGAAGTGAAGGAAAAGGGCAAGATCACTACCCTCCCCGTGGGCAAGAGCTACCGGGAGGTACTGGCTGAGCGGATTGAGAAGCTGAAGTTGTAGACCCAGCTTCGCTGGGGTAGAGGGCACGCTATCGCGTCGGCCCGGTAGACCGCTAAAGCGGAGTAGAAGCCGACGTCATAGCCATGCGGCAGCTCTACTCCGCTTTAGCGGTCTACCCCGAACGCGCCAGCGAGCGGTCTACCTTCGGCAAAGCCGACGTCTACTCCACAGAAATCCGGCTTCCGGAGCTATTCCCCCCAAACTCAGGCGCATACAAGCACTGCACCCGGCCCAGCCCGTTGCTGAACTCCCCCGTATAGGTAGCGAAGAGGTCGTACTCCAGGACGTAGGTGCCCTTCGGGAGGTGGTCGATGAAGAAGTTGGTGGCCAGGTCGCCGGGGGCGAAGTAGTAGCCCAGTCCACCCTGCCGCTGGTAGCCGGAGAGGACGTCGACGGGTTCGAAGGTGGCGGCGCGGCGGTCCTTGACGTGCACGTAGTCCATGGCGCGGTCGCTGCGGATCGTGAGCCGCACGGTGATGCGGTCGCCGGGGTGTAGCGGGGCGGATGCGGAGATGGGTTGGAGCCGGTCGCCTACCTTTTTGTAGAGGGTACGCTCCAGGCTAAGGGGGCCGTCGCTGTTGGCGTTTACGCGTGCGGCCACGTCGGTGTACTGCCAGAAGACGCCGCCCCAGACCAGGTCGTTGCCGGGGTTCTTTAGTTGTACGGTGGCTAGATCAGGGGTTACTTCGGTGCCGGGTACGCGCAGGGTGAAGGCACCGGTAGCAGCCTCCGCGCTTTCCTGTAGTGCGCGGACGCGTGTGCCGAGTTCTTTCCCGGAGCGGCCAGACCAGCTGGCTTCCAGCGGCCTGGCCGATTGCTCGACGGTGTACTCCGCTCCACCGCTCAGGATGGCGTAGACGGCCGCGGCAGTGGCTTTGGTGGTGGGCCAGGCGTTGGTCCGTTTGTTACTGAGTAGCCAGAGGCGCATATTATCCAGCTCGTCTTGTCGGGGGTCGATCGTGCGGAAGGCTTCCAGGAGGCGGGTGTGGGTCTCGATGGGCAGCTTATTCCAGCGGTAGCCCTGGGCGTACTTCCAGTACATCCCGAACTCGTCGCTGTGTAGGGCGCGCTCGCGCAGCGACGCGATGATCGCTTGCGCGACAGCGCCTCCCCTCTCCCCTGGAGAGGGGCTGGGGGAGAGGGAGGCAGCGGTCAGCGCAATCAACGCCTGCTCGTACAGCCCATATTCCGTCCAGCTAGCATAGGCCCGCTCCCGGAAGAAGTCGAAGGCCTCGCCGTCCACGGGCGGGGCGGATACGAGCTGCGTGCGGGCGTAGAGATAGTGCAGCTGCAGGGCAGTGGGCTGGTAGGCGTCGCGTAAGTCTGCAGAATCCCGAGTCTCGGCGAACAGGCGACGGTAGTCTGCGGCCAGCTCCCGATCCAGGTAGTCGATGGCTGCCGTGGTGATCTGCTTCACGGTAGCCTGCTGGGTCTGATCGATGACGCCGAGCTGCTGCATGCGGGCGATCGTCTCTACTACATACTGGGTCATGTAGCGGTTGGAGGGTCCGCCGGGGAACCAGCTGTACGCACCGTCGCATTCCTGCCGGGCGGCCAGTTTGGCCAGGGTTTTGGTTTGCTCCCTGGCGAGTCGCTTGAGCTGGAAGAGCTCGCCGATACGGGCCCGCTGGGCGGCTTCGGACTCGGCTTCGCGGACCCAGGGGGTCTCGGTAAGCAGGGCGTTCTTGAGGTCCTGGTTCTTCTCCAGTTCGCTGAGCAGGGCGGTGGAGTCGGCCTGCCACTGGCGAAAGACCTGCTCCAGTACGGGCTTGGTCGAGACGGTCTGGTAGGCCAGCTGATTGGCGAAGTAGCGGTTGGCGAGCTGCTCGGTGCAGTCGTAGGGGTACTCCATCAGGTAGGGCAGCGCCTTGAGGGCCAGCCAGGCGGGGTTGGTGGTGGCCTGCAAAGTATAGGAGATGGGGGTGCGGATGGACGCCTGGGCTGACAGATCGGCCAGACCGGGCAGGGTCACGGACTTGTTTTCCCCACGCTTGAGGTAGAAGGGCTGGGAGACAGTAATCAGCGTGCGGTCGGAGAGTACGGGCACGACGTTCTCCTCCCCGTCGCTGAAGTCCGCACTGCGGGCGATCACGCGGTAGCCCAGGGGACCATCGAGCGAGGCACCATCGGGGATACTGAGGGGGAAGCGGACGGTAGTAGAGGTGCCGGCGGTAAGGGCTACCTCCTGCGAGAGTGCATTCGCACCTGCGGCCCCGCCCGTCAGTGTCTGGAGCTGCTCGGCACCGAGGACTTGCAGGGTGACGGGATCGAACAGCTCGAGCGTGACGGTGACGGGCAGCTCCTGATCGCTCAGGTTGGAGACCTTGGCGGTGAGCTCCATGCGGTCGCCCTCACGGAGGAAGCGGGGGACATTGGGCAGTACCATGAGCTCCTTCTGGGTGACGATCTCGCGCTGACTGATGGTGTAGTTCAGGGCCTTGTCGTGGGCAAAGAGGCGAAACTTCCAGGCCGTCAGGGCTTCCGGACTCGTGAAGCTGACCTGTAGGCTACCGTCCGGTCCGGCCGTAAGCTCGGGGAGCCAGAAGGCGGTTTCCTGAAGGTTGGTGCGGATGTCGATGGGAGGCTGAGGGGTAGCAGCGTTTTCCTCCATCACGCTAGGCGGCGGCGGGGGCGCAAGGGTAGTGATAGCGGCGGTGACTTCAGGCGATGAGTCAGAATCGGCAAAAGCCATTTCCTCCAGTTCCGGTGCGGCGCTGGAGCGAACGCTACTGTGGCCTCGGATGCTTACCCCCATAACCTTACCCTGTAGCATTCTACTTGCGTAAGCGTCGTTTCCGTAACTCAGCCGCAGCCGGGGGAGATCGGGGATGGTATCCGAAGACCTACTGCTTGGACTGCCGAACGAGCGCGCAGACTGGCTACCGAAGCTAGTATTTTCGACCAGCGGACCACTCCCCCCATAGCTGGGATAGGGCGAGAACTGCCAACCCTCACCGGCGTAGAGCTGATCCAGGCTAGCGTCGTACATCGTGGCCAGGGCGGCTGCGGCGGCGGGCAGACTATCGTCAGACCGCAGCTGCAACGTCCACTGCTCGGGCTCTCCCGGGCGGAGCTTGCTGCGGAAGGTGGCGTAGGTGACGTGCAGCTCCTTGTTGTACCACGGCAGGGACAGGGAGCGGGTCTCCTGGAACACCCGGTTGAGGCGGGTGAAGGCCAGGCTGTGGTAGATCCCCCCACGGTCCGCCTCGGTGGGCGTATAGCGTAGGGTGAGCCGGCGGGCGGTGGTGCTATCGCGCGCCACACTTAGGCCGGCCCGGCTTTCCCAGCGACTGAACACCAGGGGCAGGTCGAGGGCGGAGATCAGGGTGAGCTCGGTGGGTTCGTTCGGATGTACACTATCTGTGGCCTGGGAGAACCGGTAGAGCGTACCGGCGGGTAGCTCGGCGGTAGCGGCACTATACACACTAAAGGTAGCGGGCGTGCCGGGGGTGCCGTCGGCGTAGGTCCAGTCGATGCGGTAGTGACCGACGGGGAAGTCGGCGGGCAGGGTCAGACTAGCCGTTCCCTGACGGAGCGTGGTGGCTGCGGTGTACACGGCGGCACCCGTAGTGGGCCATTCGGTGAGTTCCGGCACGGCAGCGTAGGCCAGGTACGGGAAGCTGCGGGCGAAGGCGGCGGGGTTGATCACCGGCCGGTCCGGCATGGGCCAGTCGCGTTCGAGGAGCGCGGCGTTGGGCTTGGTGACGGGGGTGATGCGCAGCTCGATCGTCAGGGTGGTATCCTCCTGATCGGTGAGGGCGCGTATGGTCAGGCTGTCCCCGCGGTCGACACTCTCCTGGAGCGTAGTGACGGCCACGGCGGGCCGCTCGCCCCGTACGCGGACCGAGGTGGTGGCCATATGGGTCTCGCCGGTCTGATCGGCCACATCGGCTTCGATGACGTAGCGGTAGCGGGCGTTACCGGTCAGGAGGAGGTCTTCGGCGGGGGTGAAGGTCAGGGAGAAGGCCCCTTCGTTATCCGTCGTGGTGGTGCCGCTCTCGATCAGTGCGCGTTCGCCGCCGCCGCCTCCACCGCCGCCAAAGCTACGGTAGTAGTACCAGCGGACCTCTTCCAGGTATACGCGGTACTTCACTCCTGCTTCCGTTACGGCCGGACCGGCGTAGGTAAGTGCTTCGCCCGTGACGGTCACGGCGGTTCCCGGCACGGCAGCCGCCGGGGCGTCCAGGGTCACCAGCAAGCGGGGGCGCTTGTACTCCTCGACGCGGATCGAGGTATTTCCATTGCCCGTTTCGATCGTGAAGACGCCGGTCAGGCCGCCCTCCGGTAGTTCGAAGTCCAGGCTGAAGCGCCCGTAGGCGTCGGTAGTGGCCTGCTGCCGGGCCACCTCCTGGTAGTTGGCATCCCGTAGTACGACCTCGACCTTACTGTTCGGCAGAATAGCGGGTAGCCGTTCTGCATCCGTCTTATACTCCAGGCCGTAGACGTGTACGCGCTGACCGGGCCGGTAGATCGAGCGGTCGGTAAGCAGGGTGGTGTAGTGTTCGTTGCGGGTGGTGTACTGATTATCGCGGTAGGCGTATTGCTCCATCACCAGGCGGTCGCCCGTAGCGGGGTCGGTAAGGATGAGTTGGTACTGGGCATAATTCTTGGGTACGGGTAGGGTGAAGGTGCCATCCGGACCGGTGCGGCGGGTAGCGACCTGGCGGTAGCTTCGGTTGCGGCGGTCGAGCTGCCGCACCTCCACGCGAACATCCGCGCGTGCTGCGCCGGTGGTACGGTGTACAACCTGTACGAGGTTGCCCTCCGCGTTCAACTGCAGGGTAGCCAGGTCGGTGACCTGGAAACTCGCTACGGTGAAAGTGCCCACGGCGGGGTCGAAGGACGCATCATCCGTGATCACCAGCTGGTAGCCACCGGCGGGCAGCGCGTCCAGATCCAGCTCGGTGATGTGGTGGCTGTAGTCTTCATTAGCCACCAGCCGCTGGCTACCACTGGTCGCTAGGGTGCCCTGCTGGATGCTGGCCAGCCGGTCCGAGATGGACCGCGTGTATTCGTCCTCCACCGTAGCATCGTAGGTATAGACCCGGTAGAACAGCCGGTCCACGTTCTGATAGGCCACGCTGACCAGTAGGTGCTCCCCCAGCGGATAGTGGGTCTGGGTCTGAATGCTCAGTCCCGTGGCAGTGATGGCGGCCCGCAGCCGGTCGGCCTCCACCCGGGCTACCGGATCGGTCTCCCCTACCCGATCCAGTAGGGCCAGGGCGCGTACGCGGGGGCGGGTGCCGAGCAGGGTATCGTCACGGTGCAGCAGGCGGGCCGACTTCACCAGAAAGCGGTCGCGCAGCGGGGAGTCGGCATGGCGGGCGTAGGCATCTTCCAGGGCGGTGAGGTAGAATGAATCCGCCGCCCCCAACTGATGCACGTACTTCATGCGCTCCAGGTCGGCGTGGAGCAGGGCGGGGCCACCCTCGTCCAGGTGATACGCGATCCAGTCCTGGTACAACAGTAGCTTGCGCGGAGTAGCCTGGGTGGTATCGTAGCGGGAAGCCAGGTCAAGATCGCAGTAGTCTGCGGCGGGCAGCAGTAGCTCGGCGGCGTCCAGGGGCCGCTCATCGGTGAGCGAGCCGAGCCCGCTGGAGAGTAGATCCAGTGCCCTGCCGACGACCAGATCGTACAGGGTGGGGAGCTCCGCCACGCGGTCCTGTCCGCCCATAATGAGTGCGGGCACTTCTCCGAGCGCGGTCTGTCCGGCACGGGCCAGGGCCAGGCTCCGGTATAGGTGATCGCTGCCGATGTCGAGGAGTTGAGCTAGGGAATAATCCGCCAGGGGCAGGCTATCCGATACCTCCGCACCCGCGATCTCCGTCACCTCCCGCAGCCGGTACTGATTTTGTTCCGCATAGCTGAAGTAGGCCTCTCCCAGCAGCAGGTGGGTCAGGGCGGTTACGACCGGATCGTCGCGGTGCGTAGCTAGTGCCGTGCGCAGTAGGGTCAGGGCGTCCTGCTGCTCGTCTTCGGCAAGCACCTGCGTGAGCGATACCCGCTCGCTCAGCGCCCGCAGGATCTGGTCCGACTGCCCCGCCGCGGAGGCCTGCGCGTAGATGCTGTCGGCGACTTCCAGCGCGCTCCGGTACCGGCCGGCTTCGACGTGAGCTGCGAGCTTGGCGTAACCGGCGGTATAGGATTGGGCCATCAGGGCGGTGGTCAGGGTAAGGAGGAGTACGGAAAGCAGGTAGCGCATAGTGGCGAAGTTCGGGGTTTCGCTCAGTGGATGCACTATGCACAGGAAATGCACAGTCCGCTCGCGTTAAGAAAAGCCTAAAGCCCAACCGCTGCCCCGGTTGCTCTACCCCCTTTCTCCCGACCTTCACCCCATGACCGATTTTCTGCTCCGCCGCCGCGCCACCTTCGATCCGCCCCGCTTCCAGGGCTGGGGCCGGCAGCGACACTACTTCGAAGGCTGGTACTTCAAGGTGGTGGTCGCGGAGCATGACCTGGCCTACGCCTTCATCCCGGGCATCAGCTACGACCGGGCTGGAGAGGGGCACGCGTTTCTGCAGGTGCTCAACGGGGTAGCCGCTACCTCTGAATACCACGAGTACCGGGTGGACCAGTTCGATCCCGCGCCGGACCGCTTCCACCTGCAGCTCGGTCCCCACACTTTCGCTACCGATCGCCTCAAAATCGATCTGCCCGACCTCCAGCTCGATCTCCGCTTTTTAAATACCACGGCCTGGCCGGCGCGCGCCACGGCCCCCGGCGTAATGGGCTGGTACGGCTACGTGCCGGGCATGCAGTGCTACCACGGACTGGTCAGCTTCCACCACCGCACGCTGGGCTCGATCCGCGTGGGGCAGCACACCTACGACGCCTCCTCCGGCATCGGCTACACCGAAAAAGACTGGGGCACCGGCTTCCCCGACGCCTGGATATGGACCCAGAGCAACCACCTCAGTCACACCACCCAGCCCGCCAGTCTGATGGCCAGCGTAGCCAGCATTCCGTGGCTGGGCAACAGTTTCACCGGCTTCCTCTGCACCCTGCTGCTGGAGGGCGAACTCCACGTCTTCACCACCTGGGCGCGGGCGCAGGTGCGGGTCCACTTCGGGGAAGGCGGAGAGGCCGTCCGGCTGGTATTCAGCAAGCAAGACCTGCAACTTACCCTCACCGGACATCCGGCACCGGGCGGTCACCTGGCCAGCCCCATCGCCGGGGCCATGACGGGCAAGATCAACGAAAGCTTACAGGCGGAGGTGGAGGTATTGCTGGAGCGCGGCGGGAATGAGGTGTACCGGGG
Source organism: Neolewinella maritima (assembly GCF_923081025.1). Taxonomy (GTDB): domain Bacteria; phylum Bacteroidota; class Bacteroidia; order Chitinophagales; family Saprospiraceae; genus Neolewinella; species Neolewinella maritima. The sequence goes on along the minus strand of NZ_CAKLPZ010000003.1, from coordinate 52,207 downwards.
TACGGCTAGCTGGGCTGGCCTGGAGGTAAGCGACAATGCACGGGGTATACTAGGTCGAGGAGTTGCACGCCGAATCTAGGGGGATCAGGTGAAGTACAGTACCTCTGCCTCCGGGAAGCGTGCCTCGACCTCCTCAGTGAACCAGCCCTTCAGTTCCTTCATCTGCTCCTTCTGGTACACGAATTTGTGGCTGCCGAACTTATTAAGCTTCTTGCTGCGCTTGTCTTCGTCGAAGTCCAGGGCCGTGTTGGGGTACCAGTCGAGCAGGATCTGCTTGGAGCCGGGCGTGAAGCGGTGGGTGATGAGCTCGAAGGTGAGGTCGACCTCGAAGTCGAGCGCCTCACGCAGCCGCTGCAGCAGGTCGGTGTAGTCGTCCTGCCAGTTGTCGAAGGGCATCAGGGGGGCCAGTACGGCACCGACGTGGTAGCCCGCCTGACCGAGCTTGCGCATGGCCTGCAGCCGCGCTTCCAGATCGGCCGTACCGCCCTCCAGGCGGCGGGTCACCCAGTCGGCGTTGAGGCTGATGCGGCAGCGGGTCTGTCCGTTGTGGTGCAGGTCCAGCAGGGCGCTCACGTCGTCGTACTTCGTCACCCAGCGCAGTCGCGCGTCGGGCTGGGTGCCGAACCAGCTGATGGTACGGCTCAGGGAACCGGTCAGGTGCTCGATGCCCAGGGGGTCGGTGTAGCAGCTCGCCTCGAAGGAGGTCAGCTGCTTGTTGGGATCAATGAAGTTGGCGTTGTTTTCCAGGATCTGGTCCAGGTTGGCGTAGGCGCGTGTCACGGGGGCGCCGGACAGACTACCCGCCAGGTAGCAGTACTGGCAGTGGGCCGGGCAGCCCTTGGCCAGGTGGAACTGCCAGTCGGCCGAGGGCGGGATCGGCGTGAGCTTCATCGTACTGGGCGGCGCGTTCACGATGGCCAGGGTATTCTTGGCCTTCTGGTAGGTTTCGCGGGTAGTGGAGCCGCCGAGCTTGGGCAGGCGATTGGCCTTCATCACCTCGTAGTTCAGGCCCAGTGCATCGAGCCGCTCGGCGATGCGCCGTCCGTGGGCTTCCTCCCAGGCCCCGGCGGTAAAGTAGACGTGTTTCGGCTTCCACAGCTTGGCCGACCGGCCCTTGCCCCGCGGCTGTACCGCAAACGTATCCACCGGCGGCGCATCGGCCTGACTGATGGGTACCTCAGCGTGGTCCTTGGGTAGACGGCCACTGAGGTGGGGCGCTTCGGAGAGGGGACGGGGCATGGTGCGGGGGAGTAGTTGGCTTCGCCAGTCTAACGAACGGAAGCCCGGGTGGTTTTGAAGCACTCCCTCCCCTGCGGATCTACCCACCGATTAAGCCTCGCCCGTGCCCTAATACTTCTTCAGCTCCGCCTTCGTATCCTCCACCACGCGCATCTGCGCCTCGATCTCGCGCTGCTTGTTTTCCTGCGACACGATGTTCTGCTGGATCTCGGCCTCGCGCTCGGCAATGAGTTGCTGGGCGTCTACGATGTCTTTTTCGGCCCGCTCCTTATCGCGGCGCAGGCGGTCGAGGTCCTTTTCCAGGTTCTTGAGCTTGTCCTCCTGGGTGTCTACGTCCTGCTCGGTCTGCGCGCGGCTCACCGCTAGGGCGAAGCGCATAAGCATCTTCTCGGCCTCCAGGTACTGACCCTGGTCGAGGTCAGGACTGACGTAGCCATCGGGCGTTGCAATCCACACGCTGAGTTCGCTGCCGTTACCTACTTCACGGACGTGGCTGTACATATCCACTTTGCTGCCCGCGCTTACGCCGGGCAGACCGAAGTTCAGGCTGGCCAGCTCGCCGGTACGCACCTTTTTGGTCTTGCTGGTCTTGACCTTGTAGTTGTCCTTGAGCCAGTCCTCCCAGAGGTCTTCGACCAGCTTATCGTCGGCCGAGGGGAGCTCCAGGATGAGGGCGTCATTGTTGCCGCGGCTCATCATCTGCTGCTTGCTGCTTACCTGACCGGTCAGCTGGGTCGCCGCCAGCACGAGCAGGGCAATGAAGGTGAGGGGGAAGAGTACGTCTTTCATGGGGGATGCGCTTAGTTCATATATAGGACGCTGTCATACCATCCGGTCACCAAGATAATCAATGCAGGCGTAGAATCATTGGGCGCGCACGCAGGTGCAGTGCTATGGATTCACTGGCGATCGGCGGCGGGCTGGGAGAACTCTGCGCCTACTTTGCGCTTTGGTAGCCTTAGTACCCTTAACTCTATCACTTGAGCCTACCCGCCCCGCCCCGCACTACCGCTGCCACCGCTACTGAAATTCTCGCCCGCCTAGTGACCTTCCCGGTCCTCGGTGGCCAGAGCAACCTGCCCGTCCTCCAGTGGATCGAACGCTACCTGAGCGAACAGGGCGTAGCCTACACCCTGGTACCGAATGCGGACGGCGACAAGGCCTGCCTGCACTGCCGCATCGGTCCCGCCGTAGACGGTGGCGTGATCCTGAGCGGCCATATGGACGTGGTGCCTACCGAAGGCCAACCCTGGCACACCGATCCCTTCCAGCTTGTGGAGCAGGACGGCAAGCTCTACGCCCGCGGCAGCTGCGATATGAAGGGCTTCGTCGCCTGCTGTCTGGCGGCGGTACCCATGCTGCAAGCCGCGGAGCTCAAGCGGCCGGTCTACTTCGCCTTCAGCTACGACGAGGAGATCGGCTGCATGGCCGGCGACATCATGGCCGAAGCGATCCGCGATCACTACCCCGAGCAGCCCCTGGGGGCGATCATCGGCGAGCCTACGATGCTGCAGCCCATGGTGGGGCAGAAGGGCATTATGGTCTACACGACGGTAGTGACCGGCAGTCAGGGTCACAGCAGCCGCATCCTGGAGGAGGTCGATGCGGTGCACGAGGCGGCCCACCTGATCGTCTGGCTGGAGCAAAAGATGAAGGCCCTCATCGCCGCCGGCCACACCGACGACCGCTTCCACCCCAACCACACCAGCATCCACGTCGGCAAGATCAACGGAGGCACGGCCTTCAATATCATCGCCAATGAGTGCCGCTTCGACTGGGACTACCGCACGATCCCCCGCGACGATGCCGCGCAGCTGTTTGCCGACTTCGAGGCCTTCTGCCAGGAGCGGGAAACCCTCCGCAGACAGGTGTACCCCGACTTCCGCATCGAGCACATCCCCCTGCACCCGCCGGTCCCGCCCCTGGATACGGCCGAAGACCTACCCATCGTCGATCTAGTAAAAGCCATCAGCGAACAGGACACGACCGGCACCGTAGCTTTTGCCGCCGAGGCCGGACAGTTTTCCAAGGCCGGCTTTGCGAGCGTGATCTGCGGTCCCGGCGATATCGCGCAGGCACACCGGGCGAATGAATTCGTGGCGATAGAGCAGCTAGAGGGCTGCGTGCGGATGCTGGAACGGCTGGCCGCTGCGCTGGCTTAAGTCGAGGCGTCAAAGGTCGAGTGGCCTCCGGTCCGAGATGTGTTAGGTAGTTGCTATGCGTTGGAGTCTCGGACCGGAGGCCACTCGACCGATTTCTTTTATCACCCGTATTTTTCGATATACGCCGCCTTCTGCCGCACATATTCCGGGTGCACCTTGGCCTCGTCCCACTTAGCCTTAAAGATGCGGGCGCTTTCCGCCTTGACCGGATCTTCGGGTTGCCGCTCGAGTTGCTCCCGGCCATGGCTGCCGCTCTGCCCCTTTTTATCGTCGGGGACGGGACCGTCGTATTTCTTCCCGCCGCGGTAGTTGGCGTAGCGGCGCGCGCGGGTGTAGCCCATCTGGATGAACTTGCGGGCCATGTCGGCACCGACGAAGTCCTCCGCCTCGAGGTAGGCCAAAAACATTTTGTAGATGGTTTCTGAAGAGGCCGTGGCGGCTTCCGGATCTTTGAAGCGCCAGTGGGGAAGGATCTCCGACTTGTAGGGCTCTACCATGAGCACCCCCTGCTCGCCCCGGCCGATGGCGTAGAGCTCGGGCTGCTCCCGCAGGTTGAGTTGCTTATAATCCAGGCTGTAATCGAAGGCGCGCACGGAACGGTAACAAAACATTTGCACCAATTTGTTGCCTGCCGCGTTAAGGAAGGTACTATGGATTTTTCGATGCGCCGGCCAGCGTAGGTCGCCGGCGGTCAGCACAACTGAGATGAGATGCACTATTGTTACCTGCCGCTACTGCTTCTGCTAAGCTTCGCCCTGGGTGCCCAGACCGATACGGATACCGCCGACCCCGAGGGCACCATCTACCTGACCAATCCCTCCTTCGAGGATAAGTACCCGCGTGTGGGTGCCGCGCCGCGGTCCTGGCAGGACTGTGGCTTCATCGGGGAGTCCGCCGTAGACATTCAGCCCGACCCCAAGCGCGAGTTTCGGGTGGTCAAGCCGGCGCAGTCCGGCCAGACCTACCTCGGCATGGTCACGCGGGACAACGATACCTACGAGCGGGTCGGCCAGCGCATGAGTGCCCCCATGGTGGCCGGTCAGTGCTACGAGTTTCGCATCCAGCTGGCGCGCTCCGAACTGTACTGGTCCAAGAGCAAACTCACCGACGACGATGCCAACTACATCAAGCCCGTCAAGCTGCGCATTCGCGGAGGCTACAGCGTCTGTGACCTAGGTGAAATTCTGGGGGAGAGTCCGCTGGTAGAGAACTGGGACTGGCAGGAATACCGCATCAAGCTGGAGCCCAGCCAGAACTATAGCTATATCGTGCTCGAGGCCTTTTACAAGCAGCCTATCCTGTTTCCCTACAACGGCAATATCCTGCTGGACAATGCCCAGGCCCTCGTACCGGTAGCCTGCGATCAGGACCTCTACGCTCCCCGCCCCGTACCGGAGGAGGTAGTCAGCAACGAGCCGGAGCCCGAAGCGACGACAACGCCGCCCACCGCGGAGCGGCAGCGCCCGAACGCGCCCGTAGCCAACCGCCCGGAAGCGCCCGCCGCCCCGGTGGTCAAACTCGGCAAGACCGAAGGGCAGCTCAAGATCGGGCAGGTCTTCGAGATCGAAAACATCACCTTCCAGGCCAACAGTGCCCGGCTGGAGAAAGAGAGTGAGGAGGCCCTGCGGGAGATCGCCGACTTCCTGCGTCAGAATACCGACGTGATCGTCGAGATCGGTGGTCACGCCAGCTACCGGGCCGGACCGGTCTACGCCAGCCGCATCAGTGAGGAGCGGGCTGTAGCCGTAATCGACTACTTGCAGTCGCAGGAGATCGGCGCGGCACAGATGCTTCCCCGGGGATACGGAAAATCCCGCCCCGTCTGTATGGAAGACACCGAAGCCTGCAATCAGCGCAACCAGCGGGTAGAGGTCAAGATCATGAAACTGCGCAGCTCGCGGTAACTCCCTCACTGCTCCCCCCAACTGCTGCGGTCCAGACTGCGGAAATTGATGGCTTCGGCCAGGTGCGCCGGTGCGATACCCGGTGCGGCTTCCAGATCGGCTACCGTGCGGGCTACCTTCAGGATACGATCGTAGGCCCGCGCACTGAGTTGCAGTTTTTCCATGGCTGTACGCAGCAGCTGTTGGCCGGCGGTGTCCAGTCGGCAGAACTGACGGACCAGCCGGCTAGGCATCTGGGCGTTGCAGTAGATCCCCTTATGGTCGGCGAAGCGAAGCTCCTGGATGGTACGGGCTGCCTGCACCCGCTCGGCGATGGTCGCGCTCGTCTCGGCTTTGCGTGCAGGGGCCTGAGTGAGCTTATCCAGCGAGACGGGTGTAACCTCTACGTGCAGGTCGATACGGTCTAGCAGCGGGCCGCTGATTCGGTGCAAGTAGCGCTTGACGGCACCGGGTGCACACATACACGCCCGGTCGGGGTGGTTGAAGTAGCCGCAGGGACAGGGGTTCATACTGGCGATGAGCATAAAGCTGGAAGGGAACTCTACGGTGAGCCGGGCGCGGCTGATCACCACGCGGCGCTCCTCCATAGGCTGGCGCATCACCTCCAGGGCGCTGCGTTTGAATTCCGGTAGCTCATCCAGGAACAGCACCCCGTTGTGGGCCAAACTGATCTCTCCCGGACTGGGAAAGCTGCCGCCGCCGACCAGGGCCACGTCGCTGATCGTGTGGTGGGGCGCCCGAAAGGGACGGCGGGTGATCAGGGCATTGTTGGCCGGTAGGGCACCGGCTACGGAGTGGATCTTGGTCGTCTCCAGCGCCTCCCGGAGGCTGAGGGGGGGCAGGATGGTCGGCAGGCGGCGGGCCAGCATCGTCTTACCGGCGCCGGGCGGGCCAATCAGGATCACGTTGTGCCCACCGGAGGCCGCGATCGTGAGTGACCGCTTGATGTTCTCCTGCCCCCGTACGTCGCTGAAGTCGACATCGAAGACCGTACGCTCCCGGGTAAACTCGGCGCGGGTATCTACCTCGGTGGCGGCAATGGGCTCCTGTCCGGTAATGAAGGCGGCGGCCTGCTTCAGACTACGTACGCCGTATACGGCCAGTCCGTCGACAATGGCTGCTTCGCGGGCGTTCTCCACGGGCAATAGCATACCCTTGTAGCCCAGCTGCCGGGCCTTGATGGCGATGGGCAGGGCTCCCTTGATGGGCCGGACCTCGCCGCCTAGGGAGAGCTCGCCCATGATGAGGTAGTCCTTGAGATCGGGGGTATGCATCTGGTTGGTGGCCTGCAGGTAGGCCATGGCGATGGGTAGGTCGTAGGCCGCCCCTTCCTTGCGCACGTCGGCGGGAGCCAGATTGATCACCGTGCGCAGGCGCAGGTTGCGGAAGCCGCTGTTGCGCAGGGCGGTCTCTACCCGGTAGCTCCCCTCGCGGATGGCGCTGTCGGGTAGGCCGATCACATTGTACCAGGGTTTATTCTCCGGGACGTTGCCGCCGGCGTTTACTTCTACGATGATGGAGCGTGCGTCCACTCCCTGGACGGCACTGGCATAAGTCTTTACTAACATGGGCTGCGGTTGGCAGCGCACTAGATCCGCGACAAGTATACAGCATTTGTTTATAATAGATAAACTATCCTACAATTAATTTCATCCTATCTTCGCCGCAATGGGCACCACCCTCCGAGAACGCTTCATTCAGAACGCCGTGGCCGAGCGGCTCAACCGGCAGTATTATCGGCGCAAGCCGGCTTACGTCAGCACGGAGGTGTACACCAAACTACGCCGCGCCGACGTGTTGCTGGCCTTCATGCGGGCACCCGGTAGGCCCTATGTCGTAGTGGTAGAGGCTAAAAGCCGCACGACCATTCATCAGCTCAAACTGCGTACCGATGCGACCAAGGCTGCCTGGACGGGGCGCATCCTTTCCCTGCTACTTATCGTAGGACTGAGTCTGTTTCTGGGCTACGAGTGGTACTTCAATGCCTGGAACACACTGTTGCTGCTGGGGCTCTTCGTACTCGGTGCGGTGGGAATCACTGCGCTGGTCACCCAGCTCCAGCTAAACTTCACTAAATCCATCGGAGCCATCGAACAACTGGGGCGCTACCCGGCCAATGAGAGCTGGATCGCGGTAGGTACCGACACCTTCACCCAGCCCGCGGAAGCTAAGCAGCTACGCCGGCAGTGCCGTAAGAACGGTGTAGGGCTCATCGTGGTGAACGAGCGGGGCCGGCTGAGTCTGACGGAAAAACCCCGCCCGCGCCACGCCTTCAATGACTACCTGAGCCGCTACGGGAAGCGCAAGTCCATCCTGACCGAGATCGACCAATCGCCCGACTACGGCCCCACCCCGCCCGAACGGCGGCAGAACCGGCGGCGGTTCCTGAATATTGCGCTGATGCTGGGGCTGGTGGGCGTGCTGATACTACTGGGTTATGAGCGCAGCTACGGTCCGGTACTGCCGGACCCCTTCGATCATGCCCGCTACGCTACGCCCCCCGGGGTTGTGATCGGCACGTCGGCCGGGGAAGGGAAGGACGACGCCTTCGGGGAGCCCACCGCACCGGCGGCCCCGCCCCCGGACTGTGCCGCGGCAATACGAGAGGAAGGTAGCTACGTGGTGGTGGATGCGGTACTGCCCCGCCAGGAGGCGAACCTGCGCCTGAGCGTACTGCGGGCGGCCGGGCTGCGGGGACACGAACTGATGCGGGGAGCATGCATCGGTGCCGCTGCCGATCAGCTGGTCGTCTACACCGGTAAGGGCTACCCCGATCAAGCACGGGCCGAGGAGACGGCGCGGGCGTACCGCGTACTGCTTGGCAAGCTGGGTGTGGAGGTACGGCGTGGAGAAGCGGAGGGGCTCCTGCGGTAATGTTAGCCCGCTGACGAACTACGGATCGTACGGACCCCATCGCCATGGGGCACCTACACCATTCGTACAGCAATATCACAGGGGTGAGTCTGTTAAGTAGCAATACATTCTTAAAAACCGACATACGCCGCTATATTTGCGGCCCCATAGGTGGCGACTGAATCATGATATGCCGGCGCCTATGGACTATTGCTTTGCTCTCGTGAAAGATAACCGGTAGTGCGCCGGTAGGTGATTGGCACTTCCGCTGTTGCGGTGGTGCATCCTCAAATTTTTCGTGGGTTTCATCCGCAGACAGTTCACTGGACGAACTGCCGTGCTCGTTCATTCTAACACTTACCATGAAAACCTACCTTCTCCTCCTTGGCGCGCTAATGCTATTGTGTGGTAGCCTGGCGGCTAACAATATTACTGTCTCCAACGCCCGGGTGATCGCCCCTACGGACTACACTACAGCCGATATTGCCTTCGATCTGAGCTGGGACAATTCCTGGCGCCTCGATACTAGCCCCAATAACTGGGATGCCGCCTGGGTATTCGCCAAGTACCGCGTAGACGGTGGCCCCTGGCAGCACGTCACCCTGGGTAGCGTAAGCTCCTCGCCCACGGACGTGACGGTGGAGCTCATGGATAATAAGGGTGCCATGATCTACCACAGCGTTACGGCAAGTGGCACGGCGTCCTTCACGGACGTGCGGCTGGCCTGGGACGTAGCGACGGATGGCTACGACGGGATGGGCCTGCTGGACCTGCAGGTCTTCGCTATCGAGATGGTGTATGTACCGGAGGGGGCGTATTCACTGGGGACGGGCCCCGATCCTGACCCGGCGAATAACGAGGTAGATGAATTTTATACGTGCTGCGAAGATCGACTACCCTACGTGGTCGCTGATGCAGGCGCCATCTTGGTGGATAGTGTAGCCGGCGCCTTATTTTTTAATGATACGGAAGACCCAAATGCTACCGTATCAAAACGTCCGGCCTTACGTACCGGTAGTATTCCGGCCGCATTCCCGGAGGGTTTTTCTGCCTTTTACCTCATGAAGTACGAGATGTCGCAGCAGCAATGGGTTGAGTTTTACAATACCCTCACCCCCTCCCAGCGTACGGCACGGAATATCTCCGTACAGACCAGCGATCGGGACAACGATGGGTGGCGCAACCGGGTAGATACCTCGCTGACCAACGTGGCGTCTACCACCAACCCCTTCGTGCCGGTCGGCTACCTTAGCCAGAATGACATGTACACCTACCTGGACTGGGCGGCACTTCGGCCGATGACGGAATTGGAGTATGAAAAAGCCGCGCGGGGTACGGCCGCTCCACTAAACAGGGAATATGCCTGGGGCACTACGGCAAGTCGTACGGGAAGCTATGTTTTGAGTAATAAAGGCGCATCTAACGAGACCGTACAGGGACCTACAGTTTCCGGAACGGTCCGCGGCAACGCGACCCTAGGTACTACGGATGATACGGAAGGAATAATTGCAGGCCCCCTGCGCTGCGGGATTTTTGCCGCCAGTATTCCTACGGCCAGTCGTCTCTACGCCGGTGCCAGTTTCTATGGCATTATGGAGCTTTCCGGTAACCAGTGGGAATCCGTGGTCGTAATGACCTCACTGGAAGGAAGAGCCTTTACGAACACCCACGGGGACGGTACTATTACTTCTCAAGGCCTATACGACGTGGCCACCTGGCCAACTACCCGGAATGGCGTCGGCTTCAAGGGCGGTCGCGCGGATAATGGTCCTAATTTCGGTCGCGTATCGGACCGTACCTACACGACCCTACAGTTCTCTACGGCAAACAGCCGCTACAAATGGCTACAGACCCGTGGCGTTCGCGGCCTCTAATCGTTTGCTTGTCCCAAAAAACTACCTATGCCTACTTTATCTACGCTCCTGCGGGGCCTATTGATCCCCTGCGCCCTATGCTTTTTCAGTTTCACGGTATCCGCTCAATTCGGCGGAGGTAACGGGGACGGCTTCGGCTCCGCTGCCGCCACGGAGGAGGTCATCATGCCGCTCGATCTCATTTCCTTCGACGCCACCCTGGCGTCTAATGGCGTACGCGTGGAGTGGACCACGGAAAATGAATCGGCCACCAGTCACTTCGTCGTGGAGCGCACAGCGGACGGCACGACCTACACCACCATCGGTACCCTGGATGCCGCCGGCTACTCTATGCCCGGTGACCGGCTGCACTATAGCCTCGTGGACGGTGATCCGGTAGCGGGTACCGCCCTGTACCGCCTGCAGTCGGTAGACCTGGACGGCACCTACGAATACTCCGACCTAGTGGAAGTACGCTACACCACTCAGACGGCCTTCGCACTGGGAGTATATCCCAATCCCGGCACGGGCAGTACGCTCAACGTCAGCCTGAGCGGTCTGCCGGCCGGAGCAGCAGCCAGCGTGCACCTCTTCGACCAGATGGGGCGTCAGGTAATCACGCAGAATTTGGTTACCACTTCGGCCCGATCAGTAGCTATACCGCTCGCCGGCCGGCTACCCGCCGGCACGTATACCCTGCGGGTACAACATGCCACTCTTGGCACGCAGACGACCTTAGTAGTGGTGCAGTAGCCACATTGAATGCATCCAAAGTAAGGATTAGGATGTCTTCTCTAGTATGCCCCGTCACCATCCCCGCCGGTCGTACTGGCGGCTGCTCCTCCCCCTGATTGCTATTGCTATCTACCTCAACGGAGGTTGCTCCGGCCTGCGTACGGGACTGGAACGCTGGATAGATCGTACGTTCGGTCAGGCTACGCCACGCGAGCAGTACCGCTGGAGTAATAGTGTAGATGCGGCTACTCTGGTCCGCTGGGATACGGCCTACCTACGGGCCCGCCGGGATACCCTGCGCATAGATCTGCCCCACGAGGAGATACTGGCGGCCGATACCAACGTGCTCTACACGGCCCACGCCTGGCGGTTCTTCCTGCCCCCGGGCCGGTTGCTTACGATCGAAGCGGTAGCCCCGCCGTCTGCCGCCGCGCTGTTCGGAGAGCTCTACGGGGCGGACGACCGGCGCCTGCTCCTCTGGGACACGCTGACCCATAGGCTGACGTACGAAACGTCCGCTCCCCTGGGTGAGAACCTCCTGTTCCTTTTACAGACCGCTCCCTACCCCGACAGCACGTACCGAATACGCCTGCGTACCGACCCCTCCCTGCTCTTTCCCGTAGCGGGGGCGGACGAGGGGGACATCCGCAGCTTCTGGGGCGCCAGCCGGGCCGGGGGGCGACGCCGCCATGAGGGCAACGATATTTTCGCCGCGCGGGGTACGCCCCTGCTGGCCGTCACCGACGGGCGCGTGTCGCGGGTACGCAACGGGGGGCTGGGCGGCAAGACCGTCTGGCTGCGCGACGGACAGCGCGGACTGAGCTACTACTACGCCCATCTGGATAGTCAGCTCGTCGCTGCCGGCACCTACGTACAGCGGGGCGATACGGTCGGCCTGGTCGGCAATACGGGGAATGCCCGCACTACCCCACCCCATCTGCACTTCGGCATCTACGCCAACGGTGCCCGCGACCCCTACCCTTACTTACAGCGGCAGGATCCGGAGCCGGACGCGCCGGCCTTTCTGCCCGGTCGGCAGACGCAGGTACCTCTGCGGGGCAAGCACTACCTGCGGAGCGGCCCTACGCGGAGTGCGGCGAACGTGCTGCGGCAACTGGAGGGCGGTGAGTCGTTCATCGAGTTAGGCACGACCGGGCGCTACCGCCGCATTCGCACCACGCGGGGCGAACTGGGCTATGCCAACTTCGACTAACGAAGGAGCCCGCATCCTCAAAGAAGATGCGGGCTATACCTTTACAAAAAACTGAGTCTGTTCAAAGTGTCATCTGTAGCCTAAAAAATCTGCTACAAAGATGCGGCGCTTTGTTGTTTTGACAATTCACATTGGTTAATTATTACCAATAAAGTGATTCTTAACGCAGGCTGTGCTTGATCCTACTCAGCGATTGTGGGCGTACTCCGATATAATCGGCGATGATTCCCGCGGGTATATTATCCACGAAAAGCGGATAGCGCCGCTTGAAGTACAGGTAGCGGTCCGTTGCACGCAGGGGTAACATATCTTCCTTCTCCCGGGACAGGGCAACGATCCGGCGCAGGATGAAGGCCTGGAGGAGTCGGAACCACTCGGACTTCTCCCGCACCATCCGCTGAAAGTGTCCGTCGATGATTACAAATTGACACTTGGTGATACACTCCGCGGTATAGAATGCGGGCTGATCGTACAGGGTAGCCTCTACGCAACCCGCAAAGTCGCCCGGCCCGGCGAGAATACGCACATTGGTCGTGCCGTCCGCCTCCGTAGTATACAGCTGCAGGTAGCCCGAGAGTACGTACACCATAAAGGGGTACTGATCGCCCTCGGTGAATAGATGCTCCTTGGCCTGATAGGTCCGGCAGTAGAACTTTTCACTGAGTAGGGCAGCATCCGCCGGGGTGACCCCATACTTCAACAACTTATGAATAAGCGGACGGAACCGTTCGATATACGACATTACAAAAGGACTACCTGAATATCATGGCTGCCACGCAGCCAGCACGGCACGTCCTATCCGGAAGCTTACCCGCTAGCGTACTACAAGTTACGCAACCTTAATGAAACTACGCTTTCCACGTGGCTAGTATGCGGAAACATATCTACCGGTCGGGCACGCTCGATGACGTATTTCGCGTCCAAGACAGCTAAGTCACGCGCCTGGGTGGCCGGATTACAGCTCACGTACACGATCCGCGGACTAGCGAGTTGCAACAGCATATCGACTACTTTGGGGTGCATGCCCGCCCGCGGGGGATCGGTGATCAGTACGTCCGGCCGGCCGTGCCGAACGGCAAATTCCTCGGTCAGTATGGCCCGCACGTCACCGGCGTAGAAGGTCGCGTTCGTAATACCGTTTAAGTCAGCATTCACGCGGGCATCCTCGATGGCGGCGGGAATTTCCTCTATTCCCACCACCTGCCGGCAGCGGTCGGCCAGGTACAGGCCGATCGAGCCGATTCCGGTGTACAGGTCGTAGACGTTTTCGGTCCCCGTCAGGCCGGCATACTCCCGCGTAATGGCGTAGAGGCGCTCGGCCTGGGCCGTATTGGTCTGGAAGAACGACTTCGGGCCGATCCGGAATTGCACGTGCTCCAGCCGCTCGGTCACGTAGTCGGTACCGGCGTAGTGGACCATCTCCAGGTCCATCATGTACTCGTTGATCTTGGGGTTGATGCAGTAGAACAGACTGGTAATATCACTGCCGAACCGCTGCAGGGCGGTATCCAGGAAGTTGGTGATGATATCCTGTTCGTCGGCAAAGAAGGCCACCACCAGCATACACTCCCCCGTGGTGGTGGTACGGATCATGAGCTGCCGCAGCAGACCGTGCCGCTCCCGCATATCGAAGAAGGTGACGCCCAGCTCGGTGGCCAGCGCACGCAGTCCGTTGCGCAGTTCGTTGCTGGGGCCGTGCTGCAGGTGGCAGTGCTCGATCTGGATCAGCTTATCGTAGGCCCCCGACTTATGGAAGCCGATCACCGGCACCTCGTTGTCGATGTCGGTCCCAATCTCTTCGGTAGTTAGCCAGCGCCGGTTTGCACAGCCATATTCCAGTTTATTGCGGTAGTATTCGATGGTCTCGCTACCCAGGATCGGGTCCCAGGCTTCCACCTCCACCTTCCCCAGTCGGGCAAAGGCGTCGTGCACCATACGCTCCTTTTCGCGCAGCTGACCGGTATAGGCGAAGTGCTGCCACTTACAGCCCCCACACACCCCGAAGTGCTGACAAAAGGGCTCCACCCGCTCGGCCGAGCGCTCGATAAACTTCAGCGGTGCGGCAAACAGCAGCTTCTTTTTCTTGCGGAACGGCCGCACGTCCACCACATCGCCCGGCGCTACGTGCTCCACGAAGATCGTCATCCCATCGGGTGCTTTGCCCACGCAAAAGCCCTTGTCCGCCAGGCCGGTAATCGTAACCCCCTCGATACGTTCGGGAAAGCGGTTTTTTCTGCGTCGGGCCATAGGTCGGTAGAGGTATAGTTGTAGCGAGGTCAATCCCCAACCCAGTAAATAACTAGGGGCGGGGTCGCCGGTGCAAGGTAGATACTAAGGGGTCGATGTACGCCGAGCAGTGCCGTTATCAGGTTACCGGCTAGCCCCCAGCGCGATCAAGTTGGCAAACAGGCGGTAGGCACCCGGCACGCCGGCCGGCAATTCGCGGAAGAAGCTGTAGCCGGTGTACACGAAGTGTCCGCTGCCGTATTCGGCCACCAGCAGACCGCCGTCGTGCGATTCCTCCCCCGGATCGTTACTGCCCAGCAGGGCGGTGTATTCCGGGGCCCACTTATCGGGGAAGTAGAGCCCACGCTCCTGCACCCAGCCGTCGAAGTCGGCCGCCGTGATCTTGTTGGGATAGTTCAGGGCCGGGTGGTCAGGGGCCAGGATGCTGACGGGGGCATCCTCCACCGTGACCCGGTCGCGGCTCAGCTCCAGGGCGTAGGGGCCGAGGTTCTTCTCGTCGATCTTGAGCCGGCGGTTCGTGTTGTACTGCACGATCAGGGTGCCGCCCTGCTTCACGTACTCCAGCAGGCGGGGCTGGTAGACGGGCATGCGGTCCAGGGTATTGTAGGCGCGTACGCCGACTACGATGGCGTCATACTTCCCGAGGTCGCCGATCGAGGCCTCGACGTCGTCGAGCAGGGAGACGTCAAGCCCGATCGAGCTCAGGGCTTCGGGGATGGCATCACCGGCACCGGGCAGGTAGCCTACGGTACGACCGGCAGTCTGGAGGTCTACCCGGGCCACGGCAGCTCCGCCGGGCAGGGCGGCACGTTGGGTGGGGATGTGGGGATGATCGATCACCACCAGGCGCCGGTCGTATACCCCTTCCATGCCCTGTAGGGTGAGCTCGGGAGTGATCCTGCCCTGCCCCTGTCCGCTGGGCGGACGGAGCGTAAAGGTGTAGAAGCGTTCCTGTCCCCGCTTGCCGAGGGTGATGTCCTGCTGTTCGGGAGTTACGGACCAACCCGTAGGTACGTTCAGCCGCAGACTTCCCTCCCGCTCCTCCGTAGCGCTGGTCACCTTGACCGTCACCGTGCGGGCATCGTCTTCAGTGAACAGGTAGCTCGATTCGGTGCATTGCACGAAGACCGGCGGCAATAAGCCGAAGGGCTGAAACTGCTCGCCGTCTACCGGATCGGTGTAATGGTGGCGGACGGGTACATCTACGGAGACGTACGCCCCGTCGTCCCCCGACACGGAGACCTCGACGCCCAAGTAGTCACGTCCTTCGGCCTGTCCGCGCTGCCGCCAGTTCGGTACGGTATACATCCCCAGGGTCCAGTCGCTACGCAGCCAGTACGGGCTACTCTGCGTCTCGGAGGACCGCGCTACGTGGTACAGGGTATCGAAGTGAGGCACTCCCGGCAGCAGGGGGCGCCGCGCGTAGCTTCCCGGGGCGCTTACCCAATCCTGACTGGTGAGGTCGATTCTGCCCAGCTCCAGGGTGTCCTGGCTACGGTTGCTGACCTCGACGATCACCCGGGCGGTATCGCCCGGCACTACGAAGGGCGTATCCGTAGTAGCCGAGATGTAGAGTCCCATAGCGGCCGCCATGATCCGGCGCACCTCCCGGATCTTTGGCCACTTCTCGGGGAAGTCGGGCATCTTCTGCAGCCGCCGGCTCAGGGTATTCAGCAGGGGCACGGAGGCGGCCGGGTCGTCGAAATCGAAGTCCGCTACCAGGCTATCGACGAGTATGCCGATCTCCGTTCCGCCGGCCAACCGACTCCAGTCCGTCGCAATGCCGGCAAAGGGGTCGCCGTCCACTCCGTTACTGCCCCCCTTGAGCAGTTCGAGCTTCTCTACGGTGGCGGCCCGGCTACCGGCACTGCCGAAGCCCTGACTCTTGTGCTGACTGCGGCTACGGGCGGCGATCTCGGCTACGCTCTCCCCTAGCTTGGGCAGGTAGCGGTTGATCTCTACGGTGATCACGTCGTTGGTGTCGACGTAGTCCGGCAGTTTGCTGTTGCCCCAGCTGTACGCGTTCCAGTACAGGCGCTTAGGCTGCCAGACCGCTACGTCGGTCAGCTGCTCAGGAAAGGCCTCGGGGTCGCCCGCTAAGTCGAAGGCCTCCATGCCGATGATCGCCGAGGCGGTATGGTGGCCATGGGTAGAGCCCGGGGCCCGGGGGTCGAAGCGCAGGATCATGATATCCGGCCGCTGTTGCCGGATGACCCAGACGGCATCCTCCAGCACCTGCTGCTTGTCCCAGATGGTGAAGGTCTCGTCGGGGTGCTTGGAGTAGCCGAAGTCGTTGGCCCGGGTGAAGAATTGCTTGCCCCCGTCGATCCGGCGTGCGGCTAGCAGCTCTTGCGTACGCGTCAGGCCCAGCAGCTCGCTGATGTCGGGGGCGATGAGGTTCTGCCCCCCGTCCCCGCGGGTCATGCTGAGATAGCCGGTCTCTACCTGCTCCACGTTCGCCAGGTAGGCGATCATGCGCGTGTTCTCGTCGTCGGGGTGGGCGGCCACATAGAGCGCCGAGCCCAGTACACCCAGCTTTTGGATCGCGGCGTGCAGCTCCCCGGAGGTAAGCCGTTCGGGCGCCTGGGCCTGCAGCGACAGGGACACAGACAGAATCAGTAGCGTAAGCAACGAGTACAGGTGACGCACGTACGGGGGAGTTTTGGGGACTAAAACAATAAGGACAATCCAACCGTAAAGGTAGTTGATGCAGCAAGGCCCACCCACCCCCGATTGGACGCGTACCCTACACCACGGCCTACGCGACACCCTGGGGCTACCCGCCTACTGGCGTCACAGCGCACGTGCACGCCGCAGCATGCCGCCCCACCGCCGTATCCCCTACGGGCCCCACCCCCGGCAGTACTACCTATTACTGGAACCTCCCGGCAGCCTACCCACCGACGTACTGCCCTGGGCGCTGTACCTGCACGGCGGCGGCTGGACCTTCGGCACCCCCGAAGCCTTCCGCCCCGCCGCCCGACCTTGGCTGCGGCAGGGCTTTCGCGTCGTACTGCCGAGCTACCGCCGCCCGCCTACAGTCCGGCTACCGGAGATCGTAGCCGACTGCCGGACTGCTGTGACCCACCTGGCCAACTTCGCGCGGACCACCGACCGGCCCCTCTCCGCTCCCCAGATCGGTGGCATCAGCGCCGGCGGGCACCTGGCCGCCCTCCTCGCCCTCCACCCACAGTGGTGGACCGCAGCCGGCTGGCCCGCCCCACCCACCCACGCTCTGCTGTGCGCCGCGCCGCTAGACTTCAGTCTGCTGCGGCCCCGGCGGATATTCGCCCACCGTCGTGCACAGGACCCGATACTACAGTTAGCCCACCCACCGCAGCAGCAGTTGCGCTGGCTATTACTTCACGGGACACGGGACGGACTGGCCGACTACCGGCACAGCCTGCATTTTCACCGCGCGCTGGAAGAGTCCGGTGCAGCGGCAGAGCTGCACACCATCCCCGGCGGCGGCCACCTCGCCAGCGGCCGCTGGACCTACGATGACAGCGATCCCTACGCCGCCACCGTGGCTGACTTTATCCGTTCAGCCGCGCCAGCGCCTCCTGGGCCGGCATGAAGTCGGGGTCCATACGCAGCACCGTCTCGAAGTCGCGCCGCGCGGCCGCCAAGTCACCGAGCTGCTCGCTGGCGTAGCCCCGGTAGAGGTAGGCCTCCATATTCACCGGGTCGTTACGGACCGCAATATTGAACTCCGTATATGCCTGCGACAGACTGTCCAATTCCAGCAGGATGAGCCCCGCATTAAAGTTCCCCTCCACGTACTGTCGGTCAATGCTGCTTACGCGGCGGTACTCGGCTAGCGCTCGTTGTACATCACCCGACTGGTAGAGGTAATTGGCGCGGGCGTGCACGGCGATCACATCCTGGGGCGCTCTGCGTACGGCCTCATCGAAGGCCGCCAGGGCGGCCGGGTCACCCTGTCCGGCACGTAGTTCCCCTAGCAGGAGCATCGCATCCGTCATTTCCGGATCCTGCCGCGTGGCCTGCTCTGCTGCCGCTAGGGCCTGTACCGTGTCCCCCGCCTCGGCGTAGACCT
This sequence comes from Neolewinella maritima, assembly GCF_923081025.1. Classification (GTDB taxonomy): domain Bacteria; phylum Bacteroidota; class Bacteroidia; order Chitinophagales; family Saprospiraceae; genus Neolewinella; species Neolewinella maritima. The sequence continues at coordinate 33,944 of NZ_CAKLPZ010000003.1, read as the reverse complement.
GGCTTAGCAGGTAATAGGCCTCGGCCTGCGGACCTTCCAGTTCGAGAGCTGTAGTCAGGGTAGCCTCGGCGGCCGGAAACCGACCCTGCATCAACTGGGCCTCCCCCAGACGCAGCCGGGTTTCCAGCCGCTGGGGGTGGCGGCGAAGGGTCTGCTCCAGTACGCGGACTGCCCGCTCGGTCTGCTCGCTATCGAGGTAAGCATCCGCCAGGGCGTAGGCATAGCCCGGGGTGAGACTATCTAGCTCCGTAGCGCGGGTGAGATCGGCGATGGTGGCCGGGTAGTTACCGCGCTCGTAGTACAACTGCGCGCGCTGGGCGTGTAGCGTGGCGTCCTCCGGGCTTGCTTCGATCAGCTCGCTGAGCTGCGCGACGGCGGGATCGGTACCCGGCGTCAGCGGGTCAGGATCTGTTGTGGGGTCAGGACCACAGGCCAGCGCGCCAAGGAGCAGCAACGGGAGGAGGTAACGCAACATTGGTTTTCTTTGCTAAACGCGCCAAGCCCAAAAAATCCTATGCCCCCCTCCCCCCTCCTGGAATGTGTCGTCAACGTCAGCGAAGGACGCGACCCCCGGGTCCTGCAGGCCATTGCCCAAGTGATCCATGCTACGCCGGACTGCTACCTGCTACACCAGGATACGGGCCATGGGGCGCACCGTACGGTATTCACCTTCGCCGGCACCCCGGCAGCGGTATTCATGGCGGCCGAGGAGGTATACACCGTAGCGGACCGGCTCATCGACATGCGGCAGCACCGGGGCACCCATCCCCGTAGCGGCGCGGTGGACGTCTGTCCCTTCATCCCCGTCTCCGGCGTGACCGAGGAGGAAGCGCGGGCGGGGACGCAGGTGTTGGGCCGCCGGCTCGCCGAACGCTTCGACCTACCCGTGTACCTGTACGCTGACAGTGCCCTTCACCCCACCCGCTGCAACCTGGCCGCGATCCGGCGGGGGGAATACGAAGGCCTGACTGAGAAGTTAGCCGACCCGGAGTGGCAGCCGGATTTCGGTCCGGCACGCCCCCACCCCCGGCTGGGGATTACGGTACTGGGCGTACGCCCCTTTCTCATCGCCTGGAACATCAATTTGCACCCCACCGCTACCCTGGCGCAGGCCCGGCAGCTGGCGGGACGCCTGCGTGGCAGTGGTACGGGGGGACGGCCCGGACTCTTTCCCGGCCTCAGGGCCATCGGCTGGCACATCGATGAGTACGACCGCTGTCAAGTCAGCTGTAACGTAGTGGATCCAGATCGGACACCGCTGGCCCAGGTATACCTCACGGCCACCGGACTGGCCCGGGAATTGGGTACGGAGGTTACAGGCTCCGAGCTGGTCGGTCTGGTACCCGCATCGCACCTGCGCGCCGCCGCCCGGGGCTTTTGCTGGGAGACGGACTACGCGCAGGAGATGGACCTGGCTGTACTGGTACTTGGATTGAATGAGTTGGCCCCCTTTAACTGGCAGGATCGGGTGTTGGAAGAGGCAGTTCGTCGCGCCGTGCGTACAGCTCATCCGAACCGATGAAGTAGGATTTTCCGTTGCGCATCCGTACGCAGATGCCGCGCCGTCCGCCGAAGTCGATGCTGGTAAAATCGGAGGCCGGATGGGTCAGGGTGCCGGACCAGCGGGCGCCGGGGGCCACGTCTACGTAGGTGCAGTCGACCATATCCTTCGTGGGGAGCTTGAGCTTGTGCAGCAGGATACCCTTGGTCTTCACCTTCAGGTGCCGCGCGCTAACCTTGATGCGCAGTCGGGAGCGCAGCACGAAGTACCAGGCTACTCCGATGACCGCACCGATGAGAGCAAGTACGGCCAGTTGGGCTACCGTAGCGCCTACGACCAGCAGTACCGTGAGGCGGTATACAGCCAGTACCGAGAACAGGCCAAGGAGGGCCAATAGGCCGGGGTTGCGAAAGCGTTGCTCTTCACGAAAGCAGGTAGAAGCCATGAGATATTCCTTTACAATGAACGAATATAACGAACTGGCTTAACACATAGTTTACATTGAGTTAACATTGCAGCCTACCCGACACTATTGAATCAGGATATCCTGCGCGTTGTCGGATAGCTGCGTGCAGCGGGGGCGGCCCCGTGGATCGGTACGGATATCATCGAGTGAACCCCCGATAAACTGCGTGATCTCCGTGTCTTTGGTGCCATAGCTGAGGCCGTATACGTCGTAAGCTCCACGGGCCAGGGTGCGGAAGTCGGCGGTTTCCGATGCTGCCACTACCACGCTACGCTGTACGGCCAGGTAAGTGTAGGCGGTATCGTCCGTCGGAGGGGTACCGCGGTAAAAAGTCGGGACCGTGCCAGTCTCGTTGCTTACTTCGATGGTGTAGTCAAATGGAATGGTATCGGTGGGCGCCTGTCCTGCGGCCACGACCAGAACGTAGGTCACCCCGCCCACCAGGTCGACCGTGAGCGACGGTGTGTTACCGCTCAGTACAAAGGAGGAAGTAAGAAAATCGGGGCAGTTGTCCGCAGCCGGATCGTAGCCATCGCGGAATACGGTAAAGCTGATGCGGTCGATGGCGTCGACGGACTGCCGGAAGGTGACCGTGGCACTTTTGTCCGGTACCAGGGTGTAGCGTACGGGCTCGAAGGTGGTCGTATCTGGTATAGCATGGCAGTCCGCCGGATCAATGATGCCCCGGCGGTAGGTCGTCAGGGAGTCTGGCTCCGGCAGTCTCGAAAGACTCCCCCGCAGCGGGACCGGGACGACCGCGCCACTCAGGTAAAACGCACGGAAGTCGGCCTCCGTACTACCCGCAGGGGCAAAGAGCGGCTGTTCGTTGATGCCCACCCGGCTGGCGATCGTGCGGCAGGTCTGGGCCGTCAGCGGGCTGCTCAGTAAGAGGCTTAGAAGTAGAACGGGGAGGCTACGGACAAACATAGTGTACAGTAATATCATCCTATACACCGGCTTTATGCCCGGAGCCCTTCACAAAGTGTTAAACTTGTCGATCAACCGACCCCTCCATGCGCTACCTCCCGCTCTTCTTTACTGCCCTGCTGACCCTGACCCTCGGTGCCTGCCGTACGTCTACCGCTCCGGCCACTACGGATACCACGGTCGCGGACGCGGCACTCTCCGGAGCCGACCCCTGGCTCACCGGCTTCACCAAGCCCGCCGAAAACCCCATTCTGCAAGCCGATAGTAGCTATTCGTTTTCCGATCCGCTGACGGGCAAGGATGTCCGCTGGCAGCGTGCCGATGTATTCAACCCCGGTGCCGTCGTGCGCGGCGATAGCGTGTACCTGTTCTTTCGCGCCGAAGACAATCCCCGCGCCACGCTGGGCCGCCGCACCAGCCGCATCGGTCTGGCCGCCAGCGGAGACGGCATCAATTTCGTGCGCCGCAACGCCCCCGTGCTCTACCCCGGGCCGGACAACAACCAGGAGTTCGAAGACCCGGGCGGCTGCGAAGACCCCCGCGTAGTGCAGCTTCCCGACGGCAGCTACCTCATGCTCTATACCGCCTACAATCAGGAGGCGGCGCGGCTTTGCTCCGCTACCTCGACCAACCTGACCGACTGGACCAAGCACGGCCCCGTCTTCCAGGATGCCTTCGGCGGCAAGTTTCACGATACCTGGTCGAAGTCGGGCTCCGTGGTCTGCCAGCTCAACGCCAGGGGCGAACTCGTCGCCACGCCCATCAACGGCAAGTACTGGATGTACTGGGGCGATGCCGTCGTAGGCTTGGCGCACAGCGACGACCTGCTCGACTGGACGCCCGTGCTCAACCCCGACTCCACCCTCTTCGATCCACTGCCCCTGCGGCCCGGACAGTTCGACAGCCGGCTGAGCGAGCCAGGGCCGCCCGCCCTGCTCACCGACGCCGGGATCCTCGTGCTCTATAACGGACAAAACGAGCTGACCGACTCCCTGCGCTACATGGGCGCCGGACCGGGGGCCTACAGCGGTGGACAGGCCCTGTTCAGCGCCGAAGACCCCACCATACTACTGGACCGGATGGAGGAACCCTTCATCCAGCCCAGTCTGCCGCACGAGCTGACGGGGCAGTACGCCTCCGGTACCACCTTCATCGAAGGGCTGGTCTACTTCCGGGGCAAATGGTTCCTGTACTACGGTACGGCTGATTCTATGGTAGGCGTAGCCGTGCGCGACTGAACGGGAAGGGGGCGTTCGGGGTTAAGCGGCCATACCCCCTCTGACCTATGCATATTTTAGTCCTCAACGCCGGCAGCTCCTCCATCAAAGCAGCCGTGGTGGAAGCCGGCACCGGCGAACGTGTTTTCGAACTTGGTGCCGACCGCCTGCTCGACCGCGGCGGCCACCGCAGTGCCCTGCACCCGTTCCTGCTGGAGCTGAAGGATAAGGTCAGCGGCCTGAACATCGAGGGCATCGGCCACCGCGTCGTACACGGCGGAGCGGCGTTCGACGGGGCTACCCGCATCACGGATGGGGTAGAACAACAGATCGAAGCCCTCAGCGACCTCGCCCCCCTGCACAACCCCGTCAACCTAGCCGGTATCCGGCTGGCGCGGGAGCTCTGGCCCGACCTGCCGCAGTTTGCCGTGTTCGATACCGCCTTCCACCACAGCCTGCCCAAGCGGGCGCAGACCTACGCCCTGCCCAAGGACCTGATGCGGGAGCACGGCATCCGCCGCTACGGCTTCCACGGCATGAGCCACAAGTACGTGGCCGGTCGCGCCGCCACCTTCCTCAAGGACGACTACCGCAACCTGCGCATCATCAGCTGCCACCTCGGCAACGGCTGTAGCGTCACGGCCATCGAATTTGGCCGCAGCATCGAGACCAGCATGGGCATGACGCCACTAGAGGGGCTGGTGATGGGTACCCGCAGCGGTGACATCGACCCCGGCATCCCCGCCTACCTGCAGCGTAAGACCGGTATGGACACCGCGGCCATCGACGCACTACTGAACCGCGACAGCGGACTCAAGGGCCTGAGTGGCGCCGGCAACGACATGCGCAGCATCCTGGAGCGCTCCGCCGAGGGCGACCCCGATTGCCAGCTGGCCGTGCAGGTCTATACCCACCGCCTGCGCAAGTATATCGGTGCCTACGCCGCAGTCATGGGCGGGGTGGACGCCATCGTCTTCACCGGCGGCATCGGCGAGAACTCCAGCGTGATCCGCCACCGCGCCGCCCAGCGGCTCGACTACCTCGGCGCCATCATCGACGAGGACCTCAACAATACCCTCGCACTCACCGACACGGAGGACGTGATCTCCTTCAGCCGCTCCCACAGCCGCGTCAAGCTGCTGGCCATCCGCACCGACGAGCAGCTCGCCATCGCCCGCGACTGCGCCAAGCTGCTACGCCATGAGGATGAGGTCAATACCCTGCCCACTATCCCCATCGCCATCTCGGCCCGCCACTGCCACCTCACGCGTGCTACCCTGGACAAGCTCTACGGCGAGGGCCACGAGCTTACCGTCAAAAAGTACCTCAGTCAGCCCGGACAGTTCGCCGCCGAGGAGACCGTCACCGTAGTTGGCCCCCGCAACCGCATCGAGCGGGTCCGCATCCTGGGTCCCCTACGCTCGGCCGATCAGGTGGAGATCTCGCGGACCGATGAGTTCTTTCTGGGCATCGACGCGCCGGTGCGGGAGTCCGGCAAGGTGGAAAACACGCCGGGCTGTCAGCTACTGGGCCCCGCCGGCTCGGCCGATCTGGAGGACGGTGTGATCTGCGCCTGGCGCCACATTCACATGACTCCGGAAGATGCCGCCCAGTTTGGCGTACAGGACCGCGACGTGGTGGAGGTAGCCATCGGCACCAGCGACCGCGGCCTCACCTTTGGCAACGTGCTCATCCGCGTCTCCCCCGACTACAAGCTGGAAATGCACATCGATACCGACGAGGGCAACGCCGCCGAGATCCAGTCCGGCGACTCCGGCGTACTCAATGTGACGGCCTCGGAGGGCCAGCTGCGTCGCCGCGCCACGGTTGGATAAGAGGAGCGGGCACGAACTCCTGCCCGTCGAATAGGTGTACCTGCTCTACACCGATATCCTGTAGCATACCGTAGGCCTCGGCAAAGCCTCCCGAGATATGGTCCTTGCGGTGGGCATCGGAGTTCACCTGCAGGCGGATACCGCGGGCGTGGGCCAGTTCCACGATCCAGCGGCTGGGGTAGGTATCGGTGATTTCGTTGAGGTAGATACCGCGGGTGTTGACTTCAAGGATACAGCCGGCGGCGGCTACGGCGTCCAGGGTTTCTTCTACGGCGGCAACGTGCCAGTCAGCGCGCTCGTCCCAGTACGTACCGTCGGCGTTGCGTTTTTTGACCCGGTCGAGGTGTGCGACCACATCCGGGGGATGCTGGGTGACCATCTCGCGCACCAGGGCGTAGTAGCGCTCGACCATCGCGCGGGCGCTGCCCCCGAAGATCGTATCGATGCCGCGCTTGAAGACCGGATTGGGCCGTTGAAAGCTCCACGGTTGACCGCCGGGAAGCTCGTCTACAAAGTGCACCGCCCCTACGGTATAGTCGAGTCCGGCCGCCAGGATGTGGGGGCTGCTGACGTTCATCACGCCGGGCAGGTAATCGACTTCGAGGCTCTTGAAGAGCGTGATCTGACCGGCAAACTCCGTCTGAAGCGCGGCGATCGCAGCGGAGTAGTCGGTCAGTGCGGCCAGCTTCATAGAGCCGATGTCGCGCGGTGCGATGGGGGCGTGGTCGCTGAAGCCATAGCTGGTGAACCCCTCCCGGATGGCCTGACGGACGTAGTCACGGGGCTCCCCCACCCCGTCGCTAAAGTGAGTATGGGCGTGGTGGTTGGCTAGCATGGGGCAAAGGTAGCACGCGGCTGAAGGTCAGGCGGTAGGGCCGGGACGAGCAGTAAGGAGCAGCCAAAAAGGAGCGTCATCGATTTTGTCAAAATGACTACCGCCCTAATAAAAATGGTTGCTGCGGCAATAAATAAGTATTTCAATCGGTCAGAAGTACTGTTCCTACATCTTTATGGTTTACATTCGCCCCCCATCAAGCGAATTGAACCCTCCTAACCCATACTCATGAATTTAAGACTTCTACTCTTTACGTGTTTACTGGCCGTGTCCGGCCTGGCTTCGGCCCAACGCAACTGTGGCTCCATGGACTACCTGGAACAGCAGATCCAACAGGACCCCACCCGCCAGCTGCAGCTGGAACGCATCGAACGCTTCACCGAGCAGTACGATGCCGCCGCACAGGAAAAAGCCCTCTCCGGAGGCATACTGACCATCCCCGTGATCGTACACGTCGTGTACAAGAACAGCACCGAAAACATCTCCGACGCCCAGATCAATAGCCAGATCCAGGTACTGAACGAAGACTTCCGCCGCCTCAACGCCGACCGCAGCAATACCCCCGCCGACTTCGTCGGGGTAGCCGCTGACTCCGAAATCGAGTTCTGCCTCACCACCGTCAACCGCGTGGCGACCACCCGCAGTAGCTTCGGCACCAACGACGCCGTCAAGTCATCCGGTACCGGCGGCGCCAACGCCATCAACCCCACCCAGTCGCTCAACATGTGGATCTGCGAGATCGGCGGTAGCATCCTCGGCTACGCCCAGTTCCCCGGCGGACCCGCCGCTACGGACGGTGTCGTGCTGGATTACCGCTTCGTAGGTACTACGGGCACCGCTTCGGCGCCCTTCGACCTGGGTCGCACCGCTACCCACGAGGTAGGCCACTGGCTCAACCTGCGCCACATCTGGGGCGACGGTGGCTGTAGCGTAGACGACTTCGTCAGCGATACCCCCACCGCCGGCGCACCCAACTACACGGGTGGAGCTTGCGTCTACCCCGGTCCCAACAGCTGTGCCCCCAAGGGTAAGAAGAACACCGGCAATGACCTGCCCGACATGTTCCAGAACTACATGGACTACTCGGACGACGGCTGCATGAACCTGTTCACCATCGGTCAGAAGGACCGTATGTGGGCTGCCGTAAGCGCCGCCCGCCCCGAGTTGCTCTCCTCGTCCTGTGACGGCACCGTTACGCCTCCCACCGATCCCGAGCCCGAGCCACCTACCGCAGGCTGTGCCGCGCCCACCGGACTGCAGGCTACCCGTAGCAACCGCAACCGTACCGCGAACTTCTCCTGGCTCGGTGCCTCCGGCGCCCTCAACTACGAGATCGAGGTGTACGCCAACGGCAGCCTTTTTGCCTCGGGTACCGTCAACGGTACAGCCGCTTCGCTTACCGTCGACCGCCGCACCACCTACACCTGGCGTGTCCGTAGCAACTGTGATGGCGCTACCTCTGACTGGACCAATGGCAACAACTTCCGTCAGGCAGCCAGCAGCGCGCTTGCACAGGAGATCAGTGTATTCCCCAACCCCAGCGACCTGGGTGAGGTGACCGTAAGCTGGGATCTCCAGCCCGCCACTACACTGGCCGCCCCCACCGCAGTGCTCACCGAAGGTGCCGTCATCCAGCAGATCAGCATCGAACTGCGCGACATGACCGGCCGCCTGCTCCGTCAGGTATCCGTAGCCGACACCGGACGCTCCATGCTGCCCGTCAGCGACCTCGCCCCCGGCGTCTACCTGATCCACGTACGGGATGCAGAGGGCTACGCCGTCAGCAGCCGCTTCGTTAAGCTCTAGGCCATACGGCCCCGGCTTACCCCACACGATAAAGCCCGGTACAGCAGCTGCTGTACCGGGCTTTTCTATTGGCGGTGGGTGGGAAGGGGAAACTAGCCCCGCAGCTCCCGCGGCTGCACGAAGGGCTGGCGGTACACCCGTTGGCCCGTCTGCCGGTATACGGCATTGGCCAGCGCACCGATCACGGGGGGTAGCGATGGCTCACCGAGTCCGGTAGGCGCGGTCTCGGACTCCACGAAGTGGGTGTGGATGGCGTGCGGTGCCTCGTTGTGGCGGATGAGCCGGTAGGTGTCGTAGTTCTGCTGGTCGGGCACGCCATCGGTAAGGGTAAGCTGTCCGTACAGCGCATGGCCGATCCCGTCGGTGATGCCGCCTTCGATCTGGTTAAGGGCACCCTCGGGGTTGACGACAATACCGCAGTCGACGGCACAGTGCACCTCGGTCACGTGGGGTTCGTCGTTTTTCATCTCCAGCTCCAGCACCTGGGCAACGTAGGAGTTGTGGCAGTAGTAAGCGGCTACGCCGCGCTTATCATCGTTGGTGTTCCAACCCGACTTATCACGCACCAGTTTGAGTACCCCGGCGTAGCGCTCGGCGTCGTAGTCGTTTTCTTCCCCTACCGGGTCCTCGATGGCGCGGTCGAAGAGTTCGAGTCGGAAGGCGATGGGATCCTTACCTGCAGCCTCGGCGACTTCGTCCAGAAAGGCCTGCTCGGCTCCGGCGATGAAGTTGGAGCGGGGCGCGCGCCAGGCTCCGGTGCTCACGTTGGTCTCGCTGCTGAGGTTCTCAGCCAGGTAATTATCTACCGTACCGGCCGGGAAGCGGTTGGCGAATACGGGGCTCTCGTTGGTCCCCGTGCCGCGCACGTGGAAGCCGATGAGCCGACCGTCCTCGTCCAGGGCCGCGCGGTAGCGCACCAGGTATTCGGGGCGGTAGGTGCCCTGGGTCATATCATCCTCGCGGCTGTAGACCAGCTTGATGGGCAGTCCGCCGGCAGCCTCGCTAATCAGAGCGGCTTCCACGCCGAAGTTGCCGTACAGCCGCCGGCCGAAGCCGCCGCCCATGCGGGTCATCATGATACTGATCTGCTCTTCGGGTAGGTCCAGCAGACGGCTCACGGTCGTGCGCAGAAATTCGGGCGTCTGAATGGGTCCCACTAGCTCAGCTTTGTCCGCCGTCACGTGGGCGAAGAAGTTCATGGGCTCCATCGTATTGTGGGGCAGGAAGGGGGCCGAGTAGGTCGCCTCCACCACCTGAGCGGCGCGGGCAAAGGCAGCTTCGGGATCACCATCGCGGCGGGCCTCTTCGGCCGTACCGTTGTCGAGCAGCTCCTGCAACTTCTGCCGCTGGGCGTCGGTGGATTCGGCGGCGCTGTCCGTTTCCCACTCGATCTGCAGGGCCTTCCTGGCCTGGAGCACACGCCAGGTATTGTCACCCACTACGGCGACGAGCTCGGGAAAGGCGTTGACGTCAGACCACTGTAGCTCTACCCCCTCGGGGGCGGCGTTGATACGTACTACGTCCCGGATACCCGGCATACTGCGGGCGGCGCTATCGTCTACCGACTTCAACTTCATCCCGAAGGCGGGGGGATGCACGATGGCGGCGTAGAGCATATCGTCCCGCTGCAGATCCAGTCCGAAGAGCGGCTGACCGGTGACGATGGGCTTAGCGTCCACATTCTTCTTACCATGTCCGATGATCTTGAAGTCCCCGGCGGCCTTGAGGGTAACCTCTTCAGGGGGGCTCAGGGTGGCGGCCAGGCTGGCCAGCTCGCCGTAGCCCAGTTTGCGGTCGCTACCGTCGTGGTAGACGTATCCGTTCTCGGTGCGCAGTTCGCCGGCGTCGACGTCCAGTTGCTGCGCCGCGGCGGCTACCAGCAGGTAGCGGGCCGTAGCACCGGCCTTGCGCAGGGGTTCCCAGGCTACGCGGATCGACTGGCTGCCGCCGGCCAGTTGCCGGCTGTACTGCTCGGTGTCCAGTCCGGCCTGCTCGACGACGACATTCTTCCAGTCTACGTCCAGCTCCTCGGCCACCAGCATGGGCATGGAGGTCTTGACGTTCTGGCCGATCTCGGGGTTAGGCGACATGATGGTCACCACACCGTTGTCGCCCACCTTGAGGAAGGCGCTGACGGTGACCCATTCTTCGGGCATGACCAGGGAGGGGGCGGCCTTGGCCACCTGCTCGTTCTGGCAGCTACTCAGCCAGCTCAGGCCCAGGAGCATGCCGCCGCCGGTAGCGGCCGAGACTTTCAGAAAGGAGCGGCGGTTGGTGCGGGTAGTGGACATTAGCTTAATTTTTGGGCGGCAGTTTTCACTGCGGCGTGGATACGAGAGTAGGTACCGCAGCGGCAAATATTGCCGCTCATACCGGAGCTGATGTCGGCCTCGCTGGGGTCGGGCGTCAGGTTCAGCAGGCTGGCCGCGCTCATGATCTGTCCGGCCTGACAGTAGCCGCACTGCGGCACGTCGTGTTCCAGCCAGGCGAGCTGTACGGGGTGGTCTCCCTCCGCACTCAGTCCCTCGATGGTCGTGATGGCCTCGCCGTTCAGCTTACCCAGCGGCAGGGAGCAGGAGCGCATCGCTACCCCGTCCAGGTGTACGGTGCAGGCTCCACAGGCGCCGATGCCGCAGCCATATTTGGTGCCCACCAGGCCGAGTTCGTCGCGCAGGGCCCACAGGAGGGGCATTTCGGGTTCCGCTTCGAGGGTGCGCGGTTGCCCGTTTACGGTAAGTCGGTAGGTAGCCATGGCAGGAGATCTTGGTGAAACATACAAGGTAAGGAAAAAGGTAATGCAGTAAGCGGATACTTGGTTTGCTCCGTTCACTAGCCTGCGCACCCGCGTGCGCGCCCTCCGTTTAACGCCCCAGCAATACCTCGATCATGGCTTCGGCCGATGCCCGGCCCTTGCGCTCCACGAAGTCGCGGTCGGTAGCGTCGCCGATCTCGTAGGTGATACCCTCGGCGTTGAACTGCGTCTTGAACCAGCCAGAAGAGGTGGGCCGGCCCACCGGACCGGGCTTCTCGTTGACCCGGAAGCCGCCGCCCAGTCGCCGTTCGATGTCGCGCAGCCAGGCCTCCGTAAAGTCGGGCAGCACGGAGGGTGGCGTGTCGTCATCGAAGGTGTAGTACACGTCGTGGTAGGTGGAGTGGAAGTCAATGCCCAGCAGCACCTCCGCCTCGTTCCTGCGGGCCTTGCGGACGATATAGTCGGCGACCTGCCGCGCTTCCGGCTGCTCGTAGTAGGCCCAGTCGCGGTTGGAGTCGATGCCGCCGGCTGTATGCCGCCAATGGCCAAGATCTACCCCGTCGGGATTGAGCAGCGGAAAGACCATCAGCTGGTAGCGGTCCAGAAATTCGTCGATGCGCGGATGCTCGACCAGGCCCGCCATGAAGGCCTGCAGGGCCAGGTAGCCGGTCACCTCCGGCGGGTGCTGCCGGCTGAACAGCACGATCAGCGGACGGTGTCCGTAACGGCCCTCGCTAGCCATACGCAACACCGGGATCACGCGGTCGAGCGTACTGCGGCCGGCCTCCTCCACCCGTATGTAGGGCTGGCGAAAGGTGGACAGCCACTGCATCACGTCGCGGGAGCTGATGATCTCCTGCCCGGCCAGGTAGGTCACGCCCTCCGCCAGGGAGAGACGCACGTCCAGGCTGGTACTATCGGCGTTGTAGGTGATCTGACTGCTGTCTACGGGCGTCCAGTCCAGGTCCGTCCGCAGCACCCGCGGCCAGTAGCGGTGGCGGGTTTCCGGGGGGTAGGTGAGGCGTACCGTGATGTCGCGCGGCCGCTCGGCCGTAATGCGCATGGCGTACCAGGGGCTGGGGTTGATGGGCGCGTTTTCGGGCAGAATGGTGGCCACGAAGGTGTCCAGGCCGCGGCGCTCCAGTTCGTTCAGGCGGGCCCCGTCGAAGCGGTTGTCGAAGGTGAGCGTAGCCTCATCGTAGCTGTAGGTCTGCCGCTCCTGACTGGCTACCGGACGGGTCGTGGTATCCACCGGACGCGGAAAGTCAAAGGGGCGGGCGGGGCGCGCGCAGGTGCCAAAGAGGAGGAGAAGGGCGAGGAGTCTCAGCATTATTGGTCCCAGAAGATGGGGTCGGTCATCGTGACGTCGGGTACGTTAGCGGCATTGCGGTCGGTCTCGGTAGCGGGATACCGGACGCGGAGGGGGAAGGTAGGCAACGCAGCGTTCACCGCCAGGCTAAAGTCTTTGTAGGCGTAATCGTAGCGACGGGCATCTACCCAGGTTTCCGGACTGAGGAAGAGGGCCACATACTTCTCGCGGAACACATCGTCGCGATCCACATCGTCCGTCCCATAGGCCTCATTCAGGTAGTTAGCGATGGCGGCCGAGTCCACGCCAATCTCCTGCATACTGGCGGTGACCCCGGCGGTGAAGGCCGTCTCGGCCCGCTCCTGATCGCCACTGGCCAGAGCAGCCTCCGCCTCGATGAACTTGAGCTCGGCGAAGGTGATGATGTCCAGCGGACTATCCTCCCGCGACAGTGCCCCCTCCAGGACCAGGTAGGATTCCAGCACCTCCGTACCGTCGCCCCGGCGGCCGGCACCGTTGACGGTGCCCACGAAGAGGCTGTCTACGTTGCGGTTGGTCAGCAGCGGCAGGCGGGGGTCCTTCACGCCGAAGGTGGTGCCGTTGAGCGCATCGACGAACTGCTCGGACAGCCAACCCCCCAGCAGCAGATTAGCATTGTTCTCCGCGACCTGAGCCCAGGGGTTGCGCACGGTGAAGCTGGTCACGGCTGCGTCCTGGCTGAAGTCGCTGAAGCCGGCGTCCACAGCAGCCAGCACGGCGGCGGGGTCGTAGCGGCCCGTCTCGCTTAAGTGGTTGAGGTAGCGGGCCCGCAGGGTGCTGACGGCGCGCTGCCAGGCGTCCAGGTCACCGTCGTAGATGAAGTCGCTACCGGCGCGAAAGGGGGGTGCATCCTCAGCGGCGGGCAGCTCGGCGTCTGCTTCATCGAGCAGGCGGAAGATGGTGGTGTAGAGGTCTTCGGCGCTATCGTAGGTGGGCCGTAGGGTCTCTCCGGTAAAGGCGTCCGAGTAGGGCGCAGCCCCCCAATTGTCTACTACCAGGCCTAGGTTGACCGCCATAAGGACCTTGGCGATGGCGACGTGACGCGCCAGGCCGTCCTCCTCCCCGAAGCGGATGAGGTCGTAGATGTCGGTCATCGTATCGTACAGATCGCTCCAGGCTCCCCCGCTGGTCACCTCCAGGTAGATGTCATCGGTATTGCCCTGGTTGGGGCTGGCCAGGTACTGCACGAAATTGGCGGTGTGGCCGTTGCTGACCGAGAACTGGTTGAGTGCGGTGCGGGAACTGGTACTGGCCAGCAGGCCGTCTAGTGGGGGACGAGTAGCGGCATTGGGATTCTCGTTCACGTCCAGGTAGTCCGCTCCGCAGCCCGTGAGCAGGACTAGGAAGAGTAGTGCGAGGAGGTAGAGCTGGGGCTGGTGGGTGATGGGGTTCATTAGAAGCCGACGTTGAGGGTCACGAAAAAGCTGCGCACGCTGGGATAGGTGAAGCCGCCGAAGCCATCGTCTCCGTTGCCGTTACCGCGGTTACCCTCCGGATCGAAGCCACTGTAGGGGGTAGAGAGCCAGAGGTTGTTGCCGGTCAGGGCGATGCTGGCCGACTGCACGAACACGGTTTCCAGCAGCGTAGTGGGCAGTTGGTAGCGCAGGCTCAGGTTGCGTAGGCGGAACCAGTCGGCATCCTCCACGAAGTTCTCCGTAGACCCCCGGTAGCGGTTGCGGTAGTAGCCCGCCCCGTAGTCTACTCCATCAGGACCTACGCCCTGACCCAGGAATACCGGTGTGGTGTTGGGTGTACCATCCGCCAGTACGCCGTCGAAGACGATGGTCTCGTTGCGGTTGAGGGTATAGGGGGCGGTACCGAAGGCGGAGAAGAAATTACCCTGCTGGTTATACTTCTGCACGCCCTGCCGGGTGTCGAACTGAAACGACAGACTCAGGCCCCGGTAGGTTACCGTATTGATGAGCGCGCCGAACCAGTCGGGCTGGGTGTTGCCGAGGATCTTGGGGGTGGTTTCGATGACGGGGAAGCCGTCTTCACCGATCAGCAGGGGGGCACCGCGCTCCAGGAACAGATCGTCTTCGTCGGCACCGAAGCGGGCGTAGCTGCGTCCGTAGATATTGCCGTACGGCTGGCCCTCGATCAGACGGATCGCCGCCGAGCTCCCCGCGTAGCCGAAGGAGGTGCCGATCAGAATATCCTCCACCCCCTCGAAGATCTCGAGCACTTCATTGCGGTTGCGGGTGTAGTTGAGATTCACTTCCCAGCTAAAGTCATCGGTCACCACGGGCGTACCCTTTAGCAGCAGTTCGACGCCCTGGTTGCGCATCGAGCCGGCGTTGAGTACGAAGGTGGAAAAGCCCGTAGCGTTGGAGACCGGCACGGGGATGATCTGGTCTACGCTCTTAGCGTTGTAGTAGGTAGCATCCAGCGACAGGCGGTTACTGAAAAAGCGCAGGTCCGTGCCGAACTCGATGGTATTGGTCCGCTCCGGCTTCAGGTCGGGTGCGCCCTGCTGGTCGTCGCGCGTCCAGCCGGTGACGTTATTGATCGGAAAGCCACTAGCCGGGTCGTACACCACGTTGGTGCGGTAGGGGTCGGTGTCCTTACCGATCCCCGCGTAGCTGGCCCGCAGCTTGACGAAACTGAGTCCGTCGGGTAGCTGCATGAGCTCACCCAGTACTACCCCCAGACTTACCGAGGGGTAGAAGAAGGAGCGGTTGGCCTGCGGCAGGGTGCTGGACCAGTCATTGCGTCCCGTCACGCTCAGATACACCGCATCGAGGTATGACAGCGACAGATCACCGTACAGGCCCAGCAAGCGGCGGTCGACCAGGGCACTGCTGGTGCGGATATCGGCCGCATTATTGAGACTGAACAGATTAAAAATATCCAGGTCGTTACCGGTGGTGGTGACCCGGTCGTAGCTCGAGTCGAAGGCATCGAAGCCGGCCAGCAGGCGTAGGTTGAGGTCGGGTGTAAGGGTACGCGAGTAGATCGCGTTGAGGTTGGAGGTCACGTCGCGGCGGCGGATGCGGGTCTCGGTGACGAAGCCATTGCCATTGGATAGGTTATCCTCGAAGTTGGGCGCACCCTGAAAGACCGAGCCCTGCCCGAAATTGTTACGGAAATCGCTGTACTGGTCCAGCCCGATCGTGTAGTTGATACTCAGGTCGGGAAAGGGCGAGTAATTGAAGTTGAGGTTACCGATGTAGCGGTCTACGTCGTCGATGAATTTATTCGTGGCCTCGCCGTAGACTGGGTTGTTACCTACCGTACCGTTGTTGCGGTAGCCGATCATGGAGCCGTCTTCGCGGATGTAGTCCTGTACGTCGGCCTGCGGGGCCCAGTAGACCAGACGCTCGTTGAAGCGATCGGCGTTCACCCGGTTGCCTCCGCTGCGGATGTAATTCACGCCGCCTCCGAAATTGAATTTCTCGCTGGCTACGTAGTTGGCATTGATGCGAAAGCTCGTGTTTTCGTAGGTACTGAAGGGCAGCACCCCCTCGTGATCGAGCCGGGAGATCGAGGTGCGGAAGGTGGCCTTTTCGTTGCCGCCCGATACGCTGATGGTGTTGCGCCACTGGTCGCCGCGCACGTAGGCGTTTTCGAAGTTATTGAACAGATCGTTCGGTCGGGGCAGTCCACGAGCCGCGGCCGTGTCGCGGGCTTCGGCTACGGTAGGACCCCAGCTGGGCCAGAAGCTATTGGGGTCGTACACCCCACCGAAGCCCTGGGTGTAGGTCTTTTGTGTCTCCGGAAATTTATTCACCTCCTCGGTACCGTAGGTGGAGGTCAGATCGACCGATAGCCGGCCGGCCTGACCCCGCTTGGTGGTGATCACGATCGCGCCGTTGGCCGCGCGCAGGCCGTAGAGGGCGGTAGCCGGACCGCCCTTCAGCACTGTCATCGACTCGATGTCCTGGGGATTGAGGTCGGCGATCCGGTTGGAGACGTTGCGGCTGCCGCCGCCACCTACGGTGAGGGTTTCGTTGGATACCGGTATACCGTCCACCACGAAGAGCGGCTCGTTGTTCGCCCCAGGATCCAGGGAGTTGACGCCGCGGATGATGATCCTGGAGGCCTGACCGGGTCCGCCGCCCGCGCTCGATATCTGTACGCCGGCGACCTGACCCTGCAGCGCGTTGACCAGGTTGTTCTGCTGGGAGCGGATGATCTCTTCGTTGTCGATCTCCTCTACGGCGTAGCCCAGCGCCTTGCGCTCCCGGCTCAGGCCGAGGGCGGTAACGACTACTTCGTTGAGTTGCGCACCGGCCTGCATGGTCACGTCGATCACCGTCTCGCCGGGATTGACCGTGCGGGTCACGCTGCCGTAGCCGGTGTAGCTGTACACCAGCACATCGCCCTCCTGTACCGTGAGACTGTAGAAGCCATCCAGGTCGGTCACCGTACCGCTACCGCTGCCCCGCACGAGAATGCTGACTCCGACGAGCGCTTCTCCCTGGTCTCCGCGGACCGTACCGGTGATCGTCTGCTGGGCCCAGGTGCCCATACTCAGCAGGAGTAAGACGGCCAATAGGCCGAGGTGGTGTAGTCGTTTCATTAGTGAGTTGTTCAAATGAGTGGCTCAACCGCCAAATCAACTACACTAACATACACAATTCTATGGACACGCGCGAAAGCTCCCCCTACAGTTCCGTACTCAGTACCGGCACGACCCGCACCTCCCGCTCTTCCGGCTCCTCCAGTAGCTCGACCTGCTGTACCGGGGGGATAAAGTCGGCACACCGCAGGCTTTGCTGTACTTCCTCGGGTGGCTCGGGGAAGTCCTCCTGCGGCCCCAGCACGAGTGCGGTGTCCGCCTCCACGTTCTGCAGGAAGTAGGCCCAGATCGGCAGGGCCGACCGTGCACCGTTACCCATTTGTCCGGAGCGGTATCGCACGCCCGTGTTCTCTCCGCCCACCCAGGCTCCGCCGGTCAGACCCGGCGTGCTGCCTACGTACCAGCCGTCGGCCATGTTCTGGGTAGTTCCGGTCTTGCCGATGGTGGGCGATAGCACCCCGTACTCCCAGCGCAGCCGGCTGGCCGTACCACGCTCGACGACCCGCCGTAGCATGGTCACCATCGTAGCGGCCTGCGCTTCGCTGAGTACGCGCTCTGCTTCGGACTGGTGGGTATAGATGACCTCCCCGTCGGCATTCTCGATGCGACTGATGAAGTACGGCTCGGTATAGGTACCTCCACTGGGGAAGGTAGCGTAGGCTCCGACCATCTCGAACAGGGTGCTCTCCACCGTACCCAGGGCGATACTGGGAATGGGGCGGATCTCGCCGGTGATACCGAGTTCCCGCGATAGCGCTACGACCGGCTCGGGGGTCTCTTCCATGATCATCTTCACGGCGGCTACGTTGCTGGAGTGCGTCAGGGCACCGTGCATACTGTAGGTGCCCCCGTGTACCCAGTCGGAGTTGTGCGGCGTCCAGGGTCCGTCTTCGTCGGCGTAGGTCTGTAGGCTGTTGCTGATGCGGTAGCAGGGGTCGTAGCCCTGAGCGAGGGCGGCAGCGTACACAAAGGCCTTGAAGGTGGAGCCCGTCTGCCGGCGGCTGGTCACGTGATCGTAGCGACTGAAGCCAAAGTCCGATCCCCCCACCCAGGCGCGCACGGAGCCGTCCGTATGATCTAACACCAGGAAGCCGGCCCGCAGGTAGCGCAGGGAGTGGGCTACACTATCCAGGGCGCTGTACTGCCCCACCAGTGGTTCGCCGTGCGGCACGGGCAGTTGCATGGCGCGTTTGACGTTGAAGCTATCGACCAGGGCGAGGCTATCGATGCCGGCCTGCCGACCCTGCCGCCAGCGGTCGCTGCTGCGGATGGCGCCGGCCAGGGAGGCCTGGGTCTCCCAGGGATCGCGCCGGCCCAGGTGGCGCTCGAAGTCGCGCTGTAGGATCTTCATCTGCCGCGTGACAGCCCGCTCGGCGTGGGCCTGGTAGCGCAGGTCGAGCGTGGTATAGATGCGCAGGTTGTCGGTGTACAGGTTATACGGCCGGCCGTTCGGGTGGGTCAGCTCGGCGAGGAGCTCCGCGGTCTGCTGCCGTACTTTTTGCGTGAAGTAAGGGGCTTCTACGGCCCGGGGCGGCTCGCGGTAGTAGACCATGCAGAGGGGAGCGGCCTGGGCGGCGGCAACTTGCTCGGCGCTGAGGTAGCCGGCCCGTCCCATGAGGGTCAGTACGAGGTCTGTCCGCTTGGCGTTGCGCTCCGGAGCGCGGCGGGGGTCATAACTGCTCGTGCCCTTCAGGGAAGCGACCAGACTGGCGGCCTGCCGCACGGTCAGATCGGCCGGCTCCACCTGGAAGTAGCGGCGGGAGGCGGCGGTGATGCCAAAGGTATTGCCCGGAAAGCTGACCGTATTGAGGTAGCGCTCCATGACCTCCTCCTTAGGCATAACGTCCTCAAGGCGCCGGGCCAGGATAGCTTCGCGTAGCTTATGTAGTAGCATATCGAAGCGGTAGCCGTACCCCAGTGCCGGCCGGCCGTAGGCGTTCTTGATCAATTGCTGGCTAAGCGTAGATCCCCCACCCTGGTCGTCGTTGCCCTGCAGGATGGTTTTGTAGAACACCCGTCCGTAGGCCTCCCAGTCTACCCCGCCGTGGGTGTAGAAGCGGCTGTCTTCCGTAGCCACCAAGGCCTGTACCAGGTGCTCTGGCAACTCTTCATAGGTAGTTTCCTCGCGGTCTTGTTTAAAGAAGCGGCCCAGGCTCTGCCCGTTCACGTCGTAGGCTTCACTACCGATATCATTGCGGTAGTCGAGCAGCTCCTGCCGGCTAGGCATATGCCCGAAGCCACTGTAGCTGACGGCAAGTAGCAGACCGACGACCGCCACGAAGCCTACCGTAGCCAGGCCAAGCACCGTCGCCAGCGCGTAGAAAGTCTTCGGTCGCGAGGCCCGCCAGTGGTGTAGCCGGGCCAGTGGTTGGTGAAGGTTCATAGGCAAATGTCCCCCCCAGTAACCCGTGGACCGGGGGTGTAGTTGCATGACCCAATATCAGAGCTTCGTACTACTCGACCCGCAGCCGGCGCAGCTGACCCTCGCGCCCGTCGTGCAGCTGTAGGAGGTATACGCCGGCAGACAGGTCCGTGAGGTCGACGGTGAGTTGGCTCCGCCCGGCACCGACGTCCTGCCGCCACTGCCGTAGTACCTGACCGGTGATGCCGTACAGCCGACCGGTCAGGGTGCGAGACTGCTCGGTGGTATAATCCAGGGTCACCTGCGTAGCGGCGCTCGGATTGGGATAGGGATTGCCGAGTATCGAGTGGGTGACTACGAAGTCGACCGAGACCACGTCGCTGAGGCTGAAGGTACCGTCGAAGTCGGTCTGCCGTAGCCGGTAGTAGGTAGTGCCCGCCCGGGGGGTGGGATCGGTCAGGCTGTAGTGCTGCGTCTCGGTCGTCGTGCCCTGACCAGCCACCTCACCGATAGCGGCAAAGCGGGTACCATCCGGGCTAGCTTCTACGGTGAAGCCGGCATTTTCGGTTTCGGAGCTGGTGGTCCAGCGGAGCAGCACCCCGGCATCGTCCGCCGTGGCGGTGAAGGCCAGCAACTCCACGGGGGCGGCGACCTGATTCTGTCCGGCCCAGCCGATGGACTGCATGACGGCGGCGGCGTTGCCGGGATTGCGATTGAAGGCACCCTGCCTCTGCCGGTAGTACATGACCTCCTTGGCGTCGTCGAGGTGGCTGTAGGACGAGCCCCGATTGTACACGTCCGGCGTGTACAGTTTGAACCGCTCCTCCTGATCCGTAAAGGCACCGAGCTGCTCCTGATCGAAGAACAGTCCACCTTCACGCCCCAGTAGGGCATTATCTAAGGTCTGCGACCCGGCGGGTAGCTCCACGATGGCGATCGGCGCGCTGCCCAGGGCCACCCCGCGGTCGAATACGGTGGGGATAAAGATGGGCTCCTGATCACCCATTTGTCCCTGATTGAAGCCGATAGAGCTATTGCCGGGGGAGTAGGTCGGCTTACCCGAAAAACCGAGACCATGGCCCAACTCATGTACCGCCAGCGTCGTAAAGTCGAAGGCAATGGCGGGCAGGTCGAACTCATCCTCCCCGTAGTAGAAGAACTGATCGGCGTTGAAGTAGATACTCATGTCCGTACCGCTCAGATTGCTCCCAACGAGTTGTTCGTATACGGCCTTGGGGTAGAACAAGTCCTCGTTCCCCAGGTCGGCACTGTTTGCCGGCCGGATGAAGCTGGTGCTGGCCTGGCCGAGCGTACCGTCACTGAGGTCCTTGGTGAAGCAGACGTCGATATTCAGCTGCTGCTCGGGGCGCAGTACGTCCACCCAGATGGCTACCGCGCGGTCAAAGGCGGACTGGGCACCCTCTTCGAGGTCGACGCAACGCCGGCCGTTGAGCGATTCCCCGGCCTGGAAGTAGGTGATCGCTACATCGGCGGCCTTGGTGGGTACCCCCTTGCGGAAGACGTAGGCTTCGCCCACCGGCTGCGTACCGTCGAAGGGCGCGGCGGGCAGGTCGCACAGGAGGTGATCGTGAATGATGGTGTAGTCGTCGGGGGTCTGCGCGGTGAGCGAAACAGCGAGCAGCAGCGCCGGTACGGCGAGCTGAAAACGAAGGAAAAACATGGGCGTAGGTAGTGTAAGTTCGTGAGTCTCAAAACAGTCGGTCGTAGCGCGACCGGACCACAAACTACTACTTATGCGGTAAACAGCCATACGCGTTGTACCATCATTCACCCGCTCACCGCTGCGCATTCCCGCGACCGCGCCCCTTAGTGAATGAAGCGCAGGTGGCGATCCAGTTCCGTACGCTGCGCGCGGGCTACCGGAATACTGGTGGTACCGATCACGAGGCAGTGGTCGGCCACCGCTTCTACCCAGCACAGGTTGACCAGGTAGGAGCGGTGCACCCGCAGGAGACCGGAGCCGGTGAGCTGCCGCTCCAGCGCGCCCAGGGAGATGGACAGGGTGTAGGTGGCCGACGTAGTGACCAGGCGGCAGTACGCGCGTTGGGCCTCGATGTAGTGGATATCGCGGAGGAAGACGCGCAGTAGGCGGTCGCGGTGATGGATGAAGATGCGGTCGGTGAGGCGACCGTCGAGGTAGGAAGCTGGGTGAGCTGCCTCCTCCCGGAGGGGAGACACGGTGGGGGTATTTAGTAGCTGCGTCGATATTGACCTTTGCAAGATCGACAGCGGCCCCTCCGTCGGGAAGGTTTCACGATGAACCTAGGCCGAAGTTCGGCCAACGGCTAGAGGCGGAACAGGGCGCACTGGTCCATCATGCCGTCGAAGCTCAGGTCGCTCAGCTGATCGAGCAGCTCGCCGCGGGTGGCGGCTACGGCGACGACCGAGTTATTGTACACCGCGAAGTGGCGCTCGCGTACGCCGTTGGCCTTAAGTTCCTTCTTGATGCTGCGGGCACTGAGCTTGGAGTACATCTGCATGTACACGTCGTGCAGTTCGGGAAATTTCTTGAGCACCTTTTCGATATCGTCCCGGTGCTTTTCCTGGGTAGCGGAGGTTTTCAGGTACTGCCGCAGTTGCTTCTCGGCGCGCTGGGCGGCGGGGCTGGCCTGTTGTTCCAGCATTCGGGGGTCGAGGGTTTCGGTAATTCCGCGCACGTCTTTAATCTGTTTGAATTCGTATTCGATGTCACTGCGGCTCGGGGCGTCTTCCCCCGCGTCGGTGGGTGACAGTTCGGCGATTACGATTTTGTTATCGAAGGGTTGTAGCACGGCCTCCACCAGGGCCGGCAGCTCGCCGTCCACCATCTGCTCGGGACTCTCGCACATGCCCACCACCCCGTACAGGCGGTGGTCGTCCATGAGTACGGCGTACTTCTTGTACTGCTTGACCAGGTAGAACTGCCCCTGCTTCACGGTACTGAAGTTGCGTACTTTACGGCGCTGCTTCTCGTTGAGCCCGGCACCGGACTCGCTGCTCAGAAAGCGCTCGATCAACTCAGGATTGCCGAACACGGCATCGTTGCCGGCAAAGGCCAGGAGGCGTTCGTTGAGCGTCGTAAATTCCTCGCACGCGGCGGGACTGAGGTGCATAGTCGGACGTTGAAAGTGGGCGGTGCCCCCCGTCGGCCTTCACAGCTTCCGGGGTGCTATGATCGTAAACGGATAGCTAGGCCATTTGGTTATACGCCGTAAAAGTAGCACCTAACGGACGCTATTCCTACGGTTGTCAGCCCTAAGTTTAGCCCGCCCCGCCTACCCCCGCACCACCCGCCACCGCTGTACCACTGCGCCGTAGCGCGTCCGCAGGCTATACACCCCCCGCGCCAGGCCCTCCATGGGCAGGCTAATGGTAGCGGCGTAGGGCTGTACCGTGACCACCGTAGCGTACACGCAGCGGCCGCGCTGATCGTACAGCGATAGCTGCACCTCCCCCCCGTCTGCCGTGGGAAAGTCGAGCTTCAGCACGTCCCCCACCACCGGGTTTGGATACACCGTGCCCGCGGCGTCCACTGCATAGGTCGCCGCCACCACCCGGGGGTATACCGTGCGGCTACCGTCGTAGTCGACCTGGGTGAGGCGGTAGTAGTTGATGCCGGCACCGGGCGTCGGATCCACGCTGCGGTACGACCGGGCCACCCGCGTGGTGCCCGCCCCGCCCACCCGGCTGAGCGCGGTGTACTCCCCCTGCGCCGTGCGCCGTTCGATCAGGAAGTGGTCGTTGTCCGACTCGCTGGCGGTCTCCCACTCCAGTATTACCTGCCGCTGTTCCTGCCGCCCGCTGAAGGACAGCAGGTCGACCGGCATGGCCGTGCCGGCCTCCTGTCCGCTGACCGTGAAGTTGTCCACCTGCGCCCCCCGGCGATACCCCTGCGGGGAGTAACCGCCCGCCACGCTGAACACGAAGCGGAAGATAACGGAGGCTTCCCCCTGCAGGGCGTCCAGGGGGTAGGCAAAGGACTCGCCGGGACTGCTGAACAACCAGCCCGTCTGGTCGGCAAATACGCCGGCCGCCAGGGGGCAGTCGTCCGCCGGGTCCTTGTTGTACCAGTCCGGATCGGCCGCGCTACCCAGTCGGGTCCAGCTAGCTCCCCGGTCGGTGGTGTACTGCAGTTGCATGGCATAGGGCGCATTACAGTACAGGGCCTCCATGCCCAGATCGAACTGCACGACCGGATTGGTCACCGTACGCAGGTCGAACTCTGGTCCCAGCAGCACCGACCGGCTCGTACGGCCCGCTACGTCGCCGGAGAGCTTAGTGACCCAGCTGGTGGACTGGTTGCTGAAGTAGTCCACCGGCCGGCCCTGCTCGAAGAGTACCTCCTGCCCCGGGGTGAGACTACCCACCGCGAAGTCGCCCCCCTCCATATTACCGCCATCGTCGACGGCGTAGGGGGCGGCCACCTCGGCACGTAGCAGCTGCACCAGGCCGGTACGCGTCGTACTGTGGCCGCCATCGTTCACCGTCAGGCGCACGGTGTAGTGGCCCGGTGTCGTATAGGTATGGGTGGGGTGCTGTGCGGTGGAGGTGGTACCGTCGCCGAAGTCCCAGTCCCAGCGCGTAGCCTCCAGGGAAAGGTCCGTGAAGGTCACCGGCAGCGTACCCCAGGCGAAGGTGGTGTCGGCTACGAAGTCGGCACAGCCCGCCGCGGTGTAGCGCAGCAGCAGGGTGACGGGCGGCGCGTACTCCCCTGCCCCACAGTCCGTAGCCACACTCACCCGGTAAGACCGGCAGCGCTCCCAGCCGGGCGGCTCGATCAGTCCCGGTGCGTTCGAGCTTGTGGTCTGTTCGTACAGTTGCACATCCGTCTGCGCGTCCACTACGCGGATTTGGTAGCTACCCGCCGTACCAGCTGTCCAGCTCAGCTCGAAGCCGCTGGCGGTGAGCGCGTCGATCGTCACGTCTTCCACCGGGGCGCAGGCCGGGGCGGCGCAGGCGTTCAGACAGGCCTGGCTGTCGTCCACCGTCTGATCGATCGTGGTGACCGAAGCGGCCGACCAACTGGTCGTGCGATTGATCGACGGGGCCATGATCGTACTGCTGCCGCTGGCATCGTGGGTGGCGTTGAGGTTGTGGCCGATCTCGTGGGAGGTGAGCACACGCAGCAGTTCCGGGTCGCTGGTATAATCCTGCAGCACGTGGTTGGCACCCTGACGGCACAGCAGGTCAGGGCTTCGCCAGGCCAGTCCTACGGTGCTGCCGTCGAAGTTGCGGGTCGTCCGCAGCTGGCCCATGGATACGGGCTGACTAAAGCCTCCCCCGTCGATCCAGTCCCCGAAGTCGCTCAGCAGTTCGCCGGGATCGGTGGAGGGCGTCCAGGGGTCGCAGTCCGCGCAGGTGGCGATCACCTGCTCTGCGATCTGGAAGTCGAGCGCGTCGTCGAAGTCGTCCGTGGTGTAGTCGGTCACTACGTCCAGCATCACGGTAGCGACGTGGTTGATGACGTTCTGCACGTCGCTGCCCTGGTCCTGGTACAGCTGGTAATCGGAGGCTACCCCTAGCGCGACCCGATAGCACTGCCCGGTCAGCTGCTGGGCGTTCGCCTTCCGGGTCGCCCGTTTATCGTGCGCCGCGGCTTCGTCCACGCCGCAGCGTACTTCGGGGGCGGGGGCCTGCTTCCGCGCTGCTTCCTTATACAGCACGAAGCGGTCGGGCGGGGCCGCAGGTGCGAGGGTATGCGCGGGCACCAGGTAGGTCCGCTGTCCATTGCGCAGGATCTGTCCCGACAGGTAGCTACCGGACCGTACGAAGGCTGCCCGCTGGTCGGGCCTGCCCCGCACGTGGCCGCGGTAGGTGAGCCGGCGGGGCAGCGGATGTTGCTGTTCTCCCGTGGGCGTGAGCAGGCGCACCGTGGCGGTGGGGGCATAGAGGTCTACCGGATGCAGGTCCAGCACGATATTGCCCTTGCCGTCGGGGTCGGGGATCCGCAGTACGAGGGTATCGCCTGTGGTGTCCGCTTGGTCCGCGGCGGCTTTTTCCGTACGCAGGCTGAGGGTCCGTACGCCGGGGGCAAACTGTTCGCCCAGGGTACGGCGTAGTTCGGGGGTGGAGGGGGAAGGTGTGAAGTCCAGCTGCTGCGCCGAAAGACTCAGGGGGACTCCACCGCAGAGCACGACCAATAGGCCGTAGCGGAGAGTAGATAGCACGTGTAGAAAGCTTGGGTCGGAAAGCCGACTGTCATGAGAGTCCTCCAAAGATACGCCCTCCCCCACGCACCGTGCGGGGACTAACTGTCAGTTTCCACACATAAAACCTCCTTGATCACAGTAATTTTCCCCTGCGTGTCGCGCTAGAGGCTGCTCAGGATGTCCTGCTGCCGCTGTCCGATGCTCAGCGCTTCCATCAGGGTGGCGCTCATCATGGTCTCCAGGTTGCCGAAGCTTTCGGCGTAGTCGCGCTGGCTCAGCCGGATCACCTCCTGGGCTTCTTCGCGGTTGTAGGTGTGGGTGATCTCCACCTTGGGCTCCTTACCGGGCAGTTGCTTGTAGGTGAGGAAGTAGTGCTGCAGCCGGTCGAGGATGGAGGGGGGCAGGTCCGTGATATCGTTCCAGCTGCCGTACACCTCGTCGTTTTCGAGCACGGCGATGATCTTATCGTCGGCCTCGCCGCCATCTAGCATGCGGAAGCCGCCGATGGCCTTGGCCTTTACGATGATATTACCGTGGGTGACCTCCCGCTCGGTGAGCACGCAGATGTCCAGCGGGTCGTCGTCGCCGATGATGCCCTCGCGGCCGGTCTGCTTCATGCAGAAGTCGGCCACGTGCTGCTTGCAGTAGGTCTGGGGGATAAAGCCGTACAGGGCCGGCACGATGTTGGAGAACTTCTGCGGCCGGTCGATCATCAGGTAGCCCGATTTCTTGTCCACCTCGTACTTCACCGTATCGGAGGGGATCACCTCGATGAAGGCGCTCACGATGCGCGGCGTGCGGCTACCGATATCGATACCGTGCCAGGGGTGGCTCTTGTAGCGAAGACCGATAAGTTTCCAGAGGTTGTCGTATGCGTCAGCCATAGGGGCGGGGGGTATGCGTAATTGGGGCCGCAAAGGTACGTCTATCGCGGGGGTGTTCCTAGGCTAACGCAGGAAGTAGGTAGTGAGGTGTGCGGGTGGGACTATGCCGCCTGGGCACGGAAGTGGTCGGCCCATCGCCGGAGCGGAGGATTTCAGAAATCGCGTGTTCGTACAGCTTTAACGCCGCGCGGGACTTAACTTAGTCAGCACCTAGCCCAGTCACCGTGTATCGCATCCTTGTGCCGTACTTGCTCCTTTCGTTATTGCTGATCGGCTGCACGGCGGATCCGGTGGACACACCAGTGGACGTACCGGCACCTACAACGGTCGTTACGCCCCTGACGGCCGACGAGCTGGCCCTGCGCGATTCGCTGGACGGGGTTTGGGACGACTACCGTGCCCTCCGGCTAGACCGCGCATTCCTGCGTGCGCGCCGACTACCCCACCTGCTCACTGACCGGATCGCTGCGGAGCTGCGGGCTGAAGCGTACCAGGCCCTGGCGATCCTTCACTTCGACCATATGGTATACGTCGATTCGGTGGCCCACTATACGGAGCGGGCGCGGCCGCTGGTGCGATACGATGCCCCGGCCAAGCTGCGGGCACGGCAACTGCTCTGCGCGGCCTACACGAGCTTCGATACCTGGACCTGGCTGGAAATGCAGCTCCACGCGCAGCTCGGTCGGCGGTTGCTGGAGCGGGCACACCGCACCACCTCGCTGCTGTACGCGCAGTTGTCGATCATCGAGGCACGGGGGGCGAAGCAATTTGCTGACCGGGCTACGCCCCTGCAAAGACAGCAGGCACTGTGGGCGCGCAGCGATACCCTGTTCGAGCGGGCAGCAGGTGTACTGGCCGCACTGGATTCCCCCTGGGAAGGGCACGCACGGGAGCACCAGATCATTCTGCTCTCCCGGCAGCCGCAGCACGACCCGCGGATCGAGCAGCTACTGGCTACGCTACCGGAGCGGGGCCGGCCGGGTGGACCTACCGATGCGCCGGCTTACCTGGGCTACCGTGACCACGCCGCCCACTACTGGCACCACCGGCGGGGACGGCGGGATAGCGCACGGGCATCCGCCGAGCGCCTTTTGGCTGCAGGACCCTACTTCGCCAATAAGCGCGTACAGGGTGCGCGCTACCTACTCAAGGAATACAGTCAGGACGACGGGCGGTACGCTCGGGCCGTGGATTATATGCTGGGGGATTTGGTGGATCAGGGTTGCTGTCCGCCGGATGCCGACCCAACGGATGAGGCAGCGTTATTTCGCTGCAATCGGCGGGCCAACTGCATGTACTTCATCAGTGCACTGGCAAGTACCTACCAGCAGTGGGGCCACCATGAGGCGAACGAAGCGCAGCTGGAACGGGCCTTCCGCTACACCCAGGCTGCCCTGGCCAACTACGAGCGCACCCTGCTGCACCAGAGCGAGGAAGCCGTACTCAACCGTACCCTCGTGCTGGGCGACCGGCTGATCACCGCCGCCCTGGCATCCGCCCACGAGCGGCTCCGCACCTCCACCGGCGACGCCCGGTACTACAACGCTCTGCTCAACGCCATGGAGCTGGGCAAGACCGTGCTCTACACCCGCGAGCTCGCCGCCGTACACGCTACCCTCGCCGTGGAGACCGTAGACCCGGAGCGGGTACGACTGCGGCAGATCGAGGCGGAGATGAAACTACTCAAGGGCGCCTTTGCCGCCCGGCTTACCCTCCCGTATGATCAACTGCTTCGCTTCGATCGGCTGTACCGGGAGTCGCTGCTGCTGGCCGAGCGGCTCGATCTGACCGCTTCCCCGACGGAGCCTAGCCCGCAGGCGGCAGCCACCGCCCCTACCCTAGCGCAGATCCGCGGAGAGCTCACTGCCGATCAGGCCCTGATCGAATACGCCGAGACGGAGCACACGCTCTATGCCCTGTACGTAGACCGCGATACCGTGCTCGCCCACGCCCAGCCCCGCGAGCCGGTCGCCGAGCGGGTGGACGCGCTCACGGACATTTTGAGTGGAGGCATGCCAGCGAGTACCGTGGCCTATACCGCTTCGGCCCACGAGCTGTACGGGGAGCTACTGGGCTTTGCCGCCGGTCAGTTGGCGCGGCGCAGGGAGTTGCTGGTCATTCCTACGGCCTCGCTGACCAGTCTGCCGTTCGTAGCCCTGCTGCGCAGCGCGGACACGATCGGCGGACTACCAGCCTACCTCATCCGCAGCCACCGCATCCGCTACCTGGACAGCTGGCGTAGCGAGCAGCAGCGCCACCGGCTGCGCGAGCGGCTGCTGCGCCGCAGCGCCCCTACCGTCGGAGCCTGGACCCATCCCGACCTGACGGCCTACCTCGGTCCGCTCGCCGAGTCCGTACTAGCCCGGGTAGCGGGCGGCACCCACTACCGGCGGTCGGCCTGCACCTCCGCTACCCTACTGGCCGATATGGACCGCTACGACTGGCTCCACCTCTCGGTACACGCCGCGGGCGACCCCACCCGCCTCAACGAGAACTACCTCTACCTCAATAGTACTGACAGTCTCAACGGGGTATACATCGGCCGCGCGGTACTGCGGGCGCAGCTCGTGGTGCTGGCCGCCTGCTCCACCGCCCGCGGCTACCGCAACCGCCGCGAGGGCACCTACAGTCTGCGCCGCAGCTTCCACCGCGCCGGCGTACCGGACGTAGTGGCCTCGCTCTACGACATCCCGGCCGCGGCTACGGCGGGGATCCTCGACCTATTCTACGCCGAGCTACTCGCCGGTGCCGCCCCCGTGGAGGCGCTCACGGCGGCGCAGCGGCGGTGTGCGCGGGGGGAGCTTAGTGCGCGCTGGGCGTGGCCTGGGTTTTGGGCGGGGTTGGTGGTGGGGTGAGGGGGTCGACATTAACCCTATTATCAATAACTACCTATCCAAATATTGGGTCCGTCCAAGTAAACTGGATTTAAGAGCACAAAACATTTAGACAGATTTGCGTTAATGCCCTCTATGGTTTCACCTTTAAGGAGTGGTATCCAGATGACCGTCCGGTTTGGTGTGGTAACAGCTAGCATGACCACAGATTTACTCGGCCAGCTATAGGTCAAACGCAATGCCTGTCTTAACTGGGTATATTCAATACCCGAAGTGGCATCCTCCCAGTCCCACTCAGTAATAAAGTAGCTGTCCTTGTCCCCTCCGGTCGGGCGCAGTGGGTAGGCACAGGGGTTATCCACTCCGTGCTCACCAAGAAGCCCCGGCATCCTATCCGCGCAGAAATCCGTGATTGTCACATCGTTATTTGAAGTCCAGGTACGACGCTTAGTAGTAAGTTGGTCGAGTAAAAATACAAGACCGGAATTATCTCCCACTGGCAAGTTTATGATCGGCGGTTGCTTACTGGTATCAACCGATGCTACATCGGTGAAGTCCTTCACCCGTTTCATCTTGTCTGGTAGCGCTAGCAAAGTAAGCTGACAATATTTTGTTCTTAGTCTACCAACATCCCGATTTCTATCCTGCAATGACGGTGCCTGCTTGCCTACGGCAAGTAATTCTACGCAGGGTACCCCAGCCATGGACAACACCTCGAAAGATTCAGTATCTACCGGTAGGCTATGATTCTTTCTACCTATCTTCTTAAGTTTTAGTTTTTCGCGTTTTTGCTTAGGCATGATTTATGGGTGGTTAGAGAGTAAGCTATATGCCAAGCAGTAACTTGGCTGTCTACTCACTATACCTAAAGTTTTTAATAAGTAACCCCGCGGCCCAGGTAAAATTTACAGTCCTAAGACTCCACTGCAGAGGTTCGTTCATCCAGTAGCAGCTATCAAATTTTCTTCTTCCCCCTCGCGAGAGTATGCTCCGCGGACTAGTGTGGGCTGAGTAGCCAGTTGAGTACATGGCGGAAGAAGAATACTGGAAGCTTATCGTAAAATAAATGAATGATAATCTAGAGTTGCAAAATGAAGACGAACGTGCGCAAGTGGAGTACGCGGCAAACTGCCTACATTTAATCCTACGTATAGTATCGCCCTAGCGCACCGCCCCAGATGAATCAAACCCCCGAGCAAGTCGCCCGAGACCGCATCGACCGCCTACTGCGGCAATCCGGCTGGGTGGTACAAGACAAGAACGCCGTAGACCTATACGCCAATACCGGCGTAGCCGTACGCGAGTTTCAGACGCAGGAGGGGCCGGCCGATTACGTGCTGTTCGTGCAGCAAACTCCGATGGGAGTCATCGAAGCGAAGCGCGAAGAGGCCGGCATGAACATCACCGTCGTAGAGGAGCAGAGCCTGCGCTACCTCACCGCCGGGATGAAATTCGTTAATACCGATCGCCTCTGTTTCGCTTACGAGAGTACCGGCGAGATCACCCGCTTCACCGACTTTCGCGATCCCCTACCCCGGAGCAGGGAAGTTTTTAGTTTCCACCGCCCGGAAACCTTGCTCGACTGGGCGTCTAGTATTCCTCCGCTCCGCGCCCGACTGAAGCGCAATATGCCCGCGCTGCCGGAGCAGGGACTGCGTCCCGCCCAGATCGAAGCGATCAATAATCTGGAGGTTTCCTTCGCCGATAACCGCCCGCGCGCGCTGATCCAAATGGCGACGGGGGCCGGAAAGACCTTTACCGCCTGCACCTTCGTATACCGCCTGCTGAAGTTCACCAAGGCCAAGCGGGTGCTTTTCCTGGTCGATACCCGTAACCTGGGCGAGCAGGCCGAGCAGGCCTTTCTGAGTTACCAGCCGCGCGACGATAACCGCAAGTTCAGTGAGCTGTACAACGTACAGCGCCTGAGCAGTAGTTACGTGGCCGGGGATAGTCAGGTGGTCATCTCCACCATCCAACGACTGTACGCGACGCTGAAGGGGGAAGAGATCGACGAGACGGCCGAGGAGGAAGTAGACGACGCAGCCTGGCAGAAACGCCCGCCGCTGCCCGTCGTGTACAACGAACGCAACCCCATCGAGCAGTTCGACTTCGTCGTAATCGACGAGTGCCACCGCAGCATCTATAACCTGTGGCGGCAGGTGCTCGACTACTATGACGCCTTCCTCATCGGCCTCACCGCCACCCCCGACAGCCGCACTTTCGGCTTTTTCAATAAGAACGTGGTGAGCGAATACACTTACGAGCAGTCGGTAGCCGATGGCGTGAACGTACCCTACGACGTGTACTCCATCGAAACGCGCATCACTAAGTCGGGCGGCCTGATACCTAAGTCAGAGCAGCGCATCGAGCAGCGCGAAAAACTCAGCCGCCGTAAACGCTGGGAAGAGATCGACGAGGATGTAGCCTACGAGGGTCGCCAGCTCGACCGCGACGTGGTGAGTCCGGACCAGATCAGGACCATCATTCGGGAATTTAAGGAGGTACTGCGTAAGCTATTCCCCGACCGCTACCACGCCGACGGTAGTTTCGAGGTGCCCAAAACGCTGGTGTTCGCCAAGAGCGACAGCCACGCCGACGACATCATCCAGTGCATCCGCGAGGAGTTTGCGCAGGGCAACGAGTTCTGTAAGAAGGTGACGTATAAGTCGGAGGAGGACCCGAAGAGCGTCCTCAACCAGTTCCGCAACAGTTGGGCGCCGCGCATCGCCGTGACCGTAGACATGATCGCCACCGGCACCGACGTGAAGCCGCTGGAGGTACTGCTGTTCCTACGCGACGTCAAGAGTAGCAACTACTTCGAGCAGATGAAGGGCCGGGGCACCCGCACGATCGACTTCGACGCCCTGCGGGAGGTCAGCGGTACGGCCAAACACGCCAAGACCCACTTCGTGATCGTCGACGCCGTGGGGACCACCGAGAGCAAGAAGACCGTGAGCCGTCCGCTGGAACGCAAGCCCGGCGTACCCATGAAGGACCTTCTTAATGCCGTCAAAATGGGCGTGCGCGACGAGGAGCTGTTCAGCAGCCTGGCCAACCGGCTCATCCGACTGGAAAAACAGATCACCCCCGACGAGCGCGCGCAGTACGAGCAACTGGCGGGCGGGCGCACCATCAAGCAAAGCGTCAAAAAGCTACTCGACGCCTACGATCCGGACGTGATAGATGCGGCGCGGACGCAGGTGCAGGCCGAACTTGTGGGGGCTGCGCCCGCAGACCTCCAACGCGCGACCGAGCAAGCCCTCGAAGACCTCACCCGAGAGGCCGCGCGGGTATTCAACGGGGCACTGTGCGAATACGTCGAGAACGTACGCAAGGTGCACGCGCAGACCATCGACCATGTCAGCGTAGACGAAGTGCTGCGTAGCGAGGCGGCCGGCTTCAGCCGGGAGCGGAGTAAGGAAGTAGTAAAGGACTTCGCCGCCTGGCTAACCGACCACGCCGAAGAGATCACCGCCCTGGACATCTACTTTCGCCAACCCCACCGGCGGCGGGAGGTCACCTTCGCCATGGTCAAGAGCCTGCTGGCGACCCTGAAGGCCGACCGGCCCAACCTGGCCCCGCCTTACGTATGGGAAGCCTACGCTAAACTAGACGAGGCGAAGGGCGATAAGCCGGAGAGCGAGTTGGTGGCCCTGGTAAGCCTGCTCCGCCACGTATCCGGCACGGACGAGCGACTCACCGCCTACCCCGGCCAGGTAGACCGCAACTTTCAACGCTGGATTTTTGCTCGTAATAACGATACCGGTCTGCCCAAATTCACCGACGTGCAGCTGGACTGGCTCCGCATGATTCGCGACCACGTCAAGCAGAGCTTTCACCTAGAGGTGGATGATCTCGACTTCTCCCCCTTCGACAAGCGCGGGGGGCGTGGGGGGATGTACCGGGCCTTTGGCAAGGAGATGGAGGGGGTTATTTTGGAACTGAATGAAATATTGGTAGCGTGATGGTGGAAATTGGTGATAAAAAAAAGCTCAAGTCTGTCTGGCCATTTTATTCCTTAGGAGACATCTTCACTTTTAAAGGTGGCGGAACTCCTAGCAAAAGAATAGTAGAATATTGGGAGGGGAATATACCTTGGGCCTCAATCAAAGACATAAAGGGCGAAACTCTAGAATCTACAATTGATCACATCTCTCAGAAGGGGGTCGAAAATAGCTCTACTAGTATAGCAGATGCAGGCAGCCTAATTTTAGCTACTCGCATATCTCCGGGCCGGCCGATCATCACAAACATTCGGACTGCCATCAATCAAGACCTAAAAATTGCCATACCGAAGGTAGATGCAGATATTCAATTTCTCTTCTACCTCCTAAAATCTATCGAAGATAAGGTAATTAAAATATCGAGTGGCACCACCGTGTTCACGGCCATTAAGCTAAGCATTTGACGGCATTAGTCTGCTGCCGAACTTAGGAGCATGACCCGCGCCCTGACTCGCTTTCTGACTCTTCTGCGCAGCTTCCCTGACCTCACCACGGAGGCCCA
>NZ_CAKLPZ010000002.1 GCF_923081025.1 Neolewinella maritima | reverse complement strand
CGCCGCTTTCCAGCAGTCCGAAGACCACCTTCTCGCTCGACTTGCATGTATTAAGCCTCCCGCTAGCGTTCATCCTGAGCCAGGATCAAACTCTCCATTGTAAAGTTCTTATAACCACCCACCGTAGCGGGCAGCTTGTATAGTGACTTAACTTCAGAAAGAGCCTAATGCTGTCTTAACTTCAAATTTCTATTCAGGGCCATAGCTACAAAAGTGTCGCTCCCATCCATCGGATGGGTTCGGTCATTCGTTAATTCTACGGCGTTGAACCTCGCCTGCCATTGATGTCAAAGATCGTTGCGCCGGTGGAGCCGCTCGCTCCTCCGTCCCGTCGTATTAGTCCCCTATAGGACCCACGCCAGAACACCAACTTTTTGTTTCGTTGTTCGCCTTGCTTCCAAAGCGGCTGCAAAAGTACAGCTAGTTTTTCATCCGTGCAAGTCAGTAAGCAGATTTTCTCAACTATTTTCTGACTTGCTCGACTGCGTTTCCCCACTCATTCGCGGGGGCCGCAAAGGTACCATCATCGCCTTCGTTCCTCCAAACCTTTCGCAAAGAATATTTGCCTTGTGTTTGTCGCGAAGTTTCCACCGCGCTGTGGCCGTTGCCACATACGCTCATCAAGCGGAATCTTACTATAGAAGGGATGCAAGACTATCCTTGCGGGACGGCAAAGATAGGCCGCAGGATGGTAAACGTACAAGCATTCGGCTAGTTTAATCGCCACATCTTTTCCGGAGCCAGCACTACAGTAGCTCCCGGACGAAGGTGGTCCCGAATACCCCGATCGGCGTAGTACCCATCAGCCGTAATTCCTGCCACAGCGTACTCTCCCCGTTCAGGAAGGCCAGTACCCGCGCCGGTGGGTTGCGCTGGAACAGATTTACAAAGACCTCATCCCCTCGCAGCTTGCGCTGCTCTAGGATCCGCAGCAGCGTAGCGTCGTACAAGCGGTGCTTTTCCGGCCACACCTGCGTGGCGGATATATCCGGGAAGGCCGCTGCCAGTCGCATCAGCTGCCGCTGCAGCCCGTAGAAGGTGTAGCCCGTAGAGGGTCGTGCCGCTCCGCCACCCAATCCTATATATATAAGGTTACCCGTTCTCCGGGGATAGTCATAGGTCGTCATCGGAATATTGCCGCCCTCCGTATGGTATACCCGGTACGGCCCCTGCGTCCAGTGGGCGTGGATGTAGTCGCCGATCAGCGCGTCGTACTGCTCCGTCCGCAAGTGCTCGTTGCTGAAAATGGCGATCTCCACCATCGCCCGCCGTTTGCTGAAGGGCAGGACGTAAAAAAAGCGCGTCTCCCCCTCCTGCGGCGTGCGAAAGTCCATCAGGCTGGCGCGCCTCGGATCGAAGGTGTCCTCCTCCGTTTCGATGAACCACCCCCGGAAGTGCTGGTCCAGGTAGGGCTGCTTCACTTCCCGGTAGTCGAGCGGGTGGGGCTCGCTGCTGAACACGATGTCCGCAGTCACCGTCTCCCCACCAAGCTGAAAACTAGCCGTGGCCGGACCGGACCGCACCTCACTGGCTTGCCCCTGCACCCGCGTCAGCGCCCCTACCCCGTCCAGTATACCGTTGACGTGTGCGTAGAAGTCGTTGCTCAGGATCACCTTATAGGCATAGGGGGCGAGGTCGCAGGTGCAGTGGGTGTGGGCGTTGTGCAGACTCACCTGGTCCCAGCGGTGATACACCAGCTCTTCGAAGGGGCCTTCCCCGGTCTCCCAGAACGACCAGGTGCGGTCGTGGGCGGTCTTGCGCTGCGGATCCACCAGTAGCACACGCTTGCCACTAAGTTTGCCCGCCCGCTTCAGGTGATAGAGTACGCTCAGGCCCGCCAGCCCTCCCCCGATGACCGCGATGTCGTAGTGGCTCACAGGACCAAGTTAAGGACCAGGAAAAAGAAGAGTTGGGCGGCGAGGTAGACCAGCAGAAGCGGACTCCTGAACCGGATATTCAGCAACTGCAGGGGCAGGGAGATGAGGAAGGCGACCACGGCCCACATCAGGTAGTTTTGCAGGGGGATCGTGCCGCCGCCCCACTGCCAGTAATCCAGCTTTATCGCTACCGGCTCAATCGCTACGTCGTACAGGGCGATGAAGATGCTAGCCAGGAGGGCAGCGGAAACCGACTTCGACCAGTTCAGGTCATACTCCTCGGTACCCGGCCGTTTGCGCTGCGGCACACCCGTATCCTCCGTAGTGAAGCGTTTGACCGCAAAGAAGTGGAGCGCCAGCATATTGGTGGCCAGCGTGAGGGCACACCAGTTCAGCGCGATCACGAAGGGCACGCCCAACCACTGCCAGCGCATCGTGGCACCGTAGGCGTACTCCCCGAACAGGGCGCCCGTAGCCACCCCCACGGCTTCGGCCGCGAAGGTGAAGCAGTAGGCGATCGCTAACCAGAGGAGTAGCCGCTGGTCCTGGTTACGCTGGTACACGGCGTAGAGGAGCAGTCCGTTAAGTACGAGCAGGAGCGCATCCGTAGTGTAGCGGGTGATGGGTAGCACCGCCGGCAGCGTATGGGCGAGTGCTCCACTGGCGAAGGCGAACAGCATGAACCAGATCAGCCCACGTTCGAGCTTCGATGCACTGCCACCAGCTGCGGTAGCCCTACTCATAGCAGATTGAAGCGGTGCTTGACGGCGGAGCTGGCCAGCAGGTAGACCTTGCGGCTATCGGCTACGCGGATGCGGGTCTCGGTCACGTCCTGCGCCGGCGCATTGCGGATCTTCTGGAACAGCTTGGTATAGTAGCGATAAGCCAGGTACACCCCGAAGCGGGCGCTGGTGGGCAGCTGTACGATGCCAGTGTAGGCGAAATCGAAGTCGGCCTTAATATCCGCCTCAATGGCGGCCTTGCTCAGGTTATCGAACTTTTCGTAGTCGACACCCGGGAAGTAGACCCGGCCCCGGTCGTGGTAGTCGGAGCGGATGTCGCGCAGGAAGTTGATCTTCTGAAAGGCCGATCCCAGGGCCTGGGCGGGGGGCTTGAGGCGCTCGTACTCGGCCTCGTCCCCATCGACGAAGACGCGCAAACACATCAGTCCCACCACTTCCGCCGAGCCGTAGATGTACTCCTTATATAAGGACGCGTTGTAGCGGGTGTTATCGAGGTCCATTTCCATGCTGTCCAGGAAGGGGTCGATCAGGTCGCGGCCGATCTGGTAGCGGTGAGCTACTTCCTGAAAGGCCTGCAGGATGGGATTGAGACTGATACCATGTTCGAGGGCGTGGTAGGTATCCTCGCGGAAGCGCTGGAAGAGCATCTGCTTATCCGAGGCATGGAAGGTATCGACGATCTCATCGGCGAAGCGCACGAAGCCATAGATACCGTAAATCGGCGCCCGCAGGGGTTTTTCGAACACCCGGATGCCCATGCTGAAGCTGGTGCTGTAGCGGCGGGTGACCAGACTGGCACACTCCCGGCAGACTTGTTGGTAGAGGCTAAGCATGTACGGGCATGGCGGCTTTAATGTCCCGGGCGGCTACCTGTCCGGAGATGATACTGGGTGGCATACCCGGTCCCGGTGTGGTAAGCTGACCGGCATACCACAAGTTACGGAGCTTTTTGCTGCGCAGCTTGGGCTTGAGGAAGGCCGTCTGTAGCAGGGTATTGGCCAGACCGTAGGCATTGCCCCGGTAGGCATTATAATCTTCCTTGAACTCCCGGTGGGCGTAGTCGCGGCGGTACACGACGTGCGGACGGATATCAAAACCGATGCGCTGGCTCAACCGCTCGCACATCAGGTGCCAGTAGTGCTCGCGCCGCTCGGGCGTATCGTCTAGATCGGGAGCCAGTGGAAGGAGGAAGAACATGTTCTCACAACCGTCCGGGGCCACGGTCGGATCGGTCACCGAGGGGGCACAGACGTAAAAGAGTGGATCCTCCGGCCAGACGGGCTGCTCGTAGATATCGTGGGCGTGGCGATCGAAGTCCGCATCGAAGAACAGCGTATGGTGGTGCAGTCCGGGCACCCTGCGGTCCAGCCCGATGTAGAACAGCAGACTAGAGGGGGCCATGGTACGGCCGGCCCAGTAGTCGGGGGAGTACATACGGTCGGTCGGTGCCAGCACTTGCTGATCGAAGTGGTGGTAGTCAGCCGCGCAGACGAGCACGTCGGTGGGGTAGGTGGTGCCGTCTTCGGTCACGACGGACTGCACTTCTCCCTTCACGGTCACTACTTCCCGCACCGCGCTGCCGGAGATGATCTCCACACCCTGACCGCGGGCTACGGCGGCCATGCCTTCAATGATCTTGTGCATCCCACCCAGGGGATACCAGGTGCCGAGCTTGAGGTCGGCGTAATTCATCAGACTATACAGCGCTGGGGTATTGGCGGGCGTGGCCCCCAAAAAGAGAACGGGGAACTCCAGCAGCTGGATCAGTTGCGGGTGCTTGAAGAGCCGGCGCACGTAGGTGGCCATGTCCGTCAGCATCTGCAGTTTGAAGACGGACTTAAAGACCCGCAGGTCGGCGAAGTCCATGATGCTATGGCCGGGTTTCTGTACGAACTCATCGATGCCGACGCGATACTTGTACTCGGCTTCCTCCAGAAACTTGCGCAGGTTAGCGGAGCTGCCGGGCTCTAGTTTTTCGAAGAGGGCAAATAGCTCTTTCGTGCTGGCCGGCACTTCGATGCGGTCTTCCACGCCGAAGACCACCTCGTAGCTGGGGTCGAGGCGTACGAGCTCGTAGTGCTCGGCGGCGGTGCTGCCGAAGTCGTTAAAGAAGTGCTCGAAGACCTCCGGCATCCAGTACCAGCTGGGGCCCATATCGAAGGTGTAGCCTTCGGCGGAGAACTGCCGGGCGCGGCCGCCCAGTCCCTCGTTCTTCTCCAGGATGCGTACGCGGTAGCCGTCGCGGGCCAGGTAGGCTGCGGCCGATAGACCGGCGAATCCGGCACCGACGATAATAACTTGTTTATTCAAGTGCGCGTAGCGGTTTAGTTACGGCCTAACGCGGTTAGCCGGGGAGGGTTTAGCGGTTAAAGGCGCTCATGGTATTGCTCAGTCCGTGGGCACAGAAGCTCAGGCAGGCGTCGCTGGCGTCCTTCAGCAGGGCGGGCAGCTCGGTGCGTTCGTCCGCCGTCCACTCGCTGAGCACGTAGTCGGCCTGCTGCCCCGGGTGGAAGTCCTTGCCGATCCCGACCCGCAGCCGCGCGTAGTTGTTCCCGCCGGTGAGCTGATCGATGTCCTTGAGTCCGTTGTGGCCGGCAGCACTGCCCTTGCCCCGCAGGCGCAGACGCCCGAAGTCGAGGTGCAGGTCGTCCATCACCACCAGCAGGTTTTCCTTGGGCACGTTTTCGGCCTGTAGCCAGTAGCGCACGGCCTTCCCGCTCAGGTTCATGTAGGTGGTGGGCTTGAGCAGGGTGACGAGCTTACCGCGGTGCTTGATGCGGGCGATGTCGCCGTGGGTGTCGCTATGCCAGTCGGTACTCAGCTGCTCCACTACGCGGAAGCCTACGTTGTGGCGGGTATCTGCGTACTTGGGACCGGGATTGCCCAGGCCTACGATAAGGTATTTCATTATGGGATTCTGGATGGCTAGGTATCTGAGTACGGCAAAGGTAGCAGCATCGCGATAGTTGCTTAGGGCGGGCGGGGCCGCAGGTGCAGATTAAATGTACAGGAGCAAAGCTAGCCGGTGGACCCACCTATACCGATCGGCTTAAAACAGCCTAGTTTCTATTTTTTCACGAAAAAGTAGAAACTGATCCCATAAGTTTCTACTTTCGTGAAATGAGAAAGTTCGTCTCTGGAACATACATAAAGCAGAGCAGCTACCGGGCTTTTATCCCAGCGGAGATAAATCGTCGTTGGTCCATTGAGGAGGCTACGCTTCAGCAGAAACTCGGTACGGCAGATCGTTTCCTCGGTAGGTTAGACGCTTTCTCGGATTTGGTTAACATCGATCTTTATGTACGACTCCACGTAACCAAAGAAGCAACGCTGTCGGCAAAGATCGAGGGTACGCAGACGAGCGTAGAGGAGGCCTTACTCAGTCGCGAAGAAGTATCTCTCGAACGTCGCGATGACTGGGAAGAGGTAAATAACTACGTACTAGCTATCAACCGAGCTATTGGCTGGCTCGGGACGCTGCCGTTTTCCTCCCGTTTGATCAGGAACACACACGGGATACTAATGCAGGGCGTGCGTGGACAGCAAAAGGGGCCCGGCCAGTTTCGTACCAGTCAAAACTGGATCGGAGGCAGAAGCATCAATAGTGCGACTTTCGTACCCCCTCCACCCCAGGAGGTCAGCCGTTTGATGGGTGACCTTGAGTATTTAGCGAATGACGAGCGTAACCCCCTGCCCGAGTTGCTGAAGGTAGCGCTACTTCACTATCAGTTCGAGACCATTCACCCCTTCCAAGACGGCAACGGCAGGCTGGGGCGCTTACTAATTCCCCTTTATCTGATCGGCCGCGATATACTCCGCAAGCCCGTCCTGTATCTTTCCGCTTATTTCGAGGCCAACCGAACGCAGTACTATGATAGGCTAACGGAGGTACGTGAAAATAATGACCTCCTTGGGTGGTTCCACTTCTTCCTAGACGGCATTATAGAAACCGCCCGGGACGGCGTAAGTACGTTTCAAAGAATAACGGAACTAGAACGTTCCCTACCCACAAAACTCGAAAGTCTGGGCCGACGTCGGGGAGGTGCGGAGCAGTTGGTTCGTGCGCTCTTCGGAGAACCCATCGTGACCGTTGCCGACATCAAGCGAATACTTGGCTCCAGTCATGCCCCGGCTTACCGCCTCGCGGGTGACCTAGAGCAATTAGGTATTCTTAAGGAGTACCCAACCGCCAGCAGAAGTAAAAGCTACGTATTCCAGGAATACATGGACCTTTTCAACTGAGTTTATAGATTAGTGTCGAAAAGTATAAACTCGCCGGGCGAGTTTCTACTTTCGCAAAAACTCGCCGCCGCCCACATAAGTCAGCGACATCCGATGTCCGATCCACTTGCGGCTTAGCCCTAAGCGAATACCCTACAGCTTCCGACTACCCCTTTACCCACAGCAAGCAAGTATCGCTGAGTGTGGCAAGGCAATTGTTGAGTACATTCATCCTACCTACTAACCCACACCCTCAGGTACGATGCGCTTATTTTCCACCCTTACCCTACTCCTTTATCTTTCATTTCCTGCCTTCGGGCAGTGGACCCCCTTATCGTTCACTACCGGATTCGACGTCACGGATGCGAACGTCTACGGCGACCGGTTGGTGGTCAATCTGGGCGGGCAGATGTTCACTTCTGCCGATGGGGGACGGACCGTGGACTACATCTCGGAAGATGCCGGACTAGGGTTTGCCGTCAGCTCCTACTACTTAGATACCGTACTCTACGTAGTTACTCTTGACGGCAGTATTTACCGGACCGACAACTGGGGGGATACCTGGCAGACAACCACCGTCACTCCTGGCAGAACCGAGCAGTTCACCGCCCTGTTCGCCGTAGCTGACTTCTACCTGGCTACACACCCGACCGGCACGATCTACCGCTCCGAAGACGGCACTTCTTGGAGACCCATCGACCTCGGCAGTGTCGATCTTCCCGCTAATGACTACCTGACTACCGGACTTGCGATCGGTGATACCGTGCTGGCCGGCCTAGAGGGTGGCGTACTGCGCTCCGAAGATCGTGGAGCTAGCTGGAGGTATGTCCGTATGGGCGACTTTGATACTCAAGTGGGTAGCCTGGCCGTTGGCGAAACGGGCATCCTGTATGCGGGAACTTCGGGAGACGGGGTATACCGATCTACCGACAGCGGCCAGAGCTGGACGGAGCTCAACACCGGCTTACCGGACAGAAAGCGCAACATCATCGATTTACTTCTAGTGAGCGGCAACGAACTACTGATCTCGACAAACCTTGCGGAGACCGATAGTAACAATCTCCTGCGCCTGAACCGAGCAACGGACACCTGGGAGACTGGATTTACCCCGATCACGGAGCGCTTCGTAGCTATTGAACTGGCTAGTGACGGCACTTCCCTGTTTGCGAGTACCCCCAGCGATGGAGTGTTCGGCCGGCCGCTAGAACAACTGACGGGCACTACTTCACTGCGTACTGCTACGAAGGCCATCACCACCCTGATCTATCCTAACCCGGCCGTGGACCAAATTACCCTACCGGACCTACCCAACAAAGCCCCCCTTATCTACCGCATTTACAATACCTACGGTCACCTGGTTCAGCAGGGAAGCGTAGCTCAACCTACGCCCTCCACTACACTAGCTATCGCCCATCTCCGAGCGGGTCACTACACTATTCAGTTCCACCACACCAAGACCTACGTAGCCAGGTTCGTCAAGCAGTAGGCGCCCTACCTTCGCCCCCCGTGACCTTCGACCTTCTCCACACCGACCCCACCACCGACGCCCGCGCCGGCCTGCTCACTACCGATCACGGCGCTATCGAGACGCCCATCTTCATGCCCGTAGGCACCCTGGGTACCGTCAAGGGCGTCCACCAGCGGGAGCTCAGGGAACAGGTGCGGGCACAGATCATTCTCGGCAACACCTACCACCTCTACCTCCGCCCCGGCATGGAGGTAATGGAATCCGCCGGCGGACTCCACCAGTTCATGCAGTGGGACGGCCCCCTCCTGACTGACAGCGGCGGCTACCAGGTCTACAGCCTCGCCCACCGCCGCAAGATCACCGAGGAGGGCGCCACCTTCGCCAGTCACATCGACGG
Source organism: Neolewinella maritima (assembly GCF_923081025.1). GTDB lineage: Bacteria > Bacteroidota > Bacteroidia > Chitinophagales > Saprospiraceae > Neolewinella > Neolewinella maritima. The sequence goes on along the minus strand of NZ_CAKLPZ010000002.1, from coordinate 784,966 downwards.
CAGCAAGCACCTGTTCAGTCCGGAGAGCAGCCTCGGCATCCAGCGCTCCATCGGTGCCGATATCGTCATGGCCTTCGACGAGTGCCCCCCCTACCCCTCCACCCGCGAGTACACCGAGCGTAGCATGCACCTCACTCACCGCTGGCTGGAGCGCTGCGTCGCCTTCATGCGGGAATCCCGGCCGAAGTACGGTCACACGCAGTCCCTCTTTCCCATCGTACAGGGCGGCAGCTTCGATGACTTGCGTACCCAGTCCTGCGAGTTTATCGCTAATCAGAACCAGCCCGGCAACGCCATCGGAGGCCTCTCCGTAGGCGAGCCCATCCCCGACATGTACCGCATCGCCAAACTGTGCTGCGACATCCTCCCCAAAGCGAAGCCCCGCTACCTCATGGGCGTAGGCACCCCCGCCAACCTGCTGGAGTGCATCAGCCGCGGCGTCGACATGTTCGACTGCGTGCTCCCCAGCCGCAACGCCCGCCACGGTATGCTCTACACCCGCCAGGGCATCATCAACATCCGCAACGCCCGCTGGAAGAACGACCACTCCCCCATCGATGACCACCCGGACGCCGCCCCCACGTCGCGCACCCACTCCAAAGCGTACCTCTGCCACCTCATCCGCTGTAACGAACTACTGGCCGGCCAGCTAGCTACCCTACACAATCTGGCGTTCTACCTCGCGCTGGTGCGGGAGGCGCGGGTGCGGATTCTGGAGGGTTCATTTGCAGGGTGGAAAGAAAAGGCGGTGGTGGACTTGGAGCGGAAGTTGTAGGTGCATCCAATAGCCGCGCCCCGTCCGTGTCGCCGCGAATAGCGTCGCCGCGGGGTAGCACTTTTTATTGGGCGAAGGGAAGGTCGATTGGCTCTAGATTAAGCGTTAAGATTGTGTCCAACACCTCTGTATCATTGGAAGACAAAATTAGTAAGTACTCTGTGGGAACTCCTTGATCCCATGTAACCATGCTACCCTCTTTATAAACTTCATTCGTGCTATCATTGAGGACAACTGCATATATCGTTGAGTTGCACCTTTGAGTTAGATATAGATAAGACTTTGATTTGGAAAAAGATTGGGAACAGGTTGTGCGATAGGACTCATTTAACGTAGAGTAGCATGTGTCGGGCACGTCAATGTCAGTGTAACCTGAAGTAACACCCGCATGCCTTAACCAAGGATGAACGGTCAGGAATTTGCCACGAGGCATAGTTATGTCATACGGGTATACTGGTATTTGACATCTAGCTGTAACTAATTCGACAAACTCTGAAACCGTATCGGCATCAGTAGGGTCTGACTTAGGATTTGTATCACCGCATGAGAGCAACATGACCAAAGATAGTAAGAGCACTCCTATCTTAATTATTTTCCTTTCCATACGTTGTTCCAACCTTGAATGAAGTATTGATTTCGCCAACTCATGAAGGTGTTATACCCTACTTTGATGTTTCCTCCTTTGGTAGAAGTAAAATTCCATTTTTGTTCTCCATCTAGCCGTGGTTGTGGCTTATAGGTATTTCGGGTTGGGATGCCAAGTTCTGACCTAATTTCATTCATATATGAGACAGTACCGCCTGGTGACCAAGCGTCACCGTCTTTAAAATTATCATAATTATGGCCCAAGACACCTAATCCAGTATCTGTGTGCAAAGTTTCATGAAGAAACAACATGCCAGCTCCCATGGTTAGATAATCGTCACTTCCTGATTTACTCGTCGAAAACATAGATTCAAAAGCATAGGCAGTAGCTCCATCAAAATTAATATGATTTGGATCCTTGTTCCTGTTTACGTTAGGACTAATACTACCTGTCTGGTATGGATCAGTATTAGGACCAACAGTTATGGTAGACTTCGAATCTATAATATTTTTCAAATAAGAGGCAGCGGTCGAACTACCTCCACCCGTACCTTCACCGTATGTTAACAGACCAGCCTCAACCCCTACGGATAAGCCGGTGATTGACTCTAGATCAGTCATAATGTGATAAAGTGAATTTAAACCTTCCTCACTTACTTTTCCATCTTCACCAGTTATAAGTTGGTATACGTCAACTCTCATTCCATCAGGGTCAATGAATTTGATTGGACTGTTGCCTACATAAGCGTATGGAGTGATCGAAGCGTAACTATCAGCTAGCGGGTCGACCGCATTCCATCGTGCGATCGTCGGATCGTACCACCGGGCCCCATAGTCAAACAGCCCCAACTCCTCGTTCAGCTCCTTGCCATTATAGCGGTGCAGGTCTTCCCTACCGCTATGCTCTACCCACGGCCCCTGCATCGCCATGCCAAAGGGGTAGTAGTGCTGCTCATCCAGCAGCTCGCTGGTCAAACGGTTGGTGGTAGCTGTGATGTTACCATCTCCATTCAAATCACTGAAGCTCACGCGGCTGCTACCCAGGTGATCACGCAGGGTATACTCATAGCGCCCGCTGCTGGCATTGCCGTTAGCAAAGTACACCCGCCCGTGCTCGAAGTAAACCGAGTTTAGCACTCCACTGACGTACTCGATACCGTCGAAGTATTCCCGGGCATCCCCCCCACCGGTAGTCTCGAGCTTGCGGCCGGTAGCGGTGTAGGTGTTCGTGATGCTCGACCGGCCTCCGCTGCGGTTGATTCGGGAGGGAAGATTCAGGTAGTTGGACGTAATGGTAAGCCCCTTCTGGCTATCTGTTCTCAAGTTACCATTGGCATCGTAGGTGTAGTCAGAGGTAGCGGCAAAACCGGCCCGGGCGGTATTGGTAGTATTCTTTTCCTGCACCTTCGTCAGTCTGTTGCTACCCGTGCTGTAAGTGTAAGCCAAATCATCTATGTCGGTTTCCGCCGAGCAGGACGACTTACCGTTGCGTTTTAGCGTGAGCATATTACCCCTTACGTCGTAGGAGTAGTCAGTGTCGTAATCTTTCATCCAGTTCCAGCCACCATTGCTAGTTCGCTGGGCAGAGCGGGCAGAGCTAAGGCGTCCGAATAGATCGTAGTCGAAGCGATACGCCTGGGCGGTACGACCGCGGATCTGCCAGCTAATCTGCGATATATTACCGTCTTTCATAGTTCGATTGCCGCTCAACCTGAAGTTATCATAGTGAAGCTCTAACGGAAAATCGCGCCCGTTAGTCCCACCCTCGCAGACGATGTATGTTGTTCCGGTGCAGGCGAGCCCATCCCCCGCTCCCACCGCAATCCCTACCGGCCGAGCACCTACCCCCGAAGGGGTCTAACCAGCCGAAGGCGATCTACCGAGCGAAGCGATCTACCCCCAAAGGGGTCTAACCAGCCGAAGGCGGTCTACTGAGCGCAGCGGTCTACCCCGCCGAAGGCGATCTAATCCCTACCTTCGCCCCATGGCCCTTACCTACCGCAGAATCATGCTCAAGCTGTCCGGCGAAACCCTGATGGGCGACCAGCAGTACGGCATCGACCCCAAGATGCTCACCTACTACACCAAGCAGATCAAGGAGCTGATCGACATCGGCGTCGAAGTAGCCGTAGTGATCGGCGGCGGCAACATCTTCCGCGGCCTCTCCGCCGCCGAGTCCGGTGTAGAGCGCACCCAGGGCGACTACATGGGCATGCTGGCCACGGTCATCAACGGCATGGCCCTGCAGAGCATGATGGAAACCCACGGCGTCTTCACCCGCCTGATCTCCGCCATCGAGATGCAGCAGATCGCCGAGCCCTACATCCGCCGCCGCGCCATCCGCCACCTGGAAAAAGGCCGCGTAGTGATCTTCAGCGGCGGTACCGGCAACCCCTACTTCACGACCGACTCCGCTGCCGCCCTGCGCGCCAACGAGATCGGCGCCGAAGTGATCCTGAAGGGCACCCGGGTAGATGGTATCTATACCGCCGACCCGGAAAAAGACCCCGCCGCCACCAAGTACGACCACATCACCTTCCGCGAGGCCATGACCAAGAACCTGCGCGTGATGGACCAGGCCGCTTTCGCACTCTGCGCCGAAAACGACCTGCCGATCATCGTCTTCGACATCAACGAGCCGGCCAACCTGCGCAAGATCATGTTCGGAGAACCCGTAGGCACGCTGGTCTCTAACGTCGCCCCCGTTCGTACCGAAGCATAGCCCGACCAAGCTTGCCGAAAAACGGCATCCCCACCTCCTCGTACTCGTACACCCCGTCGTTGTACACCCGGTTGGCGTTGGTGTGGATCGTGCCGACAAGGATAAATTCCACCTCCCCATCCGTGATGTAAGCCGCATCCGTCAGGTAGCCATACGCCCAGCCCACTTTGTTGAGGATACGCAGCTCGTCCGGAATGCGGGTTTCCTCCGGCTGATCGCCGTACAGCCAGAATTTGACGTAGTTGTCTGGCTGATCGTAGCGGGGCGAAACACTTTCGCGGGGGCGCTCTGACATAGCCCGACGCAGCAGCGCATAGTCCTCCGTAGTGAGTTGAAAGGGGGTCTCGACCGCCTCCGGCACCACGATCCGCGCCAGTATATCGTGCAGGTTGCGCACGCTCAGGTAGTTCTTGTGGCTGAAGTCGAAGGGCGCACGGACCAGGCTATCATCTTCCATATACCCCACCCCCCGCTGCTGCCCGATCACCCCCGGTAGCGGGTCGTAGTACGTATCGTGCCGTTCCCCCACCTGGTACAGCGTCTCGTAGCCATCGGCAAAGCGGACCGGATTGAGGTAAGCGTGGGTAGTATCGTCAAAGCCCCCGACGCCCACCCGGTGCTGAATCCGCGCACCCGCGATCCCGGCCCGTTGCAGCGCCTGATTGATGTAGGTAGGCCCCAGCCACTCGAAGAGCCGATTGTACGCCGCGTTGTCGCTGGTGAGAAAAATGCGGCGGATGTAGTGGGCCACGCTGGGCAGCCCCGTCACACTACTGGTATCGCGGCCGACGGCAGTCTGGGGCGCGCTCGCAGGTGCGCTGCCTTTGCCGGTGTACATCGGTGTTTCGGCGGTCATCCCGAGTATTCCCAGCTCGTTGAGCTTTTGCAGGGCCAGCACGGCAACGGGCATTTTGACGGAGCTGGCGGGGTAGAAGTACTGGGTACTGTCAGCGCCCCAGCGGTACGTACGGAGCTGCACCGTGCCGTCCGGCCGCCGGTCGATCTGACTGTACAGGATCTGCACTTCAAAGCTGTCGGGCCGGTCTACCCAGGGGGCGAAGTCGGCCCGCTGCTGTTCGATCACCTCGGCCAGGGGGTTGTGCTGAGCGACGAGCAGAACGGGAGCAAGGACAAGAAATAGCGTACGTAGCATACCCCTAAATGTAGGCAACACCGGCGTGCCTAGATGCCCCACATCCGCTCCCACATACCGGCCAGCAGGTCGCCGCGATCTCCCTGCGGACCGGAGGCCTGCTCCACCACCCGCACGGGCCGCACGCTGGTGTCGATCTTCCAGCTGAACAGGTAGGCCGACGGATCGGTGGGGTCGGTGCCCAGCAGACCGTAGCGCAGGTCGCTCAGTTGTACGTACCCGCTGTCCCGGGGAATGACGACGTAGAAGCCGCCGGTAAACCACTCCAGGATCTCCAGGTCACGGTCGCCGGTGTAGGGGGCCAGTAGCGCGTGGCGGCCGGCTACCTCTACGAGCGGACTGAATACGCGCTCCTGATCCAGCAGACTGTACTGACCCATATAGTAGGTCTCCGAATCGATCTGCGCCGTGCCGGACCAGAGCAGATTGCTCCCTAGGCTGGGGCCGATGATCTGGCGGTCGGCGGTGAGCCCGGCCCGGTCTAGCGTATCGTCCAGTACGGACCGTACGTTGAAGTGATTCACTACCGTAAGTAGTAGGTAGGCGGAAGAAATGACCAGGCCCGCCGTGTTGAGCATACGCCGCACCGGCGTGCCCCGCCCGCTGCGTGCCGCTAGTACGAGAAGTAGGAGAAAGGGCAGCGTATACGTGGGATCGACCACCGAGATCGTATTCCAGGCCAGGCGCACCCGGCTGATGGGCTCGAAGAGCTGGGTGCCGTAGGCGGTGAAGCAGTCTAGCAGGGGGTGGGTGGCGATGGCCAGGAAGAAGAGGATCGTCCACTCCGCTCCCGTAGCGTTTTGGTGAATGCGGCGGCGCCCGTGTGCCTTGCGACGGGCGAAGACGGCCACGACCGTACAGATGCTTGCGAAGACCAGCGTGATCACCGCCGTGATGGCCGGTATGCTATAGATCGGCAGTGGCATCAGGTAACTGCCGGTGAGTAGCAGCAGCCAGAAGGCCAGGATCGCCAGGGGGTAAAACGCCCGGTCGGATACCGCGAGCAGCTTACCGCCGTAGATCCGGTGTACGGCCAGACCGATCAGCGGAGCGGCCAGTACGGCGAAGGGCAGACTGTGGGTGAAGGCCCGGTGATAGGCCAGCGCACTCATGGGATCGGCGACCAGTCCGGAGAGCACGTCCAGATCCGGTAGCGTACCGGCGATACCGCCCCAGAGCATGGCACGGTTGCCGACCTTGCGCCCCAGGACGGCTTCCCCGACGGCCGCGCCGAGGACAATTTGCGTAAGTGAATCCACTCGGGGGCTAGAAGCCGACGTTGAATCCGCGCAGGCCTACGGTGAGGAGGACGGATACCCGGCTCCGGTCGGTGAGGATCAGGGGTTCCTCCAGGTCGATGGGTGCGTTGTAGGCGGTCTCGAAGCCGCTGGCACCGCTGTACTGGGCGGCTACGTCGACGAAGAACTTGCCGATGCTGTAGCCGGCGCCGGCGCTGTAGGTGAGATAGGCTTCGTCCTCGTCGTTGAGGAACACGGCGTAGGGGATCTGGCGGTAGCCTACGCCGGCCCGCAGTTGTATGGGCTTGAGGTTCAGCTCACCGCCTACCCGTAGGCCGATGCTGCTGCTGAGGTTGTTGTCGATGCTTTCATTGGTAGCCTCGGCGGCGGTGGCGAAATCATCGAAGCTGATACTGTTGCCCCGGTAGTCGGCATAGTCGACATCCACACTGAGGAAGCCGCTCTTACCGATCAGGTAGCCGGCCCCCACCATGAAGCGCCAGGGGGTACTTAGGTTGTAGGTGGCGGAGTTCAGCGGGCTGAGTTCCGTGCCGCCCATGGCCTGTCCGTTGTCGTCGACAAAATTGTATTCGAAGCCGGTAGAAAACTGCTCATCGATCGTCCACAAGGTCGGGGAATGGATCGCACCCGAGATGCGCAGTTGTTCGGTGGGCAGGTAGGTGAGGCCGAACTTCAGATTGAAGCCCGTGCCGCTGGTGATGAGGCTCTGGTCGAAAGCGGAATTATCGAACCCGCTGATCTCCCCCTGATCGTCTACCTCCTCGTAGGAGAATACTTCGTCGTAGGTAAAGAATGGTATACCGAAGGAGAGTCCCCAGAGTAGCTTCTCCCGGTAGTTCCCCCCGAAACCGAGCGCGACCTCCGACATACTTCCGCGCCGGTCGTACAGTCCGTCGCGGCGAATGCGACCACCGTCATTCTCTTCGAAGTCGAAATCGGTGAAAAAGCCTTGGTCATCTTCGAAGAACGCGCCGGTATTGAATGCTAGCAAGGAACCGAAGGGATCCTCGATCCCCGCGTTCAGGTCAGCAGCATAACCGTCAATAATACTCCCCTGACTGCGGCCGCCGAAACGCGTCTGCTGATTGTAGTCTGTCAGGCGGGTCACGCTGATGCCGAAGTTGAGCGTAGACCAGTTGACCGAGCGCGTGGTGCCGGCGAAGATCGCACCTATGCTGGGCAGGTTAAAATTAGCCGCCGACTCGCTCGTGTTCTCGGCGGGCTGACTGGGTACCAAATTCGCATCCATTCCGGTAAACGTAAAGCCCGGGGTGACCTGCGCCACGTTATAGCGGTTCCAGCCGATGCCGGCGGGGTTGGTGTGTAGCGTAGTGACGTCCACGCCCAGCGGGGTAAGGCTGCCGCCCGTACCAGCGAAGCGTGCCGTGCCCTGCGGCGTCACGAAAGAATAGCGGAGGGCATCATTGAAGTTTTGTCCGCTGAGGGTACCCGTCAGGAGCAGGGCAGCCAGGACTAGCCGTAGGTTCATAGGTCAATGTGCTTGGTCTCTGAAGAAAGCAGGGTGGAAACGAAAGTTTGCCCGCCGGCGATGGTTTATGACTTCTTTAAACGTAGCGGACGCAAAAAGGGATGCGCACCCTACGGTACGCATCCCTTCTGATGACGTGATGGTCTATCCGGCTTACTTGCCGCCACCACTACGGGTGCGGGTGGTGGTACGGGTGGAGGTGGATCGGGTAGAAGAAGACCGACTAGGCGAGGCACTGCGGCTGGGCGAAGCACTGCGCGACGGTGAGGCGCTCCGGCTAGGCGTATAGTTACGCGATGGCGTACTGCGGCTGGGCGTGGCGCTACGGGTAGGGGTCGCGCTGCGGCTCGGCGTGTAGTTCCGCGAGCGGGTACCACGGGTAGGTGTGGTACTGCGGCTCGGCGTGGCACGGCGGGTGGGAGTAGCACTCCGGGTGGGCGTGGCCGAGCGGGTGTTGGTCCGGGGCGCTACCGTGGTACGGCTGCGATCGATCCGTGTGTCCCGGGTGGTGGTACCACGATCCGAACTGCGCAGGGTGCGTCCGCTGGTGCTGCTACGGGTAGCCGTGGTGCCACGGGTATTAGCTGAGCGGGAGGTCACCGGCGTGTTCTGCCGGTTGCGGGCTACGCGATCGGCGATCGAGGTGGTAGCGGCACGGGGTACCGAAGTGACGGTGCGCCGGGCGGGTGCGTTGCTGACGTTGTTGTTGACGACGTAGGTGTTGCCGCCGCCCCATGCGGGGGGACAGTAGTAGCCACCGGGGGTGACGAATCCACCGCCGCCGAACCGGCCGGCTCCGTAGCCGAAGGCACCGCCGCCGTAGCCGAAGCCACGGTTAAAGCCGCCGCCGTAGAAGGGATCGTTCCAGCCGCGGTTCCAGCGGTTGAAGCCGCGGTCCACGTAGGCTACACCATAGGGCGTAATGACGGGCTCCAGAAAGGCACTCCCACGGCCGAAACGGTTGTAACCGAAGCCACTGTTATAGATCAGCGAAGTAGCACCGAAGGGCCGGTAGAAGGGGTCGTAGTAGGCTACATCTACATAGACCGGATCGTAGTAACCGAAGCCGGCATACGGCCGGTTGAAGCGCCGGATACGGCTGGAGTAGTAGTAATCGTAGGGATCGTCGTCGTAGCTGGAGGCGGAGCGGAAGGCATTGTCCCGCGGTGCATCGTCACGCTGGTCGTAATCGTCCTGGTAATAATCGGGGGCAGGCTCTACGCTACGGAAGTCGTCCGGATCGTAGTACATATCATCGTACTGCGCCTGCACACCGGTCGAGATGAGCAACAGGGCAAATAAGGATGACACTGCGAGAAGTAGCTTTTGCTTGAGCATGATATTGATAGTTATGTAATCCGTGAGTCTGCCACTGATTCAAGGTCTAAAGTAGTAAGTTTGTGCCCTTCCTTTGGTTAAGGCAGCCTTAAAGGTGCCCGCAAAAGCGTTAAACGCCATTCTGCTTACCAAACCGAGGGTAAGAAACAGGTGGGCCGAGCCGTCCGGGCATTCCCGGTTATACGCTGTAGCCTACTAATAATCAACGTGTTACCCGCCCAAAAGTTGACCCCATGGCCAAAGCGATCACTTCCCGTACCGAAAACTATTCCGAGTGGTACCTGGACATTGTCAAGAAGGCCAATCTGGCCTCCAACAGTGCGGTGCGGGGCTGTATGGTGATCAAGCCCTACGGTTTCGGGATCTGGGAGCGGATGCAGCGGCAGCTCGACGATATGTTCAAGGAAACGGGCCACGTCAACGCCTACTTCCCCCTGTTCATCCCGAAGTCTTTCCTGAGCCGGGAGGCCGAGCACGTCGACGGTTTTGCCAAGGAATGCGCCGTGGTCACCCACCACCGCCTGATGAACGACCCCGACGGCGGCGGCGTCGTCGTAGACCCCACCGCTAAACTGGAGGAGGAACTGATCGTACGGCCTACCTCCGAAACCATCATCTGGCATACCTACCGCGACTGGATCACCAGCTACCGCGACCTGCCCCTGCTCATCAACCAGTGGGCCAACGTCGTGCGCTGGGAACTGCGCACCCGCCTCTTCCTGCGCACCGCCGAATTCCTCTGGCAGGAAGGCCACACCGCCCACGCCACGGCCGAGGAAGCACTGGAGGAAGCCCTCCAGATGCAGGACGTCTACGCCACCTTCGCCGAGGAGTATATGGCCATGCCCGTCCTGCGCGGCAGCAAGACGATCAACGAGCGCTTCGCCGGAGCTATCGATACCTACACCATCGAGGCCCTGATGCAGGACGGCAAGGCCCTCCAGGCCGGTACCAGCCACAACCTGGGACAAAATTTCGCTAAGGCCTTCGACGTCAAGTTCAGCAACGCCGAGAACCAGGAGGAGTACGTCTGGGCCAGCAGCTGGGGCGTCTCTACCCGTTTGATCGGCGGACTCATCATGACCCACAGCGACGACGAGGGCCTGGTGCTTCCCCCCAAGCTCGCTCCCATCCAGGTGGTTATCGTCCCCATCCCCAAGCCCAATGAAGCCCTCGACGCCAAGGCGCACGAGCTCATGGAGCAGCTCAAGGCCCGTGGCGTGCGCGTCAGCTACGACGATGATGCCAAGCAGCGTCCCGGATTCAAATTCGCCGAGAACGAACTCAAAGGTATTCCCATCCGCCTCGGCCTCGGCAAGCGCGACCTGGACAAGGGGACCATCGAGGTAGCCCGCCGCGACGAGAAGACCAAGGAGAGTCAGCCCCTGGAGGGCATCGTCGATCACGTCGTCCAGCTGCTCGACGAGATCCAGCAGAACCTCTTCGACCGGGCCGTGCGCTTCCGCGAGGAATACACTACTTACGTAGACACCTTCGAGGAATTCCAGGAAGTGATCGAGCGCGACATTCCCGGCTTTATCTACGCGCACTGGGACGGTACCACCGAGTCCGAGCTCAAGATCAAGGAACTGACCAAGGCCACCATCCGCTGCGTACCGCAGGATCAGCCGCAGGAAGACGGGGTCGATATGGTATCCGGTAAACCCAGTAAGGGACGGGTGGTGTTTGCTAAGGCGTACTAAGGATAGGTCGAGGCGTTGTACGCCGAGCTCGGTGTGCATTCCGTACCTTCCACGTCCTAAAGCTGCTCCCACCATGCCCTCCACCACCGACCGCCGCGACCGTCACCTCATCATCGGCGCTGGCCCCTGTGGACTCGGCACCGCCCGCGGACTCCAGGAGGCGGGCCTGTTGTACGATCACGTCGAGGCTGACCGCGAGGTAGGCGGCAACTGGCTACACGGGGTCTACCCCACTGCTCACATCATCTCCTCGAAGCTGATCACCCAGTACCCCGGCTATCCCATGCCGGAACACTACCCCGACTTCCCCAGCGCCCAGCACATGCTGGACTACTACATCGACTACGCCAACCACTTCGGACTGCGTGAGCGGATCGAGTTCAACACCCGCGTCGATTACGTGCGGCCCATCGCGGACAATCTTTGGGAGGTCACGCTGGATAGCGGAGAAGTACGGCAGTACGAGGGCGTACTGCTCGCTAATGGCCACCACTGGGACCGCAACATGCCTGAATTCAAGGGGCAATTCGATGGCCAGATCATGCACTCCAAGGACTACAAAGAGCGCGAGCAACTGATGGGCCGCAAGGTCGTCGTCGTGGGGGGTGGTAACTCGGCTTGCGACCTAGCTAGCGAGAGTGCGCGCCTGGCCGAACGTGCATATCTGAGCCTGCGGTCGGGGGTCTGGTTCTTCCCCAAGACCTTTATGGGTAAGCCCATTGCGGACAGCCCCTTCGCCAGCTGGCCGGTCTGGTTTCAGCGGCCCTTCATCAAGCTGATGGTGCGGATCGTGCAGGGCTCCTGGTCAGACTACAACCTGCCCAAGCCCGACTACGAACCCTTTGAAAAGCACCCCACCCTGGGCTCTGAGGTACTGCACTACATCAAGCACGGCCGCCTCACCGCCAAGCCCGGTATCGAGCGGCTCGCCGGCAAGGAGGTCGTCTTTACCGATGGCAGTCGCGTAGAGGCCGACCTCATCGCCTGCGCCACCGGCTACCACCTCAGCTACCCCTTCCTGCCCCCGGAGCTGCAGCGGGTAGAGGGTACGGTCGCCCAGGTCTACGGCTGGTCCATGCTGCCCGACTACCGCGGCATCTATTACCTGGGCTGGTACCAGTTTCGCGGCGGCGTAGGACAGGTCTTCGAGCCCTACGGCAAGCTCGTAGCCGAGCACATCAAACTGCAGCGGGAGATCTCCCAGCCCGTAGGCGCTGTATACAAGCAGCAAGGCGACCGCATCATGGATACCCATCTGATCGACCCCTACGACGTAGTCCGCGGTGTAGCCAAACAACTCCGCCGCTACCCCCGCTTACGTAAGCAAGCCCATACCTACGATCGGACACAGGGCGCGCACCAGAATACTCCCATCGCGGCACCTGCCCGCGTAGCTCCCCTTACCGAAGTCTATTAATGTCCACCACCAAACCCACTATTTTCATCACCGGAGCCGCTGGCGGCTTCGGCCAGGCAGTCGCCCGCACTTTCGTCCGTCAGGGCTGGTACGTGGGTCTGTACGATCTCAGCGAAGCACCCCTGACTGAACTAGTCAGCAGTCTGGGTGGCCCAGACGTAGCCTGCTGCGGCACACTGGACGTGACGGACATCGAAAGCACCCGGCAGGCTATCCAGCACTTCGGCGAGCATACCGGCGGCCAACTGCGCGTGCTGTTCAACAACGCCGGTATCACGGGCGTGGGGGCCTTCACCGATGTGTCTATCGAGCACCACCGCAAAGTCATCGACGTCAACCTATTCGGCGTGATGAACGTAGCCCATGCCGCCATCCCCCTGATGCGCAACACTCCCGGAGCCCACCTCATCAACGTATCCTCAGCCTCGGCCCTCCACGGCAACCCCGAGCTGGTCAGCTACTCGGCCACCAAGCGCGCCGTACTGAGCTTCACCGAGAGCCTCGATATCGGCCTCGAAGCCGACGGTATCCGGGTCAGCGACCTGCTACCGATGTACGCCAAGACCCCCATCATCCTGGACTACCTCAGTCAGCACCGCAAGCTGAGCGATAAAGACATCAAGCTCACCCCCGACGACATCGCCGCGGCGACCTGGAAGGTCGTGCAGACCGGTAAGTTCCGTACCTACGTGGGCACCGACACCAAAGTATTTGCCCCCCTGAGCCGGCTGTTCCCCTACCGCATCCGCAAGTGGGTGAGCCGTAAGGTGATCGGCTGGTAAACTTAGGGGAAGTAGCCAATGTTGTACTCACAAAGTAATTACATCATGAAGGCTAAGATCGTCAGGATCGGCAACTCCAGGGGTCTCCGTATCCCAAAAAAAGTACTACAGGAGTACTCCATAGAGGATACCATTGAAATGAATCTACTGGAAGAAGGTATTTTGCTGCAACCCGTCAAGAAAGTGCGCGAAGGTTGGGATGAAGCCTTCAAAAAAATGGCCGCCGAAGGGGATGACGAGCTACTGATCAATGACGTGTTCGAGGATGAAACATTCGACTTTTGAAAGTCACCCGGTTCGCCATTGTCATCGTCAACTTAGACCCTACTGTCGGTAGCGAGATCAAGAAGACCCGGCCCTGTGTAGTGATCTCACCCGATGAACTCAATCGCCACCTGCGGTCTGTGGTTGTCATTCCGTTGACCTCGCAGCGCAAGGATTATCCCACCCGGGTAGCCGTCACCACACAAAGGGGCAAAGGCTACGCCGTAGTGGAACAGATCCGTACTATCGACAAAGCACGCATAACGAAAGTAGCAGGTAAGATCACCCGGGCGGAACAGGAGAAACTGACCGAAGTCATCCGTAGTACGTACGTCGACTGATGCTCCCTCACTATCCGGCCAAGATCATTCTATTCGGCGAGCACACGCTTCTCCGCGGCAGCCGCGGACTAGCTATACCCTACCCCAAATACAGTCTACGGTGGACCGTCGATTCGCCCGACGACCGGTTGCTTGCCCTCGCTGATTACCTGCGCACCCGCGTTCCCGCCCGTTTGATCGACCACGATACGCTTGTCCGGGACCTGCGGCAGGGGGCAGGTCTGACGGGTGATATCCCGACCGGCTACGGACTGGGGAGTAGCGGAGCCGTATGTGCCGCGGTGTACGACCGCTACGCGACGCCGGCGGGCCGGGCACTGCCCATGGAAGAACTACGGCACACCCTGGCGACTATGGAGGGTCACTTTCACGGCCAAAGCTCCGGTACCGACCCCCTGGTCTCCTACCTACAGCAGCCCCTGCTCCTACAGGGCGGGGACGCCAGTGCGGTGCAACTTCCCGAAGGCTGGCGGGAGGGCTTTTTTCTAGTAGACACCGGCATCACGCGCAGCGCCAGCGACCTGATCGCACGCTTTGTGCAGGCCTTCGACCAGGACATGGTGCCCGACATCCGCAGCGGGTGGATGGAGCCGAACGAGCGCGCCTTGACGGCACTGCTGACCGGAGATCGGCAGGACCTATACACCGCATTTCGTGAGCTATCAGCCTACCAGCTGCCCAACTTCCCCTACTTGGTCCCGGAGGCATTTCGTTCCGTCTGGGACGGTGGGGCGCACTACCGGCTCAAACTCTGCGGAGCAGGTGGCGGCGGGATGCTACTCGGTTTGGCACGGGATCGCGCCCGTACGGAAGCGACCTTTGGGGAGCGGCTACACTGGCTGTAACTACATGCCGCTGGTCATCAGCAGGTCGATGTCCGTGTGGCGCATCTCGAAGCGCTGACCGAGGTAGCGGTTGGTGAGGCAGCCGCGGAAGGTGTAGATGCCGTGGCGCAGCCCGTTGTGGCGGAACAGAAAGTGCTCGAAGTTACGGGCCCCCTCAGCGCGCAGCAGGATCGGCGTGAGGATATTACTTACAGCGATGGAGGCGGTGCGCCCCACCCGGCTGGCGATGTTGGGTACGCAGTAGTGAACGATGTCGTACTTGACGAAGGTGGGCCGGTCCAGGCTAGTGAGCTGGCTGGTAGCGAAGCAGCCGCCCTGGTCGATGCTGACGTCGATGATGACGCTGTGTGGCTTCATCGCCCGCACCATATCCTCGCTCACCACTACCGGTGCGCGCCCGTGCTCGGCGTGGATGGCTCCGATGGCTACGTCGGCGTCCAGCAGTTCCCGGCGCAGGTAGACCGGGTTCATGGCCGAGGTGTACAGCTGGCGGCCTACGGAATTCTGCAGCCGCATCAGCTTATGGATATTGTCGTCGAAAATGCGGACTTCAGCCCCCATTCCCAGGGCGGCCCGGGTAGCGTACTCGGCAACTACCCCACCGCCCAGGATCACCACCTTGGCACTGGGTACGCCGGAAATTCCTCCGAGGAGTACACCCGGTCCGCCGTGGCTGGTACTGAGGAGTTCACCGGCCGTCTGGATAGCGGATACGCCGGCCATCTCGCTCATGATGCGCACGATGGGGAAGCTGCCCTCCTCGTCCTGCATATACTCCATGGCCAGAGCGATGATGCGCTTATGCTTGAGGCGGTAGAGGTAGTCGGCGTTGATGATGGGCAGCTGCAGCGGGGAGATCAGGATGCAGCCCTCCTGCATCATCTCGATCTCATCAAGAGTAGGCGGGGCCACCTTGATGATAACACGGGCCTTGCGGTATACCTCCTGGGCGGAGTAAGCGATCTCGGCCCCGCATTCACTATAGTCGTGGTCGCTGAAACTACTGTGTTCCCCGGCCTGGGTCTCGATCAGGACCCGGTGGCCGCGGGTGGTCAGGTTGTGGACGCCGCTGGGTACCAGGGCTACGCGCTTTTCCTGCAACGTGATCTCCTTAGGGATGCCGATAAACAGCTCCTCGGCGCGGGGTTCGATGGCCAGGGTTTCCGTCTGCGTTTGGGCGTATCCCGAGGTGAGCTCCTGGGGGAGATCGATCTTTTCCTTATCCTTACTGCTCATGGAATCGCTTACGGGCTAGCTGGTGGTAACGTGGATACGCCGCTGCTCCTCCGTGGCTAGGTGGTACAAGCGCAAGAAAACAACGTCGGGAGGCAGTAAGGGTTGTATCACCGCCGGCCATTCTATGAATACCGCAGCGGCGCCATTAGCTGTCGGGGCGTCCAGTAGCTCCTCGAGTCCGGCATCGACGGCCTCGGCGACGTCCTGCAAGCGGTAGCAGTCCAGGTGGTATACCGGTCCGGCGGGGCTGGCGTACGTATTGACGATGCTGTAGGTAGGACTCGAAACGGGCTCGGTCACGCCGAGTTGCCGGCAAAGCTCGGCGACCAGCGTGGTCTTGCCGGTACCCAGCTCACCCTCCAGGGCGTATACCGTATCGCGGCCGTACTCCGCCAGCAGCTTGCTGGCCAGGACGGGCAGTTCGGGAAGCGTATAGTGGATATCCATCTTGCGCAAATGTAGCCGCTAAACAGCAAGAGGCTGACCGCAATCGCGGCCAACCTCTTATGCTGTGGGGAATACGTGTTGCTTACTTCATCGCGACCAGGTTCAGCTTCAGGCCGACCTCATCGTTGATGATATTGTCCTGGGCGATGCCCTCGATGCCGCCGCTGCCGTACTCCATACCCCACTCGGTGCGGTCGATGACGAAGTCGGGTGTGGTGGCCGTGATGCGATTTTCCGTCATGGTCACGGTAGCGGGAATGGTGATGCTCCGCGAGGTGCCCTTCAGGGTCAGGTTGCCGGTGATGTCGTAGTTGTGTCCGTCTTCAGCGTCCACCGCGGGGGTGGCACTGGTGATGACAAACTTAGCCGTGGGGTACTGGGCTACGTCGAAGAAGTCGGCGCTCTTGAGGTGACCCTCTAGTTTGCCCTTACCCTCTTCGTCCAGGTCCGTGTTATTCAGCCCGGTAATGTCCAGAGTGACTTCGCCGCCGACGAGTTGGGTGCCGTCCGTTTCAAGATTCCCTTGAGCAATGGGGATCATCCCCTGATGGCCACCGCCGATCAGCTTGGTACCTTCCCACTCTACGGTGCTGGCCTGGGGATCCAGGGCGTAGGTAGCGGAGGCCTGGGCGGCGGTATTCTCGGTTTGTGCGTCAGTGGATTCTACTTCGGTGCCGGAAGGACCGCAGGCGGTCAGTGCAGCAGCGAAGGCAAGTAGGGAGAGGGAGCGTAGCATAAGTTTCAGTTTGAGTGACGACCCGTTTCGTAAGGTCAGATGCACAGTAAAACCCCTCAAGCCGGCGCGGGTTGAATGATACAGCAAAATTTAATGTAGGTACACTGAATTATTGGCCCTTGGCCCCTCCGGACGGTTTGAGCGTGGCGGCCTCGCCGGGTCCGGTCCGGTCGGTCTCATCGCCTGCCTTGTGGATACTGCGGGCGTCCCAGGCAGTGTGGAATACACCGGTCTGATCCGTCCGTTCGTAGGTATGGGAGCCGAAGTAGTCGCGCTGGGCCTGTACCATATTGAGCGGAAGCCGCTCGCTACGGAAGACCTCGAAGTACTGCAGGGAGGTAGACAGGCACATGGCCGGTACGCCCCGCTCATTGGCCTGATGGAGCAGCTCGACCACGGATTCGCGGCAGTCGAATAGGTCGTGACGAAACTCCTCGGTAGCCATCATATTGAACAGCCCCTCGCGGGTACCGTAGGCGTGGCGGATCTTTTCGAGCATCTCGGCCCGGATGATACAGCCACCGCGCCAGATGCGGGCGATACCCTCCAGATCGAGGTCGTACTTCATCTCCTTGCTCGCCTCGGCCAGCAGTTGCATGCCCTGGGCGTAGCAGGTCACGAAGCCGAAGTAGAGGGCCTTCTCTACGGATTCGGCAAAGCCGGGCCCCGTGAGCTCGGGCATCTCGGGGTGGATGTCCTTATATAGTTTGCTGTTGTCCTGCCGGTACTCCTTGAAGGCGGAGATGGCGCGCATGGTCACGGCCGCATCGATGGTAGGGATGGGTACGCCCAGATCCATGGCCGACTGGCTGGTCCACTTGCCGGTACCCTTCTGCTTGGCCTTGTCGAGGATGAGGTCGAGCAGGTGCTCGTCCGTATCTTCTATGCGGTACTTGAGGATATTGGCGCTGATCTCGACCAGGTAGCTGTTGAGCCGCCCGTCGTTCCATTTGCTGAACAGGGCCGACATATCGTCGTTGCTCATGCCCCCCACCCGCTTGAGGATATCGTAGGCTTCGGCGATGAGCTGCATCAGGCCGTACTCGATGCCGTTATGCACCATCTTGACGTAGTGGCCGCTGCTGCTCTCTCCGATGTAGGTCACGCAGGGTTCGCCGTTCACCTTGGCGGCTACGGTTTCCAGGATGGGCTTGACGTCCTCCCAGGCCGAGCGGTCGCCGCCGGGCATGATGCTGGGTCCCAGGCGAGCGCCCTTAGCTCCTCCGGACACCCCGGTGCCGAGGAAGCGAATATTCTTGGTCTTCAGGTAGGCGTAGCGGCGGTCGGTATCCTCGTAGTGGCTGTTACCGCCGTCGATGATAATATCGTCCTTGTCCAGCAGCGGCAGCAGGCCCTCGATCACCTTATCGACGATGGAGCCGGCGGGCACCAGCAGCATGATCTTACGCGGCTTACTCAGTAGCTGCACGAACTCTTGCTGGGTGGCTACTCCCTTCACCCGCATGTCCTTTCCCTCCTCGTTGAGGGCGCTTACGGATTCTTCATTGATGTCCGTACCCAGCGCGCCGAAGCCGTCGTCGGCTACGTTGAGGAGGAAGTTGCGGCCCATCACGCCGAGGCCGATCATACCGAAGTCATATAGTTGCTGGTCCATATCGAGGGGGGAATTTGCGGGTTAAGATACGTTAGCGCAAAGGTGTAGGCCGGCGCAGTGTTCACGTCAGGCCGGGGGGCGGGGCCGCGGGTGCGTTATTTATAAAAGTATACGCGGGGCTGGGTGTACCACTGTAGCGTATCGTCCACCACGTGCTGCGCTTCGATGTGCAGAAAGTGTTCTCCCGGATCCATGGTGTGGGCGGGTATCATATAGAGCAGACCGGGCTGTTCGCGCGTACTGTTGTAGTGGAAGCGGGCCGGCACGTCCGTGCGTAAGCTATCGTCTACGTATAGCCGGAACATACTGCTTACGGCTACCAGTAGGCTATCGTAGGAATAGTCGTCACTCAGGTTGTAGAGCTGGGTGAGCTGCATGGGTTCGCCGAAGCGCAGACCGGTGTAGCGGGCAAATTCCAGATCGGGGTACTTCCGCTGTATGGTGGGATCGTGTAGGCGGGGCCGGTAGGCGACAAAGGCCTCCACGTAGTTGTCTTTGACGTAGCGGCTACTCAGGGTAGTGCGGTGGCGCTGGCTACGGATGTCCGCCCCCTCGTCGTCGTAGTTGCGGTGATCGATCCACGCAGCTCCGTCCTGCTGGTAGTAGGGAAAAAAGCCGTGGGTTACGATCCGGGCCGACACGACCAACAGGATGGTCAGTACAAATACGGGCAGCAGGCGCGCCAGCCGCCGGCCGAAGCGGTCGTCCACCAGGTTGTGGTACAGCGGCCGGTAGAGGGCCGCCAGCGTAACCCAGCCCATGAGGCGATACACCGGGTAGTAGGCCCGTGCCGTGTAGCGGTTGCGCTTGAACCACCCCAGGGTAAAGAAGTCGATCAGGTAGAGTACCCCGAGTACGAGGCAAAGCACACTCACGAAGCCCGCGCCGGTGAATACGCCCGTGGTCATCGTCTCCCGTCCTACCAGCCAGCCGTAGCCCCCCTGCAGGGCGATCGCAAACAGGAAATAAGTAGTGATGCTGAGAAAACAGAAGATGATCAGGAAGGCCACTGAGAACATCACGCTACAGTAGCGCTCCAGCCGCTCGATGTAGTCGTCGAAGCTCCCCACGGACCTGCGCAGCCAGTCGCGGTAGATCGCCTGGTACCGCAGTGCGTCGTAGTCGATATCTCCGGAGACGTACCGCAGTCCGATGGCGGCGATCCACAGGCCCCGCAGCGTGACGTGGACGAGCAGACTCACCAGCAGGGCCAGATAGGCCGTGCCGAACATACCCCCCATAAGCCCGAAGCCGAAGTAGGCCCTGCTCTGCTCCTTGAGGGAAAAGAGGTCCTACGCCAGATCGAACATCGGCTCCAGACCGCCGATCAGCAAAAAGATCACGAAGCCGCTGATGAGCAGCTCGAGCTGCCAGCTTTCCTGCTGCAGCTTATCCAGCCAGGATTTAAGTGGGGCTTGTTCCTCCTGTGTATTCATCGCACCTGCGTCCGCGCCTACTTCGCCGCAGGGGCCCCTCCCTGCGCCTCGTTTTCTAGTGCGGCGATCTTGCCCATGCGCCGCAGCTGCCGGGGTAGGGCCTGGTACTCCGCCCCTACGAAGTTGTTGAGTAGCTCCTGGGCCAGGGCGATGCCGATGACGCGGCCACCCAGGCAGATCATGTTCATATCGTCGTGCTCTACGCCCTGGCGGGCCGAGTAGGTTTCGGTGATGAGGCAGGCGCGCACGTTGTTGATCTTGTTGGCGGCGATACTGGCTCCTACCCCACTGCCGCAGACGGCCACGCCACGCTCTACTTCTCCGGCTCCGACGGCCCGGGCCAGGGGGATGACGAAGTCCGGAAAATCGTCCTTGGCGTCGTATTCGAACGCGCCGAAGTCCCGGACCGTGTGGCCCTGTTCTTCGAGATACTGCTGAAGTTGTTGCTTGAGTTCGATGCCGCCGTGGTCGGTCGCGATGCCAATCGTCATAGTAGATAGTTACTGCTTACGGCACAAATTACCTTGCGCGCGGCGTAAACCTTCTAAAAAGTAGCCACCTTTGGAACCTAAAGACCCCCGCCGTATGCCTAATTCCGTCCCCTCCCATATCCTGATCATCTTCGGTGCCTCCGGTGACCTGGCCCAGCGCAAGCTCATCCCCGCCGTCTACGATCTTTACCGGGGCGGTTACCTGCCGGAGCATTTCGCGCTGCTGGGTGCTAGCCGGACGGACTATACCGACGAGCAGTTTCGCGACAAGGTGGTGTTCGACAGCGAGTTCTTTACCGCCGAGCAGAAGGAGCAGGCGCAGCTGAAGGAGTTTTCCAAGCTGCTGTTCTACCAGGACCTGAAGGTATACGATGGAAAGGAGGATATAGATAAGCTCAAGGCCCGGTTGGACGTGCTGAGCCAGGAGTTTCGGACGGGGAGCAACTACATCTTCTACCTCTCTACCCCACCCAAGCTATATAGCACTATCCCGGGAGCCCTGGCGGCTTCGGGGCTTAACGCACCGGAGGGCGGCTGGGCACGGCTGGTCGTAGAGAAGCCCTTCGGCTACGACGAGGCATCGGCCAAGAAACTGAACGAGGACATCCAGTCCTTCTTCCCGGAAAACGACATCTACCGGATCGATCACTACCTGGGCAAGGAGACGGTGCAGAACCTACTGGTGACCCGCTTCGCCAATGGCTTCTTCGAGCCGCTGTGGAACAGGAATTACATCCAGTCGGTACAGATCACGGCGGCGGAGACCGTCGGCGTAGGAAGCCGGGGCGGTTACTACGACGGCAGCGGCGCGATGCGCGACATGATCCAGAATCACCTCCTGCAGGTACTGGCCCACGTAGCTATGGAACCTCCCATCCGGGCAGACGCCGTGTCGATCCGGGGGGAGAAAATGAAGTTGTTCCAGTCGCTGCGGCCCATCAAGGGGGAGACCGTAGCCAAGCAGGTGGTGCGGGCACAGTACACGGCCGGCGATACCAAGGACGGACGCGTAGTGTCCTACCGCGACGCCGAGGGCGTACCCGACGACAGCACTACGGAGACCTACGTGGCCATGAAGTTCTTCATCGACAACTGGCGCTGGGCCGGGGTGCCTTTTTTCATCCGCACGGGAAAGTGTCTGCCGCTCAAGGTTACCGAGGTGGTCATCACGTTCAAGAATCCCCCGCAGGCCATCTTCGCCGAGTTCGATGACTACGCGATGAAGTGCGACAACCAGCTCATCATCCGCATCCAGCCCGACGAGGGCATGGCCATGGAGTTCGGCATGAAGGTACCCGGGGAGGGCTTCCGCGTGAAGAACGTCGACATGGACTTCTTCTACCGCGACCTGACCACCCAGGACGTCCCTGAATCCTATAGCCGCCTTTTGCTAGACTGTATGAAGGGGGATCCCACCCTCTACGCCCGCGGCGACAGTGTCGAGGTGGCCTGGGCCTTCACCGATCCCATCATCGAAGCCTGGGAGAAAGGCGAAGCTCCACTGACGACCTACGAAGCCGGTACCTGGGGCCCCGCCGAGGCAGATGCGCTCTGGAGCGATGTGCCCAATGGCGGCTGGCGCAATCCGGCCGAGTCGCTGGTGGACGATAAGCACTATACTAAGTTGTAGTTAGACGCCTTCGGCTGGGTAGGCGCCTTCGGCTGGGTAGACCGCTTTGTGGGTAGTGTGGGGATGCTTGCTTCGCGCGTTTGGGTAGTATCTTGCACCTGTGGCCCCGCCCCCTGCCAGGCCTCCGACGACCGCCTTAACGCCCTAACCCCTTAACTCCCTAACCCCTTGAAAACCGACGTACTCATTATTGGCTCCGGGATCGCGGGGCTTAGCACGGGCATCAAACTGGCGATGCTGCGGCCCGAACTGAAGATCGACGTGCTCACTAAGGTGAACGAGCGGGAGAGCAATACCAGCTACGCCCAGGGCGGAGTGGCGGCGGTGTGGGATCACGGGACGGACAACTACGAAAAGCACGTAGAGGATACGCTGGATGCCGGGGCCGGACTCTGTGACGAGCACATCGTGCGTATCGTGGTGGAGGAAGGACCGGAACGGGTGGAGGAGATCATCGAGTGGGGCACGCGCTTCGACCTGGACCAGTTTCAGAAGTACGACCTGGGCCGGGAGGGGGGGCATTCGGAGAACCGGATCCTGCACTATAAAGACCTGACGGGCTGGGAGATTCAGCGGGCGCTGAGTGCCAAGGCGGCTACGCTGGATAATCTGGTGGTGCACGAGCATTACTTCGCGCTCGACCTGTTGACGCAGCACCATCTGGGGCACATCGTGACCCGCCTGACGGAGAATATCGAGTGCTACGGGGCTTACGTGCTCAATAAGGAGAACTGGGAGATCAGCACCATCCTGGCTCGCACTACGGTACTGTGTGCCGGTGGGAACGGACAGATCTACCGCAGCACGACCAATCCCGTCATCGCTACGGGGGATGGCATTGCCATGGCCTACCGGGCCAAGGTGCACCTGGAGAATATGGAGTTCGTGCAGTTTCATCCGACGGCGCTGTACAGTCCGGGGATCGAGAAGCAGGCCTTCCTGGTGAGTGAGGCGGTGCGGGGCTTCGGGGCCATCCTGAAGCGGCCCGATGGATCGGAATTCATGCACGACTACGACCCCCGGGGGAGTCTGGCACCGCGCGACATCGTAGCCCGGGCGATCGACAACGAAATGAAACTGACGGGGGCCGAGTATATGTGCCTGGACTGCCGGGAGCTAGACGAGGAAAAATTCCGCGCCCACTTCCCCACGATCTACGATAAGTGCATCGAGACAGGCATCGACCCGATGAAGGACCTGATCCCCATCACGCCGGCCTGCCACTATATGTGCGGGGGGATAAAGGTAGATGAGTTTGGCCGCAGCTCGGTCAACCGCCTCTACGCGGCCGGGGAGTGCACCAGCACCGGACTACACGGCGCGAACCGCCTGGCCAGCAACAGTCTGCTGGAGGCCCTGGTGTTCGGCCACCGCATTGCCCACGCTATTGCCACTAACATCGACAATGAGCCCCTGCAGGAGGATATTCCGCAGTGGGAGCGCACCGGCACCATGGAGCCGAAGGAGCAAGTACTCATTACCCAGAGCGTCAAGGAACTCAAGGAAGTGATGTCGAGCTACGTCGGCATCGTGCGCAGCGACAAGCGGCTCCGGCGGGCGAAGGACCGTCTGGTGCTACTCCACGACGAGACCGAGGAGCTGTACCGGCATAGTCTGGTGAGCCCGCAGCTCTGCGAGCTGCGCAACCTGATCACGGTCGGCTTCCTGGTGACCAAGGCGGCCAATCTGCGCAAGGAGAGCCGGGGCCTGCACTTCACCACGGACTATCCGGAGCGGGCGGGATTCGTGCAGTATTCGGTGCTGTAGGGGAGCCGATCAGATATACCCCGGATTCTGGATCAGATTGGGGTTGGCGACGATCTCACGGGCGGGAATGGGGAAGACCAGTTCGTCCGCGTCGAAAGCGAACGCACCCACGCTACCCCCGAGACGCTTGATGTCATGGATCCGAAAGCCCTCGAAGGCGAGTTCCCGGCGGCGCTCTTCCAGGATGTACTCCAGATCGACTTCACCCTCCTCCAGGTCGTCAAGGCCGGCACGGTTGCGAAGGCGATTGATATCTTCGGTAGGGGTGGCACCTACTTCGGTACCCAATCGCTCATTGGCCTCGGCGCGGATGAGGTACATCTCAGCTAAGCGTATAAGGCTGATGTTGGCGAATTGGTCATTGAACTTGCCGGTGAGGGTGGCCCCACTGCGCTCGAAAAATAGCTGGTACCGGGCATCCGTCGTATCGTAGAGTGCCAGGTGAGCCGGTAGGATCTCGATATCTCCGTCCCGCCCCCCGAAAGCAGGGATGGAGTAGAAGGTATTGAGGTTATTAATTCCATCCTGGGAGGTGACCTGAATGGCGAAGATGTCTTCCGTAGAATTGCTTTCGTTCATGAACGCCGCTGCGTAAGTAGGCGTGAGGGAGTACGACCCGCTTTCGATGACACGGTTGGCCGCTTCCAGGGCATCTTCGTAGCGGTCCATTTGCAGGTACACGCGGGCGAGGGTGGCCGTGGCTACGAGCCCTCCGGCGCGCACGCCGTTGGTGGGGGGCAGCAGGTCTACGGCCGTAGTGAGGTCCGTAAGTACCTGGTCGTATACCTCTTCTACCGTAGCCCGGCTCACATCGTTGTCCGGTCCGACTTCGCGGGTGGGGGTAAGTACGAGGGGTACACCGAGCTGATCATTGGTTTCTCCACCTTCGTAGGGGAGTGCGTAGAAGCGGACCAGGTCGAAGTAGGCGTAGGCGCGCACGAAGCGGGCCTCTCCCTCTACCCGGCTGCGGTCGTCCGCGTCGACGACGTCCAGGGCGGAGAGTACATTGTTGGCAATGTTGATCGCCTCGTAGCTTTCGATCCAGGTTTCTTCTGCATCTACATTGCCCGTGGTGATGCGCTTGCGCGCGATCTCGTCGGGGCTGTTGAAGGTACCTACGAAGAGTAGCTCGCCGGTGCCTCCGAGTAGATCGGCATCGCGAAGGTTATTTCCGCCATACAGATCACCGTCACTGAGTTGATCGTATGCGCCGGCGAGTACGGCCTTGAGTGTTTCGTCGGTGCCCAGGGCAAGCTCTTCGCTGATGCTTTGCGCGGGTTCCAGGTTGAGCTCGTCGCTACAGGACAGGGCGATGGCACCCAGTCCGAAGAGGAGAAGTAGGTTGGCGTAGTTCATGGTGGTCGCTTAGCTGCTGCTGAAATTAGAGGCCGACGTTGATGCCGAAGATGATGGTACGGGGCTGGGGAGCGGTGTAGAAATCTATACTGGTGCGTACGTTCGGCAGGTCGTCGGCTAGAAAGTCAGCCGCCACTTCGGGGTCCCATCCTTCGTAGTTAGTGATGGTGGCCAGGTTCTGTCCGGTCACGTAGAAGCGCAGGCGGGTCACTCCGAGTCGGTCGATCAGCCGGGCTGGTAGCTCGTATGCCAGGGTCATGGTCTTGAGCCGCACGAAGTTGCCACTGCTCAGGTATCGGCTGCTGCGACCCTGATCGGCGTTGCCCCAGTAAAAGCGGGCCTCGGGTACGTCGGTGATGGTATTCTCGGGCGTCCAGGCATCGAGCTGGTCGCGGGTCTGGTTGTCAAACCAGCACCCCCCGCAGCTCTGAAATACGCCGGCAGAGTTGTGGACCTCGTTGCCGAAGCTTCCCTGTACGAAGATGTCCAGGCTGATCCCCTTGTAGCTCAGGTTGTTGTTCCAGCCCGCCAGGGTGGTGGGTAACGCATCACCGAGTATCGTGAAGTTAGCCTCGTTGGCATCGTTGGTCGTAGCGCCGGGGTCGATGATGTTGCCGGCGTCGTCCCGTGCATTGACGTAGTATAGCCCGTCTCCGTTAGCGGGGTCTACGCCTGCATACTCCAGGCCGTAGAAAGCCCCCAGGCTCTCCCCGATGCGCACGACATTCATGTAGCGGCTGCCCCCGTCATCGATGAGTTCCTGTCCGTCGGCCAGCGATAGCACCTCATTGTCATTGTAGGCGAAGTTTGCGCTGGTACTCCAGCCGAACTCACGGTCGAATACAGTCGCATTCAGCAGCAGCTCCACGCCCCGGTTGCGCAGCTCCCCTACATTGCGGAACTGCGTGCGAAAGCCCGTCGTACCGGGCACCGGCACATTCAGCAGCAGGTCGGAGGTATTCTTGACGTAGTAGTCGATCTCACCACTGAGCCGGTTATTGAAAAAGCCGAAGTCGACGCCCACGTCGAACTGCAGGGTTTCCTCCCAGGTCAGGTCGGAGTTGGCGATCTGCGAGGGTGCCAGACCACTACCCGCGTAGACCCGCGCCTCGTACAGGCCCCGGCTGGCAAAGTTGCTGATGCTGGCATTACCAGTGAGTCCGTAGCTCGATCGCACCTTCAGGTAGCTCACCGCACTGCCATCGGCAAAGAAGTCTTCGTTGCTGAGCACCCAGCCCACGGCGGCGGCGGGGAAGAAGCCGTACTGATTGTTGGCACCGAAGCGGCTGGACCCATCCAATCGGCCGCTCACGCTAAGGAGGTACTTGCGGTCAAAATTGTAGTTGAGCCGGCCGAAGTAGCTCAGGAAGCTAAACTCGGTGAGCTCCGTCAGCCCATCCGTGATATCGGACGCGCTGGCGATCGTCCGCAGCTGGTCCAGGGGAAATTCCTGCCCCTCCACCAGAATGCTCTCGTCTTCCGATTTTTGAAACTCTACCCCTCCTACAACGTCCAGATTATGGACGCCATCGAGGCTCTCGTTGTAGAGCAGCAGCGCCTTGGTGTTGTAGTTGACGATATTGGTCCACCGGCTATCGGCAAAGCCATTGGTCGCTTCACCGCCGTCCGTCTCACTGCCCAGGAAGCGGTTCTGCTTGATGTTAGCGACATCCACGCCGGCTTCCGCCCGGAACGATAGCCCGCCGATCAGCTGGTACTCCCCGAATACATTGGCCAGGGTGCGGTAGCTGATGGATGACTGGTCGCTGCCCTCCAACTCGACCAGGCCATTGTAGTAGGTCGTCACCGGACGGTCGAACAACTGCCCGGGCGCATACCCCTCGTAGTCTTCCCCGGTGGTGTTCCGCACCGGCGTTATCGGAGCGAGAGCGATCAGTTGCAGGGGCGTACTGAAGGCATTGTCGTTGCTGACCCGATCATTCTGGCTGCGGCTGAATCCGAGTCGCATGCCGTAATTGAAGCGGTCGTTCGCCCGGGCATCGATATTGAGGCGCGTGCTGAGCCGCTCGAATCCGTTGTTAACCAGGATACCCTCCTGACCGGAATAGCCGAAACTAGCGAAGTACGTTAGCTTGTCCGTACCACCACTGGCACTGACGTCCGCATTGCGGCTGCTACCGGTGCGGAAAGCCTGGTCCTCCCAGTTGGTGTCGGTCTCGTTATCGCGCCACTCGCTGGGGCCACTGTAACGGTCAAAGCGGCCCTCCACGAAGTCCAGGTAGGCCTGGGTCGTATTCTCCAGGGTGTAGTCTTCTTCGGCCAGACCGAAGTCGTTCAGGCCATTGTTGAAGTCGTAGCGCGCGCCGCCCCGGGCGGTCTGGCGGAAGAACTCGACGTATTCCCCCGCATTCAGGAACTCCCGCCGCCGGCTGGGCTCGCTGCTGCCGTAACTCAGGTTGACGTTGAACTTCGATTTTCCGCTGGCCCCCGTTTTCGTCGTGATCAGGATCACCCCATTGGCCGCCCGCGAGCCGTAAATAGCGGCCGAGGAAGCGTCCTTGAGGATCTCTATGGAGGCAATGTCATTGGGGTTGATGTCGGCCATGAAGTTCTGGCTGCCGCTGCCCGGACTGGTAAACGTACCGCTGGTAATGGGTACGCCATCCACCACGTAGAGCGGATCGTTGCCCGCCGAGATGGACGAGCTACCGCGTACCCGCACGTTGATCCGCCCGCCGGGCTTACCGCTCACGGCCTGCACGAAGACACCCGCCGTACGCCCCTGCATCGCTTGCTCGACACTCGACACGGGGAGGTTCTCAATGTCCTCCCCCTCGATCTGCGCGATGTTACCCGTTAGGGTGCTTCTGATCTGACTACCGTAGCCGACTACTACTACCTCCGACAGTTGGGCGGCATCTTCATCCATGACGACATCGATGGTAGTTTGGCCCGCGATGGCGAGTTCCTGCGTTTTAAATCCCGTGTAGGAGATCACCAGACGGTCCACTCCCTCTGGCACCGTAAGGGTATAATTACCGTCAATATCCGTGACCGTCCCGGTACTGGTGCCCTCGGCCAGCACGGAAGCGCCGATGAGTGGTTGCCCGGTAGCGTCGGTTATGGAGCCGCTGACAGCAGTCTGGGCGACCAGACTGAGGGAGCCCCCCAGCAGTAGGGCAAAGAGCAGTAATCGTTTCATTTTCCCTAGTGAGTTAGTTGAACTGTTGAAGATAAGTGCTACACCACATATCTTTTCAGTCACTTGGGATACCTTTTTGTGATGTTCACGACATTTTCTACGGCTAGACCAACTATTCAGCCCCTTGACCGCCAGTCCAGTAGCTAGTATGTCCGCCTGTTATCTTCAATGCCCGCGCGCGCTGGGTATTAACTACCGTACACCTCCAACATCGCCTCCAGGTCCGCCTTCGTATTCGCCTCGTCCATCGGCTTATCCTGGCGCCAACGCAGCATACGCGGAAAGCGCAGGGCCACCCCCGATTTATGCCGCGTGCTCTTGCGGATGCCCTCGAAGCCGATCTCGAAGACCTGCTGGGGCTTGACCGAGCGCACGGGACCGAACTTCTCCACCGTGTTCCGGCGTACCCAGCTCGTGATCTGGTTGAACTCCTTGTCGGTCAGGCCCGAGTACGCCTTGGTGAAGGGCACCAGCACGTCGCCGTCCCAGACGCCGAAGGTGAAGTCGGTATAGAGGTTAGCACGCCGGCCGTGGCCCCGCTGGGCGTACATCATCACGGCGTCGATGGTGAGCGGATCCACCTTCCACTTCCACCAGTCGCCCTTCTTGCGGCCCTGCTTGTACTCACTGTCGCGCCGCTTGAGCATGATGCCCTCGCTGTACTTCTCGCGGGCGGTTTCGCGCTCGGCGGCCAGCTCATCCCAGTGCGTGAAGTGAAAGACCGGACTGAGCTGCAGTACCTCCTGGGTATCGTTCTCTTCGATGACCCGCTCCAGTAGCTCCCGGCGGCCGCTCATGGGGAGCTTGCGCACGTCGCGCCCCTCGTACTCGAGGATGTCGTAGCACATGAGCACGACGGGGGCGTCCTTGAGCAGTTTCTTGCTGACCGTCTTGCGGCCGATCCGGGTCTGCAGAACGTTAAAGCCCAGGGGCTGCCCGTCGCGGTAGGGCAGGATCTCGCCGTCGATGACCGTGCCGTTGGGGATAGCGGAGGCCAGCAGGTGGTATTCGGGATACTTGTCCGTCACCAGTTCTTCCCCGCGCGACCAGACGAACACCTCGTCTTCCCGTACGATGACCTGTCCGCGGATGCCATCCCACTTATGCTCGGCCTGCCACTCGTCGGGACTGCCCAGTTCACCCGCCGGCTGCTCCAGCTGGTAGGCCAGGTAGAAGGGATAGGGGCGCGAGATATCGTCGGTGGCTGACTCCGAGTGGATCAGCTCCTCGAAAGTGGTATCGTTGGGCGTCCAGTTGCCCATCAGGCGGTGGGCCAGGTTGGTTTCCTCGATGCCGGTGGCACTGGCCAGCGCGCGGGTCATCAGTTTCTGGCTCACGCCTACACGGAAGTTGCCCGTAATGAGCTTATTGAACAGGTAGCGCTCGGTGGTACCGAGACCGCGCCAGGCTTCCTGTACGGCTTCCTTTTTCCCCTCCTCATCGTAGCCGGCAAACTGCTCGATGTACTGGATCCAGTAGGTGAGGGTATGGTCGTAGTCCTGCTCGGGCGGCGGCAGCACGAGGGCGATGGTTTCGGCCAGATCGCCCACTACGTGGTAGCTTTCTTCGAGTATCCACACGTCGATACCGCTCAGTTCCCCAGCCCAGGCACGCAGCAGTTTGGAGTTGACCGTTCTGCGGGGCCGCCGGTGCGAAAGCAAGGCCATGGTCCAGAGCTTATCCTCATCGTCGACCTGGATGAAGTAGTCGGCGAGGGCGGCCACCTTGGTGTTGATCTTGGTGGTGCGGTCTAGGCGCTTGAAAAGTTCGGCGAAGTTCTTCATTTCAACACGGATTTCGCAGATTCAATGCACGGATTAAGCACAGATATGGGATGGTGTGTGAGAGGACAATCCGTGATTAATCCGTGAAGACAATCCGTGTCCTCCGTGTTTAACCTACTCCTCATCAGCCAGAGCATTTTCCTTACTAGTCTCCTCGCTCCCCTTCGTTTCGATCTCCGCCAGTTCTCCTTCGTAGTCGGTCTCCAGCTCGACGGCATTATAGCCCTGCTCGCGCAGGTACTTACTGAAGATGGCTGTGTAGCCGTGGGTAACGTAGATGTTGTCGGCTCCGGTAAGGTCGATGGCTTCCAGGAGGCTGGGCCAGTCGCAGTGGTCGCTGAGGACGAAGCCGCGGTCGGCCCCCCGGCGGCGTCTGGCACCGCGCAAAGTCATCCAGCCGGAGGCGGCGGCGACCGAGGCGTTACCGAATTTCTTGACCCAGGGCTGGCCGATGGCGCCGGGGGTGGCTACGACGATGTTGCCGGGGTATTCCTTCTTATTGACTTCGCGGGTCACGCGAGTCGTATCGGGGAGCTTGATGCCCTGGGCGCGGAGCACCTCGTTGGTGTTTTCGATGGCGCCGTGGGTGTATATCTTACCAATGCTGGTATCCAGGCCATCGAGGATACGCTGCGCTTTACCCAGGGCGTAGCCGGTGATGATGGCGGTGCGGCCCTCGGCGGCGGTGGCGCGCCACCAGTCGTTGATGTCGGCAAAGAGCTCTTCCTGGGGAATCCAGCGGTAGACGGGCAGCCCGAAAGTGGACTCGGTAATGAAGTGCTGGCACTGCACGGGCTCGTAGGGCTGGCAGAGACCGTCGTCTTCTAGCTTATAGTCGCCACTGGCCACCCAGATCTCGCCCTTGTACTCGACGCGGATCTGGGCGGAGCCGATGATGTGTCCGGCTGGATGAAAGCTGAACTTCACCCCGTTGATGGTCTTGACCTCACCGTATTCCACCGTCTCCAGGTCGATATCGCCCAGCCGGTACTTGATGACCGGTGCGGCCAGGCGGGTGCTCAGGTAGTGGTCGTTGCCCCAGCGCGAGTGGTCAGCGTGGCCGTGGGTGATGAGGGCGCGGGGTACGGGCTTCCAGGGATCGATGTAGACATCGGCCCGCGCGCAGTAGATGCCGCGGTCGTTGAAGGTGAGAAGGGGCATTGGCGATGGAACGGGGAGAGGCGCTGGGGGGTTCAGGCGAATGGGTCCAGTACCCTACCGCACCACCGGCACCCGCACCACACTCGGATACTCGGCCGAATGATGGATCACGTTGCGGGCCACCACGCCCTCCGACTCCGTGACATTATCGCCGCCCGTATTGAGGTTGCGGTCGAAGCGGGGAAAGTTGGAGCTGCTCACCTCCACGCGTAGCCGGTGACCGGCCTGAAACACGTTGCTGGTGCTCATCGGCGTCAAGTCGATCCGGTACACCTCGCCGGCTTCCATGAATACCTCCTTCTCGTAGCCCTCGCGGTAGCGCACGCGCTGAATCGTCTCGTCGAGGTTGTAGGCGGCCCCATCGGGGTCTACGTCGATGAGCTTGATGGTCACGTCGGTATCCTTGGCGTCACTGCTGAGGTAGAGGGTCGATTCTACAAATCCACTCACCTCCGTGTCTTCGGTGAAGGGCTCGGAGGTATAGACCAGGATGTCGTTGCGCGCCTCCATGACCCGCTGGTCGTAGCTGCCGCCCTTCACCGCATCGCCGGTGCAGCAGACGTTACCGCCGTAGCTTTTGACCGGGTTCATGGGGTCGTAGACGATGGTATCGGGCCGGTCCTCCGCCGTACCGGACAGACTGCGCACCAGCGTCCCCGCCCCGTACATCGTGTTAGCATCTCCCGCGCTGGCGAGGTAGAAGTCTACCAGCTCCGCGCTCGGTGGGGGCCAGGCGGAGGTGGTCTGCCATTCGTTGCTGCCCATGCTGTAGTAGGTCACGCGGGCCAGGGTGTCAATAATTTCAGGCGTCTCGTTCTTCAACCAGCGGTCGAAGAAGCCGTACACCAGGGCATCGTAGTCGTAGCGGGCATCCCCCACGCTGCGCTCGCCTACGATGGTGTTCTGGGTGGCGCGGGAGTAGGCGCAGTGCAGGGTGGGCGCGATCCAGAGGTACTGATTAGCGCGCGACTGCTCGGAGACCGCGTTCTCCCGTACGTGATTGAACAGTGCCAGATTAGGCGAGATCGACACGTCGTACCAGCTCGTGAACCAGAAGGTGGGTACGTCGAAAGGCATATCATCGTGGTACAGCCCGCCCTCGTACCAGGCCGGGTCGTTGGGCTTGCGCTGGATCATGTCTTCGTACACGCCGGTCGGCCCCTGCTTGGCTTTGATGATATCGCTGACCGGTAGCGTCGACAGCAGCTCCGTGGAAGAGATGTCCGGATATGTGGGCGCCATGTCGTAGAAGCGCGACAGCCGCTGCAGGTCGGCCTGACTCAGCCCTTCCTGCAACCTCGGTGCCAGAGGATCGTGCTGCACCTGGTACAGCCAGCTGGTGAACAGCATCTGCTGGGCACCGCCGCGGTACCAGTTGCCCTGCTCCATGTAGTCCCCTACCCTACCCACGCCGGCGCCGTAGCCCATCGGCACCATGGCCCTGAGTGCGGGGTGCCCCAGACTGGCCACTGCCATCTGCCACTCGGCCGTGGAGCTACAGCCGTACAGACCGACCTTCCCGTTGCTCCATGCTTGGGTGCTCATCCACTCGATGGCGTCGTAGCCGTCGGTCAGGGGTACGCCCAGGATATCCCACTCCCCTTCCGAGAAGTAGCGCCCGCGCTCGTTTTGCACCACGTAGGCGAAGCCCCGGCTGACCGCCTCGTAGGCCCGTTCGTAGGTCCGCGTCTGCTCCTCCCCCTTCACGTAGCCATTGAACTGGTAGGGCGTGCGACTGAAGATTATGGGAGCCTTATCCACGTTCTTCGGCCGGTACACGTCGGTAGCCAGTCGCTTGCCGTCGCGCATTTCCACCATCACCTTCTGTTCGATGTGGGCGATCTCGGCCAGCTCCAGGTATTCCTGGGAGTCCTGGGCGCGTACGCAGGTGCAAAGCAGTAGAAGGAGGAAAGCGAAGCGGTAGCGCACGGCGGGTGGGTTTGGTGACCCGCGAAAGGTAGGTGATTGCACCACGGATTACACGGATTGGGCACAGATTCGGTGCAGATTTTGCTGCCGTAGCCGCCAGCAAAGGTCGAGGGCTTGCAGCCCGAGCGTCCGGGGCGTGCGGTGCGAGGGCCTATCTAAAAGCTTCCGGCCGGATTCTCCGACTCGCTCAGAAATTTCTCGGTCTTGGCCCGCTCTACCTTATTGTACAGTCGGCTCGACTCGTGGCGGTCGCGCACCACCTTAGCCAGAGTAAAGCAGGAGCTCACTGTGAAGACAAAGCCCATGGCGAGAAATCCCTTAGTAGCCAGGTCGGCGGGTAGCAGTACGATGCCAGCCAGGGTACCTACAGTGGCTAGGATGAAAGCGATCCACGCCATATTGTGGAAGGATGCGCTATTCGAATGATCGATGATGGAATGAGACATGGATGGTCCATTTGGTTTGATCCCGCCCTCCGGGATGGGGTATCGGCGGTGAAAGTCACGGGTTCCACGCCTGAGTCTACCTTGTTTTCGACCAGCGATAGCACTGCGACCACGAAACAACAGCATTAACGCAAACGACCCGTGGGTTTTGGTGATCCGCCGAGGGTAGGTGATTGCACCACGGATCGGGGTAAGCAAAGGTCGAAGGCTTGCAGCCCGAGCGTCCGGGGCGTGGAGCCCCGGCCAGTGTCACGTACAGCTACCACGCCTACCCACTCACTACTCCCGCCGGTACACCTCGAATTCCCGGTCCTGCCCCACCAGCTCCCACCGTCCCTCCGGCAGCGGCTCAGTGGGCCGTTTTACGTAGTAGGTAGCTGCCGATGGTAGCACCTCCCCGTCCGACTGAATGAAATACAGGGGATAAAACGCCTCGTCCGACCCAGCTACCTTCGCATCCGTAGGAAGCTGATCCAGCAGCGTAGTCATTGACTGGTAGGTAGGCACGATATCGTAGTAGTACAGGTGCAGCGAGAACTTGGCCGGTGTGAGCCAGATCAATGCCCCCGCCAGCAGGAGCCAGCCTACCGCTACCAGTCGTAGCCAGCGTCTGGGTAATTTGCTACCTACCGTCCATTCCCAGGCCGCCAGGGGTATACACGCGATTAATAGGCCCACGAACTGCAGCTGAAATACCAGCGTACGGTGGAAGGGTACGGCCCGCATCACCAGGACCGTACCGATGGTGCTACACAGTACGATGAGGTAGATGATAGCCAGTCGCCGCAGTAGCACGCGCTGCGCAAACACGAGCAGCAGGGGCAGTAGGGCTAGCAGCGGGAGTAAATACGGCAGCACGCTACCTATGTCCAGCGCCAGGTAGTTCACGTAATGAGGCAGCGTAGGTAGGAACATCCTGGCAAAAGCTACTCCACCCTCCTCGCCCGCCGCCACGTACCGATTGTCCACCATCGCGCCCAGGCCCGAGTAGGTGATGGCCGGCAGGTAAACCAGCAGTACCGCCACCCCCGCCACCAGCTGCGTAGCAATCAACTGCCAGTCTATTCGGCGCCTACGGATCCAGTCGCGTACGATCCAGATCAGCAGGGCTAGGTGCAGGTACAAAAACACCGGTACCGTAGCGTAGGCCAGTACACAGCAGCCCGCGAATACCCACCGCATCCCGCGCCCCCGCCCACTTACGTACTGCCACACCGCCAGGAACGCCCCCCAACTGAACAGCAACAGCAGCGCATACCCCCGCGCCTGCACCGCAAAGCCCCAGACCGGTAGCAGCACCGCCAGAAATAATGTCAGTGCCAGCGCCGCCAGCCGATCGGACAGTAGCGAGCGGAGCCAGACGTACTGTAGCACACCCAGTAGCAGGTACGCCAGTAGGGAAATGAGCCGGCCGGTGAAGACGAGATCATCCGCCCAGCCGAAAAGCGTCCCGTTGAGTACGTTGAACAGCACATGGTTATTCGGCAGCATGTAGTAGGTGAGCGCGCGCAGCGGACCCGGGGCAGCCGCGTGCATCGCTGAGAAAACCTCGTCGTAGGCGGGGGGCAGCAGTTGATTGCCGTAGACCCACAGACCAAGTTGTACGGTGGCCAGGCACAGTAGGGGTAGGATGTCGTCGCGCTTCACTGGCACCCGGATCGCAGGAGCCGCGCGCTGCTCCGCATGTCTCCAGCAGTAGCCCAGGTAGACTAGGACGGCCACGGCCAGCAGGATCGCCACCGCGGCAAACCGATCGCCCGCCGCCTTGGTAGATGGGGTGAAGAAGTCGGTCGTCCAGAAAGCATCCCGGTAGAAGGGACCGGTAGCGAGGTAGGCGTCACGCAGGGTCGTGTAGTCCTGGCTCAGGTACCAGGCAGCGTAAACGATATTGGACAGGAAGAACAGCACCGCCAGCCCATACGCGAGTCGCGGTATGCTACGGGACCGGGGGGAGGCTGGGTGCATGGGGTGAAGGTAAGGTCGGGGGCCTGCAGGCCTGTACGCCGCCGCTACCCAACCTAGACCCGCCTGCCGTCGTTCCCCTTTCCGTACCCATACCCCCCGTCCGCCCATGCGCATACTGTTACCGCTGCTTCTGCTCCTGTCTATCCCCCTCACCGCCCAGCAGAAAGCCATTACGCTGGAGGACATCTGGGCCACCTACACCTTCAGTCCCGACGGGGTCAGCGGCTTCAACTTCCTGCAGGACGGCACCTCCTACGCGGCACTGGAGAATAACCAGGTCGTCACCTACGACATCACGACCGGCGAGCAGACCGGCACCATCCTAGCCGACTTCGACGGCAAGATCGACGACTACGCCTTCAGTGCCGACGAGCAGAAGCTGCTACTGAGTACTGGGTCCGAGCAATTGTTTCGCCGTAGTTCGCAGTCCTTTTACTCCGTATACGATACCGAGACCGGCACGCTCACCCCCGTCTACCCCGACAAGAAGCACCGTCTGGCTACCCTCGATCCCACCGGCGAGCGCGTAGCCTTCGTGGTCGACAACAATGTGTACATCAAATCGCTCACCGACGGTACACTCACCCAGGTCACCGAAGACGGCGAGGCCAACGCCTTCATCAACGGCGCCACCGACTGGGTCTACGAGGAGGAGTTCGGCTTCAGCAAGGCCCTGTACTGGAGTCCGGACGGGCAGCGCCTGGCCTACCTCAAGTTCGACGAGCGGGCGGTACCCGAGTTTACGTACACGGACTTTCACAACGAGCTGTACCCCGACTACGTCACCTTCAAGTACCCCAAGGTGGGGGCCGAAAACAGCACGGTCAGTCTGCACAGCTACGACCTCGGCAGCGGCGAGACCACGGACCTGCTCACGGTCAATGAAAGCGCCGACCAGGAGTGGCACTACCTGCCCCGCGTGCAGTGGACGCAGGACGCCAACGCCCTCACCGCCCAGCGCATGAACCGCCACCAGAATAAGCTCGAACTACTGCTGTTTGACGTAGAGGCCGGCACCCAGCGCACCCTGCTGGAGGAGGAGAACCAGTACTACATCGACGTACACGACAACCTAACCTTCCTCGACGAGGGCTTCGTCTGGACCAGCGAGCAGGACGGCTTCAACCAGCTGTACATGTACGATATGCAGGGCGGCAACCCCCAGCGGCTCACCTCCCAGCGCTTCGACGTCACGGACTTCTACGGGGTGCACGACGGCCAAGTCTTCTTCCAGGCCGCCGGGCGCGATCCCATGGAGCGGGAGGTGTACGTCAAGTCGCTGCGCGGCCGTGACTTGCCCCGCCCCGTAGCCGCCGAGCCGGGCTACAACAGTGCGGAATTTTCGGGCACCTACGACTACTTCGTACTCTCCCACTCTACCATCAACAGTCCCGAGACGGTCACCGTAATGGATGCGGCGGGGTCGCAGGTGCGGCGCATTGTGGATAACGCAAAGCTCGCCCAGACGGTCAGTGACTACGGCTACCAGCCGGCTGAATTCTTCACCTTCACGACCGAGGAGGGCACGGAGCTCAATGGCTACATGATCAAGCCGGCCGGCATGGTCACTAGCGAGCAGCACCCTTTGTTGATGCACGTGTACGGCGGCCCCGGCAGCCAGCAGGTGCTCGACAACTGGCGCGGGCAGAACATGGCCTGGTTCCAGTACCTCGCCCAGCAGGGCTTCGTGGTTGCCGTGGTCGACAACCGGGGCACCGGCGCCCGCGGCGAGGAGATGAAAAAGCAGACCTACCTCACGCTGGGCAAGCAGGAAACCGAAGATCAGATCAGTGCCGCGAAATACCTCGGCGGACTGGACTACATCGACGCCGACCGCATCGGCATCTTCGGCTGGAGCTACGGCGGCTTCATGGCCCTCAACGCGATCCTGCACGGCAACGATGTATTCGCCGCAGCCATCTCCGTAGCGCCGGTAACCAACTGGAAGTGGTACGATAGTATCTACACCGAGCGTTACATGCGCACCTACGCGGAAAATAAAGCGGGCTACGATGAGAACAGCCCCGTTAACTTTGCCGATAAGCTAAAGGGAAACCTGCTACTGGTGCACGGCATGGGCGATGACAACGTCCACTTTCAGCACACGGCTGAAATGGCCAACGCACTAATTATGAATAATAAGCAGTTTGACACCTATTTTTACCCCAACCGCAATCACGGTATTTACGGCGGTCCCACCCGCCTGCATTTATATACAAAAATGACTAACTTTCTCCTCGCTAGCATCGGTCCCGGTGCGGCGACGAAGTGAGCAACGATTTTACGCTAACCGGCGAACTCCATAGCTAAACGGGCCGTTCCCAAACGCACAGTTTTAAACTAGTAGATCACAAGAGGCTCCCGTCATGACCCGGCGGAGCCTCTCTTTTTTCCCACCACCATGGCCAAGAAGACGAAGGAAAAGGAATTCGTGAACCGCAAGGCGAAGTTCGAGTACGAATTCATCGAATCCGTAGAGGCGGGTATCAAGCTGACCGGCACCGAGATCAAGAGCATCCGCGCCGGCCACGTCAACCTGCGCGACGGCTACTGCGCCTTCGACCGCGGCGAGCTCATCCTGCGCTCCCTTTACATCGGCGAGTACAAGCAGGGCAACCAGTTCAATCACGAAGAGCGTCGCCCCCGCAAGCTGCTGCTGAAGCGGCAGGAACTGCGCAAGTGGGATAAGAAGGTCAAGGAAAAAGGCTTCACGATCGTACCCTACCGCCTGTACCTCAACGAACGCGGGTTCGTCAAGGTAGAGATCGCCCTGGTGCAGGGTAAGAAGGTGTACGATAAGCGGGATACCATCCGCAAGCGCGAGAACAAGCGCACCATGGACCGCATCAAGAAGCAGTACCTATAGGCTGGCGAAGGCGCGGTAGTTATCCAGATTATCCAGTAGCATCCACTCGGTGAGTTGCCGGGCCCGCCAGGTCGGCGTAGTGTAGCGCAGGTGACCCGCGCGTACCCCGAACAGCCGGGCCAGTGGATCGAAGCCCTGCTGGGTGGCCACGCTCTGAGCAGCCTCCAGGTTCTCGTCACCGGGCAGCTCTACCAGATTGGGGCGGCCCCACAGGAATTGTTGGACGGCATGCTTCTGCTCGCTGGGTACCCGCAGGCGGTAACCCGCCGCACTGGCCGGGATGTAGGCCTGTACGAACATGGGATTGATGCGACGCAGGGTAGCGGGACGGATATTACACTCCCGGGCCAGCTTAGCCAGCGTCATGCGGCGGTGTACGCGCACACTCTCAGTGCCCGGTAGCTCGCGGGGGGTGAGCCCGTGGTCGTCGTAGTAGTTGACTGCGTAGGCGGCGGCCAGGTAAGCCGCTACGTAGCGCTGGGTCTCGCCGGGCAGGTAGGCCATTACTTCATCGTAGGTATCGCTGCCCGCGGCGCGGATGGCGCGGCGTACCCGTCCGCCACCGGCATTGTAGGCGGCCAGCACCATGTTCCAGTCCGCAAATTCCTCGTGCAGACCTTTGAGCATCAGTACGGCGGCCTCCGTGCTGCGGTGGATATCGAGCCGTTCGTCGATGGTACCGTCTACCCGCAGCCCCATCTCGCGGGCCGTGGCGGGCATCAGCTGCCACAGGCCGGCGGCGCGGGCCGAGGATACGGCACCGGGTACCAGCATGGACTCGGCTACAGCCAGGTACTTCAGGGAAGCGGGCATGCAGTGCTTGGCCAGGTAGTATTCGAAAATAGGAAAGTAGAGATTGGCGCGACCCAGCATGCGCTCGGTGCTGCGGCCTCCGGGGCCCAGGTAGTCAGCGATCTTGCGTTGGGTGAACGCGTCGGTAGCTACGGTAGGAAGGGGAAGATCGAGGCGTTGGAGTCGGTTGGTTAACTGTGCCTCGCGGGAAATAGTGACGGGTGAAGAAAGCGTAGCGCTAGCCATGGTGGGAATCACTACGAGAAGGCAGCAAAGCCCCTGGTAGAAAGCCCGTTGGAGCTTGCTCATTAAACAGTATTTCGTGAAAAAATCATGCCGCTCAGTGCAATGGGCAACACGCAGTGGACCGCAACTGGCCCACGTACACGGCTGAATGTCAAGACCATTGTCCCGCAACCGTAGACGGTAAAATTAGGGGCTTTACCCCATGCACATCAAGGGCAGGAGGCTTACCACTGCCATCTTAACAGTCGGGGACAGCGGGGTGTTTGCTAGTGCCAGGACACACGAAAGCGAGACGGGCCACTGACAATTTGGTGATAGACAGCAGATTACCTTTGTACACTCCGCAATCTGATGATAGGCCGAATTTAATTGTTCGACCACACCCGAAGTGCGAACCTTAGTATGCCCCGGCGCAGCGCCTTAAAGTGCTATGTGGAGCAGACTTTAACAGTTTCGGGGGCCCTCCGGGGTCCACGTACGATGCCGTAGCTTTGTGGCCAAGCCCTCCCAGCATGCTCAAAATCGGATTGATCGGCCTCGGCCACCTCGGCAAAATTCACCTGCGGTGTATCCTGCTCGCTGCCCAGACGTACGAGCTGGTGGGTATCTACGATGCCGATACCGACCTGACCCGGCGCCTGGCGGACGAGCACGGCACACGCGCCTTTTCCTCCGCCGCCGACCTGATCGCCGCGGTGGATGTAGTGGACGTAGTAACCCCCACGACCACCCACTTCCAGGTGGTGAAGCAGGCCTTACTGGGCCACTGCCACGTCTTCGTAGAAAAACCCCTCACCCAGACCCTGGAGGAAGCCAAAGAACTCATTGAGCTTAGCCGCCGGGCCGGAAAGCTGGTCCAGGTCGGCCACGTAGAGCGCTTCAACCCCGCCCTACTCGCCCTGAAGGACGTGCAGGTGCGCCCCTACTTCATCGAAGCGCACCGACTGGCTATGTTCAATCCCCGTGGCACGGACGTCAGCGTAGTACTCGACCTGATGATCCACGACCTGGACATCATTCTCAAACTGGCCGACGACGAGGTCAGCGAAGTACGCGCCAGTGGCGTAGCAGTACTGAGCGAGACCCCCGATATCGTCAATGCCCGCATCGAATTCCGCAACGGCGCGGTGGCCAACCTGACCGCCTCGCGGGTCAGCCTGAAGAATATGCGTAAGGTGCGCCTCTTCCAACGGGATGCCTACATCAGTCTGGATCTGCTGGAGAAGGAAAGCCAGGTCGTGCGCCTCTTCGAAGCGGACGCGACCGACGTACCTGCCCAGGGCCAGCAATTCCCCCTCGATACGCCCCGTGGCCCCCGTATCATTCACGTTGACGAGCCCGCTAGCGGACCGGCCAATGCCATTCAGTTGGAGCTGGAAAGTCTGGCGGAGAGCATTAATGGCGGCCGTCCGGCGGCGGTCAGTATCGAAGACGGCTACCGCGCCCTGGCGCTGGCCGAGCGCATTTCCAAGGCGGTGCGGGAGAACCAGGAGCGGCTCCCGAGCCCCCTGGCAACCTAGTCCTAATGCCGCGCCCTGTAATTTCGGCCCCGATGACCCACCCGCTTCCTCCTCCCGCCGGCCTGCAGCCGGATACGGCCGTCCGGCGCAGGCGCGACCGCTGGGTGTACGTAGCGGGAGATCTGCTCACCGCCTGGCTCGCCTGGACCGTGTTCTTCTACCTACGCGCCCGGGCGGAGGGCTCTACTGACGGACTCAGCGATATTCTGTCGGATAGCAACTACGGTTGGGGCAGTTTCTTTATTCCCCTTTGTTGGTGCCTGGCCTACCTGCTCTTCGATCAGTACCGTGACATCTACCGGCTCAGCCGCCTGACCACCCTGGTACAAACCCTGGTACTCTCCGTTGCCGGGACACTGCTGCTGTTCTTTTTCGTCCTGATCGACGATGCAGTGGTCAACTACTCTTCGTATTCCCGTAGTCTGTTTACGCTCTTCCTGCTGCACTTTCTGCTTACCGTCGGACTCCGTATGGTACTACTCACCCGTGCCAGCCGACGGCTCAAGGCCGGGGAGGTAGCCTTCAATACACTGATTGTGGGCGGTGGGCAGCGGGCCGTAGATCTGTATCGCGATATCAACGGTCGGCCTAAGGGACTGGGTAACCGCTTCATCGGCTTTGTCGAAAGCCAGAAGAAACAGCAGCCGGCCCTGCAGTCGCATCTTCCGCAGCTCGGTAGCCTGCGCGAGCTCTCGGACCTGATCGAGGTGCGCAACGTGGAGGAGGTGATCATTGCCATCGACACCAGCCAGCACAGCCGGCTGCGCGAACTGCTCAACGTACTGAGCGACTACGAGGGGCGGGTGCTGGTCAAGATCATCCCCGATATGTACGACATCATGCTGGGTACCGTAAAGATGAACCACGTCTTCGGCGCCGTACTGATCGAGATTCGGCAGAACATGATGCCCCGCTGGCAGCGCACCGTGAAGCGGGTACTGGACCTGACCACCTCCGTACTCCTACTCCTGCTGCTATCCCCCCTGCTACTCTACGTAGCGCTGCGGGTGCGGCTATCTTCCTACGGTCCCGTATTCTACACCCAGGAGCGGATCGGGCATGACGGCGTACCCTTCAGGATCATCAAGTTTCGGTCGATGTACGTGGATGCAGAGGCCGGCGGCCCCCAACTGAGCCGCGACGACGACGACCGCTGCACCCCCTGGGGGGCTACCATGCGCAAGTGGCGGCTCGACGAACTGCCACAGTTCTGGAACGTGGTGGTGGGAGAGATGTCCCTGGTCGGGCCCCGCCCGGAACGGCAGTACTACATCGACCTGATCCGCGCACGTGCCCCGCACTACCGCCACCTGCTACGGGTGCGCCCCGGTATCACCAGCTGGGGGCAGGTCAAGTACGGCTACGCCAGCACGGTAGACGAGATGGTGCAGCGGCTACAGTTCGACATTCTGTACATCGAGAACCGCTCCCTGGCCCTCGACTTCAAGATCCTGTTCTATACCCTGGTCGTGCTGGTACAGGGAAAGGGCAAGTGATCAGCCACGCCGTAGCGCACTGCACAGGATGCCCGCGGCCACCGCAGCGTTCAGACTCTCCGCCTGCCGGCCGGCGGCGCGGGGGATGGTCAACCGGCGATTGATATGCACCTGCGTCCCCGCCCGAATACCCGGTCCCTCGGCACCCAGTACGAGGATACCGGCGGGGGGTGGAGTGACGGAATAAATATCTTCTCCGGCAAGATCGGCACCGAACACGGCCAGCTGCGGCGCGGCAGTGACGAGGGCAGTCAGGTCCATTTCCTGGTAGTGGACGCGCAGGAAGGAGCCCATACTGGCCTGCACACTCTTGCTGTTGTACAGATCGGCCGTGCCCGGACCCCCGAAGACGTAGGGGAAGTCAAACCAGTCGGCAATACGCAGCAGCGCCCCCAGGTTGCTGGGGCTCTGGATACCGTCCAGGTAGAGCGACCAGTGGTCGGCGAAGGCAGGGGGCGGGGCCGCCGGTGCGGAGGTACTACCCTGTGGCAGATCGACTACCGCCAGTACCTGATGGGGGGTAGCCAGCTGACTGATACGGCCCAATTCTTTGGGGCTCACTACCGTTAGGGGTACACCGGCAGGAGGTGGCGATTGCTCCGCCCAGGAGGCTAGGGCATAGACATGGTCAACGGGGTACCGTGCTTGCCGCAGGAGCTCGCCGACGATGCGGGGTCCTTCGGCGGTGAATTTGTGGTAATTTTGCCGGACCTTCTTCTGACGCAGGCTGCTTATGAACTTAATGGTACCGGAGCTGATGGGCATACTGGCGGGGGGGCTGCGCCGCGCTGCACCGGTGGTCCTACTGGCCCTGTCGCTGACGGCCTGCAATGTTACAAAATACCTGGGGGACGGCGAGGAACTACTCACCGGCCAGCGCATCGAACTGGCCAAGCGACCCAAAGTAGCCAACCGCAGCGATGTAGTCTACGAGCTATCCACCCTGACGAAGCAGCAACCCAACGGCAACTTCCTCTTCCTGTTCCCGCGCGAGCACTTCTACCTGGCCAACAGCAAGGCACGGGATACCACGCGCATCGACCGCTTTCTGCGCAACACCATCGGGCAGCCCCCTGCACTATACAGCGATAGCCTCTCCCGCCGATCGGCCGCCCTGATGGCCGATTTTATGCGCTACCGCGGCTACTTCAACGCTACGGCCTACCACGAGGCCGACCGGCGCAAGGACCAGAAGGTGAGCCTGATCTACCACGTGGAGCCGGGACAGCGGTACCTGATCGACTCGGTGGACTACAGCAGTCCCGCACCGGCGATCGACAGCTTGCTCCAGGTGTTGAAGGCCGGCAGCACCCTACAGCCGGGTACGCCCCTGGACCTGACGGCCTTCGATGCGGAAAAGGCCCGCCTCAACGTGGCCCTGCGCAATGAAGGCTATGCCTACTTCTCGAGTACCTACTTCGATAAATTGGAGATCGACACCAGCCAGCGACAGGGCTACGCCAATATCTACCTGACTATCCTTCCCCCCCAGGACGAGCAGGCCTACCAGAAGTATACCGTCGGTCGGATCACGGTATTGACCGACTACTCCCCCGCCAGGGACGCTTCCGGGGAGGCCTACCCCGGCGATACCCTGGTGGAGGGTATCCGCTTCCTGTCTCCTTCCGCAAGCTTTCGGATGCGCCCGGATATTCTGGCGGACAATATCTTCCTGGAGACCGATAGCCTCTACAGCCGCGAGGCCTACGAGAAGACCAACCTGGCGCTGAGCGGGCTGGGCATCTATCGCTTCGTGCGGATCAACCAGCTGGTCGATCCCCTACGGCCCGGAGTACTCAATTACCAGATCCAGCTCAGTGCCGACAAGCGGATGGCGCTGGGCGTGGATCTGGATGTGAACTACACCAACCGGAG
Organism: Neolewinella maritima; assembly: GCF_923081025.1. Lineage (GTDB taxonomy): Bacteria > Bacteroidota > Bacteroidia > Chitinophagales > Saprospiraceae > Neolewinella > Neolewinella maritima. Next base: position 740,336 of record NZ_CAKLPZ010000002.1, on the reverse strand, counting down.
TCAGCTCGCGGACGTCAACACCCAGGTCAATAACCTCATCGGGGTGAGTGTGAGCCCTAATTTTCGCAACCGCAACGTCTTCGGGGGGGCCGAGTTGCTCACCATTGGTCTGCGTGCGGGGGTAGAGATCAACCCCAGTCCGGACAGTAGCGCACTGTTCTTCAACACCATCGACCTGGCCGCGGAGGCAACGCTCAACCTGCCGCGCTTCAAGGATTTCGGACTGTACGGCCTGGGGCGGAAGCTGGGGGTGTTCTCCCCGACCTTTTACCGGCAGCTGCAGGAGCGGGCTAGTACGCGCTACAGCCTGGCGTACGAGTACCTGTTCATCCGCACGTTCTATGCCTATACGATCGCCAACGCACGGCTGGGCTACGACTTCCGCCGCTCCCCGACCAGCCTGTACCGCATCAACCACGCGGCGCTGGACGTACTCAACTTCAGTGTGGAGCGGCAATTTCAGGAAATTCTGAATACCAACCGACGGCTTCAGCTCAGCATCAGCGATCAGTACTTCGTGAGCCTGCTGTTTCGCAGCATCGAGTACAGCCACATCGGCCGGGCCGATCCGCGGGGACGTTCGCTCTCCTTCAATGCCCAGTTCGAGCTGACCGGCGCCGAGGTCTTCCTGGCCGACCAGTTCATCGACAACCTGGACCCCGACAACCGGCTTGCCCAGTATGCCCTCGGGGTGGTGGATACACGGTTCAAGAAGCAGTTTTCGCCACTGCGCAGTTTTGCCAGTCGCTTCGTCTTTGGCATCGCGCGCCCCTTCAGTAAGGACGAGGAGGTTCCCTACGTCAAGCAGTTCTTTGCCGGCGGAGCGAATTCTATGCGGGCCTGGGCGCCGCAGGGTCTGGGTCCGGGCGGTTACCTGGATCCCCTGAGCATCAGTGACGGAGGAAACATCAACAACAACCTACGGCTCTACCAGACCGGCGATCTACAACTAGAGCTCAATTTCGAGTACCGCTTCAACCTGTTTTCCTTCGTACGCGGTGCTCTGTTTACCGACATCGGTAATGTGTGGCGCCTACGGGAGGACCCCGACCGTCCCGGCTCCCAATTCCTGTTTCGCGGACGGCTGCTCGATGACGAGGGGGCCGAGCCGTTTTACCACCAGCCATTCTACCGGCAGCTGGCCGTAGACGGTGGCTTCGGTATTCGTATCGACCTGAGCTACTTCGTCTTCCGGCTGGATCTGGCCATGCCCCTGCGGTACAACTACCCCCGGGCCACGGACGGTAGCCGGGCGCGACCCTTTTCGATCGACTATCCCGAGAGTGCCTACTGGCTCAGGAAGTTCGAGTTCGGTCAGCTTCGTCCGCAGATCGGTCTGGGCTATCCCTTCTGATCCGTAGCCTTAGTGCGCTACGGTCAGCTTCAGGGTGGTCAGGGCCGCCGCCTCGGTGAGTCGAACCGTATACTGACCGCTTGGTAGATCGGCTACGCTGAGGTCCAGCGCATTCGCCCCCTGGCTGACCTGGCTGGACTGACGCAGTACCCGGCGGCCGTCCATGCTGAATACATCGAGTTGCAGGCGTCCGGCCTGTGCCGTCTGTAAGCGTATTGCCAGTCGGTCCGTAGCGGGGTTGGGGTACAGCCGTACGCTACGGTTGGTGGGTAGGGTGCGGCCGATACCACTGACGATCTCACTCGCATTGACGACTACCCCGAACTCGGGTACGCGGGCCGTAGCGGTGTCTCCCTCCGTGGTCGTCAGGGTGGCTAGTCCGTCGTAGGTGTGTAGGTCAGACAGTAGCTCGATCTCATCGACCCACCAGCCTCCGGCTCCGACCGATCCATCACTAATGAAGCGGTAGCGTACGTAGATCGACTGCCCACGGTAGGCGGCCAGGTCTACGATAGCCTCCTGATAGCCCTCACTATCGCCCCAGAAGGTAGGTGTGTTGCGCAGCGGCCGGGCTGCCGATCCGCTTACTATGCCGCGGTAGCCGAACCGCACGAACTGCTGATCGACATTGTTCCAGTCCGTTCCGTTCGTACTTACCTGCACGATACCGGCATCGAAGGCAACTTCCGTCCGGTACTTGGTGAAAAACCGCAGCGCTGGATGGGGGCCATCCAGGGTGACCGGGTCACGCAGCCGCAGAACCTGGTCCTGCGCTGAATTCTCATTGGGTACGAACCAGGCCCGGGAGCCGGCGAAGGGGGTCGAGTCGGATCGCATCCAGCTGGCTGTACCTGTGTTGGACAGGATATCCCACAGGTTTGCGTCCGTGGTGTCCGCCGCACTGAGTAGCAGCCGGGTGCTGGCGATCTCCGGGGCGGAGCGGGCGGTATACGCGATCGTGTACGACTCGCCGGGGGCGAGGTCAGGGACCGAAAAGGTGACGGCCTCCGCGGTGGATTCGAATTCCACTTCGCTACTTACGGTGTTCATGGCTAGCTGCAGTCCTTCCGGGAGGGTATCCGTAAGGGTGAGTCCCGTTGCCGGCCCGGCCTTATCGTTGCGGACCGTGAGCGTGAAGGTGATTTCGTCTCCGGGGCTGATGAATGTAGTATCGGCCGTCTTCAGCAGCTTCACGGTAGGAATGCAGCTCGGAAGCGCGTCGAAGGCTTCCCGGTTATCACTGCGGGAAAGACCGGTCCCCTGCGTAGCCGATACACCCAGTCCACGGCGGGTGAAGACTTCCCAGATCAAACAGGCATTAGCTCCACCGCTGAGCTGGCGATCGGCAACGAGCAGCGCGTCGCGGCCGTCGACCAGCCCGGGGCTGCAGGGCGTGTACTTCATGCCTTCGATGACCAGCCGCACGGCGGCGTTGTTGCCGCCGGTACCGGTGATCAGGTCGTCATCAAAGCCGTATGCGTCCACCATCTTCCAGTACAGATCCCACAGGCTAGCCGCCCAGGTCTCCCCCACCCCGTGCGGAATGGCGTCCGTGATGACGTCGTCGTAGGTATGGTTATTCACGGAAAAGTCGGTAGAGTAGAATTGGGAGCGGAACCCACGCGCGCCGGGCCCACCGGAGGTAGAGTAAACGCCGATACCGCGCAATTCCGTCCCGTCGGGGTTAGGCGTAGCGGACTGCGGGGTGGAGGCCAGCAGGAAGAAATCGGACCAGCCCTCCCCCATCTGCTCATCGTTCTGCAGGCAGGTGTACCTGGCCGGTCCGCCGACCAGGCGGATGCTCACCCCGTGGGCGTACTCATGGGCTACTACACCGTTGTCGAAGGAGCCGTCGAGGGGGGTGAGATTGTTGTCCTGCAGCGCTACTTCTACTTCGCCACCGGCCGTGATCACCTGCCGCAGGGGTGTACAGTCGCGTTCCCGTAGCATGACAACGGGAATAGTGACCGGGATGTCACTCGCATTTTCGGCCCCCGCCATGGTGATTAGGTTGTTATTGGGGTTGCAGATCACTACCCCGACGGCGCCGGCCGTTTCGGCATTGAAGGCCTTCTGCTGAAACGTACAACTGCCGCGATCGATCAGGGCGATCTTACCGCGTACTTCCTCGGGGTTGACCAGTGCGGAGCAACCCAGGGTGGGACTTTCGGTACCGTCCCGGCCAATCGCCAGTAGGGCAGTCAGGGGCACATCGCCCACCTGAGCGCCAAACTCGGCCCGCCCCGTACGGCGTTCGCCCGCCAGGTCGTCGGGGGAGAGTACGGTCAGTAGGCTGGGTGTACCCCAGAGGTACATCTGCATGCGGCCGGAGCTACCGTCGCCGCGGGTGGAGAAGTTGGCGTTGTTGCTGCCGGAGGAGTCGTGGGTTTCGGCCAGTACGGGATCCCGCCCCTTCCCGCCGCGGCCGTAGTTGTTGCGCTGGTAGTTGCCCGCGGCTTCGTCGAAGCCGTGGCGGTACGTCCAGTCGTGCAGCATATTGGTGGTGTAGAATAGCTGGGTCAGCGAAGCCTCAACGATACTATCGGGCCGCTGCATGGGGGCGAAGAAGAAGTCGAAATCGAGCTCAGGGCCTCCATCGGCTACAATGCCCGGATCGGGTTGGTTCTGGGTAGTATCCGCGTCTCGGTAGGCATACGCGTTATTGCCCCGGGTAATGGTGTACTCCGGCCCCGGCACGCCATTGGTATCGTGCCATCCGTAGGGAGAAGCCAGCTCGTCGGCGGGTTCGAGCAGGAGACTACGGGTACCGTCGTTGGGGGATTCCAGACCGAAGGGGAATACATTATACAGGGCGCCGTCGCCGCGGTCGCTCGGGATAGCCGTGCTGCTCTTATGGGTATGCACCGCACTGGCGGCCCCGCCCTGTGGCCCTTCATCGAAGGAACAGCTGAGCGTGAGGCTAGTCTGGTACAGGTCTGCTCCGGTAGCGGCGTCGACCATGTGTAGCGTGACGTGCGCGCTAGCATCCTCCTCGACGAGCTGCCAGACGAGCTGTAAGGCAGCCTGCGCTCCGGGCATCGGGTAGTAGACCAGGTCAGCCGAAAGCATGCGGGACTGCGCGGTAAGCCCCAACCGGCGGAAGGCCTGCTCCGCAGTGAGCTGCGGCACGGTCGCCTGGCCCCTCTTGCGAATATCGGCTTGTAGGTTGGAGGTATGGTAGATCACCCGATCGTCGCGGTAATGGACGGCGGCCTGCGCGTTGTAGATCGGTGTGCCGTAGAGCTCCTGCCCTACGTAGACGTGTTGAGTGCCATCAGTAGAAACGTACTCGTCGCTTACGCGCAGTTCCCACAGGTCGGATGCGACGAGGCCCAGCTCCTCCGTACGATCGCGCAGGAAGTCGTAGGCGGGTGAGCCTCCTTCCTGGGCGCTAAGTGAAGTGAATAAACAGAATAGGGCAAGGGGTAAAAGTACTTTCATGAGGGGCATTAACGGACCGGAAACCAGTGTCGACTAGGGATATACGCCCAAAGCTAAGTCTAAATACAGACCGCCGGGCTTTCGTGCCGACATTAGGCCCATTAACGCGCTACGTAGTGCACCTGGTCTTCGGCGAAGAGCGGTTTGCGCTGATAGCGGAGAAATAACTGCGCGGTAGCCAGCACATCCTTCTCGCAGTATACGGCGATGCGCTCCACGTCGTCCTCCTCCCAGAATACCCGGCCTACATCACTGCCGTCGATATCGTCCTTGGGGCTGGGAAAGCCGAGTACGGCGGCCAGTAGCTTGAGGGATACGTAGGCCTTGCGGTCGCCGAACTTCCAGAGATCCATCGTGTCCACCAGGTGCTTGGTCTCCCAGGGTTTCTTGCCGCTGATGTCGAGCAGGGCGGGTAGCTTTTGCTGCTGGGCTATGATGCGGCGACACATGTAGGGCACGTCGAACTCCTTGATGTTGTGGCCGCAGAGGTAGAACTTGGCCGGGTCGCCGTAGTACTGGTCGAGCATCTCGTTGAAGTCTTCCAGTAGTTTGCTCTCGTCGCGGTTGGCGAATGACTTGAGGCGGATCTTGAGCTGCTTGTCCTTGTCGCGGTACACCGCCCCGACGCTGATGCAGACGATCTTGCCGAACTCGGCGAAAATGGCGGCCTTGTCCGTGTAGGAGGCGGCCAGTTCTTCTTCGGTCAGTTCCTCCCCGTAGCGCTTCAGGGCACCGGGCGCTTTGTAGGCCCAGAGCTGGCGAAACTGCTCATCGAGCTGCTCGTAGGTAGCTACTCCACTCACGGTTTCGATGTCCAAAAAAAGAATCCGGGTGATGTCGATCTGCTCTACCATACTGCGTTTGGGTAAGCGCGCAAGATATACGCTAATTAGCGTAACACCAAGCTAGTTTGACCAAAAAAGTTACTTTCCGGCCCGGGCTACCCGGTCCAGTTGGCGCAGCAGATTTCCGACGTTGTTCGTAAATACGAAGTCGATGCGTCGGTTGCGCATGCGGCCTTCGGGCGTGGCGTTGGAGCGACTCGGCCCGTATTCGCCCTGGCTGGCGGCCACCAGTCGGTTGGGACTCACATAGTATGTTTCGGCTAGTTCCTTAGCGATGGTGCTGGCCCGCAGCGCACCGTATTCCCAGTTGTCCGTGCCCTTGAGGGTATTGGGCTGGTTGTCGGTATGGCCTACGATCCGCAGTTTGAGCAGGGGGTTTTGCTGTAGTAGTTGCGTGACCACCTTCAGCACCACCTCGTTGCCCCGCGCCAGGTAGCCTACGGAGCGGGGACGAAACAGCACACCCTCCTGCACGCTCAGTACCAGCTCGCCGGGTAGTTCCGTGATCTCGTAGCTGCTGCTGTCCAGCCGCCCCTGCAGGGAGTCGCTCAGTAGTTCGGCCGCCAGTTGGATACCGATGGAGAACTCATTGATGGCCGCCGACTGCAGGCGGATCAGGCTATCCACCATCCGGTCATTGGCCACCAGCGCGGAGCGCAGGTCGGTGACCCGCTGACTCATCTGGTCGCTGGTGCTACTCAGGTTACTCTCCAGCTCCTCGATGCGGTCGTCCTGGGCAGCCAGCCGGTCCTGTAGGCGGTCCTGGGTCACGAGCAGCATATCGTTGCCGCCCCGGCTCCGCTCCAGGGCCAGGGTGAGGCGCTGGATGGTGTCGGCCTGCACCCGCGCTACGGTGGATAGGCTATCGATCTGCGGCTGGTAGCGCTCGGCGGCCTTCTTGGGTGAGATACAGGAGCTGAGCACGAGGCCGAAAAAAGCAAAGAGCAGGAGGGTAAAGTGACGCATACGCTGGTTTAGTCCACGGGAGTAGGGATGAAACGCAGCCCACCCCCGTGTTCTTTCAACCAGGCGTCGTACTTTTTATAATCGGGCAGGGCGCGGGCTACCTCGGCCCAGAAGCGGGGGGAATGATCGGCGTGGACCAGGTGCGCCAGCTCATGCACGATCACCGCGTCCAGTACGGCATCGGGCGCCAGCAGCAGGCGGGTAGCCAGGTTGATATTCCCCCGGTGCGAGCAGGAGCCCCAGCGGCTATACGTATCGCTGAGTTTGACCCCACGGATCGGTCGCTGGAAGTGGGCGGCGTTGAGTTCGTGCACCCGGCGGGCCACCCGGGCCAGCTCCTGTGCCGCAAAGTGCTTGGCCAGCAACTTCGGGATCACCCGGTTCATCGCGGGGCGGGCACCGCGGGTGCAGAGCAAAATCTGGAGGCGGTGCGCTGCGGTCGCCACGATCTTGTGGTGCGCCAGTGCATGCTCCCCTACCCCTATCTCATACTCCTGCTCACCGAAGCCGAATACGTAGCGCGCCGCCCGCGGCAAGCCGGTGAAGTGGGCGAAGGCCTCCGGTTTTTCGCGGGCGGTGCGCAGGGCCCAGGCCAGCATCTCGTGAATGCGCTGCTCCCGGGCGGCGGCGGCGAGCCCGTGGGGCAGACGGATATAGAGGGCCCGCTGCCGCACCGCCGCGATCGTAGCCCGCCGCCCCCGCTCGGTGATGATGCGCACCGGTACGCGCAGTCCGTCGAGATCGACCGTCGTACGGCTTTCGTGCACCTTGCGGGTACGGGCCACGTCAGACGGTTTTTGGGCCGATCCCTAACTGTTGCAGGTCGCGGTAGAAGTCCGGATAGCTTTTCTTGACCACCTCCGGATCCTCCAGTCGGACAGCGTGCTGTACGGCCAGCGGTGCCAGTGCCATAGCCATGCGGTGATCGTGGTAGGTAGCGAAGGTGGGGGTGCCGGCGGCGTAGTCTGCCCGCCCTTCCTGGGCAAAGTACAGGATGCCGGTCTTGCCGGCCATCCGCTGCGGGATCTTGTAGAGCGAGACGCCCACCTTACCCAATTCTGCTTTCATGGCCTTCACCCGGTCGGTCTCTTTGATGAATAGCGTCTGCAGGCCGGAGTACAGCCCCTGCACACCCAGTCCGGCACAGGTGACCATGAGCGTCTGGGCGATGTCCGGACAGTCCACGAAGTTGTGCTCGAACAGCACGGGGGCTACGGTGCCGGCCGGCTTGATCAGCTGGACACCCGTATCGGTAAAGGTGGTAGTGACCCCGAATTCTTCGTAGAGCTCCTTCACCACCGCATCACCCTGCAGGCTATCCTGGAACAAGCCATCGATGTGCAGCTCGGCCGACTCGCTCAGGGCGGCCAGGCTGTAGTAGTAGCTGGCCGCCGACCAGTCCGCCTCTACGGTGAAGTCGCGGGCTTGGTAGTACTGCGGGGCTACGATCACGGTCTGCCCCTCCCAGTGGTGCTTGATGCCAAAGTAGCCCATCAAAGACAGCGTCATCTTGATGTAGGGCATACTTACAATCTCCCCCTCCAGCGTGAGCTTCAGGCCGTTCGGTAGCGTCGGGGCCAGCATCAGCAGGCTGGAAATGTACTGGCTGCTGGTATCGGCCGCGATACTCACCCGGTCGCTCTTGTCCAGGGCACTGTATCCGATGTGCAGCGGCGGGTAGCCTTCGTTTTCCGCGTAAGTAATATCAGCCCCCAGGCTGCGTAGCGCATCGACCAGGATACCGATGGGGCGCTCCTTCATCCGCGCGCTGCCCGTAAGCAGTTGGGTACCCTGGCGGCGGCAGAGGTAGCCGGTAAGGAAGCGGTAAGTAGTGCCGGCGGGGCCACAGTCGAGTACTTCGTCGTCTGATTCCAGCAACTGCTGCATTCGGACGGTATCGTCCGCCGCCGCCAGCCCGTGGATGGTAAAACCGTCCGGTGTGAGTGCCCGGATGAGCAGGGCCCGGTTGGCAATGGATTTGGAGCCGGTAAGGCGAAGGTGGCCGGTGAGCGGGCCGCCCGGATAGGAGATCTCGAGGGGGGACGTCATTGCTGGCAAAGGTAGTGCGCCCCTAGTGCTTACGCAGCCGCTGTACGGTGCTGCCGCTGCGTAAGTAGTACACGCCATCGGGCAACTCCGAAATATTCATATGCAGGAAGCCGTCCGTAGTAGAGGCGTTCACCGTACTTACCTTTCTGCCCCGCGCATCAAAGAGTTGCGGCCTGCTACTCCCCGAAGTATTGCGTACGGTGAACTTGCCGCGGGTAGGATTTGGGTAGAGTAATTCGCTATACTCTTCCTTCGCTACGACGACGGATCTGACGGCGGAGTACTGGTATGTCCCGTCGTAATCGACCTGTTTGAGCCGGTAGTAATTGGTGCCGGTCATAGGGCCGGTATCTTTGTAAGTGTAGGTCCGGCCGGCAACCGAGGTACCGCTGCCGGGCGTGGTGCCTATTTCTTGCCACCCACTGCCAGAAGCGGAGCGTTCGATAACGAAGTAGGCGTTATCGGTCTCCCGTGCGGTACGCCAGCTAAAGTGTACCTGGTTCTCGGCTACTTCGGCATCGAACCACACGAGCTCTATGGGTAGACTGGCGGAAGCGACCACTTCCTCCATCCGCAGGTTATCTAGTAGGGCCTTACCCAAACTGTTTCCGTCGAGCAGGGTGCCGACTACGATGTTCCCATCCCCTACCCAGTACAGACTCCTCCCGGGGGTCTTGATCGGGTTGGTCCAGAGTTGCGCGCCGTCTACGGAGAGGACGGCATTACCCACACCGGGTTCATAGCGGAAGCGGTACGTACGGTAGACATCATCGTTCGGTATCGGGAAGTTGGGCGACGATACGGTAGTGCCTCCCCCCGTGCCGTTCTCGACGCGATAGGTGATGTTCATTCCGTTGACGCCCATGCGGAAGCTGCCCCGTTGCACCAGGGTGTTCGTGGCATCGTCCTGCTGGTAGTCGAACGATAAGTCGATACCGGGTACGTTGAAGATCACATTATCATTGAGTATCAGGGTAATGTCCTTGTTCCCATTACCGATCGTCGGCGGAGCGATCCCTTTAGTGTTACCGTCCTCGCGAAGTTTGGTGGACGTCTTATTACCTACCGAGGAGGCATTCGGTCCGATGGTCGCTACAAGTGGGTCCGTTCCTTCCCACTCGAACAGGAAGACCGTGGTCTGTGCGTAAGCAAGCCGAAGGGGTGTCAGCAGGACACATAGCAAAACCAGTCGAAGCATACAGTTGGGATTCTCGCAAAAGCGATGAATTAGGACGTAGTGTCTGATATTTAAGCAATCAGTGTTATAACCGACATTGCAGCTTAAATATTGCACCTGCGGCCCCGCCCCGTTGGTGACTACTGCTTGATCACGCGCTGCATAGTTGTTCCATTATGGATGTGGTATACCCCAGTGGGTAGACCACTCAGGTCGATAGTGGTGCGGGAAGCGGTTCGCGCTGTCCGGGGGGGCAATACCTTGACTGCTTGTCCCTGCGCATTGATGACGTGGATAGTTGTGGAGCGGTCCATACCGGGCATACTCACCGTACCGTAGGTCGGGTTAGGAAAGGGGGGGCGACTGCTATCCTCCTGCCCGTCGTAGCGGACGGATTTGATCGTAGAATAGCCGTAGTTTCCATCGTAGTCCACTTGCTTGAGCCGGTAGTAATTCATGTCCGGGCGGGGAGACTCATCCGTAGCCACGTAGTCGTACGTCTCGTTGGTATTGCCGTAGCCGACCTGGCGCACTACTTCCATCCATTCCTCACCCGGGCAGCTGCGCTCGATCGCGAAATAGTCGTTGTCAACCTCGGAATCGGTGCGCCAGGATAGTTCCACCCGATCAGCCAGCGCGCGCGCCTCAAATACGGTGAGCTCTACCGGCAGGCCGGCGAAGCCGACCTCCTCCATCCGCAGGTTATCCATGATGGCGTTACCCTTCCCGCTACCATCGGTAGCGATACCGATGGTGATATCGGTATCGCCATCCCAGCACAGGGCCTGCCCCGGCGTTTTAGTCGCGTTGGTTCCAATCACGGTCGTGGGCCCGTTGATCTCCGTCTTCGATAGTACAGCTTCTCCCGTGTTCGGGTCGTAGCGAAAGCGGTAGGTGCGGTAGATATCGTCATCCACTATTGCCTCGCCAGGAATAACGATCTGGGCCGAGCAGCCTCCACTCGCTTCCCTGACCCGGTAGCGCGCGTTCATTCCGTTGGCCCCCATCTGGAAGTTGTTTCGAGAGATGAGGGTAGCCGTGCTTTCGTCGCGCTGGTAGTCGAACGACAGGTCGATTCCGTCCCGGTTAAAGATGGGGTTATTCGCCAGGACCATATTGATATCCTGTTTCGTTTCCGTAGTGGTGCCCGCCGGCGGGGCCAGGCCCTTGGTCCGGTTGTCCAGCCGCGTCTTGGTTACGATAAGATTACCGATACTGGTCGCGTTCGGCCCGATGGCGGCCACCTTCGGGTCGCTACCCTCCCAATCGAATAGGAAGACCGTGTTCTGCGCATGAAGGAATAAGGAACTGGAAAATAGCCAAAAGGCTAGGTGCAAACGCGTCATATATACTGATTCAGCCGGCCTGCCGCTAACTACTACACTGCATAAAGCAATTCAGTAGGCAAACAAAAAGTGGTATCGTAAAATAATGTCTGCATCGATGCAGTCCACTACCAACTACCAAGCTAGGCTATAAAGTATCTGCTGCACCTAGATTATGAATCGCTGAATGCACGGAGCTCCTCCAGCGTGATCCGCCCCTCGTAGATCGCCTTTCCCACGATGACGCCGTAACAATCGAGATCAGCCAGCGCCCGCAGGTCGTCCAGCGTAGTCACCCCCCCACTGGCGATAAGCTTCACCTCCGGCTGCTCCCGGCGGATACGGGCATACAGTTCGCGTGCCGTACCCTGCAGCAGACCGTCCTTGCTCACGTCAGTACAGATCGTATAGCGCACGCCCCGCTCCACGTACTCCGCCAGAAACTCAAAGAGCTCGCGGTCACTGGCCTCCTCCCAGCCATTCACCGCGATCTTATCGCCCCGCACGTCCGTGCCCAGAATGATGCGCTCCGCCCCGTAGCGTTCCAGCCAGCCCAGAAATACCTCCGGTTGCTTCACCGCGATGGTCCCGCCCGTCACCTGGTGGGCACCGGCCTCGAAGGCCACCCGCAGGTCTTCGTCGCGCTTCATCCCCCCGCCCCAGTCGATCTTTAGCTTCGTACCCCCAGCGATACGCTCCAGTACCTTATGGTTCACGATCCCGCCCCCGCGCGCACCATCCAGATCCACCACGTGCAGTCGCTCGATCCCCGCCTCCTCAAACTCCCGGGCCACGGCCAGGGGGTCTTCGTTATATACCGTCTTACGGGTATAATCGCCCTGCGTCAGGCGCACGCACTTCCCGTCAATAAGGTCAATAGCTGGAATAATATGCATAGGTCAAAAAACTACTACGGTTACAAAAAAGGACGCACCCACCGCCGCAAAGAACGCCACCCACCCGCAAAGCGACCTACCCCCGAAGGGGTCTAATCCACCACCACCATCCACTTGCGCACCCACCACCGACTGACCAGTCCGTTCTGCACGTAGGGATCCCGACGGGCAAAATCCGCAGCCACCTCCTCGTCCTCCCCCCGGAAGATGAGCGCGGCCCCGTCCGCAGGTTCGTACGCGCCGGCCATGACGAGCGCCCCGGACTCGACGGCCTTGCGGGCCAGCTGAAGGTGAATATCGCGGTAGGGCTGACGTTTCTCCACGTAGCCATCCACCGTTTCGTAGAAGAGGATATAGTGCTGCATACTAGCTGAACAGTTCCTGCCGCACGTGTTCCCGGTAGCTGCCACCAATAGGCAGCAGGGTATCGCCCAGCCTTAGCTGATTGCCCTCCAGGGCGGTGACCTTATCCCGGGCCACGATGTACGATTTGTGCACCCGCAGGAAGGTATCCGGCAGGTCCGCCTCCAGTTGTTTGAGCGAGCCGAGGGTGAGGGTCCGCTTCCCGTCCAGGGTATGGTAGGCCACGTACTCGCGCATACTCTCGATGTACCGGATATCGGTGTGGGCGATCCGGTGGATCTTGTAGTCCGCCTTCACCAATTGGTACGCCGGGGCGGGGTCGCGGGTGCTGAGCACATGGGCGGACGGGCGCTGCTCCTCGGCCCGCCCCACCGCCCGCACGAAGCGGTCGAAGCCAAAGGGCTTGAGCAGATAATCCACTACATCCAGGTCATAAGCTTCCAGGGCGTGCACGCTGTAGGCAGTGGTCAGGACTACGGCGGGCGGTTGCCGCAGGCTGCGCAGTAGGTCCAGTCCGCTCATCTCCGGCATCTGGATATCCAGGAACAGCACATCTACCCCCCCGGTACGCAGCAGTGGTAGGGCTTCGATGGCGCTGCTAGCTTCGCCCACCACCTCTAGCTGCGGCAGACGCGCGCAGTAGCTGCGCAGCAGGCGGCGGGCCAGCTGCTCATCGTCTACGATCAGACAGCGCAGGCTCACGGCAACTGCAGTTTCAGGGTGACGGTATGGGTGGTAGCCGTTCGCTCGATAGCAAGGGTATGGCGCTCGGGGTAGAGCAACGCGAGACGCTTGCGGACGTTATCCAGCCCGATACCCCCCTGCCGGTCGGCGGTCACGGGGCCGGTCGGTAGACTATTATTTACCAGCAGGACGATCTCCCGCGCCGTGGTGCGCAGTTGCACGTCGATGAATCCCAGGGGGCCTTCGAGGTGGCTGTGTTTGAAGGCGTTTTCCACGAAGGGAATGAGGAGCAATGGGGCAATCGGGAGATCGGGACGGCTTTCGTCCAGATCTACGCGCACATTCTGCCCGCGACTGTCCTTGAGGGCCTGCAACTGGACAAAATCACGGATGTAGGCGATCTCCCGGCGCAGGGGTACGGTAGCGGCCTCGGCTTCGTAGAGCATATAACGCAGCATACCGGATAGCTGTAGCAGACTGCCGGGGGCCTGCTCGTCCTTCAGCAGGGTAAGGGTGTAGATGTTATTGAGCGTATTGAACAGGAAGTGCGGATTGACCTGCGACTTCAAAAACTTCAGTTCCGTAGTCACCTGCTCACGCTGCGCCTGTATGGCCCGCTTCTCCTGGTAGAACGCATAGCGCGTCACCTCGATCAGCGAAGACCCCAGAAAGGAGGTAGCTAGTGGCAACAGGAAACGCAGCGTAGCCAGCCCCCGAGCCCGCGGCCGGTCGCCCCGCCCGAAATCGAGCGGAAAGGCGCGGTCTGGCATCAGTCCATACTGTAGTAATAGGCTAATCCCCAGCACCAGCGCGCCGCCGCCCAGTACGAACCACAGCCGGTGCCCCCGGAAGTACAGGCTGGGAAGTAAAAGGAGGTGATTGATCGTCACGACGGCGGCAATACCCACCAGCAAGGGAAAGCTGCGCCGTAGCCACCGCCCCCAGGCGTAGGCACCGTCTCCCAGGATCAGGAACACCACGACCCATAATCCCACCCAGGCGGCAAGCTGTACGGCAAGGGGCGTGAGTCGGTGCGGCTGCATAGCGGCAAAGATGCGGCCCGTGCCCCGGGGATAAAAGGACCGGCCGAACTGTACGTTGAGACAATCGGGCCGTTCGTTGATAAGTGTTGCTCCCTGCACCCCGTGCCGGCACTTTTGTAGCATCACCCACGGGTATTCCGTGGATGTAGTAAACCAATCTTCCGATGAAAACGCAATCCATCCTTTTTTCCGCCCTCCTTCTTCTGGCTGCCGGTAGCCTGTCCGCCCAGCGCGGCAGCGGTACGGACGACGACCGCCCCACGCCCACCGAACGGGCCGAACGACAGACCGAGCTCCTCACCAAAGTGTTGGAGCTGACTCCCGAGCAGTCCGCACAGGTCGCTCAGATCAACCAGACCTTTGCCAAGCAGGCCGAGGCAGCCCGCGCGCAGGGCGAAACCGCCCGCGAGGCCATGCGCGAATCCATTACCCGGGCCGATACCGAACGACGTGAAGCCATGCAGGCCGTGCTTAACGAGGAGCAGCAGGCGAAGCTCGAGGCACTGGAAGCCCAACGCAAGGAGCGGCGGGGGGCGCGCGACGGTAAAGGTCGCCGTCCCAACCGTCGCGGCTAAGTCAGCGGCAAACAATTACCGGCCGCGCGCGTCCTACTTGCTTAAATCAAGTTGTTGATGCGTAGATTTTCTTTGCTTGGCCTGCTGGCGGTCCTGCTCACCATAAGCTGTAACACGACCAAGCCCGCGGTAGCCCCGCCCGCACCCACCCCCGCGACGACCGAAACGGAAACCCGCGACCTGGACACGATGACGGTCACCCCCGCCACCAACGGGGTGATCGATGAAGAGGAAGTTGTCGATGCACCAGATCCGGCGCCTGCCCCACGCAAGCCCAAGGCCCTGGCCTTTAATCGGATCAGCGACCTGCTCCACACCAAACTGGAACTGCGCTTCGATTGGGTACAGGAGATGGTGATCGGCAGGGCCACCCTGCGGCTGCGCCCCGTCTTCAGCCCCGTGAATAGCGTGGTGCTGGACGCCAAGGGGCTGGACTTCAAGTCCGTCACCAATCCGGCCGGCAAGGAGCTACAGTACAGCTACGACGACGAGCAACAGCAAGTAACCGTGCAGCTCGACGGCATGTACGCGCGGGGGGAAGACTTCACCGTAGTGTTCGACTATACGGCCACCCCCGCCGAAGGAGGCACCGCCGGCGAGGCCATCACCAGTGACAAGGGACTATTCTTCATCAACCCCCGTGGCGAAGACGGTGATAAGCCCCGCCAGATCTGGACGCAGGGCGAAACGGAGAACAACAGCCGCTGGTTCCCCACCGTAGACAAGCCTAATGAGCGGTGTACGGAGGAGATCTACGTGACGGTGCACGACCGCTACAAGACCCTTTCCAACGGTACGCTAATGAGCTCCACCCAGGTGGAAGACAGTATGCGCACTGACTACTGGAAGATGGACATCCCCCATGCCCCCTACCTGTTCGCCCTGGTCGTAGGGGAGTTCGAGGTAGTGGAAGATGAGGACTGGAACGGGATCCCCGTCAACTACTACGTAGAGGAAGAGTACGCCGAGCACGCCAAAGCGATCTACCCCTACACCCGTGAGATGCTCACCTTCTTCAGCGAGCTGACGGGCGTGCAGTACCCCTGGCCCAAGTATAGCCAGGTAGCCGTGCGCGACTACGTGAGCGGTGCGATGGAGAACACGACGGCCGTCATCTTCGGTGAATTTATGCACGGCACGGCCCGCGACCTCATCGACGTAGACCTGAATGAGAAGATCGTAGCCCACGAGATGTTCCACCACTGGTTCGGTGACTACGTGACCTGCGAAAGCTGGTCGAACCTGACCCTGAACGAGGGATTCGCCAACTACAGCGAGTACCTGTGGATGGAAGAGAAGCACGGCAAAGACGCCGCTGATTACCACCTGCTGGAGGAATGGCAGGGCTACCTCAGCTCCCTGCGCAGTAACCCGCCGCACGAGCTGATCTGGTACGACTACGAGGACAAGGAGCAGATGTTTGACGCCCATAGCTACAACAAGGGCGGGGCCGTGCTGCACATGCTGCGCAACTACCTGGGCGATGAGGCCTTCTTCAGCAGCCTGCAGCACTACCTGGAACGCAACAAGCTCTCCGCCGTAGAGGTAGCCGAGCTCCGGATCGCCTTCGAGGACACCACCGGGGAAGACCTGAGCTGGTTCTTCGACCAGTGGTACCTCAGCGCGGGTCACCCGCAGCTGAGCATTCGTACCGATTATACCGACGGCAGCGTGGCCGTGACCGTACTCCAGACCCAGGATACGGAAAACAACGTGCCAGCCGTGTTTCGCATCCCGGTCGACATCGACGTATACACCAATGGTACGGCGACCCGCCACCGGGTAGTGATCGACGAGCGAGAGCAGACCTTCACCTTCCCCGCTGCTACCGCTCCGGATGTAGTCGTTTTCGATCCCGCCCACCAGTTGCTGGCGGAGTACGACTACCGGAAGAGTCCGGAAGAGCTGGCCGCACAGTTCCGTTACGCTCCGGCGTTCCTGGACCGTTACGAAGCAGTAGGCATTCTGAGTAGTCAGGAGAGCGATACGGCACTGACCAACAAGATATACACCCTGGCCCTGCAGGATAGCTTCTACGCTATCCGCGGAGTAGCGCTACAGAGCCTGGATGCACCTACTGCGGAACAACGCTCGTTGATCCGCGAGATCGCCCGCGGCGACGAGCGCTCCGAGGTGCGTGCTACGGCCATCGACCTGCTCACACAGTTGGAGGACGAGCAACTGGGCGCTATCGCTGCAGAAGCTATGGGTGCGCAGCCCTATACGGTGGTAGCTGCCGGCCTGGAAGCGCTGGTAGCGACTGATCCCGAAGCCGCCCGCAAGGCGGCTGACCAACTCGAAGCAATCGAGAACACCAGCATCAGCGGCGCACTGGCCAATCTATACAGCGAGACGGGTGCGCTCGAAAAGCTCCCCTACCTGCAGCAGCAGTTAGCACGGGCCGACGGCTACGAGGCCGTCTCCCTTTACACCGCGTACCAGGCGCTGCTCGCCAAGGGGGAAAGCGCCCAGCAGACCAGCGGGGTGGCCATGCTGCAGGAAATGGCCCTGGACCAATCACAGAGTCCCTGGCGGCGGCTGGCGGCGACCAAGGCCATCAGCGACCTGCGTGAGGATCTGACCGGTCGGCTCGAAGAGCTGGGGGATACGGACGAGCTCAACAAACTGATCATGGAGATGGGCACCGGCTTGGAGGCCATCAAGGCAGCCGAAACCAACGCCGACCTGAAAAGTATCTACGAGCAGTTCTAGCTCTATCTTCGCGGGCTCCATATGCTAAGCCCCGCCGTACTTACGCTGCTCATTGCCTTTGCGGCGATCGTGCTGTTCGTCACCGAATGGCTGACCGTCGATGTCATTGCCATGTTACTGGTCGTAGCCCTGGTGATCAGTGGAGTGATCTCCCCGCAGGAGGGTCTGGCGGGCTTCAGCAACGAAGCCACGCTCACGGTGGCCTTCATGTTCGTGCTATCGGCGGCGCTGCTTAAGACCGGCGCCCTACAACAGGTAGCTGGCTTGTTAGCGGGGCGTTTCCGCCGGCAACCGCGTAAGGCGATGCTCTTCCTCTTACTGGTCGTAGCCCTGTGCTCAGCCTTTATCAATAATACGCCGGTAGTGGCCGTCTTCATTCCCGTGGTGCACCGCATCGCGGCCACCGCCAAGATCAAGGCATCAAAGCTACTGATCCCCCTCTCCTTCGCCAGCATCCTGGGTGGAATGTGCACCCTCATCGGCACGTCCACTAATATTTTGGTCAGCGGGATAGCCATCGCGCACGGCAGTCCCGGCTTCGCGATGTTCACCCTGGCGCCGGTAGGCCTCATCCTGCTCGGTATCGGGGTGCTTTACCTCACTTACTTCGGTAGCCGGCTACTACCCGACCGGGAGGGGGACGATGACCTGGCCGATAAATTCGCCCTACACGACTATATGGCGGAGATCGTCATTCTCGACCACCCCGATCTGGCGGGTAAGCGGATCATGGACTCCCCCTTCGTGCGGGAGCTGGACATGGACATCATCGAAGTGCGCCGAACGGAGCAGACCTTTGTACTCCCCCCAGGTGACTTCCGGCTGGTCACCGGTGACACCCTCAAGGTGCGCTGTGACCGCACCAAGATCCTGAACCTCAAGGACTGGGTACGGCTCGTAGACAACGCAGGCAGTGTACGCCTGATGGGTACCGGACTACAGCGCGACAACAGTAGCCTGGTCGAAATGGTCGTGACACCAAACTCGGAGTTTGTGGGCAAAACCCTACGGGAAGTCGACTTTCGGCGCAGCTACCGGGCCGTGCCCCTAGCCATCCGCCAACGCGAGGAGACGCTACACGAGAAGTTGTACCAGTTAGCCCTCACACCCGGCGACGTTATCCTGGCCGAGGTGAAGTCCCACTACCTGCATGAGCTACAGCGCATCGAACAGCAGCAGGACAGCCCCTTCATCCTGCTGTCCAGCGACGCGATCACCGACTTCAAGCGCGGGCGCTTCTACTTCGTCACCCTGCTCATCGCCGTGGTGATCGCACTGGCGACCAGCGGCCTGCTTCCCATCAGTATCGCCGCCCTGGCCGGGGTCTGCGTACTGGTCGTCAGCCGCATGCTCACTATGGCGGAAGCCTACGAATCCATCGACTGGAAGATCGTTTTCCTCCTCGCCGGCGCCCTGAGCCTGGGCCGCGCCATGAGTAATAGCGGCCTGGATGCCGACATCGCCGGACTACTGACGGGCTCCGTGTCCGCCTGGGGCCCCTTTGCCCTGGTCGCCGGACTCTACCTGGCCACCAACCTCCTGACCGAAGTGATGAGCAACAACGCTACGGCCGCCCTGCTAGCTCCGGTAGCGCTGGCCTGCGCCACCCAACTGGGCATAGATCCCATGCCGCTGCTGGTCACGGTAGCCATCGCGGCCTCCGCCAGCTTCATGACGCCCGTGGGGTATCAGACCAACGCCATGGTGTACAGTGCCGGCCGCTACAAATTTTTGGACTTCACGCGTATCGGCGCGCCCCTGAGTCTGATGTTCTGGCTGGCTACGTCGCTGCTCGTCCCCCTGCTGTTCGATATGTGATCCGGGGGCGGGGCCGCAGGTGCAGCGAATGGGTCGGGATGACTGGATTCGAACCAGCGGCCTCGTCGTCCCGAACGACGTGCGCTACCGGGCTGCGCTACATCCCGTAGGCATACGAAAGGTAAGGGATCAGTGGTAACTCATACTACTGCGAATCGCCCCGGCGGCATCTTTTCCGGCTAGTAGTTCGCATACGTGAAGTCCCAGGTCGAGCGCCGTAGCCACGGCTCCCCCGGTGATGACGTTCCCATCGGTGACGATGCGCTCCGGCACGACCTCACTTACGTAGGGGGCCAGTGTATCGTACGCATCGAAGTGCGTGGTGGCTCGTCTACCCTTCAGCAGACCGGCCGCACCCAGCAGTAGGCTACCGGTACAGACGGAGACTATGTACGGCACGGCAGTCGCCGTACGCAACCAGTCCAGGAACTGCTGATCGTTCATCAGCGGCCTGCTTCCGAACCCACCGGGAATGTAAACTAGATCGTAGCCCGAGAGGTCCGGCGTGATCCGATCTACGGTAAGGCGCAGCCCGAAGTTATCGTGTACGGTAGCGCTGCGCCCGCATAGGTGCCACGCTAAATCGGGCAGGAAGCCCTGCGTACGGAGGCGGCTGATGGGATCGTAGAAGCCTACGAAGTCGAGCAACGTGAGGTCGTCATAGAGGAGGTAGGCGATCCGCATTATCTTTTGTACGAATGTAACCTTTCGTACTTCGGCAAGACCATTCAGCGGGACCCGATCGATGGGACAATAGAAAAGCCGCTGCCCCCGGAATGGGGCAGCGGCTTTTTCAACCGTGTAAGGTCGGTACTACTCGAGCTTGAACTTCACGGGCAGGTTGAACTGTACACGAACGTTACGTCCACCCTGCTTACCGGGGCTCCACTTGAGTCCTTCGCTGTTCATCAGATTCACTACGCGGAGGGCTTCCTCGCCGGTCTTGGCACCGGGGTTCCGCACGACTTTCGCATCCGTTACGGTACCGTCTTTCTCAACTACGAAGGAGACTACGGCCATACCCTCTACACCGTTCTCACGGGCAATGGCGGGATACTTGATGTTGCCGTAAATGAATTCCAGCATCTTCTTATCCGCACAAGCTTTCTTCTCTGCATATGCGCCCAGATCATCACAGCCGGGGAAGAGCGGCATCTGCTCTACGACCTTAAAGATCTCCTCCACTTCGGGGGCGGGGGGTGGTGGCGGCGGCGGTGGGGGGGGAGGCGGCGCCTTATCTTCCTTCACTTCCGGTGGGGCCTCATCCATGACGGTGTTCTCGTCGATGGAGGTATCCTCGAATTCGGGGGGATCTTCCTCGATCAGTTCCTCTTCCGGTACTTCCTCGATGACGGGGGGTGGCGGTGGTGGGGGGGGAGGGGGTGGCTCGGCGGTCCGGGGTGGCTCCATTTCGATCTCCTCATCGAGTTCGAGGGCTCCTTCGGGGATCACGATCTCGGCGGAGTACTGCGTCCAGGCAAAGGCGAGCAGGGAAATGCCCACGGCCAGGGCCAGACCGAAGTTAAAGAAGGTCGAGCTCAGTCCGAACACGTCGACGCGCTCGTACTTGGCCCGGTTTTCGATGTACGAGTTGTTGGCTTTGGCATCTTCGGCGTACTCGCCGGCAATCCCCTTTTCAGTGCGTGTCTTGTACACGTTCCGCATCAAGACGATGAGACCGATGAACAGGAGCAGAATCACTGCGAAGATGATCGCCAGGGTACTACCTCCGATAGAGAAGTTAGTGTTCATGGCAAACTAGTTAAAAACGTTTATCGTTACGGCCGTGCCGAAGCAAGGCGGTGGAGTAAAATAGTTAAGAGCAGGTAAGCGATGCCGCCAAGTACGGCACCCAGCAGGTTCGCTACCATATCGACGGGGTCAAAATCTCGGCCCGTGCCGATAACTCCCTGGAGCACCTCCATCAGCACCCCGAAGAGCGTAGCTGCGACCACGGCCGTTGCCGTACGTCTGAGCACCGACGGAGAGCCGATCGAGAAAGACAATAATACTGCAAAAATGGCGTACGCGCCAAAATGTGCAAGCTTGTCCGGCGAAAATAAGGTACTCCAGTCAAAAATTTTAGGAATCCGCTGTCCTGGAGCTAAACTCACTACGGATAAAAAGACTGCGTACGCCAGACTCAGCAACCGTTGTACGCCGAGTCCGCGACCGAAAGATGCCCGGGTAGCGGCTTTTGGTGGTTGCCCCATCTTTTTTACGAAATAAGTTTCGCGTAGGCCTCCGCATCAAGCAGCCCCTCCCGGTCGTCCGGGTCGTCTGGCGTCACCTTCACGATCCACCCCTTGCCGTACGCGTCTTCGTTGACCAGCGTGGGGTTATCCCCCTCGTTTTCGTCCAGTTCTTTATTGAACTCCAGTACCGTACCCGAGATGGGCATGAACAGGTCACTGGTAGTTTTGACCGCTTCTACGGTGCCGAACACTTCGTTGCGGCTCAGTTGCTCGCCAACGGTATCCACCTCTACGTAGACCAGCTCATCGAGCTGTTCCTGTGCAAAGTCGGTGATGCCGATGGTGGCGGTAGTACCCTCAAAGAGGATCCATTCATGCTCTTCGGTGTAGAAGAGATTAGCGGGTACGTTCATGCGTAAATGCTTGATGATTAGTTAGGAAGTTGTTGGCGGACCCAGTCACTGGTCACCGACTTAGGCCGTTCCAGGGGCATACCCAGGGCACGGCTCCAGATGCCCGCGGCCAGTACGCCGAACGCCCGGCTCACGCCGAATAGCACCGTATAGTAGCTGAACTCACTGAAGCCGTAGTGGACCAGCAGTGCACCGGAGTGGGCATCGACGTTTGGCCAGGGATTCTTCACCTTGCCGAGGCTCTGCAGGATCGGGGGCACTACGTCGAAGATCTTCCACACCGTAGTGATCAGGTCACTATCCGTAATGTACTGTTCGGCAAAGCGACGCTGGGCGGTGAAGCGGGGATCGGGCTCACGCAGCACGGCGTGTCCGTAACCCGGAATGACCTTCCCTTCGTCTAGTGTCTGCTGTACGTAGTCGGCGATCTGCTCCTTGGTAGGCGTCTTGGTCCCCAGGCTGTCGATCATTTCGAAGATCCACTTGATCACCTCCTGATTGGCCAGTCCGTGCAGGGGGCCGGCCAGGGCGTTCATCCCGGCGGAGAAGGCCAGGTAAGGATCACTGAGCGTAGAGCTTACCAGGTTCACGGTATGGGCCGAGGCATTACCTCCCTCGTGGTCCGCGTGGATGGTCAGGTATAGACGCATCAGGCTGCGGAAGTCCTTGTCGTCGCTACCCAGCATGTGGGCATAGTTGGCACTGTAGTCGAGGCTGGTATCGGGCTCGATGTGCTGGCCGTCCTTGAAGGCCCGCCGGTAGATGTAGGCAGCCACGCGGGGCAGACGGGCGATCAGGTTCATGCTGTCTTCGTACACCGCATCCCAGTACTCTGATTTAGGTAGGCCCTCGGCGTAGCGCCGGGAGAAGACGCTATCGGACTGCATCGCCATCACCCCGATCGTGAACTGGGTCATGGGGTGGGTATCCGCCGGCATACTGTCTAGGGTAGTGAATACCTGCTGGGGTACGTCAGCACGACGGTGCCATTCGGCCGTCAGTTGCTTTACTTCATCGGCGGAGGGAATTTCATCCGTCAGCATCAGCCAAAACAGTCCCTCCGGCAGTGGCTCGCCCTGGGGGCCGCTGGGCAATAGTTCTTTGATCTCGGGTATCGAATAGCCCCGGAAGCGGATGCCCTTGTTGGCATCGAGCTGGCTGGTCTCCCAGAGCATCATCTTGATCCCGCGGGCGCCACCCAGGACTTGCGACAATTTTACCTCATCTACTTTGATATCTCCGTGTTCCTTACTGGCCGCGCGTAGTTCTTGGTATAGGGGGAGGGCTTTATTGGCGAATTTCTGTTTAAGGGCTTCCATTAAGGGGTAGGGAGTTTTATGTTGTGTCATGATCAACGGTTCCGCACGTACGAAGCCCGCTATACGGCTAACGTGGAGGCACCACTTGGGTTCGTGGGTGGTGAGGCGGTCGGCGGTACTCCGGCAAATAACGTAAAAATGTTGGCTTAGACGTACGGTCGTCAGCGGCTACGAGCTGCTTTCCTCCGTAGGGCGCATCCGTTCGCGCTCGCGTTTGGTCTGATGCTCTTCGTCCGTCATCTCGTCGGCGTATAGCCCCGAGGCCGTACGGTCCGGATGGGCGATAACGATTATGTCTCGCGCCGCCTGGTACAGTAGCAAGATGATCGTGATCAGAGAGCCGCCGATCAGCGCGGCATAGATCAGCAGGACAAAGTAGACCGTCTTATAGGCCCCGGCGAGCGTCTCCTCTGCATTGTTGATGGGCACGTTCAACATCATGAGCAGCAGCAAGGCGGCGATGAATACACCGGCCGAAAAGCGGGCGATCCACCAGATGCGATCGTAATGGTAGCCCCGCAGTTTGCGATCCGCGTTCTGACTGAAGGAAAGCAAGGTGAGCATGAGGGCCAGTACGGTAGCAGTAGCCGTTATCGCCCCACTAGCCGTAAACCGCAGCGTAGGCCGGATCTCCCGGAGGTTCTCGATCGCCTCGGCATCCGAGATGAACCCCAGCAACTGTGTACCCGCAAAGATGACCACCGCCGAAAGTAGCCCACCGACAAGGGCAGACCATATAACAGAAAAATGAGACTTCGTCAAACTGCGTGGAGGTGTGGGTTACGTCATGAACATGTCAGCTGGGGCCGCGATGTTCGTCCGGCTCTTTCCACCACTACATAGTCCCGCCGGGCATTCAGACGCTCCCTCTCCTAAAAATCGAAGTCATGTGGATCGGGGCCGAGACGCTTGCCCCGCTCCAACTGGTCGATCCGCTGCATATCTTTCTCCGTCAGTTCGAAGTCGAATAGGTCACCATTTTCGATGATTCGCTTTTGGTGTACACTCTTAGGAATTACGATAATGTCGTTCTGCAGGCACCAGCGCAGGACCACCTGGGCGGCTGTCTTACCGTAGTCCTCCGCGATCTCGGCGAATAGTGGCTCCTCCAGAAACGTACCCTGCATGAGTGGGCTCCAGGCCGTAATGGCGATATCGTGCGCATCGCAGGCGGAGATCGCCTCGGCCTGCACGAGGTAGGGGTGATACTCGATCTGATTGACGGCCGGCACTATGTTCCCGGCATTGAGAATATCCTGCAGCTGATCGTCCATGAAGTTGCTTAGTCCGATGCTGCACACCTTGCCGGCAGCTACCGCCTGCTCCAGTTCCTGCCACGCCCGGGTACTGCCGTCTACCGGCCAGTGCAGGAGCAGCAGATCTACGTAGTCGGTCTGCAGCCGCTCCAGACTTTCCTCCAGGGCCGCCGTCGTGCGGGCCTGCCGGATATCGTCATTCCATATTTTGGTGGTCAGCCACACCTGGTCGCGGGGCACCGTCGCGGTGGCAAGCGCCTTCCCCACGGCCTCTTCGTTCTTATAGATGCGGGCAGTGTCGATGTGGCGGTAGCCGGCATCGAAGGCCCAGTGAATGGCATTGACGGTTTCCTGTCCGTTATCGCTCTGCCATACGCCCAGCCCCAGCACGGGCATCTCCAATCCGTTGTTCAGCTTTTGTGTCCTCATAATTGGCACAACGGGCCGTGCGCCCCGGGGTTCTGCTAGGCGTTCCGGTCGGAGAGATATTCTCCAAAACGCTTCATGACCCAGGTGTGTGCCTGCGCCTGGGTGACTACGTAGACGTACCACGGCAGGGCCGGCACAAAATCATGGATGGCCGAGATCGTGAAGTGGTCGTCGAGCACGTTGCGAAATTCTAACCAGCCCTTATCCCGCCGCTTGGCCAGCAGGCCACCCACGATGTAGAACAGTTGCCGGTGGTCGTCGCTCCGGCTGGGAATAAAGGTCAGGCGTAGCAGCGGCACGCCGGCTAGGCGGAAGGTCGAATTATCGCCCTGCGACTTTACGCCGATCAGGGCGCGAAAGAAGATCGGTAGCCAGCGCTGGTACAGCCGGGCCACGTAGGTAGCCGTATGCTGCTCGGGGTTGGGTAGCCGCTGTACGCTGCGCACCGTATTGCGCTCTTCATCTCCCGCGGGCAGCCGCCGGGGCAGTGGCGTGAGCTGCTCCGTGCTCTCCAGGGCCCGCCGGGCGGCGGTCTCGAAGTTCTCCCGATCCGGGAATGCCCGTAGTACGTCGTTATTGGTAGCTACCATGCGGTGGCGCAGACTCTGCACCAGGGGGCGCACCAGATCGCCGGACATACCGGTAAACTTACTTACCCACAGGGTCGACATGCCGGGGCTGAAGAAGCGCACCGGGCGGATGATGCGCCGCTTGCCCAGCAGACGGGCAACGGTAGCCAGCATCTTCATGTAGGTCGTAGTCTCGGACCCCCCGATGTCGATGGTACTGCCGTAGGTCGTCTCCCGCCCCAGACAGTACTCGATGATCCGTAGCGTATCGTTCAGACTGATGGGGTGGGTCACCGTCTGGCACCAGGCGGGGCAGATCAGCACGGGCAGCTTGCGCACCAGTCGCTCGATCATCTGGAAGCTGGACCCGTTCGCACCGACGATGATCCCGGCCCGTAGGGTGGTCACCGGTACGCCCGTAGAGGCCAGGGTAAGCTCTACCTCCCGGCGACTGCGCAGGTGGCGGCTCAGGTCCTCGATCGGCTCGTCGTCCGGTAGGATACCCCCCACGAAGAGAATGTGCTTGAGGCCCTGATTAGCGGCCGCACGGGCAAAATTATCCGCCAGCAAGAGATCGGTATCCTCGAAGCTACCCTGGTTGAGCCGGGTATTCGGCGACATGGAGTGTACGAGGTAGAGCGCGTAATCCGCCCCCTCCATACCCTCTTCGGTGCTCGTGATGGAGTAGAGCTCCACCTGCCGCCATTCGGCCAGGGTGTACGCCGGGTCCGTGGCCATGGCACTGCGGCTCAGGGCGATGATGCGGTACTGCTGGTGGTAGCGCTCGATGAACCACCGCCCCAGGAACCCACTGGCTCCGGCGATGACAACTGTGGGTCGATCCATACTGGTGCAACGCAGCGAACGGCCTACTGGTTACACCCCCTCCGCACCGGCGTACCCGCCCCGGACTGTTGGCCTAGAAGCGTAGGTCCTCTACGTGGTAGCCGGGGAAGTTGTCCTTGCGGAACGTGAAGGTGTCCGCGGCCAGGGTGGTGTTGCCCCGCGTAGTATCGAGGTGGAAGGTGTAGGTGCTGCCGTCGCGGCTGAATGCCTTGACGCGTACGATGTCCTTATTACGCTCGTCCACCAGCAGGCGCAGTTTGGTAAAGTCACTGGCGTCGCGGTCCAGGGGTTTTAATTCTACGACCTGGAGGGTACGGCCGTCCACCTGCTCGGTGCCCTGCAGGGCCAGCACGTACTGGTTGCCTTCGTAGAAGCTGAACAGGGTCTGCGGCGTGAGCATACCGGTGGCCTCGCCCGGTTCGGGCAGGTCGTTGATCTGTACCTCCTTACTGGCGTGCAGGATGAAGTAGGCCGCCTCGTCATTGATGATCCCTTCCTGATTGCCGAGCTTAAAGTGCACCAACTCGCCCTGCCGGCTCATGCTGCCGCGCTGGGTCTCCACGGGCTGGTTAGGGAAGGCGAGCTCCAGACGAAAATCAGCGGTAAGCGTGCGGTAGGCATCGTACTTCTGGCGGATGGTTTCCAGCAGCTGTTTGGCTTCGGGGTCGCTGTCCGTAGCAGCGGTGTACTGCTGGACTTGCGCGTACGCCGGTGCGGTGAATACCAAAAGGGCGAACAGGGGAAAGAAGAAGGTCTTCATAGGGATCGGTTAAGGCGATACGGTAGCATAACGCCGGGAAGACCGGAATGACCACGGCCGATTACTTAAACCCACGTTAAAGCCAGCCGGCGGCGGAAAATCGCAACGCTTTGTAATACTGCATGTTGAATCTTTACCTCTTTGTGCAGAGAAATGTCCAAACAAATTGCTGAAATATGAGAACGTGTACGCGTATTTGTTATCTTTGACCACGAATTTTTAGCCTAGCCTATTCGAGTAGTTGTATTAGTAAACATCTTAAAGCCTTACCCAAATGAACAAGTTTGAACATTCAGATAGTTTAGTCTCGGACGATCCCTTTAGGGACCTCCGGTTCAATCTACTCCATAGTTGCAGTTGGGTAAATAATAGTTTGCGGCAGTATTTGCAGCCCCACGGTATCACCCCCAAGCAGTATAATATCCTGCGTATCCTCAATGAACGCTCCCCGGAGTCGTTATCCATTCAGGAGATCCGGGATATGCTGGCGGACAAGATGTCGGACGCCAGCCGCCTGGTAGACCGCCTGTCCAAAAAGGCGCTCATCGATAAATTCCCTTCCGATCAGGACCGGCGCAGCAACCGCGCCCGGATCACTACGGCCGGTCAGGAATTACTTGCCTCCATCAGTCAGGATCGTAAACAGCTCGACGCACAGATCAGCAAACGGCTTTCCGAAGAAGACATAGAACACCTCAACAACCTACTGGACCGCCTGAAGTAGCCCCCCCTTGCTACCTTTGGGAACATGAACCTCCCTCTGCGGATGGCCTGGCGCTACCTCTTTGCGCGCAAGTCTACCAATGCCATCAACATCATCACCTTCGTAGCCGCCTTCGGGGTAGCTATCGGGGCGGCGGCGCTCATCATTGCGCTGAGCGTGTTCAATGGCTTCGAGGATATCTTCGTGGGTCTGTTCAACAACCTCAATCCGGACGTGCGGATCACGGCGGTAGAGGGTAAGACCTTTACGGCCAATGATGCACTACTGGCGCAGATCCGGCGGGTGCCGGGGGTAGTGGTCGTGTCCGAAACGCTGGAGGAAACCGCCCGCTTTCAGTACGCCGGGCACCAGGCCTTCGGGCCGCTCAAGGGGGTAGACCACAACTACCATTACATCAACGGGATCGATACGATGATCGACGAGGGTAAGTACGATCTGGACTACCCACAGGTCACCGCACTGGGGGCTATCGTCGGTAAGAATCTGGCCCAGGAGTTGCTCATCGATCCCTACAATCAGTTCAACGCCCTGTCCATCTACGTGCCGCGACCGCGCACCCGGGGGGGTGGGACTATCCTGGCCTCCGGCCGCCTACCCTATCAGGTGCGCGAGGTGCTCCCCGTCGGCATCGTACGCAGTCAGGAAGCCTTCGAAAATCAGGCGGTGCTGATCAAGCTATCCCTGGCACGGGAGATCATGGGGGTGGCGGATAGCATCGTCTCCGGACTGGAGCTTCGTCTCGCCCCCGGCTTTGCTACCGAGGCGACCTACCGGCAGTTGCAGGAGGCAATAGGGGAAGGCTTCCTGGTCCGCAACCGGTTCGAGCAGGAAAATAGCATCCTCAAGCTGATGCGGGTAGAGAAGTACGTAGCCTACGCCATCGTAAGTCTGATGATGATCGTCATCAGTTTCAACCTGGTCGGCGCCCTCTGGATGATCGTGCTCGAAAAGCGTAAGGACATTGTCATTCTGCGCAGTCTGGGCATGGCGAGTACTGACATTCGCAATGTGTTCCTGCGGGTGGGCCTGCTGATCTGCGTACTGGGGCTGCTATCTGGCTTTGCGCTGGCCTCGCTGGTGTATCTGATCCAGACCAATTACGGCATCATCGGTCTGCCGGGCACGCTGGATGCGTATCCACTCTCCTTCCGGCCGGTCGACTTTCTGGTCGTGACGATCACCGTTCTGGTGATCGGCCTGATCGCCTCCGTGCTGCCGGCGCGGCGTGCGCAGAGCGTAGAGCTGGCGGTGCGGGAGGGTTAACTCTTTTTTTTCTTCCTGCGCGGGCTGGAGGAATCGCCCTTCTTGATGCGCTCCCACGCCCAGTCCCATTTACTGTTCGTGGTCTGGGGCCGGTGGTAGTCTGCATCCAGATCGAAGGCTATGGCATCGAGCATTCCTTCAGCCTCCATTTTCCAGGGGGCGTGCACGAGGGGGGCGGGCAGTGCATCGAGTTCGGGCAGCCAGGTCTTTACGTAGCTGCCGTCCTTATCGTACTTGAGGCCCTGCCAGGGCGGGCTGGTGTAATAGATCTCTAGTGCCTGCGTGTGCCAGTTGAGCCAGTTGGCGCACACTTCGTAGTCGATGAGTCGGTTTTCAAACCAGGCGGCACCCCAGCGCCAGTCGATCCGGTAGTCACGCGTCAGAAAGCTGGCACAATTGACGCGGCCGCGGTTGCTCATGAAGCCCGTCGCATCCAGCTCCCGCATGTGCGCATCCACGAAGGGGATGCCCGTACGGCCGCTGCACCACCGCTGGAACAATTCGGTGTCGTAGGACCAATCGTGGGTCCGCCGTTTAAATCCTCCGGGAAGGAAGATGGCGTCGCCATGCTTCCAGGCCTGATAGATGAAAAAGTCGCGCCACCGCATCTCGAAAAGCAGCGAGCTGCCCCCGTAGTTCTTATGGTCCTTGCCGTAGCGGATGACCTCGGCGTGCACCCGTCGGGGAGATAGACAGCCCAGGGCCAGGTAGGCGGAAAATTTAGAACTGTAGTCCCCTCCCAGGCTTAGGTTGCGGGTGCGCCGGTAGTTGGCGATCAGATGGCTCTCGTCGAGGTAATAGGCCAACCGCGCCCGCCCGGCTGATTCGCCACCGGGGTAAACCAGTGTCACTTCCGGATAGCCTAGCTCTTCCGGTGTAGGAAGTTCTCCGGGCGGTATATCTACCCCCCTGATCGTGGTAGGTGCTGCCAGTGGCTCGCGCACGACCGCTTCCTTTTCCAGTGGCTTGCGAAAATTGCGAAACGGTTCGGGTATGGAGCGGGGATCAAAGGGCAGGTCGTCCGCGTGGTAAAGCGTCTTACCCCATAGTGTATGGAGCGTACACTCCGGGGGTAGTGCTGCGGCTACGGCGATCTCGTCGTCTACCTCCTCCCGGGTGACCTCCCGCTGTACGTACACATCCGTGGCTTGAGTCGCGGCCACCAGTTTGGCGATTGCAGCTGCCGGATCGTCTCCCCACCGGAGGGTCAAGTCCCCGCCGATGCTGCGGAGCGACTGCCGCAGGTCTGTCAGCGCCTCCAGGAGGAACGCTACCCGGTATGGACCGGTCTTGCGGATATCGGGAGTAGCAAGCTGTCGAAAGTGTCGCTCATCCAGGTAATAAACGACAACGACCCGCTCGTGATCTGCCAGGGCAGTCAGGAGCGGGTCGTTGTCATCGAGCCGCAGGTCGTTTCTGACCCAGTAGATACCCGTAGTACCGGCCAAATTAGGCGGCTAGCTTGCTGCCTTCTCCGCGGTAGAACTCGCTGAAGCTGATCATACGCTGCTTCTCCTCGTCCCACAGTTTGTTGAACATCAGGGGCAGGCTCTGCAGAAAGGTGATCTTGGTCACGTGGTGCTGCAGTACCGGATTTTCCTTAGCACAGCGCCGCAGGTTGTAGTTGGGGATACGGCTGCTCAGGTGGTGAATGTGGTGGTAGCCGATGTTACCGGTCAGGAAGTGGACCACGCGGGGCAGCTTATAGAAGGTAGCCCCCTTGATGGCCGCAGTCAGGTAGTCCCAGTTCTTCGACCACTGCATGTAGGTGTGATCGTGCTGGTGCTGCACGTAGAAGAACCAGAAGGCGATGATGCCGAAGAAGAAGATGATACTTCCCTGTACGATCAGGAAGGCCTTCCAGCCCACGAGGAAGCCAAGGGCGATGTAGGCCCCCAGGATCATCACGTTGTTGAAGTACTGCTTGCGGATGATCGGAGACCAACCGGGAAAATTGACCCGGGGAATACGCAGTACGATGCCGAGGTAGAGTACGGGCAGTACAATGAACAGTACGAGTGGATTGCGGAATACCCGGTACTTGAAGCGTCCCCAGGTGCTGAGCTCACGGAATTCGCCGACCGTCAGGAAGTCGATATCCCCGATGTCGCGGTGTTCGAGCTGACCGGTGTGGCCATGGTGAAAGCTGTGTACCCGCGCCCAGTAGGTGTAGGGGATCGAGCTGAAGAAGGAACAGACGAAGCCTACCACATCATTCATCTTGCGCTTGCGCAGAAACGAGTAGTGTCCACAATCATGCTGAATGATGAAGATGCGGACCAGGAAAAAAGCGTTGACCATACCCAGTGCCAGCGTGAGCCAGATGGAGTATTCTACGCTGAAGTACATGGCGACCCACAGCGCCAGGAAGGGGCCGAAGCTGCTGAACAACTGCCCTACCGCCCGCCAGGTGTTGGCCTGTTGGTACTGGGAAATGATCGTTTTCCAGTTCTTGAGCGACTGGTGGATGTCATCTACTCCATTCTGAATATTTACTTGCACGCTTAGTAATTTAGAAGATCAATCCGTTAGGTATCAGTGCGGTGAGCGGGGCCGAATATACAGTTTTCAGTAGATCATTCTTCCCTGCTGCGCATGTGTCCTAACGCAGGGCGGGTGCAGTAGTTACGCCAGGCGTAGTTATAGTTACGTCAAATTCAGAGTGCGGCGCGATCACTTCAATCCGTAGAGCAACTTCATCTTATCAAACACGGCCGTATTTTCGTAAATACCAGCAAAACGCTCCGCGCCGGGCCCGTAAGCAAAGACCGGAATCAGATCAGCCGTGTGGTAGTCGGAGGTAAACGCCCCGTCGATCCGACCCATCTCCGAGCCATTTTGAATCGCATAGCCGCCGGTCTCATGATCGGCCGTCACGATGACCAGGGTTTCTCCATTGCGCTGTGCGAAGTTGAGCACCTCTCCGATCGCCCGATCGAATTCCAGCATCTCGGAGATGATGTAGTCGCTGTCGTTGGAGTGCCCACCCCAGTCGATCTGTGATCCCTCGATCATCAGAAAGAAGCCGAGATCGGATGAATCCTTGACGTGCAGAAACTCTACGGCCAGCTTACTGGCATCGACCAGGTAGTCGCGCCCCTGGCTGTAGGGCAGGGGTTCGCTATCGGCGGAGTAATACGCTACGCGCCGGGCATTCTCCACATTCAGGTCCTTGAGATCCGTATCGACGAAGGAGGCCACCGTACTCCCCCCCTGGCGAAGCGCGTCGCTCAGATTCAGGGTGTCCATCTCCCGCCGCTCGAAGAATTTCGATCCGCCGCCGATGAATAGGTCGATGTCCGTATGCAGCAGATCCGCGGCGATCTCCTCGTAGTTCTTCCGGTAGCGGGCGTGGGCATAGAAAGAGGCCGGTGTGGCGTGCACAATGGAAGATGTAGCTACCAAGCCGGTGGGCATCCCGGCAGCTTCGGCCATCTCCAGGATCGTGGTGACGGGCAGGGTATCCATATCCACGCCGATGGCTCCGTTATAGGTCTTCACCCCACTGCTGAAGGCAGTTGCACCGGCGGCGGAATCCGTGATCAGGTTGTCGCCACTGTAGCTCTTGTGCAGTCCGATAACCGGGAACCGCTCCAGGTTAAGCCGATTGTTATTGCTGTACAGACCCGCGCTGATCTGCGAGATACCCATCCCGTCGCCGATCATCAGGATGATATTCTTGGGACCCCGGTCGGCACGCGTCATGGCCGGGACCGCCGGTGCAGGAATTCTGCGTGGCGGGGCGGTGGTGGCCGGAACGGCAGACGTCGGAGCCGGTGGGGGAACGGCTTCGGCCGGCATGGTGACGGTCTGCGAAGGGGCCGGAGGACAAGCCATCAGGCAAACCACGGCTACGAGACTCAGTAATACATTGGTACCATTCATGGGGTGAAGATAGTGATGGTGCCCGCAGCCCGCACGAGCGGCATATTCCTCGGCCTAGACCTTCACGCCATAGCAAGTCGGTAGCGGTGTCCGGGTAGTGCCGTCAGAATACCCTTCATTTCCAGCATCAGCAGGGTGCCGGCCAGAGCTGCCGGCGGGCGGACCAACTGCCGCTGCAACTCATCGATACTGATGCTGCCGCCAACCGGCACCTGCTGTACGACCTCCTGCTCCTCCACTTCAAGGTCGAACAGCTTGAGCTGAGCGGCTTGCTGCGCCGTACCGCCCCATTTCAGCAGGCGGGTGACGTCGTCGGCTGCCTCGATCAGGTGGGCTCGCCCGGACTTGATCAGCTCGTTGCATCCCGCCGTGCTTGGATCTCCCGGTCTACCGGGACAGGCCCCCACAGGCTTGCCGTAGTCGCGGGCCATCTTGGCGGTAATCAATGAGCCCCCCGAGCAGCTGGACTCCACGACCACGGTCATGGCCGCCAGCATGGCTACGATGCGGTTGCGCGCGGGGAAGTGCTCGCGTTCGGGTGTTTGCCAGGGCACGTATTCGGAGAGTAGTCCCCCACCCTGCTCCGCCAATTGCCTGGCCGTACGCCGGTGCGCAGCGGGATAGATATGCTCGAAGCCACTACCCAGTACGGCTACGGTGGGCAGCCCGACGCGCAGCGCCCGCCGGTGGGCTGTGATATCTATCCCATAGGCCAGGCCACTGATGATCAGCGCACCCATTTCCTGCAGCGGATCGACCAGACGCTCTACCTGTCGGCCCCCGTAGCTACTCATCTTACGGGTACCGATGATGGCTAGCGGATGGGGGTTGGACCAGTCCGTCTGGCCGTAGTGATATAGCACCGCAGGCGCTGACTCGAAGGCGGTCAGCGCGTCCGGATAGGCATCTTCTCCGAAGCACAGTATCTGCAGCGGATGCGTGCGGGCGAACTGTTCTACCCGGTCCGCCTCCCGGTAATGCTGGTCCCCACCGAAATGCGCGGCGGTTTTGGCAGCGATGCCTTCCACCGCACGGAGGTCGGCGGATGGAGCAGCGAGTGCGGCCCGGGCCGAGCCGAACTGCCTGATGAGGGTACGATAAAGTTTAGCTCCAATGGCGGGCACCCGACTGAGGGCTACCGCGGCGTATTGCTCCGACGTCATAGCGGATTATTCTGAACCAGTAACTGCACCACGGGAGGGAAAAAGACGGGGAGGGAGCTGAGAAGAATTGGAGTAGCGCGGTCACCCAAAGATATGACACGGGCCGGTATTTACCACAAAAAGTTTCAATTAAGCGTCGTAGATTTGCAGCCGCTCCGGAGGATTGGCGGAGCTGGTTGAACGTGCCTGATTCGAAATCAGGTGTATCCTAACGGGTACCGGGGGTTCGAATCCCTCATCCTCCGCTCACACGATAAAGGCCCGAAGTACGTAGGTACTTCGGGCCTTTTCATTGCACCTGCGTTCGCGGCGACTTACTGGGATGTACGTATCCCTAGTTAGCCATCTCGCTGAGGAACTTGATCCGTACGAGCTTGATCTCGTCCAGGGTCACGTCATCTTCTTTGAGCTCCTGGAAGGCCAGATCGGGATCGTCCGTCTCGGCGTTCATGAAGTGCTCGTAGGTTTCCTCCAGGCTGTACTCGTCGACCTCCTCCTCGATGTAGTAGTCGATATTGAGCTTGGTGCCGGAGGAGACGATGACGACCATCTCACTGAGCAACTCGTCCATGCTGAGCTGGTTGCCGCTGGCGATGTCTTCGAGTGGCAGCTTACGGTCTACGCCCTGGATGATATTGACCTTGGTCTTAGACTTGTTAGCGACCTGCTTAACGACAAATTCGGAGGGACGGGTGATATCGTTCTCCTCGCAGTACTTCTCGATCAGGATGAGGAAGGGAGTGGCGTAGCGCCGGGCCTTTCCGATGCTGACGCCGTGGATGTTTTTCATCTCCTCCAGGTCCACGGGATAGCGGGTAGCCATATCCACCAGGGTGGGATCCTGAAAAATTACGAAGGGAGGGATCTTCAGGCGCTTAGCCTCCTTTCTCCGCAGGTCCTTGAGGGCGATAAGTAGCGGCTTGTCGAGCACGACAGCCTTTGCATCATCTGCCTCCCCCTGCATATCCTCGGCCAGCTCCTTTTCGAAGTCGTGGTCGATGGGTATCTCGAACTTGGTGGGCTTTTTGATGAAAGCTTCCCCGGCTTCGGTCAGCTTGATGGTACCGTACGACTCGATGTCCTTGCGCACTAGATTGTTGAGCAGCGTCTGCCGGAACACGGAGCTCCAGAAGACCTCTTCCTTCCCCTTGCCGATGCCGAAGTCGGGCAGCTTGGTAAAGTCGTAGTCCCGCATCTGCTTGGTCTCCTCGCCGAGTACGAACTCGATCAGGGTTTTGAGCGGGTAGTTTTCATCGAGGGACCTGACGGCCTGTAGGGCCTGCTGAATCTCCTGCGTCACGTCGATCCGCTGGCGGGGATGGCGGCAGTTGTCGCACATCTTGTTGCAGTTCTCCTCCTTGTACTCCTCGCCGAAGTAGTGTAGCAGGAAGCGCCTGCGGCAGGCCGTAGTCTCCGAATAGGCCATCACCTCCTGCATGAGCTGCACCCCCATTTCGCGCTCCATCAGGGGCTTATCGCGCAGGAATTTCTCGAGCTTCAGGATGTCTTTGTAGGCGTAGAAGGCAACGCAGCGGCCACCCAGTCCGTCGCGACCGGCACGGCCGGTCTCCTGGTAGTAGTTTTCGATGGACTTCGGGATATCGTAGTGCATCACGAAGCGTACGTCGGGCTTATCAATGCCCATCCCGAAGGCGATCGTAGCGCAGATCACGTCGATGTCTTCCATCAGGAACTGGTCCTGGGTGCGGGAGCGGGTCTTGGGGTCTAGTCCGGCGTGGTAGGGAGCGGCCTTGACGCCGTTAACGACCAGGGCCTGGGCGATCTCCTCGGCGGACTTTCGGCTCTGCACGTAGACAATACCCGACTGATCGGGCATCTCCTTGACGATCTTGATGATCTGACGGAAGGTGTACTCCTTCTTCCCCTTGGGGCGCACCTCATAGTAGAGGTTGTCGCGGTTGAAGGAGGAGATGAAGGTATTCTGATCATCCCCCATGCGGAGGTTCTTCACGATGTCCGACTGCACCTTGGGAGTAGCGGTAGCCGTGAGGGCGATGATGGGGATATCGTGGCCAATCATGTCCAGCATCTCCCGGATACGGCGGTACTCGGGGCGGAAGTCGTGGCCCCACTCTGAGATACAGTGTGCTTCGTCGATGGCAACGAAGGAGATCTTGGATTCGCGGAAGTACTCGATATTCTCCTCCTTCGTCAGGGTTTCGGGCGCTACGAAGAGCAGCTTGGTCTTGCCCGCCGTGATGTCTTCCTTCACCTGCCGCATTTGTGTCTTGGACAGCGAAGAGTTCAGGAAGTGGGCTACCTCATCGCTGTCTCCGTGGGAGCGGATGGAGTCTACCTGGTTCTTCATCAGGGCGATGAGCGGGGAAATGACCAGGGCGCAGCCATCCATCATAATACCCGGCAGCTGGTAGCAGAGACTCTTTCCGCCGCCGGTGGGCATGATGACGAAGGTATCTTTCCCATCGAAGAGGGACTGGATGATCGCCTCCTGATGGCCCTTAAAGGTATCGAAGCCGAACGTATCGGCTAGTGCTTCCTCAAGAAAGTTTACTGACGCTTTTGCGGTCATGGTGTTATCGCTTTGTTCTTAGGCTGAACTACATTTACCCCCAGCACCCTACCTGCTGAAGCGCAGTGGTGTCCGGAACGTAATAATTTTCTACTCAGGCGCGGGTTTTAAATGTCTTGACGTCTATTGTATAAACCCTTAACAGTAAAGTACGGGTTTCCCCCAGTAGTTCAAGGATCAGACGATCGAAATCTCTCAAAGTCATGTACAATTCTCCCCTTCTTTCCATAATCCGCCACCAAAGCTAGGGGTGGAAGATCTTATACAACGCACCGCCCGGGAAACCCTATCCATCGAGGCGGAGGCCCTCAGTAAGTTGGCCGCGAGTATTGGAGATGACTTCCGACGCAGCGTGGAAGCGATCCACGAAGAGCACGGTCGCATCATCGTTACGGGTGTAGGTAAAACCGCCTTAGTGGCCCAAAAGATTGTTGCCACACTGAATTCTACCGGTTCTCCCGCATTCTTTTTACACGCCGGGGACGCAATCCACGGAGATATCGGTATGGTGCAGCCTACGGATGTCGTACTAGCGTTGAGCCGCAGTGGAGAGACGGCCGAGATCGAACTACTGGCCCTGCTGGTCCGCAACCTAGGCAACACGCTCATCGCTATGACCAGCGCGGGGGAATCCACTCTGGCCCGACGGGCGGACCATCTCCTGCTAGTCCCCTTCGAGCGGGAGGCGGATCCTAACGGCCTCGCCCCTACTACCAGCACGACACTGATGATGGCCATGGGAGACGCCCTGGCAACTTCCCTGCTTGCCCTGCGGGGGTTTTCGACGGACGATTTCGCCCGCTTTCACCCCGGCGGTGCGCTGGGTAAGCAATTATACCTCCGGGTAGACGATCTCTACCGGCACAATGCCAAACCAAGCATCTACCCCACCGCTTCGCTGAAGGATACGCTACTGGCCATGACTACGGGTCGGCTCGGAGCCACGGCCGTAGTAGATCGCACGACCGATAAGTTTCTGGGAATCATCACGGATGGTGACATCCGTCGGCTACTTAACGCGCGCCGCGACATCGACCAACTGACGGCCCAGGATATCATGACGCCCCAACCCAGGTGCGTACGCGCTGACGCGCTGGTCGTACAGGCCGCCAGTCTGATGCAAGAAAACAGCATCAGCCAGTTGATCGTCCTGAATGAACATGGGATCTACCTGGGAATGATCCACATCCACGACATTGTCCGCGAAGGTCTTATCTGAGGAAGTGGCTTAGCCCTGGACCAATTCCATATCCATCTCCTGCACTACTTCTGGGTGCAGCCGCATGGTGAACTGGTAGGTACCGAGGTCCTTGGCCTCTTCGGGTAGCACGATCTTGCGCCGCTCTACGTCTACGCCGAACTGCTCCTGGAGCAGGTTGCGGATCTGGAGTTGGGTGATCGATCCGAAAATACGGCCGCTGGTGCCCGACTTGGCGTTCACCCGCAGGGTCTTGCCCTGGAGCTTCTTGGCGATGTCGCGGTATACGTCAAGCTTCTTCTGCTCCTGCGCATTCTCACGGCGGATCATCTCGTTGAGACGGCCCATGTTAGACTTGTTGCCGATAATGGCCAGTCCGCGGGGGAGGAGGTAGTTGCGGCCGAAACCGGCTTTTACCTCGATGACTTCGTGCTTATCGCCGACTTTCTCGACGTCTTGCAGCATAATTACCTTCATGGTATGATATGTTGTCCCGGCTTTTAGGGGCGGTACCCCGTGGTATATGCCGGTTAGTTAGTTCAAGGGGTTAGGGGATAAAGGAGTTGAGGGGTTAAGGCTCGTATCACAACAGTCCCTAACCCCTTAACTCCTTAGCCCCTTACTACTTAAGAAGGTCCGTTACGTACGGTAGCATCGCCAGGTGGCGGGCCCGCTTGATGGCCGAGGCCATCTTGCGCTGGTACTTAAGGGAGTTGCCGGTAATGCGGCGGGGGAGGATCTTACCCTGCTCGTTCACGAAGGTGAGGAGGAAGTCAGGATCCTTGTAATCGATGTACTTGATACCGAAGCGCCGGAAACGGCAATACTTCTTTCTGCGTCCTCCGATCTTAGGGTTCGAGAGGAACTTGATATCATCGCGACTAGCCATGATGAATTGTTTTTGTAGTTACTACTGTGGTTACTCCTCTTCCTTGAAGGATTCGGCGTCGCCCGAGGGCACACCGGTGAGGTGGGGGCTGTCGGCCTTCTTGCGGCTGATGCCGTGGGCGGCGGGCTCGTTCTTGGCGGGCTTTTCCTGCTTGTGCCGCTTCGCCTTGCCGATCTTACCGGCGCGCTTGTCGGCATTGTACTGTACGCCGTACTTATCGAGCGCGACCGTGAGGAAGCGCAGGATACGCTCGTCGCGTCGCATGCCAAGTTCGTAGTTGTTCAGAAAGGCGCCGTTTGGAGCGGTATACTCCACACAGTAGTAGACTCCGTTGTTGCGCTTGTTGATGTCGTAGGCCAGCGTGCGCAGGCCCATTTCATCTACAAAGACAATCTCACAGCCCTCCTTCTGGAGGGTGTCTACGTACGCCTGAGCTGTCGCTTTAATCTCTTCCCCCGACAGCACGGGGTCTACGATGAAAGTAGTTTCGTAATTTCTCATCGGATCAGGTGTACTGATTAGTTAAACAAATGGTTTCGCAAGCTCCGGACCGGTAGGTAGGTCCAAAGCGGGTGCAAAGATACACTTTTTCGCCAGCTGTACAAACTTATATCGGGCGGGGCTCGCGGGTGCACTGTGACGAAAGAAGGGCGGCCAGATCAGCTGGCCGCCCTTAAACATAGGTTGGTTGTAAAGAAATCCCTAATTATTCATCAAAGGACATATTGATCTCCCGCGAAGCGGCAACCAATTCCTGGTACTCCTCGGTCGATAAACCGTCGTAGCAGTACTGGATGGGGTCTACTTTCTCTCCGTCCTTTTCGATTTCGTAGTGCAGGTGATCTCCAGTGCTTTGGCCGGTGCTTCCCACCAGGCCCAGTAGATGACCACGATTTACCCGCTGTCCCTTCTTCACCTTGATACTACTCATGTGTGCGTAGCGGGACTTGAAGCCGTAACCGTGGTCGATCACCACGCTCTTGCCGTAGCCCGACACCTCGCCGGCCGAGACGACCGTGCCTCTTCCCGAGGCCTGGATCTCAGTACCCTTGGCGCAGTTAAAGTCGATACCGTAGTGCATCTTGTTGACGCCCAGGATCGGATGGATCCGAAAGCCAAACCCACTCAGGTTCTCCAGCCGCTTGACGAAGCGGTCACTGCGGATCGGCTTGATACTGGGAATGGAGGCCAGCATATCTTCCTTCTGTAGGGCTGCGTCGGCTACCTCATCGATGGAGCGGCTCTGGAGATCTACCTGATAGCGCAGACGATCCACTCGCTCCCGTAGTGCGGCCATGTGGCTACCTACGTTGGGGAAGCTGCGCAGATCGTCGTAGGCATCATGACCACCCTTACCGCCTCCGAACACATCATCGTCTACGGGATCCATCCGCAGGGCTAAGCGTACGGTGTTGTTACTACGCTCATGGAGGTGAGCGACAACACCGGAAAGCTCGTCAAACTGTTGGGAAAGGGCTTCGTTTTCCGTCCGGGCGATCTCGAGCTCTTGCTTGAGCATACGCTCACTCGGGCTGGGAAAGTACCGGTGTACCGCGGCCATGAAGAGTAGGCCGGTCAGGATGGCTGCACAGAGGAAGCCGAAGGTGCGGAGTAAGGTGAAACTCAGCGGCTCTACGACCCGCTCGTACTGCAGGGTGCGCTGGTTGAATACAAATTTTTCACGCCTCATTAAGGAAAGCTTAGACCAAAAAAGACCGCTTACACCACAACGTTGGTTTGTTGATCTGGTGAAACGGCATGAATCGCACGGCACGACTTACACGCACCACCACATTCATGGGGTGGCGAAAGTAAGGTATGTGTGCGTAACGCTACAAGCTAACCGAAATTAAGTTGAGCGTTATATCATCGTATAAGTGATAAGAAGAGCTAAACTAGCCACATCCCTATATCTTACACTTATTTGGTTCAGCAAATGAAACGTTAAACAGACTAAAGGGCGGCGGGACGTTCTCCGATCAGGACCTTCAGCTTCTTACGCGCCAGGAAGATGCGGCTCTTCACCGTACCAATGGGAATATTCAGGTAGCTGGCGATCTCTTTGTACTCGTAGCCCCGGTAGAACATCAGGAAGGGTACGCTGTAGATCTCGCTGATCTGGCGCAGCTTGTCTTCCAGCTCTTCCATGCGCATGTTCATCTCTCCACCATTGGCGATGGCACTCTTGTTCTCTACGGCGAACAGGAAACTTTCTACGGGTTCGTTGACGTGCTTGCGGCTCTTCATCTTCCGGTACCGGTTGATGTAGGTGTTGCGCATGATGGTGGACGACCAGCTTTTGAAGTTAGTCCCCATGGCAAACTTATCCCGGTGCTTGTAGGCACGGAAGATCGTCTCCTGCATGAGATCCTGGGCGTCTTCGTAATTACGGGTAAGGCGGAGTGCAAAGGAAAAAAGTATGTTCTCGAGACGATTCATCTCGGACATAAATTGCTGGTTGGTCATACTAAAACTGGAATAATGTGTGTAAGGTGATCTCAATGCACTCATCCTAACTACTATCAAAGATTATGCCATGCACGTAAGTTATTGATTTACAAATTATTACGCATTAGTGCCATGGCGAATTATGCACTTTCATTTCACCAACTGACTAAATACAGTCCTTATTATCCCTGCTAGTTACCCGACAGTCCCCACATTAGAATGGCGGGGTCCAACAATGTCCCTTCCCCGCGAACATGCTCACGGTGACCTCGTTAATCGACCAAATCTATCCTCTCACTCGCACAGTGCTCCCTACCGTTCTACCCTGCAATGCAAGGTCATCAGCTAAGCCATATCAACGACTCCAAGATTGCGGAGCTCCTCACACGTTCGGAGCTCACGCTGCTGCTGATCACCTCTACCTGGGACGGTCACGGAGTGATTATGCGAACGCTACTGGAGGGCCTGACGACCAGGTACGGCAACGTGCATTTCGGTGTGGCAGACGTTGAAAAGTCGCCCCGTATCTGTAAGATTTTTAACGTCACCACCCCCCCCGGCCTCTTATTTGTACGGGATGGCGAGTTGATCGACCGGCTACAGGGCGCTGTCGGGGGCAGGGGAATTATCGAGCTAATCGAGCGCTATTCGTAAGTCAAACCGTACTACCCGTGAGTGACGAAATTTTCAAAGTATTCATCCTGGAAGACATGCCCGTCGACCTGGAACTGGTCAAGCGGCAAGTAAGGAAGTACCGAGCGGCCGTACTGTTCGCGGTTGCCCGCAACCGCAGCGAGTTCGAGAGCAAAGTAGTGACGTTTCAGCCCGACATCGTACTATCTGACTACAACCTGCCGGACATGAACGGACTGGAGGCGCTACTCTACGTCAGAGAGCACCTGGACAGCACCCCCTTCATCTTCATTACGGGCATCCTCAACGATGAAGAGAAAGTGGCCGAAGCCGTACTGACCGGTGCATCGGGTTACCTGCTGAAGGAGAATCTGCGCAACCTGCCGGAGTTGATGGGTCAGATCATGACGCAAAACAAGGAAAAGACCGAGCAGCGTGAGCAAGATTGGGAGCGCCGTCGCAACGTACAGATCAAGCTTCGCAAGAGCATTGCCCAGCTGCGTCAGCTCAATTTTGCGGGGAGCGACGAGATCGCCCTGAGTCTACAGCAGGTAGCGGATGACCTGGCCTAGCGGTTGCTGTCTACACTGGTCTGCCCCAACTGTTGGGATACGGGGGGTACGATACTTACGGGACTTACCCGCTGCTCGATGAGCTTATTGTACTCTGACATGTGGTTGATAAAAACGAGGAAGTTTTCGATGTCGCCGTCCGAGCCCAGCTGGGCGGGATCATTCATTTCTCGCTTGAACTCGTAGAAGATACGGAAGCCGTCAAGCACGCGCTTGATCTTATCCGACACTTCCTTGATCTCCGTGACCGAGTCTACCGTAAGAGCGTTTCCCCCGTTAGCCACCACGGAGAGTTCCTCCGGTTCGATGGCAGTCAGGTTAGTCATAATGAGGTGTTCGAGTGGCATCTCGAAGTAGCGAGCAATATCATTGATCAATGCCAGACGGGGTTCTACGTTCTTGGTTTCGTAGGCAGCGATGTTGCTGCGCTTCACCCCCAAATCGTCGGCTAATTGCTGCTGAGAGAGCTTACGCCGCTTGCGCAGAAACCGAAGATTGCTGGATAAAAAATTCACGTGTGGGGATTTATTGGTTAATGTAGCAAAGACGTAAAGTGGCCAAGATAAGTGGGTAACGCCGGTTTTCTGACGTGTTGTGCGCAAATTGGTCACTTTAATCACAAGTGAGCACAAAAACGGGCTACCGGGCCATGGATGGGCGGGATCAATGAACAAAATCAGTTGACGCTGCGATCTATTAGATGAACGTCATGTCGATGTTCACTACCTTAAAATTATCCTCACGATGAATGACAATAATAGTTCCGGCAAGGGGTGGGCGCTCGGTTTTGGCCTGCTCACAGGTATTGCCGTAGGGTACTACCTCAACTCTAACGAAGGCCGCTCCATGCAGCGCAAAGCGAAGGCGCAATTTGATGAGTACGGCAACCAGGTTACTACCTATACCGAACAGGCCAAGACTAAGGGCCAGGAACTGGTGGAAACCGCTAAGACCAAGGGTCAGGAATACCTCACCGATGCCAAGGTTAAGACCAACGATCTGACGGCTCAGGCTAAAGTCAAACTGGAAGAAGGCAAGCAGTGGGCATCCAAGCAGGCCGAAACCGTCAAAGAAACCGTGGATAAAAAGGCCGCTGCCACCAGCGATGCTGCTAAATCTGCTACGTCCAACCTGGAGAGTAGCTTCAACCGCGGCGTGAACAAGGCGGAGCGGAAGATGGACGAAAACCGCGAGCGGATAGACAATACCATCGAGAAGAATAGCTAATCCAACCGCCCGGGCGCACTGTACGCCTTTACCCCTACGGCCATGCACTGTACGATGTCACTGCATGGCCGTTTTATTTAAACTCCCCACATGCAGCCCAAAGAAGAATTACTGGAACAACTCGGTGAAGGCTACGGCTACGTTAACCGCTTGGTCGAAAAGAAAATTGAGTACTATAAACTGAGCGCTGCCGAAACATCGGCGGGCGTGGTTTCGGGTCTGATCACCGCTATCATACTCGCCGTGATCGGTCTGATCACCCTGATCTTCGCCCTCATAACGCTCGGTTTTGCCTTGGTACAGGCATTCGATGATAGTGTCTATGGTTTTGGCCTGGTAACGCTCATTCTGCTGCTGATCTTCCTATTCGTACTGTTCCTGCGCAAGACCCTCATAGTCAACCCCACCGTGAGTAAGGTGATCTCCGCATTTTTCGCTCATGATGGAAAAGAAATTTAACCGATGATACGCAAGTCAAAAATCACGAGCCTCGACGAGTTACGGCGCCGCAAGAAAGAAATACGGATGGAGGCAGAACTGGCCAAGCGCGAGTTTGCCCACTCGATCGGTACGACGAAGGGCAACGCCGGCAAGTTTCTACTGAAGAATGTAGCGCTGCCCGCCGGAGGTGCACTGGTTGGTATCCTCGCTTTAGTAAATCTAGCCTCGGGATCTGCCAGTAAGAAGATGCCTGTCGTCAAGGAAACTCGCGTCATTCACGAGTACCCGGATGGCAAGCCTTACCGTGGAGACAAACGCGCTCACCCACCTAAGCGTAGCCGGGTCAAGCGACTGACCACCATCATTGGGCTAGGTCGCGTACTGGTTCCCATTGTTCAGGCTGTAATAGGTACCATAAACTCACAAAAGGCCAAAGAAGCAGCACAGCGTGCAAAGCGCGCTGCGGTACGGAAGTAAGCCACCATGTCGGGACCGATCTTCTCCCTAGCTACAATCATCGGTGCGGTAGTACACAGCGTCGAGGGTAGTCAACTGGCCGTGGTGACCGATGCGATATGGAATAAGGACAGCGGCAAGCTTACCTACCTGATCGTATCACCCGACAAGGTGGTCAATCCAGACACTACGCGCGACCCCCCGTCCGCCTTTGCTATCCATCCCTCCTATTTTTACTTTCAGGGTACACAGCAACAA
Source organism: Neolewinella maritima (assembly GCF_923081025.1). Classification (GTDB taxonomy): domain Bacteria; phylum Bacteroidota; class Bacteroidia; order Chitinophagales; family Saprospiraceae; genus Neolewinella; species Neolewinella maritima. The sequence continues at coordinate 695,593 of NZ_CAKLPZ010000002.1, read as the reverse complement.
CTGGTCTTCAACCCTAAGATCGGCAAGGACACCCATGCCTTCCTTCTCGACTTACCTCAGCCCTATGACGAGCTCGACGTTCATGACGCGGTAGAGTTCAAGCGGTATATCTCCCAGCACACTGCTACCGCCACCCACCGTAGCGACAACGAGTAGCGTATAGTTCTTTGCACCCGCGGCCCCGCCCACCCGTCTGAACTAGCTGGGCGAGTCGTCGGCGTAAGACGGGAGATGCGTACTGCTACGGTCCCGTGTCTTCGGCTCCTGTAAGTGGTGCTTCCCCCAACGCTGCGCCGTTTAAGTGATGGTTGCGGGCTATATTGCCGCGCTTTGCAGCAGTTTGCTGTGCTCACTAAAGTCAGGTCATGGAATTGGGTCAGTTAGGTACGATCGATACGATCATATTCGCCGTGTACATCGTAGCGGTCATCGGATTCGGTGTGTGGATCGCAAATCGAGAAAAGACCAGTACGGCCAGCGACTACTTTCTGGCCAGCCGCAGCCTGCCCTGGTGGGCCGTAGGGGGCTCGCTGATCGCCTCCAATATCTCGGCCGAGCAGATCATCGGGATGAACGGCTCGGGCTTCGAGCTAGGCCTGGCCATTGCTACGTATGAGCTCATGGCGGCCATCACGTTGATCCTGGTCGCCAAGTTCTTCCTGCCCGTATTCCTTAAGAAGGAGATCTATACCATGCCGCAGTTCCTGGAGGAGCGTTACGACGGGACGGTGCGTACGATCATGTCGGTCTTCTGGCTGGCGCTCTTTGTGTTTGTCAACATCGCTACCGTGCTATACCTCGGCGCGCTGGCCATCGAAACGCTGCTGGGGGTAGACCTTATATACGGTATCATCGGACTGGTGTTGTACTCCGCCTCCTTTTCCATCTTTGGAGGACTCAAGGCGGTGGTCTGGACGGACGTCGTACAGGTCGTGGTCCTGATGGTCGGCGGCACAGTAGCCGCCTACGGCATCCTGGAGGTAGTAGGCGACGGCAGTGTCCTGACCGGTGTCTCCAATCTCGCAGCTACCCTGCCCGATCACTTCGAGATGCTCTTCGAGCCCGGAGATACTTACCTCGATGTAGCCAATGCACACGAGCTCTCTACCGGACTAGCGCCGGACGGTACGCCTACTCAACTGCAGCCCGGTGATGAGCTAAAGTCATCTTTCCAGTTGCTGCCCGGTTTGGCGTTGCTCTTCGGCGGAATGTGGATCGTGAACAGCTACTACTGGGGCAACAACCAGTACATCATCCAGCGGGCACTGGCCGCCAAGGATTTGGCCGAGGCACAAAAGGGGGTAGCGTTCGCCGCCTTCATGAAGCTTTTCATTCCCTTCTTTGCCGTACTGCCCGGTATCGCTGCCTGGTACTTGCTGCGCGAGCAGGACCCGGCTAACCTGCCCATCACCAAGGCCGACCAGGCCTTCCCCTGGGTGCTGGCTAATTACGTTGGCGTTGGCTTCAAGGGCCTCACCTTCGCGGCCCTGGTGGCGGCGATCGGTTCCTCGATCAGCTCGATGGTCAATTCGACCTCTACCATCTTTACGATGGACATTTACAACAAGTTCATCAACCCTACCGCCACCCAGGGCCGGCAGGTACGGGTAGGTCAGCTATCCGCCGCCGTGGCGCTGCTCATCGGCGCGTTCGTAGCACCCGCGCTAGCCAATGCCGGACAGGTCTTCCAGGTTATCCAGGAGTATACGGGCTTCATCAGTCCGGGAGTACTTACCGTGTTCGTCTTCGGCTTCTTTTACCGGCGTGGCACCTCACAGGCGGCCCTAGTAGTCGTGCTCGCCTCGGTACCTCTATCGTGGGCCTTTCAGCAGTTAATGCCCGACTTGCCGTTCCTGGATCGCATGGCCTTCATCTTCCTGATCTCGGCGGCTCTGATGGTCATCATCAGTGCCATGACCGGCAAGAGTGAAGACGAGCGGGTAGCGGCCGACGTGATGGATGCCGGCTACGGCCCGCAGGAGAAACACGCACTAGCTGGTAAGCTGATCCGTGACTCGAAGCTGCGCAACGGACTGTCGATCGCCGTAATCGGTATCGGCCTGGCTACCGGTATCCGCCTACTGTTGCAACCCGTGCCCGGAGTACCCACCTCCATGGGCATCATCTTCGTGGTCCTCTCCCTGATCGTGATCGCGCTGATCTATACGGATAAGTCCGCCGACGACTACAAGGCCATCGACCTCGACCCGGCGATGTTCCGCACCCGGATGGGCTTCAATATCGCCGCCATCGCGATCATTCTGGTCCTGGCGTTCGTGTATACCTTCCTGTCCTAGCCACCTGAGGCTCCTCCCCTCCCGACCGGGTCGGGAGGGGGGCTACTACACGCAAAACGCCCCCGCTTCCTGTAGGAAGCGGGGGCGTTTAAGTAACTGCGCCGGTATAGGGCAGCTTAGAAGTTAGCGTCCAGAATCGGGCCGGACCCTACAGAACTAACGGCCAGTGCAGTGAGGATACATAGGGTGAATAGCGCGATGGCAAGTCCCCAGGTGACTTTCTCGATCACATCGGTAGATTTCGAGGCGCCTAGCATCTGGTTGGCTTGTCCCCCACCGAAGGTAGAGTCGATGCCCCCGCCCTTGGGATTCTGGATGAGGACGACGAGCATCAGCAGCAAGCAGACGACGCCAGTCAGGATAGTGAGCAGATTGACCATATTATATTTTTTCCCTCAATTCTTGGATGCGGCCGGCAAAGATCGGTTTTTTCTGCGGATAAAGCAAGACCAGCCGCTGATACATCCGTATGGCGTGGTGGTATTGCTCCTGCCGCACGAGCAACTCAGCCAGCGTTTCACTCACAATACCCTCCGGCACCGGGTCACCCTCCGTTACGCTGCGTGCTTGTGCACGCTGCATCCGTAGCTGCTCCAGCCGCGATCGCAGGGCCATCGCAGCCCGGTACTTGGCCGCGATGGGTGTAAACACCGACGCATCCTGGGGTGCGGCTCCAGCGCTGCTTTCCAGGGCGGGTAGAGTAGCCCTTGACCGGCCTGCTGAGGAGGAATACAAGCCGTGGAATGCAGCGGCGGTGGCTACCCATTCGGACGGTGTCGACACAGGACCGGACCGTTCGGACGGCGGCGTCCTGCTTGGCCTGACATCTTCCCCCTCATCACCACGTATTGGTGGCGGCGGCGGTGGTGGTGTAGGTTTTGGCGGTACGCGGTTGAGCCGGGAGGGCAGCGCTTCGGCGGCCTGTGGCGGGGCCGGGCTGTGGGTCAGGGGAGCGAGCTCCAGCTCATCCAGGGCGATGAGTTCCAGGGTGTCGTCTGCCTCACTGACGCGTTGGTCCATCCGGTGCAGCAGATTATATAGGTGGGGGCGGTCGAAGGTGGCGGCGGCAAAGCGGCTGAGGTAGTGCTCCAGTTCAGGATGCTGCTCTTTCTTTGCCCGTAGGGCCGTCAGCAGATGTACGTTCGGTGCATAGGGGTACCGCTCGGATAAGTCGATCAGATCAGAGAGCGGCAGGCTGGCCAGTAGGTCGGGCTGTTCCAAATAATGCAAAAAATCTTGGGCGTTCATAGCGTGTAATCCTACAGGTCGAAGGTCGTGCATCCCTGCCGTCTCCACAAAGTACCGTTCTGGTCAACCAATTTCAAAAAAACTTCTTTTCTATGGAACATTAGCGGTCCTTTCCGGATTATGTTGCTATCTTTGTAATCGATAAACGATTAAACACCTACCTCTACCCTAAAGATCTTGTGTTGTTCATAGTGTTTGTTATGTAGCCTTTGACTTAACTGTTAAAGGCTTTTTTTTGTATATTACTCTACCCGTAAGCAGTCTCCTACGGCCAATCCACTCTACAGATGGCCAAGTCCCCCGCTTCCCCCCACCCCAGTGGCGTCATCGACCTTAACCAGCTCCGGCAGGCCGTAGCCCTCATCCGGGCACTCAACCACAGCCTGCGTCGCCAGATCCTCGAATTACTTGACTCGGCGGAGCGGCTCACCGTCACCGAGATCTACCAGAGTCTGCGGATCGAACAGTCCGTCGCCTCCCAGCACCTTGCTATCCTACGCAAGACCCAGCTGGTGGTCTACCGGCGCAACGGCAAGTTCATCTACTATACCCTCCAGCGGGAGCGGCTGACCCAGGTACAGGCCGTACTGCAGGCCCTCACCCTGCCTACCGACGGAAACCCCGAGTAAAGGTCCGCTCATTGCCGCGCGCATCGGTGACCGATAGCAGGAACGTATGCTGACCGGCCGCGATCTCACCCGGCTCGAAGGTGTGTGATAGTCGTCCCGACTTCGCATCGTACTCCAGCAAGACCCAGGTCCCGTCCACCGTACCCCGGTAGCTGAGCGTACCGCCCGCCGCTTCCTCCAGCAGCAGGCTGAAGCCCGCCGCCCGCCGCAGATCGGTCCGAAAGCGTTCGATGCGCACGGTGGGGGGCACGGTATCCAGCAGTAAGGCGTAGGTACCGAAGCTACCGATTGAGCTCACCAGCTGCTCCCCCTCCCACGCTCCGCCGACGCTACGGTAAGTGCCGTCCTTACCACACCTGGCCAGGTAGACACGCTGTTGCAGCTCCACCGGTACCGGCTCGCGGGGAGATAGACTCAGGCGCGCCCGACCGTGCAAAGGGGTGTACACATCGTGTAGCCGGTGGGCATCGCTTAGGTAGTTGGTTGAAGTATCGCGCAGCCGGGTGTAGGCAAAGTACAGGTCGTCGTAGAGCGCTTGGGCGGGCAGTTCTAGCCGCATTCCACCCGTATCGATCACGCTGGGCTCCCCCGCCGGCAGGTCATATGTGTACGGGGGCGGTGCCCGGAGAGCTATTGGTGCCGCAGTATCCGGAGTGTAAAGCAGGATAAACTCCTTGTGCGAAGTGTTGCCGGCAAAGTCTCGCACGCTTACCGTTACGGTCACGGGCTCACCCGGTAACAGCTCCTGTATGCCATCCTCCGTAAGTAGGGACTGCGTGGTGTCACGCCAGAACACGGCATCCGGCGTCCGCGCATACAGCAGGTAGTACCACGAGGACCGTTGCTTCCAGGCACTGTAATCGGTCAGCGCGTTCAGGTATTCGGTATCCTCGTAGGCGATGCGGTCGTAGACAAAGGAAAAGGTCTTGCGCTCATTGATGTGGAGTGCCGCGGCGTAGATCCCGTTCCGGTTGGGCATGGCGTTCTGCCGGTCGAATGCCTGGAAGCCCAGTCCTACCCTATCGTGGCTTACCCGAACGGTATCCGGCAGACTCCCATCGAGCAGATCGTACTCCGTTTCCGCTACGGGGTGGTCACGGGCATCCAGACTGTACACCCTGAGTTTACGCAGCTGCGGACTGCGGGTATCGGGCACCGCAAAGCCTAGCGACAGCGGATTGAGCGGTGCATCCGTAGCCGACTCACGGATCTCGAAGTGCAGGTGGGGGCCGAAACTGAAGCCCCGGTTGCCTACCCCACCGATCTGCTGTCCCTGCCGTACGGGGAAGGCCAGGGAATCGGGCCGCAGATCGATCTCGAAGGATTCACCTGCGTACTGCAATGCTCGTATAGTATCCCGGTACGCGGGAGCAAGTACCTCCAGGTGGCCGTATACACTGCGTTTGCCGTCCGGGTGGTCGATGTACACCGCCTGACCGTACCCGCCGCCGCTCACCCGTATGCGACTCACGTAACCTTCCTGTACGGCGTAGACGGGTGTGCCTACCGCTGCACGAAAGTCGAGTCCGCCGTGAAAGTGATCGCTGCGGAGCTCCCCGAAGGTGCCGGTGACCAGGAGGGGGCCCCTCAGGGGTGGGGTATACTGGGCGGATACCCCCAGACTATACAGCAGGAATAGGCCTAGGCAAATCAATCTGATCATCGGGAAGTCGCTACCTAGCCAAATGCATTGATCCCCGTGATGTCGTGTCCGGTGATGAGCAGGTGCACGTCGTGGGTACCCTCGTAGGTCAGCACGGTCTCCAGGTTCATCATGTGGCGCATGATGGGGTACTCGTGGGTGATGCCCATGCCGCCGTGGATCTGACGGGCTTCGCGGGCTACCTCTAGGGCCATGTGTACGTTGTTGCGCTTGGCCATGCTGATCTGGGCGGGGGTTGCTTCTCCCCGGTTGGCCAGGGTGCCGAGGCGCCAGGCCAGGAGCTGGGCCTTGGTGATCTCGGTGATCATCTCGGCGAGCTTCTTCTGCTGGAGCTGGAAGCCGGCGATGGGCTTACCGAACTGCTCGCGCTCCAGTCCGTACCGCAGCGCGGAGTCGTAGCAGTCGAGGGCCGCACCGATGGCACCCCAGGCGATGCCGTAGCGGGCCTTGCTGAGGCAGCTCAGCGGACCGCGTAGTCCCCGGATATCGGGAAATACGTTCTCCTTCGGTACCCGTACGTTATCGAAAACCAGCTCACCGGTGATGCTAGCCCGCAGGCTCCACTTGCCGTGGATCTCTGGGGCGCTGAAGCCGGGGCTGTCCGCGTCTACAACCATGCCACGCACTTTGCCCTCCTCGTCCTTGGCCCAGACCACGGCCAGGTCGGCGATGGGGCTGTTGGTGATCCACATTTTGGCTCCGTTGAGGATGTAGGCATCACCATCGTCTACGATGTTGGTGAGCATGCCGCCGGGATTGGAGCCGGCATTGGGCTCCGTGAGTCCGAAGCAGCCGATGTAGTCGCCGCTGCCGAGTTTGGGCAGGTACTTCTGCTTGATCTCCTCGGTGGCGTACTTGTAAATGGGGTACATGACCAGACTGCCCTGCACCGAAGCCATCGAGCGCAGGCCACTGTCGCAGCGCTCGAGCTCCTGCATGATCACGCCGTAGGCGATCTCGTCCATGCCGCCGCCGCCGTACTCTACCGGCAGGCTTGGTCCGAAGGCACCGACCTCGGCCAGCCCCTTGAAGAGGTGGGTAGGGCACTTACCGCGCATGGCGGCATCCTCGATGATGGGGCTCACTTCGGCCTTGACCCAGTCGCGTACGGACTGTCGGGCCATGCGGTGGTAATCCTCGAACAGGTCATCCACCAGGTAGTAGTCGTGAAACTGGTAGCGGTCGGCACGGGCCTGCTGGTGGAAGTCCTCCTTCTTGGTGACGTTATGGTGAGTGGTGGTGGTTTCGGGCATGATAGATCGGCTTTAGGGCACTTGGGTAAAGATACGGCGCAGGCGTACACTCGGCGTGCAATGCCCCGGCCTAAGTAGCTTTTCGCTTACTTTACCCCACGCACCAAGCACACCGATCATGCTAAAATACCTTTGCTTACTCCTCGCCCTACCGCTAGCTGCCCAGACCGGCCAGGTAAACGACCGGGTCACCATGCAATCGGACATCCTGGGTATGGAGCGCGCCTATGCCGTTTACCTCCCCCCCGGCTACGCGACCGATACGCGTAGCTATCCCGTCCTGTACCTCCTGCACGGGGCGGGCGACGATCAGACGGGCTGGGTACAGTTCGGCGAGGTTGGTCACATCGCCGACAAGGCCATTCGGGAGGGTACGGCTACGCCGATGATCATCATCATGCCGGATGCGAACACCGGAAAGCGGGGCTACTACAATAGCATCGGAGGAGACTTTCGCTACGAGGACTTCTTCTTTGAAGAGTTGATGCCGGAGGTAGAGTCGAAGTACCGCATTCGGGGCGAGAAACGCTATCGCGCCGTAGCCGGCCTGTCGATGGGCGGTGGCGGTACCCTCATCTACGCCATGCACCACCCGGAGCTATTCTCCAGCGCCGCCCCCCTGAGTGCCTGGGTGGGTGAGCTCACGCAGGATGCCTACGCCGAGCGGCTGCAACGCAACGGCGACACCTTCGACGAGGCCACTATGAAGGCGTACTTCAACCGCTACAGTGCGCTGGCTCAGGTGGAGAACGGAGATGCCGAGCAACTTGGCAGCGTGCGCTGGTACATCGACTGCGGCGACGATGATTTTCTCTACGAGGGCAACAGCCGCTTACACATCCTCCTGCGCGAAAAGGAAGTACCCCACGAATACCGCGTACGCGACGGGGCCCACAGCTGGACCTACTGGCGTGAATCCCTGCCGGAGGTACTCGGCTTCGTATCCCAGGCCTTTCACCAGTACTGAGTCCTCCCCATGGAGTATATGCCTCAGCCCCTGCGGGTACTCGTCACCGGTGCCTCACGGGGGATCGGCCGGGCGTGTGCGGAGGCGTTCGCGCAGGCGGGGCATACCGTGACGGCCGTAGCGCGTACGGGTGATCAACTAGCTAGTCTAAAGGCAGCGTGTGGCGAGCACGTCGAGGTACTGGTGGCCGACCTGACCGAGGACTTGCAGCTTACGGGTACCTACGACGTAGTTGTACTGAACGCGGCCTATTTCGCGCCCGGGGGTCTGCTGGATACCCGTGATGTATTCGGCGAATCCTTCACCCTGAATGTACTGGCCAATCACCGCCTGGCCCGGCAGCTACTGCCGGCCATGCGCGATCGGAAGTCCGGCCACCTGCTGGTGATCGGCTCTACGTCAACCGACGATACTTCCCCTCACATGACCGCCTATGCGGCCACTAAGAAGGCGCTACGCGCCCTGTATGAAGGCTGGGAGCAGGAACTGATCGGTAGTGGCGTCCGCACTACCCTGATCGCCCCGGGGGCTACCCTGACGAGCAGCTGGGACGGGCAGGAACTCCCGCCCCGTATGCTGGCAGCAGCGGAGGTAGCGGCACTAGTTTACCGGGCGGTGACGCAGGGGCTCACCGGACGGATCGTGCTGCGGGCGGATCAGCCGTAGTGGCTCTCCATACCCAGCTCCTTGACCACCAGGTAGTAGAATACGGTGCGGTGCTTGGCGCGATCTACGTATTTCTTGCAGACGGTCTGCACGGCATCCATGGCCTTTTCTTTGTCGGTCATACCGAGCTTCTTGATGCAAAGGTTATCTACGACGCGCTGTAGTTCGGCCTTGTCGCTACAGGCTACCTTGTTGGCATCGCTATTGTAGATGGAGGGCCCCAGGCCCTTTGCGACCTTACGGAGCAGGTCCTTATCGGCGTTCTTGTCCATTTTATCCAGGGCGGTCTCGTAGACGGCAAGGCGTTCATCAAATTTACTCATACGTACAGGGGGAGCTTGGTGTCCGGAAGAACCAGACAGGTGAGAAAAACTCTAATGTAAAGAAAACTGCTGTAGCCACCCCGCCTACCGCTGCCTGCCTCCACCCCTGCGTATCTTCGTCCGTACTGATGAGACTTCTACTCCCACTCCTGCTATTGTTCTATGCTCCACTGGGGGCGCAGGGAGGAGACGGGTCAGATCTCTTTCCAGCTACCCGGCATCAGGAGCTCCGCGAAGAACTCACCTATGAGCCCGAGGAGGAAGTAGTCGAGGAGCCCGCAGCGCCCGTCCGCTTCGATTTTGACCTGAGCAGCTTCCGCTCCCCGCTCGTTGTGGGCATCGCCCTGGCCTTAGTGCTGGGTTTGGGGTTTCTGATCTACCGTATTCTGGGTGACCTGGCGGTAAAACGACGGCAACAGGCTACGCCCCCCACAACGGGAGTAACCGTACAGGAGATCGTAGAAGAAGAACTCATGCAGCAGGGGGTCTCCCTGAGCATGCTGGAGCGGGCCGAGGCCGCCGGACAGTACGACATCGCGGTACGCTTACGCTATATCGATGCGCTCAAATCCCTCCAGGACGCCGGCCTGATCCGCTACCGGCGCGACTACAGCAACCGCGACTACCGAGAGCAACTCGCGGACCACCCCCTACGGACCGATTTCGTGCGCGTCGTGGAAGCGTATGAGCGGTACTGGTACGGTAGGTACGCCATCGACCGACTGAGCTACCGCTTGGTCGAGCGGGACTTTCGTACCCTGAGCGAGCAGATCGCGGTACCCACCACAACGGCCAGCCATGACTAAGGCATCCCCATGGCACATCCTGATCGGTGGTCTGGCGGTACTCAGTCTGTGCGGCTGCCCCGCTACCCCCTGGTACGAAACCTACGACTACGAAGGCAGGGAGCCCTACGGTTTGTACGGGCTGTACGAGCTACTGGCCGCCCGCCCCGAGGGCATTCACCTGCTGACCGACAGCAGTGATCTAGCGCAGCTTGACTCCGTCACCGGCACCAACTACCTCTTCGTCGGTCACTCCGCCCAGTACCGGGAGCAGGCCGTTACGGGTCTGCTCGACTACGTAGAGCGCGGCAATACGGTCTTCCTGGCCGCCAACGAGGTACCCGAAGATCTGGCATACCACCTCTTCGGTGACGACTGCTACTATGAAGCCTTCGAAGACTATAGCTACTACAGCGACGAGCGGTTTCCGACCGTACAGGTCGACTCGACCGTAGCCTATCGTTACCCCGCGGGTGACAGCTTTTCCCTGGTCTGCGTGCGGTACCGGAAGCCGGCCAGATTCAGTCTTCATACGGTGAGCGACCGCTTACTCTGCGACGAGGCGCTCGACAACCAAGTGCTCGGCGTACTCGACACCCACGGCATAAACTTCGTGCGCCTGGGCTGGGGCGAGGGCAACTTCTACTTCCACGCCAACCCCATCTACTTCACCAACTGGTTCCTGGTCGACTCCCAGGCCTACCGCTACCCCGAGACGATGCTCTCCGTGATCGGCGAGGGGCCCGTATACTGGGATGAATATCACCGGCGGTACCGGCAGGACCCCAGCAGCGGCCCGCAGACCGTGCAGCGTGACTACACCGGTGGTCGCAACCTGCTCGAGGGCAATCCTACGCTCCGCTACATTCAGGAGCGACGTGAACTGGCCTTCGCCTGGTACACCCTGCTGACCGGGGTCTTTCTATTCGTCGTTTTCCGCGGCAGGCGGCGGCAGCGGGTCATCCCCATCATTCCCCCGCGTGAGAACAGCAGCAAGCGCTTCATCGATACCATTAGCCGGCTGGTCTACCAGAAGGGGAACCACGCCGCCCTGGCCCAGCGGGAACTGGCCAGTCTGCGCTTCCATCTCAACCACCGGCGGGGCGTACGCTGGACCGAGGGCCAACCCCCACCCGCCGATCTGGCCGAACGGACCGGACTCCCGGAGGCTGTCGTCGAACGGGCGCTGACCGAGATCCGCGTAGTGCGCGCCGGAAAGAAGCTGGAGGACGGTGATCTGCTGCGGTTCTACCGCGCTATCGAACCGCTGTACGGGGTGTGAGCCTACAAAATCTTGATATCGTAGCTCATCTCGTACGCTTCGTTCGGCTCCAGTTGTACGATGCCTTCCTTGTGCGCGAATACGCCATCGCCCTCGGCGGCGTCCGCCAGACCGATCCAGGGCTCGATGCAGACAAAGTCTCCGTTGGTCTTTGCCCATATACCCAGGTGGGTCCAGCCCGCATAGTCCACCTTGAGGACAGGACCGTGGGTACGGCTCTCCAGGTTCACGCTGCGCGACTCCAGATCCTTGAATACCAGCGCATCTTCGGCGAATAGCTCATGGGTGAGGGGCAGCACCTTGCCGCCCTCCGTCCAGGGTACGGGACGGGTATCGGTGGTGCTGACCGTACCGGCATCGGTGACCCGGTAGCTCTTGCTGTCTTCCGCATGCTCGAAGCGCAGGACGTAATCCTCGTAACTATCGCCGTCGAAGAAGGGGACCCGGAAGGCCGGGTGTCCCCCCAGGTGAAACAGCATCGGCCGGTTGTCGCGGTTCATCACCTCGTGGTACACGATCAGGTGCTCGTTGCGCAGCCGGAAGGTGATGCGAAAGTCGAAGTGATAGGGGTACTGGGCGTAGGTTTCCTCATCGGAGCAGAGCCGGAACACGAGCCGGTCCTCCAGCTTGGAGTACAGCTCCAGTTTGTCGCTGTGCCGGATGATGCCGTGCTTCGGGATGGCATACTCCTTGCCCTCGATCTGCGTTTTACCATCCTTGAGGGTGCCGATGATCGGAAACAGGACGGGTGCGGTACTACCCCACACGGCCGGGTCGCCACTCCAGATATACTCCTGTCCGGTGTCCCGCTTCACCAGGCTGGTCAGTTCGGCACCGGTTGCGTTCACGGTTATTCGGAGCAGGTCGTTTTCCAGGCTGTGCATCAAGAAGGTAGTAAATTGGTTGCCCCCAAAGTACTCAATTAAGGCGTTTACGGCTTGCGTGGTATCCTTCTCTTCGTCCTCTTCCTTCCGTTGCTGTCCGGCGCGCAGGATACCCTGTCCTTCCATCCCGCCCCGGGTATCTACGCGCGGACGCAGCAGGTACGGATTGCGGGCGGGGCCGCGGGTGCGGTGTTCTATACCACGGACGGCAGCACCCCCACCCCACGCTCTTCCGTGTACGACGGCACCCCCATTCCAGTCAGTACCTCCCAGGTCGTCCGCGCTGCGCGCTTTAGCGGGTTCGTGCAGCAGGGCCGGACGGTGGGAGCCAGTTACCTGATCGGCGAGCCCGCTACGGAGTTGCTTACCGTATCGGTAGGGATCGATCCCTGGCGACTTTTCTCGACCACCTCCGGCTGGTTCATGCCCGGCCCCGACGACGGCCTCGGTGCCTGGGACCCTCAGGGCGCCAACTGGTGGACCCACGCCGAACACCCCGCCCACGTAGACCTCATCGAAGCCGACGGCACGGTCGTACACGATGGCACCCTGGGCCTGCGCATGTTCGGCGGCGTAAGCCGCATGCACCCCCAGAAGTCCTTTTCTCTCTCTGGCCGCAAGACGTACGGCAACAAGCGCATTGACTACCCCCTCTTCGGCGACGACGGACCCGACGACTTCCGCTTCCTCGTCGTGCGCAACGGCGGCAGCGACTGGGGCCGCAGTTTTATTCGCGATGCCCTGCTCACCAGCCTGCTCGTCGACCCCAGCTGGGACATGGACCTCCAGGCCGCCCGCCCGGTCCACGTTTACCTCAACGGTACCTACTGGGGCCTGTACCACCTGCGCGAAAAGATCAACCCCCGCTACCTGGCCGACCACCACAAGGGGGTCAAGAAAGACTCCCTCAGCCTACTGGAGCACCAGCAAACCCTCAAGCACGGCTCCATCCGGGCGTACCGGCAGCTGCAGGTGTTTATCACTACCCAGGACCTGCGCGATCCCGCTACCTTCGCCCGCCTCGGTGAGCTGATGGACATTGATAACTTCCAACGGCTTCAGATCGCCCAGACCTACTTCGACAACCGGGATGCCGGTGGCAATATTCGCTACTGGCGACCGGACGGACCCGGACAGCGCTTCCGCTGGTTGCTGTACGACGTAGACCAGGGCTTCGGTCTACACCGCCGGGAGGGTTGGACCATCAATACCCTGGCCTTCAATACCGACCCCGCCGGACCGAGCTGGCCCAACCCGCCCTGGTCTACCCTCTTCCAGCGCCGGTTACTCACCAATCCCGATTACCGACGCACCTTCGTCAACCGTACGCTCGACTACCTCCACAGCGACTTCAGCCCCGAGGCCGTTGCGGAGCTGACCGAAATTATGATCGACGGCGTGACCGACGAGATGCCCCGTCACCTCGCCCGCTGGGAGCAGTCGCCGAAGCAGTGGCAGTACCACCTCGAGCAATTGCGTCGCTTCGGACAACTGCGGCCCACCTACCTGCGCGAGCACCTGCGGGACTACTTCCGGGCGGGGGCGGATCGCACCGTCAGCCTACAGGCGCGGCGGGGCGGCTATGTCGTACTTAACGACAACCTACAGGTCGGCAGCGACGGACTGAACGGTGCGTACTTCGCCAACTTCCCCCTCAGCCTGCACGCCGTAGCCGAACCCGGCTACCGCTTCGCGGGGTGGGACGGGACGGATCTCGAGGGCAGCGACATCACGCTCGACTTGGCACGCGACCGGGCGTATCATCTCATCGCCCGCTTCGAAGCCGTCCAGCACCCCCTGGCGGATCAGGTCATCATCAACGAGCTCTGCCCCCGCAGCAAAGCCGGTGGTGACTGGGTCGAGCTCCACAACCGCAGCAGCGGCCCGGTAAAATTGACGGGTTGGTACCTGACCGACGACAGCCGGCGGCGGTACACCTTCCCCCCCACCAGTCTACCGGCCGGGGGCTACTTGGTGGTATGCGAGAAGGAGGATAAGTTTCGCCAGACCTACCCCCTGGCCCCCGACTTCCTGACCGGCCTCCCCTTCGGACTCAATAAGTCTGGCGACCGCATCGGGCTCTACGCCGGCGACGGCAGCTACGTCAACGCCCTGAGCTACCGGCTGGACGATCAGGCGGATAGCAGCTTCACCTACGCCCTGGCCCTCCCCGGCCTGGACAACGTACAGCCCGAGCACTGGGTCGTCGAGTCTGGCCCCGGCACCCCCGGCACGGCTAACCCCACCCACCTGCAAACCGCCCTCGTACCCCGACAAACCTACTGGACCCGCATCAGTATCGGGGTAGCTGTACTGCTCGTGGTAGGCCTGGCCAAAACATTGCACCAGCGGCCCCGCCCGGAAGGAATGTAATTTTGCGCGATGAAGCAACGTGAAGACCTTATCTACGGCCGCCATCCCGTACTGGAAGCCCTGGCCGCCGGACAGCCCGTGGACAAGGTTTTTCTGCAGCAGGGTACCCGGGGAGAGTTCGAGAAGGAACTGCGGCAGGCCTGCAAACTGCACGAAGTACCCATGACGCTGATCCCCCAGGCGAAACTGCAGCGAATGGTGCGCGGCACCCACCAGGGCGTCGTGGCCCAACTGGCAGCCGCAGCCTACCAGCGCATCGAGGATATTCTGCCGCAGGTGTACGAACGGGGGGAGACCCCGCTGTTTCTGCTCCTAGATGGCGTGACGGATGTACGCAACCTGGGGGCCATCGCGCGCTCGGCGGAAGTGTGCGGCGCGCAGACCATCATCATCCCCCAGAAGAACAGTGCCGGACTCACCGCGGATGCCGTAAAGAGTAGTGCCGGGGCCCTGGCCCGCATCCCCGTATGCCGCCACAAGAGCATGGTCAATACCGTAGAATTTCTGCAGCTGAGCGGCGTGCAGGTAGTGGCCAGCGACCTGAATGCGGAGCGCTACCTACACGAAGTATCGCTCAGCGGTCCGCTCTGTATCGTCATGGGGGCCGAAGACGAGGGCATCAGTGAGGGCGTAGCGCGCAAGGCCGACACCACCTTTAAACTGCCCCAGGCCGGCATACTAAACAGCTTCAACGTATCGGTGGCCGCCGGTATCCTGCTCTTTGAGGCGATGCGTGCGCGCAGCTAGCCGGAGAACGCGGGGCGACTTATATTTACCCCAAATTGTTTTAAAAAACCCATGTCTCCCGCAACCTCCAAGGCCGGTCTGCTCGACCGCGGCATCGCTAGCCTGAAGGGGATCGGCCCGGCCAAGGCGGAGCTGCTCGCCAAGGAGCTGCAGATCTTTTCGCTCGGCGACCTCGTGTATAGCTACCCCTTCCGCTACGTAGACCGCACGCAGTTTCATCAGATCATCGACATCCTGCCCGACCAGGGCAACGTACAGCTCAAGGGCAAGCTCGTCACCCTGACCCGCCGGGGTGAGAACCGCAAGCAGCGCATGGTCGGCCGCCTGCGCGACGAGAGCGGCGCGGCGCTGGAGCTGGTTTGGTTTCGCGGCATCAACTACCTGGACCGCACCTACCAGATCGGCGAGGAGTACGTCGTGTACGGCAAGGTCGAGGAGTTCAACGGCAAGCTCAGCATCACCCACCCCGAAATGGAGCTGGCCAAGCGCGCCGTGACCGAAGACGCTGCCACCTTCGAGCCCGTCTACGCCAGCACCGAAAAGCTCAATAAGCGCGGACTCGACACCCGTGGGCGCCGCAAACTCATCCGGGCCATCATCGACCAGCTCAGCCCCGCCGATCTGCCGGATATGCTGCCTGCCTACCTCATCGAGGAGCTTCGCCTATTGTCGCACTACGATGCGGTGCGCATGATCCACCTGCCGGGCAACCAGGAGGAACTGGAAGCCGCCCGCCGCCGGCTCAAGTTCGAGGAGTTGTTCCTGCTACAGATGCGGCTCCTACAACTCAAGGTGAGCCGGGAGGCCCGGGTAGCCGGCTACGCCTTCGGGCAGATCGGGGAGCACTTCAATACCTTCTTTACCCAGCACCTCCCCTTTACTTTGACCGGTGCCCAGAAGCGGGTGCTGCGAGAGATCCGGCACGACCTGGGTCGCGGCATCCAGATGAACCGCCTGCTCCAGGGCGACGTAGGCTCCGGCAAGACCATGGTGGGTCTGATGT
Source organism: Neolewinella maritima (assembly GCF_923081025.1). Taxonomy (GTDB): domain Bacteria; phylum Bacteroidota; class Bacteroidia; order Chitinophagales; family Saprospiraceae; genus Neolewinella; species Neolewinella maritima. Next base: position 679,473 of record NZ_CAKLPZ010000002.1, on the reverse strand, counting down.
CCATGCTCATGGCACTCGACAACGGCTTCCAGGCCTGCATGATGGCCCCGACGGAGATACTGGCCTATCAGCACTACGAGTCGATCCAGGATTACCTCAGGGGCATGGACCTGCGGGTCGCCTTCCTGTCCGGCAGCGTAAAGGGTAAGGCCCGCCGCGAACTGCTGGAGGAGCTGGCGGAGGGGCGCATCGATATTCTGCTGGGTACCCACGCCCTGATCGAGCCGCCCGTCGTCTTCAAGAACCTGGGCCTGGCCATCATCGACGAGCAGCACCGCTTCGGCGTCAAGCAGCGGGCCAAGCTGTGGAAGAAGAACACCCCCTACCCGCCGCACGTGCTGGTCATGACGGCCACGCCCATCCCCCGTACCCTGGCCATGACGGCCTACGGTGACCTGGACGTCAGCGTGATCGACGAGCTGCCCCCGGGCCGTACGCCGATCAAGACCGTCCACTTCACCGAGCACCGGCGCGAGCGGGTCTTCGGCCGCATCCGGGAAGAGATCGCCAAGGGGCGGCAGGCCTACATCGTCTACCCCCTCATCGAAGAGAACGAAAAGCTGGACCTGCTCGCCCTCGAAGTAGCTTACGACGAGATGCTTGACCGCTTCCCCCGGCCGGACTACCAGATCAGCGTAGTCCACGGCAGGATGAAGCCGCAGGATAAGGACTTCGAGATGGCCCGCTTCAAGAACGGCGAGACCCAGATCATGATGGCCACCACCGTCATCGAGGTGGGCGTCAACGTACCCAACGCCACCATCATGGTCATCGTCCACACGGAGCGCTTCGGCCTCAGCCAGCTCCATCAGCTCCGCGGTCGGGTGGGCCGGGGGGCGGAGGAGAGTTTCTGTATCCTCCTGTCCAGCGTCAAGCTGAGCAAGGAAAGCCGCAAGCGGATCAAGACGATGGTCGACACCACCGACGGCTTCAAGATCGCCGAGGCAGACCTGCAGCTCCGCGGCCCGGGCATGATCGACGGCACCCAGCAGAGCGGGGTACTGCAGATGCGCATTGCCGATCTGGCGCAGGACGGCCGTATCCTCTCCGCAGCCCGCGACCGCGCCAAGGATATCCTGGAGCAAGATCCCAAACTGCAGCGGCCGGAGCACCTACTGCTGGGACGCTACCTGGAGCACCACATGAAAACGGTGAAGGGCTGGAGCCTGATTTCCTGACACAAAAACGGCCCGGTACGCGAGGTACCGAGCCGTTGGTTTAGTCAGCCTGAGCCGTTACGGTAGCTTGATGAACTTACGTACCAGCTGGCGGTCGCCGTCGATGACGCGCAGGCTGTAGGTACCCATCGGCAGGGCCGATACGTCCAGTTTGTCCTGCAGCCAGTCGCCGTCCTTAAGGTAGGTGCGGGTGCGGATCAGGCGTCCGTTGATGTCGGTGATGATCAGCTCTACCTCACCGGTCCGGTCGCTCTGCAACTGGAAGCTGAGGCTACTGGCCGTCGGGTTCGGGAACAGGATCAGTTCGGGCGCGGCCGCTGGTGCGAAGTCTGGGCGGAAGTTGCCGGGTTCCTCCTCATCGGTTCCACCCACGAATCCTTTCTCGCAGTTAACTGCTTTACCACCGAGTCCTGCGGGCAGTGACTTGGTCTGGCTCAGCACCATCTTGTCGATCATGGTGAACGACTCGCGGTTGGCGACGGTCAGGGTGTGTACCCCTTCATCGAGATTGAAGGAAATATCCGTTCCGTTGTCATTGACCTTGACCCACTGGAAGCCTTCGGTGAGCATCTCCGTACCGCCGACAAACTTGGCGAAGTTTACCCAGGGGGAGTCATCGACCTTCACCCAGAAGGAGTTACTGGCACTGCGCCAGGCGTTGATCCGGAAGAATAGGTGGTAGCGTCCTCCTTCGGGCAAGTCTACCGTGGTGGTCAGTTGCGATCCCGGTGTACTGGTCGTAGGTACCGAAAAGCGGGTGGGACCACTGTAGCCGACGAAGGCCTGATTGGACGCACTGCTGCTGGCGCGGGTGAGCCACCTGGTATCGAGTTCGGCACATTCTGCCTCCATCCAACTATTGCCGTCGTAGTCGCTGTCCGTCTCACAGGCATCACCGATACCATCTCCATCGCTGTCGAGCTGGTCTGGATTAAAGGTGGTAGGACAGTTATCACGGAAGTCGAGCACGTAACCACGTGGCTGGTCGCAGGCGGAAACGAAGGTGCGTGGGTCACCGAAGCCATCGTTGTCGAAGTCAGCAAAGAACAGGCGGCGGAAGACGATGGTAGAGTCGAGCGGCGCACAGTCGAACTGATCGGGATTACCGTCATTGTCATCATCGTCGTCACAGGCATCGCCCTGTCCGTCCCGATCGGTATCGAGTTGGTTGGGGTTGGCCACCGTGGGACAGTTATCCTCCGCGTCAGGGATACCGTCGTTATCGGCATCGTCTGGCTCGGGCTCTCCCGCCGTCACGGTGATCTGTACGACGTCCGTAGCGGTAGCGCCATCATCATCGGTCACGGTCAGGGTGACCGCATAGGTGCCGACGGCGAAGGTAGCACTTGGATTAACCCCGGTAAGGGTATCACCATTAGCCCAGGTCCACTGGTAGCTGACGATGGCACCATCCGCATCACTGGATCCACTGCCGTCGAACTGTACGTCCAGTGGTGCTTCTCCGCTAGTCGGCGTGGCGGTGGCTACAGCGACTGGGGCAACGTTGTCAGGCTCCGGCTCAGTCACCGTGATGGTGACCGTGTCCGAGTCCGTAGCGCCGTCATCATCCGTGACCGTCAAGACCACAGCGTAGGTGCCGGCTTCCGTAAAGGTCGCGGTAGTGGTAGGCTCGCTGCTCGTGTCCGCTCCGGGGATCGACCACTGGTAGGAGACGATCGTACCGTCTTCGTCCGTCGAGGCCGTGCCGTCCAGTTGGACTTCCAGCGGTGCGGTACCCGTCGTCGGGGTAGCGGTAGCTACGGCAGTGGGGGCAATATTATCAGGCTCCGGCTCGGTGACCGTAATGGTGACCGTGTCCGAGTCCGTAGCACCATCATCGTCCGTGACCGTCAAGACCACAGCGTAGGTGCCAGCTTCCGTAAAGGTCGCTGTCGTAGTAGGCTCGCTACTCGCGTCTGCTCCAGGGATCATCCATTGGTAGGAGACGATCGTACCGTCTTCGTCCGTCGAGGCCGTGCCGTCCAGCTGGACTTCTAGCGGTGCAGTGCCCGTGGTTGGCGTAGCAGTAGCTACGGCGACCGGGACGATATTGTCAGGCTCCGGCTCGGTCACTGCAATGGTAACTGTGTCCGAGTCCGTAGCGCCATCGTCGTCCGTCACCGTCAGGATGACTTCGTAGGTGCCAGCTTCCGTAAAGGTCGCTGTCGTAGTAGGCTCGCTACTCGCGTCTGCTCCGGGAATCGTCCACTGATAGGAAGCGATCGTACCGTCTTCGTCCGTCGAGGCCGTGCCGTCCAGTTGGACTTCTAGCGGTGCAGTGCCCGTCGTCGGCGTAGCAGTAGCTACGGCGACCGGGGCGATATTATCAGGCTCCGGTTCAGTCACTGCAATGGTGACCGTATCCGAGTCCGTGGCGCCATCGTCGTCCGTCACCGTCAGGATGACTTCGTAGGTACCGGCTGCGAACGTAGCACTTGGATCGACCCCAGTGAGGGTGTCACCATTCGTCCACGTCCACTGGTAGCTGACGATCGAGCCGTCTGCGTCACTGGACCCACTACCGTCGAACTGTACGTCTAGCGGTGCTTCTCCTGTAAGTGGCGTAGCGGTCGCTACGGCAGTGGGGGCAATATTGTCAGGCTCCGGTTCAGTCACTGTAATGGTGACCGTATCCGAGTCCGTAGCGCCGTCATCGTCCGTCACCGTCAGGATGACTTCGTAGGTGCCGGCTTCCGTAAAGGTCGCGGTAGTGGTAGGCTCGCTGCTCGTGTCCGCTCCGGGAATCGACCACTGGTAGGAGACGATCGTACCGTCTTCGTCCGTCGAGGCCGTGCCGTCGAATTGGACTTCTAGCGGTGCGGTGCCCGTGATTGGCGTAGCGGTTGCTACGGCGACGGGGGCGATGTTATCGGGCTCCAGTTCGGTGACGGTGATGGTGACCGTATCCGAGTCCGTGGCTCCACCGTCGTCCGTCACGATCAGCACGACGGGGTAGGTGCCGGCGTCAGCGAAGGTTACGGTTGGCGTGGGCTCGGTGAGGGTATCCTGATTGGGGATGATCCAGGTGTATCCGATGATGGATCCATCTTCATCCGTTGAGCCGGTCGCATCCAACTGTACCACCAGGGGGGCGGTACCTGCCGTCGGTGTAGCGGTGGCTACGGCAGTGGGGGCGATGTTATCCGGGGCTACGACGGTGAGCGTCATAACTTCGAAGTCAGTCGCTCCCTCATTATCGGTGACTGTGAGGGTGATGTCGTAAGCGTTCGGGGTAGTGAAGACCTGATCGACTACCTCGCCGGTAGTAGATCCTCCTTCCCACTCCCACTGGTAGGAGACGATCGTTCCGTCCGGATCGTCACTCTCCGTGGCATCCAGGGTGACGGTAAGCGGGGCGATTCCACTGGTCACGCTGGTCTTACCGCGGGCCATGGGGGGCTGATTGGCCGTATTGCCATCACAGTTCTCATCCTCAGGACCGAAGCCGGTGGGGGTCGACTGTTCCTTGCTGATGTATACTTTGTCCAACTGCGCACCATTCTCACTGAAGGCAATGTCAATGACATTCGTACCGGCCTGTAGCGCAAAGGGACTGTTGGTGCTCTCGTTCCATACAAAGTCTCCATAATCGGTGAAACCGTTCCAGATGAACCAGCTTCCGTCGTTGACGCGTATCCAGAAGGAATCGTCTGCATCAGAACCAGCAAGTACCCGGGCAAACAGGTAGTATGATCCACTCGCGACATCATCCAGGGTAAAGCGCACGCGGTTCTCGGCTTCATCCGCCGGGGGCGTATCGATGGCATCCGGTCCGGTATACGTGACGTAGCGGTTGCCGGAGGCACGGGGGTCTCTACGGGTAGTCCATGAGCTACCTACGGTGGCACATTCCGCCTCGAAGGTGAACGTAGTCGTACCCTCCTCGGCTTCCTCACAGGCATCACCCGTTCCATCGCCGTCAGTATCGAGCTGATCGGGGTTAGCTACCGTAGGGCAGTTATCGTCCGCGTCGGCGATACCGTCGCCGTCGGTGTCCGCTTCACTCGCGAATGCCTCGATGGTGATCACATCGGTCGCCTGACCTCCCCGGTCATCGGTCACGGTCAGGGTCACCTCATAGGTGCCCGCCGCGAAGGTGGCAAAGGCGGCCGGCCCGCTCGCGGAACCGACACCCCAGTTCCAGCTGTAGCTTACGATCTCACCATCCTCGTCCGTCGAGCCGGTACCGATCAGGTTGACTTCCAGGGGGGCTTCTCCGCTAGTGACGTCAGCTGCCGCCACGGCAATTGGCAGGATATTAGCTACCTCGCCTACGGTGACGGTGACCTGATCCGTGGCAGTAGCGCCTTCATTATCGGTTACGGTAAGAACTACGTTGTACACTCCCTCATCGGCTAACTCGATCGCGGGAGTAGCTCCGGTGATAGTCTGTCCATTATAGCTCCAGCTGTAGGACACGATGGTGCCGTCTGAGTCAGTCGAACCACTTCCATCCAACTGCACCTGCAGTGGAGCGGGTCCCTGCGTCGGACTGGCCGTTGCTACGGCTAGCGGACGGCGGTTCCCCTCCGTAGCACCGCAATTGATACTCGGGCTACCCACATCAGTAGGTATAGCATTATCCACGTCGATGTGGATCTTATCGAGTTGCGTGCCGTTCTCCCGGAATGCTACGTCAATCGTATTGTAGCCCTCCGTCATACGGAAGGGACTATTGACGAATTCCGCCCAGTGGTACGTAGGACCTACCTGGATATTCTTCGCCCACAATAGCCACTCGCCGTCATTGACCCGGATCCAGTAGGAGTCATCACTCGGTGTAGGTGCGAGCACCCGGCCGAAGATGTGGTATCGTCCGGCACGGGCCTCCTCCAACACGAAACGGACCCGGTTAGCCGGAATATCCGCCGGGGCGCTGTCCTTAGCCTCCTGTGTGAGACTGACCACGTACCGTCCGTTTGCTGCGTCAGCATCTTCTACGACGGTCCATGCCGATCCGACCTGCGCGCATTCCGCGTCTAGCCAGAATACATTCTCGCCTTCCACCGACGTGTCGCAGATATCACCGATACCGTCGTTGTCTACATCCGTCTGCGTAGGGTTCGGGGTGGTCGGGCAATTGTCCGTATTGTTCGTTACGTAACCCGCGGGCTGAATACAGACCACCAGTGAATCGTTGGGGTCACCGAATCCATCCCGGTCGAAGTCGGCATAGTACACCGCTCCTCCACTGCGGGACGCATCCAGGGGGAAACAGTCCTGCCCGTCGGGTACCCCGTCGTTATCATCATCCAGATCACAGGCATTGCCTACTCCATCTTCATCCAGATCGGCCAGATCCTGGGAGGTCCGGTTGGGGCAGTTGTCCAGGTCATTCGTGACGTAGTTATCGGGCTGTACGCAGTCTAGTACGAAGTCATCCGGATCACCGAAACCATCGCCGTCAAAGTCCGCGTAGTAGGTATTCTGGCTCTGGTCGGGGTTCGGTACCGTGGGGCAGTTGTCCTCCACGTCACGTACACCGTCACCATCGATGTCATTCAGATTGGCCCGTACGGTCACGGTCACCACATCGGTGTCCTTGGCCCCGTCGTCATCGGTGACGGTCAGGGTGACATTATACGTACCGTCCGGGAATACGACCTGGGGTTGCAGACCCACAGCCTTTCCACCGTTCGCCCAGTTCCAGTCGTAGGCAATCAGTGTACCGTCCGGGTCGGACGAAGCCGTACCGTCCAATAATACCGTCAGGGGCCCGAGACCGTCCGTAGGGTCCGCAGTGGCTACGGCAGTAGGCGATTGATTGGGGACATCGCCACAGTTCGTAGCGGGCTGTCCGGCTCCCGTAGGTACCTGATCGGTCTTGCCTACGTGTAGCTTGTCGAGTAGCACGCCATCCTCGCGGTAGGCGATGTCGATCGTAGAGTTGCCGTCGGGGAGGATAAAGGGACTACCCAGGAGCTCATTCCATTCGAAGGTGGTACCCTGGATGATGCCACTGGCCCAGCGCACCCAACTTCCGTCGTTCACGCGAAACCAGAAGGAATCATTGGCGCCACCGTCGGCGAGCACCCGGGCGTAGATGTAGTAGGTACCGGGCTGTGCCCCCTCCACCGTAAAGCGGATACGGTTGGCGGGTACATCAGCCGGCGGCTCATTGGTCGAGTTGCCGGAGGGGTAGACCACGTAGCCGTCCCGGGAGGCATCCAGTCCACTGCGCGTCACCCAGCCGGCTCCGACCGCAGCACACTCGGCTTCGAGCCAGAAGTCGCGGCGGCCGACTACGGAAGGATCACAAGCGTTTCCTATTCCGTCGTTATCCGAATCCAACTGATCGGCATTGGAGATCGCGGGACAGTTGTCCGTATTGTCGAGCACAAAATTTTCGGGCTGGCTACACGCTACGATACTGCTGTCGGGATCACCGTAGCCATCTCCGTCGAAGTCCGCATAGTAGGTACCGAACTGCCCAGCCCGCGGGTTGAAGGGTCCACAGTCATCGACATCGGGGATGCCGTCACCGTCGTCGTCGTCATCACACTGATCACCGATACCGTCACCGTCCGTATCGGTCACGTCGGAGGAGGTGAAGTTGGGACAGTTGTCATTTGCGTTGGACACATAGCCCAGGGGGGCTTCACAGGTTTCGACGAATACGGCTGGATCACCCAGTCCGTCGTTGTCCGTATCCGCGTAGAAGGTGGGTACGATCTGGTTCGGATTAGCGACCAGGGGACAGATGTCGCGGCTGTTCAGGATGCCGTCCCCGTCAGTGTCTTCATCCCCGTTCAGCACCTGCAGGGTAGCCGAGGTAGAGGATTTCGTATTCTCATTATCGGTCACGGTCAGGCTCACCTCGTAGGTACCCGGCGTTTGGAACGTAGCCTGGGGACTGATGCCCTCTGCTTCTCCGGTAGACCACTTCCACTGGTAGTCCGTGATATTACCATCAGTATCCCGCGACTCCGAGCCGTCTAGCGTAACCTTCAGGGGAGCGATACCGTAGGTAGGCCGCAGGTTGATCAGCGCGATCGGCCGCTGGTTGATACTCGCACAGTTGATCGCTTCCTCGCCGAATCCGGTAGGCAACTGGCCATCCAGCGACAGGTAAAGCTTATCGAGCTGGGCGCCATCTTCCCGGTAGGCGATGTCCAGGGTCACCGTGCCGTCGAGCAGGTCGAAAGGTCCCTCTTCACCTACTTCGGTCCATTCCCAGACGTCGTAGGTAAAGCCCTGGTACCAGCGGAACCACTCGCCGCCGTTGAACCGTACCCAGAACGAATCATCGGCTACGCTGGTCGTGTAGGTACGTCCGAACAAGCGGTAGGCACCCGCCTGCACGTTCCGAATGACGAAGGTCAGCTTGTTCGCCGCGATATCTTCGGGGGGCGTCACGGTAGAAGTACCCTGCCCCTGTGGAAATACGACGTACACGCCGGCCGAGGCGCTGTCGCTACGCACCGTTTCCCACTTCGAGCCTACATCGGCACACTCCGCTTCCAGCCAGAATACACTGGTACCGGTAGCCGATCCGTCACAGATGTCCCCCACGCCGTCTCCGTCACTGTCGATCTGGTTGGGGTTAGCGATATCGGGGCAGTTATCCGTATTGTTAGCTACGTAGTTCGAGGGGGGGAGCGCACAGGTGGAAAAGCCATCATTAGGATCACCGAAGCCGTCTCCGTCGAAGTCAGCATAGTAGAATACGGCTACGCCTACCCGTGCATTGAATGGTTCGCAGTCGTCTACGTCCAGTACACCGTCGTTGTCGTCATCCGGATCACAGCCGTCACCCAGTCCGTCGCCATCCGCATCCGCCAGGGTGGTAGAGCTTACCGTAGGGCAATTATCCAGACGGTTAGCCACGTACCCAGGGGGGACTACACAACTCTGTAGGGGTTGATTGGGATCACCGAAGCCGTCCTGATCCAGATCGGCGTAGTACACGGTCGGCGTGGTCACGTTCACGCGCAGGGTCGTTTCGTCACTACCACAGCCGTTCTTACCTCCCACGGTGTAGGTGTAGGTACCCGTGCGGGTGGTGGCGGGATTAAAGCTATCCGGTACCGTTTGTCCATTGAGTGTCCAGGTACCACCACGCTGCGGGTTACCACCCAGTGCGAATAGCCGGTCGTACAGACTGAAGGGCTCACTGGTCCCACATACGCTGGTCGTTCCGCCCGTTCCCGCAGATGGCTCTTCTAGATTGCTGTCGATGCGCACCGTAGCGGTTGCTTCACAACCTCCGGCGCTGGTGGATACCGCGCGGTATTCGCCTACCTCATTGACTACCAGTGTATCGACCCGGCTGATTACCCGGTCGGATTCGTCGTACCAGACCACTGCAGCCGATGTATCGTCCGATACGGCCGTGAGGGTGATGGACTCCACCGAGCAGTTGATCGTGGTCAGCGGTGCTTCGATCCGCAGATTGGAGGGTACGGCCCCTGCAACCACCTCTACCGTACTGGTGAGGGGGCAGTTGGGTGCGGTCGTGGCCAGTGTATAGGTACCTGCAACGGTGACCAGGGGGTTGGCCTCCGTCGAGGTGAAGCCATTTGGTCCAGTCCAGCGGTAGGCACCAGCCGATACGTTGCCCCGTAGTTCCACACTGCCGGTTGTACAGTTCAGCACCTTGGCCTCGCCGTCCGTGTTGGCGTCCACGGTACAGTTAATATCGGTATCGTTTACGGTGAGGGTGAAGGTGGAGCTGGTCGTCAGTTCGTTGTAGTCCGTACCGGTCACCTGTATACGCAGTTGCTTACGCGCATCGGCTACATCGGCCTCGATGGTGAATACACCGGTCAGGCTATCCAGCTGGATCCAGGAGGGCAGCGCTGCGCCACTCGCTAGCTGAGCGGTGTACAGCAGGCGGTTGCCCGCGTACGCCTTGTCGAAGAAGGTGCTTACGTCATACGTTTCTTCCTCGAGCACATCTACGCTCAGGTCGGCGATCTGCCGGGCCGAGGGTACTTCCAGCGGACGCACGTTGATCATATAGATCACGTTGTCCTGCCAGTCACAGTTACCCTGTCCCTGTCCACACCCGTTACCCACATTGTCCTGTAGTACGATGTACTCGTTAGGAATCACGCGGCCGGTACGGTCGATTGCTTTGTAGACTCGTACCCCATTGACCTGCTCCTTCAGGTCACCGTTCAGGTTACCCCCGAGGGAATTGTAGCCGTTGATCGTGATACTAAAGGGTTCTGGCACTACCCGTTCGCGGTCGGCCGCTACGGCATCGATTTCGTTCTTCAACCAGGGAAGCACAGACTGGAACCAGGACGACCCGTGGTCGAACTGTAGCAAGATCTCGTTCGTCCGGCTCCGAAAGGTAGTCGTATTCGCTCCGCGGCTGTGGAAGGCAGCGAGCTGGTAGGCGATCACCTGGATCGAAGGGTCGGCCTGTACGAAGTAGTCGGACAGGATCACATCCCCTTCCCTACCCGATTCCACCCGCTCGGCAGTCAGTGGGTCGGAGCTGGGCCGAATGATCAGCTCACCGTTCTCGTCCCGCCCCATTTCCGTACCGAAGCCCGTCACGTCAAATAACTGCTGGGTGGTGATCTCGGAGCTTCCTTCCGGCGTGTCCATATAGGCACCACTTAGGGTAGCGGTTGCCTCGGTACCGTTGTCTGCATTAGATTCGATAATCAACTGCTCGGTCACTACCCGCCGGTAGGGCGGCTCGTTGACTACGAACTTCAGTTCTACATCCAGGAACTCTCCCCCCGCGATGACCAGGCCTTCTTCGGGCACCGTCACGCCGTCCACGATGAAGTGCTTCGGCGCAGTAGTAGTGAGTCGACGGATGACGAGCGGCGCATTGCCGTCGTTGTAGATCCGCATAGTGTTCTCCAGTCGGGTGATGGTCGTATCCTGTTGGAAGTTGATCGGCCGCCGGATCTTGGTGAACGAATACCAGTTCTCGAAGGGTAGCCCACGGTCGTTGTTCAGCACCGTGGTCCTGTTCTCCAGGCGGATCACCGCACCCGTGCTGGGCACCAGGGTGAAGGAACGAGTAGCCGTACCCGTATTCCCCAATCCATCCGTCACGGTAGCCTTGATCAGGTTACTCTGCGCGGTCACTCCAGTGGGCAGACTGACCTCGAAGGGCCCGGTGTACCGCGTAGGACCGGTACCGTTGAGGGTATAGAAGAGGTCGCCCAGACTACCGCTACCCGACTTATCGGTCGCCGACAGGGTCACCGTAGCCCGTCCGTAGTATTCTCCGGCAGCGTTGGTGTTGCCCCGTACGCGAATGGCGATCTCGGGACTGAAGGCACTGCTGTCTACCGGTACGATATTGACGTACACGATCTTGGTGTTACCGTTGAACGGAGCACCTTCATCGTCAATGGTGAGCCTACCGTCGTTTACGCGCACCGTATCGACGCCAATCGCTAGCGTGCTATTGCCCGAGGGCACGAAGTCGTCGATCAGCACTTCACCCTCCGCGCGGATGGTATGCCGGCTGTTCGTATTGGACGGATCTCCGGCAGCTAGCTGTACCCGGTACAGTCCATTGGGCAGCGCGATTTCCCAGTCCTGGGGATTGTTCTGGCCGAAGGGTTCCAGGCTATTGAACGAGCGCAGTAGTTTGTCCTGATCCGAACTCAGGTCCGTGATGCCCCGCTCGTCACCCCGCGCCGCAGCGGTATTATTGGAGGCTTGCCCCGTAGTGGGATTGATCCAGCCGTAGGTCTGCCCATTGGTACGCCGACCATATCCCAGACCGATATCGGCCAGGTAGCCCGAGGGGGGCGAGAAGGAATCGTCCTGAAAATTGATCTTGATTGTTCCGTTTGCATCCTGTTCGTTCACCGTAGCGGTGACGCGCAGCACGGCCGGCTCGAATCCATCGGCCGTAGCGGTGACGGAACCTTCGTATACCCCGAAGTCCAGCAGGCTGGCATCTACCGTAACGTCGATCAGCTCGCCGTAGCTGTAGCTGCTGGGCAGCACGATCCAGGGGTCGCTTGCCGTGAGCGTGACGGCATCGTCGAGTATATCCGTATTGGCGATCAGGTTGGTCGTGTACTGCGTAGAGGTCTGCCCCACGATCGCATTGACACGGATCGCATCCGGCTCGAAACTCAGGGCGGGCTCCGGCGCTACGTAGGCCTTTACGTTGGTGAGCAGGAACACATAGTCCTGATAGTCTCCATTATCCGCTTCCTCGAACGCCACCAAAAAGGCGTTGGAAATAGGCGCGCCCTGGCGGTCCCGGGCGGGATACACCCGTGCACGGTGGGCGACCCCGCCACTGCGATTGAGGCCGTCTTCCGTGTAGTTGATCCGCGAGGATCCGATCGATGCGGTATAGATACCGAATGCCCCGCGACGGGGCACGAATGTGCTCGACCCCGACCGCAGGTCCGGGTAAAGAGTTTGGGACTGAGCCACGCCATCGGCGAGCACACCTACCTGATTGAGCTTTACCTGCCCGTTGACCCGGTTGTACCAGCCGAAGGGCAGCGCCGCATCGGGGGAGTAGCGGGCCACGGCCACTATACCTACCGGTCCGGTACCGGCCACCTCGAAGAGCGGCTCGAGCACTTCCTGGCCCTGCGCCGTGGGTGCGGTCGTGTTATTTAGACTAGTCCAACCTACGTCCACACCGTAGCCCAGCACATCCACTACATCCTGTAGGGGGGGCTCCAGTCCGTCTCCGTAGCCCAGCGTTTTGAGTCCGTTCAGGCTCACGGTATAGTTCACCGCATCCGTATTCGTGGTGAAGACCAGGCTACTCGGCTGGTAGCCGATGTTGTCCTGGTTGTTGAGCGGCTTATACGTCACGGTATACTCCTGCGCGGCCGCAGGTGCAAGGGTCACTCTCCGGGGGCCCACGAAACTAAAATTACCCGAGAACTGGCTTCCGGGTATGCGCACGTCCGTGATCCGCAGGGGGGCGTTGCCGGTGTTCCTGATGGTCACGACCTCCGTGTCCGTCTGAGGGGCGGGGCCACGCTGTGAGGCTTCAAACAGCAACTCTGCGGGAGTAGCCGTAATGGCGGGGGCTAGCACCAGGCGCGCGGGGGCCACGTTAGTGATCCGTACTACGATATCCTGGTAGTCGAATCCCTCGATGTGCTCCTCGAAGGCGAGAATGTAGATATTGTCTACCCCGGGCTGTTCGTACACCCGTACGTGGTGGGGGATCGCCCCCTCAAAGGTGTTCAGTACATCCTCCGAGTACACGTAGCGATTATCAAAAAACGGCCACCGGCTGTAGAAGCCAAAGATCTTATCGCCCGGGTCGAAGGCCTCGACACTATTGCGCGTAAGCTCGGGCTGCAGGGTACGGGCCTGCGTGTTCTCTACGGTCAGCAGTTCGGAAGCCGTAGCCGCGATACCGCTTTCGTACCAGCCGAAGCCTACCACCGGATTGTTAGCCTTGGGTCCGTAGACGCTCAGCACTTCCAGAGTGACCGGACTTCCGTCCACCGCCCGCTGAAAGTACTGGATCTGCTGCTCGTCACCCAGAAGATCGTTGTAGGTTTTGCCGCCGGGCAGATTGATCCGGTTCGTTGAGATATCCTGATCACCGACCGTGATGGCCAGCCCGTAGGTATCGAAGATTTGCTGTAGCGATGGCTCGTCATTGGCACCGGGCGGGTTGGTGCCCAGGCCACGGAGCTCGATCTCGGCGCTGACCTGCGTATTTTCTCCGGTTACCCGTAGCGTGGCAGTCTTTGACCCGGGCGTGGTGGGGTTAAAGTTGACCAGCACGGTGGCGCGCTGACCCGGATCGATCAGGGTAGGCAGGGTGCTGGCGTTGGCGCGGAACTGATCGGCGTCCGGCCCGGTAATGGCCAGCTTCGGGCGGACCAGGGCGGCATTGCCCCGGTTGATGATATTGATGGCGATGTCTTCGCCCGGCACGCCGTCGGCTACGTCGTCGGTGATGACCGTCAGGGGGTCTACCTCGATGGTCGGCTGGGGGGAGGAGTTGGCGCTGGGGCGCACCAGTACGATACCCTGGCGGCCGTAGTCGGCTACGTAGAGGTTTCCGTTCGCCCGGTCTTCGATCAGGTCCAGGGGGTCCTTGAAGCCAGCGAGTCCGGGGATGCCGATCTTGCTGGTCAGGATGTCACCGTTGGGGCCATTAGGAAGTAGGGCGATGATGTCGTCACCGGCGCTGTAGCGGCATACCAGCAAGGCCCCCTTAAGCTTACCGTCCTCTGCGTCACTGCGGTATTCGATCACGCCGTTGGGGGAAAAGCCGTAGCCGAAATTGAAGGCGTTACCACGGTAGTTAGGATCCGGGCTAACGGAGTTGTCGTAGCCCTCGACGTCTACCGGTCCGCGGTTCAGGACGAACTCGCCCCGCAGGGGGTTCGCATGACCGTAGAATCCGATCCCCTTGGTGGGGTCTACGCGAAACAGAAAGTCCCGTTGGGTATTGTTGCCGAAGGTGGCCGGGATAGGGGGGAACTGCGACTTGCTGTAGTCGTAGAACTCGCCATTGGGCCGGCGGGTACCGTCTACCGAGGCCGGAGTATTGGCACCGCCCGCCGTTCCGTTGGTGGGAATATAGAGCTGACCGTTGCTGTGCCAGGTCAGGTCGAAGGCATTGCGGATACCAGTAGCGAAGATCTTGAGGGGAGCATTGACGAAGTAGGGATTGTATGTACCGTCATCGGGATACTGCACGCCGTTCTCCGTGTAGGTACCCGTACCGGTACCCAGGGTAGGTGAGTTGACGTCGACGGCGTTGATGGCGGCCTGGTCCTGGGTGGTCTTTGCGTCCAGTGGCCACGCGCTGGCGGGGAGCAGGTCGAGATCGAGCCGCAGGGTAGCGGCGGACATCAGGCGTTCTTCCCGCAGACCCCACGAGCGGTCGGGCGCACCGCCGGCGGTGTTACTCCCTACGTTGAAGTAAAGGAAGTTATCCTCTCCTTCCCGGAACGCCAGGCCATTGACCAGGTGGTCGCGCCGCGAGCGGGGCAGATTCTCGATCAACAGGTTTTCTACGCTGAGATCGGGGCCGGACAGGCGGCTGATCTTACCGTCCCAGGCCGGGCCGTTGGTCAGTACGCCTTTGGAATGGCTGACGTAGGCGATGGGCTCCGTCTTTGATGACCGGGGGTCGAACACCAGACCGATCGCCGTGCGCGCACCGTAGGTATCTTCCAGCACCGTGATGGTCTTGCGGTTGGAGAGCGCTCCGCTGCCCTGCTCGTCCAAATCCCAGCGGTCGATGGTACCACTGATCCGCAGGCCGTAGAGGCGGCGATCGGGGCCGATGGCCAGGGAGGTGTAGACCTCCCCGGTGGCTACATTACCTACCTGTACGAAGGACACGCCGTCGAGCGCAGTGCGTTCCTGATCGCTCTCGGCGGCAGTGGTAAAGGTGGCGACGTACCGTTCGAAGGTAGCGCCGGTCAGGTCCTTCACGCCGTCTACCACGAAGCGGTAAGAGGTATTGACCTGCAGGGGGATGGTGGGGGTAAGGTTGATCGCGTCACCACCTCCGGTACCGTTGGCTGCCGAAGGGATCTCGTTGCCGGTAGCGACTTCGAAAAGCTTGACCGTACGGCTGTTGACCGTATTATTGTCGACTCCAAAAATACCGTCCTTACCGTTGGGCAGGAACAGGTCGTTGGCCGAGATCGAGGTGGTCAGGCTCACGTTCTGGGCCCCGTTGGCGGGAATACTACCCTTGACGGAGGGCGTGCCACCGGTCTGCCAGAAGTCCGCCGCCCCGTGGGTCGCCGCCGCGAGAGAAACGGGGGATAGCTGCGCCAGGAAGAGCAGGGCAAGCAGCAGGGTGAGTTTTACTGAAACAGGTAAAGTGTTATTCATAGATGCTTTTTTCAGTGGAGACGGGCGGGGTCTGATCCGGTACAGTCTCACTACGGTCGCTTGCTGGGGCAGCGGCCGTATTGTCTAAAAAACCTAGGCTAGATGGGTCGACGGTATACACCTACCTCCGGAAGAGACGGCTGGAATGCACCGGCCGTAAGGATCTGGGAAGTATAGTTTGATTGTTTACTCAACACTGACTCAGGGATACACGGTCGGGACTCATCGGTACTTAACTGTAAAATCGACCAAAACATTGGATTAATACGTCACAACCGAGTGAATACACGGTGAAATACGGGGGCGGTAGGGCAACAGATTTATTTCGCGACCTCTTTTCACCTCTGACCTAACGATCCCCCTGCCCCGCTGTTTAGTAGCAGTCGCTACATCCGGCGGTATGGGGGAGTGATGTGCGTATTTGTCAGTTCACCGCCAATTGCCCCGCACCTGCGGCCCCGCCCCGCTGTCAGAGGACCCGGCGGTACAGCTTCCGGTCATCCAGCGTACCAAATTCGCGCTAGGTGCCGTTAATCAGCGGGAACCCCGTCGCATCCGGACGCTGTCAGGCTCCCAAACTGTGCTTACCGCTTATGCTGTACGCTACTCATCAACTAGTACCCAACTAACGTCCTCCTGTCCGCTACGATACGATGCCACCCATCAGAACGGGAAGCGTATCGACCTCCTTGTCTTTACCCCGATAGTGTGCCGCCCCGACACATAGAGGCCGGAGGCGTGCGTGTTCTATCTTTGTTGCCCCAAGTCCTTTCCCGTATGCGCCCACTCCTCTTTGTATCTCTCTTGTTTCTCCTCCTGTGCAGCAGTTGCGTTTCGTATAGCGAGTTGGTCAATTTCGAAAGCATTGAGGCGGAGCGGGAGCGGATCGAGACGATCGACAACGCGCTGACGCTGCACATCCAGCCGCGGGACCTGCTGCGCATCCAGGTAATAAGCGTCAATCCAGATGCGGCACTGCCCTTCAACGACCAGGCGCTCACCGGCGGGCTCGGGCAGGTGAGCAACCAGAACCTACA
Organism: Neolewinella maritima; assembly: GCF_923081025.1. Classification (GTDB taxonomy): domain Bacteria; phylum Bacteroidota; class Bacteroidia; order Chitinophagales; family Saprospiraceae; genus Neolewinella; species Neolewinella maritima. The sequence goes on along the minus strand of NZ_CAKLPZ010000002.1, from coordinate 662,486 downwards.
GTTGTTCTCTGGCTACCTGGTGGACGAGGACGGCTTCATCGACCTGCCCCTGCTGGGCCGGGTGGAGGCCGCCGGGCAAACGGTAGAGTCGCTACAGTTCCTGATCCGCGGCAAACTGGAAAGCTACCTGGTGGAGCCAGTAGTCAACGTACGCTACCTCAACTTCAAGGTGACGGTGATCGGAGAGGTGACCCAGCCCGGCGTGATCGCCCTGCCCAATAGCCGGGTGACGGTGCTGGAGGCCATCGGCCTGGCGGGGGACCTGACGGACTACGCCAACCGCAACTCGGTGCTGGTGGTACGGGAGCAGGATGGCGAGCGCAGCTACAAACGACTCAATTTTCAAAATGACGAGATCTTCTCCTCGGAGTTTTACTACCTCAAGCAGAACGATGTCATCTACGTAGAGCCGATCCGGGCCCGTACGGCTACGGTGCAGGATCCCGCCCAGCGCTTCGTAAGTTATATCACCCCCGTGATCTCCGTGGCGGGTCTCATTATCGCGCTCACCCGCGGAAGATAAGGCAATGCCCTACTGGCTAACCCGACAACACTATGAAAAACGTTCCTGAAAACTTCGCCGCCCCGCTGCGTCCCCCCGGAACCGGTGGCGGCACGGGAGGCTTCGCCCCGGCAGTGGGCATGGACTACGCGGCGCTGGTGCAACGCTTCCTGCGCAACTGGATCTGGTTCGTGCTGGCCATCGGCGTGGCACTCACGCTGGCCTTCCTGTACCTGCGCTACACCACACCCATCTACGAGGCGAAGATGTCCATGCTCATCGAGGAGCAAAGCTCGGGCACGCCCGGACTCTCCACCGAGGCTATTACGCAGGAGTTGGGCTTCCAGAACAGCTACGTGATCGACAACGAGATCTACATGCTGCGCTCCAACTACATGATGGAGCGGGTAGTGCGTGCACTGGGGCTACATACGGCATACATCCACCAGGGCGCGGTACGCAATACGGAGGTCTACCAACCCAAAGACTACCAACTCGTGCGTACGGACACCGTGCGGGAGGCCGATCCGGAGCTAGTCAAGTACGGCGCCGTATTCGTGCGCTTCGATAGTCCGGAGGAGTTCTCGCTGGTACGCGGTGATGGCGATACTACCACGATGCGCTACAACCAATCGTTCCCGATCGGTACCCGCAGCTACCGCCTGGAACGCGTGGCGGGTAGGGAAATCGAAGATGCGGTATCCCTGTACGAGATCGAGGTCATGGACCCCGCCCTGGTCGCCAAGAAGTACGCCGGCGAGCTCACGGTCACCCAGGTCGAACGCTCCGGCGTGGTCAACCTGTCGCTTACCGATCCGGTAGCGAAAAAGGCCCGCGATATCCTCAATACGCTCGTGGCCGTGTACGAGCAGCAGATCCTGGAGCAGCAGAGCCAGACCGGCGCTAAGACGCTGGCCTTCCTCACCGAGCGACTCGACTTCGTGACGCAGGAGCTGGATGCGGTGGAGACCTCCATGGCGCAGTTTCGCCAGAGCGCTAACCTGAACGTGGACCTGCAGACGCAGGGTGCCGATTACCTGGCACGGGTCAATACCGTAGATCAGTTGCTCGCCGAGCAGCAGGTGCGGCGTGGATTGCTGCAGGATATCGAGTCTACCCTGACCGAGGGCAACGACTACCGGGCCCTGCCACTGGCCTCGGAGGTGATCCCGCCGGTGCTGACGGAGCTCATCACCCAGTACAACGAGATCGTCTTCATGCGCGATCAGACCCTGGAGGGCGTGACCCTCAACCACCCCACGGTGGCGAGTTTTACCGAACAGCTGGATGTGCAGAAGAGCACCATCATGCGCAGTGTGAATGTGCTCAAGCAGGAGAGTGACGAGCGCATCGCCAACCTAAAGGCCCGTCTGGCACCCATCGAGCGCAAACTAAGCCGGCTACCGGCCAACGAGCAGCGCTTTCTGGAGATCATGCGTGACCAGACCATCAAGAGCAACCTGTATACTTACCTGCTGACCCGCCGGGAAGAAGCTGCGCTGACGGTAGCCGCCCAGGTATCGAACACCCGCATTCTGGACCGCGCCTCTAGTGGATCGAACCCCATCTCTCCGTACCGCCCGATGATCTACCTGATGGCCTTCGGTATGGGGCTGATCGTGCCCGCCGGTGCGATCTTCCTGCGCGAGTTGTTCGGTAAGACCGTCGTGACCGAAAAGGAAATTACGGACTACCTGCCCTACTCCATCGTGGGCCGTGTAGTGACGAGCTCCAAGAAGGAGTCTCTGCAGATGATCGAGAACAACCGCAGCGCCCTGGCCGAATCGTTTCGGCAACTGCGGACCAACCTCGGCTTTTTGCTGCCCGACGGGCCGGCGGCCACGGTGTTGATCACGTCCAGCGTCAGCGGGGAGGGCAAAAGCTTCATCTCTTCCAAACTCAGCGCCGCGCTAGCCCTGACCAAGAAGCGTGTCGTGGTCATAGGACTGGATATGCGCAAGCCGAAACTGGCCGAGATGGTACTGGATGAATCTAAAACAAACCGCAACGTAGGGCTATCGAACTACCTGGTGGGCAAGTCGACCTACGAGGAGATCATCACCCCCACCCCCTACGAGCGGCTGTGGATCATCCCCAGTGGTCCGCTGCCCCCCAACCCGGCGGAATTACTTACGGAGGAGCGGATGGGTACCCTGATGGAACGGCTGCGCCAGGACTACGACGTGATCATCCTGGATGCTCCGCCGGTCGGGATCGTGACCGACGGTTTACTCATGAAGGACCACGTAGACGTTACGCTGTTCGTAGCCCGTATCGGCGTGACACCGAAGAAGAGCATGCAGTACATCAATGAGCTGGCTACGTCCGGTAACTTACACCGGATCAACCTGGTGATCAATGGCATCGACCCTAAGGCCGCCTACGGTTACGGCTACGGCTACTACGAATAACCAGCTTCTGAATGCTTGCAGCTTTACGTAATCGGTTCCCCCTGATCATGAAGTGGGGGAAACTCATCGGGGTGACCGGGGGGGCGCAGATCCTCATTCAGGGCCTAGGGTTTTTGGTCGGCATCTACATCATCCGCATTCTCTCGCAGGAGCAGTACGCCTACTATACCCTGGCCAATACAATGCTGGGCACGATGACGGTGCTGGCTGACGGCGGTATCTCTACCGGTGTCATGGCCGAAGGTGGCAAGGAGTGGAAGGACCGTGACGAACTGGGGGCAATCCTGGCCACCGGCATGCAGATGCGCCGGCAGTTTGCTATCGGTAGTCTGCTGGTCTCCATACCGGTGCTTTACTACCTACTGCACAGTCAGGGCCTCCTGTGGTGGGAGTCGAGTCTACTCATCCTCTGTCTGATCCCCGCCTTCCTGGCAGCTCTGTCCGGCTCGCTGCTTCAGATCGTACCACGGCTCCACCAGAACATCAACGAACTGCTCAAGATCAACGTGCAGCTCAATGTGGTGCGGCTCGTGCTCACCCTCCCGCTGCTACACTTCCTTCCCCTGGCTTCGCTGGCGATACTGGCTTCGAGCATCGGGCAGTGGGTGAGTAACATACAATTGCGCAAGCTGTCGCTCAAGAAGGCCAACTGGAAGGCAGCACCTACCGCCGAGTACCGCAGGCGGATCATGGCCAAGGTCAAAAAGATCCTGCCCGGCAGCATCTACTACTGCATTTCGGGGCAGATCACCGTGTGGCTCGTTGCCTTTTTCAGCGATACGGATAGCGTAGCCGAGATCGGGGCGCTCTCCCGCCTCATGATGCTGCTGTCACTGGTGAAGCTATCGGTCGACATGCTGATCGTGCCGCGCTACGCCCGGCTGCCGTCGGATAAGAAGACCGTGATCCTCCGCTTCTTTCAGGTGCTGGCTTTGCTCACGGGGGTGTCCGTCCTTATCGTAGGGGCCGTGTACCTCTTCCCCAATGTATTCCTCTGGATCCTCGGGGGGCAGTACATGAACCTGGACTACGAGGTCGTCCTAATGACGATCAGTAGTTGTATCATGCTCGTCAGCGGAGTGGGCTACATGTTGGCAAGCTCGCGCGGTATTATCCCTAACCCGTACCTATTCATTCTGGTCAACGTTGTGAGTCAGGTGTTGATCCTGTACTTCCTGGTGGACTACACCACACTGGCTGGTGTGATCCTCTTTTCCATTTACGGAGCCATCCTCAACCTGGTGTACCGGGTAGTCGATTTCCTCTACCAGACGCTGGTGAAAGTGGACTGGAGTACGGAGGGCTCCTAACCTAAAGCCCGTAGTGCACGTTACCGGCAGGTAAGGGAGACGCTATCCTGCGGTTTTCTGTTCTACTTAAGAGATTCCATCTAAGCGTCCACGCATGTTATGAAGATCCTTACCACACTCGCCGAACGTGACTATTTCCTAGGTCTGGCCGCCCTCCTCAACTCGGTGGTGGCGCAGGGCACGCATATCGACAAGGTGATCGTCGGGTACCGGGAGGCCCTACCGGACTGGCTCCCCCCCCTGCAGAATTCGCAGCACGGCAAGTCCTTTTCTACCCCTTCAGGATTACAGGTCGAGTTGGTAGAACTCAACGGAAGCCTGCACATGGTGCACGAGAAACCAAAGTGGTTTCTGCACGTCACTGAGACCCTGGCCCCCGATGCGAGCGAATACTACTTCTTCGACTCCGATATCGTGGTCAATAGCCGCATGAGCTTCTACGGGGAGTGGGCCCGGCAGGGCATCGCCCTGTGTGGCGACGTCAATTTTCACTTTCACCGCTACCACCCCATCCGCAAGCAGTGGGCGGCAATTGCGCGTGCGCAGGGGCGCGAGGTGGTCAATGAACTGGACGAGTACTACAACAGTGGCTTCCTGGGCTGGACGCGGGAGACCAAGCAGTTCATTCACGACTGGAACGATGCCTTTGCCATGCTCTCGCCCCACAGCGGCGACATGAACCAGTTCCGGGTCTTCGACCGCACGGCCGTCGTACTCAGCACCAATCAGGATTCGTTGAACCTGGCCGCCATGATCACCGAGCAGCCCATCTCTCCCATCGGCCCGGAAGCCATGGGATTCATTTACGGCCTGCGCCTGATGCACCATCCCATCGGCCCCAAGCCCTGGACCCGCAACTTCATCCCTGAGTTCTTTGCCGGACGTCCCCCCCGGGAGGCCGACCTGATCTTCTGGCAGCATGTTAACGGCTCAGAACTACAACCCGTCTCCGCCGGCAAGGTCCAGTGGATGGAAGCCCAACTGAAGATGCTGCGCTTCGGCGGCCGCTTCTACAAGAGCATCTGATAGCACCATGGCTAAGCTTCTCTTCCTCTGTGGCTCACTGGTCCCCGGCCGTGACGGCGTAGGCGACTACACCCGCCGCCTGGCTGCCCAGTTGCGCGCATTCGGCAATGAAGTAGCCCTTGTAAGTCTCTACGATAAGGAAGTCAGCAAGCCCCGGCGGGAAGACCAGACCAGTGGGCAAACGGCCGTACCCACCTTCCGCATCCCCTACGCTAGTCCGGTCACCGATCGCGCACGGCTCCTGCAGCAGGAAGTGGACCGCTACGTGCCCGACTGGATCAGCCTACAGTATGTCCCCCACGGATACAACAAATACGGCCTTCCGGCGGGCCTGCTCTACGTACTAGCCCGCCTGCGTAGCCGGGCCGCCCGCCACCTGATGTTTCACGAACTTTGGATCACTCCCCACCCGGGCTTCCAGCCCAAGGAGCAGTTCATTCACCACCTCGAGCGGCAGTCCGTACGCTACTTACTGAGCTCCGCCTATGCCGCCCGCGTCGTACATACGCACCTGCCGGCCTACGGGGCACACCTGGAAGCAGAGGGAGCCGAAGTAAGTCCCCTGCCCCTGTTCGCCAACGTAAGTGGCCAGGGATATTCCGCGCCCGGATCCGGGAATGATCGGATCTATACCGCTGCCTTCTTCAGTCAGTTAGCGACGCCGCCCGCGGTGATCACGTTCCTTCAGCAATTGCAACGACACCTTGCCGGCCGGGACACGTCACTACGCATTGCCCTACTGGGCGGAGCACCGGACCGAGTCGCCCACGCGGCGGCAGCGCTACAGGAGGCCCTGCCGGAAGCCACTATAGATCCTACCGGATTTCTACCCACCGCGGAGCTTTCGCGACGGCTGGCGGAGGCTGACCTGGGCGTCACCCCCGTCAAGCACCACGAGATCGGCAAGAGCGGCACGGTGGCCGCCTTCCTGAGTCACCGCCTGCCGGTAGCCGCTCCCGTGCGTACGGAGACCACTCCGAGTTTCTTCGTGCCGCAACTCAATGCAGCGGTACTCACCTCCTTCTCGGCCGCTGCGCTGTCTGATGCCCAGGCGGCGGCCCAATCACTTGATACTCAGCTTATCGCTGTTCCTCACATCGCCGCTATCTTTGCCCGCGACCTCACGGCGGTCCCGGGTACGGCATCCGTAACTCACCCCTTTATCCACCCAGCTCTCTCCGAATGATTACTGTTTCTCACCCCACTGGGAATGCTAACCTACGTGCCGCTATTGACGGCATGGAGGCCGCCGGCATCCTCAGCCACTACTATACCGCTATTGCCACCTACCCCGGCAATGCCTTCGACTGGCTCAGCAAGATCGGCCCGCTCGAAGACTTCAGCCGCCGGTCATTTTCTCCCGGACTAGCCAGTAAAACTCAGGTACATCCCTGGAAGGAGCTGGGCCGCCTGCTCGCCTCCAAGACCGGGATGCGCTCGCTTACCCAACACGAAACCGGTCTGCTCTCCGTAGACGCCGTCTACCAGAGCATCGACGAATACGTAGCCGGTCGCCTCATCAAGGAGCAGCCCAAAGCGGTGTACGCCTACGAAGACGGTGCGGCCACCTCCTTCGAGCGGGCCCGTCAGCTGGGCATCGCCACCCTGTACGACCTGCCGATCGGCTACTGGCGCACCGCCCGCCGCATGCTCAACGAGACCATCGCCGAGTACCCCGAGTGGGCTACGACCATCAAGGGCGTGCTGGACTCCCCCGAAAAGGTAGCCCGCAAGGACCGCGAACTGGAACTGAGCGACCAAATCTTCGTAGCCAGCACCTTTACGGCCGATTCCCTCAAGGACTATCCCGGTAAGCTCGCCCCCGTACACATCATCCCCTACGGCTTCCCCACGCCCATCCAGAACCGGCAGTACGACTCCGTCGGTCAGCGCCCCCTGCGGCTGCTCTTCGTAGGCGGACTCTCCCAGCGCAAGGGCATCGCCGAACTCTTCGCCGCCGTAGATCACTTCGGTGACAAGGTGACGCTCACCGTAGTGGGCCGCAAGGTAGCCGAAGACTGTGCCCCCCTCAACGCCGCCCTGGCCAAGCACCGCTACATCCCCAGCATGCCCCACCAGCAGGTCCTGGCCCTCATGCGCGAGCACGATCTGCTGGTCTTCCCCTCCCACTTCGAAGGCTTCGGTCTGGTCATGACGGAGGCTATGTCACAGGGTACACCAGTCATTACCACCGAGCGTACCGCCGGGCCCGACATCATCGAGCACGGTGAGGACGGATACATCGTACCAGCGGGATCCACCGAGGCACTCATCAACCAGATCGACGAGTTGGTCTCCCGTCCCGAGCGGGTCGCCGAGGTCGGCCGCGCCGCCTCCCGGCGTGCCGCTCAGCGCCCCTGGTCGGCCTACGGACACGAACTCGCCGTAGCCATACAGGACGTTCTGCGCTAGTCTCTATGCAAGCCCTTTACCCGCGCAATACCCACGTCGAGCTACCCGACTACGTGCAATCGGCCGACCGGCTGACGCGGCGGCTGATCTACCTGTACATCTTCCTGCTCTTCTTCGAGGGAGGATTGCGTAAGTGGATCCTGCCGGGCTTATCCACCCCCCTGCTGATCATCCGCGACCCCCTGATGCTGGTCATCATCGGAGCCTACTGGTCGGCGGGGCGGCGACTCCTCAACGCCTATACCCTCCCCCTGCTGGTGCTGGGCGTGCTGTCCTTTTTTCTCAGTATCGCCTTTGCCCACGGCAACCTCTACATCGGACTGTTCGGCTTGCGTACGCTGCTGCTGCACTTCTTCCTGCTGTTCATCATGGGCAATGTGTTTACCCGCGAGCACGTGGAGACGGTGGGCCGCTACATCATTTACCTCCTGCCGGTGATGACCCTGCTGATCGGCCTGCAGTTCTACAGTCCACAATCGGCCTGGGTGAATCGCGGCATCGGGGGCGACATGGAGGGATCGGGCTTCAACGGGGCCATGGGCTACCTGCGCCCCTCCGGCACGTATTCCTTCACCACTGGTCTGACTACCTTCTACGGCCTGGCGGCCGCCTACGTGTTCTACTTCCTCGGTGCCCTGGAACGGATCAGTAAGCTGTGGCTACTGATCGGCTTCCTCTGTCTGCTGGCGGCTATCCCGCTGTCCATCAGTCGCAGCTATTTCTTCCAGTTCCTGATCTGTATTTTCTTCTTCGTGATCGCGAGTCTGCGCAGCGGCCGCTCGGTACGCAACCTGGGTATCGGTGTGGCGCTGACTCCGTTACTGGCCGCGATTCTGTACAACTTCGAGTTCATCCAGACCGGTGTAGAAGTACTCGTGACCCGCTTCGAGCTGGCCTCTAAATCCGAGGGCGGCCTGGAAGGCACCCTAGGCGATCGCTTCCTCGGGGGGCTGATCGGTGCATTTACCGGAGAGAAGGGCTTCCCCTGGTACGGCGCCGGCCTCGGGCTGGGCACTAACGTAGGGGCCTCGCTTTACGGGCGGGCCAACGAATTTGTCGTCGCAGAGGAAGAGTGGAAACGGGTAGCCGGTGAAATGGGTCCTTTCCTGGGCATCCCGGTGATCCTATTGCGCGTCATTCTCGGCGCACACCTATCGCTGGCGAGTCTTCGTGCCTTACTCACGCGGGATAACGCACTACCGTTCATGCTGCTGAGTTTTAGCCTCCTCCAGGTACTTCAGGCCGCCTGGGCCTCCCCCACGACCCTGGGCTTTTCCATCCTGGCGGGCGGTCTCACCATTGCCAGCCTGAACGATTCTTCCCATGCAGCTTAACCTGATCTTCCGCAAGCCCTACCCCACGGCCTTCAGCATCGAACGCCTGTTCGACCAGCTCGCCGTGGAGTACCGCAGGCAGGGAGTGACCGTCAACCGCCTGGAACTACCCCACTACAACAACACCCTTCCCAACCTACGGAAGAACAATCAGTGGGCGGGCACGCAGGTGCACGAGGAAGCGGACGGGCAGGGCCCCACGATCAACCACATTACGGGAGACGTCAATTCGGTGATCTTCAGCCTACGCCGACCTACCGTTATTACGATCCACGACTGCAACCCCCTGCTGCGCTTTCCCAAATGGCACCCACGCTACTGGTTCTACCGCTGGTGCATCTTCGAGTGGCCGGCCCGTCGGGCGGCGGCCGTCACCGTCATCTCCGAGAAGACCCGGCAGGAATTGCTGACGCTCACCAGTTGCTCCCCCGGCAACATCCACCTCATTCCCAACTGTGTAGATCCAGCCTTCACCTACCGGCCTAAAGCCTTTAATACGGCCTACCCCACCATCCTACAGATCGGCGTGAAGGACAATAAGAACCTACTCCGCCTGACCCGGGCGCTGGAGGGCCTTCCCTGCCGCCTGGAGATCGTAGGACAGCCCCGCCCTCAGGACATTGCGTTACTGGACGAACTGGCCATCGACTACCACTGGGCCACCGGATTATCCGATGCGGAAGTTCGGCAGCGTTACATAGACTGCGATCTGCTGGCGTTCGTTAGCACCTACGAGGGCTTTGGCCTTCCCATCCTGGAGGCCCAGGTTACGGGCCGGGCCGTGCTCACCAGTGCACTCTCCCCCCACCGTGAAGTGGCCGGTACCCGGGAGGGGGCCGTTATGGTCGATCCCTATTCGGTGCAGGCCATACGGGCGGGACTCGACCGTTTGATCCACGACGACCAGCTGCGGTCTGACTTGATCGCCAACGGGAGAGCCAACGCGGCGCAGTATTCTATTGCCGCGGTAGCCCAACAGTACATTGACCTCTATACCAAATTATCTTGAAGCCACTTACTATCCTTTATCCCACCGGCAGCTTTTACCCCGCCCAGACCGGTGGGCCCGACAATACCGTGTACTGGATCACCAAGGCCCTGACCCACCGCGGGCATAAGGCCATCATCTCCTCCACCGACCTGGGGCAGGGCCTACCCATGCCCCGCAGCCGCTGGCTGGATACCGACTACGGTCAGGTGATCTACACCCACAACCCCATTCACTACCTGCCCCTGCGGGTCATCCTGCGGGCACTCTCCCAGATCAAGCAGGCCGATGTACTCCACCTGACGACCATCACCTACCCCTCTAGTTTCGTGATGGCGATCATCAACTCCTGGTTCGTGGGCCGGCCGATCCTCTGGTCGTCACGTGGTGATCTGGACCCGGCCATCCTCCAGCGGTCGCGCGGTAAAAAGATGGCGGTCATCAAGCTGATCAAAACCCTGGTCAATAAGGACCTGCTCTGGTTCCACTCCACCTGCGATGCCGAGTCGGGTTACATCCGCGATCACTTCGGTGCGGATGCCAAGATCATCCAGATCCCGAACTACATGGAACTACCGAAGCAGATCGAGACCACCAAGGAGAAGTTTTTCCTTTACATCGGCCGCATCGACCCCAAGAAGGCCATCGAGAATCTCATCACCGCTCTGGCGCAATCGGAGGATTTCCTGGCCAGTGAGTTCACCCTCAAGATCGTCGGAGATTATTACAACGAGTACGGCCACCAGCTCGTCAAACAGGTCGAGCAGCTCGGGCTGACGCAGAAGATTCGCTTCCTCGGCCACCTGGAGGGGCGGGAGAAAGAAGAGATCCTGGCCAGCGCCTGGTTTACCTTCATGCCTTCCCATACGGAGAACTTCGGCGTAGTGGTCATGGAGGGTTTGGCGCAGGGCACTCCCGGCGTAGCCTCCACCGGTACCCCCTGGGAGATCCTGAAGGAGCGAGACGCAGGCTACTGGATCGACAACGACCCGGACACACTCACCAAGACGATCGATCAAATCCTAGCGCTGCCCCCCGAGCGTATGCAGCAGCTGAATGCCAACGCCCTGAAGCTTGCCCGGGACGAGTTCAGTATTCACGCCAACGTAGCGGAATGGGAATCCGCCTACCAAAAGATTTTGTCATGAAGCATACCTTGACCATTGTAATTCTCACCTTTAACGAGGAAGCCAACATCGAAAAATGCCTCGATTCACTGGCCACCGTGCAGGCACCGATCTACGTAGTCGACTCATTCTCTAAGGACCGGACCCTGGAGATCCTGGAGCAGCGCGGCATCCCCTACGTGCAGCACGTCTTCAAGAACTACGCCGCGCAGCGCAACTGGGCGCAGGCCAACCTGCCCACCGAGGGGGAATGGGTACTCCACCTCGATGCCGGGGAGACCCTTACCCCCCAGATGGCCAGCTGGCTCAACGAATCCTTCGATCCTAATCGGGGAGACGTGGACGGCTACATGTTTGCCCGTCGCACGATCTTCATGGGTCGCTGGATCAAGCACGGTGGCTTCCATCCCATCTACCACCTTCGGCTCTACCGGCGCCACCTCGGCCACTGCGAGGATAAGGTGTACGACCAGCACTTCGTAGTCGACGGAAAGACCGAGGTAGCCGGTACCAACGTGGATATGGAAGATACCGTAATGAACAGTCTGCGGGACTTCACCGTCAGCCACGCGCGCTGGGCCGTGTTCGAGGCGGTCGAATCCGTCCTGGCACAGGAAGAGACCGGCGAGGTACAGGCCAATTTGTGGGGCAACCCCATCGAGCGCAGGCGCTGGCTCAAGAGCCGCGTATTCCAACGTGCGCCGCTGTTCCTGCGGAGCTTCCTGTACCTCTTTCACCGTTACGTGGTCAAACTGGGCGTACTGGACGGTAAGGAAGGCCTCATCTTCCACTTCCTCCAGGGGTTCTGGTTTCGCTTCCTGGTGGACTCGATCATCTTCGAAATACGACAGGAAATCCGCACGCGCCCCATCGAGGTCGTCGTCAGAGAAAAGTACGACCTCGACATTAACCTATTTCTGAACCAGGAGTCTTCCATCGTGTAGCCGGGGGGGGGAAGGCACGCGCCTTCCCCATTGCGACCCCATATATTACCGTAGTGGAGAACCTATCTTTGCGGATAATAAACCGCCTAAGACTGCCACGTCGACTTTCGTCCACGTGTCCGTGTCTACTCAGGCTCCCCAGGCTTACGGCTCAGGGCATCCTCTGACCAGCTCAATATGAAAATACTCATCTACGGCATCAACTATGCGCCAGAGCTCACCGGTATTGGTAAATACACGGGAGAGATGGCAGCGTTCTTTGCCGCCGCCGGCGATGAGGTCGAGGTCATTACCGCCCCGCCCTATTACCCGCGCTGGGAAGTTGCCGAAGCCTACCGGGGTGGGTACCGCAAGGAAACCCTGGAGGGCGTCACGGTACTCCGCTGCCCCCTTTATGTCCCTACGGAAGTGACGGGTGTACGACGTATCTTACATGAGTTCAGTTTTGTGCTGAGCTCTCTTCGATACTGGATCCCCCGTTATTTCCGTCCCTACGACATGATTTTGTGCATCAGTCCACCCTTTCATCTACCGTATGTAGCCCTGCCGCACCGCTGGTTACACGGTACTCCGGTGGTCAATCACATCCAGGACCTGCAGGTCGACGCAGCCCGCGACCTCGGCATCATCCGCCAACCCTGGCTACTGCGCATCCTGGAGTCGGCAGAGCGCTGGCTACTGCATAGTGTGTCCGGCGTATCGACGATCAGCACCGGTATGCAGCATAAGGTAGTTAAGAAGGGGTTAAAGCTGGACGACACCATTCTCTTCCCCAACTGGGTGGACAAGGAGCTCATCTACCCCGTAGCGAAGGCGGCATCCGCCCGCCGCGACTGGGGGTTCGAGGACGAGGACTGCATCGTTCTGTATGCCGGCAACCTGGGCGAGAAGCAGGGGCTGGAAAGCATTCTACACGTCGCGCAGCGCCTGCGCGATATGCCCCGCCTCACTTTTGTGATCATCGGCGAGGGTGGAGCGAAGGACAGACTGCAGGCGGAAGCTGAGGCCATGCAACTGACCAACGTCATCTTCAAACCCCTCCAACCCCTGGACCGGTTAGCGGCAACCCTGGCGGCGGCGGATGTACACCTGGTGCTCCAAAAACGCGCCGCGGCTGACTTAGTGATGCCCTCTAAGCTAACGAACATTCTAGCCGTAGGAGGACATGCGTTGGTAACGGCCGAAGCGGGCACCACGCTCTATGACTTGGTGCAGACCCACCGACTAGGCACCCTGGTAGAACCTGAAAACGTGGATGCCCTGGAATGCGGGCTACGGGAAATTCTGAGTGGGGCGCGTGCGCAGGATGCGGCGGGTGCCGAGGAATTTGCCTCCGCCAAACTAGACAAAGAAAATATACTTGCTGATTTTAGACTGCTTTTGACTTTGAACACTAAACAACACAATTCATGGAACTCTCTACACAGGTAGCTGCATCGACCCATACTCGGGTGATGCGGGCTACGCCGCATCGGTATGATCTGATTGCGACGGACTTTATTCTGATCAACCTTTCGTTCTTTCTGGCAAGCCTGCTTACCTACGGCGTATTCGACTACGATAGCGTGATCAACGGGCGCAATCTGGCGCTGGTCGTTTTTGTCAACATCGCATGGGGCTGGCTGTGCGTGTACTTCAACGCCTACCGCTGGTACGAACGCGTGAGGATGGAGCAACAGCTCTCCAAGGTCTTCAAAATACTCGTCTTCCTACTTTCCTTCACCTCCTTATTCTACTATAACGTACTGCATGAAGCACCCTATACTCCGTTCATTCTTCTAGCCCACGGTATCGCGCTAGTCCTTATTTCTACCGGCCGCGTGTTTCATCGGCTACGGGAAGAGAGCCCCTTCGAAAAGTTTCGCTACGTTATCGTAGGAGGCAAGGCGGAGAACCTGCGGCAACTCTTCAAGGCCTTCGACTACTGCTTCCCCGGCAGTGCGGAGCTGGTAGGTCGCTTTGGCAATACCCCCCACGCCAACGTAGCCAATATCGGCAAGTACCACGACCTGAAGCAGTACCTGCTGAGCCGGCCGAATATCGATAAGCTTATTTTCTTCCACAGCGACCTGACCCTACAGGAGGAGCGAGAGATCATGCGAATCTGCGAAAACCAGTTCATCGACGTAGAAGTAGCCCCCCGGGAGACTACTCTGTTTCCCCGCACCTACAAGTCACAGCAACTGGGTGATCTGTCCATCCTCACGCTGAAGGAAGAGCCGCTGACCGCCCTGCGCAACAAGGTGATCAAGCGCACCTTCGACCTCGTCGTGAGCACCCTGGTAATCCTGTTCATCTTCCCCATCCTGATGCCGATCGTAGCGATCGCCATCTACCGGGAAGACCCCGGTCCCATCTTCTTCCGCCAGGAACGTACGGGCTACCGCAACAATGTGTTCCGGATGTGGAAGTTCCGCTCCATGCGCATCAACGAACGCTCCGACTCCAAGCAGGCTACCCGGGATGACGACCGGATCACCCGCGTGGGCGCCTTCCTGCGCAAGACCAGTCTGGACGAGTTCCCCCAGTTCATCAACGTGTTCATGGGCGATATGTCCGTAGTAGGCCCCCGCCCCCACATGATCAAGCATACGGAAGAGTACGCCCGCATCATTGACACCTTCATGATCCGTCATAAAGTGAAGCCCGGCGTCACCGGCCTGGCTCAGATCAATGGCTACCGCGGTCCCACGGACGAAATCTGGAAGATGGAAAAGCGCGTCGAGTACGATGTGTGGTACCTGGAGAACTGGAGCCTGCTGATGGATATACGCTGTGTCGTGATGACGGTCTATAACGCGGTACGTGGAGAAGAGAACGCGCTATAGCCTCACACACTACACGACCCGACTCTAGAGTTAATCCCGCATACCTTACCCTTGGCGCTTCCCGATCCATCGGTCCGGGAGGCGCTTTGTTTTTCCCACATCGTCTCACCTACATTACCACCTACTATGTCAAAGAAAGCCATCATCACCGGTATTACCGGACAGGACGGTGCTTACCTCACCGAACTACTTCTGAGCAAGGGGTATGAGGTGCACGGTATCAAACGCCGCGCGTCGCAGTTCAACACCGATCGGATCGACCACCTGTACCAGGATCCCCACGTCTCGGAGCGCAACCTGATCCTTCACTACGGTGACCTCACTGATTCCACCAACCTGGTGCGCATCGTACAGGAGGTGCAGCCCGACGAGATCTACAATTTGGCGGCCATGAGCCACGTAAAGGTGAGTTTCGATATGCCTGAGTACGCGGCAGATGCCGATGGCATCGGTACGACCCGCCTGCTGGAGGCCATCCGGCTTCTGGGCCTGACGGACAAGACCCGCTTCTACCAGGCATCTACCTCGGAGCTGTACGGACTGGTACAGGAGGTACCACAATCCGAAACGACGCCCTTTTACCCCCGCTCCCCCTACGCGGTAGCCAAGCTCTACGCCTACTGGATCACCGTCAACTACCGCGAAGCCTACGGCATGTACGCCTGCAACGGCATCCTGTTCAACCACGAAAGTCCGCTGCGCGGGGAGACCTTCGTGACCCGCAAGATCACCCGGGCCGTGGCTAAAATATCTATGGGCCTGCAGGATAAGCTCTACCTAGGTAATATGGACGCCCAGCGTGACTGGGGCCACGCCAAAGACTACGTGGAAGGGATGTGGAGAATCCTGCAGCAGGATGAACCGGAGGACTTTGTCCTGGCTACCGGCGTGACCACCCGCGTACGCGACTTCGTGCGGATGTCGTTCCGGGAAGTCGGTGTAGAGCTAGAGTTCAAGGGTAAGGATGCTGAGGAGATCGGCTACATCGCCGAGGTACACAACGAGGATTTCCCCCTCGCCGTCGGCACCGAAGTAGTCGCTGTAGACCCCCGATACTTCCGCCCTACGGAGGTAGAACTTCTCCTGGGCGACCCCACCAAAGCACAGGAAAAGCTGGGATGGAAGCACACCTACGATCTGGCAGCTATGTGCTCCGAGATGGTACGGGCTGACATCAAACTGTTCCGTCGTGACCAACTGCTGAAGCGGGAAGGCTTCGAGATTCGTAATCAGTACGAGTAGGCTGGAGGCAGAAAGATTGTAAAAACCGTTCCGGAGGTCCAATAAAGTAAGGCCTCCGGCGGTTTCAATCCTAGCAGCGACGAACAAAGCTGCCTATTATTTTGGATCTTTGACACAGCCCACGTAATTTTGGGCCGCCCTAGGGATATATCCCTGGCTATGACACTGCCTTCCTACGGTATTCCAATTTGCAAAACGTTCAAGATTAGATTCCCCGACGTAAGTCGCCGGACCCTACCTGGTTGTTTTCATTTTAAATACCTACGATTTGTCTAAACCATCCACTTCGTCTCCCACCGTTGCCCCATTGAGCCGGTATTCTGGCACATGGGATCGTGAAAAAGCCGCCCATCTCCTTCGCCGCACGCTCTATGGTCCTCTACTGGAAGAGATCAAGACCGCTCAGCGGGCTGGCCTGGACGCAACCGTCGATCTTCTCCTAAAGGACGCTTCCATCCCCTCGCCGCCGGTCAAGTACCGCAACGACTACGATGAGTACATCACGCTAGGCGACACCTGGATCGACAAGAACTACCGCGGCAACAATCAGTACCGCGGCGTCTCCCTTAAGGGCTGGTACTACAACAATATGGTCCGCTCGGACCGCACCAACATCCAGGAGCGCATGAGCTTCTTCTGGCTCAACTACTTCGCGATCTCCGGTCCGGCTACCGATCACCGGGCCATGTACCGCCACCTGAAATTGTATCAGGAGCAAGCCGTGGGCAATCTGCGCACCATACTTCAGCGGATCACCGTCGATCCCCGGATGCTGTTCTGCCTGGACGGCCACACCAACGACCGGCGCAATCCGAACGAAAATTATGCCCGGGAGCTCATGGAGCTCTTCACGCTAGGTAAGGGCCCGGCCGTAGCACCCGGTGACTATACCACCTACACGGAACAAGACGTGGAGGCCCTTGCCCGTGCGCTCACCGGCTGGCGCAACCGCGACTTCCTGTACAGCGACTCGAACACGCCGGTAGAGAGCTACTTCGACTCCGCCGCTCACGATACGGGCGACAAGCAACTCAGCCGCCGACTGGGCAACAAGGTCATTCGCAACGGAGGGGCCAACGAGTACAAGGAGGTCATCGACATCCTGCTGAGTTACAAGGCCTCCGCCCTCAACTTCTGTAAGCGCCTCTACCGCTACTTCGTCTACTACGAGATCAACGACGAGGTGATGACCCACGTGATCTACCCCCTCGCAGACACGCTGATGCGGAACAACTACGAGATCAGGCCCGTACTGCGGCAACTGCTCACCTCGGAGCACTTCTACCGGGAGACCTTTCAGGGTGCCATCATCAAAAACCCCCATGACTTCCTGGGCAGCATCCTGCGGCCCTTCCGGGAATTCGATCACGAAACCCGGGTACTCAACCTACAGCGCCGCTACGAGCTCGGCGACCAGTACTCCAACTACTGCCGCGACCTGCAACTGCAGTTCCTGGAACCCCCTACGATCTCCGGGTGGAAGGCGTACTACGATGCTCCGCAGTACTACCGCCACTGGCTGAGCCCCGCCCTGATGCAGAGCCGTGACAAGATTTCCATCGGCCTGCTCCTCGACGAGGATTACCACATCAAGGGCGACCGTATCGACATCAACTACTACGGGTACATCAAGTCCCTCACCGATTCCAAGAACGTGGACAATATGATCAGCGAAACACTGCTGATCTTCCTCCCCCGCCCCCTGGCCAGTAACCAGATCAGCTACCTCAAGGGTAAGCTGTTGCAGGGCACCTCGGAGTCGCAGTGGCGCACCCTCGTAGAAAAATACCTGGCGAACCCTGGAGTAAAGGAATACGCCCGCCCCGTAGACGATCTTCTGCGCGATTTTTTCAAAGCACTTTTCGGCCTCGCTGAATTTCAACTCCAGTAATCATTACTCGCATGAAACGTAGAAACTTCCTCCAAGCGGCGGCCACCCTTAGTATTCCCGCCTTCTTCCCCCTGACCAATACCCGGGCCAGTACCTCGCGCTTCACCTCGATGATCGCGCCGGACTCCGACCGGATCCTCGTCATCGTACACCTGTTCGGCGGTAATGACGGGCTCAATACCCTGATCCCCCTCGACCAGTACGACGACTTGAAGGACGTACGGAACAACGTACTCATCGATCAAAGTAGAATCCTGAAACTCACCGACGAGCTGGGTATTCACCCCGAGATGGGGGACATGAAGAACCTCTTCGACGAGGGCAAGCTTCGTCCCGTACAGAGCGTAGGCTATCCCGACCAAAACCGTAGCCACTTCCGGTCAACGGATATTTACACCTCGGGCTCGGCGGCTAACGAATTCGTCACCACGGGCTGGATGGGACGGTACCTCGATACCCAGTACCCCAACTATCCAAGCAATTACCCCAACTCCGGCCAGCCCCACCCCCCGGCTATCTCCATCGGTGATGTAGCTCACCCCACCTGTGAGGGAGCGAAGATCAACATGAGCCAAACGGTCCTCGACCCCACGCAGACCCGGCAGCTCTCGACCATGTCGGGCAGCAGCCCCGGCGATAAGTACGGTAACGAGCTAGACTTCATCCGCACCACGATGAAGCAGACCAACGACTACAACAGCGTCATCAAGGCGGCCGCCGAGAAGGGCTCGAATGCCGTGACCTACCGCCGCCGCGACGAGCGCATCTACCCCAAGAACCAGTTCAACCCACTGGCGGAACAACTCAAGAAGGTAGCCCGCATGATCAGCGGTGGCCTGCAGACCAAGGTATACACCGTATACATGAATGGCTTTGATACCCACGCCGGTCAGGTCATCGAGGGCAACGAACACCAGGGTACTCACGCCTTACTCCTCAGTGATGTGAGCCGGGCCATCAGCGACTTCCAGAACGACCTGGCTAAGCAGGGATTGGAGGAACGCGTACTCGGTATGACCTTCAGTGAGTTCGGTCGCCGCATCCGGCCCAATGCCAGCTTCGGTACCGATCACGGTACGGCCGGCCCCATGTTCCTGTTCGGCAACTGCGTCGACGGAGGCATCCTAGGAAACAACGTGCAGATCGACCGGCAGGTCAGTCAGGGTACGGGAGTACCCATGCAGTTCGACTTCCGGGATGTATACGGCTCCATTCTGGTCGATTGGTTCAACGTACAGACCTACGACGTAAAGCGGCTACTCCACAACGACTTCAAGTACCTGCCCATCGCCAGTACGTGCAATGAAGACAACACGGCAGAGTCAGGCCCGGAAGAAAAACCTGAAGAAGGATGGACCATTGGTGAACCCAAGCCGAACACCTCCAATCAGGTCGTGATCGACATCACCAGTCCGGGCACCAATCTCCTGCGCTACACCCTCTTCGACGGCCGCGGCCGGATGGTACTCGCTAATCAGATCAGTGTAGATGGCACGGCGCAGCACGTACTCTTCACCCGTCCGCGCCGGCTGCCCTCCGGTACGTACGTCCTTCGTCTGGCCACCGAGACCGGTGGTAATATGACACGGAAAGTAGTGCTCAACTAGACTTATTCGTTCGTTAAACGGTTCCCCAAACACAACAACACTAGACGTTTATGCGGTTACCAGGGGGATCATTGATCCTCCTGGTTTCGCTTTTTTACCCCTTTCACTATACCCCCACGAACAAACATGCTAAAAGTACTAATCACGGGTGCCGCCGGATTCCTCGGTTCTCACCTTTCCGACCGCTTCCTGGCGGAAGGTTTTCATGTCATTGGCATGGATAATCTCATCACCGGCTCGATGGATAACATCGCCCATCTGATGCCCCGCAAGGACTTTGAGTTCTACTACAGCGACGTCAGCAAGTTCGTGCACGTACCCGGCGAGCTCGACTACATCCTGCACTTCGCCAGCCCGGCCAGCCCGATCGACTACCTTAAAATGCCGATCCAGACCCTGAAGGTTGGTAGCCTGGGCACCCACAACCTACTCGGTCTGGCCAAGGCCAAAAAGGCCCGTATGCTCATCGCCTCCACCAGTGAAGTATACGGTGATCCCCTCGAACACCCCCAGAAGGAAACGTACTGGGGCAACGTGAACCCCGTAGGCCCCCGCGGAGTCTACGATGAAGCCAAGCGATTCCAGGAGGCCATGACCATGGCTTACCACACCTTTCACGGCCTGGAGACCCGCATCATCCGGATCTTTAATACCTACGGGCCCCGCATGCGCCTCAATGACGGTCGCGTACTGCCGGCCTTCTTCAGCCAGGCCATCCGTGGGGAGGGACTGACCGTCTTCGGTGACGGCAGTCAGACCCGTTCCTTCTGCTACGTAGACGACCTGGTCGAAGGCATCTACCGCCTGCTCATGAGCGATCACGCTCAGCCCGTCAACATCGGCAACCAGGACGAGACTACCATCCTACAGTTTGCCGAGGAGATCCTAGAACTGGTCGGCAACCCCGACGCGAAACTGATCCGCAAACCCCTGCCGGTAGACGACCCCAAGGTGCGGCAGCCCGACATCACGAAGGCGAAAGAGATCCTGGGCTGGAGCCCGAAGGTGAGCCGTGCGGAGGGTCTGCGCAGAAGCCTGCCCTACTTCCGTGAAGCCGTCGCCCGGGCGGATGCCCAAAACGCCTAATTAACTCTCATTCCTTTGCGGGAGTGGGACATTGCACCTGCGGCCCCGCCCCAATCTTTCCAATAAACCAAACACACTATGAAAATTGCAGTAGTAGGCACCGGCTACGTAGGCCTGGTGACCGGAACGTGCTTTGCCGAGACGGGCAACGACGTGATCTGCGTCGATATCGATGCCAATAAGGTCGAGCAAATGCAGCAGGGCAAAGTGCCCATCTACGAGCCCGACCTGGACGTACTCTTCGAGCGCAACCAGCGGCAGGGCCGCCTCAAGTTTACCACCGACCTGAAGGAAGCCGTCGACGCCTCCGACGTGATCTTCCTGGCCCTACCTACCCCCCCCGGTGAGGGCGGAGCGGCTGACCTGAAGTACATCCTGGGCGTAGCCAAGGACCTCAGTACCCTCATCACCAAGTATACCGTGGTGATCGACAAGAGCACCGTACCCGTAGGTACCGCCGAAAGAGTACACGCCGCCTTGGTCGAGAACCTGGACGAAGCACTCTTCGACGTAGTCTCCAATCCCGAGTTCCTGCGGGAAGGCGTAGCCGTAGACGACTTCCTGAAGCCCGACCGCGTAGTGATCGGCACCGACAGTAAGCGAGCCAAGGAAAAAATGCGCCGCCTGTACGAGCCCTTCGTGCGCTCGGGTAACCCCATCATCTTCATGGACCTGCGCTCGGCCGAGATGACCAAGTACGCCGCCAACTCCTACCTGGCCACCCGCATCACGTTCATGAACGAGATCGCCAACCTGTGTGAAAAGGCGGGCGCGGACGTAGATGCCGTACGCAGGGGTATGGGCAGCGACTCCCGGATCGGCAAGCGCTTCCTCTTTCCCGGTGTGGGATACGGAGGTTCCTGCTTCCCCAAGGACGTACAGGCCCTGGCCATTACCGCCGGACAGCACGACTACAACTTCAAGATCCTCGATGCGGTCATGGATGTCAATACTCGGCAGCGCTTCCGCATCGCCGACAAGCTGGAGCAGTACTACGGTGACAGCCTCAAGGACAAGACCATCGCGCTGTGGGGACTAGCCTTCAAGCCCAATACCGACGATATCCGCGAGGCTCCCGCCCTGTACACCATCGACCGGCTCCTGGAGGCGGGCGCGCAGGTGCGGGCCTTCGACCCCGAAGCGACCGAGCACGTCAGGGCGATCTACGGGGACAAGGTTACCTTCTGTGAAGATCAGTACACCGCGCTCAGGGGTAGCGACTGCCTGGCGATCGTGACGGAGTGGAGCGTCTTCCGCACCCCCGACTTCGACCGGATGAAGGAGCTGCTCACCGAGCCCGTCATTTTCGACGGCCGCAACCTCTACGACCTGCAACGGATGCAGGAAGCTGGATTCCACTACGACAGCATCGGTCGGCAACCCGTACAGGCATGAGTCCAGCGCATAAAATCTACGTCGCGGGACACCGTGGCATGGTAGGCTCGGCCATCGTGCGTAAGCTACGGGCGGATGGGTACGAGAATATCGTGACCCGCACCAGCAAGGAACTCGACCTGCGCGACCAACGCGCCGTGAATGAGTTCTTTGCGGCGGAGCGGCCCGAGTACGTCTTCCTGGCCGCGGCCAAGGTGGGCGGCATCATGGCCAACAACGTCTACCGCGGGCAATTCCTCTACGATAACCTCATGATCGAGGCCAACATCATCGAGGCTGCCCGGGTGAACGAGGTGACCAAGCTACAGTTCCTCGGCTCGTCGTGCATCTACCCCAAACTGGCCCCCCAGCCCCTGACGGAAGATGCCCTGCTGACCGGCCCCCTGGAGCCCACCAACGAGCCCTACGCCATCGCCAAGATCACCGGGATCAAGCTTTGTGACGCCTACCGCGCACAGTACGGCTGTGACTACATCTCGGTGATGCCTACCAACCTCTACGGCCCGAACGACAACTACAACCTGGAAACCAGCCACGTGCTGCCCGCACTGATCCGCAAGTTTCACGAAGCTAAGAAGGCGGGTACCGAAGAGGTAGTCATGTGGGGCACCGGCTCCCCGAAGCGGGAGTTTCTCCACGCCGACGACCTGGCCGCTGCCTGTGTCTTTTTGATGCACAACTTCAGTGACTATGGCTTCGTCAACGTCGGTACCGGCGAAGACCTCAGCATCTTCTCCCTGGCCGAAACGATCAAGGACGTGGTCGGCTACGAAGGGCAGATCACCAAGGATACCAGCAAGCCCGACGGCACCCCCCGCAAACTCATGAACGTCGATAAGCTCCACGCCATGGGCTGGAAGCACTCGATCGAGCTGCGGGAGGGGATCGAGCGGGTATACGCTTCGCTTGGCTCTGCTGACTGGTACTAGGATTTAAACACGGATTACGCGGAGTCGTAGCACGGATTAACACCGAAATATAAAAGGGAAGTAAGACGTCGTCTTACTTCCCTTTTTGATCCGTGGCAATCCGTGCCCAAAATCTGTGTAATCCGTGTTTAACCCCTAACGGCCAAGCGCCTTAGCCATAGTACTACCAATATCCGCGGGGCTCTTCACCACGTGCAGCCCACACTCTTCCATGATCTGCATCTTGGCTTCGGCGGTATCCTCGTGGCCACCGACGATGGCACCGGCGTGGCCCATGGTGCGGCCCTTGGGGGCGGTCTGTCCGGCGATGAAGCCGACGACGGGCTTGGTGCCGTGCGCCTTGATGTAACGGGCGGCGTCAGCTTCCATGGTACCACCGATCTCACCGATCATGATGATGCCTTCGGTGCCGGGGTCGTTCATGAGCAGTTCTACGGCGTCCTTGGTGGTGGTACCGATGATGGGGTCGCCACCGATACCGATGCAGGTGCTCTGACCCATACCGGCCTTGGTGACCTGGTCGACGGCCTCATAAGTAAGCGTACCGGAGCGGCTCACGATACCGATTTTACCGGGGGTGTGAATGAAGCCGGGCATAATGCCGCACTTGGCCTGTCCGGGCGTGATCACGCCGGGGCAGTTGGGTCCGATCAGGCGGGTATCGTAATCGTTGATGTAGGAGCGCACCTTCACCATATCCTGTACCGGGATGCCCTCGGTGATGCAGATGATCACCTTGATGCCGGCTGTAGCAGCTTCCATGATGGCGTCGGCGGCGAAGGGCGGGGGTACGAAGATGACGGAGACGTCCGCACCGGCTTCCTTGACGGCCTCAGCGACGGTATTGAAGACGGGCTTGTCGAGGTGGGTCTGTCCGCCCTTACCGGGAGTGACGCCGCCGACGACAATAGTGCCGTATTCGATCATCTGCTCGGCGTGGAAGCTGCCCTCCTTACCGGTGATACCCTGTACGATTACCTTAGAATCTGAAGTCACTAAAACTGCCATATAAAAGCTTATTTGTTGACGATGATGAATACGTCTTCATCATCCTGTTGCATGTAATAATTTTCCCGCGCGAAACGCTCGCGGTTCTGCTCCATATCGAGCTTGGTCGCCTCCGCTTCCACGGTCAGTTCGTCGTAGCGCTCCAGGTCGTTCTCCAGCCGGTTCACGGTGCTGTGCAGGCGGAACTGCGTACCCACGTCGTGCCGATCCACGAACACCATCAGGATCACGAAGGCGACCAGCGTGAAGAAGTACTTGTTCCGCAGGTAAGCGGGCACTTTATGCCAGAGGGTGGTGAGGGGGTTGGCGGCTTTACGGGGGGGCATGGCGTGAAGGTACGGGGTGGCTACGGTACGAACTACTTATTCAGCTTACGCAGCAGGTCCTTGCCGGGGAAGTAGGCCGTTTCGCCCAGTTCTTCCTCGATGCGCAGCAGCTGATTGTACTTGGCGATGCGGTCGGAGCGGCTGGCGGAGCCCGTCTTGATCTGCCCGGTGTTGAGGGCTACGGCCAGGTCGGCAATGGTGGTATCTTCGGTCTCTCCGCTGCGGTGGCTCATCACGCTGGTGTAGCCGGCCGTCTGGGCCATACTCACCGCCTCGATGGTCTCGGTCAGCGAGCCGATCTGGTTTACCTTGATCAGGATACTGTTAGCGCTCTGCTCCGTGATACCGCGGCGCAGGCGGTCGGTGTTGGTGACGAACAGGTCGTCGCCCACCAGCTGCGTGCGGTTACCGATGGCGGCGTTGAGCGCGGCCCAGCTGTTCCAGTCGTCCTCGTCCAGTCCGTCTTCGATGCTGAAGATGGGGTACTTATCCACCCAGCTCTTCCAGTAGTCGACCATGGCAGCGGGCTCGATCTTGCGGCCGTCCGACTTATGGAAGTGGTACACGCCCTCCTCGGCGTTGTAAAACTCGGAGGCCGCGGCGTCCATCGCGATCATGATATCCTCACCGGGCTTGTAGCCGGCTGACTCGATGCTCTTCAGCACGATCTCGATGGCCTCTTCGTTGCTCTTGATGTTGGGGGCAAAGCCGCCCTCGTCGCCGACGTTGGTGCTGTATCCCTTGCTCTTGAGCACCTTCTTGAGGTGGTGGAAGGTTTCTACGCCCATCCGCAGCGACTCCGAAAAGGTATCGGCGCCCAGGGGGATGATCATGAATTCCTGGAAGTCGATGCTGTTATCCGCGTGGCTGCCGCCGTTGAGGATGTTCATCATCGGTACCGGCATGGTGTGGGCGTTCACGCCGCCGATGTAGCGGTACAGCGGCTGGTTCAGCTCCAGGGCGGCGGCCTTGGCGGCGGCCAGACTTACGCCCAGGATGGCATTAGCTCCCAGCTTGCTCTTGTTCTTGGTACCGTCGAGCTCGATCATCGTCTCGTCGATGTAGCGCTGATCAGTCACGTCTACGCCCAGCAGTTCCTCGGCGATCTTCTCCTCCACGTTGCTGATCGCGTTGAGTACACCCTTACCCATATAGACGCTTTTGTCCTCGTCGCGCAGTTCTACGGCTTCGTACTTGCCGGTGCTGGCCCCACTGGGTACGGCGGCACGGCCTACGATGCCCTCGGCGGTCACTACTTCCACTTCTACGGTGGGGTTGCCGCGGCTGTCGAGGATCTGGCGGGCACGGATATCGAGAATACTGCTCATAGGTACAGGGAGTTAAGGAGTTAGGGGGAGAAGGGGATTAAGGACGTCGAGGGGCGAAGGTAAGTCCTGGCCTTAACCCCATAGCTCCCTTAGCCCTTAGCCCCTTTGATCAAATCTACAAATTGGTCGAAGAGGTAGGCCGCATCGTGGGGTCCGGGACTGGCCTCGGGGTGGTACTGCACGCTGAAGGCGGGCTTACCGATGATGCGGATACCCTCGATGGTATCGTCGTTGAGGTTACGGTGGGTGATCTCGACCACGTCGAGGTTCTGCGCAATGGCTTCCGGACTTACACCGAAGCCATGGTTCTGACTCGTGATCTCGCTCTTGCCCGTCAGCAGGTTGAACACCGGATGGTTGATGCCCCGGTGGCCGTTGTGCATCTTATAGGTAGGTATCCCTACGGCACGGGCCAGGATCTGGTGACCGAGACAGATGCCGAACATGGGCTTGTCCTCCGCTAGCATAGCCTGGGCGGTCTCTACGGCGTAGTCCATGGCCCCGGGGTCGCCGGGTCCGTTACTGATAAAAAGCCCGTCGGCCCCGAAGGCGTCGATCTCCGCCATGGTCGCCCGGGCGGGAAAGACCTTTACGTAGCAGTCGCGCTGCACGAAGTTGCGCAGAATGTTCTTTTTGGTGCCGAGGTCCAGCACGGCCACCTTGATGGCTGCGGCGGGGTCGCCGAGGGTGTAGGCTTCCTCGGTGGTCACTTTACTGCTCAGTTCCAGTCCCTCCATATCGGGGGCGGCGTCGAGCTGTCGCTTCAGGTCCTTGAGGTCGAAATTCTCGCTGGAGACGATGGCGTTCATCGCGCCCTTGTCGCGGATATGGCGTACGATGGCCCGGGTGTCCACGTCGCTGATGCCCACTACGCCCTCGCGTTCGAAGTATTCCTGGATCGAGCCCTGCGCCTGCTGCCGGCTGTAGGGGACGGTAAAGTTCTTACAGATCAGACCGGCGATCTTCACGTGGTCCGATTCCACGTCGGTATCCTTAATGCCGTAGTTGCCGATGTGCGCATTGGTGGTCACCAGGATCTGTCCGTAGTAGCTGGGGTCGGTGAAGATCTCCTGGTAGCCCGTCATACCGGTATTGAAGCAGATCTCTCCGGTAGTGGTGCCGATCTTGCCGGCGGCTCTGCCTTCGTAGGTCGTGCCGTCGGCTAGCAGCAGGATGGCGCGTTGGTCACTCATAGGGGTCGGCGGGGTTGGTACTCGCCGCGAAGATAGGAAGCGAAGCGGGATAGGTGACGAAGGAATCAGCTCACGGGGTATGCGACCGATCCGAAGTGCGTTATAACCGGGGCGGGTACGCGGGTGCCGGGCTTCCTGATGGCTTAGCTCGCCAGCAAGAAGTTGTACCAAGCGGCAACAGCTGGGGGGGTAAATGCCTTAAACCAGTTACCGGCACACAGTACCATGGGGGAGACCGTATTTTTCGACAACTGGCAGGACATTCTGCAGATCGGCATTACGGCACCCATCGTGTACGTATTCATCGTACTGGCTATCCGCCTGACCGGCAAGCGATCCACCTCCCAGATGAATAATTTCGACTGGGTCGTCACGGTAGCCATCGGCTCCATCGCGGCGAGCGGTATCATGCTCAAGGACCTGTCGATCACCGAGACCCTGTTCGCCATATCGCTGCTCCTGCTGCTTCAATACCTGCTTACCTCCGCCGTACGCAACAACGAATCTTTGGAGTCCGTCGTAAAGGCCCAGCCAACCCTACTGGTCCACGATGGTCAATTCCTGGAAGAGCCTATGAAAAGGGAGCGCATCACGCGCAGCGAGATCATGTCCGCCCTGCGCAATAGCGGCATTACGGACGTCCGCCTGGCACAGTGGGTCATCCTGGAACCCGACGCCACCTTCAGCGTGATCCGTAAATCGGATACCCCCCTATCCAAAGCCGCACTGGCGGGCGTGGAAGTGCCCGAAGACTAGCGCAACTACACACTACCTATCCGTTTGAAAGGGAAGCAGGCGGACATTCGCCGGATCGCAGGATGCCCCAGAGACTGTAAATTGCAGCTATGAGCAAAACCCCTCCGAACACCTACGACGCCATTGTAGTCGGTACCGGCATCAGCGGCGGCTGGGCGGCCATGGAACTGTGCCGTGCGGGACTCAATACCCTGGTGCTCGAACGGGGCCGGCCCGTAGCCCACGGGGACTACCCCACCGCCAACCTGGATACCTGGGACCTGCCGTATCACGACAGGATGACCGAACAGGAGAAAACGGCGCACTACGAAAAGCTGCAGCGCAAGGACTACATCATGCGGCAGAGCACTAAGCACTGGTTCGTCAGGGATGATGAGTATCCCTATACCGAAAAGCGCCGCTTCGACTGGGTCCGCGGCTACCACACCGGCGGCCGCAGCCTGATGTGGGGCCGGCAGTGCTACCGGCTCAGCGACCTGGACTTCACCGCCAACGCCCGCGAGGGCATCGCCGTCGACTGGCCCATCCGCTACGCTGACCTGAAGCCCTGGTACGATTACGTGTCCAGGTTCGTAGGCATTTCCGGCCGGCCAGAAAAGCTCGGCCACCTGCCCGACGGACCCTTCCTACCCGAAATGCCCCTCAACTGCGTAGAGGACCGGGTGCGCAGTGGCATCCAGCGCCGCTTCCCTGACCGGACCGTGACCCCCGGTCGCGCGGCTCACCTCACGGCCTACGACCCGACCGTACACCTGGGTACGCGCAGTGACTGCCAGTACCGCAACCGCTGTATGCGGGGCTGCCCCTACGGCGGCTACTTCGCCAGCAACTCCGCTACCCTACCCGTAGCCGCAGCCACCGGCAAGCTCACCCTGGTCAACCACGCCGCAGTACGCGAAGTGATCTACGACGCCGATACCCAGCGCGCCACCGGCGTACGCGTCAAACTCACCGAGACCGGCGAAGACACCGAATACTTCAGCCGTGGCGTCGTATTCCTCAACGCCTCCACGCTCAACACCGCAGCCATCCTACTGGCCAGCAAGTCAGCCGCCCAACCCAACGGCCTGGGCAACGACAATGACCAGGTGGGGCGCAACATCATGGACCACCACCACCGCACCGGTGCCTCGGGCAGCTTCTCCGGGTTTGCGGATAAGGCCGAGTACGGGCGTAAAGCCAATGGCTTCTACATCCCCCGCTTCGTCAATCTGGGTGATGCAGGCAGCAAGCGCGACTACCTGCGCGGCTTCGGCTTTCAGGGCGGG
Organism: Neolewinella maritima; assembly: GCF_923081025.1. Classification (GTDB taxonomy): domain Bacteria; phylum Bacteroidota; class Bacteroidia; order Chitinophagales; family Saprospiraceae; genus Neolewinella; species Neolewinella maritima. Next base: position 633,575 of record NZ_CAKLPZ010000002.1, on the reverse strand, counting down.
GCCAGCCAGGACGGCTGGTGGAAACTCGTACGGGAAGCAGACATCAGCCTCGGTGCCGACCTCAAGCAACGACTCACCCAGGCCGGCGGCGACTGGTCCGTGGGTATGACCGCCTTCGGAGAGTCCCTCTCCAATCCCGACAACCGCGTCACCCTCAACGAGGACCTGCTGGATAAGGACGGCCTGCCCACCCTCACCATGGATGTCGCCTTTGGCGAAAACGAGCGCCTCATGCGCGAAGAGATGGGCGTAGCCGCCGCCGAAATGCTCGAAGCCGCCGGGGCGAAGAACGTCCGCATGTATCGGGAAGAGGCCCACCCCGGTTTTTCCATCCACGAGATGGGCTCCGCCCGCATGGGCCGCGACGCCAGGACCAGCGTGCTCAATGCCCACAATCAGGTCTGGAATTGCAAGAACCTCTACATCACCGACGGCTCGGCCATGACCAGCGCCTCCTGCGTCAATCCCAGTCTCACCTACATGGCCCTCACCGCCCGGGCCGTGAATCACGCCGTAGGAGAGCTTAACCGCCAGAATATCTAGGACTACGATAGTGTCCGGTGACCGCGGCACAAAACCCGCCGGCGGTAAATCATACCCCTCCTGACGTCGAACTATGGGGATTTGTACGGCGGGATTCCGACCTCTTACAGGGTCAATTGCCGTTGTGGCTCACCCCGCACCTGCGATCGCGCCCTTAGTTGCCTGATTGCGGCGCTGGTAAAGGCGTATATTGACCTGCACTATAAGCTTACCGATCATGAACCGACGCACCGCACTCAAAACCACTGCTCTGGGACTGGGCTCCCTCTCCCTGGGCCGGGCCATTGCCGCTACCGACGATGCCACCGCCGGCCTGCTGGCAAAGACCAACCACAGCACCTGCAAGTGGTGCTACGACAGCATCCCCCTGGAAGAACTCTGCGAGCGCGGACAGGATATCGGCCTCCAGAGTATCGAGCTACTTACCGTCAAGGACTGGCCCACCCTGAAGAACTACGGGATGACCTGCGCCATGGGTACCCTGGACGAATTCAGCATCGAGAACGGCTGGAACGACCCGGCCAACCACGAGAAGCTCCAGGCCGCCTACACCATAGCGATCCGCGACGCCGCCGACCACGGCATCCCCAATATGATCGTGATGAGTGGCAACCGCCGCGGCATGAGCGACTACGACGGCATGGTGAACTGCGCCGTAGGCCTGCGCCCCATGGTCAAACTGGCCGAAGAAGCCGGCGTGACCCTGCAGATGGAGCTGCTGAACAGCAAGGTCAACCACCCCGACTACATGTGCGACCACACCAAGTGGGGCGTGGCGCTGGCTGAGATGATCAACTCCGAGCGTTTCCAGCTGCTCTACGATATCTACCATATGCAGATCATGGAGGGCGACGTGATCGCCACCATCCAGAAGTACCACGACTACATCGGTCACTACCACACCGGCGGCGTGCCCGGCCGGCACGAGATCAACGACAGTCAGGAGCTGAACTACCCCGCCATCATCCGGGCTATTCACGGCACGGGCTTCGCGGGCTACGTGGCCCAGGAATACATCCCTACCTACGACGACAAGATCAAGGCGCTGGCCGAGGGCCTACGCATCTGCGAAGTATGAACCGACAACCACCCTATAAGCTGATCCCCGACGTAGGCAGTATCGCCCTGGTGGTGTTCGTCCTGATCGCCTACTCCTTCCTGCCCGGGCAGGTCCCCGACTGGGCCTTCGGCCTCGCCTGGTTCGTAGCGGCCCTGATCATGGTGGGTACGGTGACGGAGCTCTTCCTGCTGTACCGCGACTATAAGGCAGGTATCCTGTTCCCGATGCGCAATGCCTCGCTGTTCGTCCTATTGGCTACCGTGGTAGGGATGCCGCTGTACCTGATCTATACATCGGTGCGGGGAGACTACCTAGGCCCGTCTACCCTACTCCTCATCCCCGTCTTTTTTACCCTGGTCCTGCGCAACCTGTTTCGCGTGCGCCTGGATATGGTCTCGCTACAGGCCAAGACGGGATTTCGGGGACCTACGGAAGTACCCCTGTTCAAGATCGAGGACGTGGCAGTCACCGACGACCGCATCACGATCAGCGCCACTGGTAAGCGGCCCATTCAGCTGCTGCGCGTGTTCTTTTTCTCCGAGCACTGGCAGGCCCTGGTCGCCAAGTTGAGTGCCTACCGCAATTGAATATCCGGCCGCTGCCGGTACAGAAACCGCAGGAACAGTCCACCCACACTGACGACCGCCAGTAGTACCACCCCCCATGCCCAGAGCGGCATATCCTCATCCCCCACCACGCTGAACAGCCAGGGTAAACGGTAGTGATACAGTTCGTGAATCAGTGTAAACACCCTTCTAATATAGGTATCCTCAGCTCACTAATACCGTGCTGTGGTCCAGTGGAAGGTAGCGCTCCCCGCTGGTCTGCCCACTCAGATTAGGACTAGTCTGGCAGAATGCGTCGCAGAACTCGGTCACCGTACCGCCGGGGTGATCGGCTAGCCAGTTGGCCAGCAGTCCGGTCACGATGGGGGCGGAAATGGAGGTACCCAGGGGGTAGATCGTCCGTCCCGTCCCGTGCTCGGGTACGCCCGCCGTCATGAAGGCGGCTAGCGTCACTGTCTTAGCCCCGTAGTTGGAGTAGCTGCTTAACTGGATGTCGTTCAGGTCGGCGTGGACGTCTTCCTTGTCGGGCCCGAAGGAGGCCACGGTGATCAGGTGCTTGCGGTACTCCGCATGCGCCGCGAAGGCAGCCGGCCACTGAGGATCGCTGCTGAGGTTTTTTCCATCGTTACCCGCCGAGGTGACTAATCGGGCACCGCTCTTAATGGCCGTTGTGATGGCACACTCCAGTCCTGCAGGCGGCCTTTCGCTGTACACCCCCCAGCTCATATTGATCACGTCCGCTCCCACGGTGGCTGCCTCGTAGAGGCTGACCAGGGCACCGAAGTAGGTAGAAATCCCCTCCGCCCCGAAGGTTTTGAGGTGCACCAGGTTCAGTGGATGCTCGGACCGGTACTGGTTTAATACGGTTGCGGCTACCGAGGTCCCGTGCCTGGCGGCATCCTCGGGTGCGCCGTCCTTGTCCAGGAAGTCGAAGCCCAGTTTCCAGGGTTTGATGAATTCCGTTTCGGTCCGCTGTCGGTAGCGGGTGGCTTCCCAACGGTCGCGATTCACCTGGGAGTCGTCCACGCCGCTGTCAATGATGGCCACGACCAGGGGGTCCAGGTTCTGATCGAAGGCGGGGGGCTTGCCGTCGTCCTTACATAGTGCATCGATGGGGGGTCGTTCGTCGCGGCGGGGCAACTGACCTCCGTTCTGCGCGGGTGCCTGGGGCTTGAACAGATTGATGAGGTAGTCAGGACTTACGGTGCCTTCCCCGCCGTTGATGTCCGACTCGGCGGGTTCGATGGCCCCCCCGGTGGTGTTCAGGTCCAGACCGGGTTCGACCCCCAGGGCGACGACGCTGCCGAGCGGACCGTAGTATTCCTCCACTACGGGCAGGCCAGTGGACTTCACCCATTCGCGCATCTCGTATTCCGTATCGCAACTGGACAGGATGAGCCGCTGGGTCGCTTTACCCCCGCAGTCGAAGGGCAGCTCGATCTTCTGCTGACGGTCCGGCTCCTCGCTGTAGCAGCGGTCGTATACCCGCTGGCGGAGGCTGCCGGCTGAGCCTGGCTCCGCATCGAGGTAGGCCGCTACGCGTATGAAGGGCTGGGGACCTTTGGTATCATCGTCGCGCTGTTGCACGTCCGGCCTGGAGCGGTAGGCGATCCGCAGGTATAGTCTGCCATCCGGTGACTCACCCGCCGGTACGATGAGTTTACCCGCAACGGCCGCAAGGCGTTTCGGCTTTCCGACGGTCTGCCCGGTCTGCGCGAAAAGCTGCGCCGTGATCTCCGTCAGACTACCGTTGTAGAGCTGGACAATGAGAGTTGACCGTCCCGGTGCCGGTAGCTCGAGCAGGCGGTAGGTCAGTCCGTCCGTCGCATCCAGCGGCCCCGCCATACCCCTGGGGAGGGTGTAGTGAGGCTGCCGGTCTAGCTCATTGAATGCGTACAGCCTGGGGGTGCAGTCGCGAGGATCGCTGTACGGAAGCGTGGGAATTTGGGTGAGTTGGTCGCTCGGCATGTGAAGTGGTTAAGCGGTAAGAAGGTGATTGGACTATGCTTCAATGCATCCATTGGGAAGGCCGTTACATCAGCCTCCCCAATCGCTGCGCTCTACGGTGATTCCAGATGGCGTAGCCGGCGATGCCCAGGGCTACCCCCAGCAGCCAGTAGCTCCAGGCGGGGAACGACGTGCCCCGTGTCGGCAACAGCATGAGGGGCCCGGCGGCCCCGTGCAGACTTAGGCCCGCCCAGTAGTAGGGGTGTGCGTAGTCGGAGTCGGCCAGTAGGGCCTGTGCTCCGCTGAGCGCCTGCACGCGGGATTCGCCGGCGATCAGGCGGCGGTAAAACTCCACGATCGCGTCCTTGGTAGCTGCGTCGTCGACCTCCCAGAGCGTCGTCAGGGTACTGCGCGCGCCAGCGGAGGCAAAGGCACTGGCCAGACTCATGGTCGTCTCCCCCGGCACCAGCTTACCCAGGGAGGTTTCGCAGGCGGAGAGTACCGTCAGCTGATTGTGTAGCGGTAGGTGGTATAGGTCATTGAAGTACAGCAGCTCGTCGTGCAGCAGGCTATCCGCCGGCTGGGTGAAGGCGATGAAGCTCAGGTTAGGGTCGGTGGGGTCTACCCGGCCGTGGCTCGACAAGTGCAGGATGCGGCTATCACCGGCCCGCTCGATGAACTGCTGGCGGCACGCATCGGCCGCGAAGTAGGTCTCCGCTCCTGGCACCAGGGTGGCTAGCGCCATGACTTCTTCCCGGTTGTGGGCCAGCTTACCCAGCTGATTGCCGCCGCGGGATGCGGCGGCCTGCCCACCAAAGGAAGGGGCGAAGGCCAGTAGGTTCGTCCGGTAGGTAGCGGTATCCTCGTGGCTTACCTCCGTCAGGTACACCGCACTGTAGGCGTACTGGATCGCAACCGCCTTCCGTAAATAGGGTACCGTACGGTAGTCCACCGGCCCTTCGGTCACGTCCAGGGGCAGGGCTGCAAAGGGCAAATAGTGCAGGGGGCCGTCGGGCACGATGATCAGGCGAGGCCGCAGGTGCAGGGTCTGGCGGACCTCCGGCGGCAGGAGTTGTCCGGCGAGCTGCTGACCGATTAGCGCGTACTGCTGATCCAGAGAATCCTGTAGCTGCTCCGGGCGCAGGCTCTTACGGCGGTAGCTCCCCCGGTCGATCGCATCCCGCCACTGGATGATCCGGGGAGAAAGCGCCTCTCCTTCGGGTATGGGGTACGCGCGCAGATCACCATCGGGGGTAAGTAGGAACAGCAGGCTAATCGTCTCCCCAAGGTGGTACTCGAGCAGGTTAGCATCGTAGCGTACCATACAGTCGAGCAGGTTCTGCCGGTCAGTACGTATGTGTGCCGTAGCTGCCTGGCGACCTGATTGGGAGCGGTCGAGTTGCAGACGTGCCTCCCGTAGGTCGGTCAGGTGACTGCTATCGCCCAGACTCACTGCGCGCTCCAGGCGGGCCACCCGGGCACGCAGTGCTTCTTCCCGTTCGGACGTGACGGTTCCGCTCGTCTGCAGGGCAGCCAGCAGGCTATACGCACGCGCCCGCTCGCTGATCTCGAAGGCCCGCCAGAGGCTTGCCGAAGCACCCCTGGCCAGGTAGTCGTCGTAGTAGAGCCTCAGTGCCCGGTCGAAAAACGGGTGCAGGTTACGGCTGAGGTAGCGCCGACTTTCCGGGCTCGCCACGCCGCTCCGCAGGCTATCCTGTAGGGCGAACAGAGCGTGGTAATCCCGTAACGCTTCACCCCGTCTTCCCAACTCAGTGTATACCCGTGCCCGCACGGACAACAGATCGATCAGTGGGATCACGGGTGGCGCGTCACCGGCACGTAGGGTATCGAGGCGCTCGTTGATCATCGCCAGGGCTTCGGCGTGCCGTCCCCAGCGCGCCAGGGCGGCCGGGGTACGATCGCTGGAGCAGTAGTCGACGGTGCGGCCCAGGAGGGCGTACTGTTGTCGGGCCAGGTCGTCGTACGCCAGGCACTTGGCCTGAGCTTCTTCGCCGCCGTAGTATTCGGCCAGGTTGAGGTAGAGGTCGGCCAGGGCGCTCACGGGCCGGCCGGCCGCCTCGGCGACCTGCACGCCCCGCAGCAGATTTTGGTAGCTAGCCTCGACCAGGCCCAGCTCGCGCTGTACGTTGGCCAGCAGGTTGTAGGCGCTGGCCTGCCGGTCTACACTGCTTATATCCAGCGCGATGCCCAGGGCGCGCCGGGCGTGGGGGAGGGCGGCGGCGGCACGCTGCATGCGCAGCAGCACGTGGCCGGCCCGGTGGCTGGTGACGAAGGCTTCCGAAGGCGTGACATTGGGGTAGGCATCGCATAGGGCCAGCGCGCGGTAGCAGGCGCTCACGGCCACCGTCATATCCTGTTGCTGCTCGGCCTGCTTCGATAGCTCATTGAGGCTGCGGAGCCAATTGAGGCTGTCGGCTTCGGCTACTCGCTCGTAGAGGTCGAGGGCTTCCCGGATGCTGATCTCCGCGGCGTCGAGGTCTCCCCGTTTACTGAGCCACATGGCGCGGTTGAGCCGCGAGTGGGCGCGGTCATTGTGCGGCTCCAGAAACACGGCATCGCGCACCCTGATCGCCCGGTGGTAGTAGGCGCCGGCCAGGGGGTCCGTCAGTTTGCGAAAGTTCTTGTTTCCCAGCTGATGCAGGGCCAGTCCGCTCAGACTGTCGATGATCGGTGTACCATCCGCAGCTTTCGTCACCCGCAGCAGCAGTTCGGTGTAGGTGGCGCTGTCCCTGGCGGCCTGGCCGGCTTGTAGTAGGCTGTCTCGTACCCCATACGGCTGTGCCACGAGGCCGGTACCCACCCCAAGTAGGAGCAGCCCTACCCATACTAGGTGGCGAGTGCATCTCATAGTAGTTAATAGATGGTCCGGCACCTAATATAACCCCTGTTTCACCACTTCATCGGGGCTATGGGGTCTTTTCGCATCTTTGCCCGCCGCAAACCCGCTACCCTATTCCCTATGCAAGACCTCCGCTCCCCCATCGAAGCCGCCTGGACTGACCGCGAGCTCCTCAAAGAATCCAGCACCCAGGACGCCATCAGCGCCGTGATCGAAGAGCTGGACAAAGGCCGCCTGCGCGTCGCCGAGCCCACTGCCGACGGCGAGTGGAAGGTCAACGACTGGGTCAAAAAGGCCGTCGTACTCTACTTCCCGATCCGCAAGATGGAAACCATCGAGCTCGGCCCCTTCGAGTTCCACGATAAGATGGCACTGAAGCGCGACTACGCCAGCCAGGGCGTGCGCGTAGTGCCGCACGCCGTGGCCCGCTACGGTGCCTACCTGGAAAGCGGTGTGATCATGATGCCCAGCTACGTCAACATCGGCGCCTGGGTCGGGACGGGCACCATGGTCGATACCTGGGCTACGGTGGGCAGCTGCGCGCAGGTCGGTCGCAACGTACACCTCTCCGGTGGCGTCGGACTCGGCGGCGTACTGGAGCCCCTACAGGCTACGCCCACCATCATCGAAGACGACTGCTTCATCGGCTCCCGCTCCATCGTCGTGGAGGGTGTGCGCGTACGCCGGGAAGCGGTGCTAGGCGCCAACGTAGTACTGACGCAGAGCACCCGCATCATCGACGTCACGGGCAACGAGCCGGTCACCTACCGCGGGGAGGTACCGGAGCGGTCGGTAGTGATCCCGGGCAGCTACACCAAATCCTTCCCGGCCGGCGACTACCAGGTATCGTGCGCGCTCATCATCGGGCAGCGCAAGGCGAGTACGGATAAGAAGACGAGCCTGAACGGGGCGCTGCGGGAGTATGATGTGGCTGTGTAGGCGGTTCAACACGGATTTGCACAGATTTAGACACGGATTACTTCACGGATTCTTTTCGTTGTGTGGTATAACCGGTCAATCTGTGTGTAATCCGTGAAAACAATCCGTGAAATCCGTGGTGAGCCTCCCCCGGTTTTACCTTGCACCAGCGCCCCCGCATAAAACCCTGACGTGTACCTCTCCCACCTGAAGCTGACCCAGTTCAAAAACTACGCGAGCCAGCAGCTGGAACTCTCGCCGCGACTGAACTGCTTCGTGGGTTTCAACGGGGCGGGAAAGACGAACCTACTGGAGGCCATCTACTACCTCTGCATGAGCAAGGGCTACGGGAGCATGGCCGACCAGTACAACATCCGGCACGGCGATCAGGTGGCGCGCATCGACGGCACCTTCGTGGTGGATGATGGACTGCAGGACCGCATCGTAGTCAAGCTGCGCAAGCGACAGCGCAAGGTGATCGAGCGCAACGGCACCGCCTACGACCGCATCAGCGCCCACATCGGCCGCTACCCCGTGGTGATCGTGACGCCGGACGACATCAGCCTGGTCCTGGAGGGCAGCGCCACCCGCCGCAAGCTACTCGACAACAGCCTCAGCCAGACCGACCCGGCCTACCTCAACCACCTTATCACCTACAACAAGCTGCTCGACAACCGCAACGCGCGGCTCAAGGAGCTCGAGGGCCACGGCGACCACACCGGACTCATCGACGTGTACAACCAGCAGATGGCCGAGCCGGCCGCCTACATCCATGCCCGCCGCCGAGACTTCGTAGGCCCCTTCACCGAACTACTGCTGGACGCCTACGCCAAGATCAGCGGCCGGCGGGAGGAGGTAGACCTGGAGTACCGCAGTCAGCTCAACACCCAGGACTGGGATACGCTGATCGAGGAGCGCACCGAAAAGGACCGCGTCCTGCAGCGCACTTCCGGCGGGGTGCACCGCGATGAGCTGCTGTTTACCCAGGGCGGACATCCGCTGCGGCGGGTGGCGAGCCAGGGGCAGCTGAAGTCCTTCGTACTCTCGCTCAAACTGGCGCAGTACCGACTCCTGGAGCAAAGCACCAACCGCACGCCCATCCTGCTGCTCGACGATATCTTCGACAAGTTGGACCACGAGCGGGTGCGGCAGCTACTGGAGCTGGTGATGAGCTCGGCCTTCGGGCAGCTATTCATTACTGATACGGATCCGGAGCGCGTCACGTCCCTGATCCGCCACCATCCGGAGATCGACCTGCAGCGCTTCCTGGTCACCGATGGGGTGGCCCGCAACGAAGCTGACTGGAAACGGTTTACCGAAGAGGAATAGCCGCCACCGCAGCCATGTACAAACCCGTCCCGAAAAAGCCCGAGCCCGTTGATCTGAAGATGGCCTTCCTGCGCCTGCTCCGCAACCAGCACAACGAGGCGGGCTACTTCAAGGTGCGGGTGAAGCTGGTCTGGGAACCCTTCTTCGGCAAGCACGTCGCTGACCACACCCGCGACTTCCTGGTCCGCAACAAGAAGCTCTACGTCTACGTGACCAACGCCCCCCTGCGCAATCAGCTCACCATGGTCCGCGAGGGCATCCGCACAAGGCTCAACGAGGAGTTCGGGGAGGCGTATTTTGAGGAGGTGGTGATTAAGTAGTTCTGTGGTTCTGTAGTTCTGTAGTACCGTTGGGGTAGGCGGGACCGGTGTTGTAGGCGTAATAGGGGGCGGGGCCGCAGGTGCGTTTCCCCTATCACACCTACCACACCAGCCTACAGAACTACCCCACTACCCCCACCTGCGCACAATCATCCACCACCGGACAGCTGTGGCACTTCGGATACTTGCCCGTGCAGACGTGCTTGCCGAAGGGTACCAGGACGCGGTTGATCTCTACCCACAGGTCCTGGGGCAGTTTTTCCGTGAGCGCGTCGCGCGTTTTGTTGGGGTTTGCGGTAGCTACGTAGCCCCAGCGGTTGGTGATGCGGTGTACGTGAATATCGACGGCGATGATGGGATAGCCTAGGGCTACGCCGAGGGCCAGGCTGGCTACTTTGGGGCCTACGCCCTTGAAGGCGACGAGCTGCTCGTAGTCTTCCGGGGTCTTGCCGCCGTGGTCGTCGATGATCTGCTGACTGATGGTGAGGATCTGATCGGCCTTGGCGGGGGCGAAGGTGGCTTCGGCGATGAGTTGGATGAGTTGCTCGCGGTCTAGGCGCACCATCTCCGCGGGCGTGCGGGCGGTGGCGAAGAGGCGGCGGCTGACGGTAGTGCTGGTCTCGTCATAGGTACGCACACTAATCAGGCTACTGATAAGTTGCTCGTAGAGACTGCCATAGCCCTCGTCGCGCAGGCCGAACATGGCGGCGGGTGCTTTGTCCTTGACGGCTTCGGCGCAGCGGGCCAGGACGGAGTGAATGGGGAAATCGCTCATGCCATGCAAAGCAGCGGGCAGGAGCAATTTGTTTGGGGGAATCACAATCCATCGGGCGGGGCCCTCCCGTCCGGTTACGGGGAACGCTCAGGTGCGTACGGTACACAAGGATGATCTACTGGATAGAAGGGAAAAAATCTTGAAAAAAGATCAATCCACCACATTTCAATAAACCACTGATATTCAGTTGTTTGCAAAATACCAATCCGTATTTATACGAATATATACGCATTTAAACGCAAGTAGACGCGTACTTGACGACTACCGCTTTGCCCTCCCCCCACTTTTGCATCGTCACCGATTGGAAGCACAGTTACTGCTTACCTGAGCGATCCACCGGCGGCACATCTTTTCACCAATGCGCCTCGCCACTTATTCATGCGACACGGCGGGGCGCCTTACCAATCCTTTAGTATGCAAATCCGCAACAGTGTAACCCTTATTGGCAACGTAGGCCAGCTTCCCATCACCAAGACGCTCTCCAACGGCAACCGCGTGATCGAGTTCAGCCTCGCCACCAACGACTCCTACCGCAACCGGGAGGGCCAGAAGATCACCCGCACCGAATGGCACCGCGTGAAGGCCTACGGCAAGGTGGTCGACGTACTCGAACGCTACCTCACCCGGGGCAGCCGCATCGCCCTGGTCGGCGCCATCCGCTACAGCAAGTGGACCGACAAGTACGAGCAGACCCGCACCGCCACCGACATCGTACTCAGCGAGTTCACCTTCCTGGACTCCAAAGAGCGCGACGATCACGATACCCCCTCCGAATCGGAGCTGGACGAGGCCATGCAAGTGTCCGAGCCCAGCCCGGCCGAGACTGCCGCCGCCGCTCCCGCCACCAAGACCCGCAAGCGGCGGGCAACCAAAAAATCGGCTAAGGCATCCACCGCCACCCCCGCCGAAGACCTGCCCTTCTGAACGCAGTAGGGCATCCTTCCCCCCCATCCATTAATTACTTTAACCCGGACCGTCGGGGAAGACATTTTTTGCACCCCATACCCGCCCAGGGGCTACCCTTCAGCTCTGCTGAAATCACTTAGAGAACACACCAGTGCACTATATCCAAACACGGTAGTCTACCGGGCGGCGACCGGCGTATTCCCTCCCGGGGGAATGCGCCGGTCCTTTTATGTTTTTACATGACCTTCAGACTCAGATCCAGGCTCACCGCTGAGTGGGTAAGTGCGCCGACCGAAATATAGTCTACCCCCGTCTCAGCTACCTCGCGGATACTATCCAGGGTGATGCCGCCGCTGGCCTCGGTCTCGAAGCGGCCGTCGATATGGGCTACGGCCTCGCGCAGTAGCGGTACCTCGAAGTTGTCCAGCATGATGCGGTTGACCTGACCGACGTCCAGTACCTCCATCAGCTCTACCAGATTACGCACTTCGACCGTGATGGGTAGCTTCATGGCATTTTCGCGGAAGAACACCTGTACGCCCTCAATGGCCTTGGTGATGGAGCCGGCGGCATCCACGTGGTTGTCCTTGATCATGATCCGGTCGTAGAGTCCGTCGCGGTAGTTCTCCGCTCCACCCAGGCGCACGGCCCACTTCTCGATAAAGCGCAGGTTGGGCGTGGTCTTGCGGGTATCGAGCACCTTGACGGGTAGGTCCGCTACCTCGAAGGCATAGCGGTTGGCCAGGGTGGCGATACCGCTCATGCGTTGCATGGTGTTGAGCACGAGCCGCTCGGCCTGGAGCAGGGCCCGGGAGTTGCAGGTCACGTAAAAGGCCTCGTCACCGATATGCATGGGGTCACCGTCCTGTAGCCGCTGATCAAACTCCATAGTAGGATCGACGCTCTCGAAGATCATGCGGGCGATCTCTACGCCGGCCAGGATGCCGACGTCCTTGACCAGCAGGCGCGCCGTGTCGCGCTTATCGGCCGGAATGGTAGCTTCGCTGGTGAAATCCCCCGCTCCGACGTCCTCCGCCAACGCCTCGGTGATGAATTGGAGGATGCGCTGCCGCAGGCTTTCGTCTATCTTAGCTACCATATCAGTACTTTCCGCAAAGGTACGTTTTCCCCTCCCGATCCGCTTCGCCCCATGTCGATCGACACCTACGTTCAGTCACTCCAACAGCTGCTCCCCAGCGTCCCCATCAGCTGGAAGAATATCCGCCGTGCGTACACCGGCCGCGCCTACCACAACCTCGATCACCTCGACGAAATGCTCCTACACCTCGCACGCCATCGCGCCGCGGTTGACGGACCACTCATCGAAGACGAAGCCATTTTCGCCATGGCCCTGGTGTACCACGATCTGGTGTATAAGCCCACCCGCTCGGATAACGAGGCCCGCAGTGCCCAGGCGGCCCAGACCTTGCTACAGGAGGGGCAGCTTGTCCCGGACCGGATCGCGCAGTGTACCGCGTTGATCATGGCCACCAAGGCCCACCTTCCACCCGCCGGCGATAAAGACGCCGCCCTGCTCATCGATCTCGACCTGGCCGTGCTAGCCCGCGATGCCGCCGGCTATACGGCTTACGTCGCCGCTATACGGGAAGAGTTCTGGATGGTTCCGGGCTTCGTCTTTCGCAAAGGCCGTAGCAAAGCGCTTACCGCTTTCCTGGACCGGGAGCATATCTACCACACCCCCTTCGGCCGGGAGACATACGAAGCGCGGGCACGAGAAAACCTGTGGCGTGAGCTACGTGACCTGTAGCCGAATATAGAAGGGAGCTTACTTCGCCGGGGCTCTATCGAGCAGGAGCTGGATATCGTCCATCAGGTGAGTCACTTCCTCCTCGACCAGTCCGCTGGCGTAGGAGCGTAAGAAACCATCGCGATCTACCAGTACGATATAGCCACTGTGGTCGAAGCCGCCCGGTGCGTCATTGCTTTCCAGTACCACGCTCATGTAGTCTTCGTCCAGGTCCTGTATCTCAAACTTATCGCCATGAATGTAGCGCCAGCGGTTGAGATCTTTGATACCCAGCTTACCGGCATACTCGGTCATCTTCTCGGGCGTATCGCGCTTAGGGTCTATGGTGAAGGAGACCAGCGCGAAGTCCGGATGGTCCGCGAAGCGCTCCTCCAACCGCAGCATCTGGCTTTTCACCTTCGGACAGATCGTCGGGCAGGACGTAAAGAAAAAGTCCGCCACGTACACCTTGCCCCGCAGGTCGGCCGAGCCGAAGGGGCGATTGGACTGATCCACGTACTGCCAGTCACGCACCGGCTCCGGACTGATCACCCCCGTCTCGGTATCGAAGGGCTGATTACCGGGATAGGTCAGGCTGTCGACAATGTACTTCGTGCCGTCCTCCGTCACGGGGTGGTGCTGGTAGTAGGCCGGTGCTTCATCGATCGGCACGCCGTCGGAGTGGTCGTGGCCACAGGCAGCAAGTAGCAGACAGAGAAGCGGAGCAGCGAAATGGACAGTTTTCATGCCTAGAAAACAGCCGGAGCAGAGTAGGGTTGTTGCGCGCTTACTTGCTTACCAGATTTTCGTAGGTCTGTAGGCCACAGCGTAAGAAATCAGCGTAGTCATCGGCATCCGGGGTATAGGCGACCGGGGGGTTGAGCAGGGTGCCGTCCGGCGATACCAGTGCATAGTACGGCTGGGTAGCGTGCTTGAAGGCCTGCTGCTGAAAGTAGTGCCACTTCTCCCCCACCTGATCGATGAGCTGCGTGCGTCCGGTACCGTCCAGGCGTTCGACTTCCCGCTGTTCTTCGCGGGGCAGCTCGGCCCGGTCGTCGACGTAGAGGCTGATCAGAATATAGTCCTCGGTTAGTAGGCTCCTGATCTGATCCTGACTCCATACGTTCTCCTCCATCTTGCGGCAGTTGACGCAGGTGTAGCCCGTGAAGTCGAGCATCACCGGCTTATCCACCTCGCGAGCGTAGGCCAGTCCGGCATCCAGGTCCTTGAAGCAGGTGGTGCCCTGCGGACAGTCACTGGGATTAAAGTAGCTATATCCCACCGACGGTGCGATCCCACTGAGCAGGCTCAGGGTCTGGTAATTTCCCGTGTCCTCGTCCTTCGTAAAGCCATAAGCCAGGTAGGCCGCAAAGCCGATACTAGCCACGGCCACCACCGCACCGACCACGCCGACCCGACGCTTGCGGCTGTCGTGCGGAAAGCTGATCCACCCGAACAGGTAAGCCGCCACACCCAGCGCACACAGCATCCAGATCAGCAGGAAGGGCTCGATCCGCAGCAAGTCCCAGTGACCCACCAGATCCGCGTTGCTCAGGAATTTAAAGGCCAGGGCTACTTCCACGAAGCCCAGTACCACCTTCACGCTATTGAGCCAACCGCCCGATTTAGGCATGCTATTGAGTACACCCGGAAAGGCTGCAAAGAGCGCAAACGGTAGTCCGATCGCCACGCCGAAGCCCGCCATGCCCGCCGTCAGCGGCCAGGCTCCACCGCTCACTGCCTCCACCAAGAGACTACCCAGGATCGGGCCGGTACAGCTGAAGCTCACCAGCGCCAGCGTCAGGGCCATAAAGAAGATGCCCGGTACACCGCCGGTCTGCTCGCCCTGGCTCGCCTTATTGCTCCAGCTCTGGGGCAGCACGATCTCGTAGAAGCCAAAAAAGCTACCCGCGAAGTACACGAAGACCGCGAAGAACACCAGGTTCAGCCACACATTACTGGCAATACTATTCAGGATACTGGCGTCGATCCCCGCTACCACGTGAAAGGGCACGCTCAACAGCACGTAGATCAGAAAGATGAAGAAGCCGTAGAGCCCCGCCTGCCGCACCCCCTGCGCCCGCGTCTGTCCGCTCTTCGTGAAGTAGCTCACCGTCAGCGGGATCATCGGGAAGATGCACGGCATAAGTAGCGCAAACAGACCGCCCGCCAGCCCGAGACCGAAGATCGCCCACAGGCTCTGTCCCTCCGTCACTGCTTCGCCCACACTGCAGCTTCCCACCGGGTCGTCACTGAACGTGATCCCATCGGTGGGGTCCGTACCAGCGACAAGGCTTTCCACGTCATCTTCTTTCTCCCTATCGTCTGCGCCGATCCCATCGATCACAAGTACCCCCGCCACCGGATCGACCGAAAAGGGCACATCCCGCGGCGGCAGACACATCTCGTCGTCACAGGTCTGGTAGGTCAGGTAGCCTTCGATCGGCCCTGCCCCCCGCAGTTGCACGACCTGGGCGTAGGTCACGCTACCCCCATCGATCTTACTCACTACGGCCTCCCAGGTGCTGTCGTACTTCCGCTTCAGGGTGGCGGAGGTTTCGGTCACTTCGCCAAGCGGCTCTACGCTGTCCGTCGCATCGATCACCAGCTCAGTCGGAATGGGACCGATCTCGGGATCTACCGACATACTGTACACCGTCCAGTCCTCCAGCATGCTGCCCATCAAGGAGATGCGGTAGCGGTTGCCATCCAGGGCCTCGGCCGTCAGTTGCCAGCTTACGGGCTGCCGCTCGCTTGGTGCGGGAGTACTTGCAGTGTAGGTGGCGAGTACTTCCTCCTGCGGCAGATCGACGATTTCTACGGGTGGTTCGGGGTCCTCTGGTTTGGGCGCGGTCGCGGGTGCGGAGTTGTTCGCGGAGCCAATAGCGGGGGCAGCCGGTGCTTCCACCCGGTACGCAAATTCCTCCGTGGTCGGCGGCAGACACTGCTCGTCATCGCAGCACATATACTCTACTTCGCCGGTGATCGGCTTGTCGTAGTCCAGCACCCGCACGATCTGGGTGAAGGTGACCGGCTCGTCACTCAGGTACTTGATGACATTCACGCCGAAAAGCTCGTCCAACCCCTCCTTTTTATGACCAGCTTCGGTGACCTCCCCGATGCGCTCGTAGTGGTCACCTTCGTTCCAGTAGAAGGTAGTCGGCACGGGACCACCCTCGTCGGTGTACTGGCTATAGATCGCCCAGTTCTCCTCCGCCGTTGCCGTAGCGATCAGCTCGACCCGGTCTTCCCCCATGGCCCGCTGCGTGAAGGTCCACTGGATCGGACTGGCAAACTGGGCGGACAGGCAAAGGGAACACAGCGTAAGGAAGAGGGTAAGCCGACCGGCCATAATCCTGGGTTTAAGTCATGTAACGTCGAGCGGCGGCACGCGGTTATTCGGGTGGGGGGATTTCTTGTGCCCTATCGGTTCGTGCTTTCTCGACGCGGGTCTTGGTTCGTGCCTTCCAGGCGCGGCTCTCGGTTCGTGCCTTCCAGGCGCGGCTCACAGTTGGTCTTGGTAAGCCTAATCATTTCCACACCATGCGCCGCGCCTACAAGGCACGAGCTGGAGTAACCCGCATACACCGCGCCTGCAAGGCATGAGCCGGAGTGATCCGCATACACCGCGCCTACAAGGCACGAGCTGGAGTAACCCGCATACACCGCGCCTGCAAGGCATGAGCCGGAGTGATCCGCATACACCGCGCCTGCAAGGCACGAGCCGGAGTGACCCGCATGCACCGCGCCTGAAAGGCACGAGCCGGAGTGACCCACATGCACCGCGCCTGAAAGGCACGAACTGGAGTGACCCGTATGCACCGCGCCTGGAGGGCAGGAGTCGGACCTTAGGCGAGTAGCAGGAACATCGCCGGCCGCTTCTGCAGCACTGCACCTGCGTCCGCGCCCCACTCGCTTGCGGGGGCTGTTTTGATCCATTCGGTGGGGGTGGTGAGGTCGGCGGCTACGGAGAACAGCGTAGTGGGGGCCAGGGTCGCTACGGCCACCTCTACCGTGGCCTGGTTGCGATAGGGGGCTTCGATCCAGAGCTGGGTTTGCTGCTGCTTTCGGCTGTCAGCCTCTAGGCGGCGGAGGTCCTTGGCGAGCTGCGGACGCTTGGGGCTCAGGTAGCCGTGGAAGGTGAACGATTGGCCCTGCAGGCCCGCAGCCATGATGCTGAGTAGGATAGCTGAGGGGCCCACGAGCGGCACGACCGGTACGCCGAGCTGGTGCGCCAGCCGCACGAGCTTGGCACCCGGATCCGCTACGCCGGGGGCACCTGCATCGGAGAGTACGCCTACATCTTCACCCGACAGGGCGGGGGCGAGGAAGGTGGGCAGCTCGTCCGGCCGCGTACGCTTGTTGAGCTCGTAGTAGGTGCACTCTTGGAGGCGGTGGTCCAGCTCGACCTCCTTGAGGAAGGCGCGGGCGACCTTGCCGGTCTCGACGACGAAGTGGCGCAGGCGGCGGGTAATCAGTAGCGTACGCTGCGGAATGGTATCGATGGCCCCCGGCCCGAGGGTCGAAGGAATAAGGTAAAGGGTGCCCGGCATGCCGCTAATCTACAATGAGCTCGGGCGCGTTGAGCTCCTGCTGCAGCATATTGGCGGGTAACTCCCGGTATTCGTACTGCTGGGTGCGCAGCTGGGGACGGAAGCCGGCCTCGCGGATCGCCTCCTGGATACCATCCGCCGTAAAGCGCCAGCGGGCACCGGCAGCGCTCACTACGTTCTCCTCGATCATGATGGAGCCGAAGTCATTGGCCCCGGCATGCAGACAGATCTGAGCCACCTGCTTCCCTACCGTGAGCCAGCTGGCCTGAATGTTGGTGACGTTGGGGAGCATGATGCGGCTCAGGGCGATCATGCGGATGTACTCGTCGCCGGTCACCGTATTGCGGGCGCGCTTAATCTTTTTGAGAATGGTGTCCTCATCCTGGAACGGCCAGGGGATGAACGCCAGGAAGCCCTTGGCGTGAGCCGGCTTTTCGCTTTGCACCTGGCGCATGCGCACGAGGTGGTCCATGCGCTCCCAGTTGGTCTCGATGTGACCGAACATCATGGTGGCCGAAGTGGTGATGTCTAGTTTGTGGGCCGCACGCATGACGTCGAGCCACTCCTCGCCCCCGCACTTCCCCTTGGAGATCAGTCGGCGCACGCGGTCGCTGAGGATTTCGGCACCGGCACCGGGCAGACTATCGAGCCCGGCCTCCTTAAGCGCCTTGAGCACATCGTAGTGACTCATCTTCTCCAGCTTAGCGACGTGGGCGATCTCGGGGGGACCGAGCGCATGCAGCTTCAGGCGGGGGTAGAGCGACTTGAGCTCGCTGAACAGCTTACAGTAATAATCGAGTCCCAGATCGGGGTGGTGACCGCCCTGCAGCAGCAGTTGCTCGCCGCCGAAGGCGAAGGTCTCTTCGATCTTTTGCTTGTACTCCTCGATGCTGGTGATGTAGGCCTCCTCGTGCCCCGGCCGCCGGTAGAAGTTGCAGAACTTGCAGTTGGCGATACAGACGTTGGTCGTATTGCTGTTGCGGTCGATGATCCAGGTCACCGTCTGCTCCGGCACCGACTCAAAACGCAGCTGATTGGCGACATAGATGAGCTCGGCGGTGGCAGCGTTTTCCAGTAGCCATACCCCTTCTTCGGCAGTGAGCCATTCGCGGTGCAGGCCTCGTTCTAGGAGTTCGGCGGTGTTCATGTCAGCTTAACAGCTCGGTCTGGGGGGTAGTTGTTGGTTACTTTCATTTTTTACTGAAAGTTGGAGTTTTAAACACGGAGAGCACGGAGGGGGTAGCACGGAGAGACACGGAGGTGGCATCAGGAGTTGTCACGCTCTGTGTCCCTCCGTGCATTAACCTCCGTGTCCCTCCGTGTTTAAAAAACCTACCGCTCCAACCGCTCCCGCTCACTAAGCTGCTTGAGCTTCTCCCAGAAAGCTTCATTTTCCCGCTCTCTCTTAGTCTTAGCGAAGGTATCCCGCTCCAAGAAGGGTTCCTTGATACGGCGCTGCTTAGCAGCTTTCTTCTTTTCGGCTGCTACCTCGTGCTCCTCCAGTTCGGAGCGATAGGTGTAGGCACCCAGGATACCCATGACCAGTCCTAGCAAATGACTCTCCCAGCTGATCCCCTCCTGACCGGGGAGGATGCCGACGATCATACCGCCGTAGTAGAATAGGACCAGCAGAGCTACGACCACAGCCCGGAAGTCGCGCCGGAAGATGCCGCTGAAGGCCAGGAACGCCGCCAGGGCGTAGACGACGCCGCTCGCGCCGATGTGCGTCACGTGCCGACCGAGCACGAATACCAGCACCCCCGTACCGACCCACAGCGAGGCCAGTACGCGGGGCCACAGGCGGGGGTAGAAGAAGACGAGCAGTCCGGCAAGGGACACGAAGGGCAGACTATTGCTCAGCAGGTGACCCCAACTCCCGTGGAAGAGGGGCGCGAGTACGATACCCGGTACGCCGGCCAGTTCCCGCGTATGCAGACCGTAGTAAGCGCTCAGCAGTCCCCCGAAGAGGTAGTAGTCCACGATGAACACCACCCACATGATCAGCAGCAGACCCAGGGGCCACTGAATGACATTCTTGAGGTTGCGTTTGCTCAGCATGGGGGGTGTGGTGCTTATTCGTCCTTGCTTACTTGCTGTCCTTCGGGCATCTGGTCTTCAGTATACAGCCGGTCGAAGATGCCGTCGACCTTGTTCATTTCGTCGAGTGTCTCGTCGATGAAGTAGCTCAGTTCGGGCAGGCGGCGCAGCTGTCGCTTGAGGCGGTGGGCCAGGGCGGACTTGAGCCGGGCGTGTTCCTCGTTCATCTGTAGGATGACGGCCTGCTTGTTGTCGGTGTTCCAGATGCTGAGGTAAGCCTTGCCTACGCTGAGGTCGGGGCTGACCTGCACGTCCATCACGGTCACCAGCGGCTGACTGCCGTAGATGTAGGTGCCTTCCTGCTGGAGTACGATACTAAAATTACGCTTGATCATCTCAGCGACCTGGCGTTGGCGTTTGGATTCCATGGGGAAGGTGGTTTAGTGGGTGAGAAAAGCAACGCCCCTGCCTAAAGATAGGTTGCAGGCCGGAGGTGGCCGCCGCGCTTATAGCGTCTTCAGATACTCCACCACCGCCCAGCGCTCCTCCTCCGCCAGCTTATCGCCGAAGGTGTGCCCCCCGTTGCCGTAGCCGGGCACGCTGGTATCGAAGGTCCACTTCTTGTTCTTCGGTTCCGGATCGTACTGCCAGCCCACGCGCTCATGGTCGTACGCTTTGGTGTCGCCGCTGCGGGTCCAGCGTGCGGGACGGGACCCACTATCCAGCAATTCGTACAGGTTGGGTACCGAGCCGTTGTGCAGGTAGGGGGCCGAGGCCCAGATGCCATCCAGCGGCGGGGCCACGTAGCCGTCCGTAGGCTGGAAGTAGCTCTTCGGCTCGCTCGTGGCGAACCAGCTCTCGTTGTACCAGTCTACGATGCCCGACTGGCGAATGTAATCGGCGTACAGTCGGTCGGTCTTCACCACATCGAGATGGATCACTTTGTTGGGATAGGTTTCTTCTTCGCCATAGGTACCGTGGCACCCGGCGCACTTGTCGGTAAATAGCGTCTCCCCCTCCCGGGCCAGCAGCTCGTCAATAGCGGCCGGATAGGCCGGGGGCTCCAGCGTCTGCAGCCAGGCGTACACGTCCTCGAAGGCTACTACCGATTTGCGGCTGTGGCTGCTGTCGGGCACCCCGAGCACACTGGCCTGCAGCAGGAGCTTCGGCATGCTGCCGCGGCCGATGCCATTGTAGTACAGCGAGTTTTTCTTCTTCACGTTCCACAGCGGCGGGGTGTCAGTGGCGATGTTGTAGTCCCACATGGCATACTGCGGCTCCTCGGTGTACGTCAGATCTTCCGGATCGCGGTGCATCATACAGGCCTCGGCCAGGCGGAAGGCGGGATTACTGCCCGGCTGGGTGGTCTTGATCTTCGGCGCCATGGCCTTGAAGTACAGTCCGAAGTCCTCGAAGGCGGCTACCTCGGGATCGTCCCGCTTGTACTTCACGCCCATACCGATGCGCATTCCCTGCCCCATGATGACCATGCTGCTCTGGTAGTCCGACCAGCTGTCTCCCAGCCCCAGTACCAGCTGTCCGTCAACTCGGCCGGCGTGACACGTAAAGCAATTGCCGTTCACCGTTTCGGCACCGTTCGGGGCCAGGAAGGCGGTCATGAAGTAGGGCATCCCTTCGTTGAGGGCATTGCGGGCGTAGAGACTATCCTGCGGCATCTTCGGCGCCTGCTTGCGCATGATCTCGATCGGTACGCCGCTACCGATGTAGTCGCCGTGGATCAGGTAGTCGAGTCCGGCCACGGGGTCACCACCCTGGGGTTGGGGGGAGGGGGGGATGACCTGCGACTTCCACGGCGCATCGCTGACCGAGACAATATCGGTGAGGGGACGGTAGGTGTT
Organism: Neolewinella maritima; assembly: GCF_923081025.1. Lineage (GTDB taxonomy): Bacteria > Bacteroidota > Bacteroidia > Chitinophagales > Saprospiraceae > Neolewinella > Neolewinella maritima. The sequence continues at coordinate 612,155 of NZ_CAKLPZ010000002.1, read as the reverse complement.
GCAGGCCAGCAGCAGGGCCAGTCCAAGAAAGACAAGTAGTTTACGCACACGGTCGGATTAGGGCTATCGTACCCTAAAAACACCAGGACGTCAGGAGGGTTGTGAAATCACTGCACCGACCCGATAGCTATCGGGCCACCCGCTGCCGTCCCGACTAAGTACGGGACTCACTCCCCGCAGCCCGCCCCGTGAAAGGAGATCGGGATAGCCAGGGGAAAGTTGACCGCCTCCCCCTCCACCGTGCCGGGGGTCCAGCGTACGCCGCGGTCGACCATGAGTTTGACGATGCGCAGAGCCTCGCGGATATTCCGCTGGTCTTCGCCGGCAATGACTTCGAAGTCCTGCATGAGGCCCGTCTGCCGCTGAATGACAAAACTGATCCCTACCCGCTCCCGCTTGGAGCCCTCGGGTTGCACCTGGTTCTTGTCGATGAAGTGCTTCAGGCGTCCAAAGCCACAAAAGACCCGCTCCTCGTAGTCGGCCTCCAGTTCACAGCCCGGGTAGATCGGCAGGGTCATCTCCTCCACCGGCGGCAGTTCGGGGCGCGGCCGCTGGATGCAGTGATCAATAAAAAAGGTCACCGGTTCCACCGCAACGGTAGGCTCTTCCATAGCATCCTCTACCTCGACCAGCAGTTGCTGCCGGGCTGCGTCGGGGGCCTGCCGGAAGCCCCAGTTCAGTACGGTAAGGAGTAGAGCCAGCAGCAGGCCGGTAGTAAAAAATCGGGAGGGCAGGTGTCGGGTGGTCATAGCTTAGGTGCAAATAGGCTAGCCCTAAAATAGGAAATTACTCCGTGGGCTCCAATTTAAAGCGGATGGGTAGTACATAGTTGTAGTCAATCGGGCTACCGTCCTCCCGGGCAGGGGTCCAGGATGGATGATCCCGTAGCATCGTCTGTACTACGCGTAAGGCTTCGGCATCGAGGGCGGGGTGGATACCGCGGGCTACGGCCGGCTCACCGGGCTTGCCGCTTGCGTCTACGGCAAACTTGATCGCTACTATGCCTTCCCGTTCAGCCTCCCGCGCTTCGGTGGGGTAGCTGATGTGCGCATAGATGTATTGGAGCATGGCTTTGTCAGCGGCTTCCTTTCGAGCCGTGTAGTCGGCGGAGGGGTCACCGGCGGGGAAGAGGGGGTAGTGGAGTGCCATGGGTGGAGAAGCGTTTACTAGCTACGATGCAGTGGCGGGTGATTTTGGTGGGTCAGCACCTTGCTAGCGCTGCCGGAGGCAGCGTTTTACTACCGCGGTTGGAAACCGCTGCGTACTGCTACTGCACCGCATCACCCCGCAGCGCCCGGTACTTCTTGCGCGCTTCTACCGCCAGGATACTGTTGCTGTAGTCGATGAAGAGGGTCTCGTAGAGTTCCTGGGCCTTGGCCTTATCGTCTAGCTGCTCTTCGTACAGACCGGCGAGGGCGTAGAGCGCATTGTCAAGACGGATGCTCTTGGGGTAGGTGTCGATGACCTGCGCGTACTGCTCGGCGGCGGCCTCATACTGCCGCAGCCGCTGGTAGATCTTGCCCCGTAGGTAGACTACGTCATCCTCCAGATCGTGACCGGGGAAGGCCTTGACGAGGGTATCCAGGGTGGCGAAGGCCTCGTCGTAGCGGTTCTGGAACATCAGCAGCTCGGCGTCAGCGTAGGTCTGCAGGGCGACGGCCGTGGTGTCCAGACCGAGGTTGTCGAGAATGAATACCGAGAGGTCCAGCGCATCGTTGGCGATGAGGCGGGAAGTAGAGGCCTTGAGCACGTCGAACTGCGACTGCGCCCACTCGAAGTCGCCCCGGAAGTAGCTTAGCCGCGCGTTGCGGAAGCGGGCCTCGTGACCCAGCAGATCCTCCTTGAATTGCTTGTCAACCTGGCTGTACAGTAGCGTAGACTCCCAGACCTCGCCCTGCATGAGGTAGTAGTCGGCCAGGGCCAGCTTGGCGCGGGCGCGGATGGTCTCGTTCACGCCATTGAGCCCGACGATCTCCTGGAGGATGCCGGTTGCTTTCTCCAGATCGTTCAGGTACAGGGCTTCGAGCTCGGCCAGCTGGATAGCGATGCGGGCCGAGGCCGGGTTGTTGCCGAACTGCCGCAGGAAGTCGAAGTATGCCGACTCCAGGATACGTAGGTCCTCTTCGGTGTACGCATAGCCATCGGTAATGGCGCGGCGGCGGGTCAGCAAGCCCTCCCGCTTAGCCTCCAGGTAATAAGGAGAGGCGGGGTCCTTATTCTCGACGATGTAGTCATAGGCAGCGATGGCGGCCTCGTAGTCGCGGGCATTACCGGCCAGGGTGCCGATATCGAAGACCCGCTCGCCGTTCTCATCCAGTCGCTTATCGAGCGCACGGGCCTGGCGCAGGGCCCCCTTATAGTCCTTGTTCTGGATCAGTACCCAGCCCAGCATTTCGGGGTAGAGGGGGTTATCCTTGCGATCCTCCTGGATGCGGGCGTAGAGTTGCTTCTGGGCTTCGAGCAGACCGTCGCGATCCAGAAAGCGCTGGAAGTAGGTCTGCACGTTGCGTATCCGCTCCGGCTCGTCGACCAGGGCGTCGAGGTAGCTGGTGATCATCGGGGCGGTGGCCCCCTTGCGGCGGTAGAGATCGCCCAGATTGAAGGCGAAGGAGGTATCGTCCTTGATCAGCTTCCCCCCGCGCTCGTATACCTCGATCGCCAGGTCGTACTTGGTGAGCTGTACGAAGGCATTGGCCAGTTGAGTGATCTGGAATTTATCGGCCCGCAGCTCCTTGATCGCCTGGCGGTACTGCTTCTGGGCGCCCTCTTCATCGCCGTTCTGCTCCAGTAGCTGGCCGTAGGTGACATAGAGGGTGAGCTCTTCCGGCGTGCGCTTCAGTTGTTTCTTTACCACCCGTTCGGCCTCGTCGTACTGCCGTAGGTTCATCAGGCTGCTGACGTAGCGGTCGAAGTAAAAGGTATTGTAGTTCTCCTCGGCCAGGGCGAGGTAAAGCTCGGCGGCCTTTTCGTACTCGCCGTCCATGTAGTACTGCTGCGCGAGCTGGTTGCTCTGGGCGCCTAGTCCCAGCGAAGTACCGAGTACGAGCAGGAGGAAAAACTGACGTAGCATAGCGCGGAGGTTGTGTAGCTCTAAACGGAGCCGAGCACCCGGCAGTTGTCCGCCGTCACTACTACATTGTCTTCCAGCCGGATACCACCGAAATCGCGGTAGGCCGCCAGGGCATCGTAGTTGATGTATTCCGTGTGCTTGCCCTCGGCCCGCCAGCGGTCCGTAAGAATGGGGATAAAGTAGATACCCGGCTCTACCGTGATCGTGAAGCCCTCCTCCAGCCGGCGGCCCAGCCGCAGGTTGCGCGTACCGAACTGCTCGCTGCGCTGAAACTCCTCGTCGTAGCCCACGAAGTCTTCCCCCAGGTCTTCCATATCGTGTACGTCCAGCCCGATCATGTGACCGAGGCCGTGGGGGTAGAACAGGGCGTGGGCACCCGCGGCAACCGCCTCCGCCGTATCCCCCTTCATCAGCCCCAGCTGCTTCAGTCCATTGGTGATGATACGGGCCGATAGGTCGTGCAGTTCCCGAAAGGGTACCCCGGGTCGGATGGCCTCGATCACCCGCCGTTTGGCGTCGTCCACGATATCGTAGACCGCCTGCTGTTTGGCCGTCATCTCCGCGCCCACCGCGAAGGTGCGGGTGATGTCGCCGGCGTAGCCCGAGGGGGTTTCGGCCCCGGCATCGATCAGCAGCAGGTCGCCCTCCCGCAGCACGTTGTGGTGGGCGTGGTTGTGCAGGATGTGGCCGTCCCGACTCACGATGGCTGCGTAGGCCAGCCGCCCGCCGGCACTGATGGCAAGTCCTTCTACCATGCCGGCTACCTCCGCCTCCCGCATCCCCGGCTTCGCACCTGCGGCCGCGGCCCGGTGCATGGCCATACTGGTGGTTACGGCGCGGTCCATTTCCGCTAGTTCCTCCGCGCTTTTGTACGATCGTTGTGCGATGACTGCCCGGATCAGTTTCTCACTCGGCCGGTCGTCTTCGTTCAGGCACTGGCACAGCAACATCTGCCGTGCGTCGCGGTAAGTCGGCAGGTAGTGGACCACTTCGGACAGGCACAGGGTATCTACGGCCTTCTGCAGGTTTCCGCCCACCTGCAGCCCGGCCCGTTGGGCTAGTTCGTCCAGTCCTGTTTGTTCGCCCATCCAGACCATATCGTCCAGCGTAGCTTCATCACCGTAGAGGAGACTCTCTCCCGTCTCGGCATTGATCGTGAGGATCAGGTCGGGCTGGTTGAGACCGGCGAAGTAGCGAAAGGTGGAATCTTGCCGAAAGGGGTAGGGATTGCCGGCGTAATTCATGGGAGCTTCACCGTTGCCGGGCAGAATGATCAGTCCGTGCCCGACCGCCTCCGCGAGCTGTTTTCGGCGGGCTACGTAAGTCTGGGTAGTAAACATTTATGGGGTGCTTGGGCGGGTGCGCGGGTGCCGGGTGAAGGTATGGCTAGCAATATGCCGACTGTGGTCGTCAGGGTAAAGTAAGCTATTTGGATTATATACCAGAAATTTTTCGGTTAGCTACAGCGCACTGCGTGTTCGGCGTCGGCGCTCCAGACTAGCACTAACTGATTCAACTCCTCAGCTGGAGCGACCACGAAGTTTTGTGCCTCCAGATCGAGGCAGCGCACGCAGGGCCAGCCTCGTCGAACCCAGCCTGCGCTCGGCGAGCAACGCCGCGACCTGAACCCGCGCCGCCCCCTGCTGTTTCACCCCCGTGTCACTACCCGCTTCCGCCCCCCTGCTCCAAACCGGCACCGACTGGTTCAAGACCCGGGGCTGGGCACCGTTTCCCTTCCAGCAGCAGGCCTGGCGCGCCTACCTAAGTGGTAAGAGCGGCCTGGTCAACGCCCCCACCGGCAGCGGCAAGACCTACTCGCTGATCCTGCCTATCCTGCTGGAGTTCCTGCGCGAACACCCCGACCAACCCACCAAGGCCAACAACGGACTGCGGGCCATCTGGATCACCCCCATCCGCGCCCTGACCCGCGAGATCCAGGGCGCCGCCGAGCGGGCCATCGAGGACCTGGGCATGAAGTGGCGCGTGGGCGTGCGCTCCGGCGATACCAAGACCGCCGAGCGGACCAAGCAGCGCAGCAAGCCGCCCGAGATCCTTATCACCACCCCCGAGAGTCTGCACCTGCTGCTGGCCAGTAAGGGCTACGAGCAGTTCTTCGGCGACCTACGGGTGCTGGTCTCCGACGAGTGGCACGAACTGCTGGGCACCAAGCGCGGCGTGCTGGTGGAGCTGGCCCTGAGTCGGCTGCGGGGACTGCGCGGCACGGCCTTCCGCACCTGGGGCATTTCGGCCACCATCGGCAATATGGAGGAAGCGCTGGACGTGCTGATCCCCCCCACCCTGCCCGGCAAGCGGGTGATCATCCGCGCCGGCACGGTCAAGGAGACGGAGATGGTTACCGTGCTGCCGGACGAGATCGAGACCTTCCCCTGGTCGGGCCACCTGGGCATCAAGCTGCTCGAAAAGGTGGTGCCCATCATCTACGCCTCGGGCTCGACGCTGGTGTTCACCAATACGCGCAGCCAGTGCGAGATCTGGTACCAGCGGCTGCTCGACTTCGACCCCGAGCTCTCCGGAGCCATCGCCATGCACCACGGCAGCATCAGCCGGGAGCTGCGCGACTGGGTGGAGGATGCGCTGCACGAGGGGACGCTCAAAGCGGTCATCTGCACGTCCAGCCTCGATCTGGGGGTAGACTTTCGCCCCGTAGAGACCATCGTACAGATCGGCAGTCCGAAGGGAGTGGCCCGCTTCCTGCAGCGCGCCGGACGCAGTGGGCACCGACCGGGCGCCAAGAGCACCATTCACTTCGTACCCACCAATAGCCTGGAACTGCTGGAAGCCTCGGCCCTGCGGCGCTGCATCGAGCGGCAGGTCATCGAGAGCCGTATCCCCTACCTGCGCAGCTTCGATGTACTGGTGCAGTACCTGGTGACCCTGGCAGTAAGCGGGGGCTTCCGGCGCGATGTAGTGCTGGCGGAGATCCGCAATACCTTCTGCTTCGCTTCGGTGACCGACGAGGAGTTTGCCTGGTGCCTGGACTTCATCACCACGGGGGGTAATAGCCTGGGGGCTTACGACGAGTACCACAAGGTGGCGCGCGACGAGGAGGGCATGTACCGCGTAGAGAGCAAGCGCGTAGCCATGATGCACCGCATGAGCATCGGCGCGATCGTGAGCGAGACTACCGTGATGATCAAGTACATGACGGGCGGCTACATCGGCTCCATCGAGGAGTACTTCATCTCCAGCCTCAAGCCGGGCGATACCTTCTGGTTTGCCGGCCGCAGCCTCAAGTTCATAAAGATCAAGGGCACTGAGGCGCTGGTCAAGCGCAGCACCTCGAAGAAAGGCAAGGTACCTAGCTGGCGCGGCGGACGGATGCAGCTGTCGAGTCAGCTCTCTGAGTTTCTACGTCAGGCGATGGAGGAGTTGAAGCATGAAGATTACCACGACGCCGAACTCGCTAAGCTGGCCCCCCTGCGCGACATCCAGGTGCGCCGCAGCGCCGTGCCCGCCAGCGACGAACTGCTCATCGAGTACTTCCAGGATCGTGAGGGCTTCCACCTGGTGGTGTACCCCTGCGAGGGCCGCGGGATCCACGAAGGATTGAGCTCCCTGGTCGCCTACCGGATCGGGCAGTTCGCGCCCCTCACCTTCACGATCGCCATGAACGACTACGGCTTCGAGCTGCTGTGCGACCAGCCCATTCCGATCGAGGAGGCGCTCGGCAGCGGTCTCTTCGATGCTACGGGGCTGACCCACGACCTCAACGCCGGCATCAACGCCACGGAGATGGCCAAGCGCCGCTTCCGCGATATCGCCGCCATCGCCGGACTGATCTTTAAGGGCTACCCCGGCAAGCAGAAAAAAGAAAAGCACCTGCAGAGCGGGTCGCAGTTGTTTTTCGATGTTTTCACGGACTACGAACCCAGCAACCTACTCCTGCAGCAAGCCTACGACGAGATCATGACCTTCCAACTTCAGGAGGCGCGGCTACGCGCCGCGCTGGAACGGATCAACGGACAGACCATCCTGTTCATGCAGCCCAGCAAGGCTACGCCCTTCAGCTTCTCGCTGATCGTGGACCGGCTGCGGGAGCGGATCAGCTCGGAATCACTGCAGGACCGCGTAAAGCGTATGCGGCTGGCGCTGGTGCGGGACTAGAGTCCCCCGATGGCACCGATCGTCCACTCCAGGCGGGTCTCGATATTCTGGGAGGTGACGCCCAGGGGGTAGAAGACCACTTCCATGCGGACCGTTTCGTCCTGCAGGTACAGGCTGCGGAAATTGCGCAGGCCCGGGTTGAGGTTGATGACCTGCTGCCGGCGGCCCTGGTGATCCACGCTGTACATGATGTCGGCGACGCTGCACTGCCGCTCGCTGGTGGGACAGACGCGCAGCTCTACCCGGTCGATCTCACGGAAGTCTTCGCCCGACAGGCTGACCACCCGCGCCCGGATGCCACCTACCTGGTCTACATCGTCGGCGGTAAAGGCGCTGGCGTCGAGGGTGGGGATAAAGCGGGTGATCATATTGGCCCGGGACACCACGAAGAGCTGGGGGGATACCTGTCCGGCCGGCACCACGAAGTCGATGGGCTCGTAGGTGATGTCGAACAGCCGGTCGCCGTTGCCGGTGCTGGGGCAGCCGGAGAACAGGCACAGCCCCAGCAGGGAGGCCAGTAGGTAGCGCATGGTGTAAGTAGTTAGGCTCTACCCTAACGCGCTCCCCCTGCGAAAACTTACCTTGGGCCGCGTGAAAGCCTGGATCCCGAACTTCGTCACCCTACTGAACCTCTTTTGCGGCTGCGCGGCCCTGATCTGTATTCTGGACCTGCGCTTCGTGCCCGCCTTCTGGTTCCTCTTCGCGGCCGGCTGGTTCGACTTTGCCGACGGACTCGTAGCCCGTGCCCTCGACGTGAGCAGCGAGCACGGCAAGGAGCTGGATAGTCTGGCCGACATGGTGAGTTTCGGGGTGGTGCCAGCGGTGATCTACTACGTGCTGCTGCTGATGGGGGATTTCCTGGCACCTGCGAGCCCGCCCGATCCGGATGCGTTCGCTCCCCTGGCACCGCTTACGATCGGCTGGTCGTGGTACGCTGCGCCCGCTCTGCTCGTGGCTATGTTCAGTGCCCTGCGGCTGGCTAAGTTCAACCTGGATACCCGGCAGACCGAGAACTTCATGGGCGTAGCTACGCCGACCAGTACGGTCTACGCGACGGGACTGATGCTCATCGTGGCGACTAACCCAGACTGGGCACCCTACGTCCTAAGTCCCTACGTCCTTTATCCCTCCATACTCGTGTTCTCTTATCTGCTGGTGAGCGAGCATCCCATGTTCAGCTTCAAGCTTAAGGGCTTCGGCTGGGTGGGGAATGAGACGCGGTATATCTTTGCCGCCGCAGCCATCGGGCTGTTTATGCTGCTATGGACTTCGGCCTTCCCCTTCATCGTCGCGGTCTACCTGCTGCTCAACTTAGTCTCCCCGCCCCGCGCTACTTCCCCGCTATGACCTACCTCGCCCACATCAACATCATGCCCAAGACCGAACTGCTCGACCCCCAGGGGAAAGTGGTCGTCAAGAACATGCCCAACCTCGGCATCCAGGGCGTCAGCGACGTACGGATCGGCAAGCACGTCAATATCACCCTGGAGGCGGACAGCGAGCAGGAGGCCCACGACAAGGTCGAGCTGGCCTGCTCCAAGCTACTGGCCAACGTGATCATGGAGACCTACGACTTCGTGGTGGAGAAGGCCTAGACCGGCCAACTAAAGCCTGTTTTTGTTTGTTTTCCGGGTATGAAGACGAAAGAGAACTGGAACACCCTCACGAAGGAAGAAGAGCGCATCATCGCCCGTAAGGGTACCGAAAGGCCCTTCTCCGGCGAGTACAATAATTTTAAGCAGGACGGGACATTCGTGTGCCGCCGCTGCGACGCCCCCCTGTACGATACTACCAGCAAGTTCAGCAGCGGCTGTGGCTGGCCCAGCTTCGACGACGAGATCGAGGGAGCCGTAAAGCACGAGGCCGATGCCGATGGTCGCCGTGTAGAGATCCTGTGCAACAACTGTGGCGGTCACCTGGGCCACGTCTTCAAGGGCGAGCGCTTCACGCCCAAGAATACGCGCCACTGTGTGAATAGCCTGAGCATCAAGTTCGTCCCCCAGTAGCGACCCGGTCCTCTTCACCGCACCCGCGACCCCGCCCTATCCACTTGGCGTACAACGCCCCGACCTACCCCCATGCCAACTACCAACGTTATCCTACTAGGCGCCGGCTGCTTCTGGAGTAAGGAGTACCACCTCGGCCGCCTGCCCGGTGTGACCCGCACCCGCGTAGGATTCGCCGGTGGTACTGCGGTAGACCCTAGCTACGTGCAGGTCTGCCACAAGGATACCGGGCACGCTGAGGTGGTCGAGGTGACTTACGACGCAGAGGTGCTCTCTACCGAGGCCCTGCTGACCGAGTTCTTCACCCTCCACAACTTCAAGATCAACCGCGGACGGGGCGTGGGGCAATACCGTTCGGCGGTATTCTCCCTGGAGGAGGACGACCAACTTGCTACCGCCCGCCGTATGCTGGAGGTACTGGCCGCGGCGCGCTTTCAACCCGAGACCGACGTGGAAGCGGTGGCTGCCTTTTACCCCGCCGAGGCCCGTCACCAGGGCTACTGCGACGCCCACGGCATGGCACCCGACCGGAAGCAGAACGACCGCGTGCGGGAACTGCTGCAACCGGCAACCAAAGTGGGGTGAAGGTGTTAGCTTGAAGCATTTGTATTTACAGTTCGAAATTTAATCTACTATGGGCCAGCGCCTGATCTACCTCGATAACAACGCCACCACGCCGACCGACCCCCGGGTAGTGGACGCGATGATCCCCTATTTCTACGAGAACCCCGGCAACGCAGCCAGCCGCAACCATCCCTTCGGCTGGAAGGCGGAGGGCGCCGTAGATACCGCCCGCAATCAGATCGCCGACCTGATCGCCGTAGACGAGCGCGAGATCATTTTCACCAGTGGTGCTACCGAGTCGGACAACCTGGCGATCAAGGGCGTCTTCGAGATGTACCAGCGCAAGGGCAATCACATCATCACCGCCAAGACGGAGCACAAGGCCGTCCTCGACGCCTGCGCCAAGGTGGAAAAGATGGGTGGTCAGGTCACCTACCTCGACGTGGACCGTCTGGGCCGCATTCGTCTCGAAGAGCTCGAAGCGGCTATTACCGATAAGACCGTACTGGTATCCATCATGTGGGCCAATAACGAGACCGGTGTCATTCAGGACATGAAGGCCATCGGCGACATCTGTGCCAAGCACGGCGTACTGTTCATGTCGGACGCTACGCAGATCGTCGGCAAGCTGCCCTGCCACCCCAAGGAGGTAGGCGTACACCTGATGGCCTTCACCAGCCACAAGATGTACGGACCCAAGGGGGTAGGCGCCCTGTTCGTCAACCGCAAGAACCCCCGCGTCAAGGTTACCAGCCAGATGGACGGCGGCGGACACGAGCGCGGCATGCGCTCCGGTACGCTGAACGTACCCGGCATCGTCGGCTTCGGTGAGGCCGCCCGCATCGCCAAGGAAGAAATGCACCAGGACGCCGAGCGCCTGAGCAAGCTTCGCGATAAGCTGCAGCACGCCCTGTGCAGTATGCTCGAAGAGAGCTACGTCAACGGCGATCAGGAGCACCGCATGCCCCACGTGACCAACATCAGCTTCAAGCACGTCGAGGGGGAGGGTCTCATGATGACCTTCAACCAGAACATTGCCGTGTCTTCGGGCTCGGCCTGTACCTCCGCCAGTCTGGAGCCCAGCTACGTGCTGGTCGCCCTCGGACTCGGTGACGACCTGGCACACTCCAGCCTTCGCTTCAGCCTCGGCCGCTTCACTACCGAAGAGGACATCGACGAGACGATCGCCAAGGTAGCCGAAGGTGTCAACCACATGCGCGACCTCAGCCCCATCTGGGAGATGTACAAAGAAGGTGTCGACATCGACGCGATCGAGTGGAGCGAGCACTAGAATCAAGGGCTTAGGGGGAGAAGGGGTTAAGGAGTAAGGGTATATCCTGCTTGTTCCTTCATCCTTTTTCCCGCTCGACTTGTTATACTTTAGCGGCTCTGCTTAGCCTTCAACCCTTTCTCTTTTCAACTCCTTCTACCATGGCATACAGCGAAAAATTACTCGACCACTTCAAGAATCCCCGTAACGTCGGTACGCTGGATAAGAGCTCCGAGAATGTAGGTACCGGTCTGGTCGGTGCACCCGAGTGTGGTGACGTGATGCGGCTGCAGATCGAGGTAGACCCTACCACGCAGAAGATTACCCAGGCCAAGTTTAAGACCTTCGGTTGTGGCTCCGCCATCGCCAGCTCTAGCCTGGCCACCGAATGGCTCAAGGGTAAGACCGTCGACGAGGCCCTGGCTATCGATAACATGGCCATCGTCGAAGAACTGGCCCTGCCCCCCGTGAAGATCCACTGCTCGGTCCTCGCCGAGGATGCGATCAAGGGTGCCATCAAGGACTACCAGCAGAAGCACGGCGTACAGACCGTCGAAACCATCGCCGTCCACTAAACTACCCCGCTATGTTATTCGTAGGCGAAAGCGCGAAGGAACGCTTGCGGGAAATCCGGGAGGCGAAGGCCATGCCCGAGAATTACTTCCTGCGGGTGAGCATCACCAGTGGAGGCTGCTCCGGCCTGTCGTATAAGCTAGACTTCGACGACGAGCTACAGCCCCGCGATCAGGTCTTCGAGGATAACGGCGAGACCGTAGTCTGTGACCTGAAGTCCTTCCTCTACCTCTGCAACTCCACCCTGGAGTTCAGCGGCGGACTGGACGGTAAGGGCTTCGCCTTTACCAACCCCAACGCCACCCGGGAGTGTGGCTGCGGCGAAAGCTTCGCGGTATAGGCTCAAGCCCTTCACGCCGGGCAATAATCAAGTTATAGAACGCCATTCCGATACTATCGGGATGGCGTTTTACTTTGTGAAGGGCCGTCGACTGGACTGAGCAAAGGTCGAGGGCTTGCAGCCCGAGTCTGGGCGTGCGGTAAACATTTACCACCTCGGACCAGAGGCCCTCGACCTTTTATCCTCCAAGCCCCTTCCCCCGCAACACCCGCTCCGCATACACCCGGCTGGCTCCGTACTCCTGCTCCAGCACCTCCAGCCCCGCCGACAGGTCCAGATCGCCACAGCTAAACACATCTACCGCCGCATAGCCATGCTCCGGCCAGGTGTGTACGGTCAGGTGACTCTCGGCGATCACCACGACCCCACTCACGCCGTGCGGTGAAAAGGCGTGGAAGCGGGCCTCGATCACCGTTGCACCCATCGCCGCGGCGGCGACTAGCAGGATACGCTCGCTGTCGTCCGGTAGCCGCAGCCGGTCTTCCGGACAGCCGTAGAGCTCCAGCAGCACGTGCAAACCGAGGTAGCTGGGTTCCATCACTGGGTCTTTTCGCGTTGCCAGTCCGACCACTCATCGAGGAAGTACTGCAGGAGCACGGGCCGGTCCAGCCGGTTGGGGAGCAGGCCGCCGGGATCGCGCATATCGGCCGGGAAGGTGAATAGCGTAGGAAGGAGACTAGCCTCCAAAAATTTCATTGTCCCGATAGCTACCGGGACGTCCGCGCCCAGGAGCTGACCGCCCTGCCGCAGGGTATTGCCCGCATTAGCCGCAAGCACGAAGCCCCAGGGACCGAAACTCGGTACAGTCACGTGGTAGGGCGCGAGTTGCCCGAAATCCGCCGCCCGCAGCGTCTTCACGATACACCAAAAGGTCTTGCGGGTATGGTACGGACTGGTCGCCTGAGTAGCGAATACCCCCTGCGGCGTCAGACGCGCCCGGGCCAACTTGAAGAACCACGTACTATATAGCCGGGCGATACTCTCGTTGCTAGGATCCGGTAGGTCGGCCAGGATGAGGTCGTAGTGGGCCGTATCGTTGCGCAGGAACACCGCCGCATCTTCGGCTAGCGTAGTGGTGCGGGGATCGTCGAGCGCGCCGCCATTGAGTGCACTGATACGGGGATGCCGTCGGCCCAGATCGAATATCCGCTCGTCCAGGTCTACGATCGTGAGCGACTCCACACCGGGATGGCGCAGCACCTCGCGGGCCAGCAGTCCCTCGCCACCACCGAGGATGAGCGCGCGCCGGAAGCCCGGCACCTGCGCCGCCGGGATTTGGGCCAGGCTCTCGTGGTAGCGGTACTCGTCGGTACTCGAGAACTGGATCACGCGATTGAGGTACAGCCGCAGATCGTCGTCATTCTGCGTCAGCACGATGCGCTGGTAGGGGCTATCCTCCTCGTAGATCACCCGGTGGGGGTAAGCCGAGGCCTCCCAGGCGTGCAGGAAGGGTTTGGCGCGGATCAGCAGCACGGTGAACAGGGCCAGCCCCAGGGCCGTCCACAGGTATATCTTGCGGCGGCGCGCGGGTGCAAGGCTCTCGCGAAAAAACCAGCAGACCCCAGCCCCGAGCAGCAGATTGACCGCGCCGAAGATGAGGCTGGAGCTGTATAGCCCCACGAAGGGCAGCAGCAGGAAGGGGAAGAGCAGCGTAGCGGCCAGTGCGCCCAGGTAGTCGAAGCCGAGCACATTGGCCAGATTATCCCGCAGGGGGTAGTAGGTCTTCATGACCCGCGCCAGCAGCGGGATCTCGACACCGGTGAGGGTACCGATCACGAACACCAATACAAGCATCGTCCACTGGTACTGCCCGTTGGTCTGAAACTGAAAGAGGAAGTACAGCAGGGGTACGGACAATCCGCCCACCAGACCCAGTAAGATCTCGGCCCGCACGAACGCCTCCAGCTCCCGCCCGTCGACGTAGCGGGTGAGGAAAGAGCCCACCCCCATGGCGCACATGTATACGCCGATGGTGAGCGAGAACTGCTTCACGCTGTCCCCCAGGAAGTACGCACTGGTAGTGCTGATGAGTAGCTCGTAGACGATCGAGCATAGGCCGGCGATGAACACGGCGACGATCAGCAGCAATTTCTCGGAGCGGGGCAGGGACAAACAGTACTACGGTTTACGGGGTTAGGGAAGGGAGGGCCGTGCCTGCGGCCTTATTTCTGATCCCCTTAGGTTACCTGTCATGCTCCGAATAGTTTTGCTTTTCTCCGTCTTCCTCACCGCCACCCTTGCCTTTACCCGCTGCGACGCCGGCGAAGACTACAGCGAGCCCACCCAGGGCGTAGTGACCACCGTCGAAGAAGTAGCCCCCGACGACTACAAGATCGCCTCCGAGGAGCCCGTAGGCACACCCGCCGACAGTCGCATCATCGTTAATAACCTGGACGGAACCAGCCAGTCCTACACCCTGGCGGAAGCCCGCACGATCGAGCAGACGCAGCCCGACTCCTCCCGCGTCCGCCGGCCCTTCCGTTCCGCCATGCTGGGCTACTGGGGCTTCATGATGCTTAATCGCATGGGCAATCGCCCGTCGGCCGCCGCCTACACGAACAATGCCGCCTACCAGCGCTCCACTTCCAGCACCGGCAGCAGCTTGAACCGTACGTCCCGTGCCCGCAGTGGCTTTGGCAGCGGAAAATCTATCCGCTCCTTCGGTGGATAAGCGCCTCGTAGACGCTACACCGCCCAGGGACCGTTTCGTCAGCAAGCGGGGACTGGATTACTTCACCACCGGCGAGAACCACGATTACCTCGCCGATGAGATCCTCTTGCTCCTGCCCACCGAGGCCGACCGCGCCATGCAGGCCGGCAACGAGCTGTTCGACCAGCTCCGACAGACCGCCCGCCGCTCCCTCTCCGATCCGGCACGTCTCAAGCTGCTGGGCATCCCCGACTGGGCACGGCCCCTGCTCGAGTGGTCGGTCGAGCACGAGTGGGACGACTACCTGTTCGGTCGCTTCGACTTCGCCGGCGGTATCGACGGCACCCCCCTGCGCCTGATCGAGTTCAACGCCGATACCTGTAGCCTGCTCCCCGAGACCGCCGTACTCCAGCCCGAAGTACTGAAGCGTAGCGGCGTAAAGCGCGCCGCCCCCAACACCCTATCCGCCGACCTCACGGCCGCCCTTACCCGCATCGGCAGCAGCCGCAAGGGGATGAAGGGGCTGTTCGCTCACCTGGGCTATCCCGAAGACGCGCTCAATACCCAGTTTCTGGCCGACCGCGCCCGCGACGCCCGCTGGAAGGATGTGCGTGTGGAAGCGCTACCCGACATCACCTTCGACCCCGACAACGGTATGGTCGCCGAGACCACCTCCGGGGAGCTGACGCGCTACTACTACCTCACCAAATACTTCCCCTGGGACTGGGTGGCCCTCGAAGAATCCGCCCTCTGGGAAATGCTCGAAGAGATGATCGTCGAGCAGTTCGTGCGCGTGCTTAATCCGGTCTGGTCGCTGCTCCTGCAGTCCAAGGCCCTCATGGTCTTCGCCTACCAGGATCACCCCGGCAATCCGCTGCTGCTACCTACTGCCTTCGACCCCGCCGACCTGCCCGACCCACGCCGCGGCTACGTACGCAAGCCCGTATTCGGCCGCACGGGGCAGAACGTGAAGGTGTCGCTCGACGGCCGCCGCGCCGATGCGGAGCGTCCGGGAGACTACGGTCACCTCCCCTTCGTCTACCAGGAGCTCGCCGCTTTCGCTACCGATGCCGATGCCGATAAGCAGCGGTACCAGCTCAGCACCTTCATGGCTCCGCGGGCGAGCGCGCTGTGCTGCCGCCGGCAGGACGGTCTGATTCTGGACGACGATGCGGAGTTCGTCAGCCTGGGACTCCTGAAGTCTTAATTAGTCAGTACCGAGGCGGCTTCCCGACGGATCGCTCCCTGAGCCAGCGCTACGGGATCTTCCTGCTGCTGGGCACTCATGCGGCGCAGGCGCTCAGCGATCTGCCGGCTCGACTCGGCCCCCTCGGCGGCGCGGGCGATGAGCATACTGATGTTGTCGCGCGACTGGGTGACGATGCGCCAGAGCGAATCGCTCACGTAGATCTGCTGCGTGATGTTGTACTCCACCTCCTGGCGGATGGCCAGCAACAATTCAGCAGTGTACTCGCGGGGCGCACTGTCCTCCCCGGGCGGAATGCGCAGCAGCAGGTTGGGGATCGAAATTCGCTCCAGCATGAGCGTGAAGCGTTCACAGGCCTGTAGGCGCAGACTTTCTATCCCGGGGGCGGCGTCTGCGGAGGAGCCTGACTGAATGGTGGATGCAAGACCGCTACGCAGGGCGGCAATTTGCTCGGCGATGTTCCCCAGATTACGCAGCAGTGCGATAGCAAATACGACCACGCCTACTACGGCGAGTATGGAGAAGACAATGTTCAGAAGGAATAAAAACTCCGGGCTCATACCACTGCGATTTAGGGAAGGAGGCACCCACCGCCAACCATGCACGGGACCGTTTGTTACCTTGCTACCAAAGGTAACACCAATTATGAGCGCTGACGTCCACTCGCCCACCAAGACCAAAACCACCCCGATCACCATCACGCCCTCAGCCATGGAGCAACTCGGCCGCCTGCGCAAGGATCTCGGCGTAGCCGGTGACCACTTCCTGCGCATCGGCGTACGGGGCGGCGGCTGCTCCGGCTTCGAGTACCAACTGGGCTTCGACCTGCCCCAGGAAGATGACCAGAAGTTCATGGTCGGCAGCGAGCAGGTACTGATGAAGGCCGGTCACGCGCTCTACCTGCTGGGTATGGAGATCGACTGGGCCACGGACCTCAACAACCGCGGCTTCACCTTCAACAACCCGAACGCGAAGGATACCTGTGGCTGCGGCACCTCCTTTAGTGCCTAGTTTCGGCAGCTTACTGCCCCCGCCGTTGGACGAGCGCCGCGGCATCCCCCTGTATTATCTGAAGTCAGAGGAAGAAGTCCGCCAGGATGTCTACGAGCGCTACGACGAGCTTGTAGCCCGGCAAACTGCCCTGCACCTCGCCGACGAGCTCAACGAAGGCTACCCCTTTCAGCCGCTGCTCGATTACGTCAGCGCGTGGTGGCCGGCGGACGAGCACGCCCGCGTAGCCGATATCGGCTGCAGCGTAGGCCGCCTCATCGGGGAGGCCGCCCGGCAGCAGCCCGGCTGGGATTGCTACGGCATCGACTTCAGCTACCAGATGCTCCGCCAGGCCCGGGAGTACTGGCTGCTAGGTAAGACACTTTCCCCCAATCTGCTCCGGTTCGGTTATCCCCTCACCGCGCTGGTCGGTCAGCAGCTGTCCAATCTTCACTTCGCGCTGGCGGATGCCAAGTCCCTCCCCTTCCCCGACGGCAGCCTCGACCTGCTCTGGAATACCTTCCTGATCGACCGGCTCGCCGACGTACCCGCCGCCGCCGCCGAGTGGCACCGCGTGCTCCGACCCGGCGGACGACTCGTGATCGTCTCCCCCCTCAACTTCCTACAGCTCGCGCAGTGGGAGCAGTACCACCCACCGGTCAAGCTGCTTGACCATTTTCTGCAGACCGCCTGGGAGCTCCTCGACCTCACGGACCCCCTCGTACTACACGAGCCGATGGACGCACGGGGCAACCGCATCGCGTGGCGGACGCTGGCCGCAGTGCTGGTTAAACCGTAGCTATACCCCCCGTGTATTCCATAGCTCCACCCGTACCCTACCCTACCCATGGACACCACCCCCCAGATTCGCTTTTCTCACTTCGTCGAGCAGTTTCCCGAGCTGCCGCTGCCCATTACCCTGGGGGAAGACACCGTACGGCGCATCAGTAAGGAAACCCCTCCCCTGCCCAGTCGTATGATCGAGCAGTTCCTGCTGCCCCTGGAGCCTACGCAGATCAACGATGAGTTTACGGAGTTTATCGCCTGCCTGCGGCTGCCCGAGGCGGATGACTACATCGGACTGGTCTACTGGCGGGCCGATCTGGCGCAGTATCACTACACCCTGGTCACCCTGAACCCTAAAACGGAGGAGCTCATCGACCGGCTCATTCTGGCCGGCACCAGCTACGACGGTGCGGAACTGACACAGACCACGGCGGCGCTGACAGACGGTCTGATGGTCTACCAGGTCAGTGGACAGGGCGGCGGCAAGGAATTCGACTACCAGGCCAGTGGTAGTACGGCGCGGCGCTTTCAGATCGCCGCGAGCGGCAAGATCATCGAACTATAAGCTCCACCCGTTCCCCGGCGGCCGATTCGTGGTTGCCGTAGCCGATGACCCGGAAGTTCTCCGAAGAAATACCGGCCTTGATGAGGTGATTACGGATCGTCGTAGCCCGCTCCTCGCTGAGCAGCTGAGCGGCGCGCTGGTCCAGCTTACGGGCCGTGTGTACGCGGATCTCCACCATGCCGGTGGCCGCCTGTACGGTACGGACCAGTGCATCCAGCGCATCGTAGCCGGCCGTATTGGGGTAGGCCGTATTCGGTATGAATGATATGGCTAGCGGAGCGGCCGCCGGAGTGGCTTTCTCAACTACCACGGGTGACTTTGCTGCCAGATCAGGCGCGGGCGCAGAAGTGGGTTCGCCCCGTGCCTGACGCAGCTCCGCCCGCAGTTCCTCTAACTCAGCGAGCTGGCGGGCGTATTCCGCATCCAGGCGGGCGGTTTCAGCGGCATCTACGGGTTCCTCGCGGGGTAGATCGCTGCGTACGTTGCGTTCCCACCCCTTGGTCTCATCCAGATCGGGCTGGGCCGGGGGGTAGAGTCCGGAGCGTACACTGGATCGCAGTTGTACGGTATCCCGGGGATTGACCGTCAGGGGTGCGGTGGGTGCCTGCTCTTCGACGGTGGTATCGTTCCAGGTATCCCGCAGGTTGCCGCCCCGGTCCCGCTCGCGGGCCTTGCGCTCCTGCTGCTGCCGGAATTTCTCCTTCATGCGCGCCAGCTCGTCGAGGTCGGCGGCGTAGCGCTCCCGGGTGCTATTGTCCGGCGTCGCTGTGGCAAGGGTGTCTACCGCAGGAGTGGTCTGCCCGATCGCGAAGGTCGTGCAGAGCAGGAGAAAGAACAGGGGGAGGGTGTAGCGTAACATACTGGAGAGAGGAAGTCTTCCTAAATGTACGGCTTGTCGCGCAATGTACATTGCACCCGCGGCCCCGCCCCCTGGCTAATGGGGTAGCTATACGTTGAAGTCTACGGTGACCTCGGGGGTTGTGGGGTGGGCCTGGCAGGTGAGTACGTAGCCTTCCTCCACTTCGCTGTCGTCGAGGGCGTAGCAGACGTCCATCTTCACGCCGCCGCTCTCCACGCGGGCCATGCAGGTGGAGCAGGCACCGGCCAGGCAGCTGTACGGGGGGGTCTTACCCTCCTCCAGCAGAGCGTCAAGGATAGACTGACCGGACTTCAGCTCGATGCTGAACTCCTCCTTGTCCAGCTTGACGTGCACGGTGCCGCCCTGGCTGCCATCGGTCGTCTCAGTGGTCGTAGTGGCGGGGCCGAAGCGTTCGACGTGGATCAGCTTGTCGTCGACGCCGTGGCCCAGCAGGGCGGCCTCTACATTGTCGATCATTTGCCCGGGACCGCAGATGTAGTAGCGGCAGTCGAAGGTGGGCACGGGGTAACGCTGCAGGAACTTGGTCAGCGCCTTACGGTCGATCCGTCCCTTGGCCCCCTCCCAGCGGGTGGTGCTGCGCTTGAACAGGCCCTTGAGTCCCTTGGTGGCGTACTTCTTGGGTCGCGACAGCATATGCTCCACGGTCAGCTGACCGGCATAGCGCTGCTGTAGCTGCTGGAGCTGGCTTTCGAAGATGATGTTGTCTTCGTCGCGGTTGCCGTACAGGAGGATCACCTCCGATTTGGGCTCGTGTTCCAGTACGGTGCGTAGGATCGACATCAGGGGCGTGATGCCGCTGCCGGCCCCGAAGAGGTAGTAGCGGCGGCGGGCGGCGGGGTCTACTTCGGCCAGGAAGCGGCCCATGGGGGGCATCACGTCCACCGTGTCGCCGGCCTTCAGGTCACTGGCGATGTGGTTGCTCACCTTACCGCCCTTGACCTGCTTGACGGTTACGGCCAGCTCGTCGTCGTGGGGTGCGGAGCACATGCTGTAGGCGCGGCGCTCCTCCTTACCGTTGATGGTGAAGCGCAGCGTGAGGTACTGGCCGGCACGGTAGTGAAAGGCGGTCTGGTCGGAGGCCGGCACTTCGAAGTACACGCTCACGGCCTGGTTGGTTTCCGGCTGAATACGGGCTACGCGAAGCGGGTAAAATTGGGGGCTAGACATGTAAGATGGTCAGGGGGGTCGGTAGGATCAATCGGTAGTACCGTAGTACGGCAATCGAGCCGTTCTAGTTCAATTGGAAGCGCACGACAATGCCCCCGCTGGCCGCCGTCTGCGGGAAGCCGAGCGAGTTGAAGGGCGTCGTTTTCCGGTAGTCGAGAAAGGCCCGCAGACTCAGCCGCTGGTTGAGCTGATACTCCACCGAGGGGGCCAGGGTGAAGATCCGGCTACCCTCCACCGGCTCGCGTGATTCGATGGACAGCCGTCGGGCGTACACCTTATTGTCCCGCAGGCTGATGTTGAACTGGATGTCCAGATCGCTCACGTTCAGGCGGCCCCCGGAGCGGCTGTTGCCCCGGCGGTTGTTCTGCGGCGTCGCACTAGGGGCGGGGTCGCGGGTGCGTTGGTTGCCCTGTAGGAATCCGATCTGCACGTCCTGGAGCACGATGCCGAAGCCACCGATGATCTCCTTGCCCACCGCTTCGGACAGCAGCTTGCCCACCACGTTGATGCTGCGGGTCTCGTTGCTGGTGTAGGCGAAGTTGATGGACAGGCCATTGATCAGCTCGGCATCGATGGCCAGCAGCGGAGCGAAGGCCTTGGACTCGGAGATGTTGGGCACCTCCAGCCGCGGGAAGTAGTTGAGGCTCACCGTATCGTAGCCCACGAACTGCGGCGCGGTGGCCTGCTCCAGGGCATCGAGGTAGTCCAGGCTGGTACCGTAGCTGCTAATACTGAAGGTAGACTGGAAGCCGTGGGTAATATTGACGCGGCGGAAGATATCGCCTAGTCCGCCCACGCGGTCCAGACCGCTCCAGGTGAGTCGCCAGTTGGGCGCGCCCCGCAAGCCGAAGGGATCCAGCTTCACGTCGTTGGCGTCCTCGTCGCGGTAGGCCGCCAGGAAGGCCGGTAGCAGCACGTCCTGCTGGTTCGGACCGTAGCCGAAGGTATAGCCCTGGGCGGCCAGGTCGGGATCGGCGTGGGGTATCGTGCCGCCGAGCCGCTGACTCACGATGAGCCGGTTGGCCTCGAAGGTGGAAAACAGCGCGTCCAGATCGGTCGTGTCCTGATTGAACAGGCTCAGCGCGCCGCCATTGCTGAAGGTGAGCGAGCCGTCCCGCACCGGTACGCTGTGCTCGAAGGGCGAGTCGATGCCCTTTTCCTGCACCTTGAAGGTTTCGGTATAGTTCTCGGTGAAGGCGCGGTCCATCGTCAGCTCCAGCCGGAAATCGGTGAACGGCTCGACGATCGCGTTGGCATCCCAGCGCTTGGTGTAGTTCTGGATCACGTCCTGACTCAGCTTCAGGCTACTGCTGATGTCCCCGTCCAGGGCCAGCTCGTTGAGGTAGTCCTGGTCGCTCTGCCGCTGGTCCACCTCGAGGGTACGGATCTGCGGCTGTAGTCCCGCCACAAATCCCCAGCCCGGACTACTGAACCCATCGCTGAGCCCCAGCAGGGCGGGCTCGGGCAGGAAGCCCGGTATGACCGTCGTGAAGTCCTCACTATAATTGAAGCGCGCACGGCGCAGGGCCAGCAGGGGCCGCACGAAGGTCTTCGTCCTGCTACCGGCCGGCCTGGCCTCCGGCTCTTCTTCTCCTGACTGCCCCGGCCGGCGGGTGGGCGCACGGCGGCGGTTGGACTGATTAAAGGGCTTGAGGAAAGGGATCTGGTCGTAGAAGCGCTCGAAGTTGAGGTCAGCCGTGATCTGCCGTTGCTGGCTGTTCTGGATCAGGTTACCCAGACCTAACTCCTGCACCGAAAGCGGCGCGGCGGCCCAGGCATAGGTGCCCAGATACTGGGTGCGCACGTCCAGGAAATCGAGGAAGGGCAGGAAGCGCAGCGGCAGCTGGTAGCTCAGGTTCAGGGTGTGGTTGTACTGCTTGGGTCGGCCGCCATTGAGCACGTTATTCCAGATGCTGTCGCGCCGGATGCTCTTGGCCTCATCCGCGGGCAGCAGCACCAGCTCGTTCTCGTCCGGCTCGTCGATGGTCGTATTCATGTTGGCATTGAGACCCAGGCGCAGGCTGCGCGTCAGGTTCCACTGCATGTCGTAGCTGCGGTTCCAGATGAAGCGCTTGTTGAAGAACGTATTGAAGCGCTCGTCCACCCCGGCAAAGCGGTAGCTCGTCGTCGCGAAGCTGCGGTTGATGATGTTGGTGATACTGATGCTGTTCGGCAGGGGGTTGAAGTTGAACTCGCTCAGCAGCCGCAGGTACTTGCTCTGTAGCCCCTTGAACGGCTCGATACTCTTCGGGGCCGCGCGGGCGAAGGTGTAGTCCAGCGCACCGGTGTGGTCGCGGATGATCTCCGATTCGATGTAAGGATCGCTGCGCTCGTTCTTCGTGTAGCCGTAGCTGACGCTGAAGTTGGCCGGGTCGATGGGACTGGGTTTCGTGCGGCGGGTCGCGGGTGCAATGCCTACGTTGTTGAAGTTGATGGCGGTGATCTTATTGATCTCCTGCGCCTGCTCGCGGATACTGTCGCGCGCCTCGCGGGTTTCGGCCCGGTCGATCTTGTCCTTTAGCCGCAGGTCGTAGTCGTAGGGGTCGTACTCCGGCGTACTGGTCTGCTTACTGTGTTGCAGGTACACGGGCAGCCGTACACCCCAGCGGGTGGGCAGGAAGCGGTCCATGCTCAGATTGGTCGCGAAGTCGTAGCCGGCCGTCTGGAAGCGGTTGCGCTGCAGCAAGCTGTTATCGAGCGCACCGAAGCCTACACTACTGTAGTTGACCGCGGCGGTCAGGTTACCGAGATCGGCCAACTGGATATCGGCCCGCGCAATGGCGGCTACCCCGCCCCGCTCATCGAGCCCCTCCAGGCGCAGTTCGTTGACCCACACTTCGGCACTGATACCATTGTTGTCCAGATCCTCCTGGTTGCGCACGCCGATCATGAAGACCTTCACGAAGCCCAGATTAGGATTACCCCGGATGCGGATGGTATGGTCCACGCCCTCGGAGGGGGAGTACACCTGGGAGTAAGTAGCGTCGCTGGCCACGTTATTGTTGTTACGCTCGAGCTTGAGGTCGCGCAGGATCTCCAGGGGGAGCTGTACTTCGTTCTGCGGTAGCCATACCGAATCGGCGTAGGCGCGGCTGTTACGGTCCAGTCCGGCCAGCCCCACGGTATCCGAGATCGCCAGGGGCACCTCGTACTCGTAGTAGTTCTGCTCGAAGTCGGAGCCCATCCGCAGGAACAGCCGCAGCTCCCCGTCCTCGGGGCGCTGGATGCGGCTCTGTCCGGCGGCCTCGGCGTGGACGAACATCTTCAGGTCCTCGTACAGCCGTAGGTCGGTCTCGGTGTACTTGAATACAGCGCGGCTATCGCTGGGCTGCAGGTTCTGCACCTTGAGGGCCAGCGACTGCTCGTTCTGCAGCAGGTTGACCACTCCGATGCTCTGCTCCCGGCGGATCCCGTTGGGCAGCACGTAGTTGAAGGGTTGCCGACGGCTGTTCTCTTCGATATTGACCGCGTCGATGTTGAATTCCGTGTTCTCCTCGCCTCCGATCACGGGCGTATTGACCAGGTCGCGGGTGTAGCGCCGCCAGCTGTTGCGCACCAGCTCGAACTCGGCGAAGCGCAGCACGGTCGGCGCCTGGAAGCCCGTCATGAACATGCGCATGAAGCGGATGGACCGGAAGTCCTGGATGCCCCCCACGGCTGTCTTCTGATCGGTGTTCAGGGGGATCCGGAAGCGGTACCAGATGCGGCCGGTGTTCTGCACGTCCTCGATCCGGTCGGTGATAAAGGGCGTAGCCTCCCGGTCGATCTCGCGGGGGTCGGTACGCGACTGCACCAGGGGGATCTCGTACTGGAAGTAGCTTTCCGACTCGTTGAGGGTATTGTCCTGGTTGAGGTCCTCGTCGTCGGGCAGGTTGGTGGCGGACCGCCGCAGGTTGGTCGACGAGTTTTCGTTGGCCGCCGAGTTGCCCTGGGTGTTATTGAAGTTTTTGTAGCGCGTCAGCAGACTGGTGTTGTCCGGGTAGCGCGTCTCGTCATTGAAGTAGAAAAAGTTGTCATTGGAGGGGTCCTCGTCGAGCCGCTCCCGCACCGTACCCTGGAAGTTGTTGAGGTAGTCGGCAAACTTCTCCCGCTCGCGGGCATCGTCGGAGCCGTCCAGTCCCACATCCTGTGCCCGCCGGCTCTCCGGATCGTTATCGAAACCCTGGGTGATCTGCTGGGCTACGGGTACGCGACTGAAGGGGGTCTCATCTACCGGCCGACTCCGGTTAATCGGCGTAGGCAGACCGTTCTCGAAGAATTTCCGGCTGTCCTTCAGGATGTCCTCACTGACGTTACCGAGGTTGAAGTACAGCGTACCCTCCTTATCCGATGCATTGGGTGCAGCCTGCCGGGCATTACTGGGATCGAGGAAGGGCGAGAGCATCCAGAACTCTACGAATTCGATGTTGGACGACTGGAAGTCGGTCGTAGTCATCTCCCGCATGATACCCCCCCAGCGGCTGGCCGGATCGAGCAGCTTCACGGGCGCCAGCGGATCCCCCGGATCGGGAAAGGCCCCCGCGGTAAAGCCGGGAAAGCCCTCCTGCGTATCGAAGTTATACGGCCCCCGCTCGCCGGGGTAAAAGGCCATATCGAAGGTAAAGAACAGGTTGCCCCGCAGTCCGCCCCGCAGGTCGAGATTAGGAAACACCTCCTGCTGCGGCACATTGCTGGTGTACACGTTCTGATTATCGCCCGACGACTCCTGTCGCGCATCCAGGTCGATGCGGTACCAGCTCAGCGCGGCGCGGTTGGCTCCGGTGACTAGGCCAGTCAGGCTAGATTCCGGAAATAGTGGGTTGCTATTCTGGGCATCGTTCTGCGGCACGGAGGCCAGGTACCAGCGCTGCACCGGCGTCATCAGGTCGATGGGGCTGGCCGTGCCCTCGAAGTCATCCAGGTACACGATGCCGCCCTTCTCGTCGCGGCTCAGATTGATGGCCCGGCTGTGACCGGGATCGAGGATGGCCGTTTCCGCCGTCACGCTCACGTTGGAGGGGGCGTTGGTACTGAACAGCGGTAGCTTATCCAGCGTGCGGGTCAGCCAGCCGGAGGGCTTGTTGTAGGTGGCGTCGAAGCCGTAGATGCGGTTGTTGATGGGGTCCTCCCCGATATTGACCTTCTGGGTAAAGGGCCGCTCGAAGAGCTGCATGAATGTGCCACCGACGGCCAGGTTATCGTTGACCTCGTAGTCGGCCCGCAGGCCCAGCATGGTCTTGGTCTGCAGACTGAAGATGGTATTATCCTCGAAGCTCACGTCCACCGGCACGCCCGAACTGAGAATAGCATCGTTCAGGATACGCACGCGGCCCGTACTGTAGTCTACGGTATAGTCCCGCCCCTCTACGAGCAGAGCCCCGCCGGCCGTCACCCGCACCGATCCGGGCGGAATGTTAAAAGCTCCCAGACTGATCTCCGACTGCACCGAAGACTTATAACTACCCCGGATCGCAAAGCGGTTCTTTTCCGGAAATTCCCGCGCCTGAAAGAGCGTAGAATCGTACAACTCCTGATACACGAAGCGGGGCGCGTCCTCCGGCTGCAGCCGCTGGGCCAGGTCGCTACCGAAGGGTTCCAGTACCGGGAAGTACACCCGGCCGGTCTGCGGCTCGATGGTGATACCCGGCACGAAGTCGAACACCCCGTCGGGCTGGGGATCGCCCTGGGTGTTCAGCCGGTCCAGGTTGAAGGCCCGGATCAGAGGTACCCCGGGGATGAACGAATTGCTGCCGGGCAGGGAGACATCCACCGGCAGAAAGCGCTGGAAGCCCTGTCCGGGATTCTCATACTGGATATCCAGCCGGAAGTCCTCCTGCCCCACCTGGTAAGCACCCAGGGAGTAGACGTTCTTCATCATCAGGTCCCAGGCCGGCTCGCTCACGCGCTGGGTGGACGATTTGAGCAGCTTGGTGTAGAGCACCTGGTTGGAGAAGTTGCTGGTATCGGCGCTGCTGTTGTCCGTATTCACCGATAGCTCACCCACCTTGAAGATGTTACCGTTGTACTTGTAGCGGTACGATACGGCCACTACCTGATCGGGCTGCACGTTGATGTTCAGGCTGATGAAGCCCAGCTCGGGGTGCACGGTGTATTCCCGCGGACTCAGCTTACGCGCCGAGATCTTCTCGAAGTCGCGGATCTGCTCCAGGCGGAACTGGGCGCCCTGCAGTACGGCTACCGTCCGGTCGATGTCGCGCAGGTTCTCCCCCTGGGCAACTAGGCGGCCATACAGGTCGTTGGCTCCGTTCTCGGGCAGCGGACGGCCGTCACAGATCTCCTGGTAGCGGGGCGTGGGGAACTGCTGTACGGCGTTCGGATTCGTGAGCCGGGTGGGCTCGCCGAGGTCGGCAAAGGCCACGATGTCGCGCACGTCGAATACCTCGTTGCGGTCGTTGGTGATCCAGACCTCGATGTTCTCCAGGTGGAACAGCGTATTGATCTGCGGCAGGTTCTCCAGGGCCTCCTCGTAGACGTCGCGGTTGTAGTGGCTCAGAAAGAAGTGGCGGTTCTCGTCGTACTCGTCGGCGTACACCTCGAACTGCGCCAGCTGACTGCCGCCCTCGATGGTGAGCTTTTCGCGCTGCGACCGCTGCTGACTGGCGATGGCCGTCAGGCGCAGGTGACCAAACTGTAGCTCGGTCTTGATGCCGAAGAGCGACTGCGCCCCCTCGATCAGCGTGCCCCGTAGCGGCAGACTCACGTTACCCGCCTCGATCTTGCGGATGATATCGTCCTCCCCGAAGGCCTCGCTGTTGTAGTCCAGCTTGATCTGGTTATCGAAGTTGAAGTTGGCCCCGGTGTTGTAGTTGGTGTTCAGCTTGAGCTTGTCCCCGATCTGGCCGGTCACGTTCATCTGAATGTCCATGTCAAAATCGAAGATCGTGTTGCGCCGGAAGCGCTCCACGATGAAGGGGTTATCCTGGTACTGGTAGTTGAGTCCGAAGCTGAGGTCCACGCTACCCTGCGGCTGGATACTGATCTCGGTGCCCCCGAAGAGGTTGTTGATCAGGTCGGGGTCGATCTCGATGTCGGCCAGCGGATCACCGATGCTGATCTGGTCATCGGGGTTACCCACTCCGGCCAGGTTATTGAAGTACTTGCGCTGGTCCTCTTTGGCGCGGTACTCGAAGTACTCGTCGAAGGTCAGGTAGGTCGGCGGACGAAAATCGATGTCGCCCAGGCGCTCGCGCACGATATAGCGGCCGGTGGCGGGGTCGTACTCGACCGTCTTTTCTACGCCGGAGGGGTCGTTCAGGTCGACCGGGTTGGTGTTGGGGTCGGTGATGAAGTCTCCCGTGCGGTCGCGCAGGGGGGGCAGCGTATCGTAGAGGATCGCGTCGAAGGGCTGTGCTAGGTGGTTACTGCGCTGGCTGGCCACTGCGTCGGCGGCCGTACGGTAGGGGGCGTAGGTAAATCCAAACGAAAGCAGGGCAGTGCAAAGTAGCAGCAGTGTCTTGTTCATACGATGCAATCCTTCCTGAACCCCCCGGTGGGCAGAGCAGGCAGCGAGTGTGTAGTTAGAATAAAAAGCGGCCTCCCCTAGGAGGATAACTCCCGTAGGGCAAGCTTAATCAAATCTTCCGGCGTAGCCGTATCGGGCCGGGCGGCCAGTACCCGATTCAGCGCGCGCTGCACGGCCGGTCGGGCAAAGCCCAGGTTAACCAAGGCAGATAACGCCTCGCTCCGAAGGGTATTGCTCTGCACCGAAAGCATTGTCGGCGAATCTCCCCCGTCCTTGATCATCTTGTCCTTGAGGTCCAGAATGATGCGCTGGGCCGTCTTCGGCCCGATCCCCTTCACCTTGCGGATCGTCCCCACATCCTCGCCGATCACGGCCGCCCGCAGCTCGTCCGCGTTCATACTCGATAGCACCACCAGGGCCGTAGCCGGGCCCACCCCGCTGACCGAAATCAGCAACCGAAACAGGTTGCGCTCCTGCTCCTCGTAGAAGCCAAACAGCGTCTGCTGGTCCTCCTTCACGTGGAAGTGGGTCAGCAGCTTGACCGTTTCGGCCCCCTCGATCTTGGTGTAGGTGTACAGACTGATGTTGACGTGGTAGCCGATCCCCCCGGCTTCAATGACGACAAAGGAGGGGTTCTTGTGGGCAACGGTACCCTTTACGTAGGCGATCATGCCGGCGAAGGTAGAGCACCTGCGGCGCATTAGACCGCTGTCGGACCGTTAGTCGCGCAGCAGGCATTACAGGGGGGCGCAACCGCCGGTGCGAAGGGTATACCGTACGGCATCCGCTCCGCAACAAAGCATGAAAAAGCCGGGTTGCAGCAAGAAAATACATTATGGCCAACAAGCAAAAACCCTCCATCCCCTACTGGCACGTCTATACC
The DNA here is from genome assembly GCF_923081025.1 of Neolewinella maritima. Lineage (GTDB taxonomy): Bacteria > Bacteroidota > Bacteroidia > Chitinophagales > Saprospiraceae > Neolewinella > Neolewinella maritima. Next base: position 583,617 of record NZ_CAKLPZ010000002.1, on the reverse strand, counting down.
GACCAAGACGGCATAAGCAAGCAGAAAAAGGAGCAGCTCACCGACTTCGAACTCGAAAGCATGGGCGGCGGCTCCGGTGAGCAGTGGAACAACAAGCTCACCAAGGGCGCCACCCAGATCATCTTCAGTGAGCTACCGGCCGACTTCGACGGCGACTGGCACGAAAACCCCGCCCCCCAGTGGATCATCCCCCTCAGCGGCGGCTGGTGGGTCGAGACCATGGATGGCACCCGCGTAGAAATGCGCACCGGCGAACTCAGCTTCGGTGCCGATCAGGGCACCAAGGGTGAAAAAGGACACAAGTCCGGCACCCTCGACGGCAAACCCTGCCGCATGATGATCGTGCAGCACAAAGACAAGCCACAACTGGAAGGCGGTAAAGTGAAGCCAAATACCCTGTAGCACCGGACTCCCCCCAATAAAAAAGAGCAGACACGACGTATAGTCGGTCTGCTCTTTTTCTTTCAGAAGGTCAGCGATCCGCTTAGTTCTTGCGCAGCTTTACTACGAACTGTCCGTCGCGGGTGCTGGCGATCGCTACGTAGAGTCCGGCACGCAGCTGACCCATGGGTAGCGCGAAACGATCCGAGCCTACCGTGTAGTTCGCTACGGTGCGACCAGCGGCGTCATACAGCAGGATACGGTCCATCACCTGCGGAGCAGTCACTACGACCACGTCATCTACCGGGTTGGGGTAGGCGGTCAGTACACCGGCCACGGGCTGGCGGGTGCCCGTAGTGGACTCCTTATAGAAGAAGATGTTGTCGAGGTAGATCGAACCCGCACCCGTAGGCAGGGCGGAGATGATGATCTGGTTGATGTCCGTAAGATTCATCCCCACGAAATCGGTCAGGGGAATATCCAGGCTCGTCCAGGCATTCTGGGTGACCTGGAAGGGGATCTCGAACTCAGTATCCGTACCGTTATCGAAGCCATCCATGCCAAAGTCGACGAGCTTGATACGGAAGGTATCCAGGTCTGACGACCAGTAGTCGACGTGCAGCGTGGTGTAGCCCGTCAGGTCCAGGGCATTGTCTCCGACCGTTTCGATACCGGCGAAGTCCAGATTGCTGTACAGCTTTACACTGTCTTCCTCTACCAGTACCTCGGAATAGCCAGACTGGCTGTACCCAGCCCGCCAGGTATCGACGGGTACGTCGTCGTAGGCACCGCTGAAGAGCGACAGTACACTGTCGGCGCTGATCATAGGCATAGGGGCTGCGACGAGGGGGGCAGCTTCACCGCCTGGGTCAGTACCACCGCTCTGGCCGAACATGACGTCATCCCAGTAGTACGTGGCCGCTTCCGCCGGTACGGTACCGAAATCGAAGAAGATCGACAGCTTGTTGTAGCTGAAATTCAGGTTCAGGACGGCCGTTCCGGGGGCCTCGTCGGCAAAGTCGAATGTCAGGGTATCCCACTGCATCGCTACGGTCGTAGACGTCAGGGTCTCTACGCTTCTGGTCGCATCGGCGCTGTCTTCTACCTTTAGCAGCACGGGGGTGCCTACGGTGGGCGACCATACGCGTACCATCATGGTGGTGGCGGTAGTGGTAAAGGGAATGGCCGTGGCAAAACCGGGATCATTGGGGCTTCCACCCATATCCAGGGTCACGGTCGTACCCGCGAAGGTCTCCGCACCGGCGGTCTTGATGGTCTCTGCGACCATATTGTCTTCGTCCGTCGGATCGGTGATGATCTGTGAGGCTGCTCCGCCGAAGTCGACCAGATTGTAGGTCACGTCTTCGTCCTCGAAGGTGACGGGCAGGTCGAGGTCAGTGGTACCGGTCGTCTCGCCACCACTGTAGAAGTAGATGTTATCGAGGTACACCGTGCTGGTAGCGGTCGGCAGACTGGAGATGATCAGCTGGCTGATATCGGTCGTATTGAGACCGGCAAACTGGCTGATGGGGTAGTCGAGACTGACCCACTCGCCCTGGGCCGGGGTACGGGTTACGGCCGCTTCGGTATCGTTACCACCGGGTGCATTGTAGCCGTCTCCGCCGAAGTCGACAAGTTTAACCGAAAAGGAGGTGCTGTTAGATGACCAGAAGTCGATGTGCAGGTGGGTGATCTCGGCCTCCATCAGGTCGATAGCATTCTCGTCCTTCATCTCGATGGCGGCAAAGTCCAGGTCTGCGTAACTGAGCACGGCATTTTCCGCGATGGTCACCTCGGTAAAGGTGGTCTTGCCAAATTCGGCAGACAGCGTATTCAGCGTAATGTCATCGTAGCTGTCGCTAAAAATGGAAATAACGTCTTCCGCAGGCCGGGTAGGCGTGGGAGGTGCATCGGTGGGCGCCTGCGCGTGCAGCAGTCCAGTCGCCAGTAAAGCAAATAGGGAGTAGAAAATCTTCATATGATCAACTAAATTAATTAGGTGCGCTGCCGATACGTAAGCTGATTGCTCTACGGACCACGCTAGTCTGAATAGGAGGCTAAGGTACGTGCAGATGTTTCGGCACCACCCCCGCACCCGCGGCCGCGGCCCCTACCTACTCCCCCACCAGTCCGCGTTAGGCTGCCAGTCCTCCCGCAGCATGTCCATCCGTTCCGCTTCCAGGCGGGCGAGTAAGGTGTCGCGATAGAAGCGCTGCCGACCGGCCGCTGCCGCTGCATCGTACCGCACGTCAGCATACGGAACCTGCGCCTTACGCTGCAGCAGGAAGCTGAGCAGCTCGGCCTGGAGACTTATTACTGCCTCGGGATGGTCCGCTGCCACATCCTGCTGCTCCCCCGGATCGCGCCCCAGGTGGTACAGCTCATCGTGGTCATCCTCCCAGTAGTGAATGAGCTTCCAGTGGCCGTAGCGGATCACGGAACTGGGATCGCCGCCCTGATTGCCGTAGTGTGGGTAGTGCCAGTAGAGGTAGCGGTAGGGCCAGTCCTCCCCCTCGATCAGGGGGGTCAGGTCCCTGCCCTCGATCTCCTGCTCGGGCGTGACCGGACTACCGGTGAGCGCCAGGAGCGTAGGGTACAGATCGGCACCCGTGACCGGGGCTTCCACATCCCGGGCGGTGTAGCGGTCGCCCACCCGCAGGAAGAAGGGCTCGCGCGTGCCCCCCTCCCACTGGTAGCCCTTGCCACCGCGCAGGGGCAGGTTGCTGGTGGCGTAGTCGTCCCCACTCGCTACGCCGCCATTGTCGGAGGTGAATACGACGATGGTCTGCTCCGCGATCCCGAGGCTATCCAGCGCATCAAGCACCAGGCCAACGGCTTCATCCATCTGCGTGACCAGGCCGGCGTAGGTGGGATCGTCCTGCTGGGTGCGGATCGGGAAGCGCCGCTCCAGTGCAAAACCCCGATCGGCTACGCCACCGGCTACGAGCTTGTCGCGGTAGTGCCGCCAGCGCGCCTCGGTGGTCTGCACCGGACCGTGCACCGCGTAGAAGCTCAGCATGGCAAAGAAGGGGGTATCGCGCCGGGCTACGATGAAGTCCTTCGTCTCGTCGGCCAGTCGCATGGAGAGGTTCTCCCCTGGCCGCCGGTCGGGCAGTTCGGGATTCTCGTAGGGATCGAAGTAGCCGCCGGCCGGCCAGCCCCTGCTGTTGCCCCCCACATTAACCTCGAAACCGTGATCGGTCGGCATACTGCCCTCGCTGCCCAGGTGCCACTTGCCAGCAAAAAAGGTACGGTAGCCCGACTCCCGAAAAGCCTCCGCCAGCGAGGTAGCCTCGTGGGGCAGCTCCCAGACGTAGCCCGCGGACAGGTGGGTGGTGTGGCGACCGGATTTGCGCCAGTCTTCCTGTTGTCGTGCCCCGATCCAGTCCGTGATCCCGTGCGTAGCCGTGTACTGCCCCAGCAGCAGCGTGGCCCGTGACGGACTGCACACCCGGCTCCCCGCATATCCCTGCTGAAACCGGATACTACCGGCCGCCAGTCGGTCCAGATTAGGTGTCTCGTAAACCGTAGAGCCCGTAGCCCCCAGATCGTGGTAGCCGAGGTCGTCCGCTAGGATAAATACCACATTCATCGGCTCCCCGGACTGCTTTGGTGCCTCCTCCTCCGCCGGTGCCCCACACCCCAAAACGAGCGCACAGACACTCCAGCAAACCATCCGCATACCTGGTCCCATTCCTCCAAGCTACGCACTGCTCCTTATTCCGTGCCCCACATCCGTGTCCTCCGTGCTTAAAAAAGGCCCCGCCCTCCGAAGAGAACGGGACCTCCGCAGCGCGTTCCGGTAAGCCGGGTTCTGTCGGCCCTCCGCAGAGGACGCTCCACCATTTATCTAGGCCCGGGATTACTCCCGGGCTCGAGCTACCTACCCGCGTTCCTGGACTGCGACCGGGCCGGCCGTCTCCACGAGCCGAAGCTGCGGAGGGAACGCTGTTTGGTATTTCAACCCACGGGGTTTACCTCCACCGCGTATTACTACCCGACGGCGTGGGCTCTTACCCCACGTTTTCACCCTTACCCCGTCCGACCGGGTCGGGCGGGGCGGTACACTTTCTGTGGCACTATTCCGTACCCTTCCGAAGAAGGGCCCCGGCCGTTAGCCGGCGTGGTGCCCTGCGTTGCCCGGACTTTCCTCTTGCCCACCCCGATAGCTATCGGGGAGCAAGCGGTGGAGTGGACGCACTGCAAGAAGGATAAACCCTTTGGCGGCCCCAGGGTTTCCCCCCACATGAAGACTGCCGTCATCGGAGCGGGTATTGCGGGACTGGCCGCCGCCGTTCGCCTAGCCGTGGCGGGCCACACCGTAGATGTCTACGAGACCAACGCCGGCCCCGGCGGCAAGCTCAACCAGTTCTCCCTGCCTGGGGGCTACCGCTTCGACTTCGGCCCCTCGCTATTCACCATGCCGCAGTACGTAGACGAGCTCTTCACGCTGGCCGGCGAGGATCCCCGCGATCACTTCAACTATACCCGGCTGCCGGAAGTCTGCCGCTACTGGTGGCCGGACGGCACCCGCTTCACCGCCCCGGCCAGCACCGAAGACCTCGTCCGGCAGGTCGCCCAGACCTTCGACGTACCCGAGCAGGCCATGCGCGACTTCATGGACACGGCCGCCCGCAAGTACACCCTTACCGGCCGCACCTTCCTTGAAAAGAGCCTCCACAAGGTCAGCACCTGGCTAGATCCCCAGGTCGCCTACGCCATGCTCAAGATTCCGGGGCTGGACCTGTTCCGTAGCATGCACGACGTCCACGAGGCCGCCCTCGGGGATCCCCGCCTGGTCCAGCTCTTCGACCGCTTCGCTACCTACAATGGCAGCAATCCGTACAAGGCCCCCGGCCTGCTGAGCATGATCCCTCACTTCGAGCACCACTTCGGTGCCTACCTGCCGGCGGGGGGTATGTATGACATCGCCCGGAGCGTCCATGCCCTGGGCGAGCGGCTCGGCGTACGCTACCACTTCGGTACGCGGGTGGAGCAGATCTTACTCCCTTCTCCTATGGAGAGGGGCCGGGGGAGAGGGCAGGCAGGGTCACGGGTACAGGGTATTCAGGTAAACGGCGAGGAAGTAGCCTACGATACCGTAGTCTGTAATATGGACGTCTGGCTAGCCTACGACCGCCTGCTCTCCGGGGCCAAGCGCCCCGCCATCACCCTGAAGCAGCAGAAGAGTAGCAGTGCCGTCATCTTCTACTGGGGCATCGACCGCAGCTTCCCGGAGCTGGGTCTGCACAACATCTTCTTCAGCAAAGACTACGCCCGGGAGTTCGCCAGCCTGGAGGGCGGCACCCTCAGTGACGATGTGACCGTCTACGTCAACATTAGCAGCAAGTACGTACCCGAAGACGCACCGGCCGGTCACGAGAACTGGTTCGTGATGGTCAACGCGCCGGCCCATACCGGGCATGATTGGGATACGCTGGTCGCCGCGCTGCGCCAGCAGATTATCGCGATGCTGTCCGCGCAACTTGCTCCCTCCGCGGATACGCCTGACTGGCTAGCCCGGCACATCACGGCCGAGCGCATTGTCACCCCGCCCGACATCGAGTCACTCACCGGCAGCCACCAGGGCGCGCTCTACGGCAGCAGCAGCAACGGTCGCATGGCTGCCTTCCTGCGTCACCCCAACTTCAGCCGCCGGATCGACGGGCTGTACTTCCTCGGCGGTAGCGTGCACCCCGGCGGCGGCCTTCCCCTCTGCCTGCTCTCTGCACGTATCGTAGCCGACCTAGTGGCGGATGCCAACAAATCGGCGACCAAACATGCACCTGTCGGAACGGGTTCTAGGAGGTAGGAAAACCCCCTAACCAAAGCAAGTATGAAAATTATAAGCAAATCCATTTCCTTCCTTCTCGTCGCGTTGATGCTCGTCTTCGCGGTAGGCTGTAACACGAGCCGGGCCGTCAAGGGCGGCGCTGTAGGCGGAGCAGCCGGCGGCGTGATCGGAGGCGTCATCGGCAAGAACAACGGCAGCGGCACCAAGGGCGCCATCATCGGCTCGGTCGTGGGCGGGGCCGCAGGTGCCGTGATCGGCAAGTACATGGACAAGCAGGCCGAGGAGATCGAAGAAGAGATCCCCGGTGCCCAGGTCGATCGCGTAGTCGGCGTAGATGAGAACGGTGACTCCACCACCACTGGTATCGTCGTGACCTTCGACAGCGGCGTGCTCTTCGGCTTCGGCAAGTATGCCCTGACCGACGCCAGCCGCATCGAGCTACAGCGTATGGCCAAGGTATTCACCAAGTACCCCGAAACCACCGTGACCATCGACGGCCACACCGATAGTGTAGGTGGTGAGGCCAGCAACCAACGCCTGAGCGAGCAGCGCGCTGCCAGCGTAGCCGACTACCTGGCCGAGCTCGGCGTAGACCGCACCCGCTTCGTGGTCACCGGCCACGGGGAGACCCGGCCCGTCGCCACCAATGATACCGACGCCGGCCGTGAAGCCAACCGCCGCGTAGAGGTGAGCATCGAAGCCAATGAAGAACTGACCCAGAAGGCCCAGGACGGCACCCTGACCGTACCGGAATAAGCCTTGTATCAACGACGTATTGTACTTAGCGGCGTGCCTTCGGGCGCGCCGCTATTTTTTTGTCTGCCGGGCAAAGGCCAGCAGCGCCTCCTCCTGCCACAGATCGGCCATGAGCTGGTAGCCGACGGGGAGGTGGCTGTCCGCTGCCGGCTCCGTAGGCACGGCGATGGCGGGCAGTCCGGCCAGATTGGCCAGTACTGTATACACATCGGCCAGGTAGTTGGCGACCGGATCGTCGAGCTGCTCGCCGACGTGCCAGGGCAGGTGCGGCGAGACCGGCATCAGGATAAAGTCGTGCGCCGCCAGGATGCCCCGCAGCTGCTCCTGGATCACCCGCCGCACCCGCTGCGCCTTGCCGTAGAAGGCATCGTAGTAGCCACTGCTGAGCACGAAAGTCCCCAGCAGGATCCGGCGTTGCACCTCGGTCCCGAACCCTTCCGAGCGGCTCATACGGTAGGTTTCTTCCAGCGTATCCGCCTCCGGACTACGGTAGCCGTAGCGCATCCCGTCGAAGCGGCTCAGGTTAGAGCTGGCCTCGGCCGTCGTGAGCACGTAGTAAGTAGGTACGACGTAGTCGAAGTAATCAAAGGTCACCGCGTGGGTCGTGTGCCCCTGCTCCCGGAGTGCCTGAAGTGCCCCGGCCGTAGCCACACGGATGGCGGGATCTAGCGCGTCACTCTCCAGCAGGTCGGCGAAGTAGGCGATCCGCTTCGGTCCCTCGCTGCTAGCCTGACTATAGAGCGGGATCGGCTTGTTGGGGGCGGTGGCGTCGAAGTTGTCCGCTCCGGCGATGAGCTCCAGGCCGAGGGCGATATCGGCGGGGTCACGGGCCAGCAGGCCGATCTGATCGAAGCTGCTGCCGTAGGCGATCAGGCCGTGGCGACTGATGCGCCCGTAGGTGGGCTTGAAACCGTACACGCCGCAGAAGGAGGCCGGCTGCCGCACCGAGCCACCCGTGCTGGAGCCGACGGCCAGCAGACAGGTACCGGCCTGCACGGAAACGGCCGCTCCCCCACTGCTCCCCCCGGGTACCCGGGCCGGATCGGCGGCATTGCGCGTAGGGCCGTAGTGACTGTTCTCATTGCCGCTGCCCATGGCGAACTCGTCGCAATTCGTGCGGCCGATCACGATGGCATCCTCGTCGAGCAGCCGCTGGAGGGCCGTAGCGGTGTAGGGCGAGACGAAGTGTTCCAGCATCGCCGAGCCCGCACTCACGCCGTGACCCGCATAGCAGATGACGTCCTTAATGCTGATCACCACCCCGGCCAGTTTGCCCAGCTTCGCACCTGCGCTGCGCCGCCCGTCTTGTTCTTTGGCCTGATCCAGTGCCTCGTCGGCGAATACCTCCACGTAGATATTGAGGTAGCGCTGGTCGCCGATGCTGGCCAGGTACCGCTCGACGATCTGTACGGTAGTAGTATCTCCGGCGGTGAGGGCAGCCTGCGTAGCGGCAATGGAGGAGTACGGCATGGGACGCAAGGTACTGTAGTACTGTAGTTCGGTAGTTCTATGGTTCTGTATTGGGTGACTACAGCACTACAAGACTACAGAACTACCCCACTAACCCCCGTCGCCACCAGATCCACTGCATGCCCGCCCGGAGGACCATGAAGAACAGCAGGCTGCCCCACAGGCCCCAGTTGCCGTAGTGCTGCCCCAGCAGGTAGTAGCTCAGCAGGTAGCCGGCGAAGGCGTAGAGCATGGTCTGCCGCATGGCGCGCGCCGCGGTCAGGCCCACGAAGATGCCGTCGAAGAGGTAGCAGGGCGTGGCCAGCAGGCAGAAGAGGACGAGCACCGGCAGGTAGTGCAGTGCAACGGCCAGGGTATCGGCCGCGCTCCCCTCGGGGGCGAATAGGGCCAGGAGGTAGCGGTCGCCGATCCAGTAGACCAGCGCGTACACTACGGCCAGACCCATGCCCCAGGCAAAGAGCAGGCGAATTACCCGCTGGAGTTGATCCCGCTTGCCGGCGCCTGCGTACTTGCCCACCAGGCTCTCGGCGGCAAAGGCGAAGCCATCTACGCCGTAGCTAAGCCAGTTGACGAGCTGCAGGAGGATCACGTTGGCCGCTACGGTGGACGTGCCTACGTCCAGGGCATTGGCGCGGTTGTAGAAGAAGGCGAAGCTCAGTGTAAGGCAGACCGTGCGGATGAAGATGTCGCGGTTGATGCGGAAAAAGGCCAGCAGGCTCACTGCCGTGTCTGCTTCCTGTCCCCGCAGGACCGACTGTACGCTGCGCCAGGACAGCGGCCATTGCGCGCTGCGGTAGCGGCCGTAGACCAGCAGGCTTAGTCCCAGCAGCAGACCCAGGTACTGGGCGGCCACCGTGCCCCAGGCCACCCCGGCGATGCCCCAGCCGAGGTAGGCCACCAGGTAATAGCTCAGGACCAGGTTGGCGGCGTTGACGACCAGGGTGAGTAGTAGGGGCCAGACCGCGTTCTGCCGCCCGAAGAACCAGCCCAGCAGCACCATCTGCAGCAGCGCGGCCGGTGCGGCGAGGATGCGGATGAAGAAGTAGTCCTCCACCAGGGCGAGCTGGTCGGTGCGGATGTTGAGCAGCCACTCGGTGAAGCGTACCAGGGGGGTCTGCAGCAGGACCAGCACCAGGCCGATCGCCAGAGCCAGCAGGGCACCGCGCAGGAGGGTCTGTACCTGTCCCTGGCCGTCCTGTCGCCCGAAGGCCTGGGCGGTGAGGCCGGTCGTACCCATACGCAGGAAGCCGAAGTTCCAGTACACGAAGTTGAAGGCCATGCTGCCCAGACCGACGGCGGCGATGTGGGTACCGCCCAGTCCGCCCATCAGCGCCGTATCGAAGCTGGAGATCAGCGGCACGGAGACGTTGCTCAGAATATTGGGCAGGGCCAGGCGGAGGATTTCCCTATTGGGGTGAGACACGCCGCAAGATCGCTCCCACCACCCACTTTAGCACAACCTTAAGCAACCGGACCTTTCCCAGCCGCGTCTTATCCCCGAACTTGCCGGTCAAATCCCTGCTGCCATGAAACCCACTACCCTACTCCTTCTTTTGCTGAGCTGCGCGATCTTTTGGAGTGGCTGCGGCGAAGACGACGAGGATGGTCCCACGGCGACCATCGAGCTCAACTACGACGGACCCAACTTCACCGCCCCCCAGCTCCCCCCCGGTACGAATGTATTCGCGGCTTACTTCCCGCCCGCCCAGACCGAGCCCTTCCGCGGCCGCACGCTGGAGCGGGTCCGCTTCTACCTTACCCGTATCCCCCAGGCGACCAGCATCGTCGTATACGGGGAGGGGCCCGATGACCGCACCCCCGGGGCCGAGCTGTACCGCCGCGACATCACCGGCCGCGTCACCACCACCGAGTGGAACGAAGACCGCCTGCTGCCCGGAATAGAGATCACCGGCGACGGACTCTGGCTAGCCGTAGAGGTCACCCTGGCCCAGGGCGAGCCCCAGAGCGTCGGCTGCGACGCGGGTCGTACCTACAGTCCCAATGGCGATCGCCTACTGCTGTCTACCAATCCGGACTGGACCAGCTTCGGCACCATCAACCCCGGTGAGACCGTCAACTGGAACATCCGCGGCGTCATCGGTGGAACGCCCTAGCCTTATACTTCCTCGGAGCCGGGCACGGCAAACTTGCGGCCGGTCAGTCCGTCCGTAAAGGCCCGCTTGGTGGTGGCATCGATGCGGAGCTGATCGTTCAGGAAGTCGGCCAGAAACTCACCGATCTTGACCGACTCGGTCAGGAAACCATCGTGGCCGTAATCGCTGTGCATCACTTCGAGCCGGCTGTTCGGGATGTAGCGGCTCAGGATGCCCTGCTCCTCGATCGGGAACAGCAGGTCGGTGTCGATACTGATGACCAGTGTGGGGGCCGTCACTGCACTCAGTGCACGGGCTACGCCCCCGCGTCCGCGCCCTACGTTGTGGGTATCCATGCCGCGGGAGAGGCCGTAGTAGCAGACCGGATCGAAGCGTTTCCACAGCTTATATCCCTGGTAGCGCTGATAGCTACTGGCCCGGAAGTCGTCGTAGGTGGCGTCGTCCGGCTCAGACTGCGTACCCGCATACGTACGGTAGTGCCGGTAACTGAGGATGGCAATAGCACGAGCTGCTTCCAAGCCGGCCTTGCCCGCATCCGGCGCATCGGTGCCGAGGGTGGGGTCGGCGCGCAGGGCCATGCGCTGACTTTCATTGAAGGCCACGCCCCAGGGGGAGTGGCGGGCGTTGGTGGCCAGTACGCAGAGTAGGTCGAAGCGTTCGGGCTCGGCGCAGGCCCACTCCAGGCTGTGCTGTCCGCCCATACTCCCACCCATCAGCAGTCGGATGCCGCGCACCCCCAGGTGGTCGGCGACCAGGGAAAAGAAGCGGGCATTGTCCTTGGTGGTGATGAGGGGGAAGTCGAGCCCGTAGGTCCGGCCGGTCTCTGGATTGTGGCTCAGCGGACTCGTACTGCCGTAGCTACTGCCCAGCATATTCACGCACACGATGAAGAAGCGGCCGGGATCGATGGTGCAGCCCGGCCCCACCAGTCCCGGCCACCAGTCCTGGCAGTCGCTGTTGGCGGTGAGGGCGTGGCAGATCCAGATCACGTTGTCGCGCGCGGCATTGAGCCGACCGTAGGTGTGGTAGGCGGCGGTGAGGCGGGGTAGCGTGGTACCGGATTCCAGTCGGAAGGGCCGGTCGATGTAGAGGTAGTTGGTCAAGGGGTTGCGGCGGCACGCTGGCCGTTGAGGAGGGCGGCGATCAGGTTGATCTGGCCCAGGTGGTATACGTCGTGTAGCACGCCCCCTTCCAGGAGCTGTACGTTGGTGTAGGGGTGGTCGGGGTGGAGCTTATCGTGCAGCTTAGTCGTGTCGAAGGCGGCCAGCCCCTCCTGCAGCAGCTGCTTGGTTTCGGCGAACTCCCTGAGAAAATCGACTTTGGTCCTTCCGGTAGCGTCGGGCCAGTCCTGCGGACTGTTCAGCTCGATCCGCTCGCGGGGTAGCTTGTGCAGTCGCCGGATCAGGTCGTGCCGCCAGGCCAGCATATGACCCAGGAGCTGGGTGATGCTGCGGTGGCCGACCCGCGCGTGCAGGTCGGCCTCGGGGATCGCAGCCAGACTTTCTTCCACGCCGGTCCCGTACCAGGGCCTGTCGCCGTGGAGGGTGTCGTAGAGCGTGCGGAAGTAGTCGGTGGAGGGGATGTCCATCGTTTCTACGCAGCTACCGGCTCGCCCACCAGGGCCAGGGCCTGCTCGAGGTCGGCCTTGATGTCGTCGATGTGTTCCAGACCGACGCTCACGCGCAGGGCGTTGGGCTCTACGCCGGCGGCCCGCTGCTCGTGCTCGTTGAGCTGCTGGTGGGTGGTGGCGGCGGGCTGGATGATGAGCGTCTTGGCGTCGCCTACGTTGGCCAGGTGACTGATGAGCTTGAGGCTGTCGACGACCCTGGTGGCCGCTTCCTTACCGCCGCGTACGTTGAAGTTGAGCACCGCGCCGAAAGCGCCCTTGCGCAGGTACTTCTTGGCGTTGGCGTGGCCGGGGTGGTCCTCCAGTCCGGCGTAGCTCACGCTCTCCACCTTGTCGTGCTGGTCGAGCCACTTGGCCAGGGCCAGGGCGTTTTCGCAGTGACGGTCTACGCGCAGACTCAGCGTCTCCAGGCCGATCATGAACATCCAGGCATTGAAGGGGCTGGCGGCGGGGCCGAAGTCCCGCAGTCCCTCCACCCGCGCGCGGATCGCGAAGGCGATGTTGCCGAAGGGGCCGTCCTTACCGAATACGTCATTGAACACCATGCCGTGGTAGCCCGGACTGGGATCGGTAAACTGCGGGTACTTGCCGTTGCCGAAGTCGAAGGTGCCCGAGTCGACGATCACGCCGCCGATGCTGGTGCCGTGTCCGCCGATCCACTTCGTGGCCGACTCGACGACGATGTGCGCGCCGTGCTCGATGGGCCGGCAGAGGTAGCCGCCGGTGCCGAAGGTGTTGTCGACCACCAGGGGCAGGTCGTACTCACTGCAGATGGCGCTCAGGCCCTCGAAGTCGGCCACCAGGAAGCTCGGGTTGGGCAGTGTCTCGGTGTAGATGGCCTTGGTCTTCTCGTCGATCAGCTTGGCGAAATCGGCCGGGTCGGTACTCTCCGCAAAGCGCACCTCGATGCCGATGCGCTTAAAGGCGACCTTGAACTGGTTGTAGGTACCCCCGTAGAGGTAGGGGCTGCTGACGATATTATCACCGGCCGAGGCCAGGTTGTTGATGGCCAGGAACTGCGCGCTCTGTCCCGATGCGGTAGCTACGGCGGCGGCACCTCCCTCCAGGGCGGCGATGCGCTTTTCGAAGGCGTCCGTCGTGGGGTTCATGATGCGGGTATAGATATTCCCGAACTCCTGCAGGCCGAACAGCTTGGCGCCGTGCTCGCTGTCCTTGAAGGTGAAGCTGGTGGTCTGGTAGAGCGGCAGGGCGCGGCTGCGGCTTACCTCATCGACCTCCTGGCCGGCGTGTAATTGAAGTGTTTCGAAGTGCATAGTAGTATGTTGAATAAATGAAGATGAGATCGTGAGTAGTCGGCGGACTGCCCGCTAGGACGTGGGCGGGGCCGCAGGTGCGAAGGTTAGCTGGGCAAACGTCGCTCGTAATTCCAGGAAGAGATGGTGCGTGATGGACCGGCTAGCCTGCCAGTTGACGAAGGCCGCCCGCAGTCCGCGACGGCCAAACAGCGTGGTGGGGGTGAGGAAGTAGCGACCGTTGTTATTGAGCAATTGGGCGAAGCGATCGATCGTAGCCGGATCGTCCTTTCCACTCAGGGTGAAGGCCACTACGTTCAGGCGCACGGGGGCCAGCAGCTCGAACTCCTCGCTGGCGACAATCTTTTCCGCCAGCCCGAAGGCGGAGTCGACGCAGCGCTTGACGATATCGCGGTAGCCTGGTTTACCGTAGGCTCGGATGGTGAACCACACGGGCAGGGCGCGTAGTCGCCGGCTGTTTTCCGGGCCCAGGTTGAGGTAGTTGAAGTGGCCATGGGGACCGTCGAGGTAGGGAGCGTTGCCATTTTTAAATGCTTCGACCTGTAGCTTTTCGTGTTCCTTTTTGACGAACCAGGTGCCGCTATCGTAGGGCACGTTGAGCCACTTATGGTTGTCTACCGTGATGCTGTCGGCCTGGGTCCAGCCCTCCAGCAAATCCCTCCGCACCGGCGGCCCCGCCAAATTCGCAAACCCTCCGAAGGCCCCATCGATGTGGAGCCAGAACGGGTGCCGGTCGCGGAGCCGGAGAATGGCCTGGAAGTCGTCGAAGTCGGCCGTATTGACCGTACCGGCGCTGGCCACGACGATGAAGGGCCGGTCACCCAGCGAGGCGGCTTGTTTGGCCAGATCGCCTACGTCCATGGCCTCCCGCCCGGGCAGAGTAGCGACCTCGACGATACTGGCCCGGCCCATACCGAGCATCGCTAGCGCCTTGACCGCCGAGGAGTGCGGAGTGGCGGTGAGGACGGGGATACGCTGCGACATTCCGTCGCGCGCCACATCGATACCCAGGCGGCGGCCGGCCCACTGCCGGGCTACGCCCAGACAGGTGAAGTTAGACACCGTAGCTCCCGTGACGAAGCCCCCGTTGAAGCTGCGATCGAGCCCCAGTAGATCTTGCAGCAAGTGGATGGTCTTGTGTTCGATGCGTGCGGAGGCATCTCCGAACCAGCGGAGCCCCTGGGGATTTTGGTCGTATACGGAGGCTAGCCAGTCTCCCACCAGGGCGGCCGGCGTGACTCCGCCGGTCACATACCCCAGGTAGCGGGGGGTGGTGGACCCACAGATATAGTCATCGTAGCGGCGGATGAAGTGACGTAGCGTCTTGAGTGCGCCCTGTCCCTCCCCGAAATCGGTGTCGAAGGCCAGCTGCGTGCCACGGCCGATCAGGTTACCCGGGTACTGGTAGGCGGGTAGCACTTCTGCGTGCGGCTTGATGGTGCCGATGCGTCGATTGGGAGCAGTATCCAGAAAGTGGACGGACTCATCCAGGGCGGCTGCCAGGAGCGTGGCGAGGTCGGCGCGGTCAGCAAAGAGGGGGGAGGCCGGAGGGGCCGGGGAAGAGGGCATGGCGGTACATTTTATATGCTCCCCACGGCGAAATGCCAGCGGGGACAGGAATTGGCACCTTTTCCTCCGAGCCATCGGAGGAGTGGTTGCCAGGGATTCACAGAGCCTAGTCTCTCCACCCTTCGGTATAAAATCTTCCCCGCTCGCTTGCGGGGGATTGGGCGGCAAATATAGGGCAGCGGGCGGGGATGTGCAAGGGGGCTGTGCGGGCGAGTGCGAAGCTTGAGCAGCGGGGCGCCGCGAACCCGAGAAGAGGCCGCCGCCCACAACGGCTCGCACCTTGCAGGTGCGGTGTGGGCGGGTTACGAAAATCATCGTACGCCAGACCAGCAGGGGGCCGCGGCTGGAAGGCACGAGGCGGGGGGGAAATGAACGCCGCCCGCAACGGTTCGCACCTTCCAGGTGCGGTGTGGGCGGGTCACGAAGATTGATCATATGCCAGACCAGTAATGGACCGCGGCTGGAAGCCTCGAACCGGAGGGGAAATGAACGCCGCCCTCAACGGTTCGCATCTTCCAGGTGCGGTGTGGGCGGGTTACGAAGATTGATCATATGCTAGACTAGTAGTGGACCGCGGCTGGAAGCCACGAGCCGGGGGGGAAATGAACGCCGCCCGCAACGGTTCGCACCCTCCAGGTGCGGTGTGGGCGGGTTACGAAGATTGATCATATGCCAGACCAGTAATGGACCGCGGCTGGAAGCCACGAACCGGGGGCTGTGCTTGCAATATTTAAGCGACATAATCTCCACCTTGCCTATCTCATACTACTTTACGGGTTTTAATAAGCAACCTAAACCCATGAAAGAAGGCTACGGCAAACTCCCCCACCGTCCCTTTCGGCATATACCCATGCATATCGTATACCGGCTGAAGGGTAGTCTGCCCCAGTCAGTGATCGATCAATTGCGGTCGCAACAAACTGAGCTACGCCTTCAGTACGCACCCACCGTTCAGGGTCGGGCTTTAGCAGCGGAGGCATTCGAGGAAAAGTTGGACAGTGCCCTCCACGCTCGATCCAACGGACCCTATCACCTCGCCGATCCGTCAATAGCTAAGCTTATCCTGAATTCCTGGACTTTCATCGCAGAGCAGTTGGGTGTATTGGTTTATACGGTGTGCGTGATGAGCAATCATGTTCACGTGGTAGCCCGCAGTGCATCGGGCCTGGATATAGATGCTGGACTTGTTATGGGTAAGCACAAATCATTTACTGCCTCTTCGGCGAATAAAATATTAGGCCGTGTCGGTAAGAGCTTTTGGGAGGTGAGCTACTTCGACCGCGATATTCGGGAGGGCACCTTTGATACGGTGATGTGGTACGTGCTCAATAACCCAGTGACTTGTGGACTCGTAACTCATTGGGAGGAGTGGCCCTATACGTACCTCCATCCGGATTACGCCGATCTCTACCGCAGATCCAATCATCCTTAAATGATGGAACATAGTCTCCGCTCACAAACATAAGAGAGGTATATCACAGCCCCGGCAGAGATGCCGGGAACCACCACCGGTTCGTGGCTTCCAGCCGCGGCACATCACACAGGCAGCACAGCCCCGGCAGGGATGCCGGGAACCACCACCGGTTCGTGGCTTCCAGCCGCGGCAACATCACACAGGCAGAACAGCCCCGGCAGGGATGCCGGGAACCACTAGGCATATACTACGGAGACCCTCTACTACCTTTAGTACTTCGTAACCCCAGTCCAAATGCGTCGTCTCACCTACTGCCTACTCCTCATTACCCTTTGCACCGGCGTGCGCGCCCAGATGCTGTTTACGCACGAACGGCAACTGCCGGGGGCGGAACAGCTAGTGGTGCAGGATGACCTATACCCCTTCTACCACGGTGTAGCCTCGGGCGATCCCCTGGAAGACCGGGTGATCATCTGGACGCGCATCACCCCCGACAGCCTGAACGGCGCCGCCGTGACGGTAGACTGGATCGTAGCCACAGACCCCAAACTCACTACCGTGGTAGGTCAAGGCACCCTCACCACCGACGCCAGCCGCGACTATACCGTGAAGGTGGACGTCACCGGCCTGCAGGGGGGCACGACCTATTATTACGGCTTTACCGCTCTGGAGCGCAACTCCCTCACCGGCCGTACCAAGACCACCCCCGGGGGCACCACCGAGCACCTGCGCTTCGGGGTGGTGAGCTGCTCCAATTTTCAATCGGGTTACTTCAATGCCTACGGCCGGCTGGCGGAGCGCAACGACCTGGATGCTGTAGTGCACCTGGGCGACTACATCTACGAGTATGCCAATTTTGCCGTTGGGGTGGGAAACCCGGCGGTGTGGGACGATCGGGTCATGGAACCGGCGGGAGAGGTCATCGACCTGTTCGACTACCGGGCACGCTTCAGTACCTACCACCTGGATATGGACCTCATGGCCCTGCACCAGCAACACCCCATGATCGCGGTGTGGGACGACCACGAGTTTGCCAATAACAGCTACACCGGCGGCGCCACCAACCACCAGGAAGGCGAAGGCCCCTGGGAAGACCGCAAGGCCGCCTCCAAACAGGCCTACTTCGAGTGGATGCCGATCCGGGACACCCCGCAGGAGACCGTGTACCGGAGCCTGTCGTACGGTACCCTGGCCGATCTGATCATGCTCGACACGCGCATCGTAGGCCGCGACGAACAGGCACCCCTGACCAGCGATCCGGACCTCTACTCCCCCGACCGCACCATGCTGGGGACCACCCAAAAGGCCTGGTTCAAGGACCGGCTATCCGCCTCGACCGCCAAGTGGAAGCTGATCGGCAACCAAGTCATCTTTTCGGAATTCAATATCGGCTGGGCGGGTGCGCTGATCGGGGAATCCTTCGAGCGGGCCGAAAGCACCTTCCTGGATATCTGGGACGGCTACCCCCGTGAGCGGACCGAGCTCATCGATTTCATCAAAGCCGAAGAGATAGGCAACGTAGTAATCCTGACCGGCGACTTTCACACCAGTATGGCCTACGAGGTCACGGATGCGCCGGTAGCGCTGAGCTTTCGGGAGGAGGACGATCTGGGTACGGTACCGATCTACGCCCCCACCCCCTACGACCCAGCCACCGGAGCGGGGGCGGTAGCCGTGGAGTTCGTCTCGCCCAGTATCGCGTCGGCCAACTTCGATGAGACCACCTCGCTGCCCATCGCCCTGGCGCTGCAGGGACAGCTCAATACCCCGATCCGCCCACGGGCCGACCTGAACCTCGGCAACCCCAACCCCCACATGAAGTACGTAGACCTCACCAGCCACGGCTACTACATCCTCGATGTACTGGAAGACCGGGTGCAGGCCGACTACTTCTACACCCCGGTGCTGGAGCGCAGCCTGTCGGAAACCTTCGGACAGGGACTGAGCAGTCCGGCCGGTGGCCACCACCTGACCATACAGGCCGCACCCGCCAGCGGCAAGACCGTCCAGGACGCGCCGGCGCCGGCCGATCCGCCGGGCCTGATCAGCGCCGTATCGGCACCCAGCGACCTTACGGTGCTCGCGCTGTCCCCTAATCCGACGGCCGGTCGGCTCAATCTGCAGTATGCCGTGAAGCAGGCCGGGGAGGTGCGCATCAGCGTGATCGACGCCGGCGGACGGGAGGTGCAGGAGCTACAGCGGGGGCGGCAGCCGGTAGGATTGTACAGCCTGCGGGCCGACCTGCGGGAGCTGGCGGCAGGGGCCTACCTACTGCGGGTAAGCTCTATCGGAGGAGTGACCGTGCAGCAATTTATCAAGCGGTAAAGGGGGAAGGGGCCGAACAAGCAGCCGAAAAGTAGTAGCTTCGTCACGCTTTAATTCGGTCAACGTCTTTTGAAGCGCGGGCTTCACTCCATTTTCTGCTTCCCCGCGGCCATCTTGATCGCTTGTTCTCGAAGACATACTCTGCTTCCACCACAAGTCAATCTTACTGCATTTATGGTTTCAACTATACTCATGGCCGTACCCGTACTGGGTATCGTAGCCCTCATCTTTATGGCCATCAAGTCCGCCGGCGTCTCCCGGCAGGACCCCGGCAACGAGCTCATGCAGCGCATCGGTAAGAACATCGCCGACGGCGCCATGGCCTTCCTCAAGGCCGAGTACCGGGTACTGGCCATCTTCGTAGTCGTCGTAGCGGCCATCCTGGCCTTCACCGCCGACTCCGTCACCTCGAGCTGGATGATCGCCGTAGCCTTCATCCTCGGCGCGATCTGCTCGGCCCTGGCCGGCTTCATCGGCATGAACGTAGCCACCAAGGCCAACATCCGCACCACCCAGGCCGCCCGCGAAAGCCTCGGCAAGGCCCTCGGCGTAGCCTTCGACGGCGGTGCCGTCATGGGACTCGGCGTGGTCGGTCTCGGACTGCTAGGCCTGGGCTCACTCTTCTTCATCTTCGAGGGACAGTTCGTACCAGCCGGTATGGACCTGGCCGACGGCAGCCTAGCCTCCCAGGAAGCGATCCTGCGGGTCATCACCGTGATCACCGGCTTCAGCTTCGGTGCTTCGTCCATCGCCCTGTTCGCCCGCGTGGGTGGGGGTATCTACACCAAGGCTGCCGACGTAGGCGCCGACCTGGTAGGTAAGGTAGAAGCCGGCATTCCGGAAGACCACCCGCTGAACCCCGCCACCATCGCCGACAACGTTGGTGATAACGTAGGCGACGTAGCCGGTATGGGCGCTGACCTGTTCGAGTCGTACGTCGGCTCCATCATCGGTACCATGGTCATCGGCGCGGCTTACATGACCAATCAGGCCTTCTACACCACCGAGCTGGACGGACTCAACGCCGTACTCCTCCCCCTGGTCGTAGCCGGTATCGGTATCGTAGCATCCATCATCGGCACCTTCTTCGTGCGGGTCAAGGATGGCGGCGATCCGCAAAAGGCTCTCAACCTGGGTGAACTCATTGCCGCGGCCATCATGCTCGTCGGCACCTTCTTCGCCGTCACCGCCCTGATGCCCGCCGAGTGGACCAGCATCAACAGCAACGGCGAGACCCTGGTGTACACCAGCTACGGCATCTTCTACGCCATCCTGCTCGGCCTCGTGGCCGGTCTGGCCATCGGCTACATCACCGAGTTCTACACGGGTACGGGCACCAAGCCGGTGCAGGGCATCGTGGACCAGTCCATGACGGGCGCGGCCACTAATATCATCGCCGGTCTGGCGGTAGGTATGCGCTCTACGGCCTACCCCATTCTCGTGCTGGCTACGGCCATCATCGGCTCCTACTACTTCGCCGGACTCTACGGCATCGGTATCGCCGCCGTGGGTATGCTCGCCAATACGGGCATCCAGTTGGCGGTCGACGCCTACGGCCCCATCTCCGACAACGCCGGTGGTATCGCCGAAATGGCCGGTCTGCCCAAGGAAGTGCGCGAACGCACCGATAAGCTCGACGCCGTCGGCAACACCACCGCCGCCATCGGTAAGGGGTTTGCGATCGGCTCGGCTGCCCTGACCGCCCTGGTGCTCTTCGCCGCCTTCATGCAGACGGCCGGTATTACCGCCATCAACGTCGCCGACCCCTACGTTACCGCCGGACTCTTCCTCGGTGCCATGCTCCCCTTCCTGTTCAGTGCCTTCTCGATGGAGGCCGTAGGTAAGGCCGCCAACGACATGATCCAGGAGGTACGCCGCCAGTTCAACGAGATTCCCGAGCTCAAGGCCGCCCTGGAGGTGATGAAGCGGTCCGGACACGACGAGAGCAAGTACTCGGCCGCCGACCTGGCCACCTACCGCGCCGCCGACGGCAAGGCCGACTACGAAAAGTGCGTCGAGATCTCCACCAAGGCCTCCATCCGCGAGATGGTGATGCCGGGCCTGATCGCCGTGGTCACCCCCGTCATCGTAGGCTTCGCCGGCGGTGCTGAGATGCTTGGTGGCTTGCTAGCCGGTGTAACTTCCGCGGGCGTCATGATGGCCATCTTCCAGTCCAACGCCGGTGGCGCCTGGGACAATGCCAAGAAGATGTTCGAGGAGGGAGCTTCCGTACAGGGCGTGATCTTCCACAAGGGCAGTGAGCCGCACAAGGCCGCCGTCGTCGGTGATACTGTAGGCGATCCCTTCAAGGATACCTCCGGACCATCCCTGAATATCCTGCTCAAGCTGATGGCCGTTGTGGCCCTGGTGATCGCACCCCTGCTGCGCGAGGTGCTGTAGTCTGCAGCGCATTCACCGGTCTTGCTAGCCCCCACTGACCTAAGCGCGGTGGGGGCTAGTTTATATAACTAGGTCGGCTACGGCAAAGTCACCCGGGTGAAGACTGGCAAAGGTGTCTCCGGTGCGGAAGGTCTCTTTTGTCCCGTACTGCCCCTCCGCCGTAGGACCGGTGTAGCGCTCAATCTTCTCGGCGTAAACGTTCACGATCCAGTATTCCTCGATTTCGGCTACCGCGTAGGTAGCCAGTTTGATGGTCCGATCGCGTTGCAGCGTGGAGTCGGCTACTTCTACTACCAGCAGTAGATCGGCGGGATAGGGATGGTGATCGTAATCTTCCAGCGGCCCCTTCGCCAGGTATATGTCTGGCTCGGGCTCTGAGTCATTAGCTAAGGTGATGGGATTCTGAATTCCGATAGTATAATCCTGAGCTGGAAATCGTCCAAAAAGCAGGCGAGAAATCTTATTGACGACTTTGCCGTGTTGAACACCAATCGGGGATATAGAGACTAATTTTCCAAAAAGCAACTCCACCTTATCGTTTTTCGTGAAAATACCGGCTTCGATGGCCGCGTGGTACCGGTCCAGTGACCAGTGGAAGTGAGACTTCTCCGAGACCTCCTGAACCGTTGAGCGACTCATGGCTTCCGATTTTTGGAAAGGATAACGCATGCTCCCAAGATATAGGTTTCCCTATTCTATTACCTTCACCCCCATGCCCACCTTCCCCAAACTAGGTATCCTCGGCGGCGGCCAGCTCGGTAAGATGCTCTGTCAGGCCGCCACGCCCTGGCACCTGCCCACTTACGTCCTCGACAGCTCCGAGCAGTTTCCCGCCGCCCCCTACGCTACCGTATTCCAGACGGGCAGCTTCCGCGACTACGGCGACGTGATGGCCTTCGGCCGTGGCCTGGACGTGCTCACCATCGAGATCGAGCACATCGACACCCGGGCCCTGCACGAGCTGGAGCAGTCGGGCGTACGGGTCTACCCCCAGCCCCACATCATCGACCTCATCAAGGACAAGGGACTGCAGAAGCAGTTCTACGCCGATCATGGCATCGCTACTACGGACTTCCAGCTGTTCGACAGCAAGCAGGACGTCATCAGTGCGGTGAACGCAGGTGCGGTGACCATTCCGTTCGTACAGAAGTCCCGCACGGGGGGCTACGACGGACAGGGCGTCAGCGTGATCCGCTACCGGGAGGAAGTGGAAAACAAGCTACTGGACGGTGCCTGTATCGTGGAGCCCCTGGCCGATATCGACAAGGAGCTGGCCGTGATCGTAGCCCGCTCCGCCACCGGCGAGGTGAAGGTGTACAACACGGTAGAAATGGAATTCCACCCCACCGCCAACCTGGTGGAGTTTCTGGTCTGCCCCGCCGCCCTGGACGGAGACACCGACGGCCGCGCCACGAAGCTGGCCGTCGAGGTGGTGCAGCAACTGGAGATCGTAGGACTGCTCGCCGTAGAACTGTTCCTCACCACAGACGGTGAGATGCTGGTCAACGAGGTGGCCCCCCGTCCGCACAACAGCGGGCACCACACCATCGAAGCCTGCGTGACCAGTCAGTACGAGCAGCACCTGCGGGCCATTCTGGGGCTTCCCCTGGGCGATCCATCGCTCCTGCGCCCCGCCGCCATGGTGAACTTACTGGGTGCGGAAGGCAGTCACGGCCCTACCCGCTACGACGGCCTGGAGGACATCCTGGCGATCCCCGAGGTACACCCCCACCTGTACGGGAAGTCGGAGACGCGTCCGTTCCGCAAGATGGGTCACGTGACCGCCCTGGGGGATACGGTAAAGATCGCGCGGGAACGGGCGGCGCGGGCGCGGGATGCGCTGCGGGTGATCGCGGAGGAATAGTACCTTGGGTGGCTCAAACTACCCAATACCCATGGCCTCCAAAATGCAAATCGCCGAGCTGTCCTTCGTACCGGCGGGGAGTCCGGATAGCCAGCCGGTAGCGGTACTGGAAGCCCCCGGGAAGATTGTACTGCGGTACGCCAAGATCCCGCAACCCGGTCCTGACGAGATCCGTATCAAGATCCACTACGTGGGCATCTGCGGGTCGGACGTAGAGACCTACCGCGGACTGCGCAAACCGGAGTTCATGACCCTGCCCGCCCGGCTGGGCCACGAAGTGTCGGGCGTGATCGATGCGGTAGGCCGTAGCGTGCACACCCTGAAGCGGGGGATGAAGGTGTCCTGCCGCTACGTGTGGGGGGCCTTTGCAGAGTACATCGTGTGCCGGCCCTTCAACGTGAAAGTGGTACCGGACGATTTTCCGGACGAGGAGATCAGTTCGCTCGAAGTGCTGCCGGGCATCCTGCACGCTGCCGAACTGGCGCGGATCGGTCCCAACACCCGCGTGCTGATCACCGGACAGGGGGTGAGTGGACTGGTGATGACGCAGGTGATCGCGCTGTACAGTCCCAGGGAGCTGGTGGTGACCGATCTGCACGACAAAAACCTGCAGTTGGCGGAGCGGTACGGGGCTACGGCGACCTACCGCATCCCCACCGAGCACACGCCGACCATGGACGTCGTGGGGACGGATCATCCGGACGGCTTCGACGTGGTGATCCCGTGTCTGCTGGAGGGCGACGGTATGGTGGACGCGCTGGACGCCTGTGCCTTCGGGGGGCGGATCGTGATGTACGGTTGCATCGGCACCTGTACGGCGCACTTCGACTTCTTCAAGATGCACAAGAAGCGGGTGGACATCTACTCGACGGAGCCCAAGTCGGACATCGCCATGCGGCGCTTCTGGCAGGAGGGGCTGCAACTGGTGCAGGACGGCCTGGTGAATACGGTCGATATGGTCACCCACCGCTTCCCCCTGGCGCGGGTGGCCGAGGCCTTCCACCTGCGCGACGACAAGGCGGCGGCCGGGGCCATCCACATCCTGATCGACTGCCGCCGGAGCGACGCTGCGGACTAGCCCGTACCTTTCCCCCATGGAAACCACCGAACTGCTCAAGCGGGTGCGCCGCATCGAGATCAAGACCAAGGGACTGAGCCGGCAGATCTTCTCCGGCGAGTACCATTCGGCCTTCAAGGGTCGGGGCATGTCCTTCTCCGAGGTGCGCAGCTACCAGTACGGCGATGACGTGCGCAACATCGACTGGAACGTGACGGCCCGCTCCGGCGAGCCCTACGTCAAGGTCTTCGAGGAGGAGCGCGAACTGACCGTGATGCTGCTAGTGGACATCTCGAAGTCGAGCTACTTCGGTACCGTGAAGCAGCCCAAGAACGAGCTGATCACCGAGATCTGCGCGGTGCTGGCCTTCTCCGCCGCCCAGAACAACGATAAGGTTGGGCTGCTGCTGTTCAGCGACCGGGTGGAGAAGTTCCTGCCGCCGAAGAAAGGCCGTGGACACGTCCTGCGCATCATCCGCGAGCTGCTCGATACCCGGCCCGAGGGCGGGGGTACGGACATCGGTATGGCGCTGACCTACTTCACCAATATGGTCAAGAAGCGCAGCATCTGCTTCCTGCTGTCGGACTACCTGGCCACCGACTACGAGCGTCCGCTTCGCCTGGCCGCCCGCCGCCACGACCTAGTGGGCCTACACCTCTACGACCCCCGCGAGCGCGAACTGCCCGCCGTAGGCCTCCTGCGCGCCAAGGACGCCGAGACCGGCAAGACGCAGTGGATCGACACCGACAGCGCCCGGGTGCGCGACCGCTACGCCGGTTGGTACAACGACACCATGGACTACTTCAACGCCGCCTTCCGCCAGAGCGGCGCGGATACCCTGAGCGTGGAGACGACGGAGGATTACGTGAAGGAGTTGCTGCGGTTTTTTAAGCGGCGGGGGTGAGGGGGGTTGGGGTACGGTAAATAGTGGATGTTTATTTGCCCGTAGCTTATCTTATGTGAAGTCGGCGGTTCAAAGTGGTCCACCTTAGCTGCGTATCTAAAGCGATTCTCTTGGTCGAATAAGTTTGATCCCTGATTAGTCCTCCTAATCTACGTTAGTAGCTTCTTGCTCCTGCTGCATGGTAGATTCTGCATCACTGGTTACCAAAGGTTTAGTGATAATATTCATGAGGGCAGTCGGAGCTATGAATGCGTTAGCGTCGTCTTCTAACATTTCTTTGATGAGTTGTAATCCGCCGTTAGCGTAGCTTTCTGTAGCAGTAGTAATTACCTTGATGACCTTACCAATCGATAGCTTGCCTTTTTCTAATTCGATGAAGTCAAAGTCAGATTTGACAAAAGAGGCCATAAACATGTAATCTTGTAGATCAGTGAAATCTTCGCGATCTAATCTGTTACTCTTACGTCCCCATAGGTGAATCGGGTAACTAAAGTCTACTTTTTCTTCATCTTCACCGATTGGCTCAAACTCATCTTTATAAAGACCAAGAAAGAAAGCATACATGTAAAGTTCGTAGTTATTAGAGAAGTGCTTACCTAGACTAGCTTTTCTGTCGCCCTCCGCACCGAACTTCTGTGATAGACTATCGAACAGTTCTTTGTGTCTAATTGAGTACTTGGGCTTTTTGTTAGCCCACTCGTTCTTAAGATCGTTACTATTCTTCATATTTCTTCGATCAGTGTGTCGATGGTACGCAATTGCTGCGGGTCAAAAGGTCTTTTGAGCTGTAGTACGTAGGCTTTGTTGCGTTTGACGTTCGCAAAATCTGACTTAACCACCGATTTGCCATTCTCATCCTTCGTAAGGAAATTGTAGAATAGGACAATTCGCTGCTGATCAGACTCTGAGACAATGTTGAGAAACTCTTTAGTCTTGGGTTCACCAAAGGACGAAGTGGGTGCGTCGAAAATCATTGGGAAAGACTCTGACTTAGTGTCTTTCGCTAACATTGCAATTGCAAAGAGAATAGCCATGTGCATCGTTGTTTCTAATGACTGATTGGAACTAAAAGCTTCATCGTCCCCTGTTACCAACCTAATCTTGATTTTGGGATCTCCTCTAAACCAGGTCAAATCAAAGACAACTGTCCCTGTGAAGGAATCAACATTGATGCGTTGCAGGATTTCGTTAGTTTTTCGTTCCAGGTCCTCGACGAATTCCCGGTAGAGTCTCTCTTCAGTGGAAGTAAAAATCTCCTCCACATCGCGGAGTAGATTTTGGGCGTTAATGAGAAAATGATCAACGTTATCATTATCTAAGCGGTCTTTCTCTTTATGCCGTTCAGCTCTCTCACTTTTTAACTTGGCAATACTTTCCCCCAGTACTGAGATACGACTTTTGTCCGCATTGATATTGTTCGTCCACCTAGTGTACTGGCTCAGTACGGTGGTCAGTCGTTCGGCTCCAATTTGTGATCTGCCAACGATCTCATTTCTCTCCCCTTTCTCAAACTCAAGTCTCTCCTCCAATTTACTAATATCGGTTTTGCGTCCTTGGTTAAAATTGAACAGGGACTCTATGCTTTGCTTCACCTCGGCGAAGACGTTCCCTTGATCATTCTTGGTGTCGGTGAGTGTTATCAGCCGCCGCAGGTAGTTATCAGTAAAAAGTTTGTTTTTGTTAGCCTCCTCCCTAGTTCTCCTTATATCTTCCTCATACTCTTCTAACCGTTGGACCATAAACCTGAAAGCTTCTGAATCAGGCTCAACTATCCGGTTACACATTTTACAAAAGTGCTCATTGATCATCTCCTTTACGTACCGCACTGAAGGAACGTTGATTGGAAGCGGATTACGGTTTCCCTGTAGCGTAATCTTTTCGCGTTCCTGTTGCTTACCAACTTCTCGTTGGTGTGTCCGATCAGCTTCTCGCTTTTGCTGTTCAATTTCCTCAACCTTTTCCATGAACTTGACCTGGAAGGGCGCGAAATTGGCCAGGATCCACTTATCATCAAACAGATAGCTTGTATACTTCTCTTTGAGCTGTGAGCGCCTAGTAGTAAGTTTGGTTTCTACGTCTTCAATGCGCTTGTTGACGATCTCTAGCGCATCTGCGTTAGCAACGTATGCTTCAGCTTGAGCCTTATGTTCCTCCGTTTGTGTTAGATTATTCCGTAATGCATGCAGCTCTTCTTCCTTAGGATTAATCAGACTAGTAAGTAGCTCAATATCTGCCTTTGCTTTACTCAGTTTGAGTTCATTCTTCTTATTGGTACGGGATGCATCATCAACTGCTTTTTCCGCTTTCTTTTTTAGTAGCCTGCCAAGATCGGTGTACTTACGATAGTGTTTACCCTGACTAAAATTATCTATTAGTATAGTAAGTGCGTCAGTATTATTGAATATGTTGAGTGCCCCCTCCCCTTCAAACATTAGGTACTTTCGCAGATTAGGTGGGAACAGTTGATCTAATACAAGTTTCCCGTTGGCAGGGCTGCGCCCCTGAGCATGGGTTACTGTAGCGGTAAGATTAGTATCGCTCGCATTGATACTACCATCTTGGCCGCGCTGAACCGTAAAATACCGTTCGACTACCTTAGTCTCTTCGAACTGTGTCGCCTTGACTTTTACCCCTACTCTGATGGGATCCTCTGGTGCTGTTTCGTACAGCGCCTTTTTAGAGACCACACCCGAAAGCTGTGATGGTGGCAGATCGTTCAATAGAAAGGCAATGGCTTCGTAGAATTTAGTCTTACCATTACCGTTGTCTCCTAAGATCAGGTTGAGTCCAGATGCTAGGTTGACGGATTTTCTTCCGAAGTAGCACATGTAGTTTTCAATCGTAATTTCTTCTATTCGCATTACAGGTTAGTGTTGGCAGTCTGCAGGTAGTTAATCACTTTAGTTCTGATGATGTTATCACTATCGTCCTTATTCTCTTTCCCCTCCAAGATCATGGCAATCGTGCGGACGATGGGATGGTCAGAGGACAATCCATCCGATACCCTTTCTGGGAGTTCAGCGGAATCAATTTTGTACTTTTCTTGTAGTAAAGGATGTTGTAAGAACTCCTTAAAAATGTCATCTTTTCGCATTAAGGGATTGGGTCTATACTTAAGTTGTAGTATTCTAAAGTGGGTTGAAGAACTTTGAATGAATCGATCTGATTAACGGCAAGAGTAGAAAAGTTTCTTACTCGTTCTAGCTCGCTTCTTACTAGCGATCGTTCAATATTGCGGTTTTGCTCATCATTAGGTTGGGGAACAACGATCAAATCGTATATCTTAGCCATACTTTTATCTGGATGCTGTCGTAGGATTCTACCGCGTCGTTGAATGAACTGTCTAGGATTTCCAGTACTGGCACAGAAAATAGCTAGCTCCGCACGTGGTATATCAACTCCTTCATCAAGACACTTCATGGAACAAAGTACCTCAGTACGACCGTCTACAAATCGCTGTAGCACGGAGTCGCGATCTTTCGTTTGAGCTGTATACTGCTCGACGGTTATACTCTCATCCGTTTCGACTACTGCGCGAGTATAGCTGTCGATAAGTTGCTGCGATTCAGCACTTTCTATGTATTGATCAGACCGAGCGTAGTTGGGTTCCTGACCTTCGGGGACGTAGACGAGTGTAAAGCGAAGGTGTCCCCTTTGTGCGAACTCCTTTGCGAGAATCTGCGTGAATGCGCGTAACTTATCCGCTGCCTTATGAATAATTCGTTTGCGCTTCAGCAGCAGCATTTCCACATGCTTACCTGTTTGGTACTTACCCGTTTGACTATCAATGAACTTGGTGAGTTGACGAGACACAGAAACATACTCCTCCATCTCCTCGTCGGTCAACCTTACAATTACGGGATGATAGGTGTAAGAACATAGGATCTTGGGTTCCTCCCAGATAGCTTTAAACATAGAGTAGGAAAAGCAGTAGGGTGACCGGTCAGAGAAGAACGTCTCGATAGCCTCGTTACCAAGCATGTCGTATTTTCGATCAATAGTGGCCGACAAACCAATCCGGCGTTCGAATGGTAGTTTTTTAACTGCCCTTTTTACTTGTGGAGCCCCGACATTGTGTGCTTCATCAGCAATAATTATGATGTCGTCAGACAGTCCAGCGAGTTGCCTTTGAAATTTAGTATTTACGAACGAGGCATACGTAGCGACTATGATAAATGATGGATTACTCAATTGTGTCATGGCGCCGTAGAAGGCAACGGTGTCTGCCCATTTGCTACGGGAACTCACAGTGATTACCTGTTCAAAGTTGAATCCTTTACACTCTTTCGTCCACTGCTCGGCCAGCGCTATGGTTGGTACAAGAATAAGCGCGCGGTAGTACCCTTGTTCTCGGTATTCTTCCAGCAAGCAGTTCAGCGCAGTCAAGGTTTTACCAGTACCCGTTGCCATAGCAAAAATTCCTTGCCGGTTATTAGAAACCCAGGCCTGGTAAGCCTGGACTTGGTAGTCCCGCGGAGTTTCATAGGGGAATTTTGGCTCGCGCAAAATCTTTTCGATTAACTGATCAAGCTGTTGTTTCTTTTTCCTAATACGTCTAGCGGAAGCGGGTTTTATTTTACTAAACAGCGTCTTCTCGTCTTCCAGTAATTGCTCAATCGTTCTTCCTCCAAACTGCTCGATGATTACCTCTTGGATGTTACCGGGTTCTAGGTATTCCACTTGGTCAGTTTGCTGACGGGTAAAGAGCAGCTCAAAGTCTGTCTCGAACTCCTCGATTGCCTTTACCGATTGGCGGCCGTCAAACGATTTGTTGACGATCATTGACTCCTGATTTTCTACGAGTCCGGAATACGTAAAATTGCAGGAACCAGAGAATATAACTTTGTGCACTCCATCAAACACAAGTCCTGATTTGTGATGGGAGATTCCCCTACCGGACTTGGGGCGAATAACGACAAATTGAATACGATCTTTCGCGATCAACCAAGCAAGGCAGTTGAAAAAGTGGGTACCATAACTTCCGAGTGCTTCCCTGATTTGTGTAATGTTGTGTGTGCTGAACTCTAGCGAAGCTGATAAATTATTTTGCCCTTGAAGCAGAGCCTCCTTATCGCTCGTGGTATAGAAGTGGTTGGTAATCAATCGCATTCGTCCTCCGCCATAAAGGAACAGTGCGAAACCTTCAGACAATACTCGCAGAGAGCCGGAACTGAAGTAGCCTAGAAGCAGGTCAAATCGTTTAGCTACCGGTAGCACGTCCAGGAAAAAATCAATGGGCTCAAACCCTTCCTTGAAGGATTGGTATTTTCCGGACTCTGGATATGTGAGGTGAGTTAAGTTCAACTGAGATTCGATCTACTCTATACCTTCACGTAAGTCTAGGCTTACTAAGGTAGTAAAATTTGGAAAGCTAGGATTTATGGAGTACAATTTACCGAGACATTGTATGTGGTTTACATTTTGGCAACCTCTCTGCCAGTGCTACCGAAGATTCAAACTGTTTATGGCATTTCTACGTGCCATCATCATTTCGGGGGTAATCAACATAGCTAAACTAACTACTAAATGAAGCAGGCAGCACAACCCTCTCCCTCCGCTTCTTCAATTCGATCGAGAAGGTAAGGAGAATCGTTCGTTGCTTCTCGCTTCTTTTGCTTCTTAGCATAGTCCTCTTTAATCTGAATGATCCTCTGTGGAGAGATCAGTTCTGCTAGGGTCTCATTGTCCATCCAAGAGTACCCATCCCCTTCGTACTTCATAGCCTGTTGATATAATTCAGGATGCTGTTCATACAGCCAGACCCACTCGATTTTCTGCTGAAAAAAACAGAAGTAACAACCAGAACGACTACGAGCGTAGGTGCCAGATGCGTCCTCGGTAGTAAAATCTTTAGGAAGATAATAGGCAGGAACCCCTACCCCACTCTCCTTGAGCAAAGCGAAGATGTCATCACGGACCAAGTTCTCTTCGTTGTCCAAAAGAGGGAAATGATCTACCATACTCAGAGGGTAGTCAGTGAACTCTTTAATGAATCGAAATACTACATAGTTGAAGTCACGAACCCCTAGGTTTAGCAGTCGATCAAGTTTGTGATCTCGATCCAGTGTCATAGACACTGGCTCCTCCACGAGCTCTATTATTCTTTCTAGGCGATCCTCATCTACTACCTGCTGCCGGTAGAACTCGGAAATCACTTCAATGACTTCATTGCTCAGTATTTGCTTAGTGACATCCAAGCTCCAGATATTTCTTCGAAAGGGGAATATTGATTGGATGTTACTCTTAGTCGAGATGTAACCCTCTCGGTCCTCATCCCCCCGGATGCCTACGTAACTGATGACTGGATCATTGCCGATGTACCGTTCGAATGGTTCTAGCTTCAGTTTTTTCGTACACCATCGGGCACTGGAAGAAGGTAGAAACCCGCCATAAGTCTGGAGGAAGTGATCAAATGGATTGAGGTGACTGTCTCCGGAACCTTTCAGCTTGAGAACTGAGCAACCGAGGTAGCTTTCCAAATTCTTGATCAGTTGATAGGTTTCGTCTAGCTCCTTGCCGGTATCGCAGAAGTAGTATTCCAGGTCTAGGCCTGGGTAGAGATCGTTTAGATAAATTGCAAGTGCAGAACTATCCTTACCACCCGAGATACCAATAACGTGCCTCACTGTATCATTCATCTAAGAGATCATTTAAGAGTTCCGTAAGTACGGTGATTGAAACGGTCCTATCCTTCCCTAAAATATTTAGAACATCCTTTTTCTTTAACTTCAATTTCTTCTGCTTGACTTTACCGAGTTGAAGAACCTGCCGTTTGCGGGCCGAACCCACAGACTGGAGTTCAACTAGTATAAAGTCATGAGGGTTGGACTCACCGTCAACCTTTCGAGAGATGTCGACTACGTTGTCCATCTCCTGAAGCATGGATGCAAACGCTGCATACAGTTTTGATTCGTCCTTATCATTTATTCGATCTAAGGTTTTACCGACGAGACTCTGCGCGAGAGAGCTGAGATAGGGACCGTCTTCGAGGTCCGAAGTAAGGCGTTGGTGAAAAACAGTCTGCCGTTGTGAGAGAAGTGATGTCTGGAGGTCAGCAAATCTTGTAGGGAACTCCTCACGGGCATTCTCGTAGCCAGTACTATCTCTAATGTACAATTCAAAGCGGCGAAGCAACTCCTCGTAAGAAGTACGAATCTCGCGAATTACTGATTGCAGTTCCTCGATGTAAGTTCTTACTCGTTCATCATCTGCAGATAGTTCCTGCTTAGATGTACCTAAGGCAAGGGGAAGCTCTCGGAAGAAGAGTGCCTCGGGGTCTTTTGTCTTAGATATGGCATCCCGTACTGTGAGAGCTTTACCAGACAATCGCTGCGTCTTTTTAGAATAATTATTTAGACTTCGGTAGAAGCTTAGGAAGGGGCGGACTGTCTCGATGAAAGCATCGTTGGTGGGTGAACGTTCGCGTTGATCGAGAAACTTTCGGTACCGCTTGAACAGCTCTAGGTCGACACCTTCAACTTGAAAGGTCTTGATAAAATACTTGTGCGGGTGCCGTAGCACGAGCTCTAAGGTTTCATTGGAGATAGCGGGGATGTAAGCGTCGCCCTCATAGAGCGCATAGTCGTTCCTCCGGATGAATAGTACGAGGGGCACCCAAAACTGAAGGAATCCATATTTGAGTTTTAGGGGAGGTTGCATCAAATCATCGATCAACTCGCGGACACTACGTTTTCCGGAGCGGCTGGACTGGATAAAGTTCAAAGATTTGTTCCACAGGAATTCAAAACTGGGATCGGTGGGGTCCGTAAAGGTTAGACCGCCTTCATCAGTCTGCCTGATCATACCCTTTGCTTTGACTAAAGAAAGGAAGATCGTCTTTTCAGGTGGGAATAGGTGAGACTCAAAACCCCAATTGGGTTCGGCAGACTCATGAACAAGCTTGCGTAGGAAGTTCCGATGAGCTGACCGGATGGCACTAGTAGTCTTGGTTTTGTTAATCAGTTCGCTACTATACACAGGAGTTTGGGAGTAGACTGTATCGGCGAGTTGAGATAGTCGCTGGTTGAACTCCCTTTCATCTCTGATGACATGTTTGCCCTCAAAGTCGATCCAGTGTACGCTGCCCATATCGGAGGCGAGGTTGTCTAAGACGTAGTGATTCAGCAACCGCTTCTGGTGCTCTAAAATATTTTTGAGTTCACGAATGGCTACTCTATCACTCTGATTAGTTTCAATAACCTTCTCGATCTTCTTAATTTCGAAGATGAGCCGCTTTATCTCGGATGTGTTATGGTAGAGTCCATATAGAACTGGAGACTGCTGAATTTTTGCAAAATCTTGTACGTCGCTGATAGTTAGGGACTCGCTAAAGACCAGATTAATAATTCCGTCAATTTCACCGGTGATGTGATGGTTCCGTAGGTTGTCGGAAATTACATACTCAAAGAAGCGGGGCGTTCCTTTACGGTAGTAAATAGATTTAGCTAGAACAACTCTAAAGTCAAAGTACTCTTTAAGAGGTGTTGTCACATCGGCTATGCTCTCAATCAAGTTGCCCGCCTCGTCAATGGCTAATTCAATATCTAGGTCTGTTCCATCGAATAGGACATAGCGTCGGTTGAACTTAGTATAACGAATGAGGCGGTGAAGTACAAGTTTATTCAGAACTACTTGAGGATCCTTGATCTTGAGGGCTCGTTTACCGTAGTGTCCGAGAAACTTGTCATCCAGTACCATTGAGCCGGACCCGAAGGTGTTCAATAGGCCAATCGTCTTAATAAGCGCCTCAGCGTCTAGTAAATCTTCGTCACAAATCCCCTCCACCCGCTCTAAACTAGCGGCCATCGAAGCCCACTGTACGTAATGCGGGTTGTTTTTGGTGGTGATAACACCGAAAGAGTGCAGTAAGTAGTCGTAGACATCGGCAATGCTGAAGTAATCGCTACGTCTTTCCTTTTGAAGACCCATATGATCGGCACTTTCTAGGAAAGAGAACAGCGATCGATCATTCTGTCCGTAGCGTTGTAGGGCAAGGGTTAAAATAGCAGCGGATAGGATGTCTAAGGGGTAAAGTTTTTGAGCAATGTCCTCACTTAGGTAGTCCCTGAGGGGAAAGCTTCGAGACTCTTTAATTGCCTTAAAGAGTTTGCGAAACGCATAGGGGCGACTACGCTCCTGATCATCTAGACGTTCGGATGCAAGAAATAGAAGTTGCTCAACCGGTTCGTTAAAAGTAATTTCTTTGAAGCGGCCCTGCACTTTGCTCCATTCATTCTGCTGTTGCTTAGTCAGGTCATAGCCGTAGGCGCTGAAGTTCTGGTGTAGCGTAGCGATTAGGAGTAAATCTGCATTCTCATCATTAGCGTACTCTGCTAGTTCCTGTAGGAAGTAAGTTTCTTCCTCTGGATCATGCTTAGCAGCGTACTCCAAAAACTTCCCAAATTCATCAATAACGATGAGGAGTCGTTTGTATCTACCTGCCTGCCGATTGTACTCTTCTCCTATAGCGGCGAGAACATCATCGGTAGAGTATTCATCTTTCGTAACGCCGAACTCCTCGGCAAATGTCTCAATGATGGATCGGTATTCTCCTACAATATTGATGACGTGGAAAGGACGAAAGTCTGCCTCTGGAGTGGGGAAATAAGACTTGCTACCAGCTAATGTTTTGGCAAAAGCCCACAGAAACATCGATTTTCCTGAACCGTAAGCGCCAACAATCACATAGGATCGTACTGCTGTTGAAAGTCCTGTCAGCACGCTACCCGCTACTTCCTTACTGTTCGGCGTAGGGATGTAAGGCAGTGCCTTACGACGATCACGTTTGATATTAACCGAAGGGGAAAAATTCTTATTGTGGGTAATAGGCATCTAGAACCGAAAATTTGTTAATTAGAGACGTTGAAATCTGGAGAACACGGTTACCGGCGGTTTCGGAGTAGGAACACGCGGGGTCGAACTCAATTATCTGCTGAATCTTGCGATAAAGACCTTCCTGCGAAAGGGCAAAAACGCTACCTGGAGAATCTGGTGCATTGTACAAGTCCTGAAAAGTGATAGAATTAGAGAAACTATCATTGTCCAGAATTGAGTACAAGACGATTTGCCAGGGAAGGGTATCCCGATAATCCGGTGAAATAACGTGATAGTCAACTATTGTATCACGGATGATATCAGCTTTACTCTTCTTTTCTAGGATTCGAAGTTCGTAGAGTAGCCCACTGAAATCATCCTCTAGGTCTGATTTCTTCTTAAGACTAGGAGCAACGTAGTTATTGATTAAGACCGTGATATCGCGCTTAATCGTATTTGAACTGTAAGTAGTTCCTTGTTCCTCACAAGTACGTTCAACGTAAGCCTGCAACTGCTCAAATTGAAACTCAGGCCGCAGTCGTCTGAAGTCATTAAAAACAAGACCATAAAGGGAAGCTCGCTTAGTTTTCACTAAAAGATAGTGAAGTAACCAAACCGAGCCAATGGATTCCAAGTATGGGTCTTTACCCTTTTCTGAAAAAAGGTAGCGACCCATGCGCGTTAGTTGGTCATTATCCTCGATGATATCGAATGCCTTAAGCCAAAAGCGAATGGACCTAACCATGTTCTTTCCGACTCCTAGTTCTACAACAGCGTCGTCAGCAGCAAAACTCATCTGCGGATTGCTGACAAAATCAGCTCCTTTTTTAAGCCAGAATTGCTTGCAGATAAAAGATTCGTGTCCTGAGAAAGATAGTTTACCCATGGGTGTCAAGTTGAGGTAGATCCAAAATCATCTGGCTCCAGCAAGTAGACAAATGTATGAAACGTTTTGTGGGAAATAGATAGTTACACCCAAAGTGAGAGGTAGGCATTGGTTATATTTCTTGTGTCAGCCAATATAGCGCCGCGTCACACTGACATCCCAGTGTCCAAAAACGTGCTACAGTCAGATCAGCGTGTGTTCGCTCCAACCATTATTCTTATTAGATGTGCCGCCCGAAAGTCTTCACTATAGTGCGTGAGCTGGTGTTTTGCCATAAGCAGCCCGACAGAAATCAAAAAGTAAGCACCCCGAGAGCGGACTGAACCTCCCCACCGCACCAGCGACCCCGCCCCACCAACTTAGTTTGCAAACTAAACTAAGACAACGTATCTTTGCAACACCCTACCTTCCGCCCCATGAATATCGCCCTAGCCCAGATCAACGTACACGTCGGCAACTTCGACGCCAACCTGCAGAAGATGCTCGACTACACCCGTAGGGCGAAGGAGCAGGGGGCGGACATTGTGGTCTTCCCCGAGCTGGCTACCGTGGGCTACCCGCCGCGCGATTTTCTGGAGTTCGATGACTTTATCGAGCGGGCCGATCAGGTCGTGCAGCAACTGGCGAAGGCCGCCGATGGCATCGCGATCATCGTGGGCTCCCCCACCAGGAATCCGGTCGTGGAGGGCAAGGATCTGTACAATAGTGCCTACTTCCTAGCCAACGGACGCGTGCAGCAGGTGCAGCACAAGACGCTGCTGCCTACCTACGACATCTTCGATGAGTACCGCTACTTCGAGCCCGCCTCGGAGTGGAAGGTGGTGCGCTACCAGGATAAGACCATCGCCCTGCTCGTCTGCGAAGACAGCTGGAATGTCGGTAACGAGAACCCTCTCTATAAGATCAACCCCACGGACCGAATGCTGGAGCAGCAGCCCGACCTGATCATTAATGTCTCGGCCTCCCCCTTCGCCTACGACCACGCCGCCGAGCGGGTGCGCGTGCTGCAGGCGAACGTGGAGCGGTACAATATCCCCCTGTACTACGTCAATCACGTGGGAGCCCAGACGGAGGTGCTCTTCGACGGCGGCTCGCTGGTGCTCAATGCGCACGGACAGGTAGTCGACGAGATGCCCTACTTCGAGGAGTCCCTGCGCATCTACAATACCGAGGAGGTACAGGAAGACAGCGACGGCGGCGGCGAACGCGAGCGCGACAAGATGACCTTGATCCACGACGCGCTGGTCATAGGCATCCGGCAGTACTTCGGTAAGCTGGGCTTCAAGCGGGCCATCCTGGGACTAAGTGGCGGCATCGACTCGGCCCTGGTCGCCGTACTCGCCGCCCGTGCCCTGGGTGCTGATAATCTACGCTGCGTGCTCATGCCCAGTCAGCACAGCTCCGACCACAGCGTCAACGATGCCCGCCAGCTGGCGCAGAACCTGGGCTGCCAGTACGATATCGTGCCCATCGAGTCCGTCTACCACAGCTATACCGACCTGCTGCAGCCCCACTTTTTCGGCCAGCAGGAGGGCCTGACGGAGGAGAACCTCCAGGCCCGCATCCGCGGCATGATCCTGATGGCGTTCAGCAACAAGTTCGGCAATATCGTGCTCAACACCAGCAATAAGAGCGAGATGGCCGTCGGCTACGGCACCCTCTACGGCGACATGTGCGGCGGACTCAGCGTGATCGGCGACGTCTACAAAACGGAGTGCTTCGAGCTCGCCCGCTTCATCAACCGCGACGGTGAGCTGATCCCCGATAACATCATCACCAAGCCCCCCAGCGCCGAGCTCAAGCCCGACCAGCTCGACAGCGACAGTCTGCCCCCCTACCCCGAGCTCGACGCCGTGCTCTACCAGTACATCGAGCTCCACAAATCGCCCCAGGACATCATCGAGGCCGGCGCCGATCCCGCACTGGTCAAAAAGGCCCTGCGGCTGGTCAACATCAACGAGTTCAAGCGGCACCAGACGGCCCCCGTACTGCGGGTGAGCAAGAAGGCCTTCGGCATGGGCCGGCGCTTTCCTATTGTGGCTAAGTATCTGAGTTAGCCTCGGCCGCCGAGCGTTGCGTAAGCTTCGTTCGTCGGCCGAGCGAGGGGAGCTCAATTCCGTCGGCGGACGAGCCAAACTGCGTATGCCTCGGCCGACGACTATCTTGGCACCGATGCAACCCCTAATCACCAACGACGCTGTAGTCTTCGGACTCCTCCTCACCATCCTCGCCCTGGTCTTCACTACGGCCAGTAGCGAGCGCCCGTTCTGGAAGACCTTCTACACCTACGTGCCGGCCCTGCTGCTGTGCTACTTCCTGCCGGCGCTGCTCAATTGGCCGCTGGGCATCATCGCCTACGACTGGTACGAGTACGGCGTGATCGATGCGCTGGCCGCGCAGGGGGCGGTGCTGCCGGAGGGACTGTCGTTCGGGGAGATCAACCGCTTCATCGAAGCCCAGGGGCTGGAGCTGAGTGATTTTAGCGCCTATACGGGCCACAGTCAGCTGTACTTTGTGGCCAGCCGCTACCTGCTGCCGGCCAGTCTCATTCTGCTGTGCCTCAACATCGATATTCCCGGCATCATCAACCTGGGCTACCGGGCCATCGTGATGTTTCTGGCGGCCACCTTCGGCATCGTGCTGGGCGGACCGATCGCGCTACTGCTCATCAGTAATTTCTTTCCTGGTCTGATCGACATCGACCCCGATCTCCTCTGGCGGGGCCTCAGCACCATTGCCGGTAGCTGGATCGGCGGCGGGGCCAACCAGGCGGCCATGCAGATCATCAACGAGGTACCGCCCGGCATCTTCGGACAGATGATCGTAGTAGACGTGCTGGTCGCCAATATCTGGCTGGCCTTCCTACTCTTCGGAGCCGGCCGGGCGGCGCGGATCGACCGCTTCATCGGCGCCGACAGCAGTGCCATCGATAGCCTGGTCAAGAAGATGGAGGATTATGCGGAGCAGGTCCGCCGCATCCCCACCAGCACGGACCTCTACAAGCTCCTCGGCGTAGCCTTCGGCGGCGTGGCCCTGGCCCATCTCGGGGCCGATCTCATTGCCCCCTTCTTCGGTCAGTTCGAGGCCGCCCTCGAGGCCCTGCGCCTCAACACCCTCACCAGCGGCTTCTTCTGGATGGTCGTACTGGCCACCACCTTCGGTTTCCTGTTCAGCTTCACCCCCGCCCGCAAGCTCGAGGGCGTCGGGGCCAGCAAGTGGGGCGGCGTATTCATCTACATCCTCGTCGCCACCATCGGCATGCAGATGAACATCGGCGACGTGCTCGACAGTCTCGGTCTGTTCGCGATCGGCCTGATCTGGATGCTGGTGCACATCACCGTTCTGCTGGTCACCGCTTACCTCATCAAGGCCCCCTTCTTCTTCGTCGCGGTAGGCAGTCAGGCCAACGTGGGCGGGGCCGCCAGTGCGCCGGTGGTGGCCAGTGCGTTCAATCCCGTCCTAGCCCCGGTAGGAGCCATCATGGCGGTGATCGGCTACGCGCTGGGTACCTACGGGGCGCTGCTGTGCTCTTATCTGATGGAGCTGGCTGTTCGTTGAGGGGGGGTTAAACACGGATTACGCAGATTTAGGGCACGGATTTAGCACAGATTTGTAGATGCGTTACACCTGAAATCTGTGACGTAATCTGTGCATCAATCCGCGTAATCTGTGTTTAACCCCATATGCAACAAGCTATTCTACTCACCGGTATCTCCTCCGGCATCGGTCTCACTACCGCCCATTACCTGCTTCAGCGCGGGCTGACCGTGTACGGCAGCCTCCGAAGCGGAGACGCTGAGGCCGGCCTGACCGACCATCCAGCCTTTACCGCCCTTCAGTTCGACGTGACCGACCGGGCCGCTATCCGGGCCGCGGTGCAGCGTATCGTCGCGGACGGTAAGCAGCTGGTAGGCGTGGTCAATAATGCGGGCATCGCCATCAGCGGTCCGGTAGAGACGCTCTCGGAAGCGCAGTACCGCAAGCAGTTCGACGTCAATGTCTTCGGGCTCATTGCGGTGTCGCAGGAGACCCTGCCCCAGCTACATGCCGCCAGAGCGGCCGGCCTGAGCCCCCGGATCGTCAATATCGGTAGCGTATCGGGCTACCTCACGTCGCCCTTCACTACGCTGTACTCGGCGTCTAAATTCGCGGTGGAGGCCCTTACCGACGGGATGCGCCGCGAGCTCAGTCCCTTCGGTATCGATGTGATCAGTGTGGCGCCGGGACCAGTCAAGACGCCCATCTGGGCCAAGGGCCGCGAGCAGACCGAAGCCTACCAGGGCACCCGCTACGAGGGCGTGCTGGAAAAGCTCGGCCCCTACACCAAAGCGGCGGAGGCAGATGGCGTGGAGCCCGAGCTGGTCGCCGCGGCGATCTATAGGGCGCTCACCGATCCCTCCCCGAAGCCGAACGTGCTGGTGATGAAAAAGAGCTGGCTGGTCAAGCTGCTCCGCCTGACCCCCAAGCGCTTTCAGGACAAGTTCTTTCTTAAGCGACTGGCGGAGAACCGGCGGTATTAGTACACTCCGCGCTGCCGGAGGCAGCTTCGAACTTCGCGGTCGGAGACCGCTTTATACCGCACACTATGCACCTCACCTACGACCAGCTCGCCACCCGCGACCGCGCCTACCGCCGCAACTTCTTCAATACCCTGCCCGGTCCCCGCGGCGTACACCTGATCGGTACGAAGGGCCACCGCGGCACGGAGAACCTCGGTGTATTCAGCTCGGTCGTGCA
Organism: Neolewinella maritima; assembly: GCF_923081025.1. GTDB lineage: Bacteria > Bacteroidota > Bacteroidia > Chitinophagales > Saprospiraceae > Neolewinella > Neolewinella maritima. The sequence continues at coordinate 543,232 of NZ_CAKLPZ010000002.1, read as the reverse complement.
CCTGGGGGCTAGTCCGGGACTGCTGGGCTTTCACCTGCGGCCACTCACCGTTCCCCGCCACACCTATCACCACCTCAAGGCGCAGGGCTGGTTCACCCTCAATACCCTCCACCCCACCATCCTGGAGCAGGCGCATCAGACCAGCGCGAACTACAGCCTGGAAGTATCTGAATTCGCTGCCGTAGGGCTCACCCCCGAGTACAGCGCGCAGTGCAAGGCTCCTTATGTCAAAGAGAGCAGCGTCCGCATCGGCCTGACCTTCGAGGAGGAGCACCACATTCGGGCCAACGATACCTACTTCATCGTGGGTCGCATCCAGGAGGTGTTCGTGCCGGACGGGGCGGTGGACGAGCGCGGACACATCGATCACGCCACGCTAGATACGCTGGCCGTAGCCGGACTCGATACCTACTACCGCCCCGGAGACGCTACGGTGCTGCCCTATGCCCGGCCCTAGCGTGCCCGGCATTGCACCTGCGCGCGCGCCCACCCGTGTACGTGTGGTGGGGTCGTAATCTTGTCCGTGCCTGCCGCGTTACCTTAGGGTATCCCAAAGCGCGTAACATGAGTATAGGTAAAAAATTAGCGGGCGGGTCCGCCGGTGCACTTATTGTACTGGGCCTGATGGCCGCGACGCTGGCTCCGGTCAACGATAAGTTCTTCGAGATCATGAAGGCCATCGAGGTGTACACCAATGTGTACAAGGAGGTGAATACCTACTACGTCGACGAGATCGAGCCCAACAAGCTGATGCGCACCGGCATCGAGGCCATGGTCGAGAGCCTGGACCCCTACACCAACTACATCAGCGAGACCGACGTAGAGACCGCCCGGCTGCGGCAGAGCGGTCAGTACCAGGGCATCGGGGCGGAGATCGAGTACATCGACAGCCTACCCACCATCCTGACCCTGTACCGTGACCAGCCCGCCGACGCCGCCGGCCTGAAGACGGGCGACCGCCTGCTGCAGGTCGACGGCCGCCAGACCGCACAGTACAACCGCGAGCAACTGGAGGAGATCATGCGCGGCTTCCCCGGCACGGTGATGGAGCTGACCGTGGACCGGCCCGGCGAGGGCGTCAAGCAACTGGAGCTGATCCGCGGCGACGTGGACATTCCCAACGTACCCTACTACGGCATGCTGGAGCGGAACGTGGGCTACGTAGCGCTGACCACCTTCACCCAGCAGGCGGGCAAGAACGTGCGGGACGCGGTCGCCGATCTACGCGCCCAGAATCCCGGTATGACCGGCGTAGTACTCGACCTGCGCGGCAACGGCGGTGGCCTGCTCAACGAGGCGGTAGACATCGTCAATATCTTCGTACCCAAGGGCGAAACCATCGTGACCACCCGGGGCAAGGTGCGCGACTGGAACCGCAGCTACGAGACCAAGGGCAATCCCCTCGACACCGAACTACCCGTAGCCGTACTGATCAACGGCCGCTCGGCCTCGGCCTCCGAGATCGTCTCGGGAGCCCTGCAGGACCTCGACCGCGGCGTACTGATCGGTCAGCGCAGCTACGGCAAGGGATTGGTGCAGAACATCATGGAAACCGGCTACGGCAGCCGCGTGAAGATCACTACGGCTAAGTACTATATCCCCAGTCAGCGCTGTATCCAGGCCATCGAGTACCGCGACGGGAAGCCCTACGACATCCCCAATGCGCAGCGCGCCGAGTTCAGGACCCGCGCCGGCCGTACCGTACTGGACGGCGGTGGCGTGGCCCCCGACATCGAGGTGGACGTACTGGGCAAGAACAACGTAGCTCAGGGCCTGCTGGAGGACTACATCGTATTTGATTTTGTCAACGACTGGGTGCGCGATCACCCGACCATCGATTCGGTGGCTGACTTCCGCTTCACCGACTGGGACCGTTTCGAGACCTTCCTCAACCGGGCCGACTTCAACTTCACCTCCCAGGCCGAAGAGCTGCTGGAGCAGGCCGCCGATCGTGCCGTAGCGGAGGGCTATGACATCAGCGCGGAGCTGGCCTCCATCCAGGAGAAGCTGGACCGCGAGCAGGCCACGGCCATCGCGGGACTGAGGGACGAGATCATCCGCATCATCGAAAAAGAGATCGCCGGGCGCTACTACTACCAGCGTGGGCAGGTACAGATGGGACTGCGTAACGACCAGGAGGTGCAGGAGGCCATCGCGGTGCTAAATGACGGGGCGCGGTACGCGGAACTACTGAGCAGGTAAACCAATAGCCTACGCTTCGTCAATCCCATCACCCACCACGGGCGGGGCGTTCTGCTGTACTTCGGACTGCTGCTCGAGGTTGCCTTCGGCCAGCCGCGCGCTGAGCCAGGTACGGGCCTGCTCGAATGTGGTGAAGTTGTGCTCTTCCGGTACCAGTCCGGGTACGAGATTGATGCGTTCCATCATGGACCGGATCTGCTCGTTCATACCGGTGAAGATGACGGCAATGCCCCGGCGCTGCATATCCAGGATAGCATCCTCCATAGCGTAGAGCCCCGACTGGTCGATGTAGGGGACCCGTGCCATACGGATGACCACGACCTCCACGGTGGGCAGTTGCCGCATCATGGCCTGGAAGGTGGATACGAAGCCGAAGAATAGCGGACCCTCCAGGTGCTTGATGAATACCCGATCGCCGAGTCGTTCGACCAGGTCGCTATCGTCCGCCCAGGGCTTTTCCCGGCTGAACTCTTCCAGCGAACTGCTGCTGGCTCCCTCCTCCACCGTATCGGCGGTCTTTTTCATGAACAGCAGCGCGGCCAGTACCATGCCGAAGGCGACGGCCTCGAGCAGCCCTACAAATACGGTCAGCAGTAGCACCAGGACCATCACCGCTGCATCACCGAGTGGTATACTCCGTAGGTGTCGGAAGCCCTTATAATCGATGATACCGATACCTACCGTGATCAGGATACCCGCCAGCACGCCGTTAGGAATGTAGGATACGATACCGCTCAGGCCCAGCAGCACCAGCAACAGGAACACACCCGCGATGATGCCGGAGATCTTGGTCTTGCCGCCCGACTGTACGTTGATCACCGTGCGCATCGTGGCACCGGCACCGGGTAGTCCGCCAATGAAAGCGGCCGCCATATTGCCCAGTCCCTGACCGATCAATTCCTGGTTGGGGTCGTGCTTGGTCTTCGTGATGTTGTCGGCCACTACGGAGGTGAGCAGGGAGTCGATCGCTCCCAGTGCCGCCAGCGTGAAGGCGAATTGCAGGATGCGCAGCAGGTAGCTCGTATTGGCAAACTGGCCGAAGAAGTCGAAATAGATGGGCGGTAAACCCTGCTGTACCTGTCCGATCACCGGCACTTCCCCCTGCATAAAGAAGAAGGCCACCAGCGTCATGATCACCAGCGCCGCCAGACTGGACGGGATGATCGACGTGATCCGCTTGAAGCCGTAGATGATCAGGATGGTGCCTACGGCGAGCAGTAGGTTGAGGTAGTTGATGCCACCCGGTACCGTAAAGGGCCGGTAGATATTGGCGATGGTCCCCTTGGTACCGCGCACCTTGCGCGTTGCCAGGCGGATCGCCTCGGTACGGATCTCCTCCGGGGTCACATCCGCAAACCGCCGGTCCGTCTCCGCGATCACCGATGCATCCATCACGCCCTTCAACGTGCTGCTTTCCTCTTCCCGGATGATCTTTTCCAGAATTTGCTCCTCCGCATGGGGCATTCTGCCGGCCACCAGTTCCGTATCGTTGGCCGCCGAGTAGCCCAGTGCGGGAAACAGCTGCGTAACGATGATGATCACCCCGATCCCGCTCATGAAGCCCGACACCACGGGATAGGGGATATACTTGATGTAGCGCCCCAGCTTAATGATTCCGAAGATCATCTCGATCAGACCGGCCAGAAAGAAGGTCGCCAGGATCAGCGGCAGGGCTTCGGCTACCGTATCGGCTCCCGACTCTACCAGCGAGTTGGCGATGACGGCCGAGCTCACTACCGTCATCGGTGCCGTAGGGCCACTTACTTGTGTAGCCGTACCACCAAAGAGTGCAGCCACGATAGCAATGGCGATGGCTCCGTACAGGCCGGCCATCGGCCCCAGGGCCGTCTGCGCACCAAAGGCCAGGGCCAGGGGCAGGGCTACGATACCGGCGGTCAGTCCGCCAAAGAAGTCACCCCGTAGGTTAGAAAGGTCGAAGGTAAAGGGGTTAGTCATGCGGAGTACTTGAAGCGCGACCCGGTCGGTCGTTCCGGTAATTTACGGCTTTACCAGCCTCCTTGTTCGATGCCTCCGCCTAGCGCGCTCCGGTCACCGACCGCATGTCGAATACCTCGAAGTAATCCTGCGGGTTGCTTACTCGCTCGTTCTCCATGATCACTACCACCTCTACGTTGCGGTCCTTGAAGGAGGTGACGAAATCATTGAGTACCTCCACCACATCATAGTCCAGGAAGCGGGTCTGGCGTACGTCCAGGAACAAACTAGAGCCCTCGGCGATCTCATCGAGTTGCTTCCGGATGGCCGCTTTATTGAAGAAGGTCACTTCCTCAGCGAGGGTGATCTTGACTTTAGGCCGCTCCCCGTCCATGTCCTCCTTGTGCAGGAAGTGAGAGTTCTGGTAGCTGGTGTACAGGATGACGAGGATACCCACGCCCAAGCCCAGACTAATGCCGATGAGCAGGTCAGTAAGTACGATCGCTACAACTGTAACGATGTAGGGTACGAACTGTCGCCAGCCCACCTTGTACATTCCGGCAAAAGTGGCCGGCTTGGCTAGTTTGTAGCCCACCAGCAGCAGTACCGCAGCGAGTACGGAAAGGGGGATACGGTTCAGAACGGTAGGGATCATGATGACACTCACCAACAGCAGGATGCCGTGCACGATGGCCGACAGCTTCGTGCGCCCGCCCGACTGAATATTGGCCGAACTGCGCACGATAACCTGCGTCACTGGCAGGCCCCCGATCAGTCCCGATACGACGTTACCGGCTCCCTGAGCGATCAGTTCCCGGTTGGTCGGGGTTACCCGCCGGTAGGGGTCGAGCTTATCGGTCGCCTCTACACACAGCAGGGTTTCCAGACTGGCTACGAGCGCGATGGTAAAGGCGGTCACCCACACCGCTCCGTTGGTCACGGCGCTGAAGTCGGGAAAGCTGAATTGTCCCAGGAACGAGTCGAAGTTCTCCGGTACGGGTAGCGGCACTAAGTGTTCGGGACGGATGCCCCACTCGGTACCCTGCATGGTGATCTGCCAGACGATGCCCGCTGCTACGGCAACGACCGGCCCCGGAACAATGGTAAATACCTTACTCTTCTTGGAGAGTACCGCCTCCCAGAGGATCAGTATGGCCAGGGCGATAAACGCGATGATCGTCGGACCGATCGCGATATAATCTATCATGTTGAAAATCTCGGAAAAGGTATTCTGCCCATCGTTCTGAATGAAGGCATCATTCCCTTCGGGTACTTTGTCATAGCCGAAAAAGTGGGGGATCTGCTTCAGAATAATGATGAGCCCGATGCCCGTCAGCATTCCCTTGATCACCGCCGAGGGAAAGAAGTACCCGATCACACCGGCGCGCAGTACACCCAGCACGATCTGAATAACTCCGCCCAGCACGACACAGGTCAGGAAGAGCTCGAAGCTGCCCAAATCGGTCAGTGCGGAGAGGACAATGGCCGTCAGCCCCGCCGCCGGTCCACTCACCCCTACGTTGGAGCCACTGATGGCGCCCACTACGATGCCTCCTACGATACCGGCGATCAGGCCAGAAAAGAGGGGCGCACCACTTGCTAAGGCGATGCCCAAACACAGCGGCAGGGCCACGAAGAATACTACGATACTAGCTGGTAGATCGCCCTTCAGGTTGGTAAAAATGCCGTCGTGGGCGGTAGTATGGCTTTTCAAGAGAAGGAAGGTGTGGGGTGCTGAAATATGTCTTACTGGAAACCACGAAGTTAGGTTACCCGCGGTTATCTACTCGGCTGCTTCGAGAAACTGCATTTCGTACAGTTCCCGGTACCGTCCATCCTCGACCTGCAGCAGTTCGTCATGGGGGCCTAACTCCTTGATCTCGCCCTTTTCCAGCACCATGATGTTGTCTGCATTACGGATCGTACTGAGTCGGTGGGCGATCACGATACTGGTGCGCCGGTCGATCAGTTTCTCGATGGCATACTGGATGATACCCTCCGTTTCCGGGTCCACGCTACTCGTCGCCTCATCCAGGATCAGAATGTCCGGATCGAAGACCAGCGCCCGCACGAAGGAGATCAGCTGCCGCTGCCCCATACTCAGGGTAGCGCCGCGCTCCATCACGTCGTAGTCGTAGCCTCCCGGCAGCCGGTCGATGAACTCGTGTGCGCCGATGAGCTTGGCGGCCTCGATGACCCGTTCGCGGCTGATGTCCGGATCGCGCAGGGTGATGTTCTCTAGTACCGAGCCGGTGAAGAGGAAGACATCCTGCAGCACCATGGCCATATTGCTGCGCAGCGCATTGAGTTCGTACTGCCGCAAATCCTCCCCGTCCACCAGGATCTCGCCCCGCTGGTACTCGTAGAAGCGGTTGATCACGTTGGTGATGGTCGTCTTACCGGAGCCGGTACTGCCCACGATAGCCAGGGTTTCTCCACTCTTCAGCTTGAAGCTCAGGTCCTTCAGGATCCAGTCGATGCCCGTGTAGGCAAACCAGACGTTGCGAAACTCCACCTCTCCCCGCAGGCGCTCCGGCTGTAGGGAGCCCGTATTCTCGATCTGGTCATCGCGGTCGATCACCTTGAAGACCCGCTCGGAGGCTACTAGTCCCATTTGCAGGGTATTGAACTTGTCGGCCAGCACCCGGATCGGGCGAAACAGCATATTGATGTAGATCGGAAAGGCCACCAGTGCACCCAGCGTCACCCCGCCGGCCCGGGCTACGTCCTGCGCGCCCCACCAGACCATCAGCGCCAGACTGGCCGCCGCGATGATGTCCACGGTAGGAAAGAAGATGGCGTAGTACAGGATCGCATCGATATTGGCCTTGCGGTATTCCTTATTGATCTCGGCGAACTTGCGCGCCTCACCCCGCTCGGCGTTGAAGATCTGCACGATGCGCATGCCCGTGATCCGCTCCTGCAGAAAGGCGTTCATGCGCTGGATCTCGGTACGCACCCGCTGGTACGACTTCTTCACCGCTTCCTTGAATACGTAACTAGCCAGCATCAGGAAGGGCATGGTCGTGAGGCAGATCAGCGTCAGCCGCCAGCTCGTCGTGAGCATGATGGCCAGTACGGCTATGATCGACATCAGGTCGGCCAGGATGGTGATCACCCCCTCGGCGAAGATGCTGTTGATGCTCTGGATATCGCTGATCGTACGCGTCGTCGACGTACCGATCGGTGTCTTATCGAAGTAGCTGAGCCGCAGACTGTTGATGTGGCTAAACACCTTGACCCGCAGGTCGCGGATCACCGATTGCCCCAGCCAGTTGGAGCTGTACACGAAGGAATAACGACACAGCGCCTCCAGCACGAGTAGGCCGGCGATCACGAGGGCCCAGAAGGTGAGTCCGCTGGTGTCACCGACGAAAATATAGTCGTCCACCATCTTCTGGATCAGCCGCGGACGGGCGATCGACAGGGGGGCCAGCAGCACGGCCAGCGTGACGGCCAGGATGGCTACTTTCTTGTAGGGTTTGGCCAGCGCCAGTACCCGCCAGAGGAGGTACAGGTCGAATTTTTGCTTCTCTTCCTTCGTGGCCATGAAGTGGTGTAACACCCCGCACCTGCTTTGGGTCACCCGCAGCCAGAAGTTTTTACGGCTAGGCCGTCTGCTCCATTTCCCGCAGCGCCTCTAAGCTTACATACTTCAGGGCCGACTCGTGCGTAGCCTCCAGTCTGACGGGCGGGGCCATCCCCGCCTCATAAGCTTCCTTCCACCGCAGTGCGCACAGGCACCAGCCGTCACCGGGCTTCAGGCCGGGAAAGGCGTAGGCGGGAACGGGGGTGCTCAGGTCATTGCCGCGCGACTTTGTGAAGGTGAGAAACTCCTCGGTCATCACGGCGCACACCACGTGCCGTCCCGTATCCTGGGGACCGGTCCGGCATACGCCGTCGCGGTAGAAGCCGGTCATCGGATCGGTGCAGCAGCCCTGCAGGGCGGTACCTAATACATTCTTCATTGGGTCGTCTGCTAGTTATCTTATGATCTGTCCCGTCACCCGTAATAGCTCCGTTTCTGTCTGCTTCAGGTTCAGCAGGGCGTTCAGGAGCTGGAATTCGGCGTTGGCGTAGTTGAGCTGGATCTGCCGGTAGTCGAAGCTGTTGATCGTGCCACCCCGGAAGCGCTCGGCGGCGATCTCGATGTTGCGCTCGGCGTTGTCGATTAACTGCTGGGTAATACCGATGATGCGCGTTTGGTTGTCGTACAGCGCCAGGGTGTTGTACAGGGCGGTGCGTAGTTGTTGTTGCGCGGACTGGTAGTCTAGCTGGGCGGTCATCTCTTGCAGGCGGGAGGACTGGATACGCACCCGGCGGTTGCCCCCGTCGAAGAGGAGGTAGCTGGCCGTGAAGCCGATGTTTCCCGCCAGCGTACGCGCGGCTACCCCCGGCAGTTCCTGCTCCCGTCCCGGCTGGTCGCCGCCGAATTCGAAAGTCTGGGTGCCGGTCTGCACGGCGATGTCGTAGTTCACCCCCGCCCCGATGCCGATGGTCGGCAGCCGCTCCGTTTCGATCAGGCGAGTCTGCAGGGCGGCCAGGTCGCGGTTGATGAGCAGGTTCTGCAGATTGCGGTTGGCCGCCAGCAGCTGGGCCTCGAGGGCGGCGGGGTCGTAGTCGGTTTCTTCGTAGGTTAGTGCGGTGGTCAGGGCTACGGGCTGGTTGAGCACGGTTTCGCCCATCAGTTGCAGCAGGTTGCGGACTGCGTTGGCGTAGTTCACGCGCTGTACGACCAGGTTGGTGGAGTCCGAGAGGTAGGCGTCGCGCGCCTGCAACTCATCAAAGGTGCCCCCCTGCCCGAATTCCCGCCTTACTTGCTGGTAATCGATGCGGTCGCGGCTCAGGCCCAGCACGCGCTGGCGTACGCGGATCTGTTCCTCCTGCACGACGGCCGTATAGTAGGCGTCGATGATATCCTGTACGCTGTTTTCGATCTGTAGCTGTAGTTGGCCGGCACTCAGCTCGGCCAGGGTTCCCAGCCGCTCCTTATTGATCGCGATGCGCCCTCCGTTGAACAGCACCCAGTTGAGCTGGGCCGTGGGGGCCACGCTGTAGCTGGTCGTCGTGCTCTGCACTACGATACTGGCCGGGTTGCTCTGGTTGCGGTAGCCTACGCCGGGGCTCAGACCCAGACTGATCGTCGGGTACTTCTGCGTCAGAGCGTAGTCGTCGTTGTTGCGGGCCACCTCCAGTTCGTTGGTGGCAATGCGGATCTGGTAGTTATTTTCCAGTCCCCGCTGGATCGCATCGCTCAGACTCAGCCGCAGACTATCCTGGGCGCGCACGCCGGTGCAGAGTAAAATACCGAGGAGCGGTAGGAGTCGGATCATGCCGGAACGAGCTTGTGGGTACACGGAGAGCCTATGCAACGCCTTAGTACGGGTTTGGATTTATGACCTAGCCAATCCGTAGTCCGTTCGCTACCCTGCGCTCGGGCTGCAGTAGGGTCACCGCCTTGTCCGTACCCAGACTACCCAGCACCAGGCACTCGCTCATCATCGTAGCGATCTGCTTGGGTGGGAAGTTGACCACGGCCACGACCTGTCGCCCGATCAGGTCCGCCGGCGCGTAAAGATCCGTGAGCTGGGCGGAGGATTTACGCTCCCCCAGCTCCCCGAAGTCGATGCGCAATTTATAGCTCGGATTGCGCGCCTCCGCAAAGGGCTCGGCCGCTACGATGGTACCGATGCGCATGTCTACTTTGGTAAACTCTGCCCAGCTGAGGGGGTCGGGTGCTGCTTCCATGCTGCTATGTTACGGTATGGGGGGCGGAGATGTGTAGCGTTTGCCAAGCCCCGGCAGGGATGCCGGGAACCGGTTACCTTGCGGGTATGCCGCCGCAGACCCGACCGCAAATTCCCTGGGCCGTTGCTCCACTGCTGGGCCCGGTGGGGGCACTGGCGGGTGGTATGCTGCTGGCGCATACCCTGGACTATGCGTATGCTACCTACTTCGGGGCAGTAGCGGCAGGACTTCTCCTTTTGGCCATAGCACTGCACCGGCGGCCGCGCCCGGCGACTGGCGTACTGCTGCTGGCGACCCTGTGTTTCGGGGGCTGGTATGCGGGGGTGCGGCATCCGCTGAATGACCCGGCGCACTTCAGTAGCGCATACCGGGCGGGGGATCAGTTACTGGTGGATGTAGAACGGGTACGGCAGGGCGAGCGGCGGCAGAACACGGAGGTGGACGTGGTGCAGCTCGTGCGGGATAGCCTCACGCTGGACGTGCATGGCAAGCTGGTAGCCTACATAGCGGGTGATCCGCTGCGGACCGGCGAACGTCTGCTATTGGCCAGCGACGTGGATACGGTGCCCGGCCCGCTGAATCCCGAGGCCTTCGACTACGCGGGCTACCTGGCGGATAAAAATATCTTTCGGCGCAGTTTCGTCGACTCGAGTGAGTGGTTGCGGGTGGGTAGCGCGACGGGCTTTTCGCTGCGGGCCTACGGGGAGCGGGCGCGGGACGCCTGGTTCGCCAGTCTACAGCCCTACCTGGCGGGCGACGAACTGGCCGTAGCCGCCGCCCTGATCATGGGTAAGAAGGACTTGCTGGGTACGGAAGTGAAGTCGGCCTACGCCGATACGGGGGCCATCCACGTGCTGGCGGTATCGGGACTGCACGTAGGTATTCTGGCCCTGATCGTGATGCAACTGCTGCGCCTGCTGGTGCCGCCGCGCCCGCTGTGGCTGGCCGTGCGGACGGGGCTTACGATCGTGCTGGTGTGGTATTTCGCGCTCATTACCGGGCTGAGTCCGTCGGTACAGCGGGCGGCCATGATGGTGAGCGTCGTACTGCTGGGTAAGCAGCTCAACCGCAGCAACAGCGTGTTCAACCTGCTGGCCATTGCCGCGCTGGTCATGCTCATAGCGGAGCCGAAGCAGGTGCTACAAGTAGGCTTCCAGCTATCGTTTGCGGCCGTAGCGGGTATCGCACTTTTCGCCCGGCGGCTCGAGCGGATGGTGTACCTACCGGGCAAGCTGCAGCTGATCTGGAGTGCCATTGCGGTATCTACAGCCGCGCAGCTGGGTACGCTGCCGCTCTCGCTGTACTATTTCGGGCAGTTTCCGGTCTACTTCATGCTGAGCGGGACGCTGGTCATCGTCTTTGCTTACCTGGTGCTGGGTCTGGGTCTACTCCACGGCTTCCTGGCCCTGCTAGGCGTGAGCGGGGGCGGACTGTGGCTCACGGGTACCGTACTGGATGCAGTGGTGAGCCTGCAGAACACCTTCATCTTCTATTGCCGCAAGCTGCCGGGGGCTACCCTGCAGCTGACGGACTTCTCTTGGCTGTCGGTCGTGGGGCTCTACGCGCTGATCGGCTGCCTGGCGTACCTGGCTTTCCGACCGAGTCACCGGGGGCGGTGGGCGGTTATGGGCCTGACCGCGGCACTGAGCGGCTACTGGCTGCTCGGACCCCTGCTTTCCCCTCCCCCACCGCAGTTCACGGTGTATCATTTAAATCGGGCCAGTCTGATCGATGTATACGACGGACAGCGGGGCATAGCCATTGGGGACAGCCTGGAGGAAGACGATCTGGCCTTCAACGTACTGCCGGGCCGGCGGGCACTGGGGATCGACGTTGACGATGTAATGGCGTTCGACCGGGATACTACGCTGCCGGCAGTCACCGTGCGCACACCGCTACTGCGGCTGCTCGACCAGCGCGTGCTGGTACTGGATGGGCGGGAATCATGGACTCCCCCAGCGCAGTGGCCGGACGTACAACTGATACTGGTACGCAACGGACTACGGCCAGACCGTGTAACGGAGCTGCCGGAGGGCATACCTATAGTCGTAGACGGATCGAACGCTCCCTACGTCGGCGAGCTGTGGCGGGAGCGGTACCCGGGGGTACACCTCACCGCGGTAGCGGGAGCCTATACATGGGTACTCAGGTAGCGGGTGCTCGCTACAGGGTCATGACTTCCCGCTCCTTGTTCTCTACGATGGTTTCTACCTTCTTGCTGAGGGTATCGGTCCATTCCTGTACGCGGTCTTCCATGCGCTTACCGGCGTCTTCGGGGTAGCCGTTCTTGACTTCCTTCTTGATGCTCTCCATGGCGTCGCGGCGGGCGTTGCGGATCGAGATCTTGGCCTCTTCGCCTTCGGCCTTAACGACCTTGGCGAGCTGGGCGCGGCGCTCGGTGGTCAGCGGGGGAACGTTGATGCGGATGAGTTGCCCGTCGTTCTGGGGGGTCACGCCGAGGTTGGCCTCGAAGATGGCCTTCTCGATGGCCGGCAGGTTAGACTTGTCGAAGGGCTGGATGGTGATGGTGCGGCTGTCGGCCGTGCCGAGACTGGAGGTCTGGGCCAGGGGGGTCGGCACGCCGTAGTAGTTGACCATGATACCGTGCAGCATGGCGGGGCTGGCCTTGCCGGTGCGCACTTTGACCAGTTCGCGTTCGAGGTGCTCGATGGCCTCTTCCATGAGCATTTTGTTTTCTTCCAGCTGGTCACTGAGGAGGTCTTCCATTTCGATCTAGGATTTACGGTATATGATGTACGAAGAGTAGGACGTGGGCGGTCCGCCATCCCACACGGGAGCGGGCCAAAAGTAGGCAATTAGCGGCGGCTACCCATATACCGCAGGATGAGCCAAAAAAGAATGGTCAGGGCCGACAGCGCCGCCACCACGTAGGTCATAGCCGCCCACCAGAGGGCATCCTTGGCTCCGTCGTGCAGGGGGCCGGTAGCCGTACCGCTCTGCTCCAGCCAGGCCAGGGCGCGGCGGCTGGCGTCGAACTCCACCGGCAGCGTAGCTACGCTGAATAGGGTGGTGATGGCAAAGGCTGCAATGGTAATGAGCAGCATCGTCTGTCCGAAAAATCCGCCGGCGATACCCCCTACGGTAAGCATCAGCAGGATGCTCTGGAAGCGGGAAGCGACCTGCACCACCGGCACCATCTTGCTGCGAAACTGCAGCCAGGCGTAGCCCTCGGCGTGCTGCACGGCGTGGCCGCATTCATGACTGGCTACGGCGGCGGCCGATACGTTGCGGCCCTCGAAGACGGCCGGACTGAGGCTAACGGTGCGGGTAGCGGGGTTGTAGTGATCGGTCAGCGTACCCTGTCCGGCTACGATCTTGACGTCCCGGATGTTGTAGTGGGTGAGCATGCGCTGGGCGACCTCCGCGCCGCTCATCCCACTGGTCATGGGTACGCGGCTGTACTTCTCGAAGGTGCCCTTGAGCTTGTTGCTCGCCAGCCAGCCTACGCCGGCGAAGACCAGGGTGATGATGATGTAGATACCGTATCCGCCGCTGAGCATACTGAATGGGTTTACGGCTGCCTAGGCCACGGGCGTCAATCGCTCCTTGCCCAGGTAGCCATGTAGGACTTCCGGTAGTAAAATACCGTCCGGCTGCTGGTTGTTCTCTAGCAGGGCGGCGATGATGCGCGGCAGGGCCAGCGCGCTGCCGTTGAGGGTATGCAGCAGTTCGTTGCCCCGCTCGCCACGGTAGCGCAGCTTGAGGCGGTTGCTCTGGAAGGTCTCGAAGTTGGATACGCTACTGACCTCGAGCCAGCGCTGCTGGGCGGCACTCCAGACCTCGAAGTCGTAGGTCAGCGCGGAGGTGAAACCCATATCGCCGCCGCACAGCCGCAGGATCCGGTACGGAAGCTGTAGCTCGTCGAGCAGGCTGCCGACGTGGGCGACCATCTCGTCCAGCTTCGTGTAGCTCTCCTCGGGCAAGGTGAGTTGTACGATCTCCACCTTGTCGAACTGGTGTACGCGGTTGAGTCCGCGCACGTGGGCGCCGTAGCTACCCGCCTCCCGCCGGAAGCAGGGGGTATAGCCGGTGAGCTGTACGGGCAGCTGCCCGGCGTCGAGCAGCTCGCCGCGGTACAGGTTGGTTAGTGGTACCTCGGCGGTGGGGATCAGGTAGAGGTCGTCTTCCGGTATGTAGTACATCTGTCCCTCCTTATCGGGCAGCTGACCGGTAGCGCGGGCGGTGTCTTCATTGACCAGCAGCGGGGGGGCGTACTCGGTGTAGCCGGCGGCGGTGTTGCGGTCCAGGAAGTAGTTAACTAGGGCGCGCTGCAGGCGGGCCCCCTGTCCGGTGAAGACCGGAAAGCCGCTGCCGGTGGTGCGCACCCCCAGTTCGAGGCTGAAGATGCCGTAGGTCTCGGCGAGCTCCCAGTGGGGCTGGGCACCATCCACCAGTGTGGGCAGCTCGCCGGGGTAGGCTTTGAATACCTCATTGTCTTCGGCACTGCTGCCTGTGGGTACCAGTTCGTGGGGTACGTTGGGCAGTTGTAGTAGTGCGTCTTCCAGCTCCTGCAGTACGCCCTTCAGGGTTTCCTCCGCACCGGCGACCGCGCCCTTGATCTCGTTGACGCGCTCGCGCAGGGCGTTGGCTTCGTCCTTGCGGCCGGACTTGAAGAGGGTACCGATCTCGCTGGACAGGGTGTTGCGCTCGGCCAGGAGGGTATCGTTGCTGGTCTGGAGCTCCTTACGCTGATCGTCCAGGGCCACGATGCGATCTACCGCGGCGGCGGCGTCGAGGTGGCGCTTCTGAAGTCCTGCGAGTACCCGTTCGCGCTCCTCGCGCAGGGTGTGTACCAATAGCATATACTGTGACGTTTAGGGGCGGCAAAGGTAAGTGAAAGGGCAGGTCCGCCGGGGCGTATCCGCGGCGTAGCTAAACCTTTAGGTGGGCTGGTCTGTATTTAGTTGCAAGTTTGCATCCCGGTGCACCGCTAATTACGGACAATAGGTTGTAGCTTTGCGAGGTAAGCGACTCCGCGTGCAGGCTCTGAGCCGGCATATCTGCCCCGCACTCCGGTCCGCCGTTACCATTCTCCGCCCTCTCAGGTCCACTTCATGCTTCCGTTCGGGAGGCCGGCCTGCTTTCCCGGGCTCCCACTCCCATCCTTTTTCTCCTTTACGATCTCCACTCTAGATGTTTAGCATAGCGCAATTACAGAGCATGCTGGTCCCCGAACTACGGGACTACGCAGAAACCCTCGGCCTTAAATCCTACAAGAAGCTCAATAAGCAGGACCTCATCCTGGCCCTGCTCGAGCAGCAGGCCGTAAAGGGCACCGAAACCGTCAGCGAGCCGCCCGCCGCCTCCGACACCGACCGCGTACCTAACCGCCGCGCCGAAGCCGCCGCCTCCGCCGCCCGCCGGGGAGAGACTACCGAGGATAGCGCCGAAAAAGACGAAAAACCCAGCCGTGGCCGGGGTCGTCGCAGCAGCCGCAACAACGACAGCAGCGACGAAGAGACCAAACGCCCCGCACGGGGCCGCGGCCGCCGCAACAGCAGCAAGGACGATGAGTCGACCGACGACAAAGCAGACCAGCAGTCCAACGATAAATCAGGCGATAAGTCGAGCGAAGACGAACGCAGCAACAGCCGCGGACGCGGTCGTGGCCGTCGCAGTGTGCGCGAAGAGCGTAGCAGCGACTCCGACGACACCTCCGGCAACCGCAGCAACGGTCGGGGTCGCAACGAAAAGTCCGAAAAGTCCGACGACACGGAAGACGACCAGCAGAAGTCCCGCGGACGGGGCCGCGGTCGCAACAGCAACAATAATTCCGACGACAACGGCAGTAGCGACGAGGACGACAACAACTCTCGCAACGAGCGCTACGGCAACCGTGGCCGCACCGAGGAGCGGGACGACAGCGGCAACAATAATCGCCGCGGCGAGCGGGGCGGCAATAACCGCAACAGCGACCGTGGCAACAACAACGAGCGCGGTAATAACAACGAGCGCGGCGGCAACAACCGCAACGACAACCGCCGCAGCCAGCAGCCCGAGTACAAGCTCGACGGCCTGGTCAACGTCACTGGTATCCTGGAGATGATGCCCGATGGCTACGGCTTCCTGCGCTCGCCCGACTACAACTATACGACCAGCCCGGACGACGTCTACGTCAGCCAGCAGCAGGTCAAGTCCTTCGGTCTGCGCACCGGCGATACCGTGCGCGGCCCCGTCAAGCCCCCCAAGGAGGGCGAGAAGTACTTCGCGCTGCTCGACGTCGAGAAGATCAACGGCTTCGACCCCAAGGACATCCGTGACCGGGTGCCCTTCGATTACCTCACCGCCCAGTTCCCGACCGAGAAGTTCACGCTATCGGGCTCGGCTACCGGCCGCGACTACGGTATGCGCCTGTTCGACCTGTTCGCTCCCCTGGGTAAGGGACAGCGGGGCCTGATCGTCTCCCAGCCTAAGTCGGGTAAGACCTTCCTGCTCAAGGATGTGGCCAACGCCATTGCCAAGAACCACCCCGAGACCTACCTCATCGTGCTGCTCGTAGACGAGCGCCCCGAGGAAGTCACCGACATGAAGCGCAGCGTGAAGGCCGAGGTCATCAGCTCCACCTTCGACGAGCCGGCCGAGAACCACGTCCGCGTGGCCAACGTCGTGCTCGAAAAGAGCAAGCGCCTGGTCGAATCCGGCCACGACGTCTGTATCCTGCTCGACTCGATCACCCGCCTGGCCCGCGCCTACAACACCGTGCAGCCCAGCTCCGGCAAGGTGCTCTCCGGTGGTGTCGAGGCCAACGCCCTGCAGAAGCCCAAGAAGTTCTTCGGTGCGGCGCGCAACATCGACGGCGGCGGCTCGCTGACCATCCTCGCTACCGCCCTCATCGATACCGGCTCCCGCATGGACGAGGTCATCTTCGAGGAATTCAAGGGTACCGGCAACATGGAGCTTCAGCTGGACCGCCAGCTGGCCAACAAGCGCATGTACCCCAGCATCGACTTCACCCGCTCCAGTACGCGGCGCGACGACCTGCTCCTGGACCGGGAAACCCTCCAGCGCATGTTCATCCTCCGCAACCACCTGGCCGACATGAAGCCCGAAGAAGCCTTCCTGTTCCTCATGCGCCACATGAAGAATACCACCGGCAACGAGGAGTTCCTCGCCACCATGAATAGCTAGGGCGCGCGCGCAGGTGCCATGGCTACTACCGTTACGTTTCTGACCCAGAATGCCGTCCAGGAGAATACCTACCTGGTCTACGACGACGATACCCGTGAGGCGATCGTGTTCGATCCCGGCTGCCATACTCCCGCCGAAGAGCGGGAGTTGGTAGCCACCATCGAGCGGCTGCAGCTGAAGCCCGTACAGCTGATCAATACCCACTGTCACTTTGACCACGTGTTCGGCAACGCCTTCGTGGTTGACAAGTACGAGCTCCAGCTCGGCATTCACCCCCTGGAGCAACAAGTTCTGGAGGCCGCACCCATGTTCGTGCAGGCCTACGGGATGCCCCCGATGGTGCCCTCTCCGGCCCCGGACTACTTCATCAATGAAGGAGATACGGTGCGCCTGGGCGAGGCTAGCTTTCAGGTGCTGTTCTGTCCGGGTCACTCCCCGGGCAGCATCTGCTTCTACAATGCGGCGGAGGGCTACGTGATCGCCGGGGACGTACTGTTCCGGCGGTCCATCGGGCGCACCGACCTCCCCATGGGAGATCACGATGCACTCATCGGCTCTATCCTAACTAAGCTTATGCCGCTACCGGATAGCGTGATGGTATATCCGGGACACGGACCCAGTACTACGATCGGGGAAGAGCGGCGGGAGAACCCGTTTCTTTAGTTAAACACGGATTACACAGATTCAGGGCACGGATTTTTCACGGATTAATCGGTGAAGCCATCTGTGCTTTAATCCGTGTACTCTGTGTTTAACCCTATGCACTATCATCCAGATCGTACACCGCCTCGGTGCGCTCCAGCGGCACCTCATCGGTCAGGTCCTGTACGAAGCGGCACCAAGCGCAGTCGGGTTTGCCGCAGCCGTCGAACTGTTGCTCCTGGATGGCCTCCCAGGTTTCTGCTAGGATCTTGCGTAGCGCAGTGGTATCCTGCTGGTTGAGCTCCAGGTGTTCCTCGGGTTGCTCTCCGTCAGGATTGGTAAGTAGGTAGCTAATGCGGCCCTCGCGCACGCGGCGGAGGGTGCCGGGCCGGTTGTCGAACAGTAGCTTATAGAACGTGAGCTGACGCCAGTAGTCGCCGCCGTGGGGAGCCTTGGCGGTGGGCCGGCGCAGCTTATTGGAGCTGCTGGTGCTGGTCTTGTAGTCCACCACGCGGACGTAGGCATCGCTGATCACGTCGACGCGGTCGATGATGCCGGTGAGGGGGATGCCGTCTACCTCGGCGTTGCGGATCAGGTATTCGATCTCTACATCGTGCACCCAGCTGCTGTGGTAGCGGTCGTAGTAGGTAGCGAGTTCGCGGCGGCCGCGCTCCAGTCGGTTGTGGTAGCCCTGGGTAGTGAGCTGGCCCCGCCGCTGGCCGAGTGCGATCTCGAAATTGTAGATGAGCTCTTCCTTGCTGGGAAAGATCTGTGCCGGGTCCCGCTTCATGCGCAGGAAGTAGTTCTGCAGGGCCTCGTGCAGGGCCGAGCCGTACAGCGTGCGCTCCCGTTCCCGATCGGGTACGCGGAGTAGCTTTTCGTAGTAGAAGCGCAGCGGACAGTCGAGGTAGGCATAAAGCGCGCTCACGCTCATGCGGAAGTCTTCCAGTAGGGCAGCGATCGCGGAGCGCTCCAGTACGGGGAAGCGGGCCTTGTCCTTGGGCTGTAACTGGAGGTGGGCAAGCTCCGTCAGCGTATCCGCATCGAGGCTGGCTTCCCGTACCGCTACCCCACCCGCTTCGATGAGTTCATCCACAAAGGCTACCTGCTGCTGCATCTTATCACGCACACTGAGCTCGGCGCAGGAGAGAATAACCTCCGAGCGGGCACGCGTGAGGGCAACGAAGAAGAGCCGCCGCCGGGCCTCCTCCTCATCTTCGGTAGTCGCGTAAGTGAGCGTATCCGGGAGCTTGAAGCGGTTACTGGCGCGGCTACCACCCGTTCCCCAGGCCTTTTCGCTACAGTCGAGCATCCACACCTTTTCGAATTCTAATCCCTTTGCGCTGTGTGCCGTGACCAGCAGGACTGCATCCGCCTGATCGAGGTGGGACCGCAGGGGCAGGGCGATCCGGTTGCCGTCCATCTGTACCAGGGTGTCCAGCAGATCGGTCAGCGTGATGCGGGGGCGGCGGGCGATCTCGCGCAGCACGAAGTCGGTGAAGGTGGCCACGTGCTGTAGCAGCTCGGCCCGATTGGGGTCACGCAGCACGGAGGCTAGTAGCCCGGAGCCGTTGAGTACCCACTCGATGTACTCGGGCAGGGGCAGGCTGCCGATGAGTCCGATGGCTTCCTCCAGCCAGTCGGCTACGCGGCGCAGGTCCTGCGGGGCATCCAGACCGACTGGATAAAGGGCATCGGCCCGCAGGTATTCCCGCCAGCTCGGTAGCCGGCCGTCGCGGCCCAGGGTGTCGAGCCGGCCCAAGTTAAGCAGCGAGAGATCGTGGGGCGATAGCCCGAAACAGCGAAAGTGCAGGATGCGGAACAGCAGATACTCTCCGGTGCCCGGTCGTTCCTGCTCGGCCTGTAGGTAGCGGAGGAGTTCGCGGAGTTGGCGCACGGGCCGGCCGTCCAGTACGTTCGGCCGCCGCTTACTGCGGTAGGGAATGCCGGCGCGTTCCAGTAGGTGGCGGAGGAGCTCGGCCTGACTATGCTTAGCGTAGATGACGGCCAGCTCGGACCAGGGGATACCGGCATCGTGCCACCGCTTGAGCTGGCCTACGAGGTAGCCGGTCTCCTGCCGGTGGTCGGTGAAGGAGAGGTAGGTGACCTCCCCCCCCGCCTTTATTGGAGTAAGAGCCGACCCGCTATGATTACTAACCAATCGCTTATCGATGCGGTGCTCGGGAAGGCGGTCACCAATGCGAAGGATATTGCGGTTAATGAGGGCATCCGCACCGTCGAGGATGGGCTGGGTGCTGCGGTAGTTTTCGTTGAGGGTGACGATGGTCAGGTCCTTGGCGTAGCGCCGTTGGAAGTCGATCATGGCATTGAGCCGCGCCCCCTGAAACTCGTAAATAGCCTGGTCGTCGTCGCCTACGATGAATACATTGGGGGAGTCCCAGTAATCAGTGAGGTGGCGGATGATGCGGTCCTGGCTGCCGTTGGTATCCTGAAATTCGTCGATGAGCAGGTAGCGGAACCGCTCCTGGTAGCTCAGCAGCAGACCGGGATGATCGTGGAAGGCGCGCAGTACCCAGCCGATCATGTCGCCGTAGTCGTAGCGACGCTGTTCCTTGAGCGCCTCCTGGTAGTGGGGGAACAGCGCCACGGCGGAAGACAGCTTGGCCATCCGTAGGCGCTCCTCGGCCACCTGCCCCTCCTTGGGGTCACCGGCTTGCTTGTTCTTGTACTTACGCT
This sequence comes from Neolewinella maritima, assembly GCF_923081025.1. Lineage (GTDB taxonomy): Bacteria > Bacteroidota > Bacteroidia > Chitinophagales > Saprospiraceae > Neolewinella > Neolewinella maritima. The sequence continues at coordinate 522,859 of NZ_CAKLPZ010000002.1, read as the reverse complement.
TGTAGGTGAAATCGGGGTGGGACTCCAGTCCGTCGACGTAGGTCTTAATGCGTTGCTGCAGCTCGTCTTCGGTCCAGTTCTCGGCCTTCATCTGGGCAAACAGGTCCTGCAGGTGATCCTCGTAGTGATAGGTCTCGTGGTAACCGAGGCGCAGGGGATCGGTCTGCGGAAGCCGGTCCATCAGGCTGCGGATGATACGGATACGCTCCAGTTCCGCAAGGGGCTCCAGCCCGGGCCGGCCGAAGTAGTGCAGGTTGTTCTGAATGAGGTTGCTGCAGAAGCTGTGGAAGGTGTAAATGCTCACGCGGTGCGCCTCGGGACCGATGAAGCTGAGCAGGCGCTGACGCATGGCCTTTACCCCAGCGTCGGTGAAGGTGAGGCAGAGGATGTTGTGGGCACCGGCATCGGTCTGCAGCAGGATGTTGCCGATGCGGGCGGCCAGCAGGTGAGTCTTGCCGGTGCCGGGGCCGGCCAGGACCATGACGGGGCCCTCTACGGTGTCTACCGCCCGCCGCTGCTGCACGTTGAGGCGCGCTAGCTCGTCTTTAAAGCTAGCGTTGTAATCGTACAGTTTACGGCTGGGCATAGAAGGAATAAACCGGTCGGACCGTAGGCTAGTTGACGAATAGGGCCGAGATACTGGCGTTGTCGTGGGTGTTGCGGATGGCGGTGGCGAACAGGTCGGCGGAGCCGAGCACCTTGATCTTGGGAGACTCCTGCTTCAGGGGGATGGTATCCGAGACGATGAGCTCGTGGAGCTGACTGTTCTCGATGTTCTCGTAGGCGTTGCCGCTGAGCATGGGGTGAGTGGCGATGGCGCGCACGCTGCGGGCACCACGCTCCATGATGAGATCAGCAGCACGGCAGAGGGTACCTGCGGTATCGACCAGGTCGTCAACCAGGATGACGTCGCTACCGGCGACGTCGCCGATGAGGGTCATGCCCGCAATCTCGTTGGCGCGCTTGCGGTACTTGTCACAGATGACCATATCGCGCTCGAAGTACTTGGCGTAGGCCCGGGCCCGCTTCACCCCGCCCATATCGGGACTGGCGAAGATGACGTTGCTCATATCCTGCTCCCGGAAGTAGGGGATGAAGATGGCCTGACTCTGCAGGTGATCCACGGGAATATCGAAGAAGCCCTGGATCTGGTCAGCGTGGAAGTCCAGCGTCATGATACGGTCCACACCGGCGGCCTCCAACAGGTTAGCGATGAGTTTGGCACTGATGGGCACGCGGGGGCGGTCCTTACGGTCTTGCCGGGCGTAGCCGAAGTAGGGGATCACCGCGCAGACATAGCCGGCCGAGGCGCGCCGGGCCGCGTCGATGGTCAGCAGCAGCTCCATCAGGTTATCACTGGGCTGGAAGGTGCTGCCGATGATGAAGACGTACTCACCGCGCACGCTCTCCTCGATGATGGGTTGCATCTCCCCGTCGCTGAAGCGGGCGATACGGAATGCACCGAGCGAATGGCCGTAAGCGGCGGAAATCTGCTCGGACAGATACATGCTCTTGGTCATGGACAGGAGCGTTACCCGATCACTCATGGGGGTCAGGCGGGGCGTATGGGACATAGAAGGTTATTTCAGCCGCTCGATGAGGCGGCCGGCTACACGGAGAAAATCCATTTCGGTGATGATACCCACCAGTTCGTTGTCTTTGACTACCGGGAGGCAGCCCAGCTTGCAGCCGCGCATGATCTGCATGGCTTCCTTGATGGTCGTCTGGGGGCTGACGGTTTCGGGTACGGTGATCATGAGGTCACCGACCGTCTTGTAGTCGTTCATCTCGTTGTTGATGCGGCCGCGCTGGATGTAGTAGCGCAGCAGCTTGCGGGTGGTGATGAGACCGCAGAGGTGACCGTTCTCGTCCTCGACCGGGACGTAGCGGAGCTTGCGCCAGTCCATCAGGTCACCCACCAGCTCCAGGAGATCGGTCTCCCGCACGGTGAACAGGTCGGTCTCCATAAACTCCTCCACACGCAGCCCCACGGGGCGGTACTGCTTCAGGTCGTCTACGGTGGGTAGGGGCCACTGGTGCACGGGTACGTCCTCCATCTGGCGCTTGACCATCTGGGAGGTGAGTATAGTGACGGCCTCGTCCCGATTGACCCGCTCGGTCAGCTGAGTGAACGACTTGAGGAGCCAGCGGGCACCGTTCTGGTGCACCTCGGCCCGCCCCTGGATCACGCTCAGGTAGCGCTCGATATCGGCCTGGTCGATACCCTGCAACTTGAGTCCGCTGTAGGCCAGGGGGATCAGCTCCTGCAGGATCAGGTCGCGGCAGGTGATCTTACGGTTGCCGAACCAGGTGAACTGACTATCGATACCGAATTTAGCGGCCTTGGAGAAGTTATCCTTCACGTCGGCGAAGCTCAGGTGCTCGCGGATGTCCTTGAACTCGTGGGCCATGCCGATCACCACACCCAGCCAGAAGGCAGCGTTGGCGGTCTGATCGAGTACCGTAGGTCCGGAGGGCAGCACCCGGTTTTCGATGCGCAGGTGCGGCATGCCGTTGTCGCTGATGCCGTAGCAGGGGCGGTTCCAGCGGTAGACCGTACCGTTGTGTACCTGCAGGGCACGCAGGTTAGGCACCTTGCGCTGACCGATCATCTCCAGGCTATCCTGGTCGATTTCGGAGCCCAGCAGGACGCGGAAGCGGGCAATGTCTTCCTTATAGATCTCCATGATGGACTTATCGAGCCACTGGGTGCCGAAGCTTACGCGGGGCTCGCTGGTGCGCATGTGCTCCTTGCTGGTGCGCACGTCGAGCGATTGCTGGAACAGCGCGATCCGCGATTCGTGCCACAGGCGCTTGCCGAACACCAGGGGGCTGTTGGCTGCGATGGCAAGGATCGGGGCTGCAATGGCCTGCGCGATGTTATACATCGGGACGAAGGTCTGCGGCGTGACCTGCAGGTGCACCTGGTAGCTGGTATTACAGGCTTCCAGGAGCGGGGAGTCGTGATTGACGTGGAGCTCGTCGATACCCTGCAGGTTGAGTTCGAAGCCGCGCTCGTTCTTCTGCTGGGCCTTGATGGCCTCGATCAGGGCCAGGTAGCGGGCCTTGGGGGTCAGGTTCTCCAGGGCCAGGTCGAACTTGCGCAGCGTGGGCAGGATACCCGTAAGTACGATGTGGGCGTTGTTGGCCTTGGCGGCTTCCTTCACGATACCCAGCTGGTACATGTTTTCCTGCTCCATCTTGCGCAGGGCGTCACCGGTGAAGACCTGGGGGGTGAAGTTGGTTTCCAGATTGAAACGCGCGATCTCCGTAGTGGCCCAGGGGTACTGCTGGAGCCGCTTGAGCACGTTCATATTTTTGGGGGTCGGCTTGAGCGTCTTTTTATCGACCAGGCACATCTCTTGCTCGGCGCCGATGCGGATGGTATCCGTCTCGAACCACTCGTGTTTGAGCATATACTCCAGCGCCTGCACATCCTGCAGCAAGTGGCGTGTAAAATTGGCACGGCTGTCCTGCGTGGGCACGTTAACTCTTTCCTCTCCCATGGTAGTCTAGTGTCCGCGTAAGGTACGATTCCCCCCGCACCTGCGGCCCCGCACCTATCTTCGCCCGCTAAATTGTACAACCTATGGCTACCGCTCCCGACTTCAAGGCCCTGACCGCCCACGCCAAAGAGAACGGCTTCATCTACCAGAGCTCGGAGATCTACGACGGCCTGGCCGCCGCCTACGACTACGGCCCCAACGGCGTGCTGCTCAAGAACAACCTCAAGGAATACTGGTGGAAGTCGATGGTACAGCTCCACGACAACATCGTAGGCATCGACGCCAGCATCTTCATGCACCCCAAGACCTGGAAGGCCTCCGGGCACGTGGACGCCTTCAACGATCCGTTGGTCGACAACAAAGACAGCCAGAAACGCTACCGCGCCGACGTACTGGTCGAAGACCACATCGATAAGATCGAGGGCAAGCTGAATAAGGAACTAACGAAGGCGCGCAAGCGCTTCGGCGAAGCCTTCGACGAGGCCGAGTACCGCCGTACCAACGCCAACGTGCTCCGCTACCAGGGGCAGATGGACGATGTGGCCGGCCGCCTGGCCACCGCCATGACCGACGGCGACATGGACGCACTGCGCCAGCTCATCGAAGACCTTGGCATCAGTGAGCCCGACACCGGCAGCAAGAACTGGACCGAGGTGCGGCAGTTCAACCTCATGTTCTCCACCCAGCTCGGCAATATCGCCGGCGAGGAGGGCAAGCTCTACCTACGGCCGGAGACCGCCCAGGGTATCTTCGTCAACTTCACCAACGTACAGAAGACCACGCGGCAGAAACTGCCCTTCGGCATCGCCCAGATCGGCAAGGCCTTCCGCAACGAGATCGTGGCCCGCCAGTTCATCTTCCGGATGCGGGAGTTCGAGCAGATGGAAATGCAGTTCTTCATTGCCCCCGGTACCCAGCAGGACTGGTACGCCAAGTGGAAGGAGGCCCGCCTGAAGTGGCACCTGGCCCTGCACCCGCAGGACAAGCTCCGCTTCCACGACCACGATAACCTGGCCCACTACGCGGATGCGGCCGTCGATATTCAGTTCGACTTTCCCTTCGGCTTCAAGGAGCTCGAGGGTATCCACAGTCGCACCGACTTCGACCTAGGCGCCCACCAGGAGCTGAGCGGTAAGAAGCTGCAGTACTTCGATCCCGAGACCAAGGAGAGCTACGTCCCCTACGTCGTGGAGACCTCCATCGGCGCCGACCGGCTCTTCCTGGCTACCCTCACCCACGCCCTGCGCGACGAGCAGGTGCCCGGTCAGGACGACCCCAATAATACCCGCACGGTCCTGGCTCTGCATCCGGCTCTGGCCCCCACGAAAGCCGCCATCATGCCCCTCAAGCGCAATGACGAACGGCTGGTCGCTATGGCCAAAGACATCTTCGACGACCTCCGCTTTCAGTTCGAGGTGCAGTACGACGACACCGGCTCCATCGGGAAGCTGTACCGGCGGCAGGATGCGGTGGGTACCCCCTTCTGCATTACGGTCGATTTCGATAGTCTGGAGGATGGTACGGTGACCGTCCGCGATCGCGATACCCTGGAGCAGGTGCGGGTGAAGAAGGAGGAGCTGGCCGGGATGATCGGGCCCCGGGTGGATATGGGTACGCTACTTCGCTCCGCTCAGTGAAACACAGATTACACGGATTATAGCACAGATTAGTCACAGATTACATGTCAGGTATCTGTGTTAAATCTGTGCCCTAATCTGTGTAATCCGTGGTGAGTCTCTACAACGTACCAGCCGCCTCCCGAAACACCGTAGCCAGTACCACCTGCCCCGCCGCGCGCAGCGTCCGCTTATCGATCACGTCCATATTGTCGTCGCCGGTGTGCCAGTGGGGGGCGAAGCTGCCCTGACCGTCCTTCTTCAGGTTGATGATGTCGATGGTGGGGATGCCCGCGATGGTATTGATGAAGTAGTGGTCGTCAGTGATGCCGCTACCGCGCTCGTTGACGTAGTAGTTGCCGTAGCCCATCTGATCGGCCAGGCGCCAGACCTTGCGCACGATATCCTTACCGTACTTTTCCGAGTAGCCCTCCACGAGGAAGGTCGCGTCGCGGGCACCCACCATGTCCAGCAGGATACCGAAGCGGGGCTTGGGGGAGGGCACGTTTTTGGCGTAGTACTGCGCACCGAGACCATAGCTATTGGGGTTGCTGGCGTTGGCTTCGCCGTAGTCCTCGGCGTCGAGTAGTACGATGTCTACGCCGATGTCGGGGGTGTTGAGACCGAGCTGGCGGGCTATTTCCAGCAGTACGCCTACGCCGCTGGCCCCGTCGTCGGCACCGTTTACGATGGCATTGGGGTCGTCCTCCAGCTCGCTATCGGCGAAGGGGCGGGTGTCCCAGTGAGCGGCTAGCAGGATGCGGTCTTCCAGCTCCGGAGCGTAGCGGGCGATGATGTTGGTAGCGCTGAGGTTAGTACCGTCGAAGGCCCGGGCCTCAAAGTCTTGCTTAGTGACCTGAGCGCCGAAGCGTTCCAACTGTTCGATCAGCCAGTCGCGGGTCTGGCGGTGGGCGTCGGTGTTTACTACGCGGGGACCGAAATTGACCTGCTGCTCCACGTAGGCGTAGGCGCTGTCGCGGTCGAACTTGGGTACGGGTTTGGTGTCGCGGGCGGGCGGGGTCCCGGTAGCTACCGGGGGGGTGGTATTGGTGGCGTCGTTGTTACAGCCGACCAGGATGCAAAGGGCCAGTACGTAGAGGATACTTCGGGTCAAGGGATTCTATTTCGGGGTAGGCAGACTACTTCGCCACCAGCTCGGCGTCCGTAAGCAGGTACATCAGCTGGTTGATATTGCTGTCGTTAAGGGTGAGCGTGCCGCGTAGGGTGATGCGGCTGGTACTGTACTTGACCGGCTCGGTGGCCGTCACTTCCATCACCGTCTCCGGACCCGCGCCCCCGCAAAAGAAGCACATGTTGTAGGGGTAGGCGCTGAAGACGAATTCGTTGTGGCTCTTGTAGCCCTCCACCGGTACGATGTAGCCGCTGATCTCGATGGTCTTGCCCGCCATGGCCCGGATGTCCTCGCTAAATACTGGCACGTCCACCTTGAAGCCGAGCAGCTCGTCGTACTTCTTTTCGTAGCTGACCTTAGCGAGTTCCTGCCAGGTGGAGGCCGCGGCAGTTTGGGCAAACAGGCCGCCGGTAAATGAGAGAAGACACGTGAGTAACAAATAGCGCATCGGGGAGAGATTAGAGTGACTTAGATAAACGTAACGCGACCAGTCCGGGGAAGGCTGTGAACGCGGCGTTAAAGGCAGTTTGTCGGAGCCTGGTCTACCAGCCGCCGCCCGCACCGCCGCCTCCAAATCCGCCGCCGCCGAAGCCGCCAAATCCACCACCGCCGCCGAAGCCACCGCCACCTCCAAATCCGCCGCCGCCGCCACCGCCGCCGAATGCACCGGGTAGGAAGATCCAGCCCGCGCCGCGCCGACGCCGCCTGCGCCGGGGGTCGTGCTCGTCGTAGCGCCCGTTGCGCCAGTAGCCGCCGTCGTCATCATCGTCATCGTCGTGCCGGTCGCCGAAACGGCTGATGAGCATGAAGACGAGAAAGATGCCGATGAAGACGAAGACGGGGGGGATGCCGGGGCTGGCCTCCGGCACGTCGTCGGCGGTATACTCCCCGCGGCCGGCGTCCATGATGGCCTGCACCGCACCGGCGATGCCGCCGTAGTAGTCGCCCTGCCGGAAGGCCGGGGTCATGATGTTGCGGATGATGCGGCCGGCGCGGGCATCGTTGAGGAAGCCCTCGGCGCCGTAGCCGGTCTGGATGAAGATCTTGCGGTCGTCCCGCGCTACGTAGAGCAGTATGCCATTATCTTTTTGCTCCGAGCCACCTACGCCCCAGGCCGAGGCGATGGCCAGGCTACGGTCGAAGGCGTCCTCGCCCTGCAGCGAAGTCTCGGTGACCACCGCGATCTGGGTAGATGTTTCCTTCGCGTAGGCGTTCAGGGCCTGGGTCAGCTGACTCTGCTGGGCGGAGGTGAGCAGCCCCGCGTAGTCGTTCACCAGCTGATCCGACTTGGGCGGAACGGCGGGCTGCGCGACTACTGCCACGGACAGTAGGAGCAATAGCATCACCGAAACCCACTTTAAATAGCCTTGCATCTTGATAGGATTTGGGTGATTGAAAGTTGAACGTCTGCCCGTGTTTCAAACAGAAACTACTTATTGTAGCTGATTTCGTCAGGCAGCTCGTTGACGTCATCGGTCTGGTAGGGGAAGTACTGCCGGAGCTTCACGCCGATCTGCTGGATGGCCTTCTCGATGCCCGTAGCAAACTCGCCGCGCTTGAAGTGCTGCTGCATCAGGTCGCGCTCGGTGTCCCAGAAATCTTCGGGCACCACCTTATTGATGCCCTCGTCTCCGATGATGGCAAACTCCCGGCGATCTACCGCCAGCAGGATGAGCACCCCGTTGCGGTCCTGAGTCTTTTGCATACCTAGCTCGCCGAACACGCGGGTGGCCACCTGTAGGGCGGGCTTGCGGGCACCTACCTCTACGTGTACGCGGATCTCTCCGGAGGTAGCTAGCTCGGCGGCCTGGATGGCCGCGATGATGGTGGCCTCCTCTTCCTTATTGAAAAAGCGAACCACTAGAATTCGACCGTCGGGGCGTCCTGCGCGCCGGCCTCGGCCTGGAATTGGGGCTTCTGCTCGAACCCGAAGACGGAGGCGAAGAGCGCACCGGGGAAGCGGCGCACCTTGATGTTGTAGTCCGTAGCCGCTTCATTGAAGCGACCGCGGGCCGTAGCGATGCGGTTCTCGGTACCGGCTAGCTCGTCCTGCAGGGCCTGGAACTGCTGGTTAGACTGTAGCTGCGGGTACGCCTCGGCGGTAGCCAGCAAGCGGCCCAGGCCCTGACTGACCTGCGCCTGCGCGGCCTGAAACTGCTCGAGCTTTTCGGGCGTAAGGTCACCGGCGTCGATGTTGATGGAGCTGGCCTTGGCGCGCGCCTCGGTGACAGCCTCCAGGGTGCCCCGTTCGAACTCAGCGGCTCCCTTGACGGTGGCCACCAGGTTGGGGATGAGGTCGGAGCGGCGCTGGTACTGAGTCTCTACGTCCGACCAGACCTTCTCGACGTTTTCCTCGGAGTTGACAAAGCCGTTGTAGCTGGAGCAGCCCGCGATGAGCAGGATAGCCAGGACGGCCACGACAACCGCCAGGGTGGAAAATGATCTCATTGTGTACTGTTTTGTTGAAAGTCCGCCAGTATAACAGCGGCAGTGGCGGGAATGGTGATGTGTTCGTCGAGCCGCGCCCGTAGTTGGTCGTTATCCAGGCCGGCTGCTGCAAGATAACCCGAGAGTCTTCGCAGCAGTTCGCGGCGGAGCTGTTCGTGTAGCCACATAACCCGCTGTTCGCTACGGCGCTGCCGGATGTACGCCCCCTGCTGATCACGGTACAGCGCCATCCGATCGGCCACCTCCCCTACCCCCGCACCGGTGAGTGCGCTGGCGGTGGCTACCTCTACCGTCCAGCCGTCCGGACGGGGCGGTGCCAGGTGCAGCCCACGGCGCAGTTCGGCCGCCGCCAGGCGGGACTGCTTGGGTAGGCTATCGGACTTGTTGACCACCAGATGATCTGCCAGCTCCAGAATGCCGCGCTTGATGCCCTGCAGGTCGTCGCCGCTGGCGGGCTGGGCCAGGAGCAGGAAGGCGTCCGTCATACCGTGCACCTGCCACTCGGCCTGCCCCACGCCTACGGTCTCCACGATGATGTAGTCGTAGCCCGCCGCCTCACACAGGAGCACGGCTGCGCGGCTGGCCGGCCCCACGCCACCGAGTTCTCCGGCGTTAGGACTGGGGCGGATGTATACCTCCGGCAGACGGGTGAGCAGCTCCATGCGGGTCTTGTCGCCCAGGATGCTACCGCCGCTCAGGCTACTGGTGGGATCGATAGCCAGCACGGCCAGTCGGTGACCGCGGCGGACAAGCTCCTGTCCGAAGGTTTCAATGAAGGTAGACTTACCTACCCCGGGCGTACCGCTGACGCCGAGGCGGAAGGTAGGCTTCGGGGGACTGTACTGCTCGGCCAGGGCGATCAGCTCGGCGGCCGGGCCCAGGTCTTCGGGTCGCGTACTTTCTACCAGGGTGATGGCACGGCCCAGGGCACGGCGGTGCGCCGGGGCGGAGGTCAGTTGGCGAAAGAGCTCGGTAGGCGACATACGGGAGGGGGCGGAAGGCGGGGCGGTTAAAGATTACCTAAAGCAGGGGACAGAGCAGTGGATCCAGGTGTAGAAGTGGTTCATTTACTCACCGGCCACCCCCCGCACCGATCGCTTTCTTCCCTTCGTGGTAGTGCGCGAGTCTGCCCCGGGCGGCGTGGGTGTCCGGCTTTATGCTTCAAGTGGGCAGATTGAATAGCTTGCGGAAGGCCGTCAGTTGCTCGGGGTTACCGACTACGATAAAGCTACCCTCCGGTTCCAGGATGGTTTTCGGCCCCGGGTTCACCCGGTACTTGCCGCCCTGCAGGCGGTGACCGATGATGTTGACGCCGGTGCTGGAGCGCAGGTTGAGCTCCATGATCGGTTTATTCCGATACTTACCGGGCATCTGGTCGTACCGCAACTCTTCGAAGCCGATATCGGCCGACAGCTCGTTGGTGATAAAACTGAAGAACTCCACCGCCCCGGGCTTCGAGATCAGCGTGGCCATGTAGAAGCCGCCGATCTGCTCGGGCATGATCACGTGGCTGGCGCCGGCCTTCATCATCTTCTGTCGGCTGCGTACCTCCTTGGCCCGGCTCACGATACGCAGGCCCGGGTTCAGATCCTTGGAGGATAGTACGATGAAGAGGTTGTCGCTGTCGTCGTTGAGGGCGGTGATCAGGGCATTGGCCCGCTCGATACCCGCGGCGAAGAGGGTTTCGTCATGGGTGGCATCATCGACGACGTACAGTGCATCCCGCTCCTCTTCGATCAGGTCCCGCAGCTTTTCCTCGTTTTGCTCGATGACGACGTAGGGGTGGTCGTGTAGCCGCAGATGGCTCACGATCTCCTGCCCGTACTTCCCGTAGCCGCACACGATGGTGTGCCCCTGCATCTTACCGATCTTCGACTGGATCCGGTTGTACTGCATAGTCTCAAAGAGTTTACCGTCAATGACGTAATAAGAAAAGGCCGCCAGCACGTAGGCCACGATGCCGATGTTGAACACTACGAGGGCCGATACGAACATCCGCCCCGCCCCCGACAGCGGCTTCACCTCCCCAAAGCCTACCGTAGAGAGTGTGATCACCGACATATAGAAGGCATCCACCAGCGTATACCCCTCGATCAGCATCAACCCCAGCGTACCGATCGCCATGGCGATCAGCAGCAGCAGCAGGGCCAGCCGCAGGTCCAGCGCCGTACTAGAGAACCCTATCCGCGGAAACCGACGTACCATCGCCCCAAAGTACAACGGTCCCGCCCGACGGCCCGCCGATCACCTCACCTGCCCCGCCCCCACTACGAGCCACTTGTAGCTCACCAGCGCCTCCAGCCCCATCGGCCCCCGCGCGTGCAGCTTCTGCGTACTGATGCCGATCTCCGCCCCCAGCTCGAACTGCCCGCCGTCCGTAAAGGCAGTACTCGTGTTGACGTACACGGCCGCCGCGTCCACCTCCCGCAGGTAGCGCGCCTGCTGCGCCGCGTCGTCGCTTACGATCGCCTCGCTGTGCCGGCTCCCGTAGCGCTCCACGTGCGCCAGCGCCTCGTCGATATCGTCCACCACCCTGACCGACAGGGCCATGCGCAGGAATTCCGTACCGAAGGAGTCCGCCGTAGCGTGGTGCAGCAGGTCGGCGGCGTAGTGGTCCTGTAGCGCGGCGTGGGCCCGCTCATCGGCGTATACCTCGCACCGGCGCTCCCCGCCCAGATCGTGGAGGAGGTAAGGCAGCTGGGGCAGGTGGGTACGGTGAAGGAGCAGACAGTCCAGGGCGTTGCAGACGCTGACGCGGCGGGCCTTAGCGTTGGTGATGATATCGCGCGCCCATTCACGATTAGCCCGCTCGTCGACGTAGGTGTGGCAGATGCCGGCGCCGGTCTCGATCACGGGCACGCTGGCGTGGGCGCGCACGTAGTCGATCAGGCCCTGACTGCCGCGGGGGATGATGACGTCGACCAACCCGTCCGCCGTAAGGATGGGCAGCAGGGCCTCCCGCTCGGCCGGCGCGAGGTAGCAGGCGGGCGGCAGACCGGTCTCCCGCAGTGCCCGGTCGATCAGTTGCTTGATGGCCAGGTTGCTGTCCGCGGCATCGCGGCTCCCCTTCAGCACCGTAGCGTTTCCGGCCTTCAGGTTCAGGGCGAAGACGTCGAAGGTCACATTCGGCCGCGACTCGAACACGATACCCACTACCCCGATGGGCACGGTGATGCGGCTGAGGTGCAGGCCGTTGGCGAGGGTGCGCTGCTCGAGCGTCTTACAGAGTGGGGAGGGCAGGTCGGCTACCCGGCGCAGGTCGGCGGCGATGGCGTGCAGGCGGTCCGCATCGAGCAGCAGGCGGTCGTACTTGGGGTTGGCGGGGTCCATGCGGGCCAGGTCGCGGGCGTTGGCGGCCAGCAGGTCGGGGATGTGGGCCTCCGTCAGGTCGGCGAGGGTGCGCAGGCAGTCATCCAGCCGTGCGGCGGGCAGGCGGTTGATTCCCTGGGCGGCGGCGCGCAGGTGCGTAAGCTGAGCGGAAATAGCGGCGGAAGCGGGGGCAACTGTCATGGCAGCGGGGCGTTGTAGCTTAATTGCGGTCGTACAAGGTAACGTACGTGAGCAGTACGGACCGCGCTACCGAAGGTAGCTTCGAACCCCGCGACCGGGAGGTCGCGCTTGACACCCCCCCCCATGAGACTAGAACACATCGGTATTGCCGTAGCGGATCTGACGCAGAGCGAGGCGCTACTCCAACGCCTGCTCGGCCGCGGCAGCTACAAACGCGAGACGGTCGCTGAGCAGTCCGTCACGACCAGCTTCTTCACCGCCGGTGACGGCGCGGCCAAGCTGGAGCTCGTAGCCCCCGAGGGCCACGCCGGCCCCGTGCAGAAGTACCTCGACAAGCGCGGTCCCGGTATTCATCATCTGGCCTTCGAGGTGGACGATATCGTGGCCGAGATGCAGCGGCTGCGGGAGGACGGCTTCGAACTGCTGCAGGACCAGCCCAGCGAGGGGGCGGACAATAAGCTGGTCTGCTTCCTCCACCCCAAGTCGACGGGCGGCGTACTGGTAGAGATCTGCCAATCGCGCCCGACATGATCAGCGAGAAGCGCCTGCTGTTCATTCTGGCTACGGTACAGTTTTGCCACATCATCGATTTCATGATCATCATGCCGCTGGGCAAGACGATCATGGCCGAGTTTGCCATTACACCGGGACAGTTCGCCTGGGTCGTATCGGCCTATGCCCTGGCTGCCTTTCTGGGCAACCTGGTCAGCACGGTGGTGATCGACCGTTTCGACCGGCGTACGGCGCTGCTCTTTCTGTTTGCCGGCTTTACACTGGGTACGCTGGCCTGTGCCTTTGCGCCTACTTACCTGTTCCTGCTGAGTCTGCGCTTCGCGACCGGCCTCTTCGGGGGTACGCTGGGTGCGCTGGTCCTGGCCATCGTGGGCGACGTTATTCCGCTCGAGCGCAGGGCCTCGGCCATGGGCTGGGTGATGACGGCCTTCTCGGCGGCTTCCGTAGTCGGCGTACCGGCCGGCATCTGGATCGCGGCGGAGTACGGCTGGCATGCCCCCTTCCTGGTCACGGCGGCCATCGCAGCGGCCTTCGTGGCCCTGGCCTTCTTCACCGTACCCTCGATGCGGGGTCATCTGGTGGAGCAGACCATCGTGCCGGCGGGTGAAATGGATGACGTAGGTCGTAACCCGGAAGCCCAGCTACTGCAGCCCACCTCGCTGGTACACCAGGTGGTCGACCCCTTCCGCGCCATTTTTGCCGACCGCAACCAGCGTGCTGCCCTGCTCTTCACGATGACGCTGATGCTGGGTCACTTCACGATCATTCCCTTCATCGCGCCCTATATGCAGATCAACATCGGCTTTGCGGACAAGCAGGTGAGCCTGGTCTACCTCATCGGGGGGCTGCTCACCGTCGTGCTGCTGCCCCTGTTCGGTAAGTTGGCGGATCGCTACGGCCGGCTACGGGTGTTTACGCTTTCGTCGGTACTGGCGCTGTTCAGCATTTACGCGCTGACCAATCTGGACACCGACTCCATCCCCCTGGCCCTGCTGGTGACCAGCTCGTTCTTCGTTGTAGCCAGCGGTCGCAACGTACCGGCCACCACCATGATCACCAGCGTGGTGCGGCCCGAGAACCGGGGGGGCTTCATGAGTATTCGGCAGTCGGTCAACGAGGCGGCGCTGTTCTTCAGCACCATCATCGCTGGCTTCATCATCACGGAGGGGCCAGACGGCAAACTGGAGCACTACGAGATCCTGGGCTACTTTACCATCGTGATGAGCGTGGTCGCCATCTTTACGGCGCGGCGCATTCGGGCTATTGCGTGATCGGTTTAACCACGCTCACGGATGTTCCGTGTCCATCCGTGCATTAAATCCGTGTAATCCGTGGTTAGATCCAAACGCATAGCCATCCTAGTCTCCGGCACCGGCAGCAATGCCCGGATCCTGATCGACCGCTTCCGGCAGCATCCTGAAGATGGCGTGGAGGTCGTACTGCTCATCAGTAATAAGGCGACTGCGGGAGCGCTCACTATGGCGGCGGAACGCGATCTGCCCACACTGGTCGTGCAGCGCGCGGAGTGGAAGGAGGGACAGGAACTGCTGCGCGCCCTCGACGCATACGATATAGACCTGATCGTACTGGCCGGCTTCCTATGGCTCATCCCGGCCTACCTGGTACACGCCTATCCCAATAAGATCGTCAACATTCATCCTGCCCTGCTCCCGAAGTACGGCGGTAAGGGGATGTACGGCCGGCACGTACACGAAGCGGTGCGGGCGGCCGGGGAGGTAGAAAGCGGCATCACCATCCACTACGTCAACGAGAACTACGATGAGGGCAGCATCATCTACCAGGCTGCCGTACGGCTCGATCCGGAAGACACGGCCGAGGTGATCGCCGATCGGGTGCTACGCCTGGAGCACGGAAACTACTGGCGGGTGGTGCGGGGGTTGTAGTAGCTACTCCCCGGCCCGCCAGCCCAGCCCGAACTCCACCAGCAACAGCAGCACCGCCGGAGCCAGGAACCAGTAGAAGTAGCTGTCGTAACTTGAAAACGACTGGGTCTCGAACTCCTGCTTCTCGATACGGTCGACCTGGGCGCGCAGGGCCTGCGCCAAGTTTTCACTATCCCCACTCAGGGCGAAATAGGCTCCTCCGCCGCTCGTGGCGATGTCCTCCAGCGTGGCCTGGTCGGCACTGGTCATGGCGGGACCGCCACCCGACGCGCGGATGTAGTCCTGCCGGCCGTTATTGAGCTGGATCGGCATCATGCTGGCACCGCTCTTCCCTACCCCGACCGTATAGATCAGCAGCCCCTGCGCATTAGCCCGCGCCGCCGCCGCGGCGGCCGCTCCATCGTGGTCCTCTCCGTCCGATACGATGATGAGCGCCCGGTGGTTGGCGCTCTTCTCGTCGAAGGCAGCCTCAGCGACCGTAATGGCTTCCCCCAGATTGGTGCCCTGGGCGCTGATCTGGTAGGGGGCGGCGGTGCTCACTACGCTCTTGACGAAGTTGTAGTCGGTGGTCAGCGGGGCGGACATTACGGCCGTGCAGGTGAATAATTCTACGCCGATGTTGTTACCTGCCAGCTCATCGATCAGGGTGGTGGTGAAGAAGCGCGCCCGATCCATGCGGCTTGGCTTCACGTCTTCGGCCAGCATGGAGTTACTGATGTCCAGGGCTACGATGAGGTCGATGCCGCGGCGCTTCATCTCTTCCCGTTGGGCCGACCACTGCGGATTAGCCAGCGCCAGGATCAGTAGCGGCAGACTGGCCAGCAGCAGCCCGAACTTCGTCCACGGCAGTCGCCGGTTCACCCCCGGGGCCAGGTAGTCGAGGAGTTCGCGGTCGGCAAAGCGGTCCAGGGCCGCCCGCCGCTGCCGCCAGTACCAGAGGAACAGGCCCGCCACCAGGGGCACGAGGACCAGCAGCCAGAGGTATTCGGGATGTTCTACTCTAAACATGGGCGGTTATGGGTCGGGGCGTTGCACGCCGGGGAGTACGTCTTAGCGCAATTTAATGTCCTTAATGATATTGAGGATGCCCGGCGTCATCTCCTTGGGCATTTCGAAGGTCTCCCGGCGGTAGTCTGACCAGGCCTTTTCCTCCTTGATCTGTGCCTTCACTTCCTTGGCCAGGGGTTTGAGGAGGTAGTCGAGATCGGGAAACTGCTTACGCAGTCCCGCGATCACGCGCTCGCTTTCGTCCATGCTGTTGCTGGGGAACAGGTCGACCTGGGTGACCACCTCGATGCGTCGCCGCTGCTTGGTGTAGAACCACTCCTGGATCTCTTCTCCATTGACAACACCACGCGCATCGGCCGACCAGATCAGCACGTTGTACAGCTCGGCCACCTTGATGGCCTCCACCCCGTCGCTCATGCGGAACAGCAGTTCGGTCACCCCCTCCTCCGGCAGCAGATCGAGCAGGTCGGACAGGACGGTGAACATCGTATCGGCAAAGGCCACCTGCTGGTAGCCTGGCTGGCCCTCGATGTACATCAGGCGGTAGACGAGCGCCAGTTGCTCGCGGGCGGCGGTAAGGGATCTGGACACGGGATGGATGGGCTTAGGGGATAGTCTTCAACACCGTATACCGCAGCACGGTTTCCAGTACCAGCAGCAGCAGACCGATCCCCAGGAAGAAACCGAAGCGCTCCTCGTACCGCTTGAATACGGTGGTCTCGATCTCCGTTTTCTCCAGCTCGTCGATGTAGTCGTAGATCGATTCCAGCTCCTCGGTGTCCCGGGCGCGGAAGTAGCGGCCGTTCGTCTCCTCGGCGATGTAGGCCAGCAGCTTATCGTCCACCGTGCCCCGCGTAGGCTTGAAGCGGTAGCGTCCCCCGCCGATCGGCGCAGAGGGCATCAGGGTCTCCTCCCCGCTTCCCACCCCGATCGTGTACACCCGGATGCCGTACTTGCGGGCGATCTCGGCGGCCACTTCCGGTTTGTGGCGGTCGCCGGCGTTGTTCTCGCCGTCCGTGAGCAGGATGATGATCTTGCTAGCCGCCTCGCTGTCCCTGAGCCGGTTGATGGCCGTTTCCAGCCCCAGTCCAATGGCCGTACCGTCGGTGATCTCGCCCATCTGCAGCTCGCTGATGAAGCGGTCGATGATCTGCTTGTCCACCGTGAGGGGCGATTTCGTATAGGCCTCCCCGGCGTAAGCCACCAGCCCGATCCGGTCGAACTCCCGCTGCCGCACGAAGTCGCGGGCCACTTCCTTGGCTACCTCCAGCCGGTTGGGCGAGAAGTCCTGGGCGCCCATACTGGTCGACAGGTCCATCGTGAGCACGATATCGATGCCCTCCGCCGTCACCGATTCTTCACTCAGGTCGAGCCGCGGACGCGCCAGGGCGATCAGCATCAGTACCAGCGCGGCGACCTGTAGCAGTGGTAGCAGTGGACGCAGCGTAGTCCGCCAGCTGCCCAGCTCCCCTACCCCGGCCGTTGTCGGTAGGCGCAGACTCACCAGCCGCTCCCCCAGCCGGCGCTGATTCCATACGTACAGGGCTACCGGTAGCAGCACCAGCGGCAGTACCCAGGGGTATACGAAGCTAAATTGGTTCCACCAGCCCATCAGTCGGTCGTTTCGGTTGGTACCGCTTCCTCCACGGTGGTTTCCCGCACGAAGTCGCGGACCCGGCGCAAGCCCTGCGGATGCAGTTCTTCGGCGGGCGTGGCCTTGGCAAATTTCACGAGGTCGGACAGTTGCAACAGCTCACTGAGTTCGTCCCGCTGCGCACCGTCCAGCCCGGCACGGTCGCTCAGCTGTCGGGTGATCTGGCGGGTGGTCAGCTCGGGGGCCGGGATGTGGAAGCGCTCCGCCAGGTAGGCCCGCAGGATGCGCGTGAGTTCTACGTAGTAGGCATCGGTTTGCCCGGTCTGCCAGAGCCGGCGTTCCTCCAGTGCATCCAGGGCGGTCAGGGCCCGTACGTGGGCGGGCGGAGGGGGCGGGGCCGCGGGTGCGGGGATCGTACGGCGGCGGCGATATTCCCGGTAGCCCAGTGCCAGCAGCGCAAGGGCCAGCAGGGCAAAGACCCACCAGTAGTCCAGCAGGTTGCGCGACTCCTCGATGATGGGCTTGATGGGTAGGATATCGTCTTCGCTGGCTACGACCGCACCGCGCACCGTGAGTAGGAAGTCCGTAGTGTAGGCCGTATCCCGTAGTCCGAAGGCATCCTCGTAGTAGACCGGCAGCGGGGGGATGGTGACGTAGCCCGTATCGAAGCTCGTAAGGAGGAGCCGTTGCTCCAGCAGTAGTTCCGGGTTCTGGGCTACGGTCCGTAACTCCTCATCCTTGATCACCTCCAGCCCCGGCAGCGCATCGATGATGGCCGGATCGAGCGGCAGCACCGTCGTACCGGGGGGGGCAGAGATATTGATATCCAGGTAGATCTGGTCGCCGATGACGATCTCACTGCGGGCTAGCTCGGCGCGTACGTTCACCGTGGCATTGGTGGGGAGCTGCGCCCGTAGAAACGAGACAGCCCCCAGGAAAAGCAGCAGGATAAGCAGTAGGCGATGCATACCGCGGCAAGTTAAGCAAGGTCGAGGCGTTGCACGCCGAGTGTATGCCGCCCGTGACGTACTCGGCGTACAACGCCTCGACCTAATACCGGGCCAGCAGCTCCTCCAAATAGTGCCGCTGTACGCCAAAGGTTGCCTTCAGGGTATCCACCTGCACCTGCGTGCCCGCCGGCTTATGGCCCCGGACGGCGGTGATCATCACGTTCTTTGCGGTGTGCTCTAGGGGGATGAATTCGAATAACTTGGTGGCGTAGCCCGCCCCCTCGAGGTACAGCGCGCGTAGTCCGTCGGTGAGCATGGCGGCCTGCCGCTCCAGGAGGATGCCGTTGTCCAGCAGGGGCTTGAGGGCGGGGGGCACGACCATGTCGCGGCGGACTTGCTTCTGGCAGCAGGGGGCTACGATCAGGATCCGCGCGCCGGCCTGGATGCCCTGGTAGAGCGCGTCGTCGGTGGCCGTATCGCAGGCATGCAGGGCGATGAGCATATCCAGCTGTTCGGGGCGGTAGCTGTCGATGTAGCCCTCTTCGAAATGTAGGTGGGCAAAGGCGTTGTCGGTAGCGATCTGTCGGCATTTTTCCACGAGGGGGGTCCGCAGTTCTACGCCGGTGACGCGCACGTTGAGGCCCAGCGTATTAGTTAGGTGATCATAGAGCGCGAAGGTCAGGTAGCCGCTGCCGGAGCCCATATCCACGACGTGTGCCCCGGGGGGGAGGGGGTGATCGCGCACGAGCCCGTCGACGGTTTCGACGAATCTATTGATCTGCTTGTACTTGCGGCGGCCGGCGGCGGTGACCTCTCCTGTGGCCGTGGTGATGCCGAGGGCGTGCAGGTAGGGCCGGTCGGCGGCGATGGCGCGGAACTTTTCGCGGTTGTGGGTCACCACGGCCTCCCGGTGCTGGGGGGCCTGCTCGCGCAGGCGGGCGTTGCCCTTGCGGGACTGCATGATGGACAGCTGCTCGTCCAGGCTAAACAGATCGGCGTTATAGAAGCTCGTTTCCAGCTCCTGCTGCAGGTACTTCAGGCCTTCTTCGTAGGGGAAGTTCTTGGCCTCCTCCCGGTCGGCGTAGCGGTGGGTGACCTGTAGTATGTGTCCGTCCTTGAGCTCTACGGGGCGGGCGTAGAGGTTGCGGGGCAGCTCTGGATCCTTGCGGCGCGGCTTGCTGAGCGTGAGCTTGACCAGGCGGGCGGTGTTGGTGGCCCGGCGGGCGGCGTTCCAGAAGTGCGTAAGGGGTTCGGCGGTCATGGGCCAAAGGTAGGTCGCCCCGCCAGCTAGCGGGATGGTGCGGTGAATATCAAACAAATATTTTATATAAATAAAGAGATCAAAAAACTTGTTTTGTCCCCGCTCAGATCTTAAGTTTGTTTGAACACTAAATACACTTACTATGGACATCACACAAATTGCCGGCCGCCTGGTCCAACTCGTACGCCAGCAGGACAGCACGGCGGCCTACCGGGAGCTTTTCGCGCCCGAGGCGTCATCCCACGAGATGCCCGGCGTACCGGGCGGCGACATCAGCGGACTGGACAAGCTGATCGCCAAGAGCGAGGCCTACGACGAGGGTATGACCGTACACAGCATCACCGTGACCGACCCCCTGGTGTACCAGCAGTACTTCTGCGTAGGCATGGGCATCGACGTGACCCGCAAGGACGGCTCCCGTACCCAGGAGCACGAGATGTGCGTGTACCAGGTGCGCGATGGGAAGATTGTGGACGAGCGCTTCGTGTACGCGATGGGCTAAAGCACCGTCCTACTCACGCTTTTTCAGCGTGATGATGATAGCCCCCTCGAAGCCGCCACCGTAGCCGACAGAGGCAATGGTTTCAGGGTCTTTATGAACGTCGACGCGTTCGATGTCACCTGGGTCTAGTTGATCAGTCGGGTCGCCCTCGAAGCGCTTACCGTCGACGATGTATAGGATGTTTCCGCTCCTCAGGCGTTTAGGGTTTCCTTCCCCGGTACGGATTACTGTGCTAGTAGTGCTGGCCCCTTCCGGGATATTCCCTCCCTCTTTATCCAACAGTACATCAAGCTGAGTAGTCCCCGCTACCGTAAGCGTGGTCTTGCGAGTAGGATAACCTACGTAGGCGATCTCTACCTGATGCTCACCCGGTGTAAGTATTAGTGCGTAGCGCCCTTCGAAATCCGTGATGGTACCGGCACTGGTGGCCTCGTTTCGTACGGTTACACCGATCAGTGGCTGTAGGGTTACCGCGTCCAGCACCCGCCCCTGTACTGATGACTGCTCTTCAGCTACCGTGGTAGTATTGGTCTGTGCCCAGGAGAGCGTACCGGTAAGTAGTACGAAGAGCCCTACGAGTAGGGCTACCGAGGGATAGGGATAAGGCCAGGACCGGCCAGAGGTCTGTGCGGGAGTAAAGAGTCGGTGCAGGCGCTGGGCAAGGGAATGGATGGCATTCACAGCAAGTGGGTTTGAAGGTTGATGAATAGACTGGGTATAGCGCGCCACCCGCAGGAGGGCACTGGCGTACACGCCTCGCGCTACGCGCTGCCGTACGATGTCGTCGCAGGCAAATTCACGTTCCCGCTCGAGCTGCCGCCCTAGCCAGTAGACGAGGGGGTGGTAGAAAAATAAGTCGCCGACTAGTTGCTGCAGCACTACCCAACGGTGATCGTTGCGCATTAGGTGGGCCAGTTCGTGCAGCAGGATTGCTTCAGTTTCCTGCGGGGTGAGTTGGTTGAGAAGTCCGATAGGGAACAAGATGATGGGGTGTAGAAACCCGATGGCAACGACCGTAGAGATCCGGCGGCTGATGCGCCAACTCGCGTCGACGGTCTTGCTTAGGCTCTCCCGTAGGACACGGAACTGCCGGCGGGCCTGCGGGGGCGGGGGCAGGCCACTCCGACGGAGGCTGCGTCCCCGCACATAGTGGTAGGCGGTACGCAGCCCGAAGGCAACCAGTCCAACTAAGTATCCTATAGTCAGGTAGACCGGCCAGGGGACGGGCGGGACCGTTGGTACTTCCTCATCTGGTATGGCCTGCGGAAAGTCTGACTCCGGCAAAGCGACTGGTAAGCCTGTATCGGCTAAGGGCATGAACCACCACGTGAGGGCGGCAAACGCGAGGGGCAGGCTTACTAAGCAAATGAGGTAGATGCGGTAGCGAACGGCTGCGGAGCGGCTGACCGAGCAGCAGGCATGGGCTAACCCCGTCAGGAGGGCGAACACCCATAGCGTGTGCAGCAGGGCCCGGGCGATCGCCACGCCCCAATCGTAGGGAATGAGCTCAGTCATTTGTGTCGGTTTTCTGCTGCGCTAGCCAGTCCTGCAACGCATCGAGCTCACCGGTGTCGAACTGCCGATGGCTACCCAGCGCACGTAGTGCCAGACGGATCTCTGACCCCCCAAAGGCCGTATCCCGCAGGTGGGCGATCAGTTGAGCTTCTACGGCTACCCGCTCCGGCACCGCCGTATAGAGGTGTTGCTTGCCGTTGCGCTGCCGGTCAACTAGTCCCTTGCGGTGCATGCGTTGCAGTTGAGTAAGCACGGTCGTGTACGCCACTTTCTTGCCCTGCTCCTCTAGCCATGTATGTACTTGCTGTACTGTAGTGACGGGACACTCCCAGAGCGCCTGTAACACTAGGAGTTCCCCTTCGGAAGGAGGCTTGGAATGTGACATACTCCAAATATATACGACAGCTGTAGTAGTTGCAAATTAATCTACTACTATTGTAGTAAATATTTGCAGCGTGAATAGGCTAACCCTTCTCTTGGATGTTCTCTCCAGCGCATGTACCTTTGCGGGCGATTTCACGCGGGTGTGATGAAATTGGTATACATGCTAGATTTAGGTTCTAGTGCCGCAAGGCGTGAAGGTTCGAGTCCTTTCACCCGCACCACTGGCCTACCTTTCCCGGGTAGGCCAGTTTAACGTAGTAGCATTATGGCCGAAGTAACGTACGAAAAGACCGGGCCGGTAACCGGTCGCATCCAACTGGCATTCTCGAAGGAGGAGCTCAGCAAGCACCTTAACGAGGAGCTCAAAAAAGAGAGCAAGCGGGTAAGCATCAAAGGATTCCGGAAGGGTAAGGTGCCCATGTCGGCCCTGCGCAAGCTCATGGGCAATCAGGTCTTCGGCCCCATGCTCGACCGCACCATCCAGGAAGAGCTGTTCGGCTACATCGAGGAGCACGACATTAAGCTCATCTTCAGCCCCGTACCCGACGAGGAGGAGAAGGTGGAAATGATCAGCGCTACTAACATCAAGGACCTCAAGCTGAGCTATGACCTCGGTCTGGAGCCCGACTTCGAGCTGCAACTGCCCGAACAGGCCTTCACCAAGTACGTCCTCGACACCAACAAAGAGTTCATCGACGAGCAGGTAGAAAGCCTGCGCAAACAGCGCGGCACCACCGAAGACGTCGAGGAAGGCACCATCGGGGAGAACGATATCCTGAAGGTCACCATCCAGGAAGTCGACGGACCGATCAGCAACGAGACCTCCCTGTACGTGGATAGTCTGTCCGATACCGTCAAGGAGCAGCTTCTCGAGCAGCCCATCGGGACGAGCATCACTGTGGAGGACCTCACCACCGTCGAAAAGGAAGGCACCGAAGCCAGTGTACGCAAGTACCTGCTGGAGCTGGATAGCGAGAAGGACGAAAGCGACAACGACAACGAGCCGGAAGACGTCGAGATCGATACCGTAGACGACTTCGACGAGGCCGAGCGCCACGAGCATGCCGTAGATCTGAAGGGCAAGTCCTTCACTATCACCGTAAATAAGGTAGCCCGCCTGACCCCCGCCGAGCTCAATGAGGAGTTCTTCATCCAGTTCGACCCCCAGGGCGAGGTCTCTAACGAGGAGCAGCTGCGCGAGCGCCTGGCCGAGAATGCCTCCGAGGGCTTCAACGGTCAGGGTGTATCGATGGCCAACTTCGAGATCCAGCGCGCGCTGGTGGAGGGCAACGACTTCGAGGTGCCGACCGAGCTGATGCGCAAACTCAGCAAGAAGGAGCAGGACTCAGATACCGAATTTGCCCTCTTCGAGCGCAGCGTACGCTGGATGTTGATCCGCAACAAGATCGCCGAGCAGAAGGAGATCGAGCTGCAGTACGAGGACGTCCGCGCCGAAGCCCTGGAATCCCTGCTCCGCATGCTGGGCGGGCAGCGCCCCGACTTCCTTACTGACGAGTTCCTGGACAACTACATCCAGAACATGCTCAAGGACGATAAGCAGCGCGAGGAGATGAGCAGCAACGCCCTGGAGAAGAAGATCATGGCCGCCGTGCGCGAAGACGTGACCCTTGAGGACAAGCCGCTCTCCGTAGAGGAGTTCAACGCCACGATCAAGGCCTTCAATGAGGCGAATACGCCGGCCGGCGAGGAGGAAGAGTAACCTATTACAAGGGTACCACAGCGTACGTCATGGAGGTAGCACGGCGCCATGCCGACGGGCCTCCGTGTTACCTCCGTGCTTCCCCGCCGTGGCACCTCCGTGTTTAACCTCAACCCTAGGGTGACTGGCACGTTTACCGGGAGACTATCCACTACAAATTAAGACGAGTATGACTCCCCAAGTCCCCCAGGATGAATTCATGAAGTACGCGACCCGGCACATGGGTATGAGTACTATGCACCTGGAAAAATACGCCCACGCCATCGGAGGCATGGCCTCCCCCCAGGTCACGGGCTTCTCCCCTAACGTGATCGAAGAGCGGCAGATGAATGTCGCCGCACTGGATGTATTCAGCCGCCTGATGATGGACCGCATCATCTTTATGGGCGTCCAGGTCACCGACTACGTAGCTAACGTCGTACAGGCGCAGCTGCTGTTCCTGGAATCCGTCGACCCCAAGCGCGACGTGCAGATGTTCATCAACAGCCCCGGTGGTAGCGTCATCGCCGGTATGGGCATGTACGATACCATGCAGTACGTCACCCCCGACGTAGCCACGATCTGTACCGGTCTGGCCGCCTCCATGGGCTCCGTGCTCCTGGCCGCCGGCACCAAGGGCAAGCGCTCTATTCTGCCCCACGCCCGGGTCATGATCCACCAGCCTAGTGGTGGCATGCAGGGCCAGTTCTCCGACATGGAGATCAACTACCAGCTGATCTCCAAGCTGCGCGAGGAGCTCTA
This sequence comes from Neolewinella maritima, assembly GCF_923081025.1. Taxonomy (GTDB): domain Bacteria; phylum Bacteroidota; class Bacteroidia; order Chitinophagales; family Saprospiraceae; genus Neolewinella; species Neolewinella maritima. The sequence continues at coordinate 498,555 of NZ_CAKLPZ010000002.1, read as the reverse complement.
CACCATCCTGGCCAACCATACCGGACAAACCTTCGAGGCCATCGAGAAGGATTCCGACCGTGACAACTGGAAAACCGCCATCGAAGCCGTCGAGTACGGCCTCGTCGACGAAGTACTGAGCCGCGAGAAGGCTGCCGCATAAGATTCGGCTAGCCCGCCCGCGACGGCGGACCGGTAGCGACGCGACATAAGGTGTCGGCGCCGGTCCGCCGTTCTTTATTCGACCGTGAACGCAATACCTTGCGTACGAACAAGTATATACCCCCTACCTATGATGAGAGGTAAACGACAAGATTTCCGCTGCTCCTTCTGTGGCCGCGACAAGAGTGACGCCCTGGTCCTCGTAGCCGGACTGGACGCCCACATCTGTGAGGTCTGCGTAGAGCAGGCCCAGGAAATCGTAGCCGAAGAGCTCTACGGTGGGGTTATGCCGGAAGGACAGAATGCCGGCGCCGCCGGTGAGCAGCCCGCCCAGGACGCCAAGACCCCCGGCTTCGAGTTCAACCTCCCCAAGGGGGTCATCCCCAGCCACATCAAGGAACACCTCGACAAGTACGTGATCGGGCAGGACGCCGCCAAGAAGATCCTCTCCGTAGCGGTCTACAACCACTACAAGCGACTGGCCAACCCGGCTGCGGCCGACGACGAGGTACAGATCGAAAAGAGTAACATCCTGCTGGTCGGACGCACCGGTACCGGCAAGACCTTGCTGGCCAAGACCATCGCCAAATTTCTCCAGGTCCCCTTTGCTATCGTAGATGCCACGGTCTTTACCGAGGCGGGCTACGTAGGTGAGGACGTCGAGAGCATCCTCAGCCGCCTGCTCCAGGTTTGCGACTACAATGTAGCCGCCGCCGAGCACGGCATCGTCTACATCGACGAGATGGACAAGGTGGCCCGCAAGAGCGACAACCCCAGCATCACCCGCGACGTAAGCGGCGAGGGCGTACAGCAGGCCATGCTCAAGATGCTGGAAGGTACCGACGTCAACGTACCCCCCCAGGGCGGCCGCAAGCACCCCGAGCAGAAGCTCGTCAAGGTCAATACCCAGAACATCCTGTTCATCTGCGGCGGAGCCTTCGATGGTATCGAGAAGATCATCGCCCGGCGTACCAACACCAAGGTGATCGGTTACGGCAATGCCAACAAGAAGCAGATCAAGGAGGAGGACATGCTACAGTACGTCACCCACCGCGACGTCAAGCGCTTCGGTATGATCCCCGAACTCATCGGCCGGTTGCCCATTGTGACCTACCTGCGCCCTCTCGACCTGGACGCTATGAAGCGCATCCTCGTAGAGCCCCGCAATAGTCTGATGCGGCAGTACCAGCACCTGTTCCGCCTGGAGGGCATCAACCTGACCTTCACGGACGACGCCGTGCAGTACATCGCCGAGACTGCCCTCGAGTACGAGCTCGGTGCCCGCGGTCTGCGCTCCATCTGCGAAGCCGTCATGACCGACGCCATGTTCGACCTGCCCGGCCGCAAGGAAGTGAAGCACTACACCATCGACGCCCGCTACGCCAAAACCAAGCTGGAAGGCGGCATGCTGGAAGTGCTCCGCGCAGCGGCCTAGGATTCTTCTCCCCAGCCCCTCTTCAGCGGAGGGGGGTGTAAATCCGCGGTTAAAATGCCCATAGACGCCCAAGACCTACGCGTAGACTACCAGGCCGATCAACTCCTGGAGCAGGACGCCCCCGCCACCGACCCCTTTCCGCTATTCAACCAGTGGTTCGAGGCGGCTAAGGACAGCGACGACCCCGAGCCCAACGCCATGGTCGTAGCCACCATCAACGCCCAGGGTCACCCCGCCGCCCGCACCGTACTCCTCAAGGAGGTCAGCGACCGCGGCTTCATCTTCTATACCAACTACGATAGCCGTAAGGGGCACGAGATCAGCGCCCACCCCCACGTGGCCGTAGTGTTCAACTGGCTGCAACTGCAGCGCTCGGTGCGCATCGAAGGACGGGTGGAAAAACTGAGCGAGGAAGCCTCCACGGAGTACTTTCAGAGCCGGCCCAAGAAGAGTCAGATCGGTGCCTGGACCAGTCCGCAGAGCGATGTGATCCCCAGCCGCGAGCTACTCGAGGCACGCCAGGAAGAAATGGAACAGCGCTTCGCGGATCAGGAAAAACTGCCCAAACCCGATCACTGGGGCGGCTTCGTCGTCATCCCTACCCTGATCGAGTTCTGGCAGGGGCGCAGCAGCCGCCTACACGACCGCCTGGCCTACTCCCGCACGGAAGAGACGAGCCCGTCGTGGACCCGCGAACGCCTGGCCCCCTAGATGCCCCCGCCCATGTCAGACACCGCCAACTACCTCCAGCTCCAGACCGACATCAAGGCCTACCACCAGCCCCTGCGGCAGGCGGCCGAGACGGTGCGGGACGAAAAGGTGAGCAACTACCCCATCTTCGTGGCCTACGCCGGCGACGATCCCGATAGCATCCCCGGCATCTTCCTGCTCGAAGTGCCCACCAAGCGGGAGCTGATCTGGACCGTCAACGTCACTACCCTCGAAGAGCTGGTAGCTAAGCAGGTTGTCACCCAGGAAAAGATCGACCCCTTCCGCAAGGTCTATAAGACCAACGGCGACGATTTCTGCTTCCTGGTCTTCGACGATGCGGGTGGCCGATTTGCCTTTGTAAAAGCTTAGCCCCCACGCCCGCCCAGGTCGAGGCCTTGCAGGCCGAGCGTCCAAGCCGTGGAGGCGCGGTAACCATGGCCGTACAGCACACCGCCTATCCTATTTTACCCCGCACCCGCGACCTCGCCCCTATGATTACCGAAGCTACGATCGATCAAGTACTGGAACGCCTGGAACGGAGCCCAGACACCTACGAACGGGAGGTGGACGACTTTGCCGACCGCCAGCCGGAGCTGATGGACTATCTCACGAATGAAGACGTGGAGGCCTTCACGGAACTGGAGCGCGACCTGCTGCTCTTTGCTGCCCTGGTGATCTTTCAGGCCGTGACCGCCGACCAGCCGGAGACCAAGGAAGTGAGTGGCGAGGCCATCGCCACGGCCGAAGAGGCCAACTACCAGCAGCTCTCCCAGTCCAAGGCGCCGACCTTTCGCGACCGGCTGACGCCCTTCTTCGAGCAAACCAAACAGGAGGACCTGCTGGCCTTCGTAGAGGACCTGACGCTGGCCGAGGGCGAGGAGGAAGTATCCGCCGAGGCGCGCGAGCCGTTCTTCGTGACGCTGAAGACCGTAATCGATACGCTGACCTAGACGTAGCCGCCCGCCAGCGTACGTGTACGGGCCTCCCGGGCCCGATCCACGCCAAAGAGCAGCACGATGCCGACCAGCCCGAAGCTGGTCATCCCGTAGATCGAGGTGACGTAGCCGAACCGCTCCGCCAGCTGAAAACCGATCACCGGACACAGAATAAAGGCCAGCGAGTAGCTCGCCGAGAGTACGCCCAGGTACTCCCCCCGCCGTACGGGTGGCGCGTGCTTGGCCACGTAGGTGCTGGTGAAGGGCATGAAGAAGATCTCCCCCAGCGTGATGAGCACGATCCAGACCACCACCAGGGCATAGCCCACGGGCACGGCCAGCGGCAGCATGAAGTAGCCCGCCAGGATGAGGCATACGCCACCCAGCATGACGTACAGTGGCCGGTAGCGGCGATCGGCCAGGTACACCAGCGGCATCTCCACCGCTACGATGAGCACGCCGCTGATCGTGAGCAGCAGACCGAATTCCCCCTCCGTGTAGCCGTTGCTCGTCAGGTAAACGGGAATGGTGCTGAAGAACTGAAAGAAGGCCGTGATGACACAGGTGTTGGCCAGGGCCAGACACACCAGCCAGGGCTGCCGCAGGGCGGAGCGGGTCTCCTTCAGGGGTTGCTGTAGGGCGGGGGCCCCGCTAGCTATCGGGGGTGCGGGGTCTTCTACCAGGGGCCGTGCGGTCTCGTCGGCGGGGAGCATGATGACGAACAGGGCGGCGGCCAGCAGGAAGGTGATGCCATCGGCCCAGAAGAGGCTCTGGTAGCCGTAGAGGGTGATGAGGAGTCCGCCCAGCGCCGGGCCCACGGAGAAGCCCAGGTTGGCGGCCAGGCGCTGCAGACCGTAGGCCTGGGTGAGGTGCTCGGCATCGGCGTATACTGCGATGGCGGCGCGGTTGGCGGGGCGGAAGGCATCGGCGGTCACCGAGGTGAGGAACACCAGGATGCAGAGTGGCCAGAAGGCCGTGACCTGTCCGATCAGGATGTGCAGAAAGCCGGCCCCAATGAGGCTGAAGACCATGATGTGCCAGGAGCCGTAGCGGTCGTTGAGGAGTCCGCCGACGTAGTTGCCCACGATGCCCCCGGCTCCGAAGAAGCCCATGACCCAGCCGGCGTCGGTGGCCGAGTAGCCCATGGAGTTGACCAGGTAGACACTCAGAAAGGCGATGACCATGGCGCCGCTGCGGTTGACCACCATGATCAGGGAGAGCAGCCACACCTTGCGCGGCAGGCCCGCGAAGGCCCTGGCGTAGAGCTGGGTCAGTCGGGGTAGGAAGGCGGCCATGGCGTGGGGTTGGGAGTGGAGATAACCCCCCGCCTGAACGGGAAGTTCCGCGCGGCGGCCTTAAGTTTGCCGCTCTACTGCGCGGACCTAAGGCGCGGGCAGCTGCATGGCAGGAAGAAAGGAACGACTGGTACTGGGAGGCATACGGCGGCTGCTGAACGGTACGGCCAGAATGTCTAAGCGGCAGGCCGGCGCCCTGGGCTACTACTTGCTGAGTAAGCCCCGCCGGGCCGCCGACGAGCCCCTCAGCGATGCATTCATGAAATCGGCCCAGCGGTCGACCGTCGTAGCGGACGGCACCAAGCTGCAGTGCTACCACTGGCCGGGCAAGGGGCCGAGCGTGCTGCTGCTGCACGGCTGGGAGAGCAACAGCGGGCGCTGGTTCGCCTTCTTCGAGCCGCTGCGGCAGGCGGGCTACTCCATCTACGCCTTCGATGCACCGGCCCACGGGCGCAGCGGCGGCAGCCGCTTCACGGCCCTGCTGTACGCCGAAGCGCTGGAGGCCTACCTGGACCGGCTCGGCTTCGCCCCCCACTACTGGATCGCCCACTCGGCCGGCGGCATGGCCGCCATCTGGTACCTCACCGAGATGCGGGCCCGCCACGAGCCCGAGCAGCTCATCAGCATGGCCGTACCGGGCGAGCTGGAAAACTTTATCGACAAATTTTGCGACGTCATCGGAGTGCACGATAAGGTCAAGCGCGGCATCGACGACACCTTCCGCCGCAAGCTGGACGTCAGCTTTACGGACATTTCCTTCATCAATTACGTGAAGAACCTGCGCATACCGGGCCTGATCATCCACGATGAGTGCGACGAGCTGGCCCCCATCACCGGAGCCTACGAGATGCACGCCAACTGGGCGGGCTCCAGCCTGATCACCACGCGCGACTGCGGCCACAGCCTCTCCGGCGAACTCGTGCCCGCCATGATCCTGGAATACCTGCGCCACTGCCGGGTGGCCCGGCGCATGCGCTAAACCCTAGCCGGGGTGCCGTGTTGACGTGGCAGTTCACCCAACCTACTCCCCATGGCAGCTGCTTCCGTCGGTATCGACGATTTTTCCGTTTACATTCCCCGCCTTTACCTGCCGATCGACGTACTGGCCGAACAGCGCGACATCCCCTACGCCAAGCTCAATAAGGGATTAGGACTGGAGCAAATGGCCGTAGCCGACGCCCGCGAAGACGCCGCCACCATGGCCGCCAACGCCGTGCTCGACCTGATGCACAAGAACGACCTCGACCCCTGCACCATCGGCCGGCTCTACCTCGGCACGGAAAGCGCCCTCGACGGCGCCAAACCCACGGCCACCTACATCCTGGATATGCTGCAGGACCACTTCGCTGACGCCTACGGACCGAACTGCTTCCTGCACTGCGATGTAGTAGATCTCACCTTTGCCTGCATCGGCGGCGTGGATGCGCTGCAGAACTCCCTGGAGTGGGCCGCCGCTAAAGCCGACCGGATCGGCGTAGTGGTCGCCAGCGACAGCGCCAAGTACGAGATGGGCAGCACCGGCGAGTACACCCAGGGGGCGGGCGCCGTAGCCATGCTCGTCAAACAGGCTCCCCGCCTGCTGGTGATCGACCCGGACTTCGGCGTAGCCACCCGCCCCGCCCACGACTTCTTCAAGCCCCGCCGCAAGGTGAGCAAGCAGGACCTGATCCGCGAAGTGATCCAGCTGCTGCCCGACCTGTCCACCGATGACTACCAGCTCGACGAGCTGGAGCAGAAGCTATCCGCCGAGCTCAGTGTCAAGGGGATCCTCGACTGCAACGAAAGCTACCTCACCCTACACAAAGACACCCCCGTATTCGACGGCCCGTACAGCAGCGAAGCCTACCAGGCCCGCATCCGGGAGGCCTTGCTCGACTTCCGCCGCCGCAGCGGCACCAAGGCCGGCCAGCTAGACCGCTACGCCGCCCTGGCCTTCCACCTGCCGTACGCCTTCCAGGCCCGCCGCATGTTCTCCGAGCTGTACATGGAGGAGCTCAAGGTGCGCAACGAGTGGATGGACTTCGTCGACCGCAACGGACTGGACGTGCCCTGCGCCGACGACTACGAAGACCGCGAGCACTACATCACCAAGTGCAGCGAGTTTCTCAAGGCCGTCAGTAAGACGGAGGACTACAAGGCCTACGTCACCCAGTACATCGCCCCCGGTGAATGGGCCAGCGCGCGAGTCGGTAACCTCTACGCCGGTAGTGTCTTTCTGAGCCTGGTGGCTATCCTGGAGTCTGCCGTGGAAACCGACACCGACCTATCCGGCAAGGAACTGCTCGTGTTCGCCTACGGCAGTGGATCCAAGTCCAAGGTCTTCGCCGCCACGGTACAGTCTGGCTGGAAGGAGATCGCCAGCGGCTTCGACCTGCGCAAGCGCCTCGACCACCGGCAGGAACTCGACTACGCGACCTACGAAAAGCTGCACCGCTGCGGAATGAACAAGAGCGTGGCCCGGCAGAGCGAGGGGACCTTCTTCCTGGCCGACGTCCACGACCGCCACGATGAGTCGGAGGGCGTGCGCCACTACGGCTACGCCGCCAACGTACACGCATAAAAAAGCCGGGAGCGATCGCTCCCGGCCGTACATAAAAGGTTGCAAAAAATAAAATCGTGTGGGGTTTAGGTATCTATCCGCAGTCTGCGTGCATGGCGTCGTGCTGTCACAAATATAGTTACGCTCGCTGAGTTTTGCAACTATATAGTTACATTTTATACAATATGGCCTGTTTGTAATCTTATAGTTTACACTATTGCAACTGCAGCGAGCTATCCAGCCGTAGACTATCCTGGTATAGGCTGTCCAGTAGCAGACTATCCTGCAGCAGGCTATCGCGCAGTAAGCTGTCCCGGAGCAAGGTATCGAACCGGATCTCGAAGGGGAACAGCGGCCGCAGGGGCAGGGGTTCGGACAGCTCCAGTACGGGGGGTGCGCCGGGGCGGCCGGGTTTGGGTGGTCGGCCAGCGATACGACGCATACGGCGGGCGCGGTCCAGCAGCAGCGAATCGGCCCGCAATACCGCAGCCTCCTGCACGTCCCGCTCACAGTTGCGCAGCACAGTCGCCCGCATTCCCGCTATCTGGCTGGCCGCGCGTTCTTCGATCAGCAGCTGCGGATCGACCTCCTTGCGTCCACAGCTACAGAGTAGGCACAGCAGTACCACTACGCCGGCCCTCATTGCGGTACGCTTTGTCCCAGCCGCCTGCGCAGGCGCAGCTCTTCCTCCAGCCGCAGCTGTACGATACTGTCCGTCGCCGCCGCTACCCGGGCTTCGAAGGTGGCTGCACAGATGCTATCCAGCCGGGGCCGCAGTACGTCGATCTCCTCCCGGGCGATCGCCTGGTACGCATCGATCTGGGCGGGCGTGAGTTGGATACGCACCTCTTCCTCCGGTCCACAGCCCAGGCAGAGGCACAGGCCTAACAACAGAGGAATACACGCACGCTTCACCCCACAAACTTACGCCCCCTTTACCGTTCCCTATCCCCGACAGCCTACCTTCACCCCCCCCTTAACTCCCCCACCATGGCCCCCTTACGCGTAGGTATATCAATCGGAGACGTCAATGGCATCGGCCCGGAGGTAGTAGTCAAGGCCCTCACCCGCGCCACCCTGCTGGAGCTCTTCACCCCCGTCGTATACGCCAGCCCCACCGTATTCGCCGGCTATACGGACGGCAGCCACACCTTCCAATTTACCGCGGTCGCAGGTGCGGAGGATGCCCGGGAAGGCGAGGTGAGTCTGGTCACGGCCTGGGAGGAACCCATCGAGTACACCCCCGGTCAGGCCACCGCGGCGGGCGGACGCGCGGCGGCCCAGTCCCTGGAACGCGCCGTAGCCGACCTGAAGGCCAGCACCATCGACGCCCTGGTCACCGCCCCCATCAACAAGTCGGTGATGCCCGCCGACGACTTCCCCTTCCCCGGCCATACCGAGATGCTCACCACCCGCCTGGAAGCAGACGAAAGCCTGATGTTCCTGGTCACGGACGAGCTACGGGTAGGCGTAGTGACGAATCATATTCCCGTATCCGAGGTCGCCACCGCCGTCACCCAGAAAAAGATTCTGGAAAAGCTGCAGATCATGGACCGTAGCCTGCGGGCCGACTTCGGCATCGTCAAGCCCCTCATCGGCGTGCTGGCCCTCAACCCCCACGCCGGCGACGACGGCCGCATCGGCAATGAGGATGCTACGGTGGTGCGCCCCGCCATCGAGCAGGCGAAGGCGGCCGGCATCATGGCGATGGGCCCCTACCCCGCCGACGGCTTTTTCGGCAGCGGCAACTTCCAGAAGTTCGATGCCGTACTGGCTATGTACCACGATCAGGGCCTTATCCCCTTCAAGGCACTGAGCTTCGGCAAGGGGGTCAATTTCACGGCGGGGCTATCGGCCATCCGCACCTCCCCGGACCACGGTACGGCCTACGACCTGGTCGGTCAGGACAAGGCCAGCCCAGACTCCTTCCTCGCCGCCCTCTTCCTGGCCCGTGAGACCTTCTTCAACCGCCGCCGCTACCTGGAGGATACCGCCAACCCCCTGGAGAGCCGTATGCACCTAGTGTACAAGCGCAAGTCCGGCAAGCCCCCCCGGGGCAAGCGCTAAAGATTACATGCGGCTGTCCAACAATCCGTGCCCGGGGCGCTTGTATGCCGGAACAGTCCCGCCTACATGCGCCGATACCGCCTTCCGGTCTTACTTGGCTTTGCCTTTTATGCTGCCCTAGCGATCTATGGCTGCTTTCAGCTCCAGTTCAGTTTCGACTTCCAGCAGTTCTTCCCGCGCGGCGACGAGGACCTGGATTTCTTTCTTGAATTCATCGAGGAGTTCGACGGGGACGACAACTTCCTACTGGTAGCCCTGGAGCGGGAGCCCTCCGTCTTCGACAGCACCTTTTTGCGGCAGGCCAACGAGTTTGCCATCCAGGTGCGCGACCTGCCGGGGGTGGAGAACGCCCAGTCGCTGACCTCCTTCGGCTACCCCATCAAGACGCCCTTCGCCATCACGACCATTCCGGCCATCCACCTGGATGATCCCAGCCGCTACGCCAGTGACAGCGCGCGCATTATGGCCGACGAGCGCTTCGTGGGTAACCTGATCAACAAGCGCGGCACCGCCCTGGTCACCGTACTCAAGACCCCCAGCCTGATCAACCTCGACCAGAGCCGGGCCCTCATGACGGGCCTGGACAGCCTGATCGCGACCTACGACTTCCCGGCGCACCACTACCTGGGCCCCGCCTACTTCCAGACCGAGCTGGTCGATCTGCAGATCCGGGAGGTGGTGGTCTCGGCCATCGTATCCGGCCTGCTGGTCACCCTGGTCATGTTCTTTCTGTTTCGCCGGCCGCTCGGTATTGCCGTGGCGCTGGTCAGCATTGCCCTGGGCCTGCTGCTATTCATGGGCACGCTGGGTCTGCTGGGTCGCGAGCTCAACGCCATTGCTGCCCTGTACCCCGTACTGATGATCATCGTGGGTACGTCGGACGTGATCCACATCATGTCCAAGTACATCGACGAGCTACGGAAGGGACTCACCAAGGAAGCCGCCATCCGCGTAGCCATGAAGGAGATCGGACTGGCCACCCTACTCACCTCCCTAACCACCGCGGTAGGCTTCGCCAGCCTGCTCACCAGCCGCATCAACCCCATTCGCGACTTCGGCATCAATGCCTCCATCGGCGTGATGATCGCTTACGTCACGGTCATCCTGTTCACCACCTCCCTGCTGAGCTACCTCAGCGTGGACCAGATCGTCAAGATCGGCCGCCAGCAGGCGTTCTGGGACCGGCTGCTCGAAGGCTGGTACCAGTTCACTCAGCGCCGCACGGGCCTCATCAAGTTGGGCGCGGCGGCCACCATTCTGCTGTGCGTCCTGGGCATCTCGATGATCACCACCAACTACCGCATCGAATCCACTCTGCCGACCGACCGCAAGGTCACCGAGGATTTCCTGTTCTTCGAGCGGGAGCTGAGCGGCTTCAGGCCCTTCGAGATGGCCGTGATCACCCGCGACAGCAGCGACCAGGTCACTGATTACGATGTGCTGCGCGAGATCGGTAAGATCGAAGACCACGTCAAGGTATTCCCCTTCGTACAGAGTACGGCCAGCATCACGGCCGTCTACCGCAGCATCAACCAGGCCTTCAACAATAACCGCCCGGACGCCTACGTGCTGCCCGCCGACGAAGGCCGCTACCGCCAGTACCGCGCCCTGGCCGAGCGTGTACCCGACGTCAACCTCAACCTGCTGGTGAGCAAGGACCGCCGCAAGGCCCGCATCACCAGCCGTATGGATGATATCGGCGCCGACAGTATCAAGGTCTTCCTGGAAAACACCACCGCCTGGATCAACACCAACGTAGATACCTCCCTGGTCGAGATCCGCGCTACCGGTACCGGACTCATCATCGACAAGAACGCCGAGTACATCCGGCGCAACCTGCTGCAGGGACTCGGTATCGCTATCCTGATCGTCTGCGTGCTCATGGCCCTGCTGTTCCAGAACTGGCGCATGCTGGTCGTGAGCCTGATCCCCAACCTGCTCCCCCTGCTCATCGCCGGAGCCATGCTGGGCTACCTGGGTATCGAGCTGGAGGCGGGCGTAAGCATCGTGTTTGCCGTCATCTTCGGCATTGCGGTCGACGATACCATCCACTTTCTGTCCAAGTACAAGCTGGCCCGCCGCCGGGGCCTGGACGTAACCGAGTCGATCCACCTCACCTTCCGGGAGACGGGCAAGGCCATCGTGCTCACCTCGATCGTGCTCTTCTTCGGTTTCCTGGTGATGCTATTCAGCGCCAGCCCACCCAGCGTGACGATCGGTCTGCTGATCAGCCTGACCCTGGCCAGTGCGCTGATCAGCGACCTGATGCTGATCCCCCTACTGCTCCGCTGGCTGGACCGGGATTAAGCACAGCTACTTCTTCTCCGCGGTCATGATGTACTGGTAATCCAGCGAGGTGTTATCTGTACTCAGTACCGCAAAGCCGGCCTGCTCCAGCATATGGCCCAGATCCGATAGGCTGATGCGATCGCCCAGGTCAGGACCCAACGCGGTAGCTTCTTTCTTCCAGTCTACGATGACCAGGCGACCGCCCGACCGCAGCCCCGGCAGCAGGCGGTGCACGTATTCCTGACGGTTGTCGATGAGGTAGAGGGTGTTGACGAACAGTACGATATCCACCTCACCGTCTTCCAGCATGGGATCGTCCGGCAGGGCCAGGCGGGGTTCCAGTCTGGAGCGCAGGTTGGTGGGCAGTTCCGTCATCCGCACGGTATCCAGGTAGTCGATCCAGCGCTGATCGATCTCGATGGCAATGACCCGGTCGGCCAGAGGGGCCAGGCGGCGGGCAAAGAAGCCCTCTCCAGCACCGATATCGGCGATCACTTTTTCCTCAATATCGCCCAGCGCGTCGATCACTACCCCCGGCTTCTGCCAGACGTGCCGCTCGCGGGTATCGTCCTCTACCGAGGCCGGAGCGTATACGTCCTCACTGGGTGGGGCAGGCCCGTTCGTCTCCTGGCAGCCCAGACACAGTAAGATCAGCAAGGGGATAAAACGCATACACGGGGAGGGCTAGGGCGTGGTAAGATAAGCCGGGTCCCCCTTAAAGCCCCGCCGTGCACAGCGCACGCATCAGTTCGTAGATCAGCGGGTTGAGCTGGGCGCCGCGCAGCGTATGGTTGTTGACCGCGATATGGTAGACCAGCCGCCGGCCGTCCGGACGGTCCACGTAGCCCGCGTAGGCACGTACCCCGTCTACCGTTCCGCTCTTGCCCCATACGCGACCCTCCGCCACGGTACCCTTCAGTACGTTTTTCAAGCTACCTGAGCGGCCGGCCAGGGGGATGCTCCGCCGCCACCGCGTCGCTCCGGCACGGTCCACCAGCAGGGCCGTCATCAGGGAGGCCGGGAAGTAGTTGCGCGGGGATAGTCCGCTGCCGTCCTGTAGTTGCAAGCCTTCGGTGGCAATGCCACGGGCCTCCAGCCAGTCTACGATCACTTCGGTCAGGTCGTCGCCGGCAGTGGCGCGGGTCCGGTGTACTTCGCGCAGCAGGGTCTCGGCGAATAGGTTGTTGCTCGTCAGGTTGGTGCGATCCACGATCTCGGCCAGGGGTGGGGAGCGCCGTTCGTCCAGTTGCTCACCGGTCCCCTCCGGCAGGGCACCGACGCTCAGGTGGGTAGCGGGCGACTGTACGACCTCCACGCCCGCCTCCCGCAGGGCTACGGTCAGTAGTTGCGCCACCAGCAAGGGCGGATCGGGAATACTGCCCCGGATCCGGAAGCGCCCCGTACCCACCGGTATGCTCCCCCGAATAAAGTAGTGGTACGTAAAGGGTGCTCCGAAGATGTAGGCCTGATCGCCGCTGCCCCGCGGTCCGCTCCGCAACTCATTGGTGAACACCAGACCGGGAATGACGGGGTCGGTGCTGCTCACCGGTGGGGTACTGCCCTCCTGCTGCCGCTGCGTCAGCGACAGCACGTAGCTGTTCTCGTTGATATTGAGCCCGTAGGTGCCCGCCCCATAGTAGTTGCCTAGGTCCGCCCAGGGCCAGCCGCGGCCCGCCCCGTCGGTACCGAAGTAGCTGCCGTCGCCGACCACCGCCCCCGTGATGCGGGTGATGCCCCGCTGCCGGACCGCACGTACCCACCGCTGCACTACCGCATCGATATCGTCTACCCCCTCCATCCGGCTGCTACCCAGGGTGGGGTCCCCGCCGCCCACCACGTAGAGGTGTCCCCGCAGTACGCCCTGCTCCACGGCCCCACCCGTCACCAGACGGGTCACGAAGCGGTGATCAGCCCCTAGTACGTCCATGGCTACCGCCGAAGTGATCAGCTTCTGGGTGGAGGCCGGAATACAGGCCACCTCCGGCTGGTAACTGGCCACCCGCCGTCCCGTAGTGGCATCGCGTACGTCCACCGCCTTCAGGGCATTGCGCAGCACCTGCGACCCCGCAAACTGATCGACGACGTCCTGCATACCGGTTTGGCCGGACACACTACAGGAAATAAGCAGCAGAATACAGAGACGAAGCATAGGCAAATGGGGCGGGGGCGCGGGTGCAAGGTACTTAGCGCGTGAGCAGCATACGGACCGTCTGTGCCCCGCCCGCGCCGCTGAGCCGTAGCATGTATATGCCGGGAGGTAAGTCACCGATCTGAAGGGTTTCCTGCTCGCTGCGCAGCTGAGTCCACGTCCTGAGCTGCCGCCCCGTACTGCTGAATAGTGTACCCGCAAGGACCTCACCGGCCCAGCTCCCCCGCCGGGTCAGGGTGATCGCGCCGCGGGTGGGGTTGGGGTAGACGGCTACGCTGCGGTCGCTACCGAAGCCGCCGCGCAGGGCATTGAGCTTATCTACGACGACTTGCCGGGGCTTGCCCGTGACCGTCCCACAGGCCGAGGTAGTAGTCAGCCGGTAGGAGAAGGTGGGGGGAAGGATCTCGGCGGGTACCAGCAGCGTCGTCTCGGTGGTGCTGGCGGTATAGAAGGGTTGGGCGAAGGATTCATCTTCGGATAGCTCCAGGGTGTAGGTGCCGGCGACGGGCGCGCTCCAGCGGAAGGTCACCCCGGCAGGCTCCAGCTCGACGGACAGCGGCTCGGCCAACGCCGGAGCGGGCAGTACCGTGAGGGTGTGCTGCGCGCGGCGGGCGGTGGCATCTTCGGTGAATACCGTGTAGGACAGGGGGTAGGTACCGGCCCCCACCAGCGTCCAGGCGCTGAAGGTGACGTCGAGCAGCCCCGTAGCCCGATCGAAGGAGAAGGAGTAGTTGTCCAGCGGTTGACCGCCGGCCGTGACCCGCAGGGAGAGCTCGTCGGTGAAGTCCGCCCCGAGCTGTAGCTGGCTCGTGCCGCCGGCATTGGAGCAGGCTACGATGGCCTCGCTGGTGATCCCTACGGCAAGGTCGCGGGTCTCGCTGCTCTTGCCGCACAGCCGGAGCTCGAAGTCGGTGATATCCCCGCCGTCCTGCGGCGCCCGGTCGGTCACCAACAACTGCCAGGTACCCTGGGCGGAGCTGCCGATGAGGCGGTTGAGGGGGTCCAGCGGCTGTACGCTCTGGTAGGTATCCTCCGGTAGGGCCGGGCAGCTGGCTACGAAGTCGGCGGCGGTAGTGGTGCCGTCGTCGGCAAAGTCGACCTGGATGCGTGTACCCGTACAGAGGCCGTTGGACAGCGGGCGGAACAGGCGTATGGTATCCCCCCCCGGACTCACCAGACTGGCGTACAGATCGCCGGTGAAGGTGTGCTCCACCCCGAAGCGCACGGCGATGGAGGAGATCGTGAGGGGGTCGACGACATCCACCTTAGCTACCACCAGTACCGAGTCGCGCCCGGGAATGCCGAGGGGGAGGGAGGGCGGCGTCTGCACCAGGCACTGTTGGGGGGCGGTCGTAAAGGTGGCGGGAGTCGACCAGTCGCCCAGCCCGCACAGGCTGCGGGCCCGCGTACGCCAGTAGTAGGTGGTGCCGCCGGCCAGGGCATCGGACAGCGCGTAGGTCGTATCGCTGATCGCCCGCAGGTCGGCGGTGCGTACGGAGAAGTCCGCAGTAGTAGCGATCTGTAGGTCATAACTCAGACTATTCGCCCGGGCACGCCAGCGGAAGATGGCAAAGGGATCGACCTGCGCCTGCCGGGCGGTGGGGAGGAGTGGCTGGGGGGCGGGAGGCACGCCGCGCAGAAGGGTCAGGCTCAGGGTCAGCGTATCGGACAGGTTCTCCGTCGTGACTACGACCTGCACTGGATAGCTACCCGGCGCTACGTCCGCGTTTCCCGGGTAGCGGATCGTGAACGGGCCGCCGCGGATGACCGTAGCCGGTGCGGTAAGCCCCAGTTCTTCCGGCGCCAGTACCCTGAGGGTGCTTCCCGTTGCAAAGTCCGCCCCCGCCCGCAGGGTGAAGGTGGCGGACTGATCTACACAGCGGGTCAGGCAACTGCGTTCGGCGGCCAGTTGGCGGCGGATGACGGACTGGTCCAGGCCATCGATGGTCCGCTGTCCCGTACCGCAGGGGTCCAGCCAGTCCTTGAGGCGGGTGGCGGGGGTGCCGCCGCCGATCCAGCTGCGGTTGAGGTAGCCGAAGGCGTCGAACTGCTCGTTGCCGCAGCCGGCCAGTCCGCCGAGTAGCTGTCCGCGGGCCCGCCCATCGAGGTCGAACAGCGGCGCGCCGGACGAGCCTCCCTGGGTAGTACCCAGGTCCCAGGAAGGCACCTTGAGGTAGTTGAAGTCGGCCCCGCTCAGGGTACTGCCGAAGGGGTCGGAGCCTACCGTGGGTTTGAAGGAAAGGGAGATGCGCTTTTCGTCCAGCTCCGGGTGGTGCACACAGGCGACCCCCTCGGTGGGCGGCTCGTCTTCGGCCGACCAGCCGGCGAAAAAGGCGTTGGCGGCGGGGTTAACCGGCTCGTCTAGTTCGACCAGGGTCATGTCGGAGGCGGGATAAGTAGCCAGCAGCCGGGCGCCGGAGTTGAAGACCTTGCGGGTACCGTCGCCGTCCTCGCCGCTGCTGACCGAACCGGGCTCGCGGCAGGTACTGTTCTCGAAGTTCCAGTAGGCGACCAGGGAGGGGGCGTTCTCGGCAGTGATCCTGCAGTGCTCGGCGGTCAGGAAGAGGGGGCGGCCGTCCTGGTTGGTGTTGTTGACCAGGAAGCCCGTGCACTGCTCCCGCCCGTTAAGAGTATAGGCGGCTACGCTGCGGATCGCGTCGCGGAAGTCCTCGATCAGGGGGAAGCCATCGGCCACGCCGCAGACCACATCTACGTTGCAACTCCCGGATAGCTGAGCGGCGATGCCCAGGTAGTCGTGGTTGACGGTACGCAGTACCAGGTCGGCCCCGTCGGTAGCCGTGGTGGGCATCACCAGTTCCAGCAGCAGCTCGTCGCCCGGCAGCAGGGGGGACCAGAACTCCGCGTGGTCCGCATTATCGGCGGCGGTGAAGGGACCGTAGCGGGCCGTCTGGGTAGCCAGGTAAAGCTCGGCGCCGGCAGGCAGCCGGTAGTCGGTGAAGCCCAGGTTGAGGGACTTTGCCCCCGGACTCTGTACCCGCAGCTGCCATACTGCCCGGTCGTCCCGGATCGTCCAGCGACCGTCGGTGGCGGGGCGAAGGTCTACTGCCAGACTCACCGCGAACTCTTGGGGCTGGGTGGGGCTTTTCCGGTCTTCGGCGGCGGCCAGCAGGGCGGCGTTGTCCTGTAGGGGCAGCTGGGCGGCGGGTATTTGGGCCAGCGTAGCGCGCGATAGACCGATTTGCGCCTGGGCGGCCGGTAGCACACCCAGTAGAAAAAGTAAGCAGAACAAACGCGTACGCAACATCAGGAACCATTGAGGTCCGGGAAGGTAAGGGACATTTACGGGGCGGGAATAAATTGTCCGCCCCTTTGTAGGTTCGGCGGCAAAGCCGTACCTTTGCCCGACTTTTGCAGCCTGGACCCTCGCGATACGTATCGGGAGACAGTCAAAAAAATGAACCGCGATGAAAAGGACCTTTCAACCCTCCAAGCGTAAGCGCGTCAACAAGCACGGCTTCCGCTCCCGTATGTCGACCAAGAACGGCCGCAAGCTGCTGGCACGTCGCCGCGCCAAGGGCCGTCACAAGCTGACCGTCAGCGACGACACCTACAAGAAGTAAGAAACTGATACCACCGGCGTAAACTCCCGGAAGGTTGCAAAATTCGAGCCCCCGCACTACTCCAGTGTCGGGGGCTTTTTCACGTCCATTCTACCTATCTCTCCCATGCGAGTACTCACCCAACGCGTCACCCAGGCCTCCGTCACCGTAGCCGGCACGTGTACCGGCCGCATCGGGCGCGGCCTGCTGATCCTGCTGGGCATCGAGGCTACCGACACAGCCGAAGACATCGACTACCTCTGCGGCAAGCTCAGCCGCCTACGCATATTCAGCGACGCAGACGGCAAGATGAACCAGAGCGTGGTGGACATAGACGGCGGACTACTGCTCGTCTCCCAGTTCACGCTCTACGCCAGCACGAAGAAGGGCAACCGCCCGGGCTTCACACGCAGTGCCCCGCCGGCGGTAGCGGTACCGCTGTACGAGCGTTTCATCGAGCGACTCGGGGAGGTGGCCGGTCGGCCAGTACAGACCGGCGTATTCGGCGCGGACATGCAGGTAGACCTAACCAACGACGGCCCGGTCACGATCTGGATGGACTCGCGGGCCCGGGAGTAGCTAATATTCCACCCGGCTCAGAAACAGCCCCTCCGGCCTGGCCTGCCCTATACCGACCCGCTCGCCGCTCGCCAGGGCCGTGGCCAGTCGGGCGGGATCCAGCTCGCCCGCCGCCACCCGCAGCAGCTGAAACACCAAGATCCGGATCATACCCCGCAGAAAGCGATCGGCCACGAAGCGAAAGCGGTACCGCCCCTCCCCTTCTTCGTGGAAGCTGGCCTCCCGCAGGGCGCAGGTCGTGGTGTTGTGGCGGTCCGGCGTCAGGCAGAAGGCGCGAAAGTCATGGTCGCCGGTAAGCAGACCCAGCGCGGCGGTAAGGGCAGCGGTATCGAAGGAGTCGATGGCGTAGTAGCTGCTCGTCTGCACCAGGAACGGATCGGGCTGTGTATGCAGGTGGTAGTCGTAGGTGCGGGCCCGGGCGTCGTAGCGCACGTGGGCGGTGGGCCCGACCTCCCAGACGCGGTAGAGTACGATATCGTCGGGCAGCAGCTTGTTCATGATGTAGAGCCATTGGTCCCGCAGCGGCTCGGTGGTGTCGAAGTGCAGGTAGTAGTCCGAGGCGTGCACGCCGGCGTCGGTCCGCCCGCAGCCCACCGCCTTCAGCTCCTGGTGTTGCACCCGCGACCCCGCCCGTTCGATGGTGTCCTGGACGGTGATCACCTCGCCGCGCTGCCGCTGCCAGCCCCGGTAGTGCGTGCCCCGGTAGGCCAAATGAACGAAGTAGCGGTGCCCCATGCCGTAAATGTAGCCCCGCCGCCAGGGACGGCCGAAACACCGTAGTTTACACCCACTCATCCCTCACCCACCCCCCCATGCACGTAGCCATCATAGGTAACGGAATCGCCGGAGTGACCGCCGCCCGCTGGCTACGCAAGCTGAACGACGCGGTCCGCATCACGCTGATCTCCGCCGAGACCGACTACTTCTTCTCCCGCACCGCCCTGATGTACGCCTATATGGGCCACCAGCGCTTCGAAGACCTGATGCCCTACGAGCCCTTCTTCTGGCCCAAGAACCGCATCGATCTGCGCCGGCAGTACGTCGAACAGGTGGAACCTGAGGCCCACCTGCTGCACTTCGGGGACGGCACTACCCTGGCCTACGACAAGCTGATCCTGGCCACCGGCAGCAGCTACAACACCTTCGACTGGCCGGGGCAGGAGCTGGAACGCGTGCGCGGACTGGTCAGCGCCCAGGACCTCCAGTACCTGGAGCGGATCACGCCGGATATCCAGTCTGCCGTAGTGGTCGGCGGCGGACTCATCGGTATCGAGCTGGCCGAGATGCTGCACAGCCGGCAGATCCCCGTGAGCCTGCTGGTGCGCGAGAGCAGCTACTGGAGCAGCGCCCTGCCCCGCGAGGAGAGCGAGCTGGTGAGCCGCCACATCCTGAACCACGGCATCGACCTGCGCCACGACACCGAGCTGCAGGAGATCCACGACGACGGGGGCGGGGCCGCCGGTGCGATCACTACCAAGGGGGGCGAGCGGATCGACTGTCAGTTCGTGGGCCTCACCGCCGGGGTGCACCCCAACATCGATTTCCTGCGTGATACGGAGGGGCTGGAACTGGGCAAGGGGGTGCTGGTGGACGGCTACCTGCGTACCTCGCTGCCGGACGTCTACGCCATCGGCGACTGCGCTGAGGTACGCGAACCGCGGCCGAGCCGCAAGGCGATCGAAGCCGTCTGGTATACCGGCCGCATCATGGGCGAGACCGTGGCCTACACCGTGCTGGGCCGTCCGGTGGCCTATGACCCGGGTATCTGGTTCAACTCCGCCAAGTTCATCGACCTGGAGTACCAGGTCTACGGCGACGTACCGCCGAAGGATGGCCGGGAGGGGCTGGAGAGTCTATACTGGCAGCACCCCACCGAGGACAAGGCCGTGCGCATCAACTACGACGCCGCGGACGGCAGCGTGAAGGGCTTCAACCTGATGGGCGTGCGCTACCGGCACGAGGTCTGTGAAAAGTGGATCGCCTCCGGCACCCACATCGAGCAGGTGCTGCAGCAGCTCGGCATGGCCAACTTCGACCCCGAGTTTTACAAAGAATACGAGGCCGACATCGTGGCGCTATACAACCGGCAGACCGGCAAGAACCTCCAACTAAAGCAGCGGCGCGGCCTGTCGGCAGCCCTTCGCTTCCTTAACTTCAAATCGCGGGCTCCCCGTGCAATCTCTACCCCAGATGCCCAGTAAAAGCACCCCCAAGAGTAGCCTGCAGTACATCGGTTTGGGCCTGTTTTGTCTGGCGCTACTGGTCTTTGCCGGCATGCTGGCCGTAGAGACCTATCAGCTCAGCGAGGAGGACCTCATCGCGGCCGTAGCACCCAATCCGGACGCCCAGCCAGCGCCGGAAGCCAGTGCGGAGGCCGGTGGCGTATCGGCGGGCTCCTCGGGGGAGTCGACCCCGGAATCTGCCGAAGACAGCGCGCCTGACCCCAAGGCCCAGTTGCTTTACGAGGTACAGGGGCCGGCCTTCCGCGAAGCCGGCCGGCAGCTCGGCCTGATCGATCAGCCCTTCGGCAGCAGCTTCAGCTTTGCGGACAAGGTAGACGACGTGCGCGCCGCCGCCAAAGTAGCCGTCGACGAGCGGGTCGATCAGCTCAAGGCCGATGGTGCCCTGCCCGAGGGGGTCTCGGAGTGGGATATCCGCCTATCCGACCCCGTGTACTTCCAGGACAAAGTGGCCGCCCTCACCGCCGCAGCCGAACGGGGGCCGGTCAAGGATAGCCCCCTACTCTTTCTGGGCCTCACGATCGGGCTGGGCCTACTGGGCGGGCTCCTCTACATCCTGCCCAAGTTCGCCACCCACCCCGGCATCAAGAACGACCACCTGTTCCACTCGCCGCTCACCAAGGGGCTTAATCTGGGCTGGCGCAGCGGCATCCTGGGGCTCACTATCGTCGGCGTACTCCTCTACGGCATCCGCTACATGGCGGGCGACTACTTCTGGCCGGCGGTCACGGCGGGCATCGCGGTGCTCATCATCGGCCTGGTGCTGTTCGTGCAGCATTCCTTCGGGCGCGAAGCGCGGGATGCGGGGCCGGAGGGATTGTCGGCCTACCTCGGTATCCTGGGCGGCACCTATCTGATCGGCTTCTACGTGCTCCTATACTGGGCACCGCAGCACGTGACGCCCTGGGTGACGATGGTCAACCCCGTCAAGCAGGGCATCTTCGGCGGCATGGCGAGTCAGTGGTTTTTATACGGCTTGCTGTACACCATTATCATTCTGGTCATGGGCGTGCGTATGATCTCCAAGTACCGCCACAACAAGTACCAGATCGTGCGGACGCTGTCGGTGATGTTCTTCCAGACCGCCTTCGCCTTTTTAATCCCCGAGATCCTCGGTGCGCTCAATAAGCCGCAGCAGGACCTCAAGAACATCTGGCCGCTCGACTACGACTTCTTCTTCGGCTGGCAGTTGGAGCAGTTCCAGAGCGCGGGCGCGCTGGGCACCTTCATGCTGGTATGGGGTATCGTGCTGGTCATCATCGGTGTGCCGCTCATGGTGCACCTGGTGGGCAAGCGCTGGTACTGCAGCTGGGTCTGCGGCTGCGGCGGACTGGCCGAAACCATGGGCGACCCCTGGCGGCAGCTCAGCGACAAGAGTCTGCGGGCCTGGAAGTTCGAGCGCTGGATCATCCACGGCGTACTGGTAGCGGCGGTGCTCATGACGGCCCTGACCCTGTACACCTACTTCTCCGGCAGCGGGGAACTGTTCGGTTTCGAAACCTGGAAGGTGCAGAAGTGGTACGGCTTCCTGATTGGTGCGGGCTTTGCCGGCGTGGTCGGCACGGGCTTCTACCCCCTGATGGGCAACCGGGTGTGGTGCCGCTTCGGCTGTCCGCTGGCCGCCTACCTGGGCCTGGTGCAGCGCTTCCAGAGCCGCTTTCGCATCACCACCAACGGCGGACAGTGCATCAGTTGCGGCAACTGCTCTACCCACTGCGAGATGGGCATCGACGTACGCGCCTACGCCCAGAAGGGGCAGGATATCGTGCGGGCCAGCTGTGTGGGTTGCGGGGTGTGCGCGGCCGTCTGCCCCCGCGGCGTGCTCCGGCTGGAGAACAGCAGCGAGGATGCCGGCTACCGGACGGTGCCCGAGCGGGTGATCCACGTTTCGGAAGAAGCTGGAGTCGTACTAATGGACTGATCTCTCCCACGGGGATTGAATGAGTACACAGCGGTTTTCCCCGGTGGCTATCGGGACGGTGGTACAATGCGGCTTCCGGCCGCGCACCACCCCCCTTCCGTTGAACTAAGCCCCCCCTAAAATCATTTTAAGGAACCCGCCCCGCCGGGTACCCTGGCCGCTTCGCCGGTCCCCTATATATAGCTCAATTAATCGTACATGGATCACTCCAAACCAACCAACGGCCACAGCAATGGCCACCCCGATAACTCCGATATTCTGCACGAAGCCCGTACCCACGGACAGTCGGAGAATGAAAAGAACCAGGCCGACAACGGCAAGGTCTGGGAAGTCAATGAATCGAGCCGGAGCTGCCCCTTTCTGAGTGGCGCCCACTCCGTGACCAGCGCCGGCCCCTCTAACCGCGACTGGTGGCCCAACGCCCTCAACTTGAGTATCCTGCGGCAGCACTCGGATAAGTCTGACCCCATGGGTGACTTCGACTACGCCGCCGAGTTCCAAAGCCTCAACCTGGATGCCATCAAGCAGGACCTGCGCGACCTGATGACCGATAGCCAGGACTGGTGGCCGGCCGACTTCGGTCACTACGGCCCCTTCTTCATCCGTATGGCCTGGCACAGTGCCGGTACCTATCGCATTGCCGACGGACGCGGCGGTGCCGGATCGGGCGACCAACGCTTCGCCCCCCTCAACAGCTGGCCCGACAACGCCAACCTGGATAAGGCGCGCCTGCTGCTGTGGCCCATCAAGAAAAAGTATGGCCGCAAGATCAGCTGGGCCGACCTGCTGGTACTGACCGGCAACATGGCCCTGGAGACCATGGGCGTACAGCCCTTCGGCTTTGCCGGTGGCCGCGAGGACGTCTGGGAGCCCGCCAACGACATCTACTGGGGCAAGGAATCCGAATGGCTCGGCGACGAGCGCTACACCGGTGACCGCCAGCTCGAAAGCCCCCTGGCCGCCGTGCAGATGGGACTGATCTACGTCAACCCCGAGGGACCCAACAGTAACCCCGACCCCCTGCAGTCGGCCCGCGACATCCGCGAGACCTTCGGCCGCATGGCCATGAACGACGAGGAGACCGTGGCCTTGATCGCCGGCGGACACACCTTCGGCAAGGCCCACGGTGCAGCTGACCCCGAGCAGTACGTAGCCGCCGAGCCCGCCGGTGCCCCCATGGAAGCCATGAGCACGGGCTGGAACAGCAGCTACCAGACCGGTAGCGGCCCCGACACCATCACTAGCGGACTGGAGGTAACCTGGACGCGTACGCCCACCCAGTGGAGCAATGACTACTTCGAGTTCCTATTCAAGTACGACTGGGAGCTCTACAAGAGCCCCGCCGGTGCCTGGCAGTGGCGCCCGGAAAACGGCGAGGGACAGGGACTCATTCCCGACGCCCACGACGCGGACAAGAAGCACCACCCCTCGATGTTCACCACCGACATCGCGCTGCGGACTGATCCTTCGTATCTGGAGATCTCCAAGCGATTCCGCGACAACAACGAGGAGTTCAAGGACGCCTTCGCGCGGGCCTGGTACAAGCTGATGCACCGCGATATGGGTCCGCTGAGCCGCCACCTCGGTCCCGACGTACCCAACGAGCAACTGCTCTGGCAGGATCCCCTGCCCAACCGCGAGGGCGAGCTGATCGACGACACGGACGTAGCCAGCCTGAAGGAGAAGATTACGGATACCGGTCTATCGGTCCAGGAACTGGCCTACACGGCCTGGTCGTCGGCCGCCACCTTCCGGGGTTCGGACAAGCGCGGCGGTGCCAACGGTGCCCGCATTCGCTTCGCCCCCCAGAAGAACTGGCCGGTGAACAAGCCACAGCAGCTCGCCAAAGTACTTCAGGCACTGGAGGGCGTGCAGCAGGACTTCAACGGAGCCGGCAGCGGTAAGCAGGTCTCGCTGGCCGACCTGATCGTACTGGGTGGCAACGTCGCCATCGAGCGTGCGGCTAAGGAAGCCGGTAAGGATATCACCGTGCCCTTCTCCCCCGGTCGCGTGGATGCCCGCGAGGACCAGACGGACGTAGAGAGCTTTGAAGCACTGGAGCCCTACGCCGACGGATTCCGCAATTACATCAACAGCAGCAACCCCATCAACGCCACCGGCGAGGAGCTGCTCGTAGACCGTGCCCAACTGCTTACCCTGACCGCTCCCGAGATGACGGTACTGGTCGGCGGCATGCGCGCGCTCGGACTGAACTACGACGACTCCAAGCACGGCGTATTCACCGACCGGCCTGGCGCACTGACGCAGGACTTCTTCGAAAACGTACTCGATCTGCGCACCAAGTGGGCAGCCACCGACGAGGCCGAGACCACCTTCGAGGGCAAGGACCGCCGGACGGGTGACACCAAGTTCACCGGTACGCGTGCCGACCTGGTCTTCGGTTCCAACTCGGAGCTGCGGGCCCTGGCTGAAGTGTACGCGGCGGACGACGCCTCCGACAAGTTCCTGCGCGACTTCGCAGCCGCCTGGACCAAGGTCATGGACGCCGATCGTTTTGATCTGAAGTAAGCACCATGTGCTAAACGTAAGAGAGGGGATCCCGTACGGGGTCCCCTCTTTGTTATTCAGGTACTAGGCGAACGAGAACGCTCGCGTCACTCGCCGCTTATTCGTCGCTGGCGCCCCGGCAGCATCAGTCCGACCAGCAGTAGGCCGACACCGATACCGGTGAGCGCGCCGCCGGCAAAATCAGCTACGGCAGTGAAGTGTATGATCAGCTGGGCCAGTACGGAGATACCGAGACCTGCGATCAGCAGTACGAGGGGAAGGTTGGTGCGGTGTGTCATGATTCTATTGTTTTATACCCCTAACATAGGGGGACCAGACACCCCGCCGCCACTTCTATCGACCAATGTAGGCGTTTTAACGCCTAATTTAATTTGTCGAAAGGTGAATCGGCTTATTGATTGTCCTGCGCCAGTTCGTAGGCGTGCAGGCAGTCCGCCAGGGGGCGACCATTTTCGTGAATACACTCGCAGAAGGCATAGCAGGCGGCGGGGTCTGCGTAGCGGGCACACTGCGACTGACAGGCAGGCAGCCGATTGAAGGGCATCAACGCATACTTCATGGTAAGGTAGACGCTCGCTCCAACAATGCCCACACTACCCACTACCACGGCGGCAAACTTCCAGGGCAGTCGGCTCGTCCGCGCGCTGTCCGACGGCAGCAAGGCGCGGGATTCGGCGGCACTCCAGGGGAAGATGAGCCGGAGCCGGTGGTAGTCCCAGCAGAGTAGGTATAGGTTAGCCAGCACCATCAGGGGCGCGGTGAGCAGCGAGCCCTGAAAGCGAACCGAGAGCGACAAGACCAAAATGTTGACGATGATCGGCAGGTACAGCAGCGCCCCCAGCAGGGCCGTCCGCGGGATCAGGAGCAGCACGGCGGCCGTGACCTGCAATACGCCCACAAAGGTGTAGTAGTAGCCTGTGCGGAAGATAGCATCGAGGTAGTGGCCCAGGGGGTGATTGACGGCCAGGTCGGTAAACCGCTCCCCGAGCACCTTTACCATACCGGAGGGAATAAAACCGGCCGCCAGGGCCACTCTACAAAACACGGTGAAGTAGCCCAGCCAGCGGTTCTGACGGGCGCGCTGGTGCAGGCGGTCTAGGGTCGCGGCAAGCGGCATACCCACAAAACTACGGGTAGGCTGCCGATAGCTACCGAGGGTACGAGGAATTACTCACTCATCCCTTCCAGGCGCCAGCCGCCGGCTTCCAGGGCGTAGGCTAGTACGGCAAGGCTCTTATTGTCGCCGGCCATGTCGCGGGTATCATCGGCCAGGGAGAACAGGATGTCGGATACCTTTTCGCCATCGATGGAGGGGGCCATCAGTTCGGTCTTAAGGTTTTCTAGCTCACCGATCATCTCATCGGTATCGTCCATACCGCGGAGTTCCGTGATCCAGGAGTCGATATTCTTGGTGGCGGTAGGTACTGACAGCGTGGTAATATCGACAGCTTTGGCCTTCACGGCGGCTAGGGTCTGATCCAACAGACTACTGCTGGCAAACGCGCCCTCGGTAAGCTTATTCCCGCCGGCCAGCAGGGCGTCGATGAGGGTAGATACTCCGGGTGCAGTGCCGGCTACCTGCCGGGTGTCTTCGGCCAGGGTGAGGAGGAGCATACCGGCCAGTTCGCCGTTGATGGGGTCTTCGCGGAGCGTCTCGCGGAGGGTTTCCAGGTTGCCGGTCACCTTATCGGCTCCATCCACGTCGTCGAGCTGCTCCATCCAGGTATCGATAGTAGACAGGGCGGTGGCGGCGGGCAGGGCGGTGAGGTCTCCTCCATTGGCCTGTACGGCTGCTACGGTAGCATCCAGGGTGGCGGCGGGGTCACCTGCGGTGGCCGTCGTATTGTCGTCTTCGGTCGGGACTTCGGTGGCGTCGTAGTCTGCATCGGCGTCGGCATTGCCAGTACAGGCGGCCAGTAAGACAGAAAGTAGGAGTAGGCTGAAGTAGCGCATGGTTCGGAGTATTTGCTGAGCGTCGGTGTAACTGCTGTGGCTACAATCGGGTTCACGCGCCCGGGGTAGTTGGCCCGTCGCACGTTGCTGCGCACCTGCGGCCCCGCACTCCGCATCGATGGGGCAAACGCGGCGCTATGTAGTAGGGGGCGGGGCCACGGGTGCAAGGATCTGGTCCATCACCCAACTCGTGTGTAGCGCGGCCACCCCCGAGGCGGGATGGGTATAGTCCTGACCGAGCAACTGCCGGGCCATGGCCCGTACGTGCGGCAGCTGCACCGTGGCCGGGTGCGGGATGTGCTCCTCCTCCTGTCTGCCGTAGGCATCCAGTACTACCGGGGCGTCGGTGAAGACGGAAAAGCGGATCACGCCGGTACGGCCGTACACCTCTACCCGGTCTACGGAGCGGTCGCAGCCGAAGTTCCAGCTGCCCGCGCCGGTGATGCCGTCGTGGTGTAGCCAGCTGGCGGCGAATGCATCTTTGGCACCGTATAGGCCCTGCTGGTTCAGGCTTACGCCGTGTACCCTTTTGATATTCCCGAGGAGGAAGGTGAATAGGTCCAGTCCGTGGCTCGCCAGGTCGTCGAAGTAGCCGCCGGGGGCTACCTGGGGGTCGGTGCGCCAGTTGTCCGCTCCGGATAGGTCCACCGCGCTGGGTGGCTTGTGCAGCAGCCAGTTGACGTGGCGGACCGGCCCGATGGCCTGCTCGTCCAGCCACTGCTTCACCCGTTGGAAGCGGGGCAGCGTGCGCCGGTAGTAGGCCACGAAGAGCGGCACGTCCTGCTCCCGAAACGCCGTACAGATCGCCAGGCTCTCCGCGTAGCTCGGCGCCAGCGGCTTTTCGATGCAGCAGGGCTTACCGGCCGCGGCCACCTTCAGCGCATAGTATTTGTGGGAGTCCGGCGGCGTAGCGATATACACCGCATCGATCGCCGGATCATTGATGAGGGCCTCTGCATCGGTCGTATAGCGTGGCACGCCGTGGCGGGTGGCGTAGTCCTGAAGCTTCTCCGCATCGCGCCGCATCACGGCGGCCAGCCGGAAGCCGGGCGTCTGTTGGTAGGCCGGTCCGGACTTCACTTCGGTGACGTCGCCGCAGCCGATGATGGCCCAGTTGAGGGGGGTTGGCATGGGGGGAAGGTACGGGGCGGGGTGCGCCGGTGCAAGGGTGTAGCACGGGGCGACGGTAGCTGGTTTTGCCATAGGATTCTTTACCCCCGCGGTGACAGTACCGTACTAGATAGTCTATGTTGCTGTGTTCTACCCAAGTACTGTAGGAACGATAGGAAAGGGGGCGATCAGTATTGAGAAGGTTTCTACCCCGTCCTGATGTACCAGTCCACTTAGGAATATCCACGAATACTACTGATTGTGGTGTAGTCTATGCTGACCAGTGGATAGTTGGTTATCGTATGACCCTGCTTGCAGTCTGAAGTTTCATCTCAAAATTAACCCCACTCCACAAATAGTAGAGGGAGGCGGTCCACTTTTGTACTATCGACACTATGAAGCGCTTCCACAGTAGATATCAATAATTCACCTAATCAATTTTCAATTATGCAACCACTTACTATTTCCCACCTAAGCCAGATTGACGGAGGGGCCGACGGCGACGCTGCCTATGGAGTAGGTGTGGTACTTGGCGTAGTCGCAGCAGTGGCTCTTTTCCCGCTCCTGCCCGCAATCGCCTTCTATGACATCTATACTAATCACCTTTAATTAATTGTTATGACACCGCTTAATTTATCCAAAGACCTGCGGAACATAGAGGGAGGATTCGACCCCATCACCTGGACCGTCATCGGCACAACGATCGGTGCCGCAAGTCTACTTATTTACGCTATCGACAACCGCGAAAGTATCGCCGAGGGATTCTCGGACGGCTTCCGCTGGGCTTACGGTAACTAGTCCTTAATTTTGCCCGGGTGGAGTATTCCACCCGGGTTATTTTATCCCTCACCGTGAGACTATTTCGCTTCCGCCCAAGTGGAGTCACCACCGTAATTACGGTACTCTACCTATTACTCGTCACCGCTAGCGTCATTTACATTCAGGAACTTCGTAAGGTAGAGTGGCGCGCGGCGTATGGCTGGCTACCGAGTCTGCTGGCGGCTACGGGCTTTCCACTCATCTTTACGGTGATGCGTATGTATCCCAATGGTACCCGTATCGCGCGCATGGCACTACTTTATGTGTTTACGCTAGGTTGGCATATAGTCTACGAGTTAGTGCTTTATCTCGATGGGCGGACTTTCGACCATATCGATAACTTAGCTGCGGCAATAGGAGCAGTGATCGGGGTAGCGGTGTACGAGCTAATTAACTACCGCGAATTTTCCAGG
Source organism: Neolewinella maritima (assembly GCF_923081025.1). Lineage (GTDB taxonomy): Bacteria > Bacteroidota > Bacteroidia > Chitinophagales > Saprospiraceae > Neolewinella > Neolewinella maritima. The sequence continues at coordinate 469,870 of NZ_CAKLPZ010000002.1, read as the reverse complement.
CTTGCTTTAAAACTGGCAGCGGTGCCGGAGGAGTAAGACAAGCAAATTTCGCGACACGCCAATAATAATGGCCCCCACGCTTCGCCATCCCATTTTCCGCCGCTAAGTTTGCAGCCTACCCGGTCGTAAAGACCTGAATATACACCTAAAACACACCCCCCTGATTTGGACATCATCCTGCGCCACGGCGTCGGTGTCGTGGCCGAGGAGATGACCTTTGGTAGCTGCTACTTCGTGGAGCGGCTACACGACCCCGGTCCCCGGCGCATCGGCAAACCCCGTGAACACCCCAACCGTACGACCGGCTACGGCCGGCTGCTGCGCCACATCGAGCGGCTCCACCAAAACCGGGCCCTACTGAACGGGGCGGCTACCCCCTTCCGCCTGGTCGTGGTGGAGAATGCGTATACCGACGGACTACTCCGCTACCTGGCGGACACCCCCGGACCCATCGGTGAGATCGACCTGCTCACACCAGCAGAAGTACATCTCCTGCTGGCCGACCTGGACTATACCCCCGCCGAAGACACCCTACCCGCCGAGCGCGTAGCCCGCCTGAGCGCCGAACGGCGGCCCTTCGACGAGTGGCTGGCGAGCCTGGCATAGCCCGAGGCCATCAACCCCACCCGCTAACCCGCGTTTTACCGTAAACCGCTATGGGACTGGCAGCGCAACTCCTCATCGGCCTCCTGGCCGTACTTCACCTATATATCATGTGGTTCGAGGCCTTTGCCTGGGAGACGAGGGGGCCTAAGGTATTTCCGACCGTGCCGCGGGAGCTGTTCGCCAAGACCACGGCGCAGGCCGCCAACCAGGGAGTGTACAATGGCTTTCTGGCGGCCGGACTGATCTGGTCCCTCCTCATCGACGGACCGTGGAGCCAGCACATCGCGCTGTTTTTCCTGAGCTGCGTAGCCGTTGCCGGTATCGTAGGTGCTCTGACGGTCGACCGCAAGATCGCGTACGTACAGACCGCCCCCGCCCTGCTGGCGATCGCTTTGCTCCTACTGGATTAACTTTCGGTCCCATTCAGCAGCCCCTACCCCTCACGCTGCTGTCAGCGCCTTCTATCTATGCACTACCTTCTACTCGCCGTTCTGATTTCCTTCACCAGCGTGCTCGCCGCCCAGCAGCCCATTCCCGAAGTGGAGGCCCTGCTGGCGCGCATGACCATCGCCGAAAAGATCGGTCAGCTCAACCTGCTCACTCCGGGCGGCGGAGCCACTACCGGCGCCGTAGTGAGCGATGACGTGGAGACCAAGATCCGCGCCGGCGAGGTGGGCGGACTGTTCGGCCTGGCCGGTCCCGACCGCATCCGCACCGCTCAGAATTTCGCTATCAATGAATCCCGCCTGGGTATCCCGCTCTTCATCGGAGCGGATATCATCCACGGCTACAAGACCACCTTCCCCCTGCCCCTGGGACTGGCCAGTAGCTGGGACATGCAGCTCATCGAGCGCACCGCCCAGGTAGCCGCCCGGGAGGCCACGGCCGATGGCATCAACTGGAACTTCTCCCCCATGGTCGATATCGCCCGTGACCCCCGCTGGGGACGTATCGCCGAAGGAGCCGGAGAAGACCCCTACCTGGGCTCGGCCGTAGCACAGGCTATGGTGCGCGGTTATCAGGGTAGTGACCTAGGAGCCGATACGACCATGCTGGCCACCGTCAAGCACCTGGCGCTGTACGGAGCCGCCGAGGGCGGACGCGACTACGCCTCCGTAGATATGAGCCGCCTCAAGATGTACAATCAGTACCTGCCCCCCTACCAGGCGGCCGTGGATGCTGGGGTAGCCAGCGTCATGACCTCCTTCAACGACGTAGAGGGTATACCCGCCTCGGGCAACAAGTGGCTGCTGACCGAGCTGCTCCGCGACGCCTGGGGCTTCGAGGGCTTCGTCGTCTCCGATTACACCTCGATCAACGAGATGAGCAATCACGGACTGGGCGACCTGCAGGCCGTTTCCGCCCTGGCCCTCGACGCCGGCATGGACATGGACATGGTCGGTGAAGGCTTTCTCACTACCCTACCCGCTTCCCTGGAGGAGGGCAAGGTGACCGAGGAGCAGATCACTACCGCCTGCCGCCGCATCCTGGAAGCCAAGTACAAGCTGGGCCTCTTCGAAGACCCCTACCGCTACCTGGATACGCTGCGGCCCGCCCGCGATATCCTGACCGCGGACAACCGCGCCCTGGCCCGCGCCGCAGCCTCCCGTGCCAGTGTGCTGCTCAAAAACGAGAACGCTACCCTACCCCTGCAACAAGAAACCCGCATCGCGCTGATCGGCCCCCTCGCCGATAGCCAGAACAATATGCTCGGCACCTGGGCACCGACCGGCGAGCTGACCGAGGCCCGCACCATCCGCACGGGCTTCGATAGCGTCGTGCCGGACGTCGCCTACACTTACGCGGCCGGTGCCAACATTACCGACGATACTACCCTGGCCAAGAACGCGAACGTGTTCGGCCCGCGGGTGGTGATCGACGAGCGGAGTCCGGACGTACTACTAGAGGAAGCCCTGACCGCCGCCCGTGCCGCAGATGTGGTGGTCGCCGTAGTGGGTGAGGCTAGCGAGTTTACCGGTGAGGCCGGTAGCCGCACCGATATTCAGATCCCGGCCAGTCAGAAAAAACTCATCCGCGCCCTGGTCGAAACGGGTAAGCCCGTCGTGCTCGTCCTGATGAGCGGCCGCCCCCTGGATATCTCCGAAGAGCTGGCGCTGCCCGTCAGTATTTTACAGGTCTGGCACCCCGGCGTGGAGGCCGGCCCCGGAGTGGTCGACGTGCTGTACGGCAACTACAATCCCGCCGGTCACCTGACCGCCAGCTGGCCGCGCAACGTCGGACAGATCCCCGTCTACCACGCCATGAAACGCACCGGCCGGCCGGCACCGACTAAGGGTGCCCCGTTCCAGAAGTTCGTGTCCAATTACCTGGACGCACCCAATACCCCGCTGCTGCCCTTCGGCTACGGACTCAGCTACACCACCTTCACCTACAGCAACCCACAGATCGAAAGCGAGCAGGTGGCGGCCGGTGATTCGGTGCGCATCAGTATCGAGGTCACCAATACGGGCGACGTGCCCGGGGAGGATGTCGTGCAGCTCTACCTGCGCGACGTGGTCCGCAGCGTCACTCCGCCGGACAAGACCCTGAAGGGCTTCCAGAAGATCGGCCTCACGGCGGGCGAAAGCCGGCGGGTGGAGTTCGTGCTTAGCCCCGACGACCTCAAGTTCTACAACAGCGCGCTGGACTTCGTCGCCGAGCCGGGCGCGTTCGAGGTCTTTGTGGGCGAGGATGCGCACGACGAGCGGTACCGGCTATCCTTCCAATTGGTGGAATAGCGATCCGATGTGTAGCTCGCGGGGAACGTCCTACTGTGCCTTTACGAATTGCCCCGTCAGTAGCTGCGCTCCGCTGACCAGCTGGTAGGCGTAGGTACCCACCGGCCAGTGATCTACCGCAATGCGTAGCTGCGCTCCGGCCCGTGCTTCGAGGCGCTGGCGGTGTACCTCCCGGCCCCGTGCATCTACGATGCGCAGTTCTGCCTGACCGGCCCCCGCTTCCTCCCACCGAAAGGTAAGCGCATGCACCGCAGGGTTAGGAAACACGCTGAGTGAGGCTACCGGAGCCACGTCGCGGTCCAGAAATGCCTGCGGAGGTAGCACCGTCTGCGCCAGTCCGCTAGCGGGGGGTGTGTAGACCGAAGTCGGGGAGAGCTGCAGGTAGTCTACGTTCGGACCACTATCTCCCATAGCCGTCAGACGAATACGGTGGGTACCCGCGGAGAGCAGGACGGACGGACCCATGCTACGGGAAGACCAATTCTTCCAGCTCCCCGTAGGCCGGAAGGATTCCAGGCTCACCGCTTTGCCGTCCACCGAAAGCTGCAGGCTGCGGCCCGCGCTGCTGCCGTTGGCATAGCGCATCAGTAAATTATACGGACTGGTAGCCGGTACGTCGACCGTCCACTCGATGTAATCTTCGGTCGCGGCGATGTAGTCCGCAAAGCCGCTTCCGCTGAAGCCGCGGTGGTCGATCGCCGGACGGGGCCCGCTCAGCAGGGCATCCTCGGCCTCGTAGCGGAAACTGGATGCGATGGGCACCAGGGCTACGAGGTAGTTCATGTTGGCCCCCGCCGCCGGTGCGGCTAGATTGGCCCCCAGCCGGAGCACGTAAGGGGTAGGAGAAAACGCGGCGTAGGGCACCAGCTTGGTGTACAGCTCGAAGTAGTCGGAGCCGGGGTCAGTACTGCCGATGACCTCGTCGATCTTGGTCCAGTCACTCAGCCAGTCGGGCAGCGTACCGGCCCGGGGATCGAAGGCTACGTAGGCCACCGCGCGCTTGCTCAGGTAGGCGGTCAGGAAGTCGGTGGAAGTGCGCCGCTTGTCGTCATTAGCCGTGCGGATAAAGCGGGCATTCTCCAGAAAGTCCGGTACGCTGGTCAGGGTATAGGTGCGGTCGGTATACAGCGGCTCACCGGCAGTGAGTCGGCCGATCTCGTAGGTCCGCTCGCTATCTGCCACCAGGGCGGTGATCAGCCCGTCAGCGGCGGGCTTTTCGGGCTCGGTCTTCTGGGTCACTGGCACATCGGCCCGCAGGTACTCTACGTAGAACGCCTTGCCGGCCGACTGGGTATAGGCCAGCCAGCTCACCTTGCCCAGGGCGGGGTACCGGTCGGTGACGGCCTCCAGGGTAGGCAGGTCGGGGAAGCCGTCCGCATCGCCCACGTACACCTGGACCAGGCCGTTCGTGTACTTCGCTACGCGGATCCGGTGGCTTTGCGTGGGGTCCAGTGTGATGATCTGTCGGTCCAGTATACGGGGGTAGAGGTAGTTCGTATGTGCCTCGCCGAGGATCAGGCTGCCCGCGCCGAGGGGGTCGTAGCGCACCACGTAGCCCGGTTCGCCGCTCTCGTGTTGCTGTCCGAACAGCAGGTAATACGCCCGCTGGTAGCCGTCTACCAGATTGGTCACTTCGGTCTCCAGCACGTAGGTGGTGGCCGCGAAGGATCGGGCGGTGGTCAGGGAGGTCCAGTTATTGTCCGGCCCGTTGTAGGCCTGTCCGTTACGGATGGTCCAGCCGCCGTTGGCGTTCCAGGACGTGCCGAGTTGCACGCGATCGAAGTCGTCCTGAAAGATGGTTTGGGCCCGTAGGCAGGTGCCGGGCAGCAGCAGCACGGCAAACAGGGCAATGAGGGAGCGCACGGTAGCGCCACGTAGGGTAAGGGGTGTACGCATACGGCAGGTTTGTAGGGATAATCCATCCGCCAGTCGCTAAATTTCAGCAGGGCCCGCCTTTAACGTTCCCGCCCGGCACCTGCGTCCGCGCCCGCCCTGGCAACTTCCCGCCACCCTGGGCGGTTAGCTTGGAATATGGCAAATGAATGGACCGTCGGACAGAAGAGTTCCGGCCTGGAGGTGAAGACAGAATATGCCGTCGTGGTGGGCGTAGTGCTCCGCAATGAGACGGAAGAACTGGTCGCCGAGCACCTCGACGAACTGGAGTTTTTGGCGGAGACCGCAGGTGCGAAGACCGTCAAACGCTTCGTGCAGAAGCTCGATCACCCCGACAACCGCACCTTCGTGGGCAGCGGCAAGGCCAGGGAGATCGCCAACTACGTAGACCAGCACGAAGAGATCTCCATGGTTATCTTCGACGACGACCTCAGCGGTAAGCAGGTCAATATTCTGGAGGAAGAAATGAAGGTCAAGATCATCGACCGCTCCACCCTCATCCTCGACATCTTTGCCCGCCGCGCCCAGACCGCCCAGGCCAAAACGCAGGTGGAGCTGGCCCAGATGCAGTACCTCCTGCCCCGCCTGCGCGGACTGTGGACGCACCTGGAGCGGCAGCGCGGTGGTATCGGCATGCGGGGCCCCGGTGAAACGGAGATCGAGACGGACCGCCGGATCGTGCGCGATAAGATCAGCAAGCTCAAAAAAGACCTCGAGAAGATCGACAAGCAGGCCGAAACCCGCCGCAAGGGGCGCGATACCATGGTGCGCGTGGCCCTGGTGGGCTACACCAACGTGGGCAAGTCTACCCTGATGAACCTGCTCACGAAGAGCGACGTATTCGCCGAGGATAAGCTCTTCGCCACCCTGGATACGACGGTGCGCAAGGTTGCCTACGAGGGCGTGCCCTTCCTGCTCACGGATACGGTCGGCTTTATCCGCAAACTGCCGCACCACCTCATCGAGTCGTTCCGCTCCACCCTGGACGAGGTGCGGGAGAGCGATCTGCTGCTGCACGTCGTGGACGTAGCCCACCCGCAGTACGGCGATCAGATCCGTACTGTACAGACCCTGCTCAAGGAGATGAACTGCGAGGAGAAGCCCACGCTCCTGGTCTTTAACAAGATCGACCTGTTCCGCGAGCGCAACTACGACATGTACCTGGATGAGGAAGGCCGCGACGAAGTAGAGAGCGACCTGGTCAACGGCCTGCAGGCGGAGTTCGGTCAGGAAGCCCTGCTGGTGAGTGCCCACACGAAGGAGAACGTAGATAAGCTCCGCTACCGGCTCACGGAGCTGGTGCGCGTAGAGTATCAGCAGACGTATCCTTATGTGGCTAAACAGTGGTAAGGGGGGATCGCCTGCGGCTCATTAGACCGCTGCGTGGGTTAGATCGCCTTCGGCTCGGTAGACCGCTGCGCGGGTAGGGGGTTGAACTTCGTGGGGGTAGGGGGCTTCTAGGTGTATATTCTACGCCCCATGACCGACTACACCCGCTACGCCCATCTTCTCGTCAATTACTGCGTGAGCCTGCAGCCCGGAGAACGGCTGTTCGTGGCCTCCACTACGCTGGCCGAGCCGCTGGTGACGGAGGTGTACCGGGAGGCGATCAAGGCCGGCGGACACTGTGAATTTGCCCTGGGTATGCGCGGACAGGCGGCAGCACTGCGGGATCATGGCAGTGCGGCCCAGTTCGGCTACGTACCCACGCTGTACGCTAAGGCGATCAATGAGTTCGAGGCCTATATCAACATTACCGCACCCTTCGATCTGCGGCAGCCGAGCCCCGCTGCGGAGCTTAAGGCGGCGCGGCGCGAGGCCATGCAGTCGCTGCACAACACCTACTTTGCGCGCACCGCCGACCGGCGGCTGAAGCGCAGCATGTGCATCTTCCCCACCGAGGCCCTGGCAGCGGAGGCGGGCATGAGCCTGCAGGAGTATACCGACTTCGTCTTCCGTGCCTGTAAGCTGGACCAGGACGATCCCCGCGCCGCCTGGCTGGGGGTACGCAAGCGGCAGCAGGCCGTGGTGGATCACCTCAATAGCTGCACCACCTTCCGCTACACCAACGACCGCAGTGACATCAGCTTCACCACGAAGGGACGCACCTGGATCAACAGCGACGGTCAGACCAATATGCCGAGCGGGGAAGTGTACACCAGTCCCGAAGAGCATTCGGTGGAGGGGACCATCTACTTCGACTATCCCGCCATCCGCAACGGACAGGAAGTGCGGGGAGTGACCCTGGAGGTGAAGGACGGGGAGATACAGACGTGGCGGGCGGAATCCGGTCAGGCGATCCTGGACGAGACCTTCGCCATCGACGGGACGCGGCGGTTCGGGGAGGCGGCCATCGGGACCAACTACGACATTGACCGCTTTTCGAAGCATATCCTCTTCGACGAGAAGATCGGGGGCACGGTGCATATGGCGGTGGGACAGAGTTACGCTCAGGCGGGAGGGAAGAACGTGAGTGCTGTCCATTGGGACATGATCGCCAACATGCGCGCGGGGGGCAGGGTGTATGCCGATGGCGAGGTCATCTATGCGGACGGGCGCTTCGTGGAGCGGCTGTGGCCCAGTTAGTACCCTTACAGCATACGGTACGGGGCGATGAGGGCGTTGGACGGCTGGGCGACGTAGGAGGTAGCTACTCCCTACAGAATCCTTATCTTTGGGATCACCTTGAGTTTGCCCTATTAGTGTAGCGGGATCCCCTTATTGACTGAAACCTTAGACCGTGAACGAGAACGTCGCCTTTTTAGAACTGAAATACGGAAACATATACGGTGGTTATCCAAACTTCTACGCCATCTCCGAGATCGCCCTGTTGGTGTTCGAGCGGGGATCGAACAAGATCTTTTTGGAGAGCTGGATCAACCAGGCCAACGTCGATATCGTAGATGTATACGCCGAGACCGATGAACTGGGCCATACCATTCGCCGCGTCCGGGAAGTGCTCAATATGCGCACCAACCGCCGCTTTCCCTACCACGAGGACTTCCGGCTGAGCGAGAACGACCTGCAGTTCGCCTTCCGCAACCTGCGCTCGACCAAGAACGCCATTCGCAACTTCCTCAACAAGAACCTGAATAAGTACCGCTTCCAGGACCTGATCGTCTTTGATGGTCGCCGGGACATCTTCCTGTGCGAGCGCAGCGGCGTCCGCTTCGACTGGGTCAATATCATCGACATCCAGAAGGACCTGAACCGGGAGACCGACTACCTCTTCAGCCTCAATAAGCTGGCCAAGGTGGTCAACTTCAATACCGACCGCTCGTACCTGCGGTCCAACAACCAGGAGTACTGGTTGCACCCCATCGCGGCCCGGCAGATCGTACCTGGCACGGCGGCCTTCGACGCGGCCCGCCTGCTGATGGTCTTCAACGAGTACACGATGTTCCACGACGATTTCCTGATCAAGGCGGCTATCCTGCTCAATAAGGTCAGTAAGCGCAAGGAGGAACAGAAGGAGCGCGAGGCGCAGCTGGCGGCTGAGGAGGAAGAGAAGGAGGATTAATTAGACCGCTTCGCGGGGTAGACGCCTTCGGCTGGTTAGACCGCTTTGCGGGTTAGACGCCTTCGGCTGGTTAGACCCCTTCGGCTGGTTAGACCGCTTTCAGCGGGTTAGACGGCTGCGCAGATAGGCGGCCTGCGGCGGGGGCTAGAGAAGATAGAGGACGATGATGAGGAGTAGGAGGCTGATGGCTAATCCTAGGAGGAAGATGTTGTAGGAGACCTTGAGGAGGTGATACTTGCGGTCGATGGCGCGGCCGAAGCCGTGGAGATCCTGGATGAGGTTGCCGTAGAGGGCATCGGGGTCGAGGAGGGTGGTTTCCATGCGGCGGGTGAACTCGGCGCGGCCCAGCTTGCTGACGGTGCCGTAGAAGGCCAGGTTCTCTTCTTCGTCCTTGCGGTCGTGGGGGCGGGAGGAGATGATGGCGTAGACCAGGCTAGCCAGCGCACAGGTGATGAATACGACGACGGGGAGCAGGATCTCGGGGCGCGTCTGTGCCCAGTTGCGGTAGCTGACGAAGGTGATCAGTGCACCGATGAGCAAGGCATTGACGCTGACCATGATGGCGGCCTTGTGATCGGCCATCCGCTTGAGCTGGATGTTGTTGCGGAAGATGGTGCGGAAGTAGGTCTGGGCGGCCTGGCGGGTGGGGCCTTGCTCTAGCTTCTCCAGGCTCTGTGGGGCGTCGGGGGCTAGGGGTACGGGCAGCAGGGCCGGGCGGGGGGTCTTCTTTTCTAGTCGGTCGACCAGTTTTTGCAGGTCTAGCAGTACGGCACTGTGGGTGTGCTGGTAGCGGCGGCGGAGCTCTCCGTTGCGGAAGCGGGCCTCCCGGAGCTCGTTGAGGTAATGGCCCAGGGAGTCCGTGCGGTTCATGCTGCGCCGGGGGCCTTCGCCGGCGTCGAGGGCGTAGCGGTTTTCCAGCCAGGTGAGTTCGGCGCCCTCGGAGCCGCTGAGCAGTCGCTGGGCGAGCTGGGCGTCGTAGAGGACGTCGGTCACCTCGGCCCGTAGGGAGGAGCTGCCGCGGGGAAGCACGGTACCGAGGGTGAGCTGGAGGTTGAGGTAGTCCGGGCCGGTCCACTCGCGGAACTCCTGATTCACCTCGTCCCAAGGGCGAATCTCACTGCCCTCGCCCCAGTAGCGGCAGGCTTCCAGCAGGGCGACAGTACGGGCCAGGTGGGGTAGATCCGGGGAGACGCCCGGCCGGCGCAGCGCGATTTCAAGGGAATGGGCGGCTAAACTCAGCGCCCAGCTGTCGTTGTGCAATACTAGCGCGCGGGGTAAGCGTTCATAGCTCATGAGCATGAACCGTTCTGCCTGATCGGCCAAGTGGCTGAGGTGGAGGGCGCTGAAGCGGGCAGTGTTCATATCTATCCCAAGGTAGTGCGCCGGGGCGGCTACTGCCAAACCCACCGGACCTTTCCTGTGATTTACTTTGCACCCGCGCCCGCGCCCTACTGACTGCTTTACTTATGCGTGATACTATACTTATTATGGGGGCCTGCCTGCTTATGCTAGGGTGTGAACAGGCCATTGAGGTAGACGGTACACGTTTACGGGCGGAGTATGCCGTGCCCCTGATCGATAGCGAAGTGAAGCTGGCGGAGCTGGTGGGCGACATCGACGAGCGGGTGCGCCTGACGGTGGATCCGGACGGGCTGCTACGCTTTAGCTATACCGATACGGTGCCCGCCGTGACCAGCGATGAGGTATTCGACGAGCTCAACGGCCTGGCCCGGGGCCTGCCCCTGCCCATCACGCGCCGCCGCGAGGCCTACGCCTTTCCCGCTCCCGAGGATACCCGCCTGACGGCCCTGCGCGCAAAGGCCGGTGCCTTCACCTACAGCCTGCCCAACCCCTACGCGCAGCCGGTACGCATCGTGCTTACCCTGCCGGGCATCACGCGTGATGGCGAGCCACTGCAGGTGCGCGGAGAACTTCCCGCCTACTCCGGCACGGGAGACGAGCCGAAGCTCACCAATGTAGACAGCCCCCTGGATTTTACCGGCTACACCTTCGACCTGAGCGGGGGGGAGCTGGTCGTAGAGTACGCGATCGATGGACTGGACGGGGAAGAGCTGGCGCCCGGCCGGGCAACAATCGCCGCGTTTACGGCCCTGGAGTTCGACTTCATCGAGGGTTACTTCGGGCGGACACCCTACCCCGGCGTGAGCGAGCGGCTGGAGATCGACTTTTTCGACAACTACCAGGGGGGGACGATCGACTTCGTAGACCCCCAGATCCGGGTGCAGATCCGCAACGGCTTCGGTATTCCGGCCCGGGCAGTGGTAGATCAACTGAGCGTAGAATCACAGGCCGGCAGCACGGTGGCGGTGACCGGCCGGGTGGTCGACGAGGGCTTCGACTTCGCCTACCCCCGCACGCCGGGCAACACAGCCCTGACCACCTACCTCATCGACGAGACGAACAGTAACCTGAAGGAGCTACTGGCTACCCGCCCCACCGCCCTCAACTACCGCATCAGCGCCCTGCTCAATCCGGAGGCCGACGAGTCGGTGATCGGCTACCTGCTCGATACCAGTACCTACACCGCCACCATCACGGTGGAGCTGCCACTGTATGGGTCCGCGGCCGACTTCCAGCTGCGCGACAGTTTCCCGGTCAATCTGGGGGAACAGTACGGAGAGATCACGGCGGTCACCTTCCGCGTCACTACGGACAACGAGCTACCCTTCGACCTTTCGCTGACCGGCACCTTCCTCGACTCCCTGGGTACTGTAGTGGGTGACCTGACGGACGGGGACCTGCTCGTCATCCGGGCCAGTGTGGTAGATGCGATGGGTAATACCACCGCGGCCACGCAGGCTACGACGGATATACCCCTACAGGGGGAGCGGCTCGCGCAGGTCCGCCGCGCCAGCCGCCTCGTACTGAACATCACCTTTGCCACCAGCGATAAGGGTAGTCAGGCGGTGCGCGTGACCGACCGGCAGAACCTCCGGGTGCGCATCGGGGCCCGCCTAACCGTAAACGACCAATGATGCGCCCGATCTACCTCCTGCTGGGCCTGATACTCTCGCTGGCCGGCCTGCGGGCACAGAACCTGACCGCGCCGCTGCTGTCCGGAAGCTGGCAGAGTACCTACCACAATCCGGCCATGGTGCACTTCCTGCCCCAGCCGGTGACCCTCGGACTGCCCGGTCTGGCCAACGATCTGCGGCTGGAAAACCTACAGTACAAGGATATCTTCGTGGAGGAAGGCGGGCGGCGCATCCTGGACTTTACCGCCTGGTCCGATCTGGTCGATGAGCAGAACACGGTGCAGGACGTCTACAGCTTCGAAACCTTCGGCCTGGCGGTGCAGCGCGGTCGCCTGGGCCTGAGCCTGTACCACCGGCTCCGGGTCGAGGGGGAAGCGCAGTACTCCAGGACGCTGGTCGATCTGATCGCGTTGGGGAATGCCCCCTTCATCGGACAGACCGTCGAACTAGCCCCCCAGGGGGAGGTCGTGAGCTTTCACGAGGTCGGACTAGGACTCAGCTACGCGCTCACCGACAAGATCGCGGTGGGTGGCCGCGTGAAGTACCTGGTGGGTACCAGCGGTGTCCAGCTCGCCGAAGGAGGCAGCATACAACTGCGTACGGCAGAGGAGAGTTTTGCGCTCACCCTGGAGCAGGACGTGCGGGTCAACACGGTCAACGCCCTGGAGTACGAGCGCCTCGACTCGTTCACCCTCGACTACGATCCTACCCGCCTATCGTTCAGTGAGCTGACCGGCGCCAATACCGGTCTGGCCTTTGACTTCGGCATAGCAGTTAATCTGGACCGCCTGCGCCTCAACGCCTCGGTCGTGGACCTGGGGGCAAGCATCGACTGGACGGAGGATGTCAGCAGTTTCCGCTTCACGGGCACCGAGACCTTCGACGGACTGGACCTGCTCGAAGACCTACTGCGCGACACCATCTCGCTGGCCACCGCCGTCGATAGCCTGCTACTGACCTACGAGCCCGAGCGGAGCACAGCGGGTTTCCAGTCGCAGATCGGGGCAAGCGTCTACCTGGGCGGAGAGTACGACATCACCGAGCGGCTTACGGCCGGGGCCATGCTGGTGCTGGAAGACCGGCTGGGCGAACTACAGCCCGCAGTAGCGCTGCTGGGCCGCTACGCCGTGGCGGACTGGCTGCAGGTCGGTATTAACCTCAACCACCGGACGGGCATCCGGACCAACCTGGGTCTGCACCTGTACGCCAGTCCGGGTCGGGTGCGGGTGTTTGCCAGTTCGGACAAGTTCTTCACGCTGCTCTCTACCGGCAACACGGCACTGGCGGGGGTCAGGCTGGGTCTGTCACTGGCGCTGGGTCAGCGGGCTGCGGAGCGGCCGGGGCGGAGCCGTTCATCTTTTGCATCTCTTCCTTGATGTCGGTCAGTAGCTGAATGTCCTTGGGGGTGGGTACGGTCTTATCCCCGGCATCCTCGGCCCTATCGCGCAGCGAGTTGACGAAGCGGATCACGACAAACAGGGTGAAGGCAATGATGAGAAAGTCGATCATAGCCTCCATAAACAGGCCATAGCCGATCACTACGCCGGGGTCGATCACCTCGCCGGCATCGTCCTTCACCGGCTCTTTGAGCACCCAGGCCAGGTCGTGCATCTCGATGCCGGCGGTGAGGTAGCCTAGGGGCGGGGTGATGATCTGCTTGACCAGCACGTCGACGATCTTATTGAAGGCCGCGCCGATCACTACGCCGACCGCCAGGTCGATCATGTTGCCCTTGACGGCAAACTTCTTGAATTCAGCCAAAAATCCAGCCATACGTATTCGTTGCTTAATTCACTAAGGTGACGGACAGCAGGGTCAGCGCCGCCGCAAAGAGGATAAGATGGTAAAACTCCGCCCGTGCCGCCTCCTGCCGCACCAGCCAGAGCCCGAAAAGCACCCCCAGAGGAGCCACCAGCACCTGCGCATCCGCCGCCCGTATACTAGCCATACAGGCTACCACCAGGGGCGCGAACAGCAGCATCCAGTAGACGAAGGATACGTTCTTACTCCCCTCGATGTTGAGCAGCAACCGTCCGCGGTCACTGGTACTCAGTACGATCAGCAGGGGGATAATCAGCACCGCCAGACCACCCAGCACGTAGTGGCTCGTGACGGTAAGCTCCAGCAGTCCGAAGCCCCCCACTTGCAGCTCGTACCACTCCAACAGACCGCCCTGCAGGTACGCATAGGTGCCCGCCAGGAAGTAGGCGATCACTACACCACCCAGCAGCTGCCCCATGGCACGCAGATCGGCCGTCCGAAAAATGCTGATGCCTACAATGAAGCAGGGAATGAACACCAGGTAAGTGGGCACCAGTAGCGAGGCCAACCCTAGCCACCAGCCGGCGTTGAAGCGGGCTACCTCGATGGACTGCCCCTTGTACGTGCTGCTCAGCGCACCCAGGGCCAGTAGCAGGAACAGGTGGTTGAGCAAGATGGGATCGAAGACGTGGAAGGCCGGACAGACCCCCCACAGCAGCACCAGTCCCAGGCCCGGAAACTGGGTCACCGTACGCGAAAACCGGTAGCGGCTGCAGATACTATTGGCGGCGATGCCGGCCAGCGCCACCAGCAGCGGCGGCAGCAGCGTGCTCAGCCAGTAGCTGCGCTGTACGCCCGTGACTAGTAGTCCGCCGTAGTAGCTGTACGTGCCCTCTCCCACCGGTACATCGAGAAAAAACACCGGCAGCTGGAGCAGCAGGGCGTAGACGAACAGCAGCAGGCTCGCGTACGACTGATTGGTGCGGAAGAGCGACAGCATTACGCGCGGAGCTGCCGCTCGGTCTCGGTGATCAGATCGACGGCGGCGGCGTAGGTCTCGCCCAGCTCGGCGGCCGAGTCCTGCCCTGCGTAGAGCGCCATCTCACAGCGGGCCAGTAGCTGGTCGTACCGCTCGGTAAGCGCGCTATCCGCCCCGGCCCCGGCCAGCACCTGCTGGATGTTCTTCCGGCTCAGGTCGGCTACCTGCAGGGAGAAGCGGTCACGCAGGTACCGCAGCAGGGCACCCTCGACCGCGTCGTAGAACGGCCGCGGGGCTACCTGCTGCAAGTGTACGCGGGCCTCCTTGAGTCGGGCGGCGGCCACCTTGCCCGCCCGCTCCCGCAGCGCGATGGCCGGATCGCGAGCATCCCGCTGCTGGCGGTAGCGGGTGTAGCCGATGAGCCCACCGCTCAGCAAGAGAGGCAGAAGGATCAGGGCCCAGTAGGCTGGCTGACTGCCGAGGTCACGTTCGACCCGCACCCGGTCGGTCAGCGGCGGGGCGGGTAGCAGCATGAGTGCTTCTTCGGTCGCCGTCAGGGTATCCACCTGGTAGGTCTTTTGTCCGCTGCCGCCCGCTACGACCACCTCGAAGGTTTCCGGCACGAGGCTGACGTAGCGCTGGCTGTCGGTATTGAAGTAGGTCAGGGCCGGAGCCACGGTGTAGGTGCCGCCCCGCTTCGGCACCAGCTGGTACTGGAAGGCCTTGCGCCCGAACATCCCCGAGGGGCTGTCCATAAACTCCTCCTGGATCACCTGTGGATCGTAGATATTCCAGTTCGCTTCATCTACCGGCGTGGGGGCTTCCAGGCGCTGCACGTCGCCCTGTCCGGTGATCTGTAGCACCATCTTCAGCGCATCGTCGGTGGTCATGCGGTCGCGGTCGATCTGTACACTGGCGGTGTAGGTCCCTACCCCACCGCTGAAGTCAGCCGGACGGGGCTGCGGTAGCTCCTGCACCTCGATGTAAACCGTATCGGAGTTGACGGGGATCTGCTCCGTGTACCGCCGCGTGAAGCTGGAGTTGGTCCGTAGCCGCACCGCGCCGATGACCATCCGGTAAGGGTCGATCGTGAGCCGTCCGCTCTTAATGGGAAACAGCGCCAGGCTGGCCAGGGTACGGCGCTGGTACTCCCGCCCGTTCTCCATTACGTTGACTGGCGAGGCATCGAAGCGGCGGCGCGGACGGGCAAAGAAGCCATCCAGGTCCGGCTCCCGCACCATATTGCGCGAGATGGGGTTGACCGAAGCGTACAGGTTCAGGTTCAGGATGATCTGTTGACCTACATAGGCCCGGTCGGTCGAGACCTCTACGCGCAGGAAGTTTTCCGGTGCGGCGGTCACCCCGTCGTCATCCAGTTCCAATACCTCCACCCGCTGGGAGTTGCTGCGGTAAGTGCGTCCGGCGGCGCGTACACTGGCCGATCCTACGCTCAGCGTACCCGTGCGTTTGGGCTGCAGCATCCAGGACAGCGTCATCTGGCTCGTCGCCACGCCGTTGATGATGGTGGTGCCGATCGAGCGGTTCGGCCCCTGTAGCACCTCGAAGTCCTTGAAGTCGGGCGGCGTGAGTTGTTCGCCCTGCGCGTTGCGCAGTGTCAGATTATACTCTACGGTACTGTTCTTCAGCATCCGCTCCTTGCTCAGCTCGGCGGTGAAAGTGATATCCTGGTGCTGGGCCAGTAGCCCCGTCAGCGACGACAGTAGTATGAGCAGCAGACCTACGCGCATCACCATCCTTTGGTTCCGGTACAGCCTTCGCGGTCGGCCTGCCGCAGCCGGCTCAGGGTACGCTTCTCTTCCTCGGCCGCGATGCCCAGTTGGCGTTCGGCTTCCTCCTGGCTCATCTGGGGATTGGCCCCGGGGTTGGCGGTAGACTGGCCGGGCGTCTCCTGCTCGTTTTTGGCGGCTTGTTGCTGGTCGTCGGGGTCGCCGTCACCGTCCTGCGGTTGCTGATCGGCCTGTTGTTGCTGCTGCTGTTCGCCGTCCTGTCCGTCTTCACCCTGCTGCCCCTGTTGTTGCTGTTGCTGCTCACCGTCCTGCTGCTCCTGCTCCTGGTCTTGCTGATCCTGTTGCTGTTGTTGCTGCTGCTGTTCCTGCAGGTCACGGATCGCTTTGGTCAGGTTATACTTCGTCTCCTGATCGTCGGGCGTGATGCGCAGGCTCTGCTTGTAGGCTTCCACGGCCTGTTCGTAATTCTCCTGCCGGTAGTAACTATCGCCCAGGTTGCGGTAGGCGCGCGAGCGGGTGTCGGGGTCTTCGGCTAGTCCGGCGGCTTCCTCGTAGCGTTTGGCGGCCTCGGCGTACTCCCCGTTCTCGTACAGGGCATTGCCGAGGTTGTAGTTGCCCTTGGCGCTATTGTCGGCCGCTACGGCATCGGCGTACTCCTGCTCGGCCTGGCTATAGTTCTTATCGCGGTAGGCCTGGTCGCCACGGCGCAGGGCCCGGTGTGCTTCCTGTGCGTGCAGGAGGGCGGGGCCACAGGTGCAGAGCAGGATGAACAGGGCGGTGTAGAAGCGGTGGCGCATAGCGGATGCTAAGGTACGGGGGTTGGGGGATATCCGTATAGTTTGGGGGAGCGCCTGGTGGGGGTTGGGGGCTACCACAGAGTACACGCAGTGCGCGAATTTTTGACGCACGTTGATGGTGCTGCTACTATGCGAACTGATGCTGCATCATCCCCTACCAAGCTACCGGAGGAATTCACGCACCAAGCCCTCCAGCTCCCCCGGCCGTTCCGCATGCACCCAGTGCCCGGCCCCAGCTACCGTAGCGAGCTCGGCCTTGGGGAATAAGGAAATTACTCCCGGCCAGTCCTCGTCGCGTACGTAGCCGCTCTTGCCGCCACGTACGAAGAGGGCGGGACCCGGATAGCTCTGTCCCAGCGTACCGATGGGCGCGACCAGCTGGTCGTAGTCGCGATCCAGCACCTCCAGGTTCATGCGCCAGCGGAAGCCGGCATCGTCGCGGCGGGTGAGGTTCTTGAGCAGGAATTGCCGCACGCCGGCATCGGCCATGTGGGGGGCCATCAGGGCATCGGCCTCGCGGCGGTCGGTGAGGGTGGCGGGGTCGAGGGCCTTCAGGGCGGCAAATACGTCGTCGTGGCCCCGGCCGTAGAGGCGGGGGGTCATATCTACTACGATGAGCTTATCTACCAGGGTGGGATACGAGAGCGCGGCCTGCATCGCCACCTTTCCGCCCATGCTGTGGCCCAGCAGGTGACAGCGATCGATCGACCGGGCCTCCAGAAACTCCGCCACGTCCTGCGCCATCAGGGGGTAGGTCATCTCTTCGGCGTGGGGGGAGCGGCCGTGGTTGCGCAGGTCCAGGAGGATGACGGTGTAGTCCGTAGCCCACTTACGGGCCAGGGTCTGCCAGTTGTCGAGGTTACCGAACAGGCCGTGGAGGATGACCAGGGTGGGGCCGCTGCTGCCGTAGGTTTTGTGGTTTAGTTGCATGTCAGGCTTTAAACACGGAGGACGCGGAGGTGGACACGGAGGTTCACGGAGCTGTGTAGCGTTACCTCCGTACAAGCCCTCTGCATACTTCGTATACGCGGCGGTAAACTACCCCGCCCCCCCGGTAAACTACTCCGCACCCGCGGCCCCGCCCTCCTGCTCGGCAGGCTTTTCCGTAGATCCCGCCTGTCCGTTTGAAGATTGGGTGGTGATGAGCCGATCCAGCCCCTTGCCGCCCCGGATCCACAGATCGCGCTGGGGGAAGGGAATCTCTACGCCGCGCTCACGGAACATCTTGTCGATGGCGAAGCGGACGTCGCTCTTAATGTCTTCGATGCGGATCAGGTCGCGCGACCAGAAGAGGACGTCGAAATCGAGCGAAGAGCTGCCGAAGTCGAGAAAGCGCACGATGGGTTTGGGGGTGTCGAGGATGCGCTCGTGATTGGCCACTACGGTGCGCAGGATCTCGCGTACCAGCTCCGTATCCGAACCGTAGGCGACGCCCACCTTGACGTGGAAACGGGCCTTGCGCTCTACGTGACTCCAGTTGACGACGTTCTCGCCGATCAGCTTGGAGTTGGGGACGAAGATGATGATGTCATCGCGGGTCTCGACCGTAGCGGTGCGCGCACCGATCTTGCGCACCGTGCCTACCTCGTGGTCCGATACCTCCACCACATCGCCCACCATCACGCTGCGCTCGAACAGGATGATGATACCGCAGATCAGGTCGTTGAAGGTCTGCTGCAGGCCGATACCGATACCCACCAGCAGGGCTGCCGCACCGGTCCAGAGCACCAGCAGGTCGAAGCCCGCCGCCTGGATCACCAGCAGTACCCCCACTACGTAGACGAAGTAGGTGATGAGCCGGTTGATGGCATACTGGCTGCCGGGGTCCACCTTACTGCGGCGGTAGTAGGTGCCCAGGATCAGGCTGGTGATCGTCATGAGCAGCAGCCGCAGAAACAGGAAGATAGCCAGAGCCTGTACCAGATTGCCCAGGGTGATCAGTACGGCGTCTTCGCGGATGGGCTCGGTGAAGGGGTACAGCAAGTACTTGCTCAGTCCCGTATCCTGTAGCACCACCACCAGGGCCAGGGTGTACATCAGCGGGCGCACGGCGCGGAAGCGCTCCGTGGCCTCCCGCTCATCGGTCAGCGACTGCTGGGTAGCGGTCGCCGAAAGGTGGGTACGGTGGTAGCGTTGCACGAGGAGCTCCTCGATCAGGATGTCGAGCACGTTGGCCACGATGAAAGCCAGCAGCGCCTTAACGATGGTGCTGATACGGATCGTGAGGTATACCGGCGGGCCGTCTTCGGTAGCCGCCTGCTGGATCGCCTCGTCGATGAAGGTGATGTCGATGTTGAGGATCCGCAGGATGGCAATCACCAGCAGGCTCACCAGCGAAAAGCGGACGACGGCGCGTACCCGGTTGCGGTTCTTTTCCGAGACGGATTCCCGGCCGTAGTACCAGGGCAGCACCTTGCGCAGCAGCAGGAAGTTGGCCCCCAGCAGCAGGAAGGCCGCTACGCCGATCAGCAGTAGTTGATAGGCCGTGACGGTGAAGCCGTTCAGGTCCAGTAGGAGGATGTCCCGTAGTCTATCCATGATCGCTCAAAGCTAAGTCGTCTTTCCCGCACCCGGGCGCAACCCCGGACCGCAACAGCCGTTCGCCTGACTAAACACCCGTTTAGATGCAGGAGATCAAAGGCCGCTACGTCGACATCGACGCCCGCGAAGTGTACGGCGCGGTACTGACCATCAACGACGCCGGCCGCATCGAAGGTATCCAGCGCGACCCGAGCCGCGACAAACGCGGCTGGTACATCCTGCCCGGCTTCGTCGACGCCCACGTGCACATCGAGTCCAGCATGCTCCTGCCCGTAGAATTCGCCAAACTGGCCGTAGTGCACGGCACGGTAGCCACCGTATCCGACCCCCACGAGATCGCCAACGTCATGGGCCTGGAGGGCGTAGAGTACATGATCGACAACGCCCGCCACACCCCGCTGTCCATCAACTTCGGCGCCCCCTCCTGCGTACCGGCCACCAGGGCGGAGACCGCAGGTGCGGAGCTGAATGCCGAACACGTCACTGAACTCATGCAGCGCCCCGAGATCCGCTACCTGAGCGAGGTGATGAACTACCCTGGCGTCCTCCACGGCGACCCCGACCTCCTGGCCAAGATCGCCGCCGCCCACGCCGCCGGCAAGGTGGTCGACGGGCACGCCCCCGGACTGCGCGGCGAACAGGCCCGGGCCTACGCCGCGGCCGGCATCAGCACCGACCACGAGTGCACCACCGCCGCCGAAGCCCGCGATAAACTGGCCGCCGGCATGAAGATCCTGATCCGCGAGGGCAGTGCGGCCCGCAACTACGCCGCCCTGGAGGAGCTCATCGACGAGTTTCCGGACCAGCTCATGTTCTGCACCGACGACTGCCACCCCGACGATCTGCTGGCTGGCCACATCAACCGACTGGTCGTACGGGCGGTACGGGGAGGGCACGATGTGTTCGACGTACTGCGCATTGCCTGCCGCAATGCCGTAGACCACTACGGACTAGACATCGGCCAGCTGCGCGTGGGCGATCGGGCCGACTTCATCCAGGTCGATGACCTACGCCACTTCGGTCTCATGGCCACATACATCAACGGACAGCAGGTCGCCGAAGCCGGTGCCCACTTCCTGTCCGACTACCGGCCCGAGCCCATCAATCGCTTTCACTGCAGCCCGAAGACGCCGGAAGACTTCCGTGCCGCCCCCGGTCCCGCAGGAGGCAAGATCCGCGTGATCGAGGTGACCGACGGCGAGCTCACGACCGGCAGTCTGGCCCTGACCCCCGCCCTCGACGAAGACGGCCGCCCGGTCCCCGCCCCCGAGCGCGACCTGCTAAAGATCGTCGTCGTGAACCGCTATACGGATGCTCCGCCGGCGGTGGGCTTCGTCACTGGTATGAAGCTCCAGCGGGGCGCCATCGCCAGCAGCGTAGCCCACGACAGCCACAACATCGTAGCGGTGGGCGTGAGCGACGAAGACATTTGCCGCATGGTCAACGCCGTCATTGCCGAGCGGGGCGGCATCGCGGCCGGCCGCCACGAATACCTGGAGGTACTCCCCCTGCCCGTGGCGGGCATCATGAGTTTGGATACGGGCCCGCGGGTCGCGGCGCGCTATGCGGAGCTGAGTGGCTTTGCCCGCCGCAAGCTGCGCTGCGGGCTGGAGGCCCCCTTTATGACCCTGTCCTTCCTGGCCCTGCTGGTCATCCCCAGCCTGAAGCTCAGCGACCTGGGTGTATTCGACGGCGAGCAGTTCCGACTGGTGGATTTGTGGGTGGAGTAGCGGTTCACATTTCTCAGGCGCAACATACCCTTCGGTTCGTGCCTTCCAGGCGCGGTAGCCAACTGGTCTAGCTAAGTAGCAAATCTTTAAACCAGCATACACCGCACCTAGAAGGTGCGAACCGGTGGCGCGACATACCCTCACGGCTCGTGCCTTGTAGGCGTGGCAGCCAGCTGGTCTCGGCTCGTGCCTTGTAGGCGCGGCAGCTAGCTCGTCTAAATAAGTAGGAGACTTTAAAAACCAGCATACACCGCACCTGCAAGGTGCGAGCCGGTGGCGCGGCATACCCCCGGCTCGTGCCTTGTAGGCGCGGCAGCTAGCTCGTCTAAATAAGTAGCAAATCTTCAAACCAGCATACACCGCACCTAGAAGGTGCGAACCGGTGGCGCGACATACCCTCCGGTTCGTGCCTTCCAGGCGCGGTAGCCAACTGGTCTAGCTAAGTAGTAAACCTTTAAATCAGCGTACACCGCACCTGCAAGGTGCGAGCCGGGTAGTTATTCACGTAAAACGCCCCTCCGTCCGGCTGGACGAAGGGGCGCAATACAAGTGGGCAGTGAGGGGCTCGAACCCCCGACCCCCTCGGTGTAAACGAGGTGCTCTGAACCAACTGAGCTAACCGCCCTTTCCTTTAAGGGACCGCAAATATACAGCCGCCCGCCGGAATCCTGCAAGGTCGCGCCAAACTTTTGCCGATTTCTTGCGCTTGACTCTGCACCTGCGGCCCCGCCCGGGGTTGTACCTGTGTTGAATCGAACTATACCGCATGAAAGCTCTACCCTTCTTCTTTATCCTACTGTGCTGTACCGCCTGCGGCAACGCTGACCAGGACGCTGCCGAGATCGCCCAGGAACAAGCCACCCTAGCCGCCCAGGATGCCGCCTATAAGGCCATGATGGACGGCCACGACCGTGTCATGCCCATGCTGGGACGCATCACTCAGGCCCAGCGTACCATCACCGAACAGCTCACCGCCGGAGGCGTCAGCGAAGACTACCGCGAGCTCCTCCTGGCCGCCAACGAGCAACTGGAAGACGCTGACGACGGCATGAAGAACTGGATGAACAAGATCCGCCCCCTCGACGAGCTGCGCGAAGACAAGGATGCCGAAGAAGTGATGAGCTACATCAAGGAGCAGACCCGCGACATCGCCGACGTGGAGGCCAACATCACCTCCAGCCTGGCCAATGCCGATGAGATCATCCAGGGCGACAGCCACGTACACGACGGCAGCGAAGACCACACCCACTAGGTCGTGGCCGATACACGTATCCGCTCCCGCTTCGACCTGAGCGGCAAGGTCGCCGTAGTGACCGGCTCCTCCAAGGGTATCGGTGAAGCCATGGCCCGCGGGCTAGCCGAGTTCGGTGCCAGCGTCGTCGTGAGTTCCCGCAATCAGGAGTCCATCGACGAAGTAGCCCAGCAGTACCGCGCCGACGGCCTGGACGCCACCGCTATCGCCTGCCACGTAGGCGACGCCGCCGACCGCCAGCGCCTCATCGAGCAGACGATCAGCACCTACGGCCGTCTAGATATCCTGATCAACAACGCCGCTACGAACCCCTACTTCGGTCCCGTAGAAGGGCTCACCACCGCCGCCTACCAAAAGACCCTGGACATCAACCTCACTGCCGCGCTGGAATTGTCCAACCTGGCGCTGCCCCACCTGCGCGCCTCTGGAGCTGGCTGTGTGATTCACATCAGCTCAGTCGAGGGCTTGCACGCCAGTCCGCACTTCGCGGCCTACAACATCTCCAAGGCCGGCCTCATCATGCTTGGCAAGAGCCAGGCCGCCGAGTGGGCCACCGACAATGTGCGCGTCAACGTCATCTGCCCCGGACTGGTCAAGACCAAGCTCAGCCGCGCCCTCTGGGAAGACGAAGCCACGGAGAACCACATGAAAAAACTCATCCCCCTCAACCGCATGGCCACCCCCGACGAAGTAGCCGGCGTAGCGGTCTGGCTAGCCGGCCCGGCCGCGGGTTACGTGACGGGTAGCGTGGTTACTGTGGATGGTGGGATGTTAGGTTAGACCGCTTCGCGGGTAGACCACTGTCGTGGGGTAGACGGTCTACCCGCGTAGCGGTCTACCTAGCCGATAGGCGATCTAACCAGCGTAGCGTCTAATGAGCGAAGCGATCTAACGAGCCGAAGGCGATCTACCCCACCGAAGGTGCCCTACGCCGAAGCACGAAATTCTTACCCAAGTAGACCTTGCGCACCATCTCGTCCGCGGCGAGCTCCTCGGCGGTGCCGGCCTTGAGGATGTTGCCCTCGAACATGAGGTAGGCCCGGTCGGTGATGCTGAGGGTCTCCTGTACGTTGTGGTCGGTGATGAGGATGCCGATGTTCTTGGTCTTTAGCTTGGCTACGATGGACTGGATGTCCTCCACCGCGATGGGATCGATGCCGGCGAAGGGCTCGTCGAGGAGGATGAAGTTGGGATCCGTGGCCAGGGCGCGGGCGATCTCGGTGCGCCGCCGCTCGCCACCGCTGAGGGTATCGCCGTGGCTCTTGCGCACCTTGTGGAGACTGAACTCGTCGAGCAGCGACTCAAGCTTGTGGGTACGCTCGCCCTTAGTAAGCTTGGTCATTTCCAGGACGGCAGAGATGTTATCCTCCACGCTCAGCTTGCGGAACACGGAGGGCTCCTGCGGCAGGTAGCCGATGCCGCGCTGCGCCCGCTTGTACATGGGCAGGGTGGTGATGTCTACGTCGTTGAGGTAGACGCGGCCCGCGTTGGGCTTGATGAAGCCGACGGTCATATAGAAGGTGGTGGTCTTGCCCGCCCCGTTCGGACCCAGCAGGCCCACGATATCCCCCCGGTCGACGTGGATGCTTACGCCCTTAACGACGGTGCGGTTGCCGTACTTCTTTACCAGGTTCTCACTCTTTAGGCGCATGGGCGGGGGGTTCTACTGTAGGTCAATCGGTACGTCGCGGCGTTTATTGTTGCGGACGATGCCCAACTCGAGGCGGTCGCCGGGTCGGGCCCGACCGATGATCTCCGTCAGCTCGGGCAGGTCACGGATCGCCCGGCCGTCTACCGCTACGATCAGATCGTTAACCCTGAGTCCGCCGAGCGCAGCAGCAGCGCCCGGAAACACAGCATCCACCAGTACGCCCTCACTACGGCCGCGCAGCCCCAGCCGCTTGATGTCGCTCTCCGTAAGGGTGGAGATCTCTACGCCCAGCAGGGCCCGGCGGAAGCTCCCGTAGGTGATGATGTCATCCACGATACGCTGCACCAGGTTGATGGGAATGGCAAAGCTGTAGCCCTGAAAGCGGCCCGTTTTGGAGGCGATGGCGGTATTGATACCCAGCAGACGCCCTTCGGCATCGACCAAGGGACCGCCGCTGTTGCCGGGGTTAACGGCTGCGTCGGTCTGAATGAACGATTCGATCGCGTCGGCGTCGCGGAGTATGCTGAGGCTACGCCCCTTGGCGCTCACGATGCCGGCCGTGACGGTGCTGGTGAGTCCGAGCGGACTACCTACTGCCAGTACCCACTGTCCGGGCTCCGCCTCGTCCGAATCGGCAAGCTCCAGGAAGGGGAGGCTGTCCGCTTCGATCTTCAGTACGGCCAGGTCGCTCTTGGGCTCCGTGCCGACGACCGTAGCGGTGTAGCGACGGCGGTCCGAGGTAGTGACCATCACGCGATCGGCGGCCTGGATGACGTGGTAGTTGGTGACGATGTAGCCGTCGGCGGAGTAGATCACGCCACTGCCCTCTCCCCCCGTGGTGCCGCTATTTTCTTCCCGGCCGAAGAGCGCCTTGACCGTCGCCCGGTCGCGCCCAATCACGCGGGCGTCCACGTGTACTACGGCGGGGGTGGTGCGGCGGGCTGCCAGGCGTAGATCTATGGCGGCAGCGGGAAGCGGCGGCAGGGGGGCGGTACGGGCTACGGGTGCATCCGACCGGTAGCGTTCCGCTGTTTCTCCATTTGCCGTGGTGAGCCTAGCGACCGGTTCCTGTTCAGTCGATCCCATTACATAGACCACCAGGGCGGCGGCCACGAGGCCACCCAGCAGGGCAGAGAGTAGGTGGGAGCGAAAGTGCATGCGTAGAGGCAGATTGCAGACTTGAGGTGATCTAGCGTCGCAGTGAGTGAACAGGAGATACCCGTAAATTGGTTAATGCTTCCCCGACTTTCGGGCAATTCGCTATTTTCACGAGCGTTAGCACCTACGGCCTGATCCCCTACCACACGTTTTACTTTGACCACCCAGCAACTTTCCGACCTGCTTCAGCCCGAAACTCCGCTGGAAGCCAGCTTCCTGGAGGATGAAGAATTCAGGCGCGGCCTCCTCTGGGGACTACCCCGCTACGGCCACCCCGAGGGCACCATCTGGCGGCACATCATCGAGGTCAACCGCAATATCGACGCCCTGCCCGTCGACGCCACCACCCGCCGCAAGCTGCGCACCGTCTGTTGGGTCCACGATACCTTCAAGCACCTGGAGCACCGGGGCAGCCCGCGCGACTGGTCCAAGCACCACTCCATCTACGCCCGCCAGTTTCTGGCCCGCTACATCGACGATCCCCTGCTGCTGAATGTCGTCGAACTGCACGACGAGGCCTACTACTGCTGGCGGCTCGCCCACCTGTACGGCAAGCTCAGTGAGAGCGAACGCCGCATCGCCCGCCTGCGCGAACGGGTCGGCGCCTACTGGCAGCTGTATTACCTGTTCTTTAAGTGCGATACTTCTACGGGTGACAAGAATCCCGCCCCCCTGATCTGGTTCGAGCAGCGTATGACGGGCATCGAAGTGGTACACTTTATCCGGGGCACGGCTACGATCTAGCGGGCGCATTCCTGCGGCCTACCCTACTCCCGCTCCAGCCCCTTCAGCCGCCGCTTAGCCCCCAGACCGGCGATCATGTCCCGCAGACCGGCGGCCGAGTCGATCTCCAACCAACTGCCTATGCTGAGGCAAAACCCCACCGCCCAACTGCAGAAGACCAGACCGAATAGCGCATAGTAGCAAAAGGCCTGCAGCATCACGTTGTAGGCATCGATCGTCCGCTCATCGGTGTAGACCACCCAGTCCAGGAAGGTGAATACGAAGCCCCCCACGACCGAGTCGAGCAGGTACACCAGGGGGAAAGCCACCAGCGCGATCAGCACAAACAAGCCGTAGCTCCCCGCCAGGTTGGTGTACACGAGCCGAAAGACGGTAGCGGGAGGGACGTCCGTCACATAACCCGCTACCGCCAGACTGAGCAGAAACGGAAACAGCAGGAAGACCAGCAAAGACACCGCAATCCCCCCGAAGGCCAGACAGAGTGCCAGCAAGCCACTCACCGCCAGTAGCCGCAACTCCCGCGACCAGGAGAAAGCCGGCCAGTCCAGATCCGTACGGCGCACGACCAGACTTAGTGCCAGGCGCAGCATACCGTAAAAGCCCAGCGCTACCAGCACCGTGAACGATAGTGCCCTACCCCGCCCGAAGGAGCTGGTGAGCTCATGTACGTTCTCCACGTCGCCCAGGAAGTAAGACACGAACTGGTAGCGCAGCTCCGCCGGCCCGCCAAATCCGAACGACAATAAACAATAGCCCAGGGCGATCAGGCCCATGCCCCCCAGCAGCCGGCCCAGGCCAGCACGCAGCACGTCAAAGGTGGCGGTAAACTGCTCACCCACCGTACGAATGCGCCCGAACACATACGGTGCGGTCCGGCTAGCCGCCGGCTCCCGGTCGTCGTGTAGCGGCAGACTGCGGCGCTGAACCACCGTACGGGGATACACCACGTAGTACCAGACGATGAAGGCGAAGCACAGGAGGATAAAGGCAAAGCGCAGTCCGTCCGGCAGCTCCGTATGCCGCGTCACGTAGCCCTCCAGGAAGCCGGCCAAAATGAACAGCGGTACGGTCCCGAGCATGATCTTGAGTCCCGCCCGGGCCGAGCGACCGAAGGACTGCATCCGACTCAGGGTGCCGGGGAAGAGCAGCCCGCTCCCCATCGTAAGCCCCGCCCCGCCGGCGATCACGATGCTGCTGATCTCCAGCGCGCCGTGGATCCAGATCGTCAGCAGACTCTCTCGGAACAGCCCCTCGCCGGAGCCCAGATAGATCAGGGAAGCAAAGACCCGCTCCAGTCCATCCCCGCCCGCCGTAAGTACCCAGCTGAGTCCGCGCAGCAGCCAGCCGGTAGCGGGCGTCACCTCCAGCGCGCTGTAGTCGCCCTGGGCGAAGAAAAAGTACTGAAATACCCCCAGCATCACCCCGTTGCGCACCAAGAACACGACGGTACCCACGCAGAAAAAGGCCCCGGAGATAAAGGTGAGAAAGGCGACCAGAATATTATTGAGCGTGATGTGGACGGACATCCCGAAATCGTCCATCGACTTGTACACCGCCATGGGGTCGCCATCCGCGATGTTAGCCTCGGTCATGCGCACGTAGCCCTCACCCAAGATCGTCTCGGCAAAGGCCGGATCGATCCGGTAGCTCAGGATGCCGATCAGCATCGACAGTACGAACGTAACGAGCGCGATCAGCAGCGGCCGCCGGCTGGCGTACACCACGCGGGGCAGCTCGTCCGTCCAGAAGGTAAAGAACGTACCCAGCTCCCCACGCCGCCCGCGGTACACCTGCAGAAAAGTGCGCTGGGCCAGCCCATTGAGGTATACCCGTACCGAGCGATTGGGATAGAAGGTGCGGGAGATCGATAGGTCATCCGTCGTATCGACGTACAACTGGTTGAGCAGATCGGGGTCCTGATCGGTCCGCTTCAGGGA
The DNA here is from genome assembly GCF_923081025.1 of Neolewinella maritima. Lineage (GTDB taxonomy): Bacteria > Bacteroidota > Bacteroidia > Chitinophagales > Saprospiraceae > Neolewinella > Neolewinella maritima. Next base: position 441,819 of record NZ_CAKLPZ010000002.1, on the reverse strand, counting down.
TTCCTCGTAGCGGGCCCACTTCTCCTTATTCCGCTCGATGAAGTCGGTCTCCCGCACCCCTACCTAGTTCTGGCCCGAGAGCCGGATGGCTTCCTGCACGTCAATGCGCTGCCCGTCGTTCAGGGCCACCACGAAGGCGCCGGTCACGCCCATTTTCTGCAGCCGGTCGCGCAGATTAGCGGCATTCTGGTAGGTACGGAAGCGGCTCACCACCACCTTCTGCATCCCGTTCTGGTCCGTCAGGTCGAGTGCATCACCGGTCGCCATATCGGACTGCACCTTATTCTGGTCCTTCGCATAGGCACCGAGCTGCACCTGGAACACTACCCCCTTGACCTGCACCGCAGGCTGATCGGTGATCATCTCCTCGGCGGGCCGCTGATTCGCCTCCAGCGTAGTGACCTGCTGGCGCAGCGTCTGGATCTCCTGATACGCCTGCTGCGCACTCGCCTCGGCCGTAGCCAGCTGGTCCTGTGCCTCACTCTGCTGGCTCTCGTAGCTAGCTAGTTGCTGCCGCAGGGTAGTCATATCATTCTGTGCGCGCTCACAGCCCTCCACAAAATCGCGCAGGGCACCAGGATTCTCACGGTATTCCGCCGCGCGGGCACTGTAGTCCGTCCCATCTTCACCCATCACGGGGGCTACTTTAGGCGAGCAAGAGGTAGCCAGTAACAAAAAGGCTAGGGCAGGAAGCAAATGGCGCATGGGCAGGGGGGAGGTAAGGGGTTAAGGGGTTATGGAGTAAAGGGGTTAGGAACCGTCATCGGATGTATGTCCACTCCATTAGCTCTAACAACGGGCGGGGCCGCAGGTGCAAGGTAATAGCACAAACAATAATTCCCCCACCAAAAGCAGTCTACCCCCGAAGGGATCTACCGAGCGAAGCGATCTACCCCCCGAAGGGGTCTAACCCGCGCAGCGGTCTAACAAGCCGAAGGCGATCTACCGAGCGAAGCGATCTACCCCCGAAGGGGTCTAACCCGCGCAGCGGTCTAACAAGCCGAAGGCGATCTACCCCCCGAAGGGGTCTACTAAGCCGCAGGCGAACCTACTTCCCAAACATCTGCATTCCCATCCCCAAAATATCGTCCATGATACTACCGTCGCGGTTGCGGTCGAGCAGCTGACCGGCCAGACCGAGATCGGGGGCCCGGCGGGGCTGCTGGGGGGCCGTACGGTTGCCGTTGAGAAAGTCGGTGAGGGAGCCCGATAGGCCACCGGAATTCGTCGTGCTATTGCGCTTCGCCTTACCCATCATACTCAGCAGGATGGGGGCCAGGGTGATCATGAGCCTAGTGACCTGACCGGAGCTGAGTCCGCTCTTCTGGCTCACCTCCCGCACCGTATCGTCGCGGCGGTTGCCGAGGATGTGATCGAGGATGCCGCCGCCGTTGGTGGTACGGGGAGACAGCGGGCTCTGCTGCCGGCCACTCCCGCCGCCGAGCAGGGCACCGAGATTATCGAGCAGACTGCCGTCGTGGTCGCGCTCCAGGGCCGAGGACAAGGCCTGCTCGCCCTGGGGGTCGGAGGCGTTGCGGGCCATGGCACCCATCAGGGAAGACAGAATGGCACTGGAGGCTACGGTGGTCTTGCGGCGGTCGTTGGCGCCGATCTGCTGGTCTAGCTGGTCCATGAGACCGGCATCTAGGTGGGAGCTGGCTTGTTGCTGGAGAAGGTCGGTGAAGTTCATCGCAGGTAGTTTTAGCGGTGGATGGAGTGGGTATCCGGATATATAAGGCGGCTCGGGGTGGGGATGTTGGTTTGGTGGGAGCAGAACGGAACGACGGGGGAAAACCCTCGCACCAGCGACCGCGCACAACAGCCTACCGCTTTTTATTTAGACTACGTACAGATAACGCAACTTGTGTATCTTTGTCCCGTTACCAGACCGACTAACCGCCCGCGCCATGCCGTTCCCCCTTTCCGCTGCTGCCTCCCTGTTCAAACCCGGCCAGTCGGGCACGATCGAGCGCTTCACCAACGAGGGGCTGGCGTGCAAACTACTGGACATCGGGGTGCGGCCCGGCTCCCGCCTGCGGGTGGTCCGTAAGTCGCCCTTTGGGGGCAGTTGGTACGTCAAGATCGACCGACAGTGCCTGGCGTTGCGCAAGAAAGAGCTGGCATGCATCATGGTCAAGTAACGGCCACCCCCGTCGTCGGTCTGGTCGGTAACCCCAATAGCGGCAAGTCGTCCCTGTTCAATCTCCTCACCGGTCTGCGGCAACGCATCGGCAACTTCCCCGGCGTGACGGTGGAAAAGAAGGCCGGCATGCTCACCCTGCCCGGCCTGCCTACGGTGGAGCTGGTCGACTTCCCCGGCGCCTACAGCTGCTACCCCACCAGCCTGGACGAGCGGCTGGTCGTACAGGAGCTTACCAATCCGGCCGGTGATTTGTTTCCAGACGCCATCATCTACGTGGCCGACATCACCAAGCTCGATAAGCACCTGCTGCTGTTTACTCAGTTGCGGGACCTGGACCTACCCATGATCCTGGTGCTGAACATGGCCGATCTCATGGATACCGACGGCCTCACCGTAGACATCCCCAAGCTCAGCCGGGAGCTCGGCGTACCCGTGCTGGCCGTAAGCAGTCGCGAGAACCGGGGCGTAGGCGAACTGAAGGCCGCTATCGCGGACCTCCTGCGCGCACCGGAAGACTTTCGGCCCCAGCACCCCTTCTACGAGCCCGGTGCCGGCGCCCGTGACGTACTGGCCGAGCTGCGCCGCGAACTACCCGCCCGCAATGACTACCATGCCTTGCTGCTCACCCACCACGCCCCCTGGCTCAAGCACATCCCCGAGCCCCTGCGCCACAAGGTGCAGCAGGCCCGGGTAAGTCACGGCTTCCACAGCCTGCGCGCGCAGGTCGAGGAGACCATGGACCGCTACAACACCTTCGAGCCGATCGTGAAGCGTACCGTCCGCCACGCCGGTGACAGCGACTCCCTGAGCGACCGCATCGATACGGTGGTGACCCACCCGATCTTCGGTCCGCTGCTGTTCTTTGCCATCATGCTGCTGCTGTTTCAGGCCCTGTTCGCCTGGGCTAGCGTGCCGATGGACCTGATCGAGCTGACCTTCGGTACCGTGGGCGAATCGATTCGCACGACCCTCGCCCCGGGCTGGTTTACGGATTTGCTCGTAGATGGGATCATCGCCGGACTGGGTGGCGTGCTCGTGTTCGTGCCGCAGATCGCCATCCTGTTCTTCTTCATCGCTATCCTGGAGGAGGTCGGCTACCTCGCCCGCGCCGTCTACCTGTTCGACAGCCTGATGCAGCGCTTCGGGCTGAACGGTCGCTCGGTGGTGGCCCTGATCAGCGGACACGCCTGCGCCATCCCGGCCGTGATGAGTACCCGTACGATCGCCAACTGGAAGGAACGACTGCTGACCATCCTGGTCACGCCACTTACCTCCTGCTCGGCCCGGATCCCGGTCTACGTGATCCTGATCTCCTTCGCCGTGCCGCAGGTCGCCTACTTCAACGGGCTGATCGGGCTGCAGGGACTGGCCTTTGCCGGGCTGTACTTCCTGGGTATTGCTGGGGCCATGCTTTCGGCCCTGGTGTTCAAGTGGGTGCTCAAGACCCCCGACCGCAGCTTCCTGATGCTGGAGCTGCCGGCCTACCGCACCCCCGTGTGGCGCAATGTAGGGGTCACCGTATTTCAGAAGTCGAAGACCTTCGTCGTGGAGGCGGGCAAGATCATCCTCATCATCAGCATCATCCTGTGGGCCGCCTCTACCTACGGGCCGGCCGAGAGTATGGCTGCCGCCGAGGTGCAGACCCAGGAGCAGACCGTGGCGCGGCAGCTATCACAGGAGGAGTCGGCGGACCTACTGGCCTCCGAGCGGCTCGAGGCCAGCTACGCCGGTCACCTGGGCAAGGTCATCGAGCCGGTCATTCGTCCGCTGGGCTATGACTGGAAGATCGGCATCGCGCTACTGACCAGCTTTGCCGCCCGCGAGGTATTCGTGGGTACGATGGCCACGATCTACAGTGTGGGGAGCGTGGATGACGAGTTCCGCATCCGCGAGCGACTGGCTGAGGAGCGCAATCCCGTCACGGGCGAGCCGGTGTACAATCAGGCGACGGCCTGGAGCTTGCTCATCTTCTACGTATTCGCCATGATGTGTATGTCTACCCTGGCCGTGACCAAGCGGGAGACCAACAGTTGGAAGTGGCCGGTGGTACAGTTCGTGTTCATGACGGCTATGGCTTACGTGGGGGCCATGGTGGTGTACCAACTTCTTTCGTGAGGGGTGTACCGTGGTAGGCGTACCTTCGTAGGCCACCGATTCACTCTAGCTTGCGGCACCTTGTACTTCTTTGCTGGCTGCTCGTATGTTCCGTAACACTTGCGGGCCAAACCCGGGAGAACCCCTTCGAGCTTACGGACCGGCTACCGGCCGAGCAGCAATCCGTACGGGTAGATACGGGTAACCCCTTCGATGTCTATCCCGCTACGGTCGCCGAGGCTACACCCGTAGCACCGGATGTGCCCCCCCCGGCGGCAGCCGCACCGTTGGACGGCCCCGGTACGGAGCGCTCCGGTGTCGTATTTATCCACCTGCTGTTGCTGCTGATGCTAGCCAGCCTCTGGGTGCTGTTTCGCAACCTGCTGCTGCAGTGCCTGTCGGCTACCTTCAACGACAACGTCATGACGCAGCTCTACCGCAGGCGATCGGGCGGACAGGTGGGTGCGCTGTGGCTGTGCTACCTATTCTTCCTTTTTTCGGCGGGCTTCTACCTCTTTCTGCTGGCTGATTACTTTCGGCTCGATCTGGGGGCCGGCCTCTGGGGGGGGTGGCTGACCTATACGTTAGTTATTGCTTCCGCCGTGGGAGTCAAGTTTTTGGTGCTGGGTGTGCTGGGCCGTATCTATCCGCTGCGGAAAGAACTGAGTCAGTACGCCTTTGCACTGATGGTGTTTTCCATACTTACCGGCCTGCTGCTCATGCCGGTGAACCTGTTGGTGAGCTACGCGCCGGAGCCACTGCGTCCGTACTTCCTTTACGGTGGGTTGGCCCTGCTGGTTATTATCTACCTCCTTCATTTGCTGCGTGGGCTCTTCATTGCCAACCGGTATGTTGGTCGTCGGCCCCTACATTTTTTATTATATCTTTGCACAATTGAAATAGCTCCGCTTCTCTTGGTATACCGCTATTTGAGTAGCACGTTGGTCTGAGTGTACACGCCTTACGCATTCACCGTTTTACAATCCTTATGCCTATGGCGGCTGAAAGTCAACTTCCACAAGACACGTACAAACCCGTACGCACTATCCTGGTCTCCCAACCCGAACCCGAGCGCAGTCCCTTCGCTAAGCTAGAAGAGAAGTACGGTCTACAGATCGACTGGCGGCCCTTCATCGAGGTGAAGGGGCTGAGTGAAAAAGAGTTCCGCAAGGAGCGCATCCGCCCGGACGAGTTCACCGCTATCATCTTCACGTCCAAGCTCGCCATCGAGCACTTCTTTCGCCTCTGTAAGGCGCTGCGCGTGGAGATGAGCCAGGACACCAAGTACTACTGCATGACGGAGGCGATCGCCAACTACCTGCAGAAGTTCATCGTCTACCGCAAGCGCAAGGTCTTCTTCGGTCAGCGCACGATCCAGGACCTGGGGCCCACGCTGAAGAAACACCGCAGCAAAGAGAAGTTCCTGCTGCCCACCGGCAACCTCGGCTCCGAGTTCGTCAGCCAGTACCTGGAGGAGAACAACTTCGACTGGACGCCCACACTGATGTACCGCACCGTGTCGGCCGACCTGAGCGACCTGGAGGAGGTATTCTACGACATCCTCATCTTCTACAGTCCCCTGGGTATCGACTCCCTGTACGAGAACTTTCCCGACTTCAAGCAGAAGGACACCCGCCTAGCCGTAGCCGGCCGCAAGACAACCGCCGCGGTAGAAAAGCACGGCCTGAGCGTACACATCGCCCCCAATCCACCGGAAGTGCCCAGTATGGGTATGGCCCTGGAACGCTACCTCAAGAAGTCTAACCCCAAGTAGATGACCGCTTCCGCCGGGGGACCAGACTACCTGGGCCGAATCCGCAGCCGCCTGCAAGGGGGCGACCTGCCGGGCTACGCCGCCCAGGAAGTGATGGGCCACTCCCTGCGGCAGGAGCACTCCACCGCTCCACCCACGGCACGGGCCGCCTCGGTACTCGCTCTGATCTACCCCATCCGGGGCGTACACCACCTGCTGTTCATTCAGCGTACCAGCCCCCCCGGCGACCGGCACGGCGGACAGATATCCTTCCCCGGCGGCTCCGCCGACCCGGGTGATCAGGACGCGGCGGACACCGCCCTACGGGAGGCAGCGGAGGAGGTAGGCATCGACCGGCAGCGGGTCAGCCTGCTTGGTGAACTCACGCCGCTCTACATACCGGTCAGTAATTTCCTGGTCAACCCCTTCGTAGGTTACCTCCCGGAGCAGCCCACCTTTACCCTACAGGAATCCGAGGTGGCGCGGGTACTGGAGCTTCCCCTGGCCGACTTCTTCGCCCACGACGTGATCGCCCAGCGGGACAAGACGCTGTACAACGGACTGGTGCTCAAGGACGTCCCCCACTGGATGGTAGCCGGCGAGGCCATCTGGGGGGCTACCGCGATGATGGTGGGTGAGCTGGTGGCGATCGGGCGCTAGGGGGTCAGGCGAATCCGCGGAAGAAGTCTGCCAGTATTCCCAGGTCCGCTTCCACTTCCGCCCGGAGTTTTTCTCCGTCGGTCGGTTCGTCACTGGCCGCGATTGTACCGTCGGCGTGCATCTCATCGCGCACCTCGCGCAGTACGCTGAAGAAAGTGTCCGGCTCACGCTCGAGCAGGGTGCGGATGGTGTGCTTCAGTTCGGCGCGGGTGACGGTGGGAGTGCTCATGGTATAGGAGTGATGTTTTCGGCGAACCACTGCTGACAGGCGGGAAGGGGGACGGTGCCGGAAGCTACTTCTAGGGTGAAGGCAATCAGATGCTGTACCTTGTCAGTGCCCGCTTGGCTAGGAATGGACCGATGCTCAAATCGAATAGGAGTAAGATAATCGTTCAATCTGCTTCCATTGGCCTGGATGAATACATTGGCTGCCTCTAATCCGGTTCGTTTGTTTCCGTCCTGAAAAATGTGATTGCTCACGATATTGAACATATACAGTGCGGCCTTGTCGGCAAGTGTAGGATACAGCGGAGCTCCGAACATCTCTGCCTGTACCGTTTCTACCAGATATTCCAATGACTCCCCATGCAGCAGGCTCTCTGGGGGCACGTAGTTACCTCCATGCGCTTCGACCGTGAGTCGATTATGAGGATGATGCTGTCCCGCTGCAGATAACGTATACTCACGCTAGTGCACGAAATACGGCATCCAGCTCCTGGAAGTCCTGAGCAACAAGCTTGCGTATCTCGCCCTCACCAATGGTTGAAGATTTACTAGCCTCTTGCTGAGCTGCCTCAGCTTTCAGCTGCTGTAGTGCGGATACGATTAGTCCCGGCTCCTCGATAAATAACTCACGCAGGGCGTCCTTGAGTTCTTGATGATCGATTGGCTTAGTCACGAGGAATGAGTTTGTTTACCAAACCAACGCCCCCCGCTTTTCCAAAGTTCCCCCGCCCCCCGGTAGCCATCGGGGCCGCGCCCTAGAAGGTGATGTCGTCACGCGAAGCATAGCCCTCCGCGTGGCGGGGGATGTGGTGGGTCGCCCGGAAGTAGAAGCCCCCCAGTACCCCGAACACGAAGCCACCGATGTGCGCCCACCAGGCGATGCCGGTGCCCGCCGAATCCTGCAGACTGGCGAAGCCCGCCGTAGACTGCTGGTAAAACCAGAAACCCAGAAAGAGCACCGCCGGCACGTTTACACGGAAGAAGAACAGGTAGCCCTTCACGCGCGAGCGGGGGAAGAGCACCAGGTAGGCGCCCATCACCGCCGAGAGCGCCCCGCTGGCCCCCACCGCCGGGATGGGGCTACCCAGGTTGAAGTAGATATGCACCAGCCCCGCCGCGATGCCGCCAAGCAGGTAAAACACCAGAAACTTGACGTTGCCGATGGTGGCCTCGATGTTGTCGGCAAAGATCCAGAGGTAGAGCATATTGCCCAGCAGGTGCATCCAGCCCCCGTGGAGGAACATGCTGCTGAGCAGCGTCAGGTAGCCGCTGCCCGACTCGATACGCTCCGGGATCGCACCCCAGGCGTAGACAAACTGTTCACCCGCCTCCGGGCCCAAACTGGTCTGGTAGAGAAAGACAAGTACGTTGAGGGCGATGAGGCCGTAGGAAATGTGGGGGCGGTGGCCGCCGCGGACCTGGTCGTCGCCGATGGGAAAAAACATACCCCTGTAACCTGGGGCCGGGGCGAAGGTTCCGCTAGCGGGCCTCGTAGGTCATCTTCACCAGCCGCAGGCGGTTGCGGTGCTCGCTGGGTAGTACCAGCTCGTTGCTGGCTACCTGGATACCGTCGCGGAAGCGCAGTCGCAGCTCCAGGTCGCGGGTACTGAACAGGCTATTGCGGTCGAACTCCCCGCGGCCATTGAGGACATACTCGCTCACCGTATTCTCGAAGCGGATCTCGTCGTTGAACAGAAAGCGCAGCCGGCTGGGGGATTCCATCACGAAGAAGCCGGAGTATACGCCGCCGTCGTCCTGGCTGTACTGCTTCTTGTGCATGATGTTGCTCCAGTGGGGGCTGCCGTCGGGATTTACGGCAATGGCCACGATCTCGTCGAAGTGGTAGTCGATCAGGGCCCGGCCGCTGTAGGTGTTGAGCAGCTGGTTCTGGATAGCCCCGCCCCGGCGCTGCAGCTGGCGGTCGCGCTCGGTGATCATGACCATACCGCCGTCGCGCCGCAACATGGCCTCGCGCACGGTCAGGTCGGTGATACCCGGGTTGCGTTTGTTATACTTCTTACCCTCTACGTTCTTAACCAGGCTGGTGGGAAAGCGCTGGAAGTGGGGCCGCTGCGTAGTGGCCCGGGGGTCGATAGCGACGAAGAAGTAGCCGTCGGCCCGCGAGAAATCCTTGGTGGAGTACAGCCCACCCGCGGTCAGGTGCTTGTTCAGGTTATCGTAGCGGAAGAACACATCGTAGGTCAGACTGTCGCCTAGCCTGACGTCGATCATGTCGGTCTTGGCCCCGTCCGCGACGTGGGTATACACCTCGTAGCGATGCTCCTTGCGCTTACTCTTAAAGTTATCGCGGTCCACCACGAAGTACATGTCGCCGTAGTTGCTGATCTCGGCCTGCAGGAAGTCTTCGCCGAAGAAGAATTTTTCGGGTGCCAGCTCATTATCGTACAGCAGCTGCATGCTGTCGAGGTCTATGCCCAGGTAGCGCGCCTTGCTCTGCTGCTCGACCATCAGCAGTAGTAGCTTGCTCTCATCATCGGAGCGGTACACCTCGTCTTCGGGGGCGGTGGCGAACATGCCGAAGTCGACCAGCGTCACGCTATCCTGCAGGTTGCCGGCCGGGTTGTAGCGGTCGAGCTGCAGGTGGTTGCGGCCCCGCTCACGGTAGAGGTACAGCAGGTGGAAGCCCGTGCCGTCCTGATCGGCTACGGCATCGAGTACGCGCACGTTGCGGCCCCGTAGCTCCAGGTCCTTTTCCCAGCTCTGGTTCATGGTGCGGCCGTAGGCGGTCAGCAGGTGCTTGTTCTCGCGGTCCTGCAGCAGCAGCACCTGTCCGCCGAGCTTCCCGATCAGGCTGTACTCGGTATCGTTGCGCATGGTCAGCTCGTCACTCACCGTCAGCACCTGGGCGCGCACGCCGGTGCAAAGAAGAATGAGGGCAAGCAGGAGCAGGGTACGCATGGGTAAGGAAGTGATCGACTTAGCTAACGCTCAATTTACTAACTAGTCACGAACTGACCCGGGAAGTTTTGGCGGGTGGGGTACAATGGTGGTTGACGTCGTTTACCGAAAGGCCCTCCGGGGAAGCTACGGCTCGAGTACGTCTCCGGAGGAAGAGCCCTCCGACAGCGCCTCCACCACCTCCAGCGCCGCCTCGTCCGGCAAACCCAGGCCGAAGGAGCGCGACTTACCCCCGTAGCTGAACTGCACCTTGCCCGGTCCCATGCCCCAGACCGACCACTTGCTGTTGGCACTGAATACGTCCGTCTTCACCGGACGGAAGCGGAGGTTCTTTACCTCCTGCCGCGAATAGGCTTGCTTAGGTCCCAGACCGAACACGGTGCGCTGCAGCGTAAGCGTGGTCGGTGACTGCGTGACCACCTCCCGCCCGAAGTAGCCCCACAGCAGTACGCCCAGTACGAACACCCCGCCCGCCAGCCAGAGCAGGAGCCAGAAGAGCAAGAAGCCGTCCAGCACCGCGTAGCCGTCCTTACCGAAGCCGATGTTGCCCAGCGCACTGCTCGCCCCGCGCAGGCCGAAGTACCAGGCGATCAACCACAGGGTGCCGCCTACGAGCAGGTAGCGGTGCTTGGGCGTGGGTAGCGACCAGCGGGTGGTGCCGTCCGATTCGTCTACCCGCAGGTAGGTCAGACTAGCGGAAGTGGACGGAGCGGAGGACAGGGGCATACAGTAACTTTGGGACTCATCAAACACCCCCCGGGGGTCAAGTGCTCGGTGAACGGCAGAATAAGTATGGCAAAAGGATGGCTGATCAGCGCGCTGGTCTGCGGACTTCTGCTGCCCCTGCCCGCCCAGGACTTCGGCTGGTGGAACACCATCCACCAGTGGGACGGCCACACACCCTGGACGGACTACCTCACCCTGGCCCCCGCCTACCTGGGGCCCAACGCCCTGCCCGTACCGGACATCCAGAACGGACGCCTCGACACCCGGCCCCGCCTGCGACTAGCCGGTGAGGCACACTTTAGCGACGGCGACGGTACCCAGAATCTCCTGCTGGACCTCAGTCTGCCCCTCTTCTCGGACCGGGTAGCCTTTCGCCTACAGTACGTGCCCCTGGAGTATTACCGTATGGACGTAGCTACCCGCGACCTGCGCGCCGCCCGCGACTTCGACGGCCGGGGCACGGCCAGCGGCGACGTCTACCTGAGCACCTACGTGCAACTGCTGCGCGACCACCCGCGATGGCCCGATGTACTGCTCACCATCAACCTGCGCACGGCATCGGGCAACAAGCTCTCCGCCGCCCGCTTCACCGATACGCCGGGCTACTTCTTCGATGTGTCGGTGGGTAAGGAGATCCCGGTGTCAGAAACCGTGGCCCTGCGGCCGCACCTGATGGCGGGCTTCTACGTCTGGCAGACCTTCACCAGCAACCACTTCCAGAATGACGCCCTCCTCTACGGCCTCGGCGCGGACCTGATCCTCGCGCCCCTTACCCTGACGGGCAGCCTGGGCGGCTACTGGGGTTACCTGGGCGAAGGAGACCGGCCCCTCGTCTGCCGGCTCGATCTGCGCACCACCCAGCCCCGCCGGATAAACTACGTGTTACGTCTCCAGCAGGGCCTGAAGGACTTCGGCTATTCCTCCCTGCGGATCGGACTGGACTACCGGTTGAAAAAGTGACCTATTCCCCTCCTGCTATGGCTCCGCACACTGCGGAATTGCGGTACCTTTAATCTCTTATGCGCCTAATCCCCCTGTTACTGCTTCTGTCCCTCTACTGTGGGGCACAGACCACGGTCACCCTCACCGGTACGGTGGTCGACGAGGCGGGCACCGGGGTAGAGTACGCCACCCTGCGCGCGCTGGATGCCACCGATTCTACCCTGCTCACGGGCGGGGTCGCCGGTGCGGAGGGACGCTGGGAACTGCCGGGGCTGGTGGTGGGTCAGCAGATCCTGCTCAGCGCCAGTTTCGTGGGCTACGCGACGGAGTATCTGGGGGCGTTTACCGTGGAGCGTCGCCCTCCGCCCCGCACCTTGCACCTGCGCACCGCCGCCCGGGTACTCGCCGAGGTGAACGTGACGGGCCGCAAGCTGACGGACCTGCACCGGGTGGATAAGCAAGTCTTCGACGCCCAACAGTTCGAGAATGCGCGAGGAGGGACGGCTACCGACCTACTGCGCAACCTGCCGGCCGTAGCGGTAGGGGTAGATGGCAACATCTCCGTGCGCGGCACCAGCGGCTTTCAGCTCGTGATCGACGGCAAACCCACCCAGGGCGATCCGCTGACGCTCCTGGCCCAGCTGCCCGCCAACGCGATCGAATCGGTGGAATTCATCACCTCCCCCTCGGCGAAGTACGACCCCGACGGTAAGGGCGGTATCCTCAACATTCGTACCCGGCGGGGCAGCCTGAACGGGTGGACGCTGCTAGCCAATAGTAGCATCGGCCTGCCCAGCGTGCGGGACTACGACAACGCCAGCATGCCCCGGCGCGATGGCGCCGACGTGACGGTGGGCTACCGCGACAGCGACTGGACCTACACCCTGGGGCTGGACTACCGCCGCGACGACCAGGCCGGCCGCCGCGAGGGCTACGTGAACACCTACCGGGATGGCGTGCTGACCGAGTTCCCCTCCGACGGTGAACGCAGCTTCGAGCGCGAAAACTACTCGGCCCGTCTGAACGTGACCCACGAGATTACGCCTGACCAACGGCTCAGCGCGGGCCTGTTTGCCGGTAAGCGTACGCAGTTTCGTACGGCCGATATCCTGTACACCAACCAGCGGCGGACGCGGATCGCTCCGGCAGACTTCCTGGGGCCGGGAGCCTACTACGGCCGCTTCCTGGCCACCGGCGACGTACTCACCGACGGCGGGGACGTACTCAGCAACGCTACCTTCTACAATGAGAACCTGCGCGTGCGGCGCGGCGATTTTTTCATCGGTTCATTAGACTACACCCTGGACTTCGCCGATGAGAGCAGCCTGACCCTCAGCGGCCTCTACGAGCGCACCGTGCTCGGTGGGCCGACCGATAATCGCATCCTCTCCTGGCCCAGTCTGCGCGATACCCTCCAACTGCAGCGCAACGACAACGACAACCCCCTCGATGGCCTACGGCTACGGGCTGACTACGTCCGCACCCTCGGCACCGTCAAGTGGGAAAGCGGCTACCAGTACCGCTACCTGAAGCATCCGGGAGACTTCGAGTATTTGGACAAGGACTTTACGACGGGTCAGTTGGTGGTGAATCCGGAATTTACGAACGGTATCCTGCTGCGGCGGGACATTCACGCGCTGTACTCCCAGGTGAGCGGCACGAAGGGTAAGCTACAGTACGGCGGCGGTCTGCGCCTGGAGTACTTCGACCGCCGCGTGACCCTTAACCGGCCGGACACTACCTACCGGCTGGACCGGCTGAACCTGTTCCCCTCCCTCAACCTCAAGTACCAACTGCGCGAAGGCCTGGCCCTGAAGGCGGGCTACAGCCAGCGCATCGAGCGCACCACCACCTTCAAGATGACGCCCTTCCCCGAGCGGGAGCACAACGAGACCCTGGAGCAGGGTGACGCCGAGCTGCTCCCCGAGTTGAGCGACCTGGTCGAGCTGGGGCTGACCGGCAACTGGGGCGACCACTCCGCCTTCGCCAACGTCTACTACCGGCAGGTGAACGATGTGATCAACCGCGTCAATACGATCTACAACGACACCATTCTCAACCGCATATACACCAACGCCGGTGATGCCCGCGCCTTCGGACTGGAGGCGGGTACGACCCTCTACCCCACCCCGAGCTGGCAGCTGTACCTAAGCGGCAACGTGTACAACTACCGCATTCGGGGCCGGCTCTTCGACGCGGCGGTGAATACGGCCACGACAGTTTACTCCATCAGTGCCAACACCGACGTGGCCTTCACCCGGACCTTCAGCGGGCAGCTCGGCATCGACTACCTCTCGGCCCGGGTCACGGCCCAGGGGCGGGACAGTCGCTTTTACTCCCCCTACCTGTCAGTCAAGAAGGAGTTCCCCAAGCGGCGCGTCACCGTTCTCTTCCAGTGGCAAAACATCGGTCTCGGCCTCTGGGACGCCAACGAACGCTCGATCACCACCCAGTCGGCCGACTTCTTCACCACCACCAACTACGTCTACGAGGCGGATATCCTCCGCCTGGCCGTCAGCTACCGCTTCACGCGTGGGCGGCGGGAGGAGAAGCTTCTGGATAGTGAGTTTGGGGGGCGGGAGTTTTGAGATGTGGTGGTTTCTCCCAATAGCTATTGGGCCGGAAGGGCATAGTGGCTTTTGACCGTGAGGTCCGAAGTATCTAATTCCAGCATCTAGTGCTCTCCGGCACATCTTGATCGGCAAATTTATACTAATTACTAAGTGGACTTTATACAGATCACTAAGTAAACTGTATACATTTTGTTGATCCCCTGTATATTTACGCCATGCTTACCCCTCGCCGACTAGTTTCGCACTTAGTAGAATTAGCTTAATACTACCCAGTTATCAGTTTGAAACTGAAGGGTGAGGTAGTAGTGCACAATAAGCGCCGGTAGTGTAAACAGTTACCTTACCTCAAATCTTAGTTTGATTAATTTGAGGAGGAAAAATTAGATGGCTATGGAGGGAATGTCTGATTTATCTACTGCTTTGCTGTACGGTTGTATAGTATTTTCGTCCTTAGGGCTCTTAGCGTACGTATATGCTGGATCTAAGCTTTTCGCTGAGATATTCGAACGTAGTCGTAATAAGTCAAAATTAGCAAGTCCTTATTTGAGTGAGAAGGACAGAAAATACCTGGAGGCAGGTACAATACTAATCTTAATAGGATTTGGTGGATTCGTAATATCTGCGTTACTAGGCCTTTTAAGATGAAATACAATTAATAATAAACATATTTCATGCAGAGTGTATTCTGTGACCCGTACACGGCATATATAGTATCCTAAAAAACACCGACATACAATTATCTCTAAATTACTATCTACGTCTTATGTAATTGTACGATCGTCTCTCGTGACTGATAACTCAAAGCAGGTCCCAACGTCTGCGGCGTAATCCCGGCTTCCGTAAGCAGCGCCGCCCGCGTGTGCTGCAGCGCATGAGGATTCACCCACTGCTAAATTTCTGCAGCCTTAGCCATATCAACACCCTTGTGCTGCGTGCGCTGCCTTATCGTTGCTCCCTCCTTACATCTACTCGTCGAGCAGACGACCTCAGCTTATCAATCCAAGCCCCGCTTTTCAGCTACCTTAACCGGTCAATTCGTTCCCCCATGCATTACCGGTTTCTCTGCCTCTTCTTAGTCCTTTGCACCGGCGCCCGCGCCCAGGATGTCACGTCCCCTTCTGCCTTCCTGCCGCACGAGCTCGGCGAGACCTTCACGCCCCACCACACCCTGGTTGACTACTATCAGTTGGTGGCCGAGCAGAGCCCGCGGGTGAGCCTGGAGCAGTACGGCCTGACCAACGAAGACCGCCCGCTCGTACTGGCCACCATCTCCACGCCCGAGAACCTGGCACGTATCGAGGCCATCCGGGAGAACAACCTGCGGAGGGCCGGGCTGCTCGATGGCAACACCGATCCCGCGCTCGACGATATCGCCATCGTCTGGCTCAGTTACAGCGTGCACGGCAATGAGGCGGCCGGCTCCGAGGCCAGTATGGGCGTACTGTACGACCTGGCCGATCCGAACAACGCCCAGACCAGCGAGTGGCTGCAGAACGTGGTCGTGCTGATCGACCCCAGTGAGAATCCCGACGGCTACAACCGCTACACCAACTGGTTCCGGCAGATGCAGAGCCGGCACGTGAACGCCGATATCGATACCCGCGAGCACCAGGAGCCCTGGCCCGGTGGGCGCGTGAACCACTATATGTTCGACCTCAACCGCGACTGGGCCTGGCAGACGCAGGTGGAAAGCCGCCAGCGCCTGATCAAGTACCACCAGTGGATGCCGCACATCCACGCCGACGTGCACGAGCAGGGGTACACCAGTCCGTACTACTTCGCCCCGGCTGCCAAGCCGTACCACGAGTACATCACCGACTGGCAGGGCGACTTCCAGACCGAGATCGGACAGAACCACGCCAAGTACTTCGACCGCAACGGCTGGCTGTACTTCACCCGCGAGCGCTTCGACCTGCTCTACCCCAGCTACGGCGATACCTACCCCACCTTCAACGGCGCCATCGGTATGACCTACGAGCAGGGCGGCGGCTCCCGCGGCGGCCGGGCCATCGCGCTACCCACCGGCGATACCCTGACGCTCTACGACCGCGTTGCCCACCACCGCGCCACCTCCCTGAGCACCGTAGAGATCGCCGCCCGCGAGGCCGACCGCATCACTTCGGAGTTCGCCAACTACTTCGCCAACGCAAGCGAAAACCCCCAGGGGCCGTACCGGACCTACGTCGTCAAGGGCAGCAACGCCCCCGGCAAACTGCGCGCCCTGACCGAGCTGCTGGACCGCAACGGTATTCGGTATAGTAAGGGGTTAGGGGGGGAAGGGGGTAAGGGGTTAAGGTTGTATGACTATGCGTTGGGTGAAGAGACGGAGGGGGATGTAGCGGCCGGTGACCTGATCATCTCCGCCCACCAGCCCCGCGCGGTGCTCACCCAGGTGCTCTTCGACCCCTCGGCGGTGGTGGAGGATTCGGTGACCTACGACATCACGGCCTGGAGCATTCCGGCCGCCTACGGCCTGGAGACCTACGCCAGCACCGAGCAGCTCGAACTGGACACCGAGCCCTACGAAACCGCCACCTACCGCGACCCCCTGGCTGAAGTGGACATCGCCACCGCCTACGCCTTCGCCGTACCCTGGGAGGGCATGAACAGCGCCCGCTACCTGGCGGCCTTACTGCGGGCCGGCATCCAGGTGCGCACGGCTACGGCCGACTTTACCTTCGGCGAGCGGCAGTACCCCGCCGGCACCCTGGTCGTGAACCGGGGCGACAACCGGGTCACGGACGACTTCGCCACCAAGCTGCGCCGCGTTACGCGCGAGCACGAGGCCAGTCTGAGCGTACTGCAGAGCGGCTTCAGCACCAATATCGGCGGCGACCTGGGCGGCAGCAACTTCGAACTCATCGTAGCGCCTAAGGTGGCTACGGTATCCGGCGACGGGGTGTACAATAACGAGTTCGGCCAGGTCTGGTACTACTTCGAGCAGGCGCTGGACTACCCCGTGAGCGTCTTCCACCGGGAGGATATGGACGATATCTTCGACGGCGACTACGACGTGCTGGTGCTGCCCGAAGGCCGCTACAATTTCACCGATACGGAGCTGGTGGCGCTGACCGGCTGGGTGCGCGCCGGCGGCAAGCTGATCAGTATCGGCGCAGCCAATGGCAGTCTGGCCGATAAAGAAGGCTTCGGTCTGAAGAAAAAGGAACCTAAGGACACGCTCTCCGACGAGGCCAAACAGGAAAAACTGCTACAGCCCTACGCCGGGCAGGAGCGCCGCTTCATCGCCGGCTACATTCCCGGTGCCATCGTGGACGTGGAGCTCGACGCGACCCACCCGCTCAGTTTCGGCATCGGCGCGCGCTACGCCTCCCTCAAGACCTCCGACGATGCCTACGCCTACCTCGAAAAGGGCTGGAACGTAGGTCGCATCCGGGCGGGAACGCAGGTGCAGGGTTTCGTGGGTAATGAAGCCTACACCAAGATTCAGGAGACCCTCAACTTCGGCGTAGAGCCCGTGGGCCGCGGACAGGTCGTCTACCTGGTAGATAACCCGCTCTTCCGGGCCTTCTGGGAGGAGGGGAAGTTCTTGTTTGCTAATGGACTGTTTCAGGTGCAGTAGGTGGTATAAATCGACCGCAGATGACTGCGGATTAGCCGCAGATTTTGCGTCCTAACAGTTTGATAAGGGTGTGGGCAATAAGAACTCTACTGCTGGGGCGTTACAGCCTGGATAACCGTTCATGACACTATGGCCAAAGCGCCCCTGAAAACCTTCCTTGCCTTTCTCCGGGCACAGCCCCGCTGGAAACTGCTCGCCCTGGCCGCCGCCGTACCCGTGCTACTGGTCATGGTGCTCTTCCTGTTCCTCTTCACCGGCGTACTGCTGGGGGCCTACGGGCCGCTGCCCGATGAAGACGAACTGGCCAATGTGGAGAATGCCGATGCCTCCTCCGTCTATGCCGCCGACGGGGTGCTGCTCGGCAAGTACTTCGAGATCAACCGCGTGAGTGTGCCGGCGGAGGCGATCAGTCCCTACGTGACCGAGGCGCTGGTGGCTACCGAAGACGCCCGCTTCTTCGAGCACCAGGGTATCGACGTGCGGGCGCTGTTTCGGGTAGCTATCCGCACCGTACTCATGGGAGACCGCAGTGGCGGCGGTGGCAGCACCATCTCCCAGCAATTGGCCAAGCAGCTCTACCCCCGTCAGCGCTACGACCGGCTCGGCGTGCTGAAGATGAAGCTGCGTGAAATGGTCATCGCCAGCCGCCTGGAGGACGTGTACACCAAACCCGAACTGCTGAACCTCTACCTCAATACCGTCCCCTTCGGCGAGAACGCCTACGGCATCGAGGTGGCCGCCAACCGCTTTTTCGGCAAGCCCGCCCTGCGGCTGAATCTGCAGGAAGCGGCCGTACTGGTGGGTCTGCTCAAGGCTAATACCACCTACAGTCCCCGCAACCATCCGGACAAGAGCACCGGCCGGCGCAATGTCGTGCTCTCGCTCATGGCCAAAAACGGCAGCATAACCCCCACCGTAGCCGATAGCGTAGCCCAGCTGCCCCTCACCCTGAACTACCGCCGCGACAACGACCGCGTAGGCTCCGCCGCCCACTTCCGGCAGCGGCTGCGGCAGGACGTCAAGCAAGCGCTGGCCGACACCCCCCACCCCGACGGCCGGCCCTACGATATCGACCGCGACGGGCTGCGCATCTACACCACCCTCGACTCACGACTGCAGCAGCTGGCCGAGGAATCCGTCCGCGAGCAACTTCCCCGCATCCAGCAGAGCCTGGCCGCCGACTGGCGATCCAGCAAGCAGCCCCCCTGGAACGACGCCTTCTGGGGTGCCCTCAAGCGCAGCACCCACTACCGCAGCCTCGCCGCCGCCGGTCTGGAGAGCGAAGCCATCCTGGACGAACTCCGCCGGCCCCGCCAGATGACCATCTACGATGCGCGCACCGCCGGACCGGTAGATACCCTGATGCGACCCATCGATAGCCTGCGCCACTACTTCACGCTGATGAACGCCGGCCTGCTGGCTACCGACCCGGCCACCGGTACCGTACTGGCCTGGGTGGGCGGGGTGGACTACCGCTTCGTCCAGTACGACCACGTCAGCAGCCGGCGGCAGGTGGGCTCGACCATCAAGCCGGCCGTCTATGCTACGGCCCTTCAGCAGGGCATTCAGCCGTGTGAGTATACCGCCGCCGAGCAGGTTACGTATGCGGAGTACAATGACTACAGTCCCGGCAACCCGGGCAGCATGTACGCAGGGGCCTACTCTATGCGGGGCGGACTGTCCAAGTCCGTTAATACCGTGGCGGTGAATCTGGCCGTGCGCAGCGGACTTCCTAATCTGGCCCGCACCATCAACGCCATGGGCGTAGAGCAGAACGTCCAGAGCATCCCCAGTATCGCACTGGGTACCGTAGAGGCGAGCCTGGTGGAAATGACTACGCTCTACGCTACGCTGGCGAATCAGGGCCGCCGTCCGCCCAGTCCCCATTACCTCACGCGGATCGAGGATGCGGCGGGGCGGGTGCTGGTCACGCTCCCCGCACCCACGGCCACCGATCGGGTGATGGACGAGCGGACCGCCAAGATCACCACCTACCTCCTGGCCGGCGTGGTGAACGGCGGCACGGGTGCCCGCCTGCGCTCGACCTACGGCCTCCGGGGCGCCCTGGCCGGCAAGACGGGCACGACGCAGGACCAGTCCGACGGCTGGTTTCTCGGCTTCACCCCCAAGCTGGTGGTGGGCACCTGGGTCGGCGCGGAGTACCCGGCCGTGCACTTCCGTACGCTGGGCCGGGGTTCGGCTACGGCTACGGCCATGCCCATCTGGGGCACGTTCCTGCGTAAGGTGCAGGATACTAAGGGGCTGGAGACCTTCCGCGGCGGCAGCTTCCCCGCCCTCGACGAGATGACGCTGGCCCTGCTCGACTGCCCCGACTACCTGGACGAGCTGCCGATCATGGCTAACGCTGACGAGTTTGCCCCCGACCGCGACATCACGCGCCGCCTGCGGGAGTTCAGTCGCGAAGAGATCGTGGAGATGGTCAACGACAAGCGGCGACGGAATAACGAATCGGCCCGCGCGTACGCCGACCGCATTGCCCGCGAACTGGAGAAGGAAGACCGCAAGGACGAGCGGCGGGCGGAGCGCAAGGAAAGCTGGGTGAAGCGCCTGTTCGGAAAGAAGCGGGACTAAACCGCCGAACCTGCGGCCCCGCCCCCCCGTTCCACTAGCAAAACCAAGTATATGTCCTTACTAAACACTATTCTGAACGCCATTAAGCATACGGATCTGACCCCCGTAGAAAAGTACGCCGATAGCACCTACCACTCCGCCGCCAGCTCCATCAACAGCCTGCTCGGCTCGTCCGGTAAGAGCGCCTACCACTCCGCCGCCAGTGCCGCGAAGAGTGCCGAAGGCTACGCCGCCGAGACGCTCAATACGGCCGGAGACTACTTCACCCGCACCCGCACCTACCACGAGCCCGACTACGTCCGCGGCTTCGTATCCGGTATGATCGGCGGCCTGGTCGGTACCGGCGTGAAGATGCTAGTAGACCGCAGCATGCCCACCGCCCAGCCCCAGGAGGAGCACGACGCCCGCCTCCAGGTCGTCGAAGGTGCTGAAGAACTCGTCGGCACGGACATCAACCGCAACACGGAAGAAACTGTCCAACAGGCCCTCAACATCGCCTTCGGTGCCATCGTAGGTGGCATCTACGGCGTCATCGCCGAAGCCGCCCCCGCCGTACAGGCCCCCGCCGGTATCCCCTTCGGCGCCGCCCTGTGGACCCTGGCCCACAAAGTAGCCCTGCCCGCCCTCGGACTGGCCCCCAATCCCCTCAAGGAAGACGTAGGCCTGCAGGTCGGTCAGCTCGGTAGCCATATGGCCTACGGTGCGACCGTAGAGATGGTACGCCGCGGCGTCCGCAACGCAATGGAGCAGGAAGATTTGCTGTAACCGGCCGGCGCAGCGACCTTTGCGCCCGTGCTTTACCTCATCCCCACCCCCATCGGCAACCGAGAAGATATCACCCAGCGGGCCCTGCGCCTCCTGGGTGATGTTGATTTGGTACTGGCCGAAGACACCCGTACCTCCCGTCCGCTGCTGCAACATTACGGCATCGAGACGCCGCTGCGCGCCTACCATGCCCACAACGAGCACGCGTTGGTCGAGCAGCTGGTCACGGAGCTGAAGGCCGGCTCCACCTATGCCCTCATCACCGACGCCGGCACCCCGGGCATCAGCGATCCGGGCTTTCTACTGGTACGCGCCTGCCGCGCGGCCGGCGTGGATGTAAGCTGTCTGCCGGGAGCCGCCGCCTTCGTACCCGCCCTGGCCGCCAGTGGCATCCCCTGCGACCGCTTCCACTTCGAGGGCTTCCTGCCGCACAAAAAGGGCCGGCAGACGCGGCTGATCCACCTCGCGGCCCTGCCCAACACCTTCGTGCTCTACGAAAGTCCCCACCGGATCGCCAAATTGCTCGGGCAGCTCGAAGAACACTGCGGCCCCGACCGACAGGCCTGCGTAGCACGCGAGATCTCCAAGCTATACGAAGAGATCACCACCGCCCCCCTGGCCGAGCTGAAGGCCGACTACGCCGCCCGCACCAAGGTCCGCGGCGAGATCGTCGTGGTCGTAGCCGGTCAGTAACGATAAGTCGTCTGCCAAGGCTTGCGTAGCTTGCCTCGTCCGCCGACTGGCACAGGAATCTAGACCATCTCGGCCGACGAGCTTAGCCCTTCTCTATGTTTAACCTTCCCATCCTAGCCTACGGCATCACCCACCTTACCGATGCCCGCTATTTCGCTGCCTGGCACCCCGACTACCTCTGCTTCCCCCTGGGCGACGCGGGCCTCACCCCCGACTACTTTCTGGCCATCCGCGAGTGGGTCGAGGGCCCCGTCTGCGTAGCCGAACTGGGCGCGGACGCCGGTGCGAACTTCCCCCCGGATGTGCTGCACGAACGCGGTATCACCCACGTCATGCTCGATCACGGTAGTAGCTACGTCGCCGGGTCTGACCTGACCGTCCTCACCCGCATCCCGGTAGCCGGCTACCAGTCCGCCGCCGATGTAGCCGAGCAGCTCGGTGAGGTAGCCGGCACCGTAGTACTGGACTTCACGGACGGCGGCATCACCTGGTCCGATTTGCTGGAGGGTCATCCGTTCACCGCCGACATGCTGCAGGCAATGACCGGCGACCGGCAGGCGTACCTGCGTATCGACCTCACGCCGGACGACGTAGCGCAGGCCCGGCAGCTCCTCCCCGGACTAGCCTTTCGCGGAAGCAGCGAGGAGAAGGTGGGCTATAAGAGCTTCGACGAGCTGGATGGTCTGTTCGATGTACTCGTGTAACCTTCACGGCTACTTAGACCAGCGGGCGTAGTCCTTGGCGAAGTAGCTGATGATCACGACCAGCGGGCGTAGTCCTTGGCGAAGTAGCTGATGATCACGTCCGCCCCGGCCCGACGGATACTCAGCAGGGCCTCGGAGGCAGCCTGCTCGTAGTCGAGCCAGCCCCGCTCGGCGGCGGCCAGCAGCATAGCGCACTCACCCGATACGTGATAGGCCGCGATCGGCAGCGGGTGCGCCTCGTGCAGGCGGTAGATGATATCCAGGTAATTCAGGGCCGGCTTCACCATCAGGTAGTCGGCACCCTCTGCGGCATCGTGGGCGGCCTCGCGCAGGGCCTCGCGGGCGTTGGCGGGGTCCATCTGGTAGGTCTTCTTATCGGACGGCACGTCCTGCAGTTGCCGTGGCGCACTATCCAGCGCATCCCGAAACGGACCGTAGAACGCGCTGGCGTACTTAGCGGTATAGGCCATGATACCCGTACCCGTATAGCCTTCCCGATCGAGCGCACGACGGATACTGCCGATGCGCCCGTCCATCATATCGCTGGGCCCGATCACATCGAAGCCCGCCTGCGCCTGAGCTACCGACATCGCATCGAGCAGCTTGAGCGTCTCGTCGTTGTGGATCTCCCCGTCAATCACTACCCCATCGTGGCCGTCAGTACTGTACGGATCCAGCGCCACATCGGAGATCAGGCACACCTCCGGAAAGCGCTCCTTGATCGCGCGGGCCGCGTGGAGGTAGAAGTTCTCCGCGGCCGTCGCGTAGGTACCAGTCTTATCTTTATGCTCTTCGGGTACGGCGGGGAACATCATGTAACTGAGCAGTCCGAACTGCATGCAGTCCTCGATCTCCCGCAGCACCTCATCGATCCCCATCCGAAAGGTCCCCGGCAGACTCGCGATCGGCAACCGCGCATCCGCTTCCGGCATCAAGAAGATCGGCTGCACCAGGTGCCCCGCATTCAGCTCCGTCTCACGGATCAGGTTACGCACGGCGGCGGAGGAGCGGTTTCTTCGGGGACGGGATAACATGGAGGGGTGGTTCTGTAGCTGGGTAGTAAGTGCCTAACGAGCAAAGCGATCTAACCAGCCGCAGGCGATCTATCTACCCACAAACCAGGCAAAGGTTTTACACTCCGCGATCAGGGTATCGTAAAAGTCCGTACTGGCGTAGTTCTCCTGCAGCAGCCGGAAGTAGCTAAAGGGTCGGCTCCCTCCCGGTCGCCCCCGAGCGTAGTATTCGTTGCGCTCGGTCTTGGCGGCATAGTAGGCGGCCATGGCAGCGGCTTCCTTATCCGGGGCCCGCCGCATGGCGCGCTCGAAGTAGTAGCGCGGCTGGTCCATACTGAAGTGCTCACGATTGCCGAGAGGAGCCGTTACGTGGGGGAATACCTCCGTAGGCGGACTACTCGCCGCAGCCCGCGCCGCACTCGTGCCCGACCGGAAGGCATCGGCAAACACCCAGTTGTAGCTGAAGTAGGTCAGGTTGTACAGGGCCAGGCCGATGTTGAAGTAGTTGCGGGCGGCCAGGGTATCGTTGGTGGTGCGGTCGGCTTCTTCTTCCAACTCGTCCAGGCGGGACAGCAGCTGCACCTTGTTGTAGGTGGCCCGGTCGGCGGGGGGCACGTAGCTGACCCGATCACCGAACTGCCGCTCGAAGGGTGCAAAGCGGCCGTAGGCATCGATGCGTCCGGAGGGGATGCGGCGGTACAGCTCCAGGGCGGCCTTCCACTGTCCGCGCTGCAGGTAGTCGTTGGCCAGCAGGTTGGTGATATCGGCTACGGCGTGGGGACCTACGCGATCAGCCAGCAACGCGCGGTCGAAGCGGTTGCGGTTGAGGCTGTCAGCCATACGGTCCAGAGCGCGCAGGGCGTCGACGGAGGGGTTCTTGGCGATGGCATCGAAGCCGTAGCGGAGCAGATCGGCCTTGGCGGCGCGGCCCGTCTGCCGGTATACCGCTTCGAGCTTATCGTTAATCAGTGGACGGAGAGAGGGGTAGCGGCTGCGCAGGGCGTCGTCGGTGAGCAGGGCGTAGTAGTGCAGTTCTACGGAGTCCGTGACGCGACTGAGCTCCAGCACCCCACTCACTTTTTCCAGGATACTTACCTGCTGGCGGATCGTGTCGCTCTCCGTCCGCGCGGACAGAATGGCAAAGGTCTCCCGCGCAAAGAAGTGGTCGCCGGCCAGCAGCTCCAGCACGCCGCGGGCCAGGAGCCAGAAGTCCGGACGGTCCGAGGTACGCTCCTCCACTACCCGATTGATGAACGACTGCAGCGCGATGAGCCGGTCCCGCGTCCCCGCACCCGCCGTCCCCGGCCGCAGGTTTTCTCCCAGCAGCTCCCGTTCCAGTTCCTGCAGTTCACGCATCGTCAGCAGCTCCAGGGCGCGGTTGGTGGGCTCGTAGGCGTAGATGTCGCGCAGCTCCTCCACCACCACCGCCCGGCCGTTATGCGCCCGCAGTACGTGCAGCATGGCCCGCTCGTGGTCGTTTTGACACAGCAGCAGCGCCTCCTGCCACTGGGCGTCGGTCTGTATGCGGAAGCTGTTGTAGGCGCTCTCCCGCTTGCTCGGACTGCGCTCGAAGATGCGGCTGAACAGGTAGGCCGATTCGGCATAGTTACCCAGCGACTGCAGCGCTCCGGCCCGGTGCCCCTCGATCCAGTCGTAGATCAGGCTGGGGTCGGCGTCCACCTTCGGCATCAGGTAGTCGTACAGTTCCAGTACGTAGTCATATTCCCGCAGGTAGTGCGCCAGCCGCAGCAGTTGGTACGCATAGCGCAGCCGTACGTAGTGGCTTTCGGTCTGGGGGAAGGCGGCCAGTCCACGCTCGATCAGCGCCTCCATCTCCGCCCGGGCCGGTACGCGCTCGGCGAACGCACTGGCCGGCCGGGTCACGAAGGGCTCGCACTCTTTAGCAAAGACCAGGTAGTCGATCACCTCCACGCACTTCGCCTCCAGCAGGTGGCGGGCGAAGGCGTTGGTACGCACCGCCTGGGGTAGATCGGCGGCGGTAGCTTCGGGGATGTCCAGCAGGCGGCGCAGCTCCCGGAGCAGGTTCAGGGTATTGCCGTAGACGACCGTCTCGATGTCTGCCGCCGGCGCCTGATCGCAGAAGCGTTCGTGCCACTCCGCTACGTTGGCTGCGCGCTGTAGTTCCGCCGGCTGGCTCAGCTGCTCGCGGTACGCCGCCCCGAAGTGCAGGAAGAAGGGCGCCAGCTGCGAGTCGTAGCCCACCACCCGGGGATTGAGGAAGCGGTAGGTATGCGTCAGCGGCACAGGACACTGGGCGCGCACGCCGGTGCAAAGGCTCAGCCCGAGGGCAAGTAAGAGCAGGTAGCTGTATGGGTGGCGGTTCACTTTCGCAAAGTACGCCGTGGGTGGTACGCGTGTGGGGTGCGTGTAGTGGGTGGGTGGGTGTAGCGGGAGGGGGTGTGCAGCGGGAGGGGTGAGTACAGCGGCTGGAGGCGGTACGCAGCGGTTTCAAACCGCGGGAGACGAGGCACTCTCCGAGTGCGAGAGCCGCTTTAGCGGCGACCGGAGCGGATTAGGGAGCTGTACGTGACACTAGCCGGGCCTCCACGGCCCGGGCACCCCGGCTGGAAGCCGGGAACCGTGGGGAAGCTGTACGTGACACTGGCCGGACCTCTACGGCCCAGGCGCCCCGGCTACAAGCCGGGAACCGCGGGGAAGCTATGCGTGACACTGGCCGGGCCTCCACGGCCCGGGCGCCCCGGCTACAAGCCGGGAACCGCGGGAACGCGGGAACACCTACTTTCGCCCCACACTATCTCTAGTATGCCTCGCCTGCTTTCGTTGCTCCTTATTCTATTGCTCTGCACCTGCGGCCCCGCCCAACTCTGGGGGCAGCAGAATGACCTGAAGGTAGGTCTCGTGCTCAGCGGCGGCGGGGCTAAGGGCTACGCTCATATCGGTGCCCTGCGCGTGATCGAGGAGGCGGGCGTGAAGATCGACTACATCGGCGGTACCAGTATGGGGGCCATCGTGGGCGGACTCTACGCCGCCGGCTACAGCGCTGACCAGCTCGAGGAATTGCTGCGCAGTATCGATATCCTGAGCGAATTGCAGGATGCGATCGCGCGCGAAGACCGCACGATCTACGAAAAGCTGTACCAGGAAAAGTACCTGTTGAGTATCTCCATGCAGAGTTTTGGTATCCAACTGCCGACGGCGCTTTCCGACGGGCAGCGGGTGCATGACCTGTTTGCTAACTGGACGGCCGCAGTGGGGCACGTGCGTGACTTCAGTCAGCTGCCGATCCCCTTCCTGGCCGTAGCGACCGACCTGGAGACCGGCGACGGCGTAGTGATCGAAACCGGTATGCTGGCCGAAGCCATGCGGGCCAGCGCCGCCCTGCCCGGCGTGCTGAGCCCCTTTGAGCTGGACGGCCGCCTGCTGACCGACGGCGGGGTATCCAACAACTACCCCGCCGAGGAAGTGAAGGCCAAGGGGATGGACTACATCCTGGGCATCAGCGTAGAAGCCGACCCCCTCAAGGCGGGCGACATCAAGAGCGTAGGGGATCTGATCATGCAAATCGCTTTCTTCCAGGCCAACCGGCGCAACGTGGAGCAGTACGAAGTGACCGACATGGACATCAAGCCCGAGCTAGACGGCTACTCGGTACTAAGCTTCAGCGACATCGATACGCTGATCAATGCCGGCTACACCGCGGCTCTGGCGATGAAGCCGCAGCTCGATAGCCTGGCCGCACTGCAGGGGAGTGCCTCCACAACCCGCGATACCTCCGCGGCCCGCGTGCCGGAGTATCTGAATGTAGGAAGCCTCACCATCAGTGGTAGCGTAGAGCTCTCCGACCGGCAGATCATGAGCTACTTCCCGGATACCCTGCCCGGGCGCATCAGCTGGGAAGACTTTCGGGAGGGACTCACCGCCCTGCACGTCACCGGCCGCTACGCCAACATCAACTACCAGTGGTCGTACACGGACGACACCGAAGATGAGGTAGACCTGGAGCTGCTGTTCGAGCAGACCCCGGCCTTCGGGCAGCAGCTGCGGCTGGGCCTGCACTACGACCCCGTATACCGCGCCAACGTACTGGTGAACCTGACGCTGTACGACGTGCTGGTCAACAACAGTCAGGCCAGTCTGGACCTGATCGCCGGCAACCGCATCCGCTACCGCTTCGACTACCGGATCAACCGGGTCAATGGCTCGGCCTTCGGACTGCGGAGCAGTCTGGACTACGCCGACGTAGGCTTCGATGTGCCGGAAACCCCCGTAGATCCGCTGCGGGTAGTGCTGGACCGGCTAGACTTCCGCTTCAACGACCTGGACGCCGAGCTGTACTGGGACCTGCGCCAGACCCAGAATAGCTTCACCGGAGTAGCCGCGGGACTCAAGTACTACACCACCAACTCCGACCAGCTGGCCGCAGCGGATACGTCCGGACTGTTCGGCCTCAACGATGAACTGTACTTCGTGAGCAAGACGTACTTCCTGTACGATAAGCTCAGCCAGGCCCACTTTGCCCTGCGGGGGTTCCGCATACGGGCCGAGGCGCGGGCCGTACACCGCATCGGCGGCGACGCCAATGGCTTTTCCCTCAACGGCGATCTTGACGTTCTCGGACTCCTGCCCCTCGGCGAAAAACATAGTCTGGGCCTCGACTTCAGTGCGGGAGGCTTTCTGGATCGGAGCACCCTACCCTACCGCTACTACCTGGGCAGCAATAACCAGAAACTGCTCAATAACTTCAAGGCCTTTCCGGGCATCCCACTGGGGGAAGCATCGGGAAGCAATCTGCTCATGGCCGAGGTATTCTGGCGCCGGCGCCTATTCACCAGCCACTACCTGCACGTAGGTGCCCGAGGGGCACGACTGGGTAACCCCGAGAATTTCCCGAGTTCTATACAGTCCACCTACCTGGGAGCGGGCGTGCTGGGCTACGGACTGAGTACACCCCTGGGGCCGATAGAGCTGACCTACGGCTACGGCACGGAGGGGGGAGCGGTTCACTTCAACCTGGGTCACTGGTTCTAGGCACCCCCCGGCAGCTACCGTACATTACGGCATGCAATTCAACGAAAAAGTCGTGGTGATCACCGGAGCCGGCTCCGGGATCGGCCGCGAACTGGCCTGGCAACTGGCCGCCCGGGGCGCCGTACTGGCCCTCAACGACTACAACGAGACCAGCCTGGAAGAGACCTGGGCCGAACTACCCGAACGCACGCGGGGCCTGCGCAAGGTCTTCGACGTAGGTGACCAGGACGCCATGCGCGCCTTTGCCGACGAGACCCATAAAACCCTCGGCCGGGTAGACGTAGTGATCAACAATGCCGGCATGAGCGTACGCCAGCAATCGGTGACCAAGCTGGACATCGAGGCCTACGAGCGAACGCTGCAGGTCAATCTCTGGGGCGTGATCTACGGCTCGCAGTTCTTCCTGCCCTACCTGCGCCAGCAAGCTGACGCCAGCCTGGTCAATATCAGTAGCGTGTTCGGGCTCTTCGCCTTCCCGGGTTCGGGTCCCTACAACGTGAGCAAGTTCGGCGTGCGCGGCTACACCGAGACGCTGCGCGTAGAGCTGGGCAAGCTGATGCACATCTGCTGCGTCCACCCCGGCGGCATCGCCACCAACATCCACCGCAACGTGGTCATCGACGACGAGCGGGAGCGCGAGCGCTTCATCCGCAACTTCGAAAAGCAGGCCAAGACCACGGCCGCCCAGGCTGCCGGCAAGATCATCAAGGCCATCGAAACGAAGAAGCGCCGGCTCCTCATCGGCCGCGACGCCTACTGGATCGACAAGATCACCCGCCTGATGCCGGGCAATTATGAGCGGGTGCTGGCTAGGTGGTTTAAGCCGGAGCAGTTTTTGTAGCAGCAGATGCATCCTGAACATACCGACACCGCGCACTCACCACGCACTTCCCACACTTTGGGTGGGAGTACGTACACACCCGCTGCCCGTGCTTGAACAGCAGCTTGTGAAAATTTAGTAGCTCATCGGCGTCCTGCGGCAGCATGTCCAGAAGAGCCTTATGGGACTTTGCCTGAGTGATCTTGGCGGGCAGGATACCATAGCGGGTACTCACGCGGTGTACGTGGGTATCGACGGGCAGGGCGGGGCGGCGCAGGGAGAACAGCAGCACGAACGTAGAGGTCTTGAAACCTACGCCGGGTAGCTCCATCAGTAACTCCTGGGCCTCTTCTACCGGCATATCGGCTAGGAACTGCATATCCATCTTACCGTAGCGCTCCAGGATGATGTTGAGCAGCTCCTTGATGCGGGGCGCCTTAATCTCGGGCCAGCGGCTGGTCTGGATGCAGGCCTCGATACCCTCCACGGGGGCGGCGGCTACGCCCGTCCAGTCGCCGTAGGTTTCGAGGAGCTTGTCGTAGGCGGCCTTCTCGTCGGCGTAGTTGGTACGCTGACTGAGGGTGGTGGCGATGAGCTGGTCTACGGCAGACTTCGTACTGTAGCGGGTCTGCCGGCCATATTCCGCTTCGAGGGTGGTGATGAGAAAGTGGAGGTGGGTTTCAGCAGCGGTATCGAGCATCGTCGGGGGGGTGAACTACCCTTAATAGGTTACTTCACCCCCCGGATGTTTAGCGCCGCGAGTGCTTTGCGATCTTGTAGTCGATCAGGTCGCGCAGGTCGTCTCCATCACGCCGGTTATCGCGCACGAACTCGGGTGACACCTGGTGAATCCGCAGGTCGATCAGGGTGCGTAGAGAAATTTTGCCGTACCCCAGATCTGCATAGGACGCCACGAACTCAGGGGTCACGCCATGGATACGTGCATCTACGAAATCGCGTACCCCCATGTCCGTATACCCTAGGTCGCGCATTCCCTCTACCAGCTCGGGGGTCACGCCGTGGATACTAACGTCTTGCAGGTCGCGCAGGCCTTCAAATTGCAGACCCAGCTCTTGCATCTGTTTAGCCCTGCGGGCGCTGACGCCATGGATCTTGGCTGCAACCACCTCGTCGAGGGTCAGGTCAGCAAAACCGAGACTGGCCAATTCAGCGGTATACTCCCTGTCGATACCGTGAACGGAGGCCTGAGTAGCCTCGTCTATGCTCAAGTTATCGAGCCCCGCCTCACGCAGCTCGCGGATCTTGCGGGCACTCACGCCGTGGATCTTTGCACTGACGATCTTCTCGGCGGATAGGTTTTCGTACCCCAGCGAAGCCATTTCCCGCGCATACTCCGCATCGATACCGTGGATGGCGAGCTGGATGATCTCGTCAAAGGCGAGGTTTTCAAAGCCAAGGGAAGCCATTTCCCGCACGAACCCGGCGTCGAGCCCGTGGATCTTGGCCTGCACGACCTGATCCAGGCTGAGGTCGTCGAAGCCGGCATTGGCCAGATCGGTGAAGTAGGTTCGGTCGATGCCAAAGATGCGCAGCTGCACGATCTTTTCTAAATCCGGTTCTCCGAAGCCGGCCTCCTTCAGGTCGTAACTCACCTGGGTCAGGGTGGCCCGGTCGATGCCAAAGATGGCCACTTGTACCAGCTCGTCGTGACTGGGAGCGTAGGTATCCTTCAGGAATGCGACGTAGTCCGCATCGATGTCCGTGAGCAGGAAGTGAATCAGTTCGCGGTCGTCGAAGTCTTCGAACCCGGCCCGGCTTAGCGCGGCGGTGAAGTCGGGGGCGGGGGTGAATGCGTAGGTGCCCACACCGGTAGTACCCTCGAAGATGCCCCGGAAGGTGAGAGTGCCGGCGGCGCGGATCAGGGAGAACTCCCCCATACTGCCCCGCGGCAGACTACCCAGCTCGGCGGTACCGAAGCAGTGGTTGGTATTCATCCGGTAGCTGCCGCGTTCTCCGGATTCGATGAGTGCCATACAAACTTCGTTGCCGTCGATCTCGGCGGTCCAGCTACGGCGAACCTCACCTGCGGGTGCTGGCGCCGGGGGCGGGGGCGGCGGCGGCGGTACCGCGATTGGAGCGGGCGGCGGCGGTGCGGGTGCGGGAGGCGCCGGGGGCGGCGGAGCAGGAACGGTGGCCGCGGGCGCGGGCGCGGGAGGCGGTGCCGGTGCCTGGGCGGTAACGGGATTAAGCCAGCTCAGCGATACCAGCAGCAGGGCGGGCAGGGCGAGGTATTTCCAGCCGGAGCGGGGGGTGGATCTTTTTGCTTTCATCATCAGTATGCGTTGTTCGAGTACGTTTTGGTTGTAGCCGGTTACCAGGCCGTGGGCGTGTCCGGGTACGGCCACCTGCAGCAGGCTCATCTGGTAAGCGACCGGATCGGTGCCCCCGTGCAGCACTTCGCCGTCGGTGAGGTATTCGAGGTTGTTTTCAATGGCCCGGCGGTACCACCAGGCGAAGGGATTCCACCACTGCACTACGATCAGTAATTCGGCCAGTAGCAGGTCGATGCTGTGCCGCTGGGTCACGTGCACGCGCTCGTGGGTGATGATGCTGCGGTAGGTCGCCGGATCGTAGGTGGCGGGGTTGAGGAAGATGTACGTCCAGAACGAATGGGGCGCCAGGTCGCTACTCAGTTCGACGATCCTGACCCCGTCGATCTCGTGTGCGGGGTTCTGCTTAACCCGTCTCGCCAGCACCAGTAGTTGTATCAGAAAATGGAACCCGAAAACGAGCACGCCAAGTAGGTAAGCGTACCAGATCGTGTTTGACCAGTCGATTGTAGTAAGGAGTGTAGCGTTGCCATTAGTCGACACGCTATCCGTATCAGGCGTGTTGCGTGGTGCACTTGCCGCAAGGGAGATGTCTGGACCGAGCTTCTCCGCAGGAGAATGCATCTGCGTCATAGGTGTCGTATGCGCTGTATGTGCCGTAGGGAGGGTGACGTCTATGCTCGTCGCTACGGACAGGTAGGCCGGTACGGTGACCAGCGGCAGTAGAAAACAGGCCACCATACTCCCCAGCAGTACGAAGCGGTTGAGCTCGAAGTGGGTCTCCCGCCGCAGCACGAGCCAGTAGTAGAGGTAGCAGACGGCGAGGAGCAGTCCGGCGTGGAGCAGGTAATTCATCCCTGTTGGTCTTTGATGAGTTTGACGAGCCGCTCCAGTTCCCCGGCATCCAGCTTTTGCTCCCTGGCGAAGTAGTTGACCAACTTCATCGGGGAGTTGTCGAAGAAGCGTTGCACAACGTCGTCGACGGCTTTTTCCTGGTAGGCCTCTTCGGCTATTAGTGGGTAGAATCTGTAGGCGTTACCCAACTTTTCGTGGGCCACGAAGCCCTTTTCTTCCAGGATTTTGACTATGGTGGACACCGTGTTGTAGTGCGGTTTCGGCTCCGGTAACTCCTCGATGATCTCCTTGACGAAGGCCCGCTCCAGTCTCCAGAGCACCTGCATGAGTTGGGCCTCCCGCCTGGCTAATTTTTGCATAACTACTAATTAATTAGTACCAAAGTAGTACTAACCGATTAGTATTACAACTAATTACTTAGTTTTATTTTGAATCGCGTCCATCCGTCCGCTTCCGTGACCAGTTGATACTGGGCACCGTGGGCCTCCAGGACATCACGGGAAAGGGTCAGTCCCACACCCTGTCCGGTACTTTTGGTGCTGAAGAAGGGCGTGAAAATGTTCCCCTTCACCTCTTCCGGAATACCCGGGCCGTCATCGGCCACGGTGATCGACCCCTCGTCGACATTGCTGTTGAGGATGATCCGGCCCCCTTCACCGATGCTTTCCCGGGCGTTGGTCAGGGCGTTGATGATCACTTGCTCCAATTGAGCGGGGTCAACACGGCGCAGCAGGGGCCGGATATCCAGTTGGTAAGTCAATTCGATCGCGGCCCCCTCGAGCAGTGGTTGCATCACCCCGCCGGCGGCCACTAGTATCGCATTGAGATCGACGCGTTGCAGTTTGGGTACCGGCAGGCGCACTACCCGGGCGAAATTACGCATGAAGCCCGTCAGGTTCTCGGCCCTGTTGATGACAGGGGGTAAGTATTCGGAGGCAATTTCTGGCAGATTGGGGTCTTTCTCCGTGGCGATCTCCAGTAGGCTTTTCAGCAGGGAGACGATGGCGGCGTTCGAGTTATTCACCTCGTGGGCCATCATACGGATCACCTTACCGTAAGCTTCTTTCTCAGCCTGTAGGAGATCGGCCGTCACATCTTGCAGCACCACGAAGCCCCGCTCGAAGCCGCGATCAATGAAGGTGGCGTACTCGACGTGGATCCGGCGGTTGTCAGCTGTAGTATACACCCGCTTGTCCCCCGCCTCCTCCACGCCGTTAGCTGATGGGGCAGCCGCTATGACCTTTTCAACGAATTCCTGCTGCTCACCCCGCAATTGCCGCACCCAGGGGTTTTCCGATTCTACCTTTCCATCGAAGTCCAGAATAACGATACCGACCTCCGCGGCGCTCACCAGCCGGTCCAGAAATTCCTGCCGCTGCCGCCCCATTACCCGCTCGGTACGCAGCTGGTCGATCATACGGTTGTAGACCGTACCGAGGCGGTCCATCTCCGGACTGCCGGTAGGGGTCATTTTGATGGAGAAATCCTGATCGGACAGCGCGCCCACCCCCCGGCTCAGCAGATCGAGCGGGGCTACCAGTACCTGATAGAGCCGGTAGCCCAGGTAGGCGGAAAGTAGCAGGATCATCTCCACCAGCAGCAGCACCGGTCCCCGCCCGATCACGAAGTAGGCCATTACCCCCAGCAGCAGGTGCAGCACGGTGAGGTAGGCGACGTACTTGAGGGATGTGGACATGCGGGGGGGAACCTTATCTTTAGGGTACAACGTTACTGGATTGTGGTTACGCTCGCTCGTCTACTCCTACCGATCTTGGCCAACCGGACTTGAGGGGTGCCGTAACTTGAAGCAGATAGGTCAGAAAGTAAGCGCGCTCAACTTCAGCGTTAATTTGACAAAAATGCTTCTTTATCAGTGAATAAGGGCAACTAGATTGTACGATCAATGAATTATAGAGAAAGAATACACTCCGACCCAAACGTAATGCTTGGTAAACCAGTGATAAAGAATACGCGGATCGCTGTAGAGCATATCCTGCAAAAGATGGCTGATGGCTATTCATCGGTCGATCTCGTTGGCATGTATCCCGGTTTAGAACAGGTAGATATAGATGCCTGCTTAAACTACGCAGCGGCGGTGGTAGCTTCGGAAGAGATCATAAAAGCTGCTTGATTTGATTTATTTAGGCGATGAGTGTTTGAATGGATTTCTGGTAGCAGATCTACGAAGTGCAGGCTTCGACCTCGAGTGGATTCGTGAAACCAACCCTGGTATAAAAGATTCTGAAGTTATTGAACTAGCAAAAGCTAGTGGGCGGGTTCTAATCTCAGAAGATAAAGACTTCGGAGAATGGGTCTTTGCTCACCGTGTGTCTGGGCTGACCATCATCTTTCTACGGTATTCTAAAGCAGAGTATTCGACGATTTTAGATTCCCTATTTACTGTGCTCAGCAAACTACCATTTAGTACAAATGAGCACTCGTTTGTTACCATCACGGCAGGTAAGATTAGGCAACGTAACATTTAGCCAATCCCGTACTTC
The DNA here is from genome assembly GCF_923081025.1 of Neolewinella maritima. GTDB lineage: Bacteria > Bacteroidota > Bacteroidia > Chitinophagales > Saprospiraceae > Neolewinella > Neolewinella maritima. Next base: position 406,960 of record NZ_CAKLPZ010000002.1, on the reverse strand, counting down.
TCCACCCGCCGGTACAGCGCCGCCCGCGTCAGCCCCAACTCCCGCGCCGTAGCGGTGATCTCGCCCCCGTTGCGGCCCAGCGCCGCGCGGATCATCCTGATTTCCATCTGCTCCAGCGTCACCCCCGAGGGAGCGAAGTTCGAGGCCACGGGCCGCTCGCCCGCCTGCCGCTCCAGCTGCTCGGCGCTCAGGGTGTCTGCCGGACTCAGGATGGCCGTACGCTCGATCAAATTCTGCAGCTGGCGCACGTTGCCGGGAAAGGGCTGCCGGCGTAGCCAGCTTACGGCCCCACTATCCAGCATCAGCCCGGTCCGGTCGTAGCGGCGGCGGGCGCTAGCCAGGAAGTGGTCGGCCAGCAGGGCAATGTCGCCGGGCCGTTCGCGCAGGGCCGGCAGGTGGAGGTGGATCAGGTTGATGCGGTACAGCAGGTCTTCGCGGAAGGTACCCGCCGCCACCATCGTATCCAGGTTCCGACTGGTGGCACTGACGACGCGAACGTCCGTGGGCCGAGGCCTACCCTCCCCCAACCGCTCATACTGCCGCTCCTGCAGCACGCGCAGCAGCTTGACCTGGGCGGCGGGGGCCAGATCGCCCACCTCATCCAGAAACAGCGTACCGCCCTCGGCCAACTCAAAGCGCCCCCTGCGGTCACTACGTGCATCGGTAAACGCACCGGCGGTGTGCCCGAACAGCTCCGACTCGAACAGCCCCTCCGGCACGCCGCCCAGGTTTACGGCTACGAAGGGGCCGCCACTGCGTTTACTGGCGCCGTGGATGGCCTCGGCGATAAGCTCCTTACCCGTACCGCTTTCGCCCGTCACGAGTACGGAGGCCTGGGTGGGGGCCACGCGACGAGCCTGGTCGATCACGCCCTGTAGTGCGGAAGAGGTGCCGATGAGGGGGGCGAAGGGGTCCGCTGTTTTAGTGGCTTTCTTTGCACCTGCGTGCTCCGCCAATTCCTCTCCCCCAGCCCCTCTCCAAGGGAGAGGGGAGGTAACCAGTTGTGTTTTGATGGCGTTCAGGAGCTCGTGGTTGTCCCAGGGTTTGGCGATGAAGTCGCGGGCGCCGGCCTTCATGCCCTCTACGGCCAGTTGTACGGTCGCCCAGCCGGTCATCTGGATGACGGGTAGCTCGGGGTAGGCCGCCAGGAGTTCGCCCAGGAGTTTCATGCCGCCGCGGCCGCTGGTCTCGATGGTGAAGTTGAGGTCGAGCAGCACGACATCGGGCGCAAATTCAGCCACGGCCGCCGCCGCCTCCGCCGGGTAGTAGACGCTGCGCACCGTATAGCCCGCCCGCCGCAGCAGGAGCTCCAGGCTGGTACAGACCGTGCGGTCGTCGTCGATGATGAGTACGGAGGCGGCCACTACCTAAATCTTTTTGGGCTCGGGGGCGACCGGGATATTCAGGCGCTTGCGCAGTACCCGGGCCTTTTCCTTGGCACGCTGCATGACCTCCGCGTCGTCGCCCCGATAGTCGATCGACAGGCGGTTGCGCCGGGTGTCCAGGCTGTACGCGATACCGTCGTCGTCGGAGGTGGTCCAGTCGCCGCTGAAGCGGGCGTTGACGGTCACCCCGGCCGCCTGCGCGAAGGCCTGTACCAGGTCGGCCTGATCGACCGTCGTGGTGCGTAGCGAGTAGGTATAGTGGGTGCCGTCCTCGCTTTCCAGCTGTTGGGTACGGCTATCTTCCTGGGCGGGCACGCAGGTGCAAAGCAGAAGGAAAAAGGTAATGAGTAGTGTTTTCATGGTGTGCTGTTAGTTGTGTCGGTAAGGATAGTTGATAGAATATAGCGATGTACGAGCGGCGGACGAGCAAGCCCGGCCGACGAACTTATTCTTCGTGCAGTACCGTAGCGGGATGCAGCCGCGCCGCCTGCCGACTAGGGATCAGCGCGCACAGGGCCACGATCAGCAAGATCGTAGTAATCGCCGCCCCGATACCCAGATAAAAATACTTCCCGGGGATCGGGAGCAGCTCCAGCAGGGGCAGTTGCACGGCAAAGAAGGTACCCAGCAGCAGACCGGCGACCGTCACTACGAGCACCTCACCGACGAACTGGGCGGTGACGGCAGCGGGTGTAGCGCCCATGGCCTTGCGCAGTCCGATCTCGGCGCGGCGGCGGTTGATCTGGGTGAAGAGTACGCCGAATAGGCCGAGGGCGATGTTGATGAGCAGGAAGCCCGAAATGATCGTCATGATGGCCAGTGGGATCACCACCGGTCGATTGGCCTTCTTCCGGTCGGCCTCCATGTTCCAGATCACTACGTCGGTGTTCTTGGTAGCGTCTACCAGCAGGCGGTATAGGGGCTCTTCCGCTTGTGCGGTACGGCCCGGTGCGGTGCGCACGATGAGCTGCTGGAAAGGCTCACCCGTGAAGTTGGACTGCGGCGGCAGAAACACATGGGGGTACGGCTCTTCGAAGTTGCTGTGGTACTTATAGTGGTCCACCACGCCGATGATCTTGTGGGACTCACTGCCGAGGATAAAGATCGTGTCGACGATCGATTCGGCATCCGGGTAGAAGTTGTCGTGGAACGTCCCGTTCACTACGATGGGCGGGTACTTCTCGTTCTCATCGCCCTCCTCAAACCAGCGGCCGTCGCGCAACTTCATGTTCAGGGTGGAGGCGTAATCCCGCTCCGCGAAGGTCAGGGTGACGTGCGCGTCGAAGCCGTTGTCGTCCCCGCCGATGCCCCAGGTAGATCCGCCGAAGGGGTTGACGAAACCCAGGAAGGTCACGTCCTCTACGCCCGGCAACGTGCGGATATCCCGCTTGATGCGCTCCTGTAGGCGGAGCACGTCCAGGGAGTCCATCTCGTCGTCGATATCGATGGCTACGCCGAGCATATGCTCCGTCTGGAAGCCCAGGGGTGCGTTGTAGCGATCCAGGTTGTAGAGCGCAAAGCTGTACACTCCGAACAGGACGATGAAGGCCAGTAGGATCTCCAGAAACAGCAGGCTATTGGTCCGCCGTTTGTTCCACATGAGTTTGAAGAGATGAGTGAGCATAGCTTGTAGTGTTAGTGGCGTTAGCGGAGGGCGTCGGCTACGTTGGTCCGGCTCATCCGCAGCGCGGGTAGGAGGCCGGACAGTAAACCGAATACCGCAATGAGGAGCAGGAAGTAGACGAATACCCTGGCGGAAAAGGCCAGCCGTACGATGCCCAGCAGATCGTTCGCATTGATGTAGCGGATGAGCAGCAGGGCCAGGGCCAGGCCGATCAGCCCCCCGATCACGGTCAGCACCATATTCTCGAAGAGAAACTGGTAGAGGATGCTGCGGCTGTCTGCCCCAAAGGCCTTGCGCACCGCGATCTCCGACCGCCGTTCGTAGACCCGGCTCACGCTCAGGTTGATCAGATTGATCAGGGGTAATGCCACGAAAAGCGTGAGCAGGGTGATCAACGGAATAAACAGCAGCAATTTGGCCTGCCGCAGGTCGTCTTCCTGCATGATCTCGGCAGCCATCTTTTCCGTAGCCGTGGCTGCCGTGAGTTTGAGGATCTCGTAGTCTTCGTCTCCCGACATATCGTAGGTCTCGGCAATGAAATGAATCTCATCGATGATACCGGCCGTATGCGCTTTATCCTCGGCTTTAAATACGGCATTGAAGGGACCCGATATATTATCACTCTGTAGTTTGCGGTTATCGATCGTGGTATAGGGCATGAATACATCTCCGTTGATGGAGTCGTCGTCTTTATAGGGGCGTGCCACGATTCCCGCTACGGTGAAGCGCTCCCGCCCCAGTGCGATCTCACGGCCGATCACGTCCGCCGTTACCTCCCCGAAGTACTCCCGTGCAACGACCTCGGTGATGACAACCACCTTATCCGCCCCCGCGACCGCGTCGGCCGTGAAGGGCTGACCGTACAGAAAATCAAAGTCGAAGACCTCCCAGTAGTCTGCATCCGTGTAGCAGGTTGACATGGTCAGCTTGCGCCCGTCCAGGTACGCATCCACGAATCCATCGTTGCTGTAGAAGGTATAGGACGCTACGCGGTCCAGCCCGCGAAGCGTCTGGTCTAGGAAGTGGAAGGCCAGGTTACCGGTGGAGTTATTCATGCCTCCCTCTCTGACGTTAGCCGTGCTATCGTAGCGCATACGCCCGTCGTCCATCCGCACGCTATCCACCACGTAGGTCGTATCGTAGAACTGCAGGATCCGTTCGGCCTGGGGTAGGAAAACCATCTTGTTTACATCCGTCATCGGCGGGTTCGCCCCGAACATGGCATCGCCCATCGAGGTGATCAGCATCAGGATCATCAGTGTAAAGCTGATGCCGAACAGGCTGACGAAGGTATAGAAGGGCTTGCGGCGCAGCACCTTCAGGGCCAGGGTGAGGTAGTTCTTGATCATGGCGGGTTTGTTTTAGTGGCGTTGGATCAGGATACCCGTTCGCCGTCACTCAGCCGGACCAGCCGGTGCGTCATGCGGGCCATCCGCTCGTCGTGGGTCACCATCACGATGGTGGTACCGAGGTCCGTATTCAGGCGGGTGAGGATATCCATGATCTCTCCGCCCATGTGACTATCGAGGTTACCAGTGGGCTCATCGGCCAGGATGATATTGGGTCGGCCGACGATGGCGCGGGCAATGGCCACCCGCTGCTTCTGCCCCCCGGAAAGCTGGTTCGGGAAGTGGGTGGCCCGGTTGCTCAGCCCCACTCGTTCCAGTGCATCCAGCGCCAGCCGCCGCCGTTCCTTACCGCCCATTTTGCGGTACAGCAGGGGCAGCTCTACGTTATCCACTACCGACAGGTCGTTGATCAGGTGGAAGCTCTGGAAGATGAAGCCCAGCTGCTCGTTGCGGAAGCGGGCCACCTTGCTGCCGTTGTAGCTGGTCACCGGCTGACCGGCCAGCACCACGCTGCCCTCGCTGGGCTCGTCGATCAGGCCCATGATATTGAGCAGGGTCGACTTGCCGCAGCCCGACGGTCCCATGATGCTCAGAAATTCCCCGTCCGGCACGCTCAGGTTCAGGCGCTGCAGGGCCAGCGTCTCGATCGTGTCGGTGCGGTAGGACTTGGATACGTTAGTCAGCTCGATCATCGGTACAAAGGTTTGTCGTTGATAAAATCATAGAGGGTCAGCCGGGCCAGATTCGTGTAGGTGAGCCAGTAGGCGCGTAGGGTCTCGGCGTAAGCGCGGGTATTCTGGTCGCGGTTTTGCTGGGCGAAGGTGAGGTCGGTCAGGGGGATGGCCCCCAGGGTATAGCTTTCCTGACTGATGCGGAAGCGCTCCTCGGCCAGGTCGCGGATACGGGTGGCCAGCAGCAGTTCTTCGCGCACGGTCCGCCACTGGTCGAGAAGCTGGGTGAGCTGGCTCTGCAGGCCGATCTCCGTGCGCTCGCCCAGTTGGCGGGCCAGGGTGATCTCGCTATCCGCCCGCTTGTTCAGGGCGCGGCGCTCCCCCCAGTCGACCAGCGGCACGGCGAAGGTCAGGCTCACGATGCGTTCGTTCTGGGGGTCGCGGTACACGGGTTCCAGCTCGTCGGCATTGCGGATCAGGCCGATGCTGGCGTTCAGGTCTAGCCGCGGACCCAGCTCGCGCCGCGTACGGTCGGCTTCCCGTTCGGCGGCGAGCGTACGCCGCGTGATCTCCAGCAGCTCGGGGCGCTCGGCGAGCAGCGCGGTCGCCCGGGCGGCGGTGACCTCCAGGTCGGTCAGTATAGTAGTGGTTTCCGGGGCTTCGGGCTCCAGGAGCTGGCCGGTATACAGTTCCCCCAGGTACTGCAGGATAGCAGCCGAGGCGGCCCCCACCAGCCGCTCGGCCCGCAGCAGATTCTGTTCGGCGCTGGCCTGCTCCAGTTCGAGCTGCACGAGGTCGCCGCGGTTGATCTTGCCCAGCTCGAAGCGCTCCTCCGCGATTCGGTAGAGCGTCGCGTTGGCCGCCCGGTTGGTTTCGGCGATGCGGCGCTCCTGGTCAGCGCTCACCAGATCGAAGAACAGCACCGTGGCGTCCAGGGCGGCATCAGCCCGGGCGGCATCCAGGGCCCGATCGGTCACCAGGGCCTGCAGGGGCAGCAGGCGGCGGTCCCACTTCCAGGGATTAAAGGCTAGCAGCGGCTGCTGGAAGGTGAGTCGCACCGGCGCGCCGTTGTAGCTTTTGGTCGACTGGGCGAAGTTGTCGGTGCGCTGCAGGCGGGTTTCTAGTCCGATCAGTCCGCCCGTAGCCCCGATGCGCTGGTTGGCCAGCAGCGAGACGGAGGAGTTATTCAGCTCGATCTCCCGGAAGGCGATCGTGCCGTCATCCTGCGTCACCTCGGTGGAGGTACGGAAGTAGTTCGGCAGGCTGGCCGCCAGGTCCAGGCGGGGTTTGAGGCTGGCTTGATAGGCCGTGAGTTCCAGCTCCGCCGCTACAGCCTGCTGGCTGGCGACGAGTACATTTTCAGCGCGTTCGGCAGCCCGTACCTGCAGTTCGTTCAACGATATGCCCTGGGCGCGTACGCAGGTGCAGAGTAATACCAGGAGGGGGATCAGGTAGGACCGGCTCATTCGTCTAGTTTGAAGGCGGTGACCCGTTCCAGCTCTTCGCTGTCGGAAATGATGATCCGGTCGCCGGCGGATAGCCCGCTGGTCACCTCTACGAAGTCGCCGTTACGCATGCCTACCCCGATCTCTCTGCGCACCGCCTCGTCTCCATCGACTACGAAGACAGACTGTAGCCGTCCGCCCCGGAAGGCCGGTCCGTTCTTGACGCGCAGTACGTCTTCTACTTTGTTGGTGATCACGAAGAGCTCGGCCCGCAGATTGGGTCGCAGTTCGAGGTGGCTGGGATCGTCCAGCTCTACCCGGAAGCGGACTAGGTTGTCGGTCACCTCGGGGAGGATAGCGGTCACCGTACCCGGCAGACGGGTGGTAGCCGTGCGTAGCTCGACGGGCAGGCCCACCGCGAGCTGATCGGCGTAGCGGTCGGAGGCACTGCCTTCCACCTTATAGCGGCCGAGATCGGCGATGCGGGCCAGGGCCGTACCCTCCGTCACCTGCTGCCCGATGTTCTCATTCACCCAGGTGACCACCCCGGCGCGGGGGGCGCGTACCTCGGTTTCCCGCAGGCGGCGGCTGAGCTGACTCACTTCCTTTTCCTCCATGCCTACCTCCAGCTGCAGGGCGCGTTTGCGGCCGGCCAGGCTGTTCTGGCTGTAGGCGAGCTGGTTGTCCAGCTTCTTGGCTTCCAGCTCACTGATCTTCACGGCCAGCTCGGCGGATTCTACTTCTTCCTGGGTAGCTCCGCCGATCTCCTGCAGGCGGCGGGCATCGGCGAGTTGGGCGCGGGCGGCGGCCAGCTCCAGCTTCTTGATCTCGGCGTCGTAGGTGAGTTCCTGCAGGTCACGTTCGTACTCCAGGCCCAATAGTCCGATGCTGTTTTCCTTTACGGCCAGCTGATCGCGGCGCCCATCGAGTTGGAGCTGTACGTAGTCGCGGTCGAGCCGCATCAGCAGGGCGCCGGCCGCCACTTCGGTACCGGCCGTGAGCAGGACTTGGGAGATCGTGGTGGCTACTGGGCTATTGAGCTGCTCCTCGAAGGCGGGCAGGACCAGAGCGGTCGCATTGATAGTATTGACCACTTCCCCCCGTTCCACCGTAGCAAAGCGCAGTGTATCCTCATCCGCAGAGGGGCGCAGCAGACGCAGGCCGTACCATACGGCGCCCCCCACGAGCAGGAGGATAGCCAGCCAGCGAAGGAGCTTTCCACGCTTGCGGCGCGTGACGGCCTTGGTGTCTAGGGTACGGTCCATGCCGGGAGTCGGGCAGGAACCGTGCCAAGAAATTTAGGTGCTGATAATCAGATTATTACGTAGGATGTAAAACTAGATGTGTTCGATATCGGACACTAGTCTGTGCGGTTTTAAACCAGGTCGAGGCGTTGTACGCCGAGTGCATGCTCCATCAGCCCTTACACTCGGCGTGCAACGCCTCGACCTTGATTACAGCAGAGCAGCACAGAACACACCCGCAGAATCACCCAACTGCGGCCGTAGGATCGGTGTATCCCGCCGGGGGTTGAAGAGGTGCTCTTCGATCTGGTTAATTACTGAGGTATAGATCGACCCTTCGCTAATAGTATGATCTATCCATTCGGCACCCTCCTTTGGGAGCCGCCCGGCAATAAGGTCGATAGCTACGTTGGTATCGATTAAGAACGGTGACTCCACTCTCCCCGAACTTTATCCGCATGATCAAGTAACTCCTGACTCGGCGTATCAATAATCCCAATCCAGGATTTTCGGCTTTTCGTACCGCTCTTTTGAGTTGCCCCTTCCTGAACTATCTCTATATCCTTGACCGATTCGAGATAGCGGATCACCTCCATTGCGCGCTCGTGCAGTATGTTCAGTCGGATAGTCATGACGAAATGTTTAGCTATAAACGAGTATTTAGCACCGATAGTTACAGCAGAGCAGCACCGAACACACCCGCAGAATCCCCCAACTGCGGCCGCAGGATCGGTGTATCCCGCCGGGGGTTGAAGAGGTGCTCCTCGATCTGGTCGATGCCCTGGGTATACAGCTCTTCGATGTTGCTGAGTCCGCCGCCGAGGACGATGGCGTCGGGGTCCAGTACGTTGATGATGTTGGCGATCCCCTTGGCGAAGAAGTGGAAGAAACGCTCCAGGGTACGGGTGGCGGCCGGGTCGTCTCCGCTGCGGAAGCGGTCCACGATCTCGCGCATGCCCCGGGAGGTGCCGCTCATGCGCAGGTAGTAGCGCTCCAGGGCGGGTCCGGCCAGGATCTGCTCCGTGCACCCTACCCGACCGCAGTAGCAGTAGGCGCCGGAATGGTCCAAAAAGGTATGGCCCCACTCTCCGCCGATGCCCTGGGCGCCGCCGATGACGCGTCCGTCTACCACCACGCCGCCGCCGGTGCCGGTGCCCAGGATCACGCCGAAGACGACCCGGGCGTCGGGTACTTCGTCCGGCACGGCACCGAGCAGGGCTTCGGCGATGGCCAGGCAGTTGGCGTCGTTGGCCAGGGTGAAGCGCTTGCCGGTGAGGCGCTCCAGGTCGCGGCCGAGGGGATGGCCGTTCAGGACGACGGTATTGCTGTTCTTCATCAGGCCCGTCGGGGGGTCGATGGTACCGGGGGTACCCATCCCAACGTGCTCAGCCGTGAGGCCGGTAGCTTGTTCCAACTCAGTCACGACCCGGGCGATGCGCTGCACGATGTGGTCGTAGCCGCCCTCCCGCTCGGTGGGGATGCGGCGGCGCTCGAGCACCTTACCGTTGTCGTCCAGGACGGCGCCCTCGATCTTTGTTCCCCCCAGGTCGATGCCGAATTTCATAGTGGCTTGCTTTGCGGCAAAGTACGCCACCCTCCGCGAAGATCCTGCGCACCAGCGGCCCCGCCCCGTACTTAGGTCTGCGGCAGCAGTAACCGGCGTACCAGCAAGTATACCAGCGGACCCAGAATAGGAAAGAGCAGAATGGCGTATACGTAAGAATTGCTGTATCCGGCCTGCTTGCGGGCGGCCATATCTTCGCGGGCGATGCGGAGGATGGGGCGGTAGATGAGCACAGCCACGATGATGACGGCAATGCCGAGTAGAAGGGTGGTGGTGGGCATAGGGGGGCCTTTGCCCTTCTGAACCCCGTGTGCGGGTCCTTGTTTGAGTCGGTATGATCACACTGCAAGCGGGCGACCAAGCGCCGGATTTTACCGGCACCCTACAGGACGGGGCAACTACTTCTCTGGCCGACTATGCGGGCAAGCGTCTGGTCCTCTTTTTCTACCCCAAGGACGACACACCGGGCTGTACGGCCGCCGCCTGTAGCCTGCGGGATCACTACGGGGAGCTGGAGCAGGAAGGCTATTCCCTACTGGGTGTGAGCCCCGACAGCCCCAAGAAGCACCAGAAGTTTATCGATAAGTACGGGCTACCCATGCCGCTGATCGCCGACGAGGACCATAGCATCATGCAGGCTTACGGCGTGTGGGGACCGAAAAAATTCATGGGCCGGGAATACGACGGCGTGCACCGCACGACCGTAGTCATCGATGCAGCCGCTAAGATCGAGCGGGTCATCGCGAAGGTGAACACCAAGGACCACGCCGCGCAGCTACTCTCCGCCTAGCTTTGCTGAGTTACGTCTTCGAGGGTATACGGGCGGGCCTGCTGCTGTCGCTGATCGTGGGGCCGCTGGTGGTGCTGCTGATCCAGCTGAGTCTGCGGCGCGGTACGCTCGCTAGCTTTGCGGCAGCCACCGGCATCTGGACCAGCGACCTGCTGTACGTCGCCGCCTCCCACCTTGGTCTGGAGGGGCTGGAGCGGATCCTGGACCACCGACACATCAACGAGATCTTCGGTACGGTAGGCGCGGTGCTGCTGATCGGTGTAGGGCTGGCCATGTGGTACCGCAAGCCACCGAGTCTGAAGGGTAAGAAGATGATGCCCTCCCGGCGCGGTCTCCTCAGTGCCTGGGGACAGGGCTTTCTACTCAATATGCTGAACCCCTTTACGGCCTTTTTCTGGTCGACCTTCGTGGTGACGCAGGTGCATAACCGGGAGCTACTATCCGCGGAGGCCCTGGCGATCTACGGCGGCATTGTAGGCACGATCATGCTAGTGGACTCGGCGAAGGTGCTGGGAGCACGCAAGCTCCGCGAGTTTCTGAAGCCGGCTACGATGCTGCGTGTACAGCGGGTGGGGGCGGTGGCGCTGGGACTGTTCGGGCTGGGGCTGGCGGTGCGGGTGTGGTTTTAACGCACGCGGCCGGCATTAGCCTGGATGAATCCTTCCCAGCCGCTGAAGCGTTTGCCGCCGGGGATGGCCGTACGGTTCTGGTAGAAGTGGCACATGGCCGCGCCGAGCGCGTCAGTGGCATCGGTGAGGTGGCGGCTGCCGTCGAGGTCGAACTCAGTTTCGAGCATGGCGGCAACCTGTTCCTTGCTGGCGTTGCCGTTGCCGGTCACGCTCTGCTTGATCTTGCGGGGGGCGTACTCGGTGACTTCGAGGCCCTGCCCGATCGCGGCGGCCATACAGACGCCCTGGGCCCGGCCTAGCTTGAGCATCGACTGGGCATTCTTACCGAAAAAAGGCGCTTCGATGGCCATCATGCTCGGCTTATGCTCGCAGATGACCTGGGTGAGCCGGCGGTGGATGAGCTCCAGGCGGCGGCTGTGGTCCTTGAACTGGGCCAGTTTGAGCACGCCGAGCTCGATGATACGGCGGCTGCGGGGATGTATCTCGACTACGGCGAAGCCCAGGACCACCGTACCGGGGTCGACCCCCAGGATGCGGTATACGGCTGGTTCGGAAGCAGGTGTCGGAGCCACGGGGGCACGGGGGATTTGAGTGAGTAAGTACGGAATTTGCAACGCGGACGCCGCAGCCGAGGGATACATAACGCAGGCCCAAGGTAAGCGGAATTTACTGAGGCCAACAAATTTTTTGCTTTTCGGCCGGCCTACAACTATTTGGAGGGTTCGCCGCCGTGGCGGCCCCGTGCGCTACTTTCGTGCATCGACCAGCGCTACATAGACCGCCTCCTACCCGCCCCGGCCGTACGCACCTGGGCCCTGCGCCTGCTGGTGGCCGCCGCCCTGTTGGTATTCGCCTACCAGTGCATCAGCGTGGGCCGGCGGCTAGACTGGCCGGCCTTTGTACTGGCCCTGGGCCGACCAGGCAACTGGCGCTACCTGCTCCTGGCCGTAGCCATGATGCCCCTCAACTGGCTGCTGGAGGCACGCAAGTGGCAACTGCTCCTGCACGCCTTTCTGCCGTGGTCGTTCGGCAAGGTCGTGCGCGCTACCCTGGCCGGAGTGAGCCTGAGCGCGGCTACCCCCAACCGGATCGGGGAGATCGGCGGACGGCTCCTCCTGGCCCGGCGGGGGGAGTATACGGGCGTCGTAGCCTCCTCGCTACTGGGCAGCGCATGTCAGTGGGTGGCCTTCCTGCTGCTGGCCTGGCCGGCGCTGGTGGTCACGGTGGGGGGCGTGGTACAGGGGCCGTGGCAGGTGCTGGGGGGGTGGCTGCTGCCGCTCGGTCCGCTGCTCGTCGTCGTGCTCGCGGTGGGCGGACGGCCCCTCATTCTGCGGTTGCTCCGCTGGATCGAAGGGCGCTTCCACCGGCCCACGGCGGAGCTGCGGGCCTCGCTGGTGAACGTTAAGTATACGCTAATGCTGCGCAGTAGCGCCTACGCTTGCCTGCGGTTCAGCGTTTACTGTGTACAGCTCTACCTGCTGCTGTGGTTCTTCGGACTGGAGCTGCCGTGGTGGACGGGGCTGGCGGGGATCGCGGCGATCTACCTGGTGCAGGCGGGCATTCCGCTACCGCCGGGGCTCAATTTCGTAACCCGCACCGAGCTGGGCTTGTTACTCTGGCAGGTGGACGCGGCGGACGGTGTAGCGGTACTGGCCGCATATACCGCCCTGTTTAGCGTTAATGTATTACTGCCCGCGCTACCCGGCTACTGGCTGATCGTGCGGAAAAACAGATCATGATGAACTCGGTCCTCCTCAAATGCTGCATGCTCTTCCTGCTGGCGCTCCCGGCCGGAACCGCTGAACCCACCCCGGCCACTAATCCCCAGGCCCCCGCACCCGCGGCCCCGCCCGCTGCACACACTACCGACGTTTGCAGCATCCGCAACACTACCTTTCAGTCCGGCGAGCAGATCGTCTATAAGCTGTACTACAACTGGAACTTCGTGTGGCTGGCCGCCGGGGAGGTCACCTTCGACGTACATGATCTGCCGGAGCAGTACCGGGTCACGGTGCGCGGACAGACCTACCCCAGCTACGAGTGGTTCTATAAGGTGACGGACAACTACACCAGCTACCTCGACAAGGAAACGCTGCTGCCGCAGCTACACATCAAGGACATTCAGGAGGGCGGCTACCAGAAGTACGACCGCACCAAGTTTTACCAGGACGAGCAGCGCATCGTCAGTCACCGCGGCCGTACGGCCCAGGAAACCAAGCCGAAGTACATGAACGTGGACCCCTGCATGCACGACCTGATCTCCATCGTCTACTTTGCGCGCAACCTCGACTACGACCGCCTGAACAAGAACCAGGAGATCCCCATCAATATATTGATGGACCAGGAGATCCACCCCCTCAAGATCCGCTACCTGGGGCCCGAGGAGGACGTGAAGATCAAGGGCAGCGGCCGCTACAATACGCTTCGCTTCAGCCCCCAACTCATCACCGGCGAGCTGTTTAAGGAGGGCGACGAGATGAAGATCTACGTGAGCGACGATGAGAATAAGATCCCGCTGCTGATCGAATCGCCCGTCTCGGTCGGCAGCGTCAAGGCGGTGCTCCACTCCTACCGCGGCCTCCGCTACCCCATGCAGGCCAAACTCGACTAGATGAACCGCACCGTACTCACCCTGCTGGTCTTCGTGCTCGCATTCGCACTCGGCATCGCGTCGCTCGCGCTGTGGCAGTCGCGGCAGCAGGATCAGCGGGTGCACGAGGAGGCCACCATCCTGCTGGATCGGGTGCGCAACGTCATGAAAATGGTGACCGTGGAGGGCGACGTGAGCGAGCTATTCAGCTCTACCTCCTCGCGCGATGTCACGCTGTACCTGCCCCTCCCCTCCCGCTTTTCGTTCGATAAGAAGGCCACGGTAGAAGTGCGCGGCACCGTACTGGTGGGCTACGACCTGGAGCAACTGGACATCTCCGTAGACCCCGACCGGCGCATCCTCACCCTGCGCAACCTGCCCGAGCCGGAGATCCTGGCCATCGACCACGAGTTGGTGTACCGCGACCTCAACGAGAGCTGGTTCAACTCCTTTAGCACCGAAGACTACAGCCGCCTCAACCGGCGGGCCAAGGAGCGGCTGCGGGACGAGGCCCTGGAAAGCGACCTACTGGCGCGGGCGCGGGTGCAGGGCAATGCCGTGATCGAAGGCATCGAGTACCTGGCCCGTAGCGCGGGCTACGAGGTCGTGGTGGTCGAGGGTGAGCGACCCATCCGGCAGTAAGTATTACTACTTCTTCAGTTTGATCTCGATCACCCCGTTGGCACCCTGCATGCCGTAGCGGTTCGTGTCGCTGACGTTTTTGAGCACCTGGACGCGGGCGATCTCGTTGACGTCGACGGTGGAGTAAACGTTGCTGAAGTTGTTGCCGATGGGGGTGCCGTTGACCACGAACAGGGGGGTGGAGTCGGAATTGAAGTTCACGTCACCCCGAATACGCACCGTAGCGCCGGGTCCGCTGCCCCGTACCGAAACGCCGGCTACGCGCCGGAGGTAGGAGGTCAGATCAGTGCCGGTCTCGGCCGCGTCCACCTCCACGGAATTGCTGCCCCGCGATGATCGGATGGCCCGCGTGGCGGTATCGGAGTCCTGCTGGGCAGCAGTACGGGAGGCCGTGGGTGTGCAGGCGCTGATGCTCAGGCACAGAAAAGTGAAGCAAAGGAGCCGTATCAGTAGGTGTTGCATGACCGAGGTTTTTAAGATAACGATGGAGGGGGTAGCTTTGTGAACGTCCCGTCACGTACAAAACAAGCGTATATGAAAGTGTTTTGCGTCCTACTGTCCTGCATATTACTCACGGGCTGTAGTACCAATGGCGTGCAGGATGTGGGGTCCTCTCCAACTAGCACACCGGCAGACACCTACGACGAGACCTACCGCCCCCAGGTCCACTACTCCCCCCCCACCCAGTGGATGAACGACCCAAACGGCATGGTCTACTTCGAGGGCGAGTACCACCTGTTCTACCAGTACTATCCCGACAGCAACGTCTGGGGACCCATGCACTGGGGCCACGCCGTGAGCCCGGACCTGCTGGAGTGGGAAAACCTTCCTATCGCCCTCTACCCTGACTCCCTGGGCTGGATCTTCTCCGGCAGCGCCGTGGTGGATCATGACAATACCAGCGGGCTGGGTACGGACGATCAGCCGCCCCTGGTGGCCATATTCACCTACCACAACGACCCACTGGAAAAGGCCGGGCGCGACGACTTCCAGTACCAGGGCATTGCCTACAGCACCGACCGGGGCCGGACGTGGACCAAGTACGCCGGCAACCCCGTCGTGCCCAACGAAGAGCCCATCCGCGACTTCCGCGACCCGAAGGTGATCTGGGATGCGGAGCGCGAACAGTGGCTCATGGTCTTTGCCGCTCAGGACCACGTGATGTTCTGGCGCAGCGACAACCTGATCGACTGGGAGCACCTGAGCGACTTCGGCAAGACGTACGGTGCCCACGGCGGCGTGTGGGAGTGCCCCGACATCTTCCCCCTGCAGGTGGAGGGCAGCGACGAGACCAAGTGGGTGCTGCTGCTGAGCATCAATCCCGGCGGACCCAACGGCGGCTCGGCCACCCAGTACTTCGTGGGCGACTTCGACGGCACTGACTTCACCCTCGATCCCGACTTCGCGACGGAGGTAAGCGACAGCGCGGCCGTATGGCTGGATTACGGGCGCGACAACTACGCTGGCGTCACCTGGTCGGACGTACCGAAAGAGGATGGACGCCGGATCTTCATCGGCTGGATGAGCAACTGGGACTACGCCCGCGACGTACCCACCACCGTCTGGCGCAGCGCGATGACCGTGCCGCGCACCCTGAGTCTACAGCAGACAGCGGAGGGCTACCGCCTATTCTCCAACCCGATTGCGGAGCTGACCCAGCTCCGCGGTGCACCGGAGATGTTCCACGGGGAACCCTCCCTGGAGCTCACCACCGCCTCCGGGGCGCACGAGCTGGAGCTGGTCTACGCACTGGACGAGTCGGTCACTACCCCCTTCGGCGTCGCGCTGCGCAATGCGGAGGGCGATGCCCTGGAGATCGGCTACGATCCGGAGCGAAAGGCGTTCTACAGTGACCGGCGGGGCGCGGGTGCGAATGACTTTGCCGACTCCTTTGCCCCCGACCGCACGTGGGCACCCCGCCTCAGTAGCTCCGATACGCTGCGCATGCACCTCATCTTCGACCGGGCCTCGGTCGAGCTGTTCGCGGATGGGGGATCTACGGTGGTCACGGAGATCTTTTTCCCCATCGAGAGCCTCGACCAACTTACTGCCGTCGGAGATAATCCGGTGATCGAGGGAACTAGCTATCCCCTGCGGAGCATTTGGAAGGAATAGCTCTAGAACTACCGCAGTGTACGCTGAGTATGCGGAGGTATACCGGTAAACCTCTGCGCTCCTCCGCGTGCTCCGCGGTTCGTACTTTTGCCGCCCGAACCTGCGCCCGTAAGCAGGTGAAAGTGTACTCCCTAATGATCAATATTACCCTCCCCGACGGCAGTGTGCGCCAGTACGAAGCCGGCAGCAGCGCCATGGATGTAGCCCAGAGTATCAGCTCCGGTCTGGCCCGTAACGTACTCAGCGCACGTGTCAATGGCGTCATCATCGACGCCGACCGGCCTATCAAGACCGACGCTAAGGTGGAACTACTGACGTGGAACGATCAGGGGGGCAAGGAGACCTTCTGGCACTCCACCGCCCACCTGATGGCCGAGGCGCTGGAGGAGCTGTACCCCGGGGTGAAGCTGGGGATCGGTCCGGCCGTAGAGAACGGCTTCTACTACGACATCGACACCGGCGAGCGCTCGATTAGTTCCGAAGACCTGCCCCGCATCGAGGAAAAGATGCTCGAACTGGCCCGCCGCAAGGTCAGCTACGACCGCCGGGAGGTGAGCAAGGCCGAGGCCGTAGCCTACTTCGAGGAAAAGCAGGATCCCTACAAGCTGGAACTGCTGGACCGGCTGGCCGACGGCACGATCACCTTCTACACCCAGGGCAACTTCACCGACCTCTGCCGCGGTCCCCACATCGCCAACTCCGGCGCCATCAAGGCCATCAAGTTGATGAAAGTGGCCGGTGCCTACTGGCTGGGCGATGAGAAGCGGCCGCAGCTCACCCGCATCTACGGCATCTCCTTCCCCAAGGCCAAGGAGCTAAAGGAATACCTCCACCTGCTGGAGGAAGCCAAGAAGCGCGACCACCGCAAGCTGGGCCAGGAGTTGGAGCTGTTCATGTTCTCCGAAAAGGTCGGGGCGGGACTACCCATGTGGCTCCCCAAGGGTACGCAGCTTCGCCAGCGTCTTATCAATTACCTCACCGAGCGGCAGGAGACTGCCGGCTATCAGCAGGTGGCCACTCCCCACATCGGCAAGAAGGAACTATACGTGACCAGCGGCCACTGGGAGAAGTACGGAGAAGATAGCTTCCAGCCCATCAAGACACCACGGGAGGGCGAGGAGTTCCTGCTCAAGCCGATGAACTGTCCGCACCACTGCGAGCTGTACAAATTCCGTCCGCGCAGCTACCGGGAGCTGCCGCTGCGCCTGGCCGAGTTCGGCACCGTCTACCGCTACGAGCAGACCGGCGAGCTCCACGGCCTCAGCCGTGTGCGGGGCTTTACGCAGGACGATGCCCACATCTTCTGCATGCCCGATCAGGTCAAGGGGGAATTTTTGGCCGTAGTCGACATCGTGCGCGAAGTGCTCGGCATGATCGGCTTCGACGATGTAACCGCCCAGATCTCCCTGCGCGACCCCGAAACCCCCGACAAGTACATCGGCTCGGAGGCCAACTGGGAGAGCGCAGAGCAGGCCATTATCGAGGCCTGCGCCGAGATCGACATGAAGACGGTCACCGCCTACGGCGAGGCAGCCTTCTACGGACCCAAGCTCGACTTCATGGTCCGCGATGCCCTGGGACGGCAGTGGCAGCTCGGCACCGTACAGGTCGACTACAACCTCCCCGACCGCTTCGAGCTGGAGTACATCGGGGCCGACAACCAGACGCACCGACCGGTGATGATCCACCGTGCCCCCTTCGGCTCCCTGGAGCGCTTCACGAGCATCCTGATCGAGCACACCGGCGGCAAATTCCCCCTCTGGCTGACGCCCGAGCAACTTACCATCCTGCCCATCAGCGAGAAGTTCAATGACTACAGTCAGGAGGTACTCGCCGAGCTAGCCAAGCACGACATCCGGGGCTCCGTAGACGACCGCAACGAGACCATCGGCCGCAAGATCCGCGACACCGAACTCAAGCGCATCCCCTTCATGCTCATCGTAGGCGAGAAAGAAGCCGAGTCCGGACAGGTAGCCGTGCGGGTGCAGGGCGAGGGAGACCGGGGGGCTATGTCTGTGGGGGAGTTTGTGGAGTTTTTCTCTGCTCAGCTGTGAGTTAGATAAACACGGATTACACGGATTTACTTCACGGATTAGGCACAGATTCTAAGTGGATGTCCCGTCCAATCCGTGACTGATCTGTGCCTTAATCTGAGAAATCTGTGTTTACCCCCCCCTCGAAGACCCTACGCTTACCATAATAATTATAAAAGAACACTATCCCGGTAGCCACCAGCTTGATGCCCCATTCCCGGTCACCGAGCAGGGGGAAGTAGTGCAGGCCCCACACGATGGCCGCATCCAGGGCCAGTCCGCCTACGCTGACGACCATACTGAGCAGGAAGGCCGAGCGCAGCGAGCGCCGCAGCTCGAAGACGAAGTAGCGCTGGAGGAAGAAGTTGAGCACCACGCTGCTCGAATAGGCGATCAGGGTAGCCGGTAGCGGTGGCAGGTAGCGGTGCACCAGGAACAGGTATAGGCCGTAATTGATGACCGTAGCGACCAGGCCGGTCAGCGCGAAGGGCAGCTTTTGGTAGCCGAACGCCCAGAGCCTGCGCGCAGCCCGCTTCACCCTTCCTGGGCGATTTGAGCGTTGCGGAGGGTGCGGAAGTAGTCGCGGATCTCGATCCAGTTATCGAAGCGGGGGTAGCCCTCGTCGTGGAGGTTGTGACTGGCGGTGAACAGTAGCCCCTGCCCGTTGAAGGTCACGAGGTTGCGCACCTTATCGTCGATCATGTAGTCGCCGTGTACGATGCTCTTGTCGCCGCAGAATACGATGCGCTCCCAGTGGATGAAGGGCATATGCTCCTCGAGCCACTCCCATTTGTCGGTAAAGCTGTGCTTAAACTCCATGGAGGCGGTGACGATGTATACCTCATACTGCTCGTACAGCTCGCGCACCACCTCCTGGGCGTCCTTCATGATGGGCAGGTGGCGGAAGAAGCCCGGCTCGTAGAGCGCCTCCCGAATGCCGTCGATGCCGGGCAGGTCGTAGATCTTCATACCGGCGTACTCCGCCGGGTCGATGGACTGGCCGTAGCGGGCCTCGTAGAGTTCGTGGTAGCGGTGGTAGTTGTCTACCATCACCTCATCCATATCGATACAGATCCGCATTTATCGTTCTACTTTAGTTATGCCGACGGGCTTGTCGGGGTCGTAGCCGTCATCGTCCAGTTCCTTGTACGCGGGCTCCACCTCGTGGTAGTCCGGTACCCCGCCCTTCGTCATGCGGTGCCAGGCTACGCGAAAGCGGTTGAGCAGTACCATCAGGGAGGGCAACAGCAGCAATAGTACGACGGTAGAAGCCAGCAGACCGAAGGCCACTGAGATCGCCATAGGAATGAGGAACTGCGCCTGCCGGCTTTTCTCCAGCAGCAGGGGGGCCAGTCCGGCAAAGGTGGTCACGGAAGTAAGCAGGATGGGCCGGAAGCGGCTCCGCCCGGCCTCGTTGAGCGCATCCATCATGCTTGCTCCCCCGCGCAGATTGTCGTTGTAGGTGGCAATGAAGACCAGTCCGTCGTTGACGATAATACCCACCAGCGCGATAATACCCAGGAAGGAAAATAGCGAGATCGGCTTACCCATGAGCCAGTGGCCGAATACCACCCCGATGATGCCGAAGGGCAGCAGAAAGAAGAGTACCGATGCCTGCCCAATGGACCGGAACGTCAGGGCCACCACGAAGAACATCAGGGCAAGCACCACCGGCATCACCAGTTGCACGGAGGCGGCGGTCTTTTCCTGGTTACGCACCTGCCCGTCGGAAACGGTCGATACGCCCGGAAAATCAGCCAGTACGCGGGGGATGATCTCATCCTGCACCAGGGCATTTACGTCCGTGACGGATACCCCGTTGTTCGACACATCCGCCTCCACCTTCACCTCCCGCTTACCGTCGGTATGGTTGATGGCGATTACGCCGCGCTGGGGTTCCAGGTTCACGATCTCGCTGATGGGGTATTCCCCCCCGTTGGGTAGCCGCACGCGCATGCTGTTCAGATCGGCCACGCTGCGGCGGCTGTCCTCTCCGTACCGTAGCCAGACCCGTACCTCGTCTTCCCCACGCTGCAGGCGCTGTGCCTCGGATCCAAAGAAGGCCGCCCGCACCTGACCCACGATATCCTGCAGGTCGAGCCCCAGGTAACGGGCTTTTTCCTTCAGACTGATATTGATCTCGCGCAGGCCCTCCTGATCGTTGTCGACCACGTCGGTGAGCTCGGTCATCTGCTCCAGTTCCGCCTTGACCCGGGCGGTCGCTTTTTCCAGTTCTACGATGTCACTGCCCACCAGACTCACGCTGACGGGCTTACCGAAAAACGAGCGCCCGCCGTAGCTAAGGATCTCCGCCTCGTCGATCTCCCCTACTTCGTCGCGGATGGCGTTCTGTACGTCGCGCAGTGCGATGTCACCGCGGTCCTCCCCCGGTAGCAGGGCAACGGTAGCCGATCCCTGGTAGGTGGTGGGGCCTACCTTGACCTCGATACGCTCCACCAGTTCGCGGCCGTCGCCGAAGAGCTCGGCACTCATGCGTTCGTTGACCCGTTCGGCGGCCTCCCCGATACGCTCCAGGATGGCCTGGGTCTTTTCTTCCGGCGTGCCCGCGGGCAGCTGTAGGGTGATCGATACGTCGTCGCCCTCGATGATGGGAAAGAAGGTCGTTTTCACAAAACCGGCCCGCACCACTCCGACGCTAAGGAACAATGCCGCCAGACAGATCGACAGCGTGATGAATTTATACCGCATCGTCCAGGCCAGCACCGGCGCGTAGAGCGTATCGCGCAGGAAGTTCATCAGCCCGTCGAACTTGCGCTGTATCCAGTTGGGCTCCACGCCCTTATCCAGGGCCCGCGAGTGGGCTACGTGAGTGGGTAGGATCACCGCCCCCTCGACCAGCGAAAAGATCAGCGAGAAGATCACTACAATGGCCATTTCACGGAAGAAATCCCCCAGCGTACCATCGATAAAGAAGAAGCTCGAAAAGGCGATCACCGTAGTCAGGATGGCGGCGAATACCGCACTCAGTACGTCGCTCGTACCGCTGATCGCGGCCTTGACCCGCGGCAGCCCCTTCTCGTGGTAGCTGTAGATATTCTCCCCGATCACGATGCCGTCGTCCACCAGGATACCGATCACAATGATCATACCGAAGAGCGAGATGACGTTCAGCGTCACGTCCAGCGCATTGGCGATGATGAACATCCCCGCAAAGCTGATCGGGATCGACAGGGCCACCCAGAAGGCCAGCCGCCAGTGCAGGAACACGGCCAGTAGCACCGCCACGATCACGAAGCCCTGGATGCCGTTGGTCTGCAGGGTATCCATGCGCTGCCGCAGCGTCACGCTGGCGTCGCTGATCACGGTAGCCTGTATCGTGCTGTTCTCCGCGTTGAACTCCTCGATGTACTCCTTCACCGCGTCGGTGATGAAGAGCATGTCCTCTTCCAGGGTATTCTGCACCTGTACGCTCACGCTCGGCGTACCATCCAGGTAAGCACGGTTGGGCTGATCGGCCCAGCGGTCGCGTATCGTGGCGACCTGGCTCAGGCGCACACTTCCACCCGTCGGGGTGGTTTTCACTACGATATCCTTGAGTCCGTCGGCGTAGTATTCTTTGTTGCGCGCGCGCAGGAGCAGTTCTTCTTCCCGGCCCTTTACGGTACCTCCGGTGATGTCTACATTGGTGCGGCGTACTGCATCGGCTGCCTCCTGGAAGGTAAGCCCGTAGGCCTGCAGATCCGCCTCCCGGAAGGCGATCTCGATCTCCTCGTCCGGGAAGCCGGACAGCTCCACCTTCGACAGCCCGTCGATGGCCAGCAGATCGTCCTCTACCTGCCGGGCAGCCGCCTTCAGGGCGCCCAGGTTGACGCCTTCTCCGGATAGGGCAAAGGTGATGGCCCGCCCCAGTTGCTCCTGCTTGAAGATCACCGGCGGCTCCATACCTACCGGGAAGCTGTTGATGCGGTCCACTTCGTTCTTGACGTCCTGCAGGATCAGGTCCGTATCGTAGCCCTTCAGTACCTCGACGGTCACCCGTCCGCTGTTTTCGGAGCTTACACTAGTGTAGCGCTCTACCCCGGTGAGCCCCTTCAGGTTCTCTTCGATCTTATTGACGATACCCTCCTCGACCTCCTCGGGGCTGGCTCCCGGGTAGATGACCTGAATATTGATCACCCGACTCGGGAACTCCGGGAAGAAGGTGGACTTCATCTGCCACAGACTCAGCCCCCCCATGATGATGAGGCCGAACATGAGCAGGTTAGCTGCTACGGGGTACTTGACGAAGTACTGGATGAATCCTTTCATAGCTGCTACTTACTTGAGGCTTCCGGCCGTAGTGCCCTCTTCCTTGGGGTCCATCCCCGCCTCGACGGTCGGCTTATCGATCTTCACGCGCATCCCCTCGAAGGCTCCGGCTACCGTACCGGTCACCAGCTCGGTGCCGTCGGGCAGGCCGCTCACGAGTACCGTGCTGCGATCCGACTTGCGCACCATCACGGGTTGCAGACTCAGCAGGGTGTCGTCGCGCACTACGTATACCTCCCGCCCGTCGATGAGCAGGCTGCGGTCGATCTCCACCACATCGTCGAGCACCCGCGCCGCCGCCGCGCCACGCATGTACATACCCTCGCGCAGGTCCTTGCCACTCACCCCCACGTAGACCTCCACGGTCTGGGAGCCCGCGTCGATCTGATTACTGATGCGGCGGATCGTGCCCGACCATTCTCCGCTGATATCCTCACTGTACAGTGTCACCTTACTTCCGGTGGTCAGGTAGTCCAGATCCGAAAGGGGCACGGTAGCCACCAGCTCGTAGTAGCCGGTAGCCATCAGTTCGCCCAGGACCTGACCGGGGCGCACCACGGCACCCTCGTTGATACTCACCGAGGTCAGCACCCCGGAGAAGGGGGCGTACAGAACGTACTTGCTCAGCCGTTCTTCGGCGCTCTTGATGGTGTAGTACTGGCTATAGAGATTGCGTCCGGCCACGAACAGTTTTTCCCGCTGATTGACCGCCTCGGGGAGTTCCGGTAGCGGCTTGTCTACGTCGAAGTCCGCCAGGTAACTTTCCCAGGCGGCAAAGCTTTCCGGGTAGTCGATCTTCAGGTCGGGCATGATCTGGGCGATGCTATTCAGCAGCGTGGCCTTTTGTGCCTGTAGGTTCAGACGGGCCTCGTCGTCGTCGATGCGCAGGATCACGCTACCCTTACCGAAGTAGGTGCCCTCCTTAAGCGGCCGGCCGGTTTCCTCTACGGCTCCGCCTACTTCGCTGTACAGTTCAATCTTATTGTAGGCGACCAGTCGGCCCTGTACGTCCAGCGTGGTGGCCAGATCGGCGTTGCTTACCCGGCGGGTCTCTACCGACTTGACGCGTTTAACTACCTCTTTTTTCGGTGCCTCTTCCTTCAGGGAGGCCAGATAACTCATCCCCACGTAGCCCAGGGCAATGATGCCAAGCCCCAGCAATGCCTTCAGGATAGTATCGATCGTCTTGCGTTTCATGCGGAGTCCTTGACAAATACAAAAACAAACCGGTCACTCCGGATACTGTTGCAACGTCCTTCCCTCCAGAAAGATAAATCGGGCGCGTCCGCAGGTGCAGTAGAACACCTCGTCCCGAAAGCGAAGTCCGAAGCGGCCTTCCGGCAGCGCGTACCGATTTCAAAGAAATGCCTTAGCAATAGCCCCCACGATCACTACCACGAGTAGCCGGTACGCCCACACCCCCGCCCGCGGATGATTGGCCGCATACTTCGCCGTCAGGTATCCACCCACCGTCTGCCCTACCGCCATCAGCAGCCCCATGGGCCAGTCGATCAGGTCACGCCAGGCGAAAATAGCCACGGCAATGGCGGTGTATACCGTCACCACGATCCCCTTCACCACGTTGGCCTGGATGATCTCGTACTTCGCGATCAGCACCATCAGGGCCAGGAAGAAGATGCCCATGCCCATCTGAATAAAGCCCCCGTATACCCCCATCGCGAAGAAGGCCGGGATGGCGATCCAGTACGAGAGCGGCCGCTCGTCCTGGGCCGCGATCAGCCAGCGCTTCGGATTCACGAGCACTACGGCCAGCATCACGATGAGCAAGTAGCGAAATATGGTTTTGAAGGTGGCATTATCGACCAGCAGGCTCAGCCAGATCCCTAGAATAGCGCCCAGACTGGTCATACCCACGATGAGCCACATCTCGCGCCGTCGCGCCGCGGTCACCTCCAGTCGGCCGGCCCGGTGAAAGGCCCAGGTACCGGCCGCGCTCTGCGTCACGATACCCACCCGGTTGGTCGCATTGGCTACGTCGGCCGGTAGCCCCAGTACTTCCATCAGGATGGTCAGCGTAATGGCCGAACCGTTGCCCGCCAGCGTATTGATCGCACCGGCCAGGGTGGAGCCCACCAGGGCAATCAGGTAGGCTACGATCATCGGGTCAGTACGATATAATCCAACAGGATAGTTTCCAGAAATTCTTCGTGGGAGCCTTCGATGTCGCGCGGATCGAGCTCGAGCAACCCGGCCATTCGGTCTGCCAGCAACTGCAGGGCCTGCCGGTGCGCCGTATTCCGGTAGCGGCGGTACCGCAGGATGCACTGCTTGACGATCAGCATATCCTCGTCCGTCATCCGCTGCACGGCGGGGTAGCGCGCCTGGTGCTGCGCGCGGTTGCGGATGGTCAGTATATCGGCTAGCGTGACGCCGCCAAAGCCGACCGTATTGATCACCACCGTACCGGCGATAAGGTCACCGAGTCGCTGACTGCGCGCGCCGGTCACGACCAGTAAAATGGCCAGCATTCCCAGGGTGAATACTACGTCTGGCAGCAGGAATACGGCGCGCACCAGGAAGTCGGCCGGGGTGGGATCGCGCCCGTCCAGGCGGATCACCCGCAGCCGCAGCAGTTTCTTGCCGGCCGTCTGTCCCCGGCTCAGCATCTCCCAGCCGAAGAAGTACAACAGCGTATAGAACAGCGGACCGAATACCAGGACTACCTCCTCCCCTACCTCGAACAGGCCTATGGCTTCGTTGAAGAACAGGAGCAGGGCGTAGGAGACGGCTAGTGCTACCAGATCGATCAGAAAGGCCCCGATACGCGAGCCCAGGGAGGCCGTCTCATACTCGATGCGAACGTTCTGGGTGGTATGGATGGTGACGGCGGCCATGGCAGCGGGCAAAGTTACTAAACCCTTAAGGGCCTCCGGCGTATACACTTGTCTATCCGCCCCTACGTTGTAGCTTCTCCGTAGCATGAGCAAGAAATCCATTTACCTGATCATCGGCCTGATCCTGTTCTCCATCGTAGGACTGATCGTGCTACAGCTGCGCCTGATCCAGACGGGCCTGGAGGTGAATAAGGAGCGCTACGACCGCGCCATCCAGAGTGTGCTCAAGCAGGTGGCCGACGAGGTGGAGGACATCGAGGAAGCCGAGATCAACCTGACCCTCAACAACGGCTATGCCGGAGGGGTACCGGGCGGCACGGTATACGGCGAGGTGTACATCGGCAGCCCCACCTCCGGTCTGCTGGCCGGCCGTACCCTACGCACCTATCCTACCTCCTCGCTACGGCTGCGCAATCAGTTTACCAACCGCAACCTGGAGGAGCGGATCGATCGCGAGGCCATTCACAAGAAGATGGTCAAGGAACTGCGTAACGCCGGCATCGAAGACGAGCTGGAATACGGCATCTACGATACCCGCCAACAACGCTTCATCTCCCGCAACGGCCGCTTGCTTTCCGTAGCCGGCTCCGATACCAGCCGCCACCAGGACCTGATGCACGGCGACTACGTCGTCAGCATGTTCGACAACGAGAATACCATACCCGGAGAGATACGCGCCTACAGCCCCGATAAGGACAGCGTAGTGTACAGCTCGCTGTACGGCAACTTCACCATCAGCCTGCTCTTCGTGCTGGTCATCCTGGGGTGTTTCGTCTATACGATCTACGTCATCCTGCGGCAGAAGAAGGTCTCCGAAATGAAGACCGACTTCATCAACAATATGACCCACGAGTTCAAGACGCCGATCGCCACGATCTCCCTGGCTACGGATAGCATCGTGAGCCCCCGCATCAGCAACGACCCGCAGAAGGTGCAGCGCTTCGCCCGCATCATCAAGCAGGAAAATAAGCGCATGAACGATCAGGTCGAGAAGGTGCTGCAAATGGCCAAGCTCGATAAGTCGCGCCTCAACCTCAACCTCACGGCCGTAGACCTGAATGCGGTGGTCCGCAGCGCCGTAGAGTACATCTGTCTGCAGGTAGAGCCGCGGGGCGGTACCGTGACGAGCGAGCTGGCCGCGGATCCTTCCATCGTGGAGGGCGACATGACGCACCTCTCCAGCCTGATCAACAACCTGCTGGATAACGCCAACAAGTATTCCCCCGATCCACCCAAAATTCACGTTGGTACCCGGAATGTACCGCGTGGTGTAGAGGTGACCGTGACCGATCATGGTCTGGGGATGAGCCGCGAAGCACGAAAAAACATTTTCGACCGTTTTTACCGGGTGCATACCGGCGATCGCCACGACGTCAAGGGGTTTGGCCTGGGTCTCTCCTACGTCAAGACCATCACCGAGGTACACAACGGCAGCATCGAGGTGAAAAGCGAGCTCGGCAAGGGCAGCAGTTTCATCGTTACCTTTCCCTACCGCCAGCCCGACTAGGCCGGTTATTAACCTACCACCCGTTACCATATCCCCCCATCTATGAGCGATACTCCTACCCCCGAAGCAAAGATCCTCCTGGTGGAGGACGACCAGAATTTTGGCGACGTACTCCGCTCCTTTCTCGAGGTCCACGACTATGAGGTCACCCTGGCACAGGATGGCATGGCCGGCCTCGAAGCCTACCGCAACGGTAAGTGGGACCTCTGCATTTTCGACGTCATGATGCCCCGCCTCAGTGGCTTCGAACTAGCCAAGAAGGTGCGCGAAACCGATACCCAGACCCCCATCATCTTCCTCACCGCCAAGGCCATGAAGGAAGACGTACTCAGCGGCTTCGAGCTCGGAGCCGACGACTACATCACCAAGCCCTTCAATAGTGAGGAGCTCCTGGCGCGGATCAACGTGATCCTGCGGCGCAGTCAGGTACCTACCGACCCCAAGGAAGAGCAGACCGACTTCGATTTCGGCCAGTTTCACTTCAACTTCCCCCTGCGGATCCTCACGCATACCAGCGAGAAGGGAGAAAAATCAAAGGAAAAACTCAGTCCGAAGGAGGCCCAGCTTATGAAGCTCTTTGCCATCCATAAAAACAACATCCTGAGCCGCAGCGAAGCGCTCACCAAGATATGGGGGGAAGACAACTACTTCACCGCCCGCTCCATGGATGTATTCGTGACCAAGCTGCGCAAGTACCTTAAGCCCGACCCCGCCATCGAGATCGTCAATATCCACGGAAATGGCTTCCAACTGCTGGTAAGTAGTGAGCAGGAAGGTTAAATAGTTTCCCAAGTATACAGAGCGGCAGGTTTTCGGAGTTTAACGGTCAACTGGACATTATATAGTAGTGTAGGTTCGGTAAGCTCCGGACTTATTACCCCGGAAGAATAAACGGTAGGGCCTGCGTCCCTCCGACGACTTAGTTTTTGGGATTATAATTTTCGCCGAAGCCACCGTGCTTCGGCTTTTTTCGTTGTATACACTCCCATGCTCCGTCCCCTCTTTCTACTCCTCGGGCTCGCCCCCCTCCTGCTAGTTGCACAGCGCGCTACCCCCCGCGTGCAGCTGGATCGGCTGGTTGCCGACAATCCCGTCTTCGCGAGTGGGCATACCGGTTTTAGCCTGTACGACCTGGCCACCGAGCAGACCGTGTACAGCTATCAGGCCGACCGCTACTTCGTACCCGCCAGCAACGTCAAACTGCTCACCTTTTACGTAGCGCACCGTATCCTGGACCGATCACTGCCCGCCATCTATTACCGGCGGCAGGCCGACCGTGTGGACATCTGGGGTACGGGCTATCCCCTACTACTCCACCCCGCCTTCTACGGCTACGACGAGCTAGCCCCCTGGCTGGCCCGGCAGCAGCTGCCCATCGTAGTGCAGCAGCCGGAGAATGACACGCCGCCCCGCTACGGAGCGGGCTGGAGCTGGGACGATTTCGACTATGGCTACGTCTACGAGCGCAGTGGCCTGCCGATCTACGGCAATCGCCTGTACCTCGACCTGGACGAAACCGTCACGCCCGTAGCGGATGCCCTGCTCGGCGCGCCCCCCGAGGTGGCTAGGTCCATCGTGCAGGATGCCCGCCAGGAACGGACCATCCGGCGGGCGGAGGAAACCAATAGCTTTACTGTCAATGAATCCATTTACGACCGGCGCAATTTCCCCCTCCAACGCGCCCTGCGCACCAGTGCGGCCTTCACCCTACGGCAGTTGCAGCAGGCCTTTCCCGACCAGACCATCTCCGGCGGACGGCAGCCCCGCCCCACACTAACTGACCTGAGCGCTCACCGGGTAGCGTTCCCGGATACACTTTACCGCAGGCTGCTGCAGGATAGCGACAACTACCTGGCCGAGCAGCTCATCCTGCAGTCCGCAGCGGCCCGCTACGGCACCTTCGATGAATCTACCCTGTTCGACTATGCTACCGATACGCTCTTTGCGGGTATCGGGCTGGGCCGGCTTCGGTTTGCGGACGGCAGCGGACTGAGCCGCTACAATCTGGTCACCCCCAACCAGTTCGTACAGGTACTGGCGGCACTGGATCGGGAGGTAGGTCGTGAGCGGCTACTGTCCTTATTACCTACCGGAGGCAAGACCGGTACCCTCAAGCGCCGCTTCGACGGGGCAGCCGAGCCCTACGTCTGGGCTAAGACCGGCTCCCTGAGTGGGGTGCTGTGTGTATCCGGTCTGCTGCGGACCCGCTCGGGCCGCTGGCTGGCCTTCAGTTTTCTGCACAACAATGTGATGGGCCGTACGTCCGACTACTACCGGGAGATGGAACGGGCCCTGGGCTGGGTGTACGAAAGCCTGTAGCCGCCGGCCCCGTGGCTGCTCCCTGCTTTAGTCCCATCTTTGCGCCAAATTAGCTCTTATGGTCTATCTCGAACTCGAACGGGTCTCTAAAGTATATGGTGAAAAGGTGCTCTTCGACCAGGTAGACCTGCAGGTGGCACAGAACACCAAAGTAGCGCTGGTCGCCAAGAACGGTACCGGAAAATCTACCCTCCTGCGCGTCGCAGCCGGCATCGATCTGCCCGAGGGGATCGGCTCCAGTGTGTACGTACACAAGGACGCCCGCATGGCCTACCTACCCCAGGAACCCGAGTTCGGCGACAACGCCACGGTGATGGACGCGGTCTTCGATAGCGACAACGAGACGGTGCGCGCGGTGCGCGACTATGAAGAGGCGCTGCTACGGAGCGACAAGCCCCAGCTGCTGCAGGATGCACTCGCCCGTATGGAACGGCTGCAGGCCTGGGATATCGAGGCCCGCATCAAGGAAGTGCTCAGTAAGCTCAACATCGACAATGTCGACCAGAAAGTCTCTACCCTCTCCGGCGGACAGCGCAAACGCGTAGCCCTGGCCAAGCTAATCATCGACGAGCCCGACCTGATCATCATGGATGAGCCCACTAACCACCTCGACCTCGACATGATCGAGTGGTTGGAAGAGTGGCTGCAGTCTACCAACCTGACGCTGCTCATGGTCACCCACGATCGCTACTTCCTGGAGCGGGTCTGTAACCGCATCATCGAGCTGGATGGGGGCAACATCTATCACTACACCGGCAACTACTCCGACTTCCTGAGCAAGAAGGCTACCCGCGAGGAGACCGAGAGTGCCGAGCTGGACAAGGACCGCAAGCGCATGAAGCAGGAGCTGGAGTGGGTGCGCCGCATGCCCAGCGGCCGCGGCACCAAGGCCAAGAGCCGCCTGAGTGCCTTTAGCGACCTCAAAAACAAGGTGGGCAGCTTCCGCAAGGACGAGGAGCTCACCCTGGAGATCAAAGGGCAGCGTCTGGGCAGCAAGATCCTGGAGGCCCACAACATCGGGAAGTCATATGGGGGCCGGGAGCTGGTCAAGGGCTTCAGCTACAAGTTTCAGAAGGGCGAGCGGGCCGGTATCGTAGGGCGCAACGGGGCGGGTAAATCTACCCTCCTACACATGCTCACTAAGGAGTTGGAGCCGGACACGGGCAAGGTCGTCCACGGCAGCAATACGGTGTTCGGCTACTACACCCAGGACGGCATCAACCTGGCCAACGATATGCGGGTGATCGACGTGGTGCGTGACATCGCCGAGTTCATCCCCCTGGAGAAGGGCATGAAGCTTACCGCCCGCGGTCTGCTCGAGCGCTTCATGTTCAATTCGAAGCAGCAGCAGGTGTACGTCAGTCAGCTCAGTGGCGGCGAGCGGCGGCGGCTGTACCTGCTCACGATCCTGATGAAGAACCCTAACTTCCTCATTCTGGACGAGCCGACCAACGACCTGGACATCATGACCCTGAACGTACTGGAAGACTTCCTCATGGACTTCCCCGGCTGCGTGCTCATCGTGAGTCACGACCGCTTCTTTCTGGATAAGCTGGCCCACCACCTGTTCATCTTCGAGGAGGAGGGCAACATCCGCGACTGGAACGGACTATACACTGAGTACCGGGAGCAGCGCAAGCTGGAAATGCAGGAGGCCAGCGCTGCCCAATCTGCCAGTACCACCAGTACCACCGCACCGGCGGCCCCGCCCCCCAGTCGCGCTACCGAGGAGGTGGCCCTGACGCAGGAGCAGCGCAAGGCTATCCGCCGCGTAGAGGGACAGATCAGCAAGCTCGAGTCCCGCAAGAAGGACATCAACGGACAGTTCAACAACATGGCCGCACTGACGCCGGAGCGCATTGCCGACCTCGGCCGGGAGCTGGCGGAAGTGAACGAAGCGATCGAGGAAAAGGAGCTGGAATGGATGGAACTGGTGGAGGGCTAGCCCAAATTCCTTTTCCACAGTCCAAATTGACGACAGTGTAGCCGGTTGATCTACAGTAAGTTATAAGGGAGCGTTTTCCACCATAGAGCGGTGGATAAGTGGGGAGAACGGGACGGTTATCCACATAAGTGGGGAGAACGGTGGTGGAAAAGCCTAGTTTATCCACATTTCCACAGCTACTAACAAGTGGTTTCCACCGCTTTTCCCCCGGTCGGTGGGTGGTTTCCCCAGCGGAGTGTCATAAAAGTTATTCTGTGGACTACCGCTCGCAGAATGTGGGAAGCGAACGAATCCCTTTGTTTTGCCTGACGTTAGGATGTGAAGAAGCTGTGGAAAGCGGAGGGGCTGGCGTGGAGACTGTAAAATCAAAGCAGAACGTGTATTCTTTCTCCCGCTTTCCACACCCCTAATAATGATAAAGGGATTTGAAATTTAAAAAAAGATAATAACTATTAGAGATGGGCAAGCCGGTGCTGAAGCGGGACGAATTTTCCAATACCCGACGGGGAGGCCGCTACGCCCGGGCCGTACGGATCTGGCTGATCGTGGGCCTGCTCATGGTAGTGGGCCAGGTCGTCATCGGCGGCATCACGCGGCTGACCGAGTCGGGCCTGTCGATCACCGAGTGGCAACCGCTGAGCGGGGCCATGCCGCCGCTGAACGCCGCGGACTGGGATGTAGAGTTCGAAAAGTACCAGGCCTCGCCGCAGTACGCCAAGATCTTTGCCGACATTTCGCTCGCTGACTTCAAGTTCATCTACTTCTGGGAGTGGTTCCACCGGCAGTGGGCGCGCACCATGGGCCTGGTCTTCGTGGTGGGCTTCCTGGCGTTCTGGCGCAAGAAGTACCTCGACCCCCCGCTGATGCGCCGGCTGGGCGTGGTGGTGCTCCTGGCGGCCCTGGCGGCCAGCTTTGGCTGGATCATGGTGGCCAGCGGACTCATCGACCGGCCCTGGGTGAACGCCTACAAGCTCACGCTGCACCTGGCGCTGGGCATCACGCTGTTCAGTTACCTGCTGTGGGTAACCCTGCAGGTGAGCAAACCTCAGCTACCCGGTTTTCCACATTCCCGGGTGGAAAGGCTGCGCTGGCCCCTCAATATCCTGCTCGGCGTACAGCTGCTACTGGGTGGTGTGATGAGCGGTGCCAAGGCGGCACTCCCCTACCCCAGCTGGCCGGATATGAACGGAAAATTCGTACCTACGGTCCTGACCGACGGCAGTGCGTGGACGGTGGAAAACTTAGTCTACTACGAAGCCAGTTTGTTCCAGCCCGCCCTGTTTCAGTTTCTGCACCGTATGACGGCTTACTCCCTGACTATCATGGTGTTATACTTCGCGTATCGCTGCTGGAAGACTATCCGGAACCGCGATATGCGCCGGGCTAACACCCTGTTAGTAAGTCTGTTGATAACTCAGGTCGTACTGGGCATACTTACGGTTACCAACAGCGTAGGACAGGTGCCCGTAGGCTGGGGGGTAGCCCACCAATTTACCGCTATCGCCCTGGTAGCCACGGTGGTATACATCAACTACTTGCTCCGTCCGGGGCGGCCATTACGCCCTGTGGAAAACACGGTGGAAAACTACCGCTAAAAATAGTTGCATTTAATTGAGCCGTGACCGGTCGGTGTCCCAACTCACTTTGCGGCGACCCAAAAACTGTGCGGTTAGAAAGATCGCCAGCAGAAAGTGCAGCAGGGCGGCGCGCTGATCGGGGTTGTACACGGTCTGTACCAGGATCATGGCGTAGTGGTACGCACTCAGGCTGGCGGTCAGCAGTAGGAAAATCCGGTCGTCCTTTCGCTTGAGGTAGGCGTAGAGGGATAGTCCGGCCAGAAATAGCGCCGCCAGACCGTACATCTTCATCAGTAGTTCGAAGGTGGGTCCCTCCGAGCTGCCGAAGCCAGGGACCAGCTCGCCGGCCCGGGGGTAGAGGAGGAACAGGAGTCCGACGACGGCCTCGATCAGGGTATGGAGCAGCAGAATCATAGGGGGGCAACTCCCCCACCGGGCCGGGGGTTGCAATTCTTCGTAAACTGCGGGTCGTACCAAGCTACTTCGCCATCGCTACTTCATCCTGGGGCCGGGCCCTCGTCTGGTCACTCATCGCCGCGGCCTTCATCGGGCCCGGCACGGTCGCTACGGCCACACGGGCCGGTGCGGTGGGGGGCTACAGTTACCTGCCGGTCGTCCTGCTGGCCGCGGTAGCCGGCTACGTATTTATGGAGATGGCCGCGCGGGTGACCATCGTGAGTGAGCGCTCGCTGGGGGAGTTGTTGCGCGAACGCGGGGGCGGTGTACTTCCCGTGGCACTCTACGCGGCGGTGTGCTTCGGCTGTGCAGCTTATCAGGCGGGAAATCTGCTGGGCGCAGTGGGAGGGCTGGCGCTGTTGCTGCCTACCTCATCCCCATACTGGGTACTGGTACTCGCCGGTGGTATTGCGGCCCTACTCTGGCGGGGCAGCACACAGTCGATTGCCCGCGTGATGGCTTTCATGGTCGTGGGGATGGGGCTGTTGTTCGTCGTAGGAGCACTACGGATCGTCATCGTGGGTAACGATCTCGTACACGCCCCACTGGCCGTAGATACGGGCATTCTGCTCGGACTGCTCGGTACCACCATCGTGCCCTATAATTTTTTCCTGGCCGCGGGGCTGGGTAGCCAGTCTACCCTGGGGGATATGCGTCGGGGCCTGGGACTATCCTTCGGGGTGGGCGCCCTGATCACGGGCTGCATCGTAGTAGTGGGCGGCGCGGCGGCTTCCTTCACCTCGTTTGCGGACCTCAGCCAGATACTGCGTGATGTACTGGGTACGTACGGACAGCTTATCCTGGGGGTTGGGCTTTTCGCGGCCGGATTCAGCTCGGCCACCACGGCACCGCTCGCTGCGGCCGTAGCCGGTAAGGAGTTGCTGGGGTTCGCACCGGATAGCCGAAGCTTTCGGGCTACCTGGCTGATCGTCTTGCTGAGTGGTCTTACCGTAGCGCTTACCGGCTGGAATACGGTCGGCGTGATCGTAGTGGCGCAGATCGTCAACGGTCTACTGCTCCCCTTCATCGCCGCGGTGGTCCTGGTACTGGCTAACCGGCGCAGCCTACTGGGCCAGCGCACTAACACCTGGTGGCAAAATCTACTGGGCGGCGGCGTCCTGGCCTTTATCTTCTACAAGGCGGGGGAGTTCTTCCTCGGCCTGCTCTAGCTAGCGCTGGGCGTAATCTTCCCGATTGATGCGGAGCTTCTTCATGCGGGCGAAGAGTGTCTTCCCGTTGATGTCGAGCAACTTGCCCGCTCCGTTGGGTCCGGTGACTCGGCCGTTGGTGTAGCGCAGGGCCTTGATGATGTGGCGGCGCTGGTTTTCCTCCAGGCTCACCATACGCTCCTTGCGCTCTTCGTCCACTACTTCATACTGGCCGACCAGGCTACTGACCTTACCCTGCTCCATGACGGACCAGATAACTACCCGAATGGTAGCCTGCTGATCGCCGGCGACCCGCATTAAGAACTGCTCGTCCATACGGTGGTATCCGGTGATGAAGTGGATCATCTCGGCGTTCCAGCGGGATACCTCCTCGCGTCCCAGCCGGTCTACGATAACGGAAGGTTTGAGCGATTCGGGATTGTCCGTACCCATGATGGCCAGCAGGTTGTCGCTCACCAGGATACTCTGATCGGTGAGGTTGTAGTCGAAGCTACCGGTGCGGCTGGAGACGCCTACGGTTTCGAGCATCCGCTTGTAGCGCAGACTGTCCTGTGCGTCCTTCACCGTGCTGCAGATGAGCTGCTCGCTGGTCTCGTCTACGGTGTGGGGTACGCTGGTGATCACCACGGGGTAGCGCTTTCCCTTGCAGTTCTGGTGGTAGGTATATACCTGATCGCTGCCGTTAGCGATGGTGCGCTCGCAGTGCTGGCTCCAGAAGGCGTCCGTATAGTTGGGAGAATAATCGGCAATGCACTTATCCAGCATATCCGAAAGCGAGTAGCCGAGTTTGTCGCAGGCCGAGATATTGGCGTAGCGAAGCTGTCCGGATAGATTAGCGCACAGTAGATTTTCAGAGTCTTCCACACTGACCACCTTATTGGCGAGCGCCAGGATTTGGGGCGTAGTAAGGTGGTGCATAGTAGGGTGGTTGGGCGAAAGCGAGGACCTGTTGCGCGCAGCCATCTAGGCGCCGGAATAGGTACCGATGACACTGCTGTAAACAGCCTAACGACTCAGATGTTTGGTTAAACACATATCGGATGAGCGGCAATATATATGTTTTCACATATTTGTTGTGTGCGGGGCCGGCTTAATACATTTGGGGGCTACTGCGTTGTATCATTCTGTAGTCCCTCCACTTTCGTAATTTGTACGCTATGCCAGTCACGCCCCGCAATTCCGATGTACTTCTTGCTAAGTTGGATGAGTTCATCCGTAAGTACTACGTCAACGGAGCAATTCGGGGCCTGCTCTACAGTGTGGGACTGGTTTTACTGCTGTTTCTGGCGATCAGCTTGCTCGAGGCACAGTTCTACTTCTCTCCCCTGACCCGCAAGGTGCTTTGGTACAGCTTTTTAGCCGCAAGTCTGGGGGCTATTGTCTTCTGGATCGTCATGCCTCTGGCGCACTACTTCCGCCTGGGGTCTACGATCAGCCACGAGCGGGCGGCCGAAATCATCGGTGCACATTTTGGTAGCGTAAAGGACAAACTGCTGAATGTCCTGCAGCTGCGCCGGCAGGCCGACTCGGCCGACAGTGCGCTGCTGCTAGCTTCCATCGATCAGAAGGCCGCCGAACTCAGTCCGGTACCCTTCCGCTCGGCGATCGACCTACGCCACAACCGCCGGTACCTGATCAAGTACGCGCTGCCCCCGCTGGCCCTGCTCACCGTGCTGCTACTGGCCGCCCCCAGCCTGATTACCGATAGCACCAGCCGGCTGATCCGCAACTCCGAAGCCTTCGAACGCCCCGCCCCCTTCACCTTCGAGCTGCTGGAAGACCCCGAAGTCGTACAGTACGGTACCTACCTACTCACTGCGCGGGTAGACGGGGACGTGCTGCCCGCCGAGGCCTTTATCGAAGTAGATGGCTACCGCTACCGACTGGAGCGACAGAACGCTACCACCTTTACCTACGCCTTCAACAACGTACAGGAAACCACCGCGTTCCGGCTCGCTACCGAGGAGGTGGTCAGCCCCGAATACCTCCTCACCGTTCTGCCCAAACCAAATATCGCTGGCTTCACCGTCGAGCTAGACTATCCGGACTACCTGGGCCGCCGCGACGAGCAACTCGCCAATATCGGTGATCTCACCGTACCCGTAGGCACCCGCCTGCGCTGGTCCTTCGATACCGAGCACACCGCCCGCATCGACCTGCGCTTTGCCGACGCGGATACCCTGGGGCAGCTGCGCCGGGATGGCACGGACCTCTACAGCTTTGATCACCGCGCCCTGCGCAACGACCGCTATACCCTCTACATCGGCAACGACCGCCTGCCCGTGGCGGACTCGGTCAGCTACGCCCTGTCCGTCATCCCCGATCAGTACCCCCAGATCAGCGTGGAAAGCTTTCAGGATAGTACGGACGCTCAACTCCTCTTCTTCGTCGGTGAAGCCTCCGACGACTACGGGATCAACAAGCTCAATTTCGTTTACCGCCTGCAACGGGGCGGCAGCGAGGCCGATGAAGTACGCACCCCCATCAGCGGTCGCAGCGGCAAGCAGGCCCGGTACGACCACGTGCTCGATCTACGCAGCGATCTCCAGCTGGAACCCGGTGATGAGCTCACCTACTACTTCGAAGTGTACGATAACGACGGCGTGAACGGCAGCAAACGCGCCAAAACCGCCGTGATGGCCTACCGTATGCCCACTGAGGCCGAAATGGAACAGCAGGCCGAGCAGAACGACAGCAAGATCAAGGACCAGCTCAAGCAAGCCCTGGAGGCTACCCGGGAGCTAAAGGACGACACTAAGTCCCTGCGGGAAAAGATGCTGCAGGAAAAAGAGGTTGACTGGAAGCTCAAAAAGGAGGTGGAAAAACTCGCTGAACGCCAGCAGCAGATCCAGGAACAGCTCGAGGAGGCGCAGAAGGCCTTTGAGGAAAATCTGGAAAACCAGCCCCAGCAGAACGAGCAACTCCAGGAAAAGGAAGAGCAGCTCCAGGAAATGTTTCAGGAGTCCGTTAACGAAGAGATGCAGGAGCTCATGGAGGAGATCCAGAAGCTCATGGAAGAGCTCAACAAGGATCAGACCCTGGAGAAGATGGAGGACATGGAGCTGTCCGACGAAGAAGCCGAGGCTAAGCTCGAGCGTATGCTCGAGCTGTTCAAGCAACTGGAAGTAGAAAAGGAGATGCAGGACGCCATCGAGAAGATGGAAGAACTGGCAGAAGACCAGGAGCAACTCGCCGAAGAAACCGAGCAGGAAGAAAAAAGTAACGAGGAACTCCAGCAGGAGCAGGAAAAGCTACAGGAAGAGTTTCAGGACCTTAAGGAAAAGCTGGAGCAGGCCGAGCAGAAGAACGAAGCCCTCGACAAGCCCATGCCCCTGGACACCAAGCCCGAGGAGCAGGAAGCCGTAGAACAGGACATGCAGGACGCCCAGGAACAACTTCAGGAGCAAAAGCCGCAGGAAGCCGCCAAGAAGCAACAGGAGGCTGGCAAGAAGATGAAAAAGATGGCCCAGCAGATGCAGCAGGATATGCAGAGCATGCAGCAAGAGTCGAATAAGGAAGACATGGCCGCCATCCGCCAACTGCTCGAAAATATCGTCGACCTCAGCTTCGACCAGGAGGAAACGATGGACCAGCTCAACCAGACCACCGTCAATACGCCCCGCTACGTCGAACTCGTACAGCAGCAGTTTCAAATCAACGGAGATTTCGAGCTCGTACGAGACTCTCTCCAGGCCCTCGCCAAGCGCAATTTTCAAATCGAATCTTTCGTCACCGAGAAGGTCACCGAGATCCGCGGCAACCTCTCCGAGACCGTCTCCGAACTCGAAGAGCGCCATACCCCCCAGGCCGCCAACCTACAGCAGCGTACCATGACCGGTCTGAACGACCTGGCCCTCATGCTCAACGAGAGTATGGCGCAGATGCAGCAGCAAATGGCCGGCCAGATGCAGGGACAGCAACAGTGTCAGAGCCCCAAGAATCAGGGACAGGGCCAGCAGGGTGGCAAACCCAGTGAGAATCCCGGCAGTGATGGTCAGAAGGGCAGCCAGGAACAGGAGGGTATCGGAGAAGACATGAAGGGGCTGAAGGAAGGCCTCAAACCGGGTGAAGGCCAGGGAGGTACCGGTGGCAACAGCAAGGAATTTGCCGAAATGGCCGCACGCCAGGCCGCCCTGCGTCGTGCCCTGGAGGAAAAACAGCGGGAGCGCCAGCAGAACGGCGAGGGAAAGGACGGCCTGTTGGAGCAACTCATCGATCAGATGAATGAGGCAGAGGAGGATCTGGTCAACAAGCGCCTCACCGAAGAGACGCTGCTGCGGCAGCAGGAGATCCTCACCAAAATGCTCGAGCACGAACGCGCCGAACGCGAACAAAAGATGGACGAGCAACGCAAGTCCGCCACCGCCGAGCAGCAGCGCCGTGAGCTGCCGCCCAGCCTGGAGGAATACATCAAGCAGCGTCGCGCCGAGGTAGAGCGTTTTCAGCGTGTTACGCCCCAGCTACGGCCCTACTACCGCAGCCTGGTCGACGAGTACTTTCGCGCACTGGGTAGCAAGTAAGTTGCGAGATTGAACAATTTCCCGGTGACGTATTGTTGTAATCTAGTCTTGGGAATATCAACACGCGTTTAACACAACCTTAATGCTCACACTCGCTTCGGATCCAACGAATATCGTACAGGTCGAGCAGCTGGTACATCAGCTTGCCAGCCGGTACCAACTCAATCAGGAAAAGCACGACAGCCTCCTGATCAGCCTGACCGAAGCCGTGAACAATGCCATCATCCACGGGAACAAACAGGACCGTTCCAAGACGGTCTGCATCCGCTACGCCCAGGTCACCGACGGACTAGCCGTGCGGGTCTCCGATCAGGGATGTGGATTCAACTACGATAGCCTGCCCGATCCCACCAGTCCGGAACGTATCTGTGAGTGTGGTGGCCGTGGGGTATTTCTCATGCACCAGCTCTGCGACGGCATGCGCTACACCAACGGCGGATCGACCGTAGAAATGCAATTCCGGCTCTGAGCGTGCCTACCCTGGCCTTCCACACTGAGGGTGGTACCCTCCCCGCTGCCCCCACGGACTGGCTTACTGATTGGATCACGGATGTTATCGCGCAACGCGGCGGCCGACTCGGTGAGCTGAACTACATCTTCTGCTCCGACGACTACCTCCACGCGATCAACTTGGAGTACCTCCAGCACGATACACTTACGGATATCATCACCTTCCCCTACGCCGAATTTCCCCTGGTGTCCGGCGACCTGTTCATCTCTACCGAGCGCGTCGCGGAGAACGCCACCGACTTTGACGAGCCGTATGCCGACGAGCTCCACCGTGTCATGATCCACGGCGTGCTACACCTCCTGGGACAGGGCGATAAGACCGATGCACAGGCAAGATCCATGCGTGAGGCCGAGCAGTGGGCCCTTTCCCTCCGTAAAACCGCAGCAAAAGGGGGCGGGGCCGCCGGTGCGGTGTAAATCGGAATTGCGCATCTTTACCGCATGAAAGTGCTCAAGTTTGGGGGTTCTTCGGTGGGGCATCCCGACCGAATACGGGGTATCGTAGAAATTTTAAAGGGATATTATGCCACTGGCGATCACTTTACGGTAGTATTCTCCGCATTTGGTGGCGTGACGGATCAGCTGATCGAAATGAGCGAATTGGCCGAGCAGGGTGACGATCGCTACGGGCAACTCTTCGATGCATTTTCCGAGCGACATCAGACCGCCATTACTACCCTACTGGGCGAAACCGCTCTATACAGGGAGACCAGTCAGCAAATGCGTCGGTCACACGAAGTACTGAAGAACTTGCTCTATGGCATCTTCTTAGTCCGCGAGGCTTCCCCCCGCACGATGGATTATGTACTTAGCTTCGGAGAGCGGTCGTCCGCCTACATCATTTCTCAGGCCCTTCAGCAGGCCGGCGTGCCTACGGAATTCCTGGATGCCCGGCGCATCATCAAGACCGATAAAACCTTCGGAAACGCGAAAGTAAACTTTGAAAAGAGCTACCAGAAGATCAAGCAACACTATGTGGAACACCCTAAGGTTCAGGTAGTTACGGGTTTTATTGCTTCCGCCAAGGGGGGGCTTACTACGACCCTCGGGCGTGGGGGCTCGGACTATACGGCCTCTCTACTTGCGGCCGGTCTGAAGGCCTCGGCCATCGAGATATGGACGGATGTGAATGGAGTCCTCACCGCCGACCCGCGCCGCGTGAAGAAGGCCTTTACGATTCCGACCATGACCTATGCGGAAGCTATGGAAATGTCGCACTTCGGGGCCAAGGTGATCTACCCCCCTACCCTGATGCCGGC
Organism: Neolewinella maritima; assembly: GCF_923081025.1. Lineage (GTDB taxonomy): Bacteria > Bacteroidota > Bacteroidia > Chitinophagales > Saprospiraceae > Neolewinella > Neolewinella maritima. Next base: position 366,493 of record NZ_CAKLPZ010000002.1, on the reverse strand, counting down.
CCTACAGCAGCGCATTCCCCTATACATCAAAAATACCTTTGCACCGGAGTTCGAGGGGACCAAAGTGAGCGAGGATAGTAATCCGGAAGGAGCCGCCGTACGTGGTATCAGTTCCATTAATAATGTAGCGCTTTGTACGGTATCCGGTACGGGTATGTTTGGGGTACCGGGTATTGCGGCGCGTATTTTTGGTGCATTAGCGCAGGCAGGTATTAATATTATATTGATTACTCAGGGATCCAGCGAGCACGCTATCAGCTTCGCGGTACAACCAGCCGTAGCGGAAGATGCCAGGTTGGCCGTGGAGGCTGCGTTTGCCTTCGAGATCGAGCGGGGCGTGGTAAATACCGTCAAAGTAGAGCGTGAACTTTGCGTAGTAGCTATTATAGGTGAGAATATGCGCTATCAGCCGGGTATTTCTGGCCGTCTCTTCCGGGCCCTGGGCCAGAACGGTATCAATGCCGTCGCGATCGCCCAGGGTTCCAGTGAGCTGAATGTCTCGGTCGTCATCGCAAAGGAGGATGAGACCAAGGCGCTCAACGCACTCCACGAATCCTTCTTCCTCTCCGACCACAAGACGCTACACCTGTTCATTGTAGGCGTGGGGCTGATCGGAGGTACGCTGCTACAGCAGATACAAAAGCAGAACGAATACCTACGCGAGCGCCGCGGTATGGAGGTGAAGGTCGTAGGCCTGGCCAACTCCAAAAAAATGCTCTTCGATGCGGAGGGTATCGACCTGGCCGACTGGAAAGATCAGTTACGTCAGGCCGATACCGCTATCGACCTGGCGGTCTTCGTAGGTCGTATGCGCGATCTTAACCTTAGCAACAGCATATTTGTCGACAATACGGCCGATAAGAAGATCGCTACGTTCTACGAGCATATCCTTGACGAAAGCATCAGTATATCCACACCCAATAAGATCGCTACCTCCTCCGGGTACTTACAGTACCAACGCCTCAAACGGATCGCGGAAAAGCGTGGGGTACAGTTCCGCTATGAGACGAATGTGGGCGCGGGCCTACCCGTTATCTCTACCCTTCGTGATCTCATCGATAGTGGTGACCGTATCACTAAGATCGAGGGCGTCCTCAGTGGATCCCTGAGTTACATCTTCAACACCTTCGATGGGAGCCGGCCCTTCGCCGCGGTAGTTCGGGAAGCTAAGGAGAAGGGCTTTACGGAACCCGATCCCCGCATCGATCTTTCCGGCAAAGATGTAGCGCGCAAGATCCTTATCCTAGCCCGGGAAACTGGCGTGGCCCTCGACGCGGAGCAGGTGACCATCGACAGTTTTCTCCCCCAAGAAGCCAGCGAAGCAGCCGACGTAAGTGCGTTCTTTACCGTACTGGAAGAGCGAGCAGCCTACTTCGAGCAGTTGCTTCAGCAAGCGCAGCAGGAGGAAAAGGTCTTGCGTATGATCGCTACGCTGGAGGGAGAGATCGCTACCATTGGTATACAGGCAGTCGGTCGGGACAACCCATTCTTCACCCTCAGCGGTAGCGATAACATGATCGTCTTTACGACAGACCGATACAGTGTGCGCCCGCTGGTGGTACGTGGACCCGGAGCAGGTGCTGAGGTAACTGCCGCTGGTGTATTCGCCGAGATCATTCAAATCGGAACCCTAAGTTGATGCAAGAAGTACGTGTATTTGCGCCCGCTACCGTAGCCAATGTAGCCGTTGGTTTTGATATTCTGGGCTTTGCTATCCAGCGACCCGGCGATGAGATCGTTGCCCGTAGATCTACCGAATTTACCGGTGTGCGTATTACTACCATCACGGGTACTGGCGATAAGGTATTGCCCCTGGAGGTGGAGCGAAATACCGCTGGGACAGCCGCTCTGCGCCTGCTAGAGCATCTTGGGCTACAGGATAGCGTTGGCATCGAGCTGGAAGTACATAAACGGATGCCGTTCGGCTCCGGCCTGGGATCCTCTGCAGCCAGCGCTGCCGGTGCTGCGGTAGCGGTAAATACGCTACTTGGTAGTCCCCTTACCCGCGAAGCGATTCTCTACTTCACCGTTCTGGGAGAAGAGGTAGCCGACGGTAGCTTTCACGCCGATAATGTCGCACCCTGTCTCGTAGGTGGCATCACGCTTATTCGCTCAAACGAATCACTGGATATCCAGCACCTCCCCGTCCCGGCTAATCTACACGTCGCCGTAGTACACCCGGAAATAGAGATCCTAACGCGCGACGCCCGTGCGGTACTGAGTGATACGGTCCCCCTCAAGACGGCTATCCACCAATTGGGTAGCCTGGGTAGCTTCGTAGCGGCCCTGTATACGAACGACCTACCGCTACTTGGTCGGTCACTGCGCGATTACATCATCGAGCCTCAGCGTAAGCAGCTGATCACCGGCTTTGATGAAGTGCAGCAGGCCGCTCTGGAGCGCGGTGCGCTGGGGTGTAGCATCAGTGGGGCCGGTCCCAGTATGTTTGCGCTATGCGACAGCGGGTACCTGGCGCAGGCCGTGGGGCAGGCTATGCAGGCTGCCTTTCAGCAGCGGGGGGTGGAGAGTCAGTTGTACGTATCACCCATCAATCAGCAGGGCGTACAGATACTCTCTGAAATCAGCTAGAACGGTCCGGCAGGTCTTTGATCAAATAGTACTACCCTACTTCCATTAAGAATACAGCCAATGCAATTCTACAGTACGAATGATGTAACACACCGGGTAAGCGTCGAAGAGGCTATTTTCCGTGGATTACCGGCCGATAAAGGTCTGTATATGCCGGAGCGGATCGATCCACTGCCTGCGTCCTTCTTTCGTGAGCTACCCGAGCTGTCCTTTACCGAGATCGGATTCCGGGTAACTCGGCAGTTGCTGGGTGATGAGATCAATGATACCGATCTGCGTACGATAGTAGAGGGAGCCATAAACTTCCCCGCACCGGTGGTGCAGCTAGACGAGCAGAAGTACGTGCTGGAACTCTTTCACGGACCCTCCCTGGCCTTTAAGGATTTTGGCGCGCGCTTTATGTCGCGACTAATGGGCTATTACAACCGCGGGAAGGAGCACGAACTGATCATTCTGGTCGCTACCTCTGGTGATACGGGAGGTGCGGTAGCAGCCGGCTTCTACGATACCCCCGGCATCCAGGTGGTGATCCTTTACCCGAGTGGTAAGGTGAGTGCACTACAGGAAAAGCAACTCACTACACTAGGCAAGAACATTCATGCGCTGGAGATCGATGGAACCTTCGACGACTGTCAGGCCATCGTTAAGCAGGCATTTCTGGATGCACCCCTGCGGGAACGCCTCAGACTCAGCTCAGCAAATAGTATCAACATCTCCCGGCTTATCCCCCAGACCTTTTACTATTTCGAGGCAGTAAAGCAACTTGGTATTGCGGGAGATCCCATCGCTTTTTGCGTTCCTAGCGGCAACTTCGGTAACCTCACAGCTGGTCTGATCGCCCGGCAACTCGGCCTACCTATTCATCACTTCATTGCCGCTACCAATCAGAACGATGTAGTACCACGATTCCTAACTAGTGGTACCTACGACGTAAAACCTTCCATCCCTACCCTATCTAATGCCATGGATGTCGGAGCCCCCAGTAACTTCGCCCGAATGGTTAACCTGTTCGGTCATCTGGATGGTAAGCAGACTATTGCGGCGAATACCCACACCGACCTGCAGGACATTCTTTCCGGTTACTCCTTTGATGATCAAACTACGGAATCTGCAGTACGAGAAGTGGAACAACAGTATGGATACACCATAGACCCACACGGAGCAGTGGGATATCTGGCTCTGGATGCTTGGCAAAATACCCACCCTGCCACCCGGGGTGTCATTTTAGAGACGGCCCACCCGAGTAAGTTCAAGCCGGATGTAGAACGTATTCTAGGACACCCTATCCACGTTCCGCAGCGTCTGGCTGAATTGGCTGACAAGGAGAAGGTAGCCCACCCCTTCGCCGCTTCGTACCTCCCGATAAAGGAATGGCTACTCGCTACGTTTGGCGTCTGATCGATCGCGCTACCGCTCATCATTGGAGATAAACCGGACTAAACTTAGCTAATGTTCCACGTGGAACAATACATGCTAATCTCGACACAACCGATGTTCCACGTGGAACAATGGTGCGGTTGATACAAGTAAAATTAGTAGTTGTATCGCACTGGTGACCGCGCCCGGACTGTGTTGCGTACGGTGATTGAGTACCTTAGCGAAAAATTAAGCCAGCATCTTATGAAGTATGTATATCTCGGACTGATCGTGTTCCTCAGTGGACTATCGTACGGTCAGCAGGACAATACGAAGAATCCCTTCCAGCAGCTCGATACGGAACTACCTACGCCCAATGTGTACCGCAATGCGGCCGGTGCTCCGGGACATGCTTACTGGCAACAGCAGGCTGACTATAAAATGGAAATTCGTCTGGATGACGAGCAGCAGCGTATCTACGGTACGGAGCGAATCACCTACCATAACAACTCACCGGACCAGCTCGACTACCTCTGGGTACAGTTGGATCAGAATGTGCGTTCCCTCGACTCGGATACGTACACTACGGAGCGCAGTCGGCTCGATGATCGTATGACGCTGGGCCAATTGTCAGGACTAGAGCCGAGCTTTGACGGGGGCTTTCAGATCGACCACGTGAAGAATGCGGGGGGTAAGGATATGCCCTACTACATCCAGAAGACAATGATGCGTATAGAACTGCCCGCCCCCCTGGCTTCGGGGGAAGAGGTGACGTTCGATATCAAGTTCTGGTACAATATCAATAACCGGCTAGTGGACGGCGGTGGTCGCTCCGGCTCGGAATACTTCGAGGAAGACGATAACTTCCTGTATACCATTGCGCAGTTCTACCCGCGGATGGCACTGTATACGGACAATGAGGGTTGGCAGAATAAACAGTTCCTGGGGCGCGGCGAATTTGCCCTCACCTTCGGTGACTTCGATGTAAAGATCACTGTCCCCGCCGATCACCTGGTGGCTGCTACCGGCACGCTGGAAAACGAGAATGACGTACTGACCCGTCAGCAACGGCAGCGACTGGAGCAGGCGCGGCAGGAACGTGAGCAACCCGTAATCATCGCTAGTCAGGAAGAAGCCATTGAGCGGGAAAAGACCAAGTCGACCAAGGAGAAGACTTGGCACTTCACCGCCGAGAACGTACGCGATTTTGCCTTCGCTAGCTCCCGTAAGTTTATCTGGGATGCCATGGGCGTAGAGCAGGATAACGGTACGGTGGTAATGGCTATGTCGATGTATCCCAAGGAGGGGAATCCCCTCTGGGAGCGCTTTTCTACTAAGGCAGTCGCCCATACGCTGAAGTGGTATACCCACTATACCTTTGACTACCCCTACCCCGCCGCCTGGTCGATCAATGCGGCGGAGATCGGTATGGAGTACCCGATGATCTGCTTCAATTTCGGTCGTACCGAAAGTGATGGGACCTACAGCGACCGCACCAAGTACGGTATGATCGGCGTAATCATTCACGAGGTGGGCCACAACTACTTCCCGATGATCGTCAACAGCGACGAGCGGCAGTGGACCTGGATGGACGAAGGGCTTAATACCTTCCTACAGTACCTCACCGAGCAGCAGTGGGAGCGTGACTACCCCAGTCGGCGCGGACCCGCTAATAAGATCGTCGACTACATGAAGGGCGATAAGCAGTATATCTCCCCCATCATGACCAATTCGGAATCGATCTGGCAGTTTGGCAATAATGCCTACGGAAAGCCGGCCACCGCCCTGAATATCCTGCGAGAAAGCGTCATGGGGCGTGAGCAGTTCGACTACGCCTTCAAGACCTACGCGAATCGCTGGAAATTCAAGCACCCCGCCCCCGCCGACCTATTTCGGACTATGGAAGATGCCTCCGCGATCGATCTGGACTGGTTCTGGCGCGGCTGGTTCTATACCACCGATAATGTCGATATCGCCCTGACCTCCGTTAAGCCCTACCGCATTAATACCCGCAACCCGGTCGCGGAGAATGACCGGCAGCGGAAGCAGCAGCGGGAAGCAGGACGTAATATCAGCAGTATCCGCAATGAAGAGGCTATCGCACAGACCTACGACGAGATCGACACCACCCTGCGCGACTACTATACCGACTACGACCCCCTAGAATCTACCGTACTCGACGAAGAGGAGTACCAGCGCTACCTGGAGGGACTCAGCGACGCAGAACGCGCTACCCTGGAGGCCGATAAGTATTACTACGAGTTGACCTTTAAAAACATCGGTGGTCTGGTGATGCCCATCATCCTGGAGTTCACCTTTGCTGATGGAACCAAGGAGGTCAAGCGCATCCCCGCGGAGATCTGGCGGATGGGTACCGAGGAGGTCAGTAAGGTATTCCCCTTTACAAAGGAGGTCACCGCCGTAGTGCTGGATCCCTTCCTGGAAACTGCCGACGTAGATACCAGTAACAATTACTACCCATCGCGTAGCAGCCAGAGCCGCTTCGACCTGTACCAGCGCGGCGAGCGCAACGGGGAGAATCCTATGCAACGCGATGCCCGGGCGCGCGCCCGTCAGCAGAGTGGCAGCACCGGTTCGCAACGCAAGTAGGTCGATCGAATGAATTACCACAATTCTGCCCTCACCGTCGTCACGGACGAAGTACGCCCCGCTGCCCTCCGCTGGCGGAGTCCTTCGAACATCGCCCTGGTCAAGTACTGGGGGAAGTACGGCGACCAGTTGCCCCGCAATGCATCGGTCAGCTTTACCCTGCAGGGGGCAGCTACCGATACTACGCTGCACTACGGTCCCCGTAAAAGCGTAGGTACCGGAGTAGCGGTACAGCTTTATCTGGACGGTAAGCTTGAGCCAAAATTTACCGAACGTACCCAGGCGTACTTGGAGCGTTTGCTGCCGGTCTATCCCTTTCTTAGGCAACTGGAGATACGGATCGATACGCATAACAGCTTTCCCCATTCGGCGGGCATTGCTAGCTCGGCTTCGGGCATGAGTGCACTGGCCCTCTGTCTGGTCAGTCTGGAGGAGCGGCTGTTCGCTCCCCTGGCGGACCGGGCAGCCTTCTACCAAAAGGCCAGCTACCTGGCCCGCCTGGGATCGGGTAGCGCCTGTAGGTCGGTGTACGGTAGTGCAGCGGTGTGGGGAGAAGTACCGGGTCTGAATGGAAGTTCGGAAGAATATGCCGTCAGTGTAGCTGATCAGCTACACCCCGTATTCCAGACCTACCACGATGATATCCTCCTGGTATCCCGTACCGAAAAAGCAGTAAGTAGCCGGGCGGGTCACGGCCTGATGGAGCAGAATCCCTACGCTGCCCCCCGCTACGTACAGGCGAATGCGCGGACGCGGGAAATGCTGCAGGTACTCCAGCGGGGAGACACCGAACGATTCGGTCAACTCCTTGAGAGTGAGGCACTTACCCTGCATGCACTGATGATGAGTAGTCAGCCTTCCTACACCCTCATCGAGCCTGATACACTACACGTAATCAACCGATTACGGCAATTTCGGACGGAGACGGGCCATCCGGTGTACTTCACCCTGGACGCCGGGCCGAACGTTCACTTGCTTTATCCAGACACAGTAGGTGAACCCACCAAGCGCTTCATCCGGGATCATCTGCTGCCCTACTGCGAGGACCGTATGTACCTGGCCGATCGGATCGGGTCCGGGCCGGAGCAATTGGAGGTGAACGAAACGACGGTAGCCTAAGCGGCGTTATGCTACAGATGCGCTACCTCATTTCTCTTTCCGCCCTGGGGCTGTTCTTGTTCGGCGCGTGCAGATCGACCTACCCCGAAACGCCGGACCGACTACAAACTTCCTACCCGCGGTTGAATAAGCAATTGCAGGGACTGGTCAACGTGGACTCCTTTACCATCAGCCCGGCAGAAGCTACTCAGCTACCGGAGGCGGTCTACCTGGACGCCCGGGAGCGGGTGGAATACGACGTTAGTCACTTACCCGATGCACGGTACATCGGCTTCGGTACGCTCGATACTACTACCCTTCGATCGCTATCATCCGCTACGCCACTCGTCGTATACTGTACGGTCGGCTACCGCAGCGAACGTATCGCTAGGGAGCTTCGCATGCTGGGATTTACCGACGTGTATAACTTATACGGCAGCCTGTACGCCTGGCGACTGGCCGGCCTGCCCCTGGTCGACGCGCAAGGAATGCCGACCGACCTGATTCATACCTACAACCGGAAGTGGGGCACCTTCATTCCCGATACCCTCGGCACTAAAGTATACTGATTATGAGCCTTTACCAGCAGATCCAGGAGTGCGTAGCCTTCATCAAGCAGCGCGCTACGACCGAGCCCCGGGTAGGAATCATCCTCGGTACGGGCCTCAGTTCGCTGGTGGACGAGATCGAAGTGGAGCGGGAATTTGTCTATGGTCTCCTCCCCTACTTCTCGGTGTCTACCGTGGCTACCCACCGCGGTAAGCTCGTGCTGGGTACATTGCGTGGTATTCCGGTAGTGGCTATGGCCGGTCGCCTGCATTATTATGAGGGCTATAGTATGCAGCAGTTGACTTTCCCCGTTCGTGTGCTGCATGCCCTGGGGATCGACCACCTGATCATCTCCAACGCCTCGGGGAGCGTCAATCCCGATATTTGTACCGGTGACGTAGTCTTTGTACGCGATCATATCAATTTGCAGCCCGACAATCCCCTACGCGGGGACAACGATGACCGGCTCGGACCCCGGTTTCCGGATATGCTACACACCTACGACCGGAAGCTGAATGCACGCGCCATGGAACTAGCCAAGCAACGGGATCTCACTACCCATGAGGGTGTTTATCTAGCCCTGGCGGGACCGAATTTAGAGACACCCGCGGAGTACCGCATGGCCAACATCATGGGAGCGGACCTGATCGGTATGTCTACCGTTCCCGAGGTTATCGTGGCCCGGCATGCGGGTCTGCCGGTCTTCGTGGCCTCCGTCGTATCCAATAAATGCTTCCCGATCGCTGATATTCAGCCTACTACGGTGGAAGACGTCATTGCTACCGTCCAGGCGGTCGAGCCCAAGCTGCGCCTGCTGATCGGCGACATGGTGGAAGAGCTGGCCAACGTACCGTCACCGGCCTGATATACCCCGCTATACGACGGGCCACCGTACTGACTAAGGGAACGAATACAGTGGATAAAAAAGAGAGACCCCGGACAACTTAAAAAGGTGGTCGGACCTTTAGAACAAGTTAACCCTGACTGAAACTGAATGAACGGAGCCTTCCGCACCACCTGGAAATCTTTAAGCGCTACCGAGCGTGACGTAGCCATAGCAATGAGCATAGTTTTTGAGGAGCGCTCCGTCCTCGATGCTTCCCGGCTACTGAATAAGATCACTATGCCTCCCCCGGCCGGAGAGTCCCGCTTCACCCATGCGGCGACCGAGGAGATCGTACACCGCCTCTACGAAGCCAAGGTGCTGATCAAGGCCAGCGACCACGGGTGGCGCATCAATCCGGACGTCAGTGAAGCGATCATGCGCCGCGCCGGCCGCCGGCCCGACTTCAGCGCGCTGCTCAACGATATTCGCCGCGAACTACCCTATAAGACATACTGGCAACCCAGTAGTCCGCACGCCCTCATGCGTGAGATCCGGATCGCTTTTTACCTGCAGAATCAGGCGGGCTTCGACCGCCTGCAGCGGGAAACGGAAAGCTTTTACCCCGATCAGGCCCGCACGGGTATATTCATCGACCCACTGTTCGCCGAGTTCGATCCCCGCTGGGTAGAGAGTCTACTGCCCGAGTGGCAGGAGATCAACCTGCGCAAGGCCTTCCGCCGCGCGCTGGTCTCCATGGAATCCCTCGACCCCCTCATCGAGTTCCTGGAGCAGCACGAGCGTATCCGGGAGCCGGAATCCGGTCCCCTACGCGAGCTACTGGCTGAAGCCTTCGTACTGCAGGGTGCCTGGAGCCGCCTGCAACTCTGGGCCGATCTGGAGACCACCGAGTGGCGCAGCAGTGCCAACCACCTTATTTACCACGTTCTACGCGACGATGACGAGGGTGCTAAGAGCCTCATCGAGGAGGTGCGCAAGGGCTACCGCCGCGATCACGACAATAAGTACCCGGCCCACCTGGCGGGCTACCTGTACCTGCTGTCGTTGCTGCGCAACGGCGGTGTAAAGAGCGCCGAAATCATCGGTCACCACCTGGATAACATCGATCCGGTACAAAACCTCCGCCTCGGGGGTACTTTCCTAGTTTTCAAGGCCTTACACGCTTACCTGCGCAACGACGAGAATGCACAGGTCGTAGCACAGCAAGCCCTGGAGCGGATGGAGGCCAATGCCTTCGCGCTCACCTTCTACGCGCTGTACCGGCTGTGGACCGACCCCACCGAGCACCCCGACCCCCAGTACCTGGACGAGATGGAGCAGCTGCGGGAACGGGCACAGGACAACGGCTACCAGTGGGTAGAGATGGAGGTGACCCGCATCCTCTCCCTACGCCACCCCACCGTGGAGGCCCGCGAGGCCTACGCTACCCGCGCCCAGCAGCTCAGTGACCTGCTGCGGATCCACTCCCTCACCGATGCCATGCCACGCATTGAGCCCTGGGAGCGCGCCCTGGAGGTACTGGTAGGTATGGGTACCCCGGACCGCAACGGGGAAAAGCGGAGCAAAAAGACGAGCCGCTTCGTGTGGTTCGTCGATTTCGATAAGCGTGAGCTAGAGCCCCGCGAACAGACGCTGAGTAAGAGCGGCAACTGGTCAAAAGGCCGTAAAGTGGCCCTCAAGCGCGTCAAGCAGGGTGATGTGGAGGGGATGACCCCCCAGGACGTCTCCGTAGCTAAGGCTATCGAAGAAGATTATAGCCGCTACCACCCCAATGGCAGCTTTACGGTCAACTACGAGGATGCCCTGTTGGCCCTTGTCGGCCACCCCAATCTGTACCTGATCAAGAACTCGGCCATCGGGGTCGAACTGGTCCGGCGCAACCCCCAGTTGCTGATCGAAGAGACGGACAGCCGCCTGCACCTGCGGTTCGCGCAGGACTTCATCGGTACCGGCGTACAGGTCGTCAAGGAGACCCCAACCCGCTACCAGGTCATCGAAGTGAACGAAGGCCACGATCAGATCCACCGGCAGATCGGTGAGGGCCTGGAGATTCCCAAGCGTGCACGTCACCGGTTGCTCGAAGTAGCCCGTAACCTGAGCAAGTTCACCGAGGTACAGAATACGCTGGCCGGCGTGATCGACGACCTGGACGAGACCAAGGCCGATAGCCGGACCTACGTGCACCTGCTCCCGGTAGGAGAAACCTTTAAGGTAGAATTCTTCGTGCGGCCGCTGCGGCAGGAAGACCAGTACTTCAAGCCCGGACGGGGCCGCAACAAGGTCATCAGTGAGGTAGACGGACAGCGGCTCCTCGCCGAGCGCGACCTGGCCAAGGAGATCGAACGGGCGGAGGGCATCATCATCGACTGCCCTACCCTACAGAAGATCGTACACCGCGACTACGAGTGGCAGATCGATGAGGTGGAGGACTGCCTCAATATCCTGCTTCAGCTACAGCCGCTGCGTGCCATGGACCGCATCGTTCTGGAGCACCCCCGCGGCGAGCGCATCAAACTGATCGGCAGTGTCGACTTCGGTGACCTCAGCCTGGGCGTGAAGGAGAAGGCCGGCTGGTTCGACGTAGAGGGTACCCTTGCGGTTGACGACCAGCAGGTGATCAGCTTCCGGGAGCTCATCGACAAGGTAAGTGAGAACGAGCAGAGCAACTTCATCCAGCTCAGCGAGGGGCAGTACGTAGCCCTCACCGACCAGCTACGCCGCAAATTGCGCGAGATGGAGGGTCTGATGACCACTACGGCCGACGGCATGCAGCTCCACCCGCTGGCCGGGGGGATGCTCGACGATATCACCGATCAACTCGGCGCCTTCGAGGCCGATATCGCCTGGCGCGATAGCCTGGACCGCATCCATACGGTCAACCAGACGATGGCGCGGGTACCCTCCACCTTCCGGGCGGAGTTACGCCCCTATCAGCTCGACGGATTCCGCTGGTTAATGCGGCTGGCAGACTGGGGCGTCGGAGCCTGTCTGGCCGACGATATGGGACTGGGTAAGACGATCCAGGGACTGGCCATGCTGCAGGCGCGCGCCGAGCAGGGTCCCGCGCTAGTCATCGCACCCGCATCCGTGACCCGCAACTGGATGCGCGAGGCGGCGAAGTTCGCCCCTACCCTGAATCCGATCCTGCTGGAAGGAAACGACCGCCAGGAGATGATCGACCAGGTCGGGCCCTACGATATGCTGGTGGTGAGCTACGGACTGCTGCCCTTCGAGGGAGATGCGCTGGCTAATAAGCGCTTCGGTACCATCATTCTGGACGAGGCCCAGGCCATCAAGAACCGGGGGACCAAGCGCAGTCAGATCGCCATGCGGCTGCAGGGGGATTTCCGCGTCGTCACCACCGGTACGCCGATCGAGAACCACCTCGGTGAGCTCTGGAACCTGTTCACCTTCCTCAATCCGGGGCTACTGGGCAGTTACAACCGCTTCAACGAGAAGTATACCGTCCCGGTCACCCGCAACAACGACAACGAGCGCCGGCAACAGCTGCGCCGCCTGATCCAGCCCTTCATCCTGCGTCGCCGCAAGGAGGAGGTACTGGAAGAACTGCCACCGAAGACCGAGGTTACCCTGACCGTCGAGCTCAGTCAGCCCGAGCGGGCCTTCTACGAAGCACTGCGGCAGCACGCCCTGGAGAGTATCGACGAGAGTGACGGACCGAACCGTCGCTTCCAGATCCTGGCCGAGTTGATGAAACTGCGGCAGGCCGCCTGTAATCCCAAGCTGGTAGATGCCAGTGTGGAGATCGCCAGTTCCAAGCTAGAGCTACTCGCCGAGACCGTACAGGAATTACGCGAGAACGGCCATAAGGCACTGATATTCAGCCAGTTCGTACGCCACCTGAAGATCGTGGAACAGTGGGCGATCGCTAACGACGTTCCCTACCAGTACCTCGACGGCAGCACGCCCGGACCGAAGCGTGACGAGGCCGTACAGGCCTTCCAGCGGGGCGAGGGGGATATCTTCCTGATCAGTCTGAAGGCCGGTGGTACGGGTCTTACGCTTACGGCGGCCGACTACGTACTACACCTCGATCCCTGGTGGAACCCCGCCGTCGAGGACCAGGCCAGCGACCGGGCCCACCGGATCGGACAGCAGCGCCCCGTCACGGTGTACCGCTTCGTCTCGGAGAACACCATCGAGGAAAAAATCGTCAAATTGCACGCCGAGAAGCGCGATCTGGCCGATAGCCTGCTGGCCGGTACCGAACAGAGCGCCAGCCTTACGGCCAATGACCTTTTAGACCTGATCAAGAATGGATAAGTCGATCTACAGCCCCAACCTGCACGTATTTCCTACCGGTCCGGACGTAGCCCGCGCCTTTGCCGATCACCTGGTGGAGAAGCTGGACGCCCTCGACGGCGGACCCCTATTCTGGGCACTCTCCGGCGGCTCTACGCCCAAGTTGCTGTTTCAGCTCCTGGCCGAAGAGTACCGGGACAAGATCGACTGGAGCCGCCTGCACTTCTTCTGGGGAGACGACCGCATGGTCCCCTACGACGATCCGGAAAGCAACTACGGGGAGGTGAAAAAATTACTCTTCGATCACGTTCCCGTGGAGGCCGAGCAGATCCACCCCGTACCCACCGAACTGGAACCGCAGGAAGCCGCCAGAGCCTACGCCGCCACGATCCTGGAGCACCTGCCGCAGAATTCCGACGGGCTGCCCATCTTCGACATCAATATGCTCGGGATGGGTACGGACGGCCACACCGCCTCCATCTTCCCCGATAGTATGGAATTGCTGACCGACGAGCGGGTCTGCGCCGTAGTCAAGCATCCGGAAAGCGGCCAGCTGCGTGTCACCCTTACCGGTCCGGTGATCAATGCGTCGGACGAGGTGGTTTTTCTCATCACCGGCAACTCTAAAACCCTGCGGGTGGCCCAGATCGTGAACCGCGAGCAGCAGGCTACGACTTTCCCCGCCGCCCACATCAATCCCAGCTCGGGCAGGCTGCACTGGTTCCTCGACCAGGCTGCGGCTGCCGAAGTAGGCTATTAGCCCGTATCTTTGCCCTCCAATTGTATCCGATATGACCTCTAAGAAAGCCGTTTCCGCCGAAAGCCAGCCCCACACCTCGCGCCGCAACTACTGGATCTTCTTCCTGATCTCCCTGGTAGTATTTATCCTGATGCTGATCTTTATGAACCAGTGGTTCTGGGTGGCGATGCCCTTTATGCTCACCTTCCTCGTCATGGCCCTCGGCTATATGTAGGGTTTAACGGCTACTACAGTGGCCACCCTAGCTAGTACTGCAGGTACATCACTTCCTTAGCCGCAAAGAACGGCTCGTCGAACCACGCGTCGATGGGGTATTCCTCTACGTAGGCCCCCTTGGGCAGTAGGGCGAGTTCTTCCTTCAGTCCCCTACCCTTCAGGGCCAGAATGCCGTTCGGCAGGCTGTTGCGCTGCTTGCCCGAAATGAGCCGCAGACTCCACTCGGCCAGCTTATCGATCTTGGCTACGGCGCGGGTGACGACAAACTCGTAGTTCGGTCGCTTCAGCTCCTCAGCCCGCTGCTGCTCGGCGCGGCAGTTGGTCAGTCCGAGCGCCGAGATCACCTCCTGACATACCCGGATCTTCTTTGCCGTACCGTCGATGAGGTGAAACTCAGCCTCCGGGAACAGGATGGCCAGCGGGATACCGGGAAAGCCGCCGCCCGTGCCCAGGTCCAGCACCTGCGTCCCCGCCCGAAAACTGATCACCTTGGCGATCGCCAGGGAGTGTAGTACGTGGTGGATGTACAGGTTGTCGATGTCCTTGCGGCTGATCACGTTGATCTTGGCATTCCAATCCCGGTACAGGCCGTCCAGGGCGTCAAACTGTGTGCGCTGCTGCTCCGTCAGAGCGGGAAAATGCGAGTAAATACCTGCTGCATTCATGAATTAGCCCATTACGTCTGCTCCCTTGAATCCTTCCCAGACCGGACCGGTGGGTAGCGGTGCCCGCAGCTCTACGCGCGACCCGCTCACGGGGTGGTCGAAGCTGAGCACGTGTGCGTGGAGATCGATAACGCCGCCTTCGTTGGAGCGCTTGAAACCGTACTTCGTGTCGCCGCGCAGGGGACTGCCGATGGCACCGAGCTGGGCACGGATCTGGTGCTTGCGACCCGTGAGCAGGGTGATCTCCAGTAGGTGGTAGCGATCGCTGCTGGCCAGGTAGCGGTAGCTGAGCTCGGCCCGCTTGGCGGTCTTGTCGGACTGGTCGACGACCTCGGAGACGTTGCCCTTCCCCTCGCGGATGTAGTGGACGAGCGTGGCGGCGTCTTCGGTGGGTCGTTCTCCGACGACAGCCAGGTAGGTCTTGGCTACGCTGCGCGCCTGAAACTGCTCGGAGACCCGGGTCTGGGCGGCGGTCTTCTTGGCAAACAGCACTACGCCGGAGACGGGGCGGTCGAGCCGGTGGATGGGGTACAGATCCTGCCGCACGTAGGCCGCGCCGATCTGGAGCAGGTTGGGGCTCTTCTTCTTGTCGGGTACTACGGGCAGGCCGGCGGGCTTGTTGAAGGCGATGAGTTGGTTGTCCTTATACAGGACCCAGTCTCCGGGGCGACCGGGGAAGCGGGGGGCGGATTCTTCGTTGGGCATACTTACTTGACCTCTTCGTAGTCGATGTAATCGTCGCGCTCCTCGGGCTCGGTGATGTCGATATTGGGCGGAGGAGGGGGCCCGCCCTTGACCTGTTGCTTCACGTGGGTATACCACTGGTAGCCGCGGTAAGCGAAGTAGATCAGGGCGATAGTGAGCAGCAGGTCGAACATGGGGCAAAGATACGAACCGCAGTTTCAGTAGCTGAACGGGGGCGGGGTCGCGGGTGCGGTGCTTAGTCCAGGCGCTTCTCCATACACACGCTTTCCTCCACGCCGGCGTACGGACCATAGTTCTCCGCCATGCGCCGGTAGCCGTGCTTTTCGTAGAGGCGTAGGGCGGCGGTCTGCCGCGTGCCCGTCTCCAGCATCAGGCGCCGGTAGCCCAGTTCGCGGGCCCAGCCCTCGAGTTCGGTGAGGATGCGCCCCGCCAGTCCCCTACCCCGTGCGGATTCGGCCACGTACATGCGCTTCACCTCCGCGGTGCGCGTGGCAAACTCCTTGATGGCCCCACAGCCGACGGCCTTTCCTTGCTCGTCGAGCAGCAGGACGACGTGCTTGATGTCGTCCGAGCCGTTGTACTGGTCGTAGAAGGCGTGGTCATCCCCGTCGGTGACGGCCAGGAAGGCATCCAGCTCCCGGATCAGCTGGGGGTAGGCCGGGTGGGCGGGGGTGGTGCGTAGGAGGGTCATTCGTAAGTAGTAAGTCGGTTCCAGTAGTCGCGCTGCATGGCGTCTTCGTCGATGTCGGTGTACATCCATACCCTACGCTGTACATTTTCGGGGGGCGTGGTCACCTCGATCTCGGTGGCCTGATCGGGGCGCAGGAAGGCCTGCAGGGCGGCTACGTCCCACATGACTCGCTCGCGATCTTCGGTAGCGTTCGTTTCCCAGCGGCGCTTGAGGTACTGTCCGATGGGGCCGCTGCGGTCGAGCCGGGCGAAGGTGGAGTCGCGCTGCCAGGTGTACTGAACGGCTGTAGAGATGGGCATGACGTGCAGCTCCAGCCCCTCAGCGTCGAGCAGATAGTTGGCGGCATTGAGGTCGCGGCGGATGTTGAACTCGTCCTTGTTCCAGTAGCCGCCGGTGGTGTCGTAGCGGAAACCGAGTACGTAGGCCACGATCCGGTCCTTGATGTCGGGGGCCAGTGCAATGGCAGAGGCCAGGTTGGTGCTCGCGCCGATGCACATGACGACCACCTTCTCCGCACCTGCGTCCGCGCCCTGACGGGCCTGCTGGATGATGAACTGCGCGGCCGGACTATCGCGGGGCTGAAACCCGCCCCAGGGTTCACCCATGATGGTATCGGCGCCCAGGGGGTGGGGCACGTCCGTGCGGCCGGCCAGCGTGAGCAGCTCTACGTTCAGGTGCTGGCTCTGGTAGACGGTCTTATCGCCCGAGCGGTAGTGCTGCCACTGGGCGGAGGTGAGGCCTTCCCACGCCACGCCCTCTTCCGCCAGGAGGTAAGCGATGGCGTAGAGGTCGTCGATCTCGTTGGCGGTATCGGCATCGAGGATGAAGCGGGTCTGGGCCTGGAGGGTGCCGCAGAGCAGGAGCAGGAGGACGTAGCGCATGGCTTAAACTTAGGGTAAGTCCGGCACATAGCGCTAGCCTGGAGTACGCGGCCGTAGCCGTACCCGCACCGGCCGGTCCTGGTGCAGCGTCACGTACGGCTTGGGCTCCGGCACGGGCAGCTCCCCGACGGCCTCCACGGTATAGTGATCCACCAGGTGCCGCAGGGCCAGCTGCATCTCCAGCATGGCGAAGTGCTGACCGATACACAACCGCGGCCCCCCGCCGAAGGGCAGGTAGCTGAAGGGGTGGCGCTGCTGCTTGGCGTCGGGGTGCATACGGTCGGGACGAAAGGCCTCCGGCTCGTCGTAGTACTGCGGCGAGTGGTGAATGCCGTAGATGAACAGGCCCAGCGTGACCCCCTTATCGATCGTGAAGCCGTTAGCGGTATCTGGTCCCAGGGCCACGCGGTCGGTGATCCAGGCCGGTGGGTACAGCCGCATGCTCTCCTCGATGACCTGTGTGAGGTAGCCGGGCTCCTCGCTAGTCCGCAAGCGCTCATGCTCTGTCGGGTGGCGCAGGAGCAGCCAGACGGTCCAGGCCAAAGCATTGGCGGTAGTTTCGTAGCCGGCGGCAAAGAGGATCAGGATCTCGTCGACCAGCTGCCGGTCTTCCATGGGCTCGCCGGTATCCTCGTAGCGGCTGTCGAGCAGCATTTGTAGTAGATCGTTCGGGGCAGGATCGCAGGTGCTGCGAAGTTTTCGCCGATCGATGTGCCGTTGCACCAGCTGCCGGCTCTCCCGGGCCAGGGCGAGGTGCTTGCGTTCCAGTCCGGCCCAGCGCAGGGGGCGGCGCAGCATGGGCAGGCGGATAGGATAGATGATGTAGGCCTGCAGCTTATCCAAGATGCTGTGCAGCCGCCGCGTTTCCCGCTCGCCGAAGCCGTCCGTGAACAGGGCCCGTACGATGATGTCGAAGGCCAGCTGCCGCGTGAAGCGGAACAGGTCGATCGACGGCTGCTCGGCGGCCTGCTGGCATTCCTCCGTAATGACCGATTGCATCTCCGTGGTGAGCGCCGCCAGCCGCTTGCGGTGAAAGCCCGGTTGGATCAGCCGCCGCTGCCGCAACCAGTCGTTGCCGCTGTTGGTCAGTAGACCGAAGCCCAGGTAGCGGCCCATCTGGTCGGTCTGGATCTCGCTCTTCTCGTAGTTGCGGTGGTTGCGCTGCAGGACGTGCCGGGCCACCTCCGCATCGGTCGTAAAATGGGTGATGCGCTCACCGCCGACGTGCAGCAGGAAGTTGGCCCCGTACTCCCGCCCGTACTGCGTAAAGGTGGGGATGGGGTGGCGGGCCAGCCGCAGCAGCTTGCGGACTACGGTAGTGCGGGGGATGCGGGGAGCGTACATGGGTTGGCTTAGTTGCGGGGGCGGTACACGAGCGTACCTACGGACTCGGCCGGTAAATGTACCCGCAAGGCCTGCCCCGTATCACTGATCGCTACGATTTTATCGGTAGGATCGTTGTTCTGCAGGATCACCGCCACCTCCCCACCGGGCGTCCGAAATGCCACACTCGGAAAGGGCGTAGCGGAAGACGCGATCCGTACCGAGCCGGCCGGAACGAACTTCGCCGCCTGCGCAATGATGTAGTAGGCCGGATTGCGCACCACCTCGTCGCCGCTGATCGTCAGGGCACCCAGGCAGCGATCGCAGCCCCCGCGGTCGGTGTGGGGGTCCTGCTGGGCGTCCGCCGCCAGGTTCCACTCCAGCACGGTCTTACTCCAGTTGCGGGTGGCGCCGATGATGAGATTTTCGGTGTGCCAGGCAAAGTCGGTAGCGAAGTCGCCCGGTGCGCCGATCCACTGCTCCGTAAAGTAGAGGTGCTTACCGGGGTGCGCGTCGTGTACTTCGGAGAGCGCATCGATCGTACCCCCGTACAGGTGAAAGGCCGACCCATCCACGTAGGCCGCGGCTTCGGGATCGTCCAGGATGGAAATGGGATAGTCCGGCCGGTCCGCATTGTGGTCGTAGACGATGATCTTGGTCTCGATACCCTGCGCGCGGAACACCGGTCCCAGACTGCCCTTGATGAAGTCCGCCTGCTGCTCGGCCAGCATCAGCAGACTCGGATTATTCCCCGGATGCAACGGCTCGTTTTGCACCGTCAGCGCATCGATCCGGATGCCCTCAGCGGCCATCGCCTGTACGTACTTCGCCAGGTACCGCGCGTATACGTCGTGGTAGTCCGGTAGCAGACTCCCCCCACGCGTATCCCCATTATCCTTCATCCACGTCGGCGGCGACCAGGGCGAAGCCATCAGCTTTACGTCCGGCGCGATCACCAGGATCTCCCGCAGCAGCGGGATCAGGTACAGCGTATCGTAGGCCAGGGAAAAGCCGTCCAGCGCCACGTCCGTCGCCCCCGCCGGCAGGTCATCGTACGACCAGGGGTACTCATCCAGGTCCGATCCCCCCAGACTCAGCCGCAGGTAGCTCACTCCGATCCCCCCATCGTCCGCCGGTGCAAACAGTTCGTGCAGTATAGCCGCGCGCGCAGGTGCGGACATCTTACTGAGGTGCAGCGCGCTCCCCCCGGTCAGGGTATAGCCGAATCCGTCGATCTCCTGGTACGCTACCGTAGGGTCGATGCGCAGACTGGCGTCGGCTTGCTCCGTGGTGTCCAGGGACACTGGTTGTGGCTGCAGGAGCCGGGACTGGTCGTAGGTGGTGACGTGGAGGGTGGCTGCCGGGGAGCTTGGGGGGGAGGTTTGGGCGGGTTGTTGTGCGCAGGATATGGTTAGTAGTAGGGGGAGGAGGGCTAGGAGGTAAGTTGCTTGTAGATGCATGGTGTGTTGTTTCCCTACCGACTAGTCTGCACGTGGATATGGTCGTCGTGGCGGACGGCCTGACACCCGTGGTACCGCATCCGCGAATCGGTGTGGCTAAGGTACTGGGTGAAGCTGTACTGAGGGTAGTCCCGTTTCATACAGCGCTCCATCTGATCGAACTCCTTTGGTGCCGGACATTCTCACCCTTTCCAATAAGTAGGAACTAAAGGGTAAACCGCGATTCACCTTACCTAGACCAACTACCTGCATCGATCAGTATCTTAAGTGATCATCGTGTCTGGTATGAGAGCTACGGGGTTTTACTTCTACTTGCATTCGCTGCTACTGTTCGCCCTCGTTTGTAGTATGCAGACGGGCCTTGGTGCGCAACAGCGGATCGAACTACCCGTCCGGGCTGACTGGACCAGGACGCTGATCGATGAGCTAGAGGTCATGAGCGACGAACACCAACAGTGGTCGGCGGAAGCCCTCTTTGCGGCTCCAGACGACATGTTCGGGCCGAATACGGTCCGGGCTAAGCCGACCCTGCACAACTACTGGGCCAGGTTCGTGCTGGTGAATACTACCGATCGTGAGCAGTGGGTCAGTTTCGAGTCCTACTACTGGGACTACGTCACGCTACATTTTCGGGATTCAAGCGGACGGATTGCGGTGGTTCCCTCCGGTATCCTGGCCAGCCCCTACAATAATAAGTTCCTTACCCAACCGGCATCGGAATACGAGGTACTGGCCAATTTTGCGTCAAACGCCCGGTTTCGCAGGGAAGACAATATACACCTCATCATCAGACCGACGCTGCCCACACTGGAGCGGAAAGCATTCACCAACTACCTGGATGGTATCACCTTCGGTATCATGTTCGGCCTGGCGCTGTACAACCTGTTTCTTTACGTTTCCATCAGGGATAGGACCTATCTATGGTATACCCTGTACATCTTCTCCTTTGCGATCAGCTTCATGACCCTGTTTGCATCGGAGCCACCGAAATGGACCCAATTTTTTACGCCAGATTATCCGCTCCTCGCCTTTTACCTCAAAAAGATCTCCGACCCGGTCATTTGGATAGCCTACTTGGGCTTTGTTCGCAGTTATTTGGTGACGCGAGAGCGGCACCCCGCATGGGACAAGATCCTCCAGGTCTGCACTGCCCTGATTGCGCTGCAGTTTTTGCTAAATCTGACGGGAGTATATCACTTCACCGGCGTGGCCCGCCTCCTTACGTGGAATACAGCAGTACTTACGAGTTTCATACTGGGCATCACGAGCTACGTAGCGGGGTACAACCGAGCCAAGTTCTTCGTCCTCGGGCAGCTCTTTCTGGTCGCGGGTATCACTATCACCTCCATGCATTATGCCGGGCTGGATGTCTTAGCCTGGCTACCCGAAACAAACCTGGTCAATTATTTTCGTACCCCTTCCGCCACCTTCGCTTTTGGCGCTGTCGAAGCAGTTGTTTTTTCCCTAGCTCTAGCGGACAAGTACAACACGCTACAGGGGGAGATCACGCGGGTACAGGTCGAACAGGAAAAGGAGCGATCCGAGGCCCTGAGACTACAGGAGCTCGATACCTTCAAGACCCGTTTTTACGCCAACATCACCCACGAGTTCAGAACGCCACTGACCGTCATCGAGGGCATGGCCCTGGAATTGGAACGAGAACCCGAAAAGGAGACCGGCAAACGGCTGGAACTTATCCAAAAAAACAGCAGGAACCTATTGTCCCTCGTCAATCAACTGCTGGATCTCTCTAAGCTTCAGGCCGGAAAAATGGGGTCCGATCTCAGGCAAGCCGATGTCATTCCGTTCGTTCGCTACCTCGTCGAGTTGCATGAGTCGTACGCCACTATGCACAAGCTAAACCTCCAGTTCCATTCAGAACTGCCCGCTCTGCTCATGGACTTCGACGCAAAAAAACTGGAGCGCATACTGACCAATCTGCTGAGTAATGCGATCAAGTTTACGCCGGCATACGGCAGGATATCGGTCGTCGCCAAGAAAGTAAACAGAGACCAGCACGCGCAGTTGCGGCTAATCGTCAAGGATAGCGGCATTGGGATTGCTGAAGAACAGGTCCCGTTTATTTTCGACCGCTTCCATCAGATCGATACCGGTCACGGGAGCCACGGGACCGGTATCGGACTGGCCCTGGTCAATGACCTGGTGGCTACCATGGAGGGACACATCGACGTGGAAAGCGAACTAAATAAGGGCAGCAGCTTCGTTATCGATCTGCCCATTCATACTGATATGCCACTGGACGCGGAGATGGTTCCGTACGACTATGCCACGCCACACCTTCCCGGTGCGAATGGCCTGGAGCATCAGAATACGGACGTGATCGAGGATGGACTGCCCATACTGCTCATTATTGAAGACAACGCGGATGTCGCGTACTACCTCCAAAGCTGTCTGGACGAGGAATACCAAATCCTAATCTGCCGCAACGGAAAACTCGGTGTTGAAAAGGCACTAGCACTCCTGCCCGACATCATCATCTCCGACGTGATGATGCCAGAAATGGATGGCTTTGCGGTCTGTCGCATACTGAAGGAAAACGAACGGACCAGCCATATCCCCATCATACTGCTTACCGCCAAGGCGAGTCCCGAAGACAAGTTAACCGGACTGACGCACGGTGCAGACGCGTACCTGATCAAGCCGTTTGAGAAGGAAGAACTGATGATCCGCCTGCATAAGCTACTGGAGATCCGACAAACGCTACAGCAAAAGTATAGTAGCACCCTGATCAGCCACCAAGCGGTTGAGGCTACCGACAATAAGGAAGATACCTACGTAGCAAAGGTAGAACAGATCGTTCTGCATCACCTGGAGGATGAAGCGTTCTCCATCCATGACCTGGCCCGGGCACTGCACCTCAGTCGCTCCCAGATGCACCGTAAACTGAAGGCCCTAACCGGTATGTCGCCGGCGATATACATCCGGCACGTGCGACTCCAGCAGGCGAAGATCCTGCTGAGCGTTACCGATCTAAGTATTTCGGAAATCGCCTACCGGGTGGGGTTTAAAACGCCGGTCTATTTCTCGCAGGTCTTTAAAGAGACGTTCGGTGAAAGTCCGAGCGCAACACGCAAGTAGCTGATTACAAGCAACTTGCCACTATAATCGCCTCCTGACGCAACTATAGCGTAAGGGCCGCCCACCTGCTTGTTCAACAATGGAGCAAGACTCCGCCTACCTAGCGAAAGTCACGCTACCCGGTGGCCCCTAGGTTTGTACCATCCTTTATATCAGTCCATTACCGTACTGGTGGGTTTGTGCCGTTCCCTGCTACGTGCAAGGGAGTGTCACCTCACCTCAAAAAGAATGTATTATGCTAATCCAAAAACTACTTTTCCCCTTACTCGTACTTTTCGCATTCGCTGCTTGCGAAGATGACGACGACGTAACCCTAGATCCGACGAAGGACAGCGGAGCACCCGTAGCCGTGTACAAAGATTCGAGTGAGGGAAGGACGGTCGTTCAGGGTGCGTACTCCGGCTTGTGCCGTACCGAAGATGGCATCACGGCACACTTTAGAACGGAGGATTTGATCCCCGGTAATGCCTATACGTTATGGTTCGTGGTATTCGATGATGAGCCGGGCCCGCCGTCCTCCACCTACGCTTCAGGCTATGTTGCCGGCGAAAGCGGCGAAGCTACCTTCGCCGGACACCTTCGCGTCGGAGATGGGTTCGATGCGCCGGGCACCCTCACCACCTTCAATACCCCACTGACGGCGGAAGTCCACCTGGCCCTACGCACCCACGGTCCGGTCCAGCCCGGAAAGATTCAGATCCAAACCCAGACCATGGACGGAGGTTGTACATCGGGCTTCCCCTCAGGTCCCCTGCTCCATCCAGACTCGGATGAAGTAGGATATTGTGCGAACGTACAAGTCGCCATTCACCCAGCGCAATAGATAGGTGACGCTCTGTTAGATAGCCGCGGACGCAGGTGCGGATACTTCTCTCACGTGTAGTGCACTCCCCCGGTCAGGGTACACCCGAATCCGTCGATCTCCTGCTACGCTACTAGTTGACTTGTTTCCTTACCGACTAGTCTGCACGTGGATATGGTCGTCGTGGCGGACGGCCTGACACCCGTGGTACCGGATCCGCGAATCAGTAAGGCGGAGGCGCTGCTTCAGGTGTGGCTCATTTGCCCGAGGGTAAGGTACTGGGTGAAGCTGTACTGTGCGTAGCCCTGTCGCACACAGCGTTCGATCTGATCGAGTTCCCCCGGTGCCGGTCCTTCGTACACACCATATCCGCTCGTGGATTTGATGTCGCGGGAGGGTACTCCACTGGCCGTTTCGTACGCCAGGCTGAGGTCTACTTTGCGACCATCGTTATGGCTCAGGTGGGGCAGCAGGGGGAAGCCATCGTAGAAAGGAAAGTTAGCATCCAGGTAGTTGATGTGGCCATTAGGACCAAGCTGGCTGGCGGCCTGACTGAGTGCCCCATCTAGCGTAGGCGTCACGTAGTTCCGATTGAGCAGCACCGAAGTGAAGTAGTTCGCCGGTTGCAGGTTGGCTGCATGCGTGATTCGTACGCGACCGAAGTGGGGAGCTACAGTGGGTAGTACAAGAAAGGTAGTTCCGGTATACAGTAGAAGGAAGACTACCATCGTTTTCCACCATGCCCCCCACCCTATTGTGGTGGCGAGTAGCAGCGCGACCAGGTAGATCAGTCCGCCTACCTGGGTGAGTACCGTGAGGCTTAGGAATAGGGTGATGGAGAGGAGGTAGGCTAGTAGTTTTTTCATGGATGGCGGCTGTGCATGGCTATTTAACGACCGCTATGACTGATGACGACCTCCTCAGTTTCTACCAAAGGAGTTGGTCGCGCCACTTGGGAAGCCTACAGCGACAGCGGGTTGTTTACCCGGTCCGCCTCCTCCTGTTTCTTCCGGTGATCCGTTCTTAGTTTGTACTCCAGTTCCCGAGCTAACAGTCGCCACCAGTAGTAGGCCGGTATCTCCCCGCCACTGTGCCGCTCCAGTCGGTACATTAACTCCGTATTCGGATGCTCTTTACCATTCACGATCCTGCTCAAGCGGGCCTTATGAATATCCAGGTTACTGGCAATCTCACTGTTGCTTCGGTTCGTGATGGCGATGTAGCGTTTGGCCTGCTGACCAAAACTGAACTCCTGGACAAACTTTTTCGTCTGAAAGTAATCCTGCAGCGACAACTTGAAGGCGTACAGTTTTGAGCGCAGTTGTGCCCCCTCATCCATGTTCTCTCGTGCTGCCAGTCGTAGCTTGAGAAATTCAGCGTGTGCCTCCCGCTGCTCTTCTGGATCGGTCAACTCACTACTGAACACGAAGCTTTCGGCGAGCTCCTCCTCACTGTACTGCTCGGACAGCTCACGGTATAGCTTATCCTTATGTTGCATCTTCTGTTTCATCGTATAGATATTCTTCAATCAACTTCCTGGCTAGCTCCTGTTCTACTCCTAAGTAGTGTCCGTACTGACGAAAGTGGTAGCGCTCCTGGTACAGATCGATCAACTTAGTTTTGGGTTGCAACGAGACGAAGCCGTCGTACCTACGTTCAAAAGCTAGTTTACACGCAAAGGCGATCAAGCAGCCGGCAATGTTTGAGATGGTCTTCTTCTCCCCCCGGTGCTCCTCCGATGTCTCGATTAGATCAAGATGAATACGGTACTCCTCAGGACCATCGGTGAGCGAGACTAAATCTAAAATCTCGTCTTCGTCTACCAGGAACATCTTGTACACCTCATTGGCTGACTCTTTTTTCCAGTTAAACCTGAAGTGTGGAGTGTCGGCAATCCAGCGGTAGTCGGCGCCAGAGACTGTTTCAATGGCAGAAGCCAATGTGCGACCACTTGGCTCTTCCTGTAGGGGCATCTTCGTTCTTTGCTGACACAAAGACACGCATAGTTGATGGTATCTGTCAACTTTTGACGAACGTTTTCCAGCCTGCTCAGCACTCTATTGAGTGTTCTCGGTGCCGGCCTGATGCCACTATGTCGCTGAACGCGTACGACCTCGCAGTCGGGGCAGTCAACTAGTCGAAGCAACCAACACTACCCTTTCCACCCACGAAGGGACAGCGCGGCGGCACCGGGCACCTACAATACCCACTAACCTTACTTCCACCCGGCCTCGGTTGATGAGGGTCGTGATGTTAGGCGAGCTTACATTGTACCCCTTGGCTAACATGCATTTATGACTAATAAGGTAATCTACCTGCAAGTGCATTGAACGGATTTAACTTATGAAAAAATTCATTATAAATTTCTTCTATTTTACTATTCGTCATAGTTGCATAACAATTACTTATCCACAATATTTCTGCATCTCCAAATATCCAATCCCCTCCATCCATACCCGCAAAGATAACTATCTCGGTTTCCCAACCGAAATCTCCTCCATAAATCACTGCCCTTTCGGTCTGTCTATCGCCTAAAAATATGAACTGTTCCCCATAGACATTTTCATAATATCCTTTATACTTTCCCTCCGTGTCCACTTTAGGTAATTCGCCACTATCCGGCACATGCTGATTAGTTATAGCAAATACATTTTCAACCAAGCCATTAATGTATTCCGGGTGATGGAAGGCAACAAGACGCGACAATAGCAGTGAATCGATAACTTCTATGTTAACTTCCCGGAAGTATTTAAATATTTTGCGCCTCGCATTTGAAGTAATTGTATCGTTTGATATTAACCATACGGTCTTTAGGTTAACCTCTTTTGAGCCGTTAAAAACGATCTTGGGCATTTTGAATGACTCTCGAATTTGTCGCTCAATTCCCTCTACACTAGACTGTCTGATTTTGCCAGTCTTCACAATGACACCGATATATTTTTCGCTCTTCAGCTTATCGTCCTCTTCTATTAAGATGAAGTCAACTCCGTATTCACTGTTACCGTGTGTGTACTCTACATGCTTGATATGTGGAACTTTCGGCAGAAAATTTTTAAGAAAAGGGTGGAACTCTGTTACCTCCTTCTTATAAGACTTGATCTTCTCTTCCACCATTTGAATGTCCATAAATTAATGATTTAAACGGGTTTGCTTACGATAAATAATAATCCTAGATCCAGTATCAGATCCGAATCTTTACAAGGTTGCTATCAGTGAAGTTGCCGGCTTTAACGCCGGCAATTTTGCCCAACGGGAGACTGTGCAAAAGCTCTCGTCCAAACTAAGCAAATTTCTGCCCACCCAGCTTTACTTCCAGTATTCCCGGATGATGGTCGCAAAAGGCCGTCATGAGGCCCACAAATGCCGCTGCGAACGCCACAAAGGATTCATCTCCCACTAAAGCACGCCCCCTCAACCGCCGCAACAGTTCCAGAATGCCCACAATGACCACACTCCGCCGTAGGTTATAGCAGTAGGCTAGTGAACTATACTTTCCATTTACAGCTGGTAGCCCCTTCACCAAGTGGACTGCGGACGCTACTACCGACTGATCTTAGACAGAGACCAGCCGCGGAGAACACAGGTACTAATTGCCAAACAAACAAAGCAACGGTGACTAAACATTGAAACTCCACCAATATTATGCCTATATTTAGTAATACCAAAAAGTGTTACCAACCTCTCTTGACTTCTGTTTGTAAGGTCTCGGGTATACATATTATTTGGAGATTTTTTCATAATAAACTAATTTGATTTGAGAACCAGTAATGTAAGTGGAAAAGCTTTTGGTATCAATATGAGTTTTGTTTTTACTTGTCATTAAAGCTAAATCTCCCACCATACCAGGGTAAAGAATTGAGCTTTCAAACTCCATTCTAAATTTGGCTTGCAGGAATTTCTGATGAACTTGTTCAATAATGTATCCCTCCGATAGAAGGTGTTGAAAAGCACCTAAGTCGCCCGTTGTCTGTGCCATATAGAGGATAGCCGAGATATAGTGGTTTTTATAAGGATTTGCGTGATTGGCAAGATGCTCATATACAGATTCGTCAATTTTGTCGGCCGTGTAGAAAGTATACCATACCTTTAATAATTCGTGGTAGTATTGAGCAAAAATATTGAGACTGTAGATAGCTAGATTGGCATTGTAATGTTTATTGTAATTTTGGAATACTGACAAGAAACTTTCTTCACTCTCTCTCAATGCGTTTATGACATTATATTGCAATAATTGAGTATAAAAAATATAGTATTGATCTGGCCCAAATTGTTCCAAAACTTTGGCTATGTATTCTATCGAATAAAATTTTTTTTGAAAAAACACTGTTTTAACTATTTGCAACGGTCGGGAAATAGGTTCACTCATAAACCTGCTTCTATACGTATTTAGCTGTTCATTCCAATTTTGAATCGTGTGATCAAGATGAATATGATCTTCTCTCATATTATCTATTAGAGTGGAACTATGCCAAATATATCCCAATGCAACGATGGTCAGAGTTTCGTAAGTTACATGGTTTATTTCTCTGTCAACAGCGCTGTCAAACTGATGGCATAAAAGCTTAATATACTTGATGCAATCATTTATTGACTTTGTATAGTCGTCAATATTTTTCGGATCAAAATTCCTTAGTTCGTTATAATTCGCTCCATCTTCAAAAATTTTCTTCACCCAATGTATACTATCAATTTTCTTGGATAATGGGCTATATAAATAGCATAACAGTTTGTTTTTTAATGCCTCATTGGAAAGTGCGTAAACACTACAATCATCGATCACCTTATAATTAATTTTTTCGATCACTTCAAGATTAACTGCAGAAATATTAAAATCCCTAAGTCTATTCTCAGTATTATCAATGATGAAATCTGCTGAATAAGGTCTCATATTTGGTCGCTTCGGAATTTCTAGGCAGCTATTGTATACGTAATTTAAGTACCCTAATTCTCGAATTTCTTTTCTGCCAGTATTCGTAACCAAAAATTTAGTTTTCGTAATTGCACTTTCTATTTTTGAGATAACTGTGTAGCGATCCTGTCCACGATCTAATCCTTGTAGAATTGAAAGAATTACCTTCTCTTCTAAAATAGACACTTTGGTAAAAAATATAAATACTAAGCCCGCTGCAACAGATATGATTAATGGTAACCAAATGCTGATAGCTAAGTTAGATGAATCTGGCTGAATAGTAAAAACTGTTATGCCAATGAATAAGACAAAACCACAGATTGCCCAAATATTGATTTTATAAATATTTATACCTTTACCTTTAACTAACATCACACGGAATTCTTAGGTCTGCAAAAATTTGCGTTATTGATATTTATAGCATAAATTATTGTCGCTGTCATGTAGTCAAGTTGAGATCTAACGGACCGGTCTAATGCCGGCATTTCGCCCAACGGGAGGCTGTGCAAAAGCTCATTTGAGCTAAGGTTGTACCAACGATCATTTGGATTTTAACTAGCAAAATTCATCTCGCCAATATAACTACATTACTTTGTTTTGGCTGAGCAAAGCTTATACGGCACGCGAAGCGGCCGTTTGAGCTTTTGCCCAGCCTGACGTTTACGCCTACGCAGCCGGGGCTAGCACTGACCGAAGCGATCGGCACTATCTTTTCCACCCATGAGGGGGCGGCGCGGCGGCATGGGCCAAAACCGACCAGCGGGAGCTTTTGGCCCATTGGCGACGTGACGACCCCGGGCACCGCTAGCACTCACCAGCTTCATCCCCACCCAGCCCCGGTTGACGTAGGCGTGGTGTTGGGCGGACTTTTCTTGTATGGAAGAATCAAAATTACCCAATTAGCAGTGTGGTGATTTAATATAGATGCTATCAAAGTCCGTCACCAAGACTTCTTAAAGCAACCACCCATTTGCCACTCCATAATTTTGAGTCAATAGTTCTACCACATCACGTATCGAGATAATTTGATCGATCATTGTCAGTCTATTCAGAACCTGCATTTTGCTGAAGCACTTTCCTTCTAGTAGAACTCAACGCCTCGATAACTTGAGCGTATAACACTGTCAATGCTGATACGCTTTGCTCGTAATCTTTGTAACTAATTTCTTTGCTGATAAGCCTACTGCGGTTTTCACTTGCTTCCTTTACGGCTAGTTCATATTTAGAAACAATATCATTCAGATCGGCGTTGCCAACGCCTACAATCAATATCTTTAAAGTACTAAGCGACCCTCCTAGACGATTATATGCACCTGAAATATCTTCGCCAATTTTGCGGTTTGCCATACTTAACTGAGCAGTAGTAAGACTTTCTCCGTTTTCTATTATTATATCACCAATAGCCATTTGGTTGATTGCGTGCAATATATAACCGTATGCAGTCATGTTGTTTACATAGTCGTCATTCGCTTCTTTGTGTTTATTGATAGCAAAGGTGTACGCATCCTGTATTGGATGAGTAATTTTATCTATAGACAGTGAAAACTGGGACTGCGTGCCATCCAATGTTCTCACAACACCGGAGTCAACTTCGTTTCGAACTATCTGACTTGACGTAGCCTTCGCAGCCTTAGCTGAACATACACCAGCAAGAGCTAGAAATATGAAACCCAACCACGCCCAGAGATTAAGCCCTAAGACAGTACTTTCCATCATTTGATTTATAGAAATTAAGGCCTGCAAGTTTTTATATCATAGTACTATTCACACTGAACAGAAGATCAACGTATATGTTAACTGCTACTCTAGATTTTGGGTTGAGTACATTAGCCTTTAGTTCACAGTAGTTTACAGCGATATATTCTGTCCCGTTCTCACCAATAATCAGCACAACTTTTGTAGTCGCAGCCTTAATAACAGTAATTTTACTCGATTCAGCGGTTTGCCAGCATCACTTTGGGTTGTTCTCGTGCCGGCTTTGATGCCGGCATGTCGCCCAACGGGAGGCCGTGCAAAAGCTCACGTCCAAGCTAAGCAGATTTCCGCCTACCTAGCTTTCCATTTAGTATAGCCAGGTAATGGTCGCAAAAGGCCGTCATAAGGCGCTCAAATGCCCCTGCGAACGCCAAAACGGAGTCATTTCCCGCTAAAACGCGCCCTCTCAACCGCCGTAGCAGTTCCGGAACGCCCACAATGGACACACTCCGCCGTAGGTTATAGCAGCAGGCTAGTAAACTGACCTCCTTGTCTACGGCTACTAGTCCTTCATCGACGTGAAGTAGGCACCCCAACTTCGTTTGATGCTGCCAAACGGGTGTTTCACGATGGCCTGCCGAGTGTGGTACACTTCCGGCCATTACTGCAGCCGCTGGCGGTTGCGCGTCAGTGACCCCTCCCGAGCCGTGTTCGACTAAGATGGATTATGCGCAGCCAGGACCGACATGTGTATGCCGAAGGCCCCGAAGCCTATCGGCAAATTTAACTATCGCTCAGCACGCTGATGGACTATCAAGACAGCAGGTCACGGCACGGGCCACCTCACGGCCGGGCGGGGGCACTATGTCCTAAAGTTACTTTCTAAGCTACCTTGACACAAGAGTAACCGCTAAGCAACCACGGCCAAGGGTTCCAGTATAGTAGGGAAGAGCTTAGCTTAATGGAGTTGAGGCCGTGTTGAGGGTATCCTTTTTCAATTTGACTATAACTTGATAGTCCAAATATTCAAAGTTAAATTACATAATTCAGTTATGTAGCTGGTATTACTATTGCACTATTCACAAAAATCTTATCATACGTCATACACAACTTTTAGCTATAAATAGAAATAACACAATCCAGAATCCAAATACTCCGATTTTCCCAAAAGTGCTTACTTTGGGGGTTTCATCTGAAGTATGAGAATGGTTTACGGTGGTGTTGGTAGACTTACCAGTTTCATCTTTACCGTCGTGACGTTTAGCAAATTGCACACCTTGACTTGAAAGGTATATCTTTCTACCAAACAAGGTAAATGATCGGTCTTTACCTATTGACGTTCCGTATACTGGACATCGACCTGTGTATAGCAATCCTTTATCATCAAGATAGTTATATATCCCCCTATTCATAAGGATGTGAATTTGAAAAAAATCTACAACATTCACTGCGTTGTCGGGTGACCAATCTTGGCCGTCTCTCATTTTTACAGTTGTAGTGTTCATTTCTTTACATATGGCATTCATCCACTCAACAGCATAGGCGCTTGGGTTAGACGTAGTATTGTTACTTATATTCATAGTGAATATTTTTAATTAAGATAGAGGGTGAAATAGTGTTGCGGGTAGGTTATCCTTTAGTCAATCTAGGCTCTAGCAGTTAGCGTTGCCATAGTGGAACTATGACGAACCAAAAAAAATTAATTACAGAAAATGAAATAAATGTTCCGAATATTGTAACAAGCCAGCCTCCGAATGACTCTGGGGTAATGGTTGTAGATAGAATACTACCTAACCCCAGTAAGACTACTATACCTAAGATGAATTCTTTTAGCTCAGGTCTCATACGTTTGCTTTTGGTTGTCGGCAATATAGTAAAACTATAGGACTTTTGTTAGTAAGTGCTAATATAAAAAATACTAGGTCTATAACTGATGGTGTATTTGAATTCCCCTATTTAGTAAGTGGCTCCATATTATTCTAGAACTACCGTTTGGCTTGGTATTTTGATTGCCCCAACACACGGCTACACACATTGCATAAACGCACAATTGTATGCAGCCCCCAATATATACGCCAATCCCTCAAGGTGTACACATCAGGTGTCGGTGTTCCCCACGTGCGTATATACACCACCCAAACGTTGTATCTACGCAATGCCATCCCGTAGCATCACCTCACGCGTCGAACTACCTACCCCACCCCTCACCCCAGTAGTCGTACCCAAACAGGGCGTAGAACTAGCAACTTCCTCCCACCACCCCCGCACCAGCGCCCCCGCCCAAACCCCCAAACACTTTACCTTACACCACCCATCCACCCCACCCCCATGCGCTACCTCCTCCTCCTCACCATCCTCCTCTACCTCCTCCCCCTCCCCGCCCAGGACGCCGATAAACCAAAGCCTACCCCCACCATCGCCGAGAAGACGGCGGAGCTGGAGCGGACTGACGGCTTCTACCCCTATTACTACAGTACCGAGGAGGGGAAGCTGTACCTGCTGATCAGCCGCTGGAACGAGGACTTCCTGTACGTCAATAGCCTGGCGGCCGGACTGGGGAGTAACGACATCGGGTTGGACCGCAACCAGCTGGGAAATACGCGGGTGGTGTTCTTCCGGCGGGTGGGACCGAAGGTGCTGCTGCAGCAGCGGAACCTCGACTACCGGGCCGTGTCCGATAACCCCGCCGAGGCGGCGAGCGTGGAGGAGGCCTTTGCGCAGTCGGTCGTGGAGGGCTTCAAGGTGGTGGCGCGCAGCGGTGACACGGTGCTGATCGACCTGACGCCGCTGCTGCTGAGCGACGCCCACGGCGTAGCCGCCCGCCTCAAGAAGGCCAAGGAGGGGACCTATAAGGTGAGCGACGATCGTAGCGCGCTGTACCCGGAGCGGACGAAGAACTTCCCGAAGAATACCGAATTCGAGGCCACGATCACCTTTACCGGTGAGCCGACCGGGAGTAAGGTGGGGAGTGTAGCACCCAATAACGAGAGCTTTAGCCTGCGGATGCACCACAGCTTCGTGGAACTGCCGGATAGCAACTATACGCCGCGGCGCTTCGACCCGCGCTCGGGCTACTACCCGACGAGCTATGCGGATTACGCCACGCCGATCGATCAGCCGCTGGTGCAACGCTTCATTACGCGGCACCGGCTGGAGAAGCAGGACCCCGCGGCAGCCGTGAGCGAGCCCGTGGAACCTATTGTATACTACCTCGACCGCGGCGCGCCGGAGCCCGTGAAGTCTGCCCTGCTGGAGGGGGCGCGCTGGTGGGACCAGGCCTTCGCAGCGGCCGGCTACCGCAATGCCTTTCGCGTAGAGGTGCTGCCCGAAGACGCCGACCCCCTCGACGTGCGCTACAACGTGATCAACTGGGTGCACCGCAGTACGCGGGGCTGGAGCTACGGCTCCTCGGTCACCGACCCGCGCACCGGCGAGATCATCAAGGGGCACGTGCTGCTGGGCAGTTTGCGCGTGCGGCAGGATTTCCTGATCGCCCAGGGCCTCATCGCCGCCTACGGAGCGGACGGCACCACGCCCGACCCCCGCCTGGAAGCACTCGCCCTGGCCCGTCTGCGGCAGCTGAGTGCCCACGAGGTGGGCCACACGCTGGGACTGGCGCACAACTTCGCCGCCTCGACCAACGACCGCTCCTCGGTCATGGACTACCCCCACCCCTACGTTACGCTGACGGAGGACGAGCAGATGGACTTCAGCCAGGCCTACGCTACCGATATAGGCATGTGGGACAAGCAGACCATCAAGTACGGCTACACCGACTACCCCGATGCTGCGGCCGAAGCGGCCGGTCTGGCCGCCGTGCTCGCCGAGAACGAGCAGCTGGGCCTGCGCTACATCAGTGATGCGGATGCGCGTCCGCAGGGGAGCAGTCAGCCCGAGGCTCACCTGTGGGACAATGGCAGCGACCCCATCGCCGAGATGGATCGCCTGCTGGAATTGCGCGGCGTGGCCCTACGCAAGTTCGGCGTGCAGAACATCCCCCTCGGCGCGCCGCTGTCGGAGCTGGAGAGCGTACTGGTGCCCGTCTACCTTATGCACCGCTACCAGGTCGAGGCCGTCGCCAAGATGATCGGTGGCTACGCCTACGACTACGGTGTGCGCACGACCGGCGTGACGCCCGACTACGCTCCTACCTCACCTGCGCTGCAGCGCCGCGCGACCAGCAAGCTCCTCACTACCCTGTCTCCCCGGACCCTGATGCTACCCGAGCAACTGCGCGCGCTCATCCCCCCGCCCGCCATGGGCTACGGCCGCAACCGCGAGCTGTTCACCACCCAGAACGGCGGTGGACTCGACCCCCTCGGCATGGCACAGTCCGCCGCCGACAATACCCTCACCTTCCTGCTGCACCCCGACCGCCTGGCCCGCGTAGCCGAGCAGCGGGCGCTGTACGGTTCGCCCATGCCGTCCCTGCAGGACTACCTGGCGCAGCTCAGTGAGTTCATCGAGCAGCAGGTCCGCAACAACCGCAAGGAAGACTATTCCTCCGAAGTGGCGCAGCTGGTGCAGCGGCGGTTCGTCCACCACCTGATCCAGCTGGCCGGCAACAAGACCATCAGCGGGGCCGTCGCGGCGGCCGCCCTGTCGCAGTTGATGGAGCTGCGTACCGCGATCGTCAACAGCGCATCCAGCGACACCGGCAACGGCCGCTACCTCCGCCACCTCATCGATACCTACCTCGCCAATCCCAGTACCTACGAGCCCGTTGTCACCCCCGATCTACCCGACGGCTCCCCCATCGGCAACTAAGCCACTTCAAACATTTTGTTAGTTAAATAGGAATGCTTACCTTCGCACGCGGTCATCCCGTCACCACAGGGCGCGGCCGCAGGTGCGTTTAATATTCAGGAGCAGCAGATGGAGAACCAACACGGCGTAGAAACGACTGGCGACGAGCAGATCACCGGACTCAAGGGCATGTACGAGGACTACTTCCTCGACTACGCCAGTTACGTCATCCTGGAGCGCGCCGTACCCGCCATCGAGGACGGGCTGAAGCCCGTGCAGCGCCGCATCCTCCACGCCCTTAAGGAGATGGACGACGGCCGCTACCACAAGGTGGCCAACGTGATCGGTCAGACCATGCAGTTTCACCCCCACGGCGATGCCGCCATCGGTGACGCGCTGGTCAATCTGGGCCAGAAGGACCTGCTGATCGACCCCCAGGGCAACTGGGGCAATACGCTGACCGGAGACTCCGCCGCCGCCAGCCGCTACATCGAGGCCCGCCTGACCAAGTTTGCCCTCGACGTCGTCTTCAATCCCCAGACCACCGACTGGCAGCTCAGCTATGACGGACGTAAGAAGGAGCCCATCAACCTGCCCATGAAGTTCCCCATGCTGCTGGCGCAGGGCGCGGAGGGCATTGCGGTAGGACTGAGCACCAAGATCCTGCCCCACAACTTCATCGAGCTCTGCAAGGCCAGCATCAAGATCCTGGAGGGCAAGAAGGCGAAGATCTACCCCGACTTCCCCACCGGCGGCACGGTCGACGTGAGCGACTACCAGAGCGGCAAGCGCGGCGGGCGGGTCAAAATCCGCGCCACGATCGAGAAGATCGACAGCAAGTTCATCGCCATCAAGGAAGTGCCCTACGGCATGACCACCCAGACCCTGATCGACAGCATCATCAAGGCCAACGACAAGGGCAAGATCAAGATCAAAAAGGTGGTCGACAACACCGCCGCCGAGGTGGAGCTGCTCATCGAGCTGGCCCCGGGCGTGAGTCCCGACGTGACCATCGATGCCCTCTACGCCTTCACGGGCTGCGAGCTGTCGGTCTCCCCCAACGCCTGCGTGATCATTGAGGGCGATAAGCCGCACTTCATCACCGTAGAGGAGATCCTGCAGGTCAATACCGAGCAGACCAAGGAGCTGCTGCGACAGGAGCTGCTGATCCGCCAGAAGGAGCTAGAGGAAAAGATCCACTTCGCCAGCCTGGAGAAGATCTTCATCGAGCAGCGCATCTACCGCGACATCGAGGAGGCCGAAAGCTTCGAGCAGGTGCTGGAGCTGATCCGCGCCGGACTGAAGAAGTACGTGCGGGAGCCAGAGGAAAAAAAGAAGCGCAGCGACCAGCGGCTGCTCCTCCTGCGTGACATCAGCGACGAGGACATTACCCGCCTGACCGAGATCCGCATCAAGCGCATCTCCAAGTACAATAGCTTCAAGGCCGACGAGCTCATGGCCCGCCTGGAGGAGGAACTCGCCCAGGTACGGCACGATCTGGCCCACCTGACCGAATACGCCATCGCCTGGTACCAGAACCTGCTGGACAAGTACGGCAAGGGCCGTGAACGCAAGACTCAACTCGCTACCTTCGAAAAGGTCGTGGTGGCCGCCGTAGCCGCTAACAACACCAAGCTGTACGTAGACCGCAAGGAGGGCTTCGTAGGCCAGTCGCTGAAGAAGGAAGAATTCGTCTGCGACTGCTCGGACGTGGACGATATCATCGTGTTCCGGCAGGACGGCTCCATGCAGGTCACCCGCATCGACGACAAGACCTTCGTGGGCAAGGAGATCATCCACGTCAATGTCTGGAAAAAGGGCGACGAGCGCACGACCTATAATCTGGTCTACCTAGACGGTAAGACCGGCCGGGCCATGGCCAAGCGCTTTAATGTCACCGCCATCACCCGCGACCGCGAGTACAACCTGACCAAGGGGCACAAGGGCTCCAAGATCCTGTACTTCAGCGCCAACCCGAATGGGGAGGCCGAGATCGTCACCGCCCAGATGAGCCAGTCGGCCCGCGCCCGGCAGAAGTCGCTCGACTTCGACTTCGCCGACCTGGCCATCAAGAGCCGTGGCGCGGCCGGCAACATCATGACCCGCTACCCCATCCGCAAGATCACCCTCAAGGAAGTAGGCAAAAGCACCCTGGGGGCCATGAAGGTG
The DNA here is from genome assembly GCF_923081025.1 of Neolewinella maritima. Lineage (GTDB taxonomy): Bacteria > Bacteroidota > Bacteroidia > Chitinophagales > Saprospiraceae > Neolewinella > Neolewinella maritima. The sequence continues at coordinate 329,063 of NZ_CAKLPZ010000002.1, read as the reverse complement.
TGGATGGACGAGGTCAGCGGACGGCTCAACCTCGACGCCCGTGGACAGTTCCTCGGCGGCTTCGATACCGGCGATTACCTGCTGGCCGTATACCAGGACGGCAGCTACGAGCGCGAGGAGCTCGACCTCACCCGCCGCTATGACCCCAATAACCTTTACTTCATCGGTAAGCACGAGGAGGACATGGTCATCAGCGCGGTCTACTACGAGGGCGAGCGCGGCGTCACCTTGGTCAAGCGCTTCAACATCGAGACCAGCTCGCCCGGGCAGGCCTTCAACTACCTGAGCGATCACAAGCAGACCAAGCTCTACCTGGCCAGCGTACACCCCGCCCCGGAGGTTAAGTACAGCTACCGCGAAAAGCGCGCGAAGGTGGAACGAACCGTCGTACTCAGTAGCTTCATCGACGTCAAGGGCTGGAAGGCCCTCGGCAACAAGCTCCACGACGGCAAGCTGCTGTCCATCAAGGAGCTCACCGAGCCCTTCCTACCGGTAGAGGAGACCGCCCCCCCGAAGAAAGCCCCCTCCTCCAAAGCCGCTAGCAACGGCACTGCCAAGCGTGCCAACGGTACGGCGAACGGTAAGGGAGATATTAAGCCGGGGGATACGATTGAGTTGGATTTCTAGGGGTTTTCCTCTCCCCCGGCCCCTGCTAATCCTTTAGGGCCCCCACCCCAAAGGTCGCAGTGGAGAGGGGAGACGTCTCCGACGTTTCGTAAGTAGTAGCGTATTTACTATCAACACACTCAGCCAGTATCTTTGCCGTATGGGCAAGCAGTCGACCAAGCACAAGTACCGCAGTCGCGGCGATAAGAATCGCGAGACGGCGCGCACCGTCCGGCTGCTGCTACTGGCTGCCGTGCTGTTCGGCCTATTCCTCCTCATTCGGCAACTGGTATAGTACCCGGTAATCTCCAGTACGCAGCGCTCTCCGAGCGCGGTAGTACAAGGCTGCCTCCGGCAGCGCGTGCTCAGCGCAAATCCAGGATGTTCCCCATCCGGAAGCACTTGCGGCAGCGAGCCTCGTACTGATCCCGCTCCCCCAGCACCACCGTATCCGTATCCGGCGTGAGCCGGTAGGAGTGGGTAGCCAGATTCCCACAGTGGCTACAGATCGCGTGCACCTTGGTGATATACTCGGCTACCGCCAGCAGATCCGACATCGGGCCGAAGGGCTGCCCCCGGAAGTCCATGTCCAGTCCGGCGATGATGACGCGCTTGCCGCGGTAGGCCAGCTCCTGTACGTGCTTGACCACCTCGCGATCGAAGAACTGCGCCTCGTCGAGTCCGATGACGGATACCTCGTCGTCGACCTCCAGCAGGCGGGCGGAGGCCGCGATGGGGGTGGCCTGGAAGGAATTGCTGTCGTGCGACACCACCCGCTCGTCGGCGTAGCGGGTATCGATACTGGGCTTGTAGACGGCTACGTGCTGACCGGCAATACGGGCCCGCTTCAACCGGCGGATCAGCTCCTCCGTTTTACCGGAAAACATGGAGCCACAGATAACTTCCAACCAGCCGCTGCGTTGACCGCTGAAGTGAGGTTCTAAAAACATACGCGCCGCCGTAATTTAGCCGGCGAAGGTACCATAAACACCGCAGGTCTATGCCCCCCATCCCGAAAGCCGATCGATTGCTCCGCCGCATCACCACCCTGCACGACCAGCTGCGGCAGGACGACGATGCCCCCTCCCGCCTAGAACAGGATCTCATGCTGGGCTACCTCCGTGAGCTCTACCTGCTGTACGCCGAGCCCACCGAGATCCCGGCCGCCGACCCCAAACCGGAACCTCGCGCTAAGCCGGAATCTCCCCGCACGGCCTTCTCCCCCGCCCGGCCCGAACCGGCACCTACTCCCCCACCCGCTCCCGAGCCGGCCTACGAAGCGCCCCCGCCGGTACCCAGCGTACCCGTGCCCCCGCCGCCCGCGCCCACCCTCACGACCCACACCGCCCGGGTCGAGCCCATGGTGTCTGACCGCCCGGCGCCCAATCCACCGCAGCCTGCGCCCGCGCCGAATATGAGTCCGGACGTAGCCGCTCTCTTTGAGGAACCAGAGCAGAACGGGATGGCCGGTCGCATCATCCGCCAGCGGATCACGGACCTCAACCGGGCGCTGAGTATCAACAACCGGGTGCTGTTCGCCAACAAGTTGTTCGACGGCAATGAATCCCTGACCCAGGCCCTGAAGACCCTCAACCTGCGCGGTAGCATGGCCAATGCCAAGCCGCTGCTCGTGGACCTGGCCCAGCAGCACGACTGGGCGCGCGAAGACCGGCAGGAGACCGCCCGCGAATTCATCAACCTCGTCCGCCGCCGGTATGCTTAAGCGCCTTAGTATTGGCTTGGTCCTGCTGGCCATCGTGGCCTTCGGCTACCTGTACGGACAGGCCGTACGCTCGCAGGAGGAGGCGCCGCCGTCCGTGACCGCGGTAGCTGCCCCCAACAACAGCCTCACCATCGCCTTCGGCAGTTGTAACCGACAGAACGAACCGCAGGACTACTGGGCCACCATCGGCAGTCACGCGCCCGCCGCCTGGCTCTGGCTCGGCGACAATGTATACGCAGACACCGACGATATGGTGCAAATGCGCGCCGACTACGCCACGCTGGAGAACGCCCCGGAGTACCAGGCCTTCCTGGCCGCAACCCCCCTGGTCTACGGTGCCTGGGACGACCACGACTACGGCAAGAACGACGCCGGAAAGGAATGGGCGGCCCGCGACGAGGCCAAGGTGCTGATGCTGGACTTTCTGCAGGTCCCCGACGACGCGGCCGTCCGCCAGCGGGCGGGTACCTATCAGGCGTACGATATCGGGGATATCCGGGTCATCCTGCTCGATACCCGCTACTTCCGCGACGCCCTCGCCCCGCCTACCCGACCGGGCGATCGCTACGGCGCCGATCCCGATGGCGATATACTGGGCGACGCGCAGTGGGCATGGCTGGAAGACCAACTGCGCAATAGCAACGCGAAGGCACACCTCATCGCCAGCAGCATCCAGGTGCTGCCCACCGACCACGGCTACGAAAAGTGGGCCAACTTCCCCACCGCCCGGGCCCGCCTGCTGCACCTGCTGGCGGAGGTGCGCCCGGCCCTGCCCCTGCTGCTGAGCGGCGACCGCCACCTGGCGGAGTTCAGCGTGGATAGCGTCGGAGACTACCCCGTGTACGAACTGACGGCCAGCGGCCTCACCCATACCTACAAGAATGCTAAGGAAGCCAACGACAAGCGGATCGGCTCCCTGATCGCGGAGCGCAACTTCGGTCTGCTGCACTTCACCACTACCCCCGCCGGACTACAGCTCACGGCCGAAGTGCGCGCCATAGACAACAACGCCGTGCTCGCTACGCTTGCACTACCAAACTCCCTCATGCCCCGTACCCTCCAGCCCTGCCCCGACTCCCCGAACTGCGTCAGTACCCAGACCGACCAGCCCAAGAAGAAACGCGATCCCATCCCCTTCACCGGATCGGCCGAAGACGCCATGGCGCGGATCAAGACGGTGGTATCCGCCATGTCCCGCACCACCCTGGTCGAGGAAGATGAGCACTACCTGCACTATACCTTCAAGACCTGGCCCATCCCCTACATCGACGATGTGGAGTTCGTCATCGACCCCGCGGAGCAGGTGATCCACTACCGCAGCGCGAGCCGCGTAGGTCACAGCGACCTGGGTGTGAACGGTCGCCGTATGGCCAAAGTAGTCGCCGCCTTCGCCAGCAATTAAACGCCGCTAGCGGGGGATCTCGATGCCCTGCAGAATTTCCTTGATCACGTCCTTGGTACCGAATCCCTCCATCTCCCGCTCCGGCGTGAGGATGATACGGTGGTTCAGGGCCGGAAAGGCTACCTGTTGGATATCGTCGGGTGTCACGAAGTCGCGGCCCGCCAGGGCAGCCACGGCCTTGGCCAGCCGCAGGATCGCCAGTGAGGCGCGCGGACTGGCCCCCAGGTACAGGTCGGGATGGGTACGCGTGCGGTACACGACCGCGGCAATGTAGTCGAGCAGCTCGTCGCGGATGAATATCCTTTCCACCACCGCGCGGTACTCGGCGATCTGTGCCTTACTTAGCACGGCCTGCACGTCCTCCTGCTGCCGCTGCATGAAATCCGAGCGGAAGCGGTATAGGATATCGCGTTCCTCGGTCTGGTCGGGGTAGTCGACCACGATGCGTACCAGGAAGCGGTCGAGCTGCGCCTCCGGCAGCCGGTAGGTGCCCTCCTGCTCGATGGGGTTCTGGGTGGCAATGACGAAGAAGGGGTCGGGTAGGGTGTGGGTCGTACCGTCTACCGTCACCTGCTGCTCGGCCATCACTTCGAAGAGCGCGGCCTGCGTCTTGGCCGGGGCCCGGTTGATCTCGTCGATCAGGATCAGGTTGCCGAATACGGGGCCGGGATTGAAGATGAAGCGGGCGTCGGCGGTGTGCAGCACGGTGGTGCCCGTCACGTCGCTCGGCATCAGGTCGGGGGTAAACTGAATGCGGCGGTAGGTCGCGTCGATCGTTTTGGCCAGCAGGCGGGCGGTGAGGGTCTTGGCGATACCCGGTACGCCCTCTACGAGCACGTGGCCTCCGGCGAGCAGGGAGACGATCAGCAGGTCGATCAGTTCGCGCTGCCCCACGATGAGCTTACCTACTTCGCTGCGGATGCGGTCGGCGGCGGCGTGGACAGCCTCCAGTTCGAGCCGGTCCTGGGAGGAGGGCGGTGCGGGAATGGGTGCGGGATCGCCGGTGCGGGGTTCTTCCATGGGGCAAAGCCTTAAAGGTACGGTCGCCCGCCTAATCGATAGTCCTCAGCGGGAAGGCGGCCCGCAGGGCCGTGAAACGCTCCGGGTAGCGCTCGGCAAAGTCGGCTGCGTGGGTGTGAAAGAGGGTGTAGGTGATGGCAGCCAGGTCCAGCTCGTCCAGCCCGATGAAGCCTTTCAGGGCTTCCTCACTGAAGTCGCTCAACTGGTAGATCTCGCCGTAGTCCAGTTGCTGGGCCGCGATGGTGGTCCGTACTGCGGGATCGGTATGCATCAGGGCGCGGCTGTATTCGTACAGGCCGAGCTGCAGGTACTTCCGGGGCTCTACAACGGAGCGGATGAGGTAGTTGAGGGTGTAGATGATGGCGCCGTCTGCGGGGTAGAGCTCCGAGGCGTGGAGCCGTTCGTGGACCGGGGTGGGAAACTGGTGCTTGTAGAACAGCACGTTCTCGAATCCTGGGATAAGAAATTCCTCCCGGTAGAAGGTCACCGTAGCAGCCGAGGCGGCCACCATCAGGCGCACATCGGCGGGGATGGTCTCGATGGCCATACCGGTAAACTCGGTGTTCTCGCGGATCAGGAAGGCCCGCCGGCGAAATTCCCGCTTGCCGGCCAGGTCGAGGGCGCGGTAGAGCGGGAAGCGGTCGAGCAGGGGAGCCAGGGCCGGGGGCAGGTCCGGCGGATGGGTCTTCCAGTACCGCCAGCGGATCTGGGGGGCCAGGGTGTAGGCGCCCGCCGCGGCGATGGCAGGCAGCACCAGCAGCCAGCTGTAGGGCGTGTCGGTCTGCCAGGTGAGCACTAGTCCCAGCAGGAGGAGGCAGCCGGCGGCGAGGTAGATGGCGCGTACGGGATCGATGGGTGGGGAATTGTAGGCATTGGTACGCCTGACACTCGGAATATGTTGTATCTTGGGGGAGCCCCGAAGAGCCGCAAATCCTTTCACCATGATGAATGAAGAAGTGCGGACGATCATGACCACCGATATCGTTACCGTTCAACCCTTTCAGTCCGTCGGGGACGTAGCCAGAATCATGCTCCGCGAGCAGCTCCAGCAGCTGCCGGTCGTGGATGCTACCAACCGCTTGGTCGGCCTCATCACCTCCTACGATATGTGGCGCGACGTACGCCGCAACCGCAACAGCGAGAACCGCACCGTTGGCGAGGTCATGAACGTCCACGTCGTCAAGCTCATGCCCAAGGACAAGGTCGGTACGGCCGCCGAGCTGTTCATGGACCGCCGCTTCAAGACCCTGCCGGTCGTCAATCTGCGCGGCGAGCTCAAGGGCGTCGTCACGGCCTTTGACGTGATCCGCTACTCGCTCAAGAAAGAGTACCGCGAGCCGATATTGTACCGGGAAGTGCTGCAATGATCTGCCGATAGCCCAGTGTGCAGCTGCTCTCCCCAGTACGCAGCGGTCTGCGACCGCGGTAGTACAACGCGGCCTCCGGCCGCGCTGACTATCGGCGTATGACAAATAGTGTCATCTTTAACGCCATGCGTACCACCCTCCTTGGCCTTCTGATCACCCTCCTTTGCACCGGCGTCCGCGCCCAAACGACTGTCCACGTTACCCTGCCGCAGGCCCTGGCCGATAGCGCACTGGACGGCCGCCTGCTCCTGCTGCTCTCGCAGGACAGCACCGCCGAGCCCCGCTTCCAGGTCACGGACGGACCGGACACCCAGCTCGCCTTCGGCCGCAACGTAAGCGACTGGGAGCCGGGCACCACGGTGACTATCACCGCCGACGACCGCGGCTACCCCATCGCCTCGCTGGCCGGTGTACCCCCCGGCAGCTACCGCGCTCAGGTACTGCTGCACCGCTACGAGACCTTCCACCGCGCCGACGGACACACCGTACAGCTGCCCATGGACCGCGGCGAAGGACAGCAGTGGAACCGCGCGCCCGGCAACCTGCTAAGCACCCCAGTGACCGTGACCCTGCGCGCCGACCGGAGTGGCCCCATCACCCTGACCCTCGACCAGGAAATTCCAGAGATCGAGGAGCCGGACGATACCGACTACGTCAAGCACATCAAGATCCGCTCCAAGCTGCTGAGCGACTTCTGGGGCCGCGATATGTACCTGGGTGCCCACGTGCTGCTGCCCGAGGGGCACGCCGACCACCCCGAAGTGAAGTACCCCCTGGCGATCATGCACGGTCACTTCCCGGCCGACTTCGGGGGCTGGCGCACTACCCCACCCGATACGACCGAGCCCTGCGTATACAGCGACCGCTTCGGACTGGACTGCTACAACCGTATCGAACAGCAGGAAGCCTACGACTTCTACCGGACCTGGACCGGGCCGGACTTCCCCCGCGTCATCGCCGTGGAGATCCAACACGCTAATCCCTACTACGACGACAGCTACGCGGTGAATTCGGAGAACCTGGGGCCCTACGGCGACGCGATCACCTACGAGCTGATCCCCGAGATCGAGCGGCAGTTTCGCGGCATCGGGGAGGGCTGGGCGCGCTTCGTGTACGGCGGCAGCACGGGCGGCTGGGAGGCCCTGGCGGTGCAGGTGCTGTACCCCGACGACTACGGTACCTGCTACGCGGCCTGTCCCGATCCGATCGACTTCCGGGCCTATACCGTTGTGAACTTGTACGAAGACGCCAACGCCTATACCCTCGATAGCCCCTTCAAGCAGACCGAGCGGCCGGCCCGTCGGGATAGTCTGGGCCACGTCTCCACTACTCTGCGTGAGGCCAATATGCGCGAGCTCGTGCTTGGCGACCGCAGCCGTAGCGGGCAGCAGTGGGATATCTGGGAGGCGGTGTACAGTCCGGTCGGTGACGACGGCTACCCGCAGCGCATTTGGGACAAGGTCTCCGGTCACATTGACCCCCGGGTAGCCGACTACTGGCGCGAGCACTACGACCTCACCCACATCATGCAGCGCGACTGGGCCACGCTAGGTCCGAAGCTGCGGGGCAAGGTTAATATCTACGTTGGCGACATGGACAACTACTACCTCAACAATGCGGTCTACCTCACCGAGCAGTTTCTGCGCTCCAGGGACTTCGGCGGCGAGATCACCTACGGCGACCGGGCGGAGCACTGCTGGAACGGGGATCCGGAGCAGCCCAATGCGATCAGTCGGCTGCGGTATCACCGGATGTTTATTCCTAAGTGGGCGGGGAAGGTGGGGGAGTTGGCGCCTGCTGGGGCGGACCTTAGTTCTTGGCAGTATTAGGTTGTTAAACACAGATTACGCGGATTAAGGCACAGATTGGGCACGGATAGCGTCACCGCTGCGCGGCTCCGCTGTATGGTGTGGGAAGCTATTGGATGTAGCGTTTGATGCCGTGCTGCATGTTGCGGACGTTGAAGTTCATGAGTAGACCGAGGGGCTTGTCCGCCAAACGTAGGTAAGTGAGCAGTTGGGCGGTATGTATGGGATCGAGTGCTTCTACTGCCTTTAATTCCAGAATGATTAGGTCCTCGACTAGGATATCGATGCGGTAGCCACCGTCTACCTTAATCTCATCGTAGGTGATGGGCAACAGCAATTGACTCTCCGCACGATAGCCCTGTTTACGAAGCTCGTGTAGCATACACTTCTCGTAAGCAGACTCCAGTAAGCCCGGCCCTAGACATCGATGTACCGTAAAAGCTGCGCCGCGTATCCCGTAGGTAAGTGTATTTAGATCCATAGCGCAAGTATCCCCCACCCCACTCTACTATTTGTAGAGTCCGGTTAAGTCTACCTCAACCCACGACGTACCGCGCAGCGGTGCAAAGCGAATCTGCGCTTAATCCGTGCCTAAATCCGCGTAATCTGTGTTTAAACCTACACCACATTAATCTCCCCAGCCCGAAACAGCTCCCCCATCTTATCGTAGGTGCCGTCCTCCAGCTTGCTGCGTACGGCCTTGAAGGCGTCCAGGGTAGTCTGGATATCCTCTTCGGTGTGCTCGGCGGTGGGGATGAGGCGTAGGATCAGCTGTCCCTTCGGGATGACCGGCGGCAGCACTACGGAGCAGAAGATGCCGTAGTTCTCGCGCAGGTCGTAGATCAGGGCCCCGGCCTCGTAGGTACTGCCTTCGAGGAAGACCGGCGTCACGCAGGCGCCCGTATTGCCGATGTTGAAGCCCGCTTCGCGCAGGCCGTTCTGGAGGTGGTGGACGTTCTTCCACAACTTCTCGCGCAGCTCCGGTTGTTCGCGCAGGAGGCGCAGACGTACCAGGGCGCCCTTGACCATGGGCATGCAGAGGGTCTTGGCGAAAACCTGACTGCGCAGGTTGTAGCGCATGAACTCGATGATGTCCTTATCGGCACTCACGAAGGCACCGAAGCCGGACATAGCCTTGGCGAAGGTGGAGAAGTATACGTCGATCTCGTCCTGCACGCCCTGCTCCTCGCCGGCACCGGCACCCGTGGCACCCATCGTACCGAAGCCGTGGGCATCGTCGACCAGCAGGCGGAAGCCGTACTGTTCCTTGTACTGCACGATCTCCTTGAGGATACCCTGCTCGCCGCGCATACCGAAGACGCCCTCGGTGATGACCAGGATACCGGAATCACGCTTCTCGGCTTCCTTCTTGGCCTGCTCCATCCGCACCAGGAAGTGATCGATGTCGTTGTGCTTGAAGGAGAACTTGGGGCCCTGGTGCATGCGGATCCCGTCCATGATACAGGCGTGGTCGTCGCGGTCGTAGACCACCACGTCGTGGCGCGTCAGGCAGGCATCCACGATCGACATGATGCCCTGGTAGCCGAAGTTCAGCAGCAGGGCTGCTTCCTTCTGGGTGAAGTCGGCCAGTTCGCGTTCCAGTTGCTCGTGGGCGTCGGTCTCGCCGCTCATGATGCGGGCGCCCATGGGGTAGGCCAGTCCGTACTCGGCCGTGGCGTCGGCGTCGGCCTTGCGCACGTCCGGGTGGTTGGTGATGCCTAGGTAGGAGTTGATGCTCCAGATGATGCATTCCTTGCCGCGAAACGTCATGCGGGGGCCGAGCTCGCCCTCCAACTTAGGGAAGGAGAAGTAGCCGTGAGCCACGTCCTGGTACTGTCCCAGGGGCCCTTTGAATTCACGAAACTTGTCAAATAGATCTTTCATGGTCGGGGGATATGGGCGCAAAGGTACAACGTGAGCCGGAGCTAGACAGGGGGCGGGGCCGCCGGTGCGGAGACCAATCACACAGCCAACGCTACCTGCCCAAAAACTTCTTGAGGCCGGCACCTGCGGCGACCACTGCGATCGCGATCAGCTTCCAGGCTTTGAGCAGGAAGATGCCGATGGTGGCCAGTAGGCCGGTCTTGGCCAGCACCTTGGCGCCGATGAGGGCGGCAATGCCGTAGGCAGCAATATTGTCGGTACTGGCGTCGAAGTCGGCGTAGCGGTTGCCCGTAGTGTAGGTCAGGCTGGCGAGCATATCGTCGAGCTTGGCGTCGACCTCGGGGAGGTCCTGCATGCCGCCGATCACGTTGAAGGTGAGGTAGCCGCGGCGGCCGAGGAAGAGGATGTTGTAGTTCAGGGTTTCCACCGGCATCCCTTCGAACTGTAGGCGCTTGGCCCAGTGCAGGCGTTTATTGGTCTGGTCGTAGTGGGGGGTGGCGGCCCAGCCCAGGAGGTGCATGGCCTGGTAGCCCTGTTCTTCGCGGTATGCATTACCGGCTTCGGTATCCTCCTGTAGCTGCTCGAGGAGTTCGTCGTAGTCGTAGTCGGCCGCATCGTCGTCCGATACGTAGCCCTCTTCGGTGTAGCTGATGTTGATGCCGTAGCCGGCGGGGTTGGCCGGTCCGTACTGCGCGGGGAAGAGCATGCCCAGGGAGGCATCGCCCATTTCCGGCATATTGCCCCAGAGGTCTACGAGTACGGTATAGGCATCGTCGGGGTAGACGAAGGTATAGCCGGGGGGTATGGCTAGATCGGCCAGGCCGTCCCCGATCGTGAGGGTAGTATCTGCGTAGAAGGTAAGGGTTTGCGCTACGCTATCGGCCCATTCCTGGTAGGGGTCGACCACTTCGGCTTCGTCGTAGGCTTCGGTATCTAATAGTTGAGCCTGGGCATAGCCGGAGAGGAGTAGCAGGGCTACCGTCAGAACATTAACTTGCATAGGTAAAAGAGGGGTGAGTGTAAATAGGATATGGGCGGTGCCATTCCGCCGCAGTACGGGACTAGCTAATGCCCGACTGACGACGTACCGTGGTATAAAAATAACTGGTGGTATAGCATTTAAGTCCGTTTCCTGCCACTTTAACAATTATACCCGCCAGCCCGCTCATTCCCAGCCTTTGCACCTGCGGACGCGCCCGTACCGGACGGCGTGCCCTATATTGATCGGACGAACCAAGCCGCCCCGCCGCCCATGAAGCTCCGCCTAGTTACCATCCTGTACAGCACCCTGCTGCTGCTGACCGCCTGCGCCGATCGGGCGGTCGACCGTACGACTGAAGTCGATGAGACCACGGCAGACAGCACCGAAGTCGGTGAGTGGATCACCTTATTCGACGGCAGCTCTACCGACGGCTGGCGGGGCTATAAGTCCGACGTGCTGCCCCCCGGATGGGTCGCGCGCGACGGCATGCTGCTCTTCGACACCGAGGTGCAGCTGGAGCAGGACTATACCGGCGGCCGGGACGTGGTGTACGGCGCACGCGAATTCGACAATTTCGAGCTGGAGCTGGACTGGAAGATCCCCCCCGGCGGCAACAGCGGCATCCTCTACCACGCCAAGGAAGAAGGCTACGACTCGCCCACCGTGATGGCCCCCGAATACCAGCTCATCGACGACGAAGGCTATGCGGAGATACACGACCTGACGGCCTACAACAGCCAGTTCGGCGCCGAGCACCCGGAGCAGCTGCAGGACTGGCAGATGACGGGGGCCGACTACGCCATGCACACCGCAGACCCCACGAAGAAGAAGCTCAACCCCCCGGGCGAGTGGAACAGCAGCCGCATCGTGTTCACCCCCGAGCGGGTCGAGTACTGGCTGAACGGGGAGCTGCTGCTGTCCTTCGTGCCCTGGTCGGAGGACTGGGAGGAAAAGCGCAATTCCGGCAAGTGGAAGGACGCGCCGGACTACGGCAAGTACCGCAGTGGCTACATTGTCCTGCAGGACCACGGTAGCCCCCTCTGGTTTCGCAACATCCGCATCCGGGAACTCTAGTAAACGCTAAGCGACCATGAAAAGAAGAACATTCCTCCAGAGCAGCACCGTACTGGCCGCTGCCGCCCTCCTACCCGGCTGTGCCACACAGAGCGCTATATCCGGCACGCCGGGCCGCCTCCGCACCGCCCACGTCGGCCTCGGCTATCAGGGTCGTGAGGACATGGGTGCCATCGCCTCCCACCCCGCCGTGGATGTGGTGGCCCTCTGCGACGTAGACAGCAAGTTTCTGGCCGAGGCCCAGGCACAGTACCCCAAGGCCCGATCCTATACCGACTACCGCGTCATGCTGGATGAGATGGGTGACGAGATCGACGCCGTCATCGTCGCCACACCCGACCACACCCACGCCCCGGCCTCCCTGCTGGCGATGGGAATGGACAAGCCTGTCTACTGCCAGAAGCCCCTCACCCACCACGTCGCCGAGGCCCGCGAGATGGCCCGCGTGGCCCGCGACCGCAAGCTGGTCACCCAGATGGGTATCCAGGTGCACAGCTTCTACGACTACCGGGTGGCTACCCAGCTGATCCAGTCGGGCCTCATCGGTAAGGTGCGCGAGGTGCGTGCCTGGTCGCCGAAGAACTGGGGCTACAACGGCCCGGCCCCCACCGAATCCGACCCCGTGCCCGAAACCCTGAACTGGGATCTCTGGCTCGGCACCGCTCCCGACCGTCCCTACGTCGAGGAGCGCTACCACCCTTCCAACTGGCGGCAGATCGTCGACTACGGCTGCGGTACCCTGGGCGATATGGGCGTACACATCTTCGATACCCCCTACAATGCGCTGGCGCTGGACGTGCCCTTGACGATCGTGAACGACTGCCGTCCGCCGAGCGGCTACGGCTTCCCCGAGCACAATGTGGTCACCTACGAATTTCCTGGCACGGCATATACGGCGGATACCCTCAAGTGGGTCTGGTACGACGGTCCCGGCGCGCCGGGCGAGCAGCCCGAGCTGGAGCTCCCCAACGGCGATCCCCTCCCCGAACAGGGCGCGATCTTTTACGGCGAGACGGGCAAGCTCCTCCTCCCCCACTTCATGCAGGAGCCTCGCCTCTTTGTCGACGGTGCCTACCGGGAGATCGGTACCGAGATCACCGCTGCCGCCGCCGCCCTCGACCTGGGGGAGCCCGTGCGCAATTACGCCACGGAGAGCCCCAAGCACTACCACCAGTTTGTGGACGCCTGTCTGGGCAAGGACGAGACCAGTGCGCCCTTCAGCTATGCCTCCCGCCTTACGGAGGTGATTCTGCTCGGCGTAGTGGCCGGTCGCTTCCCGGGCGAGACACTGCACTGGGATACCGATACCGCCCGCTTTGCGGAGGATAAGGCGAATGAATTTTTGGCGGGTAGTTATCGGGCGTTTTAGCCCCCAAAAGAAATAAACTTTAACTACCGGCTATACCTACGGTAGTGCATCTTTGTATCGCACCCGCGGCCCCGCCCTCACTAAATCCTGGGGCTACGGTAGATAATGAAGCACACTCTACTTGTACTACTGCTGTCGGCCGTGATGACCGGACAGTCCATCGATTTTACGCTTGGTATTTTGGATCGTAATACCGCAGGTGCTACCATCACCCAGCTCTTCGCCTCAGGTAACGGCAGCATAGTCTGGTCGACCAATGATCAGAATGATGTGACCAATTACTTTTCCGACGGTCAGCTAGCGGGTACACGTCCCATCGAGTTTCCGCAAGATGCCACCCTTATCGGTGCGGTCAATGACCGGTATTACTTTGCCAGTTTTGAGAGTAACGTATCTATCATCACCGAGATCAGCGGCGCGGATGGAGCGGTCCGTACACTGCCGCCTCAGTTATTTACCGCTGCTATAAGCGACTATACCCTGCTCGACCAACGGCTGTACTTTATTCGGCAGGTGCAGTCTAGTTTTGCCCAGCAGGTGCACGAGCTGGTCGCTTTCAATCCCGTGAGCGAGACTACCACGGTCATTAGAAGCGATACCTATATCGGTACACGGAATCAGGGCCGGCAGTATCTGGCTACGGACGGTGCGCTTCTCTACTTTTCCGCCGCGCAGGGAGCGGGATTCGGTCCGGCAGCGTATAGTCCGGCTACGGAAATGGTCACCTTGCTGGGGGAGGTCAATGCCGTCAGTCCGATCGTCTACTTCAGCCGGGGCGGTCAGGTAAGTATCAACTACAACAAATCCACCTTCGGCGAAGCGAACCGCTTGCTCGACGCGACGAGTCTGTCTGCCCCCCTCCCCGAGCTCTTTCCTACGGTTCCCGATGCGGCCGGTCTTATCGCGGCCTGGGTCCAGGTCGGCTTCGACGGCAGAGTGTACGCCGTCGACTATTCCGGTGCCGTAGCTATCCTACTGGAACCAGCTGTTGCTGCAGACGATGCGTACATGGCGCGTGGCGTTACCAAGATCAGTGCGACGGAAGCACTGTTCGTCCGTAGAACCAGCGACACTACCTCAGCGATCTGGCGCACGGACGGTACGCCGGACGGCACCCGTATAGTGACAGAAGCACCCGCCGTGGTCAGTCGGATCGTACCATTCGGCCAGGTATTCGCCATAGTGGCTTCGCAGGAGCTTTACCTGCTCGATCCGGAGCGTAGCGTGCTCACACCCGTCCCCGTCCGCCTGGCCGGTAATCCGGACGCCGAAGTAGTAGTATCCGGAGAACGGCTGTACTTCTCCGCCATCGATCCGGTAGTCGGTGAGGAGGTGCACTATATCACAGTCAGTAGCACGAGCGACGGACCCACCGCCGTACGGAATACGCCATCGCTCGAAGTACAGCTATATCCCAACCCCACGACCGGCCCGGTAAACGTACAGTTGGCGGGCAACGCCAAGCTATCCGTGACACTATTCAACGTCTCCGGCCATCGGCTGCAGCAGCTGCCGTTCGCCCAGGCCGTTCCGCTCGATCTGACGGCCTACCCTCCGGGCGTGTACATCCTTCAACTGGAGGATACGGAATCCGGGGCGCGGGCGGTGCGCAGACTCGTGGTACAGCGGTAGGGCGGGGACGCGGGTGCGAAGATTGATATCAGCAGCCTGACTATACATCGAAGTCCAACAGGCCGCCTGTATGCGCTCCATATCAACAACTCTTTTGAACCTGGCCTGAAATTTCGAGGGGCTAGCTCAGGCGGTGATATATATATATATATAAGGCAGCTAGTAAAATATCAATGAAATACTATTCCAAGGTAGATATGCCAGCGCCAGCTATGCCGCAGCAGTCACATCAGCTTCACGATACGGCCTATATTGTATATGGGTCGAAGATGGTTACTTACGAAATACTGAGCATGCCGATTCAAGACATGGAGGAAAGTTTTGTGTTTGGCCTGTGGGTGGTGATCGAAATGAGTGAAATAGAAGCTATTGCAAAGGAGGGATCTACCTTTATGTGCAGAGGTAAACTGGCAGCGAATATTCCGTTTTATAAAGCCGGTAGGGATAAGGCAATTCAAGTTTATTTTGACCCCAGTAGACCTGACTATAAGAAGCCGACTCTAATCACGACAATGGCTACCCACGAGGCTTATTCTCATCAAAACCACGGGATACCCAAGGATATGTATATTGATTGGATGAAGTCTCTTCACGATGGTGGAGCAGTGCTGGGATTCTAAAAAATGAACAGGTACTATCAAGTTATACTTCCGGAACCCAGGATAATCGCTGACTATAAAGTAGCCGAACGATGCGGCGGCCGATACGAAGTACCGGTTCGGCGGACGACGAGGATCACAGTACTTAAGGCACCCGACTGGGTAGTGGAGTCAGGGTCGGAACCAGAACTGCAAGGGGTTAAATTACAACTGGATGAGATGTGGTCGTTCGTGGAGCGGAAACAAAATAAGCGGTGCATCTGAGTGATCTACTGTCCGGCGATCAAGCAAGTGTTAGCCTTTCACATTGGTGTCCAGAGCAAAGCGGATGCCGAGCGGCTGCAGGACAAACTGCTCGATCGGTTACGCGAAAACTGTGCATTTGCTACGGACTACTTGGAGGCCTACTACCAAACCATCCCGAAGGAACAGCACCGAGCGAGTAAAGCACTGACTTACCCCATTGAAGGCTACTTCACTGGGGTAAGTCAGAGTAAGTCGGCTGGTACGGCGGAGCGTGTCGTTTTCCAAAAAGCTCACTAACCATGTGGCCGCGATCGACTACCTATTCTGGCAGCGCAATCTAACCGCCCACCATTACTTATGATACACTGCCATTAATGTAACTATGGAAGACTATTCAAAAATTCTGTTCCCACATGACTTCTTTGAAGAGCCGGGTGTTGAGTCTGCCTGGGCGAAAAAAGTCAACACCGGGTATCAGTTAGACAACATACTTTTCTACGCAAAAAATTATGCCCTCAATGATATAATTGAGGTAAAAGAGTTAGGTGGTGCCCTTTATGCAAAGGATGTAATACGAGAAAGTGGTCATTCTACCATAAGAGTCTTGGTAGATGATGCGAAGAAAGTGCAAAGTTTGAGAGCAGAATTAGAATCTATGGGGTGTGCTTCAGAACTAAGTAACTTGCCCACTTTAATCGCAGTGGATGTTCCTCCCACAGTGTCATATTCTTTTGTTCAAAATTATCTGAATCAGGGTTTGCAAGATGGTGAATGGGAGTACCAGGAAGCGGCAATTGCCACAAATCGTAAGCCATAGTATAGTACCTCGGGTTTTCAGACCACGGAGCCAAGTTAGTTAGGTGAAAGTTAGGCGGCCTTTCGGTACCGCTGGATAGGCTTTACTCGGTTGATTTCCTGATGATCCCGGTGGTGGTAGCGATACAGCCATTTCTCGATTCCTCGGTACAACTGCCGGCCGTTGGCGGCGGGGTTCAGAAAGATGTGCTGGTACTTAATCATGCGCCAGAAGCGCTCGATGTAGATGTTATCCAGGGCCCTGCCCTTGCCGTCCATGCTGATGGCAATGCCCTGCTCACACAGGTAGGTTACATACTGCGGCGAGCAGGTAAACTAGCAACACTGGTCGGAGTTCAGGATCTGCGGTGCCCCGTGCTCGGCCACCGCCTGGCGAACCACTCCCGGGCTGGCTTCCGCCGCCAGGGTGTTGGCTAGACCCCAGCCTACGATGTAGCTTGAGTACACGTCAATGATCGCCGTGAGGTACTCATAAGCCTTTCTGCAGCGGGACATAGGTGATGTCGATGGCCCAGACCTGCCCCGGTCGGTGGATCTCCAGGTCGCGTAGCAGGTAAGGGTGAACGTACTTCGCCTGCCCCAGTACCGTCAGGTGCCTGCGTGGGTAAATGGCTCGAATACAGGCCTTTCGCATTAATCTACGCACCCGTTCGTAGCCCGCGTGGTACCCTTTATCTCGGAGCATCGACTGCATGGTCAGCACGCCCGCCGTTGGCTCCTCCAGGATGTGGGCATCCATCAGCCGCATCATCGCCAGGTTCTGCTCGTTCTCACCCTTAGGCTCATAATAGACGCTGCCGCGGCTTACCGAAAGCAAGTCGCACTGCCGGCGGATAGACAGGCTAGCCTGGGCCTCTAGTCCGGAACGCCTTACTTAAGGTGATCCCATCTGGCTAAGTTTTTTTTCGAAAGTCGCGTTCCATCTGCAGCTGACCAATCTTGGCGTAGAGTTGCTGCAGCTCGGCTTCGTTGGCGGTGACCGCATCAGATCCGGAAGCCGTCTTGCCCTCGCCGGTCTCGAAGACCTGCTCGGAACCGGCGATAAACTCCTGCTTCTACTGACTAATCTGGTTAGGGTGAAGCTCAAACTTCTTGGCCAGCTCGGCGAGCGTTTGTCTTTCTTTCAAGGCCTCAATGGCGACTTTGGCCTTGAAGGCAGCGGTGAATTTTCTTCTTGATCGCTTCATGGTACAAGGTAAGTTTTCAACTTAGATTGTGGTCCAATTTTGTCGAGGTATTATACTGCCAGGTTGGATCGATCTTCTTCTAACCCAGCCGCAATAAGGGGTAGAGAGCAGCAGCAAATTGAAGCAAATGGGCGTGCTCAATCTCAAGGTGGGACATCGGGAAACGATATAAATGGTGTTAGCCCTACAAACAAAAGAGCATCAGATTACCAAAGAGCAGCCCAAAGTGAGTTTGGCGGGGGTTAAACAACTTGACGATGAAGAAACAACATATGACGACTGGGGCAGTGTTAGAGATACACTCGGGCACAAACTATTATTACGCGCAGATACTAGCCTCCAAAAGCTGTGCATTCTTCGATACTCAACTGGATGAGCCCCTAGAAAACTGTGGCATCTTGTACGGCTCACCAGTTGCCTTTATCGTAAGAGTATATGATGACGTAATAACAAGCGGCTTGTGGCAAAAAAAATGTAAGTTGCCAATTACGGATAGTTTGAAGGATGAGCCGCTGAAATTCATTCAAGATAACTTAAACCCGAATAATCTTGAATTGTATAACCCGGTTACAGGAGCTATTACTAAAGCCACGAAAGATCAGTGCTTAGGTCTTGAAGCTGCTGCTGTTTGGGAAGCTGATCATGTTATAAGTAGGCTTCAAGATCACTTTGCAGATAGACCCAATGTATGGGTGGAGCAGCTGTCTATAAAATAGATTTGCTCCACAGATCCCAGGTAGTTTGGTAGACTCAGTAACAATTTTAGAGTTGTCGCTCGATGCCTAGCGCCCCGCCGTGGCGACGCTATTTGCGGCGGTATAGACGGGGCGCGGCTGTTGGGCGCTACAAAAAGTAGCAAAGCACACAGGTCGGTATCAACTGCATTGGGTATGGCTTTTGGTTTTACCGTAAGGCATCGCACCCGTGGCCCCGCCCCTAACTCCGTTATGCCTACAACGCCCAGGGCTGGCTGACCACCATCAACCAGTCTACCCTGGGGGGCACCAATACCGGTATCAAGGTAGCCCCTACCGCCCCGGTGCTACCTAAATTCGGGTGCACCCGGCGCGACGGCGGATGCCAACGACTTATTTGCACTAGAGCTACGCTACGACCAGCTCCTCAGTGGCCTGGCCGGTACGGCCCGTAAGGACGGCAACATCGCCCAGGTGATCTGGTCCCGACTGAGTCGGGACGAACGCCAGGCCTACAGCGCTACGTATGACTACCTTAGTCGCATGAACGTAGCGAGCTACTACGACATGACGGACGCCGGAGTGGTCTCCTCGGACCAGAAGTTCAAGGAGGAGGTCACTTATGCGGATGCGCGGGGCAACATAAAGACGCTCAAACGCAACGGCCTCTACCTCACCGGCTCGGCCTGGACGGTGGGCCAGATCGACAACCTGACCTACACGACCACCTCCGGTACGAACAAGCTGGCCAGTGTAATCGAGACCGCCCCTACGGCGAGCAAGTCCCTCGGCTTCTCAGCCGGTGCGGGTGGTACGGGCTACGAGTACGACGCCAACGGTAACCTCAAAAAGGACACATACAAGGGCATTACGGCCATCGCGTACAACTACCTGAACCTGCCGGACAAGATCAGCGTAACGAACGTAGCGAGCACGAACGAGGTGCTGCAGGAGAACCTCTACACGCCCTTCGGCCTGGAACTGGGGTATGCGTAGCCGAACGATGCGGCGGCCGATACGAAGTACCGGTTCGGCGGACGACAAGGATCACAGTACTTAAGACACCCGACTGGGTAGTGGAGTCAGGGTCGGGACCGGCGCGGTCTTTACATCGCTTCAACGTATGTGAGATTTACCCTTATCTTACGGGGTAAGCCGCCGACCCGCCCCCCTCCATGTTACCTACCCTCAAGCGCTTTCTGAGCTTTGCCTGTATGGCTTCTCTGCTGACGGCCTGCGGGCCCGACCTGAAGGAGGGGGTGGCGGAAGCCTACGCGACCCTTCCGCAAGACATCGACTTTAACTTTCACGTCAAACCGATCCTGTCGGATCGTTGCTACGCTTGCCACGGCCCCGATGCCCGGCGGCAACAGGCCGACCTGCGACTCGACACCCCGGAGGGGGCGTATGCCTCCCTCAGCTCCGGTCACGGAGTGGCGATCAAGCCCGGTAAACCTGCCGCGAGCGAGATGATCGCCCGGATCAACAGCGAAGACCCGGAGCTGGTCATGCCCACTCCGGAGTCGAACCTCAGCCTCAGCGACTACGAGATCGCTGTATTGACAAAGTGGGTCGAGCAGGGGGCGGAGTACAAGGCGCACTGGGCGTTTGTCGCGCCAACCAGCCCTACCGTACCGGCAGCGGGGGAAGGGTGGGCTACCAACGACATCGATCGCTTCGTGGCCGCTAAACTTTCTCTGGAGAACGTGGCGCCCAGTCAGGAGGCGGAGCGCCCCTACCTGATCCGCCGGGCCTACTTCGACCTTACCGGCCTACCCCCCACCATTGCCGACCTAGACAAGTGGGAGGCGGCCGACATACCGGACTGGTACGAAGCCATGGTAGACGAGCTGATGGCGCGGCCCGCCTACGGGGAGCGGATGGCTAATTACTGGATGGACGTTGCTCGCTTCGCGGACTCCGAAGGCTACTTAGATGATTTTCACCACGAACTGTGGCCCTACCGCGACTGGGTGATCAGGGCCTACAACGAAAATTTACCCTACGACCAATTTCTCCGGTGGCAGATCGCCGGTGACCTCCTGGAGGAGCCGACCCCCGACCAGCTACTCGCCACTACCTTTAACCGGACGCATAAGCAAAACTCCGAGGGAGGCATCATTCCGGAAGAGTTCCGCGTCGAGTACGTAGCCGATCGCGCCAATACGGTAGGTACGGCATTCATGGGGCTTACCGTCGGCTGCGCCCGTTGTCACGATCATAAGTACGACCCCCTCAGTCAGAAGAATTATTACGAGCTGTTCGGCTTTTTCAACAATACCGTCGAGCGGGGAGACGCGATCTTTGGGCTCAACGGGGTCCAGAACAGCATGAAGACCGACAATGCGCTGAGCATGAACGCCGGGCCGACCCTGGCTCTACCGGACGCGGAGACGAGGCGCATTCACGACTATCTACTGCACCTCATCGAGCAGGAAGAGGCCGCACTGACCGGCACGCTCGACAGTGCATCCGCCGACCCACTGCCGGCCCTGCGGGAAACCGAATTGAAGGGCTACATAGCGAGTAAAACGGTCAACCACCTCACCTTCGACGAAACCCCCGTGGTGGAGCACGCAAACGGGTACAAGCTGCGCTGGAATGCGCTGTCGCAGGTGCCGGGAAGAATTGGAAGGGCGGTGGAGCTGGGCCCCGAAGCATTGACCACCGAGGGGGAAGGTAGCCGCTTCGAGCGCAGTGACCCCTTCACCGTTAGCTTTTGGGTGTACACCCCGAAATTTTTCGAGGAAGCCCACGTGCTGTACAACTCCAATACCCGTATCCAGGGGTACCGGGGTTGGGACGCCATCATCGACAGCAACCGGGTGCACCTGCGCCTCAATCACGCCCACCCCTATCAGTCGATCGATCTGCGCATAGATGAGCCCCTGCGCAACGAAACCTGGACCCACTTTACCTGGAGTTATGATGGTAGCAGCGACGCCGGCGGCATGCGCGTCTACGTTGACGGGCAGCTCACCGCCCCGACGGTGCTCCGTAACCATCTCGTCAGAAGCACGCGGCCGTACGGGACGGAAACCGGCGCACTGATCTACGCGCAGTACAACGGCCTCACCGTAGGCAGTCGCTTTTACGATGAAGACTTCGGTGGCGGACGCATCGACGAGCTGCGCGTGCTCAACGTAGAGGCCGGTGACCTGATTGCCCGTTACCTCTACGAAGCGCCCATCGGTGAGTTTACCCTCGGTACCGACGAGCGGGAACGCAGGGAGTACGACGACCTACACCGCAACGAGCGGAGCATCGCGCTGCAACGGTCGCTGCACCGACTCAGGGCCCGCGAGGTAACCACGCTCGACACCGTCAGGGAGGTCATGGTCATGGGCGACGATAGCCACGTGCGGCCCACGTACATCCTAAACCGGGGCGTCTACGACGAGCACGGCGCGGAGGTGAGCCCTGGCGTCCCGGAAAATCTGCTGGTCTGGCCGCAGGGTGCGCCCCGCAATCGCCTCGGGCTGGCCCGGTGGCTGCTACACGAAGACAACCCCCTGACCGCCCGGGTGGCCGTCAATCAGCTATGGTACGTGATGTTTGGTCGCGGACTGGTAGAAACCGTCGAGGATTTCGGCAACCAGGGTGCCCTACCCAGCCACCCCGACTTGCTCGACTACCTGGCAGTTGACTTTAGGGCACACGGCTGGGACGTCAAACGCCTGGTCAAGATGATGGTGATGAGTAGTACGTACCGACAGAGCAGTAGGATACGCGAAGACCTGAGCGAGCGCGACCCGGATAACTACTGGCTGGCGCGGGCACCCCGTTACCGTAGGTCTGCGGAGATGGTACGCGATAATGCACTGGCGGCGGCGGATCTACTAAATACGAAGGTCGGGGGGGCCTCCGTATATCCCTACCAACCCGCCGGGCTGTGGAGGGAAGTGAACGGGCACGGCTTTTCACCGGAATACGTGGTCGATAAAGAAGAAGGGCTGTACCGCCGCAGCCTCTACACGTTCTGGAAGCGCAACTCCCCGCCCCCGGCCATGCTTACCTTCGACGCCAGCCTGCGCAACGAGTGTCAGGTACGGCGGCAGCGGTCGAGCACCCCCCTGCAGGCCCTCGTGCTGCTCAACGATCCTCAGATCTTGGAGGCCTGTAGGGTACTTGCCGCCAACGCACTCGCGGCGACCAGGTCGGAAGTGCAGGCTACGGACCTGATCTTTCGTCGCCTCATCGGCCGTGAGCCGACAACCAACGAGCGGGAGATCATGCTGCAGTACTACGAGGGGGAGCTTAACTACTTCGACGATCACCCCTTCGCCACCCAGGAGTTTCTGGCCACCGGATTTCACGACACCGACCTGGCCGCCGGCCCGACCCGCGTGGCAGCACTCGCCCGGGTAGCGAACAGCGTAATGAATACGCAGGAGGGGTACTACAAGAATTAGCCCACCATGAATGATTTAGTAAAGGCCCGGTTCTTGGCTACCCGCCGAGAGTTCCTACGCACTACCTCGAAGGGGCTGGGCGCCCTGGCGCTCGGTGGGCTGATCGCCCCCGAGCGACTATTAGGGGGGGCACTCACCGGTCCGGCGGGGCCCGGTAACGGAGGTGTCCTACCGGGCTACCACCACCTGCCGAAGGCAAAACGGGTCATCTACTTATTTCAGGCCGGTGCACCGAGTCACCTCGAGACGTTCGACTATAAGCCCTTGCTTAACGAACGGTGGGGGGAGGAAATCCCGGATTCGGTACGGGGTACGCAGCGCCTATCCGGTATGCTCGCCGCCCAGTCGAGCTTCCCCCTCGTAGGCTCCGTATACGACTTCACCCGCAACGCGAAGACGGGAGGCTACTTCAGCTCCATCATGCCCTACACGGCCGCCGTGGCGGAAGACATCTGCGTGATCAACTCCATGTACACCGATGCGATCAACCACGAGCCCGCAACCGTTTTCATGCAGACCGGTAGTCAGCAGGTAGGCCGCCCGGCGATGGGTGCGTGGCTGAGTTATGGTCTGGGCAGTCCCAATAAGAACCTTCCCTCCTTCGTGGTGCTGCTCTCTAAGGGGCGCGACGATGTACAGAACCTGAACATGCAGTCTTGGTCGAGCGGCTTTCTTCCCAGCCACCACCAGGGCGTTCAGTTCCGTAGTGGCAAGGACCCGGTGCTGTTCCTGAACAACCCGCAGGGAATAACGCGGGACCGCCGCCGCAGGGAGCTCGACGTACTCGAAGCGCTGGACCGGGAGCAGCAGCAGCGGTGGGGCGATGCGGAGATAGACTCCAAAATAAACCAGTACGAAATGGCCTACCGGATGCAGGCCAGCGTACCGGAGATCACCGACTTCAGCAACGAGCCGGATCACACCTTCGACCTGTACGGGGAGGAGGCTAAAAAGCCGGGGACGTTTGCGGCAAACTGCCTGCTGGCCCGCCGTCTGGCCGAGCGCGACGTTCCCTTCATCCAGCTGTACCACATGGGTTGGGATCAGCATGGGAACCTGCCGCGAGACATCAAGACGATGGCCAGCAGCGCCGACCGGGCGAGTGCCGCACTGGTCAAGGATCTCAAACAGCGTGGCCTGCTGGAAGATACCCTGGTGGTGTGGGGCGGTGAGTTCGGCAGAACGGCCTTTAGTCAGGGTAAGCTTACAAAGGAAAACTACGGGCGCGACCACCACCCGCGTTGCTTCAGTATGTGGATGGCCGGTGCGGGGGTAAAGCCCGGTATGATCTACGGCAAGACCGATGCGTTCGGCTACAACATCGTCGAAAACGGGGTGCACGTCCACGACCTGCAGGCGACCATGCTCCACCTGCTCGGGGTAGATCACGAAAGGCTGACGTTCAAACACCAGGGCAGGAGGTACCGGCTGACGGACGTGCACGGTCACGTAGTAAAGGGTATTCTGAGTTGAGCACCGTATTCGCCATGCCATCCTTGCTGCTCGCCGATCTCGGCTTATTCGTAGGTCGCTTTCACCCCCTCCTGGTGCACCTGCCCATTGGCTTCCTGATACTGGCGGCGGTGCTGGAGTGGTGGCCGGGTGACCGGGCACGGGCCGCTATCGGGGTCGGCTGGGTACTGGGGGCGGCCTCCGCCGTAGTCGCGGCTTTTTGCGGCTACTTACTCTCCGGCGAAAGCGGTGGTGGCGACACGCTGTTCTGGCACCAGTGGCTGGGCTTCGGTGTGGCCACCCTGGCTGTCATCGGTGTATTCGTTAGCCGTAGGGGAGGAAAAGTAGCCAAGGGCTTCGGCGTGTTAACGGTGGCCCTCCTCGGCCTGGCCGGCCATCAGGGGGGTAACCTCACCCACGGCGAAACGTACCTGTTGGAGCACGCGCCGCCGCTGGTACAGCAGCTCAGCGGGCATGCAGCGGACACCACGGGTCCGGTCGACTGGTCAACCGTCAATACCGACAGCATCAACATCTACGCTTCCTTCCTGCGGCCGGCGCTCGACGAGACCTGCGTCAGGTGCCATAATGCAGGCAAGCAGAACGGCGGGCTGCGTATGGACGAGGCCCGCCTACTATTTGCGGGGGGAGACGGCGGCAGCATCGTCACACCGGGTGACGCACTCGGCAGTCTGTGGTACAAGCGGGTAACGCTACCCCGCAGCAACGCAAAGGCCATGCCCCCCCGGGGGGAGCCCCTCAGCTTCACCCAGGTACGCTTGCTGGAGTACTGGATCGCCGAGGGAGCCGATACCCTGGCGGTATTCGACCCGAAGGACGTACCGGCCGACATCAAGGAATTCCTTGCGCGCGACTACGGGCTGGATCTCCGCCCCAGGCTCTTCGCAGAAACCATCACGGCACCTGCGCTCCCCGCCCAGACACTACAGCTGCTTGCCGACCTTGATTGGGTACTGACGCCCCTGCTGCCCGGCGGCCCCGCCCTGGAGGCCAAGCCAGCACGTGGCGCGACCATCGACCCCGCCGCGCTAGCTACGCTGGCCGAGCTGGCCCACGACCAAATTGCCTACCTGAGCCTCGATCGGCTATCCTTTACCGACGCCGACCTCCTGCCCCTCGCCGCATTCAAGAACCTGAACCGACTGCGGCTCAACGGCACCGGCATCTCCAGCGCTACGATCGAAAGACTGGGCGAACTGCCCCACCTCGAAAGCCTGAACCTTTACGACACGAAGGTAGACGACACCATTTTTGCGCACCTTCAGCACTTTCCCGCCCTCCGGCGTATATATTTATGGCAGACGAACGTCAGTCCCGAAGCCGTCGCCACCTTCGCCAGCGCCCACCCCACCATCGCTATCGATACCGGTTTCACCTTCGGCCCCGACACGGGGGAAAACAGCAAATGACATGCCCACAGCTCCCCGCCGTAATTTCCTCAAGAAAGCCAGCCTCCTCGGGGCCGCGGCCATGACCACCCCCCTGCCCTCCAGGCCGCTGCGGTCGGCGTTGGACGGCCCCACCGTCGGTCAGGGCGACTTCCGCTATACGGTCGACAAGGGCTGGGGTGCCCTCGACCCCGTATCCCAACCCCTGCAGCACTGCCACGAGATGGAGCTCGACGACCGGGGGCGCCTGTTGTGCAGCACCGTGGCCCGCGACTTCAACGTGCTGGCCTATAGTAAAGACGGGAAACTGCTCGACAGCTGGCAGCTCGACCTTACCGAACCCCACGGGTTCAGTAAGGCCGGTCAGGGGAGCGACCAGACGTTCTGGATCACCGACAGCGCCGACGGTCGCGTACTCAATCTAGATCCCGACGGTCGTGTCATTCGGGAGCTTTCCGTTCCACCCGACCTGATCCCCGAAGGCCAGCAGTTCAAGCCTACCGAGACGGCCATTGCCGCTAGTGGAGAGGTCTACGTAGCCGACGGCTACGGCAGCAACCAAATCTTTCACTTCGACGCGACGGGCCGGCTCAAGCAGGTATTCGGCGGCCCGGATCACTTCGACTGTTGCCACGGCATCGTCGTCGACGACCGGCGCGGAGGCGAAGAACTGCTCATCACCAGCCGCGCCAAGCAAGAATTTCAGCGCTGGAGTATGGACGGTAAGTTCCTGAGCACCCGCAAACTGCCCGGCCTGCAGATCTGCCGTCCGGTCATCGCCGGGGAGCACACCCTCTTCGCGGTCATCGTGACCGATAGTTGGTGGAGCTACGACGGTATGATCGCCGTACTCGACAAGGACTTCAACGTGGTTTCCCTCCCGGGCGGCTCGGAAGTCACCAAACAGACGGATTTTACCGACGTCAAACAAGACGGTCAGACCTTCATGAACCCCCACGACGTGTGTGCCGACGGTGACGGTAACCTCTACATACCCCAGTGGTACAGCGGCCGTACGTACCCCATTCGTTTGCGGCGGGTGTAGGGAGGTGGCGGTGCTTCTTTCGGGGCGGGGCCGCGGGTGCGAGGTAATTCAACCGATGATTTGATCTGTAGGTATGTAATATTTGCATTAAAAATATTGATTTGAAGTGGCTCGTAATCATATTGTTGTTTGGTGGCGTAGTGGTAATAAGCATAGCGCAATTGTTCGTCTGGACTGAAAACAGGGAGTTAGAACGGGAAGGGGCCGTTATTGTCTCTAGTATCGAAAGGTATCGTCATGAACGAGGTAAGTTACCTAGAACACTCGGCGATATTGGATATGATGAGAGTATGGGTGCTGGACCACACTACACACTTACTGATAGTTCTAGATATAAAATATATTACGCCTTTGGCTTTGATAATTACTACGAATACCAATCTCAACTGGGGCAGTGGGTTGAGGTGCCGTAACGGCAGTGCTGTGCTACTAATCGATTATATTCCAGATGTATAGATATATACGATAAATTGCGCGCCAGCATATATTGTAAACCCACCTGTCAAAATGTAGTAAATCGAGCATATGAGTTTAGTATTCATATCCGAAGTTACAATCCGTTAGCGGAGGATACGGCATCCGGGGCGCGGGCGGTGCGCAGGCTTGTAGTACAGCGGTAGAGCGGTGACGCGGGTGCGAAGATTGATATCAGCAGACTGACGCTGGTAGGAATAAGGCGATTCAAGTTTGTTTTGACCCCAATAGACCTGACTATAAGAGACCAGTGAAAACAGATCCAGAGACTGGTCAGACGTGAATGAATGATTACGAGCGCCCGAAGTTGCAAAACAACAAAAGCAACATAAACCATCCTTCTGGAAGCTAATTATGGATAAAAAAGCAATCAATCATTTTGGTATTTACTGTGAGGTAAACAATAGCGACTTCCTCATTGAAAGCTTCGCCCGTACTGAGAAGTTCTTACTAGCAGTAAAGGCCTTACGTGATACTTCCAGGCAAATCAGCTATTACTCTGAGAGTAATGCCGAAGTTTGTGCCTTATTTGAATGGATAGGTAAATCGTATCTTAATTCCATTAAGGTTATCACCTCACATTCGTCTGATATCGGTTGCGCGATTTTGCCCAATATGAGTCACTTTAAATGTAATTTCGATCTATCCTTGGATACTTTTGGCATTGTGAGTGTAATGAGCGAAGACATACGGAATGAAATTCTTATAGATTATGAGCTGGTGGAAGATAAAAGATATCTAGTAGAAGTAGAAATTTATGGTCGCGAGTGGAGCAAATTGTTTGATTTGTGGACCGAAGAAAGAAACTAACCCTCCTAAGGTAGCTACCATCTCACTGTATTGGAATACTTCGTTCGAAGGTCCTCTCTCATTAGACCTGGTATGCGGGTTCACCAGTATTGCAACCGAACGTATCTAGCCCATGCAATAATACATTTACAGCCTCAACCACTCCGCACCCCGATAGCAAGGGAGTATTGCATAAAGTGTGTCAAGGTGTTCATAGATCAAGGCGTAAACGGTCATCGTAGAGGATAGCCAGTTGTGACAGAATACGATTCCAGTTGTGCATGGGCTTCTTCCACTCGCTCGTCACGTCGCGCTGGACGAGGAAGAGCAACTTCATCAGCGCCGTATCGGAAGTGAATGAGCCCTTCGTTTTGGTCACCTTGCGCAGCTGACGGTGGAAGGCTTCGATCGAGTTAGTGGTGTACATTACTTTGCGGATCATGGGGCTGTAGGTGAACATCAGTGTCAGATTATCCCAGTTGCGACGCCAGCTCTCGATCACTTTAGGGTAGCGCCTGCCCCACTTCTGCTCCAACCGGTTGAGGGCGTGCTCAGCCTTGTCGCGCGTTGTCGCCTGATAGATCGTTTTGAGGTCGGCCATGAAGTCTTTGCAGTCCGTATGAGCCAGGTACTTTCTCGAGTTGCGGATCTGGTGTACGATACAGAGCTGTACGTCCGTCTGGGGGTAGACTGCGGCGATCGCATCTACAAAGCCCGTCAGGTTGTCTACCGAGGCGATCAGCATATCCTCTAGGCCTCTACTCTGTAGATCAGTCAGTACCTGCATCCAGAACTTGGCCGACTCGTTCTGTCCGATGTACAGCCCTAGAACGTCACGATATCCTTCCTGATTGACCGCCTGCGTCGACCGGGGTAGGGGCCCCGGACGTAAGCCCGTAGACGGCTTTGGTGATCACTCGCCCTTCTTCGCGCACTTTGTAGTGAATAGCATCCATGAACACAAAGGGGTAGACGCTTTCCAGGGGTCGGGTGCGCCACTCCTCGAGTAAGGGAATGACTTTGTCCGTTACCCGCGAGATCGTGGCGGGGCTTACTTCTACGTCATACATCTCTTCCAGAAAGTCGCGGATGTCTCCCAGGGAGCTACCGCGGGCGTAGAGCGTCATGATCTGGCGTTCGATGTCTCGCGGTAGGTTCTTCTGCCGCTTAGGAATGACTTTTGGCTGAAAGCTGCCGTTCCTATCGCGTGGGGTGGCGATCTCTACTTCGCCTAGACTGGTCCGAATGACCTTCTTGCCCTTGCCATTTTTGCGATTAGGGAGGTCTTCTTCGACGATATGAGCGTCGAGTTCTCCTTCCATAGCCTGCTCCAGAAAGGCTTTAAGTAGGGGGGTGAAGGCTCCATCCTTACCCAACAGGCCATCGCCAGCCTGTAGCTTGCTGACCGCTTCTTCGCGGAAGGCTTCTAAATCAAATTCTTGGTCTTGCATCACAAATGTATTGAGGTGAAAAAGTTAGCAACTTCTCTCCTGACACACTTTTTGCAACGGTCTCATAGCAATCGGGGCGATCCCGCCACCCCACCACCCATGTCCACTCCACTCCGCCCAGCCACCCCCGCCGACGCGCCCCGCATCGCCGCCCTCCACACGCGGAGCTGGCAGGAGAACTATACGGCGGACATGTCTGCCGACTACTTGCAGGGGGAAGCGGCGGCGGAACGGCTCGCCGTCTGGACCGAGCGCTTTGCTGCGCCCGACCCCGGTATGCGAGTGCTACTGGCAGAGGAGGGTGATGAGCTACTCGGTTTTGCCTGCATCTTCCTGGATCACGACCCGCAGGCTGGGACCCTGCTTGACAACCTGCACGTGCGGGCTGATCAGCAGGGAAAGGGATTGGGTAAGCAACTGATGCAGGCGGTAGCTACGCTGGCGCAGCAGGAAGCCCATAGCGATCAACTCTACCTCTGGGTGCTGAATAACAACACGCGGGCCCGGACGGTATACCTGCGGCTAGGCGGTAGGGTAGGGCAGTCGAAAAAGCGCCCGCTGCCGGGTACGGGACCGGAGGGGGCCTGGTCCTCCACCGTGCACTGGCCGCTGCACGCGCTGGCGGGTGCTGGATCTAGTGAATGAGGTCGGCTACCGCTAACTCCCCCAGTAGCTCACTTACAAAATTGTCTCCCCTGGCGTAATATGCTACCGTAGCGTACTCGCCTACCTCCGCCCTGGGGTCGGTGTGTACTTCCAGCCGTTCATCGATCAGGTTGATGATCCAGTACTCCCCGATGCCTGCCAGACTGTAGAGCCGGGCTTTGGAGCTCCGGTCGCGGGCCAGGGTAGCGTCCGAGACCTCGATCACTAGTCGTACATCTTCAGCTGTAGGCTTGCGGCCCCGGTAGCGGTCCGGATGGAGAGCCGCCAGCACATAGTCTGGCTCCGGGACGCTGTGACCAAGTAAGCTCACGGGCTTGTTCTGTCTGACAATGAAGTGGTCCCCGTAGCGACGGATCAAAAAGTAAGCCAGTTCCTGTACGCAGAAGCTATGGCGCGTACTACATGCTATCTGCTGAACTACCCTACCAAACAGCAATTCCAACCTGTCTTTGTCACTGAGTATACCGGCGGCTACCATGCCTTCGTACTGTGTCACCGTCCACTGTGGCTGATGAAACAGCAGTTCGACTTCAATGGGTATAGTAGTGGAGGACCTCACGAAGTTAAGTTACGATACATCGCGTGAGTCCTCACCACCTCATACCTAACCCCCTCCCACCCCCTATCTTCACCCCATGACCACCCCACTCGTAACTGTCCAGGACCTGGCCGCGCTGCTGCCCGATCAGCCGCTGCTCCTCGATTGCCGCTTCGACCTGGACGACCTCGAGCAGGGGCGGCAGGAGTACCTCGTCAGCCACATCCCCGGCGCGCACTACCTGCACCTGAACGACGACCTGTCGGGCGAGATCATCGCCGGACAGACCGGCCGCCACCCCCTGCCGGAGCTGACCACCTTCGCCGCAAGGATGTCCGCACTCGGCCTTACCCCCGACCGGCCCGTGGTGGCCTACGACGACAAGGGCGGCGGCATCGCCGCCCGGGCCTGGTGGCTGCTCAAGGCGATCGGGCACCAGCAGGTGGCTGTGCTGGACGGGGGCTTCCCCTTCTGGGTCATTGCCGGACAGGCCACGGCCGCCGGGCAGGAAGAAGCCCAGGCGGCTCCCGCTTACCCCATTGCCCTGGATGCATCCATGTGCACCCGCGACCGCGCCCAGGTGGACGCGCTGCGGCAGGACCCCGACTACGTGCTCATCGACTCGCGCAGCGCCGAGCGCTACCGGGGGGAGAACGAAACGATCGATCCGGTAGCCGGCTGCATCGAGGGGGCCATCAACCTGCCGTGGCCGGAGAATCTGGATGGGCGCACCTTCAAGTCGCCCGCCGAGCTGCGCGAGCGCTTTGCAGCCCTAAAAGAAAAGCCGCAGCAGAACGTGTTCTACTGCGGCTCGGGCGTGACGGCATGTCACAATGTACTGGCCTATTACTACGCCTTCGATGAGATGCCGGCCCTGTATCCGGGCAGCTGGAGTGATTACCTGCTGGGCCTAAAATAGGGGGGTGGGGTAGGTGTTCTCGGCCACCAGCATGGCGAAGGCCTCCTGCACCTTGGGCTTGTCCTCCTGGTAGGTGACGCCGTACCACTTGTCTTCGCTGACCAGCACCTTGACCGTAGCGCTGCCGTCCTTGATCATCCCGTCGACCAGTTCGGGGATGAGGTACTCGGCCTTGGGGTTGTCGGTGTTTTCGCGGGCAAACTGCTGAAAGCCCTTCTCGATGCGGTCGAAGATAGCGGGGTGGAAGCCCCAGAAGTTCATGGATACGACGCTGTCGTCGGCCAGCTCGTACTGGTGGCCGTCTTCGCCGAGGTAGCGGACCTTGCTGTCGTCGCCGCGCTGGATCTTGAGGCGCTCGTTGACGTCCTGCAGCAGGTAGTCTTCGGCTACGACGGTGACGCCGCGGTTGACGTGGCCGTGATCGGAGAGCGTGCGGTGCAGCACGTAGCCCACCATGGCGAAGGTCTTGGGATCGGCCTCGGCGACCAGGAAGGAGGCCATCTTCTGGAAGGCCTCGGTGCCGTAGTAGTCATCGGCATTGATGACGGCAAAGGGCTCCTGGGTCACTTCCTTGGCGACCAGCATGGCGTGGGTGGTGCCCCAGGGCTTTTCGCGCTTGGTGTGGTCGACGTCGGAGGGCACGTAGCTGTCCATGCCCTGGAAGGCGTATTCTACCTTGATCTTATCGCCGAACTTGCCGTCGAATTTTTCGCGGAAGGCCTCCTCGATGTCCTTGCGGATCACGAACACCACCTTGCCGAATCCGGCGCGGATGGCGTCGAAGATGGAGTACTCGATGATGCCCTCTTCACTGGGGCCTACGCCGTCGATCTGCTTGAGTCCGCCGTAGCGGCTGCCCATCCCCGCGGCGAGGATGACTAAGGTAGGTTTGGTTGCCATGTTATTGTTTTACTGCTAGAGCGAATCGGCCCGCCGTTTGTTTGCTTGGGCGGCCCGAAATTGAGTGGCCTCCCGCCGGCAGCGGTAGTAGGCCAGCCCGTAGGCGCCGGCCAGGGCCAGCATCCCCACCAGGAAGATATCGATGCATACCCAGCTCATCAGGGGACCGTAGGCGGGGTAGAAGTTCTGCACCACGAGCAGGTTGATGGTCACGACCAGGGCCGTCAGTAGCAGACAGAAGATGCAGGCCGCCCGCCCGAACTGCAGCGTAGGCTGCTGCTGCCGGAACAGGGTAGTGCGCAGGAAGCGGGCATAGACGGGCTCCTCCGGGTGCATCCGGATCAGCTCGCGCAGCACGTGCTCGGCCGTAGCGTACTCCCCGATCCGGAAGGCACTGGCGGCCTTGCGGAACAGCTGCTGCTCGAATACCTTCTCCTGCCGCCCGGGCATGTAGCGGATGTCGTGCCGGATGCTGGCGTGGATGACCAGGTCCACCATCAGCTGGTGCTCGCGGTAGGCGCCGGTCTCGAAGAGGGCATCGACGTAGTGCACGGTCAGCTCGAAGTGCTCCTCCACGTCGAGCCGACCGATGGCCTGTTCCTGCTCCTCGTACATGCGGATGATGCGGTGGTAATCGCCCGGTTCGACGGCGCGCAGTTCGCGGTACAGTTTGGAGTAGTGACGTGGCATAGCAGGCAGCGATAGATCGGTGGGCGCGGCGTGCATTCCGCACGTACGCTAGATTAACCGCGATTGTCCAGGAAGGGTTGTCATACGAATGCCACGCGGTACGCTAAATAAGTACCTTCACGCCATGGCTAAGCGACCCGCCCGCAGTACTTCCCAGCTCGTCCCCTTCGTCATCGTCTCCCTGGTGACCCTCTTCTTCATGCTCTGGGCCATGCGCCGCTGCAGCGCCAACGACAGCGACTACGCCATGATCGAGGAGCGCAACACCCGCGAAGACTACCTCGAACGCCGCGATAGCCTCCTGCGCGACAGTATCCGCAAGCTCCAGGCCGCCGCCGTACTCGGCACCCCCGGCGAGAGTCTGCTCTCGGAAGCCGAGCAGGAAGTACTGGCCCGCGAGGCCGCCCTGCTGCGCGCCCGCACCCAACCCATGCCCGGCGACAGCGGCGTATACGTAGGTCGGCCCGCCCGCGTGGTGGTAGAAAAAGAAACCACCCTCTACAGCACCATCGACGGACTGAACGTGCGCGTACAGCCCGCCCTGGGCGCCCCGATCCTGGCCCGCCTCAAGCTCTACGAGCCGGTCACCTACATGAACGAGGTGACTGACTCACTCTACACCATCGACCTGGGCGACATCACGCCCACCGAGCCCTGGGTCAAGGTGCGGCTGCAGGACGGCAAGCTGGGCTGGGTCTACGGCGCCGGCGTCCGCTACTACAAGTACAAACTCGAAGGCGTCCTCAACTAAGTCCCCCCCATGCAACTCGCACAGCCCATCACGGCACACGCACTGGCCGAGCGGCTCGGCGCGCAGCTCATCGGCGACGGCAGCCTGCTAGTCACGGGGCTTAACGAGATCCACCACGTCCGGCCCGGCGATCTCTGCTTCGTCGACCACCCCAAGTACTACGCCACCACCCTGGCCTCGGCCGCCTCCGTCATCCTGCTGGATCAAGTGCGTGACTGTCCGCCGGGTAAGGCCCTTCTCATCCACCCCGAGCCCTTCCGCGCCTACAACAGCCTGGTGCAGGGGGCGCGGCCGCAGGTGCAATATGAAGCCCACGAGCAGGCCGCCGTAGTGGGCGCCGGCACCATCGTGGCCCCCGGTGCCCACCTCGGCAGGGGCGTAGTCATCGGCACCGACTGCCTGCTCGAACCCAACTGCGTGATCGGCGACGGCTGCACGCTCGGCCACCGCGTCACGGTGAGCGCCGGGGCAGTCGTAGGCGGCGAGGCCTTTTACTTCAAGCGCACGGCCGACGGACTGACCGCTTGGCGCAGCGGGGGCAGCGTTCGACTGGAGGATGACGTTTTCCTCGGACCCTGCTGCACCATCGCGCGCGGCGTATCGTCGACCACGGTCATCGGCCGCGGCAGCAAGCTCGACGCCCAGGTGCAGATCGGTCACGACTGCCGCATCGGTGCCCACGTGCAGATGGCCGCCCAGGTCGGCGTGGCGGGCAACTGCGTGATCGGCGACTGGTCCATCCTCCAGGGGCAGGCCGGTATCGCACAAAATGTGACCATGGGCGAACGCACGGTCATTATGGCCCAGAGCGGCGTAGGACGCGACCTGCCCCCGGGCAAGAGCTGGTTCGGCTCGCCGGTACAGGAAGCGCGCAAGGCGTTTCGGGATATGGTGGTGTTGCGGCGACTGGGGGAGAAGGGGTAAATGAAAACACGGAAAACATAAGACTTAATCCGTGCAAAATCCGTGAAGTAATCTGAGTAATCCGTGTTTAATAGTCCAATAACCGATAAGTGAAGCGAAGCGTTAGTTCTATAGTATGGCAGAAGTACTAGACATCACGGTAGACGAGCAGCAGGCGATCCAGGAGACCTACGAGTCGATGATCGCCGCCCTGCGTACCCCCTTCTCGCAGGAGGACCGGGAGCAGATGGACCGTGCCTTCCGGCTAGCCAACTTCAGCCACCGGCACCAGCGGCGTAAGTCGAGCGAACCCTATATCCTGCACCCCATTGCCGTAGCCCGTATCTGTGCGGAGGAGATCGGTCTGGGCCCCACGGCGATCTGTGCCGCCCTGCTGCACGACGTGGTGGAGGATACGCCGGTCACGATGGACGAACTGCAGGAGCAGTTTGGCGAGCGGATCGCCCAGATGGTCAACGGGCTGACTAAGCTGGACAGTGCCTACCAATCCGAGAGCCAGCAGGCGGAGAACTTCAAGAAGGTGCTCAGTACGCTGGTGGTGGATGTGCGCATCGTGCTGATTAAGATGGCCGACCGGCTGCATAACATGCGCACCATCAAGAGCATGCCCGAGCACAAGCAGCTCAAGATCGCCGCCGAGACCAGCTACATCTACGCCCCCCTGGCCCACCGGCTGGGACTGTACAACTTCCGCTCCGAATTCCTGGACCTGTGCATGAAGGTGCTGGAGCGCGACGAATACCAGGCCGTAGCCCGCAAGCTGCGGGAGACCAAGGCCGCTCGCGAGAAGTACATCGAATCTTTCATCGCCCCGCTGCGCGAGAAGCTCGACGAACTGGGCTACCCCTACCGCATCTTCGGCCGGCCGAAGTCGATCTACAGCATCGCCAATAAGATCAAGAAAAAGCAGGTCCCCTTCGAGCAGATTTACGACCTGTTCGCCGTGCGGGTCATCCTAGACGTGCCACGCGACAAGGAGAAATTAGCCGCCTGGGCGACCTACAGTACCATCACCGACGCCTACCAGGCCGTGCCCTCGCGCCTGAAGGACTGGATCACGATCCCAAAATCTAACGGCTACGAAAGCCTGCACATCACGCTGGTGGGGCCCGGGGCTCGCTTCGTGGAGGTACAGATCCGCAGCGAGCGCATGAACGAGATCGCCGAGCGCGGCTTTGCCGCCCACTGGAAGTATAAGGGGGTGAGCAACCACCGCGACGTGTACGAGCAGTGGTTCGAGAGTGTGCGCGATATCCTGGAAAACCCGAACAGCGACACCGTTCAGTTTCTGGGCGACTTCCGCGACAACAGTTTCTTCAACGAGGAGGTGTACGTGTATACACCGGATGGAGACATGAAGGCGCTGCCTAAGGGCTCCACGGCACTCGACTTCGCCTTCAGCGTGCACAGTATGGTAGGCTACCACTGCGTGAGTATCCTGTGCGACGAGCGCATCGTACCCATGTCCTACGAGCTGAGCAATGGCGACCGCCTGCGGGTCAATACCAGCCCCAACCAGAAGCCCAATCCGAACTGGTTGGATATGGTGAAGACGGGTAAGGCCAAGGCCAAGATCCGGCAGTCGCTCAAGGAAGAAAAGCGCAAGCAGGGCGAGCTGGCCCGCGAAGCCCTACTGCGCCGGCTGAAGAAGCTGCACGTAGAGGACGAAAAGCTGGCCATCGAGACGCTCGCGCGGCACCACAGCCACGGCAGCCACGTAGACCTGTTTTACGACATCGGCCGGGAGGTGATCTCCATTCCGCAGGTGCTCAAACCCTTTGTGGTGGAGCAGGGCAAATTGGTGCTTCCCGCCGCACCTGCGCCCCCGCAAGAAAAAGATCCGGAAAGCCGGGGGAGGCGCAACGGGGCCAACCGCATCAAGGGCCACACCAAGCTGCTGATCAACGGCGAGCCCGGCGACCAGCTGGAGTACTTCATGGCCAGCTGCTGCAACCCCGTGCAGGGCGACCAGGTGTTTGCCTACCTGACCAGCACGGCCGGACTGAAGATCCACCGCGTGATCTGCCCCAACGCCGAGAATCTGATGGCCAACTACGGCTACCGCATCATGAAGGCCGAGTGGGTGAGCACGACCGAACACAGCTTCGTGGCCGAGCTCAAGCTGACGGGCCTGGACAGCGGCAAGGGCGTAATCGAGCGCATCAGCCACGAGATCGCCGAGATGGACCTGGATATTCGCAGCTTCCAGATCGCGGCGGAGAGCGGTCACTTCACGGCCCGGATCAGCGTACTCGTGCGCAACACCGACCAGCTGCTGCTGGCCCGGCGGGCGCTGCAAAACTTAGATAACGTCTCAACCGTTTCCCGGGTAGAATAGCGCCTCCGTAAGCCCCCCCGATCCATGCAGACCAATCCGACCACCGACATCGAGCAGGTAAAGGAGATCTTCTCCGAGCACCTGCGCGAACGCAAGGCCCGCCGGACGCCGGAACGGTTTGCGATCCTGGAGGAGATCTACAGCCGCGACGACCACTTCGACGCCGAGTCGCTCTACATTCACATGAAGACCAACAACTACCGCGTGAGCCGGGCCACGGTCTACAACACCCTGGAGCTACTGGTGAGCTGCGACCTGGTCAAGAAGCACCAGTTCGGTAAGAACCTGGCGCAGTACGAAAAGAGCTACGGCTACAAGCAGCACGATCACCTGATCTGTAACAGCTGCGGTAAGGTGCTGGAATTCTGCGACCCCCGCGTGCAGCAGATCAAGAACATGATGGGGGATATCCTCAACTTCAAGGTCACGGGCCACAGCCTGAACCTGTTCGGCGAGTGCGCCGGGGCGTGCGAGCGGACGCGGCCGGCGTAGTAAATATTGTAAATTGACGGGCGTCCCTCGAACCGGGGCCGCCTTTGTATTGCTTGGAATAGAAAGAAAACACACAACCTATGTCATTCGAAATTACCGGAACGCTAGTCAAGAAGTACGAAACCGAAACCAAGGGAGAATCCTTCCGGGTACGCGACTTCGTCATCAAAGCCAATGACGGCGGACAGTACGACAATTTCGTGAAGTTTCAGACCACCCAGGATCGCACCGCCATCATCGACGATATGAACGAGGGCGACGAGATCAAGGTCCACTTCGACCTGCGCGGCCGCCAGTGGCAGGATAAGTACTTCACGAACCTCAACGCCTGGCGCGTAGAAGCCATGGACGCTAGCAGTGCGCCCAGTGGCGGCGGCGGCGGCGCTAGTGCCGGCAGCGACAGCCCGGGCAATTTTCCCAAGGCCAGCGACGAGCCCGTGCTCGAGGCTGACGACGACCTGCCGTTCTAAGACACCCCCCCACGCCTATGACCAGCCAGACTACGCAGGACGTCACCGTCAGCGCCCAGAGCTACTACCAGGAGCGCTACTCCCAACCGGAGGACGAGAACTACGTCTACGCCTACCGCATCAAGATCGAGAACAAGGGCCACCTGCCCGTACAGCTGCTCAGCCGCAAGTGGGACGTGATCGATGCGGTCGGCACCCACCGCAAGGTGGAGGGTGAAGGCGTCGTGGGCAAGCAACCCTGGATCGCTCCGGGCGAGGCCTACGAGTACAACAGCTGGGTGCAGTTCGCCACGCCGATCGGGGCCATGCAGGGCAGTTTTGTTATGTACCGCCGGGACAGCGAGGGGGTAGAGAACTACTTCCGCGTGGCGGTGCCCAAGTTCGTGCACGTCAGCACGGCGATGCTCAACTAGCTTACTCCTCTTCGCTACCGCCGGGCTCTTCGAGCCAGAAGTCATTCACGCCCGCCCCGGGGATGACGCGTAGCAGGTGTAGGTTCAGGAGTTCCAACAGGGCCAGGAAGGTGACGATCGCGTGGATGCGCGTTTCGCAGGGACCGAACAGGGCCGTGAAGCTGGGCCGTGCCTTACCCGTCCGGGTACCCTCGACCAGGTCCAGGATCCGCCCCTGCTCCGCCTCGATGGTGAAGGCGAACTGGGCGATCTCGTGTACCATGGGTTTGAAGTTGGCATCCTCCAGGCGGGTGAGCACTCGCTCGTAGGCCCGCAGCAGCTTGAACAGGGTGACGCTTTCGAGTTCGACGTCGACCAGCGCCTTGGTGGCCAGTTGGGTGAGCTCGCTGCTGATGTTGCCGCGGTAGTTGCGCAGCCCGCGCTGCGTTTCCAGCGTACGCAGGTCGTTGAGTACGCTCTTGTAGCGCTTGTACTCCAGCAGTCGGCTCACGAGCTCCTCGCGCGGATCGATCTCGTTGCCCTCCTCGTCGACTGGCTTGCGGGGGATCAGCATCTTGGCCTTGATGCGGCACAGCGTAGCGGCTACGAGTACGAACTCGCTGGCCAGGTCGATATCCATCCGCTCGGCGGCCCGCATGTACTCCAGGAAGTCGTTCGTGACCTCCGAGATGGGGATGTCGTAGATATCCAGCTCGTCCCGCTCGATGAAGAAGAGCAGCAGGTCGAAGGGGCCTTCGAATTGGGGGAGTTGGATCTGGTAGGTCATGTGGAAAGGCTCGCTTCGCTTATTTTCCTCTCCCCCGGCCCCTCTCCAAAGGAGAGGGGTGACTTCTCGATGGGGATCGTCCATGTTCTCCTTAGCTCATTCCTCTGATCCGGCATAAAACTTGAGAAGGGGAAGTATAGGTTGATTATTGCATCATTGCGGGTAAGTCACCCCTCCCCCCTGGGGAGGGGCCGGGGGAGAGGTTGTAAGGTAAGGGGAGCATGACTAGCCAAACACATCCGCCAGTAGCTTCTCCAGGCACCACTGGTCGACCTCATCGAAGGAACCCTCCAGGGTGCTGTCTACGTCGAATACGCCGAGTAGCGAGCCGTCCGCCCGCCGCACCGGCAGTACGATCTCCGAGCGGCTGTTCGGGTCGCAGGCGATGTGCTCTTTGCCCTGCTGCAGGGCGTGGGTGTCGGTGACGATCCTGGTCTGCCCGGATGCAGCCACGGCACCGCAGACACCGCGGCCGAAGTCGATGTGCAGACAGCCCAGCGTACCCTGGTACGGACCTACGACCAGCTTGTCCGGCGCGCGGACCAGGTAAAAGCCCACCCAGTAGTAATAGGGCAGGTGGGTCTTGAGCAGGCAGTTGACGGTGACCATCTTCACCAGCTCATCCGTTTCTCCCTCCAGCGTAGCCGTGATGGCAGCCCAGGCGGCACGGTAGGCCGCCTGCTTTTCCTCCCGTTCGAGCTGGACGGAGGGCCGGATGAAGTAGGGCATTTCGGCGGTGGCGGACATGGGGTAGAATTTGTGTCAAAGGTAAGTAGGATTGCAGGGGCACGGCCCGGTACAACCGAACAAGACCCCCCGCAGCGCTAGTTCTGAAGAGTACTAACCCTACAATGATATCACTATGAGTAAGCAACAATTTGAACGCCCCCGCACCGTCGTTATCACCGGAGCCTCCGCCGGCATCGGTCGGGCCATTGCCCGGGAATTTGCCAAGGAGCACGCCCGGATCGGCCTGATCGCCCGCAACCAGGAAGGCCTGGAGGGCGCCCGCAAGGAGATCGAGAACCTGGGTGGCGAGGCCCTCGTGCTGCCCGTAGATGTGACGGACTTCCGCGCCCTGGACGAAGCCGCCAGTAAAGTAGAAGAAACCTTCGGCCCCATCGATGTATGGGTCAATAATGCCATGACCAGCGTACTCGGCCTATTCAAGGACGTCGATATGGATGAGTTCAAGCGGGTGACCGACGTGACCTACCACGGCACCGTCTTCGGTACCAAGTGCGCCCTCAAGCGCATGCAGCCGCGCAACCGGGGCAGCATCGTTTTCGTCGGTTCGGCACTGGCCTACCGCGGTATTCCCCTGCAGACCGCTTACTGTGGTGCCAAGCACGCCGTAGAGGGCTTCTACGACAGCCTGCGCGCCGAGCTGGTGCACCAGAACAGTAAGATCATGACCACCATGGTGCAGCTGCCCGGAATAAATACCACGCAGTTCAATCTCGTGCGCAACAAGCTCGATAAGCAGCCCCGCCCCATGGGTACGATCTATCAGCCGGAGGTTGCCGCCCGTGCCGTAGTGACCGCCGCGGACACCAACGACCGCGAATACTACGTGGGTCTGCCCGCCGTACAGACCATCATCGGCAGCAAGCTATTCCCCGGCCTGATGGACGTATTTCTCGGTAAGACGGCCGTCAGCGGCCAGAAGACCGATCAGCCGGCTACCCACGGTAAGGATTACCTCTTCGAGGCCGTACCCGGCGATCATGGCAGCCACGGTGACTTCGACGATAAAGCCAAGTCTAGCGGCATCGTCGTGAAGGGATCGACCGTACGCGCGCTGTCGCACGCCCTGGTGTTCGGCACCGTGATCGCCCTGACCAGTGTGATCACCAGTTCGCTGATGCGCCGCTAGGCTCCGACTACCAATAGCAAGGGCGCGGTGGATCATTCCACCGCGCCCTTTTGCGTTTGAGTAGCTCAGCTACCCTACTTCATCCACTCTTCGAGGGACTTCTCATTCATGCGTACGTAGTCCATGTTGCCGGCCTCCTGGGCTAGTTCCATAGACTTCTTGGCTGCTTCGATGGCCTCGTCGGTGCGACCCAGCGCATCCAGGATGAGGGCCTCGCGGCGGACCATCCAGAAGCGGGCATCGCCCATGCTGTTGGCCTTCTGGATGTACTCCAGGGCCTTCTCGTTGTCCTGCCCCGACTCGTTCAGGAAGGTAGCGGCCTGGAAGTAGTCGTTGGCGCTGGGACCGGCCATGACGCGCTCGATCGAGGCCATGACGTCTTCCTTGGCGTTGCTCATGATGGGGAGTACGACCATGGTCTCGCCCCAGGCCATGACCATGTCGGCACCGTCCATGCTGTAGTTCATAAGCTCGATGGTGAAGGTCTCTACCTCCATATCGGCCTCCATGGGCTCGGCGGTGACGGTGACGGCGGGCGTCTTCTCGACGTAGCTGGTCCAGTTGCTGGACTCGTAGGGGAAGAACATCACTTCCCACTGCTCCTCACCGGGCTTGCTGAGGATAGCGTAGCTGCCGGCGGGTACTTCCTGGCCCGCTACGCGGACGGCGGCGCTAAAGGTGATTTTGGTAGCCTGGTTGGCGCCCGTACGCCAGATCTCGCCGTAGGGGACCAGTCCGTCTTCGGCAAAGAGCTCGCGGCCCTTCATGCCGGGGCGGCTGTACTCCAGCATCACGTCGGTGAGGCCTACGGTGGTTTCCATCTTCACGGTGGGGGATGGCGGGGGAGAGCTGATCTGGGCCTGAGCCAGGGTGGTGCACAGGGCCAGACAGAGGGTAAATAGCATGCTACGGATCATAGTCTTGTTGGTTGGTTAGCCCACAAAGGTACGCCCGCCGGGGGCAGCGATGGCTATACCTTAGTGCGCCGACTTAGCGGGGGCCGGGGCCGAGGCGTGGAAGTCCCGCCCGATCCGTCCGGCGTAGTCGTCGAGGAGCTCTACGATCCGCTCGGTAGACTCCGAGGCTACGATGAGGCCGATATGCTGCGGCTTGTCCATACGCCAGACGATCTCGGCGTCCGTGAAC
The DNA here is from genome assembly GCF_923081025.1 of Neolewinella maritima. Taxonomy (GTDB): domain Bacteria; phylum Bacteroidota; class Bacteroidia; order Chitinophagales; family Saprospiraceae; genus Neolewinella; species Neolewinella maritima. The sequence goes on along the minus strand of NZ_CAKLPZ010000002.1, from coordinate 286,732 downwards.
GAGGAGGTATCCGGACGCGCGAAGCGCGACAGGCTCACCACGATACCCGACTGATCGTAGCGCCGCGTAGGCAGTTGGTACTTGCTGCCCGTAGCCATGGCGGTCTCCAGCTTAGCCCATTCCGCCCACAGGCTGATGCCGGTAGCCGCCTCCACCATCTCGGCCAGGTTCGCCCCGCCTACCCGGCTGGAGGTTTCCAGGAAGACGAAGCCGTCGGCCGTCTTGATGAACTCCGTATGCGAGGCACTGAACTGCATCCCGAAGACGTGCATCACGCTCTCCGTCATTCGCCGCAAGGTCACCGCGTCGGGGTCGTTGTAGGGTACGCTGACCGAGCGGAAGATGCCGCCCCCGTGGGCCACCTCGAAGGGCGTACTCAGGTAGCGCGACACCTGGCAGAAAACCACCTCACCGTCCACCGAGATCGCATCCACGTGGTACACCGCCCCGGGCCGGAACTGCTCGACCAGGTAGTCCTTGCGCCGCTCGCCGAGGCCGTGGATCGTGTCCCAGAGCTCCTGGGCCGAGTGCACCTTAGAGATCCCGGTGGCACTGGCCTCCCCGCGCGGCTTCACCAGACAGGGGTATTCGATCCGGTTGGCGAACTCGGTGACGGCCACATCATTGAACAGACTGGAAAACTGCGGCACGGCAATCCCGTGGTCCCGCGCCTGGATCCGCATTGCCAGCTTGTCGCGGAAGTAGCGCGCCGTGGTCTGGCCCATACCCGGTAGGCGGAATTCCTCCCGCAGGTAGGCGGCCTTCTCTACGTCGAAGTCGTCCATGGCTACGATGCGGTCGATCTGCCGCGACTGCATCATCCAGGCCATCCCCTTGCCGATATTGGCCAGGTTGGCGGCCGTATTGCTATCGTCTTCCAGGTAGAAGAACTCATCGACCGCCTCCCGCGGCCAAGCCTCGTGCTCCAGGCGTTTGGCGGTCAGCAGGTACACCGTGTTACCGGCCGCCTTACAGGCACGCAGAAAGGGCATACCCTTGAAGTAGCAGGAGATACAGAGGAAGGTCATGGGGGGTGAAGGGGTTAGGGGGTTAAGGTTGGAAGGGGGTTAAGGGGTTAAGGTTGGAAGGAGTAAAGGGGTTAAGGCGGATATTACGTAAATTAGGTAGGCGCAACAAGCTACGTAATAAGCCCTAAGTTGCTCCCACAAAAATGAACTTCCACTCCCTCACCCCCTTACGAGCGAAGCGAGCAATCCCCACTACCCTAACCCCCTAACCCCTTACTCCCCTCCCCCCATGGCACTAACAGAATCCACGATGGTCGACATCGGCACCCAGGCCCCCGACTTCAACCTGCTCGATACGCTGTCCGGCTTCAAGCTCTCGTACAAGGAGGTAAGGGGCGAGAACGGCACGCTGGTCCTGTTCATCTGCAACCACTGCCCCTACGTGATCCACACCATCGATGCGCTGGTCGACGTAGCTAATGAGTACGAGCCGAAGGGCATCTGTACGGTAGCTATCAGCAGCAACGACGTGGTCAACTACCCCGTCGACAGCCCCGACAATATGGAGGCCTTTGCCCTGAATAATCTGTTCACCTTTCCCTACCTGTACGACGAGACCCAGGAAGTAGCCCGCGCCTACGCCGCCGCCTGCACCCCCGATATCTACCTCTTCGACGCCAACGACAAACTCTACTACCGCGGCCGGCTCGACGATAGTCGCCCCAACTCCGGCAAGCAGGTAACCGGCCATGACCTACGCGCCGCCATGGACCTGCTGCTACAGGGCAAATCCAGTCCGGAGCCGCAGTACCCCAGCGCGGGCTGTGGGATCAAGTGGAAGAAGTAGCACTACAACTCCCCCCTTACCCCCTCCGCATCCGCTTAGGACCGTACCACAGCCAGAAGCCCGATACCGTGAAGACCACCGTAGCCAGGCCCATCACCGTAGAGTAGATCAGTTTGAAGGTATCGCCGAGGATGGAGCCGTCGTGGATGCTTTCGATGAGGTCCGCCCGGCGGGCACCGATACTGAGCACCCGGCCGGTGGCGCCGTCTAGCTGTACTTCCTGTAAGTGGTCGTCGAAGAGAAACTTGACCGAGCCCCTGGCCGGCCGGTAGTCGATGCGGTCGATCTGCGTGGAGTAGGTAGCGCCCAGGGAATCCCGGAGTGCCGATTGCGCGCGCACCAGTAGCTGATCCGTGGGGAGCCAGGCGGCGAGCTCGGTGTCGCTGCCCCGTCCGGTAGGCGGCATGAGGTAGTCGCTGTCCTTCTTCCAGCCCAGCAGGACGCTGGTGATGCCCACCACGAAGAAGAAAACGAACAGACTGATGCCCGACCAGCGGTGGATCCGCCGCGTACGCCGGAGTACTTTCGCCTGCCGCTGCCGTCGGGTCTTTGCCATGCTGCAAAGAAACGGCGCATTGCCCTATACCACTGCTACCACCTCCGGTTGGGAAGGAAGGTCGCCAAGAGGAGGAATACGGAGAAGGGTGCCAGCAGTGCATCCGCCAGCAGGATCCTCGCCCCCTGCGCTACGTCCATCGCACCAGCGGACGCGCCCAGGAAATGGGAGACGGGAGACTGGCGGAAGGCGTACAGTACTGCCGTAGCCCGCAGCGCGTACGCCAGCAGTGCCCCGCCCGCCGCCGGCGTGAACAGCAGCAGGAAGCCGCAGAGGAAGAACAGCCCGTGACTAGCCGCCAGAGTCATAAGCAGCAGCTGGTGGCGCAGACGGTATACCCGGCCCACCGACTGATGCCGCAATTTTTGACGGAGGTACGCCCGCCAGGACACGGTGGGCTCGGAGTACGTCCAGGCCTCCGGCCGGGTGACGCGGGCGGTGAGGGAGGGCGTGGCGTGGGCATTGACCAGCAGGTCGTCATCGCCACCGAGGTGATCGGCGTGACCGCTGAAGCCGCCGGCACTGGTGAAGAAACTGCGGTAGTAGGCCAGGTTGCGGCCCACGCCCATATAGGGATGGCCGAGCCGCGCCAGCCCCTGGTACTGCAGGGCGGTATGGGTAGCTTCGAAGCGCTGCCAGAAGGCTAGTGTACCCGGCCGGTAGCGGTAGGGGGAGCAGCCCAGCACGAGCTGATCGCCGCGGGTGAGGGGAGCCACCATGTACCGTAGCCACTGGTCGGTGGCGGGGGTGCAGTCGGCGTCGGTCAGGACAAGAAGCTCGTGGCTAGCGGCCTCAATACCGGCGGTCAGGGCGTCCTTCTTGCCTGGGCGGGTGGGCCCCGGCTGGAGGAGGCGGAGCCGGGGGAAGCGGTTCTGCAGGTAGCGCACGATGGCTACGGAGGCATCGGTAGACTGATCGTCGACGGCGACCAGCTCGAAATTCGGATAGTTCTGGCTCAGGATGCCGCGCAGGCTAGCCTCCAGGTGGGTGGCCTCGTTGCGGAAGCAGACGATGACCGAGACCGGCGGAAAGTCAATGGGGCCCGGTAGAGCGGGGTCCGGAGCGAGTGCGCGGCGGTACACCCACCCCCAGAGCAGCAGCCGGGTAGCCGTGGCCAGGAGGAGCAGGGCGACCAGCACGGGGGCTTACGCTTCAGTGACCACCTCGTCCCACTCGGGGTGGCGCTGTACGTAGCTGGCCACGAAGGGGCAGGAGGGGATGGCCATGAGGCCGTTTTCGCGGGCGTACTGCAGGGCGGCTACGACCATGGAGGTACCGATGCCCTGTCCGGCTAGGTCTTCGGGCACTTCGGTATGCACCAGGTCGATCATGTCCTCGCCGCGCATCTGGTAGACGAGTTTGGAGGTCTGGGAGCCGTTGAGGACTTCAAATTGATGCTTCTCTTTATTGTTGACGACGGACTCGCTCGGATCGGACATGCGTACTTGCTTTGTAACGAGGCAATAGTACGCACTTTAAACCGGGATGTTTGCTCAGAGCTCCTTGCGCAGGCGGGCTACGGGCAGACCAAGCTGCTCGCGGTACTTCGCTACCGTGCGGCGGGCAATATCGTAGCCGGCCTCCTTGAGCGCGGTTTGCAGCTTGGAGTCGTTGAGGGGCTTGCGCTTGTCCTCGGCGGCGATGATCTCGCCCAAGGTCTTCTTGACCTGGGTAGTGCTCACCTCCTCGCCCTCCTCATTGGTCATGCCTTCGCTGAAGAAGCGGCGCAGGGAGTAGGTGCCGAAGTCGGTCTGCACGAACTTGGAGTTCACTACCCGGCTCACGGTACTGATGTCGAGCTCGGTGGGTCCGGCGATATCCTTGAGGATCATGGGCCGCAGCGTCTTCAGGTCGCCGGTGCGGAAGAAGCCCTCCTGGTAGCGCACGATGGCCCACATCACGCTGTACAGCGTCTGCTGCCGCTGCTGGATGGCCTCGATGAACCAGCTGGCCGAGTCGATATTCTGACGGATGAAGCCGGCGGCCTGCTTCTGGGCGGTGGTGAGCTTGCCGGATTCTTTCTGCTTGCGGCGGTATTCGGCCAGCTGCTGCTGGTAGTAGTCGTTAATCTTGAGGTCGGGCGCGTTGCGGGCGGTGAGGCTAAGCTTGAGCTCGTCGTCGACCACGGTGACCAGGAAGTCGGGCACCACGACGCGGGCCGCTCTGCCCCCGGCGCGACCGGTAAGGCCGGAGGCGGGCTTAGGGTTGAGTTTGAGGATCTCGCCGAGGGCGTCCCGCAGCTCGTCCTGGTCTACTTCCAGCCGCTCCTGCAGCTTATCGTAGTGCTTCTTGCTGAACAGCTCGAAGTGATCGCGGATCACGGTCTGGGCCAGTACCAGGTCGGCAAAGGTGTGGTCGTCGATCAGCTCGCCGTCGTCGATCTTGCTGTTGAGCTGTAGCAGCAGGCACTCGCGCAGGTTGCGGGCGGCCAATCCGGGTGGCTCCAGCGATTGCACGATGCGCAGCACGTCCTTGATCTGTCGGGTGCTGACGTCGAGGTTGTAGTTGATCAGCAGGTCGTCGGCAATGGCCGAGGGCATGCGCTGCAGGTAGCCGTCGTCGTCGAGGTTACCGATGATCTGCAGGGAGATGGTGCGCTCCAGGGGGGACTCGAATTCCAGGTTCGCCAGCTGCCCCTCGAGGTACTCGAAGAAGGTGTTTTCGTCGGCCGTGTAGCTGCCGGGTGCGTCGTAGGTATCGTCGCCGCTGGATTGCTGGTAGTTCGTCGGGTCGTCGTCGATGTACTGCTGGAACAGCTCGTCCATTTCGAAGGGGTCGTCGCCGGCGGTGTCCACCTCCTGGGTATCGGTATCCGGGGCGGGCTCGGGGGCGGCTTCCTCCAGGGTGGGGTTGCGTTCCAGCTCCTCCTTCACCCGTTGTTCCAACTCGTACAGCGGCAGCTGCATCAGCTGCATGAGCTGAATCTGCCGGGGGCTGAGCTTCTGGAGCTGCGACTGTTTGAGAGATTGGCCTAACATGGGGGTGTAAGGTAGGTAATCGGCATAGAGTAGGGGGGCGCGCTCGCGGGTGCGGATGCTTAATTGCGGTTTAAGTTTGCTACCATACGCAGCATCCCGGCCAGTGCATCAGGGTCGTAGTACCGCCCGTTTGCAACCACCCCGTCGATCTCGTCGGAATTGCCGATGTCCTGCAGTGGATCGGCGCGTAGGATCACCAGATCGGCCCGGTAACCGGGCTCGATGCTACCACAGGCCTGCTGCATCATCTCACAGGGTAGTCGCGTACTACTCCGGATGATGTCAGGGGTGCGCATGCCCAGCCGGTGCATCAGTTGGAGCTCCTTGTGCAGGGTGAACCCCGGTACGGCGACCGGGATGTTGGCGTCGGTACCCGCCAGCAGCTTGACCCCATTTGCTACCAGGGACTTAAATACCAGTGCATGGAAATGAATGTAATCCTTCGTTCCCTGTATCCTTTCCTCCGTTTCTTCGGCGGTCTCGCCCGCGGGGAACCGGTAGGGGTTGACGGCTGGGTACCATCCAACGGCTCTCGAGGTCAGGACAGTCCCGCCCAGTAGCCCTGGATTCACATACGCTAGCTCTAGGTTCGACAGGGTCGAATCCAGCCGCACCTGCTGGTCGATAAAACTATGGGATAGCCAGAGCGTGGTGGTCACGTAGGTTCCGTCCCGATGCAGTTTTTTCGCTACCTGGTCGGCGGTGGCCTGTACGTACTCCTCCAGGCTCCCAGCCTGAGTAGGATTGCGTTCCTTTTCTCTGTCGTACGACCGGATGAGGAGTTTTACGATCTCCTCGATGTGAGCGATATCGTACTGACGATGGTTAAGGAAGTCAGCCAGGTATATTCCCAGCGGTATGTGACCGACTACCGGTATACGCTCGTCCCGTGCCGCTGCGAGTAGATGGACATACTCGGTGGAATCCAGCATACTACCGATCTTGACGAAGTCATATCCCCGCTCCTCAATGAAGTCAAAGAGTTCGTATGTCGGACTATAGTCATAGCTATTGATGTGGCCCTGGGACAGCCTGGTAAACAGCGCATTGAACGTTCCGTACGACTGCACCTTGTTGCTGCCGATCAGCATAGTCGGCCGGTTGACCGTGCTTTGCCGCCAGTCCAGGTGATCGGGGTTGCCCATCATCTCGCGGATACTGGTCACCCCCTGGGATAGGTACAGCAGCAGATCGTTTTTACTGCCCCATAGGTGGACGTGAGAATCGACAAAGCCCGGCAGTAAATACTTACCCGTTCCGTCGATCCGCTGGAAGTCCGCAGACGGTGGAGCGGTCGAGTCTACCGAGACGATCACCCCTTCCCTGATCCGCACGGTCTGATGGGGGATATAGCTACCGGAGTCTACCCGATAGACGGAGATATTGTCGATCTGTATAGCGTCGTCCACGAAGGAGACCTCCGCATCGGTGAATCTCGGAGTCAGCGCGCCGTACATCTTATCTAGCTCCCGGCCTGCCCAGAAGAATACGGCAACGAGTAGGACGCTGACTAGGAGAAACGCCCGGAGGAGGGTAGACTTCATCTGCTACTGTGTTGAGTCTGGACTGTCGCACTGGGGGACAAGGGTGCGCTGTGCAAGGGAATTAAGGTAAGAAATCGACGGGTCAGTGGCCGCTCTTACCGTCTCCTACGCGGACCCTTCGGTTGATGATCCACCCATTTCCTTCCCCCAGGTAGTAAAATAAGCCCAGTTCTCTGGCCTGAAAGGTGTAGCTCGGTTGGTATGGAGTTAGCAGGTCCCGTGCCTGCTGGAACCCTTCGCTAGTATCGAAGCCCGCGATGCTGGTGTGGAACTTTATGTTCGGTCCCTCGAATGCATGGGGGGACAGTCCGAACCTGGTCTTCACGTCCCGGAGGATCCCGTGGTGTAGGTCAAGGAGGGTCGGACTTTCCTTGACGTCGAGGAACAGGACCTTATCCCCGAACGACCCGAACCCGTTAAAGGCTAGCTCGAAGGGAGCTATGCGAGCGGCCAAATCCTCCAGGTAGCTGATGTGTCCTTCGATAGTATCTGTCTCGAAGGGTGACTTAATGGTGATATGGGGCGTCTGTCTGGCCAGCCGTACGCCCAGGGCCTGGTGCAGTTCCAATTGCACCGCCCGGACGAAGTTATGGACCGTGTGATCTAGTAGTATGGCGTATCCCAGGGTCATATCGAGCTATTTAGCTTGGGTGATGATCGGTCAGGCGGCCGCACTACTCACTTTGTGCTGGACCTACCGTATCGTCTGCGGGCCCACCCCAACACTAAGCTTGCGGTGATCGCCAGAAGTACCGCTAGTCCATTGAAAATTATGTCCTGCGGATCAAACACCCGGTTCGGCACGACAAGTTGCAGGCCCTCGTCCAGCAGTCCGACGAAGCAGGCCAGCACCGAGGCGAGTAGAGCGGGCTGGAGCGGCAACTTGCGCTGACTGGATCGCTCGAGCAGCGCCTTATGCAGAAAGATCGCCAGCACGCTGTACTCGATCAGGTGGCTGCGCTCCGGAGCGCCCAGGCGGAAGATTAGCATGACGTACACCGCGATAATGCCTAGCAGGATGGACAGTTCGACCCTGCCGGGTTTCGCGGTCAGTCCGTGCGCCAGCACCGCTGCCGTCACCAGGAGCAAACCAGACCCAAAGAAGATGGCCTGCACGTTCTGCTCCCTCAACTGACTGGCCAGCGGTCGTCCGATGAACAGCGTAGCGAAGATAGCTATCACTACGGCTGTGGTCCAGCCCCAGAGGCGCTTTTCCCGTATGGAGACGAATGGGGGGGTGGCGTGGCTCATAGGTAGGTTACCGAGACCGTTTCATAAAGTATATCAGGATAGATAGAAGGTACTGACTTTTTTACCTTGACGTATGCATAGTGAAAAATTATGGACTTGATGTAGCGGCCATGCCATGAGAAAATGAGCACAAAGCACGTTGCCGCAAGGGCACTAGTAGGTATTACTCACTTCATTGTATCGAGTAGTAAAGAGTAGCCTTACCCTGACCGACTTTCCTAACTACATTTTCTCTCCTCAGGTAGGCTATGTCTTTACGAAGAGTGTGTATCGATTCGTCGGGGAAGGCAACCGTCAAATCGACCATTTTAATCGGCTCGTTATTGTTGATATATTCCAGTACTGACGATTGCCGTTGGCTAAAGTATGACTTGCTGTTCCGAATTTCTTCAAATCTAGCCTCTAGTATGTCTATCGCCTCTCTCAGTGTTTTTAGAAAATAGAGAAGCCATTCACTGATATTTTCCTGGTCGCTGTATCTGTCCTTCTGGCATAGCATCAGAACCCGGTAATATTCCGCTTTGCGTTTTTCTATCTCCGTCTCCATCGAAGCATACTGCATAAAATCATACCCCTGCCGGAGGAGTAATAAGGTAGTCAACAGCCTCGATAGTCTACCGTTGCCATCTTGATAGGGGTGTATGGACAAGAACTCGTAAACAAAACTTCCAATCACTATCAAAGGATGATAGTCTTCGTTGCTGAGATGATCTACGGTCCAGGTGACGACGGTGTTCATCTCAGAAGCTACCCGTGCAGGTTCCGTCGTGTTAAAGATCACCTTCTGTCTTCCACCGGGATAATTTGCTACTACCTTGTTAGTTATCCGCTTGAATTGCCCGCGGTGGTACTCGTCTTTACTACTCGCCCGAAGAAGGGCCTTGTGTAAGTGATGTATATTATTAATGGTCAGATCGATGTCCCGGTAGGATGCTAGAATCAATTCCAGAACTTCATAATAACCAAAAACTTCCTGCTCTTCTCTTTCTTTGAGTCGACTCATCGAAATGTTCTGCAGCAGAGTTCTTACCTCATCGTTCGTCAGGGTAGATCCTTCTATCCTGGTTGATGAACCGATGCTAGCGATTGTAGCTATCTGTTTGAGTTCTTTCAGTAAAGTGGATTCACTGAGCGCTAGCCCCTGCCACTTACCCTTGAATGAATCGATGTAGGCAATATCCTTGATCAAGGTCTGAGATACCTTAAAACTAGCGCTTAGCTTGTTTTCCATGCTCCGACGTTTCTTGCGAAGTTAGCGCTCCTTTGATTGTTTTCCTAGTATCGTATTAGTAAATTACTAGAAAGAAGTACACATGGTTTTTCCTGGAATGGGTCGCGGCTTTATGACTTGCTCTACTTATCCGGGGTGACCCTATCGTGGATAGTATACAAAATTAATTCTGACCTATTCCCACTTCAAATTTAATTTCTCCTTATCCCAGAAATACTAGACCAATGATCATCATGTCGATACACCTCGAATCCCTGACAGGTAAGTATATCGATAAACTCTGACATATCATCTTCAATTGTATGAAACTCTATATTGATATTTTTAACTAACCTCATCCAGGATAGATCTTTGGCTCTGAGAATATCTACCTCGGTTCCTTCTATGTCAATTTTCACGTAATTAATAGTTGTTATATTATATTCCGAAATGACATCGTTGATCGATAGACTTTCTATTTTTACGTCTCCGCAATTATCCATAGGGTCCAAAATCACATAGCCGTCTTCTCTTCCAGATTTATTATAGCTCACAATGGAACTCCTATCGCTTATGGCTTTGTTGTGAATTGTTACATTCTCTAGTCCTCTAGTATTATAAATAGCAAGGTTATAATTATCCTGGTCCAGCTCAAATGCAATTATCTTTGCGTCAGGATACCAGTGCTTATACATTAATACACTAAACCCAATATTGGCACCAAAATCTAAAATAAGAGGAGCACTTCCGATATTGACCTGCGAGATTGGTTTATGAAATTGATCGTAAAATGTATATTTAAATACTTCACTGTCAATAGAGTTCTTCCGTAATTTTAGCTCGCGATTATATGTGTCCAAATTGAAAATTATATACTTGCCAAGTGATATAAATGGATATTTTATTTTTATGTAAGCCTCCAGTCCAACATGATTTATTAATCCACTTATTTTATTAGCTCTTTGGAAAGTTCCACCAAGATTCGCTAAAACAGGCACAACAATTTTTGAAAAAAATTTCCAGATCGTCATCATATAATGTATTAGGTGTTTGGCGAAATATAGAGGCTTACTGAATAATCCATGTTATGAATCGGAATTGTAATCCCACAATTGATTATTATTATCAGGCTAAATATATATAATATTGTTTCAATGCACTGCGTAGGTCCAACTTTGTTCAATATTTAGTTTCAACGTGTCGATTGCCGTAAACAGTGAGTCCGGTAGCCATTTCCTATATGGCGGGTACACCGATCTGTTGAACGAAGTCCGGTACGACATTTGCACCACGCACTACGTAAAATGTAGTTGCACATGACCCCCATTTGTCGAAACGCCTACCCCACACCGTACCCTGGAGGTAGCTTTCGTAGCACCGCCTAAAATAGTACGGCCGGATCCATATAGTCCTACTGATGGGACAGACTACGTGTGGCCCGAGGTAGTCCCTGCGGTATGCGCTCATGCAAATTGGATAGTCAACGATTCAATTTGCATATGCACCGCACCAGCGGCCCCGCCCCCCCACAAAACATCCCACCCCCCCGGCGTGTCCTACTCAGGCAACGCGATCTACCTCCTATGTCCCAACTGACCTTCCCTGATTTTGAATACGCCCGGCCCGACCTCGACCGGCTCGAAACCGCCTTTCACGCCGTGCTCGAAGCGCTCAAGACCGCCGATAGCCTGAATGATGCCAGCGCCGCCGTGGAGCAGATCGATAGCATCCGCGCTAGCGTGGCTACGGCCTATAATATCGGCTACATCCGCTACTCGATCGATACGCGGGATGAATTTTACCGGACCGAGAAGGACTGGTTCGACCAGCACCTGCCGCGGACCGAGCAGTGGCGGGTCGATTACTACCGCGCCCTGCTGGATAGTCCGCACCGGGAGGCGCTGGAGCAGCACTTTGGTAGTCAGTTGTTCGACTCGGCGAAGGTGAGCATCAATACCTTCCGGCCGGAGATCCTGGACGAGTTGCAGCAGGTCAATAAACTCAGCAGTGAATTTACTCAGCTACGGGGTGGGGCGGCCATTGAGCTCGACGGCACGACCTACAACCTCAGCAGCATCGCCCCCCTAGAGCAGGTGCCCGACCGCGACAAGCGCAAGAAAGCTAGTACCGCTAAATGGGACTGGTTCGCGCAGAACCGCCAGCGCTTCGAGGACGTGTACGGGGAAATGGTGACCCTACGCACCGAGATGGCCCGTAAGCTGGAGTACGACTCCTTCGTGGAGCTGGGCTATGCGAATATGAACCGTACGGACTACGGTCCGGCGGAGGTGGCCAACTTTCGCCGGCAGATCCAGGAGTTCATCGTGCCCATTGCGCAGAAGCTGTACGACAAGCAGCGCGAGCGCATCGGGGTAGACCGCCTGCGCTACTACGACCTGGGGTTCCGCTTTCCCGACGGCAACGCCAAGCCGCAGGGCGACCCGGCCGCGATCGTAGCTCACGCCGACAAGATGTACCGCGAGTTGAGCACCGAGACCGGTGAGTTTTTCCAGTACCTGCAGGACGCCAAGCTCATGGACCTGGAGGCCAAGGATGGCAAGGCCCCCGGCGGCTACTGCACCTTCATCAACGAGTACCAGGCCCCCTACATCTTTTCCAACTTCAACGGGACGAGCCACGACATCGACGTACTGACCCACGAGTTCGGTCACGCCTTCCAGGTGTACTCGAGCCGGGATCAGCGGCCCATGGAGTACAACTGGCCTACCTTCGACGCGGCCGAGATCCACTCCATGAGCATGGAGTTTTTCACCTACCCCTGGATGGAGGGCTTCTTCGGCCCCGATACCGAGAAGTACTACTTCAGTCACGTGGCCGGCGCCTTCCGCTTTCTGCCCTACGGCTGCGCGGTCGATGAGTTTCAGCACCGGGTGTACGACAACCCTACCCTCGACAACGACGGGCGCAACGCCATATGGAAGGAGATGGAGGCCAAGTACCTGCCCCACCTCGACTACTCCGACCACCCCCACCTGGCCGACGGTACCTTCTGGCAGAGCCAGGGCCACATCTTCTCGGTACCCTTCTACTACATCGACTACTGCCTGGCGCAGATCTGCGCCTTCCAGTTCTTCCTCCGCGACGAGCAGGACCACACCGGTGCCTGGGCCGACTACGTGAAGCTCTGCCGGGCCGGCGGCTCGAAGTCCTTCCTGCAGCTCGTCGAACTGGCCGGGCTCGAAAACCCCTTCGAGGACGGCGTCGTGGAGCGGATCGCTAACCGGATGCGGGAGCGGCTAGGGGTGTGATTCCTCGCTGATGACCCTTTTTCCTCTCCCCCAACCCCTCTCCAAGGGAGAGGGGAGGTTAGCCGCGGTAGTTACACAGACCAGTAGTTCTACTTACTCCCCCTCACAAAACGCCCACTACCATCAACCACCGGGGTCAGGACCAACAGCGGCAGGCGCATCTCCCCTCCCCACTGGGGAGGGGTTGGGGGAGAGGAATTCGCTTCCGCCTCTCCCTGCTTCTGTTCCTCCAGTTTGCCGTCTGGTCGAGCTGGCTCATCAATCTGGGCACCTACCTGCTGCAGTCGCTGGACTTCACTGGCCTGCAGGTAGGCATGATCTACGCCACCAATGCCGTGGCCGCTACCGTCACGCCGCCGCTGATGGGCTGGCTGGCGGATCGCCGCTTTCCCTCCGAGCGCCTCATGGGCGTGCTCAATACCGTGGGCGGCGGGGCGCTCATCGCCTGCTACTTCACCACCACCTTCCCCTGGTTCTACGGCTGGATGCTGCTGTTCAACCTGTGCTTCATTCCTACCTTCAGTCTCGCCGCGGCCATGTGCTTTCACCACCTGGAGCGGCCCGAGCGGGAGTATCCACGCATCCGCGTCTGGGGCACGGTGTCGTTCATGCTGGTGGGGGTGGCCCTGAGCGTGTTTCAGGTGGAGAATTCGCCACTGCCGATCCTGGCCGGCGGCATTACCTCTCTGCTGCTGGCGGCCTACTCCTTGTTGCTGCCGCATACGCCGCCACAGTCGGGCTTCGAGTGGTCGGCCTTCCGGGGGGAGGAGCTGCGCAAGGTATTCCGGCAGCGGGGCATGATCGTGCTGCTCATCGCGCTCATTGCCAGCTGCATCCCGTCGTCGTTCTACTACAGCTTCCTCAATCCTTTCCTCAACGAGGTAGGCTGGCCGGCCGCGGCGGCCAAGATGGCCGTGGGGCAGCTCTTCGAGATCGGGGTGGTGCTGGCCATGCCCTTCGTATTTCGCCGCTTCCGCTTTCGTAGCATCATCTTCTGGGGTCTCATGGCCTGGGGGCTGCGCTACTTCGCCTTTGCGGTGGGCCGGCCGGGGGAGCACGAGTGGCTACTCTACGCCGGTATTATCGTGCAGGGGGTGGCCTTCGCCTGGATCATCATCGCCGCCCAGATCTACATCGACAAGCGGGTACCCACGACGCTGCGCAATACGGCCCAGGGGCTGGTCTCCTTTGCCGATCTCGGGGTGGGCATCTTCCTGGGCAGTTGGATCGCCGGCGAGGTGGTCAGCGCGCATACGCTGCCATCGGGGGCGCACGACTGGTGGTCCATCTGGTTGGTGCCCGGGGTGGTGGGCGTGGTGGCGGCCGTCTTCTTCCTGCTGGCTTTCCCCAAGCGGGAGCAGCTGTAAGGTTCGGGCGGGGACGCAGGTGCGCTGTTTAGCCCTTCCGGTACGCTGCAGGACTCCTACCCTCTGACTGCTTAAAGGCGCGGTAGAAGGTGCCGCGGGAGTTGAAGCCGGCCAGGGTGGCGATGGCATCCACGCTCTGGCTGGCGTATTGGGGGTCGCGCAGCAGGCGCTTGGCTTCGCGCAGGCGGTAGTCGTTTACCAGGCCGTTGAAGTTGTGGTAGGACTGTTCACCGATCAGGCGGCTGAGGGTGCGGCAGCTGACGGACAGCCGGTCGGCGATCTCCTGCTGCATAAGTTGGGTGTCCAGGTAGGGGCGTTCACGCTCCATGAGCGTGATGAGTTGTTGCCAGCGGGTGGCGGCGGCGCTACGGTTAGCCTTGCCTCCGACGGACTCATTAAAGTGAATATCAGACTGAAAAACGGAAGACATACCAATAATTTGCTGTGTGCATGATTGCTAGGGCAAAGGTCTTGCATAGGTCACGACGGAACGTTCTGAAATCCGCCAAACGTAGTGAAAGGGCGGTGTTTAGGACAAATGTGGCGGGAATAGCTACACCTCACCGCTACTACACCATGCCCATCACCGGTATTTATGCTCAAATTTGGGATCTATCCATTCACCTCACCAGTAGTACGCCGCCGCCGGTAGGCCGCCGGACTGAGTTCGTGATCTTGTTTGAACGCCTTGTAGAAGGTGCCCTTGTGGTTAAAGCCTACCTCGGCCGCGATAGCGTCCATCGTGTAGTGATCGTAGCCCTCGTCGTTGAGTAGCTGACAGGCCGCCCGGACGCGAAACTCGTTGATGTAGCGGTTGAAGTGCTTACTGCTCTGGGAGCTGAGCACCCGGCTCAGGGTACGCTTGCTGCAGTGCAGGGCCTGCGCCAGATCGGCGATGGTCAGCACCGGACTCAGGTAGGCCCGCTGCTGCAGCAGGTAGTCGTTCATGCGTTGGAAGATCTCCGCGTAATCGGACGGCTCCCCGGCGGCCACCAGCGGCGCGTCCTTGCTATCCTGCTCGATGGGCTCACGCGCCGGGCGCAGCTGCTTCAGGCCATAGTAGCTCGCGTAGCTGATCGCGATCACGTTCGTCGCGGCCCCGAAGAGGATCCGCCAATCATCCGGCACCGGCAGGGGGCCGTAGCGGAACAGGGTGTAGAGCATCGCCTGGGCGAGGAGCCAGTACAACACGTTCCTGATCCACAGTACCTGCCGGTCCTTCAGGTTGGAGTAGTAGTTGAGCAAAAACTTGTTGTGCTTAGCCAGTAGCTGTACGGTCAGGTAGGTGTAGTACACCGCCGGCCCGATCGCCAGGATGGTGTAGACCCCCAGTATACCCTGGGTGGTCTCCACACTGAATAGTTCGCCCTGGGTTTTCAGCTCGATCACTACGGCGGTGCTGAATAGCACGAACTCCAGCAGGCCCGGCAGCAGGTGAATGCGGTCGCGCGACCACTTCAGCTTACCTACCAGCTGCAGGGTGTACAGGTACATCAGCGGCACCCGGAGGTACCAGAAGTAGAGGGGCAGGTAGTAGACCACGGGGTACTCCTCCCCAAACGGTAGCCGGATGAGGAGGTACGGAATGGCCCGCAGGCCCAGCGTGAGGATAAATAGCCCCAGCAGTGCCGTGGGGCGTGCGGGGCGGTGGGCAGCGTAAAGGATAATACCGAGCAGCAGTCCCTGAAATATTCCAAACGTGCTTACGAGGTCGGCAAATTTCATGAGTGACGAAGGAGCAATTCAGGAACGGCTCCAATATACCAAAACAAGCCGTTCCCGTGCCCGACCAGATTAGAATTCAACCTTCAGCCGCAAATTCACCCGCCGGCCCGTCAACCGGTTCGGCACGGCAAACTGCGACTCGAAGATCGTCTTGATGAAGGTGTTCCCCGCCTGGTTGGCCACGTTCATCAGGTTGAATACCTCCAGGCTCAGGTAGGTAGAGCGGGTGAAGCGTAGGGGAGAGGTGGCGCGGTTGCGCGAGGTCAGCCGGTCGTACAGCCGCCAGCTGAAGCCGATGTCGATGCGGTGGTAGGTGTTGAAGCGCAGCGTGTTGCGGTACACCGTGTTGTTGCCCTGAATGCCGAAGGGCAGCCCCCCGCCCACCGTCAGGTTCACGTGGGTGCGGAAGTTGGGGTTGTTGCGCAGGTAGTCCTGAAAGAACAGGGAAAGCTGGAACACCTGATCCGTGGGCCGTGGCACGTACTTGACCGAGTCGCTGAGCACCTCCCCCTCCGGCCCGCGGCCGGTCACCCGCTCGTGCTGTACCCCCGTGAGGGTCTCGCGGGCCCGCAACAGACTCAGGTTCAGCCAGCTGTCCGCCCCCGGCACGAACTCTCCGTTGAGGCGGAAGTCGAGTCCCGCCACGTAACCACTGGCATCGTTGAGTCCCGAGTACTGGATGCGCACGTTCTCGATCTCGTAGCTCACCAGGTCCCACAGCGATTTGTAGTAAGCCTCGGTGATGAGGCGGAACTTCTTGGGATTGCGCTTACCGTAGTAGAAGTCACTCGTCAGTCCCCCCACCAGGTGGAACGACTTCTGACTCCGTAGGTCCGTATTCACCGTGCCGTCCGGTGCCCGCAGTTCGCGGTAGAAGGGCTGCTGCTTGTACAGTCCGCCGGCCAGCTTGTAGGTGATGTCCTTGGTGCCGCCGAGCGGCTTATAGAGTAGCTGGGCGCGCGGACTGATGTCGATATCCCCGTTCAAGTCCCAGGCCACGGCCCGCACTCCGGCGCTGAGGCGGATGTCGGCCCGCCCGTCCTGCCGCCAGGTGTAGGTATCTTGGAAGAAGGCACTAAATCGGTTGCTACTTAGCTGGTTCTCGGTTTTGAGTACGCTGAACAGCCGCACCCCATCCTCGTCGAAGGGCAGGCTGTAGCCCGCCGAATCCAGCCGCTCCCACTCGTTGAGGTAGTCGTCGATGCGCTCGTGCTGGGCCTTCACGCTCCACTGCAGGAAGTGGGCCCGTGTAGTCACCGCATCGCCGCCGTTGAGCTCCAGCCCGCCGCGCAGCTCCGCGTTGTAGACCTGGATATCCAGGAAGTTGCGCACGTATTCCTGCTGCTCCCCTGCCCCGATGATATCGGTCACCTCCCCGAAGGTCTCCGAGCCCAGCCCGATGTCCAGGGAGCCCAGGGTGTAGCGGCCGCGAATCGAGATGCCTTCGTCCTCATCGCTGCGGAAGGCCGAGGTCATAAATTTCAGGAACAGGGGGTTAGCCGCCCGCTCCGGGATGTAGGTCAGCGAGAGCCCGCCCATCTGGGTCGCGAAGTCGTCCTGCTCCGCCCCCGTGTAGTTGGCGTTCAGTTGCAGGGTCTCGAAGAAGCCCCCGAAGGCCGTAGACCGCTGCAGCGGCGTGAAGTTGTACACGCTGCGGTTGTAGTTGCCCAGCACCCCCAGCTGGAGCGTCTGATTGAAGTCGTAGGTCACGTAAGCCTGCACGTCGTAGAAGTTGGGTTGGTACTCCCCCGAGGTCTCCAGCGTACCCAGGATGTAGCGGGTGGTCTTGTAGCGCACCCCGCCCAGGAAGCGCAGCCGCTGGTAGCTCGTGCGGCCCAGTTGCTTGCTGCCCTCTACGTGGGCCGATCCACCCAGCAGACTCGCATCCAGCGACGCCCGCAGACTGTCCGGCCGCTTGTACTTAATGTCCAGCACCGAGCTCAGCTTATCGCCGTAGCGTGCCTCGAAGCCCCCCGAGCTAAAGCTCAGGCTCCGCATCAGGTTGGGGTTGGCGAAGGTGAGTCCCTCCTGCTGCCCCTGCCGGATCAACTGCGGCCGGTAGATCTCGAAGTCGTTGACGTACACCAGGTTCTCGTCGTAGTTGCCGCCCCGCACGTTGTACTGGCTGGTCAGCTCCCCGCCCGCCCCGCTGCTCACGCCCAGCGCGATACTCGGCAGGATACTCTCCAGGTTGCCCGTCACGGAGGGCAGCAGCCGCAGCTGCGCCGGGTCTTCACGGATCATGCCCCCTTTCTCCACCTTACTCTCGCGCACGATCACCTCCAGCCCGCTCTCGATCGGGGCCAGGGCCACGTCGATCTGTTTACGTCCGCCGGCCGGCAATTCCTCCACCTTCACCTCCGTCAGTTGGTAGCCGATGCGGCTGAACACCAGCACGAAGGCCTCCCCGCTCGGCACCGTAGCCACATAGCGCCCGCTCTCGCCCGTCTCCACCGCACTACTGCTCCCCTTCACGTAGATCGTCGCAAAATCAACGGGCCGCTCACTCACCAGGTCCGTCACCCGTCCAGTCAGGGTAGCCGTCTCCACCTGGGCGCGTACGCCGGTGCAAAGCCACACCAGGAAGCAAAGAAGCAAAAGTCGTAACGGCATAAGTACTAGCAAGTGAAAAAGGGCAACGGTAAAGGTAGCCGCTTTCGTCTCCCCGCCCTGCCGCAGGCAGTCTACCCCCGAAGGGGTCTACCCAGCCGAAGGCGTCTAACGAGCCGCAGGCGTCTAACGAGCCGCAGGCGATCTACCAGCCGAAGGCGTCTAATAAGCCGCAGGCGATCTAATTTTTACCTACCTTCGCGCCTCCACCAAGCACCCCGCATGGCAACTGTAGTAAGCTTACTGAACCACAAAGGCGGCGTCGGAAAGACGACAAGCGCCATCAACATAGGAGCCGGCCTCGTAGAGCTCGGCCAGCGCGTCTTGCTGGTCGACCTCGACCCCCAGGCCAACCTGACCCTCAGCCTCGGCATTCCCCGCCAGTCCGTGACCATCTACGAGAGTATGATGGGCGAGTCGGACCTGGCGCCGTATGTCGTCAAGCCCGGCTTCGACGTAGTCACCTCCAGCCTCGACCTGTCGAGTGCCGAGATGGAACTGGTCAATGAGGCCGGTCGCGAATTCATCCTGCGCGAGCTCTTTGCCGGGGTAGACGAGGACTACGACTTCATCATCATCGACTGTCCGCCCAGCCTGGGCCTGCTCACCCTCAACGCGCTCACCAGCAGCCAGCAGGTGATCATCCCGCTGCAGACCGAGTTTCTCGCCATGCAGGGCCTGGCCAAGATCAAGCAGGTGATCCAGAAGGTGAAGCTGCGGCTCAATAAGGAGCTCCACATCAGCGGCGTACTGGCTACCATGTACGACCAGCGCAAGGTGCTCAACCGCGACGTAGTGGAAACGATCAAGAAGTACTTCGGCCCCCTCATCTTCGACACCTACATCCGCAACAACGTGTCGCTGGCCGAAGCCCCCTCCCAGGGCCAGGACATTTTCACTTACAGCCGGAGCAGCCACGGGGCTAAGGACTACCTTAAGGTCTGTAAGGAGATCATCGAGCGGACCGAACAGCCCGTGCACCTGCGGCCCCGCACCAAAAAAGACGTGCCCGCTTAAATCCCCCGCATCATTCTGCAGCTAGCCGAACCCCCCCTCGGCGCTACACGGACTACCATGGCCAAGAAACGCTTTACCGACAACCTTTCCGGACTCTTTGAGGACAACTACCTCATCGGCGACGACCCCCAGGCCGTCAACGAGGAAGTGGTCGAAGTGGACGTGCCCGTCAAGAGCAAAAAGGCGCAGAAAAAGCTGAGCAGCAAGAACTTCACCCAGGACCTCGACGTGTTCCTGGGCGACGATAAGCGCCGCACCGCCGCCCGCGCCCCCCGCCGCCGCCGCACCGGCCTGGATTACCTGATCCGCAGCACCGTAGCCGACGATCCCGACCGCGAGCCCGACGAGCCGGCCAAGCCCGACACCAAGCGCGTCACCCTGGTGTTCGTCAAGGATCACCTGCTCACGCTCAAGGAGCAGGCCAAGAGCCGCAAGATGTACCTCAAAGATGTCGTACAGGAGATGGTAGCGCAGTACCTGGAGAAGTAGCGTAACCTATCGAGGGGTTTATGGTTATCTTCCGACTGCACAATGCTTAAGTCGTTCTAGATGCGTACCCTCCTGCTGCTCCTTCTCGCCACTACCTGCGCCCTGCCCGGCCTGCTGCCGGCCCAGACGTCCCGCGTAGAGTTCGGCAAGAATCGCGTGCAGTACCACCGCGACTTCGACGAGTGGGAGAAGTATGAATCCGACAACTTCATCACCTACTGGTACGGCAACAACCAGGGTGTGGGCCAGGCCGTGGTGCAGATGGCCGAGTACGATTTCGCCTACATCCAGAAGATGCTCGAGAGCCGGATGAACGAAAAGGTGCAGCTGATCACCTACCGCGACATCACGGACGTGAAGCAGAGCAACATCGGCGCCGAGGAGGTCTTCGAGCTACGCGGCAACCAGTCGCTCAATGCCAACACCAGCTACATCTCGGGCACGGAGGCCAAGTTTTTGGGGAACAAGGCCTTTGTCTACTTCACGGGTGACCACAACGACCTGCGCCGACAGGTGCGCGAGGCCATGGCCAGCGTATACATCGAGCAGCTGCTGTACGGCTCCTCGGTGCAGGAAGTGGTGCAGAACGCCGTGCTGCTCAACCTCCCCGCCTGGTTCAAGCCCGGCCTGGTGGCCTACCTGGGCCAGGACTGGAACACCGAGCTCGACGACCAGCTGCGCGACCTGATGGCCAGCGGCGAGTACGAAGACTTCAACGAACTGGCCGCCGACTACCCCCGCCTGGCCGGCCACTCCTTCTGGTACTACATCGCCGAGAACCTGGGCAAGCCCACCGTATCGAACCTGCTGTACCTGACGCGCATCAACCGCTCGGTCGAAAACGGCTTCCTCTACGTGCTGGGCAGCAACTACGAGACCGTACTGTTCAACTGGCTCGACTTCTACCGCAACCGCTATAACGCCGACAGCCGCGGCCGCCGCGTACCGACGGAGGACGTGCTGTCGATCAAGAACAAGAAGCAGCTGCCCATCACCCAGGTCAAGGTGAGCCCCGATGGTAAGAAGATCGCCTACGTGCTTAACGAGATCGGCAAGTACAAGGTCTACCTTCAGGACATCGATACCGGCGAGCGGGAACTGCTGCTCAAGGGCGGACAGCGCAACCTTCTGCAGGCCACCGACTACGCATATCCCCTCATCGACTTCTCGCCCACCAACCAGGAAGTGGCGATCATGTACGAACACCGCGACCAGCCCAAGCTGCTGCTGTACGACCTGAACTCGGGAGAAAAGACCGTAGACATTCTCGGCATCCGCCTTGACCGGGTGCTCACCATGGCCTACGACTCCCCGAACACCTTCCTGATCTCGGCGATGGCCGATGGCTTCAGCGATATCTATACCTATTACCCCGCCTCCCGGCAGGCCGCCCGGATCACGAACGACTTCTACGACGACCTGGATGCCGTACCCGTGAACGTGATGGGGCGCCGCGGGGTGGTCTTTGCCAGTAACCGCCCGGATACCTCCCTGCTGGCCCGGAAACTGGACACCCTGCTGCCCATCGGTACCTACGACCTGTTCTACTACGACCTGGAGGGGAAGCCCGGCGAGCTGGTTCGCATCACCGATACCCCCCTAGCCGATGAGCGCGAGCCCGCCCCCATCGACGGCGACCACTTCAGCTACCTGAGTGATGCCAACGGCATCTACAACCGCTACCAGGCCCATCTGGAGACCTACCTGGACCACTACGAGCAGACGATCTACCTGGAGGACGGCACCGAGATCGTCCTGCACGGCGACTCCACCCTCGAAAAGCTCGATACGGCGCTGATCGACTCCATCGCGATCTACCCCGTCATTAAGGAACGGGCGGTCACGGAGGCTACCACCAACTATGGCACCAACATCCTTACCCTCGACGCCAGTGGTAAGCTGCCGATCGGAGTAGAGAGTTTTCTGGACAACGGCACGACCTACCTGCGCCGCTTCACCTTCGATACTACGGCTACAGTGGATCTGGCGCCTACGGTGTACCGGCAGTCCAGCTACCGGCAGGCGGGCCAGCGCGTGCCTCAGTTCACGACCACTACGACCCAGCCCGCCGACCGGGTGATGCGGCCCAACCTGACCAATCCGGAACAGGCTACGGACCAGGAAGGTCTGCTCTTTCAGACCCGCTTCACCGACCCGGCCACCGTGCCTTCGGTACCCGCTGAGGAGGAGCCTACGGCGGTAGAGGACCTGCTCGGCGTGCCCGCTACGGCAGACACGCCGCCGGCCCCCGCCGCGCCGGACAGTACCGGTACCCGTCCGCCCCTCACCATAGTGGGGGCACGTATCCCGGAGCGGGTACGACGGGCACAGCAGGGCAATAGCGGCAACGGCCAGGCCCGACCCGCCGTGCGCAGTGAGCGGCCGGCCCCTGAGCTCAATCGCATCTACCGCTTCCGGCCCGGACGGGTGACCGCCTACCGGAACACTTTCCGCGTCAACTACGTCAAGACCACCGCCGACAACGAGCCGCTGTTCAACGGGATGAATGCCTTTGCCGCTAACCCGGACGGCTATACCCGCCAGCCCGTTGGTATCCTGTTCAAGGGCAATATCGTGGACCTAATGGAGGACTACGTCATCGAAGGCGGTATCCGCGTACCTACCACCTTCAACGGCACGGAGTACTTCCTGACGGCCTCCGACGTGGAGCACCGCCTGGATAAGATCTACTCCGTCTACCGACGCAACCGCCGCGAGCAGCAGGGCATCTATCCCAACTCGACCATCCTCAATCAGGCCCGCATCGTCGAGGAGAATACCCTGATGGCCCAGTACGGCGTGCGCTACCCCCTCGATATCTTTCGTAGCCTGCGTGCTACCGCTACCCTGCGACGCGATCGCGTACAGACGGTAGCTACTTCCGAACCCGCCCTGCGCAGCGAGCCCCTGAGCACGGAGCGTATCGGCCTGCGGCTGGAGTATGTGTTCGACAACACCCTGCCCCTGAGCAAGAACCTCCTGATGGGTACACGCTACAAGGTGTACGCGGATGTATTCAAGAGCTTCAATATTTCCTTCGACGACGAGGTCGGCTCACAGTTCGAGCCCGGCGTGCTGGGTATCGTAGGCGTCGACGCGCGGCACTACGAGCGCATCCTCCGGCGCAGCATCATCGCCCTGCGGGTAGCGGGTGCGACTAACTTCGGTAAGCAGAAGATTCTCTACTACCTCGGCGGGGCGGACAACAGCATCGACCCCAACAACTTCAACCGCAGCATCCCCACCCCCACGACGGGCGACTTCGTCTTCCAGGACCTGGCTAACCCCCTGCGTGGTTTCGACGTCAACATCCGCAACGGTGCCACCTACGCTCTGGCTAATGCCGAGCTCCGCGTACCGGTCTTTACCTACCTGTTCAAGAACCTGCGCTCGGCCTTCCTGCGCGACTTCCAAGTCGTCTCCTTCTTCGACGTGGGCACCGCCTGGACCGGCAGCAGTCCCTTCGACGAAGACAACCCCGTCAACATCACCGAGTATCCCGACCAGAGTGCGGATGGCTACAGCCCGGTGCGCGTGCGCGTCCGCCGCTTCCGTGAGCCCATCGTATACGGCTACGGCGCCGGCGTGCGCACCACGCTATTCGGCTACTTCCTCCGCGCCGACTACGGCTGGGGCGTAGAGACCGGCAACCGGCAGAAGGGCAAGATCCATGTGTCGCTTGGACTTGATTTTTAGACCCCTTTGGGGGTAAGTCGCCTGTCGGCTGGTACGACCCCTTCGGGGAGTAGACCGCTGTCGCGGGTAGAGCCGTCAGCAATGGGCGGTAGCTCTACTCCCCGAAGGGGTCTACCCAGCGCGGCGTCGTCTACCCGGCGAAGCCGGTCTATTACACCACCAGCATAGCATCCCCATAAGCAAAGAACTTATACTTCTCCTTCTGGGCTACGGCGTAGGCTTCGAGGATGAGGTCGATGCCGCCGAAGGCGCAGGTGGTGATGAACAGGCTGCTCTTGGGGAGGTGGAAGTTGGTGAGCAGGTGATCGGGGATGTGGAAGTCGTAGGGGGGGAAGATGAACTTGTTGGTCCAGCCCTCGCTGGTGGCCAGGAGGCGCTCGGCGCTGACGCTGTTCTCTACGGCGCGCAGGGTAGTAGTACCTACTGCACAGACCAGGCCGCCGTCCTTTTTGGTGGCATTGACGGTATCTACGGCGGGCTGCTTGATCTGGAAGTACTCGGCGTCCATCTTGTGCTTGCTGAGGTCTTCTACCTCGATGTCGCGGAAGGTGCCCAGGCCGAGGTGCAGGGTGACTTCGGCCTTCTTGATGCCGGCCAGCTCCATGCGCATGAGCGTTTCGCGGCTGAAGTGGAGTCCGGCGGTGGGCGCGGCTACGGCACCTACTTCGGAGGCGAAGACGGTCTGGTAACGCTCGGCGTCGCGGGAGTCGGCCTCGCGCTCAAGTAGCTTGGGTAGGGGAGTGTTGCCCAGGGAGTGGAGCTCCTTAGTGAACTCGTCGTTGGGCCCGTCGTAGAGGAAGCGGATGGTGCGGCCACGGCTGGTGGTATTGTCCACGACTTCGGCGACCAGGCGGTTGTTGCCCCGCTTGTCATTGAAGTACAGCTTATTGCCGACGCGGATCTTGCGGGCGGGGTCTACGAGTACGTCCCACAGGCGGGCCTGGGCGTTGAGCTCGCGCAGCAGGAACACCTCGATGCGGGCCTGGGTCTTCTCCTTGAGGCCGTAGAGGCGGGCGGGAAAGACCTTCGTATTATTAAACACCAGGCTGTCGCCCTCGCTGTAGCGGTCCAGCAGGTCCGTAAACTGCTTGTGTTCGATCTCGCCCGTATCCCGGTGCACGATCATCAGGCGGCTATCGTCGCGGCGCTTGCTGGGCGTACGTGCGATCAGTTTGTCGTTGAGCTCAAACTTAAATTGTGATAGCTTAGTCCTCATCCCGGTTGCGTATTTTGTCGTGCTTTGTTGCGAAACAGCCGGCAAAAGTACGGAATTTTCTTCGTGCGAGTGGTCGGTGGGCGGGGACGCTGGTGCGATGTGTTCACCACAGAGGATGCGGAGGTACGTTCCAGACATGGAGGCGTCTTACCCGAGCCAAAGGCGAGGTCTACCCCCGGAGGGTCTACCAAGCGAATCGATCTACCCCCCGAAGGCGGTCTATATTCCCGTCATTCGTCGAAAACCCCGCACCCGCGCGCCGCCGCCCCCGTACCTTGCCATTCATTAATCCCGCACCGCATGATCCTTTCTAAAGTACTGGCTGAAAGCCTCCGGCAAGCCTGGCAGCAACTGACGGGCAACAAGCTGCGCACCTTTCTCTCCCTGCTCGGTATCTCGATCGGCATCTTTTGCATCATCGGGGTGCTCTCGGCCGTGCAGTCGCTGCAGGACAATGTGTCGGGTAGTCTGGCCAAGCTCGGCGACGACGTGGTGTACATCGATAAGTGGCCCTGGAAGGATAATAGCGACGACTGGTGGGAATACTTCCAGCGGCCCTATCCCGACCACGCCGACTACGAGGCCCTGAAGGAAAACCTGGCCACCGCCAGCATCGTCAGCTACTGGACCGTGCCCGGCTCCCGCACCATGAAGTACAACAATCAGGCCGTGGAGGGGGGCTACCTGTTCGTGACCACCTACGAGCTGGACCGCATCTTCAACGTAGAGATCAACCGCGGGCGCTACTGGTCTACGGCCGAGTACCGCAACGGCAGCGATAAGATCCTGCTGGGGGATATGCTGGCCTCGGAGCTGTTCGGGCCAATCAACCCCATCGGTAAGACCATCAAGATGGGCGGCCGCAAGTACGAAGTGATCGGCACCCTGGCCCCCTCGGGCGACGATCTGATCAACCCCCTCGACTTCGACGACGCCATCATGGTGACCTACAACAACGCCGCCCGCTTCATCAATCTGAAGAACCGCAACCAGTTCGGCGGCACGGTAGGGGTGAAGGCCAAGCCCGGCGTGGAGATGGAGCGGCTGCAGGACGACATCCGCGGCATCCTGCGCTCCAACCGTCAACTGCGGCCGCGGGAAGACGACAACTTCGCGCTCAACGAACTGAGCATGACGGCCGACGCACTGGGCAACTTCTTCGGGGTGCTCAACATCATCGGCTTCGTGATCGGGGGATTTTCGATCATCGTGGGCGCGATCAGCGTGGCGAACATCATGTTCGTAAGCGTAAAGGAGCGCACCAGCCTGATCGGAGTCAAGAAGGCCCTCGGGGCGCGGCAGTACGTGATCCTGGTCGAGTTCCTGACCGAGTCGATCATCCTGTGCATCATCGGCGGACTCATCGGACTGGTCATGGTCGTAGGCGTGACCTCCATCATCAATCAATTCCTGCCCGGCTTCCAGATCACGCTGAGCCTGATCTACGCCATCGCCGGCGTGCTGATCTCGGCCGTAGTGGGCATCCTGGCCGGCGTAGTGCCGGCGCTACTGGCCGCGCGGATGGATCCGGTGGAGGCCATGCGCAGCTAGTCGGCCAAGCCGTTTACTGTACGCGGCGCACCGAGGCGTCGCGGTAGCCGGCCTGTCGCACCTGGGCCTTGAGGGTTTCGGCCTCGTCCTGGAAGTAGTACTTGCCGGTAAAGACGCGGAAGATCTTGCCGACCTGGGCGGTCCAGACGTCGCCGAAGCCGAGCTCCACCAGGGTAGCGGCGAGGCGCTCGGCGTTGGCCTGCTTGCCGAAGGCACCGACCTGAACGCCGAAGAGCATGGCATCAGACGAAATTTTACGCGGGCGCTGGGGGGCTTTGGATACGCGGTCGACCTTCACTACGGGCGGGGTCGCGGGTGCGGTGGTCGTGGGGGGAGCGGGCTTGGGCGGTACCGGCACGGCTACTTGAGGCTGCTGGTCGGTGACGATCTCCGAGCCGACGTCGGCGGCATTCTGCTCCCGCTGGGCGCTGGCCCAGGCGGCGCGCTCGCAGGCCGGGCCGTCGGTGCCCAGGGAAACGACCCGTAGGCGCACCTGTGCTACGCCGCTGCGCAGCAGCCCGATCTTGCGGGCGGCGGCCTTGCTGAGGTCGATGATGCGATCCGGATGGTGGGGCCCACAGTCGTTGACCCGTACGTTCACCTTGGCTCCGCTGACCACGTTGGTGACTTCCAGGACGCTGTTGTAGGGGTACTCCTTGCTGGCGGCGGTGAGGGCGGCCTTATCGTAGGTCTCGCCCGTACTGGTGGGCAGGGTGTGGAAGCGGTCGGCGTAGTAGCTGGCCTGCCCCTCGGTGCGCTGGGCCAGGGCGGGGAGCGTGAGGAGGAGGAGAACGGCCAGGACGGTGAGCCGGTGCAGCGAGGACAGCATCTTGAGTGGTTTAGTGGGAAAGGTAGGAAGTTTTGGGGGCTTAAGGGACAGCGCACCGGCGGCCGCGGCTGCTGTAACACCCGGTGAAACGGGGTCATAAAGGAGCAAAGCCACTAAAATCGGCGATTAGCGTACTAAATCACTACATTTGGTTGAACACACTCTCACTCAATATCAGGCGATGCAGATGCTACTGGAGGACGCCGACCTCTTCGACGCCCTAAAGGATGGCCGCTACGAGCTCATCGACCAGGTGTACCTGCAACACCGTGAGGCATTCATCACCTACGCCCAGCGCCAGCTTCACGCCACGGAGGAGGACGCTACGGACTGCTTTCAGGATGCCGTCATCGCCTTTTATAAAAACATCGTGGGGGGGCGGCTCGTGGAGCTGACCTGTAGCATCCGCACCTACCTGTTCAGCATCGGCAAACGGCTGGTGTACCGCCGCAACCACCAGCGGCAGCGCGAACAACCCACCGACCACGAAGCCGGCATCAATCCGGCAGACGAGCTGGACTGGAGCCTCATCGATCGCTTCGAGAACGAGCACCAGCGCACGATCCTGCAGCAGGCCATGGCCAAACTCGGCGAGCCCTGCCGCGAGCTGTTAACCCTCTATTACTACCACCACTATCCCATCGAAAGTGTGATGAACGCCCTGGACCTCCCGTCCGCCGGCGCAACGCGTATCAAGAAAATGCGTTGTCTAAAGGAGCTCAAGAAGCTCGTCAAGCCCTAACCAAAATGAACACTGAAGACCAAGATCGTATCGAGGAGTACCTGCTCGGCCGGTCGCCCGATCCCGGGGCTTTCGAACGCGAGCTCCGGCAAAACCCCCAACTCCGCCAGGAAATGGAATCTACCCGCTTTGCCCTCGACGCCATCACGGCCGGTGAGGACCACGTCCTCAAGAACCGCCTGCGCAAGCTGGAGGACGGACTATCCACACGGACTCCCGTAGCCGATACCCAGACCGTAGCCAAGGTCGTGCCTATCGACCGCAAACGCCGCCGGCAGTGGGTACGCTACGCCGCCGCGGCGGCCGTCATACTCTTCCTGGCCGGCTACTTCATGCTGCGCCCGGCCCCCGGTGAGCGGATCGAGTATGCCCTGGACCAGATCACCCCCTACGACAACATCGCCTACTCGATCACCAAGGGCGGCACGGACGACGCCGACCCCCGCGCCGCGGCCTACACCGCCTACGAAGCCGGTGACTACGCCGCCGCCGAAGCGGCCTTCAACGCCCTGGAGGCCCCCGCCGCGCCGGAGCAGTTCTACCTCGCCCAGAGCCTGCTGGTCCAGCGCAAGTACGACGCCGCCCTGCCGCTGCTGGAGCGCCTGGCCACGACCCCCGACTTCAACCTGGCTCAGGAGTCTAGCTTCTACGCCGCCACAGCCCGCCTCGGACTGGGCCAGCCCGCCGAAGCCACCGGTACCCTGGAGACCATCGCGGCCGATCCCGCTCACCCCATGCAGGCCGAGGCCCGTAGCCTACTGCAAGCGTTGTAAGAATATGACCGCAAAAATCGGACTGGAAGACGTACGCTTCCACGCCCCCCACGGCTTCTACGACGAGGAGCAGCTGATGGGCAACGAGTTTAGTATCGACGTAGAGGTAGAAGCCGACGTAGCCCTGGCCGCCTCTACCGACGACCTGGCCGGTACGGTCAGCTACGCCACCATCTATTACCTGCTGCAGGCCGAGATGAAGAAGCCCACCCAGCTACTGGAAGCTCTGGCCTACCGGATTGGCAACCGGATCATGGAGCAGTTCGATGGCGTACAGAGCGTGCGGCTGAAACTGCGCAAACTGCACCCGCCGCTGGGGGGGCGCGTCGGCGCGGCGTACGTGGAGATCACCCTGGGTGGGGCGGGCGGCGGCGGCGGTGCATTCGGCGGCATGCAGGCCCAGCAGACCTTCGAGGACCCCACGGAGGAGGAGTACGCTGACGATGACGGCTTCGACGACGGGGGCGGTTTCGACTTCAGCCGCTTCGGCTAGCCTTAACGCTTCGGAGCAAACTAATGGTCCGGAAAGCGGCTTATAGTAAGGCATTTCGTCAAACTACCTCCTATGCTTCGTCTTTCCGGTCTACTGCTGCTATCCTTGCTCTTCGTAGGGTGCACCAGCCAGCAGATCAACCAAACCCTCCAGACCGTGCTCAACGGCGGACTCTCCTCCACCGAGATCGGCAACGGCCTGAAGGAAGCCCTCCGCATCGGAGCCCGCGACGGTGCCGAAGAGCTCGCCCGACCCGGCGGCTACTTCGATGACCTCACCTACCGCATCCTGCTCCCCGAGGAGGTACGCAAGGTGACCGACCGGCTGCAGGCCGTACCGGGCTTCGGAAACATCGAGGAGGTGATCCTGAAGAAGATCAACCAGGGCGCGGAGGATGCCGCCAGCAAGGCCGCTCCCATCTTCGTCAACGCTATTCGCAGTATGACCATCCAGGACGCCGTCGGTATCCTCAAGGGAGAGAACGACGCCGCCACCCAGTACCTGAACCGGACGACCGCCGAGGCCCTGACCGCCGAGTTTGCCCCGGTCATCAATACCAGTCTCGACAAGTACGACGCCAATAAGGTGTGGCTCGACGCCGCCACGGCTTACAACAACTTCCCCCTCACCCGCCAGAAGGTCGATACCGACCTGGGGGCCTACGTCACCCAGCAGGCCCTGAACGGCCTGTTCAAGAAAGTAGCCCTCAAGGAGCTCGACATCCGCCAGAATGTCTCGGCCCGCACCACGGACCTGCTCCGGCGCGTCTTTGCCCAGCAGGATCCCGGCGCATAACATCACCCAAACCAACATACCATGAAATTACAGGGACGTAGAACCAGCGGTAACATCGAAGACCGGCGCGGCCAGCGCGGCGGCGGCGGATTCAGTGGCGGCGGTGCCGGCAAATTCGGCATCGGCACCATCGTCATCATGGCGATCGTCTTCTTCATGGGCGGCAACCCCCTCGACTACATCGGGCTCGGTGGCGGCGGCGGCAACCCGGCCACTACCCGGACCACCCCGGCCGATCCCAATAACCTGCCCGGCGGCAATGTCCAGGAAGCCGGCTCCTACGCCAATATCGTGGGCGTCACGCTGGGCTCCACCGAAGAGGTGTGGAAGCAGCTGTTCCCCCAGCAGTACGGCCGCAACTACCAGCAGCCCGTGCTCGTGCTGTTCGACGGACAGAGCCAGTCGGGCTGTGGATTCGCCAGTGCGGCGACCGGTCCGTTCTACTGTCCGGCCGATAACAAGGTCTATATCGACCTCTCCTTCGCCGACCAGCTCCGGCAACGCTTCGGTGCACCGGGCGACTTTGCGCTGGCCTACGTGGTTGCCCACGAGGTCGGTCACCACATTCAGAATCAGCTGGGCTACAGCCAGATCGTGAGTAAAGCCCGCGGACGTAGCAGTAAGGAGGAGGCCAACGCGCTTTCCGTGCGCCTGGAGCTCCAGGCGGATTACCTCGCCGGCGTTTGGGCCAAGTATGCTAACCAGGAAGACCAATTACTCTCCCCCGGTGATATCGACGAGGCTATCGCGGCGGCTACGGCCATCGGTGACGATCGCCTGCAGATGGAAGCCCAGGGCTACGTCGTACCCGAAAGCTTTACCCACGGCACCTCGGAGCAGCGGGTGAAGTCCTTCACGGCGGGCTACCAGAGTGGCGATGCCAGTAAGGAGGCGCTGGACCGCTTTTTCTCGGCCCGCTCGCTGTAGTCGCTATACGGTTACACTCCCGTACACCTGCTCGATCTCCTGCAGCGTACCGTATAGCACGGCGGTATCGAACTCACTGACCAGCACCTTACGGTACTGCTTGATGTGGGGCAGGCCGCGGAAGTAGTTCGTATAGTGGCGGCGCATTTCCAGTATACCCAGCGTTTCGCCCTTCCAGGCGATGCTGCGCTCGAGGTGCTCCCGGGCGGCGGCTACGCGCTCCTCTACGGTGGGCGGGTCCAAGAGTTGTCCGGTCGCGAAGTAGTGCTTGATCTCGCGGAAGATCCAGGGGTAGCCGATGGCGGCCCGGCCCACCATGATGCCGTCCACGCCGTAGCGGTCGCGGTAGGCGGCGGCCTTTTCCGGCGAGTCGATATCGCCGTTGCCGAAAATGGGGATCTTGATGCGGGGGTTGTCCTTGATCTTACCGATCAGCGACCAGTCGGCCTCTCCCTTATACATCTGCTTGCGGGTACGGCCGTGGATGCTGAGGGCTTTAATGCCGACGTCCTGCAGCCGTTCGGCTACCTCCAGGATGTACTTGCTGTTGTCGTCCCAGCCCAGGCGGGTCTTCACCGTCACGGGTAGGGGGGTGCGGTCTACGATGGCCTTGGTGAGCGCGACCATCTTGGGGATGTCCTGCAGGATGCCCGCGCCGGCGCCCTTGCTGGTAACTTTCTTGACCGGGCAGCCGAAGTTGATGTCCAGTACCTCGGGCCGGGCTTCGGTGACGATATCGGCGGCCTGCACCATACTCTCCAGGTTGGCCCCGAAGATTTGGATGCCGATGGGCCGCTCGTAGTCGTAGATGTCTAGCTTCTCCACGCTCTTGGTCGCATCGCGGATCAGCCCCTCCACGCTGATGAACTCGGTGTACATCATGTCGCAGCCCTGCGCCTTGCACAGGGCCCGGAAGGGGGGATCGCTCACGTCCTCCATGGGGGCCAGGAGGAGGGGGAATTCACCCAGTTCGATGTCGGCTATCTTGACCATACGTGTGCAAGGTACACCTGAGGGAGGTGGTGGGTTGAACGTACGGGCGGCGGGGCGCAGGTGCCGGGCAAATGCACGAACTGTTGGCGTAGGAGGTACCTTTCGGCTAATGTCACCCGCCGGCCATCAGCATACCTTCGACGACCGCTGCGCCCGGCTCCGGGAACGCGTGGACCGCTGCCTGCATAGCTTTGATATTCCGGGCATTTCCCTGACCTGTTTCGACGGTGACCGCACGTGCTCCATTCACGCCGGATACCGGGAGGCCGGTACGACGGACCGAATAACCGATCAAACCATCTTTGCCGCCGCCTCCCTGGGCAAACCTATTCTGGCATATATTTTCCTGCGTTGTCTGGAGCAGGGTATGGTTGCACTGGACGTTCCCCTGGTCGAGTACGGTGATTACCCGGAGGTAAGACACCTGCCGGGTCATGAGCGGGTGACCGCGCGTATGGTGCTTTCCCATCAGTCGGGGCTTCCGAACAGCCAGAGCCACGAGCCCCTGCGCCTGTTTCAGCCACCGACGTCCGGCTTCAGGTATTCCGGCGAGGGATACCTATGGCTCCAATTCATACTACAGGGGCTCTTAGATGCACCGCTGGACGAGATCGCGCAGCAGTGGGTATTTACTCCCCTCGGGATGCAACGCAGCAGTTTTGTCTGGCAGACTGACGAAGACTATGCCCTGCCCCACGACCGCCTGATGAACGCGCAGCCAAAGCAGCAGTACCACCGTGCCTCAGCAGCCAATTCTCTGAGCACCACGAGCACCGACTACGCCAGGTTCCTACAGGAAATCATCGCGCCGCGCCACCTTTCGAAGGCGCTGGCCAGGGAGATGGTCCAACCACAGGTAGAAGTAGCCAGAGTAGGTCTCAGAAGGCACCGTGTGGGCTGGGGGCTGGGCTTTGGGTGGCAGTCCGCCGGCAAGCAGGGTGAGGAATCCTGGCACTGGGGGAATCTGGGGGGCGAGCGGTCATACCTCATCTTCTCCCCCACGGAAGCTAGGGGACTGGTATACTTCGCCAACAGTGCCAACGGGTTACTGTGCACCCGGCAATTTTCCGATATTTTCCTCGGCACCCCCCAGCCTGGATATACCTGGTATGGCTTCAACTGGCGGGGTAGGTATAAGCGGTGGCGGGCAAGATTGGGGGGCTAGGATCACCCCCCCTTCATGACTACCTGCGGTGGCGGCGGCTAGCCGTACCTTCACCCCCTTCATAATACGTCCCAGCCCATGACCGGTTCCATTTTCAGCGAGGTACGCCTCGGATTCGCCCGCATCGTTTTCTCCCATCCCAGCCACAACAGCATGCCCTCCGGTCTGCTGGCGCAGCTGGTCGAAGCGATCGATGCCGCCGCCGCCGACCCGAAGGTGCGGGCGCTTCTACTGCGTAGCGGTGGGGAAGGAACCTTCTGTGCCGGAGCAAACCTGGATGAGCTGCTATCTATCCAGGACGAAGAGAGTGGACGGAGTTTCTTCATGGGCTTCGCTAACGTCATCCTGGCCATGCGCCGCTGCCCCAAGCCGATCGTGGTAGCCGTACAGGGCAAGGCCATCGGTGGGGGCGTGGGGATCGCTGCGGCGGCCGACTACACCCTCGGCTGCCGGGGCGCGCAGGTGAAGCTGAGTGAGCTGGCGATCGCCATCGGCCCCTTCGTCATTCTGCCGGCCCTGATCCGTAAGCTGGGCGTGAGCGCAGCCAGCGAGCTCTGTCTGGATACCGAATGGCACAACGCCGAGTGGGCACGGGA
Organism: Neolewinella maritima; assembly: GCF_923081025.1. GTDB lineage: Bacteria > Bacteroidota > Bacteroidia > Chitinophagales > Saprospiraceae > Neolewinella > Neolewinella maritima. The sequence goes on along the minus strand of NZ_CAKLPZ010000002.1, from coordinate 253,125 downwards.
GAAGAACCTCTACCAGCGCGTATACGCCGGCCCGGAGGAGCTTTTCCGGGAGGCCCGCCTGATGGCCAAGCGCTTTGCGGACTACAGCCCCGAGGCCGTCCGCCGACTCAAGCAAAGCCTCTGGGAAGGCACCGAGCACTGGCCCGAGGAGCTGGCGCGGCGGGCCGAGATCACCGGTCAGCTGGTGCTGCAGGACGAAGCCAAGGCCGCCCTGTCCAAGTTCAAATCACGTTAAGCACACGCAGCGATGAAGCACGTAGTCGTACTCTCCGGGGCCGGTATCAGTGCGGAGTCCGGACTGAAGACCTTCCGCGACAGCAACGGACTCTGGGAGGAGCACCGCGTAGAAGACGTAGCCACCCCCGAGGCCTTCGCCCGCAATCCGGAGCTGGTTCTGCGCTTCTACAACCTGCGCCGCGCCCAGCTCAAGACCGCTAAGCCCAATGTAGGCCACCGACTCGTCGCCGCGCTGGAGGAGGATTACCGCGTCACGGTCATCACCCAGAACGTAGACGATCTGCACGAGCGCGGTGGCTCTACCGAAGTGGTGCACCTGCACGGGGAGCTGACCAAGGTGCGGCCCGTCGATAGCACCGAGGGGGTGCGGTCGTGGGACGGTGACCTGCTACTCGGCGACCTAGACGACACTGGCACGCAGCTGCGGCCGCACATCGTCTGGTTCGGTGAAGACGTGCCGCTGATCGAGCAGGCCGCGCTGACCGTACAGACGGCCGATGCGGTAATCATCGTAGGTACGTCGCTACAGGTGTACCCGGCGGCCGGTTTGCTAGGCTTTGCACCGGCGCCCGCGCCCGTAGTGTACATCGATCCGGCGCCCAGCGTGGGCTATGAGTTGCGGGGACGCGAGCAGCTGCACGTGCTGGAAATGGGCGGTAGCGAGGGGATGGAGCGCGCGCGGGAGCTGCTGGCTCGCCTGCTGTAGCCTATCTTCGCGGCTCAATAATCTGGCGTATGAAATTCGGAGTAGTCGTTTTCCCGGGCAGCAATTGCGATGATGACATGGTGCACGTGCTCGGTACCGTCATGGGCCGCAAGGTGGTGAAGCTGTGGCATAAGAACGAGGACCTGGGCGGCCTGACCACCGACGACTGCATCATCGTACCGGGGGGATTCAGCTACGGCGATTACGTGCGGGCGGGGGCCGTGGCGCGCTTTTCGCCGATCATGGGCTCGGTCATCGACTTTGCGAACCGCGGGGGCTACGTCTTCGGCATCTGCAACGGCTTCCAGATCCTCTGTGAGGCCCACCTGCTACCGGGTGCGTTGCTGCGTAACCGCGATCAGAAATTTATCGCCAAGACCGTCTACCTGCGCGCCGAGACGGACAATGCGCCCCCGAATCGCCACCTCTCGCCCGGTCAGGTCCTGCGCATCCCCATCGCCCACGCTGAGGGGCGCTACTATGCGGATGACGAGACCATCTTCCAGCTCAATCAGAACGACCAGATCCTGTTCCGCTACTGCGACGGGGCCGGGGAGGTGAACCTGGACAGCAATTACAATGGCTCGGTCGGCAACATCGCCGGCATCTGCAATGCGGGCCGCAATGTGTTCGGTATGATGCCGCACCCGGAGCGGGCCAGCGAGTCGGTGCTGGGCAATGAGGATGGGCTGATCATCTTCCAGGGATTGGTGGAGGCGGTCAGCGTCGCTGAATAGGACCGCGACCCGGTTTTGGCTAGATGTAGTAACGCATTGTTCCTATGCGCCATAAAGGTGCGTGAGGAACTTACCCTACCGTTCGTGATCGGGTAGTACAACCAGTTGGTTTCCCCTTCTAGATCTCGCCGATACCGGCCGGGACGGACCGTGCTATGTCCTTACTCCATAGCCCCGTAGCGGGGCCCGCTAAACGTCAGTACCCATGCGCTCATTTTACCTACTCTGTATTTGCGCTTTCGGTCTGCCCGTAGCGGCCCAACACCTCGACCGCAGTGTGGTCGGTAGCGCGGGTAGCTTCGTGAGCGTTGCGGACGTTGGTGATCTGCACTTCACGGTGGGTGAACTTGCCGTAGCCCGCACCAGCGCCGGTATGGCCCTCGAACGCGGCTTCCATCACGGATTTACGGCGCTGAGCACTTCTGTATGGACGGCCGGGGACGTACAGCTCACCCTTAGCGTATACCCGAACCCTACCCCGGACCTGGCAACGCTATCCGGCAACTGGGAGGCGGGGGACCTACTCACCGTCTCCGACCTGCACGGCCGGCCCCTCCACCGACAAACCCTGCCCCCAGACCGCACTGGGGTACGCCTCGATGGGTACCCGGCGGGCGTTTATGTCCTGACCATTCACCGTCATGGCCGACCCATCGGCGGGCTGCGACTACTACGCCAGTAGGCGTAGATCACTTCCAGAATACCTAGCATCATGCAACAGCAAAACCTACTCAGTACACTCGTCTGCCTGCTTCTCCTGCTCCTGATAAGCCCGATGAATGCCCAGGCACCGGCCGGATTCAACTTCCAGGCAGTAGCCAGAGATGCCGGGGGAAACACCATGACCTCGGAAAGTATCGCCGTGCGCGTAAGTCTGCTAAGGGGCGGGGCCGCAGGGACAGTGGCCTACAGCGAGCGCCACGCGGTGTCTACCTCCGAACTAGGCGTATTCGACCTGCAGATCGGTAGTGGAACAGGACTAAGCGGAGATATGGGCGCCATCGACTGGGGTACGGACACCTACTACCTCAAGATTGAGCTCGACCCCGCCGGCGGCACCAACTACGTAGATATGGGGGCCACCCAGCTGCTCTCCGTCCCCTACGCCCTCTATGCCACTACCGCCGGCAACGGCGGCGGGGGGAGCGGTACGGACGATCAGACCCTCTCTCTGACCGGCACCACCCTGAAGATCGAGAACGGTAACAGCGTAGACCTGGCTACCGTACGGGACGGCGTGGACGATGCCGACCCCGACCCTACCAACGAACTGCAGACACTGAACCTGACGGGTACCACCCTTACCCTGAGTGATGCCAACAACGTAGACCTTTCCAGTTTGGCGGGCAGCAGTCCCTGGACGGAAGACGGTACCGATGTACACCGCGTCGCCGGCAGGATAGGCATCGGTACGGCGGAACCGGACGAGAGCTTCAAGCTCCATATCGCCGGCCATACCTTCCTCCAGACCAACCTGGGTGACCTACACTTCGGGTTCCCGAACAACGGCCATCGCTTCAAGATGTCGACCCGCAACCAGGGGGCTACCTTCCAGATCGGTTCTAAGCCGACCGGAAGCAATAGCTATACGCACCGCTTACGGATCGAGCAGAGCGGGGAGGTTAAGCTTGGCTCATTTGAAGGCAATACGGCCTGGTTGCATGTCCGCAATAACTCCACCGTATCCAAACCCCACCTCAAGCTTGAGGAGCAAGGGGACGATTTTGCCCGACTGGAGTTTACCAATACTACGTCGGACGCGCTCTGGCACATAGCCGGCTACGGGCGCGACGGTGGCAGCGGAGCGGCCGCCAGCAACCTGAACTTCTATTTCAGGAACAGCGAGGGTGCGGCCAACCGCATGACCGTCACCGGCGACGGGCAGGTAGGCATCAATACCGCTAACCCCGGTGCCCGGCTGTTCATCAATCAGGCCGGGCAGACCGTCGGATCGGGCCTCGCCTTCTCGGACGGGACGGCCAACCAGGACTGGCACGTAACGCACGGCTTCGGACTGCGGCTACACTACGGCAATTCGCTACGGGGGTTCTTCAGTGCCACCACCGGGGCCTACACCGTCGCCTCGGATGCCAGCCTGAAAACGGATGTTCAGGAAGTGACCGGCGTGCTCGACCGGGTAGCTAAGCTGCGGGTACGGTCGTACCGTTACAAAGCAGCCCCCGGGAAGACGCCTACCATCGGATTGGTGGCTCAGGAGACCATTCAGCACTTTCCGGAACTGGTCACCTACTCGGAGGCCGACGGGCTCTACGGCATCGACTACGCCGGCTTCGGCATCGTAGCCATCCGGGCCATTCAGGAACAGCAGGAAACGATCGACGCCCAGGCCCACCGCATAGGAGAGTTGGAGGCGCACCTGCAGCGCATTGAAGCCGTCCTGGCGCGCCGGTAGTCTGCGGTACGCTCTAAACGCCCCGCTTCGTCAATTCCTCCCGCAACTGCTCCGGGCTCTTGAAGTGGATCGTATCCAGCCCCTCCCGGCGGGCGGCCTCCACGTTACGCAGGCTATCGTCGATAAATACGCAGCCGGCATAGCCCTGCAGGTCGTAGGTATCGTGCAGCAGGCGGTAGATGGCGGGGTCGGGCTTCTGCAGTTTAACCTCACCGCTGACCATGATGTCCTCGAACAGCTCCAGAAAGTCGAAGGTCTCGCGGGCCCACGGGAAGAGCTCGTGCGACCAGTTGGTCAGCCCCAGCAGCCGGTACTTGCCGCTGGCGTGAAGCTCCCGGAGGATCTCCACCGTGCCTTCGATGGGGCCGGTGATGGTCTCGGTCCAGCGGTCGTAGTAGGTGCGGATGTGGGGCTCGAAATCGGGGTGGCGGGCGATCAGTTCGCGGGTGCCTTCGGCGATCGTACGGCCGGCGTCCTGCCGCTCGTTCCACTCCAGGGTGGCCACGTTTTGTAGAAAGTAGTCCACCTCTTCCTTTGTCTCGAACACTTGCTCGAACAAGGCCCGCGGCTGCCAGCCGATGAGTACGTTGCCTAGGTCGAAGATTATGGTTGTCAAGGGGGTTGTCAAGGGGTTAAGGGGTTGGGGAGTTAAGGGGTTAAGGCTGGTGTTGGAGGTGTTGGAGGTGTTGGAGGCGTTGGAGGCGTTGGAGGTGTTGGAGGCGTTGGAGGTGCTGTGGGTGCTAAGTGAGCGGGACCGCAGGTGCAAATAAGATAAGATATCCAAGCCAGCCCAGCCACCTTAACCCCTTAACCCCTTAACCCCTTCCAACCTTAACCCCTTGGCAACCTCTTCCAACCTTAACCCCTTGGCAACCCCTTACCCCTTGACAAGGCCATGAGGAGGAGTCCGCCGATCACGCACGGCACGCTTAGCCACTGTCCCGTGGTGAGCGCTTCGCCGAAGCCGCCCTGGTCGCTCTTGAAGTACTCCCACACAAAGCGGAAGCCGAAGATGAGCACGAACCAGAGTCCGGTGAGGAAGCCCGGTTTGTGGCGCGCATCGGTCTTCCAGTACAGGGCAATGAGGATGCTGAAAGTGAGCAGGTAGCTCAGGGATTCGTAGATCTGCACCGGGTGGCGGGGCACGTCGGCCAGACTGGCGGGCATAGCGTTGACGAACAGGAAGGCCCAGGGCGCATCGCTCGGCGTACCCACGATCTCGGAGTTCATCAGGTTGCCGAAGCGGATCATCGCACCGACCAGCGCGATGGGGGCGGCCACCTTATCGCTGATCCAGAAAAACGACTTCTTGCTTACGAACTTACTGAACAGCCACAGCGCCGTCACCACCCCGATCACCCCGCCGTGACTGGCCAGACCGCCCTCCCAAATCTTGAGGATATCGCCCGGATTTTGACTGTAGTAGTCCCACTGATAAAACAGAATATGCCCCAGCCGCGCCCCCAGGATGGTACCGCCAATGAGAAAGTAAAAGCAGTAATCCAGCCATTCCTCCGGCGCATTCTCCCGCAGGAACATCCGCCGCACCATCATAAACCCCAACAAGAAGCCCACCGCAAACATGATCCCATACCACCGCAGCGTGATCGGACCAATAGAAAAGATCTCAGGGGAAGCATCCCAGGTGATAAAAAGCATAGGAGGTAGTTCTGTAGTAGGGTAGTGCTATAGTTCGGTAGGCAGGCGGGATCGCAGGTGCAAGGTAAGCCCCCTACCCCCGAAGGGGTCTAACCCGCTGAAAGCGGTCTACCCCCAAAGGGGTCTAACGAGCCGAAGGCGATCTAACAAGCCGCAGGCGCCCTACGCCCTACCGCTCAGGTTTCATCTGCGGAAAGAACAGCACCTCCTGAATACTCTTCTGCCCCGTCAGCAGCATCACCAGGCGGTCGATACCGATACCGATACCGGCCGTGGGGGGCATGCCGTACTCCAGGGCACGCAGGAAGTCTTCGTCCATGGCCATGGCTTCGTCGTCGCCGCGCTGGGCGAGTTGGAGCTGCTCCTCGAAGCGGGCCCGCTGGTCGATGGGGTCGTTGAGCTCGGAGTAGGCATTGGCCAGTTCCTTGCCGTTGACGATCAGCTCGAAGCGCTCCACCAGACCTTCCTTGCTGCGGTGCTTCTTGGTGAGCGGCGACATCTCCACCGGGTAGTCGGTGATGAAGGTGGGCTGGATCAGCTGGGCCTCCACCCGTTCGCCGAATAGCTCGTCGATAAGCTTGCCGCGGCCCATGGTCTTGTCGACGTGCACGTCGAGCCGACCGGCGATGGCGCGTAGCTCGGTCTCGTCGGCCTCGCTGATGTCTTCGCCGGTGTACTCACGAATGGCATCGGCCATGGTAAGGCGGCGGTAGGGCCCCTTGAAATCGATGGTCTTGCCGTCTACCTCGACCGTGGTCTGTGCCTGTCCGTTGATGGCCCGTACGCTGTGCTCCAGCAGCTGCTCGCAGGTATCCATCATCCAGTTGTAGTCCTTGTAGGCTACGTAGAACTCGACCATGGTGAATTCCGGATTGTGCGTCCGGTCCATGCCCTCGTTGCGGAAGATCTTGGCGAACTCGTACACCCCGTCGAAGCCGCCGATGATGAGCCGCTTGAGGTACAGCTCGTTGGCGATGCGTAGGTACATCGGAACGTCGAGCGTATTGTGGTGGGTCTTGAAGGGCCGGGCCGAGGCACCGCCGTGAATGGCCTGCAGCACGGGCGTCTCTACCTCCATCAGGTCCAGATCGTCGAGAAACTGCCGCATGGCCGTGATGAGCTTACTCCGCTTGCGGAAGACCTCCTTCACCTTGGGGTTCACGGTCAGGTCCACGTAGCGCATGCGGTAGCGCAGCTCGGGATCCTTGAACTCATCGTGGACATTGCCCGCCTCGTCCTTCTTCGGACTGGGCAGCGGCCGCAGCGACTTACCCAGGAAGGTGAACTCCTTGACGTGCACGCTGATCTCGCCGGTGCGGGTCTTGAACACGAAGCCCTTGACGCCGATGAAGTCGCCCAGGTCGAGGTACTTTTTGAAGAGATCGTTGTACAGCGACTTATTCTCCCCGGGGGCGATGTCGTCGCGGCTCACGTAGAGCTGGATGCGGCCACTGCTGTCCTGTAAGTTGGCAAAGGCGGCCTTGCCCATGATGCGCTGGCTCATGATGCGCCCGGCCAGGGTGACATCCTGCAGGTTGGTCACCTTGCCCTCGCTATCCTCTTCCACCAGCGCCAGGATCTCGCTGGCCAGGTGGGTAACGGGAAAGGTGGCCGCCGGGAAGGGGTCGACGCCCAGGGCGCGGATCTTGGCGAGGTTGTCGCGGCGGGTGATCTCCTGGTCGGTAAGTTCCATGGGGTGTTGATTCGTGGCTTGGCTGCGCTGTACCCTTCGGTGGTCTAGCTGCGGCGCGTATATCGGCGGGCAAAGGTACGTCTAGCGTGGATAGCTGCAAGCGGATGCATGTCGCGACGACACGGCCGTTCGTCGAAATCCGCCACGGTCCCCTAGCTACCGGGGCACCCCCGCCCTATCTTGAAGAGAAATGCTATGCCACGACGCTTACTCGCTGTACTCCTCCTGCTACTATGGACAATGACTACGCACGGACAGTCAGATACGGTAACCAATGCACTGCAGTCCACCGCCCTGGACTCACAGCAGCTGCAACTGGTGCACGCGCTGGTCAGTCAGTACGCACCCGATGGAGAGGCCGCCATAGCCCTGCTCGACGGTGAGCACACCCATTACCTGGGGGCCCGCCGCGAGGCCGGCCGGGTAGTCACCGTAGACAATCATGACCGCGCCTTCGCCATCGGGTCGATCAGCAAGGTCTTTACCGCTACGCTGCTGGCAAATATGGTAGAAGACGGCCGGCTCCGTCTGACCGACCGGGTAGAGACCGCCTACGACTTTCCCTTTGCCGACAGCAGTTCCTTCACCTACCAGCAACTGGCCAACCACACGGCGGGGCTGCCGCGACTGCCGAGCAACATCGGCCTGACCTTCATCGACCCCTACCACGACTACACACCGGATAAGCTCGAAGCCTACTTGCGCAACGAGCTGACACTGGATGCGCAGGGGCAGAGCGCCTACTCCAACCTGGGGGCCGGCCTGCTCGCCTATACGCTGACGCACAAGCTGGATAGCACGACCTACGCAGCGGCCCTGCGGGAGTACATCTTCGACCCGCTGGGTATGGATCGCAGCTCCGACGGGCCGGACAGTACACGCGCCGATCTGGTGCAGGGGTATACGATAGACGGAAGTCAGCCCGCCTACTGGCATTTCACCGACGCCATGGCCGGGGCGGGCGGTATAGTGTCGACCCCGGCGGATATGGTCCGCTTCCTGCGCGCACAGTGTGATACGACGGATCGGATACTGGCCCTGACGCGTACGCCTACCGTCGAGTTACAGGGCCCACAGGCGGTGGGGCTGGGCTGGCAGATCTTACAGCCCGAGCCCGGCCGCACGGTCTACTGGCACAACGGGGCCGTGGGGGGCTACCGCGCCTTCGCGGCCGTAGATGTAGAGAACGCGCTCGGGGTAGTAGTACTGACCAACGTACTCCTGATGGGCCAGGAAGTAGACGCCACGGGCATGCAGCTGCTGCGCTCCCTGGGGAAATAGCAACGGCCCCGCTACGTGGTGTAGGGGGGCCGTTGCTAAAATAGTTCTCGTCTGCCGAGCCTTACGCAGTTTGGCTCGTCCGCCGAGGACTACTATAAACTAGTCATTATCGCGGGTAATAAAGGATTCCTCGCGCTGGCGGCGGGCCTCGCGTTCGCGGAGTTCACGCAGTTCGCGGGCGTCCTTTTCGCGTTGTTCTTCTTCGCGCATACCTTCCTTGAGCTCCTGCTCCAGGGAGCCCTTGGCGGTGTTGAACTCGCGGATGCCCTTGCCGATGCCACGCATGAGCTCGGGGATCTTCTTACCGCCGAACAGCAGCAAGATGGCGAAGAAGACCAGGATCATCTCCGGGCCAATGGCGTTGAGAAAAAGCAGCGTGGTAGTCATCGTTATCGTAATTATGCGGGTTACCAAAGATAGCGCAAGTTGATGGATAACGTCTGGTGCGGGGGGAAGTTGTTTGACCACACGCAGACGACTCCGGGTACCGTAGCGTTGGGGTAAGCGTAGCAACTAGTCCGTGAAATGAAGCTCAACCGCCGTGATTTTTTGAAAACCGGTGCCCTGGCCGCTCTGGGCCTCGGCATTTACACCTGGCAGGTAGAGCCCTACTGGCTCGAATTCGTACACAAGCGCATGCCCGTAGCCCAGCTTCCCCCCGCCCTGGAGGGGAAGACCCTGCTGCAGATCAGCGACATCCACGTCGGCAACCGCTTCGACCCGCGCTACCTGATCCGGTCGTTCCAGGAGGCGCAGGCGCTCGATCCGGATTTTGTCGTCTACACGGGCGACTACGTGAGCTACGAAGACGAGGAGCAGTTCGCTCAGCTTGCGGCGGTCCTGCAGCATACCGTACACGGCCGATTGGGCACTGTCGGCATCCTCGGCAACCACGATTACGGCAAGAACTGGGCCGAGCCCGCCGTAGCCACGCAGATCACCCAACTGCTACAGGACGCCGGCATCACCGTGCTGCGCAACGAACAGACCACCGCAGCGGGCCTCACCTTCATCGGGATGGACGATTACTACGGCACCAACTTTTTTCCCGAGCAGGTCATGCCGCAGCACGACCCCGACCAGCCGTCGGTACTGCTTTGCCACAATCCAGACGTCTGCGACCTGGACGTATGGCACGGCTACCGGGGGTGGATCCTGGCCGGCCATACCCACGGCGGACAGTGCAAACCCCCCTTCCTGAATCCCCCCGTCCTGCCCCTGGCCAACGAGCGGTACGCCGCCGGCGAGATCGACCTGTACGACGGCCGCACCCTCTACGTAAACCGCGCGCTGGGCTGCCTCTGGCCCCTTCGCTTCAACGTGCGGCCGGAGATCACGGTCTTCAAGCTGACCAGCGCGTAGCCCAGGCAGGGGGCGGGCACGCCGGTGCGGTGTAAATTAGCGGAAGGCAAACTCGCCGCTCCCGCTTAGTCCCCCCCCCACCATGCCCACCCCCACCCGCCGCCGTTTCCTTCGCCAGCTCTCCGCCGGTCTGCTCACTACCGCCCTGCTGGAGCAGACGTACGCTGAGACGTTGGCCGCCCCACAGTCTGCCTTCGGTCCCAACGACCGGATCAACCTGGTCTGTATCGGTTTGGGCATCCAGGGGCATAATGATATTCGCGCCGCCCTGCAGCATCCGGGTATCGAGCTGGTGGGGGTATGCGACCTCTATACCGGCCGCCTGGAACGGGCCCGGGAGGTGTACGGGGCCGAGCTGTTCGTCACCCGCGACTACCGGGAGCTGCTGAGCCGGCCAGACGTAGACGCCGTCATCGTAGCTACCCCCGACCACTGGCACGACACCATCACCATCGCGGCCCTGGACGCCGGCAAGCACGTGTACTGCGAAAAGCCCATGGTGCAGCAACTCGACGAGGGCCACGCGGTGCTCGAGGCCGAGCAGCGTAATCCGGGCGTACTCATCGTAGGCAGCCAGCGGGTGAGTTCCATCCTGACCGAGCAGGCCCGCGAGATTTACCGGCGGGGCGACCTCGGCCAGCTCGTCCTCGTAGAAACCTTCAACGACCGCTTCAGCGCCCTGGGCGCCTGGCAGTATTCCATTCCGCGCGATGCCTCCCCGGAGACGGTAGACTGGGACACCTTTCTCAAAGATACCGGCGACCGGCCCTTCGATGCCAAGCGCTTCTTTCGCTGGCGCAACTACCGCGACTACGGCACGGGGGTAGCCGGTGACCTGTTCGTGCACCTGTTCTCCGGTGCTCACCGTATCCTGGATTCTATGGGGCCGGAGCGGATATTTTCTACGGGCGGACTACGCTACTGGAACGACGGCCGAGATGTACCCGATGTCTTCATCGCCAGCTGCGACTACGGCAAGCAGGCTGGTCATCCGGCCTTTAATATGCAGCTGCGGGTCAATTTCGTCGACGGGGGTGGCGGCGGCTCCCGCATCCGCTTCGTGGGTACGGAGGGTAGCCTCGACGTGACCGACAGCGGCCTCACGCTACAGCGCAAAACCCTTTCCGACGCCCCCGGCTACGGCGGCTGGGATGCCTTCGGCACCTTCTCGGCGGCCGGCCAGGAGGAGTTCAAGACGTGGTACCAGGAGCAGTACCCCCCGACGCCCCCCGCGGTGGTCGGCCCCGATGAGTGGAACTACCGTACCCCGGAGGGCTACTCCGATCATGTGCACCACTTCGGCAACTGGTTCGAGGCCATCCGCGGCGGAGGTAAGGTGGTGCAGGACGGTGCCTTCGGCTTCCGCGCCGCGGCCCCCTCCCTGGCCGCCAACACCAGCTACTTCGAGCGGAAGATCGTGGAGTGGGACCCCGAGACGATGCAGGTAGTGTAGATCGGATGGGGCTCGGCAAAATGTTGTCCGGGCTGCACCAGGGTCCGAATGACAATCGTTTGAGCAGTAGTTTTTTTAGCTACCATCACATCACTGCATTCGACACTATGAAACACCTGCTGCTAGTACTCCTCCCCATGCTCCTCCTGACTACCTGCGACAAGGAGGTAGACAATCTCAGCGTAGACTCGCTCACGGCCGATTGGCAGCTCCAGGAGTTTTCCATCACCCGCGCTAGCTCCGGTCAGGAGATATTCAAGCGCGGTGACAAATACACCTGGCTACTGCTCGACGCCGACGGTACCTACGCGCGCAACTTCGTGACCGGTAGCTGGTCGCTGGACGGCAACACCATCAAGGTACAGCCCCTCCCAAATACAGGCGCTCGTGCGCTGGACTACGAGGTGCTTTCCGTATCGGACGAGCAACTGACTGTCCGCTACCTCACCACCGCGCAGGAATGCAACTGCGGGCTGGAAAGCGTGATACCGGGTAGCGAGCAGGCGTTCCGTACCGATCGCTTCCTCAAGCGATAGTAGGCAGTGCTGGGACGTGATCAGGTGACTGGGTATTCCGCCGTGTGGTATCTTCCTAGTCCTTCTTCACTTGCTCCGCACCTGCGGCCCCGGCCCATGTTAAGAACTGCCTACCTCCTTGCGCTCCTGTTGGCTCTTCCGCTGCTGCTGGCTGGCCAGCGCGAGCTGCTCGATACCATTGCCGAGCCCGTAGCCTACGCCGACCCGCTCATGGGGACCGACTCCGACTACCGGCTCTCGAACGGTAACGTGTACCCCGCCATCGCGCGGCCCTGGGGTATGAACTTTTGGACGCCGCAGACCGGTAAGATGGGCGACGGCTGGGCCTATACCTACGACGCCAACCAGATCCGCGGCTTCAAGCAGACGCACCAGCCCTCGCCCTGGATGAACGACTACGGGCAGTTTTCCCTTATGCCGGTGACGGGTACCCTGCGCTTTCTGGAGGACGAGCGGCAGAGCTGGTTTTCGCACAAGGCCGAAACCGTCACCCCCTATTGCTACAGCGTGTACCTGGCCGACCACGACGTGACTACGGAACTGACGCCCACCGAGCGCGCCGCCATGTTCCGCTTCACCTTTCCGGAGACGGACAGCAGCTACGTAGTGATCGACGCCTTTGATGAGGGATCGGGCCTGCAGGTGATCGCCGAACAGCGGAAAGTGGTAGGCTACACGAGCAAGAACAGCGGTGGGGTGCCGGAGAACTTCAAGAGCTACTTCGTGATCGTATTCGATAAGGAGTTCACCAGCACGCAGACTTTTCTGGACGCTACGCTCAGCGACTCGCTGCGCATCGAGGGCAACCACGCCGGCGCGGTACTACGGTTTCAGACGAAGAAGGGCGAACGGGTGCACGCCCGCGTGGCCAGCTCCTTCATCAGCCACGAGCAGGCGGCGCGCAACCTGGAGGAGCTGGGTGGGGACGACTTCGAGACCGTCAAAGCGGCCGGGCGAAGGGTATGGAACGAGGAACTCGGCCGGATCAAAGTTGAAGGCGGCACGCCCGCACAGTTCGGTACTTTCTACAGCTGCCTGTACCGCTCGCTGCTGTTTCCGCGCAAGTTCTACGAGTACGACGCCGACGGCCGGGTGGTACACTACAGCCCCTACAACGGCAAGGTGCTGCCGGGGTATCTGTTTACCGATACCGGCTTCTGGGATACCTTCCGCGCGCTCTTTCCCTTTCTCAACTTCATGTACCCCGAGCTGACCGGGCAGATGCAGGAAGGACTGGCCAACGCCTACCGGGAGAGCGGCTGGCTCCCCGAATGGGCCAGTCCCGGCCTGCGCAACGTGATGGTGGGCAACAACTCCGCCTCCGTCGTCGCCGAGGCTTACCTGAAGAGTGGAGCCGCCTATGACTACGACATCGATACCCTCTACGACGCCCTCGTGCACGGGGCGAACAATGCCGGTCCGCTCACCGCCGTGGGTCGGGCCGGGGCGGACTACTACACCGAGCTGGGCTACGTACCCTACGACGTCGGTATCAACGAGAGCGCCGCCCGCTCGCTGGAGTACGCCTACGACGACTTCGCCATCTACCAGCTGGCCAAACAGCTCGGTCGGCCGGCCGAAGAGGTGGAAACCTACCGCCAACGCAGCCTCAACTACCGCAAGCTCTTCGACCCCGCAACGGGCCTGATGCGGGGCAAGAACCGGGACGGCAGTTTTCAGCAGCCCTTTAACCCCTTCAAGTGGGGCGATGCCTTCACCGAGGGCAATAGCTGGCACTACAGCTGGTCGGTCTTCCACGATATGCAGGGGCTGATTGACCTGATGGGCGGGGAGGAGCGCTTTGTCGCTCAGCTCGACACGGTATTCGCCCTGCCGCCAATCTACGACGACAGCTACTACGGGCAGACGATCCACGAGATCCGCGAGATGCAGATCGCCGATATGGGACAGTACGCCCACGGCAATCAGCCCATCCAGCACATGGTCTATTTGTACAACTACGCCGGCCGGCCCTGGAAGACCCAGTACTGGGTACGCGAGGTCATGGACCGCATGTACCAGCCTACCCCCGACGGCTACTGCGGCGACGAGGACAACGGGCAGACCTCAGCCTGGTACGTCTTTTCGGCCCTGGGCTTCTACCCCGTCGCGCCGGCTACGGACCAGTACGTCCTGGGTGCCCCACTCTTTCAGCGGGTGACGATCGAGCTGGAGAACGGCAACACCCTCACCATCGCCGCGCCGGAGAACAGCGCGGAGAACCGCTACATTCAGCGCCTGACCTTCAACGGCGAGGTGCACGAGAAGAACTGGCTGAGCCACCGCGCCCTGCTGGAGGGCGGACTGTTGGAATTCGACATGGGACCGGAGCCGACGCGGGAGCGGGGGGTCGGACCGGAGGCGTATCCCTATTCGCTTTCCAGAGAATGAGAGGGAGCCTCGGCGGACGAGCGAGCTCGGCCGACGAGGCGGGCTGATCTATTTCTTCAACCCGATCTCCCGCAGCCGCTCGTCTAGGTACTCACCGGCCGTGATGGGGGCGTAGGCCTGTGGGCGCTCGGCCGTGACGGTGCTGGGCAGTACGTCTAGCTTCATGTCGGGCCGTGGGTGCAGGAAGAAGGGGATCGACAGCCGGGGCTTGTCCCACTCCGAGCGGGGCGGGTTGACGACGCGGTGGGTGGTCGACCGCAGGTAGTTGTTGGTGAGCCGCTGCAGCATGTCACCGACGTTGATGACGATCTCATCGTTTTCGGGTACGATCTCCTGCCACTCGCCGGCCGCGTTCTGTAGCTCTAGTCCGCCGGCGCTGGCCCCGACCAGCAGGGTGATCAGGTTGATGTCCTCGTGCTGCTCGGCGCGGATGGCACTCTTGGGCTCCTGCGTGATGGGCGGGTAGTGGATCGCCCGCAGGATGCTCATGCCATCGGAGGTTTGCTCCCCGAAGTACTGCTCGTCCAGGCCCAGGTACAGGGCGATGGCGCGCAGCAGGCTGTTGCCGGAGGCCTCGAAGGCGCGGTAGAGCTGCATACCCAGGTCCATGAAGGCGGGCACCTCCTCTACGTGGGGGTTCTTCTGGTACGCGCTATCGGAGGTGTCATTGAGCTCCTGACCAATCTGAAAAAACTCCTTGAGGTCGGCGACCTGCGACTGCTTGGCGTGCTCCTTGCCGAAGCTGGTGTAGCCCCGCTGGCCGGCCGCGCCCGCTACCTCATACTTCCGCTTGGTTTCTACCGGTAGGGCGAAGAATTTCTTGGCCGCAACGTAGAAGTCATCGATCAGATCCTTCGAAATACCGTGGCCCGTAACACCGACGAAGCCGATGTCGTGAAACGCCTCACCGAGTTGGTTAATAAATGCTTGGCGCTGCGTCTTATCGCCCTGCTCGAACTGGGAAAGATCGACGAGGGGAATGGTGCGGGGGGCGGTAGTAGAGGTCATGATGCGGACTTGTGAGATTGGAAAGGTATAACGGCTCAGCCTTACCGAGGTTTGTAGCGCGCGCGGCGCAGGATCTCCTGTCCATCCGTCATCGCCATCAGCTCGGGCAGGGTGACCTCCGGGTTCTGGGCCAGGAAGGAGGCCACGATCTGGCGACCGAGGTAGTTGACCGCGCCGCCGGGGCTCTCCTGCGGCATACCGGCGGAGTAGGGGGCCGGACCGGTGTACTTGCGGATCTTGCTCACGTCAGTACTGTACAGCTCGTCTTCCCGCTGCAGGTAGGCATAGATGGGCGTCTCGTTGTCCTCTAACCAGCCCATCTCGGCTTCGCTGACCTCGTACACCACGTGCCGCGGCGTACCCGGCAGGAGCTGCTCCAGCACATAGAGCTTCTTACCTTCGTAGAGCAGGTAGTCGATCATGCGGCCGGTGCGCGGCGGGGGGAAGCGGTCTTCGAGTAGCACCCGCAGCAGCTTGCCCGGGGCGTGGGCGGGGGTGTAGCTCTGCGCCAGGTAGTCGGAAAAGATGGGCTCGTTGGGGTCCACCTGCGTGTAGTCGAAGTCGGGACCGAGGAAGAAGTCCAGCCCGAGTGCCAGCTGCCCGTCGCCGTACAGGAAGGCGGCCAGTTCGAAGTGGGTGGCGTAGGTCACCAGGGTATCCGGCACGGGGGCCCGGGGGAAGTAGTAGCGGTAGTAGCGTAGCGCGGTGGCTAGTTCGTCTGCCACCTTTTGCACCTGCGCCCCTCCACCCGCTTCCCTCTCCCCGGCCCTCTCCAGGGGAGAGGGAGGAAAACGACCTTCTACCAGTGAGTCTACAAAGCGGGTGAGGGGGTAATCCAGGTAGGCACGCAGGACGCGCTGGCCCTCTGCGGCACTGAAGTCGCGGCGCCGCGCGGGTACCAGGTGGGTAAAGAAGGCATCGGTGAAGCTGCCGTACTGATCGTCTAATCGTGCCAGGGCGGCGGGCAGGTCGCTGGTATCGAGCGTGGCCAGGGCCCGGTCGAAGCGCAGCAGGGTGAGATCGACTGGAATAGCGCTGACGTCGGGCGGGGCGGGGCCGTCGTCGGTACAGCCGGTGCACAACAATATGAGGAGGGCAAGGCAGGTTAAGGGGATTACTTTCATCATACGTTAAACACGGGTCGAAGCGGCTCGTTTGGTAACGTCCACCGGACCCAAATAGTACTACATGAAAACCTACCTCCTCCTCCCCCTGGTCCTGCTGTGTTCCCTATCGGTTACCGCGCAGTACAACCCCATCCAGCTCGGCATTCAGCTCAGTCCCACCTTCAACTACATGAAGACGGACAACAACCTCATCGAGTCGGACGGCACCAAGCTGGGCCTCAAGCTGGGGCTGATCGCGGAGTACTACTTCCAGGAGAACTACAGCATCCATACGGGCATCAACTTCCACTTCGGGGCGGGGGGCGCGCTGCGCTACGACGATCAGTTCACCCAGGTCGATATCTGGCGCGAGCCGCTCAATGAGGTGCTCACCACCCAACCCACGCCGGCCCAGCTCACGGGCGGCAAGACCTACGATTACCGCCTGCAGTTCGTGGAGATCCCGCTGGGACTGACGCTGCGCACCCGCGAGTTTGGCTACATGCGCTACTTCGTGCAGCCGGCCTTCACGTTGGGCATCTCGGCCGGCTCGCGGGGCAGCATCGAGGGGGCCAGCTACATCGGCAGTGACGAAAATTTTGACATCGGTAGCGAGGTCAATGCGCTCAACCTCAGCTGGGGCATCGGCGGCGGCGTGGAGTACAGCGTGAGCACCCAGACCAGCCTGATCGGGGGCCTTGGCTTCCAGTCCGGCTTCCTGGACCTCACCACGGACAACGACACCCAGCTCACCCGCGCGGGCCGCGATCCGGGCGAAGACCAGAGCAAGGGCAAGCTCAACAGCATCGTCATCATGCTCGGCGTACTGTTTTAGGTAGGAGCCGGACACAATTCGTTTGGCGGGGCCGCCGGTGCAATGAAATAAGGCGCCGTAGCGTTCGTTTGGGGTTACCCCCCGGCCTTCGTGCGGGACACGCTTTCTACTACTGAATGGACACTTTTATGCACGCTTACTTTACGCCGATTCGTGGGCTGGTCTTGGGTTTTTTGGTGGTTTTTGGAGCTGGTGGGCTCTGGGGGCAGGGGGGTGTGCCATGTACAGCGGATGCTGGTGATATCGCAAATTTCTCCAATGTCCGGCTTCAGAATAGTAGTTTAGGAAACGTACCTCAGGGGGGTACAGCACCCTATTCATCTTCAGCCGATACTGTCTTCTTGTGTCTGGGGGATGAGTTTACGATCAACTTGGTGCCGGACAGTTGGAACCTTGAGTTCGATCCCGATCCAAATACGGACAATGGGATTGTGTACGCTATATACGAGGCAGTACCCGAGCGCGACGGCCCCACCTTCGACCAAGTAGATACTGATCCGTCTAATGTGCAACGCCCTCCTGCCAATGGTGAAATAAGCTACACACCTTCAACAGACTTCGCAAATGGAGACTACAGTCTGCGTGTGGAACACGTTGATCCCCCATTCGTAACCGAGACGTTTGCCAATTCAGCGGGTGATCCCCAACCTATAGTACTCTATGTGGCTCCTATTACAGTGAGTGGTGTTGATTCTACTGGTGCTGCGTTAACTGAAACCTACTTTGACAATAATGGGAATGAGATCAACGACTGCATCAACGTTTCTATAGATCAGGCAGTAGCTGTTGGATTTCTTAACCCGATTACAGCAGAACTGTCGTCCGGTAGCTGCACCGGTAGTTTTACTGTGTCAGGAGGAGTGAGTGAGTTACGCGGAACGGGTAATTATACTATCACTGTGACCGATCAGACCGGTAGTCCGGTAGATGTATTGGAATTAGGGTCAAAGGGGTATGGTCACGACGACGTAGTGAACTACGCCTTCGACACTCCGGGTACGTATACAGTGTCGATAGGAGACGAGATTTCTTGTGCGTTTACAGAGGACCTTATAGTCGATGAAGCATGTGAAATAGATACAGCCTTGAGTGCAGCGTTAGACTTCACTTTTGATCCGCAGCCCGTCACCTGTGCTGGAGACAATGATGGCGCCTTGGTAGTAAATATTACTGGGGGAGTGGCACCGTATACGATCACGTATCGCCGGACTAATCCTAACCCAACAGCAGCGGTAACTGAGAGCCGCAACAACGCTGATCCATATCGTATTCCTGAATTAGGAACTGGTCTCTATGAAGTTGTCGTTGAGGATGCTGTAGGTGATAAAAAAACAATCGGTTCTATTTTGATTGGAGAAGGAAACCCATTTTCTATTGATATAGAGAGTCTTCCCGCTTCTGACTGCTCTGAGAATGATCAGGCTACCCTTACAGTAATTATCATCGTGGAGGGTGACACACTTGAGAATCCTTCGAACAATGGGTACAACATACTTTGGGGCACAGGAAGCACTGAGGAAACTATCCTAGGTGATCCGAACCAAAACTATAATGTCGAAGTGACTAATAATACTTCGGGATGTACCAAGATAGATAGTGAAACAGCTGAACAGGCGAGCACATTCTTTATAGATAGTTTTCAAGCGGAACCAGCTACCTGTAGTGGATCTTTGGATGGTAAGATCACCGTAAGGGCTACAGGTGGCGTACCCGGGCCAGACACAGAAGAATATCGTTTTGAGTGGTCGGATGGAGTCATTCAACAAGGCAAAAATGTGGTACGTGCGACTCTGAACCCAGGATCCTACACTGTTGAAGTATTCGATAAGAGCGGTTGTTCCGACATAAGTAGTTTTCTTGTCGGCGCAGAAAAGACGTTAGTAGCAACCACAGACCCTACTATGGTCGAATGTTTTGGTGAATCTAACGGTACAATCGCCGTAACCGCAAGTACACAGGGTGCCCCGGAAAGTACTCCTTACAATGTCGCTCTTGTTACCTCAACTGGGGACACCCTAGTAGATTTCCGCGAGCCTTCATCAAATAATGGTAGGGCTGAGACATTCACGGAGCTTGCTGTAGGTACTTACGTAGTTGTGTTACGGGACAATGATCCACTGGGATGCGAAACTCGCGACACCGTCGAAGTCATTGAGCCGGCCGAGCTCGTACTGGAGCGCGTCGAGACTACCTCGCCGATCTGTCCGGAAGATCCGGAGGGGACGGCACTGATCGTGGTGTCGGGCGGAACCGGTCCCTACATCTACCAGATCATCAACGACAGTCTGCCTGCGCCCACCGAGTTGGACAGTCTGGCGACCTTTGATACGCTCCTGGTTGACACCAACGGGATCGAAGATCTACAGGCCAGCCCCTTCTACTTCGCCATCATCGACGATGCGAACGGCTGCGGACTGGACTCCCTACAGTTCGAGATCAAGCCCCGGCCGGCCCCCCGCGTGACGAACGCACTGTTCACGACCATCTCCTGCCCCGGTGACTCCGACGGACAGCTCAGCGCCATCGTAGAACCCCCACCCGGTGATTCGATCACCATCACGGACTTCGCCTGGTACCGCCTTACCGAGGACAACTCCCGTGGCGAACAGGTCGCCGTGGGCCGCACCACGGAACCCAACCTCACCGTAGGTGGGTACCTGCTCGAAGTCACGCTGTCCAACGACTGTGTCTGGCCCTTCCCGGGCTTTGTGGATAGTCCCGGTCTGGTGCAACTGGATTCGTCGGCCATCAGCAGTCCGACCTGCCTCGGCGATTCGGACGGGCGGATCGAGCTCTTCGCGGTCGGCGGCACACCTAATCCCGACGGAAGCTACAATTACGCCTGGTCTGATCTGACGGCTCCGCTAGATACCTCGGTCCGTGAAGGACTGGCAGCTGGTACCTACAGCGTGACCATCAGTGACGCAAACAACTGTCAGCCGGCCTTCGACACCACCTTCGTACTGGAAGATCCCGTAGGTATCGTAGGCGAATTTGCGGTAGTGGAGGATGTCAGCTGCCCTAGCGATACCAGCGCCGACGGGCGGGTTACCTTCCAGGCAGAGCTATCGGACGGTAGTTCGAGCACCTTCGATTTTTACTGGTCGACGGGCGATACCATCCTCAATACCGCTACGAGCAGTCAAAGCAATCTCCCCCGCGGCCCCATCTCCGTGACGGTCACGGACGGCATCTGCCCGCAGGTATTCGATACCATCATCGGAAGCCCCGACGAGTTTGCCTTTGAGGAGCTGGTCGAGGATGCCAGTTGTAATGGCCTGGCCGACGGCTCCGCCGAGATCCTGGTAACCGGTGGAACGCCCGGCTATACCTTCGCCTACGTCGACCGGCCGGAAACAGCCCCGCAACTGAGCAACGTGCCGGCTGGATTGTACCAGTTACTGGTCACCGATTCGGAGGGCTGTACGTCCGACACCTTCGCCTTCGTCATCGAGCAGCCCGACTCGCTGCTGCTGATCGTCGACCCCCTGCTGACCACGCCCCGCGTAACCTGCTTCGGTGATGAAGACGGTACGATCACCGTGCAGCTCGCCAGCACCAACAATAACCCCCTGGGTGATGATCCCTACACCTGGTCACCGGCCGTGAATGACGGCGCTACCGCTACCGACCTAGCACCGGGCACCTATAGCGTGACGGTCACCGATACGGAGGGCTGTCAGGATAGCCTGCGGTACACCATCTTCGAGCCGGACGTAATCACCTTCGTGGTCGATTCGATCACCGATCCGGTATGCTTCAACGATCCGGCGCAGATCGTACTCGATACGGCCTTCGGCGGGCAGGGCACCGATCTGCTGGACTACAACTTCACCATCAACGGCGACGGCTTCCTGACTCCCCTGGATCAGGCGGGCATCGGCTTCGGCGATAGCGTGGTGATCGCGGTGTTCGACTCCGTGGGCTGCTTCAGCGAACAGACCTTCCAGATCCAGCAGCCGGATGAGATCGTAATCGAGCTACCGGACCGCCTGGTCGTAGAGCTCGGCGACAGCCTGACCCAGCTCGACCCCCTGATCAGTCCCGGAAACCGCAACTACACCTACCAGTGGACGCCCCCCGACCAACTGTCGAACGACAGCATCCGCGATCCCTTCCTGTTCCCCCTGCGTAGCCAGGAGTACACCCTGGTAGTCACGGACGAAAATGACTGTCAGGCCATCGACGACATCTTCGTAGAGATCGACGCCAACCGGAATATATTCATCCCGAACGCCTTCAGCCCGAACCGCGACGGCCGCAACGACGACTTCCGTATCTACGCCTGTACCGGCGTGGCGGGCATTGCTCAGGTCAATATCTACAACCGCTGGGGCGGGCTCCTCTTCGAGCAGACGAATATTGCCGCTAACTGTCTGGACGGTACCCTACTCTGGGACGGTATGACCCCTGACGGACGGGAGGTAGACCCCGGCGTATACGTCTACACCATCGAGGTGGTATTCATCGATAATGTCAGCCTGCTGTACCGCGGGGACATTGCCGTGGTGCGCTAGCCTAGGCCTGGGCTTCATCGAGGCGGCGGGCCTGTCCGATCCAATCTTCTTCCCGAATGAGTTCGGCGACGTAGCCGATGCGGGCGGCGTAGGTATCGATGTCGGCATCTTCCCAGGCGGCGATCTGTGCGTAGCTGACGATTCCCGCCTCCCGCAGCTTGCGCTGATTGAAGGGACCGATGGATGAGATCTTGGTCAGGTCGTCTCCGGAGTCATCAACTGCCGGCTGGTCGGTAGCCTCTTCCGCAGGATCGTAGGGCTGGCCTATTTCGATCTGGTGGGTGGAGCGTCCGGTACGTATGGTCGTGGGCCGGGAGGCAGCGGCGTTCGACTGGGTCAGTTGGTCCAGCCGGCGTTCGAGGGACGTGATGCGATCGTCTAATTGATCTGGCTTCGCACCTGCGTCCCCGCCCGCGCTGCTGCCCTGTTGGAGTAGTTCGTTGCGGGTCTTGAGGCCGATCACCTGGTCATTGAGGTCTTCGATGGTGGTGGCGTAGCTCTGGTTGGTGGCGCGGAGCTGCTCATTGGAGGTGCGGGTCTCGGTGAGGCTGTGGTTCAGCTCCATGTTGCGGCGCTGGGCGGTCTGCAGCTGGACGAGCACCTCGTCTTTTTCGGTGGTGAGGGCGACCAGTTCGCGGGCGAGGGACTTCTGCTCTTCCTCGTTGGTCTGTAGGCGTTCCTGTAGCTGCACCTTTTCGCGCTGGATCAGCTCGACCTGTTTGCGCAAGGTGCTGACCCGCCGCCGGCCCAGGAGCCAGCCGATGCACAGGGCGATCGTGAACAGGATGAGTCCTACGATACTCCACCATAGTGCGATCTCGGGGGCGAGCTGGTTGAGGTAGGCGATGAATTCAGTAAGGGAGGTGTCCATGCCGGGCTAGGTGGGTGAGGCCGAGCAAGATAGGGTATGTTGCTATTGCACCTTGCCTTTTACGTTCCTCTCCCCCGGCCCCTCTCCATACGCTACGTGGCTCGCTCACTCCTGTAGCTAGAACGGGATATCGTCGTCGGTATTCATCTTACTGGGCAGGGTGCCGCCGCCGTAGGGCTGCTGGGGCTGGCTGCCACCGGTGATGGCACCGGAGGGCAGCAGATCGAAGTCGAGGTCTTCCAGGTCGCTGAAGCGGGCGAAGTCGCTCTCGAAGCGCAGGCGGATGTCGCGGGCCTCGCCGTGACGGTTCTTGCCTACGATAATCTCGGCTACGCCGGCCAGGCTGTTGCCCTGCTCGTCTTCAGTGATCTTGTAGTACTCGGGGCGGTAGAGGAACATGACCATGTCGGCGTCCTGCTCGATCGAGTTGTGGACGACAATGCCATCGGCTACGAAGTTGTGGGGGCCGGGCACGGTGAGGTCGAATACCTCTTCGGTAGCATCGGGAATAATGGAACCGATCTGATCCCAGTATACGTCGCTGGTAGAGAGCGTATTCAGATATAGTGAATCTACGGCGCTAGCTACGGTGCGGGCGCGATCGCGGCTCAAGTTGCTTTTGTATAGTGTAGATCCACAGTACTGTGTACCGATGGTGGCCTGCATTTCACGGGTAGTAACACCTAGTAGTTGCATCGATGGAATCACTTCGTCGTGCCATACCTCTTTGGGGATCACATCTCTATTTGTATTCGCAGTGCGGGTAGCCAGGTAGTCGACTATATCGGCAAGTGCAGAAGATTTGTACGCACCTACCGCGCCGACTTGGTCAATGAACCTCAGAAGGTCATGCTGTCCCGTCACAATTACGTGATACTGATCTCGACCTTTCAGCGCTTGATCTACGCATTTGATGCGGGCAGTAATTCCTACGTTCAACAATAGGTGTTGCACGTCCTTAGCTAGACGTTCGCTACTGGAAGCGTAGTAGACCGCTGGGTAAGGCTTCTTTCCACCTACCAGTTTAATGCATCCATCCGTAGCCCAGAGGTGACGAAGGAAGAGTGCAATTCGTGACTGACTCTGCTGAAACACGCGGTCAGGTACATGCTTCTCATGAGATCGCAGACCCCATACGCCTAAGGCTGCCAGCCACTCCGATACCGCACTACGCACACCATGAGTATGCTTCCGGTTAGAGCTCAGATAGACCTGAAACCATTTAGCACCGGTCTTCTTTGAACCTTCCTGCTTAGTTCTCGGGGTGACCTCGTCTCCGAAACACTTCACCGTGAGGGCAGATACTATATCAGCCAAATCGTTTTCCCGCGTAGTGTACTGGATAGCGTGTTTGGGCAGTGTGCAGCCATCCCCGATCAGATGACCGAGTAAAGCCAGTTCAGCTTCACTCATGACCTTAGTAGCTAAACCGGCGGGCAACGCTCGCGGCATAGCTATATGCTCACCATCCTTCAATTCATCCAGCCGCTTCCAACCCTTAATTGTGAGAAATTTATGGTTGGCGGTAGCCCGTATGCTGCGACCGAGCTTGGTGGTCAGCCGGTACGTCTGCTTGATACCGGTAGAGAAGGCGGAGGAGACCATTGCGGGCACTAAGCGGTAGTCATCGTCCGTGGCCCAGACCTGGAAGCCCCCCCGGGGGTAGCGCGCGACCAGTTCTTTGATGGCAACGCGCCGGCCGTCCTCTGCGAGGGTCACCAACGTATCACCGGTAAGACACCCCGACTCACGCAGGTCACTCAATTGAGGCCGTTTATCACCCCCTCTAGTCTCTACGGCACGGGAAAGCTGCGATAGCGCGATCACCGGTACTTCAAGTTCTTTGGCCAGGCCCTTGAGCGAGCGGCTGATGGCCGATACTTCCTGCTCGCGGTTGCCGCCTTTATTGCCTTCGCCGGCGCCGGACATCAGCTGCAGGTAGTCGATAATGACCATGCCGATGCCCTTTTCGAGCTTCAGGCGGCGGCACTTGGCGCGCAGCTCGAAGACGTTGATGCCGGGGGTATCGTCGATGTAGATGGGGGCTTCGCCGACGTGGGTCATGGCGTTGACCAGGCGCTCCCACTCGTCGTCGGTGAACTTGCCGTTGCGCATTTTCTGGCCGTTCACCTCGGCGTCCTGACTGAAAATGCGGCCGGCCAACTGGGCGGCGCTCATCTCCAAACTGAAGATGGCGACCGGGGTAGGCTTGTCGGCCTTGGCACCCAGGGCAGCGTTGCGGGCCATGGAGAGCACGAAACTGGTCTTACCCATGGCCGGACGGGCGGCTACGATGATGAGGTCGGAGCGCTGTAGGCCGGAGGTGAGGCGGTCCAGCTCGGTGAAACCGGTAGCTACGCCGGTGAGGCCGCCCTCGCGGGAGCGGAGGTCGGTAAGCTGCTCCAGGAGCTGATTGGCCAGACTGCCCATGTCGGCGACCTGCTTGCCCATATTCTCCTCCGTGATGGTGAAGATGTTGCTGCCGGCCTTGTCGAGCAGGTCGAGTACGTCGGTACTGTCCTCGTAGGCGTCCTTGATGATCTCGGCGCTGGTGCGGATGAGCTCGCGCTGGATGAACTTCTCGGTTACGATCCGCGCGTGGTACTCGATGTTGGCCGAGCTGGTCACCCGACTGGTGAGCTGGGCGAGGTAGCCGGCACCACCCACGACCTCGAGGGTCTCGTTCTTGCGCAGGTCTTCCACGACCATGAGCAGGTCGATGGGCTGACTGCGCTCGAACAGCCGCCGCATACTGCGGTAGATCTCCTGATGAGCCGGCTTGTAGAAGCTCTCCGGCTTGATGATGTCCAGCACCTTGGTCATCGCCTCCCGCTCGATCAGGATGGCCGATAGGATCGCCTCCTCCAGGTCCGGAGCCTGGGGGGGCAGCTTGCTGTACGACGGCAGGTTGGCCTCCTCCAGGCGGTTGCGGTTGGAGTAGGCCGCCACGGTACTACCGTTGCCACTGCCGCTGCGGCGGTCGTATTGTTTGTCCTTAGCCATCAGTTGTAAAGATAGGTCCTTTTCTAAACAAATTGTTGTGTAAAAGGCTGTGGAGAACGGCTTTTTTCTGTGGAAAACTTTGGGTTAAACACAGATTTCACAGATTACTTCACAGATTACTTCACGGATTTCAGCGCGGATTATCCGTGTCCAATCCGTGCCCATAATCCGTGCAATCCGTGTTTAACCGACCCCGTACTGCCCCAGAGGAACTGTACTCACATCCATCATAGCGAAGGGCTCCCAACTGCCATCCTCCACCAGGGCCTTGCGGTAGGCGACGTGGACGCGGTGGATGTCAGTGTTCATCTGCCGGCAGGTGTCGACCATGAGCTTGTTGTGGCCGCGGATGGTGGCCATATCGACGTGGCGGTAGGTGCGGCTGGTGTGGCGGTTGCCGCTCTGGAACATGGCGTCGACCATGAGGGGGTATACCCCCTGCCGCTGGTAGTCCTGCGCGATACCGAAAGCGATACCCTTGCAGTCGCGCGGCTGCTTTTGAAACTTGAGCCGGTAGAGGAATTTGGGGAGCCCCCGCCAGTCGAGCTTACCGTTCACGCCGCCGAGGAAGCAGTTGATGTCGGGGATCAGGCCGGCCAGTCCGATGGGTCGGCCTTCCTTGTTGTAGGCCAGACAGGTCAGGTGGGGGTCCATGATGGGCTTCATCTGCTGGAAGGTGGGGTAGATGTCCGCTCCCGTCAGCGGCCTGAAGTACGGCCAGTGATTGAAGGCGGCATTGTAGGCCTCGGCGAAGTCGTCCGCCCCCTGCTGCAGGTTGTTGGCGTCCAGCTGCTTGGTATACAGGCCGTAGCGCTCGCGTACCCGGGCGGCCAGCTTACCGAGCCGTTCGCCGGGGAACTCCGACACTACGCCCCGCATGGTCAGGCACTGCTCGTGGGGCACGTAGCCGCGCTGCTCCAGGTAGGCCTGGTAGTAGGGCGGATTGTAGGTCTCCTGGTAGATTGGCCGGTACCAGCCCCGGGTCAGCAGGCCCCAGAATTTGTCGCGTTCGCCGAAGTTGATCGGTCCGTCGATACACCGCATCCCGCGGCCGCGCAACCAGTCTTCGGCCGTTTGCAGGAGCAGATCGGCCACCGCGGGGCTGGCGATGCACTCGAAGAAGCCCATACCCCCCGCCGGCAGCGTCTGCTCCCGGTTGCGCTCCTCGTCGATGAAGGCGGCAATGCGGCCCACGGCGTGCCCGCCGCTTACCACTACCCACCGCCGCAGGTTATCGCCGGTGAAGGCCGCGTTCTTGTCGCTGAGGATGCCCTCGATGTCGCTGCGCAGGGGGTAGACGTACTGGGCGTTGCCGGCATAGACGACGTCCAGTACGCCGTGCCATTCCTTCCAATCCGTGTTTTCGCTGATGTGGTACTCGGCCATGCGGCAAAGGTAGCCTTAGCGCTCCACCCCTTCGAGTAGCACGTCCTGCAGCCTGGTATCATTGGAGTCATGGAGTACAGAGATATCGCCGGTCGTTTCCAGCACGACTGCCCGCACCTCCGAAAGTTGGATCACGTTGGCCTCCCGCAGCTTGGCGATGACGTCGGAGCGGCTGACGCCCGTTTTGCGCATATTGTCGATCAGGAACTCCGTCCCGTCCATCAGCAGGGTAGGGTTGTTTTCTGCCAGGTCCTCAAAGGCGTTGGAGGCGAACTTGAGCTTGGCGAACAGCTGCTGGAAGATCACGATGGACGCCAGGGCCACCACGCCCTGTAGCACCGAGGTAGACTTACTGATCACCACGCTAGCCAGGATCGAGCCGATCGCGATGGTGGTGGCGAAGTCGATGCTCGACATCTTGGCGAAGGTGCGCAGGCCGGCCAGCCGCACCAGCAGCAGCATGGCGGCAAAGATGATAAAAGCGGAGACCGCCGTTTGCAGCAGCGTAGCGCCGCTCGCGATGAACCAGTCAGACATGGGGAACTCGTTTAAACCCACAACCCACTTAGCCACCCGGTATGTTTCGTCGGGCCTCACTTCCACTGCAGATAGCCATCGGCCAGATTGTGCGCTTCGCGGAAGCCCATGCGGTCCATCAGGGCACAGGCCTGGCCGCTGCGGTTGCCACTGCGGCAGTACACGAGGTAGGTCGCGTCGCGGTCCAGGCTGTCAAGCCGCTCGGTAAAGTCGGCGGCATTGAAGTCCAGTTCCCGCGCGCCCTCGATCATGCCCCCGGCGGTCTCGGCGGGGGTGCGTACGTCCAGGATGACCACATTGCTATCGTTCATCCGTGCGCGGAATTCCTCCTGCGTCACGTCATAGGGCGTGGTCGCGGGTGCGGGGGACGTGCCGCAGGCGCAGACGATCAGGCACAGACTGTACAACAGCGGCTTCACCGGTCGTAGGCATTGATGCCACCGTCGAGGTGCACGAGCCGCGTGATGCCGGCGTTGCGCATCAGGGTACAGGCGCGGACGCTGCGGCGGCCGCTGCGGCAGTACACGAGGTAGGTCTGGTCGGGGTCCAGGGCGTCGAGCTGTTCCAGGAAGTCGGGCCCCAGGTAGTCCACGTTTATGGCCCCCTCCAGGTGGTAGCTGCCGTACTCTTCGGCCCGGCGCACATCGAGCAGGGTGCCGGGGGCGGCCGTGGCGCGCAGGCGGTCGAAGTCCGCCGGGCCGACGTTGGTCAGCTCCTGCTTCAGCAGTTGCCAGCGGGGGATGGGGCAGGCCGGGGGGGTGACGGACATGGGCGGCGGCGGGGATGGTGAGCCACAAAGATACGGGGCAGAGGTCGAGGCGTTGCACGCCGAGTGTATGCCAGCTGCGACTGAGATTGCTCGGCGTGCAACGCCTCGACCTTGCAAACGCCATGTTAATCTTCGGGCAGCATGCCGGCGTTCTGTGTTTGCTACCCGATCTTCGGCAGTCATGCACCACAACGTCATACGACGGGTCATCGTCCTGGGCCTGATTGCCATCCTCGGCATCATCGGGATGCAAACCTACTGGGTGGCTACGACCTGGAACCTGAACGATACCGAGTTCAGCCAGAAGGCGCAGCTGGCGCTCTACGGCGTGGCCCGGCAGCTGGCTGCGGAGAACGACGCCGACCTGCCGAAGCGCGACATCGTGCGGCAGCGCAGCAGCAACTACTTTATCGTCAATACGGAGAGCGAGATCAACGCCCAGCGGCTGGAGTACCTGATGCAGCAGGAGCTGCAGCGGCTGCACCTCGACGTAGACTTCGAGTACGCCATCTTCGACTGCTCCACCAACGAGATGGCCTACGGGGGCTACTGCACGGCCGAATCCCAGCAGCTACCCACCGATCCGGAGACCGGTAGCTACCTGCCGCCTGATGAGGGCCTGCTGTACTACTTCGGCGTCAAGTTCCCCACCCGCGTAGGCTACATCTGGCAGAAGATGCAGCTGGTAGTGTTTCTGTCGGTCATCCTGATCCTGACGGTCGCCTTCTTTGCCTATTCCCTGCTGGTGATCCTGCGGCAGCGGCGGCTGGCGACCATGCAGAAGGAGTTCATCGACAACATGACCCACGAGTTCAAGACCCCGCTGTCGACCATCCGCATCGCGGCCGGGGTGCTGGCGCGCGACCCGCACGTGGCGGGTGATGCCCGACTAAGCCGCTACGCCCAGCTCATCCACGCCCAGTACCAGCGGCTCAACGAGCAGGTGGAGAACGTGCTACAGATCGCTAGCACGGAGAAGGGCGGCTTCACCCTGCGGCGGGAGCGCATCGACCTGCAGGAGCTGCTGCCCCCCCTGCTCAGCAGCGCCCGCGCCCGCACTGAGGAGCGCGACGGCCACCTAAGCTGGCAGCTGCCGGACCGGGCCGTGCCCCTCTACGCCGACCCCCTGCACCTGACCAATATTCTGCACAGCCTGCTCGACAACGCCATCAAGTACGGTGGTACGCCGCCCCGTATCGCCATCACGGGCCACGTGGCCGACCGCCACCTGCACCTGTCCATCCACGACGACGGACCGGGCATCGCCGCGGAGCACCAGGAGCGGGTGTTCGAGAAGTTCTACCGGGTACCGACCGGGGACGTGCACGACGTAAAGGGATTCGGACTGGGCCTCTACTACGTGCGCCAGATCTGCCGGGCCCACGGGTGGAACATCCGGGTGGAGAGTGCGCCGGGCTACGGTACGGCCCTGCACCTGCGGCTCCCGCTCACTCCCGTACCCCAAGCCGCCGTACCCGCATGAGTGCCGCCCGCCTACTGTACGTGGAGGACGACGAGGGCCTCGGCTTCGTCACCCGCGATAACCTCGAACTGCACGGCTTTACCGTAGAGCACCTGAATGACGGTACCGCCGCCGCAGAGCGCATCCGGGAGGGGACCTCGGGGGTCGACCTATGCCTGCTGGACGTGATGCTACCGGGCGTGGACGGCTTCGAACTGGCGCGCCTGGTGCGGGAGCAGGATCGCGACATGCCCATCCTCTTCCTGACCGCGAAGAGCCTCGAGGAAGATCGTCTGCGGGGACTGCGCCTGGGGGCGGACGACTACATCACCAAGCCCTTCAGCGTGGAGGAGCTGATCCTGCGGATCGAGGTATTCCTGCGGCGCAGCCGGGTGCGGCCCGTAGCGGCGGCGGCTTTCGATCCGGGTCAGTTGGGTGCGTACCGCTTCGAGGTGCGGGAGCTGCGGCTGTCTCATCCGGACGAGGCTAGCCCGCGGCGGCTGACCCGTCGCGAGGCGGAGTTGCTGCAGCTGCTCAGTAGCCGGCGTGAGCAGGTGCTCGAACGGGCTACGATCCTGGAGCAGATCTGGGGCACCAACGACTACTTCCTGGGGCGTAGTCTGGATGTGTTCGTCAGTAGGCTGCGCAAGTACCTGCGGCGCGACGCGCGGGTCAGGATCGAGAACATCCACGGGGTGGGCTTTACGCTCACGATCGCGGCGGCGGACTGATCAGTTGCGGTACCACATCAGCAGGGCACCGAAGCAGGTGATGAGCAGCAGCAGTACGGTAGCCATGCGGATACTGCGCCGTAGGTAATTACCGAAATCGCGGATGGCCTGGGCCTGCTGCGGGTAGGCGGGTACGACCTCCTCTTCCATGCGCTGGCGGTTCAGGATCTGGGCGGCGGTGAAGTCTACATCGGTCTGCACCAGCACGCGGTAGGCGCGCAGCACTTTGGCCCGGAAGTAGAGATTGACGAACAGCATGGCCAGAAAAAGTGCCACGATAACGACAAAGAGGAAGATGTACATAGCGTATGGCGTGTGGCCTGAGCGGTTCGGGTGCTCCTGCCGAACAAGCCGCGAGGGCCCCGGGTTTCGAGGAGTGAACCTACTGTTATCGCAGGGCCGGCAATCCGTAAAGTGCAATATGTTCGTAGTTAGGGGGTTACCCCATAGGTACATCTTTGTGTATTTTACCACGGGGCTATGCTAGTTCGCCCTCCTTTTGGCCAATAATTCAGTGCTTTGTTAAGACCGTTCTTGTTCCTGGTAGCTTGGTGGGCCGTAGTGCCCCTGCTGGCGCAGTCGGAAGCGAGCGGGCTCACCCTGGACCCCGACTACAGCGCCGAACGACTGGTGACGGAGGTGTTTGCTACCGATCGCTGCAAGACGATCTTCAACGTCCAGGCGATCGGAGAAAATCAGGCGGGTATCGGCTACTTCGAGGGGCAGAGCGATATCGTCGGCTTCGAGCGGGGCATCATTCTATCCACCGGAAAAATCACGGATGCGGCGGGGCCGAATGATACCCGCGACAAAGGCACACGGCTTACCGGACCCACCAACGATCAGGACCTGGACCTGGTGGATAAGAACGGCGTCTTCGACCGCAGCGGGTTGGAGTTCGACTTCATCCCGTTAGAGTCGACCGTCACCTTTCGCTACGTCTTCGCTTCTGAAGAGTACTGTGAGTTCGTAGGGGCTAAGTTCAACGACATTTTTGGCTTCTTCATTAGCGGACCCGGCTACACCGGCACCTTTTCCAACAACGCGGTCAACGTGGCCCGCGTACCGGGCACCAGCTCTCCCGTTACCGTCAATAGTATCAACGACGAAAAAAACAAGCAGTTTTTTCTCGACAACACCCCGACACCCGGAGGCGCGGGAAGCTGCCGCGGCGCTACGGGCAACAGTCCCCGCATTCAGACCGTACAGTTCGACGGGCAGACCACGGTGCTTACCGCTACCCTGCGCGTACAGCCCTGCGCGACCTACCACATCCGGTTAGTGATCGCCGACATTGCCGATGACGAACTCGATTCCGCCGTCTTTCTGGAGGGGGGGAGCTTTGACTTAGGCGCCGGTGCCATCCTGGCGGGGCCGCAGGGTGCGCAGGAACCCCTGATCGTGTACGAAGGATGTGAACCTAGTACCCTGCGCATAAGCCGGCAGCCCGACTCTAAGCTGGACCGGGCACAGACCGTCACCTACCGCCTTGGCACCACCTCGGTCGCTAGTGATACGGCAGACTTCGATGCAGGTACTGGCCGCGTCGTGATCCCCGCCGGCCGCACGTTCGTCGATGTGCCCGTGCGGGCGTTGCCGGACAACGTCACCGAAGGAGACGAGGAAGCCTTCCTGCTGCTCGACCTGCCGTGCGCCTGCAATGTCGACTCCCTGCGCATCATCGTCCGCGAACCCACCGCACCGCGTATTGCTGAAGGGGAGCCGTTCCGCTACTGCCGGGGAGGAGGCTCGCGCCTGTCCGCCGAGATCGAGGGCGGCGTGCCTCCCTTCACCTACGACTGGAGCTTCGGAAGTACCTCCCCCAACCCCGAGATCAACGAATCGCTGCCCGATACCGTGACCCTACGCCTGACGGACGCCTGTGGATCGACCGTACAGTGGCGGGCGGCCACCGAGGAAACCGCTCCGCCTACGGTTGCCTTCCCCGCCCAGGACCTGACCGCCTGCTGGAACCAGTCGCAGGAGATTCTGGCCGACCTGCAGGGCAATGGCCCCTTCACGCTGAGCTACCTGATCGACGGGGAGCGGCAGCCCGACGTCCCACTGACCGCCGGGGAGGGCTGGCCCGTAGATCGCAGCGGTACCTATCAGATCATCACCGTAGCCGATCAAACATGTAGCAGCACCGTCGACGAACAACTGCGGGTAGACTTCTACAAGCCGGTACTCAATACATCCTACCAAGACCCCACGTGTTACCGGGCGGAGGACGGACAAATATCGGCCACCCACCTACCCACCATCGAGCCCTATGCGTACCGCCTGGATGGCGAGCCCGTCGTTGGTCCGCAAATAGGTAATCTGACGGAAGGCACCTACACGCTCACCGTCGCCGATGCACTGGGTTGCAGCGATACCAGTGTGGTGGTGCTGCTGGATCCGGAGTCGATCCGGCCGGTAGAGGTGGAGTGCGAGGACCTGCGCCGACCACCCCTCTCGCTGACGGCCCGGGGTGGGGTACTGCCCTACACCTACAGCACCGACGGAGAAACGTACCGGGGTGGGGAAGACTTTTGGCGTACCGTCACGGCCGGTGATTATTACCTGCTGCGCATTCGTGATGCCAGGGGCTGCGAGATCGAACAGCCGGAATTTTTTCTGCCCCGCGCCGCGGCCTTCCCGATCGTACTGCCCAGCTTCATCCCCCAGCAGGTGGGTGAGACCACCAAGGTCGAGCTCAACTATCGGGTGCCCCCCTCCCAACTGTTTTCCTACAGCTGGCAGCCCGCCGAGCTCTTCGACTGCCCTAGTTGCCCCAATCCTACCATCAGCGCGCCCTTTACGCAGGACGTGAATCTCATCATCAGAGATATCTACGGCTGTACCGATAGCCTCACGACTTACGTAGCCGTAGATGGCCGTAAGCCTATCTACGTACCTAATGTATTCTCTCCGGACGGGGACGGGAACAACGACTTCGTAGCCGTATTCGCGAACGCCGATCTCGTGCAGCGGATCGTCAGTTTCCAGATCTATACCCGCTGGGGCGAGCAGGTCTATTCCGACGGCGACTATCCGCCCAACAGTGCAAGCCGCGGCTGGAACGGACTACTCGGAGACCGCCCCGCCCTGCCGGGCACCTACCTGTGGGTAGCCCAGGTACAGCTCTACGACGGGCAGATCGTACGCGACGGAGGGTCTACGGTCTTGCTGGCGCGCTGAGGTATTCGAGTGCTACTCGCCGCTGGGGCACCAGGTACTTACGGGCTACCCGATTGAGCTCCGCTACGGTGAGGGACAGGTAGCTTTCCATCTCGGTATTGACCAGCTCCGGCTGCCCCAGGGCGGCGTAGAAGACCAGCTCATTGGCCCGGTTGCTGATGTTGGCCTCCCGGTAGTGGTTGCGCTGCTCCAGTTGATGGATGACCTTGGCCAGCTCCTCGTCTCCGATCCCCTGCTCCACCAGGGCGTCGATGGCGGTGAAGAGCGCCTGGCGGGCGTCCGCGTAGTCCACGTCTTCACTCGGGCGGGCCTCTACGATGATGCCGCCGTGCTCCAGATTGTCGTTGATGCCGGCACTCACCTCGGCGAACAGTTCCGTCTCCCGCACCAGCCGCCGGTACAGCCACGAGGAGCGGCCGCCACCCAGCAGGAAGCTCAGTACGTCCGTGGCGGGGAAGTCGGGGTGGAGCCGGTCCACGGTACGAAAGTGCAGGTACACCACCGGACTGGGTACCTCGCCGTACACCGTCAGCTGGCGGGGCGCGTCCTGCTCCGGCTCGGGCGCGATCACGGGCCGGGGCAGCTCGGGGTCGGAGCCGGGTATATCACCGAACCAGTGCGCGATACGCTCCCGGATCGTCAGCGGGTCGAAGCTACCGGCCAGGCACAGGATGGCGTTGTCCGGCCGGTAGTAGCGGGCGTAGAAGGCCTTGACCTCTGCCAGGGTGGTCTGCTGAATGTGGCTGATATCCTGCCCGATCACCGGCCAGCGGTAGGGGTGCTGGCGGTAGATCAGGGCATTGAAGTGGTGGTAGAGGTCACCGTAGGGCTGCTCCAGGCAGGTCTCGCGAAATTCCTCCACGACCACCCGTTTTTCATTGTCCAGCGACCGCTGGCTGAAGCGGAGCTGCCGCATGCGGTCGCTTTCCAGCCACAGGGCGGTCTCTACGTTCTCGGCCGGCAGCACGTCGTAATACAGCGTATGGTCGCTGCTGGTCACGGCATTGTTCTCGCCACCGGCCAGCTGCAGCGCGTCGTCGAAGTTGGGTACGTTCCTGGAGCCGGCGAACATCAGGTGCTCGAACAGGTGGGCGAAGCCCGTGCGGTGGGGTGGGTCGTTGCGGCTGCCCACCTTATAGAGCACGTTCACGGTGACTACGGTACGCTCCGGATCGTGGTGGAGTAGGACGGTGAGTCCGTTGTCCAGGGTATAATTCTCAAACTGCATACGCCAAACGCAACCGCCACCGCATCGGTATAGTTGCCATGCCCACCGCCCGCCTGCTTACCGGTCTGTTGTTGCCCCTGCTGTGGTGTTGCGGTCCCGTCTCCCACTCCCCCGTCTCCCCGCTCGACTACCTGGAGCTTCGCACCCCCGACGGCTGGTCGCTGCGCGTACACGGCGACGGCAGCGGCTCGCTTACCCACCGCCAGCACCCCCTCCACCACCTGGACTACCCCGCACGCACCTTCTCCACCCGTTTGTTTCCGGGGCGGGGCCGCAGGTGCCGGGCAGCGCCCACGGGATCCGCCTGCTACGCCCTAAGCTTCTACGCCGCCCGCGGAGACAGCACGCTGCACTGCGACTGCGTGACCGGTCAGGAGCCCCAGGCACTGATGCGCACCGCCATCACCCACATGCAGCTGGCCGTAGACGACGCCGGCAGCGAGCGCTCCTGCCGCATGCTGCGCCGTACCTGGCTGGCGGCTAATTAGTACTACCCATCCTACCACTCTATGCCGTAGTCCGCCTTGAGTTGCTGCACCCGCTGGTAGGGGATATTGGGTTCCAGTAAGTAAGAGCGGGAGCCCATGTAGTATTCGCGAAAGCGTACGCGCCGGGCGTAGAGCAGCTTGATGACTTGCTGGCACTGGGAGTGCGTCGACCGCAGATCGATCGTAGTGTCTATATCCGAACCGCACAGGCTGAGCCGCAGAAAGAAGGACCCTCCGGCCAGGTGGTTGTCGGGCCTGGGAAAACAGGTATAATCTAGGTGCAGCTCTGTAAGCTCGGCGTAGGTATACGTCTGCGTCTCGCCGGGCGGAGCTTGCACGATCGCGAGGCCATGATCCTCGAAGCGGAGCTGCCGCCGGTCCCGGGTCGGGCGCGGTTCCGAACTGCGCGACAGCGCATATAGCAGGTCGTGCAGCGGATTAGTGTAGGCCGCACCCCCCAGAAACTTCCACCACCTGATCTCCCCCAGCGGGTTGCGCTGCGGAGCGAGGGAAAAGTCAGCTGGTTTGTATTCGGTGAATGTCAACTTGCTAAGTCCTTTAATGGCCGTGCTTTGCACCTGCGCCCCCGCCCCCTGACGTGATCAGTTGAGGCGCCAGAAGTAGGGAGTGAAGAGGATGAGTACGGTGAAGATCTCCAGCCGGCCCACGATCATGACGAAGCTAAGGAATAGCTTGATCTCGGGACTGAGCCAGGCAAAATTGTCGGTCGGGCCCACGCCGCCGATGCCCGGCCCTACGTTGCCTAGGCTGGTGGCCATGGCCCCGACGGCGGTGATGAAGTCCAGCCCCAATATGCTCAGCACCACGCTACCCAGCACGAAGATCATGAGGTATAGCAGCAGGAAGTTGAAGATGTGGGTGATGATGCGGCCCGGTACGATCTGTCCGTTGAGCCGCAGGGGCACGATGGCCTGAGGGTGGATCAGCCGCTTAAACTCCAGGTAGCTATTCTTGAAGAACACGAGGTGGCGGATCAGCTTGATGCCGCCCGAGGTAGAGCCCGCGCAGGCCCCCAGGAACAGGAGCACGAAGCAGACCATGGTCAGGCTGTTGGCCCAGCTGGTGTAGTCGGCCGAGACGAAGCCCGTAGTGGTGATGAGGCTCACGATCTGGAACATGCTGTCGCGAAAGCACTGCTCCAGCGTATCCTCGGTGTGGTAGGATACCCGGGCGGTGAATATGGCCGTGAGCACGACGATCAGGCCCACGTAGGCCTTGAGCTCGCTGCTCCGCCAGACTTCCGACCAGCGCCGCTTGATGCCCAGGTAGAGCAGGGTGTAGTTCACGCCGGCCAGGAACATGAACAGGATGATGATGTACTGGATCGTAGGCGAAAAGGCTGCCGCCGAGGCGTTGCGCGTGCTGAATCCGCCGGTGGCCATGGTGGTCAGGGCATGGTTGATCGCCTCATACGGCGACAGGCCGGCGAAATACAGCAGGAAGCCTTCCAGTACGGTCAGGCCCACGTAGATGAACCAGAGGCGCTTGGCCGTCTCGCTGATGCGGGGGTGCAGCTTATCCGAGGTGGGCCCCGGCGCCTCAGCCGCAAAGAGCTCGATGCCCCCGATGCCGAGCAGGGGCAGGATGGCAACGGTGAGCACGATGATGCCCATGCCGCCGATCCACTGCGTGAGGCTGCGCCAGTAGAGCAGGCCGCGGGGCTGGATCTCGATATCCGTAAGGGTAGACGCCCCCGTGGTGGTGAGGCCCGATACCGTCTCGAACAGTGCATCCGGAACGCTGGGTAGCATGCCGCTGTAGAGGTAGGGCAGCATGCCGAAGACGGTCATAGCCACCCAGCTCAGGGCTACGATGAGGTAGCCCTCCCGCTTGTGGATGGAGAGCATGGCTACGCTGGCCGTACGTCCGTCTTTCTTGCGGTGGGAGATCAGCCAGAGCAGGCCGGCGGCTACGAGGGTGGTCACGCCGGCATAGAGCAGCGGCTGGGTGGGCTCGTCGTAGTAGGCACTGAAGGGTACGCCCGTCCACATCAGTACGCCGATGATGACCAGTAGTACGCTGACGACGCGCGCGATGGGCCGGTAGTTGATCAGTTCCCGCATACCGCTTAGCGGAACAACTCGTCGAGCCGCCGGATGGCCTGCGGCTTGGCGAATACGATGACGCGGTCGCCCAGCTGGAGCTGGGAGGACCCGTTGGGAATGATGGTCTCGTCACCCCGGATCACGCCGCCGATCAGGGCGGTATCCGGGAAGTGCAGCTCCTTGAGCGTTTTTTTGGTCAGGCGATTCGTCTTGGTGATGACGTACTCGATCACCTCGGCGTCCACGCCCTGTAGGGTGGTGATGGCCTCTACATTGCCCTTGCGCACGTAGCGGAAGATGTCGTTGGCGGCCAGTAGTTTCTTATTGATCAGGGTGTCTACGCCGATGTTCTGGCTGATGTGGACGTACTCCTTGTTCTCCACCTGCGCGATGGTCTTGTACACCCCGTGGTTGTGGGCGGTGAGGCAGGCGATGATGTTGGTCTCGCTATTTTCGGTCAGGGCCATGAAGGCGTCCATTTTCGACAGCCCCTCCTCCTCCAGCAGGTCGAAGTTGGTGAAGTCACCGTTGACCACCAGCACGTTGTCGAGCAGTTCGGTGATGTGCTGGCAGCGCTTCTTGTCGTTCTCTACGATGGTGACCTTGTAACCGTACTGCAGGCGGCGGGCCGTGGCGATGGCCAGGTCGGTGCCACCCATGATCATGGCGCTGGTCACGGTGCGGGGCTTCACCCCTACGAACTGCTCCACCAGCTTGGTGTCGCCGGGCCGGGCAATAAAGTAGATGTGGTCGTAGCGCTTGAGCTCGGTATTGCCGCGGGGGATGATCGTGTGGTGACCGCGCAGGATGGCGATGAGCTGCATCTCCTCGCGGTTATTGAGCCCCTCGATCTGGTTGAGCCTCTTGCCCGCCAGGGGGGAGTCGGAGGCCAGGGAGATGCCCACCAGCGAGAGCTTGCCGTGCTCGAATTCGAAGATGTCGGTAAAGGAGCACTTCTTGATCAGCCGCTCGATCTCCAGGGCGGCCAGCCGGCGGGGGCTGATGAGCTGGTCGATACCCAGGGAGCAGATCGTGGCCGTGCCCTCGCCCTCGAGGTATTCCTCGTTGTCCACCCGGGCGATCACGCGCGTGGCCCCCATCTTTTTACTCAGGATGGCGGCCATCATATTGGTCTGCTCACTGGTGGTGACGGCCAGCAGCAGGTCGGCGTTGCCCACCCGGGCCGACTGTAGGGTGGCGATGCTGGTGGCGTCGCCGCGCACGGTGAGCACGTCCAGGTGGGAGCCGGCGTAGTCGAGCACGTCCTGGTCGTTGTCGATCAGCACGATGTTCTGGTTTTCGGTGGCCAGCAGTTCCGCCAGGTGAAACCCTACGTCTCCGGCACCGGCAATGACGATGTTCATAATTGGCAATTGGGGTTCGACCGGCCGCAAAGGTCGGTATTACCCAACACATAAGAGGCCACCTCGGTCGCAGCTGCGGTGGATATACGCCGGGGCGAACAAATTAATCCCCCCGACCTTCCACCAGCACCACACCCATGGAGAAAAAACAGAAGATCCTCAACGATCCCGTCTACGGCTTCATCAGCATCCCGTACGGCATCCTGTTCGACCTGGTGGAGCACCCCTACTTCCAGCGCCTGCGCAACATCAAGCAGGTCAGCCTCACCCACTACGTCTACCCCGGTGCCCTGCACACTCGCTTCCACCACGCCCTGGGCGCCCTGCACCTCATGCAGCAGGCCGTAGCGAGCCTGCGGGCCAAGGGCGTAAAGATCAATAAGCGGGAGGCCGAGGCCGTCATGATCGCCATCCTGCTGCACGACATAGGCCACGGCCCCTTCTCCCATACCCTGGAGAACACCCTGATCGACGCCCACCACGAGGCGCTCAGTCTGCTGTTCATGCAGCGGCTCAACGAGGCGTTCGACGGCCGGCTGAAACTGGCCATCAAGGTCTTTCGGGGCAAGTACAAAAAGCACTTCCTGCACCAGCTCGTAAGCGGACAGCTCGATATGGACCGCCTCGACTACCTCAACCGCGACAGCTACTTCACCGGGGTGGCCGAGGGCGTGATCGGCTACGACCGCATCATCAAGATGCTCAACGTAGTGGACGACCGCCTCGTCGTAGAGCAGAAAGGTGTGTACAGCGTAGAGCGCTTCCTCACCAGCCGCCGCATCATGTACTGGCAGGTGTACCTGCACAAGACCGTGGTGGCCGCCGAGCAGATGCTGCGCCTGATCCTACGGCGGGCCCGGGCGCTGACCGCATCCGGTACCCCACTTTGGGCCCCGCCGTCCCTGGCCTACTTCCTCGAGCACCACATCGGCGGCGAAGACTTCCGCGCGCGCCGCGACGAGCTGCTCGACTGCTTTGCCGCCCTCGACGATACCGACATCAGCACCGCCGTCAAGACCTGGCAGCAGCACCCCGACCCCCTGCTCAGCTACCTGAGCCGCGGACTGGTCAACCGCCGGCTATTCCGCCTGGAATTCAGCGACGCCCCCTTCTCGCCGGACTACGTCGAGGATATACGGCAAAGCCTCGACGGACGTGCGGGCCTGCCGGCCACCGCCGCCGAGCACCTGATCATTCAGGGCAAGGAGACCAACAGCGCCTATACCCTCACTAAGGAGGAGATCATGGTCTGTACCAAAGAAGACGAGGTAGTGCCCATGTCGCAGGTCAGTGACTTCGGCATCACGCCGCGGGTGTTCACGAAGTACTTTTTGTGCTATCCTAAGCTGGGGTAGCCCGTCGTCCGCCGAGCTTACGATTTTAACTCGTCCATCGCATCGTACCCCGCACTGAGCCGCGCCAGCACTTCCTCCTGTCCCACGGTTTCCAGGATCGCGAAGGCATCGGGTCCGTTGGTCGTGCCGCTCACCGCTAGCCGGAGTACGGGCAGTACGGCTCCGAAGCCCAGCTCCTCGGCTTCCATGAAGGCCAGGGTAGCGGCCTTGATCGCGGGGGCCTGCCAGTCGTCTAGCTGCGCCAGCCGCTCGCGCAGCCGTTCGAAGGCCGGCCGCAGGGCGGGCTTCCACTTCTTGCGGGCCATCTTCTCGTCGGTCACGCCTACGCGCTCCACGAAGTAGCGGCCCTGGGTGTAGAATTCGGGTAGTACGTGCACCCGCTCCTTCAGCAGGTCCGCGATCCGGCCGGCCTGCTCCAGCGTGATCGACCGGCCGTGGGCGGCGTACTGCTCCTGCACCCGTGGGGCCAGCTCCTGCGCGCTACTGGCGATCAGGTACTGCTGATTGTACCACCTGGCCTTGTCGAAGTCGTACTGCGCGCCGCTCTTGTTGATACGGTCCAAGTCAAAGGCTTCGATGAGTTGGGGCAGACTAAAGACTTCCTGCTCCGTCCCCGGGTTCCAGCCCAGGAAGGCCAGGAAGTTGATGGTAGCCTCGGGGAGGAAGCCGGCCTCCCGGAAGCCGGACAGCTTTTCTTCGGCGTCTTCGGTCTTCCAGTCCAGGGGAAAAACCGGGATGCCCAATTGCTGTCCATCGCGCTTACTGAGCTTGCCCTTACCCGTGGGCTTGAGCAGCAGGGGCAGGTGGGCGAACTGCGGCATGGTCTTCTCCCAGCCAAAGGCCCGGTACAGCAGCACGTGCAGGGCCGTGCTGGGCAGCCACTCCTCGCCGCGGATCACGTGGCTGATCTCCATCAGGTGATCGTCCACTACGTTGGCTAGGTGGTAGGTAGGTAGTCCGTCGGCCTTCATCAGCACCTTGTCGTCTACCTCTTCGCTCTGGAAGGCTACGTCGCCGCGCACGATATCCTGGATGTGTACGGTGTGTCCGGGGTCTACCCGCAGGCGTACCACGTAGGGTGTGCCTGCTGCGAGCAGCTGCTCGGTTTCGACCTTGCTGAGGCTGAGGCTGTTGCGCATGCCCTCGCGGGTCATGGCATCGTAGCGGAAGTTGTGGTTGCCCGCCGCCTTTTCGGCTTCCCGCCGCTGATCGAGCTCGGCCTCGGTATCGAAAGCGTAGTAGGCCTGACCGGCATCCAGCAGGTGCTGGGTGTACTTGCGGTAGGTGTCCCGCCGCTCGCTCTGTCGGTACGGACCGTGCGCCCCACCCAGGTCGGGGCCCTCGTCCGGGCTGATCCCCGCCCACTGCAGGGCCTCTACGATGTAGTCCTCCGCGCCGGCGACGTAGCGTTTCTGGTCGGTATCCTCAATGCGGAGCACGAATACACCACCGCTCTTGCGGGCGAACAGGTAGTTGTACAGCGCCGTGCGCAACCCGCCGATATGTAGGGC
This sequence comes from Neolewinella maritima, assembly GCF_923081025.1. Lineage (GTDB taxonomy): Bacteria > Bacteroidota > Bacteroidia > Chitinophagales > Saprospiraceae > Neolewinella > Neolewinella maritima. The sequence goes on along the minus strand of NZ_CAKLPZ010000002.1, from coordinate 211,237 downwards.
TCCGGTGGGTGAGGGAGCGAAACGCACGCGGACGGTAGACATAGTAGTGTAATTGGGCGGACAGTCGCCGGTAAAATAATATTTGGGGAAGCAGCAGAAACAGGCGCAAAAACGTTTACTAAGTACCTGACAAACCGCCGCTGGTCCTGATGGCCGCAAAGGTAGTTCAGCCCCCCCAAAGTAGCTAGCCCCCCTATGAACACAGACACATGTACCTCATCAAAACACCCCGGGTAATTCAGAAGCTGTTCCCCACCTTCCACTGGCGCGCCGAGCACGCCACGGCACAGCCTACCCTTTACCTGACCTTCGATGACGGTCCCATCCCACAGCTCACGCCCTGGGTGCTCGAACAGCTCGCCCAGTACGATGCCAAGGCCACCTTTTTCTGTGTAGGAAACAACGTGCGGCGCTACTCCAGCGTCTTGCAGGCCGTCGTCGATGCCGGCCATACCGTAGGCAACCACACCATGCACCACCTCGATGGCTGGAAGACCGACAACGTCCCTTACTTCCACGACGTGCGCCACTGCGCCAAGCAGCTCAAGACCACCCTCTTCCGCCCCCCCTACGGCCGGCTCAAGCCCAGTCAGGCCCAGTTCCTGCAGCGCCACTACGAGATCGTGATGTGGGACGTACTCAGCGGTGACTTCGATCCCGAGCTCACGCCCGACGACTGCTTCGATAATGTGGTCAATAACGCCCGCCCCGGCAGCATCGTCGTGCTGCACGACAGCCTCAAGGCTGAGGAGAAGGTCCGCAACGTCCTGCCCCGTCTGCTGGCCCACTACCACAAGCTGGGCTACGTATTCGACCGGCTCACGCCCGAGCTACTCACCCAGCCCGCCGCCCTGAGCGACGTGCAACTCAAGACGGCCTAAGACGCCGAGGCCAATCGGTCTAGCCCCGCCTTGGCCAGCATGTGCAGGCCGGTGCGGTATTCGGCGGGCTCCAGGTCCAGACAGGTCTGAAAGTACTTCTTCGCCGCCACGGGATGCCCCCGCTTCTCTTCCACCAGCCCCGCCTGAAGGGCGGCATTGCAGGCATAGTAGGCCGGGTTCGCCCGGCCCAGCGCGATGGTGCGCGCGTAGAACGATAGGGCTCCGGTATACTCCTTCAGGCCCCCCAGCACCCGCCCGGTCCGGTAGTGGTGCTCCAGCTGCTCGTCCGTTGTCAGGTTATTTAGGGAGATAGCGTTCAGTTCCGTGCGCGCCCGATCGAAGTAGCCCCCGTCGAAGAGCAGACGGGCACGCAGCAGCCCCAGATGAGGCGACCGGTCACTGGCGGCTTCCCGGGCGGCACTCTCGTCTCCACCGGCCCGACTACCACCGCTGATCTCGGCCATAGCCCGGTGGTAGCCCGGCGCGTCACCCTCCAGGAGGTACGACCAGGCGATCTTCTGGATCGCCTCCTCCCGGAAGTGGCGGCCGGCATAGCGGAGCAGGAACGACTGAAAGTGCACCCGCGACTGTGCGTTCAGATCTCTCAATTTGGCCTGGCCGAGCAGGAAATCCAGGTAGGGGAAGTCCGCCGCCGTCCCACCCCGTCGCTGCCGTTCCAGTAGGCGGATCGCCTCGGCATTGCGGTTGCTGCGCATGGCCAGGGAGGCCAGCACGAAGCAGTGTAGCTTGTTGTTCGCCGGATCGAGCTGAAGTTGGCCTGCGGTGCGGTAGGCATGATCGGGCCGGTCAGCCAGATGCAGCTCCATGAAGGCGTACAGCACCTGGGTCTCTAGGTGGAAGGGACTATCCACATCGGCCAGCGCGCGCCGCAGTTCTTCCCGGCCCTGCGCGATACTGCCGCTGAGCGAGGAAAACAACTCTACCCCCCACTTGTACTGCGGCGGGATGGCCCCCACGGCAGCATGCAGCAGGCCTAGGTCCTTATAGGTCGGTAGGAAGTCGGGAAAAGCTTCCGCATTATCGCGAAGTTCCTTGTGCGCCCGGTTGAGGTGGCGAAAGGCCGCCAGGTGCCGCTCGAAGCGTAGGTCGATCAGGCTGCGGTGCAGCCTGACCTCGGCCAGGGCATAGCGGTGGTAGGGCGAGCTTTCGTCGCCCCGCTCCAGCCATTCGATGCGGCGGTCGAAGCGCTCGGCGAGCAGTCCGTCCAGGCTTTCATCACCCGTCAGGTAGAGCCGGAAGAAATCCACGTAGCTCTCCAGGTGGTAGGCTGCCAGATTGCGCGGCTCGGTCCGTTTAAGGCGGCTGATGCCGGCCTCGGCCAGGTCCAGCTCCAGGGTCATGACGTCGGTATACACCGCCCGGACTTCCGGACTGAGCACATAGCGGTATTCCACCGTACCCCCGACAGTCAGTGAGCTCCACAGGAGCGTGCAAAGCAGAAATACCTTACGCATAGCGCGCAAAGATATGGTCGATCCGCTCGGCGAGCTTTCGATCCTTATCCGTCACGGTATTGCCGGCGTCGTGGGTGGTCAGTCTGATCGTGACGTTGTTGTACACGTTCGACCAGTTGGGGTGGTGGTTGGCGGCCTCGGCGGCAAAGGCTACCTCGGTCATGAAGGCGAAGGCCTGCCGGAAGTCGGCAAACTGGAAGTCGTGGTGCAGGGCGTCGTCGGTGTGGGTCCAGGACATGTTAGGGCTTTAGCAGGTGTAACGGGGGGCGCGGCCGCAGGTGCGCAAGCTCGGCCCCCCGATTACCTAGTGGCCCCGCAGCACGATCCGCCGCTGCCCGGCCTCGCCGGTCGCAGGGTCCTCGACCCGCAGCAGGTACACGCCGGCGGGGTAGCGGTCTACCGCCAGTTGCAGTTCGCCGGTGAAGGAGGTGGTGAGCAGCTGGCGTCCGGTAGCATCCACCAGGGTAGCGCGCAGTGCGGCCGACTGCGAGTAGCGCAGCTGCAACCAGCGGCCCGCCGGGTTGGGGTATACCTCCAGGGTGCCGGAGAGTACCTGGATGGTGGATACGGTCTTTTCGATGATGCCATCGCAGTTCTCATCCACGTCGTTCTCGGGGATCTCCTTGGCGAAGGGGGAGATGCTGGCGTCGTTGTCGTCACAGTCTTCCCAGAAGTATACGCCGTCGTCGTCCTTGTCCAGATCGCTCACGATGGTGGATACGACCGTATTGGTGATCACGGGGCGGTTGAAGTCGAAGAAGATGCCGGCGGTGTTCTCGATGCGGGTCATCTCGGGCAGCTCCGCCATAGGCTGGATCTCGAAGACCACGAAACCCTGACTGGCGGCGGCATCCACTGAGGAGTCGACCAGCTCGATACCGGGGAAGTTGACGGTCAGCAGGCCCTGGTCGGATAGCTTCAGCTCGTAGGGGTGGCTGGCCTCGATGGGCCGCAGGGTAGTGCCGTCGAGGTGCTCGGAGAGCTGGTCCTCGATGCGTACCGCAAAGGCCGTATCGTTGCCCATGTTCTCGAAGCGGATGGTGTAGCGCAGGGTTTCGCCGGCCTGGGTGTAGTTGCTGTGGGTGCTATCGGCCCGGAAGGGGAAGACGGCCTTGTCGTTGGGGTCGACGGCACAGCGCAGGATGGTCTCGAAGTTCACCGTATCGGTCACCGCGATACCTTCCTGAAAACTGGCACCCGCGGTCCCGGCCAGGACAATAGTGTCGCCGGCGAAGTCCTCGCTGGGCATCTGCAGCTTCATGGCATTGTGGTACAGCTCACCGGGCTGCAGGGTGTCGAAGGTGAAGGTGATGGTGCTGTCAGTCAGCATGACCGAGTCGCGGTTGACGGATACGAAGCTTACGTTGTCCTGAAGTTTGACCGTAGCGGTGCCGGCCAGGGGCAGGCAGCCGTCGTTGCGCACCGTGATCCAGAAGGGGGCCTTGGTGTTGCAGCGCACCCGGCCGGCGCTGAAGTAGAGCGTCAGGTCGGCGGCACCGTCCTGCAGGGCGTAGCCGAAGTCGATCGCCTGGTGTGGATCGGTGGGTACGGTGACGGTGTAGCTATCCGCGGCGGTGGTGCGGACGTAGCAGTCGGGCTGGTAGGCCGTGACGGTGTAGGTCTCGCCATCGAGGACGGCCAGGGCGTAGTGCCCCGCCGAATCGGTGGTGAGGAAATTCTTTCCGTCGGTGCCTTCCACGGTGATCATCAGGTTGGCGATGCCGGTCTCATCGGTATCCTGTACGCCGTTGCCGTTCTCGTCCGTAAAGGCGGTACCGCTGAGGGTGCGCTGGTTGTCGATGGTGAGGTAGTGGAGCTGCTCGCCGCGCCCCGGGGCGATGGCGGCGAAGTAGAGCCGGTCGCCGAGGGAGGCCAGCGGTGGGTTGGGGCCCACGAGGTTGAAGTTGGCGGCTACCTCCTGCAGGTCGTCGTTGCGGGGGTCGTAGATGTAGACCGGCTGGTTGGTGGAGCTGAGGGCGACGTAGGCACCGAGGCGTACCGTCTGGGCGGGGCCGCTGGTGCTGGTGTTGGGCAGGGTGGCGGTAGAGCGGGTACCGGCGGTGGTGCCATCGGTGCGGGCCACGGTCCAGGCTCCGCCGCTGCTGAGCTGGTAGAAGAGCAGTTCGTCGTCGGTCAGTTGGAACAGGCGGGGATTGTCATTGTCTTCGGTGCCCAGGTCTGCTAGTAGGGCGGAGGAGCCATCGGCATAGTAATAGGCTAGTAGTGCTCCGTTCGTATCTACGCTGACCAGGGCGTCGGTGAGGGCCACGGACTGGTCGCGGAGGATTCCTCCGGGGATCTGGTCGCCGGTGCCGGTGGGCGTGAGGAAGTAGGTGTCGCCGTAGTAGTTACCCTGCTGCCGGTACCGCAGGAGGGTATAGTTACCCACCCGCTCGTAGTTGAGGTAGGCGGGGGAGGGGAAGGTGCCCAGATCGGTGACTACGGCGGTGCTGGCATTATAGCTGGCCGGACCTACGCCGCCGGCCTGGGGGCGGGTATAGTAGACCAGGTCGCCGTCGGCAACCATACTCTTGGTGACGGGGTAGTTGCTGTAGGTCACGGTATCGGCCACTACGATCGTGCTGGCCTCGGTGGCCAGGTCGGTCTCGATGAGCTGTACGATGTGGCTTCTGGTACTGCGGTCGTTGCGTTCGCGCACGGCGTAGAGCTTTTCGTTGGCCATGACGGGTGCGGTGTGGGTCCACTTCTCATCCTCCAGCAGGGGCAGTTCGAGCACCTCGGGGATGGGCACGATGGCGTTGACGACGATGTTGTAGCCCCGGTCGTTGCTGTCGCGGTAGTGGAAGTAGTAGAGGTTGCCGATGTGGCCCAGGGGCTCGATACCGTCGCGCAGGCCCACCCCGCCCTGGAAGCTGAAGGTGGACTCGGCCGAGCCGGTGGAGAGGTAGTTCACGTCGCCCTCGGTGCCCCAGTAGATGCGGCTGCCGATGGCGGAGAGTTCCAGAATGTCAGCGCCCTGTTTATCGGGGTTGACGTCGAGGTAATCGAGCTGGTAGGGAATAGTCTGCCCGGCGACAAAGAAGGGCAGTAGAAGGGTAAAACACAGGTGGTAAAGCTTCATCAATAGATGGGACTATAGGGATCTAGAAAGGGAGCCGTCTGGGGTCGATCGCGGTAAAAACCGCTTTTATCACCCGTACTTTTTGGCGTAGGGATAAAACGCTCTCCCGGGTGGATTATTGGGTTATTCTTCCGGACTTCCGACCCATGGGTAGTGGGATCCGCCCGACAGTAGGGGGAGGGATGCAGGCCCTGCCGACCGGATCGCTTTGCGAGACCTCCGTATCTTAGCCCCTTACCCCACCACGTATGCGTTACCTCGCCCCGCTTCTAGCTCTACTTTTTTGCACCTGCGGCCCCGCCCTGCTGCACGCCCAGCAAAACCTGGATAAAGATCACTGGAAGGCGCTGGCGCCGCGCCCCATCGGTCCGGCCGGTATGTCGGGTCGGGTGACGGGCATCGACGTGCACCCCGTGGATAAGGACAAAATCTACGTCGGCACCGCCTCGGGTGGCCTATGGATGAGCGAGAACGGGGGGACCAGCTTCCGGCCCCTGTTCGACGAGCAGAAGCACCTGTCGATCGGCGCGATAGCGGTGAGCGAGGCCAACCCCAGCATCGTCTGGGCCGGTACCGGCGAGGGCAACCCCCGCAACTCGGCCAACTACGGCGGCGGCATCTACCGCAGCCTCGACGGCGGCGAACACTGGGAGCTGATGGGCCTGGAGGACACGAAGGCCATCTACCGCATCCACCCCCACCCGACCGACCCGAATACGGTCTACGTCGGTGCCCTCGGCAATATGTGGGCCCCGAATCCCGAACGTGGGGTGTACCGCACCACCGATGGCGGCAAGAACTGGGACAAAGTGCTCTACATCGACCAGGGCACCGGTATTGCGGAACTGGTCATGGACCCCACCAACCCCAATAAGCTGATCGCCGCGACCTGGACCTTCGACCGCGACCCCGACTACTTCAATTCGGGCGGCCCCGGCTCGGGTATCTGGGTGACGACCGACGGCGGCGACAATTGGACACGCCGCACCGCAAAGGACGGACTGCCCAAGGGCAACCTCGGCCGTATCGGTCTGGCCATCGCCGCCAATAAGCCGAACATCGTCTACGCCCTGGTGGAAGAGACTGAAGACAACGGACTCTACAAGAGCACCGACGGCGGTAAGACCTTCAGTCTGGTGACCAAGAAGAACGTGGGCGACCGTCCCTTCTACTACGCCGAGATCTACGTCGACCCGCAGAACGAGAACCGGGTGTTTCACATCGCTACCTACGTGAGCCGCTCGGAAGATGGCGGCAATACCTTTAACGAGATCGCCAACTACGGCAACAACGTGCACCCCGACCACCACTCGTTCTGGATCGACCCGGAGAACCCCGACTACATCATCGACGGCAACGACGGCGGACTCAACATCAGCCACGACGGTGGCGATACCTGGCGTTTTGCCCAGAACCTGCCGGTGGGGCAGTTCTACCACATCGCCTACGACATGAGCTACCCCTACCTCGTAGGCGGCGGCATGCAGGACAACGGTAGCTGGGTCGGCCCCAGTCAGGGACTAAAATCCGGCGGTATCACGGATGCCGACTGGCAGGAGGTCTTTTTCGGCGACGGCTTCGACATGATCTTCAAGCCCGACGAGCCCGACGTGGTGTACGCGGCCAGTCAGGGCGGTTACCTCGGCACCGTGCACCGGCCTACGGGCAAGACGACCTTTATCCGGCCCGTGCACCCCGACGGGGAGTTCCTGCGCTTCAACTGGAACGCCCCGATCGCTCAGTCGCCCACGGATGCGAATACCATTTATATGGGCAGTCAGTACGTGCACAAGACCACGGACGGAGGCATGAACTGGGAGATCATCAGCCCCGACCTCACCACCAACGATACCAGTCTGCAGCGCTCGGCCATCAGCGGCGGCCTCACCATCGACGCCACCCAGGCCGAGAACCACACCACCCTGCTTACGATCGTGCCCGAGCGGATCGAGTACGCCCTGGGCGACAGCACCCTCTGGGTCGGTAGCGACGACGGGCGCCTGCACGTGACCCGCAACGGCGGCGGCAGCTGGACCGATCTCACCGCCCGCCTGCCCGGTATGACCCCCGGCAGCTGGATCGGCTACATCGAATCTTCACCGATCAATCCGGGCGAGGCCTTTATCGTGGTCAACGATTACCGCCGCGGCGATACCCGCCCGATGGTCTACCACACCAGCAACTACGGCGGCAGCTTCACCCAGATCGTGGATGAAGACAAGGTCAGCGGTCACGCCCAGGCCATCGTGCAGGACCCAGTGCAGGAGAACCTGCTCTTCCTGGGCACCGACCAGGGACTGTGGTATAGCCTCGACTACGGCGACAACTGGACGCGTTTCGACGCCGACTATCCCCACGTCTCCACCATCGACCTCAAGATTCACCCCCGCGAGCACGACCTGATTGTGGGCACCTTCGGGCGGGCGATCTACATCATGGACGATATCCGCCCCTTCCGGGAAATGGCCAAGCGCGGCCCGGAGATGCTGCAAGATTCCTTCGCCGTCTTCCCCGCCCCGAACGCGTACCAGTACGAAAGCCGCTCCTACCAGGGCACCCGCTTTTACGCCCAGGGGCAGTTTCAGGGTACGGACCGGCCCGATGGTGCCCTGCTCACCTACTGGGTGCGCCCCGGCGGCCCCGGCGAGGTATCGGACACCGTCGACCTTTCCCGCATGACCGAGTACACCATGATAGCCCCCGAGATCAAGGAGGATATCCCCGCCCGCGAGACGGGCAGCGTCGAGCAGGCCTATCGCACCCAGGACGATGAGATCGAGACCATCCCCGCCCCCAAAAACAAGGTGAAGGTTCAGGTCATCGACCTGCAGTCCGGCGACACCATCCGCACCTATACCGAAAAGCCCAAGTGGGGCATGAACCGCAGCGCCTGGAACATGCGTGCCGACGGCATGGAGATGCCCAGCCGCCGCGAGCGCAAGGAAGACGCCGACCTGCCCAGCGGTCTGCCCGTCGTACCCGGCACCTACCGCATCCTGATGACCTACGGAGATCATGTGGATTCAACCGTAGTGACCATCGCCGCCGACCCCCGCGACACCTTCCAGGGCAGCGGCCGCTACACCCAGCGCAATGCCCTGGCCGCCGAGCTGGAAACGGAGATCACCCGCGTGAAGACCGCCTTCGATCGCCTGCAGGACGCCCGCAAGAGCATCAAGCGGGTCGATGGCGTACTCACCGATGCCCCCGAGGCTACCAAAGACACCCTCACCAAGCGCGGCAAGGAGATCGTCAAGCAGATCGATCAGCTGGAGGAGATCCTTATGGACCCCGATGGACAGAAAGGCATCCAGCGCAACCCGACCAACCTGCAGTCCAAACTGTATGGTGCCCGCAGCTACATCAGTCAGGTCGAGGGCTCACCCAGCCAGATGGCGCAGTTGATGCTCCAGCAGTTCCGCGCCGGTGCGGACGACTTTGTCGCAGAGGTGGACACCTTCTTCGCCGAAGATTTCGCCGGCTACCAACAGGAAGTGGACGCAGCGGAGCTAGGGTTTTTCCAGGGGCTCGAGTGATAGCAAGGGGTTAGGGTGTAATGGGGTTAAGGCGGCCTTACCCTCATACTTCCTTAACCCCCTAACCCCTTATCCCCCTAACCCCTTGACCACCCCTCGCCTTGAACCCTCGCTACCTAGGCTTCGGCTTTCTCCACTTCTTCTTTTCGGCCATCGGGCAGACCTTCTTCATCAGCCTCTTCGTAGCGCAGATGACGACCTCCCTGGGCTGGGCGGAGACCACCTTTGCCGGGCTCTATTCTACGGTGACGCTGGTGGCAGCCTTCCTGCTCCCCCTGATCGGTAAGCAGATCGACCGCGGGCGGGTGCGCTACGTGAGTACGGCGGTGGGCGTGGCCCTGCTGCTCGGTACGGCCCTGCTGGCGTGGTCGCCGACCTTTGCGCTGGTGGCGGTGGGCCTGTTCATCGTGCGCTGCGGGGGGCAGGGCGTGCTGCCGCTCATCGGGTCTACGACCATCGGGCGCTACTTCGATGCGCGGCGGGGGCGGGCGCTGTCGCTCTCACTGATCGGACTTTCAGTGGCGGAGGTGATCCTACCGCCGCTGGTGACCTACGCGATCCTGGCCTACGGCTACGGGCTGGTATGGGCCCTGGCGGGTGGGGCGGTGCTGTTGCTGTTCCTGCCGGGGGTGTGGCTGCTGGTGCGGCGCTACGACGACTTTCAGCGCGCGGATACGGTCGCAGAGGCCCAGCTGCAGGCGGCGGGCGATACAGACGCGACGCAGGTAGCCAGTTGGTCGCGGACGCAGGTGCTGAAGGATCGCCGGTTTCGGCTCATTCTGCCGCTGGTACTCTTTATTCCCTTCGTGTTCACTGGGCTGGTCTTTAATCAGTCGGTGATCGCGGCCGAGCGGGGCTTTACCGCGGAGCTGATGGCCTACGGGCTGAGTACTTACGGGCTGGTGCGGGTGGTATTCTTGCTCTTTGGGGGGGATCTGATCGATCGGTTGGGTCCGGCTACGCTGCTGCGCTTTGCGCTGGTGCCTGCGGTGGTGGGGCTGTTGCTACTATTATTCGTTCCCTACGGCTGGGTGGTGCCGGTATTCTTCGGGCTATTCGGGGCCAGTGCGGGTACGGATGCAGTAATGATGCCGGCGTTGTGGGCGGAGCGCTACGGTCCCCGCTTTCTGGGGAGCATCAAGAGTACGGTGCGGCTGTTCGTGGTGGTGAGCTCGGCGGCGGCTCCGATCGTGTTCAGCTACGGTCTGCGCTGGGGCGTGGAGGCCTGGCTGGGGGTGCTGCTGGGGTACGGGGGCTGTTGCTTTGCGCTGGCCTGGGTGGAGTATGGGGTCGGGCGGCGGCCTGCGGCCTAGGGGGGGTGGTTAAGTGGATTGGGGGAGGAGGTAGTGGGTGCTGCGGCCAGAGCCGTGTCGGGTAAGGGCACCGATACTAGTCAGGTAGCGGAGGGCGCGGGCGGCGGTGGCCTGGGATACGCGATTGATGTACATGTATTTGCGGGTACTCATGCCTCCCTGGAAGCCGGCGGGGCCGGCGGCGAACAGCTTGTCGATGGCCTTGCGATGGTGGGGATCTAGCTGGGTAGCGAACTCATTGAAATAGGTCTGCTTATGGAGGGTGAAATCCACTAAGCTATCGGCATAGTCGATAGCTTCAAGGAGTACTTCACAGAAGTAATTGAGCCAGGAGGTGATGTCCAGCGTAGTTTGGGACGTGTTTAGTGCTACATAGTATGCCTTGCGCCGCGCTTCGATACTGTGAGATATACTGAAGGGAATGAACGTACCCAGTTGCTGTGATAGCATTTTCTCCAGGATCGCCCGACCGATACGTCCATTACCGTCCTCGAAGGGGTGGATGCTTTCGAAGTAGAGGTGCGCGATTCCAGCGCTGAGTACAGGGTGGATACCGGGGGGGTAGGTGCTATTACAGTACGCGATAAACCCTTCCATCTCTACCGCAACCCGATTGGCCGGAGGTGCGATGAAATGGATCACTTGCTTGTACTCGGGGCCGCTTACTATGCGCATGGGGGAGGTGCCCTGTCTGTAGTCACCCGTCACCTTAAGTGTAGTATCGTACCCAAGTAGCAGCTCGTGCCAGTACTTGAGGGCGGTCTCGGTGAGCGGCCTGGTAAACGTTTCCCGGTTCAGTACAATCTGCTGTCCGATCGCCCGCGCACGAAGGTCCTTAACTTGATTCGTTGCACTCCCGAGATTCAGGTTATTTAGTACGGAGGACATAAGATCCTGCCTGCTTAGAGTGTATCCTTCAATGCGTGAAGTAGTTGCAGCCTCCTCGACCAGCCTTTCAAGGAAGTAGGCATCATGATCCTTCGCTGGTAGCCCCTGAATACGCCCTAATAGTCGGTCTACTCTCTCCGTATACTGTCTGAGCTGCACTACGTAAGTATCCTGATCAAACTCAAACAGCGGCCACCTAGGATACTCCCAATTATACATAAGCTACTGCGGGTTAGTGTAATCGTGTCAAATGTAGTAAAATTGACACGATTAGCCCAGTATAATCGTGTCAGCCCCGGTGCCAGGGAGGTTTACCCTACCGCATTCCCGGACGGCCTATCTTCACTAGCCCACCCAGCCACTACCCCAATGACGCTACTTCAACGCTGCTTCGCTTACTTGCTCCTGTTGACCGTAGTGGGGAGTGTGCGGGCGCAACCCCTCCCCCGGGAGGAGATCGTCCGCCTTACCGACGCCGCCCTGCCTGCGGCCCTGGCCCAGCTGACTGAATTTCTGGCTATACCGAACGACGGCCACTACCCCGAGCAGGTGGAGGCTAATCTGGCCTGGTGTAAGGCTACCTTTTTGGATAAGGGCTTTGCCGTCACCCGCATCGCCACGCCCGGTATGCCACTGCTGTTTGCCGAGCGGCAGATCGATGCAGCCCTGCCCACGGTGCTGTTTTACCTGCAAATCGACGGTCAGCCCGTAGATACCGCCGCCTGGGATCAGCCTGATCCCTACCAAGTGGTGTATAAGCGCAAGGGGGCGGATGGTACGTATGCTACGGTCCCCACACCTATTCCGGCAGCAACCGGGATACCCTATGACCCGGAGCTGCGCCTGTTCGCGCGCTCGGCCTCGGATTCGAAGGGGCCGGCCGTAGCCTTCCTGACCGCTCTGGACGTACTGGCCGCGGAGGGATTAGCGCCCGCTTACAACGTGAAGGTGATCATGGACTTTCAGGAAGAGCTCGGTAGCGACGACCTGCCCGGGGCCGTAGCGGCGCAGCGGGAACTGTTCGAGGCGGACTTTCTGGTCATCCTGGACGGCACCCGCCACGTATCGAACGAGCCTACGCTGACCTTCGGAGCGCGGGGTATTGCTACGGTCACCCTGGAGGTGTTCGGACCCCGGACCGCCCTGCACAGCGGACAGTACGGTAACTTCGCGCCCAACCCGGTCTTCGCCGCGGCACGCTTACTGGCGGCGCTGAAGGACGAGCAGGGGCGGGTGATGATCCCCGGCTTTTACGATGGGGTGGAGCTGACCGCGGCCGATAAGCTAGAGATGAACCGGGTGCCGGAGACGCGGGAAGATATTCGCGTCATGGTGGGTATTGCTGAGAACGAGGCGTTGGGCGATACCTATCAGGAAGCGCTGCAGTATCCCAGTCTCAACGTACGCGGACTGGCGGCCGGCTGGGTAGGACAGGAAGTGCGCACGCTCATCCCCGATCGCGTGACCATCGAGATCGATATGCGGCTGGTACCGGAGACGCCCGGGGAGCGGCAGGTGGAGCTGCTGCGGCAGTTCATTGCCGGACAGGGCTACCACTTTGTAGATAGCGTGCCGACCGAGGAGGAGCGGCTGCGGTATCCAAAGCTGATCTCCTTCACGTCGAGTCTGGGCTCCGTACCCTTCCGCACCGCGCTGGGTACGCCCATCGATCGCTGGCTGACGGCGGCTATAAGCCACGCCCTGGGGAAGGAACCGGTCCGCATGCGCACCACCGGGGGCTCCCAGCCGCTGGGGCCGTTCGTAAACCGGCTGGGTCTGCCGGCGGTATCGCTGCGCATCCCCAATCCGGACAACAGCATCCACGCGCCGAACGAGAACCTGCGGCTGGGCAACTTCCGTGAGGGTATACTGGAATGTATCGGTGTATTAGTGACGCCGATACAGTAAGGCCGCGGTCGCAGGTGCGAAGGCGGCGCAACAACAGCTCGCAGCATAAATAGTGAAATACTTTCCCGAAGCGCCTCGCGCCCCGGTATCCCCCCGCACCCGCGACCCCGCCCAGAACCACTACAGCAACCGATTTAAATTTCTTATCCCCAAATTTTCATTTTATAGACCCAAAAGTATATATTACAAGTACCAGCGATCAAGCTAGTATATATTCCACTCAACTACCTAACCCAAATTTTACATCGATGGGCAATCTCGACAAACTTCCCACCGGGAGGCTATGGCTGCTACTGCTGTGTATATGCGGTAGCCTCACCCTACAGGCCCAGCGCACCGTGACCGGCCGGGTATTCGACCCCTCCATCGGTGAGACCCTTATCGGGGTGACCGTAAAGGTGAAGGATACATCCACGGGCACCGTCACGGATGCGGAAGGGAACTACAGCATCACCGTACCCGACGGACCGCAAACCTTGGTATTCAGTTCCATCGGCTACGGGACGCAGGAGGTACCGGTGGAAAACCAGACGGTCGTCGACGTAGATATGCTCACCGACGTGGAGTCGCTCTCCGAAGTAGTGGTCGTGGGCTACGGCACCCAGCGAAAATCGGACGTGACCGGGGCCATCGGTGTAGTGGGCTCCGAGGAGCTACTGAAGGCGCCCGTCACCAACGCGATCCAGGGCCTGCAGGGCCGGGTGGCCGGTGTGAACGTGTTCCTTAATTCCGGCGCGCCTACGGGGAGTCCGCGCGTGCTGATCCGCGGACTAGGCACCATCAACTCCAGCTCGGCCCCGCTCTACGTAGTGGACGGCGTGGTGATGGAGGACATTCAGTTTCTCAATCCCAACGACATCAAGAGTATCGAGATACTGAAGGACGCCTCAGCCACCGCGATCTACGGCTCGCGGGGCGCTAACGGGGTGATCCTGGTGACCAGCAGGCGTGGCCCCAACACCGAGGGAATTGTGCTGGGCTACGATGGCTACGTCTCGGCCGGCACCCTGCGCAAGAAGATGGACGTACTTAACGCCCGGGAGTGGCTCGAGGTGGTGCGTATCGGTATGGAGAACACCCCCAAGTACCGGGAGGGTAGCAATCCGGTCTTCACTACCGACGATCCCAACCTGTTCGACCAGAACGGTAACCCGCTGTACGATACCGACTGGCAGGAGGAGGCGACCCGCACGGCCGTCAGTCACAGCCACCAACTGTCGATCCAGCAGCGCACGGGTACGTCCTCCTACGGCGTATTCCTGAACTACACCGGCACGGAGGGCATCATGCTTAACAACTACCTCGATCGGCTGTACGGCAAGGTGGCCTACGAGGGTACGCCCAGGGACTGGTTCACCTTCGGCTTCAACATTCTGACCAACGTAACCAAAGAGAACAGCTTCGAGGAGGGCGGCGGCGGACAGCTGCCCCGGCGCACCATGATCGAGATGCCGCCCATCTTTCCGGTCCGCTTCCCCGACGGTAAATACGCCAACAGCAGCGACATCACCGACGCCTACAACCTGGAGGCCATGGCCAACCCCGTACACGTGCTGGAAACCCAGGACCGCCTGGCCAAGCGCACCCAGCTGTTCGGCAACGCCTACCTGGTGTTCCACCTGGCCGACGGACTGGACCTCCGTACCCAGTTCGGCTTCGATAAGCAGGACCGGCTGTTTCAGAACTACAGTCCGCCCGACCTGATCAATATCTCGTCCCCCCTGGGCTTCGCTGGCCAGAACCTGAACCGCTTCACCTACTGGCAGCAGGAAAATTACCTGAGCTACAACAAGCAACTGGGCCCCCACAGCATCAACGGCGTGGCCGGACTGAGCTGGCAGAAGCGGTCGGCCGACGGATTCGGGATCGGGGTGCAGGGCTTTGCGGACGACCTATTCCGCTTCAACCGTCTGCAGGCGGCCAGTCAGCCCGGCGCGCCCAGCTCGTTCTACGACGACTGGACGATAAACTCCTACTTCCTGCGCGGGGGCTACTCCTACAACGACCGCTACCTGCTCACGCTGACCGGGCGCGTGGACGGCTCGTCCCGCTTCGGTGCGAACAATCAGTACGGGGTGTTTCCCTCCATCGGGATCGGCTGGGTGGTATCCAACGAAGACTTCCTGGCGAATAACCCCGTGATTAATCAGCTCAAGCTGCGGTCGAGCTTCGGCATCACCGGTAATACGGAGATCGCTGCCTACCAGTCGCTGGCCACCCTCTCCTCAGGGACTACGCTGCTGAACGGGCAGCGGCAGACCAGCACCGTCATCAACCGCCTCGGCAACCCTGACCTGGAGTGGGAAAAAACGCAGCAGTTCGACATTGGCTTCAACCTGGCCCTGCTCAACTACCGGGTGAACCTGGAGATGGACTACTACTACAAGAAGACCACCGACCTGCTGCTGGGCCGTCCGATCCCGCAGACGACCGGCTTCAGCGGTATCCTGGACAACATCGGCGCGGTATCCAACCGCGGCGTGGAGGTGATGCTGAATACGACCAACATCGTCAACGACGCCTTCAGCTGGAACTCTACCCTGAACTTCAACTACAACAAGAACCGCATCGAGAAACTGGGGGAGAACGACGAGGACATCTTCCCCGGTCCGTACTGGGTGAGCGGCAGCCAGACCATCCTGCGGGTGGGGGAGTCCCTGAGCTCCTTCTGGGGGTATGAGCGGCTGGGCACCTGGGGCACGGACGAGGTGGAGCAGGCCGGCGAAGTGGGGGCGGTGCCCGGCGAGGCCAAGCGGTCGGAGGAACAGAAGATCCTGGGTAAGGGCCTGCCCGACTGGTCCGGCAGCTTCATCAACAACTTCAGTTACGGCAACTTCGACCTTACGGTAGACCTGCAGTTCGTGCTCGGCGTAGACATCATGCAGCAGTATTACCACAGCACCGAGGACCGCTCCGGTATCGCCAACGGTCTGCGTACCATCCTCACCGAGGGCTGGACGCCGCAGAACCAGAACACCATGGTACAGGAGATCCGCAACCAGGCCTACGCCGGGCAGAACAGCCAGGTCGACGACCACTGGATCGTCTCCGGCTCCTACCTGCGGGGCAACGCCTTCACGCTGGGCTACAACCTGCCGAGCATCACTACGGACCGCTTCGGACTGGGTAGTCTGCGCTTCTACGTCTCGGCCCAGAACCTCTTCGTGGTGCATGCGGACGAGTTCCAGGGCCTGGATCCGGAGGCCACCTCCTGGGGCGGTAACCAGTGGGGGCAAAATATCTTCTTCTTCCAGTACCCCCGCCCCCGCACCTTCACCCTGGGCCTCAACGTCAAACTCTAATCCGCGCACGCCATGCCTAATCCAACTACCTGTCTCGCGCTTCTTTTGCTGAGCCTTGCGGCCCTGTCCTGTAATGACTTCCTGGACGAAACGCCGCGGGACGAGATCAGCCTCAACCAGTTCTTCACCGAACCTGCGCACGCGCAAAACGCCGTCAACGCCCTGTACCGCGACGGTGCGCCGGCGATGTACATGAACGGCGGGGTGTACTCCGGCCGGCAGATCATGTACGAGGCCTACCTGTCGGGCTTTTTCGACAACGAGTACAAGGGGCAGGAGCCCTTCATCCAGTTTGCGCAGCAGCTCAGCGTGAACGCGATCAACTCCGACGGATTCCTGAACGGGCTGTGGTCGCAGATGTACCGCGCCATCGGCCGGGCCAACAATGCCATCAAATACATCCCCACTACCCCGGGTCTGTCGCAGGCCGAAAACGACCGTCTGCTCGGTGAGGCGCGCTTCTTCCGGGCCTGGGCCTACTTCACGCTGGTGCGTTACTTCGGCGACGTGCCGCTGATCGTGGAGCCCTACGAGTCGCTGAACGACATCTACCGCAGCCGCGACCCGGTCGCTGACGTGTATACCCAGATCGTGGCCGACCTGGACTTTGCCGTCAACGATGCGGGACTGGCCACCACCAATATGGTAGACAACGGCTACCGGGTCACCCGGGCCGCCGCGGCTACCCTGCTAGCCGACGTACAGCTGACCCGCAGCGGCTTTCCGGTGCAGAACGATAGTTACGCCGCCGCCGCTACCGCCGCCCGCCGGGTCATCAACGGGGGGAGCCACTCGCTGGCCGAGCACAGCTACACCGCCGGCGGCGAGCTAGACCTGGACAATAGTGCCTACAACAAGCTGCGCCGGCAGGAGGCGCTGACCACCGAGTTCATCTACCCCATCGAGTTTACGATCGGCATCAGTAATTCCGGCTACCCGGAGTACAGCTACCCCGTGCCGCTGACCCGGGGCACTACCAGCGACGGCGAGATCCAGTTCGTGATCAACAACGGGGCGTACCAGCCGCGCGATGAGTTCATCCGCGGCTACGACCCGGACGAGGACCTGCGCATTCAGAACCGCCAGTTTTTTCACTTCCAACTTACGGACGCGCAGGGCCAGGAGGTCGACTTCCAGTACACGCCCTACATCTGGCACGATGACGTGGCGGTATTCGAATCGGCCATCTCCGAGCTGGAGGTCAAGGCCTACGGCTACGCCGAGGTGCTCCTGATCGCCGCTGAGGCGATTGCTCGCTCTGAGGGTGTGACCGCCGAGGCCGTGGATTACCTCACCCAGGTCAGGAGCCGTGCGTACTACCGACAGTCGGCGGATGAGATCAGTGGCGCGCTGTCTGGCCTGTCGGTCGATGCCTTCGTCGAGGAGGTCTGGAAGGAGCGCTTCCGCGAGCTCGTCTTCGACTTCAAGCTGTGGTTCGACATGGTGCGCACGCGTACCTATCCGGAGACGAGCGCGGGTGGGGAGATCGACTTCGTGCCGCTCATAGGACACAAGAATACCTGGGGGCAGACCTTCGAGGCGAAGCACCTGCTGCTCCCCCTGCCGCAGCAGGAGTTGCAGCGCAACGCGGAGTTGGTGCAGAATGATGGGTACTGAGTGTAATGGATGTACCGGCCGGAGGAGCGGTTGAGCTTCACTGAATTCATCGCCTATGTAATTACGCATACCCGCGACCGGGAGGATGGGTGGGCCGGCGATGTCCCGCGCGGTAGATGCAAGAATCCGTCGGCTACCGCGAGTTGATCTACACTACTGTTTACGACCGCACGGACCGCGAAAGTGGACTGGCAAGCTGACCGGTACGACCCCCGGCAGCGGCCGATCGGTGGTGGGCTTTTCCATGGATAGCGTGCTGAAGGCCCTGTAATTGCTTGATATTCGGGTAGTGATGTGGTCGTGACGAGGTGAATTTCTTGGCATTCCGTAGCCGATCGACTCAACTTTGGGGGTATTGCGCAGCGTGCTGCCTTCCACATAAGATAAAGTCGATAACACATGTACAGTTTTCTACGCTACTCGTATCATACCCTACCGCTGCTGCTGCTGTTGCTGCTGGCCGGACAGACGCTCACCGCTCAGGTGAGACCGGTCAACGACCTGACCGCCGTCGGCTACGACCACCACATCGAGGTGCGGTGGAAAAAGGACGGCGTCGGAAATGCCGACAGCGTACGCGTCTACGGAGCAACGGATGGTGGTGCGTTCACCCTGCGAGGTACCGTAAGCAACCGGGGCTTTGATGCGGACCATCGGTTCGTAGACTTCCTGGGTGATTTTGGTATTACCGGCCGGTACTACGTCCAGACCATTACTAAAGGCGGGAAGACCGGTAAGCCTTCGCGCGTTGTGACGGCTACGACCCGGGAGATGAGTGATGAGGAACTGCTGACGATGGTGCAGGAGTACACCCTGCGGTACTTCACCGATTTTGCCGACCCGGCTTCCGGCCTAGCCCGGGAGCGCAACGTGCCGAGCCCAGTCACTACCGGCGGTACTGGTTTTGGAGTGATGGCAATGATTGTAGGCAGCGAGCGCGGCTTCATTACCCGGGAGGCTGCCTTTAAGCAAACCAATAAGATCGTCAATTTTTTAAAGAAGGCGCCTACCTTCAAGGGGGCTTTTTCTCACTGGTTAGATGGAGATACCGGTGCCGTCGTACCGTTCAGTCCGAAGGACGACGGTGGCGACCTGGTCGAAACCGCCTTCCTGATGCAGGGGCTACTGACGGCCCGGCAGTACTTCAATCGTCATACGAAAGAGGAGACGGAACTACGTGACAAGATTAACCGACTCTGGGAGGCCGTAGACTGGAACGGCTACCGCAAGCCCGGCGACGAAGGTGTATTGTACTGGCACTACTCCGATAATTTCGATTTTCAGATGGACCTGCCTCTGCGCGGCTTCAACGAGGCGCAGATCGTTTACATCCTGGCCGCCGCCGCACCTAACCCCGCTCACCGAATTCCCGCCGCTCTCTACCACAGCGGATGGGCCGATACCGCTAACGTCACCCCCGCACCGTACGAGACCGATGCCTGCTTTTATGGCATCCCCCTTCTAGTGGGCGAGGGCAAGGGTGGGCCGCTCTTCTTCAGCCACTACAGCTACTTAGGCTTCGACCCCCGCGGAAAACGCGATCGCTACGTCAATTACTTCGAGCGGAACACCAACCAGACCCTGATCAACTACCGCCACGCCCTCGATAACCCCTATGGCCACGAAGGCTATGGTACCGATGCCTGGGGACTGACCGCCAGCGACGACCCCCTGGTCGGCTACCTAGCCCATGCCCCGGACAGCGACTTTACCGATAACGGTACCCTTACGCCCACCGCCGCGCTGAGCAGTATACCCTATACCCCGGAGCAAAGTATGGCCGCGCTTAAGCACTTCTACCGGGATCTGGGGGAAGACCTCTGGGGCTCGTACGGCTTCTACGACGCCTTTAACCCCCGGGAGGATTGGTATGCTGACAGCTACCTCGCCATCGACCAGGGGCCCATTGTCGATATGATCGAAAACTACCGCAGCGGAATGCTCTGGGAACTGTTTATGTCCAGCCCGGAAATCGCTCCCGCCCTGGATGCGCTGGGCTTCGTACCCGATACCGATCCTACCCCCGTAACGAGCAGCCCCACCATGCTGGAAGACTTCGAAGGTGGTACCGCCGACCTGGCCTGGCAGGCATTCGATGGTAGCTATGGCGGGCCGGTGCTCAACCCCGACCGCGGTGGCGCTAACGCCAGCGAATGGGTCGGGGCCTACCAGAAGGGTGCGGGCACGGCCTATAGCCTTTTCCTGGCCCGGTCGCCGCAAGCCTTCGACCTGAGTACTAATAATCAGTTTTCCATCCAGGTAAATAGCAGCGTGCCCACGCGGCTGTTGATGAAGCTGGAGGGGGGAGGACAGTCCGTCGAGCGGAGTGTCAACCTCACCACCGGTGGCTGGCGGACCTACACCTTCGACTTCTTGGATGCAGCCTGTTATTCGGGGCTGACAGACGTCATCCTCTTCTTTGACCCGGGCGTAGCGGGCAGCAGCGATACCTACCTCTTCGATAACCTCATCTCTCGCCCAGCTGGTGAGTGCGCGGGTACTCCTGTAGACCCTACGTTTCTGGACGACTTCGAGTGCCAGCGCAACGCGATCTATACCATTGGAAGCGAATTTCTGGAGGTAGTTGGAAACCCGGACGCCACTGCTGGGTCCGGCAACCGAAGCTCTAAAGTTGGTGCCTTCGACGATCAGCCCGGTGCCTTCAATGCCCTGGTGATCGACCTGGGTAGACCCGTCGACCTCGCGGTCACTAACCAACTGTCGGTAGACCTCCGCGTACCCACATCCGGTACGGTGCTCTTCAAACTCGAAGGGGAGGCACCCGACGGAGAGCCACTGGCGCCCGTCGAGTTCTCGCGGGAAGTCTCGATCACTGACACCTGGCAGCGCTATACGGTAGATGTAAGCTCCGCCGCCGGGGTGGGGTATACGCGACTGGTGCTCTTCTTTGGAGCCGGTCAGGACAATGCGACCGTCGACACTTATCTCTTCGACAATTTGCGGTTTACCCAACCAGTCTATCAGGATGAGTGCGTCATCGATCTGGAGACTACCGAAGGCACACCGGTGTCCGGTGCCTACTTCGCCAACGGCTCATTTGACGGTACCGGCCTGGTTGTGGTTGCTAACCCGGCAAAGAATGCCGTCAACTCGAGCGATAACGTGGGCGTGTTCCAGGAGGCCGCCGAGGGGGCACAACCCTTCGCCGGCCTGGGGCTGGTACTAAACAAGCCCGTGACCGTCTCCGCCGATGACAAAACTGCCACGCTGGACGTGTGGATGCCGCAAGCCGGCACCGTCGTGCTGAAACTAGAAGGGGGAGACCGTGCACCCACCGCAACCGGCGATATTGCCGCTTCCTACACCACCCCGGGGACGTGGCAGCGATTGACGTTCGACCTCCGGCCCGCCGTTGTTGATATACAGTACCGGCGCGTCACCCTGATCCTGAACAGTACGGCGGTACCTACTACCGACCAGGTATCCTACTTTGACAACCTAGCGGTCGGTAGTAGTAGTTGCGGAGCTGCGTCAGCAGCCCGGCTCGCCCCCGCCGCTGCCCGGCCCGAGGTCGTAGCGGTGGAGGCATTGCGTGTCTATCCCAATCCCATAGGGCGTGAGCTAGTTATCGAATCGCCCATCGAGGCGGTCCGGTTCACTCTGGTTAATATGCTCGGTCAGCCCATCCAAGAGTTGAAGGTTGAGCAAGCAGGCGCAAAGATTCGCTGGGAATTGGAATCGCTGAAGGGAGGTGTTTACCTGCTTATTGCCCGGGATGGTGCCGACCAGATGGTCGGTCGAGCCACGGTAACCAAGCGGTAGGTGCGTTTGTGGGGGAGCCCGGGCAAACCGCCGATCAGGCTGTACCTTGGTTCCTCCATATGCTAGGTATGCGGCCTTGGTTTCTTCTTTTCATGCTTTCGATCACCTGCTATCCGATAGCGGCGCAAGATACCGGGGCGGCGGCGGCGTATAGTGCGCTCACCCCCCGCGTGCGGGGCTTTTCGGAGGTCGACTACGGAGGCGAGAACCAAAATTGGGACCTCACGCAGTCTCCCGACGGCGTTATGTACGTAGCCAATTCCGGGGGGGTGCTGCGGTTCGATGGCCTGAACTGGAGCATACATCAGCTTCCGGCCCGCCCTACCGTACGCACGGTGGCGTGGGCAGACGGCCGGCTCTACGTCGGTGGCTACGGAGAGTTTGGCTACTTCCCGCAGCGGGCGGGCCGGCTGGGTGCGTATGTTTCCCTGTCAGCCCGACTTCCCATCCGCGACCGCGGAGAGGAGATCTGGAACATCGTGCCGCTGGCGGATAGTACCGTGGCATTTCAATCCTTTTCTCACCTCTACTGGCTAGAGGGTGATAGCCTGCGTACCGAGCTACCCGGCAGTATCATGTTCGCCCACGGCGTGAACGACCGGCTGCTGCTACCCATCACCGGAAAGGGCATCGTGGAACGGTCGGCGAAGGGGCCGGGCACACTCCTACCCGGCAGCGATCCCAGTGGTCAGCCAATCGTCGGTCTGGCCGGCCCGGCGGATCATCTCCTGGTAGCTACGGAAGACCGCATTTATCGGTACCGTGACGGGGGGCTGCACCCGTGGTCGTCCGCGGCCGACAGCTTACTGACCGGCCAGCAGATCAACCGCCTGATCAGCTTGCGCGACGGAAGGGTGGCGGTGGGGACTATCGTTAACGGCGTCTACGTCTTCACCGCGGCGGGTGTCCTCAGTTACCAGCTCCGCTTCGGTAACGGACTGAGTAATAACACTGTACTCTCACTCTTCGAAGACCGTAGCGGCAACCTATGGGCGGGCCTTGACCGGGGCCTCGATCTAATCGCGCGGAGTGAGCCACTGCGCTTCTACCAGTCCGGAACCCACCCCATCGGGGCAGTCTACGCCGCGGCTCACTACGGGCCGTATATCTACCTCGGTACTAACCAGGGGCTCTATCGGTACGACTCCAAAGCAGCACGCTATTCCCTGGTTGCGGGTACCGCCGGTCAGGTTTGGGAACTTCGGCCGACCCCCTACGGGCTTCTGTGCGGTCATAACGACGGTACGTTCATGGTGGAAGGCGACCGGGCACGCAAGATTTCGGATCGATCGGGGGGCTGGCAGACGCTGTTCCTGCCAGGAGACAGTAGCCGTGTGCTACAGGCTACGTACACTGGACTGAGTCTGCTGGACCTCGACGGCAGGGACGCAGGTGCCGAAGTCCGTCTGGAAGGACTACTGGGGCCCATCCGATACATTGCCCTCACGGGGACGCGGGAGCTGCTGGCCCTGCACGGCGCACGGGGGGCGTTCCGGATCGCCCTATCCGATGACTGGCGCCGAATAAGCCATATCGATACGCTCTCTACCCCCGATCTGGTACGCCCTCAACTGGCGCGCTTCGGTGACACGCTACTGGTACAAACCGATGAGGGCGTATTTCACTATCTCGATGGCCGCCTAAACCGGCTTGTCACCTTCCGGGGCGTACCCTTACCGCCGACCACCTACGTACTACCAGGTGAGGTGGAGTGGTTCGTACTGAGACCGGACCGGATTACCGTATACCGGGGTAGGCAACAGTTGGCCGCTTACGCGCTACGTCTGCGGCGTAGCTATCCGTACCTGACGGTGGTCGACGATAGTACGTACCTCCTCGGACTCGAGGATGGGTTCGCCACTTACCGACCGGAGGCAGTAGCGGACCCATCCCTACCGATGTACCTCAGTGTGGAGACCGGGGACGGTCGAGACAGCGAAGGTGGTCGACTGGTGCTTCCGTACCGGGAAAACGACGTCCGGTTTGCCTATGCGCTACCGGCCCTGGACCGTGAGGTGCACTATCGATCCCGCCTGCTGGGCTTCAGCAACGAGTGGTCGGAATGGTCGGTTCTGGGGGTACGGGAGTTTACGAATATTCCCGAAGGAAACTACCGCTACGAAGTAGAAGCCGATTGGTACGCCGCCGTCGCTGCACTCGACCTGCGGGTGTTACCACCCTGGTACCGTACCAGCATCGCTTACCTGATCTACACCGTCCTGCTGCTGGGACTAATATACTTCCTCTACCGGGCACACCATGAGCGGCTGGCCCGGCAGGGCCGACACCTTGAGGTGGTGAGGCAGCGACAACTGCAGCGGCAGCGGATCGAAACCCAAAACGAACAACTGGAAGCGGATAACCGTCGCAAAAGCCGTGAATTGGCCAACACCACGCTGACCCTGGCTAAGAAAAATGAAATGCTGCTCAACCTGAAAGAAGAACTAACCGGGTCAGGAGGCGCACATGCCGCCGGGGGCAACCCGCAGAAGTTGCTGCGTCTCATTAATCGCAACCTTAATAATGAGGACGACTGGGCCATCTTCGAGTCTCATTTCAACGAAGTGCATGCGGAATTCCTCCAGCAACTCAGAGAGCTCCATCCCAATTTGCCCTCCGGTGATCTGCAGCTAGCGGCCTATCTGCGCATGGATCTGAGCTCCAAAGATATTGCCCCGCTCCTGCACATTTCGGTGCGCAGCGTAGAGAATAAACGCTACCGTCTGCGTAAGCGGATGGGTCTTGCGGGAAACGTAAATCTCAATCAATACCTTCAAACCCTGTGTTAGGGTTAAGTGGCGCGGGCCTCCGCTCCGCCGCCCGCCGTACCTTCGGTCCATGCGTATGCTTCCCGCCTCCCTTGTCCCCGTCCTTCTCCTATGTTTCCTGCCCCAGTGGCTATCCGCCTGGGGCGCTAACGGTCACCGAATCGTGGCCCATATCTGCTACGAAAACTTGAACGACGGGGCCCGCCAGCGGGTCGATGCGGCGCTGGGTGACAACTACCTCTCGCAGGTGAGCACCTGGCCGGACTACATCCGCGCGGAGTCGGGCTGGGACTTTACCCACCCCTGGCACTACATGACCGTACAGCCCGGCGAGACCGTCGCCGACGTAGCCCGCACTACCGCCGCGGACGACGAGATCAACGATATCCACGAGGCCATCACCTTCATGACCGACATCCTGAACGGACAGGCCGCGGCCCGCCAGCGTATGACGCAGCTGATGGAGGAACACCGGGTAGAGCCGCTGGCCGGCTCCCTGGACGCTACGGCCCTGGCCTTCCTCATCCACTTCGTAGCCGATGTGCATATGCCGCTACACGTGGGCAAGAACCGCGACCTGGGCGGTAACCGCATCACGGTACTCTACTTCGGCGACCGCTATAACCTGCACTCCGTCTGGGACACCCAGATCATCGAGCAGGAGCGGCTGAGCTTCACCGAGTTTGCCGCCTACGTGAGCATGCATACCCGCGGCCGGCAGGAGGAGTGGGCCGACGATGCACCCACGCAGTGGATGCAGGAGTCCGTCGACTACCGCGAGCTGATCTACAACACCCTCTACGACCGCACGGACCGCGAGAGCGGGCTACCGGATCTGGGCTATGATTACCAGCACGATTTCCTGCCCATCGTGGAGGAGCGGCTCGGTGCGGCCGGCTACCGGGCGGCGGCGCTGCTCAACCGGACGTTCGCGAGTAAGTAGGTAGGCAGTCGGGTGGAGACCGCAGGTGCGGTGGCACTAGCGGTGGTGTAGATCATGTATGCCCATGATGTAAGTCAGTATGACGGCTGGGTGCGAGCTCCACCTTTGTGGTGTCCTCCCAATCCACTGCAATGCGCAAGCTGCTCGTCCCCATTGATTTCTCGGTCACCTCCGCCGCCGCCCTGCGCTATGCGGTACAGTTGGCAGACGCCATCGAGTACCAACTCGAGGTCATTCACGTCTACGACGGCTTCAGCGAGACCGATCCACCAGTGATCGAGGGGCGGGGCAGCGTCACCGCCCAGCTCAGTGTACAGCGGCAGTTGGACGAGTTCGTGCGGTCCCACGTACCGGGATCCGCCGGGGTAGAAGGCCACGCATCCCAGATTGTAGGGGTGCACGCCATCATCGGCGCTCCGCCGCAAACGATCGTGCGCCTGAGCAAGGACACGGCGGTCGGGCTGATCGTCATGGGTGGGGTGGGTGCGAGTGCTCCGCCGGCCAGGCAGTTTACCTACGGCAGCGTGGCGCGTGCGGTAGCGCTGCGGGGTGAGGCCCCCGTACTGCTGATCCCCAAGGGCTACGGCGTGCCGGAGATACGCCGAATGGCCCTGGCCTTCGGTGAGCTGGCTCCCCTCAAACTGATCGCCCGGGAGGTAGAATTTCTCCGCCTGGCGCTCGGACTGTCCGTGCGCTTCGTGCACGTCAGGGACGACGATGCGCTGCGAGAGTCACACCTTAACGATGTACTCGAACGGGACAGAAAGGATACCGGCTTCCCCGACTATCCGGCTCCCCTGGACCTGCTGCGCCCCGGGGAACTGGTGGACGCGCTCTCCGAATACGTCGCCTCCCAGCAGGTGGATCTGCTGGTGCTAGGACGGCGGCAGCGCAGTTTCTTCGAGCGGCTGTTCGTAGGCTCGGAGGTGAGCCCCCTGCTGACCACCATACCCGTACCCCTACTCATCGTACCCATTGAGAACTACGCAAACTACTAGCACCATGCGCCACCTACTCGTACCTACTGACTTTAGCCAGGCCGCCGACAATGCGCTGGAATACGCCCGCCTGCTGGCTACGGAGTTCGACGCGGCCCTTACGCTGGCCTACATCCACGCCATGCCGATGGACCCCATGCGGATCGGTGAGATTAGTAGCGAACTGTACCAAGATGGTGAGGCGGCCATCGAGGAGCGGGCCAGCCGCCTGCGAGAGGGTGGTCTGGTAGTACACACCGACGTACAGCTCGGTATGCCGGCCAGCCGCCTGAAGCGCATCGTTTTCAAGCAGGGGATCGACCTGGTGGTGATGGGCTGTCAGGGAGAACACTACATGCCGGAGCAGATCTTCGGCAGCACGACGACCGAGCTGATGGACGAGGTGACCGTGCCTATCATTGCCGTACCCGCTACCTACACCCCCGCCTTTCCCCGGCACCTGATGTGGGCGGCCGACCGGCGGGCGCCGCAGCGCGCCGCTACCCTATACCCCCTCTTCGAGCTGGTCGATCACGCCACCACCGAGCTCAAGGTTTTTCATTACCAGGAGAAGAAAGAGTCTACCCTACCCAGTGCCAGGTTCAAGGAGCTGCTGGCCGAGGTACGCTACGACTATTTCTACCAGCTGGCGGATGGGGAGACGCCCGAGGGGGCGATCCGGGAGTTCGTCCGTATGACGGATGTGGACCTGGTGGCGCTGATCCACCGGCAGTCGACCTGGCTGAGCCGCATGATGATGCCCTCCTGTACCCGCAAGTCCGTGTACACCTCACCGGTGCCGGTGCTCATCCTCCAGGAGGCTCAAGCCCTATAATCTACCCCCCCTATGTTCTCCTTCCGCGTGCTCGTCCTGCTTACGGTCTTTCCAGTCTTCCTTCTGCTGCTGGGCTGTACCCCCGACCGACTACAGGATACCGCCCCGCTGGAACACCAGCTCCTAGTGGCCTGGGTAGCCCTGGAGCGCGGCGACCCGGACGTGCTGCGCGAGTACACGGCGGCCGCAGCGCGCAGCTACCAGCGGCTGCGGAGCAGCTACTCGTCTGCGGAACTAAGTCTGGCGGAACGTCAGGGGGTACGACTCATGAATCTCTGGATGCAGGGCCTGCAGCATGCCGTAGCTAACGGGGAGCCGTACCGCGCCCGTAGGCAGCTGCGCCAGCTACGCGATCAGCTCAGCGTGCTGCGGCCCGCCTACGGGGTCGATGACCCGGCCGATCTGCTCTACGCCTTCGACCGGCAGTGGGAGTGGGTAGAGGAGATCAGTCACGACCAGATGATGTGCTTGCTGGAATGGGATGAGTACCGAGATGCCTACCGCACCGCCTACCGGAGCTGGAGGCGCTTTCAGCAGCTGCCACCCGTATACGCCGAGCGTACCCTGCCGGGGCGGATGCGCAACAGCAACGCGGCCGAATACGCCGGTCTGCAGCTCAGCCGGTCCCTCGACGCCTTCGACGCCGCGCTACACGAGGCGGACCACCGCTACATGGCCGCGGCCAGCGAGGAGGTCCGTGACCACTTCATCCAGTACCTGAGCGTAGCCGTAGACTACCCCGTGGCTACGGTGAGCCTATAAATTAACCAACGCATGCAACGCATCATCGTCCCCGTAGACTTCTCGGATACCTCCGCCGCCGCCGTGCGGTTCGGCACCTACCTGGCCGAGACCATGAACCTAGACCTGAACATCGTGCACGTATTCGATACCATGCTGAGTACGTCACAGACCATCTCCAACCGGGTGCGGGAGCTGGAGAAAGAACGCATCGGCAAGCAGCTGACCGACTTCGCCCGCCGCAATGTAGAGCCGGTGCTATCCACCTTCCAGGGGCGGCTCGACCTGCTGCCGAACGTGAAGACCGCCGCCCTGGAGGGCGCGGCTGCGCAGACCATCCTCTGGGAAAGCACCAAGGAAGATGTAGCGCTCATCGTCATGGGAGGCGTAGGGGCCGGGGCGGGGCTGCACCCCCCGGGTATATTCGGGGGAGTGGCCCGCACGCTCGCGCTGCGCAGTGGCTGCCCCCTTATTCTCATCCCGAAGGAGTACGGCTACCCCCAAGTGGAACGTCTGGCTATTGCCTTCGACGGAGTAGACGATATTCGCCGGATGGCTGCCTTTAGTCGCCGTGTCATCAAAGCGCTGCACCCCGAAGTGCACTTCGTACACGTACGGGAGCAGGACCACCTCACGGAAGCGCGCCGGGACGACGAGTTTCTCGACCTGGCCTGCGGAGCCAACTTTCCCAGCTACACCTACAAATTCGATGCGCTGCCGCACGGCAAGGTCACCGAGGAGCTACTGGCCTATACGGAGCGCGAACGGATCAACCTGCTGGTGCTGGGGGGTGAGCGGCGTAGCTTCTTCGAACGGCTCTTCGAGGCCGGCCACCTGGCTCCGCTCGTCAAGCGGTGTACCGTTCCCATGCTGATCATCCCCTTCGATCGCTAGGCCCGGTAGCGGTGGTCGAGCAGTTGGTCAATCCGATCGGGGTGCGCGGGCTAGTTTGATCTGTCTGGGGTAGCTGCTGCAATTATTCGGCTGACTACCCGGATCAATAGTACGGGAAACGCGCCGATCCCTACCGCCAGAAGTAGCACCCGCCAGTCGAGTCCGCTTTCCAGCTGCATGGCCGTGCGGGTGACCGGGATCAGATAGGCCGCCAGGGTAAGTAGTAAGCAGAATACGACGGCCCCGCCCAGGTAGGGATTGCGCACGATGGGGTGGCGGAGCAGGTGCGCCCGTGGCCCGGGTAGAGACAGGACGTGCCACAGCTGCGCACTGAACAGGGCGTAAAACATCAGGTCGTTCTGCTCGGCCGGGGAGAGGGTGAATAAGCGCTGCCCGATCACTACACCTCCCAGTACGGAGCCGGCGATCGCCACGGCATACAGGGCCAGCGACCGCCACAGGGCGGGGGTCAGGATCGCCTCGCCCCGGGCCCGGGGGGGCTTTCGGAGCGCATCCGGGTCGCCCCGGGTGAAGCCCAGCGCCAGGGCGGGGAAGACATCCGTAAGTAGGTTCAGAAACAGGATCTGTACCGGCGCCAGCGGGCCGGCGAAGCCGAAGAGGAACGCGCCGCCCACTACCAGAAGCTCCCCCAGGTTGCAGCTCAGCAGGTAGACGGTGAAGAGCCGGATGTTGGCGAAGATGCCCCGCCCCTGCCGCACGGCCTCGATGACGTTGGCCAGGGAGTTATCCTGCAGGATCAGATCGGCCGCTGCCTTTGCCGCCTGCGACCCCCCTTCCCCCATCGCGATGCCGATGGCGGCCTTGCGCAGTGCCGGTGCATCGTTGACCCCGTCGCCGGCCATCGCTACGGTATAGCCCTGCTGCTGGTAGGCGTGGAGGATCTGTAGCTTCTGCGCCGGGCTCACGCGGGCAAAAATACTGGGCGCGAAGAGCGCGGCGGGCGCTGCCCGACTGCCGTCCCCCCGCAGTAAGTCCTCCACTTCGGTACCAGTCAGCACCGTCGCTGCGGAGTCGTATACCAGTCCGGTAGCCAGTGCGATACTCCGCGCCGTGGCCGCGTGATCTCCGGTAGCCATCACCAGCCGGATGCCGGCCGTGCGGAACTGCACGATCGCCTGCTTTACGTCTACCCGCGGTGGATCGTGTAGCCACAGCAGACCCAGCCAGGTCAGCTCCTGCGCCACCTCCGGCGTATCGTGCCGTCGGTAGGCCAGGGCTAGCGTTTTATGTCCGCGCTCCGCCCCCTTGGTGATCCGCGCCCGCCAGTAGGCGGGGTCGAGCACCTCCAGCTTGCCGTCAGTCCGCAGGCAGTCCGTGCACCGCTCGAGTACGGCCTCCGGTGCCCCCTTCATTCCGGTCAGGTAGGGGGGCAGTCCGTCGTCGGTCACCAGCCGGTGTACCGTGACCATGCGGCGGGTCTCGCTGGAGAAGGGTTGCTCCTGCACTAGTTCGGCCTCCGCCCGGGTAGCCGCTACCGCTACGCCTGCGGATTCGGCATACTGCAGCAGCGCCAGTTCCAGGGGGTCGCCCACCATGTGTTCCCCGTCGGCAACGGCCGTGTTGCAGCGTACGGCTACCTGCAGCAGTTGCCGTAGCCCGGGTGGTACGTGCTCCTGCCCGTTGCCCTGCTTCGGTCCACACTGAAGCACGGACTCGACCGTCAGCTTATTTTCCGTCAGGGTGCCCGTCTTGTCGATCACCAGTACCTGGGTCTCCCCCAGGGTCTCTACCGCCCGCAGCTCCTTGATGACGATCTTGTGCCGCGCCAGCCGCGCCATCCCGATGGCCAGTGTGATGGTGGCTACCACCGGCAGGCCTTCGGGGATCGCCGCTACGGCCAGGGCGATGGCGGTCTCCACTACCAGGTAGGTATCCATACCCCGGTAGGCACCCAGCCCGACCACTACGCCGGCCAGTGCCAGGGTGAGCCAGATGAGGCGGTGGGTGAGCGCGGCCAGTTTGCGCTCCAGCGGCGTGGTTTCTTCCGCTACGGTATCCATCAGGTGCAGGCCCCGGCCCAGCTCGGTCGCTATGCCCGTCTGCGTGACCAGTGCGGTACCGTAGCCCCGGGTGACGATCGTACCGGTGAAGAGCATATTGCGGCGGTCGGCCAGTGGGGTATCCCGGGGCAGGGGCTCGGTTCGTTTGGCTACCGTCCCACTCTCTCCGGTCAGGCTGCTTTCGTCTACTCCCAGGTTGGTGTGCGCTACCACCCGGGCATCCGCCGGCACCCGCTGCCCTGCCTCTACCCGGATCAGGTCGCCCGGCACCAGTTCCTCGGCCCGGCATTCCAGCAGTTGCTCCTGCCGGTACACGGTGGCCAGCGGATCTTCCAGTGCCTGCAGTCCGCGGATGGTCCGCCGGGCCTGGTAGTCCATGTAAAAGCCGATCAGTGCGTTCAGGAGTAGCACCACCAGGATGGCGTAGGCGTTGACCCGGTCGTGGTAGACAAAGGCCAGTAGCGCTCCTGCGGCCAATACGGCTACCAGGGGGCTCCAGAACTGCTGCAGGAGGAGCAGCCACCAGGCGGGGCCACTGCGCAGGGGTACCGTATTGGGCCCCACCCGGAGTAGGCGCTCCCGGGCCTCTGCCGCACTGAGCCCTTCCGGCACCGCGCTGCCCAGTAGCCTGGCTGCCTGGTCGACCGGGAGCTGGTAAGCGGTATCCGGATCGGTACCGGGGGTTAGTACGGAACGATTGTTCATGTGGCTAGGCTTACACGGGAGGGTGTAGTAGGTCGTACGGGGCGGGGCCGCGGGTGCCGGGTTATTTCGACTGTTGCCTTGCACCTGCGGCCGCGCCCTCCGGTGGAGTGGCCCACCAGAGTCGCCGGTCGACCCAGGTGACGATGTCCTCCAACTCGCCGGGCAGGGCGGAGTGGACGGAGGCCGAGGACAGACCGTCGTAATCCGGTACCCGCGCCGTGCCGGAGCCGGAGGTCGTGAGCAGGAACACCGAGTTGTCGCACTCGACGCTGCGGAGGAAGTCCGTCACCTCCGTGGGGGGTTCGCCGTACTGCCAGGTGTGCATGATCACGATGGCGTCGTAGGCGTAGCTGCCGTCGATCTCGAAGCATTTGTAGTCCGGCAGCTGGGTCACGTCGATGACGCGGATGTAGAGGGCCGCAGTGTCCAGGCGTTCAATGAGCTGGTGGGTGAGTACCCGTTTGTAAGGGCTCTCCTGGGTGGCTACGAGCAACCGTTTGTCGAGGCTGGCATCGTTGATCTCGTAGCCCTTTACTACGCCCATCGAGTAGGTATAATCGTACCAGATGGCCAGGATCACGGCCAGTGCGATGACGGAGGCGATCCAGTAGAGGTAGGTCGGGTATCTCATAAGGTGGTGGGTTGGGCAACGGAGGTCCAGCTCCAGTTGCGGATCTCGGGCATATCCACCCCGTGGGTGCGGATGTGCCGCCGGTGTTGGATGAGCTTTTCGGTCATGTGCAGGTCGAGTTCGTCGCCGGCTTCTCCCCGGTCCGGCAGGCGCTTCAGGGCGTTGCGGACCAGGTGGAAGCGGTCGATCTCGTTGAGCACCGTCATGTCGAAGGGGGTGGTGATGGTGCCTTCCTCCCGGTAGCCATGGACGTGCAAGTTAGCGTGGTTGGTCCGGCGGTAGCAGAGCCGGTGGATCAGAAAGGGATAGCCGTGGAAGGCGAAGATGATGGGCTTGTCGGTGGTAAAGAGGTCGTCGAACACATCGTCCGGCAGTCCGTGGGGGTGGACTGAGGGAGACTGTAGCTTCATCAGGTCTACGACATTGATGACCCGCACCTTCAGCTCGGGCAGGGCGGTGCGCAGGATGCTTACCGCCGCGAGGGTCTCCCGGGTGGGTACGTCGCCGCAGCAGGCCATGATCAGATCGGGCTCTACGTCGGGGGAGCAGCTGGCCCAGGGCCATACGCCGATGCCCCGGGCGCAGTGGTCGGCGGCCTGGTCGATCGTCAGCCACTGGGGGGCCTGGTACTTGCCGGCTACGACCACGTTGATGTAGTGCATACTGCGCTGGCAGTGGTCCCAGACGGAGAGCAGGCAGTTGGCATCCGGGGGCAGGTACACCCGTACTACCGAGGCTTTCTTGTTCACTACGTGATCGATGAAGCCCGGATCCTGGTGGGTGAAGCCGTTGTGGGCCTGCTGCCAGACGTGGGAGGCCAGCAGGTAGTTGAGCGAGGCGATGGGTGCGCGCCAGATCAGCTCGGCGGTGACCTTGAGCCACTTGGCATGCTGGCTCACCATCGAGTCTACGATGTGAATGAAGGCCTCGTAGCTGGTGAATAGTCCGTGACGGCCGGTGAGGAGGTAGCCCTCTAGCCAGCCCTGGCACTGGTGCTCGCTGAGCATCTCCACCACCCGGCCGTCGGGGGCTAGGTGCTCGTCGTGCATCTCCCGGCGCAGCATCCACTGTCGTTCGGTCACTTCGAACACCGGGCTCAGCCGGTTGGAAAGCAGCTCGTCGGGGGCGAAGATGCGGAAGTTGCGTGCTGCTTCGTTCTCCCGGACGATGTCGCGCAGAAACGCCCCCAGCACGTGGGTATCCGCCGCCCGTACGCCACCGGGGGTGGGTACGGCTACGCCGTACTCCCGGTAGTCGGGTATCCGCAGCGGTTTCAGGAGGCGACCCCCATTCGCGTGGGGGTTAGCGCTCATGCGGCGCGTGCCGGTAGGGGCCAGTTCGGCCAGTTCGGGCCGCAGTCGGCCGCTGCGGTCGAAGAGGTCCTGCGGTCGGTAGCTGCGCAGCCAGCCCTCCAGGTGCTCGAGCTGGTCATAGCGTGCGGGTTCTACCTGAATGGGCACCTGGTGGGCACGGAAACTGCCGGTAGACGGCTTACCATCCACCGTTACCGGGCCGGTCCAGCCCTTGGGGGTGCGCAGTACGATCATCGGCCAGGGTGGGCGGCTGGGGTCGTTGTGCGCGCGGGCGTACTGCTGGACGTCCCTTATCTGATGAATGACCAGGTCCAGGGTATCGGCCATTTTACGGTGCATGGTGTCCGGATCATGGCCCTCGACGAAGTAGGGCATGTACCCATAGCCCCGCAGCAGATCGTGGAGCTCCTGCTCGGAGATGCGGGCTAGCAGGGTCGGATTGGCAATCTTGTAGCCGTTGAGGTGGAGGATGGGCAGTACCGCGCCGTCCGTGATGGGGTTGAGGAATTTGTTGCCGTGCCAGGAGGTGGCCAGGGGGCCGGTCTCGGCCTCGCCGTCGCCGATCACGCAGGCTACGATCAGGTCGGGATTATCGAAGGCGGCACCGAAGGAGTGGCTGAGCGAATAGCCCAGTTCGCCCCCCTCGTGGATGGAGCCCGGGCACTCGGGGGAGACGTGGCTGGGGATGCCGCCGGGGTAGGAATACTGGGTGAAGAGCCGTCGGAGCCCCTCCTCGTCCTGCCCGATGGCGGGATACACCTCGGAGTAGGTACCCTCCAGGTAGGCGCAGGCTACCATGGCCTGCCCGCCGTGGCCCGGTCCGGATACGTACAGTACGTCGAGGTCGTGGGCCACGATGGCCCGGTTGAGGTGGGTGTAGATGAAGGTCTGTCCCGGTACCGTGCCCCAGTGGCCCAGTAGGGTGGGTTTGAGGTCGGTGGGGCGCAGGGGCCGGCGCAGCAGGGGGTTGTCGCGCAGGTACATCTGGCCTACGGAGAGGTAGTTGGCGGCGCGCCAGTAGGCGTCGACGGTAGCGAGTACTTGGGGGGTGCAGGGCATGGGGCTCAGGTGTTGTGTTGCTTGGTGGCGGAGGCCTCCGTGGGGTAGTCGGTGGCGACCAGGTCCCGGGCCGGGATGATGAGCAGTGGCAGGCGGGCGCGCTGTACGGCCTCTCCGGTATTGCTCCTGCGGAGGAGGCGCTCGAACCAGGGCCGGTCCGGGCGGTGCATCACCACCAGATCGCAGTGGCGCTCGGAGGCGAAGGCGAAAATGGCCCCGACGACATCCTCGGCCTTCCGGTTGGTGAAGCTGGCGCGCATACCGGTCTCGGGCCGGTCGAAGACGTCGCGCAGCAGGTCGACGTTGTAGTCCGTCACCTCCTGGTCGTCCGTACGGATGTGCAGAAATTCCAGTTTAGGCTGAAAGGGGCGCAGGGCCCGCAGCACCTTACCGGCCTGAAAGGTGCCGATGTCGTTGAGGTCGGTGGCAAAGCAGATGGACTCGATATCCTTGTACACCGTGCCGGGTGGGATGACCAGTACGGGGCAGGGGGCTCGGCTGGCGAGGTAGGAGGCGTTGGTGCCCAGGAAGTCGTCCCAGGCATCGTGGCGCCCCGCGGTGCCCATGACGATGAGTTGGTTATGTTCCTGCTCGACGTGGCGGCGGATGGCGAAGCGCAAATCACCCACCTTGACGTAGGTCGATACCCGGGGCACGTGACGCAGCGAGTCGTTGACCCGGGAGATGCCCTGCTGGAGAAAGGCATTAAGGTCACCCTGTGCTTCTTCGTGCAGTACGCTGGTGAGGGTATTGATGAAGGTGCCGTAGCCGGGGCTGGTCGTAGTGGGTGGAATGCTGTACATCAGGTCGATACTGGCGTCCAGGGCGTCGGCCAGGCGCAGGGCGTAGCAGTAGGCGGACAGGGCCACCTTGGAAAAGTCAGTGGGTACCAGGATGGAGGTGATGGTCTTCATGGACGGGATCGGTTGGTTGGTAGCCCAAAAGTGTGGGTCCGTCCTCCAGCCAGCGGTGATGCAGATCATGGTGGGAGTTGATCCTTTGCACCTGCGGCCGCGGCCCCTGAGCGCACCTTTGTAGGGTCACCAAAATCGTGTCTGCTATGTCCCGCATACTGATCCCTGTCGACTTTAGCTTAGCCTGTCATAATGCCTACCGCTTCGGCCTTCACCTGGCCGAGGAACTGACGCTCGATGTAGTGCTCACGCACTACTACAGCGGCTCCATCGATCCCCGGGGCACCCTGTACATCGGGGGGGACGGTACGATCCACGGCAGCCACCTCGAGCGGCTGCGGCAGTTTGCCTACGCTACGGCGGAAAGCCCCAGCTACCCTTCCGTAGAGCCGCCCTGTGGCGTGGAGGTCACCTATGAGGTGGAGGTGCGCATGAGCCCCGCGGCGGCCATCATCCAGCGGGCGCACCAGGCCGACATCAGTATGGTGGTCATGCCCCCCCGGAGTTCGGATGGCTTCCTGGGCAAGTGGCTCGGTAGTACGGCCACTACGGTCAGCGAAGCCTGCGACCGGCCCATCTACCTGGTGCCGCCCCACTGCCGCTACCGCCCCTTTCGCCATGTGGTGGTGGCAAACAACCACGCTACGGCCGACCCCTACCCCCTCTGGCAACTCGAGGGACTAGCCGAATACTACGCCTCGAAGGTGCACTTCGTGCACGTAGAAGTGCCGGACCGCGACCTGCCCCTACGGTTCGTCCCCTGGGAGCTGATGCACGAGCTTACGGAAGCTAAGCCCGGTGCCGACTATGCCTACGAAGTCGTCTCGGTGGAAGACAAGGACATTAGCCACGGCCTCCTGGACTACGCCGAGCGGATCGACGCCAACCTGATCGTGATCGTCAATCAGACCCGCAGCCGGTGGCAGGCCATCCTGCGCCGCACCCTCACCCAGGACCTGGCCCTGCGCAGCCGGTTTCCGCTACTCGTACTGCACAACTCTACCGCTGCGCAGGCCAAATCCACTACTCAGCAGACCGAAACACAGGCATCATGAAGCGTACGTTCCATCTCTTTCTCCTGGCCAGCCTCGGCGTACTGCTCGGCCTGCTCCCGGCCTGCACCCCCGATCAGGAAGAACGGGGCATAGCTGCCGAGCAGGCTTACGTAGACTTGCTCTACGCCCTGCAGCGGGACGATCAGGCCGGTAGCCTGGATAAGGTGAGGGCCCTCGACCACAGTATCCGACAACTGCGCAGGCAGTGGTACCGGCCGATGTCGGAGCAGGAGCTGGACGATATGCGCTACCACGTCGATCTGGCGGAGTGTGCCTATCAGGACGCCTATGCCTCGATCGAGGAAGGCGACCTGGACCAGGCCATGGTGCAGCTCGACCGGGCGGTGTACGAACTGGCGGCCGGCGACGCGGCCTCCCTGCACGAGCTTTACGTGGGGAGCATCCACGACTTCATCTCCGTATGGCTGGAGATCGACTACATCCTGCGCCACGAGGGCTGCCACTTCGACTGGCAGACCGTAGCCAACTGCGGGCGCGATGCCCGGGCGACCTGGCGGCAGGTGCGGGGTTACACGCCGGACGACTACCTGTACTACGACCGATTGGTGGATCCGCAGGCCTTCACCGCCGCACACATGGCACTGGACGCGGAGGTAGCGGCCTTCCACCGGACGCTGAAGTCGAGGGATAAGTGCCTGGTGCACGACCAGGGCAATGCGGTATCCGAGGCACTCTGGGGTCTACTGCTTCTGTTCGGCAGTCCGGAGCCACCCCCTCCGGCGGAGGAGGAGGGACATAACCTCTAGCGCCACCCTGCTTAGACCAGCAGACTACGCAGGGCGCTCGGGGCTACGATACGGATCAGCCGACCCTCCGTCTGCAGCAGCTGATCGCGCTTGAAGTCGGACAGGGCGCGGATCACGCTTTCCTTGGTGGAGCCCACCATCTGGGCGAGCTCTTCGCGGGATAGTACGATAGGCTCATCGCCGTATCGCTCGCTCAGGTCACAGAGCACCAGGGCGGTGCGGCGGCGGACACTGTCGTAGGCCTGGTTGACGAGGTGCTCGCTGTGGCGTACTACACGACCGGCCAGCACGTGCATGAGCGCCTCGGTGACGCTGCGGTCCGTATTGATGAGCGTAAGCAGACGCGCCGTAGGCAGCAGCACACACGTACAGCCTCCGGACGCCGCGGCCCGGGCGGTGTAGTGCAGGGGGCTGCGCTCCAGTACGGAGGGGATGCCGAAGAGCTCCCCGGGGCCGAGCTCGGCGATGATGTAGTCGCGGCCGTACTCGTGGGTTCGGCTCAGGTGGACGCGGCCCTCCGTCACGCGGTACACGCAGTGGGGATACTCCCCCTCCCGCACCAGGGTATCGCCGGCCCCGTAGGTGCGCTGAGTACCATATGTCGCAAAGGCCTCTTCCAGCTTACGCATACCGCGTTGGGGATCGCTGAGGTGGGGAGGGCTGGCGGCCGGGACGGACTCGGCGGCGGCCTCTGCGCTGCGCAGGGCGGCCTTTTTCAGTCGGGTGCGGACGACCTGCAGCAACTCATCCTTATAGAAGGGTTTGGTGATGTAGTCATCCGCTCCGAGGTTCATACCGCGGCGGACGTCCGCCGCCTCGGTGCGGGCGGTGATGAATACGAAGGGGATGGCAGCGGTGCGATCGTTCCCGGCCAGCAGGTTGAGCACGCCGAAGCCGTCGAGTTCGGGCATCATGATGTCACAGAGGATGATGTCCGGCAGGTGCTCGATGGCCAGCTTCGCCCCTTCCAGTCCATTAGCCGCGGTGCGGGTACGGTAGCCGTAGAGGTCGAGGATCTCCGCCAGGTTTTCCCGTACTTCCTGGTTGTCTTCGATGATTAGTACCGTAGCATGTCGATTGTCCATGGGTCAATTTGAGGAAGTGCGGGGTAGCTCGATCAGGAAGGTAGTGCCCTGGCCCAACGCACTGGTGAAGGAGACATGCCCCCCCAGCAGCTCGGCGTACTGTGCCACGATATTGAGGCCCAGACCGGTGCCCTGAATATTTTCTACATTATGCCCCCGGTAGAAGCGATCGAATACGCGAGACCGGTCTTCCTCCGCGACGCCGATACCGCGGTCGGTCACACTGATTTGTACGCTGGTGCCGAGCGTGCGACTCTGCAGGAGGATCTCGTCTTCGCCGGGAGAATACTTCGCTGCATTGGAAAGCAGGTTCGTCACGACATGCCGCAGTAGTTTGGGGTCCGTGATCAGCTGCGTATCGTCGTCTTCCACCAGGTCCAGCGTCACGTACTGACCGGGATAGAGCTGACCCTCGCTGTGCTCGATACAGGTAGATAGTAGGGCGCGTAGATCAATGCGGCGTAATTCGGGCACGATAGCGCCCTGCTCCAGGCGGCTCAGGGAAAGGAAGTCGTTGAGTACTTCGGTGAGTTGCTCTACGGCACTTTTGATGCGGTCCAGGTGGCGTGCGCGCTTATGCTGTTGGTCGGTTTCGGTATAGAGCTCGATGAGTTCGGCCGAGCTCAGGACGGTACTCAGGGGGGTCTTGAATTCATGGCTGGCCATGCTGAGAAAGCGGCTCTTCAGTTCGTTCAGTTGTCGCTCTTTATCGAGGGCTAGCTTGAGTTCGGCTTCCCGCTCATGTAGGGCGGCCGTGCGGTCCATCACCTTTTGCTCCAGGTTGCGGTTGAGGTCTTCGACGCGCTTGCGGGCCAGGTGGAACTCGCTCAGGTCGTGCAGGATGCCCGTATACAGGGTCCCTCCTTCCAGCTTGACCTCACTCACGGCTAGCCGCAGGGGGAACTCCCGGCCATCCTTACAGCGCCCGGTCACCTCCCGCCCGATACCGATGATGTGCGGCACCCGCGTCCGTTGGTAGCGCGCCAGGTACTCGTCGTGGTGCTTTCGGTCGTGCTCCGGCATCAGCATATTGACCTTCTGGCCCCGGAGCTCCCCGATCGTATACCCGAA
The DNA here is from genome assembly GCF_923081025.1 of Neolewinella maritima. Classification (GTDB taxonomy): domain Bacteria; phylum Bacteroidota; class Bacteroidia; order Chitinophagales; family Saprospiraceae; genus Neolewinella; species Neolewinella maritima. The sequence goes on along the minus strand of NZ_CAKLPZ010000002.1, from coordinate 171,673 downwards.
CAGCTCGCAGGCCGCCCGGTTGGCGGTTTCTATTACCCCCCGTTCCCCCATCGTGATGATACCGTCCGTGGCCATTTCGAAGAGTGCCCGTAACCGATGTTCGTCGTCTTCCTGGCTCATGGTATGTTGATTGATCAAGGGGTATAGGTGTACGCCCCAGAATAAGATAGGTAATATCATAAAAAACCCTCCGGCCAGGCGGTCGGAGGGCGTATATATTGCTCATAGTGAATTAGTATGCATAATGAATATATCCCCCCATTACGCAAGCCGCTCGGAGGGGGTGGGGTAAATGCGCATCATACAGACGGTGTTAGTATGCCCTCAAGGTCGGGCAGCCGCCCACCCCCCGGTATAACGTATCGCAGCGGCAGGCATGATATCCGTCAGTGCTGCTGAGCCCAGTAGTGGTCATCTAGCGGCAGACAGATGGTGTGCAGAAATGGCCGGCCCCGGGGCCCCACGTCTATCCGGTAGGGGGAGCGGCGCAGTAGTCCGTCTACGGCCATCTCGTTCCACAGGTCGGTAGCTCGTTCGACGGCCGCGCAGCGTAGTTCGGGTGCCCGCCACTGGGTATGGCCGCGGCACAGGAGGTTGAGGATGTGCCGGCGCACGATCTGCTCCTCGGCACTCAGGATGTGGCCCTTTGCGATCGGCAAGCGGCCGTCCTCCAGTACGGCGCGCTGGTAGGGGGCTACCCGGTGTTCGTTCTGTACGTAGGTATTCCCGCTGTCCCCGATGGCCGCACACCCCAGGGCGAGCGTCAGGGTGGCCCGTATACTGGTGTAGCCCATCACGCTGCGGTGCAGGGAGCCACCGCGACTGGCGTGGACCAGTGGGTCGTCAGCTAGCGCAAAGTGGTCAGCTCCGATCGCGTGGTAGCCCGCTTCCTCCAGTAGCCGGCGGCCGGTATGGCAGGGGTCACGCTGCGCCCGCCTACGGGGCAGCTCGGGTTCGGTACACTTACCGTGCCCGGAGCTAATCTGGACGATGCGATCGGGGCGCAAGTCGCAGATCCACCGCAGGGTATCTACGGCAAACCATGCGGGTGGACCGTATTCCAGCTCGTACACTACCGCGTAGCCCAGGGCACGGGCCGTTCGGGTCGTGCGTCCGACTGCGGTGGCCGATTGCTGCTGCTCGGCGGTCGGTACGGTCTGCGCAAAGAAATCCCGTACGCGGATGTGCATCCGTCCAAAACCGCGGCTGGCGAGGGTAGTGAGGTGTGCGGCGGTCGTACGACCGGGCTGTGCCTCGAAGCTGAAGCTCACCTCCCGCGCCAGATCTACGCGGGTCAGGATACCATCGATCAGGTGGAGCAGCGCGTCCGGGGAAGGAAAGGTAGGCGTGCCACCCCCCAGGTGTAGTTGCGTCAGGCGGGGCCGCAGGTGCAATGCCTTGCAGTATAGGTCCAGCTCGGATAGTACGGTGTGTGTGTAGGGGTGCACGGCTTCCCGATGCTGGTCGCAGGGTAGGTGGACACACAGCGCAGTATCGCGGCTACTTGCCATGCGGCGGTTCAGTGCAGCCAGCCACTGCACCGGGGTAGGCGCCCTGGCCTGCCAGTGCGGAATGCTGGGGTAGCTGGTATAGCGTGGTGCCGGACGATGGTACTGCTCGAGGGAAGTCAAGGGGAGGCGGCTTTGATCCAAAGATCATCCCAGTGGGTGGGCCCGGGGAATGATCCAGATCAGCGAGGGGGTTGATCCACGTCACGGCTCCGGTGGGTGCTCGATCCGAACTTTAGAGCAGACCAACCGATCATGCAGTGAAAAAAATCATCGTACCCGTCGACTTTTCTGCTGCTTCCGCCGCCACCCTGCGATTTGCCAACTACCTGGCCGGGGTCACCGGGCTCCAGCTCTCCGCCATTTTCGTGTACAACCCCATGGTGGTCAGCAACCGCCCGGACACCCCCGAAGAGCGGGTGGAGGAGCGCCGCGTGCTGGAGGAGCAGCTACGCCTGTTTGTGGATAAACACGTGCGCAACGATCCGACCGGGCCACCCGTAGAAGCGGTGGTGGGGGAGGGTATCCCCCCGGTCTACATCAAGTGGCGCACCCTGGACGAAGACGTAGTCCTCGTCGTGATGGCCGGCGTAGGGACCGGCGCCGGAGGGCACCTGGATCTCTTCGGCAGTATCGCTACGATGGTATCTCAGGAAGGGGGCTGCCCAGTCGTACTCATCCCGAGGGATTACGGCGAGCAACTGATGCGCGACACTACCGCCCTGTTCAGCAACCTGCATCGATCCGCCGAACAGCGCGCCGCCTGATGATCTACCCCTCCCGTCCATCCTATCTGAGTCCACATACGCTGACCAACTACGGGCTCGCCTTCCTGCTTACCGCGGCGGGTCTGCTGTTGTACCACGCCCTGGCCATACTTCCCCATCTGGAGGTAGACTACACCGCATCAGTGGCGTACTTCGATTCGTCCTTCTGGGGTCCGGTGGCGCCGCTGATGTACTACCTGGTGCTATTTCTGATGGGGGTGAGTCTCTTGCTGCGTACCCGCTACACCACCCTCGTGCTCTCCTTCTATACCCTGCTGCTCACCGAAGCATTCGTCCTCGTCTTTCTGGGCTGGACGGCGCTACCCTTCCCCCGCATACCCGCGCTGCTGCTGTTCGGCTGCACACTGGCAGCCCTGTACCTGCTATTTGTGCGGGGTATCAGTGGTCGACAGTTCGATCAGTTCATCGCCGGTGGGCTTGTCAGTGTACTGTTCAATCTGCTATTGTTGTGGTACCTGAGCTGATCACCAATATACCCAGTATATGAGTAAACGCAGCCACTCCAGCTCCGGACTAATCGTGGTGACCGGTCTGCCAGGAACGGGTAAATCCACCTTTGCCCGGGCCCTGGGGGAAGCTACCGGGGCCACACCGCTCAATACCGATATCATTCGCGGGGAGCTGGGGCTACGCGGGCAGTACGGCGAAGAGGAGAAGGAACGCGTGTATCGGGAGTTGGTCAGTCGTACGGAGCGTACCCTACGTCGCGGCCGGCCCGTGATCGTAGATGGCACGTTCTACCGGGAGAGATTCCGGAAGCCTTTCCGCACGCTGGCCAGGGCCCTGAACCGACCATTATACTGGATAGAGTTGCGGTGTGACCCGGCAGTGGTGAAGAAACGGATCAATACGCAGCGGCCGCACAGCGAGGCGGACTACTCGGTATACAAGGCAATTAAACAGGTATACGAGCCACTGCGGGATGCACACCTGACGCTGGACACGGACCGGCAGTCCCTGACAGAAATGCTGCAGGCGGCGCTGCGGCATGTAGCGCGATGACTATGTAACGGAGGCGAATCGGGCGATACGGTCAGCATTAGCCGGCGATCATACCTCCGTCGATGACGTGGGTGTCGCCGGTGATGTACTTGCTTGCATCCGAGGCCAGGAACAGTACCAGGTCGGCGATCTCGTCTGCCGCGGCGTAGCGGCTCAGGGGGATCTGTGCCTCGAACCCCTCCTTGGCGGCCTCCGGGCGATCGGCGCTCAGTTGACGTTCGATGTGCCGCATCATCTGCGTATCTACCGGGCCGGGATGTACGCTATTGACCCGGATACTGCGGTCGGCGTGCTCCAGCGCGGCTACCCGCATGATCCCTACCTCGGCGTGTTTGCTGGCTACGTAGGCACCCAGACCGGCGAACCCCCTGAGGCCAGCTACCGAGGAGGTGATGATCACGCTGCCTCCCGTATTCATACGGGGGAGCACGTGCTGACAGCCCAGCCAGACCCCCTTGATGTTGACCGCCACGATGCGGTCGAACGTATCTTCGGGATAGTCCACCAGGGGGCTCACGGTGCCTTCTATGCCCGCATTATTGAAGAATACATCGATGCCGCCAAAGGCAGCAAGGGTATCCTCCACGTAGCGTTTGACCTCACTGCTGCGGGATACGTCGGCCACGCAGTACCGCACGGCGTCGGAGGAAAGGTCCGTAGCGGCTTGCTTCAGTCGCTCGCCGTCGTTGTCTACGAGCATCACCCGGGCGCCCTCCCGTAAGAAGACTGCTGCGGTAGCGTATCCTATTCCGTTCGCGCCACCGGTGACGATGGCTACTTTATCGGTTAATTGGTTCATGGTCATTAGATTAGTTCTGGCCACGCTGGGCCTTGTGTAATTCAGTTGCTCATGGATGCCGGGCGCGTGCCGGCCAGTAGTGGATCGTGGGTCGGCACTGACTCCCGTAGTCTGCCGGCGTACTTCCGGTGCAGGTCCAGGTAGCGGTGTAGCCGTTCGGTCAGTTCTGCGGGAGCGTCTTTCGGTGAGTGGCTGATCTTGATGGCGGTCACCTTCAGGGCCACGTTCACGCGGTAGAACCGGTAAAAGCTAAAGATCAGCTCGTCCTCCTCGGCAGGTGCTGAAGCCGTTCCGCGTCGGTAGCTCGCGGCAAAACGCTCGGCAAGGTCCGTCCGTCCCCGGGCCTCCAGGTCTACGTACAGGAAAGCCACCTCGTCCAGCACGTCGATCCGGCGGAGGTCGTCGGCAAATTCCAGGCAGTCGAACAGGATCGGCCGGCCGTGCTCCAGAAATATGTTACCGGTGTGCAGATCACCGTGGCCGTCGACCGTGAACCCGTCCACGGCCCGCTGGTGAAAGCGGGCGTGGAAGGCCCGCAGGACCGAACGGGCCACGCTGATACCCGCACGTATCTCGTCCAAGCCCGTCGGTCCGATGAGGGGCTCCAGCCGGTCGGCGTACCTAAGGATGTCGGTCAGGCGATCCAGTACCTCGATGGGATTAAACAGTGCATCGGTGAGGACTACCCCGGCGTGAAAAGCCGCCAGGCGCTCCGCAATACGGTCTATATCCGCAGGGCTGACCGCATCCCGGTTCAGCAGGGCCTCCATTTCCCACCGCCGGTCGATTCGTCGCATGGCGACCGCGTAGTCCACGGACTGCGGGACCGGGGGGCCGAAGGTCAGGGCAGTAGAAAGGGTGGGGTTGACGCCTACTACCCGCCGATAGAGCTCGGGGGCCAGGCGTCGATTGAGTTGTAGTTCGCGCTCGCAGTAGTATTTGCGTTTGGCCGGCGTAGAGAAATCCAGGAAGGAGAAGCGGACGTTCTTTTTCATCTTATATACATCTTCGGGCAGCAGGAGCAGCCAGGAGATATGGGTTTCTACTACTTCGGCGTCCGCCAGGGTCGGGTGTTGCCGTAACCGGTCGATGTGTTGCTGGTCCATAGTGAGGTAGTCTACCTGTACCTAAAGGTGGGGATGGGGGGGTATCCCCGGTATGACGGAGATCAGTGGACCGGGAGATACTGGTCATGGTGCACCCAGGCTACCAGCCATATTTCGTTGCACCTGCGGCCCCGCCCCGGAAGGTGTAGGCCTATTCGGTATTCGAAGCTTTGCGGGCCTTTTTGGCCTGCCGCCGGAAGTATCCCCGAAAGAACCAGTTGTGTTGTAATGCCAGCATGTTGGTATCGAACTTCTCGGTGCCTGCCGCGAGGTTGGCCAGGACGGCACGGAGGTGATCCGCGGCCAGGGTATCGCCGGTCAGTGTGTTGACGAGACCATCTTCCGTAGCCAGCCGGTCCATCAGGTCTTCCAGGCTGCTAGCGGAGGCGTTCAGGCTTGCTGCAGTAAGGTGGAGGTCATCGACGATGGGGTCCGTGCGGACGCGCAGCAGGGTATCGAGCCGGTCACCCAGCTGCTCGACCTGCCCCTGCAGTCCGTCGTCCTGTAGGAGATAGCCGAGATTGCCCTCCCCGCGGCCGGCGGCTGCCAGCAGGCGATCGACCGTACGTGCTGACTGTTGGAGCGCCTGGGTAGTCTGCCGGACTTGTCGTGCGCTGCCCCGTAGGTCGGTAGCTAGTGTACTATCGTTGAGCAGGGCACTTACCGTGCCGGGGCCGGTGTTCATCTTTTCGCTGATGGCCAGCAGGTTGTCGGCAAGGGCGGCGAGGGTCAGGTTGGTCGCGCTCAGTGCGTCGAGCATACCGGCCAGTTCTTGTTTGGGCTGGCCCATGAGTATATCGCCGGCCGTGATGGGGGCAGCTTTTCCCGGACCCGGCTGCACCGTTACGATTCGGTTGCCGACCAGGCCATCGGTGGCGATGTCGATCAGGGCATCGCGGTGGAGGAACGTGCGGGCCGAGGCGTCCAGGCTCAATCCCACCCGCAGGGTCGTATCATCCTGAATGGTGATGGCATCCACCTCGCCGATCGCTACGCCGGCGAAGCGGACGGTATTGCCGACCTGTAGCCCCTGTACGTCCCTGAAGTCGACGTAGACGGGAAGGGTGCGTTTGAACAGATCGATGCCGTCGCTGATCCGGAGCAGGGCGTATATGAACAGCACGAGCGCCGCGGTAACGAAAATACCCAGCCGGAGTGACGTTGAATTAGTCATGGTAGGGGGAATTAGTGTCCTTGAAGAAGGCCCTGACGTGGGGATCCCGCGATCGGGCGAGGTCGCTGTAAGTTCCCTCCGCGTAGTTAATCCCATCGTGGAGAATGATGACCCGGTTAGCGATTACGCGTGCGCAGTCCATATCGTGGGTGATGATGAGGGAGGCCGTGCCGAGCTCTTGCTGTAGTTTGAGCATCAGCTGGATGATCTCATTGGCCGTAATGGGGTCGAGGCCGGTGGTGGGTTCGTCGTACAGGATGATCCTGGGCTTCAGGATGAGGGTACGGGCTAGCGCTACCCTACGCTTCATGCCGCCGGAGAGCTCTGCGGGCAGGAGATCGATCGCGTGCGCGAGGCCTACACTCTCCAGGGCGGTCTGGATCAGCGAATCTTCCGCTACGCCCTGGGCGCGCTCGGGGTGGCGGCGCAGGGGGAAGCGGAGGTTCTCCCGTACCGTCATCGAATCGTACAGCGCGCTGCCCTGAAACAGGAAGCCGACCTCGGTGCGCAGCCGGTCGAGCGAGGCACGATCCAGCTGGGTGACGGCCTGGCCCATGATCCGGATGTCGCCGCCGTCGGGCTCGATCAGGCGGATGAGGCATTTGATGAGCACTGACTTACCCGAGCCGGATCTACCCAGGATCACGAGGTTCTCGCCGGGAAGAAGGCGTAGGCTGAACCCCCGGAGTACCGCGTTGGTACCGAACGATTTGGTCAGGCTAGTGATCTCGATCAGGGGGGTGGTGTCGGTATGTTGCCGTGGGGTCTTCATATCTCGAAGAGTATATCCGCAGCCAGTACGGCGATAAAGTCGACCAGGAAGAGGAGCAGGCTGGAGATGACGACCGCCGAGTTGGCCGCCCGGCCGACGCCGGCCGTACCCTTGGCCGAATAGTAGCCTTTATAACAGCCCACTACCCCGATGACCAGACCGAAGAAGAAGGTCTTGACCGTAGCGGGGACCAGGTCGCCGATCGCCATTGCACCGAAGGCCCGGTTGAAGTACAGGGCCAAACTGACCTGCCCGCGGGTGGATTCGATGAAGTACGAGCCCAGTAGGCCCATGGCATCGGCGACCACCACCAGCAGGGGTAGCATCAGAATGCACGCCCACACCCGGGTGACGACCAGGAAGCGGAAGGGGTTAGTGCCCGATACTTCCATGGCGTCGATCTGTTCGGTGACCCGCATGGAGCCCAGTTCCGCCCCGATGCCCGAGCCGATCTTGCCGGCACAGATCAGGGCCGTGACCATGGGGCCGATCTCGCGCACGAACGCAATACCGACCATATCGGGCATATAGGCCACCGCGCCAAAGTCGATCATCGTAGGGCGTAGCTGTAGCGTAAGGACCAGACCCATGATGAAGCCGGTGGCCAGTACCAGGAACAGGGAACGGTAGCCGATCGCGTAACACTGCCGCAGGAGCTCCCGGCCCTCGAAGGGCCGGCTCAGGGCCGACTGAAAGAACCGGCCCGTGAAGGCGGATAACCTGCCGACCTCTTCCAGTGTGCCGGCGGTAGCTGAGCGAATGGCGTGCATGGAATGAGAGATGTGACCCGGTTTTCTTATGATGGGTAGTTACTCCTTCTCACTCGGCAGGGGAATCACCAGGACCGGTACGCCACTCACGTCGAGTAGGTGGCCTACTTCAGAGCGCACGAGCAACTGCGTAAACAGGTTGCGGGACTGCCGGCCCACCACCAGTAGGTCTATGTGGTGGTCTTTGGTGTAGTTGGTCAGCCGCTCGGTCAGATCGCCCTCGGGAAGAAAATCGAAGTCGACGGCGCGGTGGGGGAAGGTGTCGTGGAACATCGCCTTGATCAGGCTGAGCTCCACGTGCTCCTCCCGCCGCGTATCCTGAAACAGGACGTGGATCACGCTGACGTGGGGGTTGAACGCCTCCCGGAGCACGTCGAACCGCGTACTAAGCTCCATGAGGGTCTCGGTCTCGTCAAAGGCGATGGCGGCCTTGCGGATATCCGGCACTCCGGCAAGCTGGGGGATCAGCAGTACCGGGCAGGCCGCCTGTAGCGCTACCGAGCGGGCTACGCTACCGAAGACCGGCGTGACGCTGCTGGATAGTCCCGTGCCCACACCACCCATAACAATCATCGCTACATCCTCCCGCTGGCTCTGCAGCACCAGCTGGTGGATGGCGCTACCGACCACCTCGCGGGTCTTGATGGACTTGGCCGAGGTACCGGCGTGCACGTGTACGAACCTGTCGAGCATGTCCCTAACCCGGCCGCGTACACGGGCACTGCCCCGCCCGACGGTGAAGTCCGGATCACCGTCATAGCCATCGAATACGTGTATGGCTTCGAGGTCGTAACCGGTCAGGTCCGCCAGGTAGCAGCCAAAGCGCAGGGCGTCAGCCGAGGTGATGGAAAAATCAATGGGGACGATCAGTTTAGACATGGTCGTGCGGTTGGTTGGTCTAATTTCCTGCCCGGCGGGGCCGCAACGGGTGATGTAGATCATAGCCCGGTATGATTCCGTGCACTGATCCCAGGTCGTACGGGAGTCTACTTTTGCTGGCCTACACCGCATGGAAGCACTGCACGTACGAACGACCAATATTCGCCACCCCCGCGAGGCCCGCCGCGTCGAGCGGGCGCTGCGGGGCAGGGCCGGTATCGTATCGGTAGCCGCCGCCGCGCCGGGCGTACTGCGTCTGGAATGGGATGCGGAGCGGACCGACCGGGCCGCCGTCCTCGCCGATATCGGCAGACTGGGGCTGCGCGTGGTCGATGACCGGCGGGAGGCAGTGGCCGCCGAAGTCGTCGGTCCGCAGTTTCTGGGCGAAAACACCGAGCTGTACTTCGCGGCCTTTAGTGGTGGCTGCTGGGTGACGGCCCTGGTCCTGTCGTTCGTCTCCGGAGTCAGTCCCACTGTACCCTTACTGCTGTACATCGCGGCGGCGTTGTTCGGCGGCTTCTTTACCCTTCTCACCACGAGGCGGGACTTGCTGCGGGGCAAGTTGGAGATCGACTTTCTCATGCTCTTCGCGGCCGTCGGCGCGGCGGCCCTGGGCCGGTGGGGGGAAGGTGCCCTGCTGCTCTTCCTGTTCAGCCTCGGGCATGCACTGGAGCATTACGCGATGAAGCGGGCACGCAAGTCGATCGCCGCGCTGTCCGATCTGGCCCCCGCACGCGCGTTGGTCCGGCGGGCCGGGGAAGTGGTTGAAGTCCTCGTAGAGGAGTTGCAGCTAGGGGACACCGTCGTAGTAAGGCCCAACTCTACCATTGCGGCGGACGGCGTAGTAGTGCAGGGCTCGTCCGCCGTCAATCAGGCCCCGATCACCGGAGAGAGTGTACCCGTAGACAAGCGCCCCTACGACCGGCCGGCCCCGCCGGAAGCTATCGATAAGCTCCCGGCGGAACACCGCGTGTATGCCGGAACGATCAACGGGGCCGGTGCCCTGGAAGTGAACGTGCTGCGTAAAACGGAAGACAGTACCCTGAGCCGTCTGATCACCCTAGTGCGGGAAGCCGAGACGCAGAAATCACCGACCCAGCACCTGGCGGATGATTTCGAGAAGTACTACGTGCCGGCCGTACTGGCCGTAGTGCTGCTGCTGCTCGGGGCATTCCTCGTCCGGGAGGAAACGTTCCAGGAAAGTTTCTACCGGGCCATGTCCGTGCTCATCGCCGCATCGCCCTGCGCACTAGCCATCTCTACACCCAGCGCGGTACTGGCGGGCATCGCCCGGGCGGCCCGCCAGGGGGTACTGATCAAGGGGGGACGACCGCTGGAAGACCTCGGTGGCCTGAGCGCCGTAGCTTTTGATAAGACCGGGACGCTCACGGCGGGGCGCCCTACGCTCACGCATGCGGTCCCCTTCGAAGCTGCCACCGGGACACAACTGCTCCGGGCGGCCGTCGCGGTCGAAGCGCTGAGTGACCACCCCCTGGCCGCAGCGGTGGTGGCCGGGGGGGAGGAGCGGCTCGGCGACCTAGCCGTGCCTCCGGCCACGAACCTACAGGCGCTGACCGCCCGGGGGGTGCGGGCCAGCTGGGAAGGCACTACCGTACACATCGGCAACCGACGGCTCTGCGAGGAGCTGACCGGCACGGAGGTACCCGGGGCGATCGACCGGACCATGAGCGAGTTGGAAACCGGGGGCCATACCGCCATGATCGTACATCAGGGCTCCACCTACCTGGGCGTCATTGCGGTGATGGACGTAGCCCGGCCGGAGGCGGCCGCCACCCTGGCCGCGCTCAGGCGGCTGGGGGTCGAGCGGATGGTGATGCTGACCGGTGACAATCAGCGCGTCGCCGATGCCATTGCCGGCGAGCTCGGGCTTACGGATGCACTCGGCGGGCTGCTGCCGGAAGAGAAGGTCGCCGCCATCGACCGGCTGCGCGAGGAGGAGGGCCATGTGGCCATGATCGGCGACGGGGTGAACGATGCACCGGCCATGGCCAGAAGCACCGTCGGGATCGCCATGGGGGGCGCGGGATCTGCCGTTGCGCTGGAGACCGCCGACATTGCCCTGATGGCCGACAAGCTGGACAACCTGCCCTTTGCCATCGGTCTGAGTCGGATGGCCACGCGGGTGATCCGGCAGAATCTGGTGGTCAGCCTGGGTATGGTGGCGCTCCTGGTACCCCTCACCGTGCTGGGCATCGTAGCGATCGGGCCCGCCGTGGTGGGTCACGAGGGTTCTACGGTAGTCGTCGTACTCAACGCACTCCGCTTGCTGCGGTACGAGCATCCGTCAGCGGCTACGGACCACTGACGCAGATCATGCGCAGCGGTGACCCACTGCACCCGCGGCCCCGCCCCCTGCCACCACTTTTGTGCTATCACCAAGTAGCAGTACTATGTCACGAATCCTCATCCCGGTAGACTATAGCCTGGCCTGCCACAATGCCTACCGCTTCGGGCTGCAGCTGGCGCAGGAGCTGGAGCTGGACGTAGTGCTGACCCATTACTACAGTGGTGCCCTCGACCCCCGCACGAGTCTGCACGTGAGTGGTGACGGCACGATCTACGGCAACCACCTCGCCCGGCTGCGCCGGTTTGCCTACGCGACGGCTAAGGCACCGAGCTACCCGCCCGTCGATCTCCCGGAGGAGGTGGACCTTATGTACGAGGTAGCGGTGCGGATGAGCGCCTCGGCGGCCATTCTCGAGCGGGCCAGGGAGGAGGATATCAGCGTGGTCGTGATGGCCCCCCGCAGCTCGACGGCCCTGCTGGGCAAGTGGCTGGGGAGCACGGCCACTACGGTCAGCGAGGCCTGTGACCGGCCGGTATACATCGTGCCATCCCACTGCCGCTACGCCCCCTTCCGCCGCATGGTGGTCGCCAACAACCAGGATACGGCCGATCCCTATCCCCTCTGGCAATTGCAGGGGCTGGCGGAGTACTACGGGGCCAAGGTGCACTTCGTCCACGTACATACACCCGGTGCGGAGCAGCCCGTGCGCTTCGTGCCCTGGGACCTGATGGAAGCACTGATGGAGCGGGAGGTCGGGGTGAAGTATCCATTCAACGTGGTGACCGTGACGGATAGTGACATTTCTAACGGTCTCATCGCGTACGCCGAAGAGGTCGACGCCGACCTGATCGTGATCGTCAACCAGACCCGGACACGGTGGACCGCCCTGCTCCAACGCACCCTTACACAGGACCTGGTGGTGCGTAGTAGGTTCCCGGTACTGGTGCTGCACCGGAGCCCGGCGCCGCAGGCCGTGGCGCACGGGCAGGAGGGCCGGAGTCAGGCGTATTAGGTAGTCAGATAAAGTATACCACACGACCATGAGTAAGTATCTCCTCCTGTGCGGCATAGCGGCACTAGGCTACGGAGCCTACCGGTACCTGCGGGCGGACTTCCGGGCACAGAGCCACCGCGAGCAGGCTACCATGCTGAAGGACGAAGCGGACGCAAGGCCGATCGAATCCCCACGTGCAACCGACGATCTTCCGCCCATCGTGGTGAAGTGGCTACACCGCAGTGGAGCCCTGCAGGGGTACAGACCCGATCAGGTGCACCTGCGGCAGTCGCTATCCATGAAGCTCTCCCCCGGTCAGCAGCGGTGGTATCCCGCCCGGGCGGACCAGCTCGTGACCCTGCACCCCCCGGCCTTCCACTGGACGGTGCGGGTACGTATGCTACCGCTGGTGTACGTGCACGGCTATGACTCGTTCGTCCAGCAACGGGCCACTACCCAGATGCGGCTCTGGGACATTCTCCCCGTAGCCCGGGTGGATCCGGGACCGAAGGCCAACGAAGCGGCCCTGCAGCGTTACCTGGCCGAAGCCGTGTGGTATCCCCACATCGCCCTGGAACCTTACCTGCAGTGGGAGGCTCTGGACAGCCTACGCGCCCGCGCTACGATCAGTCTGCACGAACTGCGGGCCAGTGTTGATTTTCACTTTACCCAGGCGGGGGACGTAGCCAAGGTGAGCGCCCGGCGCTACCGGTCCGTAGCGCCGGAGACCCAGCGGACCGGCTGGGAAGTGACTATCGCGAAAACGGGGTGGCTGAGTGGTATCCGGGTACCGCTAAGGGCACACGTCACGTGGCTCGGGGAGACAGGCACACCGTGGACCTGGCTCGACGTAACGGTGACGTACCTACACTACCGGTGAGCGTGCGCTGTGCCCCCCTCACTCTATCCGCCCCTCTTCCTCCTCCACCCCCGACGTGCGCCGCCGCGCCTTTTCGACCGTATCGCTGCCGAACGAATAGCTCACGCTGAGGGTGACGTAGCGGGAGTCCCAGCCGCCACTGCCGGCGATGGAGAGCTCGCCGAAGCGGGTGGTGCCCTCCCAGGGGCTGGTGAACAGGATGTCGTTGGCGGCTAGGCGGACGTTCAGCTTATCGGACCAGAACTTGCGCTGCAGGGCCAGATTGAGGGAGCCCAGGCTGCGGGTCTGGTAGGTGCCGCCCCAGACGGAGGGGGAGCTGTACCACCCACTGACCTCCAGGGACACCGCGGCCGGTAGCCGAAAGGTCGTCTGAGCGTACAGGCTGAGCGTCTGCTGGTCCAGGGCGACGAAGCCGGGCTGGGTGGCCTCGTAGCGGCTGGTGTAGGCGTTCACGCTGAGGTAGCTGTTGGACCAGTCGGTCAGGCTAAAGGGATAGGATACGCCCAGGTTGAGCACGTGCTGGTTGGCGATGTTGCGCGTGGAGATGAAGTTGCGGTCCGGGCCCTCGGCCTCGGTGATCTGAGCGAAGAAATCGGTGATGCGGGTATAGCTGAGGGAGGTATTCAGCTTGTACTTATAGGTGTGAGTGAGTTTCAGCGTATTGGCGTACTGGGGTTGCAGGAAGGGATTGCCCCGGCGAAAGGATAGCTCGTCGATCTTGGACTCGAAGGGGTTCAGGGAGCTGTAGTTGGGCCGCGTGATGCGCCGGCCGTAGTTGAGGGCCAGCTGGTGGTTGCGGTCGGGGGCGTAGGTCAGGCCGCCACTGGGGAAGAAGTCGGTATAGTTGCGTTGTACGCGGTCGCTGGTGCTGCGCTGACTGCTGATGAGCTGACCGTCCGAAGCCGTGTGCTCTACCCGTAGGCCAGCCTGTAGCTTCACCTTACCGATGGCGGTGGCATAGTTCAGGTAGCCGGCGTTGATGTTTTCACGGTAGACGAAGCGGTTGCTGCGGCTATCGTCGCGGACCATCTCCTGCTGCAGGAAGCGGAAGAAGCCGAAGTTGTTGTCGGTGCGGACCAGGGAGAACTTGGCCCCGACGTCCAGGGTGCCCGTTCCCAGGGGGCGCTCGTAGCTGAACTTGGCTGCCGTCAGGTCTACCTGCACCGGGGTCTGCTGGGCCGTGATATTCTGCCGGAGCACCGTGGTCTCGCGGCCGTTGTAGTACACATTGGGCTGGAAGGTGTAGCCGTCGGAGCGGTAGCTGCCCGCGTCCAGATCTACGGTGAGACGGGTGCCGCTGCTGTCTTCGTAGACGTAATTCAGGTTGGCGGTCAGGTTGGTGGACTCGGAGTCGCCTTCGTTGTTGGCCACCAGCACGCTCGTCGGTACTTCATCGCCGAGGGGGCGGATGGGGGTGCGGGAGTCGCTGCTGAAGTCGCTGTCGTAGCGGTTCACGCTTACCGCTGCGCCGAAGGTGGACCGCTCCGTAGCGTACAGGTCATAGTTGAGGCGCACGTTATGGCTGTTGCGGTCGCTGTACGACAGGGTGCGGGCGTCGAACTCCGTGCCCCCCTGCTCGCGGCGCAGGAATAAGAAGCCACTGTTCTCGCCGTAGCGGCCCCCGTAGGAACCATACACGTTGCTTTTGGCGGTACGGTGGTTGAGGGTGAGTCCGGAGGTGTAGCGGCGGAAGTCGCCCTGGGTGACGCCGCCATTGAGGGTGCCGTTGGTGCCGAGGCGTTCGTCTTTTTTAAGCACGATGTTGATGATACCGGCGGTGCCGGCAGCATCGTACTTGGAGGAGGGTTGGGTGATGAGCTCGATGCTGGCGATGTCGGAGGCCTGCAGGCTCTCGAGGTAGGCCTGCAGGTCCGCACCGCGCAGGGGGGATTCCTTGCCGTTGAAGTAGAACTGTACGCCAGACTTGCCCTCCAGGATGATGCCGCCGGCATTGTCGACGATCACGCCCGGTGCCTTGCGCAGGAGCTCCCAGGCGGAGTTGCCCGCCGCGGCGATGGTCTTGTCGACGTTGAAGACGGTCTTGTCCGGCAGGACCTGTACGATGGGCTTCTGGGCCACCACGGTGGCTTCGGCCAGTACGGCCGCATCAGCCTGCAGGACGAGGGTGCCCAGGGATAGGTCGCGATCCTTAAGCTGTACCGGCTGACGGTAGGTCGTATAGCCCAGCGCGGAAACGGCCAGCTCGTACGTGCCGGTCGCGATGGTAGGGAAGGTGAACGCGCCCCCGTCGTCCGTCACGGCCACTTTAGTGATGACGGAATCGGCGTAAAGGATGACATTGGCAAAGGCGAGGGGACCGTCCTCCGCCGTAGCTACCGTGCCGGAGAGTGCGGCAGTTTGCGCCGATAGGGTGCTTATACTAATGAATACAATGAATAAGGGGTAGAATATATGACGCATACGGGGAGGGGGATTAAATGGTATATACCCAAAGTATGCCCCTGCAGCAGGCAGATCCAGCGATTCCCGTCGGGTGGTCCTATGATCCGCTGAGTGAACGGCGGGCCGTTCGGCGGGCTATGGGGCCGTTCGTCTGATTCACTGGCCGGGGCCCGGCTGACTTTAGTAGCTTTGGGACTTGCCAAGCTCCGCCCCTGCGCACGCGCCCTCCTATGTATACTACTAAAACATACTTCACCCGTAAGGAACTGCTGGGACTGCTGGCCTTTTACTTCGTATTCTCCCTGCTGTACCACGTGGTGCTGGAATACCTGAGTAGCCCCTATAGTGACGATACCTGGGCGGAGATACGCTCACCGCGGGATTACTGGTGGAATGCCGGCTTTCAGTATAGTCAGTATTTCGTGGCCTCGCTGCTGATCTGGTGGGTGGCGATCCGTGCGTTGCGGCGGCGGTCGCAGTGGCTACAGATCGCGGCGGTGATCGTACTGCTGCCCGCGGTGATCTACCTGGTGCGGGAATTTCGCTACCGCTACCTCGACTCCATCGGCCGCTGGCACCTGGACGGTACGAACGGCGTGTGGGACCTCTACATACCGGGGCTCGTGCTGCTGTTTCAGTTCGGCTGCTACTTCGCCTACGTGAATATGCGGGAAAATCAGCGCAAATTGAAGGTGGAGGGAGAGCTGCGGCAAGCCGCCCTGAAGAGCGAGCTGGCGGCGATCAAGGCGCAGCTCAATCCGCACTTCCTGTACAATGTATTCAATACGATCAATGCCAGTCTGCCGCCGGGCAGCGAGACGACGCGGGAAATGGTGTCGCGGCTCTCCGACCTGTTCCGCTACCAGCTGCGGGCCACGAAGGCGGACCTGGTGCCGCTGGCCGATGAGCTGCAGTTCGTAACTACCTACCTGGACCTGGAGCACGCGCGCTTCGGCGACCGCCTGCTGGTAGACATCAACGTAGCACCGGAGCTGCTGGACCGCAAAATACCCCCCATGCTCCTGCAGCCCCTGGTAGAAAACAGCATCAAGCACGGCCTGGCGTCGCTGCTGGAGGGCGGCCGCATCACGATCGACGTGTTTGCCCGGGGTGAGCGGCTGCACTTTCGCATCGCCGATACCGGGGTGGGGGCGGTGGATAAGCACGGCCTGATCGGCCGTGGGGTAGGTCTGACCAATACCAAAATGCGACTGGAGAAGATGTACGGCTCGGTGCTTGAAATACTGGACAATACCCCCCGCGGTCTCGTGATCCAGTTTGCGATATGAAAAAGGTGCTGCTCATCGACGACGAGGCTGCCGGGCGGCAACTGCTGCGGGAGTACCTGGCGGAATATCCGGACTTCGTGATCCTGGACGAAGCGAATAACGGCGTAGACGCTGTGCGGCTCTGCAATACCTACCACCCCGATCTGGTCTTCCTGGACGTGAAGATGCCGGGGCTGACCGGCTTCGAAGTGCTCACCCACCTGGCGGAGCTGCCGCGAGTCATCTTCTCCACGGCCTACGACCAGTACGCGATGGAAGCCTTCGAGGTACACGCGGTGGACTACCTGCTGAAGCCCTACACCCGCGAGCGGTTTAGCCGGGCGATGCGCAAGCTGAACTTCGAGCGGGACGAGAACACGGCCGCCCCCCTGGCCGAGAGCCTGCTGGCGGGCAGCGGTACCTACCCCGAGCGCATCCTGGTCAGTAAGGGCCGGAAACTGGTCCCCCTCACTACGGCCTGCATCATCTGGATCGCGGCGGACGGCGACTACTGCCGGCTGCACACCGCGGACGATGTGTACCACAGCAGCTACGGCATCTCGTCCATCGAGGAGAAGCTGGACCCTGCCACCTTCCTGCGGGTGCACCGCTCGAGTATCGTCAACATCAGTAAGATCCGCGAGGCCCACCGCTACGGCAAGAGCTACGATCTGGTGATGCTCAACGGGCAAACCGTGCGCGTCAGCCGCGGCTATATGGACCGGCTGCGCGACCTGACGTTTTGAGGCGGCGGCCGGGGCGGCGTATCTTACCCCCCTCCCTTCATAGTGTCGGTCATCGTGTTTCTCCTGGTATACGTGTTATTACTTGTTCCCGCTGTAGCCCTCCTCGGCCAGCAGGCCCCTGCTTTGCCCACCCAGCATCTTCTGCCGCGTGTAGTGCACTACGGTCCGCAGCAGTACGGGGCGGAGGCGCAGAACTGGGACGTCGCTCAGTCGCCCGAGGGACTACTCTACGTAGCCAACTCCGGAGGGGTACTGCAGTATGACGGGCAGAACTGGACGACCTATCAGCTACCGGGCCGGCCCATCGTGCGTGCAGCGGTCTACCACACGGACCGCCTTTACACGGGCGGCTACGGGGAATTTGGCTACTTCACCACCCGCGAGGGGCAGCTGCTGGATTACGTCTCCCTCTCCGACCGCGTAGAGACGGACGCCGAAGTGGAGGAGATCTGGAACATCGAATTGCTGGCCGATGGGACGGTCGTTTTCCAGAGCTTCACGGAGCTGTTCTACTACGCCGGGGATAGCCTGCGCAGGTTTGACCTGGGCGTTGCGCTCTACGCACACCCCCTGGGCGACAGTCTGCTGCTACCCGTCAACGAACTCGGCCTTATCGCCGTAGCCCCCGACCTGGCGTATACCCTGCTGCCGGGAGCCAAACCGCCCGGTGAGCTGATCATCGACATCACCGGTGACCGGGCCACTACCCTGATCGCTACCGCCAACAAGCTGTTGCGCTACGACTGGGCGGCGCAAAGCCTGAGTGAATGGTCTACCCAGGCTAGCCGCGCGCTAGACCGCCAGCAGGTAAATCGCGTGATCGAGCTGCAGGACGGTACCATAGCGGTAGGAACCATCCGCAACGGGCTCTACCTGTTCAGTCCTGCCGGGGAGTTGCTACGGCACCTCAGTCACGACAACGGGCTGAGCAACAACACCGTACTGAACCTCTTCGAGGACCAGCGCGGCGACCTCTGGGTAGCCCTCGAGCGCGGACTGGACGTAGTGATGCGCAGCGAACCCCTGCGCTACTACCGCCAGTCCAATCAGCCGATGGGCGGAGTGACGGCGGCCACCGCCTACGGAGATAATTTTTATGTGGGTACGAATCAGGGATTGTTCGTCCTGCTTCCGGGAGTGGATACCTTTCAGCTTATTCAGCAGGCGGCCAGGCAGGTCTGGGAGCTGATCCCTACGGACCGGGGCCTGCTCTGCGGGCACAACTGGGGTAGCGCACTGATCGACGGTGAGTCCGTCAACTGGCTTAGCAGACACTCGGGAACCTGGCAGAGCATCCCCGTGCCCCGTCAGCCCGACCGCCTGCTGCAGGCTACCTATACGGGCCTCTACCAGGTCGATCTGGCGAGTAACCAGGCCCCGCCGACGAGCAATATGCTGGGACTGAGCGAGGCCGTCCGTACGCTGATACCGACCGGTCCGCGTGATCTGCTCGCCCTGCACCCTTCGCGGGGCGCCTACCGGATCACCCTCACCGAAGACTGGTCTGGCGTCGTAGCGGTAGATACTATCCGTACCCCCGATCTCATCCGTCCCCTGGCCACCCACTTTGGAGATACCTTGCTGGTGCAAACGGAGGATACCTGCTACAACTATATCGACGGCACCTTCATGCCCCTGGCCGCCTTCCGGGGGGTAGCCCACCAAACCGGTCGGTATTTCCTGCCGGGGGCTGCGGGTAGCGCGGACTGGTTCGTAGCCGATCGAGATCGCCTGACCGCCTACCGGGGTAGCGAACTGATGATCTCCTATCCCATCAAGCTACAC
This sequence comes from Neolewinella maritima, assembly GCF_923081025.1. GTDB lineage: Bacteria > Bacteroidota > Bacteroidia > Chitinophagales > Saprospiraceae > Neolewinella > Neolewinella maritima. The sequence goes on along the minus strand of NZ_CAKLPZ010000002.1, from coordinate 152,491 downwards.
CGTCCCGATCCGCAGATCGTCGCCCTGGCGGACGGTACCTACCTCTTCGGACTGGAGGAGGGTTTCGCCCTGGGTGGGATAAAGCGGGCGGGGACGCAGGTGCCGGACCTACTAGTGCGGCGCGAAGACCACGACCACGGCATCTGCTTTCACTTTGCCCTGCCATTACTGGACCGTGCGGTGCAGTACCGGAGCCGGCTACTGGGCTTCGATGCGGAGTGGTCGGAGTGGACCGCTACGAGCCACCGAGACTTCACCAACCTGCCTCCGGGAGACTACCACTTCGAGGTGGAGGCCGACTGGTACGGGATAGCGGCCGGTCTACCCCTCACGATACCGACGCCCTGGTACCAGTCGGTATGGGCCTACATGGTATACCTGATGGCCCTGCTGGGATGTGCCTACCTGCTACTGCAACTGCACCAGCGCCGACTGCGGCAGCAGGCGGCCGATCTGGAAGCCAAGCGGGAAAAAGAGCTGGCCCAGGAGCGGATGCGTGCCCGCAACGAGCAGCTGGAGCGCGACATACACCAGAAGTCTAAGGAACTGGCCGACACTACCCTGACCCTGGCAAAAAAGAACGAGATGCTGCTGGGGCTGAAGGAAGACCTGGATCAGTTTGGCCGCCAGGGCGGCCTGGCCAAAAGCCCGGAGAAGATCCTGCACACCATCGACCGCAACCTCAACAACGAAGATGACTGGGCCATCTTCGAGTCGCACTTCACGGAGGTACACGCCGAATTCCTGGCCCGCCTGCGCAGGGCACACCCCAGGCTCACCACCGGAGAGCAGCAACTAGCGGCCTACCTACGCATGGATCTACCCAGCAAGGAGATCGCTCCGCTGCTGCGAATCTCAGTCCGCGGTATCGAGAACAAGCGCTACCGTCTGCGGAAGAAACTGGGACTGGAAAGCAACGATAGTCTGAACCAGTACCTACAGGGCCTGGCGTAGACCAGGACTTAAAAAGGGGGGAGTAAATTGTAGTTTGGTAGGGTAAAATAGTACATTGCTCTGGGATAACCGATAAGCGGCTAGCCCTTTTGATCCTGTACATGAACCCTTCCCTTGCCCTCCGCTCACTGCTCACCCTCTGCTGCACGCTCCCGTGCATACTATTCCTGCACGCCCAGGAAGCGGGCCCCGTGAGCGGGCTCACCGCCACGGGCTACGACCACCACGTGGAGCTGCGGTGGGATCAGGTGGTGGATCCCGCCGCCCGCAGCGTCCGCGTATTCGGTAGCCGGGGGGAGGCTGACTTCGCCCAACTGGGCACGGGCAGCCTGGCCGAGAACGGCTACATCGATTTTGTGGGCGACTTCGACGTCACGACGCGCTACTTCACTCGGGTGGTGACGCGGACGGGTGCGCTAGGTGCTCCGTCGGATACCGTGACGGCCCGCACGGAAGAGCTGAGCGACGAGGCCCTGCTGGATATGGTACAGGACTACACCCTGCGCTACTTCTACGACTTCGGCCACCCGGTGTCGGGCCTGGCCCGCGAGCGCAACACTACGTCCACGGTCACCTCCGGCGGGAGCGGCTTCGGGCTCATGGCGCTGATCGTGGGGGCCGAGCGGGGCTTTATCACCCAGGAGCAGGCCCTGGAGCGAACAACTAAAATGGTCGACTTTTTACTGACCGTACCGCGTTTTCAGGGGGCGTTTTCCCACTGGATGAACGGTGGTACGGGAGCGGTCATTCCCTTCAGTGCGCTGGATGACGGGGGGGACCTCGTCGAGACGGCCTTTCTGATCCAGGGTTTGCTGACCTCGCGGCAGTACTTTGCCGGGGATGCGGAGGCGGAAGTAGCCCTGCGCACCAACATAAACACCATCTGGAAGGCCGTGGACTGGAACTGGTACCGCAAGCAGACCGCCGAAGACGTGCTGTACTGGCACTGGTCGCCCACCAACGCGTTCGCCATCAACCTGCCGCTGCGCGGCTTCAACGAGGTTCAGATCACTTACATCCTGGCGGCGGCCGCCCCGGACGCTAGCCACCGCATCCCGGCCTCGCTCTACCACACCGGCTGGGCGGGCGACAACTACACCACCACCAACAGCTACTACGGTATCCCGCTACTAGTGGGCCGGGGCAAGGGCGGGCCGCTCTTCTTCACCCACTACAGCTACCTGGGCTTCGATCCGCGGGACAAGCGCGACCGCTACACGAACTACTTCGTGCGTAACACCAACCAGACCCTGATCAACTACGCGCACTGCGTAGAGAACCCCTATGACTACGCAGGCTATGGCCCGGAGGCCTGGGGGCTCACCGCTAGTGACGATCCGGACGGCTACAAGGCCCACGCGCCCGACAATCAGGAGACCGACAACGGCACCCTCACGCCTACCGCCGCCCTTAGCAGCATGCCCTACACCCCGGAAAAGAGCATGGCTGCCCTCAAGTACTTCTACCGCGAACGGGGCGACCGGATGTGGGGCCGCTTCGGCTTCTACGACGCCTACAATGAGGAGCGCAACTGGTACGCGGATAGCTACCTGGCCATCGATCAGGGCCCCATCGTGGTCATGATCGAGAACTACCGCAGCGGACTGCTGTGGGAGCTGTTCATGTCCAGCCCGGAGATCGCCCCGGCCCTGGACGCTATCGGCTTCGTGCGGGATTCCATGCCGACCACTTCGGTAGTCACTGCCCCGGACTTCCTGACCGCAGCACCCCGGCTGTACCCCAACCCAGCCTTCACGCACACGACGCTATCCATCGACCTGCGGGAGCCCGAGACGCTCTCCGTAGACCTGCTCGATGCACACGGCCGCGTGCTGGAGCAATTACTGGCCCCCACCGGCTTTGCGCGCGGAGCGCAGCGCATCCCCCTGCACCTGCGGCCCCGCCCCGCTGCCGGCCTGTACTACCTGCGGCTATCGAACGGGGAGACCTCGCGCGCGCTGCCCTTACACACTAACTAACCTTAACAACACGATCATGCAACGACTTCTACTCCTTATTCTCTGCTGTGCGGGCCTGGGCCTGTACGGACAAACCGTAGTGCTCGAAGACTTCGAGACCGACTCCGGTATCACCTGGGTAGCCGGCAACGGCACGTATAACGGGGTGGTGGACAATCCCCAGGACAGTATCGGCCCTAACCTGAGTCCCAACGTAGGCTCCTACACCAAAAGTGGCGAGCACGCCTTCAGCCTGTTTACGGGCACCTTTGCCGATTCGCTGGACCTGTCGACAAATAACCGCTTTACGATCCAGGTATACGCCGGGGCGGCCACCAGCTTCATCATGAAGCTGGATGGTAACGGGCCCAGCGTGGAGATGACCAAGAACATCCCCGTAGCCAACGCATGGCGCACCTATACCTTCGACTTCAGCAGCGTGGCCACTACGCTGCGGGCCGGACGGGTGATCCTGTTCTTCGATGACGGCGTGGAGGCGAGTGCCGATACCTACCTGTTCGATAACCTGACGGTGAGTCCGGCCGGGCCCTGCGCGGGTACCGTAGTGGACGCTAGCATCATCGACGACTTCGAGTGCCAGCGCAACGCGACCTACGGGGCGGGCTTCGATGACCTGGAGGTGATCGTGAATCCCGATAAGAGCGGCATCAATACCAGCGATAGCGTAGGACAGTACACGGACCAGAACGGACCCTTCGTAGCCCTGGTGGCCGAATACGACGACCAGCTGGACCTGAGCACCAACAGTCAGATCTGCATGAAGGTATGGGCCCCCGTGGCCGGCGAACTGCGCTTCAAGCTGGAGGGCAATTCCGCTCCCGTAGAGCTGGGCACCGAAATCTCCGAGGAGCAGACCGAGCAGTGGATCGAGGTGTGCCAGGACTTCAGCGCCGCCGCCGGAGGGGACTACCGTAAGATCGTGTTCTTCTTCAACATTGGTGAAGAGGACACCGAGGGCGACATCTACTACATCGATGATATTGTCCGTAAGCCCGCCCCGCCGGTAGAGGCCATCGAGGACTTCGAGGACGGTGCCAGCCTGAGCTGGGGACCCCTGAACGGCAATGCCGCCCTGAACGGCAGCTTCTCGGTCATCGCCAATCCGGACATGACGGGCAACACCAGCGCTAACGTAGGTAGCTACGTACGCGGTAGCGGCTCGCTGTCTACCCTCACGACCACCCTGCCGGCCGGTATCGACCTGACGGGTAACCCCCAGCTGAACCTGGACGTCTGGTCGCCCGACGCCAATACCACGATCATCATGCAGCTCGTCAGCGCCGGTGACGGACCCAAGAACGTAGAGGCCACCACGGGCGCGGCCTCCACCTGGACGACCCTGAGCTTCAACTTCGAGGAGTTTGAGGACGTGACCGACTTTGCCCAGATCAACCTCATCTTCGCGCCGAACACCACCGGCACCAGTACCTACTACTTTGACAACCTCGTGCAGGGGCAGAGTACCGTAGGCGCCTGTGTGGATGTAGAGCCCGACCCTAGTATTGTCGACGACTTCGAGTGCCAGCGCAATGCCACCTACGGCCTCGGCGCGGAGCTACTGACCGCCGTGGACAATCCGGACGCCGGTCCGGACTCCCCCAACCAGAGTACCCGCGTGGGTGAGTTCCAGGATCCCCCCGGTGCCTTCAACGCCCTGGTCATCGACTACGATTCGGTGGGGCTGGACCTGAGCCTGCGCAACCAGTTCTCGGCCACCGTCTGGGCCCCCGTGGAGGGCCAACTGCTCTTTAAGCTCGAAGGCGGTACCGGGGCGGATGTGGAGCGCTTCGTAGATATCGACACCACCAACGCCTGGTCGACCTATACCGTCGACTTTAGTGATGCGGTCGACGGCGGCTACACCCGCCTGGTACTCTTCTTCGGCGCCGGTACGGATAATGCTACGGCCAACACCTACTACATCGACGACATCCGGTTTACCCGGGCGGCTTACGTGAGCTCCTGCATCACCACCTTTGACAACGAGGATTACACGGTGAGCGACTGGCAGTACTTCGCCAACGGCGCCCTATCGGAGGCTGAATTCATGATCATCGATAATCCCGATACCACGGGCATCAACACCAGTGCTCGTGTGGGCGTGTTCGAAGAAGCGAATGATGGGGAGGAGTTCGCCGGTATGTTCGCCGACCTCGAAGCTCCGATCCAGTTATCGGCAACCAACAAGAACGTCACGATGAAGGTCTGGATGTCGGTGGCCGGCACGGTCGTCTTCAAGCTCGAAGCCGGGCGCGACGGGGCACCGGGTAGTGGTGACGTAGCCGCGGACTACACCACGCCCGGCGAGTGGCAGGAGCTCACCTTCAACATGAGCAGCCTGCCCGACGGAGCGGAGTACGACCGTATCACCCTGATCATGAACCGTACGGAGACGCCCGCCGAGAACCTCACCCACTACTTCGACGACATCGCCGTAGGCGGTGGAGACTGTGCCGACCTGGTCAGCCTATTCGCCCCCGTGACCATCGAGCGCCTGCGGGTATACCCCAACCCCATCAACGGCCAGCTCACGATCGAGAACCCACTCGAAGCCACCCGCTTCGTCCTCACCAATATGTTGGGCCAGCAGGTCGAGCAGCTCCAGGTACAGGGGGCGCGCACGCAGGTGCAGTGGGAGCTCGACGGCCTACCGACCGGTACCTACCTCCTCACCGCCCAGGACCGCAGCGGCCGGCTGATCGCCCGCTCGATGGTCGTCAAACGCTAGGCCATGCGCGCACTGGCTGTCCTGCTCCTCGCCCTGCTCACGACCTGTCAGTCACCCCCCGGGGGTGGCGGACGGGCCGTGAGCGACGGTGCGGGCGGTACAGTTACCGACACCACGGCCTTCAGCATAGACGAGCTGCAGCGCCGCACCTTCAACTACTTCTGGGAGACGGCCCTGCCCGGCAACTACCAGATCCCCGACCGCTGGCCTACGGAGAACTTCAGTAGCATCGCGGCTACGGGCTTCGGCCTCACCAGCTACCTGGTGGGAGTAGAACGCGGCTACGTGACCCGCGACGAAGCCGCCGAGCGTACCCTGCTGACCCTGGAACAGCTCTGGACCCTCCCGCAGGGCCCCGCGATGACCGGCGTGGCCGGCTACAAGGGTTTCTTCTACCACTTCCTGACCAATGACCAGGCCCTGCGCTTCAAGGAGGTGGAACTGTCTACCATCGATACCGGACTGCTCATGGCGGGCATCCTGTCGGCCCAGAGCTACTTCGATGCGGATACCGACCGCGAGCGACGCATTCGCGAGCTAGCCGACCAGCTCTACCGCCGCGTGGAGTGGGACTGGAGCCTGAACGACGAGGGCCGTATGAGCATGGGCTGGCGACCGGACCGCAAGTTCATCCCCGCCCAGTGGAAGGGCTACAACGAAGCCATGATCCTGCTGGTGCTGGGGCTGGGCTCTCCCACCCACCCGCTACCCGACGATGCCTGGCAGCGCTGGACGGACGGCTACGAATGGGCCGACTTCCAGGGCTACGAACACCTGAACTTCTCGCCGCTGTTCGGCCACCAGTACAGTCAGATGTACATCGACTTTCGGGGCATTCAGGACGACTACATGCGTGAGCACGACAGCGACTACTTCGAAAACAGTCGCCTGGCCACCCTGGCCAACCGCGCCTACTGCATTGACAACCCCGGCGAGTTCGCCGGCTACGGACCCCGGCAGTGGGGCCTGACGGCCTGCGATGGTCCGGGCGGCCTCGATACGGTCATCGACGGCCGGCCGCTCAAGTTCTTCGGCTACCGCGCCCGCGGTGCATCGGCCCGCCATGTCGTGGACGACGGTACGATCGCCCCCACGGCAGCCGGCGGCTCGGTGCCCTTCGCCCCCGAAGAGTGCCTGGCGGCCCTGGAGCATATGTGGACCACCCAGTACGACAGCCTGGTGGGTCGCTACGGCTTCCGCGATGCCTTCAACCCGACCTACACCTTCGACGGGCATACGGGCGGCTGGTACGATATCGACTACCTGGGCATCGACCAGGGCCCGATCCTGATCCAGCTCGAGAACCACCGCTCGGAGCTGGTGTGGAAGCTGATGGCCAAAAACCCCTACATCCGGCGCGGGCTGGAGCGGGCCGGCTTTACCGGCGGCTGGCTGGCTGACTAACCGCCCCGCCCTGCTCAGACTGCTATTCTACCAAATACTACCCCATGTATCGCGTACTTCATACCGCCTTTGCTTTTTTCTGGGGCCTTTGCTTAGTGGCCCAGACTACCATCACCGGTACGGTCACCGATGGCAGCGAGCCCCTGATCGGGGTGAGCGTACAGGCGATCGGCACGTCTTCCGGAACCATTACGGACTTCGACGGGAACTACTCGCTATCCGTGCCGGCCGGCAGTGACAGTCTGGCCTTTTCTTACCTGGGCTACCGGCCGCAGCGGGTCGCCATCGCGGGCCGTACGGTCATCGACGTCACCCTCGGGGAGGCCACCGAACTGCTGCAGGAGGTGGTCGTGATCGGCTACGGCGTGCAGCAGAAGGACGATCTGACCGGTGCCGTAGGGGTAGTGAGCTCGGAAGACCTTACGGACATTCCCACTCAGTCGCTGGGCCAGTCGCTACAGGGCAAGGTGGCGGGGCTGCAGATCATCCCCAGCTCCGGCGCGCCGGGGGCGGACGCCATCTTCCGTATCCGGGGCGTGGGCACGCTCAACAACGCCGATCCGCTCTTCGTGGTCGACGGGATGATCCTCAGCGACATCTCCTTCCTCAATCCGCAGGACGTAGCCAGCGTTTCGGTGCTCAAGGATGCCTCGGCCACGGCCATCTACGGGGCACGGGGCGCCAATGGGGTCATCATCATCACCACCAAGCAGGGCGGGGACGCAGGTGCCGGGCGGGTCACGCTCAACGTCTACGCCGGCTCCCAGGAGGTGGTGCGCACCATCGACCTGCTCAACGCCACGGAGTACGCCACCTTGATCAACGAGGCCGACGTGAACGAGGGCCGTGCGGCCCGCTTCGCCGACCCGGAGCAGTACGGGGAGGGCACCGACTGGCAGGACGTCATCTTCCGTACCGCGCCCATCTACAACGCTAACCTGTCCTTCACCGGCGGTGGCGAACGGGGCTCCTTCAACGTAAGTGCCAACTACTTCAAGCAGGACGGCATTATCGAGGGCAGCACCTTCGAGCGCTTCACTACCCGCCTGAACAACACCCGGCAGGTGAAGGACTGGCTCACCATCGGCAGCAACCTATCGCTCATCTTCAATACCGCCGACCGGATAGATGCCGGCGGCGTGATCGGCGGGGCTTACCGCTCCGACCCCATTACGCCGGTGCGCGACTCGCTGGGTAACTTCGGTAACACGGCCATTTTCGGTAGTACCGGCAACCCCGCCGCGACCATCTTCTACACCAACGACGAGCGCAGCGCCTACCGGGCCGTGGGTAATGCCTACGCTGACGTCCGCTTCCTGGAGCACTTCACCTTCCGCACCAACTTCGGGCTCGACTTCGACTACGACCGCGAGCGCCGCTTCACGCCCGTCTTTGAAGTAAGTACCATCCAACGCAACGAGGAGAGCGACTTCAGTAGCCGCACCTCCTACCGCCGTAACTGGCTCTGGGAGAACACCCTGAGCTACAATCAGGACTTCGGAGTACACGCCCTGGATGGGGTAGTGGGCGTCACCTACCAGGACAACTTCGGTGAGTTCATCCGCGGAGCCCGGCAGCGGCTCGTGGGCGAGGATCCTTCCTTCTTCTACCTCAATAGCGGCGACCCGACCACGGCCGTCAACAGCGGGGGCGTAGATGGAGGCGACTGGGGCCTGGTCTCCTACCTGGGCCGCGCTAACTACACCTACGACGGCCGCTACCTGCTCACGGTATCCGGCCGGGTGGACGGCTCCTCCCGCTTCGGGGAAAACTTCCGCTACGGCTTCTTTCCCTCCGTAGGCGTAGGCTGGAACGTATCGCGGGAGGCCTTCTGGCCCGACGGTAGCGCCGTGAGCCGGCTCAAACTGCGTGCCAGCTGGGGGCAGACCGGCAACGACCGCATCGGGGAGTACGCCTACGTACCGCGGGTATCGAGTACCGCGGGTGCTGTATTCGGCCGGGAGCCGGTACTGGTCGTAGGCTCTACCCTCACGGGACTGGCCAATCCCGACCTGCGCTGGGAAGAAACCACGCAGAGCGATATCGGCGTGGAGATCGGTCTGTTCGATGATCAGTTTGTACTAGAGGCTGACTACTACCGCAAGGTGACCGACGGAGTGCTCTACGCCGCGCCCATCCCGAATTACATCGGCGCCAATGCCCCGGTCCGGAACATCGGCGAGGTACTCAACCGCGGAGTGGACCTGAGCGCGAGCTATCGGCAGCGTACCCAGGCCTTCACGTACTCCCTCGGGGGCAACGTCAGCTTCGTCCACAACGAAGTGCTCAAGGTAGACGGGCGGGGCAGCGACCTCTTTGGGGGCGGCCTCGGCATCGGCGGTCAGCTGGGCACCAACTCCCGCGCGGGCTTCGCGGCGGGCACCTTCTATGGCTACGAGCTGGACGGTGTGTTTCAGAACGAGGAAGAGCTCACGCAGTTTGCCCAACTCGGCAGCCAGCAGGTCGGCGACCTGCGCTTCCGGGATCAGAACGGGGACGGCCGCATCACCGCCGCCGAAGACCGGGTGGCCCTGGGCTCGGCCATCCCCGATATGATCCTGGGGGTCAACGGCTCGGCGGCCTACCGCGGTTTCGAGTTCAGCTTCGACCTCACCGGTCAGTTCGGTAACGAGGTCATCAACGCCAAGAAGATGGCCCGCTTCGGCGCCTACAACTACGAGGTGGATGCGCTGAACCGCTTCACCGGGGAGGGTAGCAGCAACAGCGAGCCCCGGATCACGATCTCCGGACAGAACACCGAGACCCTCTCCTCCCGCTTTGTAGAGGACGGCTCGTACCTGCGCCTGCGCAACGTCACGCTGGGCTACCGCTTCGCTTCGGCCCTGACGGACCGGCTGCGGCTGCAGTCGCTGCGGCTGTACGTGTCGGGTACGAACCTGATCACCTCCCAGGACTACTCGGGCTACAACCCGGAGATCTACAACGGGACCGTATTCGACAACGGCATCGACCGCGGCACGGTCTACCCCATCGCCCGCACCATCACCGCCGGAATCGACGTATCTTTCTAATAACTCCCCCCCCCCCCCCACCGGGCAAGCCTATCTACCATGAAATCATTACTCAGCTACTTCGGTGTCGTGGTCCTCGTGCTGACCCTATCCTGTACCGACGTGATCGACCGCACGCCGCAGGGCGAATACACGCTGGAGAACTTCTTCCAGACCGAGGAGCAGGCCGTACAGTCCGTCAATGCCGTATACAATCAGCTGCGGCAGTGGCAGACGCACGTGTTCAGCTTCATCGGGATGACCGATATCGTTAGCGACGACTCCGATAAGGGCAGCACCCCCTCGGACGGCTTCTTCCTGCAGGAGATCGACGACTTCACCTATACGGCTACCAATGTGGGTCCCGCCACGGTATGGGAGGGCTACTACACCGGGGTGTTTCGCAGCAACCTGGCCATCGATCGCATTCCCGCCGTGCCCGAGATGGACGAAGCCCTCCGCAGCCGGCTGATCGGGGAAGCGCAGTTCCTGCGGGCCTATTTTTACTTTAATCTCGTGCGCTGGTTCGGTGACGTACCCCTGATCCTGGAGCCCTTTCCTACGGACTTCGAGATCCCCCGCACGGCCCGCGACGAAGTGTACGCCCAGATCGAGGCAGACCTGCGCGCCGCGGCCGATGTACTACCTGCTTCCTACAGCGGCGTCGACGTAGGCCGGGTCACTAGCGGCGCGGCTACGGCCATGCTCGCCAAGGTGACTCTGACCCGCCAGGACTTCCAGGCCGCCGCTGACCTGGCCCTGCAGGTGATCAATAGCGGACAGTATAGCCTACTGCCCAGCTACACCCAAATATTCACGCCGGAGGGGGAGAACAGTAGCGAGACCATCTTCGAAGTGCAGGCGGCTGCCTTCGAGATCGGCGGTGGCGGCTCCCAGTACAACGAGGTGCAGGGCGTACGCGGCACGCCTAACCTGGGCTGGGGGTTCAACCGGCCCAGCGACGACCTGGTCACCTCCTACGAAGCCGGCGACCCCCGCCGGGACGCGACCATCCTGTACGTCGGCGAAGTACTGCCCGACGGCTCCGCGATCGTGGAGGACAACCCCAACATCCAGGGCGAACGCTATAACCAAAAGGCCTTCGTACCCGACCACCCCGGCGGCAACGGTAACGGGCCGGGCAACATCCGCATACTCCGCTACGCCGATCTCTTGCTCATTGCCGCCGAGGCCCTGAACGAGATCGGTCAGTCCGAGCAGGCACTGGTCTACCTGAATCAGGTCCGCACCCGCGCCCGCGGTAACAACCCCAACGTACTGCCTGATGTGTCTACCACCGACCAGAGCGACCTACGCCAGGCCGTATACCGCGAGCGCCGCGCCGAGCTGGCCCTGGAGCAGCAGCGCTGGTTCGACCTGGTACGTACCGGCCGCGCGGCCGAGGTGATGCAGCCTCTGCGGCCTGAGTTCACCGCAAACAAGAATGAATTATTCCCCATCCCCCAGTCGGAGATCGACCTGAGCCAGGGTGCGTTGGAGCAGAATCCGGGGTATTAGAACTACAGAACTACCCCCCATACACCCGCCAGCCCTGCACGCCCGCCAGTACGCCGAATACCACTGCCACCACCAGGTGAATGTGCCGGGTGATGATGTGCGCGTGGGCATCGACCCATTCGGCGCTGCGGGCGTAGGCTCCGAGAATGAGCGCCGCACCGGCGACCGCGCCCGCCACGAAGCTGATCTTGGCGACTACGGCGGGGGAGAGGATGCCCTGGATCATGAGCCAGCTGCCGATGGCGAAGAAGTAGGGAATGGCCAGGAAGTTGACCAGGCTCACGCTCAGGCCCTGTACATAGGGGTGACGGATATCTTCCTCACCCGGCGCGGTCTCGTCCAGCTGCCCCTCGGAGCGCTTGCGGAGGTACTTGATGAGAAAGAACACTGCCAGGAAGATCAGCACCGGCACCGCCCACCAGCTGAGGAGCTCGACGATATCAGGCTTGCTGCGCAGGTAGTTGACGCCGACGATCGCTACCGAGGCCTGCACGAGGAAGACCGTCACGACCCCGCCGACGTACCAGTAACCCGCCCGCGGCCCGGCCCGTAGACTGGTGGCGGTCACCGATAGGTTGAGCATCCCCGGGGGGAGTACGGCGCCGGCAGCAGCCGCCACGCCGAGTAGTAAGGCGATGAGAAGATCCAAGCAGGACGGATTTAAAGGGAAGTAGCCATGCGATCGGTGGTCGAAAAACCAGCGTGGTACGGTGTACCAGAGCAAAGCTTACATCCCCTTGCTTGGTTCATCGCCGGGCTGTCCTAGCGCCTACTCAATGAGGTAGAGCGCGTGCTGCCGACCATCGATGTAGCGAAACTGCTGGCCGTCCCAGTAGCCGTCCTCCTCCATCATCATGCGGATGTCCTTGTCCCATTCAGGTAGGTGGACACGGGTGTTGAGCTCGATGCTGTAGGCGGTGTGGGGGTAGACGGGGTAGTCGCCGCGTACGGCTACGCCCTCCTGCTGGTCCCAGAGCCCGATGGTGGGGCCGGCCCCGTGGCCGTGGTAGCCGATGGGGTGGGTGTAGACGGTGGGCTGCAGACCTTCCTCCCGGCCCTGGGCCAGGGTGAGGGCCAGCAGTTCGTTGCCCGTGCGGCCGGTCTGGAAGTGGCCGGTCAGGATATCCATCACGCGCTTTCCTTTCCCGAAGGCGTCGCGCAGGTAGGCGGGGGCCTCCGTCTCGCCGGGCCGCAGCACGTAGGCATTGTGCTGGGTATCCGTATTGAGCCCGCAGTAGGTGATGCCGTAGTCGCAGTGCAGCAGGTCGCCGGGCTGAATCACCGTAGCCCCCGGCCGCTCGCTGAAGGCGTAAAGTTCCTGGTTTTCCGCCCGCTGCACATCTACCGTGGGGTGAAACCAGATACCCAGACCGAGGGCGCGGGCGCGTTCACGCAGGTGCCAGACGACCTCCTCCGTGGTGGTCACGCCCGGGATGATGGTGCGGTTGCTGAAGGCCTCGGCGATGATGTGGTGGGCCACTTGCATGACGTGGCGGTATACGGTCAGCTCGGCCGGGATGCGGGTCTCGAGCCAGCCGATGGCGAGTTCTTCGCCGCTCACGATGCGCTCAGCAAGGGGCTCGGGCAGGTAGGTCTGGAGTTGGGCGTAGTGCTCGGCGGTGAGGCCGTCGGCCAGTCCGAAGTCGGCACTGCGGTTCACGGCGATCTTGCGGGGCGCGCGGGATGCGATGAGGTCGGTAAGGGCCTGCCACTGATCGGGCTCGGCGTCCGGATCCCAGGCTTTTTTAAATACCTCGCCGACGTCGTAGCGGGCGCAGGCCAGGGTTTCCAGGGGCTGGCCGTCGCCGGGGTCGTACACGAGCAGCATGGTGGTGCGGCGGGCACCCATCCAGCTGCTGGGGAGCATGGTGGTGAGTACGGGATCCTCGTTGTACTCCCGGCTGATGAGTAGCCACATGTCGATACCCGCGCGGCGCATCAGGGCGGGCAGTACGGTGGTGGCGCGCTCCTGCAGCCAGGCGTCGTGAAGCTCGGCCTGCTGCTGTAGGCTCAGGATGGCGGGCGGGGGGCTGGACTGGCTGCTGGCGGCACGGGGCAGGCACAGCACGCAGACTAGGAGCAGACAGCAGGTAAGAAGGCGCGGCACGGTGGGGTGATTTACGGGCGGGGAAGGGATACGTAAAGCTAGTACGCAGCCAGTGTCTGCGGGAATCCGATGAGACCTTTATCTTAATGCCTTCCTCAACCCACCTGACCCTATGGCCAACTTCAACATCGATGCCGATAAATCCGTGACCTACGACGCGATCGTGGTCGGCTCCGGCATCTCCGGCGGCTGGGCGGCCAAGGAGCTCACCGAGAAGGGCCTGCGTACCCTGGTCCTGGAGCGCGGCCGCATCGTGGAGCACGTCAAGGACTACCCCACCATGAACCTGGACCCCTGGGACATGGACCTGCGCGGCGGCCTCACGCCCGAGGAACGCGACAAGCACTACAAGAGCATCCGCTCCGGCTTCATCGGTAAGGATACCGAGCACTTCCACGCCAACGATCGCGAAAACCCCTATACCGAGGTCAAACCCTTCCTCTGGATCCGCGCCCACCAGCTGGGCGGCCGCTCGATCCTGTGGGGCAAGCAGACCTACCGGCTCAGCGACCTCGACTTCGAGGCCAACGCCCGCGACGGGCACGGGGTGGACTGGCCCATCCGCTACCGCGACATCGCACCCTGGTACACCTACGTGGAGAAATTCGCCGGCATCAGTGGCGCGCCGCTGGGGCTGCCGCAGTTGCCCGACAGCCACTTCCTGCCCCCCATGGAAATGAACTGCGTGGAGAAACACGTAAAGGCCCGGCTGGAAAAGGAATTTGCCGGTCGCCACCTCATCATCGGCCGCTGCGCCCACCTGACCGTGCCGCACAACGGCCGCGGCAAGTGCCAGTACCGGAACCGCTGTAGCCGGGGCTGTCCGTACGGCGCCTACTTCAGCAGCAATGCCGCTACACTACCGGCCGCCCACGCGACGGGCAAGCTCACGATCCGGCCCTTCTCGATCGCCCAGTCGGTGCGCTACGACGATACCAAGGGTACGGCCACCGGCGTGCGCGTGATCGACTCGGAGACCGGCGAGACCGTAGACTACAAAGCCAAAGTGATCTTCCTGAACGCCTCGGCCCTCGGCAGTACGCAGATCATGCTCAACTCCACCTCGAAGCGCTTCGAGAACGGACTGGGTAACGACAGCGGCGAGCTCGGCCACAACCTGATGGATCACACCTACCGCATCGGCGCGGTGGGTACCGTGGATGGCTTCGAAGACAAGTACTACAGCGGCCGGCGGCCCAATGGTATCTACATTCCGCGCTACTGGAACGTGGATGAGCAGTCCCGGTCGGACAAATTCGTGCGCGGCTTCGGCTTCCAGGGCGGCGGCGGGCGCACCGGCAACAACAACCTGGAGGGCCACGGGGCGGACTATAAGGAAAAGCTGCTGCAGCCCGGCCCCTGGGAGTTCTTCATCACCGGCTTCGCCGAGTGCCTGCCCTATCATAGCAATAAGGTGACGCTCAATGACGCGGTGCGCGACAAGTGGGATCAGCCTACCCTGGCCATCGACGCAGAGTGGGGCGCCAACGAGCACGCCCTCAACGACCAGATCCAGGAAGATGCCGTAGAGATGCTCGAACGCGTAGGCCTGCGGGATATCGTGGGCTTCAACAACCGCCACGAGATGGGCTACGGCATCCACGAGATGGGCACCGCCCGCATGGGCCGCGACCCGAAGACCTCGGTGCTCAACGCCTTCAACCAGGTACACGCGGCCAGGAACGTCTTTGTCACCGACGGCGCCTGCATGACCTCCTCGAGCTGCGTCAACCCCTCCCTCACCTACATGGCCCTCACGGCCCGGGCGGCCGACCACGCCGTATCCGAGCTCAACAAACGCAACATCTGATGATGAACCGCAGAGCACTCCTCCGCCAGGCCAGCTGGCTGGCCGGCGCTACCCTCACTGCCCCGACCCTGGTGGGACTCCTTCAGTCCTGCGCCCGGGAAGACCCCCTGGACTGGGAGCCGCAGTACTTCACCCCGGACGAGGCCCGCTTCGTCACCGCCTACGTCGATACCCTGCTGCCGCGCACGGATACGCCCGGCGGACTCGATGTCAACGTACACGTATTCATCGACCGCGTGATGGGCGTGAACAGTCCCGCGGGCGATACCCCATCACCCATGCAGGCCGGTATCCTGGAATTCGACGACGGGGCCCGCACCAAGTACGGTAAGGCCTTTTACGAGTTGGACGAGAGCCAGCGGGGCGAGCTCTTCATCGCCGCTGAAAACCTGGCCCCCCGCTACCAGCCGCAGGTCTGGGGCACGGCCGTAGGTGAGCAACCCCCGGTGGGCTTTTACCGCTCGCTCAAGTCGATGGCGCAGTGGGCTTACCTCAGCTCCGAAACGATCGGCACCGAGGTGCTGAACTACGATCCGGTACCAGGGGCCTACAACGGGTGTATCCCGCTGGATAGCGTGGGGGGACGGTCGTGGAGCCTGTAGGCAGTACAGTAAGGTTTGGCCGTTATGCGGTAAGCTCAGTACATTCCTGTACCCCAAACGGACCGGAATGCACTACATCATTGTTCTACTTACTATCCTTCTGATCGGCTGTAGATCGGCACTCCCGACGGACGAAAATGTCTCTGCCGGTAGGGAGTCTGCTACCAGCCTCACCGTCGCGCAGCGGCCTTTCGGAGCTACCGAGGAAGGGCCGGTCACGGAGTATACCCTGACGAACGGGCAGGGCATGCAGGTGAGCGTTATCAACTACGGCGGTATCATCACCCAATTGTGGGTGCCCGACCGGCAGGGTGTAGTGGACGACGTTGTGCTGGGCTTCGACAGCATCGCCGGCTACCTGGGGGAGTACCCCTACTTCGGGGCACTTATCGGGCGCTACGGGAACCGGATCGCGGACGGTCGCTTTAGTCTCGACGGACAGACCTACACCCTAGCCACCAACAACGGACCCAATAGTCTGCATGGCGGACTGCGGGGATTCAACCGCAAGTACTGGACGGCCACCATACTACGGGAGGCCGATCGGGTGGGGGTATCCCTGACTGGCAGCAGCGCCGACGGCGAGGAAGGCTATCCCGGAAACCTCCAAGTGACCGTCACCTACTGGCTCAACAACGCTAACGAGCTCCTTCTGGAGTACCGCGCCGAGACGGATAAGGCTACCCCCGTCAACCTCACCAACCACTCCTACTTCAACCTGCGGGGGGCCGGCCGGGGAGACGTGCTCGGTCACGTGCTGCTGCTCGACGCTGACACCTTCACCCCCGTAGACAGTACCCTCATCCCCACCGGGGAGCTGCGCCCGGTAGCGGGTACGCCCTTCGACTTCACCACGCCCACGCCCATCGGAGCGCGCATCGACGCGGACAACGAGCAGATCGCATTCGGTGGCGGCTACGACCACAACTTCGTGCTGAACGATGCGGGCAGTGGGATGCGGCAGGTCGCTACGGTGTACGAGCCCACGAGCGGGCGCACGCTGGAGGTGGAGACCACCGAGCCGGGCGTACAGTTTTATACCGGCAACTTCCTCGACGGCACCAACATCGGCAAGGGCGGTACGGCCTACACCTACCGCAGCGGATTCTGCCTGGAGACCCAGCACTTCCCCGATTCGCCCAATCAGCCAGACTTCCCGTCGACGGTACTGCTACCGGGACAGGTGTACTCGACGCAGACGGTGTACCGCTTTGGGGTGCGGTGAATTGGCGGGGTGCCTTACTTTAAGTGCATGAATCAGTCGTGGTACCCCTGGCTCCTGGCCATTTTTCCGCTCCTCTCGGCCTGCACCTCTCCCCAGGACACCGCACCTGCGGCCCCGCCCCCTAACATCATCCACATCTTCGTAGACGACCTGGGCTACGGCGACCTGAGCTGTTTCGGGGCCACCGACATCGCTACGCCGCACATCGACCGGCTGGCCGCGGAGGGCATCAAGTTTACGGAGTTCTACTCGGCCTCCGCCGTCTGCTCGCCCTCGCGCGCCGCCCTGCTGACCGGTCGCTACCCCGTGCGTATGGGAATCAACCAGGTGTTCTTCCCGGAGAGCTTCACGGGCATGCCGCCGGAGGAGGTGACCATTGCCGAGCTACTCCGGCCCCTGGGCTACGCCACCGGTATGGTGGGCAAGTGGCACCTGGGGCACATGGAGCGCTACCTGCCGCTCAATCAGGGCTTCGATAGCTACTATGGCATGCCGTACAGCAACGATATGGAGAGCGCCGTGTACCTGAGCGGTAACGAAGTAGACTCCTTCGACGTCGACCAGCGCTATATGACGCGCACCTACACCGAGCGGGCGCTCGATTTTATCCGCGACCGGGCCGGGCAGCCGTTCTTCCTCTACCTGGCGCACAACATGCCGCACGTGCCGCTCTACGCGTCGCCGGACTTCGTGGGTAGCTCCGACCGGGGACTCTACGGCGACGTCGTGCAGGAGCTCGACTGGAGCGTAGGGCAGGTCCTGCGGGTGCTGGACTCGCTGCAACTGGCTGAGAATACCCTCGTCGTGTTCTCCAGCGACAACGGGCCGTGGCTTGTCATGGAGGATCATGGCGGGAGCGCGGGTGCGTTGCGGGAGGGTAAGCAGTACACCTTCGAGGGCGGCATGCGGGTACCTACCGTAGCGCGCTGGCCGGCACGGATCGCGGCGGGGCGGGTATACGAGGACCTGGCTACGCAGATGGACTGGATGCCCACCTTCGCCACTATCAGCGGAGCTACTCTGCCTCCGGACCGGCCCATCGACGGCTGCGACCTGACCGCCGTGCTGGAGGGCACGGGTGAGCGGGAAGACCGGGGGCTGCTCTACATCTACGCCAACGAGCTACGGGCCTACCGCCACGGCGACTACAAGGTGAAACTACCGTACGCAGGCTACGCCGGCTCACCCGGTATGAAGGCCGTGGCGGCCCACGATACGCTGCTGTATAACCTGAAGGACGACCCCGGCGAGCAGCACAACCTGCTGACTACCGAGCCGGAGCGGGCGCGGGCCTTGCTGGCGGAGATGCACAGGGAGTACGACGAGCTGCTGCCGCTGCCGGAGCAACTGGTAATCCGCGGTCGGGCCGATCGATCCCACTACGACTACCTGGCGGGCAAACGGGCTGCTGACTAGCGATTGCCTAGTTTTGCGGCATGCTAGCAAAGCGCATCATACCCTGTCTGGATATCAAGGACGGCCGTACCGTCAAGGGCGTCAATTTCGTGAACCTGCGCGATGCCGGCGACCCCGTAGAGCTGGGCGCCAAGTATAGTCTGGCCGGCGCCGACGAGCTGGTCTTTCTGGACATCACCGCCACCCACGAGCGCCGCAAGACGCTGGCTGATCTGGCCCGTGACATCGCCCGCCACCTCAATATCCCCTTCACGATCGGTGGCGGCATCAAGTCGTTGACGGACGTGGACGTGTTACTGGATGCCGGGGCGGACAAGGTGAGTATCAATTCCGCCGCCGTGCGCCGGCCGGAGCTGATCGATGAGCTGGCCTACGCCTTCGGTAATCAGTTCGTGGTGGTGGCCGTGGATGCGAAGTTTGTCGACGGCGACTGGTACGTACACCTCAACGGCGGCCGCATCAAGACGGCGCACAAGCTCTACGACTGGGTAGGGGAGGCGCAGGAGCGCGGCGCGGGCGAGATCCTGTTCACCAGTATGGACCACGATGGCACCAAGGCCGGCTTTGCGAACGCGGCCCTGGCACGGATGAGCGATCAGCTCAGCATACCCATCATTGCCAGCGGCGGGGCCGGGAACAAGGAGCACTTCGCCGAGGTATTCACCACGGGCAAGGCCGATGCCGGGCTGGCCGCCAGCATCTTTCACTTTGGGGAAGTAGGGATCGGGGAGCTGAAGACCTACCTATCCGGGGAGGGGATCGCGGTGCGGCCGGTCTAGAATGAGTCTGCAGCCGCTAGACCCCCACCGACGGCTATTCCGATGAAGGCAATAGCGGTGAACAGCAGTTGGATGATCGTGAAGATGCCGAATATCTTGAGCAGGCGACTCAGCGAAGCGAAGGCTTCCGCCATCGCGACGGTATCTCCACGGTCTACGGTGGCTACCGCCTTTGCGCCGAAATTGTACAGCAGGTAGGTGAGGTAAAAGAATAGTGCGAAGATGACTCCGTAGACGATGAGGATACCCGTCATCGCTCCGCCCACCGCTTCACCGCCACTACCGAGGGCCAGGGCTAGAAACGTGCCTCCGAATAGGACTAACAGAATTACCCCGATGCCAATCGAAACCATCGTGACAATACCCAGAAAGCGGGCCCACTTGCCGGCTTTGCGTAGGTTTGCGGCAGCCAGGCCATCGACGGTCAGGCCACTGCCGTAGCCACTGTCTAATGTAGTATCTCCGATCATATCTGTGAGGGGTGAGTGAGTGTACAAGATAAAGCAATGCAAATAACTGCCAGTAATACCACCGACCTGGACTTTAGCAAATCTCCCGACGGCCTACTCCCCGCCATCGTGCAGGATGCCCGTACCCGTGTCGTGCTCATGCAGGGCTACGTGAACCGGGAAGCCCTTGACCAAACCCTCGCCAGTAAGCAGGTCACGTTCTATAGCCGCAGCAAGCAGCGCCTCTGGACCAAGGGCGAAAGCTCCGGCAACGTACTGCGGCTCGTGCGCATCGACGCCGACTGCGATCGTGATGCTCTCCTCATTCAGGCCCACCCCACCGGCCCCGTCTGCCATACCGGCGCCGACACCTGCTGGGATGCCAAGAACGAGGGCGAATTTCTCGATCACCTCGAGCGTACCATCCAGGACCGCCGCGATCATCCCAGCGCGAGTAGCTACACGACCTCCCTGCTCCGGCGCGGCATCAATAAAGTGGCCCAGAAGGTAGGCGAGGAAGCCGTAGAGCTCGTCATTGAAGCCAAGGACGACGACAAGGACCTCTTTCTCGGCGAAGCCGCGGACCTGATGTACCATTACCTGGTCCTCCTGGCCGCGAAGGGCTATACCCTGGAAGAGGTGCGCGACGTACTCCGCAGCCGCCACCAGTAGCACCGGGCAACTATTCCCCCACCCCACGCCGTTTCCCTGTACTCCCTCACTCCTCAACCCCCCCTGCCCCTTGAGCCTACAAGAACGAATCACCGACGACCTGAAAACCGCCATGCGCAACAAGGACGAGGCCGGTAAGCGCAGCATTCGTGCCATCAAGCAGGCCATCCTCCTACAGCAGACCGACGGCAGCGGCACCACCCTCGACGAAGCCGGTGAGATCGCCCTACTCCAGAAGCTGGTCAAGAGTCGCCAGGAAAGTCTGGAGATCTACGAGCAGCAGGGCCGCGACGACCTCGCCCAGCCCGAGCGCGAGGAGATCGAAGTGATCAGCCGCTACCTGCCCGAGCCCCTCAGCGAAGAAAAGCTAGACGCCCTCATCAAGCAGGTCATCGCCGACACCGGAGCCACCTCCATGCGCGACATGGGCAAGGTCATGGGACAGGCCAACGCCAGAGCAGCCGGCCGGGCCGACGGCAAACAAATCGCCGCCACCGTCAAACGTCTCCTCAGCCAGTAGTATCTCCTACCCGCGCGAAGCGGTCTACCGAGCGAAGCGATCTAACCCGCCGAAGGCGACCTATGCTAAGTATTCTCGACAGGTACATCATCGGTAAGTTTCTCCGCACCTTCTTCTTTACGGTGCTGATCTTCTCGCTGGTGAGTATGATCATCGACTTCAGCGAGAAGATCGAGCGGTTCATCGAGTCGGGCATTCCTACACGCGTCATCGCACTGGAGTATTTTCCTACCTTCCTGCTGTTCATCCTGGGTTTTCTCTGGCCCATGCTGACGCTGATCGCCGTGATCTTCTTCACCGGCCGCATGGCCGACAATTCCGAGATCATCAGTATCCTCAATGCCGGAGTGAGCTTCTGGCGACTGATGCGGCCCTACCTGATCTCGGCGGGCTTTCTGTTCCTGCTCTACCTGGGGGGTATTCACTACTTCGTGCCCCTGGCCAACTCCCACCGGGCCATGATCGAGCGCGTCTGGTTCGGGCGGGGCCGCGACGAGGGCAAGACCACCAACGTACACTTTTTCGTAGCGCCGGATACTAAGGTCTACATGACCCACTTCAGCAAACGGGACAGCGCGGCCCGCAACTTCCGGATCGAACAGATCGTGGACAACCGGCTCGTCAGTCTCACCAAAGCGCGCACCGCCCGCTTCATCGACGGAGACCCCGCCCGCTGGCAACTCGACAACTACGAGACCCGCACCTTCGATGGCATGAGCGAAAGTCTGGTCGTAGGCACCCGCGAACCCCTCGACACCGTACTCAATCTGCGCCCGGAAGACTTTGTAGACTACCGCGAGCAACAATCCGCCCTCACCACCCCGGAGCTGCTTACGCAGATCCGTACGCAACGGCAGCGCGGTGCGGGCAATATCCGCAAGTACGAGGTCGAGCTGGCCCGCCGCACGGCCGAGCCCTTCACGATCTTTATCCTCACCCTGATCGGCCTGTCCGTAGCCGGCCGCAAGGTGCGCGGCGGTATGGGCATTCAGCTGGCCATCGGCATCTTCATGGGGGCCCTGTTCGTCTTTCTGAGCCGCTTTGCCTCCACCATCAGCGCGGGCACCGACCTGCCGGTGTACCTGGGCATGTGGATGCCCAATATTCTCTTCTTCGCCGCGGCGATGTACTTCGTCTCCCGGGCACAGCGGTAGGCCATCTACCCCCCGAAGGGGTCTACCCCCGACCGCGGTCTAAGTCACCGAAGGTGACCTATTTCCTCCCTAGCTTGTTACCTTATGGCGCGTTCAGTGCTTCGCCGAATGGGCTAAACCTACTATCATGAATCAGAAGAAATTAATGACCTGGGGCATCGTCGCCTTCTTCCTGCTTATCGTACTTACGATGGTCAGCAGCGCCACGTTTGTCACCATTGATTCTGGTGAGCGGGGCGTGCTGTTCCGCCGCTTCGCCGGGCTGGATAAGGAGACCATCTACCCCCCCGGCTTCCACGTGGTAGCCCCCTGGAACACGATGTACGTCTACGAAGTACGGGAGTCGCAACTAGAGGAAGAAATGGAAGTGCTATCCAGCAACGGCCTGAACATTAAGGTCGACGTGACCGCACGGATCCGACCCAACTTCGGGCAGGTCGCGCTGCTGCATGAGACTTTTGGCCGTGACTATATGGAACGACTCATCCGCCCCGAGGTACGCTCCAGCGTACGGCAGGTGATCGGCAAGTTCACCCCCGAAGAACTGTACTCTACCAAGCGTGACGAAGTACAGACCCTAATCACTGACGAACTGACGCGCACCCTGACCAACAACTACATTGACCTGCGCGCTATCCTAATCCGCGACATCGAGCTGCCCGACAAAGTGCGTACCGCCATCGAGGATAAACTGAAGGCCGAGCAATCCTCCCTCCAGTACGAGTACATCCTCACGCGCGAGAAGCAGGAGGCCGAGCGTCGCCTCATCGAAGCACAGGCGAAGGCAGACGCTAACCGCATCCTTGCGGCCAGCCTGTCGGAGAATATCCTGCGCGATAAGGGCATCGAAGCCACACTGGAACTGGCAAAATCGCCCAACAGTAAGGTCGTAGTAGTAGGTAACTCCGAGGGCGGCGGTCTGCCCCTTATCCTGGGCGGCGGCGGTAACTAGACCTCGGTCGGCCGCAGCATACTCAGGTAGTGGTTGTAGATGAACTTCGGCGTCTCCGCGTACAGGGTTTCGTAGAGGGCCAGGGCGCGTTCCCGGGCTTCCTGATCGGCCTCGCCACTGAGCTGGTAGCAGGTCAGATGGGCCTCGGCCTCCTGCTCGCGGGTAATGGTCTTGACCTTCAGGAGTTTCTGGATCACCCGCTGCGCACGGGGGTAATTCGCTGCATCGTAGGCGACCAGACAGCGGGCGTGCAGGAGTCGCGCACCGAAGAGCACATCCGGATTACCAAGGTCCTCGGCTAATTGTAGCGCTTCCTGCTCTACCGATTTTACTGCATCCAGCTGTCCGTCAGCGAGTAGTACCTGCCCCTTTTCGTAGAGGCTGGCACCCAGTACCAGTCGGTTATTGGTGGTACGGGCGATACCGATGGCCTGATCGTAATACTGAATGGACCGATCGTACTCGCCCTGCAGGTAGTAGATATCACCCAGGGTGTTAACGGCCTTAGCCACGCCCTTGCGGTAGCCCAGTTCACTACTGATCGACAGGCAGCGGTCCAGGTGGCCGATCGCCTTGGTGAATTTGCCCATGACGCTGTAGAGGTCGCCCAGTAAGCCCTCGGTGACCGCGATGCCCTGGCGGTCACCCAACTCGTAGCACATCTTGAGGTCCTGGGTGAAGAGGTCCAGGGCGGTTTCGTAGTTGCCCTGCCGCTCGTAGATGTTGCCCAGGCTACCCAGTCCGATGGCCTGCAGGCGGCGATCGCCTAGTTCGCGCGCCATTTTGAGTCCGATGCGGTGCTCTTCGAGTGACTCATCGTAGTCGCCGCTTTCAAAGTAGACGATGCCGAGATTCGTGTGGAGGGTGGCCAGCCCCATATTGTCGTTATTTGCCTCATGCCGGGGGATCTGCTCCTGGATGACGGAAATGGCTTCCTGGTACCGACCCAGGTTCATGTAGGTGAGACCGAGGTGAGAGATCGTGCTGGCCGAAGTGGTGGTGCCGGCCTGGCTCAGTCCACTCTCCAGGGAGCGGGTGTAGTAGGTGAGTGCCCGATCGTAGTGATTAGTCCGGAAGAACAGATTACCCATATTGCTATAGGCCTTCGCGATGCCGAACATATCGTCGACGGATTCGAATAGTCCGGCAGCCACCTTGAGGTAGTCCATAGCTAGTTCGTAATCCCCCTTCAGTGTATGCAGTTGGCCCAGTGCATTGTTCGTCCGGCCCAATAGCACCACGTCACGGCTCGACTTAGCGATCCGCTGGGCTTCTTCGTAGGCCAGCTCGGCCTCCTCCCAGCGGCCGACGATCTCGTAGACGCTGCCCTGCTGGAGGTGGATCTGTACGGTGGTGTCTTCCTGCGGCTGCTGACCCATCTTGGCGATCAGGCGGCGGTACAGCTCGAGGGCCTGCTGGTTCTGGTAGTTGGCCCGGGCGTAGCTGGCCGCTTTGCTCAGGTACTCGAGGGTCTTTTCCGTCTCCCCGCTCTGCTCGTAGTGGAAGGCCAGATCGACGTAGCGCTCTTCGATGTTTTCGGCGTACAGTTTTTCGATGGCCTGTGCGATCTGCCGGTGCAGCTGCTGCAGGCGGGTGGTCAGCTGCATACCGTAGACGGCCTCCCGCAGCAGACTGTGCCGGAAAATGTACCGTAGCTCGTTCACGGCACTCCAGATCTGTCCGCGTTCGGCTACTTCAATCTGCTGCTCCAGCAGCTTCATCACGTCGTCCGTCCCCTCGAAGTCGGTATCGGTACGCATGACCTCGGTGAGGATGGGGATATCGAACTCGCGACCGATCACCGCAGCGGCCTTCACGGTCTCGCGCACCATATCCGAGAGCCGGTCGATCCGGGCGGTCAGGATGGAGTTGATACTGGTCGATAGCTTGATGCTCTCGTCGCTCAGGTGCAGGAGTCCGTCTTCCTGCTTGTCCAGCAGCTCGTTCTCCCGGAAGTATTCCAGGATCTGCTCCAGGTAGAAGGGGTTGCTGTTCGTGGCCTTGAGGAGGGTTTCAAAGGTGCTCTCGGCTACCGGACCGCCCAGGGCGGCAGCGGCAAATTTCCGGACTGCTTCCGGACTAAGGGCCCCGATGTGAACATCGAGCGTAGCTACGGCCAGTTTTTCCTGTAGCGTGTCCCGGATGAGGTGGGGATAGTCACCATCGTCGTCCGGTCGTGCGGTGGCCAGGATGAGCAGCGGCAATTCCCCCATACGGCGCACCAGCTCCCGGATCACGGTCCGGCTGTCTTCATCGATCCAGTGTACGTCCTCCAGTTCCAGGACGGTAGGCTGTAGGGTAGCCTCGGCGATGATGAGGTTGACGATGGCATCGATCGTGTTCTGATACCTGCCCTGTGCGTCCAGGCGCGTCCACAGCGAATCGGGTTTTACGATCCCTAACTGCGCGGCGAGTACTGACTCGGTGCGCGCCAGCTCGGCAGCGAGCTCCGTAGCCGCCTCGCCCTTTTGCTGTCGCAGGCTGAGTTGTAGCCGATTGATGCGAAACTGGAAGCGGTGGCTGTTCTGCTCGCTCTTCAGGTCCATGCTCTGGCGGAAGACGCGTCGCAGCAGGTAGATGAAGGGGTTGAAGGGCTTACGCAGGATCTGGTCGCAGCTACCCAGCAACCAGTTGACCGCTCCCCGTTCCTTCAACTGATGGCGGAACTCGTAGGTCAGGCGGCTCTTGCCGATACCGGCTTCCCCCAGTACGTAGGCGATCCCGGCGGTTTCGTGCCGGAAGATGGGGGCGGCGAAGTCCAGTAAGTCACTGACCTCCTGATCCCGTCCGATGGGTTGCCCGCCGTAGGTCGGCTTGCCCAGTGATTGTTTACGCCCCTGCAGTGCGTAGGTCGGCTCGGGTTCCTGTATTCCCTTGTAGCGGATGTTGCCCTTCGGAAGGAAGCGAAACTGGGGGTTGCCCGCGATCTCCTGATCGACCAATACGACCCGCCATTCGGCCTCGGCCATCAGTCGGGCGGCCAGGTTGACCCGGTTGCCTACGCAGGCGTACTGGGCGCGCTCTTTGCCCCCTACGATGCCCGTGAAGGCCGTACCCACCGTCATACCCATCCGGTAGCTGAAGGGGCGCTTAGCCGCCGCGCCGAGGGTCTCGAGTTCCTGCTGTACGACGAGCGCGAATTCTACCGCCCGGGCAATGTTGTTCTCGTACGATACCGGCGCGCCGAAGAAGATCACCATCAGGGCGCCCTTATCTCCGTAGTCGACCTCCTTGAAGTAGCCACCGAAGTCGTGCACCTGATTCAGCACGACGGTCGCGAAGCGGTCCAGTTCGTCGTGCGACTGCACCCCCTCGAAGGAAAGGAAGCAGGATACTACCGTCCGGAATTCGCCCGTCTGATCGTACCGCACCACCTCCGGGGGTAGAAATTCAGTGGCCGCTTCGGTAGATATAGCCGGCAGCTCCAGGGGGTGTACCGTGCGGTCGCTGCCGCTGGTGATGTCTCCCAGGATCCGGTACGCACTGGCGTTGAGCTCTTCGGTATAGACCAGCCCGCCCTCGGTTAGGTTGTAGATGAACTGGTCGACGACGATCTCCTGCTCGCCCGCCAGGCTCTGGCACTTAGAGGCCGCGTCGATGGCCTCCCCCCGGAAGTAGAACGCTCGGAGGTCCTGCCCCACGATGCCGTAGCTCACCTTCCCCGCCCCGATGCCGGCCTTGATGCCGATCGTGAACTGCTCGCCGAACTGATTGCCCCGTTCGCGGAACAGCTGCCGCGCGCGCTCGGCCACGTTCAGCAGGTGCATGGCGTGGGTGCGGTCGAGGGTGAGGGGAAATACGGCCGTAAAGGCGTCGCCGGCAAAGTAAGGGATGAAGCCCCCCGAGGCATATACCAGGGCTACGAGGGGTTGGAAGATGTCGTTGAGGATCACCGAAAGCTGCTCGGCCCCCGTCAGGCCCTGCTGCATGAGGGTCTCGGTCAGGGGGGTGAATCCGCTCAGGTCAACGTTTAGGGTGAAGGCCTCTACCTGCCCGTGGAGATCGCCCGCCAGGAACTTCTGTTGAATAAAGGGGGGAATAAGGGGCTGCACGGGGCGGGGTTATACGGTGTGTTAAAGATACGGGCCCCAAATAAAACGGCCCCCCGCAGCAGCGGGTGACCGTCAGTTGTTGTTGTATGGCGGTGCGGGACTATAGGTAGCGCGAACCGTCCAGTAAGGCAGAAGTAAGACTGAGGCCGCCGCCCAGTGCGCAGGCAGCCATAAGTACGTAAAGAAGCGTCATGAGAAGGAGGGTGTTAAGAATGACGTTAAAAGGAGTGATATTCCGTACGTAAAGAAGTGGTATACAGTAAGTACGAGTGTAGGCCGTAGGCTGAGGCGCAATAAACGCCAATACCGATAGCTTTCCAAACCATAACGCCGTTTTTCTCGTCTTAGTCCCTCAACGGTAGTTCTACGCTCACCAGGGGCTGCTCTCCACTACTGGGCGCAGCCTCCCGACCGGTCATCCAGCGGTATACCCGCAACACCGGCATCTTGCCCTCCAGCCGAATGACCGAGAGCCCCCCCTGCTGCCGCGCCGAGACGATCTCCGGCGTCGATTGCCCCGCCGGACCACCGAAAATGTAGTAGGATTCCCCCTCCCCCAGGGCGGGTACATCCGAAAGATCCACCAGTGCCACCCCGGCCCCGGCCAGCAGGTGCACGTGCAGTATCCCGGTATCCACCGGCTGCTCGAACAACTGCATATCGTCCCAGCTGCCTACCGTCATCTGTATAGCCTCACGATTGCGACGCAACTCCAGCAGGTGACTGGCTTCGTCCTGGGCATGTATGGCCCGTTCCGTCACCAGTTCCCCCCGAATGTTCTCCTTGAGGCGGAAGAGGTACCCACTCAGGCCGATCAGCAGCAGGCAAATCGCGATCAGTGCGTAGCGCCAGAGGTTGAGGGAGTGATTGCGCTCCATCATGGCCGTGATCATCTCGTGGTCCAGGTCCAGAAAGTCCTCGGCGGTGCGGGGAGCGCGGCCGTCCAGCGGTGCGGCAATGTTGCGGGCATCGGCGTACGAGTTGAGTTCCTGGCGTAGCCGGGCAACCTCCTGTTCGAGGAAGGGGTCCTCCTCCATCAGGCGCTCTACCTCGGCCACACGCTCCGGGTCCAGCAACCCGAGCACGTATTGATCCAGTAGCCCACTACGCTTTAATTCCTCCCTACTCATATACTGAGGCAAACACATAAAGCCGTAGCCATGTGCGGGACGAAATGACGGCGGCCATCCATACCTGGTTTATACCTGGCGGGACAGGGGCGAAAGATCAGCTTTCGTCGCCGTCGTAGGCCCACTTCAGGTACAGGGCTCCCCAGGTGAATCCACCGCCGAAAGCCGTCAGGATCAGGTTGTCACCCCGCCGCAGCTGGGACTCGTAGTCCCACAGACAGAGCGGAAGGGTGCCCGCCGTAGTGTTGCCGTACTTGTGGATGTTGATCATCACCTTATCCAGCGGAAAGTCCGTCAGCTTGCTCACTGTCTGGATAATGCGGATGTTGGCCTGGTGGGGCACGAGCCAGTCTACGGTGTCTACGGTCAGGTCATTGCGCTTCATCACCTCCCCTACGACGTCCGACATCCCCCGTACCGCCGCCTTGAATACCGGCTGCCCGTTCTGACGTACGAAGTGCTCACGGGCCATGATGGTGTCTACCGTAGCGGGCTTGCGCGAGCCGCCGGCCACCAGGTAGAGGTACTCCTCCCCGCTGCCGTCGCCGTGGTGGCGGTAGTCCATGAAGCCGGTCCCGTCGGTGGTAGGCTCCAGCATTACCGCCCCGCAGCCGTCGCCGAAGATCACACAAGTGGTACGGTCCGTATAGTCGATGATCGACGACATCTTGTCCGCCCCCACCACGATCACCTTCTTGTGCTGTCCGGCTTCGATGAACTTAGCACCCACCGTAAGGGCGTACAGAAAGCCGCTACAGGCCGCACTCACGTCGAAGCCGAAGGCATTGTGGATCCCCGCCTTATAGGCCGCCACGTTGGCCGTGTCCGGGAAGATACTGTCGCCGGTCACGGTGGCACAGATGACGAGCTCCACGTCGTCCGCCTTCGTGTTCGTTTTCTTGAGCAGGCCGCGCAGGGCCTCGGCGACCATGACGGAGGTGCCCATATTGTCCCCCTTCAGAATGCGGCGTTCCTTAATGCCGGTGCGGCTGGTGATCCACTCGTCATTGGTGTCGACTATGGTGGCCAGCTCGGCATTGGTCAGGACGTAATCGGGCACGTAACCCTGTACACCCGTGATGGCGGCGCGAAGGTGGGACATAGACAATAGGGGGTATATCAGGCTTAATAAACGGCGAATGTACGGCGGGCCACCGCCAGCCACCAAGCCACAATACGTGAGTTTAACGGTCGCTAAGCGAATATTCGCTACAGCACTTCCTCGCTGCGCGCTACACTCAGCGCGATCAGCCCCAGGAAGGTCAGCAGCCCGTTGAAGGCCAGGATCAGAAAACCAAACTGGAAGCCTCCCAGCAGCACCGCCGAGTTGCGATCCACCAGGATAGACACGATGGGTGCCAGGATACACACCAACAACAGGGCGGGGACGCGGGTGCCCCCGATGATGATCGTCTCCCGGACCCGAAAGTTGGTCAGTAACCCGAAGGCGAATAGCCCCAGTAGCGGACCGTAGGTATAGCCCGCAGCCGTGAAGAGCCCGTTGATCACCGCCTGGTCGTTGATGACCCGAAAGGCCATGATGACGGCAAACAACAGCATGGAAAATCCACTGTGCACCAGCAGCCGTTGCCGTTTGTCAGACATCGCACCTGCGTCCCCGCCCCCTTCTCCGGATTCCGGTTTGGTGGCCTTATCCTGCATGCCCAGGAAGTCGACGCAGAAGGAGGTCGTAAGGGCCGTGAGTGCACTATCCGCACTGGAATAGGCCGCCGCCACGATGCCCAGTACGAAGAGAATGCCGGCCACGGGCGGCAGGTGCGTCAGGGCAATAGTGGGATACAGCAGATCGGAGGAGGCGGTAGCGGGCAGGCCCACCGTGGCGGAGTAGATGTACAGCAGTGCGCCCAGACTCAGGAAGAGGATGTTGGCGAAGAAGAGTACTACACTGAAGGCCAGCATGTTCTTCTGGGCATCGCGGTAGCTGGGCATGCTGAGGTTCTTCTGCATGAGGTCCTGGTCCAGACCGGTCATGACGATGGTGATCAGCGCACCGGCCAGAAACTGCTTGAAGAAGTTATTAGGGTCGCTCCAGCCGCCGTCGAAGTAGAACCACTGACTGTAATCGCTCTGGCGGATCAGGCGGGTCATGCCGCCCAGGTCGGTATTCAGCGCCTGACCGATGTAGTAGACGGTGAAGCCGGCAGCCAGCAGCATACAGACCGTCTGTAGCGTATCGGTGACGATGATGGTCTTGATGCCCCCCTTGAAGGTGTAGACCCAGATGAGCACGATGGTCGTGGCCACGGTAATCGAGAAGGGGATACCGATGGGGTCGGCTACGAAGTGCTGCAGCACGATCGCGACCAGAAACAGCCGGAAGGCCGAGCCGATGGTGCGCGAGAGTAGGAAGTAGAAGGCCCCGATCTTGTAGCCGTACCAGCCGATCCGCTCGTGCAGGTACTCGTAGATGCTGGTGAGCTGCATGCGGTAGTAGAGCGGCAGCAGCACCAGGGCGATGACCAGGTAGCCCAGCATATTGCCCATCACCACCTGCATGTAGCTGAAGGCCTGGTTGACGCCACCGGCGCCTACCGCGCCGGGTACGCTGATGAAGGTGACGCCGGACAGTGTAGAACCCACCATACCCACGGCCACGAGGGGCCAGGGCGACTTGCGGCCGGCCAGGAAGAAATCGACGTTCTCGCTTTCGCGCCGGCTGGTGAGGTAGGCGACCAGTACGAGCACCGCGAAGTAGACGGCTACGATGCCGAGAATGGCGTAGGGGGAAAGGGAAGCGTTCATGCGGTAAGTGCCGCAAGGTAATCCGCCCGGTACTAACCGTGGCGTAGGGGTTTATTCACCGCAGCGTACACGGAGGAACGCAGAGCAGCCTCTGCGTCGCTCTGCGACCTCTGCGGTGATCGTACTACCACGCAATAGTTAAGCCAGTTTGGCGAGCTCGTCCTTGAGGGTCTGGGGGCTCTGCACGCCGGCGGCACGAAACTTCAGCTCCCCCTGCTTAAAGATCATCGTGGTGGGCATGGACTGTACGCCGAGCTTCTCGGTGATCTCGGGATTGCGGTCTACGTCGATCTTGATCAGCCGCATGGCGTCGCCCATATCTTCCTTGAGCTGCTGCAGGATGGGGGAGTAGGCGTGGCAGGGGCCGCACCAGGTGGCGAAGAAGTCGATAAGCACGGGGGTATCTCCGTTGATGAGGTCCTGGAAGGAGGTCTTTGCCATGGCGTTTTTGTTATTAAACGCAGCCTCCCGGCTGCGGGGTTCGATGCAACCTCCGGTTGCGCTGGGAATACATCTTTAACCTCGCTACCGGAGGTAGCCGCGGACTTCGCAACCGGGAGGTTGCGTCAGACGACTAGACCAGCGCCAGATACTCCGCCTCCGTCAGCACCTGCACCGTGCCCAGGGCCGTAGCTTTCTTGAGCTTCGAGCCCGGCTTCTCGCCGACCACCAGGATATCGAGCTTTCCACTCACGGCCGATACGATCCGCGCACCCGCCGCCTTGGCCCGCTCCTGTGCCTCCTTACGACTGAGCTGCTGCAGGCTACCGGTAAAGAGGATGGTCTTGCCCACGAAGGGGCCCTCGGTGACCTCCGCGGCGGGGCGGTCTTCGTCCGTGGGCCGCACGTTGACACCGAGTGCCTCCAGCTCCCTCAGCTGGTCCAGGTGAAGGGGGTTGGCGAAGTAGGCAGTGACGTTGGTGGCGACGGTGGGGCCGATGTCCTTGATATTCAGGAACTGCTCCTCGGTCCAGTCGGCCAGGTCGAGCACGTGCCCGATGTGCTGGGCGACGAGCTGACTGGCCTTCTTGCCAAAGTGGTGGATGCTCAGGCCGTACAGCAGGCGCCAGAGGGGGTTCTGCTTGGCGGCATCGATGCTCCGGCGCAGATTTTCCGCCGAGCGCTCCCCGAAGCCTTCCAGCAGGGCGATCTTGTCGTAGGGGAGGCGGTACACATCCACGACGGTGTGCAGCCAGCCCAGGGCGTAGAACTGCTCGACGTAGCGCTGCCCCATGCCGTCGATATCCATGGCCGCTTTGGACACATGGAAGGTGATGCGTTGCAGGTTCTGCGCGCCGCAGACGCAGACGGGGCAGCGCCAGGCCGCCTCGCCCTCCTGCCGCACCAGGGGTACGGGCTCGCCGGTCTGATTGACGGGGCAGGTGATGGGCCAGACGATGGCTTGCTCGCTGCCGTCCCGCAGGTCGATCAGTGGCTTGACGATGTAGGGAATCACGTCGCCGGCCCGCTCCAGCAGCACCTTATCACCTAAGCGCAGGTCCTTTTCGCGGATGAAGTCTTCGTTGTGCAGGCTCACGCTGCTGATCATGACGCCGGCCAGGGCGACGGGCTCGGTCTTGGCCACCGGGGTGATGGTGCCGATCTTGCCTACCTGGTACTCTACGTTCAGCAGGGTGGTGGTAGCCTGACGGGCGGCGAACTTAAAGGCGATGGCCCAGCGCGGGTGGTGGCTGGTGTAGCCGGCCCGCTCCTGCAGCGCCAGGTCATCGACCTTGACGACCATGCCGTCGATCTCGTAGGGGTAGGCCTCGCGTTCCGTCTCCCACTTGGCGCAGAAGGCAGCGGCGGTAGCGATATCCGCAGCCTCCGTACGCTCGTAGCCGGTGGCGGGGACCTTGAAACCGAGCTCGGTGAGCACGTCCAACGCGTGGGTGTGGGTGCCCAGGGCCTGTACCGCGTCGTTGCCCTCCGCATCTGTACCGTAGCCGAAGCTGTAGATGAAGGCCTCCAGGTTGCGGTCGGCTACCTCGGTGGGCGACTTCATGCGCAGCCCCCCGGTCGCCGTATTGCGCGGATTGGCGTAGAGGGTAAGGCCGGCAGCGGCACGCTGCGCGTTCATCTCCTCGAAGCGGTCCTTGCGAATGATAACCTCCCCACGCAACTCCACCCGGTGCAGGCCGTAGCGGCTGAAGGCCGCCGAGAGGGGAACCGACCGGATGACGCGTGCATTGTGGGTGATCTCCTCCCCCAGCACGCCATTGCCCCGGGTGGCGGCGCGCACCAGTTGGTCATTCTCGTAGACCAGCGCGATCGATCCCCCGTCGAACTTGGGCTCTACCGCATAGGCCAGGGCCGCGTCTTCCTCCATATTGAGCATCCGCTTGACCTGTCGGTTAAATTCCGCCAGGTCTTCGGCATTGTAGCTGTTGCCCAGACTCAGCATGGGCACGAGATGGGGCACACTCTCGAAGTCGCCGGTCAGGTCGCTGCCCACCCGCTGACTGGGGCTGTCGGGCGTGATCAGGGCGGGGTGCGTGGCCTCCAGGGCTTCGAGTTGTTTGTAGAGCTGGTCGTAGTCGTAGTCGCTCAGTACCGGGTCGTTCTGCACGTAGTAGCGCCACTCGTGGTAGCGTAGCAGGGTGCGCAGTTCCGGCAGCTGCTCTTCGGGGGGCAGGGAGGTGGCGGCCCCGGCGAGGTACGCTTTGGAGCGGGTATAGTACTGGCGTTGTTGTTCCTGACCGTACATCGGCTACGTGGGGTTTAGGTGGATGGGTCGTCGTCGGATTCCGGCGGCTCGGGCAGCGTGATGAGGACCTCCTGAATGCGCCGCTTGTTGACCGACATGGCCTGGAAGCGGTAGCCCTCGTAGACGATCTCTTCGCCCACTTCGGGCAGGCGACCGAGGATCTCCAGCAGCAGACCCGCCAGCGACTCCGCCTCCCCCTTCACGGGCTCGAAGGTAGAGGTCGCCATGCGCAGCACCCGGTAGACGTCGTTGAGGAGCGTCTTGCCGTCAAAGACGAAGTTCAGCTCGTCGATACGCTGGAAGATGATCTCGTCGTCCTCATCGAACTCATCCTGAATGTCTCCGATCACTTCCTCCAGCACGTCCTCCAGGGTGACGATGCCCTCGGTGCCCCCGTACTCGTCGACTACGATAGCCATGTGGGTCTTCTCGGTCTGAAACTCCTTGAGCAGGTCGCTGATTTTCTTGTTTTCCGGTACGAACAGGATGTCTTCGCGCACCAGTCCCGTCCAGTTGAAGTCGGCCGGCTCGTGGCGGTGGCCCAGCAGGTCCTTGACGTACAGCAGGCCGATCACCTTGTCGAAGTCTTCCTCGAAGACCGGAATGCGGCTGTAGCTCGACTCGCGGATCACGGAGACCACCTCGGCGTAGCTCAGCTTATTGTCTACTGCGATCACGTCGCCGCGCGAGCGCATGATCTGCCGCACGGTCACGTTGTTGAACTTCACGATCCGCTTGAGGATGTCTACGTCCTGCCGCTGCGTTTCCTCTCCGCCCTCGTCGGAGTTGACGGTCAGGTCGATAGCTTCGTCAATGTCTTCCTGGCTGGCGGCCGCGGCGTCCATCGTATGGTTCTCCAGCATCCGCTCGATGAAGCCCGCGCCCTGCACCAGGCTGGACGAAATGGGGTAAAAGGCCCGCAGCATCAATCCTACGGGACGGGCCATCTGGGTAGCTAGTTGCACTTTATTGTAGCTCGCGTATACCTTCGGCGCCACCTCCCCGAAGAGCACCAGCAGAAAGGTCACGCCGATCACCGTGATGGCAAAGCCGATGGCTTCCCCCAGGCTATCCACCGCGAACCGGTTCATGAAGGCCAGACTCTCCTGGATGCGCAGCGCCCAGGCGACGAAGAGGCTGGTCGGAAAGATCTTGCTGAGGATGATCTCCGACACCAGTACGATGGCGATGTTGATGAAATTATTGGCGATCAGGATCGTAGCCAGTACCATGCGCGGCTTGTCGCGCAGCTCGTAGAGCATCTCCCGCGAGGGGTTATTGGACTGCTCCAGCTCCTCGTAGTCGTTGGCCGTCAGCGAGAAGAAGGCCACCTCGGAGCCCGATACCAGGCCGGACAGTAGCAGCAACACCGCGATGCCCAGAAAGCCCAACGCCAGCTCTACCCCATTGCTCATCAATAGTAGCACGGGCCAGCAGGATAAAAAAGGATCGGAGGGGTCCAACGAAATGGATTGGTGGAGGACAAAGATAGTTCCCCGACCGCACTAGAAGGGCAGATCTTCCTCGGCCGCCATCGGAGGGGTGTCCACCGAGCCGTCCTGGCCCGTATCCTGCTCGCGCTTTCCGTCCAGCAGGCGGAACATGGCACCCACTACTTCCGTGCTTTTGCGGGAGTTGCCGTCCTTATCCTCCCACTTCCGGTGCGTGAGTTTGCCTTCCAGGTACACCAGCGAGCCCTTGCGGCAGTACTTCTGCGCGCGCTCGGCCAGGTGCCGCCACACCACCACGTCGTGCCACTGCGTCTCCTCCTGCCACTGTCCGGCGCGGTCGCGGTAGTTCTCGGTCGTGGCCATCCGCAGGCGGGCTACCATGGTGCCGTTGGCCAGGGTACGGATTTCGGGGTCGGCGCCGAGTCGGCCGACCAGCGTTACGCGGTTTATCATCTGTAGTGGGGTTGAGGGGCAAAACTACATAGGTCCCGCTCAAAAGCCCAGCGTAAGGCTGGTATCCTCCAAAAAGCGGGTGATGATACGCGGCAGGGCGTAGCGCTCGAACTCAGCCCGCGGCACCACCAACATCCCACTGGGCGGGTACGCAGGTGCGGTGAGGTCCCCGACAGATAGCACGTGAAACACCGCCCCGATCGTCTGATGACTCAGTTGATGGCGGTAGACCCCACTCCGGCGCATGTGGCGCAGCGGGTCGGGTGCCAGGTCCGCCGGCCAGTTCGGGTGGGCCGTTAAGCGGGGCAGACTCAGGTCGATACGCTCCGCTTCCACCAGGGGGAACTGGTACAGCGACTGCCAGATGTCACCGGCCGGCCGCTGCTCCAGTAAGTAGCGCTCTTGCTCATCCTTGATCACCAGGTAGTGGAAGTAGCGGGTGCGTACCGCGGTTTTCCGTTTCTTCAGCGGCAGCGCGTACACCTTTTCTTCGGCTAGTGCGCGACAGGAGGTAGCTAGGGGACAGTGCGCACAGTCGGCCAGTTTGGGCGTGCAGACCAGCGCCCCGAAGTCCATGATCGCCTGATTGAAGCGGGCGGCCGGCGTATCCCCGAGGGCGCGTTCGGCCAGTTGCTGGAAGTGCTTCCTGCCGGGGCCGGTGGTCGTTGGGGTGGCATCGCCGGCGTAGCGGGCCAGTACCCGGAAGACGTTGCCATCCAGCACGGCGACCTGCCGGTCGAAGGCGAAGGAGGCGATGGCCGCCGCCGTGTAGGGGCCGATACCGGGAAGCGCCAGTAGACCCGCATAGGTATCAGGAAAGCGACCGTCGTGCTCGGCGGTGACGGTGCGGGCGGCCCGGAGCAGGTTACGGGCCCGGGAGTAGTACCCCAATCCTTCCCAGAGCTTCATGACGGCATCGTCCGGGGCGGCAGCCAGCTCACCTACGGTAGGATAGGCCGCTACGAAACGCTCGAAGTAGGGCCAGCCTTGCTCCACCCGCGTCTGCTGCAGGATGATCTCACTGAGCCAGATGCGGTAGGGGTCGGTGTTTTCCTTCCAGGGCATAGGCCGGCGGTCGGGGCGGTACCAGGCCAGTAGGCCCTCGCGAAAAGCTTGCCAGTCGTGCTCCATAGGTACTAAAAACAGGGACCCGCCGCAAAGGTGCAACGGGTCCCGAAAGGCTGGTTCTTGAGTTACTTACCTTCAGCTACACAAGAAGTACAGGTTGCTGAGAGGGACGATTAGGAAACACTATACACACACTATTTTTCGCGCAGCTTACCGTACTGACGGGCGATCTGCGCCTTGAGATCCTTACGGGCAAAGAAGATGCGGCTCTTCACCGTACCCAGTGGAAGCAGGAGATGGTCGGCGATCTCCTGGTACTTGAAGCCCTGATAGTGCATCAGGAAGGGGATACGGGTAGAGTCCTCCAGCTCGTCGATCATCTCGGTGAGTTCCTTGATCAGGATGTTGCTGTCGGCGGCATTTTCGATCGCGTGCGAACCTGAGTTGAGGTAGTACAGGTTATCGGTATTGTCCATGATGGTGTTGGCCTTCATCTTCTTCCGGTAGTTGTTGATGAAGATGTTCTTCATGATGGTGAAGAGCCAGGCCTTCAGGTTCGTGCCCTGACGAAACTTATCGCGGTTGGTCATGGCGCGAAATGCCGTTTCCTGGTACAGGTCTTTTGCGTCCTCAGAATTCTTGGTAAGGTTATACGCAAAGGAGTGTAGAAGAGTAGACTGCTTATCAAATTGGTGGAAAAAGTCGATCTGGGTCATCATAGCGTGTCGGCCGTAGCCTTTTGTTGAACCAAAATTACGGAAACGTTAGATAAGATGCAACCATCCAGGCCCCGTGCAGTGGTTGATTTACTCCATGCGATGGGGCTTTACAATATATAATATCTGTAATTTACTGATATTCAGTAAATTATAAATAAGTGCGCATGAATAGTCAGACATATTCTTTCAGAAATATTTGAAAGAAGACGGCGGGCCGACAACTGACAGTGGCCCACCCTTGCGAAAAGGTGGGCCACTGAGGGTAAAAAAAGAGGGACTGAAGCGTCCTATTCCTCGACGTAGCGCACGTCGTCGAATTCGGCGGCCAGGGTACGTAGTACGTTGATGATGGTCTCCTCCTCCAGGTCGGTACGGCGTACCAGATCCTCGGGGCTCATCTCGATCACGGAGCGGGCCGTGTCCAGTCCGATCCCCTTAAGGGCATCGATGACCCAGGACTCGATCTCGTCGCTGAACTCTTCCAGATCTACGTCGTCTACTTCGACCTCGTTGTTGCGGTATACATCGATCTCGAACTCCACCAAGCGGCTGGCGAGTTTGATGTTGGTACCTCCCTTGCCGATGGCCAGGCTGACCTGATCGGGCTCCAGGTAGACCTTGGCGCGGCGGTTCTCCAGATCGATGTCGATGTTGGACACCCGTGCGGGGGTCAGCGAGCGCTGGATGTAGAGGTTGGTGTTATTGGTGTAGGGGATCACGTCGATGTTCTCCTGATTGAGCTCGCGGACGATACCGTGGATACGCGAACCCTTCATGCCTACACAGGCACCTACGGGGTCGATCCGGTCGTCGTAGCTCTCTACGCTCACCTTGGCGCGCTCGCCGGGGATGCGCACGATGCCCTTGATGGTGATGAGGCCGTCTTCGATCTCGGGCACCTCCTGCTCCATGAGCTTGGCCAGGAAGCGCTCGTCAGTGCGGCTCACGATCACCACGGGGTTGTTGTTGCGCATCTCGACCTCCTTGATCACGCCGCGTACCATATCTCCCTTGCGGAAGTAGTCGCCGCGGATTGTCTCCATGCGGGGCATGACCAGTTCGCGGCCGTTGGCATCGTCGATCACGAGTACCTCGCGCTTCAGGATCTGCTGCACCTCGCAGAGCACCAGTTCGCCCACCCGCTCGGTGTAGCTGCGGTAGATCTCGTCCTTTTCGAGGTCCATAATGCGGCTGATCAGCGTCTGCCGGGCGGCCATAATGCTGCGGCGGCCGAAGTCCTTGAGGAACAGCTGCTCGTAGCACTCCTCCCCGATCTCGTAGTCTTCGTCGATGGCGATGGCCTCGGAAAAGGAGATCTGGGACAGCTCGTCGGTCACTTCGCCGTCGGGTACGATCATACGTACGCGCCACAGTTCGAGGTCTCCCTTATTGGCGTTGACGATGATGTCGAAATTCTCGTCGGTGGTGAATTTCTTTTTGATCAGGGTGCGGAACACGTCTTCGAGTACCCGCACCATGGTGGGGCTGTCGATGGCTTTGCCCGAGCTGAATTCCTTGAAGGTATCGACCAGGTTCATCATGACTTAAAGGATATTTTTACGATGGATTTTTTAATGGCGTCGTGGGCGAGCGTGATGTCCTCCACGACGGTTTTCTTGCGTTTGCCTTCCTTGATGCGCCGTTTGGCTTCCAGCACGATCTCGGTAGGGGTGGCTGCCTTGAGCTGGCCGGTGTAGGTCTCTCCGTCGGTGCTGGTCACTTCCAACGTACGCCCGATGTTCTTCAGGTACTGCCGGTAGAACTTGAGCGGACGGTCTACGCCGGGGCTACTCACGTTCAGCATATACTCCTCGCCGAGGGGCTTTTCCTCATCGAGGTAGCCTTCAAGGTAACGACTTATACGCTGACACTTACCGAAGGTCATCGCCGAGTCGCTGTCTACGAACACTTCGAGCCGCTTATTGGAGTGGGTGATGTCGACTACGAAGCAGTCGGCAAATTCCTCCTCCGTGGTGAAGTACGTATCCAGTAAATTAGTAATCGTTTCTTCCATGTTGCGACTGCACCGCGTTTAATTCATTCCTCCGTCCGGTTTGACTATGGGGGACACAAAAAAGAGGGAACCTCGCGATTCCCTCTCCTGCTTTTTACGGCCTTGTTTGGCAAAGATAACGCTTTGCTCCCGTATTGGTTGACCCTAGTTGTCCAGGTCGGGCAGTAGCACGCCGTCGATCAGGTGGATGACACCGTTGGTACCCTGAATATCGAAGGTGGTGAAATTTACCTGGGTGCTATCGGACGTGATGAGTACGGGGGGCAGGTCGTTGCCGTCGGCATCCTGGTTGATCACCACGTCGATGTCTTCCATACTAGCCGTGGTGATGGATCCTTCCTCTACATCTTCAGAGCGGTTGTTGGCACCTACGATGACGTGGTTGAGCAGCACTTCCCGGAGTTGATCCATATCGAGGGTAGCTACGGTGTCAGCGGCAGCGGTGAACGCGGCATTGACCGGAGCGAACACGGTATAGGGGCCATCGCCGTCCAGATCATCCACCTGGCCGGCTGCCGTCAGGGCAGCCTGCAGGGAATCCAGCATGCTGGTCTTCACCACGAAATCTACCACGCTCTGTGGCATAAGCACCATATCCACAGCGTGTATCACACCGTTAGTGGCGATCACGTCGGTAGCTACCACATTTGAGGATTGGTTGATCATGACGCTGTCACCGGCCGAGTTGATCAGCAGCGATAGGGGGGATTCGTCGGGACCTTCCGTGTTCAGCGTGGTCTGGAAGGACATGCCACCGGGGATGTCCGCAGCGAGAATGTTAGCACCAATTACGTGGTACAGCAGAATCTCACGCAACTCTTCCTCCGTGATCAGGTCGAGGTCACGGCCCAGGGCGGTGAATGCGGCGTCCGTAGGCGCGAATACGGTGTAGGCACCCGTGTCGGAGAGCACGTCGTCCAGCCCGGTACGCTCCAGGGCTGTGATCAGCGTAGTAAAACGACCGTCCAGTACGGCACCGTCTACGATGCTGGGGGGCATAAGCAGCATATCGATGGCGTAGATCGATCCGTTGACCGCCTGGATGCGATCTCCGGTTACGTTGGCCATGTCGTTGATGCGGATCGTGCTGCCGTCGTTGTCGAAGGTCAGGGGCAGGGCCGCACCGCCGGGGTTGCTGGTATTAAAGGAACTTTGGGTGGAGCGGCCACTGGCGATGTCGCCATCGCGGATCACGGTACCGGAAAGCACGTGGTAGGCGAGGATGTTGGTCAGCTCGGCATCGGAGAGCGCGGCCAGGTCCACACCGGCGGCTTGGAAGGCGGCATCCGTGGGGGCGAATACGGTGAATCTACCCGTAGCCTGATCCAGCCGACTGTCCAGCCCGGTACGCTGCAGCGCGGCAGCCAGGGTAGTGAAGTCAGCGCTTCCCTGTACAATGTCGGTAATGGACCCAATGACGGGATTGTTGGTCTGGTCCTCGTCGTCGTCGCAGGCGGAGAAACCCAGTACCATGACGCAGAGGAATAGCGTCAGAAGGTTAAAATGCTTAGTCATATGTAATGGTGTTTAAACTTTAAAAAGGGTATGCTAGCTGTATTAACAGCATTACAGACATATACCCCGATATTGAATGGGGTGTTTACATGCCGCACGGCTAACGCCTAGTAGTACACCTAAGTATACTAGCTAGACGGTGTTTTACCTTCATTGCGTTGGTCAGCCGACAAATATTCCAAATTCAGTCATGCTGCACGGCGGGCAGGTCCCAGTTTCGCCGCACATCCCGGTCCCGGTGGTAGCGGATCGCATCCTGAATGGACAGGAAATATCGCTCGACCCCCATGCGCTGCATCAGGCCGGCATGGAACAGCCGGTCGCGTACCGGACCGATCACCCCCGCCAGGTAGAACGCCAGCTCGCGACGCTCCAACTGATCGTACAATTGCTCCAGGGCATAAAGCCCCGTGGTGTCCAGGTCGTTGATGGTATGGGCATCGAGCAGGACGGCCTCCAACTGTTCGCCTCGCTCCTCGACCATCGCCAGAATGCGATCGCCAAAGTACTCCGCATTGCCGAAGTACAGCTCGGCGTCGAAGCGCACGATCAGCAGACTGGGGTCTACCTCCGCGTCCGTAAAACGGCTCACGTTGCGAAAGGCATTCGTGCCCGCCACCCGGCCCAACTCGGCCAGATGAGGCCTGGCCGCACGCATGAAGACAAAGACCAGTGATAGCACCACCCCTCCCGCGATACCATACTGTAGTCCGGCAAACAGGGTGAATCCGAAGGTGACCAGCAGCACGGCCAGTTCCCGCGGAGCCAGCCGCCCCAACCGCCGCATTTCCGCCAGGTCGAACAGCTTGCCCACCGAGAACACGATGACCGCCGCCAGCATCGGCAGCGGCAGGTAGTAGAACAGTGGGGTAAGGAACAACAGGACCAGCACGAGCAGCAGCACCGCCACCAGTCCACTGACCGGTCCGCGTCCGCCCCCCTCCTCCACGACGGCCGAGCGGCTGAAACTCGCCGAAG
This sequence comes from Neolewinella maritima, assembly GCF_923081025.1. Lineage (GTDB taxonomy): Bacteria > Bacteroidota > Bacteroidia > Chitinophagales > Saprospiraceae > Neolewinella > Neolewinella maritima. The sequence goes on along the minus strand of NZ_CAKLPZ010000002.1, from coordinate 110,361 downwards.
TAGGAATAGCCCCGAAAAAGCTTCCCAGGATCTTCGACACCCCCAGTGCGACGAGCTCCCGGTTGGGCTTGATGCGGTAGTACCCATGGCGGGTGGCGAAGGTGTTGCCGATCGACAGCGTCTCCACAAAGCTGATGAGAGCCAGGATCAGCGCGGTCGGCAGCAGCGCCAGAGCGGTGGACCAGTTCATCTCCGGTACGGCGAAACCGGGTAGCCCGGCCGGAATCGCCCCCACTACGGCAATACCCCCCACTCGGTCTAGCCGCAGCAGGTACACCAGCAGGGTAGCCGCCACGATACAGAATAGCAGGACCGGCGCGCGGGGCGTCCAACGCTTACCGGCCAGCAGCAGGAGCAGGGTGCCCAAGCCGAGGGCCGCCGTGGGCCACTGCCAGGTATTCAGGTGGCGTACTACCTCCACCACCGTATCGTAGAGGTAGGCCGTACGCGGCATGTCCAATCCCAGCAGCAATTTGATCTGGGAGGCTACGATCAGCACGGCCGCCGCCGAGACGAAGCCCGATAGCACCGGCCGGCTCAGCAGACTCACCAGCCCCCCCAGCCGTAGTACCCCAAAGAGCAGCTGGATCAGGCCGGTTAGCCCCGCCAGTAGTACGGCGTAGCCCAGGTATTCCGGCGTACCCACCTCGGCTACGCCCGCCAGTCCGTTCAGGCAGAGCAGACTCGCCAGTGCCGTAGGCCCTACCGAGACGTGCGGCGTACTCGCCAGCAGCGTATACACCAGCAGGGGGATCAGGGCGGCGTACAGTCCGTATACCGGTTCTACCCCCGCCAGAAGTCCGTAGGCCATAGCCTGGGGGATCAGGACGACGCCCAGCGTCAGACCCGCCACGGCGTCGCGGCGGATCCCCCCGCGACGATAGTCAGCGGGAAGGGGGAACCAGGAGTGAAGGAAGGACAAAGCCGGCTAGACGTCCACGGACTCGGTCGCCAAAATATCGGCCACCTTATCCTGTACATTGATCACCCGGTCGAAGCCCCGCGACTTCAGGATACTGCTGGCAATGGTGGAGCGGTAGCCACTGCCACAGTGCACGTAGTATTCCGTACCGGTATCGAGCTGCTTCATGGCGGCGGAGAAGTCGGCCAGGGGGAGGTTCAGCGAACGACGCAGGTGCCCCCCGGCAAACTCGCTGTCCTTGCGCACGTCGATGATGTGGGCATCCGCGGCGGGACGAAAGTTTGCCGCCCGTATTGTATCGATGGTATCTAGCTCACCCCCGTAGTCGCGCCAGGCTGCGATGCCACCATCAAGGTATCCCAGGGCGTTGTCGTAGCCGACGCGGCTTAGCCGTTCTACCGTCTCGGCTTCCCGACCGGGATCGGTCACCAGTAGAATAGGCTGCTGCAGGTCCGGAATCAGCTCGCCCACCCAGGGAGCAAAACTGCCGTCGATGCCGATAAATATGCTGTTGGGGATGAAGCCGCGCACGAAATCTTCCTTCGCCCGTACGTCCAGCACCAGCGCGGCCTCCCGGTTAGCGACTTCCTCGAACTGTTTGGGAGTGAGTGCTACGGCCCCCCGGTCCATGACCGTATCGAAGGACTCGTAGCCGGCCTTGTTCATGCGCACATTCTCGCTGAAGTAGGCCGGTGGGGGGAGCAGGCCCTCGGTGACCTCCCGAATAAACTCCTCGCGCGTCATATCCGCCCGCAGGGCGTAGTTCGTCGCTTTCTGATTACCGAGGGTATCGGTGGTTTCGCGGCTCATCTTCTTGCCGCAGGCCGAGCCGGCTCCGTGGGCGGGATAGACGATCACGTCGTCGGGCAGTACCATGATCCTGCGCCGCAGGCTGTCGTACAGCAGGCCGGCCAGGTCTTCCTTGGTCAGGGCACCCTTTTGCTGAGCCAGGTCCGGGCGGCCTACATCCCCGATGAAGAGCGTGTCGCCGCTAAAGATCGCCTTTGGAGTACCCTGCTCGTCGAGCAACAAATAGGTGGTACTCTCCAGGGTATGGCCGGGGGTGTGCAGGGCGCGGATGGTCACGTCGCCGAGCGAGAATTCCTCCCCGTCCGTAGCCTCGTACTTTTCGTAGTCCGTCTTTGCTCCGGGACCGTAGACGATCTGTGCACCGGTCTCCCGGGCCAGGTCGAGGTGGCCGCTCACGAAGTCAGCGTGGAAGTGGGTCTCGAAGATGTACTTCACCGTATCGCCGGCCTCGCGGGCACGCTGTAGGTAGGGTGCCGGACTCCGCAGGGGATCGATGACGGCGGCTTCCCCGGCGGACTCAATGTAGTACGCCCCCTGGGCCAGGCATCCGGTATAAATCTGCTCGATGGTCATACTGCTACTATTACATGATGGATCGTTCATATGAAGGTCTGAGGAGGGAAAATGGTTGGCCTTCTACCGGCGCAGCCTACTCACGGCATGCGCGTAGCGTAAAGTGGGTGTGGTCGGTGCTCGCAGCGTAGCGGTACGCCGCGATATAAGCGTCCCGATCGAAGGTGCGCCTTCCATAATCGGGTGTATACCGCACCCGGTCCCAAAACAGCGTGCGTGGCTCCGCGGCACGTGGATCGCCCGTCCGCTCCATCCACCGATCTACGCTGGCCGCTAGCTGCCGGCGGGCGGATGCGTAGGTCGCTGACTGTACAACATTAGTGACCTGCTCCGGGTCGCGCCGCAGGTCGTACAGCTCCTCTCCAGGGCGCTTGCCGAAAGCTAGCCGGTAATAGTCGGTGGTATCACCCGCTGGCCGGTCGCCGGCCAGCATGAGCATTTTCGTGATCGAATTATCTACATCGCCGTAGGCCCCTACACTGCGTACGGCTTCGGGATCGCCGGCCGGCCACCGCTCCGGAAAGTAATTACGGATGTAGAGGAAGCTGTCCGTGCGCACCGCCCGCATGGCGTAGCTGCCCGAGTCGGCCCGTACCTGGGCGTGGCGCTCCCGCTCGAGGAATACCCGCTCACTACCCACCGCAGCGGGGTCCGTCAACTGGTCGAGCAGGCCGGGTAGTTCCATTTCCCCGGGCACCTGCGTCCCCGCCGCCTGGAGAAACGTGGCGGCCAGCGCGGCCAGGTTGACGTAGGAATCACGCACCGTACCCGCCGGAATGCGGGCCGGCCAGTGGGTTACGAAGGGCATACGGGTGCCGGCGTCGTAGAGGTTCGCCTTGGCGCGGGGGAAGGGCATCCCGTTGTCACTGGTAACGATAATGAGGGTATTGTCGAGCTCGCCCCGGGCCCGCAGCAGGTCCACGATCTCCCCCACGTGCCGGTCGAAGCGCTCCACTTCGGCGTAGTAGTCGAGCAGGTCGTTGCGTACGCAGGGCAGGTCGGGAAAGAATGCCGGTACGCGCACGGAGTCTGCCTCCATCCCACTCCAGGCACCCAGGTTGGTGAGGTACTCGCGGTGCGGGTCCTGGCTGCCGAACCAATAGCAGAAGGGCTGGCCATCCGTCCGCTCCGCCAGCAGCTCGGTAAAGTCGGTGTACCGTTTTCCCGCCGGGTTGTGGGGCCAGCCGGTGCGCTGCCAGTCACCGGGGCCCCAGCCCTTCTGATCGTGCCCGACCAAGTAGCCGGCCTGCTCCAGTTGCGTGGTATAGGTCACTGCGTCGGCCGGAAATTCCGACCAGAGGTTACCGGCCTCGCCGTTCTGGTGGGGGTACCGTCCGGTCAGGATACTGGCCCGCGATGGGCTACAGCTCGGGCTGGCCGTATAGGCGTTGGTGAACAACATCCCACCCGCAGCCAGCCGGTCGAAGTTGGGGGTCTGTACTACCGGATCGCCGTACGCGCCGGCGTGGGGGTAGGACCAGTCGTCGGCCAGAAAGAGGATGATGTTGGGGACTGCCGCGCTTGCGTGCTGACTTGCCGGTGGACGCTGCTGGAGTCCGACGTACATCAGGAAGGGAAGTAGGAGGAGCAGTAGCGCGTACTTCATGCTCCTAAGTTACGCGCTACCGGTCGGCCGACGAAGCAAGCTGCGCGAGCGTCGGTGGACGACTTACCCCTACGGTACCTCCACCACGTTCAGCACCCGGCTGATGATGTCTTCCTGCTTGATGTTCTCGGCTTCGGCCTCGTAGGTGAGCCCGATGCGGTGCCGCAGCACGTCTTCGCAGACCGAGCGCACGTCTTCGGGCGTCACGTAGCCGCGTCGTTCGATAAAGGCCTGCGCCTTAGCGGCCAGGGCCAGGTTGATGCTGGCGCGGGGGCTGCCGCCGTAGTTGATGAGCGGCTTGAGGTCGCCCAGGCGGTAGGCCTCCGGCTCGCGGGTGGCGAAGACGATGTCGATGATGTAGCGCTCGATCTTGTCGTCCATGTAGATCTTGCGGACCGACTCGCGGGCGCGCATGATATCCGCCGTAGTGGCTACCGGATTGATCGTAGCGAAGCCCGCCCCGAGGTTGCGCTGGATGATCAGGCGCTCGTCTTCGCGGGTGGGGTAGCCGATATTGACCTTGAGCATGAAGCGGTCGGTCTGCGCCTCGGGCAGGGTGTAGGTACCCTCCTGATCGATGGGGTTCTGGGTGGCCAGTACCAGGAAGGGCTCCTCCAGTTTGAAGGTCTCGGTGCCGATCGTCACCTGCCGTTCCTGCATGGCTTCCAGCAGGGCGGACTGCACCTTAGCCGGCGCGCGGTTGATCTCGTCGGCCAGTACGAAGTTGGCAAACACCGGTCCCTTGCGTACGCTGAAGTCGTTCAGCGTCGGGTTGTAGATCATCGTGCCCACGATATCGGCCGGCAGCAGATCGGGCGTAAACTGGATGCGGCTGAACTCGGCGCTGATCGTCTGGCTCAGCGTCTTGATGGCCAGCGTTTTGGCCAGTCCGGGCAGGCCCTCCAGCAGGATGTGGCCGCGGCTCAGCAGGCCCAGCAGCAGGCGGTCGATCATATTTTCCTGACCCACGATCACCTTGGCGGTTTCCTGGCGGATACGCTGCACGACTTCGCTGTCTACGCGGATCTGTTGGTTGAGGGCTTCGATATCTACACTGGCCATTCGGGGGGGAGGTGTTACGTTGGGGCGGGCTCGCAGGTGCAAGGTAAGCAGCCGGACCGCGAAGGCCAACCCAATCCCACCTTAGCGGTTCTCCACTAGCAACTCCCCACTATGCAGCGTACTGACGTAAATACCCTAGGCGAATTCGGACTCATCGATCACCTCACGCAGGGCTTCACCAACCGGCAGCCGACCACGGTGCTCGGGGTAGGCGATGACGCGGCCATCATCGACGCCGGCGCCGAGCAGATCGTAGTGAGCACCGATATGCTGGTCGAGGGCATCCACTTCGACTTTGCCTATACGCCCCTGAAGCACCTGGGCTATAAGGCCGTCACCGTTAACCTGTCCGACATCGCGGCCATGAATGCCCGGCCCGAGCAGATCACCTTCAGCATCGCCCTGAGCAACCGCTTCTCCGTCGAGGCCCTGGACGAGCTCTACGCCGGCGTGCAGGCCGCCTGCAAGCAATATGGTGTGGACCTGGTCGGCGGCGACACCACCAGCTCCACCAAGGGACTGATCATCAGCGTCACGGCCATCGGGCGGGCACCGGCGGGGCGCATCACGCGGCGCAGCGGGGCCAAGGTGGGCGACCTGATCTGCATCACCGGCAACCTGGGCAGTGCCTACCTCGGCCTGCAGTTGCTGGAGCGCGAAAAGGCGGTCTTCAAGGATAATCCGGATATGCAGCCCGAAATGGGCGAATACGCCGCCTACCTGCTGCAGCGGCAGCTCCGCCCGGAGGCGCGCACCGATATGGTCGACCTGTTCGCCAAGGAAGGTATCGTACCCACCTCCATGATCGACATCAGCGACGGACTGGCCAGTGAGCTGTTCCACATCTGCAAGGCCAGCGGCGTAGGTGCCGTGATCGAGGAGAGCGGCGTACCGATCCACAACGATGCCCAACTGCAGGCCCTGGAGTTCAACCTGGACCCCATCACTACCGCACTTTCCGGCGGCGAAGACTACGAGCTGCTGTTCACCATTGACCCAAAGGACACGGAGAAGATCCGCTTCCTGCCGGATCTCTACATCTCCGGCGAGATCGTAGCCCGGGAGGACGGTATCAAGCTGCACACCAAGGGTGGTAACATCCACCCCATCCAGGCGCAGGGCTGGAAGCATTTCGAGTAGGGTCGCTGGCGAACGCTCATTTCCGGACTGGCACCGACAACTGTACGTCAAACTCCTCCCCCACGGTAAAGGCCAGCCAGGGCCCCTCGATGCCGAACGCCTCGCGGTTGATCGTCATACGCCCCGTGAACACCCCCCCTCGGCGGTTTCCGTAAGGGTGAACGGTAGCCGTACGGTCTTGCGCACGCCGTGCAGGGTCAGCTCCCCCTCGGCCACGTAGCCCGCCGCGTCGCGCATGAAATCAGTAGCTACAAAGCTGATGTACGGATACCGCTCCACGTCGAACCATTTTTCTCCACGGGCGTGGCGATCCTTCGTCGTGTTTCCGGTAGCGATGGTGGCCGACTCTAGCCGTACGTCCATTCGGGCGCTCGCCAGGTCATTCGGGTCGAAAACGATCGTGCCGCTCAGCCCCCTGAAGGTGCCCTCCGCCCCGCTGCCGTCGAAGCGAATGGAGTAGTCCTCCGTAATCGTGTAGTTGGCAGCCTGGTATAGCCCGAAGCCGGTGAGGAGTACAAACAAGGGGAGTAATAGGAGTGTACCTCGGTGCATGGAGACCTGTGGTTGGTTGGATATGTAACGCTACGGACCACTGCTTTGCTTAAGGGGTATCGTCTCGTGCTAGCGCACTACCAGTTCCTCCCGGTCCGGCCCGGTACTCACCATCGTTACCGGTGTGTCCAGCTTATCTTCCAGGTACTTCACGTAGTCCATACAGGCCTGCGGTAGTTCACGTTCTTTCTTTACGCCCGTCAGATCGCTATGCCAGCCGGTCAGGTCGGTGTACACGGCTTCGTAGTTCTCGTGCACCAGATCAAAGGGGAGCTCGCGGGAGGCATCACCATCAACCAGATAGCTGTCAGCGGCCCGGATGGTCTCGAATTTATTGAGCACGTCGACCTTCGTGACGACCAGCTGGGTCACGCCACTGAGCATGATGGTGTAGCGCAGTTGCACCAGATCGATCCAGCCGCAGCGGCGGGGCCGACCTGTGGTAGCGCCGAACTCCGCGCCTTCCTTGCGCAGAAATTCACCGGTTCCGTCCGTCAGTTCGGTAGGGAAGGGGCCGCCGCCCACGCGGGTGCAGTAAGCCTTGGTGATGCCGATGACCTCGCCGATCTGCTGGGGGGCTACCCCGAGTCCGGTGCAGACGCCCGCCGTGATGGTGTTGGACGAAGTCACGTAGGGGTAGGTGCCGAAGTCGATGTCTAGCATACTGCCCTGGGCGCCCTCGGCCAGTACCTTCTTACCCTGTTTTAACGCGTCGTTGATGTAGTACTCCCCATCTACGAAGGGCAGAGCGCGTAGTCGTTCCACGGCGGTGAACCAGGCCTTTTCCTCCTTGGCCAGATCAAACTCGATGTAGGGGTACAGCCCCACCAGCTGCAGGTGCTTTTCCTTCAGGCGGTCGTAGCGCTCCTGGAAGTCCGGAGCGGCCAGGTTGCCCACCCGCAGGCCGTTGCGGCCGGTCTTGTCCATATAGGTAGGTCCGATGCCCTTGAGGGTGGAGCCGATCTTGCGCTCCCCCTTGGCGTGTTCGCGTGCAGCATCGAGCAGGCGGTGAGTGGGCAGGATGATGTGGGCCTTGCGGGCTACGAAGAGCCGGTCCTGGTAGTCGATCCCGGCGGCGTCGAGCTCGTCGAGTTCCTTGCTTAGCGTGATGGGGTCGATGACCACGCCGTTGCCGATCAGGTTGAGCTGCTGCTGGCGGAAGATGCCGGAGGGGACGGTGTGGAGTACGAATTTCTTGCCGTCGAAGATGAGGGTATGCCCGGCATTGGGGCCGCCCTGAAAGCGGGCGATGATATCGTACTGCGGGGCCAGTACATCTACGATCTTTCCCTTGCCTTCATCGCCCCACTGGAGCCCTAAGAGTACATCAACGGCCATAGTCCATTCACTTTGCGGCGAAGGTAGGTCAATTTCACGGTGTGGCTGTCCGTGTACCCTTTGCACCCGCGTACGCGCCCGCTTCCGAACAATAGGTGTGTGTACGACCATATACCACAAAGCACGCACCATGGCACTGAGTAAGTCTACCGAGAATAAACTGTTTATCACTGGCTATACGGCCAAGGGCATCGTCTATAGCCTCATCGGCATATTCGCCATTGCGGGAGTGGTCGGGGGCGCGAGCGGCTCCAATAGCGGACCGAAGGCCGTGATCAAGTGGATCGGTACCAACCCCTTCGGCCAGGTGCTGCTCTTCCTGATCGGACTGGGCCTGCTGGCCTACTGTAGCTGGCGCTGGTATACGGCGGTGCAGGACAAAAAGAACGAGGGAAAGGATAAGGAGGGCATCGTGAAGCGCATCGCCTACGCGGTGAGCGGCACGGCCTACGGCGTGCTGAGCGCGCAGGCCTTCAAACTGGCCTTCGGAGGTGGCGGCGGTGGCGGCCAGGACAAGCAGGACATCATCGCGCAATTGCTCAGTAAAAGTTGGGGACCCTACGTAGTGGGTGCGATCGCGCTGATCATGGCCGGCGTGGCCATATTTCAGCTCTACCGCGCGGTAAAGGATAAGCACATGGACAGGATCGAGGGGCAGCAACTCAGCGAAGACCAGCGGGAGGTGTTCCAGCGTACCGGCGAGGTGGGCCTCACGGCGCGCTTCATCGTATATGGTGTTATTTCTTTCTCCCTGTTCAAGGCGGCGACCATGGACGACGCCAGCCAGTTTCGGGGCATCGGGGAGGCCCTGTCGTTCATCGAAGACCAGAGCTACGGCGCAGCCCTGCTGGTCATCGTAGGACTAGGCCTGCTGGCCTACGGCATCTTCATGTTCGTGCGCGCCCGCTACGAGCGGGTCTAGAGCGGACGCTCCATGCGCCAGTCCTCCATGAGGTAGCCTTCCCCGATGTCGGTATCGAACCGGCCGATCTTGGCAAACCCCAGGTAGCTATAGAAGTCTACCGCGCTGTTCTGGTAGTTGACATCCAGGCGGAGATGCTGCTGGCCGGCCCTGCGGGCGGCCCGGGCGACGTGGTCGATCAGCAAACGGCCGAAGCCCTGCCCCTGCGCACCCGGTAGCAGGTACAGCTTATGGATCTTGGTGATACCGGGAGCGTAGTCCAGCTCATGACTCACGTAGCCTACCGGACGGTAGCGCATGCCGGTCTGTCCGCTGTAGTCGTCGGTCGTACGGTCCGCATCCAGCAGCAGATCGAATACGTGTCCCTGCGCGAGTTGTGCGGTGAGTGCGGCGGGGCGGTACATGCGGTCGAGCATATAGGCGATCTGATCGGTAGAAAGAATACCCTTAAAGGTCTCGGGCCAGGTCAGGCGGGCGATCCGCTCGATGGCGGGCAGATCGGCCGGGGTAGCGCGTACGATGCGGGGAGCAGCACCTACCATGGTCTAAGCTGCTTCAGCGGCCTGGTGGAGTTCCGGACCGTTGTTGCGCACATTGCCCACCTTAGCCGATACAGCGTAGGTTCTGAGCGTACCGTCGGCCGGAGTCTGTAGTAGGGAAAGAATGTCCGGCAGCGCGGCGTCAGGGTTCAGCCACCGGCTCTGTCGCTCTTCATCCAGCAGCAGCATGGGCATGCGGTCGTGGATCGGGGCCATCTCCGCGTTCGGCGCACCGGTTATGACGGAGTAGGTGAAGACCGGCTCACTACCGTCCTTGGGGTTCCACTGCTCCCAGATGCCGGCCATGACTAAGAGGCGATCGTCGGCGGGTAAGATGCGGAAGGGTTGCTTGCCGCCGTCCCTGCGCTGCCACTCGTAAAAGCTGTCACCGATGACCAGGCAGCGGCGTTCGCGAATGGGCTTGCGGAAGCTCGGTTTATCCTCGATCCCTTCGCTGCGGGCGTTGATCATGCGGGCACCCACCTTGAGGTCCTTGGCCCAGAAGGGCACCAGACCCCAGCGGAAGGCCGACAGTCGGTCGGGCGCGGCATCCGTGATGACCAGGCCGTTCTGGGTGGGGGCCATGTTGTAGTTGGTCGGCAGGCCGGTCGGAGGAGTAGTGAGCTCCTTAGAGAACTGCTTCCTCAGCTTGGCTTCATCGATGACTACACTGTAGCGTCCGCACATGGGGTCAAGGGGTTAAGGGATGAGGGAGTAAGGGGGTTAAGGCTTTTAGTGCTTCTCCGTAACCCCTTCACTCCCTAACTCCTTTAGTTACTCTGCATCTTCTGCTTGATCTCGACGATCTCGTAGCCTTCGATCACGTCACCTTCTTTGATGTCGTTGAAGTTCTTGATGTTGAGACCACACTCCATGCCATTGCGTACTTCCTTGACGTCGTCCTTGAAGCGCTTGAGGCTGGCGAGCTCGCCGACCTGACCTTCCTTGAGGGGGAAGGCTACGATGCCGTCGCGGATCACGCGGATGAGGGTATTGCGGGTGATCTTGCCTTCTTCGACAAAACAACCGGCGATGGTACCCACCTTCGAGATCTTGAATACTTCGCGGACGGAGACCTGACAGGTCGTCTTCTCTTCCCGCGTCGGTTCCAGCATGCCTTCGATGGCGCTGCTGATCTCGTCGATGGCTTCGTAGATGATCGAGTAGGTGTTGATCTCGACACCTTCGCGCTCGGCCAGCTTACGGGCCGAAGAGCTCGGACGTACCTGGAAGCCGACGATGATGGCATCCGAGGCCGTAGCCAGCAGGATGTCGGAGTCGATGATCTGGCCGACGGCCTTGTGGATCACGTTTACCTGTACGGTCTCCTGCGAGAGCTTGATGAGCGAGTCAGAGAGGGCTTCTACCGATCCGTCCACATCGCCCTTCACGATCAGGTTGAGCTCCTTAAAGGTACCCAGTGCGAGGCGGCGCCCGATCTCGTCGAGCGAGACGCGCTTGGCGGCGCGGTTGGCCTGTTCGCGGCTGATCTGTGCGCGGCGGCTGGCGAGCTGACGGGCTTCCTGCTCGCTGGGCATCACCTTCATGATCTCACCGGCCTGGGGGGCACCGTCGAGTCCGAGCAGCAGCACCGGCGTACCGGGGCCTACTTCCTTGACCCGCTTATTGCGTTCGTTGAACATGGCGCGGACGCGGCCACTGGCCTCTCCCGCTACCAGGATGTCCTGCACGCGCAGCGTACCGTGCTGCACCAGAATCTTGGTGACGTAGCCACGGCCCTTCTCCAGCGAAGCTTCCAGTACGGTAGCTACGGCGGCGCGGTCGGGGTTGGCTTTGAGCTCGAGCATTTCGGCTTCGAGCAGCACTTTTTCGAGTAGTTCATCGATACCGGTACCGGCCAGCGCGCTGATCTCCTGCGACTGGTACTTACCGCCCCACTCCTCGACCTGATAGCCCATGCTGGCCAGTTCGGTCTTGATGCGGTCGGGGTTGGAGCCCGGGCGGTCGATCTTATTGATGGCGAAGATCATCGGTACACCGGCGGCTTCGGCATGACTGATTGCCTCCTTGGTCTGGGGCATCACGTTGTCGTCCGCGGCAATGATGATGATGGCGATGTCGGTGACCTTGGCACCCCGTGCACGCATGGCCGTAAAGGCCTCGTGACCCGGTGTATCCAGGAAGGTAATTTCCTTGCCGTTGGCCAGGGTCACTTCGTAGGCACCGATGTGCTGGGTGATGCCGCCGGCCTCTCCACCGATGACGTTGGTGTCGCGGATGCGGTCGAGCAGCGAGGTCTTACCGTGATCGACGTGGCCCATGACGGTCACGATCGGCGGGCGGGACTGCAGGTCTTCCGGAGCGTCGAAGAATTCTTCCTCGTCCTCCTCGGTCTCGTCTACGCTGATGAATTCTACCTCGTGGTCGAATTCTTCGGCGACCAGCTCGATGATCTCGGCGTCCAGGCGCTGGTTGATCGATACGATCACGCCGGCGTTCATACAGGCCGTGATGACCTCGCCGATACCGACGTCCATCATATTGGCCAGTTCCTGTGCCGTGACGAACTCCGTGAGCTGTAGCTTGTCGGTGGTCTGCTCGTCGAGCATCGCTTCCTGCTTTTCGCGGATGCGATCGCGGTTGTCCCGGCGCTGGCGCTGGCGTTTTTTCTTGCCACCGCCCTGCAGACGGGCCATAGTGGCCTTGATCTTGTCTTCGATATCCTTGGCGGATACCTCCTTGGGCTCGTCGTTGCGCCCGCCGGTGCGGCCGCGGTCGTTGCGTCCGCCACCGCTGCGGCTACCGCCGGTCTGAGGTGGTCCGGTGGTGATCTTTTTGCGCTTGCGCTTCTTGCGGCTATCGTCGGTCGTGCTGGCACCCCGTTTTTCGGGCTTCTTGATCTCGATCTTACCGAGCACCTTGAGTCCGCGGAGCTTAGGCTCGGCGGTGACGTGCATATCGGGCTTGTCGGTCGTAGCCTTTACCTCGGTAGTCGGAGGCTCCGCTGCGGCCTTCGCCGTGGCGGGCTCGGCGCTTGGCTTGGCGGACTGCGGGGCGGGCGCCTTGGGGGCAGCCGGCTCGGTCGGCGCGCGCTGTGCGGCGGGCTTCGGTGCGGGCGCTGGCTTCTTGGCGGCGGATTTTGCGGGCCGGCGCCTGGTGGCGTCCAGATCGATCTTACCCATCACCTTCAGGCCGGGTACGTCGCGGGTGGGCGGGGTGTCCGCTTCCTTTTCGGGCGCAGGCGCGGCAGGCGCTGCTGCGGGTTCCGTCTTAGCCGGGGTGGGTGTGGCGTCAGCCGGCGGGGTAGCCTTAGCTACCGGCTGAGCCGGGCGCTGCACGGGTGGCGGGGCCGGTACTCCGGTGGGGCGTGCCGGTGGGGGCGGGGCCGGGGTGGCACTGCGCACGACGGGGGGTGGGGGCGGTGGCGGCGGCGGTACGGGCGCCGCGGTGGGCCGGGTACCGAACTCCATCTTACTGGCCTTCTGCTTGTCGGAGATCGCCTTGGCGAATTCCTGGCGCAGGGCAGATTCCATCTCGCCGTTGACGGGCGCAGTGGGTTTGTTCTCAATGTCGAAGCCTCGTCCGCTCAGGTACTCGACCAGGGTCGAGGTGGCCACGTTCAATTCCTTCGCAACTTTGATTAGTCGTTTACTCATTCGATCTCTTAAGCACGCCATTACTTCACCGCGGGGTGCTGCCGCGGGGCCATTTAGAACTACCCTAAAGAGCCGGTTTTCCTCCTTCCGACCAGGTCGGATCAGCACGTCACGCTGGAGGACCACTTCCGGAACGCTATCCGAATGCGACGCAAAGATAAGCTATTTCAAAGGACACGCCGGCAGGTTACAGGCTTTGTTCCGTGTGTCGGTAAACGCCCTAGCCGTAGTATTGGTTGATAGACCTCCAAAGTCTGCCCCTTCGTCGCCCTTTCCCGCCCCGCCCCGCCCGGTCCAGTCTAATAAAATGCCGTAGTTTCCGGCCCTACCGTAACTACTGTCGGGCCCGCTCGACCCCCCCGTAATGATTCTACGTTTCCCCCTCCTTCTCGTACTCGCCCTGTGTATGGGCCAGCTCGTAGCCCAGACCACCTTCCCCTACAACGGCGTATTCGACCAGCGTAGTGGGCACTACGCCCTCACGGGGGCCACGGTGCACATCAGTCCGGAGCGAGTACTGGACAACGCCACGCTGGTCATCCGCAACGGCAAAGTAGTCTCCGTACAAGCCTCCGGGGCGCTGCCGCAGGGTGCGGTGGAAGTAGCGCTAACGGGCAAGCACATCTACCCCAGCTTTATCGAAGCCTACGGCACCTACGGGATGCCCGCCGTGGAGACCAGTCGCGGAAGCTGGAACTCCCCGCCCCAACTCGAATCGGAAACGGAGGGAGCCTACGCCTGGAACCAGGCCCTGCGCCCCGAGACGGACGCCGCCGCCCTGTTCACGGTAAATGAAAAGACCGCCAAGGCCCTGCGGGAAGCCGGCTTCGGTACCGTATCCACTCACCATTCAGACGGTATAAGCCGGGGCTCCGCCGCCGTGGTCACCCTGGCCGAAGACCGGGAGAACGAGGTGCTGCTCGAGCGCCGCGTGGCCCACCATCTATCCTTCGACAAGGGATCCTCCCAGCAGAATTACCCCAACTCCCGCATGGGTGCCATGGCCCTGCTGCGGCAGACCTACCTCGATGCCGACTGGTACGGCAAGCAGCGCCGCGACGAGACCAACCTGAGCCTGGACGCCTGGGCCGAGCTGCAGGAGCTCCCCCAGGTATTCGCCGTAGACGACTGGCAGGATGCCCTGCGCGCTGATCAGCTGGGCGATGAATTCGGCAAGCAGTACGTCATCAAGGGGGGCGGCGACGAGTACCAGCGCCTGGATGCCCTGAAGACCACCGGAGCCACCTTCATCCTCCCCCTCACCTTCCCCAAGACCTACGATGTCAGCGATCCCTACGCCGCCGACCTGATCTCCATCGCCCAACTCCGTCACTGGGAGCGCGCACCGGGCAACGTGGCCGCCGTAGCCGAAGCCGGCATCCCCTTCGTACTTACTGCCGACGGACTCGAAAAGCCCACCGACCTCCACGACGCCATGCGCAAGGCCGTCAAAGCCGGTGCAGACAGCAAGCTGGTCTTCGCCGCCCTCACTACCGGTCCGGCCGAGCTGCTCGGTATCGGCGATCGGGTAGGCACCCTGGAGGATGGTATGCTGGCTAACTTCATCGTCACTGACAAGGACCCCTTCGTAGAAAAAGCTACCATCTACCAGAACTGGGTGCAGGGTCACCCCTTCGAGCTCAAGCCCATTAAGAACGTGGAGCTAGCCAGTGGCTACACCATTGAGGTGGGGGATCAGACGTTCACCGCCGAGGTGAGCGGTGAGCCCGGCAGCCAGAAGATGAAGGTCACCACGGCCTCGGATACTACGGCCCGCGACGTGTCCTTTACCGAGAGCGGCGGCGTAGTCACCTTCCAGTTTCGCCCGGGGGAGGACGGAGGCTACTACCGCATCAACGCTACCCGGGTCGGAGACGGCTACACCGGCACCGGGCGCGGTCCGGACGGCGAAGCCGTAAGCTTCACCGCTACTCCACGGCAGACCACGGCCACTACAACGAAAGATTCGGCAGACAAGAAAGAAGAGTCACCCACCGAATACCGGGGTAAACTCACCTACCCGAACATCGCCTACGGCCTCACCGAGCTGCCCGAGACCGCGCGAATCCTGTTCCGCAACGCCACCGTCTGGACCGGCGAGGACGGTATCCTGCCAGAAACCGACGTGCTCATCACCAACGGCAAGATCAGCCAGGTGGGTAAGGGACTGGCCGACCGAGGCGCCACCGTAGTAGACGCCACGGGCATGCACCTCACCGCCGGCATCATCGACGAGCACAGCCATATCGCGCTGCTGGACGTCAACGAGAGTAGCGCATCCAGCACTGCGGAGGTACGCATGCAGGATGTAGTCGACGCCGTAGACGAAAACATCTACCGCCAACTGGCCGGCGGAGTGACGACCAGCCAGCTGCTCCACGGCTCGGCCAATCCCATCGGTGGACAGTCGGCGCTGGTCAAGCTTCGCTGGGGCGCCACGGCGCAGGAGATGCTCTTCCAGGGCGCCGATCCCTTCATCAAGTTTGCGCTGGGGGAGAACGTCAAGCAGTCCAACTGGGGTGACCGCAACCGCGTCCGCTACCCCCAGACCCGCATGGGCGTGGAGCAGATCTTCGAGAACTACTTCAGCCGGGCCAAGGAATACGGCCGGGCCACGGCAGCCGGAGAGGATATCCGCCGCGACCTCGAGTTGGAAACCCTCCTCGAAATCCTCAACGGCGAGCGCTTCATCACCTGCCACAGTTACCAGCAGGGGGAGATCAATATGCTCATGGAGCTGGCCGAGCGGCACGACTTCCGCGTCAATACCTTCACCCACATCCTCGAAGGCTATAAGGTGGCCGACAAGATGGCCGAGCACGGAGCGGCGGGCTCTACCTTCTCCGACTGGTGGGCCTACAAGTTCGAGGTCAACGAGGCCATCCCCTATAACGGCGCACTCATGCACGAGCAGGGGGTGCTCACTGGCTTCAACTCCGATGACGCCGAGATGGCCCGCCGCCTTAATCAGGAAGCAGGTAAGGCCGTACTCTTCGGTGGCGTGAGCGAGGAGGAGGCCTGGAAATTCGTCACCCTCAACCCCGCCAAGATGCTCCACATCGATGACCGGGTGGGCAGCATCGCGGCCGGCAAGGACGCCGACCTAGTCCTCTGGAACGATAACCCACTGAGCATCTACGCCCGCGCCGAACGCACCTACGTGGACGGCAAGGAGTACTTCAACCGGGAAGACAACGAAGCCCGTCGTGCGGAACTCGCCGCCGAACGCAACGCCCTGATCCAGGCCAGTCTGGACGATAAGAACAGCGGCGGCGATACCCAGAAACCCAACGGTAAGGCACGCCGCCTGCTGCACTGCGACTCCGTCAGCCACTAACACCAGTCCCTAACATCCGGCGTGCAACGCCTCGACCTATATACCATGTCACTTCGCTATTTACTTACCCCGCTGCTGCTCCTATTCTTTTGCACCTGCGTGCGCGCCCAGAACCCGACGCCGGCCCCGGTACAGGCTAGTCCGCTGGCCATCACGGGCGCTACGGTGCACGTGGGCGACGGCACGGTGATCGAAAACGCTACCCTGCTGATCAGCGACGGACGCATCGAGGCGGTCGGTAACGATCTGCCCCTGCCCGACGGCTACGACCGCGTGGATGCCAACGGCAAGGATATCTATCCCGGCCTGATCGCCCTCAACAGCCAGCTCGGCCTCACGGAGATCGGTGCGGTGCGCGCTACCAACGACCAGCGCGAAGTCGGCAGCTTCAACCCCAATGCCCGGGCGCTGATCGCCTTCAATACGGACTCGCAGGTCATCCCCACCGTGCGCAGCCGGGGCGTACTGCTGGCCCAGGCCAGTCCGGAAGGAACGCTGGTGGGCGGCCGCAGCGCCATCATGCAACTGGACGGCTGGAACTTCGAGGATGCCGCCGTGCGCGCTGACGACGGGGTGCACATCAACTGGCCCAACCGCAACTCCTACAACTGGCAGACGGGCGAGCTCAAGGCCAATGAAGACTACGCCGAGCAGGTCCGCGAGCTGGAATCCTTCCTGGAGCAAGCCGTCGGTTACTGTGGCCGCGCCGAGGGGGACGGCGGCAACCGCCTGCTCAAGCTGGAAGCCTTCTGTGAGGCGGTCAGCGGTACGGCGAATGCTTACCTGCACGCGGACGAGGCGCGCAACATCCAGTCGGGCGTACTGCTACTGAAGCGGATGGGCGCTAATCCCGTCATCGTGGGCGGGTACCAGGCGCACCTGGTGGCTGACTTCCTGAAGCGAGAGGATGTGCCCGTGATCCTGGGCAGTACCCAGGCGCTGCCGGCGGCGCAGGACGAGCCCATCGATCAGCCCTACCGCAACCCGGCCCTGCTGGCGGAGGCGGGGGTCGACTTCGCGATCAGCCACGAGGGCTACTGGCAGCAGCGCAACCTGCCCTTCGTGGCCGGACAGGCGGTGGCCTTCGGTCTGCCCTACGAAAAGGCCGTGGAGGCGGTGACCCTGGCGGCGGCGCGCATCGTGGGCATCGATGCGAATTATGGTAGCATTTCCACGGGAAAAAGCGCTACCTTTGTGATTGTCGATGGCGATTTGCTGGATATGCGCCACAGTATTGTGGAAAAAGCGTACATCGACGGTAGGGATATCGACCTGGATAACAAGCAGGCCGAACTCTACCGCAAGTTCAGTGAAAAATATAGCCGGCAGAGCCGGTAAGCATCTACCATTTTCCCAGCACGTTTAGGTTAGTGGCCCACTATGCTCCTCATGAGTTGGTGGGCCACGCCTCTTTTGGGGGGGATTGGTCCGCTATACCCCTACGTACTTCTAAAGGGGGCGGATGAGCCGCGGGCATGGCCTACATTCGTCGGGTAGCAATTCAGCAGCCATGATCCGTTTCTTCCTCCTTCTTTGTGTGTGCGTCACCGGCGCCAGCGCCACTGCTCAGGTACTGACCGGCCGCGTGACGGACGAGTCGACCGGAGAAGTACTCCCCTACGCCTCCATTTACGTGCAGCAGACGGGTACGGGAGCGACCACCAACATCGAGGGACGCTACGAACTGCCGCTACGGGCGGGGGATAATACGGTCATCTTTCAATTTCTCGGGTACCAGACGCAAGTCGTGCAGGTGAGCAGCCGCCGCGGCTCGCTCGATGTGCAGCTCCGTCCCGAGGCCCTGGACCTGCAGCAGGTCGAGGTGATCAGCGGAGACGAGGACCTGAGCTACAGCGTGATCCGCCGGGCGATTGCCAAGGCCGATTTTCACCGCAACCAGCTCAATAGCTACTCGGCCGACGTCTACCTGAAGGGCAAGGGCAAAGTGGACAAGATCCCCAAGCTGTTTCAGAAACTCGCGCCGAAGGAAGACCGGGAGGAGATCACCGAGATCATCGGCAAGAGCTTCACCAGCGAGACGACCAGCAAGATCACCTACACCCGGCCCAATACCTTTCGGGAAGAGATAATTAGCCGTTACGCCGTGGGCGAGGAAAACTTCTCGGTCAGTGGCTACGTGTTCTCCTCCTTCTACCAGCCCGAGGTGGCCGAGGTAGTGAGTCCGCTCTCGCCCCGCAGCTTTGCCTACTACAAATTCGCCCACGAGGGGGTGTTCGTGGATCAGGGCAAGCTGATCAACAAGATCCGGGTGATCCCCCGCAGCCCCGGCGAGGATGTGTTCGAAGGCTATGTGTACATCGTGCAGGACGACTGGTCGCTCCACAGCCTCGACCTGCGCACCTACCGGATGGGCTTCACCATCGACATCAAGATCAACTACAATGAGGTAGCCCCCCGGATCTGGCTGCCCACCACCACCGTGATCGAAGGCTTCGGGGGAATCATAGGTATAAAGATCAGCGCCAGCTACATCGCCTCGGCCAGCAACTACACCATCACGCTGAATCCTGACCTCGGCGGTTACGTAGAGGTGATCGACGAGAAGACCCAGCCGGAAGCCGCCGCGGCGACCCGCCGGGAGAACAGGGCGAGTGGCTACGAAAATACCCTGGAGGAGGGCGGCGAACTTACCCGTAAGGAGCTGCGCAAGCTGATGAAATCTTACGAAGCGGAGGAGCGCGAAGCCACCGGCGAGCCCGAGGTGGTCGGTAACTATACCTTCATCGACGACAGCGTACAGATGATCCGCGACTCCGCCGCCTGGGAGGCCATCCGGCCCATCCCCCTGACGGCAGAGGAGATCAGTGGTTACCGCTACCAGGACAGCGTAGCGCAGGTCGCACGACTCGACTCCATCGCCGAGGCCCGTGGGGAAGAGACCAGTAGCAGCAGCAAAAAGAAGAAGCGCAAACCGCTGCCCCGCTGGCTGCGCTTCGACGTAGATCCCGACTCGCAGTTCAACCCGGTGGAAGGCTATGCCGTGGGTACGCGGTTCACCAAATCGCTCCGGCGAGAAGTGCAGGAAGACACCAGCTCCTACCAGCAGAAATTCGGTGAGCTCAGTCTGCGCGCCCGCTACGGCTTCGCCTGGAAACGCGCCAGCTGGGAAGTAGGGTACAGCAACTGGACCAACGACCAGACTAAGGGCCGCTACTACCTGCGCGGGGGGCGCTACCTGCGGCAGTTCGACGACAGCCCGGCCATCGACCCTATCCTCAACAGCTTCACCAGCCTAATTTGGGGGGATAACTACATCCGCCTGTACGAGCGTGCCTACGCGACCGCAGGTTACCGCAAGCGCTTCAGCGACGCCTTCAAGCTCAGCGGCACCCTGACCTACGAAGACCGCCGCGCGGTCACCAACCAGACCAATCACCGCTGGGGTGGGCCGGACGAGTTCGCCTACGCCCCCAACGCCCCGGTGAACGCCGAGCGCGGCGTAGTCGACGACGTGCAGAACGCGGCCCTGGTGGAGATCCTGGCGGCCTACCGACCCGGACTCAAATACTACATCCGCAACGGCAAGAAGCGGGTCATCGACGGCTCCGCCCCCGTACTCGGGCTGGGGGTACAGGTGGGGCTGCCCTCCATCGGCAACAGCACGTCCGACTTCACGCGGATCGAGGGCAGCTACCGCCACCGCTTCGAGGCTGGCCGCAAGGGCGACGTGAACCTGCTGCTGCGCGCCGGTGCCTACCTGAGCAATACCTACGTCGACTTCCCTGACTTCAAGCACTTCGCGACTTCCGAGATCCTACTGACCCGCCTCGATCCCATCGGCAGCTACCGCCTATTACCCTATTATCTCAATAGTACGGGGGAGGAATACGGCGAGGCCTACATCCACTACCAGTTCCGCAAGCTACTGCTGACCAACATCCGCAAGCTGCACCTGATCGGGCTCAAGGAGGACCTGTTCGTCAATTACCTCTACACCCCCACCTCCGATCACTACACCGAGCTGGGCTACTCCCTGGACAACATCTTGCGGGTGTTCCGCCTGGAGTTCGTGACCAGCTTCCGCGACGGGGGCTACGAGGACTTCGGCGTCCGGCTGAGCTTCACTACCAGCTTCGGTAGCGAGGACAGTGAGGATACCGAGATCACGGACTTTTAGACCGCCAGAAAGTCGCGGATGATCCGCTCTCCCACCTGCGCCGACTTCTCGGGGTGGAATTGGGCGGCGTAGAAGTTATCGCGCTGCATCATGGCGGCAAAATCGGTGCCGCAGTAGGTGGTAGTGGCTACCGTATCCGGCCCCGCCTCCACGTAATAGCTGTGCACGTAGTAGCAGTAGCTACCGTCTACTTCGGGGCTGACCCAGTTGTGGTCTGGCCGCAGCTGCACGTCGTTCCAGCCCATGTGCGGCACCTTCTCCCCCGTCACCGGACGAAACTGCCGGACGCGCTCCGGGAACACGCCCAAACAGGGTACGTCGCCCTCCTCACTGTGGCTGCACAGCAGCTGCATCCCCACACATACGCCGAACACCGGCTGGGTGAGCGAGCGGATCACCTCACTCAGTCCCGTCTGGTTCAGGTGCGCCATGGTGGAGGCCGCCGCCCCAACACCGGGAAAAATTACCTTGTCCGCCGCACGAATTTTAGCGTGGTCGGCCGTAAGCTCGTGGGCCACCCCGATGCGTTCGAGGGCGTAGAGGACCGAGCGGATATTGCCGGCGTTGTAGTTGATGATGGCTACCATGGGGGGCAAAGGTAGGGCGGGGACGCGGGTGCGGGTTTACTTCCACCCCAACAAGGACGGCTTGCGGAGCAGCGTTCCTACATAGATCATCGCACCGATCGCAAGGGCCGGCAGTGGTACGTCGCCCAGGACGAGCTCTCCCACCAGGATGCCACCGACGTAGGAGCAGAAGAGGAAAAAACCGATGTTGCAGGTACGGGGTATCCAGTAGAGGACGACAACGGCTATCTCTACCAGACCGATGACGACCGCGTGATCGGCCAGGCCCAGCGTTTGCAGTAGGAGGTGAATATCGCCGGCCGGGAAGAATTTGGTGATGCCCGAAACAAGTACCCCCAGCGACGGCAGTAGGGAGAGTGTGTAGCCTAGCCAGCGCTGAGTACGACCGATGTTGTTTTCGTGTAGGGCAACCATTGTGATACTATTTTGATTAGAGCGGGGAAGCACAGGATAACTGAGCTCCTGAATCTTTCCCTATGGAGCTTCCAACCCTGGCCACTTTTTTCTCGGGGGTCTCTTTTATAGCGTTCGGCATCGCTTGCCATACCTCAGCCTACATGAAGCAGGAGTTCGTCCGCTATGGCTACGCCCGTCAGCGCCCCCTAGTCGGCTATCTCCAGGTACTGGGTGGCGTCGGACTGATCGCCGGCTATTATCTATCTCCTCCCCTGGCAACGGCCGCCGCCACTGGCCTGACCCTGATGATGGCCTACGGTTTCGGAGTGCGCCGGTACATTCGGGATACCCTGCTGCAGTCCATGCCCGCGCTGTTCTACGCCCTGCTCAACCTATACCTCGCAGTGCACTACGGTCAGCAACTATAGCGAAGCGCCGGGTACGAAGGCGATGACCAGGCAGAGCAGCAGAAATAGTGCCGCCGGGAAGGATTTGTACAGCGGGTCGCTGATCTTCAGGTGCATCAGTACCGAGCCGGCCAGCATGGCAGCCAGTCCGAGCGCGGCGTAGTACCGCAGGCCAGGTACCCAGATGGCTACGATCAGCCCTACCGCCAACACTACTTTAATGATACCGACAACGTAAACCGACCAGATCGGCAGTCCGTAGGCCTCGAACTCTTCAAATATGGTCGTTGCGTTCCCGCCCCGCCACTTGGTGTTCTTTTTAGGCTGTACGAGCCAGACGTTCAGTATGCTAAGTCCTACAATGAGCTGCAGGGCGATGATGAGGTAGTCCATACGGTTGATTACTGGCGGTAGTTGATTAGGCGATAGCCCGCCCTGGCCCAACGCATCGGGCTACAAACGGTTCTGCTTAGCGGTCAGCTGACTACAGCGCGCCGGTATCTTGGTCTGCAGTGCGTTGATCTGGTTGAATAAGTAGGGTATTAGTAGGTCAGGCCCTCCCCGTATCCGTACAGCGCATTTTCGCTATCGTGGGGCACATCCGTCAGCTGAGCCTCCACCGCCTCCATACTGGACGGCAGCTCGAAGGGCAGCTTACCCCGGGGGGCTACCCGACCGAACACTACCTCGCAGACCGAACGATCGCTAGCCCCATAGTTGCACAGCAGCGCACTGGCGGCCCCGGCAATTTCCGGAATGACGGCCGGCCGGTCCAGGTACAGGCTCACGATGGTCGGTACGGTGCGTTCCAGCTCCAGAATACGCTCCTTCTCCGCCCCCTTGAAGTCGAGGTCGCCGTGGTGAAACCCCTTAGCGAAGGGGTTATCCGTTTCCACCGGTACCCAGGGGGTATTGAGCCGGATGATGGCGAAGTCGGCTTCCTCGGGCGTGGCTACGACGGTCGCATACCCGGCCACTACCGCGCTGTCCATGTTCTCGACGTAGACCTTCAGACTTCCCTCGGCCAGGGGCAGGGCACCGTCTTCGTTTTTGAGCAGTGTCATGGAGGCTTGCTGGCTGAGCTGGCCCAGTCGCAGCGATGCGGTATCGGCAAACACACCGGCTATAGCGGCTTCGTCTACGAAAGGATCGTCGAACAGCCCGAGGGCGAACTTCACGCGGAGCAGCCGGCGTACAGACTCATCGATCCGCTCCTCGCTTAGCTTACCCTCCTCTACCAATTGCACCACCAGCTCCGGGCGATTCTCGCCACCGAACTGGTCACAGCCGGCCTCGATGATGCGCTGCACGCGGTCTACCTCACTCAGGTCCTCTACGCCCCAGGCCCGGGCGGGCCACACGACCGGTCCCATGCGGGTATCGCTGACCAGTCCCCAGTCGGTACACACGACCCCATCGTAGCCCATCTCTTCGCGCAGCAGGGTGGTGATGATGGCTTTGTTGTAGGCCATGGCGACGTTCTCCTCCGTCTGGTCGGTGGGCACGCCGTAGTAGGGCATCATGGCCGCCGTGCCCGCCTCGATGGCTGCCCGGAAGGGGATGAGGTGGTAGTCGAAGTTGTCGCCGGGGTAGATCTGCCCCTCCTGGAACTCGAAGTGGGGGTCCAGGCCGTTTTTCTGTGGCCCGCCGCCGGGAAAGTGCTTGGTCATGCAGGCTACGCTCTTGGCGCTGAGGCTATCGCCCTGCATACCCTGTAAGTAGGCTACCACCAGGCGGGCGGTCAGCTCGGCATCCTCCCCGAAGGCCCCGTTGATGCGCGGCCAGCGCGGCTCGGTGGCCAGGTCGACCTGGGGGTGGAGCGCCTCACGGATGCCCACGGCTACGTACTCACCGCGAATCACCTCAGCGGCCTGTTTCATAAAGTCGGCCTCACCGAGGGCGGCAAAGCCCAGCGTCTCACAGAACTGCGTAAAGCCGGTAGCCTCCATAGAGAAGATGTTCTCGCTGAAGTGATTGCGCGGGTCGGAGGCGATGGTCACGGGAATACCTAGCCGCGTCTCCCGGGCGGCGGTCTGCACACGATTGTACCAGGCGGCGAACACGGCCGGGTCGGCGGGTACGCTCCAGATATTGAAGTGATTCATCCGCCGCTCGGTGAGGTGCTCCAGGGCGGAGGGCATCATGGCCGCCGGACCGGTGATGCCTTCCTTACTCGTGGGGTCGCCGCTAAGGCTCACCCCCGTACCGTTGATGAACAGCATCCCGGCCTTTTCCTCCAGATTCATCTGGCCGAGGAGGTCGGTGACCCGCTCTTCAGTGGGCCGGGTAGCGTCCTCGTAGGGGTCCATGCGGCCGTTCTTGTTGAGGTCGGTGTAGTCGGCTTCGGTAGTGCTGATCTGTGCAAAGGCCAGCAGGATAAATACGGGAAGTCCGCAGAGAATGTATTTGATCGACATAGCGAGGGGTATACTAAAATGAACAGCAAAGTACGTCCGCAGGCCGGCTACGCTCCGGTAAGCACTACCCGCGTGTACCGCGTCAGGGGTACCGCGCCGCCGTCCGTTACCGATACGATGAAGTGGATGGTCTGCCCGGACTCCAGGTCGCGGGGCACGTCGACGCGCAGTTCGGGCCCATCCAGTATGATCATAGCTTCCCCCGGATAAGTATCGACTTCGCCGTACTGCCACCAGTGATAGTACAGCGCGTCGCCGTCCGGGTCAGTAGCTGTGGCCCGCAGGACGAGCTTCTCACCGGGCGTGACCGTCAGACGATCCTCCCCGTCGATACGCACGGAAGGCGGATGGTTAGCCGCCTCATAGGAATACACGCACCAGTCTGCCCGGGCGGCCAAGTCGCGCTGCAGCGCGGGTAGCCAGCGGACGAGCGCGTACTGCCGATCACTTCGCCCGCTATAGGAGTTGTAGTCGACTGCGTCCTCCCAGCGGCCGGCCACACTATCGGACCGCACGAGCCGCCCGCCCCAGCCGCCCCAGTCGGGATGCGCAAGCTGGTCCAGGCCCACGTCGACGAGGTGAAGAAAGGCCGGCGAATCCCCCTCGGAGATGAAGTCGTAGGGCCGAAAGCTGCCCCACTGTGCGCTGTCCAGGCGGGTCGAGTCGCCGTGGATGTGCTCGGGGTCGCCGGCCTGCTGCTTCCCGTCGCCGTAGCTGTAGTAGGCGGCCGTAAGCGGTCCGTGAGCCTCAACAACGTGCGTACGCATAAAGGACCCTTCCAGCCAGTGGCGCAATTCTTCCGGCACGACCTTTTTCCAGTTGTACGCCAGTGCACCGAACTGCCCGGTGTTGTAGAGCACGGGAATGTCGGCCCAGGTCCCAGCAATGTAGTCGCGGTAGGTCGCGTCCTGATCCATGATCAGGTAGAGCACCGCCTTGGCGCACACCCCACGGTATACCTCCGGCCAGGCCGGCGTGCCGGCGTAGCGATCCTCGATACTCTTCAGGGCACGGGCTATGGTGTTGGTGCCGCCCCAGGCCTGTAGGTACAGCTGGGTAGAATCGCCGTCCAGCAGTAAGTCGCGAATGAAGTCGGAGCCCTCCGTATCCTCCTCCATCTCCCCCTCGAAGGTGATGTTACCCACCTTGACGAGCGCCAGTAGGGAGTCCGGAGCGGGGTAGCCGTCGGCGTGGGTGGAAAGCACCGGGTAAACCTCCCCGTAGGCCGCGATCAGCTCCTGCATCCACTGCTCGCCGGGCCAGCGGAGTTCGCTGCGCTGGCCGTATAGCTCGCGGGTCATGTCCATGGCCGAAGTCATGGTCGTGCCCTGCCCATCTCCCTTGTAGTGCCACATCGAGCTGCTGTACACCAGCCCCTCGATTTGCATTTCGTTTGCGTAGAGTAGCAGGCGGACGAAGGAGTCCACATCATCGATCTCCCCGTCGGTGGTGATGACGGTGCGGGGTCTTTCCTGAGCGGCAAACTGCCCCCGGAGCGGGAACGTAAAGGCCAGTAACAAACACGCGATGTACAGGTAGTTCATAAGACGAGGCATTAGGGGCGGGGCCGTCCCGACGAAGTACGGGACTAGCTGACGCGTCGCCGGTGCAATGTTCTGGAAGGTAAGGCGCGTACACGTAGTTGCCCGTATACGGTGAAGCCATCGCTATTCTAGCGCTGGGAGGTGTGCTGTGCAGAGCAAGCGCAGCGATTTCCCGCACTGTTCTCCCCCCCTGATCGATACCAACCGCAACCGACTGACGCTATAGGGGCTACAGGCGGTAGTGTTTGCGGGATAACTTTTGGTGATTCTCGCCAAACCCTAGTGCTCGATCTCGTGGGTATCCCGTACGCTGCTGAAGGTCATGCCCAGCATTTGCCAACCCCCCTCCTGCTGCTGATAGACCTCCGTGACGGTAAACTCGTTGGATACCGTGTTGCCCCGTACCTCGGCCGTCAGCGTGATCCGGTTCCAGAGCATGACGGTGTTGCCGGATACCTCGACCACTACGTCGTGCACGTCGGCCTTGGCGTAGTGGATACTGCCACTTTCGATGATCTCGAGCTCGCGGGCCTTTCCCCAGCTCCCGCTCATGTGGACGAAGCGGGCCCCGTCGCCGAACAAGGCGGCCAGGGAGTCTACCTGCTTGTCTGCCATCCACTGCCACTTTTTCGCGGACAGCTCGGTGATCTCCCGCTCGACGTCGGACGCAAGCTCCCCCGTACCGGTAGTTGCAGTAGCGGCCTGCTGAATGGCAAGCAGTTGCGCCTCCGAAAGCGCCAAATTCCGCGCAATGCCCAGATGCCCCTGTAGCATCGGCTCCACCCCCTCCATGCTGGTCAGGGCGGCGATCACGGCCACCTCCCGGTCGCGGTAGCTAAGCACGTCGCGCTCGAAGAGGTCGGCAAAGAGGTGCTCCTTCAGGAAAACATCGATGACGGGGGCGAAGTCGCCATAGTCCGAGCGGCCCTCCATCGGCCGACCGATCAGCTCCTCCAGCACGGCCTTGCCCCGCGCGTACTTCGGCTGGTCGTAATCTGTCAGACTGGCTTCCGTTCCCACTGCATCGGTGATGCCGCGCTGCTCACGCTCCTCCACCACGGCCATCAACGTCCGCAAACCCTGGATGCTACGTGGAAAGCCCGTATAGGCATAGAGGTGCACGAGCACTTCTTTGCATTCGTTCACCGTGAGTCCGGCATCGAGGGCCTCCCCCAGGGCGGTCCGTAATTCTTCCATGCGGGCCCGCGTATTCAGGCTCGCGATGGTGGTAATGTGGTGGTAGCGGTCCTCCGGGCTCGCTTCGCTATCGGTTGCCGATGATTCCTGTGGATCGTCCGCCCGGTATTCCGCTTCCGTTACCGGTGCCCCCCAGATGACCCGCCCCCGGGGGTGCTCCTTGGTCATAGCTAGCTGTACGAACCACCGATCGGGAGCCGCCCCGTGCCAGTGTTCCACGTCGGGCGGGCACTGCACGGTTTGCCCCTTGTGCAGTACGCGGACCGGCGTGCCCCGCTCCTGGTAGTAGCCCGTGCCGTCGAGCACCAGCAGGGTCTGTCCGGCGGGGTGGTGGTGCCAGTTGCTGCGTACGCCCGGCGGGAAGGTGACATTGCCCACCGCTACGGGCTGCTCCGCGTCGTCGATCTGTAGCATCCGTTCCACCCAGACCGGGCCGCCGTCAAAGTTTTCGCTCTCCAGACGCTGCCCGGCGGGAAAGATGGTGTTGACGCTATCGGGCGGCAACTCCCGTGGCTGGGCAAGCAGATGGGCGGGGCCGCAGGTGCAGAGCACTCCGAAAAGGAGCAGGGTGAATGAGTAGGTATATCTTGGCATAGTAGTAATTTTTGTCTTTCGGAAGTTCATTGCACCCGCGGCCCCGGCGGAACTTACGGTAGCGCTTGCTGCGGCCTATAATCTACGAAGCGCCGGTTGAAGGTGTAGCGCAGGGAGATATTCCAGACCAGCACCCGCTCCGGCGCAATCTCGGTGCTAATCTTGTGGTTGAGGATGGATTCCAGGGCCAGCGGCACCCGCGCGTGTTGCACCCTAAGGGTAGCCGAGCCGTAGTAGCCCTGCAGGTCGTCGGTACGTAGGTAAAAGGCACTGGGAAAGGCCTGTAGCGACCAGTCGCCCACCCGGGCCAGGGGAGTTAGGGCGGCGTTGAGGGTAAGGAAGTGGGTGCGCTGTACGCCGTCGTCGAAACCCCAGCCGCTGAGGTAGTACAGGCCTAGGCTGAGCCGGTCGGTAAGCCGGTAGCTGGGCACTACTTCGGTAGCCAGGTAGCGCCGGGCCTCGATGACCTCCTCCGGCGTTCCGTCGGGCGTACGCTGCATATCCACGGTACGGAAGTTCATCGCCGGATGGGCACCGACGCGCAGGCTGAAGCGCCGGTCGCGCAGGACCCGATAGCGCCACCAGAAGAGCATGGACCAGGGCTTGCCCTCTAGTGAAAAGCGCAGATCGGGCTCGAAGGTCAGCCGTCCGCGGCCCACCGCCAGGTTGAAGATGAGCGCCGGCTTGTCGAGTGAGAAGGTGGGAATAATGGAGATGCCGTTTTGCGTCAGGGTAAGGGTGCCGGAGAAGCGGCTGACGGTGTCGGGGCGGACCGATTGCGCGCAGGCCACCGGACCAAGTAGCAGTAGCCACAGCAGCACGAACAGCGGGCCGGGGGCGCAGGGGTAAGGATGGATGCAACGCATTGGGCAAAGGTCGAGCGCAGGCAGGTCCGTAAGCATACCCCGGTTACGGGGGGAGCTACCTCAGTTACGGGAACGGGGCAGAACATCCGGCGACCGCGTAACGGCTACCAGTGGGAGGCCATGAAGGAACTGTAAACTACCCCGCCCATGGATGCTATCCTCCTCCGCCTGCTGCTGACCGCTACCTTCCTACTACTAGTCGCAAGTTGCGCCTCCGTAAATACCGGGGGAGATACCGAGGCGCCGATCCTGGAAGTACGCGCCCTGCACGGGCCGGGCGATACCAAGCTGTACCGCAGCTCCCGACCGGGGGTCGATATCGAGGGGCTGGGCTGCCCCGATGGCAAGTTTTCCGGGGCCTACATCACGGACCTATCGGCTGGGTATATGGACCTGAGCGTCACTTCCATCGACCCCGGCGGCACCCGCGCGCTCAATCTGGAGATCACCCCCGTACGGGTAGCCGATGTGGTAGACATCGAGTGCGTCACCTGCTTTGGGGAGGACCCCGGGATAGAAGTCAGCCAGACAGCACCCCTGGAGGTCACGGTGACGACCGACCTGGCCAGTATCACTCCGCGCAACCTGCACACCCTCACCTTCCGGGTCACGGGCCTCGACACCGTACTTACGATCAACGCCGAGGCCATCGACCTCAACGGCAACCGTGTCATATTCGTCGAGAACCCGAGCGGATTCTACGCGGCCGACATCCTCGACGACGGAGTATGCTCGATCGTACCCTGACCGGTGCCCGCGCCTACCGCTCCAGTAGCCGGGTAAACGACAGCGAGGCCAGCTTCCAGTCGCCGGCTACCTGGGTGTAGACCTCGGTGACCTCAAAGGGGTTGGTGACTTCGTTGCCGCCCACCACGGCCAGCAGCACGATGTTGCTCAGCACGATGCCGGTGTTGCCGATGACCTCTACGGACTCATCGCGTATGGTCGCCTGCTTGTAGTGGATTCCGCCGCTGCGGATCACCTCCACTTCGCGATCCTTGCCCCAGCTGCCACCCATGTGCACGAACTTGGCCTGGGGGTGAAAGAGCTCGGCGAGCCGGTCGGCGTCTTTATCGGCCATCCACTGCCACTTGTCGCGGGAGAGCTGCAGCAGTTCGGTACCTATAGACGACTGCGCGTCGATGGAGTCGTAGGCTTCCTGGCTTACGGCTTCCTTCCATTCGGTCGGGGCGTTGCCGGTGATGGCCAGGTACACGACCCCTTCATCTGGCGTAGCGCCGTGCCAGTGCTCCACGCCGGGGGTACACTTGACGATGTCACCCTTGCGCACCACCCGCACGGGCCGGTCGCGCTCCTGGTAGTAGCCGACGCCGTCGGTGATGACGAGCTGCTGGCCGGCGGGGTGCAGGTGCCAGTCGAGCTTTGCGCCGGGGGCGGAGGTGGCTACGGCGAGGTGGTAGTCAAAGTTACCCGTTGTATCGCTAGGCTGGTACAGCCAGATGTCACCGGTGTGGTGCGCGTTCCCGGGGGCCTTACTGCCGAGGGGGAAGGTGCCGGAGGTCTGGGCGGCGGCGGTAGTGACGAGGAGGCAGTAGAGGAGGGTGAGGTAGTTATTCATGGTTGGTTTGTTGTGGAGAAGGTAGTATAAGTGCGATCAATCGAGCCCCTTCTCGGATAGCCAGTCGCGCAGTAGTTGGGCCACCTCCCGGTTATTCAGGTCAGACATGGGGAAGTGGGTGTTGCCCCGTAGGCCAAGGTCGGGCAGCCGTACCAGGGTCGCGTCGCCGCCGTGGGCGTTGACGGTCTCGGTCCAGCGGCGGGCCATGGCTACTGCCGCTCGCCACTGTTCCTGACCAGGATTGGCTACCGGGGCATCCGGAATGTAGTCGCCGTAGTAGATAACGATGGGAATTTCGGTCAGCCGCAGGAAAGTATCCAGCGGCACCCCCCGTGCCCGCAGCGTACCGCCGACGTAATCGATGGAGTCGGGTACTTCGCCCTCCGGAAAGACAAAGTTGCTGCCGGGCTCGTAGGCGGCGATGCCCCGGATGTTGTCGTTTTCCAGGGCAGCAAGCCAGCCCTGCCCGCCGCTGTGGGAATGGGTCACCAGCACGGCGGGGCCGATGGTGTCCAACACGGCGGAGACGGCCGCTACGTTCACGTCAATATTTAGCGGGCCGGTATCCGGCGTGATCTGCCGGTAGAAGCGATCGAGGGCGGCGGGGTCACGGCTGAACTGGACGTCGGGGTAAAACTCCGTGCCCTCCCCGAGCCGAAAAATACCGAACCAAAGCTGATCATCGGTAGCCGCCGCGATGGTGGTGGGCTGGGTACTGCGTCCAGACAATCCCCGCCGCGGCTGATCGAGCAGGTAGACCGGGAACCCCTGGCGCAGGAAGAGGGTCTGGAAGCCCTCGCGGCCGTCCGGGGTGGTCTGCCAGGTGCGCATGGACTGTCCATACCCGTGCCAGAACACCAGGGGTAAAGGGCGGGCCTCTGCGGGCACCTGGTAAAAGACGGTGGCGTGATCGCCGTGCAGTGTTTGTCCGGCCGTAGATTGACTAGCGGGGTTGAAGGCACCGTCGGCGACGGGGTCGAAGGTGCCGGGGCTGGTCACGACGGTGCCCCCAGCGGTGAAGCTGCCCTGGCGCAAGAGGGGGATGGGCTCGGGGGTTGTCGTCGCTGTATCGTGCTGGGCGAGGCTGGCGGTGGTGATCAGTAGCAGGCACAGGAGAAGAAGGTAGTTGTACATAGACCGTTAGTACGTTGGAGGGCTACACAAAGGTCAGTGTTACTCATGGGGTGCAGGCTACCCCGGCTACGGGTAGGTGTACCCGGGTTACCGGTAGATGGTTCGGCACAAGAAACCAAGTAACTACTTCTCAGCAAGCTATAGGCTGACCCAGCTGATGGACAGCGTCCGATACGGTACCATTGAAGTAGCCACACGTGAAGATCCGAAGTCTTACGACAAGTTAACCCCTATTTTAGCCGAAAATACCGGCTAAATAACCCCTATTCTAGCCGAAATATATAGTTTGCAGCGTGGAAGAGCTAAAATTCCGATTTGCGGAACAATACCTGAATGATTGGCGACAACGTCCGACGCGCAGACCGCTACTCTTGCGTGGAGCCCGGCAAGTGGGTAAGTCGACGCTGGTACGCAAGCACGGAAGGTCATACGATCACTTCGTAGAACTCAACTTGGAGCTACCGGCGGATCGGGTCCTATTCGTGGCCCCGCCCCGTCCTACCCAAACTACCGAAGTGTCAACCCTAGGCATGGTTTGCTAGCCCCCCTTAGACAGCCGTACTATTCCCTCCCCTTGCCTTCTGACAAACCGCCGTGGCTCACTTTGGCGACCTGGTGAAAAGGGATACCGGTCGGTCGCCCCAGGAACACATCCACCCATTACACTACCCCAGGCTCCCGCTCCTTCATGATCACCGTCTCCGGCGTGATGGGCAGCTCCCGAAAGCGCTTACCCGTCGCATTGAAGATAGCATTAGCGATGGAGGCGGCCACGCTGGTGATGCCCAGCTCACCGATGCCCTTGACGCCCATAGCGTTGGCGATCTTGTCTTCTTCCGGTAGAAAGATGACCTCGATCTCAGCCATGTCCAGATTGACTGGCACGTGGTAATCGGCGAAGGAGCGGGTGATGAAGTTGCCGAAGTTGGGCTCCACCTTGGTGCGCTCCGCGATGGCCATACCGGCGCCCATGGTGAGGCCGCCGATGATCTGTCCGTAAGCCGTTTTGGGGTTGAGGATCTGACCGGCCGAGCCGACGTTCACCATCCGCTTGATGCGGAACATGCCGGTGTCCCTATCCACCCACACCTCGGCGAAGTTGGCGCCGAAGGAGTAGACGGAGTGCTGCTCGAATTCCTCGGTAGGCTCCGCCGTTCCCTCTGCTGTGTAGCGGGTGAGCTCGTTGTCGAGCAGGAGGCGTTCGATGCTAACGTCGGTAGCAGTTATCCCGGCCTTTTGCTTCAGCTGCTCGATGGCCTGCAGGCAGGCGGCGCGGGTACCGTTGGCGAAGGAGGCGGCCCCCCAGGATCCCCCGGAGCCGGGCGAATCGGGAAAGTCGGAGTCGCCGAGTTCTACCGTGATCCGTTCTACGGGGATACCGAGGTACTCGGCGGCGGTTTGAGCCACGATGGTATAGGTGCCGGTGCCGATGTCGGTAGCGCCGGTCTGGACGGTAGCGTAGACCTCCCCACCCGTCACTTCTAGCAGCACCCGGGCGGAGCTGGTCTTGTAGGGGGCGGCCCGGGCGGCGCCGGCCACGCCGTAGCCGACCAGCCAGTTGCCCTCCTCGCGGGAGTTGGGTTTAGCGGGCCGCTGATCCCAGCCGAACTTATCCGCGCCGATGCGCAGACACTCCGTCAGCAGGCGAGACGAAAAGGGCTTGCCGTTGCTGGGGTCGGTCTGGGTATCGTTGGCGATGCGGAAGTCTACCGGGTCCATGCCCAGTCTCCAAGCCATCTCGTCCATGGCGCACTCCAGGGCAAAGCTGCCGGTGGCCTCTCCGGGGGCCCGCATGGCGAAGGGCGTCTGGAGGTTGAGCGGCATCAGTCGGTGGGTGACCCGTGCGTTGGGCGAGGCGTAGAGCATCTTGGTGGGCGTGCCGCACTGCTCCTGGTACTGCTCGTAGGTGGAGGTATGGGACAGCGTCTCGTGCACCAGTGCGGTGAGGGTACCATCCTTCCTGGCCGCGATCCTGAACTTCTGTTCGTTGCGTTGCCGCAGCGTGGTGTTGGTAAACATCTGCGTGCGCGTCACCGTGAGCTGCACTGGGCGCTCGATCAGCTTGGCCGCCATGATGGCCAGCATGACGTGACGTTCGGTCTGCAGCTTGGAGCCGAAGCCGCCGCCGACGAAGGGTGCGATCACCCGCACGTCGCTTTCCGGAATGCGGAAGGTCTTGGCGATGGTGGTCACGGAATTCTCGACCATCTGCTGACTGGCGTAGACTTCGACCTTACCGTCCGTCCAGCTGGCGATCGCGCTGTGTAACTCCATCGGGTGGTGGTGCTCAATGGGAGTGATATAGGTCATTTCCAGCTGCTCGTCGGCCGATGCCAGACCACTGTCTACGTCACCGCGGGTGTAATCCGACGCTTCGTCCGGCACGTAGGCTTTGTACCGACCTGCCTCGAAGTCGGTCACCGCTGTTTCCTGAGCATAGTCTACCTGGATCAGGCGGCAGGCGTACTGGGCCTGCTCCAGGGTTTCGGCTACGACCAGACCGATGTATTGACCGTAGTAGTGTACCTCCGGACTCTGCAGTACGGCCATGGGCGAGCTGGTGCCGATGGCGGGCATTTCTTTATCGTGCCCCTGCAGATCGAGCGCGTTTTCGTGGGTGATGACCTTGATGACACCGGGCTGCGCCAGGGCTTCGGACGTGTCGATGGATACGATCTTACCCTTTGCGACGGTGCTGTTGATGCCCTGGGCGTATACCCGGTTCTTTACTGGAAACTCGGCGGCGTACTTCGCCATGCCCGTGACCTTCAGCCGGCCCTCTACGCGGCTGATGGCTGCACCCGTTCCGCTCGTTATCTGCTTTTTCATGACGTATGCTTCTTTCCCTCTCCCCCGGCCCCTCTCCATGGGAGAGGGGAGAAGGCACGGGTTATTGTAGAATGTTAGGCTTCTCGGTTATAGGCCTGGGTGAGGGCGCGTACGATGGCACGCTGCCCCATGGGCACCTTGTATTCGTTCTGGGAGAGGGTGCGGGCCTCCCGCATCTCTAGTTCGGCGGCCTGCTCGAAGTGCGCTGCCGTGGGTTCCTTACCGACCAGGTAGGCTTCCGCACGGCTAAGCTTCCAGGGCATGTGGGCTACGCGGCCCATAGCCAGCCCGGCCCTGGTGATGGTGCCGTTCTCAATCTGTAGGCCCGCGGCTACGGAGACCAGCGCGAAGGCGTAGCTCGACCGCTCACGGATCTTGAGGTAGTAGTAGTGATCCGCGAAGACCGGGGCGGGCAGGTGGATGGCCGTGATGAGCTCACCCGCTTCCAGATTGGTGTCTTTTTCAGGCTGATCGCCGGGTAGCCGGTAGAAGTCGGTGATGGACAGCGTCCGCGTGCCGCCCCCGGGCTGCTGTACCGTTACACTCGCATCGAGGGCAGCTAGTGCGGCGCTCATGTCGGAGGGATGGGTGGCCACGCAGTGCTCCGACCAGCCGAAGATGGCGTGGGTGGCATTCATACCGTTCAGGGCACCGCAGCCCGAGCCCGGCTCCCGCTTGTTGCAGGGCATGGAGGTCTCGTAGAAGTAGGGACAACGGGTGCGCTGCAGCAGGTTGCCGCCGTTGGTTGCCATGTTGCGGATCTGCGCGGTAGCCGCCGCTAGCATGGTCATGGACAGCAGCGGATAGTTCTTGCGGATCTCCGGGTGGTTGGCCGTAGCGGAATTGCTGAGCATGGCACCGATGGTGTAGCCGCCATCCGTATCACGGGTCACCTCCGCGTAGGGTAGGTCGGCGACTTCGATCACGTGGGTGGGGCGCTCCACGTCCTCCTTCATCAGGTCGAGCAGGTTGGTGCCGCCGCCAAGGTATTTCGCCTGGGGGTTGGTGGTGGCTGCCGCCAGGGCGTCCTCCCGGGTGGGGGCGGGTACGTAGGTGAATGGTCTCATCTTAGCTTTTTTTGGCGGCTTGCTGCAGTTGCTCCGCGGTGGCGAATGTCCAGTTGCCGGCGGCCCGCTCGCCGAACTGTACCTCCTGGATGGCCCGTACGATATTGTTGTAGGCTCCGCAGCGGCAGATGTTGCCGCTCATGCGCTCGCGGATCTCTTCTTCGGAGAGTTCCAGGTTCTTATTGATGTCCGTAACCTCTTCGGTCACGTAGCTGGCCTCTCCCCGCTTGGCTTCTTCCAGTAAGGCGACCGAAGAGCAGATCTGCCCCGGTGTGCAGTAGCCGCACTGAAAGCCGTCGTGCTTCAGGAAGGCGGCCTGCATGGGATGTAGCTCGCTGCCCGCGGCCAGTCCCTCTACAGTGGTGATCTCCTTGTCGCCGCAGGTAGCGGCCAGCGTGAGGCAGGATAGCTTGCGGGTACCGTCTATCATCACGGTGCAGGCACCGCACTGTCCCTGATTGCAGCCCTTCTTGGTGCCGGTCAGGGCGAGGTGTTCGCGCAGGGCATCGAGCAGGGTAGTGCGGGAGTCGACGGTCAGGGGATTCGTCGTACCGTTGACGCGCAGAACTACGTCGAGCTCGTTCAGTAGGCCCTCGGGCGGACGGGTCGGCAGTGCTGCCACGTCGGTGTCCGCGCCGCCACCAGCGAAGAGTGGCGAGGCTAGCAGGCTCAGGCTGGCGGCGGAGACCCCGGTCAGGAACTTCCGGCGCGACGCGCCAGTAAGGCCGAGTTGGGTAAGGATGCGCTCTTCGTCTTCGGTAAAGGTGCGCTCTGCGGGATCCGCCGGTGTTTGTTCGGGCTGCTTCATGGCTACGTTGATTGGTACACTACACTATGCATGGGACGGATGCGTGCGGGCAGTTGTTTAGCCCGGGTAGTTCGTGCAGGACATTTAAGTGGACATTCACCGCACCTGCGCGCCGCCGCCCTGGAGTGCATCCGTGAGAGGGTTCGTGGTGACCGGTGGGAAATGCTCGTCTGATCCTACATCGTCGCGATCATCCGGTTGGAGAT
Organism: Neolewinella maritima; assembly: GCF_923081025.1. Lineage (GTDB taxonomy): Bacteria > Bacteroidota > Bacteroidia > Chitinophagales > Saprospiraceae > Neolewinella > Neolewinella maritima. Next base: position 74,174 of record NZ_CAKLPZ010000002.1, on the reverse strand, counting down.
GCGGGTGCCGTAGTTCTGCTTACATAGTATTTTGCGCTCCAGGGCCTCCACGACTGGTGTGGTGAAGTCGACGCCCTCCAGCAATCCGGCTCCGCGCAGGCCGCCGGGGCTTTCCAGATTGATCTCTAGGAGTCGGTCGCCGGCGATGTCGAGGCCGACGAGGAACATGCCGTCGGCGATCAGCTTGGGACGGATCATCTCGATCATCCGCAGCATGTCGGGAGTGATCTCGGCTTTCTTGGCCGAGCCTCCGGCGTGGAGGTTGTTACGGATATCGTCTCCGGCAGACATGCGGTGTACGGCGGCGTAGTGGCCGTCTACCATCAGGGGGCTGCCGTTCATGAGGAAGAGGCGAATATCCCCTTCCGCCGCGGCGGGCATGAACTCTTGGGCGATGACGTAACCCTGCTGGGCGATCACCTCGACGATCTGCTTGAGGTTTGGGTGGTCATCTTCCCGTACGACAAACACGTTCTTACCGCCGGAGCCCAGGAGGGGCTTAAGGATGATGTCGCTTCCTTCCTCTTCCGCGAAGCGCCGGATATCTTCGATGCGGCGGGTGATGATGGTGCGCGGCCGCACGCTCTTCGGAAACTGTTGGAGGTACATCTTATTGAGCGCATGGCTCAGCCCGAAGGGGTCGTTGACGACGATCGTATCCTGCTGGGTGGCTAACTGGCCGAACATCAGGGCGGCGCTGGAGGCCCAGGGGCGCTCGGCGGCGTCTTCGCCCGGGTCGTTGCGCAGGTAGATGAGGTCCAGCTCGTCGGTGTGCACCGGACGGGCGTTTTCCAGGTTGCCGTGCAGGGCCTCGTGGTATTCGTCGACGGTCGTGTAATCACCGGCAGGGGCAAAGTGACCGAGCCCGCCGACGCGACCGTCCCGCACGTAGTCGAGCCGGCCCACATCCAGGTAAAAGACCTCGTGCCCCCGCTGGTGAAGCCGCTGGGCCAGTACGGTGGTGGTGAATTTGGGCCCTTCGGTCTCTACACGATTAACGACGAATGCAAGTTTCATAAGAATGGATTAGGGGGGATGAAGGAAGGGTGTAGAAAAGCACGGGCTAGGCCGAAGGGAGTAAGTCGAATACGGTCATACCGGCCTGCAACTGCCTGAGTTTAGGATAGCCGGCGGCGCGGTCTTCCCGGTAGTAGCGGGGGATAAGCGGAGGAGGCCGTAGAATGCCCCGCTCCCGTAGCTCATCGAGCAGGGGCACGTAGTCGAGCCGCAGCTTACCGACGAAGAGCGGTTCGAGCGACCCGCCCCGCCGGAGATGGTCCAGCAGTTCTACGAGTCCGCGGAGATAAACGGCGTCCTTAGTGAAGCCACCGCCCCGGTAGATACGGGCCGTGGTGTAAAAGGCGCTACGTGCCGGCAGGCCGTGATGTTCGTGCAGGAGCCGAAAAGTATCGGCAAAGCCGTGCCCCCGCAGCATGTGGGCGATGCCGACCACCCGGGCGGCCAGCACCCGCATCCGCTCGACGGTCAGTCCGCCCACAAACCACTCGCTGAGCACAGCCAGCCCCTCCTGGAGGTCCTCGTAGCCCGGGGTACCCGAGTGCAGGAGCGTCAGGGGCTGCGCCCGCCCGTTCCAGTAGGTGAGTACGTGGGTGCCGATCTCGTGCTGCAGCAGGGCATCTACCCGCGCGCGGGGCACACTCAGGCGGTGACCGATGTGCATGACGCCCTGGGAGACCATCAGTCCGCTCATATCGTCGCGCACTACGGCGCGGGGGGCGGCCGTTGGGTACTGCGCGGTGAGGTAGCTGAACTCGCGCTGGCAGTCGGCCAGGAAGGTCTCGGCGCCAATGCGGTCCGCTTGGTGCTGCCCTCCACCCGAAGCAGCGGCCGGCGGCAGAGCGAGCAGGCGGTTGGCGATGTCCAGTAGATCATCCTCTACTCCCCCAAAGACCTGCATGCTGCCGTAGCGGAAGTTCGGGGTGCCGCGGTGGGCAAGCATATCGAGCATGCGCAGGCTTTCGTCGCGCTTGTCGCGCAGGATGAAGGCCAGGGTAGCGTCGTTGACGTGCTCGATAGGCAAGTTGAGCAGGTCGCGCTGGAGCGCCTCGGGGTCGACCGGCAGGAAGCGGTAGTGGAAAGTGGGCTCCGTGCGGTACCCCGACTGGGTGAACTCCTCGAAGGCTTCGTCGTCGTTCGTAGCGGTCACCAGCATCAGAAAGGGGAAGCTGGTCGAAATGTCGACCAGCCGGCGGTCGATGTCCCAGACCAGGTCGCTCACCCGGTGGTTGGCCAGCTGATGGAAGTGGCTGGCGTTGTAGGTGGTCTGCAGGCGCACGAAATCGAAGAAGGTGCGCCGCAGTGCGACGTGCAGCCGATCGCGCAGTTCCCGCAGCACGAGGGGGAAGGGCTGACCATCATCGCGCACGAAAAAGCCGTTGACCTCGATACCCAGCGAAAGGACGTCCTGGTGCTGCGGTGCGTTGGCGGCTATGAACGTGCTGACGTGGTCTGCTTCGGGGTGCTGCGTCACCGCTAGCACCGGCAGGTTCGTACGCCTACCCATCTCGCCCAAATTACCGAGTAAGGACTCGACGACGGCTGTCGGCGGGTCGGTCGGCGGATGTACGGTAATCCTCGGCTCCCGCTCATCTTCATTGATCCATAGCTCAAGCAGCAGTACGCCACCGAAGCGCTCCGCCAGGAAATCCGTAATGGCCTGCAGATACTCAGCGAATTCGGGGGCGGCACCACCGGGGGGCAGTACCACGTAGGCTGTCTCCTCCGCATGCAGGGCGAAGCGGCCGGGCGCCCCCCCGTAGCGGTAGATGGTCAGGAAGGGGACAGCCCGGGCAAAGTAGAGCTCCCCGCCGCCGGGCAAACTAAGGTGCAGGGGCTCGCCGCCCTCCAGCTGCGCCAGGGCGGCCTCGGTATCGTAGGTGGTGGTATCGGGCATGTAGGCTTAGCTGGATTGTCCCTGCTGTACACGCTGGCGTGCCGCAAGTACGGGATCGAAGGTGGAAGACAGCGCGCCCTGCAGGTCCTGCAGTACTGCCTGATCGAGCACATTGGTGTGCTCGTCCATGAAGACTTTCTTAAACTCTACGGAGAGTACACAGCTCACGTCCGGGAACCGATCATGGATCCAGAGATTGAAGTGGCCACCGTCGAACTTGACGTTTTCGCGTACGTCCAGCGGCTTGCCGTCGAGGGTAGCGCCCTTGCGCATGGTGGTCAGAAAGGTGTCTACCACCGGGGCCCACTTCTTGCGGTTCATGTTGCCGGTGCCGACGTTGACGACGGGGTTGGCCTCCGGGTCGGCCGGTTGGCGATCGTTGTCCTCCCGGCGGTGGTTGTAGGAGTGGATATCGTAGAGGACGAAGCTGCCGTAGCGCTCTACTACCCGCTCCAGAAACTGCCCGACCTCTCGGTAGAAGTCGTCGTAGCTCGCCAGTGAGCGTTCGATCATTGCGGCGTCGGGGCGCTCTTGCCAGACGGTGAGTCCCCAGGCGTCGGCGGGCTCTAGGTAGACGGCCCGTTCGCGGCTGCGGTTGAGGTCTACTTCAAAGCGGCTATAGTGGCCCACAACATGGGGCTCCCGCAGGCGGGCCCAGCTGGCGGTATGGGGATCTTCTTCGTACAGGCGCTCTTGCTTGCTCAATGCGAAGCGGCCGGTGAGCTCATCGCGTACGGTGCTTCCGTCGTGTACCGCCGTCAGGATCAGGGGGGCCGGTGCTCCGGTAAGGGTAAAGGCGGGTTGCTCGTTCATACCCGTCCAACCTCGTAGGCTGGCGGATGTTTGGTGGGCTGCCCCGGCAGTAGCACGGCCGTAGCGTGGGTGAGGTCCCGGGGATGTATGCCCTGGCCTACTGCTTAATAAATCGCCCCGCACTCACCACTGCAGACTTCACCGGTCGGATGAAGTACGTGCCGGCGGGCAGTCCGCTGACGTCCATCGTCAGGATGCCGGATCCCCCGCCCTGATGGTGCGATTGGGTCTTCCCGTTTGTATCGGTGATGATGAATGTAGGGGGCTGCACGGGTTTGAGCTGAGCCAGGTTGAGGTACAGTTGCCCATCCTGCACTAGTGTAGGATAAACGATCAATTGCCGATTCGCAGCGGATGTCCGCCCGTTCGACAGGTACTGCACCGGAGAAAAGCTGAAGGTACCGTCGTAGTCCACCTGCCGGATGCGGTAGTAGCTACCCTTGCCCGCCGAGCCGGCGTGGACGTAGGTATAGGTGATCGGCTCGGTAGACGTGCCGGCGCCGGGCAGGCGGGTCACGCTGTGCCACTGCCTGCCGTCCGTGCTTTGCTCTACGGAGAAGTAGGCATTGTCCGTTTCCCGCTGGGTGGTCCACTGCAGGCGATGGCCGCCGGCGGTAGCTACCACGCTGAATCCCGCGAACGTGACCGGCAGCGTACTCAGCAGCGCGGCATTGATGCAGTCCGTCCGGCAGTCGAACAGTTCGCAGCCACTCAAGCTACTACAGGAGGTGCAGCCGGTGCTGTTGGCGTCCAGGGCACCGATGTCCGAGGCGTTCTTGCCGCCCAGTACGCTGGTGGCGTTGCCCGAGTTAGCCGTTCCGCTGGCGATGTAGAGCGTGTTGGTGTTGGTATTCGAGGGAATACCGAGGTGGACCAGTGATACGGGAAAGGTGATGAAGGACGGCGTTGGGGTATTACAGCCCCCGCTGGAGGCGGCACAGGCTACCTGAGCATCGAGATTGGACACACACTGGCCACAGAGCGTCGAGGTGAAGGTGGTCGATCCATCGACGTCGTACACGCTCACTCCCTTCTTGCCGCCGGCGTTGGCAAACTGCACCTCGCGTTCGAAGCCCTGGTTACCGCAGGTGCTGTTGGCGTCGATGCCCGGCCCGTAGGTCATATCGCTATCGATCAGGAAGTTGTAGCCGAAGCTACCGTTGGGTGCCTTCGACAGGCGGAAGCGAAAGAGCATGAACTCATCCCCACTACTGGGCGTGCCGGGGGTAGGGTCGATGATGTTGTAGTAGGCAAAATCGCTGCCGTCGTCGTCGGTGATGAGATCGGCATTGCCACATACGGGGGTGACATCCCCGCTTACCTCACTAATGTCTATCAGTTTGACCCAGCCCGATACGCTGGCGTCGATCAGCTCGAAGGAGCCGGCTTCCGTGGTGCCATTGGTGAAGGGTGTGCCGGATTCCGTGATAAAACCATCTCCATCGGGGTCGAGGTACGCGTCATACACCGCGCTGGCGTGGGCATTGGTCACCGTTCCGGGTATGCACTGGGCGGTACTCAGCCCGGGTAGTAGACACAGGAGGGTAAGGGAGGAGGCAGCAGGTAGATAGGTCAATGAGCGCGTGTTGGTACAGGCGTAACGGCTCCCCCCGCTCAGTATTCCCCAAAATTATGTGTTAGACCACAATAAGATCGTTTAACTTGTTAGGCCTACTATCTCATAGCTTGACGGGGTGTGCGTATACACGATCGGGCGTAGAACGCCACGTAGGTCCGCTGGCGCACTACTCCCTCCCGGTTGCACACAGGCCAGGGCGGCTCGGTAGGGAAGGACAAGACTATTTGTTCCCGTCTACGCATCGACCGCTTGCAGCAAAAGGCTATCTTTCTGCCACTTATGGTACTACTCCGATCGCTCACCCTCCTGCTCCTCCTCTCACTTCTCGTCGCCTGCGGAAGTAATCGTACACCCCCCACATCGGATACCTCACCGCCCGAAACGGCTGCACAGACCACCGCCTCCTTCGGCGGCCTGGCCCTCTACACCCTGCGCGATACCCTGCCCATCGACCCCCGCGCCGTACTGCAGGAAGTAGCCGACGATGGCTACGCCTACGTAGAGGCCGCCGGCTGGAACGACGGTACCTTCTACGGTATGTCTCCCGCAGACTTCAAAGCCCTGCTCGACGAGGTAGGCCTCACCCCCATCAGCTCCCACCAGGGCGGCGCCACCGTCGAGAACCTGGACCAGATGATCGCTGACGTCAAGGCCGCCGGCTTCACCTACTTCGTCATCCCCGTACCGCCCATGGGTGCCTTCAGCTTCGACCCCAAGACCCGCACCCTGAGCATGAACCAAGATATGGAAACGGTCATGGCCAACATCAACATGATTGCCGCCAAGTGCGCGGCCGCAGGACTGCAGTGCCTCTACCACAACCACGACTTCGAGTTCCAGCCCGGTGAAGACGGCATCAAGCCTATCGACTACTTCATCGAAAACTCCAACCCCGACCACCTCAACTTCCAGATGGATCTCTACTGGGTCACCAAGGCCGGTGCCGACCCCCTAGCGTACTTCGCCAAGGCCCCCGGCCGCTGGAAGGGCTGGCACGTCAAGGACATGGACGCCCAGGGCCGCTTCGCCCCCGTCGGCACCGGTACCATCGACTTCGCCCGCATCCTGGCCGCCAGGGAGCAGGCCGGCATGGAGTTCTACCTGGTGGAGCAGGACCAGACCTTCAACGAAACCCCCATGGAAGCCATCTCCATCAGCCACGAGGGCCTGGAAACCATCGGCTTCGACTAGGGCCGCACCTGCCGACAATCCGCGCCGCGCCGCGAACCTACCTCTGCCATAATCCGCGGTTTCATGAGATTACTAAGCCTGCTGCTCATCACCTGCCTGCTGCACTGTCAGACCCCCGGCACCACTGCCACCGCACCCGCGTCCCCGCCCCACGAAGTGACCAAAGCCACTGATATATCCTGGGCCTCCCCCCGCGGCTTCGACCTGACGATGGACGTGTACACCCCGCAGACCGACCGCAAGTCCTACCCCGTGATCGTGATGTACCACGGCGGCGGCTGGCTGATCAACACCAAGAGCATCATGGACGAGCCGGCTGCCTACCTGGCCCGCCACGGGGAATACGTCGTCTGTAACGTCAACTACCGCCTGCTGGGCGACCTGGACAACAGCGTCACGATGGACGAGATCGTCGGCGATGCCTTCGGTGGCCTGCTGTGGGTGAAGGAGCACATCGCGGAATACGGTGGGGATCCCGACCGGATCATCGTCACTGGCGACAGCGCCGGCGGTCACCTGGCCGCCATGGTCGCTACCCAGGGACACCGGCTGTCGGCAACCGGCGAATTTGCCGCCCCCAACTACAGCTTCCGGCCCAGCTACCTGCCCGCTAGCGGTATTCCCGACGGCGGCGTGCAGGTACAGGCCGCTATCCTCAGCTACGGCGCGTTCGACCAACTGGGCTCGGCTCTGGGGGGCTTCGAAACGGCCGGCAATGTGTTCTGGCAGATGGGTGGTGCCGAGCCACGGGGTATCCTGGGCGATGACTACACCCCTACGGACGATGCGGAGCGCTACCGGATGGTATCCCCCCTGTACCTGATCGAGCCGGCCGCTACCCGCGACTACCCGCCGATGCTACTGACCGTGGGCTCCGAGGATGATCTGACCACGCCCGCCAGCATACGCACCTACATCGACAAACTGGAGGCCGCCGGCCACGATGACCTGCAGTACTGGGTGCACGAGGGCCGTCCCCACGCCTTCCTCGATTCGGGGAGAAACGAGTTTTTGGGCACGGAATTCACCCGCGATGCGGTGCCGGCCCTGGACTATATGCTTGCCTACCTCAACGAGCGGTTCTGACTACATCCGCCGCTGCTGGCCGCCGTACTGCATGGTCTCCCCCTTACCGAAACCGTAGCTGAAGCCCAGGGTGATGAAGCGGCCGCGCAACTGCCGGTTGTACTGGTACACATCCGCCCGGTCGATCACGCTTTCCTGGATGCGGGAGGCGAACAGGTCGCGCACGCTGAAGCTGACCGCGCCGCGCCCGTCGAACAGCCGCTTGCGCACGCCCAGGTCGGCAAACAGCTGGTCGCTCACTTCGGCCTGCACCGTCTGGAAGGCCGAGCGGTACTGCCCGGTCACCTCTAGATCGAAGTCGAGCGGCAGGTCGAACTTGGTGGTCACCTTGCCGCTGTACTGGTCGGCCGAAAAGTCGAAGGAGGTGCCCTCCAGCTCGCCCTGGCGGGCAAAGAAGTTGTAGTTGAGGTCGCCGGTGATGGTCATGAACTCGGCGGGGATAACCTTGGCGTTGAGCTCGATACCGGTGGACCGATTGGTACCGATGTTGAGCGGGGTGGTGATGCTGACGTTCTCCTCGAAGCGCGTGACCCGCTCCACCACGTCGGTCGTATAGCGGTGGTAGACGCCCAGGTTGAGGGAGGTCTCGCCTAATAGGAACACGCTGGTCAGCTCGTAGGAGTCCGTGTACTCGGGCTGCAGGTTGGGGTTGCCGACGCGCAGGTTGAAGTTGTTGCGGGGGTTGAAGAAGGGGTTGAGGTCCCAGAGCCGCGGCCGGAAGATGCGCCGCGAGTAGCCGGCCTGTACGGACACGCCCTCCGAGATCTTGTAGGAGGTATGGGCGCTGGGGAACAGGTTGGTGTAGGTCTGACTGTTGGCCTCGTTGGTGGTTTCCAGCAGGGTTTCCAGCTTGGTGCGCTCCGCGCGCAGGCCCACCTTAAGGCCCCACTGCTCGTATTCGTAGGCGCCGGTGCCGTAAAAGGCCAGTACGCGCTGGTCCCAGTTGAACACGTTGGTCAGGTCGGGATCGACGAGGAAGTCCAGCCCGTCGAAGTTACTCACCGAGAAGTCGTTATTGACGTCGTTGGTCACGTACTGGGTGCCGGTTTCGACGGTCACCCGCTCACTGACGGGCCGCACGTAGTCGATCTTGAAGGTGTTCTCCTGCTCTCCGAAATTAGTGCGGGTGCGCTGGCGGGCGTCGCGGTCCTCGCCCGATAGGGTCGTATTGGTGAATTCTGATGACTGGTCCTTAGAAAACAGGGTACCCAGGGCACTGACGAGCAGGTCGTGATCCTCGTGGTCCTCGAAGTCGCGTTTGTACGCCAGTTCGAACTGGTACTTGGGGTTGGTGGCTTCGGTGACCTCCTCGCGTCGCCAGGTCGACATGGCCTCGCCGCTGGCGTCCGTGAGCCGGAAGTTATTCAGCGAGGGCTGGTCCTCTACCTCGTAGGAGAAGTTGCCGGACAGCGTGATCACGTTGCGCGCATTGATGTGGTAGTCGGTGCCCAGCACGGCGTTGTAGTACAGCTCGTTGCGGTATTCGGTGCCTTCGCTGAAGACGGTCTGCCCGCTGAGCAGGTTCCGGTTCTCGGTCCGCTCCTCGTTGGGCAGTTCGCGGTAGCCCACGCCGAGCTGGCTGAACAGGTTGAACTTGTCCGTGCGCCGGTTGAGGCTCAGCCCTACGCTGTGGTTGTCGGGCGTGCCGGTGTTGACGCTGATGGCGCCGTTGAGCCCCTTGGCGTCCTCCTTCTTCAGTACGATATTGATGATGCCCGAGGTGCCCTCCGCATCGTACTTGGCCGACGGATTGGTGATTACCTCGATGGACTCGATCATATCGGCCGTGATCGTCCCCAGCAGATTACCCTGCTCGCTGGCGATGGCGGAGGGTTTGCCGTTGATGAGGATCTGCACCCCGCCACTGCCCCGCAGCTGTACCTGTCCTTCGATGGTCACGTTCACGGAGGGCACGTTATTGAGTACCTGCAGGGCGGAGGCCCCGGTGCTGCTCAGGTCCTTACCCACATTAAAGACCCGCTTATCCAGCTTGAATTCGGTCGTTGATTTTTCGGCCCGTACAGTAATCTCGTCCAGCGTCTGTCCGCGGGCGGTCAGTTCGATCACGCCCAGCTCGAGGGTTTTGCCGCTCAGGTCAAGCCCCTCCATCCGCCGCGTCTCGAAGCCGATGAAGCTGATATCGAGGTACACTCCGCCGGATTCCGTATCCAGGCTAAAGTAGCCGCTGGCGTCCGTCGTAGTGCCGCCGATACCGCTTCCGCTGGCCGCTTCCACCAGCAGTACGGTAGCAAACTCAATGGGCTGGCCCCCGCCCTGGTCCACCACCCGGCCACTGATGACGGTCTGGGCGCGTACGCAGGTGCACAGTAGTATGGTGAGGGCAAAGGTCAGTACAGCGGAGCGGAGCATGAGCGGCGGGCGATTTCAACAAAGCTACGGGCGGATCGCGTGCGCGTGGGGGGCGATCTACGGTCCGGGCGATCCATTCGACGGTTGGGGTGTAGTACCGCCAGTCAGAACCAAACCCGGCAGCCCGTCCGTAACTTTGGGACTACCTAAGCTCCCCCCACTTACATGAGACCATTTCTCTTCGTGCTTGTCGCCCTCGTCGTGCTCAGTAGCCACGATATGTACCTGCGGCTAGACAGCTACTTCCTCCCCCCCGACAGCGAGGCCACCATTCAGCTCTACAACGGCACCTTCGACCGCAGCGACAACACCATCGACCGGAGCCGGATGCAGGACGTAAGTCTGGTCGCTGGCGGCACCCGCACCCCCGTAGACAGCAGCCAGTGGCGGGAGGAAGGCGAGACCACCGTACTCGACTTCACGACCGGCGCGGCGGGTACTTATGTCGCAGGGGTTTCCACCCGTGCGCGCAGCATCGCCCTGGCCGCCGCTGACTTCAACGACTACCTCGAGCACGACGGAGTAGTAGACATGCTCGAAACCCGCCGCCGTACCGGTCAGCTGGAGCAGGACGCCGTAGAGCTATACAGCAAGCACGTCAAGACCATCTTCCAGGTCGGCGACCGCTGGACCGACGACTGGAGCACCCCGCTCCACTACCCCATCGAGTTCATCCCGCTGTCTAACCCGTACGATCTCCACGCCGGCGATTCGCTGCAGGTCGTACTACAGTTCCGCGATCAGCCCCTGTCCGATCAGTTGGTCCTGATCGGCAACGACCACGAACATAGCCACTCCCACGACGGCGATACCCACGCGCACGCCGGAGCGGAACTACGCACGGATGCCCGGGGTACGCTCACCATACCGATCGCCAGCGACGGCACCTGGCACCTGCGCACCATCCTGATGACCGAGTCGGAGCAGGAAGGCCTCACCCACGAATCTAACTGGGCCACCCTCACCTTCGCCGTCGATCATGGGCAGCCCCACAGCCACGCCGCCGGCGCGGAGCATGATCACGCGTATGGCCACGAGCACGAGCATACCTGGGGCATCCCCGGCTACGCTTACCTGCTGGGTAGCTTGGCGCTCCTGGGCGCACTATTCCTGTACTTCAACCGCCGGACGTAGGTGGGCGGCCCGACGCGGAGGCACTTACTCACGCTTTGCCTGCTACTTCCCCTCGGCTTACTTGCCCATGGCGTTACGGATGCCGATCAGGAGATACTCCGCAGCGGGGGCTTGCTGGCCTACATTCTGGTGGGAGCCAAGCACATGCTCACCGGCTACGACCACTTGCTGTTTCTGGCCGGCGTGATCTTCTATTTGAGTGGGCTGCGCGACATCGTGCGCTTCATCACCGTATTCACCCTGGGGCACAGCATCACCCTGATCGGTGCGACCTACCTCGGCATCACGGCCGACGAGCACCTGGTCGACGCCGTGATCGCCCTGAGCGTGCTCTATAAGGGCTTCGAGAACCTGGAGGGTTTCAAAAAGTGGTTCGGTGTATCCTCCCCCAATCTCCTGCTGATGGTCTTCGTCTTCGGACTTATCCACGGCTTCGGCCTGGCTACCCGGCTGCAGTCCTTCGAGATCGGCACATCGGGCTTCCTGGCTAAGATCATCAGCTTCAACGTTGGCGTCGAACTCGGGCAGGTGCTAGCGCTCATTCCGATCGTTTTCGTGATCACGCGCTGGAAGTCTAAGTCGAGCTATCCGGCCTTCTACCGAGCGGCGAACGTGTATTTGGTGATTGCCGGGGTGGGGCTGTTTGTGTATCAGCTGGTGGGGTATTTTGGAAATAGCTGACGCTATGCCCTGGGTAGCGTAATACTTATGAGGTAGGCAGACTTCCCGAATTACTTAGACAAGACTTCCCATTTTACTTAGTGTAAACTTCTCATTTTACTTAGCTGGGGGGTGGGGCTCTGTGCATAGCTTCTTCCGCCGGTGAGTTTGTGAAAGCACTTTATCCTACCTAAGAGTCCATGTCCGATACATTTCGTAAACGGTGTAAGACTTGCGTGAGCAGGTCTCTACTTTTACAGGTCAGTTTGAGATCAGGTATATCCGTGTAATCCACCGTTATATCGTACAGATTCGTCTCGTCTAGCGTATCCCCGGATAGTAGGTGGTATCTGTCCGCTGACTCACCGAACTTACAGACTGTGAAGATCGCATCGATCCACTGCTTTTCGATCAACAGGCCTTCAGTCACTTTGGTGGAGGGTATGCCCACCCCGCTAATCTCCTTGGCTAATGTATCGAACGCATGAAACTCCAGGTCATAAGCGCTGATCAGTAGTAGCTTATACGGGGCTAACTCTTTAATGGTATAGTAGATGTCTCTGGGGGTGACGTTGCCCTCGATGGTCAATCGGTATTGATCTCCAAAAGTGCTGAGCTGATGCCATTTAATATACATATTATAAATAGTTGCTTCGCTTTTTACTCTATTGCAATTGAGTGATGTGCTCATCTTCTTAAGTTTACAAAGGTTGCAGGATATATTGGTCCGTATCTCTGCTGGGTTCGTGTATCGATAATGAACCAACAGTCGTTACATGGGTCACCCTCGTGAACTAGCTCGTCACTAAAAATACCATCTCGCTTACCGTATTGAGAGACATACGACCGGATTGAAATTGTGTCTATAATGCCATTGGCTTTAGCGTATACAAAGGGTTCTTCTAAGATTATGTCCTTTACTCCAGATAACAGCGTCGATCGGATAACTACACCTACCCTATTTTCCTGGCCGATCACTAGCTGGTTGAGCGCCCCTCCTTCAAAGATGTAGAATACATCGTTCCCCAGGGGTTCTATGCTGTCCGACATACCTCCACAAGACCAAATACATATTGGTAATAAGACGTAAAATATATTTCATAGCTAATATTTAGTGTGCCGATTTGTAAAAAAATGCGTAGGGAGTGCATAGCCAGCCAATATGAAGCTAATTGTCATATCGAGCGGTCGAAAGTTATATAGAAGACTGCAGTTGCGGCTAGTCTGCTCGATCGCCACCGACATCAAGCTAAGCCGCAGTTCCCAGCCAAGATCAGTAGCTTAAACGCGGGGGTGGAGTGGATACCCATACATCGCGGGGCGGACTCCTTGGGGTAGCAGCTGCATGGGGCACTAAACCTAAGACACTGACCGATCAGGACAAAATCCGCCAGTTGGTCCGGTATCCAGCAGGGAAGCACGATCGAAATGCCCTATCTTAGGAGTATGCGCCGCCTCCCTCTCCTGCTCACCGCCGCCGCCCTGTTGGTCCTGGCTATCTGGTACTTCGCTGCCGATGGTCGGCCCGGTAGCTACGATCCGGTGCGCGACTACCAGGACCGGTCGGAGGAACTGCTTACTCAATTCATCCTGGCCGAGGACAGCAGCACGATCGAGCTGCCCGCCGGCCACTTCCTGCTGGACAAAAGTCTGAGCCTGGATGGACGTACCGCCGTGACCATCCGTGGCCAGGGCATCGACCAGACGGTACTCAGCTTCCAGGGGCAGACCGAAGGCGCCGAGGGGCTGCGCATCAGTAACAGCCGCGATATTGTACTGGAAGACTTCACCGTGGAGGACGCCGCCGGAGACAATATCAAAGTGATGGATACGGACGGTATCACCTTCCGCCGCGTGAAGGTGGCCTGGACCGGAGCGATCGACGATGAGAACGGAGCCTACGGGTTCTACCCCGTGCTCTGCACCAATGTCCTGATCGAGGACTGCGTAGCCATGGGGGCCTCCGACGCAGGCGTATATGTAGGGCAAAGCCAGGACGTAGTGGTGCGTGGCAACGAGGTGTACCAAAACGTAGCCGGCATCGAGAGTGAGAACAGCAGTCGCGTCCAGATCTACGATAACCATTGCTACGACAACACCGGCGGCATCCTCGTCTTCAATCTGCCGGGACTGACGCGCTACGGCAACGGGGTAGAGGTTTTCAACAACAAGGTGATCGATAACAACCGGCGCAATTTCGGCGTCAAGGGGTCCATCGTCAGCACGATCCCGGCGGGTACCGGCATGTTGGTACTGGCTACGAAGGATGTTGCCATTCACGGTAACCAGCTCCGCGACCACGGCACGCTACAGGTCGGTATCATCAGCTACGACCTGGTCGACGGTATGAACGGCGGGGAGCCGGCGACCGCCCTACCGGACGACAGCGGCCTACGCGCGGTGGAAACGAACTACCGCGACATCGCTGCCTACGATCCCTATCCCGCAAACATCCGGCTCTACAACAATACCTACTCGAACGACCGCTGGCTGCCTAAGCTCGGGTCAGACTTCGGTAAGCTCTTTCTCACCAAACTCGGGCCCAACATTCCCGATGTGGCTTATGATGGCATCTGGCCGGCAGACCGCGAGGCTCCACAGGCGGCGGTCTGTGTAGAAGAGGACGCCGACATCCTCTACGTCAATTTGGACGCCGGCAACGACTTTGCGGGCTGGACCACCACCCGCCCGGACGCATCCTGTCGCGTAAAATGACGGTGCCCATGCGTTACTGCCTGATCGTCCTCCTGCTGGCCACCGCGCTCATCGCCTGCGATACCTCCCCCGACGATGCTGACCACCGAGCCACGACCGTCCCCCTTGCCCCCGCTGCTCCCGAGCAGTGGGACCGTAGCGAAGAGGTAAGCACGCACGGGCTGGGCGAGGCCTGGCTCTCCGACTACGGCTTCTTTACCGGTCGGCCAGCCGACCTGCAGCCCGCCCCCGGCGTGATCCCCTATGAAGTGGGTGCGCCCCTCTTTTCCGACTACGCCGGCAAGGCCCGTTTCGTTTACCTTCCGGAGGGCACCCGGGCCACCTACCACCCCACCGAGGTCTTCGACTTTCCCGTAGGTACGGTACTGATCAAAAATTTCTACTACGATACCCACGCCGTGCCCGTGCTGGGCCGCCGCCTACTGGAAACCCGACTGCTGGTGCGTACGGCCACCGAGTGGCGGCCGCTCTCCTATGTCTGGGACGAGGCCCAAACCGATGCCCGCTTCACCGTACTCGGAGCCCGGCTTCCGGTCGATTTCGTAGATGTCGAGGGCACCCACCGCACCTTTGACTACGCCGTACCCGACCTCAACCAGTGCAAAAACTGCCACGCCTGGGAAGGAACGACCCGCCCCATCGGCCCCAGCGCCCGGCAGCTCAATACCTCGGTTGCCTACGCCGACGGCGGAACGGCCAACCAACTGGACTACTGGACGGCCCACGACCTCCTCACCGGTGCCCCGGCCCCTACCGCCCGCCCCGCCGGCCTCACCTATGCAGCGGAGACTACCGACACAGACCGGGCCGCCCGCGCCTACCTGGATGCCAATTGCGGTCACTGCCACCGCCCCGAAGGCTCGGCCAAAACGAGCGGACTGGACCTCACCGTCTTCAACACCGACGCCTACCGCCTCGGTATCGCCAAGCCCCCGGTCGCGGCGGGCCGGGCCAGTGGCAACCTGCGCCACAGCATCGTGCCCGGTCACCCGGAAGAGTCGATCTTGCTGTATCGCATGGCCTCGGCAGAGGTAGGCGTGGCTATGCCAGAACTAGGACGGCGACTGGTAGACGAACGCGGCGTGGAGCTAGTAGCAAGCTGGATCAGGGGGCTGGAATAACCAGCTCGGGCCAGGACCCCTACCGCCCCAAATGCACCAGCAACACACTCACATCCGCCGGACTCACCCCGCTAATGCGGCTAGCCTGGCCGATCGTCACCGGCTTGAGCTTGTTGAGTTTCTGTCTGGCCTCCTTGGACAGCGCCGTGAGCTGCTCGTAGTCGAAGCTGCGGCCCAGCTTGATGCCTTCCAGCCGGCTCATCTTCTCTACGGCCTGCCGCTCGCGCTCGATGTAGCCCTCGTACTTGAGGGTGACCTCGGCGAGATTGACCGTCTCGGCGTCGTAGGGAGATAGGAAGTCGCGGAGGACGGGTACGGTATCGGCCAGTCCCTCCAGCGTGACGCCGGGGCGGGCCAGGACGGTATCCAGTTTGACGCCCTGCTTGAGGGCGGCGGTGCCTACGGACTCCAGGTAGCCGTTGAGCTGATCTGGGGTGATGGAATGGGCCCGCAGTTCGGTAGCGATCGCGGCTACACCCTCGCGCTTGGCTTGCACCCGCGTACCGCGCCCGTCCATATTACGTACGCCGAGGGCTTGAGCCATGGGGGTGAGGCGGAGGTCGGCATCGTCCTGCCGCAGCAGGATGCGGTACTCGGCCCGACTGGTGAACATGCGGTAGGGCTCCTCGGTGCCCTTGTTGATGAGGTCGTCGATGAGCACGCCGATGTAGGCCTCGCTGCGCAGCAGTACGAAGGGGTCGCGCTCCTGCACCTTCAGGGCGGCGTTCATGCCGGCGATGAGGCCCTGGCAGCCGGCTTCTTCGTAACCGGTGGTGCCGTTGATCTGTCCGGCGAAGTAGAGGTTCTCGACCAGACGGGTCTCCAGGGTAGGACCGAGCTGGGTGGGCTGGAAGAAGTCGTACTCGATGGCATAGCCGGGGCGGAACATCTTCATGTTCTCGAAGCCGCGCACCTTGCGCAGCGCCTTGTACTGTACGTCTTCCGGGAGGCTAGAGCTGAAGCCATTCACGTAGATCTCGCAGGTATTGCGGCCCTCGGGCTCCACGAACAGCTGGTGCTGGTCGCGGCCGGCGAAGCGGTCGATCTTGTCCTCGATGCTGGGGCAGTAGCGCGGGCCCAGCCCCTGGATGCGGCCGTTGAACATAGGACTGCGATCGAAGCCCTCGCGCAGGGTCTCGTGCACGTCCAGGTTGGTGTAGGTGACGTGGCAGGGCAGCTGGTCCACCAGCGGTGGCGTATCGGTGTAGCTGAAGCGGCCGGGGTTCTCGTCGCCGGGCTGCTCGGTCATGACGCTGTAGTCGAGGGTGCGGCCATCCAGGCGGGCGGGGGTGCCGGTCTTCATGCGGCCGGCCTCGAAGCCGAGCTCCTGCAGCTGGGCGGTGATGCCGGTAGAGGCACGCTCGCCGGCCCGTCCGCCACCGAGCTGCTTTTCGCCGATGTGGATGATGCCGTTGAGGAAGGTCCCGTTGGTGAGCACGACGGCCTTGCCGGGAATCTCCATGCCCAGACCGGTCTTCACGCCCGCGATCCTTCCGTCCTTCACCCACACGCCTACGACCATCTCCTGCCAGAAGTCGATCAGGGGGTGGGCTTCCAACTTTTCGCGCCAGTTGAGGGCGAAGGCCATGCGGTCGCTCTGCGCACGCGGGCTCCACATCGCGGGACCCTTACTGCGGTTGAGCAGGCGGAACTGTACCATAGTCTCGTCGGTCACGATGCCGGAGTAGCCACCCAGCGCGTCGATCTCGCGCACGATCTGTCCCTTACCTACGCCGCCCATGGCCGGGTTGCAGCTCATCTGTGCGATGGTCTGCATGTTCATGGTCACCAGCAGGACCCGGCTGCCGAGGTTGGCCGCCGCTACCGCTGCTTCGCATCCCGCGTGCCCCGCCCCAACCACAATCACGTCATACGTAGGAAACATAGCTCGTCCTTTAGTCCAGTGCTGCTAACGCCAGGCCAAAGTTAAAAGTTACGCAAACGCTCTGCGGGTTACCAGCCCCCCTCTCCAGCGAAGCGGCTGGAGAGGGCCGGGGAGAGGTATAGAAAGCAGGCGGCACACCAACTAACGGGCGCGGACGCAGGTGCCATGTAAACTAGATAAAATCTAAATAAGCCCCGAAACCTCTCCTGACCGAGTGTGCCCGGCGTAGAACTACGTTAAGTCGTAACTTTGCCCCGATTTCTTCCCCCGTCGGCTGCCCGCAGTCCGATTTACCGCCATATAACGCTGCCCCGCGTATGAAAATCTTGAAACCGGCTGGCTTTTCCCTGCTGCTCGTCACTGCGCTGCTGCTGCAGTCCCAGTCCTCCCTGACGGGGGGCAACCTGGTGTTCTACAGCATTGCTGCCCTGGCCTTGATCATCTTCTTCTTCATCGTAGTGAGCGTGGCCGACAACTTCATGGTCATCGAGTCCAAGCAAATGGGCCTCGACAACGAGAAGGAGGCCGGGCTGTTTCCCCACTTCAACCAGCTGTTTCAGAGTAAGCAGCCCGACTACCTGAAGAAGGCCCACGTCTTCACCCTGCGGGCCGGCTACGATATCCCCATGGCGGGCGAGCCCGTCGAAGATATCCGTGAGCCGAAGGTGACCCGCTTCGCCATCAGCCCCCCCGATTACTTCGGGCTGCGGCCTATCCCTAAGGTGGTGGTCGAGGAAGGCGATACGGTGAAGGCCGGCGACCCCATCTTCTACGACAAGCAACTGAGCCGCATCAAGTTCTGTGCCCCCGTCAGCGGAGAGATCCTCTCCGTGACCCGCGGCCTCAAACGCTCGATCGCCAACATCGTGATCCTGGCCGATAAGGAGCAGCAGTACCGGGACTACCAACTGCCCAAGCCTACAGCCTCCCGCGCCGAGCTGGTCGACTTCCTGCTCGAAAGCGGCGTCTGGCCCGCAATCCGCCAGCGGCCCTACAATGTGGTGGCCGATCCCGACCTCGTGCCCCGCGACATCTTCATCTCCACCTTCGATACCGCCCCCGTAGCTCCCGACCTGAAGCTGGCCGTGCGCGGCCGCATGGACGTCTGGCAAGCCGGCATCGACGTGGTGCGTCGTCTGACCGAGGGCATCGTCTACCTGGGCCTCGACGGACGGGCTGATCAGGAATCCCCCTACGCCATCACGCGCGGGGTAGAAAAGCGCTACTTCCGCGGAGCCCACCCGGCCGGCAACGTAGGCACCCAGATCCATCACATCCACCCCGTGGGTACGGGCGACAATACCGTCTGGACGCTGGCCGTCGAGGACGTACTGCTCATCGGTGAGCTGTTCCAGAACGGCCGCTTCGACACGAGCCGACTGGTAGCGCTGAGCGGCAACAGCTACGCTACGCCCCACTATGTAAAGACCTACGCCGGCGCCAACATCGGCGAACTGCTGGCTGGTGAGACGATCCGGGAGAACTCGCGCATCATCAGCGGTGACGTGCTCTCGGGTACGCAGACCAGCGAGGGCGGCTTCCTCAACTACTTTGACAACCAGGTGACGGCTATTCCCGAGGGTGACGAGGCCGAAATGTTCGGCTGGTTGTTACCCCTGAGGGACCGTGCGTCCATCTCTCCTACCATTCCGGTACTGAGCAACCAAATCGACATCACGACCAACAGCCACGGCGAGAAGCGGGCCTTCGTAGTCAACAATGATTATGAACAGGTTCTGCCCATGGACATTTACCTTACGCAACTCATGAAGTCCATCATCGTCAACGACCTGGAAAGCATGGAAGGACTGGGCATTTACGAGCTCGTCCCCGAGGATGTAGCGCTGGCGGAATTCAGCTGTGTGAGCAAGCAGCCACTGCAGCAGATATTGCGTCAGGGACACGACACCATGATTGCGCAAGGTTAACTATACAATAGTCGGGCTGTTTTCCTATACAGCCTACACCCATTAGTTATGAAAGCATTAAACGAGTTCGTCAGAAAGTTCGAGCCGGACCACGCTACCCAGCCGCTCCTGCACACGACCTATGACGCCTTTTATACCTTCCTCTTCCAGCCCGGTACCACCACCAAGGGTGGCGTGCACGTGCGGGACGGCATGGACCTGAAGCGGCAGATGGTCTGGGTGGTACTCGCCCTACAGGTACTGTACATCTTCGGTACCTGGAACATCGGCAACCAGCACTTCACGGCGCTGGGCCGGTACACCGGTCTGCTCGAGGGCCTGCACCTCAAGATCGTATACGGACTGATCCAGATCATCCCCATTTTCGTGGTCACCCACGTGGTCGGTCTCGGTATCGAGTTCCTCTACGCCGCCAAGAAGGGCCACTCCGTCGAGGAGGGTTTCCTGGTATCGGGTGCGCTGATCCCCCTGATCATGCCGCCGGACATTCCCCTGTGGATCCTGGCCGTTTCCGTCGCCTTTGCCGTCATTCTCGGCAAGGAAGCCTTCGGTGGTACGGGTATGAATATCTGGAACATCGCGCTGCTCTCCCGCGTGTTCATCTTCTTTGCTTACCCCACCACCATTTCCGGTGATGAAGTATGGGTGAGCGGTATCGAGAAGGTGGATGTAGGTGTGTACGCCAGTGAGGCCTACACCTTCGTACACCATGGCTTCGACTGGTTGTTTGCCGGTCTGGGCTGGAATACCTTCGGCCTGGGGGGCCAACTCGTAGCCGATGGCTACACCGGCGCCACCCCGCTGGGCATTGCAGCCAAGGAAGGCTGGGCGGGCGTCTCCGCCGTCTACGATCAGAGCTCGATCTTCTGGGGCAACATTCCCGGCTCGATCGGTGAATCCAGCGTACCCCTGATCCTGTTCGGTATGGCCTTCATCATGTTTACCCGCATCGCCGACTACCGCATCATCGTAGGCGGACTGATCGGCTTCATGGTAGGTGGCTTTATGCTCAACGCCATCGCCCCGAGCGAACTGACCGCAGATACCCCCGGTATCTTCAAGTTCATGGCTATTCACCCGCTGCGGCAGATGATCATGGGCAGCTTCCTGTTCGCGATCACCTTCATGGCTACCGACCCCGTCAGTAGTGCAGATACGCCTACGGGCAAGTGGATCTACGGCTTCCTGATCGCCTTCATCGGCCTCATCATCCGGGTACTGAACCCGGCCTACCCCGAGGGCTGGATGCTTTCCATCCTGCTGCTGAATACCTTCGCCCCCCTCATCGATCACTACGTTTACCAGGCCAACATCAAGCGCCGCGCCAAGCGGACCGCCAGCATGGCCATCACCCGCGACGAGATCATCACCAAGCGTGGTGACGTAGACGTGTTTACCCCCGAAAACGATGAGGATTACCGTCCTGTCGGAAACGTAGGTATCTACTAAACTCCCCCCTGCCATGAGCACCAAATACATTTATACCTTCGGTACCATCATGACGGTCGTCGTGGCCCTCGTACTGGCGGGTTTCCGTACGGCTACCGCCGATGCCGCAGCGCGTAACGAGGATGTCTTCAACAAACGGGAGATCCTGGCTACCGTAGCCGAACCCCTGGAAGCTGCGGGCAAGCCCGTGGGCAGCCTGACGGACGAGGAGGTCCTGCAGATCTTCGACGAGCAAGTACAGCAGGTGGCAGTCAATGCCGCCGGTGAAGAAATCACTGATGTCGACTTTGCCAGCATCGACCTGGCTACGGAATACAAGAAGGCCGAGAACGAGCGGGCTTACCCCGTCAATATCTTCAACCTCAACGGTGACCGCTACTACGTCTTCAGTGTGCGGGGTAACGGACTCTGGGATGCCATCTGGGGCAATATCGCCCTGGCCGGTGACCTCAACACGGTGACTGGAGCCAGCTTCGACCACGCCGGTGAGACGCCCGGTCTGGGTGCCGAGATCAAGGATAATGCCGGTTGGAAGGCGCAGTTCAAGGGCAAGAAGATCTATGACGGCGACAAATTCGTCAGCATTATCGTCCGCAAGGGCGGAGCGGTCAATCTCGACCACGAAGTAGACGGTCTTAGCGGAGCCACGGTGACCGCTGACGGCGTGACCAAGATGCTCTGGAACGGTCTGAAGGCTTACGAGCCCTTTATCGAGGAGCAGCGCGCGGAGACCGCGTCGGAGGCTACCAGCATGAACCTTAAGTAAATATCCCACCGCGATCCGGTACCGCAGGGTCCGGATCGCGGTATTTCTATTAGCACATGGCAGAATCAACTGAACTCAAAACAGGCGTTGTAGCAGACAACCGGCCCGAGGAGAAGCAGCCCATTTTCGGTAAGAAGGAGGCGATCCTCATCACCGATCCACTTCTCGACAACAACCCCATCACCATCCAGGTACTCGGTGTGTGTTCGGCCCTGGCCGTTACTTCGCTGGTGTACCCTTCGCTGGTTATGGCCGTAGCTGTAGTCTTCGTGTGTGGCCTGTCCAGCCTGTTCACCTCGCTGATGCGCAACATCATCCCGAAGGCCGTGCGACTGATCGTGCAGCTCGTCATCATCGCCACCCTGGTGACCCTGGTGAACGAAGCGCTCAAGGTGCTGGCCTTCCCGGTCTATAAGCAGCTGTCCGTATACATCGGTCTCATCATCACCAACTGTATTGTGATGGGCCGTCTGGAAGCCTTCGCGATGGCCAACAAGCCCTGGCGCTCCTTCCTGGATGGGATCGGCAACGGACTGGGCTACGGACTTATCCTGGTGGCCGTAGGCGTAGTACGCGAGCTGTTCGGTAAGGGTAGCTTGTTCGCCGGCTCCCCCATCGCACTGAACATCATCGGCCCCAGTGGAGCCACCACGGATTACCTGATCAATACGGCCGCCGAGAGCGGCATCGGTAGCTTCTTCGGTTGGTACGCTAACAACAACCTGATGGTACTGCCCGCGGCGGCCATGTTCGTGATCGCGGTATTCATCTGGATCCAGCGTAGCTACAACACCAAGCTGGTCGACGTATCGTAGGAGATAACTCCCGTACCGATCTACTAGCACGTATCTGACTCCCTTATCGCCGCAACGCACTGCGCCGCAAATTTCTTCCCAATGGGTGATTTTCTCAATATTTTCATCAAGTCGGCCTTCATCGAGAACATGGTGCTGGCCTACTTCCTGGGGATGTGTTCCTTCCTGGCCGTATCCAAGACCCTGAGCACGGCGACCGGACTGGGCCTGGCGGTCATCTTCGTCCTCGGCGTCACGATGCCCATCAACTGGGTGATCAACGAATTCATCCTGATCCCGGCCGATCTGGAGTTCCTGCGCTTCATCCTCTTCATTGCCGTAATCGCTTCTACCGTACAGCTGGTGGAGATGGTGCTGGAGAAGTTCAGCCCCGGCCTCTATACAGCGCTCGGTATTTTCCTTCCGCTCATCACGGTAAACTGCGCCATCCTCGGTGGTAGCCTCTTTATGGTGAGCCGGGACTACAATCTGAGCGAGTCGGTGGCCTTCGGTCTGGGTGGTGGCTTCGGCTGGTTTCTGGCCATCATTGCGCTGGCGGCGATCCGCGAGCGGATCCGTTACAGCAACGTCCCCCCCGCACTGCGCGGCCTGGGCATGGCGTTCCTGATCACGGGGCTTATGGGTATTGCCTTTCTGAGCCTCACGGGCATCGACCCGGCCGTCTTCGCGGGCTGGTCACCTCCCGTTGCCGAGTAAGTTTTACCCTGTACCGATAAACCGCCGGTCGTCATTCCGGCTTACATATAAAATTATCCCATCATGATCACCATTGGAGCCGCGGTCGTCGTTTTTACGCTCATCGTGCTAGCCCTCATTACGATGCTGCTGGTCGCGCGCCGCAGACTCGTCCCCCAGGGCGAGGTAAAGATCATCGTCAACGGAGACACCGAGAACCCCCTGCTCGTGCAGCCCGGCAGTTCGCTACTCAACGCGCTGTCCGACAAGAGTGTATTCCTTCCCTCGGCCTGTGGCGGAGGTGGCACCTGTGCCATGTGCGAATGCGAGATCACCAAGGGTGGTGGCGATGTACTCCCCACGGAGCTCAACCACCTCACCCGCCGCGAAGTCGCCGAGCACAAGCGCCTGGCCTGCCAGGTGAAGGTGCGTCAGGATATGGAGATCCATATCCCCGAGGAGATCTTCGGTATCAAGAAGTGGGAGTGTACCGTAGACCGCAACTACAATGTAGCGACCTTCATCAAGGAATTCGTGGTGCGGCTGCCCGAAGGAGAGAGCCTCGACTTCGAGTCCGGCGGCTACATTCAGATCGATGTACCCAAGGTGACGGTCGACTTCAAGAATTTCGACATTACTCCCCACCCCGTGTTCCATAAGGGAGCACCCGCCGACAAATTCAAGCCCGACTGGGATAAGTTCGGTATGTGGGACTTCACCATGAAGAACGACGAGGAGCAGTTCCGCGCCTACTCCATGGCCAACCACCCCGGAGAAGGTGACATCATCATGCTCAATATCCGGATCGCACCCCCGCCCTTCGACCGGCAGAAAGGTGCCTACATGGACGTTAACCCCGGTGTCTGTTCCAGCTACGTCTTCGACCAGAAGCCCGGCGATAAGGTGGTCATTTCCGGCCCCTACGGTGAGTTCTTCATCAAGCCGACCGACAAGGAGATGATCTACATCGGCGGTGGTGCCGGCATGGCCCCCCTCCGTAGCCACATCTTCCACCTCTTCCATACCCTGAAGACCGACCGCAAGGTCAGCTACTGGTACGGTGGCCGCTCCAAGGCAGAGCTCTTTTACACCGAGGAGTTCGAAGCGATCGAGCAGGACTTCCCCAACTTCAAGTACCACATCGCCCTGAGCGATGCCCTGCCCGAAGACAATTGGGACGGCCTCACCGGCTTTATCCACCAGGCGGTGCTGGACAACTACCTCAAGGAGCATCCCGAGCCCGAAGAGATCGAGTACTACCTCTGCGGTCCTCCCCTGATGCTACAGGCCGTCCAGAACATGCTCGATGAGCTGGGTGTCCCCGAAGAGAATATCGCCTTTGACGATTTCGGTAGCTAGTAGCTAAGCCCGCAATGAAAAGCCCCGACTCACAGCGTGAGTCGGGGCTTTTTTATGGTTGCAGTCCTATACAGATCAGACCCGCTATCCGTCCTTCGCCAGACTAAGGTGCTTAATGCTGAGGAAAAAGATCGCTCCGAAGCCCAGCGCCAGCAGTCCGTGAAAGACCACGAAGGTGGTATTCTGTAGGTGAAAGCCTCCCCAAACCGCAAAGAGGAAGTATACACACAGCAGGCCCTCCCCGAGGGTGATCAGGCTCAGCCGGCCGGAGACGTACTTCGTCGTCCGGAGCTTATCGCGCACCGACTTGATGTTGAACTTCGGCGTACGCACGAAGGCGCTCTTCTTGCCCCGGTAGCCCTGCAGTACGGCTACTGAATTGTGTAGCGACAGGCCCATACTCAGTGCCAAAAAGAGCGGAAACAGAAAGACGAACTTGAACACGGACTTACCGAAGCTCGGCTCCTTATTCGCCACGCTCTGCACGTTGGCTACGTAGTAGATACCGATCACTGAAAGCAGCCCCGTAAGGAATACGGCAAAGAAGTTCTTGCTGAAGCCCAACTGCGCCAACTCGCCGAATAGGAACAGCAGGGGCACACTAAATACCGCGCAGAGAAATACGAACAGGAAGATCGAGGAGGCTAGCAGGTGGGCCGTCGCGTGTACTTTATGGTTCCAGGGTAGGGCACTGCGCCAGACGTCCGGCAGCATCTTGCGCGCCGTCTCCGCACCGCCCTTCATCCAGCGGTGCTGCTGACTCTTGAAGCTGTTCATCTCGATCGGCAGCTCGGCCGGGCTCCCCACACGCTCCAGAAAATGAATGCGGTAACCGGCCAACTGGCTCCGGATACTCAGGTCCAGGTCTTCGGTCAGCGTATCGGGTTGCCAGCCGCCACCGGCCTCGATGGCCGCCCGCCGCCACACGCCTGCCGTACCATTAAACTGTAGCAGGTGCCCCCCGTTCATGCGCCCCACCTGCTCCACCGTGAAGTGTACGTTAAGCTGCAGGGCCTGCAGGCGGGTGATGATGCTGTACTCCTGGTTCAGGTGCTCCCAGCGGGTCTGCACCACCCCGACCTTCGGGTCGGCAAAGTGCGGGATCGTACGCTGCAGGAAACTCGGATCGGGCACAAAGTCCGCATCGAAGATCGCCATGAACTCCCCCCGCGCTTCCGCCATTCCGTCGCGCAGTGCACCCGCCTTATATCCCTGCCGCTCGGGGCGGATGATCTGCCGGATCTGGAACCCCTCGGCGGCATACGCGCGCACCTTTTCCGCGACCAACTCTACCGTCTCGTCGGTGCTATCGTCCAGGATATGGATCTCGTAACGGTCTCTGGGGTAATCGAAGGCCGTCACCGCGTCGATCAGTCGCTCGATCACGTAGTACTCGTTGTAGATCGGTAGTTGTACGGTCACGAAGGGATAGGCGGAAGCGGGCGGGGTCGCAGGTGCGGGGGATACCGCTACCGGGCCATCTTCGTGGGCGGATGCGGCCACCAGCGCAGCATTGCCTACCCTGGCCGTACGGACCGCCGAGAGCTGCTCGAACGATACCGGGTGCTGCGTGGGGTCGGGACTCTGCTTGTAGTGGTACAGCAGGTTGAACTGCAGCAGGCAGTAGACCGTGATGTACAGTAGGCTCAGGGTGTAGACCGCCAGTACCACAAGTGCCAGTACCGTCATGCTCAGAGGAGTTTAAAAATGGTCCACAGGATCTTATGTCCGGCCAGGAAGGTGCCCCGTACCGTTCCCGATATCTTGGATATACCGATGCGGCGACGGTAGCGCACCGGCACCTCCGTACAGCGTAGCCCGGCCTTAGCGGCGCGGACCTGCATCTCCACCGTCCAGCCGAAGTCGGGGTCCTGCATGCCCAAAGCGAGCAGCGCCGGATACCGAATGGCCCGAAACGGTCCCAGATCGGTGAACTCATAACCGTAGAACAGGCGGATAAGATTTGTGGCCAGCCAGTTGCCAAACACCTGTGGTAGCGTCATACTGCCCGCCTCTACCTCCCCCAGGGCCCGCGAGCCGATGACCAGGTCATAGCCCTGCTCCAGGATCGGGGCGATCAGCTCGGGCAGCTGCTCGGGGTAGTCGCTGTGGTCTCCGTCAATAAAGACGACGATGTCAGGCTGCTCGGCGGCGGGGCGCTCGGCGATATGCTGCATTCCCCGTAGACAGGCCGAGCCGTAGCCGGGGCGCCGTTCCGTGACCACCGTTGCACCGGCGGCCGCGCCCACTTCGGCGGTGCGGTCGCGACTGTTGTTGTCGCAGACGATGACTTCGCGCAGCAGGGCGTGCGGCAGCTCGGCTACGACCAGCCCGATGCTAGCTTCTTCATTGTAGGCGGGTATGATGACATCGACGATCACTACGATAGGCCGCCGTCGACGCTGAGTACCTGTCCGCTGACGTAGCTGCTCATGTCGGAGCCCAGGAAGATGCACACCTCGGCGATTTCCTCGGCCCGGCCGAAGCGCTTGAGGGGGATGTTGCTGAGGTAACCCTGGCGGACCTGGTCGGGCAGCTCGTCGGTCATGTCGGTCTCGATGAAGCCCGGGGCTACGACGTTGCAGCGGACGTTGCGACTGCCCATCTCCTTGGCGATGGACTTGCTGAAGCCGATGATGCCGGCCTTGCTGGCGGCGTAGTTGGCCTGACCGGCATTGCCCTGGATGCCGACGATGCTGGACATACTGATGATGCTGCCGCCGCCACGCATCATCGTGCGCAGGGCATGCTTGGTGAGATTGAAGACGGACTTGAGGTTGTTGTCCATAACCGTGTCCCACTGTTCCTCGTTCATGCGCAGCATGAGGGTGTCGCGGGTCACGCCGGCGTTGTTGATCAGGATGTGGAGTCCGCCCAGATCGGCGACGACGGATTTGATCAATTGCTCGGCGGCGCTGTAGTCGGCGGCATCGCTCTGGTAGGCGGTGACCTGCTCGCCCAGTTCTGCGACGAGGGCCTCGGCGGGACCGGCGGAACTGCGGTAAGTGAAGGCGACCCGGGCGCCGGCGGCGGCCAGGCTACGGACGAGGGCGGCACCGATGCCGCGGGAGCCGCCGGTGATGAGGGCGACTTTGCCGTCGAGTAATCCCATAATAGCTTTATTTGGTGACGGCCAAAGGTAGGATAAACTAAAAAGCCCGCCCCGGCCTTTACCAAGTTCACGAAATGCCCACGCTATGTTTGGAGATATGATGAAACAGATGGAAGAAATGCAGGCCAAGATGCAGGAGCAGCTCGGCCAGCAGACCTTCGAGGCCGAGGCCGGCGGCGGCGCCATCAAGGTGACCTGCGACGGCACCCGTACGATCCAGAACGTCAGCATCGACCCGGAGCAGGTAGATCCCAGCGACCTGGAGGCCCTGGAAGACCTGCTGGTAGTAGCCACTAACCGGGCGCTGGAGAAGGCCGCGGCCTACGAAGCACAGCAGGCTGGTGGTATGATGGACAATATGCTTCCCGGCGGACTGGGCAGCCTGCTCGGCGGATAAACCCTACTTTACCCCCTAGCTGATCAGGTATGGAAGAACTCGCGGGCATCATCATACTCGGCATCTTTGCCCAGTGGTTTGCCTGGCGGGTGAGGGTGCCGGCGATCCTGCCGCTCATCGTGATCGGTCTGCTGGTAGGACCACTGTCCACCCTCTTCACGGCCGACGGCAGTAAGCTGATCTCCCCCATCTTCGAGGTGGTCGGGGAGGAAGGGGAGGGCCGTGGCTTGTTCCCTGGGGAATCCCTGTTCTACTTCGTGAGTCTGGCCATCGGCATCATCCTCTTCGAGGGGGGGCTGACGCTGCAATTTCGGGAGGTGAAGCAGACCCAGCGGTCGATCCTGCGCCTGATCTCGATCGGTAGCCTGATCACCTTCCTGGGGGCGGGACTGGCCGCACACTACATCATGGGACTGGGCTGGAGCATCAGTTTCCTGTTCGCCGCCCTCATCATCGTGACCGGCCCTACGGTTATTGCCCCCATCCTACAGAACATCCCCCTCAACCGCAATGTGAGTACGGTGCTGAAGTGGGAGGGCATCCTGATCGATCCCCTGGGGGCCCTGGTGGCGGTACTGGTCTTTGAGTTCATCAGCTCTACCGATCACGGGCTGGGCTTTACGGGCGAGGCGGTACGCACCTTCGTGCAGATCATCATCTACGGGGGTACGCTGGGCTTCCTGGCCGGCTACGGACTGTTCCACATCATCAAGCGGGAGCTGGTACCTCACTACCTGCTCAATGTATTCATCCTGGCCTACGTGCTGCTCATCTTCGTGGTGAGCGATCAATTGGCCCATGAGTCTGGTCTGCTAGCCGTAGTAGTGATGGGACTGGTACTGGCCAACAAGGACGTACCCCGCATCAAGGAGATCCTGTCATTTAAGGAATCGCTGAGCGTCCTACTCATTTCCATCCTATTCATTCTGCTGGCGGCCAATATGAATATGTCGGAGCTGCGGCTACTGACCGAGGATTGGCGGCCCCTGGCACTGTTCGGCTTTGTGATCCTGGTGCTGCGCCCCCTGAGCGTATTCATCAGCACGGCCCGGGGTAATCTGGATATGAAGGAAAAGCTGTTCATCAGCTGGGTAGGGCCGCGGGGCATCGTGGCGGCGGGTATCGCCTCGCTGTTCGGACTGAAGCTAGCGGCCGACGGGGTGCCGGGGGCGGAGTACATCACGCCGCTCGTATTTATGATCGTGCTCGGTACGGTTCTGATCAATGCTACGACGGCCCGCTTTGTGGCGCGCCTGCTGGGTGTCATTCAGGATTCCTCCAACGGGGTACTTATCCTGGGGGCGACTGACTTTGCTATCACGATCGCTGAATACCTCGACGGAGAGGGGCGGGAGATATTCCTGGTCGACAGTAATTCCGGAAACATCAAACGGGCCCGCAAGAAGGGGCTGCGGGGTATCGTAGCCAACATCTACAACTCCGACCTGAGCGATGAGTATGACCTGCTCGACGTAGGCTACATGCTGGCGCTCACTGGCAGCGACGACGTCAACTCCTATGCCATCAACCGCTACGAAGACATCTTCGGGGAGCGGGGCGCGTACCGCCTGATCTCCACGGAGGAAATGAAGGGTGAGGTCACGCCGGATCAGGCCGGCCATATCTTTAGTCATACCGACGACTTCATCAACTTCAGTGAGGCCCAGCGGGAGGCCGCCGTGGTGCACGAGCGGCCGCTGTACAGCCAGCGCGAACTGCTCGATCTACTCATCGAGGCCCGGGGGGAGAACTACTCCGTACCGCTATTCATCAAGGAGCCGGACGGACAACTGCGGGTACTACCCCAGGATCCGGAAGCGATCGACGTAGACTCCGGGGGCTACACGCTGGTGTACCTGGGTGTAGAACTACCGGACGTCGCGCAGCCCCGGCCAGTGGCTCAAGATCAGGAAAACGGACAAAAATCCGTACTTTGATCAGGTTTAGCGTTCTATAGTTAGTAGCGGTGTGCACCAAACCAGCGTTCGCCACCGTTTTCAAACCAACTGGAAATAGTACTCACATGCGTCATTTACTCACCCTGGCTCTAGTAGCCTGGGCTGCTCTGTCCCTTGCACAGGACCCGGCAGACATCTTTCACAAGACCGTCGACGTCGACCGGGTAAACCGGATATCCTTCGATGTATACCCCAACGACAGGGTCGAATACCGGACTTGGCCCGGTGATGACGTACTCATCGAGACCAGCGTCGAGATCGCCAACGCCAAGCAGGATATTCTCGACTTCTACATGCGGCAGAACCGCTACGTGCTCAAGCCCGAAGTAGAGGGCGATGCCATGTCGCTCGTGAGCTTCGACAAGACCCGCCGCACCGTCAAGGGCACCGAGGGCAATGCCTTCGAAACCGTAACGATCGTCGTCTACCTTCCGGAAAACTTCACGTCGACCGCCGACGGACTGTACACGCGCAACCAGTAGTAGTCCACCGCCCGCCGCCGGCAGTGCGTACCTTTGGGGCCGATGCCCACCACTGTAGAAATCAAGCTTCCCCCCGCCGTCCTGCACGATGCAGCGGCGCTCCGCCGTGCCGTCAGCCGCAAGACCAGCGTGCCCGAGGCCGAGCTGGGCAAGCTAACGGTCGACCGCCGTAGCATCGACGCGCGGGGCAGCCAGCCGGTCTACCGCCTGCGGGTCGCGGTGCAGGATGCTGACGAGCCCACTGCCGCCGCGCCTCCCGGCTTCGAGCTTCAGGATGTATCGGAAGCCCCCACGGTAGTCATCATAGGCTGCGGACCGGCCGGTATGTTTGCCGCTCTCGAGCTCATCGAGCTGGGGCTAAAGCCCGTAATCATCGAACGCGGAAAGGACGTGCGCGCCCGCCGCCGCAGCCTCCGGGCGATCCAGCAGTTCGGTGAGGTCGACCCCGATTCCAACTACTGCTTCGGAGAGGGTGGTGCCGGTACCTACAGTGACGGTAAGCTCTACACCCGCAGCCTGAAGCGGGGCAACTACCTCAAGGCCCTGCACACCCTGGTCGAGCACGGCGCCCAGGCGGATATTCTCATCGATGCCCACCCCCACATCGGCTCCAATAAGTTGCCGGCCGTGGTCGGTAATATGCGGGAGACTATCCTGAAGTGCGGCGGAGAGATCCGTTTCGGTCACCGCCTGACGGATCTGGAGTATACCACGGACTTGACCGCCCTGCACATCGTCGATCCCGACGGCAGTACCTACCGCCTGGCCGCCGAGGCCTTCATTCTGGCCACCGGTCACTCGGCCCGCGATGTATACCACCTGCTGCACGCCCGGGGCATCCGGCTGGAGGCTAAGCCCTTCGCCCTCGGGGTGCGCATAGAACACCCGCAGCCCCTCATCGATAAGATCCAGTACGGGCAGGAACAGCGGGAGGAGAACCTGCCGGCCAGTAGCTACAAGCTCGTCACCCAGGTGGGTGACCGGGGGGTGTTCAGCTTTTGCATGTGCCCGGGCGGACTGGTCGTACCCGCCGCCACCGCCCCCGGCGAGCTGGTCGTCAATGGCATGAGCCTCAGCCGCCGTGACAGCCCCTACGCCAACTCCGGTACGGTAGTCGCCGTGGAGGTGGAAGACCTGTCCCCCTTCGCCGACGCGGGCGTGTTTGCCGGTCTGGCGTTCCAGCAGTCCGTCGAGCAGGCGATGTTCCGCAGTGGAGACGGTACCCAGCGGGCGCCCGCCCAGCGGCTTACGGATTTTGTGCAGCGGCGCGTTTCCCAGGACCTGCCGGATACGAGCTATATCCCCGGGCTACACGCCGCACCGATGCACGCGCTGCTACCGGATAGCATCTACTCGAAACTACAGGAGGGCGTCAAGGCCTTTGGCCGCAAGATGAAGGGCTACTACACCGCCGAGGCCAACGTGATCGGTACCGAGAGTCGCACGTCGTCCCCGGTACGCATCCCGCGTGACCGCAAGACCTACCAGCATCCCGAGGCGGCTTCCCTATTCCCCTGTGGGGAGGGGGCGGGCTTCGCCGGTGGCATACTGAGTGCGGCGATGGACGGGCAGAACGTAGCCCGTGCCGTGGCCGCAAAAGTGGGTGGATGAGGTTGCTCGTCCGTAGCGTAGGCGGTCTTTTACTGACGGCGGGGGTGCTGTACCTGGGCTATCTCGTAGACCGTACCGACTTCCATTCGCTGTTTACCGCCGTCGCTGCTGCCTTTCTGGGTTATCTGCTGATCGTATGGCGGCCCGTCGCCACGCCTCTGCGCTACTGGATCGGGCTGGGTATCGTGCTGCGGGTTCTCCTGGTCTTTGCCTTTCCCCAGCTGAGCGACGATGTGTACCGCTTCATCTGGGACGGAAAGTTGGTCGCAGCCGGCCACAACCCTTTCGCGCAGCTGCCGGCCTACTACCTGGAGGCCGGCCATAGCGTAGCCGGCCTCAATCAGGCACTCTTCAACCGGCTCAATTCCCCGGACTATCATACGATCTACCCACCGGTAGCCCAGGCCGTGTTTACGCTGGCTGCCTGGCTCAGCCCCAACAGTTGGTACGGGGCGGCGGTAGTGATGAAAACCGTCCTTCTGCTGGCGGAGCTGGGCAGCGTCGTATTGCTGTACCGCCTGCTCGGTACGTTCGGTCTTCCCCCCGATCGGGTGCTGTACTACTGGCTCAATCCGCTCATCATCGTAGAGATCGTGGGTAACCTGCACTTCGAGGGCATGATGGTATGTTTCCTGCTCCTGAGCCTCTACCTACTGACTAAAAGTAGGTATGGCGGGGCCGCGGGTGCCATGGCGGTGTCCATTGCCAGTAAGCTCCTGCCCCTCATGCTGCTGCCCTTCCTGCTGGGCCGGCTCTGGCGACGGTCGTTCTGGGTGTTCTTCGGAGTGCTCGGCGTAGCTACCGGACTCCTCTTTCTCCCGCTGCTGCTGGGTAGCGGATTCATCGAAGGCTTCGGGGGGAGTCTGGACCTCTACTTTCGGACCTTCGAGTTCAACGCCAGTGTGTACTACCTCCTGCGGGCCTACGGCTACTACGAGCTGGGCTGGAATCAGATCGCTCGCTTCGGACCCCTACTGGCACAGGTGGCGGCGGGGCTGATCTTCATTGTGGCCCTGGCGGACCGCAGGACGGACTGGCGGAGTCTGCCGGGACTGTGGCTGGCCGCCTTCATCATCTATCTGTTATGTGCCACTACCGTACACCCCTGGTACCTGGCCGTACCGATCGCGCTCTGTGGATTTACGCGCTGGCGCTTTCCGCTGCTGTGGTCATTTCTCATCATGCTCACCTACGTGAGCTACACCGTGATACCGTACCAGGAGAATCTGCTGGTGGTAGCCGTAGAGTACGGCCTGGTAGCAGGCTGCTATGTATGGGAACGGCAGACCGCAAAAAAAGAAAGGCCCGCACGTGGTGCGGACCTTCAGATGTAGTATTTTAACTACCGAAATAACTGGAATTTAGAGCGCCTTGGCGCTAGGGATTACAATACAAACCTTCAAAACCGGTGGGGAGAAAACCAACAATCCCGCCACCAAATCAAATGAACACGCTTTTTGGAAAAACACGAGGAGAAGTTGCACCTTCCCCTTCGATACCTCAAAGATAGGGGGAGGGGTAGGGGGGGGACCACCCCACGGTCGTGGGGTGTCAGGAAAATACTCAATTAAATTTTTGCGCTTAAATCCCCGATATCCCCCCAAATATTGGCATCATCCCCCAGGAATACCCGATCATGCCTGCACCGGCGTGATGGATAGCTCGGCGGCTACCGCCAGCATCTTGGTGTATGCGGCCTGGTATTCATTGTCGATATCGCCGTCCAGGATGGCTTCCCGTACTGCATCCTTGATCTGTCCTACCTCGCGACTCGGCGGGATGCCGAAGGTTTCCATGATGAGCTCTCCGGAGATGGGGGGCTGCCAGTTGCGCAGGTGGTCTTTTTCTTCGATCTCCTGCATCCGGCTACGCAGCTGCTCGTAGTTCTCGAGGTAGCGCTTCACCTTGCGGGGGTTCTTGCTGGTGATATCGCTCTCGCAGAGGGTCATCAGGTCGTCGATGTCCTCACCCGCATCGAAGAGAATACGGCGCACGGCCGAGTCGCTGATCTCCTCCTGGGTCAGGGATATGGGCCGTTGGTGCAGGGCTACCAGCTTTTGCACGTACTTCAGTTTGTCGTTGGGTAGGCGCAGGCGGCGGAACACCTTGGGTACCATACGCTCCCCCACCGCGTCATGGGCATGGAAGGTCCAGCCCGCCTCGGCTTCCCAGCGTTTGGTGCGGGCCTTACCGATGTCGTGGAGCAGGGCGGCCCAGCGGAGCCAGAGATCCGGGCTCTTGCGGGCCAGATTATCCACCACCTTGGCAGTGTGCAGGAAATTGTCCTTGTGCTTGCGCCCGTTGCGGCTCTCTACACCCTTAAGGGCGGACAGCTCGGGCAGTACGTAATCCAGCAGACCGGCCTCGTCGAGCAGCAGCAGACCGATGCTCGGCCGGGGCGCGAGCAGGATCTTATTGATCTCGGTGGCGATACGCTCCCAACTGATGATCCGGATCCGGTCGCGGTACTCCTGGATGGCCCGGAAGGTCACCGGATCGATCGCGAAGCCCAGCTGGGTCGCAAAGCGAATGGCGCGCAGCATCCGCAGGGGGTCGTCGCTAAAGGTCTTGCCCGGCTCCAGGGGGGTGACGATGCGCTTAGCCTCCAGGTCCTCGAGTCCGTTGAAGGGGTCGATGATGGTGCCGTAGTCCGCATCGTTCAGGCTGATGGCCAGGGCGTTGATGGTGAAGTCGCGCCGCAGCTGGTCATCCGCCAGGCTACCTGACTCTACGGTGGGCTTGCGGCTATCCGAGCGGTAGCTCTCCTTGCGGGCGCCTACGAATTCAATATCCAGGTCGTGGTGCTTGAGAGCTGCGGTACCGAAGCGTTTGTAGACCGTGACCCGGCTCCGGGGATGCAGGCTATCACCCACACAGCGTGCCAGCTCGATACCACTACCCACGCATACGATATCCAGGTCCTTACTGGGCCGCGCCAGTAGCCGGTCGCGCACATAACCCCCTACCACATAAGTAGGATAGCCCAGCTGCCCGGCGGCATGGCCAATAAGCTCGAAAATCTTACGCTCGTCGTCCCGAATCTGAAATACCATACCAACTGCAAAGATAAGATTTAACCGCACTCCACATATAGTAGAGTGGGCCGGGCGACCTATGTGGAAAAAACAGTATGACCCACATTATCCCCCGCTTTCTATGTATTGCACTCCTGTGGTGCGCGCTCTGCACCAGCGGCCGCGCCCAGGATACCATCTATTACCAGGACTTCGAAACACCCGACGAAGGAACGCTGGACTACAGCACCAACGTGGCCCCCTACGGCAGCGGCGGATTGCCCACCTGGAACGTCGTATCGCGTATCAAAGGTATCGAAACGGCCTACTCCGGCGATTCTTTCTGGGCAGTACGCGACGCAGACAATGCCCTGGCGAGTGAGCCGGTCGGGCGACTCACCTTCGACGCCGGTGATATCTGCCGGCTCACCAGCGCCCGCTTCGTCTTCGCCTATAACGTGATCGGCTACGACGGGGGGGACGACTTCGGCTACGAACTGTACCTGGACGGCTTTCTGCACGAACGGGTCATCCTGGTGGACGGGCGCAACGGCGGGGGCGTATCGACCGACGGCTGGGTCACCGATACCGTAGCCGTACCCGGTACCGCACAGACGGCCAAACTGGTCCTGTACTTCGACCAGAACGGCGACGACGTAGCCGGGCTGGATAACCTGCAACTGCTCGCTACCGGCACCAATGGAAGCTGTGCTGCCGTATGTGGCATCAAACTCGGTAAGCCCAAACTCGACTGTACAGACTTCACCGCCGCCGCCGATGGGGTGCGTCTGACCCTCCCCTACCGGGGAGCCGAAGCGGGTGTCCGGGTGCGCATCGATGGGGGTACCGTCGGTGGCGACGACCCGGCCCTGGTACAGGACGGTAAGATCGACGTACAGGGCCTGCAGGAAGGGCAGTCCTATATACTACGGGTAGACGGCGGCGACTGCGCCCTGGAATTATCCCTGGACCTGCCGGCCGATCAGTGTGCCCCCAGCGACCTGGTGATCAACGAAGTGCTGGCCGACCCGGGCGAGGACATCAACGGCGACGGAATGATTAACGCGGGTGATGAGTTCGTAGAGATCTACAACACTGGTGACCAGACGGTAGACGTAGCCGACCACACCCTGCACGATGGGTCCAACTCCGGTCCGCGCTTCATCTTTCCGGATGGGGCGGTACTGGGGCCGCGCGAGACCTTTGTCGTATTTGCGGCGGGGAGTGACCAGCTGACCGCATCCTGCGAATACGGAATCGCCAGCGGCTTTCTGGGGCTAAATAACGACAGTCCGGAAACCGTCACCCTGCGCAACCCCGCCGGCCGGGTAGTGGCCCAGGCCAGCTTTGACGATGCGCCCGCCGGGGAGTCGCTCACGCTTCACCCGGATGGCAATAGCGCGGGAGGGTACGTACCCTACTCCTCCATCGACCCCGACGCTACCTCCCAACCCTGTAGCCAGGTGGTGGCCGCACCGGTGGAGCTGCTCTTCTTCACCGCCACCCCCATGCAGGACGCCGTACGTCTCGACTGGGCTACGGCCAGCGAGCAGAACAACGAGCGCTTCGTCGTGGAGCGGAGTAAGGCCGGTCGCGTCTTCGAGACGGTGGGTCAGGTACCGGCCGGCGACGGCACCTACGTACTGGTGGATAACACGCCCTTTCCCGGACAAAACCTCTACCGCCTGCGGCAACTCGACTTCGACGGGGCGGAGACGATCTACGGACCCATCAGTGTGCGTCTTGATAGCGGCATCATCCGGCTGTACCCCAACCCGGTGGTCAGTAAGGTCTTTCTGAGTGGAGAGCTGCCCGCGGATCAGCCGGTGACCATATTCCGCAGCGACGGTCACGTAATGCTGCGTACCCAGGGTACGACTATAGATGTCTCCCACTTCCCGGCCGGCAGCTACTACCTGCGCCTGGAGGGCGGCGGCGGGGCACCTCAGTCGCTGCGGTTCATAAAGGAATAGAGCAGGGTGTGGATGCGCGGTCGGATATTAAGCGAGTAGATGGCCCCCCGCTCCCTGCTGGGGTGGACGCGGTTGCTCAGGAACACGTACAGCAGCTCGTGGGCCGGGTCCGCCCAGACAAAGGTGCCGGTATATCCGCTGTGTCCAAAGCTGGCCGGGGAGGCCGCCCGGGCCACGGAGCTCGCCGCTGCATCGTAGGTCAGGAGCGGCTTATCGAAGCCCAGTCCGCGGCGGTTGCCCTCCTCGGGGTACTGGTAGCGGGTGAATTCCGCGATCGCTTCCTCGGTCAGGTACCGCCGCCCGTCGTAGGTGCCCCCGTTGAGGAGCATCTGGTACAGCTTAGCCAGGTCTTCGGCGGAGGAGAACAGTCCGGCATTGGCGCTTACTCCCTCCATCATGGCCGCACCCTCGTCGTGCACCACACCGTGCAGGGTATCCATGCGAAAGAAGGTGTCTACCTCGGTGGGCACGATCCGTTCCAGCGGGATACCACGCTCCAGCGGCCGGTACCCCAGGGTAGTGGCCCCCAGGGGATCATAGAACTGCTGGCGCAGGTACTGCCGGTAGTCCATTCCCGTGGTGCGCTCCACGTAGGCGGGCAGCAGGTAGAACAGCAGCCCGGAGTAGGCGTAGGTGCCGGGCGGCTGCAGGGGAGATTTGCGGATGGCCCGGTAGATGTGCCGCTGGCGGTACTTGCGGTGGAGCCACAGCTCGTCTGTAAGCCGGATCGGAAAGCGGCGCGAGCTATCGGACTTAATGGTCGCCCAGCGGAAGCGGCGGTCGTTGGTACGCGTGGCATGCCAGTCGTCCTTCCAGGGGTAGCGGGCTTGTCCCCGCAGGGTGGTCTGCCAGTAGGGTACCCAGGGGCGCAGTCCCGCCCGGTGGGCCAGTACGGAGCGTAGGGGGATGTGCTGCTTATCGGTCTGCTTCAGCTCCTCGAACAGGATACCGAGGGGGGCATCCAGGTTCAGCCGGTGCTGTCCGTACTGCTGCATGAGCACGAGCAGGGCGGAGCTGGTCTTGGTCACCGAGGCCAGATCGTACACATCGTCCGGTCGGGTGGCGCGACGGCGCGCGTAGGTGTGGTGGCCGGCCGTGACGTGTACCAGCCGCTCCCCCTTGTGCCACACCAGCACCTGTGCGCCGGGAAAGGCACCCCCCGCGATGCCTTCCTCCAGTACCGCACGGATGGAGTCGGCCAGGGCCAGCGTATCCTGGGCATGCACCGACGTACCGTAGAATAGCAAAACAAGCAGGAGTAGACGCATAAGAATGAAGTGGGCGGGAACGCGGGTGCGGTGAATATACTACCGGGCTACCCACTCGGTTTCCATGGTAGCCAGTAGCTCGTCGTCCCGCATCAGGGTATGGCGGAAGGTGACGGGGCCGTTGGTGTCCAGGCGGGTAGACCCGGCGCGCAGCAGGTCGCCGTAGCGCGCCTCCCGGTGGTAGGTGATGTCGGCCCGACGGGGCAGGTACTGGGTCAGGTGATCGATGCCGAGGGGTTCCACCATGAGTTCGGCGAAGGCCGGATTGGTGAGGTGGTTATTGAAGTCTAGGTGGGCATAGGTGACGCGGAAGGTCATTCCCTGGTCGGTCCGTTCCGGGGGCTGCACCTTGCCCTCGGGCCAGGGGAGGTGCTGCGCTGGCGGCGGCAGGTCAGTCAGCAGCTCTGTGACACTGGTGGGGAGGGGTTTGATCCGTCGGCTGCTGGTGTTCATGGTCGACCAGGCGGAGGTAGACGTGATCAGGGGGGTACCCTGCGCGTCGAGCAGGTAGAAGTCGCGAATGATGAGCAGGCCGCGTTCCACCCGGGCGGGAAGGGTGAGGACCTGTACGTCCTGACCCAGGGTAGGCCAGTGCGCAGCCTGGATGATCTGACGATGCAGCACCCAGGTAAGTCCCTGCTGTGCTACTAACTGGGGGGTGGAGATACCTAGCCGGTCCGAATTGCGCATGGCAGCTTCCTGAAACAGGCGGATCAGGTGGGGGAGGGTCAGGTACTGGTGGGGGCCCACCGCGGAGGCCAGAATCCGGGAGGAAACCGTCTCGGAAAGAGAGGTGCGCGGCGGAACGGAGGGAGGGGAAGCGGACAAAGTAAAACTATTTGTTTAGTTTTGGGCCACTCAAAACATCTTGTATGGCCCTACGCGCTAGTTTGCGTCCGGCACGCCGACCGGTCTACCTCGCATCCTACGAAGGTACCGTACGGTCGCTGGAACCTACCGAGGATACTGAATCGACCGCGCAGCCCGAGCCCGACGCTGACCCTGTTCAGGCCGGGGTGGCACCGCTGCGGTACGCGTTTCCGGAGGCGGGGGCCGATACTGCCGGCGGACAGTGCGACGGGTACTGCTTTTCCATTCTGTTTGCGGCGGGCAAACTGGAGCGGACCTATACCATGGTGCGGGAGTTCCTCCTGGAGCACGGCTACGGTAGCGTACCCATACCCGCTGACGTGGCCGAGCTGCAGGCGTTTCGTCTGCCACCCAAACTGCGGCACCAGCTCTCGCTCTTCGGGGTAGATGGCTACGTGCACAACCCGATCAAGATCGTATTTCCACCCCGGGGCAGCAAGCGCGGTAGTCTCCGCGTTGAGTTGTACGACGAGGCAGCCGCCGGTCACCTGCTGCGGTTCCACCAGCGGAGCAAGTAAGTAGCGTGTGAAAGTGGCCTATTCGCACAATTACTAACTGCGTAAGCTGTTTAAGCCCTAAAATTGCACCCTCGTACTACCACGCCTGAACAAAAGCAGGCCATAAACGATAGAACGATCAATGCCCCCAAACCAACCAAGGGGGTGCATACCTAGCACACAATCAAACGTCAAACCCGCACATATGCTTAAGCAACTACTCTTCGTTTTCGCGGTTCTCACCAGTATTACCGTGTACGGACAGGATACTCCCGTCACCATGGACGACCCGCTTACTACGGATGCTCCACTCAGTACTGAAACCCCCGAGAGCCCCTACCCCTGGTCGTTCGGCCTCAAAGTAGGTGCCGCATCCATGGGTGGCGATCTGGTTGACAAGGACATTATTATCCTCAACCAGCCCCGTCTGGGTGCAGGTGTCTTCCTGCGGCGCGCACTGGGTGATGCCCTGGCCCTTCGGCTCGACCTGATGTACTTCTCCCTCCGGGCAGAAGACGAGAATAGCGATGATGCCGGCCGCCGCTCGCGAGGCTTCACTTCCCAAACCACCATCATCGAGCCCAGCCTCAGCATCGAGCTTGCCCCCTTTGCCGGAGGTCGCTTTACGGATGATTACACCTTCCGCCCCGGACTTTCCCCCTACGTGATGGCCGGAGTAGGCTACGGTATCTGGGGTGACGTCACTACCGAATACAATGAACTAGGTAACCCACCCAGCACCCAGGAGCTGGCGCTGATCAACACCGACAAGAGCGACCAGGCCGATGACGGCGGCGGAATAGTCTTTCCCCTAGGCGTAGGCCTGCGGTACCACCTCAGCCCTAAATCTGCGCTAGGTGTCGAGTACAGCTTCCGGATCACCGGTTCTGACCTCATCGACGGCGTGTCCGCTTCCGGCGACCCCGATGATGATGATACCTATGCCTTTCTCGGTCTGACCTACACCGCCGGCTTCGGCTCGCGCGATGCAGACGGCGATGGTATCAATGACGAGGATGACGAATGTCCCACCCAGCCCGGACCCGCGAACACCAATGGCTGTCCTGACGCGGACGGTGACGGTGTAGCCGACAAGGACGACGAATGCCCCAATGAGGCCGGTGTTGCTAACCTCAACGGTTGCCCCGATGGCGACAGCGATGGCGTAGCCGATAAGGACGACGACTGCCCCACCGAGCCCGGTACCGCTGCTACCAACGGTTGCCCCGATGGTGACGGTGACGGTGTAGCCGACAAGGATGATGAGTGCCCCGATGAGGCCGGACTCGCCAGCCTGAACGGTTGCCCCGACGGAGACGGTGATGGTATCGCCGACAAGGACGATGAGTGCCCCGCCGAGGCCGGACCC
Organism: Neolewinella maritima; assembly: GCF_923081025.1. Classification (GTDB taxonomy): domain Bacteria; phylum Bacteroidota; class Bacteroidia; order Chitinophagales; family Saprospiraceae; genus Neolewinella; species Neolewinella maritima. Next base: position 33,163 of record NZ_CAKLPZ010000002.1, on the reverse strand, counting down.
GCCGCTACGAATGGCTGCCCCGACCGCGATGGTGACGGTATCGCCGACAAAGACGACGAATGTCCCGATGAGGCTGGTGTAGCCGAGCGCAACGGTTGCCCGCTGCCCAACGACCGCCCCGAGAACCTGCAGGAGCGGACCACCCGCTACGGTCAGATCCTCGAAGGTCAGGACTTCAGCCACATCCGGATCGACTCGATCAACGGAACGATCATGATCGACCGTATCTTCTTCCCCACCGATGCATCGAGCCTGAACCGGCCCGACCGCCTCATCATCGAAGAGATCGACCGCTTCCTGTCGCTGCCCGGTGCTGAAGACTTCAAGATCCGCTACGAAGGTCATGCTGACCGCCGTGCTTCGGACGAGTACAACATGAACCTCTCGCAGCGTCGGGCGAACTCCGCCAGTGAGTACTCCGAGCGTCAGGGTGCCGACCCCGCTAACCTGAGTACCATCGGCTTCGGTGAAAACCAGCCCGTTGGTGCTACCCTACGTGAGAATCGGGTAGTGATTCCAGTAGCTACCGAAGCTACCCGGATGATCGATCTGCGCAACTAGGGTAAACTTAGTATACCCATTCTGTTGAAAAGAGGGTGCCTCCCGTACGGAGGCACCCTCTTTTCGTTAGAATATTCTCACCTTTGTGGTAACACTCAGTGGGGAGAGCGGGCCGGTACACGAAGATGTACTTATTGGTTAGTAGGAGAAAAAAGCTTATTGGGAAATGTCTGAGTACAAAGTCATTATTGCAGGACAATTGGAGTTCGGCTCCCGCCGGGCATTCAACCAGGTCATGGAGCAGTACGCGCACCGGATGGAGAATTACTACAAGAACGATATCCTCCTTAAACCGGAGAATATCTTTAAGGAGGAAGAACTCACCCTGGACGTGCCCCGCACCGTACTGCCCAGCAGCGAACGGCTCTGGCTCAACACGCTGAACCTGCTGGAACGGGTGGTCACCTTCAGCATCGCCGGTAGCCTGAATATGTGGCGGCTCAGCGCGGGTACGATGATCGACTACTACCAACTCGAACCGAAGAGCGATCGTACCACCGTTCAGCTCTTCAACCGGGGCCGCGAACTGGTCGACCAACGCGACAACGAGCAGGAAGCGCTCAATATGATGACCAAGGTGGTGGGGCGCTTCGAACGGCACGCCCAGGCCTACGAGCGGCGGGGATTCGTCAACTACCGCCTCGGCAACGACAAGGACGCGCACTACGACTACTCCAAAAGTATCTCGATCAACCCCCTGATGCCCGAGAGCTACTACGGACGGGGACTGGTCAATCTCCGCATGGGAGATATGGAGGCCTCAGCCGTAGACTTCGAAGCCGTCACCAAGAACAGTATTCCGCACCAGTCCATCTACTGGATGGCACAGGTAGCATTAGGCGACGTCTCGCTACAACTCGGCCGACCAACGGATGCCATGCGCACTTATGGTATGTTCACCAAGCGCAAGCAACGCATCGCCAGCCTGGACCGCTACGACCGCCGGGTAGGCTTCGAACTGGGCAAACTGTACCTCAAGGCGGATCGTGCGGTCGATGCGGTCGTCGCCCTGGAGCGTGCCCTGGAGGGTGCACCCGACCATAAGGCGCCGGAAGAAGCAAAGATCCGTGCCCTGCTCGACACCGCCCTGGCCAGCCGCTCGTAGCGTACTTTTCAGGCGCCGCACGCGTTGGTAGTACACAAGCGTCCGTGATCTCTTATGTACTTCTTCTACCTGCGTCTGCTCTGGACCCTGCTGCTGTGCAGCCTGCTTTCTCCCCTCATGGGGCAGGCAGGAACGCAGGAGCTCAAGCGCCGTGACCTGGAGGAACTAGCCGCCGTGCAGTCCCTGATGACACTGCAACGCTTTGACGATGCCAGTCAGCGGCTGGCCAAATTAGTAAAGAAGTACCCCGAAGTAGCCGAGTTGCGGTACCTCGACGGCGAGATCGATCAGTACGAACACCGCTACGCCGAGGCCGCCACGGCCATCACCAAGGGCATTGCGCTGGACGGAGGTAGCAGTGCACGGGCATACCGTAGATTGGGTGACGTATGCACTCAGGCGGGTGACTACGCTGCCGCACTCGGCCACTACGAAACCTACCGCGCCAAAGTAGGTGAGGGCGGACGTGCTTCAAGTATCGCTACGGCGGATAAACTGGTCGCTCAGGCGCGCACCGTGGCCGAGCTCGCTGCTAATCCATATCCCTTCGCACCTGCCCCCCTGGGCCCCGGTGTCAATACACCCGAAAGCCTGGAGTACTTCCCCAACCTGAGCGTAGACGGGCAGCAACTGATCTTTACCCGCCGGGTAAACCGGCAACAGGAAGACTTCTACCAGAGCCGGCGGCAGGCTGACGGGCAGTGGGGCAAGGCTACCCCCCTTACGGGCGTCAATACCGAACTGAACGAAGGAGCTCAGACCATCACCGCCGATGGTAACTACCTCGTCTTTACGGGCTGTGGGCGTCGGGACGGGGCCGGTGGCTGCGACCTCTACGCTAGTACGCGCGTAGGCGATCGCTGGACGGACGCGGTCAACCTTGGTCCGGGGATCAATACCCGCTCTTCGGAGAGTCAGCCCAGCTTATCGCAGGACGGCAGCCTGCTGTTCTTTGCCAGTAACCGGGAGGGCGGGCTGGGGCAGGACGATATCTACGTCGTGGGTCGTAGGGCAGACGGCAGTTGGGGCAGACCGGTCAACCTGGGTCCGACCGTAAACACGCCATCCAATGACCGCTACCCCTTCTGGGCCGCAGACGGTAAGACGCTCTACTTTACCTCCAGTGGCCGACCCGGTATGGGTGGGGCAGACCTGTTCAAGACCTCGGTGAACGCGGCCAATCAGTGGCAGAAACCCACTAACCTGGGCTACCCCATCAACACGCCGGGGGAGGAGACCAATCTGTTCATCGCCCTGGATGGACGGACGGCCTACTTCAGTAAGGGAGTGGGTAATGATATTGATATTTACACCTTCGACTTACCCGGCAAACTGCGTCCCGCCCCGGCTACCTACGTACAGGTGAGCGTGGTGGACGATCAGACGGGCCAGCCCCTGGAGGCCAGCGTACGCCTGCAGCCGCAGAAGCCGGGCGGGATCGTCTCGGCCCGGTCCACCGATGCCTCGGGACACTACCTGACCGTACTGCCGATCGGGCTCGACTACGGCTTTTCCGTGGAGAAGTCCGGCTACGTATTCTATTCCGACCGCTTTTCGCTGACCGATACCTTCTCCGTCACGGAACCCTTCCGGCTACAGATCCGGCTACAGCCCGTCAAGGAGGTCGCCAGTAGTGAAACTGCCGAAGCGGATGGTGCGATCGTGCTGCGCAATGTGTTTTTCGAGACCGCCAGCGATGCGCTCATCGGGCTGTCCACCGAGGAGCTCGACCGGCTCGCTACGCTGCTGCGGGAGCAGCCCGCAGTGTCCGTAGAGATCGCCGGACACACCGACGATGTGGGTACGGAGGCTGCCAATCAGACCCTCAGTGAGCGCCGCGCCCGGCGGGTAAAGGCGTACCTAGAAACGCAGGGTATCGCGGCGGAGCGTATCACGGCGGTGGGCTATGGGGAAAGCAGACCAGTGGCTACGAACGCTACCGAAGCGGGGCGTGCCAGCAACCGCCGCACCACCTTCCGCTTGGTCTTTTAGTCCTACTTTTGTGGCATGTCCGATCAATCATTGGTGGCCCCTCCCCCAGCATCCCGCAACCTGCCGGCCCTGCTGATCAGTGGGTTATTCCATCCCCTGTTGATGCCGACCTACCTGTTCCTCCTCCTGGTGGGCGTGAACCCCTACTTGTTCGGCACTACGGAACTGGGGGACTCCCGGGCGATGAGTAACCTCATCCTCATCTTCCTGGACACCTTCGTGATCCCGGTCGTAGCGGTGTTCATCATGGCTCGGCTCAACATGATCAGTAGCGTCATGATGCACGAGAAATCGGAGCGCATCGGGCCGTTGCTCCTCGTGATGGTCCTCTACTTCTGGATCTACTGGAACTTCAACAAGAGCAATCAGACCCCCACGATCTTCAATGCTTTTCTGCTGGGCGTGGTCATTGCGCTGGTGGTGGCCTTTGTGATCAATCTGCTGGACAAGATCAGTCTGCACGCTACGGGCATGGGCGGACTGGTTGGAGCAAGCATCATCCTGCTGGGACTCTACGGCGGAGACGGCATCCCCATCGGTAGCCTGACGATCGGACTGCCCCTGGTCGTGCTGATCGCCGTACTGCTGGCCGGGCTAGTGGGTACGGCCCGCCTCGCACTCGGGGCGCACGACAAGCTACAGCTGAGTGTAGGGTATGCCCTGGGATTCGTGGCGCAGTTCGTGGCCCTAAAGGTGTACTACTGATGCAGCATACCGGTGAACACCTCCAGGCCGATCCGCTCGGGGAATCTCCGCGGGTCATCGGACACTACGTCGGTACGGAGATGGGTCCGCTGGTGGTGGCCATCGGTGGTATCCACGGCAACGAGCCGGCGGGCGTCACCGCCCTGGAGCAGCTCTTCGACCTGCTGCGCGAGGAACCCTTGATCAATCCCGGCTTCACTTTCCGGGGCGAGTTGCTGGCCCTACGCGGCAACCTGGCTGCCCTGCGCACGGGGCACCGCTACATCGATACCGACCTGAACCGTATCTGGAGCCCCACCCGCAAGCGCCAGGCGACCAACTCCGAAGACCGGGAACTGGACGGACTACTGGCTGCCATCGCTCATGCCCTCGACGAGGTACCGGCCAGCGAGCTGATCCTGCTCGACCTGCACACCACTACGGCTACCGGTGGAGTATTCGCCGTCACGGGGGACGACCGGCCGAGCCTGCTCCTGGCTGCCGAGCTAGGCGTACCCGTGATCAAGGGAATGCTCAGCAACCTACAGGGGACCACCCTGGGGTACTTCCGCGGTGGCGACTTCGACTTCCAGCGGCCCAGCCGTGCCGTCACCTTCGAGGCGGGCTCCCATACCGATCCGCAATCGGTGGACCGTGCCCTGGCCGCTACGGTCAGTCTGCTGCGCGCGGTAGGCTGCGTACGCCCCGAAGACGTCAATACCCACTACGACGATACTCTGCGGGATGCAGCCGCCGGTGCCCCCCCACTACTCGAACTGGTCTACGTGCACCGGATCACGGCGGCCGAGCGGGATTCCTTCGTGATGCGGCCGGGCTACGAGAATTTTCAGCCCGTGACGGCCGGTACCCTACTAGCTGACGACGCCGGCGGACCCATCGCCGCACCCTGCGATGGCTACCTGCTCATGCCGCTCTACCAGGCGCAGGGTGAGGAGGGCTTCTTCATCGTAGCGACCTATCCTTCCCCCTCCGGCTTCTAAGTACTACACTATGGCCAGGCGGCAGATCGGTCTTTTTTTTGGCTCCTTCAATCCGGTGCACACCGGGCACATGATCCTGGCCAACTACATGGCCACCCGGACTGCCCTGGATGAGGTATGGATGGTCGTGAGCCCCCAGAATCCCTTCAAAAAAGCCGGTAGTCTAGCCCGCGATCACGACCGCCTGCACCTCGTCGAACTGGCTATCGGAGAGACGCCCCGCCTCAAGGCCAGCCGGGTGGAGTTTGACCTGCCGAAGCCGTCCTACACCATCGATACCCTGGCGGTGCTGCGCGACAAGTACCGCGACTACGACTTCACCCTCATCATGGGCAGCGACAACCTGGCCTCGCTACACAAGTGGAAAAACGCCGATATCATTTTGCGCGATTACCGCATCCAGGTCTACCGCCGGCCCGGCCAGGAGGGCGGGGAGTTGAGTACCCACCCCAGCGTCACCGTATACGACGCTCCGCTGATGCAGCTCTCGGCCACCTACGTGCGCAACTGCATCCGGGAGGGGCACAGCGTGCGCTACCTGGTGCCGGATGCGGTGGCGGAGGAGCTGGAGAAGTCCGGGCTGTATCGGTAGAACGCAGCCTCCTGGCTGCGTAGTCCAATGCAACCTCCGGTTGCGCCGGTGAGACTCGCTACCGGAGGTAGCTTCGAACTTCGCAGCCGGGAGGCTGCGTCTGACGCGTCTGATGCCCGCCAATCTGACAGTCGGACTCATTTGGAATAACTCTTGAGCCTTATCCCCGGGACCGTGCGTCCCCACCACCAAAACAAATCAACTATGCAGAAGGGTAATATCTCCGTACAGACGGAAAACATCTTCCCCATCATTAAGAAGTTTCTCTATTCCGATCAGGAGATCTTCCTGCGGGAGCTCGTATCGAACGCGACCGACGCTACCAGTAAGCTAGTCACCCTGGCCCGTAAGGGGGAAGCGAAGGGAGACTACAGTGACCGCACCATCGATATTATGATCGATAAGGAGGCCGGCACCCTTACCATCCGCGACCGCGGCATCGGTATGACGGAGGAGGAAGTCAAGAAGTACCTCAACCAGGTAGCGCTGTCCTCCGCTCAGGACTTTGTCGATAAGTACCAGGACGACGCCTCCATCATCGGACATTTTGGCCTGGGCTTCTACTCCGCCTTCATGGTGGCCGATAAGGTAGAGGTAGTCACCAAGAGCTACCAGGACGGTAGTACGGGCGTGCGCTGGATCTGTGCCGGCGACCCCAGCTACGAGATCGGCGAAGCCGAGCGAGACATGCAGGGCACCGACGTCATCCTGCACATTAGCGAAGACAGCAAGCAGTACCTCGAAGAAGACGAGATTGAAGGCCTGCTGCTGAAGTACTGCCGCTTCCTGCCCTATCCCATCCGCTTCGGCACCAAGACCGAGACGGAGTATAAGGAGTTTGAAGGGGAGGTAGCCGAAGGCGAAGAGAAGCCCGAACCCGAGAAGATCGAAACGGAGGTAGATAACGTCATCAACAACACCGATCCGCTCTGGAAGAAGTCGCCCGCCGACCTTACGGACGAAGACTACAAGGCCTTCTACCGCGAGCTCTACCCCATGGGTGAGCCCCCGATGTTCTGGATCCACCTCAATATCGATTACCCCTTCCACCTGACGGGTATCCTCTACTTCCCCAAGGTGTCCGGTAAGCTGGAGCTGCAGCGCAACAAGATTCAGCTGTACAGCAACCAGGTGTACGTCACGGATAACGTATCCGATATCGTCCCCGAATTCCTCACCCTCCTTCACGGGGTGATTGACTCCCCCGATATCCCCCTCAATGTATCGCGGAGCTACCTCCAGGCCGATACGAACGTCAAGAAGATCACCGGCTACATCACCAAGAAGGTGGCCGAGAAGCTCAGCAGCCTCTTCAAGGAAGACCGGCAGGCGTACGAAGAGAAGTGGCCCGACCTGGGCGTGTTCGTCAAGTACGGCATGGTGAGCGAGGAGAAATTCTATGACCGCGCCAGCAAGTTCGCCCTCCTGGAGAACACCGAGGGCAAGTTCTTCACCATCGAGGAGTACTGCGAGCGGATCAAGGAACAGCAGACCGATAAGTACGAGCGACTGGTAGGTATTTACACTGCCGATGCCACGCGTCAGCACACGCTCGTCGAAGCGGCACGCGACCGCGGCTACGACGTACTCAAGTTGGAGCACGCCATCGATGCGCCCACCATCCAGACCCTGGAGCAGAAGGAGGACAAGCTCACCTTCGTCCGTGTCGACTCGGCTACGCCCGATCAGCTCGTGCAGAAGGACGAGGAGAAGGAGAACCTGCTCGACGAGACCCAGCAGGAGACCATCACCAAGCTATTCACCGATGCGGTAGGCACCGGCGGCACCGTAGAGCTCAAGCCGCTTGACGTGCAGGACGCCCCCGTGCAGATCGTCCGCAACGAGTTCATGCGCCGTATGAAGGAGATGCAGATGATGCAGGGCATGGACGCCAACATGTTCCCCGACAGCTACCAGGTCGTTGTGAACGCCAATAACCCCATCGTGAAGGAGCGCCTATTGGACGTAGAGGACGAGGCCACCCGCGCCGAGAACGCCACCTACCTCTACCAGCTCGCCCAGCTCAGCCAGCAACTGCTGACGGGTGCCGACTTGAAGGCCTTCATCGACCGCTCCATGAAGATGATGTAGATCACTTGATGTAGTCCCTGACGGGCCCGGTAGCTTGCTGCCGGGCCCGTTTTCATTACAGCCGTACCAGCCCAATGGGCCCCCGCACCGTAGCGGCGATACGCGGGCTAGCGGCCTGCACCGCCCGCTGACCGGCTCCGTAGCGCTGTAGGGTTTGATTAACCGTGTGCTCGTCCGGGCTGTACAGCCGCAGGTCTACCAGTTCTACCCCGGCGTCCGGCAGGGCCTCGGCGGGGTGAGTGGTGGAGCCCGACCAGTCGATCAGGAAGGGCACGACCTCGGTGGCCGGGGCCGAGCCGGGGTCGGTCAGTCGCCAGTGGAGGGCCCGGCCATCCGCTAGGATGCGGGTGCCCTGCTGCCAGTCTTCCGTGGGGAAATCCTTCGCACCTGCGTGTAGCGCCCACCTGCTCAGCCGGGGGAGGGTGCCCAGGTCGATACCCATCCAGCGGGGTGCCGGTAGATCGGTCGTGGGGTCTACCGCCAGTACTTCCAGGTAACTGCGGGGCCCGAGGCGGAGCAGGGCGTTGTGCGTACCGCGTGCCGTATGCCGTCCGCCGGGGGAGAACAGCAGGCCCGCGGAGGCAAAACGAGCGACGGCAGCCTGGAGATCGGCCACCACATATACCAAGTGATCCAGCATGTACCAAAGGTAGGCGCTAACTTTGCCGCTTCCTTGCTGGACTACCCCGATAACTGACACGTATGCGTTTGTTCTTTTTCCTGTTACTGCTGTGCCTGTGCGCCAGCCTGCCCGCGCAGAAACGCGGCAACCCCGCCCTGGCCCAGGACGTGCCCCTGCAACTGCAGTTCGATACCGTGATCCAGGTCTCCAACCGCTACCGCGAAGGCAATAGCGAGTTTCGGGTAGTGCGCCGCGCCTACCTCGATGCGTTCATGGCCAACGTGAGCGACTCCCTCTCGCAGTATCCCCTGGAGATCGGCCGGCTACAGGAAGAGAAGGCCGCGCTGCAGGAGCAGATCGACGCCACCAGCTCGGAGGTGAGCGAGCGCGATGCCACGATCGCCGAGCTGAACGCGGAGCGGGATAGCGTCAACCTCCTGGGCATGCAGCTCAACAAGGGCACCTACAGCCTCATCATGTGGGCCCTCGTGATCGGTCTGCTGATCGCCCTGCTGGTAGCTCTGGCCAGCACCCGAATTGCGGCGGCCAACAACACCGAACTCAAGCGGGAGCGCGACAAACTGGCCGGTGAGCTGGAGACGAGCCGCAAGAGCCGCCTGACCGTAGAACAGGACCTGCGCCGTCAGCTGCAAGACGAAATCAACCGCCGCGGCAGCTAGGACCGGGCGCGTGCGCGGGTGCGGTGAAAGTTTAAGAAAACGAACACAATAGTCCCCCGACCTATTGGGTTTTACTAGCCGTAGGTCCGGCCACCCCTGCGTACCCTAGCTGCAACGATTTCCGGACTACTACCTTATAACTGGACGACCACCGTACTATGCATTTATCAAAACTCCTGCCGTTCTTCTGTCTGGTACTCCTACTGGCCGGCTGCAACCGTAACAACGAGCGCAACCGCACGACTAACTGGAAGTACAACGACGAGAAGTGGGGCGGCTACGAGAAGAACGCCGACTTCGAAGGGCAGGAAACGCCCCCGAATATGGTGCTCATCCCGGGCGGCACCTTCGTCATGGGCTACACCGAAGAGGACGTACCCTACGACTGGGACAACATCCCCCGCCGCGTCACCGTAGCGAGCTTCTACATGGACCAGACCGAGATCGCCAATGAGGACTACCTGTTGTACCTCGACTGGACCGCCGACGTCTACTCCGAATACCCCGAAGTACTGCTCAATGCCCTGCCCGATACGCTGGTATGGCGCGATGAGCTGTCCTTCAACGAGCCCTACGTGACCGGCTACCTGCGCCACCCCGCCTACGCCCAGCACCCCGTAGTGGGCGTGAGCTGGAACCAGGCCCGGGAGTTCTCCCGCTGGCGGACCGACCGCGTCAATGAGTCCATCCTCATCGACAAGGGCATCCAGGAGAGCCGCCCCGATCAGCAGGGCTCCGACGTGTTCGTCACCGATGCCTACCTGGCCGGACAGTACGAAGGCGTAGAGCGCAAGGGCAAGAAAGACATGACCACCGGAGGTACCCGCCCCGTGCGACTGGCCGACGGTATCCTGCAGCCCGACTTCCGCCTGCCCACCGAGGCGGAGTGGGAATACGCCGCCCTGGCCCTACAGGGACTACAGGAGAACGAGAAGGACGAGAACTACACCGACCGGCGCATCTACCCCTGGAGCGGTACCAGCATGCGCTACCAGCGCCACGATAAGAACCAGGGTAAGATGTACGCCAACTACAAGCGTGGCGCGGGTGACTACTCCGGTATCGCCGGCCAGCCTAATGACGGTAGCATGATCACCAGCAACGTCTTCGATAACTTCCCCAACGACTTCGGCCTCTACAATATGGCCGGCAATGTCAACGAGTGGGTGCTGGATCTGTACCGTCCGCTCACCACCCAGACGCTGGTCGACGCCGACAACCACGACCTCAACAGCTTCCGGGGCAACGACTTCCAGAACATCAAGCGCGATCAGGACGGCAAGGCCGTCGAAAAGGATAGCCTGGGTCGTCTGGTCTACGTACCCGTAGAGGATGCCGACGTCGCCAACCGCGACAACTACAACCGCGGCCGCGTCTATGACTACCTTGACGGAGACGAAGAGAGTGGAGCCGAGTACGCCACCGACGAGTACACCCTCATCAGCGATAAGGCGCGGGTGTACAAGGGAGGAAGCTGGGCCGACCGTGCCTACTGGCTCAGCCCCGGTACCCGCCGCTACCTCGACCAGGACCGCTCCAGCCGCACCATCGGCTTCCGCTGTGCCATGGTACGGGTAGGAAATAGCTCCGGAGTCGAAGACGCCAAAGTGAACCGCTTCGGATTGAAGCCAAGCAAGCAGAAAAAGAGCCGCCGCCGGTCCCGCCGGTAAGTAGCGCAACCTACTGCACTACAAAACGCCCCGTCTGAATTCAGGCGGGGCGTTTTGTTTTTGGCCCCCGTCCGGTAGCTTTGCGGTATGGAGTCACCCTACGTACCCCTCGCCGACCTCTACACCAACTACCTGGAGCGGCGCGACGTGCAGATCGACAGCCGGCAGGTACGTCCGGGCAGCATGTTCTTCGCCCTGCAGGGGGCAGCGGACGGCAACCGCTACGCCGCCGCCGCCCTGGAGGCCGGAGCAGCCTTCGTGGTCGTGGACGACCCCGGCGTAGTCGTACAGGACGACGACCGCTACCTACTCGTCGAAGATAGCCTGACCGCCCTACAGCAGCTTGCCCGTCGGCACCGTAGCAACTACGGGATGCCGGTACTGGCGATCACGGGAAGCAACGGTAAGACCACCACCAAGGAGCTGATCGCCGCCGTGATGGCGCAGCAGTACACGGTGCACGCTACCCCGGGCAACTACAACAACCACATCGGGCTGCCGCTGACCATCCTTTCGATGCCCGAGACCACGGAGATTCTGATCCTGGAGATGGGGGCCAATCACCAGGGGGAGATCGCCGCGCTCTGCGCCATCGGGCAGCCTACCCACGGGATGATCACCAACGTCGGAGAGGCCCACCTGGAGGGCTTCGGTGGACTAGCAGGCGTGATCAAGGGGAAGGGGGAGCTGTACGACTACCTGGCCGCCCACGGTGGGGTAGCCTTCCTCAACAGCGACGAGCCGCACCTGCCCACTATGGCCGTGGGCGTGGAGCGGGTCGTGGCCTACTTCACCAGTGAGTCCCCCTCGCCCCTCGTGCCGGGTATGGAGATCGGTACCCTGGCCGTGCACCCCGCCGTGCGGGTGGTCTTTCTGGACGAGCAGCGTGCCCTGCTTACCGCTACCACGCAGCTCAGCGGACAGCATAACCTGCAGAACGTCAAATCGGCCATAGCCATAGGGAAGTACTTCAAGGTGCCCGGCGTCCGCATCGTCAGTGCACTGCGCGACTACCAGTCCCGCAACCACCGGAGTCAGGTGCTGGAGCACCGGGGCGTGAGCTTTTACTGGGATGCGTACAATGCCAACCCCAGCAGTGTACTAGCTGCGCTACAGGGCTTTGCCGCGGGGCGTGATCCACAGAACAGTGTGGTCATCCTGGGCGAAATGCTGGAACTCGGCGAAGCATCAGCAGCGGCCCACCGGAGGGTCGTACTGCGGGCCGGACAGGTGGCGCGCACGGTGCTGCTGGTGGGGCCGGAACTGCTGGCGGTGGCGCGGGAGTTCGAGCGGCCGTACTTCGAGGACAGTCGGCAGCTGGCCGAGTGGTTCTGGCAGCAGGACTGGTCGGGCCGCCAGGTATTCGTGAAGGGGAGCCGGGGCAATAAACTGGAGCGCCTGCTGGAGTAGGTCAGGCCTCGATCTTCCGCTCCTTCTGGCCCGTAGGCGGACTGGTCTGCGTCAGGGGTTCACCCAGGAAGTACAGGGTATCGCCGGTCGTGACCGATAGCGTTCCTTCATTAGCGGTGATGAAGGTGATGTCACCGTACTCCGCGCAGCGCAGGTAGAGGGGGATGGCCTTCTCCTGCCGCAGTTGGGCCAGGAGCGAACCGATCTGCTTTGGATCATCGATCTCCAAAGCCTGCACCTCCCCGAAGTTGCGAGCCGCCCGGTTGAAGAGCAGGTAGCTGGCGTAGTGACCGAACAGCGCCTCGTCGTTGAACCGCTGGGCCTGTATTTCCTTGCGGGTTACCAGGCGGAATGCGCCACGGATACCCTCGCGGCTGCGGTAGGTGTTCAGAAGGTAGAAGTTGTCTTCGTCGCTCCCGGTGAGGGCCAGGATATAGCCGATATCGCTCAGGTCCATGTGGCGGTCCAGATCGGCGTCGATGGGGATGGTGATGGCGGTGAGGTTATCTTCTTCCGCCACATCGGCCGCCGCGCGGTTCGGGGTGACCAGGGTGACATCCCGCCCGCTTTCCTGTAGTGAGTTGGCCAGCTGGCGTGCACCCTCCGAGGCGCCGAAGATGAGCACGCTGCTGCCCTTGGGGAGACTGACCTTGAGCTTGCGGGCGACCAGACCGGCCAGCGTCGCGTTGAGTAGCACGGTGCCCAGTACGATCAGGAAGACCAGTGGGGTGATGTACTCCGCATCGGCGATGCCCTCCTTCGCCAGTTCGATGCCAAACAGGGAAGCTACTCCGGCCGCTACGATACCGCGGGGCCCGACCCAGCTGATGAAGGCCTTGTCGCGCCAGGTCAGCTCGGAACTCCGCAGGCTCCAGAATACCCCCAGTGGGCGGGCCAGTACGACGACGATCAGGAATACGAACAGGCTTTCCTTGGTCAGTACGAGCGTGATCTGCTCTACGGTCATATTGGCTGACAGCAGAATGAAGAGTAGGGAAATAAGTAGGAGCGTGAGGCTTTCCTTAAAATCCAGGATATCGTCCAGAAAGGGTACGTCCCGATTGGCCAGGTAGGCGCCCATCACTACGGTGGTGAGGAGTCCGCTCTCGTGCGCGATCGAGTCCGACACCAGAAAGGCCCCCACGACTGCCCCCAGGGTGAAAATATTGAGTAGAAACTTAGGGATGTAAAGCCTACTGATCAGGATGAACAGAATGTGGCCGAACACGAAGCCCAGTCCGATACCTACTAGGCCCGACTGTACGAACTTGACCAGCGCCTCGTAGATCGTAGCCTGGGGGTCGTAGTAGGCTACGATGAAGTTGTAGAACAGTACGGCCAGAAAGGCTCCGACGGGGTCGATCACGATGCTCTCCCACTTCAGTACGGTGGCTACCTGCCGCTTCACGTTGATCTGCCGCATGATGGGCGCGATGACCGTGGGGCCGGTCACGACGATCAGGGTAGAGAAGAGAAACGCGATCTGCCAGTTGAGCCCCATCACGAAGTGAGCGGCCAGACCGGCTACGACCGTAGTGGTAAACGCACCGTAGGTAGTGAGCCGGAAGATGCTGTCGGCCAGTCCGCGGATCTCGCGCAGCCGCAGGGTGAGGCCTCCCTCGAAGAGGATGAGGCCGATGGACAGGGAGACGAAACTGTATAGCAGGTTACCCGGAAACAAGCCCGTGCCGGCCTCGCTATCGAAGCGGGGGCTTACCAGCCGGTGACCGCTGTACCACTCCCAGCCGGGACCGATGAGGATGCCGGCCAGAATGAGGGGAAGAATGGCCGGAACCCGTAGCCGCCAGGCAATCCACTGAGCGACTACGCCGATAATGATCAGACCTCCGATTTCGTACATGGAAGTAAAGGTCTACTACGGCAAACTTGTTTTATTGGCCTATCTTCGCCGGCCCTTTACCACGCGTACTACTAATCCCCCCTCCCTCCCTTGACCCGTCAGGAATTCGACGCTTCCCTCCGCGAAGCTACTCCGCCAACGTCCTTTGGGCTAGAACTGACCTCCCTGTGGTGGATCAGCAACAACCAGTGGGAACGGGCCCACACGCTCATCGACGATGCTATCGGGCCGGACCGCGCCTGGGTACACGGCTACCTGCACCGCATCGAGGGCGACGAGCCCAACGCCCGCTACTGGTACCAGCGCTCGGGCCGCGATGCGCCCGACTACGGACTGAGCAAGGAGCGCGACCTGCTGCTGGAGTACTTTTTGAGCAAATAGCGACGCTGCCGCGTTGTCCCACCAAACTACCCCCCATGCGTCTGCTCTCCTTGCTTCTGCTTGCCGGCCTGCTCGCCCACTGTGCCCGCCCCGTGGCAAGCTTCACGGCCGAGACCGCCACAGTAGTAGCCGCTGATACCGTGCGCTTCCGCAATACCTCCGAGCGGGCCACGAGCTATCTGTGGGACTTCGGCAACGGACAGACCAGCACGGAAGCCGAGCCCCAGCTGCGCTACTACACCTCCGGGGACTATCCCGTAGTGCTTACGGCCACCGACGATAAGGGCAAATCCAGAACCACCACACAAACCATCAACGTGACTCCACCCAACGAATGCCTCGTGCGCATCGAAACGCCCATGGGCGACATGCTCGCACGCCTCAGCAACCTCACCCCCAAGCACCAGGACAACTTCGTCAAGCTGGTCGAGGACAACTTCTACGATAGCCTGCTCTTTCACCGGGTCATCGACGGCTTCATGATTCAGGGTGGCGACCCCGACAGCAAGAATGCTACGGCCGGCGCACGCCTCGGTAGCGGCGGACCGGGCTACCAGACCCCCGCGGAGTTCGATCCTTCGCTGGCCCACGTCAAGGGAGCCATCGCCGCGGCCCGTACCAACAACCCAGAGAAGCTGAGCAGCGGCTCCCAGTTCTACATCGTGCACGGCCGGCCCGTGACCGAGGCCGAACTCAGCCGGCAGGAAGGACAGACCGGCGTCAGCTACCCCAGCGACGTTCGCACCGCCTACCTGGAAAACGGCGGGGTGCCCTTCCTGGACCAGCAGTATACCGTATTCGGACAAGTCATTGAAGGGCTGGACGTGATCGACAAGATCGCCGCCGCCGCCACCGGAGCCGGCGACCGGCCCAAGGAGGACGTGACGATGAAGATCAGTCTGGTACGCTAGTTCGCTGACTGCGGTCCGGGGCCCTATATTCACGCCCAGACTAAGACAGCGGCATGAAGGACACCACTATTCTCGGCGTAGACGTAGGCGCCACCGGCTTTAAGGGCGGACTGGTAGACGTAAAGACGGGCAGCATGCTCACCGAGCGGTTTCGCTTCGATACGCCGCAGCCGGCTACCCCCTCGGCCATGGCCTACACCTTCCGTAGCCTGATCGATCACTTCGACTACAGCGGCGTGGTGGGCGTGGGCTTTCCCGCCATCGTGCACCGCAATGTAGCCGGCAGTGCCTCTAACATCGATAAGGCCTGGATCGGCACCAGCATCTCGGAGACCTTCGGGCGGATGCGCGACGTGTCCATCTACGCGCTCAACGATGCCGACGCCGCCGGGATCGCCACCATGAACTTCGGCACCGGCCGCTCCCATAAGGAAGACGGTACGGTGGTCATGATCACCATCGGCACCGGACTGGGCGGAGCCATGTTCCTCGACGGAGAGCTCATCCCCAATTTTGAGCTCGGCCAGTTGTACCTGAAGGGCATGGACATCATCGCTGAAAAATTCATATCCAATAAGGTGCGCAAGGACAATGACATGGACTGGAAGACCTTCGGCAAGCGCCTAAACAAGTACCTGACGCACGTCAATTTTATCCTCAATCCCGACCTGATCGTCCTGGGTGGTGGCGGTAGCAAATACTTCGTGGACTACAAGAAGTACATCAAGTGTGGCTGCGAGGTCAAGCCCGCCGAGATGCGCAATACGGCCGGTACGGTAGGGGCGGCAGTGTACGCCTACCAGCGGCACCACCGGAAGGTGGCGGCCGTGTGATCAGATCGACCAGCTAGCTCCTTCCTTACCGTCCTTGACCGTGATGCCCGCCTCGTTCAGCGCATCGCGCAGTTGATCCGAGAGCGCCCAGTTCTTATCCGCCCGCGCCTGTTGCCGTAGGTCGAGGATGATCTGCATGGCCTTGTCGAGGGCTTCCTGCTCCGCTCCACCACTGGCGGCCTCGTCCTTCAGGCCGAGCACATCGAAAAGTAGCCTGCCCAGCCCCTCCTTAAAGGCCGCAAGCGTCTCGGCACTTACTTCCTCTAGGGACAGTTGTCCACCCTGCAGCGCATTGATGCGGGTGACCAGCTCGAAGACCCGGGCCAGCGCGCGCGGAGTATTGAAGTCATCGTCCATCTCGGCGTAAGCAGCGGCCAGACCCTCGGTGAGTTCCTTACCTACGGTGCCGTTCTGTGCACCGCCCTTAGCTTCCAGGCCCTGCAGGAGGTTCCAGGCTTCCAGTAGGCGGGTGTAGCCCTTTTTGGCGGCCTGGAGTGCCTCGTCGCTCAGGTCCATCGTACTGCGGTAGTGGCTCTGCAGCATGAAGAAGCGGACGACCATGGGGCTATAGCCTTCGGATACGTGGGGACTGTCGCCGCTGAAGAGTTCCTCGGGGCTGATCGTGTTGCCGTCCGACTTCGACATCTTGCGGCCGTTCATCAGCAGCATATTGGTGTGCAGCCAGTAGCGGGCACCGCCATGGTGGCAGGCGCCGACGTTCTGGGCGATCTCGTTCTCGTGGTGGGGAAACTTGAGGTCGTTACCGCCGCCGTGGATGTCGAACTCCGTGCCGAGGTATTTGGTGCTCATGGCCGAGCACTCCAGGTGCCAGCCGGGAAAGCCCTCGCCCCAGGGACTGTCCCAGCGCAGGATGTGTCCGTCGCGGGCCTTCATCCAGATCGCGAAGTCACTCGGGCTACGCTTGTCGCCCTGCGACTTCAGCTCGCGGCTTTCAGCCAGTAGCTCGTCGATCTTGCGGCCGCTGAGCTCGCCGTAGCGGTCGTCGTTGGCCGAGTTGTAGGCCGCTACGTCGAAGTAGACCGAGCCGTCGACCTCGTAGGCGTAGCCGTTCGCGATGATCTCGCGCACCATGTCGATCTGCTCGATGATGTGTCCGGTCGCGCGGGGCTCGATGCTGGGGGGTAGGGCGTTGAGCATCCGCAGCATGTCGTGAAACTGGTTGCTGAACTTCTGGGCCACCTCCATGGGCTCCAGCTGCTCCAGGCGGGCCCCGCGGCTCATGCGGTCTTCACCGTCGTCGGTGAGGTGGCCTACGTCGGTGATGTTGCGCACGTAGCGCACCTTGTACCCCCGGGCCATCAGGTAGCGGTACATGACGTCGAAGCTCACGAAGGTGCGGCAGTTGCCCAGGTGGGCCGGATTGTACACCGTGGGGCCGCAGACGTACATGCCTACGTGACCTTCCACGAGGGGCGTGAAGGTTTCCTTCTCACGGGTCAGGCTATTGTACAGGGTAAGCGCGGTGGACATGCCGGGGTAGATTTTAGCGCGCAAAGGTAAGCCGTCGGTGTTGGTTCCCTCTCCCCCGGCCTCGCTACACCGCCGTGCCTTCCATCTGCCACAGGTAGCGGCTGGCGTAGCTGCGGTAGGGGCGCCAGGGCTCCGCCGCTGCGGTCATGGCGGCGACCAGCGCCTTGCCCTTCAGGTGACCGAGGTCGAAGAGCGCGATCAGGTTGCGGCGCACGACGAGATCGTCCAGCGGGAGCAGGTCGGGCCGCTGCAGGACGAACATGAGCACCATCTCCACGGTCCACTGGCCTACGCCCTTGATCTGGGTGAGCAGCTCGATGATTTGCTGATCCGTGTAGGCCGACCAGTCCTGATCGATAAGCTTGTGCTCGAGCCAGAAGGTCGCTACGCCGTGGAGGTAGCCCGCTTTGGGCCGACTCATCCCTACGGCGCGCAGATCGGTTTCGGACAGCTCTAGTAGACGGTCGGGGTGGGGGTAGCCGTCGGGGAACAGGTCCAGGAAGCGGCCGAAGATGGTGCCCGCCGCCCGCCCGCTCAGCTGCTGGTAGGTGATGGAGCGGAGCAGCCCGAAATACACATTGCCCCCGTGGTCGGGCCGGGGGGTAAGGGTGTGGCGTGCGACCAGGGGGGCGAGGTGGGGCTCCTGACTTAAGTGTCTGGTGATGTGATCGGCAACCACTAGCTACGTGGGCTCACGCCTTCGTAGTGCTTGCGGGTGTCTAGTTCGGTGATGGGCTGTCCGTCCTTGCTGGTGGCCTTGATGACCTTGCCGACGAACAGGATATGATCGCCGTGGGTGGTCAGGGCGTCTTCCAGCTTGCACTCCAGGGTGGCTACGCCGCAGTCGAGGACGGGGGCGCCGGTCTCGCCTTCGGTGTAGGATATACCGTTGACGGAGTGGGCACCGTAGTCGACGTCGGTCTGCTTGGCGAACTTCTTGATGAGCTCCTCGTCGTCCTTACCGAGTACGGTGAGGGAGAAGGACTGGGCCTTCTGGATGGTCTCGTTGACGTCGCTGTCCTTCTGGATGGCGATGGTGATCAGCGGGGGATCGAAACTGGACTGGGTGGCCCAACTGACGGTAGAGGCGCTGACCCAGTCTTCGGAGCGGGTCTTGAGGTCGCTGCCTTCCTTGCGGGTGGCGACGATGTAAAAGCCGTAGGTGAGTTGCTTGAGGGCTTTATCTAGGGGGGAATTGGGAGACTGGTCGGTCATGCGTGGGGTATATGGTAGGTTAAATATGGTGTGCTGGTCCAACGGGATTGATTTTGTACTTGTTCAACCTACGGTATGCGCTGTGGCGCCGACACTTACCGCCGGGAAGTTGGCAAGCCGGCCGGTTACCGCCCTATCTTGCTCATCCTCCACCATCAACTGCGCACCTGCGTGCGCGCCCGCTTATGAAACACCTGCTGCTGTATTTGCTTTTGCTGCTGGGACTGACGGCCTGCCTGGACGACGATGACCTGCCGGCCGTAGCCGAGACCGACCTGACGCTGGACTTTCGCGCGGAATACGGAGGGGAGGGCCTGGCCATTCAGCGGGAGGCCTACGGCTACCCGACGGGCGATACGCTCAAGCTGCTGCTGTTTCAGTACTATGTGTCTGACCTGGAACTGCTGCCCGCCGGTGGGGCCGCGCCCGTGCGACTGGCGGAGATCGACCTGCTGCGCTGGAACTCGGCCAGTGACTCGGCGACCCTCACGCGCAGCTACCGGGTGCCGGCGGGGGAGTACGTCGGACTGCGGTTCGGACTGGGCGTAAAGCCGGAACTGAACGCACAGGATCCCAGCACCTTTGCCGCCGACTACGTGCTCAACGAGGCGGAATTCTGGGGGCCGACCACCCGCTATGTGTTCGCCAAGATCGAGGCCAATGCCGATCTGGAGGGCGATGGGCGCTTCGACACCGGACTGAGCTACCACATGGGCAGCGATGCGCTGTACACTACCGTAGAGTTCGCGCGTGACCTGCGCATCGGGCCCGGGCAGACGGAGCAGCTGACCGTAGTGGCCGACGTACTGCGGGCCCTATCCGGCAACGGGGAGACCTTCGCCATCGACAATCCGGACCAGCAGGCCGTACATGGCGGCAACCAGGCCGTGGCCCAGGACATCTGGAACCGGCTGGCCGCACAGTTCACCCTCGAAGTGCGGTAGGGATGCGCGGCGGGCTATCCATAGTACTGGCGTTACTGCTTTGCTACGGCTGTGATCGCAAGGAGGCCGATACTCCGCCCGACTTTGCCGCCATCCTGTATCCCGACGATAATGCATCCACCCCGGAGGGTGTCGATCTGGGGGAGCGCTTGTTCTTCGATCCGCTGCTCTCGGCCGATGGTACGGTGAGTTGCGCCAGTTGCCACCAGCCGGCGCTGGCTTTTTCGGACGGTAAGCCCCTGAGCGTGGGGATCGACGGTCTGGTCGGCTTCCGCAATACGCCCAGCCTGACCAACGTCGGCTACCTTCACCAACCACTATTCTGGGATGGGCGGGCGACCAACTTGGAGGCTCAGGCGCTCCACCCCGTTGGCACTGCCCACGAGATGGCCGGCAGCTGGCCGGTGGTGATCGACGCGCTGCGCAGCCGGCCCACCTACGTGACCGCCTTTCGCGAGGCGTTCGGGGACGTACCCATCGACTCTACCCTGGTGGGGCGGGCCCTGGCGCAGTACCAGCGCACGCTGGTGAGTATGAATAGCACCTACGACCGGGTCCGGCAGGGGGAGGCGCAGTACACGGAGCAGGAGGCCCTGGGGCACGCCATTTTCTTCGACCTGGGCGACGATCCGGGCGGACCGTTCGCCGGGCTGGTCCGCGGGGAGTGCGCCCACTGTCATACGCCGCCCCACTTCACGAACCAGCGGTACGCCAACAACGGGCTCGATGAGGCGGTCGATCTCGACGACTTTACCGACAAGGGGCGCGGGGCCATCAACGGGCAGCGCTACGACAACGGGCGCTTCCGCACGCCGGGCTTGCGCAACGTAGCCCTCACCGCGCCCTACATGCACGACGGCCGCTTCGGTAGTCTGCAGGAGGTGGTGGCGCATTACAACAGCGGTGGAGAGTATGCGGAGAATAAGAGCGCGAATGTGCGTCCGTTGGGGCTAAGTGTCCCGCAGCAGGCGGCTTTAGTGGCATTTTTGGAGACCCTTACGGATGATTCATTCGTTGTAGGATCGCTGCGTGGGGTAGGGTTAAACACGGATTCTACGGATTACAGCACGGATTAGTCACGGATTATGGGTCGTCGTATCATCCTTCTTGGTCTTAGTGTGCTGCTGCTGGCGGCGGGCTGCGGGGATGAGCCTGGTGTGGGCATGGAGGTGCCGGTGGAGGGGACCATTAGCGGTCCGAGCACGCCGACGCCATACGCGCTGGAGGTGCCTGCCTACCTACCCGCGCCGATCGTGGATCCGGAGAACCCGGTGTCGGTAGAGGGGGTGGAGCTGGGGCGGCACATCTTCTACGATGCGGAAATTCTGAGTACGGACGGTACGATGTCGTGCGCCAGTTGTCACCGGCAGGAGCTGGCCTTTACCGACGGGCTGGACCGTTCGTTGGGGGTACGCCGTTTGGCGGGGTCGCGGAGTGCGATGTCCCTGGTCAATCTGGCGTTCAACCCGAACGGCTTTAACTGGGACGGCAGTGCGCCCAAGCTCTGGGAGCAGGCCATTCACCCCGTGGAGGATATGCTGGAGCTGGACAACGACTGGGAGGAAGTGCTGCGCAAGCTGCGCGCCGATGCCGACTATCCGGCCCGCTTCCGGGCGGCCTTCGGGATCGACAATACGGCCGAGATCAGTCGGGAGCTGACCATCAAGGCCCTGGCGCAGTTCGAGCGCACCATCATTTCGGCCGACAGCAAGTACGACCGGGTCGTATACCACAACACCGACTTCTTTACCGAGCAGGAGCAGCTGGGGGCCGATAGCCTCTTCTTCGTCGAGAACCTGCCCCCCGGTGCGCTGCACCCCGGCTGTGGCCACTGCCACAACGCGCCCAGCTTCGGCGACAACAAGTTTCATAACAACGGACTGGACGACGTAGCCTCCCTGGACGATTTCATCGACAAGGGGCTTGGCGGCGTGAACGGCAACCGCTTCGACAACGGCAAGTTTCGTACCCCCACGCTGCGCAACATCGCCCTGACGGCCCCCTACATGCACGACGGCCGCTTCGAGACCCTCGAGGAAGTACTCGACCACTACGCCAGCGGAGGCCACGACGTAGAGAACGAAGATCCCAATATCACCGGCTTCACGCTGACGGAGCGGGAGAAGGAGGCGCTGCTGGCGTTTCTCCATACGCTGACGGATGAGTCGTTGCTGACGGATGCGCGGTTTGCTGCTCCCCATTAATATCAATCTTCTGCCCTACGGAACATTCCGCTTTATCCTAATTGAATCGAAACCCGTAGGTCAACTTAATGTACCTTCCGAATAGCTCGTGCCGGGTTTGGTTTAGCGCTACCGTACTCTGATCTATACGCTGAAAATTATCGGTATCAAACAGGTTGCCTGCATCAAGGTGCCAAGAAGAGTTTTTGTGCATATAGCGGAGCTGCAGATTTAGCATACTGTTCAACGATTGGGAGCGTGCTGCGGGAAAATACACTTGGCGCAGATCAAAATCACAGAATAGGCGATCTGGTAAAAGGTCAGTACGCACATTTGCGTTTAGCCATACCATCTGTTGGGTCGTGCGATTTTGATTGAAATTTGTCAGGTAGTCTATGTGAATGTATTTAGGCGTAATACTTAAATTCAGCGGACTATCTTCCCACTCTGTAGAGGCTCGCAGGCCAATGCGGTAGTCCCGACTGTAGGCAATGATGGGCGACTCACGATCAAGCTGATTTTCCGCAACTGTCCGAATATGTTCCGGTTCGAGCCGGAAATTTATGCCACTTCCCTGGACTCTACGCTCTAAGGCGACAGAGAAGATAGCATACCGAGCAAACAGCTGATCAACTTCTCGTACAATGACATCACTACTGAGTTGAGTCGCGTAGCCCGTACGATCGCGACCGTGCAGGACACTTGCATCTACTATCCAGCCCCGTCCACTTATGGGTAGAGAACCCATGAAGGATACGACGGTCTCCTTGGTGGGGCCTATATTCTTGTCTCCGGGCAGAGTGATGGTCTGAAAGTTACTGATGCTTCCTCCCGGCAGTAAGTCATAGAAAGGCAGTGGAGTAAAGTGATGCTGCCAATTGAATTGGAAATTCGTAAAGTTGCCCAGATCTAAACGAGCATCGATCTCGTACTCTAGGCCGCTACTGGAGTTTAACGTACGGCCCGTACTGTTCGGGTAATTAAGTATCGAATAGTTGACCCGGTTGTCGAGGTACACCGGAACTCGCGGCAGGGTCACTTCCCACCGTAAATATGGAGACGTTTTAATCGTGCGTATGGTAGCATCTGCACTGGTGAGTCGATCTAGGATCAGTGGCTGCGCGGGATACTGTACTAAACTTGCTGCCGTTGTATTGATCGCTGCCTCAGATTCATACCCCATACCGGCCTCGAATAGCCCTATGTTCTTGGAGGAATAGGATGCTGCCAGGGAAATAGTTGTCGATTCTCGCTGAGGAGTAGCGGTCTGGGTAGTCAAGCCTGTTCCGTTCGTAGGTAGTGGCGATAAAAAATTTGTGACGGATCGATCGTACAGCCGAGTGCGGTTATCATGACTGCTCCTTATTAAGGCGCTGTTCAGCGTTAGTCCAACTGCCGAAGTGAGTAACGTTTGTGCCTGGAGTGTAAGATATCCTTCGTGAGCCACACTATTCTGCTTGAGATAAACATCCTCAATAGAGGAAGGGTAAATCTCAGCAACTATTTCCCCTGCCGCTATTTTACGCACTATATAATTCCCGCCAATTGAGAACCTATACGTTTCGCTGTCATACCGTAGAGCGAGCTTGTTCAAGCTGAGCGCCTCTTCAGACTGTTGGACAGCATCAAATCTATTCACATCGCCGAAATAAAAGTCTTGTGTATTCTGACTTCGGTAGCGTGACAGGGTAAGATTGCTGTATGATCCCAGGTAGATGCTCCACTCGTCGTTTAGATCATGACCGAGGCTGATGCCAAGGGTATGCTGATCACGTCGCGCAAAGAAATTGGTGAAGTTGTAAGTTTCTGGCTCATACCCTCCTACTTGACTGGCGTCTTTGAAGTTGGCAGGAGTAGCAAACATGCCCTGAAGCGCTTCTTCGCCCATATTGCGAATACTGGCTAGCTGAATGGTCTGCTCACCAAACCGATTGGACTCGGCAAAGACATGCAGTCGAGTATGTTCCTGTAGCTTAAAACCGTTTGCATACGCGCCTACTTTTGAGGTGCTTTGAACGCCTAGATGTGCTTCTACACGACCAAAAAGGTCTTCATCTACGGCATCCTTCAATTGCACGTCAAGCACCACATAGCCACGAGTAGTTAATAGGCTTTCCTTGAGTTTGGAATCCTGCTCATCCGTTCGTACTTCGATCGTCTGCACATCCTGGGGGTGGATGGAGCGGGTTAGCAGTGCGGTCCCCTGCTGGGATACTTCCTTGCCATTAATCGTCACTTTATCAACCAGCTGACCATTTACGACGAGCTCTCCTCGTTCGTTGATGCGCATTCCGGGCAGTTGGGACAAGACGGCCTCCAGGGTTTCGTGCCTGGCTTCCGTCCAGTGCGGCAGGTCATAACGTATAGTGTCGCCGTTCACCACTACGGGTGATTGTGCCTTTACCGTAATTTCCTTTAGGCTATTTTCACTTGGTTGCATGACAACGGTAGGAAGGTGAACGTCGTCAATAGAGGTACCCTTACCAAGTACTATCTCTCTACGCTGTGGGGTGTATCCAAGATAAGTGTACTCGATCGATATGATACTAGGCGCGCCACGTCGTACCTGAAGCTGATACCCACCCGCGCTGTCCGATTGAGTATAGGCAAGTATTTCCTGTGTTCCGTAGGTGCGTGCTACAATGTTCGTCATAGGTAAGGGCGCATTCATACTATCCCGGTCCATGACCCGTCCTATAATTCTTACTTCCTGTGTATAACCAGACGTGACGACTAGACAGCAGGCAATGCACAACAAGCAGCGGATTATGCACTGACAGCTTACTACTACTACTGTCCTCCCATTCCTGTACTCAGCCAGCAGCATGATAACCTACCGACTTGAGACCTCCTTCCAACGTTTCTTCTCGTCCCGCAGCCACTTGCGATCTATTCCATAGGGGCGAACGATTTCTTCCAATGACACTACGATGGCCGCGGCCGGAACCTCCACCGCGTCCACTGTGTCGATGTCATCGAAAGAGATGGCCTTAAGCTTGGTTCTGACCGTCTTGCGACCGCTGTGTTCTAGCAGTACAATCAAGCCGGGCAGGCCGTAGTAGCGCTCCGGTCCGACGCTTACTGGGATGTCCATCGTAAACCATGCTATAGCATCTTGTAGATGATAGTCACCAGTTGCTGGGACATAACTATTGGTACAGATGGCCTTTTGCACCGTGTAGCCGTCGATGATCTTTGTTTCAGTGGTGATCTCCCACTCCGGATTTGGCTGCCCCTTAAAGTAGATCGGCGTCTGGTCTTCTAAAATTTTTCTTTCCGCGACTACCTTACTGGGATAGGTTATCGACCAAGTGTAGAATTCGTGTGGTAGGTAGTAGGTATAGGTGGAACCATCATTCATATCTATTTTATCCGTTCTTTGATGGTGTTCGTATGCTGCTGTGGTACCATCAAATATCAATATGAATTCTGCGCGATAGTCGGTGGGCGTCTCCTGATGTTCGTATACTGCTATGAAACTTTGTTGCGCATAGGTATTGGAAGTGAGAAGGAGGGCGGAGCAGATGAATATTATTCGGATAAGTGGCATGACATCTATTTATGGGCTGATTAAGGGGAGGGCCACTACATAGTGCTTACCTGCTTGTAACCCTCCCCCTTTGGGTTAATGAATGTTATTGTTCTACGCTTTCACAAAGATTAGAACAGTTGCATATTAAGCAACTTGCCTTGATGCGACCCTCGTTATCATAGCAACGGCAGGCTACACCCTCTTCCGCGGTGAAGACCAACTCTGTAGTTGGACCGGAGATTAGCTCTCCATCTACTACCGAGGTAGTGCCGGATGTAGGTACGCTTGCTGTGAGAACAAAGACAAAGGCTAGAAGAAAGCCAAAAACTAACATGAATTTGCGCATGGTATTTGGATTATGCGTGATGATTACTCTAGGTTCCGGTTTTCAGCTTCTCCGGGTCGACGCAATAAAGTTCGAGGATGAATATGCAAAATTTCTGCACATTGAGAAAAAATCACTCCTCCTCGTCCGTTGTTCTGAATATCTGCCAGTCTGACCGTAATAATGACGCATACACATAAGACCGTCGTTCAGTATCAAAATGGATGTCCGCGCCAAGCTCTTGCAGGTCTGCTAAAAGGTAATTGATGGTACGTTCCGACACCCCGAACTTGTTTGCTAATGTTCGCCTATGACCGGTGCTGCGACGCCGTATAAGTGCGTCCAAACGCTCAAGTTGGCGTTTCTTCCTAATCCAACTGCTCATAAAAGGGAAGGTGTAAATAAAATTAGGTGTTTAACCTTCCTTAGGAGAGGTTTAGGTGAATCAAATATACTACGCAGCGGCTAACTGCGCAAAATGCTCTTTGGACGAATAGGACGAGATATAGCCCTGCCATCGCGCCGCCCCCCCTTAGCAAAGCAGTATACCGCTGAAGCCTTTCCGTACCGAGACACTCTGTTATCCCTGATTTTCCTGTCAGGACTTCGCACCGTCATGTTCGCCTTCATTATCTGCGCAACTATGTACACTACAGCGTAAGGCCCCACAGACCGTCATATATTGTGGTAATGCAATTTAGCGATACAAATACTAAGAAGGGTCTACTGAAGTACCTGTATATCCTCGCAGTGATCAGTCTGGGCTGTGCCACCGATACAGCCTACGTACCCCACGGACTCACCCGAGTATCCGACGAAGAGTTACTTACCCGTGCCTACCATTTTGACTACCCAGACGGTACTAAGTTCCCTACGCTGAACACGCTAGGAGATACCATCACGATGGACTCCCTGAGAAACATCCAGGACCCTACAAAGAAGTATGCCTTACACTACTACCAGGATGCGAACGGCGTCATACAGGAAGCGATCATTGTAGAAATAACGGAGGCTGAACTAGTCTTCCAGCGCAAACTAGTCGAGGCAGTTAATACCGGTCCGGAGCTGCGCAGGCTACCCATAGACTGCTCCGACAAAGCCAGCATACTTCAGGAAGTATTTGATCGCGACCAGGCGATCCGCGGCGGTCAGCCCTACGATAAGCGGGTAGACCACCAAAACCTGGAAGTGATCACCAGTTTCCTTGACCACTGCGGCATGCCTACGCTGGCCGAAGTCAATGAAGTGCAACTGGCCGCAATCTGGGCGGTCCTGCAGCACTCCTCAAATCGGTACCGAAAGCGGTACCTGCCGCTGTTGGAAGCAAGTGCCCGGGCGGGAGACCTCAGCTGGGGAACGATCGCCACCATCACCGATCGTATCGCCCTAGATGATGGAAAGCCGCAACGCTACGGCACGCAAGTAGTGCGGGATCCCAACACCGGTAAGTGGCAGCTGTACGAGCTGGCCGATCCGGACTCCGTAGATAAACTACGGCAAGCTATCGGTCTACCGCCCCTGGAGGAATCGCTGCAGTGGTGGGATATGGATTGATGCTGATGAATTTTTACCTCTCCCCCAGCCCCTCTCCAGATGAGAGGGGGGACGTCTCCGAAGCCATCTCCCCAGTGTTCAGTAACTTCATCGCAGCCTAGCCATTACCACCATGCCTACCTTTCTGTTTACCGATAACCCCGTGGCGATCCACTACGCCATACCGGCCTTCGTGCTGCTGCTGGCGATCGAGATCGGGGTGGCGGTGTACGAGCAGCGGGACTGGTACGACACCAAGGACACCCTGAGCTCGCTGAGTATGGGTATCGGCAATGCCGTTATCCGCCTATTTACGAAGGTGGTTATCGTGGGGGTGCTCTTCTTTTTGTACCAGTTCCGACTGTTTGATCTGGGGGCGGCCTGGTGGGTGTGGGTGCTGTGCTTCTTTGCCGAGGATCTGAGCTACTACGCCTTCCACCGGGCGAGCCACGAGGTGCGCTACTTCTGGGCCAGTCACGTAGTGCACCACAGCAGCAAGAAGTATAACCTCTCTACCGCCCTGCGGCAGACGTGGACGGGGGAGCTGTCCGGCTCCTTCATATTCATCCTCTGGCTGCCGCTGGTGGGTTTTCATCCCATCATGGTGGCTATATTCGGTAGCCTGAGCCTGATCTATCAGTTCTGGATCCACACCGAGGCGATCGATAAGCTGTGGCGACCGGTGGAGTTTGTGTTCAATACGCCGAGCCACCACCGGGTGCACCACGGTAGCGACGTCAAGTACCTGGACCGCAACCACGGCGGCGTACTCATCATCTGGGACCGCCTGTTCGGTACCTTTCAGGAGGAAGAGGAGCGGCCCGGCTACGGACTGGTCACTAACATCGACTCCCACAACCCCCTGCACATCGCGACCCACGAGTGGGTAGCCCTGGGCCGCGACGTTTGGCACGCGCCGGATTGGCATAGTCGGCTGGGTTATATATTCGGTCCTCCGGGGTGGAGCCACGACGGGAGCCGGAAGACCAGCGCCCAGTTGCGTTCCTCCGCACCTGCGAGCGCGCCCGATGAAGTACCTACCGCACTAAACCCTACGCATGCAAGCGATCCGCTATCCCCTGACCTTCTCCTTCAAGATCACCACACTGGCTAATGACTTCACGGCGACCGACGCCAGTGGGCAGGTGGTGGCCTACGTACGGCAGAAGCTGCTCAAGTTTAAGGAACACATCGAGGTGTACAGCGACGATAGCCGGAGCCGGGTGAACTACCACATACGGGCCGACCGCTGGATCGACTGGTCGGCCGCCTACGCCTTCACCGATCACCGCGGCACGGCCCTGGGCAAGATCGCGCGCAAGGGCTGGAAATCGCTCTGGAAGGCGGAGTACGAACTGATCGACGCCCAGGACAAACCGCAGTACCACATCCGCGAGGAGAACGGCTGGGTGAAGGTGATCGACGGACTGGTGGGCGAGATCCCCGTGCTGGGCTGGTTCACCGGCTACGTGTTCAACCCGAGCTACCTGGTGACCGACCTGCGCGACCGCGAGATCGCCCGGCTGACCAAGCAACCCTCGTTCTTCGGTAAGGAATTCAAGGTGGAAAAGCTGGGGCAGATCGATGAAGACGACGACGACCGCATCATGCTGGGCCTGATGATGATGATCCTGCTGGAACGCCGCCGCGGCTAAAAGACGTAGCTGGTGATGGCGCGGATGCCACCGCTGCGGCTGGCCTGGCCGAGTATGCCCAGGTTGTCGGTATTGTGCTGGTAGCGGACCTCGATGCCGAAGTGCTCACGAAAGCGCAGGCCCAGTCCGGCCGAGGCAGTGAAACTACCCTTTAGCTCGGTATCTGGACCGCGGTCGTACATGATCTCTCCGGAGAAGAAATTGTAGCCGCCCATTACCGTAGCGAAGGCCTTCGTGCCCGAGCTCAGGTAGCTGTAGTAGCGCAGGCCTACGGGCAGCTCCAGGGCGGAGTAGTCGGCAGCTGCCATCTCAATGCGGGAGACCGGACTGTAGGTGCCGCTAGACTTGTAGCGGTAGTAATTGGGCTCGAAGACCAGGGCGATCTTGTTGTTGCCGAAGGGGAGGCGGTACTCCAGCTCCAGCCCGATCCGCGGACTGGCCTTGGCCTCCATGGAGACCAGCATGCGGTCGTTGCCGGGATCCACCAGTTCAAACTTGCCGAAGAAGACGCCGGGCGTGACGCCGATGTACAGTCGTTTGCCCCGGGCGGCATTGTTTGTATAGATCGTACTCGCTGCGCCCCGGCAGCTGTTGTAGTCCAGCACGACCTTGCGCAGTTCCCGTAGCTGGTAGTCGGTCTGTGCGCTGATGGACGTAGTTCCACACTGCAGTGCACTGCGCAGCTGCGTTACGTACTGCTCGTTGGTACGCACGGTAGTTCCGGCACCCTGCCAGCGCTGGTACATCAACTGCACCGGTGGCGTACCCGCCTCCAGCTGCAGAAAGAACTTCGTGAGCTGCGGCGTGCGGTAGCTGTACAAACTGGCCGGTCCTTCCACTTCGGTGCGTAGTAGTATCCGCTGCTCTTCCTGCGGGCTGGGCGCGTCCGCCAGTAGCTGGGTCTCGGTACTGCTGCGTTCCAGCTGTACGGTATGGTTCACGAAGCGTGCCTTGCCCGGAATAGCGAACTCGGTCAGTGTAGCGGGATCGATGATGGTGGGGCTACCGTCTCGCAGTACGGTCAGGGTAGTGGGGGTATAGCGCCAGTCTACGTTGAGGATCTGGACGGATTCCCGCTGCCCGTCGGTAGTGATCAGGTAGCCGGTCTCGTAGGTTTGCTGGGCGGTGAGTAGGGTAGTGCACACCAGGGCCACGGTGAGCGCGAGCATGCGGAAGATGCTACGGGCGAATAGGTAAGACATACAAAAGTAGGTATACGCGTGAAGGGGGTCAACAATGACCGCACGGGACCCATAACGCGGTGCCGGGAAAAGTATTCTTGACTAGTCGCTCCTATGCCTAGGTGCGCGTAAAGAAACGGCCGATGAAGACCGCCACCTTGAGGGCGGCGCGTTTGCGCCGGATCTGGGCCGGGGAGAACACCTGGATGGGCCCGTCTACGTACTGCCAGTACTGCTTGTCGGCAAAGCTGGGCCGGGCGCCGGTCACGAAGATATCGCGGATAAAGGCCTTTTCCCACGGTTTGGTGCGGCCCGCCGCGTGCGACATCACGTAGCCGAACTTCCCGAAGTCCATCGCATCCGGCCCCATGATGGTCACCTTCGCCGTCAGGTCCTTGGCTACGTTGAGCGCGTCCTGGTCCATGAAGTGAAACATATTCCACCGGTCGGCGATCCCGATCTGGTCCTGCTGCATGCCGGTGAATTCCTTCATGTGCACCTGCAGCTCGTGCCACAGGCTGGAAAAGCCCCGGTACCGCCGGTTGATGCCCACGAAGCCACCGTTCACGTAGATGCTGTCTTGCGGCACGTAGTCGATGCCGAACTTAGCGTAATACTCGGTCCACTGCAGCCGCAGCGGGTGCGACACAGCGACCGGCGAGTTCATATCCTCCACCAGGGCGATGCCGTACTGTGCCCAGGCTTCGAAGTGAGGCCACTGCGCCTTGATGATGATGTCACAGTCGATGTAGAATACATTCTCCACCCCCTCCCCGTAGCGGGCCCACACCTGCTGGATCAGCTGCGGCTTCACGTTGGCGAGCATCTCATCGGTCTGCTGCAGGGCGAAGTGGATCTCTAGTCCGTCCGCCACGCTATAAACCTGCACCCCGTCTACTTCGGTGAGGGCGCCGGTGGTCCACGGCGGCAGCGCCCCCCGGTAGCCGGCGTAGAGCACGCCGCGGTAGTTGCAGTCGTACAGCGAGTTCGCCAGGGCCCCCACCCCCAGGTGGTACGACCGCTCGAAAACGGTGCACACTATGCTCCGGACGTCATTCATGTAGGGTGGGGCTAAGTCAAAAACAGGTTAGGGCGTACACAGCCGGCGATCCAAGGGCCGCCGTTAGGTGCTAACCCGTAGGATAGACCGTCGGTTCCCTCGCCGGGAAATTCTATTAACGGTGGTGGGGGGTGTTTGGTGTGGGGCGGGGGCGCTGGTGCGGGGGAATGATGTGTGGGGGGTGTGGTATGTTTAGGGGTGTTTTGGTTTGGTGTGGCTAGGTTATTTGGGGCAGGCGTTTCGACGGATGGGGGGCGGAGCCTTGTGGGGGTGGAAAGTTGCGTATACACAACATGCGGGTGGTGTGTATACGCAATTCGGTGGCTACACGTCAAGTTGCGGCTACACGTCAACTGAGCTATACACGTCAATGGGTTGACGTAGATTGGGGGGGTATACGCAATCGTTAGTGCAGATGTTGGGCGACATGGCCCATATGGGCCACGACAATAAACCCGCAGGACAGATAAGAGCGAGCAGTTCTCACTTTCGGTCGTTTGGGAATCAGGGGGCGGTAAGCCTAGGCGAGCGACATGGCATAGAAATTAGAGCTATTTCCAACTTCACCTACGATCGAGTTTTGACCTCTATCCACGGATTACCGATAGTGAGAACGACTGTATATATACACTGAGTTCCTGGTCCCGAGAGTTATACGAGTAGATAGCCTGGTGTTGCGAACAAATGAATGATAATAATATCTATAGGTCTGGATGGTTTCGGAAAGTAGTCCATGGGACTTATGGATACTATCTTCCGAAAGATTACGTATTCTATGTAGAGTCGAACCTGCAACTAGAGAGATTCATTGGTGCAAAATATATAGCCATATGGACGTATGAGGAGGCGATGGAGTTTAACGAAAGCATGGATGAATTTGTCAGGCGGGAACAAATTTTTGGTATTGGTAGTAACGGGGGAGGAGAAACTATCGCAATTGACTTCAATAAAAGCGGAAAAATATTTATATTCAACACGATATCTCAAGAAAGGAGTGAATTCATTGTAATTGGAGATTGTTTTCGCGATTTTATCATTAGATTGGAATCTGGACTATCTTGGATGGCGGAATAGCTTCCATAGGGCTCCAGCGCAGGTTTGTGATTAGATATTCTTACATCACCTGGGCTAAATACTAAGCATTGCACACACTGTATTTTCAATTCTCTATGCCCGAAAAGGAAATCACTAGTAATGAAGATACAAAGTGTTGGGTTGCTATAGCTATTAAGTTACTCCAACACGTAGTTCCTCAGGCCAATCCAGACTTTGATCATTTGATCGGATCTGTTACAAAGTGGATGTTAGAATACGATTGTTTAACCGATTGTGTCACTAGAGAAATTGGTGTTATCAACGGTTCAAATACTGTAGTAAAGCTACCTAACGAAACTAATTATGGATATTGGTCAGATAATATTATGTGTTACAAGGACTTCGTCGAGCGTTTTTCCGTAGAAAAAATATCTAGGGAAGAATTTGAGGAAAAATGGAAATGAAAGGTAGATCGCCCAACACCACGCCAACTCCATTAAGCTAAGCTCTTCCCTACTATACTGGAGCCTTGACCACGGTTGCTTAGCGGCTACTCTTGCGTTGCGGTAGCTTAGAAAGTAACTTTAGGGCATAGTGCCCCCGCCCGGCCGTCAG